>NZ_CP042431.1:2599198-5198396 GCF_007970185.1 Pseudobacter ginsenosidimutans | reverse complement strand
ACGACGCCAAACGTTTTATCGAATCCACCATCAAAACCTTCGGTGGTATCGATATCCTCATCAATAATGCCGGCATCAGCATGCGGGCCCTGTTCAAGGATATGGACCTGGACGTGCTAAGGAAAGTGATGGACATCAATTTCTATGGCTCCGTATACTGTACCAAGTTTGCATTGCCCTCCCTCCTGGAGCGGAAAGGCACTATTGTGGGTGTGAGCTCCATCGCCGGCTATCGCGGACTCCCGGGCAGGACCGGCTACTCCGCTTCCAAATTCGCCCTCCAGGGCTGGATGGAAGCCCTTCGCACCGAAATGCTGGAAACAGGCGTACACGTGATGTGGGTTTGTCCGGGTTTCACGGCCTCCAACATACGCCATGTTGCCCTTAACCAGGACGGTCAGCCCCAGGGCGAATCTTCCATGGAAGAAGGAAAGATGATGACTGCCGAAGAATGTGCCCAGCATATCCTCAGGGCCGTTGAAAAAAGAAAGCGCACACTCGTTCTCACAGGAACCGGTAAACGAACCGTGTTCATGAATCGCTTCTTCCCTTCACTGGCCGACAAACTGGTGCATAAATTCTTTTACAAAAACGGAGACCTGGTCAAATAAAATTACCCTCAGTAAATGGCTATCATCACCCTCACATCTGATATAGGTCAGCAGGATTACCTCGTGGGGGCGGTGAAAGGACAACTGTTACAGGTGAACCCACAGTTCAACCTGGTGGATATTTCACATACCATCTCCCCTTTCAATCTTCCCCAGGCCGCCTACGTTTGCCGTAATGCCATCAAAAACTTCCCTCCTCTATCTTATCATATCCTGCTCGTCAACCTTTTTGAGAAGAAACCCGAGCAACTGCTGCTGGCCTACCACAACGACCAGTACATTCTCTGTGCAGACAACGGCCTTCTCACCATGATCCTGGAAGACAAACCCGAAATGGTGATCGGCCTCCAGCTCAGCCGTTCCGCCATCAAGAACACTCTCTACTGCGCCCGCATAATGGGAGAAGCCATCCAGGAACTGCTCAATGGCACCAGCCTCCAGCATATCGGTATCCCCGATGTGAGCTTCACCGAAAAAAATCACCTGCGCCCACTCCTCGGCGAGAACTGGATAGAAGGACAGATCATCTTCATCGACAATTTCGAGAACATCATCGTTAATGTGACCCGCGAGCAATTTGAAATGCAGCGCCGCGGCCGCAGCTTCAAGATCGTATTCAAACGGAACGAAACGATCTCCACCGTCAGCGAAACCTACGCAGACGTGCCCGAAGGCGAAAAACTCGCCATCTTCAACTCTGCCGGCTATCTCGAGATCGCCATCAACAAAGGCAATGCCGCCGGCCTCTTCGGTCTTCAGGGATTCACCGAGCAAAGCGCCTCCATGCAGAACAGGCTGTTTTATCAGACCGTCCGGATCTTCTTTGAATAGCAGTCACTCTGATGATAATTAGGTTTAATGGGGGCGCAAAGGCGGTATGGAACGCGGCTGGAAAACAAACCAGCGCGGGAGGATTATTGTTCAGCTGTGGATTGGTGAGATTGGGCGGTGGCAGGTGGGCCGGGCTCCTTCGCTTATGTTTTCAAGGCCGCTGATTCCATACCGCCGTTTGCGCCAGGGCACCTGAAGTATGCAGGAGTTCTGCTACTATTCAAAGAAGACCATCCGTCTGATAGTTGGGGAGAGATGGGGTAAGAGTGCGTCAGCGGGAGTAATGGCAACAGATATTTTTTTGAGGTATATGAGATGCTTCTGTTGGCATCGGTGAAGTGCCACTAAAAAGAACTTCAAAGCATTCAGGAATTTATCTCAACAATCACCTGATCATTTCAAAGCCGCATTCGGGGTAGCTCCTGTTGCACATTCGGGGGCCCATGGTTTCGAGCATGCTGGCAAAATGCGCCTTGAAAACAAAAGCGAAAAAGCCCGGCTCAGTTACCACCGCCCAACCCAACCAACCCAAAGCTCAAAAAACATCCAAATGCGGTGGTTTGTTTTCCAGCCCCATTTTGCCAGCACGCGAGAAACCCTATATTTGCCCAAGTTTTTTAAAAATTAATCCATTATGAATTTCAACCGGGTAAATAACATAGTAGGTTGGATAGTCTGTTTGATTGCCTGCACTGTGTATATTATGACCATGGAGGCTACCGGCAGTTTCTGGGACTGCGGTGAGTTTGTTTCCAGTGCTTATAAATTACAGATCCCCCACCCACCGGGCGCCCCCCTCTTTGTGCTCCTGGGAAGATTCTTCATCATCCTTTTTGGCGACGACCCCACATCTGCCGCAAGGGGCGTGAACTTCATGAATGCGATCGCCAGTGGTTTCACCATCCTCTTCCTCTTCTGGACCATCACACACTTTGCTCGTAAGATCGTGCAGAAAGGCGCTGAGCTGCTGGACAAAGGCCAGCTGTTCATCGTGATGGCTGCCGGTGTTGTTGGCGCACTCGCTTATACTTTCTCCGATTCATTCTGGTACAGCGCTGTGGAAGGTGAGGTATATGCCCTCTCCTCCTTCTTCACTGCCATCGTTTTCTGGGCCATCCTTAAATGGGAGCATGAAGTGGACCTCGAAAGCAAGACCGATGGCCACAAGTTCTCACGCGCAGACCGATGGATCATCTTCATATTCTTCATGATGGGTCTGTCTATCGGCGTTCACTTGCTGAACCTGTTGACCATCCCCGCCATCGTTCTCGTTTATTATTTCAAACGCTATAAGGTTTCCCAATGGGGCACGTTCTTCGCCTTCCTGATCGGCTGTGTTCTCACAGGTATCGTTCAGGTGGTAGTGATCCAATGGTCTATCAGAGGCGCAGGCTCCTTCGATATCTTCTTCGTGAATGAAATGGGAGCTCCGTTCTTTGTTGGCTTCGGCGTTTACTTCGCATTGCTGGCCCTGCTGTTGATTGCAGGCCTGCGTTTCAACGATGCCAGCATCAGGAAATTCACACTCTTCCCCGTATGGCTTTGCGCTATCATTCTTTTATTCTGCTTCCCCTTCATCAAATCCGGCGGAACCTTCTTCCTCCTCCTCCTGCTGCTGGGTGGCGTGGTAGCCCTTTGCTATTACAATAAAGAACGTATCGGGTCTTTCCTGAAGATCGGCGTATGGAGCACCATCTTCGTGATCCTCGGTTACTCCACTTATTTCACCACACTGGTTCGCTCTACTGCCAACCCATCAGTTGACATGTATAATGTAGACAATCCGGTGAGTCTGACAGGATACCTGAGCCGTGATCAGTATGGCGACTGGCCCATTCTTTATGGTCCTGATTTCGTATACCGCCCGCCGTATGTAGTTACCGGTGACCAATATGCGAAAGGAGAAGATAAATACGAAGTGGTTGGAAAGAATCGCAAACAGGATTATGGCGCTCAACCCGAGCAACGCGATCTCGATGCACTCCAGCAGCAACATCCTGACTGGGATGTGAGCAAGATCGGACCGCATATCTTCCCGCGTATGTACGATAACGGCAATGAACGTAACCAGGAATACGTGTACCGCGCATTCGGTGGTATGATGGAAGGCCAGCAACCCACTTTCGGGAACAATATCCGCTACTTCGCGGATTACCAGTTCCGCTGGATGTACTGGCGCTACTTCATGTGGAACTTCGCCGGTAAACAGAACGACCTCCAGGGCTTCGGCAATATCCGCGACGGAAACTGGAACAGTGGCATCACCTTTATCGATAAGCTTTTCGGACATAGTACGCCAGATGTGCTGCCCGCAACAGCAGGCTCCGAAAACAAAGCCAATAACAAACTCTTCCTCCTGCCCTTCCTCCTGGGTGTGGTTGGATTCATATTCCAGCTGAACAAGACCAGAAGGGATTTCCTGGTGAACTTCCTCCTTTTCTTCTTCACCGGTTTCGCCATCGTGATCTACCTCAACCAGAGCGGCTACCAGCCCCGTGAGCGTGATTACGCATATGTAGGATCATTCTACGCTTTCGCTGTGTGGATCGGTCTCGGCGTTCTCTGGGTGAAAGAAAAACTGCAAAAATTCCTTTCGCCTGATGTTGCCGGTTATATTGCCTTCGGTGCAACACTGCTGGCAGTTCCCGTATTGATGGCATCGCAGGAATGGGATGATCACGACCGCAGCAAGAAAGTGCTGGCCCGCGATCTCGGTAAAGACTACCTTGAAAGCTGCGCCCCCAATGCACTTCTCATCTCCTTCGGTGATAATGATACCTATCCCCTCTGGTACACACAGGAAGTGGAAGGCATCCGCAAAGACCTCCGCGTTGTGAACTACAGCCTCCTGGGTACCGACTGGTACATCAACCAGCTCAGGTATAAAGTGAACGAAAGCCCTGCAATGGATGTGATCTTTACACCTGACCAGATCCAGGGCAGCAAACGCGATATCACATTCACGGCTGACTATCTCCGTCGCGGTGGTTACAACAACCTCCTCACAGGATATGATCCCAATCAATACTATGATCTCTATACAGTACTGAAGAATGTTACCGCCAGCGATGCTCCCAACACCAGCATGCAGATGGACGAAGAGTCCAGGGCCAACATCCTTCCTTCCAATAAAGTGAGCATCCCCGTTGATGTGGAAGCCGCAAGGAAAGCCCTCAAACTCAATCCCGGCGACAGCATCGTGAGCGAACTGAAACTGGATATCAAGAAGAGCTACCTCTACAAGAATGATCTCGCTGTACTGGCGCTGATCGCTGCCAATAACTGGAAACGCCCCATCTACTTCACTTCCACACAGGAACTGGAAGACCTGGGCCTCGAAAAATATGCACGCATGGAAGGCCTCTCCTACAGACTGGTGCCCATCGAGAACTCACAGATAGGCGTAGACGACAGCTACAAGAACGTGATGGAGAAATTCGTATACGGCGGTGCTGAAAGACCCGGTGTTTACTTCGACGAAGAGAACCGCAGACACCTCAACAGCATCCGTCAGGCACATGCGTTCCTCGGATTGCATCTCGCAGAAAACGGGAAGAAAGACTCTGCCCGCAATGTTCTAAACAAATACGACAAGAACGTATTGCAGGAAAACCTTCCCTATGGCTTCACCAGCAACAGGGGCAATTTCCACAACCGTGTCAGCATGACCTTCCTCCTGGCGGCCCTCCGCTCAGAAGACTGGACACTGGCCGATAAAGTTTCCAAATCACTGAAACGTGACCTGGAACAGCAGATGTCTTACTACCGCTCACTCGGCGATGCAATGCCAAACGAAAAACTGGCCATGGAAGCAGCCGCTATCATGAATGGCAGAGGCGGTAACCTGTCAGACAAACAATTCGATTTCGCCAATGACATCCTCTCCTCATTCCAGATGCTGAACCAGATCGGAGAATGGGAGAAGCAATTCAAACCAGGCGGCAAAGGCGGTAGCGCCGAACTCGCACCCGATAGCCTGAGCACTCCTGAGAAACCGGTTATCGATACAACCAAACCATAGGTTTCAATAAATGTAAAAGAGGAACGGTCCGCCAGCGCGGGCCGTTCCTCTTTTTAGGAGATAAGTATTCAAATAGCGTTATGAGCGTATTGGATACTGCTGAAAAGTACGCCTGACCAGTGTATGAGATGCCTTAGACAGCTATAGTAAAAGCGTACTACCGCACAGGTAAAAGCGTAGTTTAGTAGTGAAAGAGGCGTTGGCAGATACCCTCTGCTCAATGAACAAGCTTATTTCGCAGGCAATGCTTTCAGCCAGCTTTGCGCATAGCTCCTCGCAGCCTCTACCACTTCCTTCCCGGAACGGAAACGGGCCTTCCAGGCAAAGCTCTTTTTCTCCAGCTCCGGATCAGTAAAAACCATCTTACGTCCTTTCTTCTCCAGCTTTGCATCCCAGGGAATATTGGCGGTCTCCTGCAAAAACTCCCGGAGGCGTTTTCTCAGCAATACATTGAAGTCTGCCGGTAACTTTTTCTCCAGGTCGGCCATTTCATTTTTATAGTTTTCCATGAATGCCTGCTTGTCTTCCCGTTCCATCAGGTCTGCTTCCGATTCCCTGCGGTATTGCGCATGCTTTGGATGTTTGGGATCGATGAGCGCCGCCTTTCGCTCCTTTGTTTCCTTCAACCCTTTTTCATATACAGGCTTCATGGCAGCGCTGGCATTGGCAATAACGGAGGGCGCATTTTCCAGGTCCTCCTCAATATCTTTCAATTCCTGCTGGATCTGCTCATCTATCAGATCGTCCCAGGACCTGATATTCCAGGCATCCCTTTTCTCCTGGTATTGCTTTTTGAATGCAGGACTGTTCACATATGCTTTCACATAATCTCCCAGTTTGTTCACGATATCCGCCCGCTTACCCACGGGAATGGCCATGGCCGCTGCTGTTACAGGTGCGCTGAAACCTCCGCTCTCCAAATTCTCCAGCACATATCGCTGCGCTCTTTCATCGGTAAGATCTAAACTCTTCAGCACTTCATTAAAACGGTAATACACATACGAAAATGAGAGGAGCATACCTGAAGAAACCAACAGCAACAGGTACAACATGATTTTTTTCATGATCATTTCAAGGTTTTTGATTAATGTCTCAATTTGCCTGAAATTAACCCCAATGCAGGGCCTGCTGATCCGCCACCATACCCGGTTGCCGCTTTTTGCAGTCCCGGCGCCTGAATTTCGTTTCCAATTGCCCGGATAATACCCCGTCAAACAAATTCATCGCTGATTTGTAATTAGATAGATACGTTTCGTACTATTCTCATCCCATACCCCAAAATATCCTTAAATTGAGGTAAGTGATCGTAACCATTTAAATGATTAGTGCAGTGATAGGATTCAGGTTCAATAAATTCGATCCCAATCAGAACGGGAAAAGTAAGTTCGACCAGTTGCTGGACGCATTCATGCAACTGCTCACCTACACCAACGGAGACGTTAACGAAGCCCTCAGCTGGATGAACCAGCTGGACAAAGAATACGAGCTCACCAACAATGAGTATGGCATGGGCGATTTCATTGAAGATCTTCGCAACAAAGGCTATATCCAGGAGAATTCCGTCAACGGGGAGATCACCATCACCCCAAAAACAGAACAGGGCATCCGCAAACGCTCGCTGGAAGAAATATTCGGCAAACTCAAAAAAACAAAGGCAGGCGATCATCATTCTTTCAAACCCGGTCAGGGCGATGAACAGAATCCTGAAACAAGGCCCTTTCAGTTCGGGGATATGCTGGAGCAGATCGATTTCACCACCAGTATCCGCAATGCGCAGATCAACCACGGCATCGAGGCATTCAATATGCAGGAAGATGACCTGGCCATACGCGAAACGGATTTCAAGGCGCAGACCTCAACTGTACTGATGATCGATATCTCCCATTCCATGATCCTCTACGGTGAAGACCGCATCACGCCTGCCAAGAAAGTGGCCATGGCGCTCAGCGAGCTCATCACCACAAAATATCCGAAGGACACACTGGACATCGTTGTGTTCGGTAACGACGCATGGCCTGTGGAAATAAAAGACCTTCCCTATCTTCAGGTAGGACCTTATCACACCAATACCGTGGCAGGGCTGGAACTGGCCATGGACCTGCTTCGCAGAAGGAAGAACCCCAACAAGCAGATCTTCATGATCACAGACGGTAAGCCTACCTGTTTGAAAAGTGGAAAACGCTACTACAAGAACAGTTACGGGCTGGACAGAAAGATTACCAGCCGCTGCCTCAACCTGGCCGCACAATGTAAAAAACTCAAAATACCCATCACCACTTTCATGATCGCTACAGATCCGTATCTGCAGCGCTTTGTACAGGAATTTACAGAAACCAACAGCGGTAAGGCGTTCTTTGCATCGCTCGACAGATTGGGTGCCTTTATCTTCCGTGACTTTGAGAGCGGTAAAAGAAAGACTGTGTTTTAATGAAAAAGAATAATACAACAAAGATCGGGAATAGCATTACTACTCTCGGACAATTGAAATCGAGCGGGTATAAGTCCCGCTCTGTGAAAGACGAGATCAGAACAAACCTCCTTGCGAAATTGCAGCAACAGGAGAACACATTCAAAGGGATCATCGGTTATGAAGATACTGTTGTGCCCGATGTGGAAAGGGCATTGCTCTCCCGGCACAATATGCTCTTCCTCGGTTTGCGCGGACAGGCCAAAACACGTATGGCCCGCCAGATGACGGAACTGCTGGACGAATACATTCCTGTGATCGCAGGCAGCGAGATCAACGATGATCCGTTCAACCCGATCAGCCGCTATGCGGTCGACCAGATTGCCACCTATGGCGATGAAACGCCCATCCACTGGCTGCACCGCAGCGAACGTTACGGTGAAAAGCTCGCCACACCAGACGTTAGCGTGGCCGATCTGATCGGAGATATCGATCCTATCAAGGCCGCCAATCTGCGTCTCAATTTCTCCGATGAACAGGTGATCCACTATGGCATCATTCCGCGCAGCAACCGCGGCATCTTCGTGATCAATGAAGTGCCCGATCTGCAGGCGCGTATCCAGGTGGCCCTCTTCAATATCCTCGAAGAAGGTGATATCCAGATCCGCGGGTTCAAGCTCCGCATGCCCCTGGATATCCTGTTCGTGTTCACTGCTAACCCGGAGGACTATACGAATCGCGGCTCCATCGTTACGCCGCTGAAAGACCGTATCGAAAGCCAGATCCTTACGCACTATCCAAAGAACATCGATACTGCACTCGCCATTACCGAACAGGAAGCAGATATCCTCCCCGAGCAATCAGCCATCGTTGCCATCAGCGATCTGCTGAAACGCCTGGTGGAACAGATCGCTTTCGAAGCGCGCGGCAGTGAGCTGGTAGACAAGAAGAGCGGCGTATCCGCCCGCCTCAGCATCTCCGCACTTGAGAACGCCATCAGCGCCGCTGAACGCAGGGCAGTTATCAACGGTGAGCAACAAACGCAGGTTTGGGTCAGCGATCTCGTAGGCGTTGTACCCAGCATTACAGGAAAAATAGAACTGGTGTATGAAGGCGAACAGGAAGGTCCATTCCAGGTGGCCATGAACCTGCTGGAAAAATCTATCCGCAGCCAGTTCGTGAACTATTTCCCCAATCCTGAATCGCTGAAGAAGAAACGAACCCAGGCGCAGCAGGAAGAGAATCCTTATCGCAGCATCCAGGCATGGTTCGATAAAGGAAATGCACTCGATCTCTTCCTCAACCTGAAAGACGAACAGAAAATTCAGCAGCTTTACAAAGTTGATGGATTGCATGCGCTGGTGAAAAAATATTACAGGCAGGCAAACGAAAGGGAAGCTGCATTACTGATGGAGTTTGTGTTGCACGGACTCAGTGCATTCTCTTTGATCAGCAAAAAAATAGTGGAAAACAAGATCGAATTCAAAGACCTGATGGGCTCTATGCTGAATTTAGGTAATACTACTTCTTATTCAGATGAAGAATTTGATAACGAAGATTTTAATTGACAGGAACCATTCGGTACATCTACTTAAAGAGCCGCTCAAAGCCATGTGCAGAGCGGCTCTTTCTTATCTATAACACTTTTAGGGTATGCCGTTTTTTTGGTGGATGATGCAACAGCATCTACCTTTATTCCACCACCGGAAATTATACCGATCTACTCTCTGATTATTGCAACAGTTTTACTGGTCCCTCTCCACCACCCTACCCACCGACAGATTTTTTTCTGGAACCATTTTTATTCTTTAACCATAAACATCCCAGACATGAACGCAAAAAAGAAAGCGCCGGTCAGGGGGCGGACGGATATTGTGAAAGTTGATCCTGTGAAGGATTACAAGCAGCATATCATGAAGCCCGATCTCAAAAAACTGGCAGGCAAACTCAAGCTCTTCGGATTCGACAGAGTGGAAGAGATGCCTCAGATGCCACTGATCTGCAGACTGAAAAAGATCGGACCGGTGATCCTTCATCCCAAACAGACCTTCGATCCTCATATCGGAGAGATCAGGGAATTCATCCGCCCGGTAACCTGTGATTCACTGCAAAAGCTCAAAGCGCTGGTGGGCACTCCCAATGAAGTGCTGGCCAGAGAGAGAAAGATGCGCGCCAGCACGAATATCAGAAAGGTGCAGATGCAGCATCTTCCTGCAGAAGCCAAATTCAAATTCACATCGCTGGATGCACCTGGCCGGATCGCACTGCACGATATGGCGCATAACCTGCTCCATGGCTATGTGGAGGAAGAGCGTATGCAGCGTCAGCCTTACAAAGCGGTGGTGGACTATATGATCGGCAAAGCGAGAGAGCTGCCCACATTCGTGGCGCAGGAACTGATCGTTTGTCCCGGTGAGACCGTTTTCTTCAATGGATTTGCAGCCATGTTCTTCGTGAACGTGATCGTGTATGGCGATGGACAGATCAAAATGGCGAACAATTCCAAGCTGCATGCTTATCATATAAAGCATGTACCTGTTTGATCATCATTACTACTAACACTTTAAAACATATTATATGGCAATGTTTACTGGTCCGGGTAACGATGGCGTTAACGGCTTTGCCGGCAGCGCTGGTGCGCCACCGGCACCCAATACAACAGCAGCGAACGGCCCCGGCGGCCGCGATGCGGAGTGCAGTACCTGGGGCGATGAAAAGCCCACCAATGGCGGCGCAGGAGCGCATGGCGGACAGGGCGCGCAGGGACATCCCGGTAATAATGGAGGTCATGGCAGCAATGGTTCACACGGCGCTGTTGTGACGATAGATAGTACTTTCCTCACGGGCACCATCACACTGAATTTCCGCGGCGGTCGCGGTGGCAACGGTGGCGATGGCGGCAATGGCGGACAGGGACAGCAGGGTCAGAATGGAGGCAACGGCGGTCAGGGCGGCAGCGGCAAAGGCTGCGAGCCCCATGCAGGCGACGGAAAGGGCGGCAATGGCGGCAAAGGTGGTCGTGGAGGACGCGGTGGCAACGGCGGCAATGCCGGAAGCGGTGGAAATGGCGGCCATATCGTGATCCTCTACGATCCCAATGCACTCTTCCCGAATGTGATTGCAGATCCCGTGGATGGACTGGCAGGCGGCCCTCCCGGCGCTCCCGGCGCAAGAGGACAGGGCGGACCTGGCGGCCCAGGTGGTAATCCCGGCAGCGGCAGCAGCTCAGGCGATGGCGGCGGCACAGGCGATCCCGGCGAAGAAGGAGGCAACGGAGCTACCGCAGCAACCGGCAGCCCCGCTACAGTTGACATCATTGAACAACCATAATCATGATACAACCAACGCTCAACAGTTTCTATCAGCGCAGAATTGCGCTGGTAGAAACTTCGATCAATGATCTAAGTTATAAAGGCAGCAGCAGGCTTTCCTCCAAAAACAACCAACTCTGGCAATCGTTACTGGAACCAACGTTCAACATCCAGCCCATAACCACTCCCCTGCGCGCTGCCTCCATTTGCATAGACGGAACGCCGGTGGTGTTTTCGGTTAAGCTCACACGTGAGCAGGAATCACCGGCTTTCCGCGTGCTGGTGGAACCCGGCGGAACCGGCATTACCGTGCCGCAACAGGTGAGTTGTTCCCTTAAAGCCGCCGATGAACTGCTGCAGATCATGGGTTGGCAACAAGCCGCTGAACAGGTGAACAGGATCATTCATCATGTGTTCCCTGCCGACAGCGCAGAACTGGAAAACTGGTGGGGCGGTATCTGGCTCGGCACTTCCATTGCAGATACGCATACCGAATTACGCATGTATCTCAACCTTCGTCATGGTAACACATTGCAACGCTGGCAACGCGTGGCCGATGTACTAACCGAATTCAGTGATGATAGCATTGCCCCGGTTCTGGAGAAACTCATCGTACAAACTTCGCCCCATGCCATACCCGTAGGGCTGGGCATCGTGATCAGCGGTTCGGTCAGGGGTATCCGTTTGTATGCAGGTATGCAGGAACCCTCTGAAACCAGTATCATGGATTGTATTTCAGGCGATGCATCGCTGGTGAAAGATGATATACACTGGTTCTGCAATGCTATCCTTGAGCAGTTCGGTCCATTTGCGCGGCAGAGCATCACACTTGGCTATGACTTTCATCTGGATAAAAAAGGCGTATTGCAGCCACTGATCTCGCGCACCAAGATCGATGTGGCCTGCCAGCGTTTCGCCAAAGCCGAAGGATTCATTCCATTTTTACATCAACTGGTGCAAGAATTCAATTTCGATAACAGCCAGCTTCCCTCCTTTCTGTCTGATCTCCGGCATTGTTTCAACGGATGCGATGTGGAATACATCAGCCTGGGAGTGGATGGCGGCATTGACCACCTGACCGTTTATGCTAAACCTCATTCGCTTCAACCCGCAGGCAGTAACTGAAGCTGTACAACTGGCCGAGCAGTTCCTGCTTTTGCAACAAGACGTTGATGGCTGCTGGCGCGATTACCAGCTGGAGCCCGGCTCCTCCGAAGCCTGGACCACCGCCACGGTACTGTACAGTCTTACAGGAAGTCAGCCCTCTTCCATTCCCGTTCCGATGGTGAATGCCGCCATACAGGCATTACTTGACCTGCAACGCCCCACAGGATGGGGTTATAACCGGCATACCGCTACAGATGGCGATTCCACCGCCTGGGCTTGTCGTGCTCTCGCTTCATTACAGGCGCTGCCCGGCGCATTCCTGGCAGCCATCCTTCAGAATTATATCCATGAGAATGGAAGTACACGCACTTTCATATTGCAGGATAGATTCGGCAGCTGGGCAGACCATCACGCAGACGTACAACCGATGATCGGTATGGCATTGCTGAAATGTTATGCCAGTGCTGCTTCCAAACAAACTTCAACCCTGACCAGCCTTATATTCCGAATGCGTAATCATTGTATACTATCCGCCGGCAATGAGCTCTGGACAGCATTCTGGTGGAATTCCGATGCTTATGCCATTGCCATCAATCTTGAGTTTTTACAGACCAGCGGCGGCATCCCCGAAGCCATCCGGCAGAATGCAACACTGTGGCTGATGCAAACAAATAGTCCGCAATCGGCATTTGAAGCGGCGCAGTTGTTGAAGATCGCATTGCTCTGTGGTGTGGATCCAGATACAACGGGAAACCTTGCTCAATACCTGTTGAATACGCAGTTGACAGACGGAAGCTGGGCTTCAGCGGAAGTATTGCTGGTGCCGGTACAGTTTGAACAAAATCAGCATTCAAATGAGATTACTAACACATATGCAGATACGAAAAGACTAATGAGCACTGCGATGGCAATAACAAGTTTGAAAACGATTCTCGCTGCAACAAAGCAGCTAATGAATTGATCAGTTTGCCGGCAGTCGCTGGTTTTTCTCTCAGTACACCACCAATATTTAATAGAACTGATACTCCGGTTCTGTTTTCATCTCTTTTACAATCGTGTTCCCCTTCCCGCGCAGCAATTGGTGATAATCCTTCGGATTGATCGGCTTCAAATATTCAAAGGGCGATAAGCTTAATTTCCTTTTCAATCCCATATCCCGCATCAGCAGATCAAGATGCTGATAATTGAACGGCGCAATACAGGTTCCGCTGAACTCCGAAGCAATAGGACGACTATCGCTTCTCCATTTTTCCATATGGTCCATATCCTTGTTCATCGCTTCCTGTGAAGGCAATGCCAGTTTCTGTTCCGCATAACGAACCAACCAGTTAGCGGCAACCTCCGACGTGAGCGTGGTGAACAGGCTCGAATTGAATCCCACAAATCCAAGCTGCGGCACCTGCGGGTTGATGATATTCCTGAACAAACGGTATTGTCCGTTCTGTCCGATAATGAATTGTTTGTAGGCAGGTTCCAGGAAAGGAAGCTCCTGTGTAAAGCCTGTACCAAAAACAACCAGGTCCGGCTGGATCGTTTCTCCATTGCTGAGCATCACGTTCTTCCCTTCCATTTTAGCAATGGTGGTCTGTTTCGCATTGATGAGCCCGGATCTCACTTTCTCATAAAACCCTTCCGGCGCAACGCCAAGGCTGCAACTGATCTGGTCTTCGATCCTGTGTTTCGGCACCATACCACAGGCTTTCAACTTGAACTGCATTTTCAGCAATGCTTCCAGTCCTCTCCATTGCGCCCATACCAATGGCCTGCCGATGGAATGCAGGAGCTTTTGCCCGATCGATTTGCGCGGTGCGCTGAAGAAAGCCTCCGACAATCTGGAGAACAACAGGAATCGCATATTCACTTTATTTCCGAAATAACGCGGCACTTTCCACTGCGCTTTGCGATAGAGCAAAGTGCAAACTGCTGCATTGCCGGCCGCCGTGGTAGCAATATCCGTAGCCGATTTCGCAAAGCCGACTACTGCAACTTTTTTTCCTTTCAGGATGTTTGCATCCTTCACCTGGCTTGAATGCAGTATCTCTCCTCCAGCCTGTAAAAAGCTCTCACTGCCGGCAACAGCCGGAATGTATGGCTTATGGAAAGTACCTGTGCAAATAGCTACAAAATCGAATCGCATGTATTTATCTTCTGCTGTTTTCAGGTCCGTTAACTGCATATGCCAGGCGCCGTCGCGAAAGCTGAGGGCGTTCACCCGTACATTGAACCAGATATGCGGGAAAACGCGGAATCTTTTCGCATATCCTTCCAGGTAGGCCTGCACCTGTTCTCCCGAAGGCCATAAGGGATAACCTGCCGGCATCGGATAATCAGAGAAAGCGTATTCATCCCTGGTGGTTTGTGTTGCCACACCAACATAGGAGCGGCTCTTCTCCCATACTCCGCCTGCGCTGGCCGCTTTTTCGAGCACAGTAACCTGGTATCCTTTCTCGATGAACGCTTTTGCTGTGGCGAGGCCGCTGATGCCGGCCCCGATAATGCCGATATGTTTCATGGAATCTGTTTTAATTGTTGCACCAAAGCTAACCAGGACCCTTGGTTCCCTTTCCCACCGGTTAATGGTTGAGGACTGTTGCTTAACGGAAGACATAGACGGCTAAACGGGATACCATTCATTTTCACTAATTTTAATCACCACCTTTTAAAACACCACTTTATGGCAAAAAGCAAAACCATCTCCGCCGCTGACGATTTCTTCGCCAATGCTGAAGCATGGCAGGATGAATTCGAACAACTGAGAGCGATCCTGCTGGATTGCCAGCTCGACGAAGAACTGAAATGGGGACAGGCCTGCTATACATACCAGAACAAGAATATCGTACTGATACATGGTTTCAAGGAATATTGCGCCCTGCTCTTCTTCAAAGGCGCTCTGCTCAATGATCCCAATGGCATCCTGGTACAACAATCGGAAAATGTACAGAGCGCCCGGCAGATCCGTTTCACCAATGCGAAACAGATCACCAGAATGAAAGCCGCACTAAAAGCCTATGTATATGAAGCCATCGAAGTGGAAAGGGCCGGATTGAAAGTAAAATTGAAAAAGGTGGAGGAATACCCTGTTGTGGAAGAATTCCAGAAAAAGCTCAACAGCAAACCCGCACTCAAAAAGGCTTTCGAAGCATTGACGCCCGGCCGCCAGAGAGGATACCTGCTTTATTTCTCTTCGGCAAAACAATCCAAAACCCGTGCTGAAAGAGTGGAAAAATGTACAAAACTCATCCTTGCCGGCAAGGGGCTGAACGATTAGCAACAGTAGAATTTGATCATCCGAATCAATGATGCCTATGGAAAAGAATAAGATCAGAAGAAGCACTGAAATAGCAACCAGGTATTTCGATTTTCTGGACCAGCATATTGATGATGTTGTGAACGGAGATGTGTCCGACTTTTTCGAATTGAACCGGATTGCCCGTGAACTGACCATATCACACAAACATCTCACGGATATCATCAAAACAGAGAAAGGGCACCACCCCTGTCATTTTTATGATGCAAAGATCATCAGCAAAGCACAGGAATTGCTGACCACATCCGATCTGTCCATTGCTCAGATTGCCATGAAACTGACCTACGACCCTTCCAATTTTTCAAAGTTCTTCAAAAAATGGACTGGCTTCACACCTGGTGAATACAGGAATGAAAAACAGAAATAGTGATCCGGTAAAAAATCCGAAAAGTTCACCATAATAAACCTGTTTGCATCATTGACCTTCGTATCCAACTTAAAAAGGATTCTATGGCAAATAACAATGTAAACGGGAAAGTGGTCTTAATTGCAGGTGGCGCCAAAAACCTTGGCGGATTACTGAGCAGGAATTTTGCAGCAAAAGGAGCCAGACTGGTGATCCATTATAACAGTGCCGGCACGCAACCCGATGCGGAAAAAACGTTGGCAGCTGTGCAGGCGGCAGGAGCAGAAGCTTTCCTGTTCCAGGGCGATCTAACCAGGCCGGGAAATATCATCACACTCTTCGATGCAGCTACTTCAAGGTTTGGTGGTATTGATATCGCCATCAACACAGTTGGCAAGGTTTTGAAAAAACCAATTGCAGATACTACCGAAGCAGAATACGACAGCATGAGCGATATCAACTCGAAAGCCGCGTACTTCTTCATCCAGGAAGCCGGAAAGAAACTGAATGATAATGGGAAGATCTGCACCATCGTAACTTCGCTGCTGGCTGCCTATACAGGACTGTACTCTACTTACGAAGGGATGAAAGCACCCGTAGAGCATTTCACCAGGGCAGCTTCCAAGGAATTCGGCAGCAGGGGAATTTCAGTAACGGCAGTTGCACCCGGGCCGATGGACACGCCATTCTTTTATGGACAGGAAAGTGAAGATGCCGTTGCCTATCACAAATCAGCGTCTGCGCTTGGCGGACTGACAGATATAAAGGATATCGCGCCGCTGGTGGAGTTCCTGGTCACCGATGGCTGGTGGATCACCGGGCAGACCATTTTCGCAAACGGAGGTTATACTACAAGATAAGAACTTCGTATACGCAGAAAGAAAATGAGAAGCTTTAACCGGCTTCCCATTTTCTTTTTTTTAAAATGATAAATCGATACAACTATGATCCTGAAAATCATCAACGCAGTACTGATACTTATTGCCGTTTTCATGGGATTCAAACAGGGATATGCCATGTTCTCGGGCAAACCGGAAATGCTGCAAATGTTCAGCAAATGGGGATTTGGCAGGAATGGTGTAATGATCAATGGCGCCATTACCATCATTGCAGCCTTGCTGATCCTGTTTCCCAAAACTTTCGTTTGGGGTAATTTCCTGATGGCCGCCGGGATCTTACTGATCATCTGTTTTCAACTGCTGGATAAAGACCTCAAAGGTGCAGCCATTGAACTGCCTTTCCTCCTGCTCAATCTGGTGATCCTCTTCCTGCAGCATCCTTTGAAAAAGGATTGATCGCCATCCTCCCGGCCTGCTTCTTCCAGGCGATTTTCCCCTCCTCGAAAATATTTTTTGCAATTTTTCTTTGCGCAATCATTTGACTGCATATATTTGCAGTCAAATAGCTGCAAATGGAATTAAGAAGAGACGTTTTCCAGGCCATTGCCGACCCCACCCGCAGGGCCATCATCACTTTACTGGCAGTAAGCGCCATGACGCCCGGCGCCATTGCTGAAAATTTCGACTCCTCCCGTCAGACCATTTCGAAACATATTCAGATCCTCACCGAATGTGAACTGGTAAAACAGGAACAGAACGGCAGGGAGATATTCTATCATTTAAACCCTAAAAAGATGAAAGAGATTGCAGATTTTATCGAGCCTTTCCGGAATCTTTGGGATGATCGATTCAACAAACTGGAATCGATCATGAAAAAATATAAAACTAAAAAATAGAAATCATGGAAAGAAAGACACAGGTACACGCTGAAGAAGGTAAACAATACCTCACCATCACCAGGGAATTTGAGATACCCGTTGACCTTTTGTTCCAGGCCCATACCGATCCTGAGATCATTACACAATGGATGGGCACAAAAGTATTGAAATTCGAAGCCAAACAACATGGCGGCTTTGCTTTTGAAACCTCCGACCCACAAGGGAATGTATTGTTCCAGGGCAATGGCGTATTCCATGAATTTGTACCGAATGAACGCCTGGTCCGCACCTTTCAGATGATGAGTGAAGGCTTTGATGCACAACTGGAATTCTTCACCTTTGAAGCGCTGGATGAAGACAACAGCAAGCTCACCATGTTTGTGGTTTACAAAACTCCTGAGCACCGCGAAAACCAGCTGAAGCTTCCTTTCAGGCAGGGTCTAAACTGGGCGCATGCAGAACTGGAAAAAGTAGCGAAACAATTGAAAGCAGCCCGCTAAAACCCGGCACCATTTTTCTTGCTATCAACTAACTATAAAAAGCAGTGATATGAGCAAATCCACCACAAAGAAATTATCCGCAGCAGAACAACAGGAACTGCTGCAAACATTGAAAGCACGTTTCGATAAGAATATGAAACGCCACAAAGGCATCGCCTGGAACGATGTACAGGCTAAGCTGGAATCGGGCCCGGCAGCCCTGCGTACACTCAATGAGATGGAGATCACCGGCGGAGAACCGGATGTGGTGGGATTTGACAAGAAAGCCGGAGAATATATTTTCTTTGATTGTTCTGCAGAAACACCCAAAGGCAGGAGAAGCATTTGTTTCGATGGAGAAGCACTAGCAGCCCGCAAACAACATAAGCCGGACGATAGCGCCGTGGAAATGGCCAAAGCCATTGGTATTGAAATATTATCTGAGGAAGAGTATCGTCAGTTGCAGGAACTGGGTGAATTCGATCTTAAAACCTCCAGTTGGATCCAGACACCTGCAAAGATCAGGAAGCTTGGTGGAGCCTTGTTCTGTGACAGAAGATATGATACTGTTTTCGTGTATCATAACGGAGCTGATTCATATTATGGGGCGAGAGGATTCAGGGGAAGCTTTAGGGTGTAGTTGAACCAAATTAAAAATCCATAACAGTATCGAGCCCACGTCGGAGTCCCTTGAAGGTTCCGACTTTTTCTATAGCAAGGAGGGCGCCTTTCACGTAAGGCGTAGCGCTTGCGCCTGCATCGTGCCGGATGGTCAGCTTTTCATCCTTCAATCCGAAAATGGTTTCAACCGCAATTACAAAACCGGGAAGCCTTACAGAATGTACACGTACGCCATCCAGGCTGGCACCGCGACTTTCTTTGTCACCAACAAGTTTTTCATCCGGAACGTGAACAGTTGGTTTTTGTACTTTTGACAACCGGTGCGCCAGCTCCCTGGCAGTTCCGCTGGGACTATCTATCTTATCTTCCTGTGCATAATCGATGATCTCGAAATCTGATATATACTTCGCAGCCATTTCAGCAAATTTTTGCAGCAGTACTACTGTTATGGAAAAATTCCCCACAGCCAGTACAGAGGCATTGTTCTTATTGGCTGCCTGCTCTATTTCTGCATAATCATCATTGGAAAGTCCGGAAGTACCTACAACAACATTCTTCCCTTTGCCCAATGCTGCCATGATATTCTTCTTCCCGATCTCCGGACTGGTATAATCCACCAGCACATCAAAGTAGATAGCGGCCAGAGCAGTATCTATATGATCAAATACCGGGATCTCACCAGTAGACAACCCCAGTACAGCAGCCAGGTCCTCTCCCTTGTGTTTCCTCGATAAAGCCCCAACCAATTGCAGTTTATCACTCGCTGCAACAGCTTTGCTTAAAGCGGAGCCGGCCCATCCGGTGGCTCCTGCAATAAAAACTCTGATCATAGCATTATCAGTTTAGTTATCTGATTACAGTGTTTCATAGATCAGCTGCACCACTCCTGACCTGAACACTTTTGTATCTATCAGTTTCAGCTTCACCCGCTCCTTCAGGTTCTCAAACAAAGGCTTGCCGCTTCCTAACGCTACCGGATGTACGGAAACCCTGTACACATCGATCAATCCCAGATCAATGAAAGTTTTGATCAGGCCGGCTCCCCCATACAACCAGATATCTTTCCCTTCCTCCTTTTTGATGGCATCTACAATAGCGGCAATATCGCCGGAAACAAAACTGGCTTTATCATCCTTCCTCTCCTGCCTGGAAAAAACGAACTTTGTCTTTGCATGTACATTTTTCCATAATTCCAGTTCCGCTTTGCCGGCATTTGCATCCGGCTGGTAATTTCCCCAGGCATCGTAGCTCACCCTGCCATAGAATATGGTATCGATGCCAGACAGGAATCCCGTGAAGTCCATATCATCATCCATAATGCACCAGTCGATCTCGCCATTGGGACCTTCAATGAAACCATCCAGTGTAACCGCTAAATCCAATACTATTTTTTTCATGATATGATTTGTTAGGGTATAACAAAGCTAATACTCTCCATTGTTCGGATTGTGGAAAAAAGAACAGGCTAAAAATGGGAACACTGTATGCTGTATCTTGCAGCTTTCTGCTACCCATGTATACGAGAGAAGAAATATCGAAGATCAAACAATCCTTCTGGGCTGCATTCGGCAGCTACATGAAGCCCATCCAGTCGGCCGATGGTCTGCCTGTTACCTGGCTCAATTACAAGACCGGCGTGAATGGCATCAGCTTCAAAATGGATGCAGACCGCGATCATGCCATCATCCTCATCTCCCTCTCCCATAAGGATCCTGAAACCAGACAATCACATTACCAGCAATTCAATCAGCTCCAGCCCATGCTATGGGAAGTATTGAAAGAAGACGACTGGACCTGGAAAGAAAATGAAATGGACTGGTTCGGAAAAACCACCAGCTCCATCAGCAAGATGCTCGAAAATGTAAATGTGCTCAGGCAATCTGACTGGCCCGCAATCATCTCCTTCCTCAAACCACGCATCATTGCCCTGGACGAATTCTGGAGCATGACAAAGCCGGCTTTTGAACAATAAGCTACAAAACCTGCCTCCTCATCCGTTAACTCAAATGCCTCATCCGTAAAGTCAGGCGCCACATTCATTCCTTCAATCGGCATCTTTGTGCAAAGCCCCGCTTGAATGAGGATCTCTTTTATTCATGGTTTCTGTCTCCTGCTTGCGCTAGGCTGCTGCTTACCGTTATTGAGGGCGCAGCAGACCAGTCAGTGCGACAGCTGGGCCACCACCCTGGCCAATAAAAAAGGAACGGTCACTGCGCTCTGGGACGATATCGAACCATTCATTTACATGAACAAAGCCGGGCAACTTTCCGGAGTGGAATATGAGATCATGGAAAGCCTGAAATCATACCTGCAACTGAAATACAAGATCGGGCTGGAGATCCGCTGGATGCGGGCAGGCAGCTTCCACAATATTTTCAGCAGGGTGAAAGAAAGTAATTGCAGCGGGCTCTTCGGCTGGTCCTATTATTCCATTACTCCCGAAAGGAAAAAAGAAGTGCAGTTCACCATGCCCTATATGCCGGATGTGAATGTGCTGGTCACCAACAACCTGGAACCCATGTATGCCAGCCCTAAAGAATTCACCGGACGTCTCCGCGATATGCACGCATTCACACAACCGCAAACCACCATGGAAGAGGATGTGATGATGCTGCGCAACAATTTCTACCCCAGGCTGCCTCTCTCCTACGCCAAAGATGATTACGAGATCATGAAGGCTGTTGCCAACCATAATAACAGTTTCGGTTATGTGCCATTGTCTGTTTACATTGTTGCATTACAAAAAGATATTCGTGTAAAACGGCAACAGGTGCTGAGCAGCCACCGGCAAGGATTTGCGGCCGTGATGCCGATCAGCTCGGACTGGAAGCCTGTGATGGACGAATATTTTTCTTCGCCACTTTTCAGAATGAAGGCAGGCGCCATCATTGCAAAATATCTCGGCACGGAAGTGAAGGACCTTGTGTTTGAAGACAGCCTGTTGATGAACGGCCCTGCTGCATCGGACCTCGTATCGCTGGAAAAAGAGATCGTCACCAAAAGGCTGATGGACACCGTTGTTGAAGTACAGCAACAGGGCGCACTGCGCAATATCCTCATCATCCTTTTCGGCTCGGGCGTGCTGATGAGTGCTGTGCTCTACAGCCGTTTCCGAACAAGACAGAAACTCAACGCCCAACTGGAACAGCAGAAGCAACAGATAGAACAAATGAACCAGTTGCTGAAGATGAAGATCCTGCAAGCCAGGCTCAACCCGCATTTCCTGTTCAACTCGCTCAATTCGATCCAGTATTTTATTGCCGGGGGCGATAAAAAAGTGTCGTTGCAATACATCAGCCGCTTTGCCGCCTTCCTCCGCAAAGTGATCAACTATGGCGATGAGCTCAGCATTCAGGTGCAGGACGAAGCCAGTCTCCTGCGCGAATACCTCTGGCTGGAGCATTGCCGCTTCTTCGACAAATTCGATTATGAGATCACCGTGCATCCATCAGCCAGCCAGGCCAGCATCCTGCCTTTCCTGACGCATTCACTGGTGGAAAGTGCACTGTACAAAGGCATACTGCACCTCAATAACGGGCATAAGGGAAAACTGGACATTGAATTCCTGGGTGAAGCAGATTCTCTGGTGGTGAAGATATCCGACAATGGCTGCAACCGCACCATCAGTCAAATAGTGGAAAACAGGAAAGAGCATGTTAACGGTGATGAACAAATGCTGATGCGGAGGATTGAACTTTTCAATGCGCACAATCAACGGAAGATAACCGCCAGCGCGGCAGACAATCATCAGTCCGGTGAACAGCACCGGCATGTGGCCACGCTGGAAATACCACAACCTTTATTCGATCTGAACCAAACTTAACAACCTTAATTATGAAATACCAGGCAATCATCGTGGAAGATGAACAACTGAACCGCGATTTCCTGCTGAACCTTTTACAGGAATTTTGTCCGCATATCGAAGTAGTGGCCACAGCTGCCTCCGTAAACGAAGCCGTGGCCGCCATCAGGGCACATGATCCGCAGATCATTTTCCTGGACATAGAGCTGCAGACAGCCACCGGCTTCGATGTACTGGAACTGGTGCGAGACACAAAATTCGAGATCATCTTCACCACCGCTTACGATCATTACGCTATCAAAGCAATCCGCTTCAGCGCCATCGACTACCTGCTGAAGCCCATCAATTATGAAGAGCTTACGCGCGCCGTGAGCAAGGCCATTGAATCATTGAAAGTAAAACAACAGGACGATCGCCTGGAATTGCTCATGCGCAATGTGCGCATCCCATCGGGAGATGATTTTTCCATCAGCCTGTCTACAGCAGAAGGCATCGAATATATTCCATTGCAGCAGATCAGTTACCTGGAGGCAAAAGGTCCATACACCACTTTCTTCCTGAAAAGCGGAAATCATATGATCGTGTGCAAACATTTGAAAGAATACGAAATGATGCTGACCGAGCATGGCTTTTTCCGGTTACACAATTCCTATATGGTAAATATGAAAGAAGTGAAAAAAATGATACGTGCAGACGGAGGTTATGCCGTGATGAACAACGATGCCATGATCGCCATCTCACCCAGGAAGAAAGATGAATTCCTGCAACTGATGAGCCGGCGGCTGGTGTAAGCATCCTTCAACTTTATCCCATTCAAGATGTCTAACGCGAACCATATTCTGGAACAACAATTCAGGCTGCTGCAGCAGGAGAACGAAATGCTGCGCAGTGGCCGGTTTCCGCATACCAATGCTGTGAATGTGCCCGAAGAGCTCCGTCCGGTTTTCAATGTGGCGGAAGGAACCGTACGGGAATATTTCAGGGATTTCAAAATGGATCCCGGCTGCGGCACCATCGAGATCAACGACCAGCGCTATGTGCTGGTGCGCGCCTCCGCCTTTTCCAAAGGCTTCCTGGAAACGATACAGGGGTTGTATGCAGACAAAGGCCCCAGCGAAGCCTTCGCCATCGGCCGTAATTTCCTTTTCGACTATGCGCATGTGATAGGTACCCATGATGCCCGTGACTTCCACCAGAAGATGAACCTCACTGATCCCATCGCGCGACTCTCCGCCGGTCCTGTTCATTTCGCCTGGTCCGGCTGGGCTTTCGTGAACATTCATCCTGAAAGCAATCCCAGTCCTGATGACGATTTCCTGTTATTGTATGATCACCCCTATTCCTTTGAAGCAGATAGCTGGATCCGTGCAGGTGCAATAAGCAAGGAACCTGTATGCGTTATGAATTCCGGTTACTCCTCCGGCTGGTGTGAAGAAAGTTTCGGACTACCGCTTACCGCCGTTGAAGTGAGCTGTATTGCCAAAGGCGATGCCAAATGCAGTTTCGTGATGGCGCCGCCACACCGCATACAGGAACACCTGGAAAAAATAAACAGTAAGAAAAAATATGCTTCGCGAAAACAGTACAATATTCCCACACTCTTTGAAAGGAAAAAAGTAGAAGAAGAAATGGAAAGATCGAAAGCCCTGGCAGAAGAATCAGCCAAAGCAAAAGATGATTTCGTTGCCAATATGAGCCATGAGCTGAGAACGCCACTGGGCGCCATTCTCGGCTTTGCAGACCTCTTGCAGAAAACCGATCTCGATCCCGTGCAGCAGGAATACCTCGAAGCCATCCACACTTCAGGAAAGAGCTTACTGAGCATCATCAATGATATCCTCGATCTCTCCAAACTCGATGCCGGCAAATTCATCATTGAATCCGTTCCCTTCAGCATACCCGAACTGATGCATTCCATCCAGGTGATGTTCTCGCCCAGAGCGGCAGGCAAAGAGCTCCGCCTCAGCTGCAGCGCCGATCTCAGCATCAATTACCAGGTGACCGGCGATCCCATGCGCCTCACGCAGATCCTGGTGAACCTGATCGGCAATGCCATCAAGTTCACGGACAATGGCAGCGTGGACGTGAACTGCATCGTCAGCCGCGAAGACCATGATTCACTCGAGCTGCATTTCACCGTGCGCGATACAGGCATCGGCATCGAACCAGAAAAGATACACAGCATCTTCGATCGCTTCACGCAGGCTGAATCACATATCACACGACAGTACGGCGGCACAGGACTGGGACTGGCCATCACCAAACAACTGATAGAATTGCAGGGAGGGAATATCCGCGTTAAAAGTGAAATGAACAGGGGAACAGAATTCCATTTTATGATCCCCTACAAAAAAGCACAGGAGCAGCTGCATCCAACACATACGCCATCCAATGGCGCCCCCCGCTCCTTCGGCAGTTTCCGCAGGATCTTGATTGTGGAAGATAACCTGATCAACCAAAAACTCACCTCTACTATCCTGCATCACAATGGCTTCGAGGTCAGCATCGCGAAGAATGGCAGAAAGGCCATAGACTTACTGAAGGAATCAGGATTCGATCTTATCCTCATGGATATTCAGATGCCAGTACTCGATGGCTACCGCACCACACAACTGGTCCGCGACGAGCTCCATATCGGCACTCCCATCATCGCCATGACAGCGCATGCGCTTAGTGGTGAACGTGATAAATGCCTCAAAGCAGGTATGAATGATTACCTCGCCAAACCTTTCAGGGAAGCCGATCTGCTGGACAAAATCGCGTATTGGGCATCGTTAGCAGAAGGAAATCATGATTCTACTCATCCCAACTTTAAAAGGATCGATCTCAGTTTCCTGCTGGAACAAACGCGCAACAACAAAACTTTTATCCGGGAAATGATCCGCATCTTCCTGAAACAATATCCCAAAGACAGGGAAAAACTGAAAAACGCGATTTCGAAACAAGATTACAGGCAGATCTATAAAACGGTGCATGCGCTGCGGAATACAGTGGGATTGTTCGGGCTTTCGTCCTCTATCGGCAATCCCTTACTGGAAATGGAAAAGCTGGCGCTCGCCAATGAAAAAGTGGAGAATATTCAGCAACTGCACAACAAAGTGTTGCCGCTATTCGAAGAAGCTGTAAGAGAGCTGGAATTGTTTAAGGATAATTAGAGAGCTGTCAGTGGCTCACCTCCCGGCGAGTGACCGGGCACACTCAGACAATATTCACCTCGCGTTCCAATACAACACCGAAGCGCTCTTGCACACTGTCCATAATTTCTGTGCTGAGTTCATAGATTTCAGCGCCACTTGCATTTCCATAATTCACCAGCACCAGCGCCTGTTTCTCGTGGCAACCGGCATCGCCTCTTCTGAAACCTTTCCAGCCGCATTGCTCTATCAGCCAGCCGGCGGCTAATTTCACTGAGCCATCGGGGTTAGCATACCCAACGATACCGGGGAAATTCTGTTTCAGTTGTTCGTACTGTGTAGCAGGCACAGAAGGATTCTTGAAGAAGCTGCCTGCATTACCAATCTTTGCAGGATCCGGTAATTTCGAGCTCCTGATATGGATCACCGCATCAGCAATGGCGCGGATGCTGAGTTCTTTCACGCCCATTCTTTCCAGTTCCTGTTCAATTGCGCCGTAGCTGGTATTGAATTTCGGTGTTTTATTCAGGCGATAGGTCACATTGAGGATCACGAACTGGTCCCTGTAACGACCTTTGAACACACTTTCGCGATAGCCGAATTCACAATCGTTATTGGTAAAGGTTACTACCTTTTTGTCTTTGAGATGGAAGGCTTCCAGCTCTTCAAACACATCCCTGATCTCCACTCCGTAGGCGCCGATATTCTGCATGGGGCTGGCACCAACATTACCCGGGATGAGCGAAAGGTTTTCAAGTCCGGCCCAGTTCCTTCCGATGGAATACTGCACAAACTGATTCCAGTTTTCGCCAGCGCCTGCTTTCACATAGTAATGCGTGTCGGTTTCACTTACCAGTTCGATCCCCATCAGCTCATTCTTCATCACCAGGCCATCGAAGTTGCGCGTCAACAAAATATTACTTCCACCTCCCAGCACAAGTTTTGCAAGACTTCCATCGTCAGACAAGGCCGTCAGCTCCTGTAATGTATCAAGAGTTCCAAATGTGGAAAATTGACGGGCTCTTGCATCGATACCCATAGTGTTGTATTGCCTGAGTGAAATATTTTCCTGAATTTGCATATAGCTGTGTTACCCGCAAAATAACGAAATTATGCACACACAAACAGCGGTCGTATTAGGCGCCACAGGCATGGTAGGCGGATTATTGGTGCAGCAGTTGCTGCAGAATGATCTGTTCAGCGCCGTTCGTATCCTTGTAAGGAAGCCTGTTTCCATGCAGCATCCCAAGCTGGAAGTGAAACAGGTGAAATTCGATGATGCTGAAAGCTTCAATGATGGCCTCGGCAAAGCCGATTCCATTTTCTGCTGCGTGGGCACTACACAGAAAAAAGTGAAAAACGATAAGTCCGCATACCGGAAAGTGGATTATGATATTCCTGTAACGGCTGCACAGCTGGCACTGAAGAACGGTTTCAGAAAATACCTGCTTGTATCGGCCGTTGGCGCCAATCCCAATTCAGCCAATTTCTATTTACAACTCAAAGGTTCAGTGGAAGAGGATATCAGTTCTTTACCATTCGAGAGTACGCATATCTTCCGGCCTTCACTGCTGATGGGCAATCGAAATGAAAAAAGGACAGGCGAGAATATCGCACAGGTGGTGATGCCACTCATCTCCTGGACCATGATCGGTCCCCTGCGTAAATTCAGGCCCATCACCGGCGAAAAAGTGGCCAGGTCCATGATGAACGCAGCCCTCTCTCCCCTTACGGGCCTGCACGTTTACCAATATGATCAGATGAAATGATTTACTGCGTGTCCACATCGGGAATGATCACCACGCTGCGGAATCGTTTGTCGTAATGCAATACTGCTATCTGGTCCTGTATCTGTTGTTTGCACTGCTGGATCAGGGCTGAATCTTTCGGTAGTTTGAACATCAGCTCCATGAGGTATTGATTGCGTATACGGTTCACAACCGGCTCTGCCGGACCTATCATGTATTGCCCGTATTGCGGTTTCAAATATTCGGCCAGTTGCCTGGCAGCACCGTCCACCAGCTCTTTCGATTTGTTGCGGAATGTAAGTAAGATGATGCGCGAGAAAGGCGGATAAAAGAATTGTCTTCTCGCTTCGATCTCTGTATTGAAGAATGCAGGATAATTGTGCTGTTGCACATAATGCAAAACAGGATGCGCCATCTGTGCCACCTGGATCATTACATGGCCTTCTCCGTCTTTCCGTCCTGCCCTTCCGCTCACCTGTTCCATTAGTTGAAATGCGCGTTCATTCACGCGAAAGTCAGCAAAGCTCAGGAGACTGTCAGCATCCAGCACGCCAACAAGATTCACATTCTCGAAATCAAGTCCTTTCACCACCATCTGTGTTCCAACGAGTACCTGTATGCGCTGTTGCTCAAATTGCTGGATGAGGTTATCGTGGGCAGTCTTGCCGCGCACACTGTCAACATCCATCCGCGCCACTTTCACGCCGGGCAGTTGCTCTTCCACATGCTCTTCGATCTTTTCCGTACCAAAATTCTGTTGCAGGAAATGGTGATTGCCGCATGCCTGGCAGGTGTAGACGATCGGATACACGGTGCCGCAATAATGGCAATGCAGTTTATTGGTGTTCTTATGGAAATTGAGGCTTACATCGCAGAACTTGCAATGCGGTATCCAGCCACAGGTCTGGCAAACCTGGTAAGGACTGTAACCGCGCCGGTTCTGGAACAGGATCACCTGTTTGCCTGCGTCCAGCGACCGTTGAATGGCCGCCTTGAGGTCGGGCGTGAGGATCACTTTCTCTTTGTTCAGTTTTGGTATTTTCTTGATGTCCACCAATTCAATGGTAGGCATCTTCACTCCACCGAAACGTTCTGCCAGTTCTACGAAACCGTATTTCTGTTGCTGCGCATTGTAATAACTTTCCACGGAAGGTGTGGCGCTTCCCAGCAGTACTTTTGCTTTGAAGAGGGAGGCATAATATATCGCTGCATCACGCGCATTGTATCGCGGCGCAGGTTCCTGTTGTTTGAAACTGGGATCATGTTCTTCATCTATCACTATCAATCCGAGATCTGTGAAGGGAAGGAAGATGGATGAACGGGCGCCGAGAACCACTTTCAATTCTCCGGTCTTTACCTTATTCCATATTTCTATCCGCTCGTTCTGGTTGAACTTGGAGTGATAGATCCCGATATAGCCGCCGAAATGTTTCTGCAATCTGCGGATGATCTGGCTCGTGAGTGCGATCTCGGGAAGCAAATAGAGGACCTGCTTGCCCTGGCGGATGGCATTTTCGATCAGCCTGATATACACCTGCGTTTTTCCGCTGGCCGTTACACCATGCAGCAGGGTCACTGGTTTTTGTTCGAAGCTTTGTTTCACTTTTTCATAAGCTTCTTCCTGTGCCGGAGTAAGTGAGAAGTCTATTTTGATATCTCGTGGAAGATAGAGCAGCCTGTCTATCTGGCGTTTTTCCAGCCAGAGTATATTCTTGTCAACAAGCCCTTTGAGCTGCGCATCGGAAGCCCCGCTTTTTTTCAGCAGTTCCGATTTGGTTACTTCGCCCTGTGTTTTCTGCAGGTGAAGATAGCTGAGCAGCAGCTCCATTTGTTTTTCGGCACGTTGCAGTTTTTTGTCTTCATTCAGCAGATCGGCCAGCGCATCCTCGTTATCGTAAGCTGTGTTCAGCATTACGAAAGTTTCTTTCTTGGGAGCATAGGTTTCTTTCAATGCCTCCCAAACCGAGCAGACCTTTTTTTCGATCAGCCTCTTGATAACGGGATATACATGTGATGAATCCAGCACCTGCTGTACTTCAGGAACCTTGAGTTCTTTTTTGATGAGCAGGGCTTCCGCCACCAGGAATTCATCATGGTCCAGCTGCATGAAATCTTCTCCATATTCTTCATTGAATACGATGGTGGTTTCGCTGCTGAGTTTGAAATGCGAAGGCAGTGCGGCGGCCATCACTTCTCCTTCGGAGCACATATAATACTGGGCGATCCAATGCCAGAGCTGTAACTGTTGGGGATAAACGATGGGCTCCACATCCAGCACATTGAGTATTTCCTTGGGCTCGAAAGCCTGTGGCATTTCATCATGCAGCGTGCGGATCACGCCTGCATATTTCTTGTTCTTACCCAGCACCACTTCCACACGAACGCCGGGCCGAACCTGTTCACGGAACCGTTCAGGTACGCTCCAGGTATAGTTCCTGGGTAAGGCCAATGGTATGATAACTTCAGCAAACAAGATTCAAATGTAAGTCAGAACATCCGGTTTTTAATCAAGGTGTTGGCTGCCGTTCGCCGGAGGCGAACAAATACAGGTCATTCGCCGGATGCGGGCAACTGCGGCACTTCGTGAATCCATGCTGCATTATATTTCCGGAGTGCGTCAGCCATGAGGTTGTACACTTTTTCTTTCAGTGCCTGCACGTCTTTGGTAGTAAGCCCTTCCACCGGAACGGGTTCAAGAAAAACGCTGCGGCTCTTTCCCGGGTTCAGTGAGAAAATACTTTTATAGTGTTGCCTGGCGTAGGTATCCAGGAAGAGAACCGGTTTGATGGGTGTTTGCGTTTCGATGGCGATGCGGAAGGCGCCATCATAAAAACCACGAAGTGGTTCATGCGATTCATTGAATGTGCCTTCGGGGAATATAAAAATGGAAATCCCTTTTCTGATAACTGATTTAAGCACACGCACACTTTTGGCGCGGCCTTCGGCGCTGGACCTGTCAACCGTTACGGCAGCATTCCGGTAAATGAAACCGAATACCGGCACTTTGCTCATTTCGGCTTTGCCAAGAATGCGGATGGGCTGCCGGATGGTTTTTACGATCACGGGGATGTCCAGGTAGGAAATATGATTGGCAACAAAAATATATTGTTGTTTTTTATCATGCGGGAACTGGAAGATATTCCGGTGAATGATCCCGGTGAGGAGGAACCAGGCGTCTGCCCAGAACTGGCAGCAGCGGTAGATGAAATTGCCTCCGCTGATCTTTCCGAAAAAGGATGCTACGATCACTATGGGGAAAACCAGTAGCATCAGCACAACGAAACAGATCGCGGCATAGAGGAAGTAGAGGCCTTTAATGGGTAATAAAAGATACTTCATCAGGGTCGAAAACGTAAATATAATAGATGCGTTCGAATACCTGCAATAAACGGTTTCCTGGATACAGGTTTTAACTTATTTACAATCGCAGGGCCATTCGGTATCGAGATCGATCACGGTGATCACCACCATTCCACGATCGCTGGGTGCGAAGATGATCCGCACTTCCTGACCGTCCTTCGTTTTGCCTTCGAGTGCATATTTGGGATCCGGGCGGGCGGCGGGTTCGCTTTTGCGATCATTGATGCGGCCATTGAGGAGTATATCGCGCACTTCGGCTTCATCTATATGGCGGCAGCCCATGCGGCAGCGGGCATGTTTGGTGAAGATGAGCTTTTCGGTGCGGCGGTTGAATCCTTCCCTGCGATTGGGCTCATCGCTGGGTGGTTTGGAGGGATCCCGGCGGGCGGGATCATTATCCCGCTTGTTATCAGTACGATTATCGCGCTGCTCTTGTCTATTTTTCTCTTTTTCCTGTTTCCCATTATTATTCCTGATAAAAGTGGTTATCAGTACAGCAATGAATACAACCACAGCGATCAGATATTTGTTTTTTCCGGGCTTCATTCAACCTGTTTTGTGCAATTTAACGGCAAAAGATAAACTATCCTATCTTTGCGCCCTGATGGAAACAAAAAGAACAGTAGCGTTTCATACCCTCGGTTGTAAACTCAATTTCTCGGAAACCTCTACCCTGGCGCGTATGCTGGAACAGGATGGCTTCGAGAAACGTGCGTTTGAAGACCTGGCGGACGTGTACGTGATCAATACCTGTTCTGTTACCGAGAATGCCGATAAGGAATGCCGTCACCTTGTACGCCGCATCCAGCGCAAGGCCCCGCAAAGCCTGGTGGTGATCACCGGTTGCTATGCACAGCTGAAGCCCAAAGAGATCGCCGATATCCCGGGGGTAGACCTGGTACTTGGCGCCGCCGAGAAATTCAATATCACTCAACACCTGAAAGAACTTACCAAAGGGAATTCCGCCCTGATCTGCAGCTGCGATATCGAAGATGTGAGCGGATTCAACGCTTCCTATTCAAGCAACGACCGCACCCGTACTTTCATGAAAGTGCAGGACGGCTGTGATTACAACTGCTCTTTTTGCACCATTCCCATGGCCCGCGGCAAAAGCCGGAGCGATAATGTTGACAATGTAGTGAAACACGCCACCCGCCTGGCAACCGAAGGGGTAAAAGAGATAGTACTGACAGGTGTGAACCTGGGCGATTTCGGCAAAGGCGCCGATGGCAACAAAAAACATGAAGAGAATTTCTTCGACCTGGTGAAAGCGCTTGACCAGGTGGAAGGTATTCAACGCTATCGTATCTCCAGCATCGAGCCCAACCTGCTTACCAACGAGATCATCGAACATGTTGCCAACAGCAATAAGTTCATGCCTCATTTCCATATTCCGCTCCAGAGTGGCAGCAATAAGATCCTCGGACTGATGCGCCGCCGCTACAAAAGGGAATTGTATGCAGACCGCGTACAACTGATCAAGACCCTGATGCCGCATTGCGCCATCGGAGTTGACGTGATCGTTGGCTTCCCCGGCGAAACTGAAGCGGATTTCAAAGAAACATTCGACTTCCTCCATTCACTTGACATATCTTACCTCCACGTATTCACGTATTCAGAGAGAGACAATACCAAAGCGCTGGAAATTACACCGGTAGTGCCCATCGAAGTAAGGCACGAACGCAACAAGAGCCTGCGCAATCTCTCCTACATGAAAATGCAGTATTTCACCCAACTTCATGCCGGACAAACACGTAAAGTATTATTCGAGATGTTCGACAAGAACGGCATGATGGAAGGATACACAGACAACTACATAAAAGTGACCACACCCCACCGCGCCGAATGGGCCAACCAGGTGGTGGAATGGAAATTGTAATCCTGCATATAGAACCTTTTCCTGCGATTTACTGTTATAACATTCAGTCATGAAGAAATACCAGGTCACGATACATTTTGAAATGGATGATGATTTTACGTCCCTGGTCCCCTCCCACCGTGTATACATCAATACATTGATCGAGAAAGGGATCATCGATCAGTATGTTGTGAGCATGGAATCGCAGCGTGTATGGATCACATTCACAGCTGAAGACAAGGAAGATGTAGAGGATTATCTTCAGCAATCCCCTCTTTACCGGTACTGGAGTTGTGAGATCGATGAGCTGTTTGTGGTAGACGGCCAGCATTACAGATTACCGGCCGTTCGTCTCAATTAATACACAAGCATATACTTGTAGTAGGCCGGGAATTCCCGGATTAGTCCGACAATATCTTTCCAGAAATAAGCGCGGGAGTGATCTGTAGCTACATTTTCAAATCCGAGTTTCCTTACAATATACCTGCATCGCAGCACATGGAACCAGCTACTCACCACCACGGCTGACCGAAAATGTTCCTGCTGGTCCAGCGTTATGAAATTCCTGGCAGTGAGATAACTGTTGTCGCCTTTATTATCAGTGAAAATATCTTTTGCCGGTACGCCCTGCTCCACTAAATAATTGCGCATGGCATCGCCTTCGGGATAACCGGACTCTCCTATTCCTCCACTCACCATGATCTTTTTTACCTGCTGGTTACGGTAAAGCCTAAGCGCAGCATCCACCCTTCCTTTCAGCCAGGGGCTCAGGCTGCCATCGCTGTAGGCTTCATTGCCGAGCACGATGGCCACATCGGCCTGGGTCTTGAAGTCCTGCAGCCCCACAATAGCAGCCCAGGTACAATGCACCAGCATCCAGAGAAAAATCAAAGAGAAACAGCGTTTGAGTAATCTTACTATCATGAACATGAAGTGTAGGTTCGGCCCTTTGGGGTCCTGTTTAATTTTTGTTTACGATTTTTTTCCCCGGTTACCGCCAGGAATAATCCTTCATTTCCAGGAAGCTTTTTTCCTTCGCCTCAGGTATCCTCCATTGTCTTCAGGACCCCGCCAGCGTTGGTTAAGGGCTGATGGTTTTCTTTCTTGCAGGCTGTATACGAATGAGTTGAAAAGAATTACAACCCCAAGTTTGTAAATCCATATCAGGTATCAAAAAAACGGAAGCAATTTTTTTGTGAAAAAATATCTTAGTACCTTTTTCCGGCAATTGTGAAGCAATTCTCCGACTCAACACCTTATCCTGAGGGGCAATCTATACTCTGACCTCGTATTTCCGTACCTGCCCTTGTGCGGGAATGCGACATTTATTGACAAAAGAAAGAAAACTGAAGGTTAGCAATAACCGTAAATGGCTGCGATGTTACAGGCAACGTTCAACATCCACCACAATTTAGCGCTATGATCAATTCTACGCACCTGCTTCACATCCTCATTATTGAAGATAGTCCGAGCGACTTTTACCTATTCAATGAGTTCCTGAGATTAACACAATTACAAGTTCAGACACTGCATCACGCCAATTCACTGGCAGAAGCCATTCCTATTGTGGACGAATATCAGCCAGACCTTATCTTCCTGGATTTGACGCTGCCAGACAGTGAGGGCATCGAAACCTTCAAACAATTGCACCAGCGCGCTTCCCATATCGGTATCATCGTACTGAGCGGGCTGGATGATAAACAGATTGCGCTGCAAACCATCGCGGAAGGCGCGCAGGATTACCTCATGAAAGGCGAGTACGATGAAAAGCTCCTCTCCAAGGCAATCCAGTACAGTATCGAAAGAAAAAAGATCCTGCAGGCCGTGGTAGAAAATTATGAACGATTCAATACGCTCATCAAAGCCACCAACGATACCATCTGGGAATGGAACCTCAATAACCAGCAGATCACCTGGAATGAAGGCATTACCACTACTTTCGGTTACCCGGCATCGAAAGTAAAGCCAACCACATCCTGGCACCATAAGAATATCCATCCGGACGACCGCGAAAGGGTACTGGACCGCATCGCACGCTGCCTCAGTGATGGGCTTGACCAATGGGAAGATGAATACCGTTATCTCACGGCAGACGGGCAATACAAATTCGTGTATGACCGTGGGTACATCCTTCGCCGCGACCAGAAGCCTTACGGTATGATCGGCGCGATGCTGGATATCACAGAGCGGAAAAGAAAACAGGAAGAACAGATCGAAACACAGAAGCTGATCACCCGCATCACCATACAAACACAGGAACAGGAAAGAAGGGAGATCGGCCTGGAGCTGCACGACAATATCAATCAGATCCTTGCTACTGCCAAACTTTGCGTGGACATGGCCATCAATGAGGATGATATCAGCAAGGAGCTGCTCTATAAAAGTTACGACAGCATCTCCAGGGCCATCAACGAGATCCGTTCTCTTTCCAAGAACCTTGTACCTCCTTCCCTGGGCGATATCGGTCTGAAGGAAGCACTGCTTGAAATGATCGAGAATATGACTGTTTCACCAGGTCTCAGGATCAAGATCAAAGCCAACGACCCGCATGTGGAGAGTTTGAGCAATAACAAAAAGCTCATCATCTACAGGATCGTGCAGGAACAGGTGAACAATATCGTTAAGCACGCAAGGGCCAGCCTGGCGGAGATAGAGCTGAAAACAGATCAGCATTCTACACATCTCGTCATTAAAGACAATGGGATCGGATTTGAGCCGCGGAAAAAAGGCAAAGGTATTGGCTTGCATAATATCCTCAGCCGCGTGGAAATGCAGAACGGCAATATGGAGATCATCAGCAGTCCCGGAGCCGGATGCACCCTGAAGATCGTGATGCCGCTCTGAGCGGCTGATCAGAATTTTTCAGGGAAATACTCCTGCAGTACATCCATCAGCATTTCTGTTGTCAGTGGCTTATTCCTGAACGCCGCGATCATATTATGATTTTTGGCTTTCACTTCATCTTCAGGATTGTAAGAGGTAGTGAGCATCACCACTACAACCCGGGCTTTCTGGTCTGGCGTGAGCTTCTTGTATTCATCCAGGAACTCCCAGCCATCCATGGCCGGCATATTGATATCGAGAAAGATCAGGTCGGGTGATGCCGCTCCATCTTTCTCAACAGGTTCTGCAGTAAGGTAGTCGAGGGCGTCAGTTGCGCTTTGTTCAACCTGAACGGTCTCAGCGCAACTGGCTTCATCGATGATCATCTTGTTCAGAAAATTAGTGGGCTCGTCATCATCGATAAGTAGGATGCAGTTTAATTTACGTTTCATAATCTCTGTGTTTCGGAGATGGTGAAGAAAAAGGTGCAGCCTTCATCAGGCACAGATTCCACCCAGATCTTACCTCCGTGTAGCTCTACAATTTTTTTGCAGTAGGCAAGGCCGATACCTGTTCCTTCGTAATCCGATCTTTTATGCAGTCTTTTGAACAGCACGAAGATCTTCTCATGAAAGGCTGTATTGATGCCTATGCCATTGTCTTTGAATGAAAAGATCCAGGATCCGTTATCTTTTTCAGCTTTCACCATAATTACAGGATCGCTGTTGTTTTTTCTGAATTTGATCGAGTTGCTCACAAGGTTCTGGAACAGTTGTTTCATTTCTGTTTTGTAACCTGTTATCTGCGGCAACGGCTCGGATTGAACCGATGCGTTGGTTTCGCGGATACTCTGGTCCAGATCGTGCAGCACATCCTGCAACAGTTCGTTGCAGCATAGGGTCACCAGCTCTTTTTCCTTACCAAGCCTCGAATAGTCGAGCAGGTTATGGATCAGTACCTTCATGCGGTCAGACGACTGCGAAATATAATCCAGTACCTGATCCGCATTGCTGTCCAGCTGCCCGTAGTACCGCTTACGAAGAAGGTCCACAAAACTGGTGGTTGTCCTCAACGGCTCCTGCAGGTCATGCGAAGCTACGTAAGCAAACGTTTCCAACTCGCGGTTTTTTACTTCCAGCTCTGCCGTTCTCTGTTTTACTTTCCTTTCCAGGGAACTATGGGCTTCGCGGATCTCCATTTCCAGTCTTTTCTTTTCAGACAGGTCGCGGATGGCCGCTGTCAGTATCAGACCTTCTTCAGATTTCATAGGGCTTAAACTGATCTCGATGGGAAATTCGGTGCCGTCTACCCTTTTACCAAAACACTCCACTCTTTCCACCATCGGGCCTGGCTTATTGGTGCCTCCCGACAATTCGCGACCGATATGGAGCAGCCGCTCAAACCTGGAGATCATCAGCATTTCCACATTGTTGGTGATCATTTGCTCTCTTTTGTAACCGAACATTTTTTCGGTTTGAGCATTCACCAGTTGAATGGTGCCGGTATCGTCCATGATCACCATACTGTCGGGCGCAGCTTCCAGCAGATTACGGAATTTCTCCTCTGCTTTTTTCCGTTGATCCACTTCTGCTTCCAGTTGCGAATTGGTCCGCAACGCAAAAGCCTTTGGCAACAGTTTGATCAGGTAGATCACCGTGATCCAGCTGAATACCCCGGTGCAAAAGCGGAACAGGGCATTCAACCTGTAAACCGGGAACCAGAAGGTAACGGCATCGATCAGGTGTGTGGCGCCACAGGCCAGGATAAATCCTGCAAAGAAAAAATAGAGCCTGAAGAACCGCGCATCCTGCCGCCGGGAAATATAGCGTATAATGATCAGCGGTATTGCGAAATACGCAGACCATACCAAAAGATCACTGATAATGAATAACCAGCCATGAAAGTCCGTCCAGTTTCCGCAATGCCAGCGTGGTGGCCAGTCTGATGTATCCAATAGTTTTTCAAAGAATTCGATTACCTGCCGCATAATGGAATGATTGTACCCACCTATGCTGCACCGCACATGCAAGGGCTGTCATAGGATCCGGGGCGATTAAAGTTACAATCCAAATTCCATTTTTTATCAGATCAAGCTAAACAGGATGATTCACATTGTCAATAAAAATATTTATTTGACAAATCGCAATCATTCAACTAACGAAGCGTTTTCACAATTATTGTAACGGAGTTAAAAACTATGGGTTTGTGCATTATCCAATAACTTTGCAGCCCTAACCTTTCTCCTCTAAAAATTATCTGTATGAAATGGCATAATAAGGTCACTTCATTGCTCAATATAACTTATCCGGTGGTGCAGGCTCCGATGCTGGGCATTACCACTCCTGAAATGGTTGCCGCTGTTTCTGAAGCGGGTGGACTGGGATCATTGCCTGTAGGTGGTCTTTCGGCTGACCAGACCCGGGAGTTGGTCCGCGCAGTGAAAGCACTCACCAGCAAGCCATTTGCCGTCAACCTTTTTGCGCATTCGATCCCTTCCAGTATAGATACGGCCGCTTTCACGGCTATGCAACAGTTCCTCACCACATTTGCCGCAGCCAATGATATCACGTATGTGCCACCGGTGCAGGAAATGCTCCGTTTCCATACGTATCACGATCAGATCGATATCCTGCTCAGCGAGCAGATCCCTTCAGTCAGTTTTACTTTCGGCATTCCTGAGGACGAGTATATCGCGGCACTCAAGAACCGTGGCGCACGCCTGATCGGCACAGCCACCTGCGTGGAGGAGGCCTTGTTGCTCGATAATAAATTTGTGGATGTGATCACTGCGCAGGGCGCAGAAGCCGGTGGCCACCGGGGCACTTTCATTACGGAGGGAACTCCTCCTATGATCGGCACCATGAGCCTGGTTCCTCAGATCGTGGATGCAACACGCCGTCCTGTTCTTGCTGCGGGGGGTATTGCAGATGGCAGCACCATGATGGCTGCCATGATGCTCGGCGCACAGGGCGTTCAGGTGGGCAGCGCCTTTCTCGTCAGCAATGAAAGCTCTGCACCCAATGCGCATAAGCATCGCATCCAGAATGCATCGGCCAGCGATGCAGTGCTCACAAAGAATTTCTCAGGAAGATGGGCAAGAGGGATAGAAAATAAATTGATGCGCGCCATCAGCGAATCAGGATTGACCACACTCCCCTATCCATATCAGCAAAGCCTTACTGCAAGTATCAGGAGCTTCGCACAACAGAAAGACCTGACGGATTTCACCACCATGTGGGCAGGGCAATCTGCAAGCAAGGCTGTGAGGAAACCTGCGGCTGCGATCTTCAGGACCTTGATAGATCAGGCCCAGACTTCGTTTGAGCAGATAGAGCGGCATGTGCAGGTGAAGGATTAGGAACTCAATCCTTTTTCAAACAGATATTGTTGTATAAAAGCCTGTTCCAATTGCTCCTGTTCTATTCTGCCTTTTATCTGACGCAGATAAGAATAGGCTGCGTATTCATTTTCAGTCAAACTTAATCCCATTTTCACCGGACCTGCATCAATATTTCTGACAACATGCTGATGAAACTGCAAGGTAATATCATCCATAAGTATGCTTTCCAATGAAGGATACATTTGCCTGAACTGATGCAACATTCTGAATCCTGCTTCATCCAGATCTCCCCAGTAGAGAAGCCTGGCTTTATTGAAGAAAGGAACAGCAGCCAATACATGCAGCGCATTACCCATGCTTACAATACCTACTGCATTTTCCCTTTGTTGAAGCAGGAATAAATTTGTTTCGTTTTCCACTAACCAGACTTCAGCAACTTCCGGGTTCATCATTTGGAGATCTTCTGAAGAAACTGCCAGTGTTCTGATCCCTCCGGTATATTGTGCTGCCAGGCTATGATCAAGCCAGCGAAGCGGATACAAAAGCGGTTTTGACTTTACACCAAGTGCTTTCCCGATATCATCAGTGCCGGCAGCAAATCTGTCCGGAGCAATGTGCCGGAGTAAGGAAAGCAAAACACTTTCATGCTGTTTGATAAATTTCGTATGAACCGGAACAGGGATGCTTCGCAGGTAAAAGGCTGAAAGCTCATGATTCAATACATAATCGATAACTGCCCGCAAATTTTTCCATTGCGAAGAAAGTTCGAGTGTTCTTAGAGGTTTACTTTCCAGCCAGGGTTGGATAGCAGGTTGCCAGGTCAAAATTTCCCGGACCAGCAATCTGAACCTGCTGACCTCTTCAGTTACTCCGAGAATCCAGGTAAAATCTTCTTCTGTTTCAATTGTGATGGAAGATGGCCATTGCTGCACTCCTAATTTCTTACTGCTCCAGCTTTCCCATTGGACCACCCAACCCGGAATATTTGTCTTTTTTTCAAATTCAAGAAACACCTGGATAGCATCGTGCAATTGCCTGGTATCAACCGGCTTACCAATCCCTCCCCGCAGTTTAAGGGGAATGAAATCTTCACCATTGATCACAGACCTGAGAAAAGGAACATATTTCTTTCTCAGCTGGTCAAGATATGGATTTTCCTTTTTCATTTTTAGCTGCCTTACGCTGCTTTTCTTTCAATTCCATTTTTGTCATATTGAACAAAATACTGTTCCTGCTGTTCACACGCTGAACAAGGTGTACATGTGCAATGAAATCTTCTACAATCTGAATCTTGTCGCTGGGGGTAACAACCAGTAATTGCAGATGCAGTTGTTTACAAAGTTCCATCAGGTAAGTGGCTTTTTCTTCATCCTGATTGCTGAAGCTTTCATCTACTGCAATAAAGCGAAGACTGCGCGCATTCTTACCTTCTCTCGTTATCCCGAACTGGTAGGCGATGGCCGAGCAAAGGATGGTATAAGTAAGCTGTGCTTTTTCACCACCGGATAGCTGTCCCATCTGCCGGTATGTTTTTTTCAGCTCATCCGTATTCCTGAAACGCTCGTCGGCCCAGAATTCGAACCAGTTCCTCACATCGAGTACGCGTGCGCGGTATGATTCACCTTCATCCAGCACATTGATGAGGGGTTGCACTTTATTCCTGAAATGGCCCGCTTTATCATCAAATGAACTCTGTTGCCAGTTCACTGCCTGTGGCAATGCCTCCAGCAACATATTCCTGAATTCCTTCACTGTTGAATCAGCCACAGACCGGATGCCCAGTTGAATATAGGTGTCTGGCAACCTGTTGAAATTGATCCCTGCGAGCGACTTGTTCAACACATCTACACTCTGCCTGATTGTTTGCTCCCAATTGCTGAGCTCTTCATTCAGCTCACCCATTTTATATACCATCGTATCGTGCAGGTAACGCTCAAAATCCTTTTTGTACCTGGGCAGATTATCTGTTTCCAGTTTATCGAGCCACTCAATGTATTCTCCGGCAAACTCACGTTCATTGGAAAAAGGTTGTACATCCGCTGCCCAGTCAGTGAATCTTTGCAGGATCTCCATGGGAGGGTTCCTGATCTTGTTAATGGAGCGGTCAAGATCCCTTCCTTCCTTGTTCACCAGCTCTTCGATCTTATGGGAGCGGTCCTCGATCTGTTCCTTCAAGCTGAAGAATTGTTCCTGAATATTATGAAGACTGATCTCTGCAAGTTCGGTGCTGTATTTTTGCTGGAACTGCAATAGCTTTTCCTTATCTTCTGCTGTAAGCTGGTTCAGTACTGGTTCAAGACTACCTTGTTCTTTGTCCATTTCATCGATGCGGGTTTGATCCACACTGATCTTTCCCACCAGTGTATCCCTTTCCGCTTCAAGGGCAGTTCTTTTTTTCAGCAATTCATCCACCTGTTTTGTAAGTACCTTCAGTTGATCACTGGACTCTTTCAGGGAACCTATCTGGTCCTGTGTTTTTTTGATGGTCCTTTGAATGGCCGACACATTCAACAGTTCGAACCTGCTTTGCTCTGTGATCTGCCCGGCAGCACTTACCTGTCTTTGCAGTTTTTTATTTTTTGCTTCAGCGCGCTGTTCGGATTCACCTGCTTTTTCGATCTCGCTGAGCAACTGCAGTCTCCGGTTTTGCAGTGCTTCCCGTTTGCGCTCATTGTTCCATCCCATCACATAGTTGCTGGCGTCGTTTTTTTGAGGCCGGTCGTCCTTTTCGTGCCTGGAGCGGTTCTTGATGAGCCCATATACAGTGATGGCTTTATCATACCGCTCCAATTCCTTTTCGTTATTGGCACAGTAATAATCCATATGTACAATGATATGCTGCGCCACCCAATTGCTGAGCGGATGATCAGGATGGAATTCAAGAAGGTGAAAGATGGCGCCTTCTTCGGGATGTTTAGGCACTGCCACATCCTGAACATGTTCGTAGATCAGTTTTGCACGAAGATTGGTCTGATTCACATATTTACTCACTTTCCTGTAGTGCTTGTGAGGCACCAGCATTCTGGTGGCAAGACCGCGAAGCAACTTTTCGAGGGCAGGCTGCCACTCCAGATCTTCCGATCTCACTTGCATCAGTTCTCCGGCAAAAGGAAGCTCGGCGGTATCCAGTTTAAGCGCTGAGCAAAGGTCTTTTCTTAAAGTAACCAGGTAACCTGGAATATTGTGTTTGCTTTGCTGGAGCATGTTGAATTCTTCCTGGATGCGGTTCTTTTCCTGTTCTGCACGCTTCAGCCTGTCTTTCGCATCCCACCTGTCCTCATCATTGTTCCTGATCTCTGTCTGAAGCTTCTTACTGATGCGCTCGGCCTCCTTCACGATCCGTTGAAAGGCAGCTTCATCAACGGGAGTTTCATCGACCCCCAACTCCTTGCTGAAATCATTGAATTTTTCAAGCATGAGTTCAGTTTGCCTGAGTTGGTTCTCCTGCGTTTCCAGGTCTTTTTCAAGCTGCAGGAGCCGTTGCCCGGCTTTATTACTATCCAGCTGGTTCTGCAACTGTCTTTCTTCCTCCAGCATATCGCTGATGCTTTTCCTGGCTTCTGTCAGTTTTTCCTGCAGCATCCTGATCTCTTTTTTCCCGAGCGCGATGCCAGTATCCAGCAGGTTATATTTCGTGTATATATTCCATAACCTGGCAATATCAATCTCTTCCTTTGCCCTTACCAGTTCATCTGCCTGGTCCTTGTACACCTGGAAACTTTTCTGTAAAGGCTTCAGCAGTCTGATCTGCTCCTCTACTTTTTCAATATTGCGTTGCGCATCCAGCAGGGTGCCGAGATGTTTCTTCAGTTCCTGGAACTGTTCTTCCATATTGCGTGGTTCCAGCATATGCGTGCGGATGAAGCCATTGAGTTCACCCAGCACTTTGATACCAACGGTCTGGTTGAAGAGCCCGAGCGCCTGGATGCTCTGCATGCCCAGTACATCCACCATTCGATGTGCATAGCGGCTGGCGCTGTCGAACCATTCCACCATTTTACGGCTTCCCTTGTTATGTTGTGTATCGATACGCTTTCGCCAGTTGCCATTGAAGTCGAAGGGCTTGAAATCATCTTCGATATGTAATGGTTTATGAGCGATAGCGAACACGCGTTTCATTTCATTGCCACTGAAATAACGCACCTGGAAAAGTGTAACATATTGTTCGGCTTCATTGGCAAAATGCGCCAGGAGCACGCTGTAGGCAGTTTCACGGGACTCGCGCAGGTACAGGGTTTTGGTGCCCTGTCCATTTTCAGTAGCCACGGTGCCATAGCCACCCATGATATAGGTCTCTTCCGTACGGTCTCCTTTCTTTTCAGAACCCGAACTCTGGTTATAGAAGCGATATTTTTTTTCGGGAACGATGAGCGTCAGCAGCGCATCCACGAAAGTGGTCTTGCCACTGCCATTGGCGCCGGTGAGCAGAGAGGTTTCCCCACCCGGGTTGATCTTCCACACATGCTCGTCGAAAGTACCCCAGTTGAAGATCTCCATGTATTGCAATCTAAATCCACTCTTGCGATCATCCGTGCTGAATACCGTTAGCTGCATGTGCCTGTAATTGTTGTTTAAAGTTTTCCAAAACCTCGTTATCTACTTTTGCCTTGATGATCTTACGGATCCTGAATTTCTGTTCATCGGGGATCTCATGGTCTTCGATGCGATGAAGGAATCCAAGCTCTTCTGCACGATCAATGAGCTTGTCGAGCTCTTTGATGAACTTGACACGACTTGCATTCTCGCGGAAGAAGAGTTCTGCATATTCCTTGATCTCGCGGCGTTTTCGGATGAGCTCACGACTGGTGACCTCACCTACTTCAAACTCCGCCATCATATCGCGGAGTAATACCAACAGCACACTTTCTTCGTAGTTGATACTGGTCCTTCTCACCCATCCTGCTGTGCTTTCTTCTTCATCCAGTTTCATTTGTTCCAGGTAGGCATAACCATCTTCCTTATCGAGCACGAGGATCAGTCCCAGCTGTTGCAGGAAAGTTGTGAGCTCTCCCTGATAATTCAGCAACTGTTCCCAGGCTCCTTTTTCAAAGTACTCCACGGGCCCTTTCAGGAGTTTAATAAATAATCCGGTGTATGGAAGCATTACAATTTGTTTAATGATTGAGTGAATTACCGGCTGAACAACAGATACGGTACTTCGATGAAATGTGTCTGCGCCTTGTCCAGCGGGATCAGTTCTTTCATATCCGGCAGGGCCTGCACGCGACTGCTCTTTTCTTTGAGGAAACTGAAATAGCTGACCACTTCTCCCACTCCATGTTCCAGTCCAACGGTATCGATGATCTCACGGAGAGTGGCCGTTTGATGTTTTTCCAGCACTTCTTCCACCTGGCTCCATAGTTTCTTTTTATCAATGAAAGCTGTGTTGAGCATCCGGTTGAAACGTTCCAGATCCTCCACTTTTTCAGCTGCGTTGGCAGGCTGCTTCACAGCCGGCGGCGCCTGTTTGGGCATCAGATTGAGCTTTCGCTCCATACTCATTCTTATCTCGGCTGATCCGCTGGTGGTGAGGCCTGCGTCTACTTTGGGTTCGTCCATCAACTGAAATACCAGGTCCTTGATGGAGCTGATCTGCTGACGCAATCGCCTGTGGCGCGCGATCTCTTTCTCCGTGATGATGCGGCTGAGTTTCTCGGCCATCTTATCATTGGCGTCATACACACTGCGTCCCTGCTGCAGGAGCAGGCTTTTGACATTGCGGATATAATTATCGTTGGCGTCGATCTCGCGTTCCTGTAGTAATGCCAGCAGGCTGTCTGTCATCTGTTTCCATTCTTCCTGACCGCTGCGGCTGATGAGGAAGTCCCAGAATGCATAGAAGCTTTTGCCCTGATCACTTTTGCGGAGCTCGTCGTATGCACCGAAGGCGAAGCCGACGATGGCGCCCTTGCTGGCCTCTGCTTTCGTGTGTTGCTCAACGATAGCACGGTGGATGCCTTTGAAATTATCTTCCACCTCCCTGAAATCGCTGAGTAGCTCATAGCTGAGGCGGATGAACCAGTCGAGCCGCTCTTTCACCTGCGCATTGCTGAACACTTCGGGCTGATAGCCCATTTCCAGCTTCTTGATCTCTTTATCTATTTCAGCCCTTTTGTTTTTCAGGTCTTCCAGTCGCGCAGCGCTATTATCTTCCGTGTATTCCACCATTTCTTTCAGTGTCTGGAAGAGAAAACGGAAACGGCTTTCCGTTCCCACGAACTGCCGTTTTTCCAGGCTTTGCAGCCACTGGAAAACTTTTTCTGTATGGGAGCTGAGCTGGTACTGCGTTACGGCGTCTGCGTCAGGAAAATCCTGGAGCAGTCGTTTTTGTACCCAGTTGAGCAGGTATTTGCGGGCCCGGCTTTCTTCGTCCTCCCCAAATTCGATCCTCGCCTCTTCCAGGTCCTCTGTTCCTTCCGCATGGGTACGCAGTTCTTCTGCCAGTACTGAGGTCAGTACCGGTTCCGGGATACTCAGTTTGTTCTCGGATTTGAAGGTCTGGTACAGGAATGGCAATACCCAGTGGGCATTACGCATACGGATCATTTGTACAGCGGGGGAAGTGGTCAACAGTTCAGAAATATCGGATTGCTGCATGCTTTCATCACGGGATTAGGCGCCCAATTTATTAATAATACCCAAATAGTTAAAAAAACTATCTTCACATCCTCTAAAACCTTCTATAATGTCCACCCGCAGGCGTTTTATCGGCCAGACCATCCGTGCCGCCATGGTGCTCAGCGCCGGAAATATCCTCCAGTCATTCGCCCCCGGCTCCTTTGAACTGCCTGATCCGGATGAGGTGCTGCTTCGCTTCGCCCTTGCCTCCGATGGCCATTACGGACAACCAAAAACCGAATTTGAAGCCACCCACAGAACGATGATCGCCTGGCTGAACAAGGAAAAAGAAAACCGCGGGCTGGACTTCACCGTTGTGAACGGCGATCTCTTCCACGATAATCCGGAATTTTTTCCACAGGTAAAGAAAGTCTGGGATACATTGAATATGCCCTGGTATGCCACGCATGGCAACCACGACAAAGTAACGGAAGAAGTATGGAGGGAATCACTCAATTATGGCTGGCACCATTCTTTCGAATTGAAAGACTGTGGATTTGTTTTTCTCAACACAGCAGATGAGACCGGAAAATACATTTGCCCGAATCTCGATTTCACTTCCTGGGAACTGCGGAAATACGTTTTTAAGAAACATACATTCGTGTTCATGCATATCACGCCCTTCAAGTGGACCGATAACGGTATCGACTGTCCGGAGCTGATCCCTGAGCTTGATGTACAAATGAATCTAAGGGGCATCTTTCACGGGCATGACCACGACCAGGATGGTGTGAAAGAAAATAATGGAAAACATTATTTCTTTGATGGTCATGTTGGTGGCAGCTGGGGAAAACCATACTATGGTTATCGCATCGTAGAAGTATTGAAGAATGGCGATATACTCACTTACCAGATGAATGGCGTTGCAGGCAAACAGGAAAACAATAACACCATCAAAGCATAGCCTTTCATTTCATTGCAGGATATTGCTGCTCCGGAATTCAATTGAGGCAGCTTGTAAGATCCACTCAACGGATGGGCAGGAATGGTTGTCAACTTAGTGACTAAATCCAACAACCATGCACTTCCGGAATTCCCTTTTATTATTGTGCTGCCTGACCGGTTTTCAATGCTTGCAGGCCCAGTCATTCCAGAAGATCCTGCGCAAATCCGACAACTCCTCCCATTATTGCAGGAAGCTCTTGCGACTAAGTGATACGGAATACGCTTTTCTCACCAGTACCGAATTATATCGAATCGATCAACAGGGCGCCATACTCAAACAGGTAAACATCGGACATAACGGTTACGACCTGCAGGATCTCGGGCAACTCACAAATGGGCTAACAGTGATCGCAGGCGGACTGTATACAGGCACGCAGCCGGCCATCAAACTGACCAGGCTGGATGCGAACGGCCAGGTGCTCCGTGAACTGGCTTTCGATATCAGCAGCAGCTTTGATAACCTGCGCCTGGTGCCTTCCACCAACAATCGTTTCTTCCTGGTATTTGTACAAGTAGAACAACAACGCAGGCATCCTGCTGTGATGTACTTCGACCAGGATTTCAATATCCTGTGGGAAAGACATCTGGGCTTTGATGTGTACAATGAAATGAATGCAATTGCCGGCAACAATGGCGGTGTGGAATTCCTGCATATGAGCCCCGGTGATATGGCGCTTCATCATTTCAAATGCGATACAGATGGCAATATCACCGAACAACCTGTAGCATTCACCGGACCACAGGAGGCACTTACCATCATCAGGCGTGTGATCAAAACTCCCAATGGCGGCTATCTCTACTCCGGGGTACAACTCACCGGTGTCAAAAATGATGATATCCTCCTGCTTAAAACAGATGATAAAGGAAATACCGAGTGGGTAAAAAAACATGATTTCTATCTCGGCGACATCGATGATGGTATTACGGTTACTGGTGATGGTTACATGATCCTGGCGCGCGTGGGATATACTTCCGGCGACCTGAACCAGAACAACACAGACATGGCCCTGGTAAAACTGGACGCCGCCGGTGAAACAGTCTGGATAAAATCATATGGTTCACCGGCGATGGATTACAGCCGCAGCCTGCTGATTGATAAAGATGGCAACATCTTCATTGGCGGACAATCCACCACTTACTACACGATACTCACCGAACCCGTATTACTCAAAACAAATGTTGATGGAATTTTCCCTGAATATACTTTTCCGCATCCCCTGCTCAATCCTTCAGGGATCGTAAGCACCAATACAGATCCGCACAGCCCCATTCAGCGCCTGACCAACGGAGCCCTTCTGCCAGATGGCGGCATGGTGATGGCTGCATCCCTGCTCCACCCGGGCACCGACGAAATGCGCCCATACATCACCCGCGCCGATGCGAAGGGCAATGTGATCTGGCACCAGGAAGCTCCTGGTAACGGTGTTCAGAGCGTAATGATGAAACCCATGAAAGACGGCAGCTTCCTCTCCATAACAGAAGTCAGGAACCCGCTTTTCGTCAATGACTACTTCGTTTCAAAATTAGATGCTGATGGCAGGATCAGCTGGACTAAGAAAGTATACGCCAACTACATCAAAGATGCCGTGATGGCGCCGGACGGTGGCTACCTGCTCTGCGGCATGGAACATGAAGGCACCGGCAGCACAGTGAGGATGCTCTGCGTGATCAAACTGAACCAACAGGGAGATGAGCAGTGGAAATACAAACACCGGCTCAACAGCAAATGGATCTATGGAAGAAGCATCCAGATAACTCCCGATAATCAAATACTGGTAACCGGCTTCATGCAGGAGATGCAGGACCCTGCCTGTGCCACCTATCTCAGTAAACTGGACCTCCAGGGAACGCTTCAGTGGTACAAAACCTTTCCACGTGGCAACAATATGGCTGTGGGCAATAAAGTGATCGTTACTTCAACCAATGATTACCTGGTCACAGGCTATGTACGATATCCGGGAGAACCGGGCAAACAAGACCTGCTTTTATTGAAGACAGACGCAACCGGCAGGTTACTATGGGAGAAAGAATACCATATCGATAAGATGGATGCCGGAATAAGTGTAATCGAATACGGAGGACAATACTATATTGCCGGTACTACTGGCCAGCCTGAGTTTGGAGCAAAGGAAAGCTTTGGAGTTCTGTTCCGTACAGACGTCAACGGCATGCAGAAAGGGTTCACCGCATTTGGCAACAAAGGCAATACGCTCACCTGCACAGATCTTTATTCGGATACGCAGAAGAAATTTCATTTCATGGGCACAGTTCAGCAACCCTTCGGCACAGAGCGCCCCTTCCAGGCAGTACTGGAGCCAGATGTTGTGCTGAGCATAACTGACCCCACCAATGACCGGTCTGTGCAGCTTTATCCGATGCCAGCCACCAATACCGCTTTTGCGTTGATAGATCACAGTTATACCGGCCCTGTTCAGGTATCCATCACCGGTATCTCAGGCGTACAATTTTACAACCATACATTTCGGAAAACGCAGCAACAATTCAGGATCCCTCTACCCGTTGCCGGATATGTAAATGGGGTTTATCTGGTGGAATTAAGAATGGGCCATTTCAGGATCACCAAAAAACTGGTGATTGGAAAATAACAGCGGGGAGCAGTTGCTCCCTGCCATCTTATCCTGCCTGCAATCCCCTCCCCACGGGCATTACAGCCTGCCGCTTTAACATTCCCATTTGGATCCGAAGCGAAAACGATTCCGTAAGTTTTCAGCTACAAGCTGGAAATTCTTCGTAGTATAACATTGGAATATTGCTACAATAATTCAAAATGATTGCTATGCGATTAATACCATTACCGGTAATAATGGTTCTTTTGTTGACTGCACTCTCCACTTATGCACAAAACAAACGGCTAACCGGAAAAGTAACCTCCACAGACAAACAACCACTTGCAGGTGTTTCCATTCAACTTAAAGGAAGTAGCGTAGTTACTACTTCAGCAGACAATGGCAGTTTTTCCCTTAGCGTTCCTGCCACCGGCAGCACCGTGCTGGTATTCTCTTCAGTTGGCTATGAAACGAAGGAAGTGACTACCGCGGGCGATGGCCCCATCGAAGTACAACTGAAAGGCGATGCCAAAAGCCTGACGGATGTTGTAGTGGTGGGATATGGCACCCAACGAAAGTCCGATCTTACAGGATCCGTCAGTTCACTTCGTGGTGATAAGCTCCGCGAAATGCCCGTGGTATCTGTAGAACAGGCCATGAGCGGCCGCATGCCCGGCGTTCAGGTGCAGCAAACATCCGGACAACCCGGCGCAGGGATCAGCATCCGCATCCGTGGCGTCAGTTCCATAGCAGGCGGCAACGAACCGCTATATGTGATCGACGGTTTACCACAGTTCAACGATGATGTGCGCGGCGTCAATGGCCTGGCCACTATCAACCCTTCGGATATAGAATCAATTGAAGTGCTCAAAGATGCCGCCGCCACCGCTATCTACGGCTCCCGCGGCGCCAATGGCGTAGTGATGGTTACCACACGATCAGGAAAAGCAGGCGTTCCCCGCGTGGTATTCGATCATTCGGTGGGCATTCAGAAACTGCGAAAGAAACTTGATATGATGAATAGTGAAGAATGGTACAACTACACGAAAGCTTATTATACCAATTCAGGACTGGCGCTGCCGGGCGACTTCCCTGCTACAGTTCCCGCAGCGAATACAGACTGGCAGGATGAAACCTTCCGCACCGCTTTGCTGCTCAACAATTCCATCAGCGTTTCCGGTGGTAATGAAAAGAGCCGCTACTATGTTTCCGGCGGTTATTTCGATCAGCAGGGCATCGTACGCAACAGCGGATACAAACGTGGCTCGCTCCGCGTGAACCTCGATAACAGGCTCAGCGATTATTTCAGTCTTGCTACCCGCCTCACAGTTTCAAGAGGCGTGCAGGACGGCTTCTCTCCTTCGCAGGGCGACAATACCCGCAACTTCGGAAAGTCCGGTATGGGCTCTGTGCTGCGCGCATTGCCTGTAGTGCCTGTAAGGAATCCCGACGGTACTTATGCTGATGTTACACCCTATGGCTTCAATGGTATCGACGCCGAAAACCCGGTGGCGCTCGCAGAAGAAACACTGGACCGCAATACCACAACACGTATCCAGGGTGGCATCGATCTCAAAGCCACCATCGCCAAAGGCCTGACCAATACTACTCGTGTATCGGGCGACTACTACCAGATCCGCCGCGATCTCTATTTCCCGCGCATCCTGCCTCGTCTCGGACAGGCTGCAGGTGTGGCAGAGCTCGGCAACTACGACAAAACATCCGTATTGCTGGAAGACTTCCTCGAATACAAAAAGGACCTTACACAGGACATCGCCCTCGAAGCCATCGCCGGTATGAGCTATCAGCATGAAAGACTCAACACAACCGATCTCCTTGCTTCCGGCTTTGTAAATGATGATCTCAAAAACTATAGTTTCAGTTCAGCAACCACTGTGAGCAAACCGGTGACTACGCTGATCGAGAATACTATCATTTCCGCATTCGGTCGTGTGCGCTTCAACGTGAGAGACCGTTACCTGGTCTCCGCCAGCATCCGCCGCGACGGCGCTTCTGTATTTGCAGAGAACAACAAGTACGGCGTGTTCCCCTCCGTATCGGCAGCCTGGCGCATTTCCGAAGAGAACTTTATGCAGCAGTTCCACTGGATCAGCAACCTCAAGATCCGTGGTAGCTGGGGCGAATCAGGAAACCCCGCCATCAGACCTTATCAAAGCCTGCTGCTCGGTCGCGCAGTGAATACCAGTCAGGGTGCCGGAACCGGTATCGTGGTTGGTCTCGCACCCACTTTCCCCAACCCCAATCTCAAATGGGAAACCACTGCACAGACCAATGTTGGCCTGGATCTTGGATTGCTCAATGAACGCATCCGCTTCTCATTCGATTACTATGTGAAAAAGACCAAGGACCTGCTCGCTCTTGTACAACTGCCTCCATCCGGTGGCGTGGGAGCCGGTGTGGGAACAGGCGCCAGCCAGATCATCGATAACGTTGGTGAAGTGGAAAATAAAGGATGGGAGATCGGTGCAGGCGCTACCATATTGAATAACGAAGACTGGACCGTTTCCATCGATCTCAATTTCTCCGGCAACAAGAACAAGGTGCTCAAAACACTCGATAACAAAGATGTTCCCACACAAACCGGCGGCGACGATGCTTCCGGCGCAGTGAGCATCATCCGCCCGGGTTACCCTCTTTCGGTTTTCTATGCACCGAAATTCACAGGCCTCGACAAAGACGGTGTTCCCACTTATCAAAACCTGAACGGCGACAGTTCCAATGGCCGCCCCGTGATCAATGGCTCTGACAACCAGATCATCGGTAGTCCCTACCCTGATCTCACTTACGGCTTCACACCAACGATCAGGTATAAGCGCTTTACGCTCTCATCCGTTTGGGCAGGCGTGAGCGGTGGTGTGATCAACAACAGGAACCTGGTTGAACTAACCAATCCCAGTCCGGTCAACCAGTTCAATAAACTGCGCGCAGCGCTGGACTATTATCCCAGGCCCAGTCAGACAGCAGCCAATGAACACCGCACCTCCGACCGTTACCTGGAAGATGGTTCTTTCTTCCGGTTACGCAATATCAGGCTCGACTACCAGGTGCCACTCAATTCGAAGGCCATCAAGAACCTGAATGTATATGTGAGCGCACAGAACCTGCTCACCTGGACCAACTATTCCGGCTTTGATCCCGAAGTGAACTCCTTCAACGGGAACGACAGAAGACAGGGTGTGGACCTCGCGGCCTATCCATCTTCCAAAACCTTCAACCTCGGATTCAGCCTTACATTCTGATCACCACCAGTAAAAAAAAGCATATGAAACGATATAGCATATTCCTCACCGTTATACTCCTGCTGCTGACCGCAGTACTGGAAACAGGATGCGATAAACTGCTGGAAGAGAAACCAAAATCCACCATCAGTCTTGGTAACCTCGATCCCGCACTGCTGGAACAGACAGTAATTGGGGTGTACGAACCGCTCACCCGTAGCCGTGGCCGGCTCTGGGAATCCACTATCGGTCTGGGTTTTGAGCTGATGGCCGAGTACGCCGATGCCGGCGGCAGCAGCCAGATCAACTGGAGCAATTACAATAACCTCAACACCAGCAATACCGCGCTCAACCAGCCCTGGACCACTTTGTACGAAGCGATCGGTCGCGCCAACTCGCTGATCGTAACGCTGGACAATAGTCCGAACCTCTCCGACGACATCAGGAAAGTAGCCTACGGCGAAGCATATTTCGTTCGCGCCATCTGTTTCTATTTTGCAGTCCGCACATTCGGTAAATTCCCGATGCGCCTCAAGCCCATCCTGAATTCAAAAGATGTGCTGCTGGCCTCTTCCGATATTCCCTTGATCTACGATCAGATCATCAAAGACCTCCAGGAAGCAGAGAAGGTGTTACCGCCAACAGTGGCGTCCTCCAAAGCTGGTCGTGCTACTGCCGGCGCCGCCAGGACGGCTCTCGCCGATGTATACCTCACACGCGGCGACTATCCGAATGCCAAACTCAAAGCCAAAGAAGTGATCGACAACAAAGCCACTTACGGCTATGACCTCGAAACTTCCCTCGCAACAATTTACTCACCTACCCTGCCCACCAACAAGGAAGATATCTTCTCGCTTAAATTCTCACAGGTGATCAACCAGGGTTCGTTCATGGCCAGCTACTGGGCCGATGCCAATGCCAGGGCAGCCGGCTTTTCCATCAGCGGTAACAAATTCGGCGGCATCACCAGCAACGCGCCACTAATTAAGAATTGGGACGATAATGATCTCCGTAAGAAATTCAGTCTCTATAACAGTTATATCATCAATGGCGCTGTAACACCCGCCAGTCTTGATGCCGATTATGATTTCCGCATGGGCAAATACAAAGATCCGAATGCGCCCATCGATACCGGCAATGGCAATGATCTCTACTTCTGGCGTTACGCCGATGTACTGCTCATCTTTGCAGAAGCCGATAACAAGATCAATCATGGCCCTACCACTGATGCCTACGAATACATCAACCAGGTAAGACGCAGAGCTTATGGACTTCCCATCAATACACCCAGCAATGTGTCCGATCTGCCTGCAGGCCTGAATGAAGAAGCCTTCGATGATCTCGTCTTCCGCGAGAGAGGCTATGAGTTCATCGGTGAATTCAAACGCTGGTTCGATCTGGTGCGCACCAACCGTGTTGCGAAAATGATCAACGAAGTCCGCGCAAACATCCCAAGGCCCAACCGCAAGCCTGTGCCTTCGCGCTTCACATTTGCCATTCCGGAAGTGGAGTTGTCCAACAATCCGCTGGCAGGAAATTAAATCGCCGGCTTGGGTTATGAAAAGTACGGCTGGGGATTATACCGGCGCGGGAGAATATAATTGAACTTTTGTTTGGAAAGATGGGGCTTTGGGAACTATTCCCGGCCCCATCGCTTATATTCCCAAGGCCGTATTTTCATAATCCCGCGCCGGCATGGGCACTCAGCAGGTGCAGCCATTCAGTTTGCATCATTTGAATGAAAAAATGGAATTGCGGAACGAGAAAGTTTTGTGGAATTCGGAGCAGACAGGCTTGTTTACTTTTATCAGTATTCCTTTTTTGCTGCTGTTATTAGTACCAAATGCCGTAAAATTCCCGCCTCAAAACTGCAGCACTATTATCGTGCTGCGTAAACGGGATATGTCTTAAGCGGCCTTGTGAAATGTAAGCGAAGAAGACGATATATATTCTACCGTCCCATCACTCCTATTCACAGCCCCATTAATATTCTCCCGCGCCGGTTCATTTCCCAGCCGCGTTGACATATCCCTTTACGCTATCAGCCGCAGAATTTGTTACGGCTAGCCGCAATAATGCGTCGTTCCTGTTTTTTCGTTACATTCAGTGAAGCAATCTGAATCAGCCTATGGAGCGCAAACTCACCGCCTGGCACAGCCCGGCCCTCAACAAGAATATGCCCGTAGCCGTTTATGGCTTCTATGGTTTCGCTTTATTGCTGATCCCTACAGCAGCAGCCGATTACCTGGAGTATGAGAGATTCCAGCTGATCGATTCGCTTCGGCCGCAGATCGATGCAGGGGTTGTGAAGGTTTTCTCCATCGACAGTATCAATAATGAAAGCTGGATGAACCAGGCTGTTGAACCGCGGCAAAAAGCCATCCGTCATCAACAGTGGAACCAGTATGTTTTTGAGGAAGTGATCCCCTTCATCAGAAAGGAAACAAGTGAGGACACGCCGATACTTACCTGTGGCGCCAGTTTCGGGGCATTACATAGCGCTAATCTTTTTTTTAAACGGCCCGATCTGATCAATGGCTGCATCGCCATGAGCGGCGTGTATGCATTGACGGAATATACGCGAGGGTATTTTGATGATGATGTATATTTCAACAGCCCCGTTCATTATCTTCCTAACCTCAACGATCATTCGCTATTGGAGCAGATCCGTAAAAGCAATCATATCCATATACTTTCCGGGAGTGGAGCATATGAGGATCCGCAGGCTGCGAGACAACTGGCAGGCATTCTTCATGCGAAGTCGATCCGTTACGATCTGAATATCTGGGGACCGGAATGGACGCACGACTGGCCTACCTGGCGGGCCATGCTGCCGAATGACTTACACTCCGTTCGCCTTTAGCAGTCCAATGAATTGAGTGCGCGGGATCATACGCGCGCCAAGGCTTTCGAGATGGGATGTGTATACCTGGCAATCGATCAGCTTTACACCTTCGCGGATCAATTGTTGCGCGTATTTGATGAATGCAAACTTGCTGGCATTACTGACCTTACTGAACATGCTTTCTCCGAAAAAAACATTTCCTATCCTTACTCCATAACAGCCTCCTACCAGTTCACCATCCAGCCATGCTTCCGCGCTGTGTGCAAAGCCTGCCTGATGAAAAGCGGAATAGGCGTCCAGCACATCAGTGGTGATCCAGGTTCCATCCTGTCCTTCCCTGTTGATCTGCTGACAATTGCTGATCACTTCTCGAAATGCCTTATTGATGGTGAACTTGAAAGCTCCTTTTTTGAAAAGCTGCTGCATGCTTTTACTGATGCGGAGCTCTTCGGGAAAGATAACGAAACGGGGATCCGGGCACCACCAGAGAATGTATTCCCCCTCGTACCAGGGAAAGATACCATTGCGATAGGCCAGCTCCAGCCTGGGAAGAGTGAGATCGCCACCAACAGCAAGCAGCCCGTCCGGTTCCGCCATATGGACCGGAGGAAAATGAAGTGTATTGTCCAGTGCAAATAATGGCATGGCCTGAGTGGAGAATTATGCAGCCACTACCTCGATGGTAGCGCCGATGCCTCTGTCTGTAATGGCATCGCATTGCGGTTTGAGCTCGTCGAAGGTTCCGTTCTTCACAGCATACTTTCCCTGAAAGTGGATGATGTAGGCGCACTGCTCAGCCTGCTCCGCGGAATGTCCGCAAACAGCCATCAGTGTTTCGATCACCCATTCGAAGGTATTCACCTCATCATTCCACACAATCAGGCTACAGGGTTCCTCAACGCTGGTGAGCACATCTGTATCGTCTTCCTGATAAGGCCGTGTAGGTCCGTCAAATGCCATAAGTACGATTTAATAATAGGGCAAAGTTATATAAATATGGCAAGGGTGCAAGAGCGGAAGCTGAGGCATTGGGAGGAGGTGATGCTCGTGATGCATTCAGTATGATGGTGTTGGAGAAAAAAACTTCCGTTTTTTTTGATAAAAATTTGGTGAGAATATTCCAATCCCTATCTTTGCACTCCCAAACGAACAAAGGGATACCAAAAAGGGAGTTTAGCTCAGCTGGTTCAGAGCATCTGCCTTACAAGCAGAGGGTCGGCGGTTCGAACCCGTCAACTCCCACAGAAAAGCCTCGCAATTTGCGGGGCTTTTGTTTTTACCTATTGCAGAGCAGTTATACTTCCATGTAGATGCAATAAGATTATGTTGAATATCTAAATGATGTTACACAATTAAGCTATCATCTGTTTCCAGCTCACCAAAACTCATGTAGCCACCTAAGTAAAATGAAGGAATATTCCCCTGGATTCCTAAACGATATAATCCAAAACCGGTTAATCGTTTTTCTTCCCTTCCTTTCTGAGCTAGTCTGTGTCTTGAAAAATATCTTTTTTCTGGTTTTACATACTGTTGTTGGATATTGAAGCAATTAAACATCAATTCAAGTCCATCAAATACACCTTCGTTATTTTCCAACAACACTGATTTCTTATTTGCACCCGTTTGTCCCGTAGGGATAACGACAATTTTGCTGGTATGCAAATTTTCAATTTTTTCATGGTCGATCAACTGTTGATTAAGGAATGTTTTGAAATCATCTGGTGTTTCAAACCTATCAACAGTCCAGAATGATTCTTTAAAACAATTTAATCTTAAAGGCAAATCTGGCCTGTGAATGCCTTCCTCCTGTTTTGTCAAACCCGATCCCTTAATTAATTCAGAAGTATTGCTAAAAAAATCAGTTTCTGTTCTCGTATAAATTTGAGTTCTATATTTAGCATACACTAACGCGTTATTTTCGTCAACTGCTTGATAAAAAATTTCTTTTTTATCAAACATCAAAACCTTACATCTGTCCCCCCATTGGGTTCTATAAATAAATCCGGTTTTCACTTTGAAACAATTGGTTCAACAATTTTCAGCAAACACCACAATGCAGGAAACCTCACCATTTTCAGTTTTTCAATAAGTTTTATTGCCGCTGCATCAGCTCAAAAAGCTGGTAAGCAATATTGCCCAACTTACCTGGCGTTGAATCGTCTGCTATATTTGACAGCAGCACTACTCCACTGTTTATTTCCGGATAAAATACAATATAACTTACAAATCCATATGTGCCGCCATCCGTCCAGACCTGGTGTTTTCCATTGTCATGTTTGTATTTGAGCCAACTCAGACCAATGCTATAGTAGCCGGCATCGAAGGATCTTTTTTGGGTCAGACTGATCGCATCGTCTTTTTTGTCCAGTTGTAATTTTATGAATTTCATGAGGTCGGCAGTTGTTGAATTCAGGCCGCCAACACCTTTCATATACTGCGTGGTGAAATAAGGCATTTTGTTTCCCTTTCCATCGTAACCCATTGCCAGGGATTTACTATTTGAAGCTGAAGCCAGGAAAGAAGTATTGTCCATTTTGTTTGGCTCCAGCACATACTTTTTCACCAAATTGTCTATAGAGGTAGCATATACTTTTTCCAAAATATAAGTCAATAATTGTGCAGCAGCATTCGAATGTCTTGTTTTGAAACCGGGAATAGTATCCAATTCAACTTTTCGCAAAGCTGTATAAAAATCTTTCTCAGTATAGCTGCCATATATTCTGTCTCTCAAAAATGCGGAAGAGTCAGCTGGTGCATTCGTTATTTCTTTAGGCGTTGCCGGCAGCCAATTCGGAAGACCTGAAGTTGTATTTGCCAATTGCTCTACTGTAATTGGTTTCTTTGCGTATTCTAAATTGGGATAATGGCCGTGAAGATATTTTCTGATGTCGTCATTGAGATTGACTTTCTTTTCAATGACAGCATTTGCCAAAATCAAACTGACAAAGGCCTTTGTTACTGACCCAATTTCATACACTGTGTTTTGTGTCGGTTGTATTGCTTTCCCTTTTTCAATAGTTCCAAAATTGTAAAAGGAAACTTCTCCATTATTGTAAACGCCGATGGAAAGCCCGACCGCTTGTTGGTCGTTCATAAAGGTTTCTCCAAGTTTCATAACAAGCGTGTCAATGCCCGTTTGCCTGGCTTGCCCCCGTACAAGGCAAGATGAAGCTAAAAGAATTAGCAGGAAAGCGACCGTGTTAATTGTTTTCATTTCCTGACAAGAAAGTTCAAAAAACTCAATAATCCTACAACAGTACCAAATTATCGGCCTTTCAACTCAGCCAATTAATACCTAAGTTTGTTACTTACATCCATCAGCGCAATTACGGAAGCAGAACGTCACACAGAAACAGACAGAAAATGACAGAAACAAAAGTTATCCCCGCCGCCGCCATCACAATTTTTGGCGCCAAAGGCGATCTCACCAGGCGAAAACTGATCCCAGCTCTGTATAATTTATTTATCGATAACCACCTGCCTTCCAGGTTCGTTATTTATTGTGTAGATTTTCTTCCGATGGATGAGGAGGTCTTTAAAGCAGACTTGCTGGATGGCATCAATCAATTCAGCCGCAATGGCAAAGCAGATCCCGTTATCTGGGAAACCTTTGCGCAGCGGATCTTCTATGTGCAGGGGGATTTTCTTCAGGCTGGTACTTTTACCGGACTGAAAGAAAAGTTGACTGCATTCGATAAGGCGAATGAGCAACCCGGCGTCCGGTTATTCTACTTTGCAGTAGCTCCCCGTTTTATTGAAATCATTTCGGAAGCGCTCCACAAACATAAATTGTGTAACAAGATTGCGCTGCACCGGATGATCATTGAAAAACCATTCGGAACAGACCTGACCACCGCACGCAAATTGAACCGTTTTCTGCAAGAGCGGTTCGATGAAAAACAGGTGTACCGGATAGATCATTACCTGGGCAAAGAAACTGTACAAAATATTATGGCTTTCCGTTTTGCCAATTATGTATTTGAGCCATTGTGGAACAATAAATACATCGATCATATCCAGATCAGTGTAGCAGAGGAAGTGGGAGTAGGAAAACGCGGGGGATATTATGACAGCAGTGGCGCCTTGCGCGATATGATCCAGAATCATTTGCTCCAGCTCTTATGCGTTATTGCAATGGAGTGTCCGGCCGCATATGAAGCAGAAACCATCCGGGATGCCAAAACACGGGTTCTGAAAAGTATACGGCCCTATACCAATGCAAATGTATTTAAGCAAGTGATCCGGGGACAGTATACTGAGGGTACAGTCAACAATATGCCGAGGCCGGCTTATCGTAACGAGGAGCAGGTTGCAGCGGATTCCAATACAGAAACATTTGTAGCAGCCAAATTAAATATCGATAATGAACGTTGGAAAGGCGTTCCTTTTTTTCTTCGTACGGGTAAATCAATGCCCAGGCAATCCTCTGTGATCGTGATCCAGTTTAAGGACTCACCCAATAAAATATTTAAAGATGATATCGTTCCGAACCGCCTGATCATTAGTATTCAGCCTGAATTGGAAATCAGTTTGCTGTTTGAAAGTAAAGTGCCCGGATTGGAAATGAAATTGAAGCCGGTTGAAATGGACTTCATGTACCAGGATGCTTATTCAGAAACACTACCTGAAGCCTATGAAGCATTGTTGATAGATGCATTGCATGGCGATGCCACGCTGTTCATGCGGGCAGATCAGATAGAAGCTGCCTGGAAAGTAGTGATGCCTATTCTGGATGCCTGGGAAAAACATCGCGGTAAAAAGCTGGAATTCTATCCTGCAGGAACATGGGGACCGGATGCCTGCAACTCACTCCTGCGGCCGCATGCCACCGAATGGTTTTCGCTCCCTCCTCACAAGGGGAACGGGACTCACATCCCGCACCCATAAATTGAACAGCTTGCCGGTCTACTTCACTTCCAGTAATTCCACATCAAATACCAAAACTGAATTGCCGGGAATTCCCCTGTAATCATTGCATCCATAAGCCAGGTAAGGCGGAATGATGAGTTTTATTTTTCCTCCCTGCTTGATCAGGGGAATACCTATTTGCCAACCTTCAATTACGCCACCCAGCGGGAAACTGGCCTCTCCTCCATCGAAGGAAGTCTTGTTGGTGTATGTACCTGTATATTTCGCTTTCACAGTTGAATTGATGGTGGGAGTTGAACCAGTGCCCGGCTCAATGATCTGATAATACAGACCGCTGGCATGTTTGGTAGCAGAAACACCATTATCTGTGATATACTTTTGCATTTTGGCATCATCTTCTGCTGCCGTGGTGCAACTGTTACCTTTATCCTTATTGCCGCATCCAAGAAGAGTCACGGCCAGTACCATACTGGAAACCAGAGTAAATAAACGCATGTAAGTTATAAGTTTAAGGACAAATATAATGCGTAGTTGGTATATTTATTGGAATAACAGACCTCTTCTGCCCATGAACTGACCTGCGTAATTCTTACGCGGAATTAGTTCAGTAGGCCATGGAGAAAGTGAATTACTGCCGAAAAATGCGGGATTTCTATCAGACTTTATCAGGGAAATCTAAAATTGAATATTTGATCTATTGTTATCATAATTGACGAATCGATTAATGGTTATTAATGAAAAACCCCGCAAATGCGGGGTTTCAGGTTTTCTTATCGAAAACGGCTTAGGGTGGGATCTGTTTGGATATGGCGTCAGGTTAAGCCCCTTCTTTCAACATGATGCATCTCTTCAAAGCACCTTCGAAACTTTTCGTCACGTTGGCTTTTCCTATAGCAAATAACAATCTGGATCTTTTCAATTCATTCCAAACCTGTTCATGGACAACTTCAGAAAGGATAAGTTTGGAGCCTTGTTTTTTGATCTCTTTATGCACTTCTTTGATGGCATTGATACCTGTTGCATCGATAACCGGTATATTTCTCATTCGGATGATCAGGAAGCGGGGAGGTTTTCCTACCAGCCTGATCGCATCTTTGAACTTGTATGCAGCACCAAAGAACAAGGGGCCGGTCACTTCAAAAACTTCAACCCCTTCCGGTATCCGGTATTTATCGTTTTCCAGAATTCCTGTATTGTTTTTTTCCTCATTATCGATGGACAGGATCTTTACACTGGTGGATTGGATCAACTTTCTCATAAACAAAAAAACAGCCAGGAGTAATCCTATCTCGATGGCTACCGTAAGATCAACCATAACAGTCAGGATGAATGATGTAAGCAAAACAGCCAGATCGCTCCGCGATCCTTTGGTGATAGCCCGGAAATTCCTCCATTCACTCATATTGTATGCCACCATCACCAGAATGCCTGCGAGAGTGGCCATCGGAACCATCGCTGCCCATTGTCCTGCAAACAGGATGATCAGCAACAAGGTCAATGCGTGAACCATTCCCGCTACAGGCGTTCTGCCTTCATTCTTCACATTGGTGGCAGTGCGGGCAATGGCGCCGGTTGCCGGGATCCCTCCGAAAGTAGCAGAGAAAATATTGGCAACACCCTGCGCCACCAGTTCAGTATTTGATCTGTGCCTGTCTCCCGTCATGCCATCTGCCACCATTGCTGACAAAAGCGATTCGATCCCTCCCAGCAATGCAATAGTGAAAGCAGGTTGCACCAGTTTTCTTATGGAGGCTAGATCCATATCAGGAAATACCGGCGAGGGCAAAGAAGAAGGAATTGCAGGAAACCTGCTGCCGATCGTTTCAACAGGCAGGTCCAGTACATGAACAACTGCCGAACAGACCAGGATTGCGATCAGGGATCCGGGTATCTTATGCGTTATTTTAGGCCAGGCCATCACGATCATAAGCGTTAACGCGGCTATTGAACAGGCATACCAGTTCACACCCGGAGCTGCATCAAAATAAATTTTCCATTTTTCAATAAAATCTGCAGGCAGTTGTTCTATCGGAAATCCGAAAAGATCTTTCAGCTGTGAAGAAAATATGATCACGGCTATCCCACTTGTAAAACCTACCACCAATGGGTAAGGAATAAATTTGATAACGGCTCCCAGTTTTGCAAAGCCCATGATCATCAGCATTGCACCAGCCATCAGCGTGGCTACACCAAGACCATCTATCCCGTATTGCTGCACAATTCCATAAACAACGATGATGAAGGCGCCCGTAGGCCCTCCTATCTGAACCTTGCTCCCACCCAGGAAGGAAATTATAAACCCGGCAATAACGGCCGTGTAAATTCCCTTCTCAGGTGAAACACCAGAAGCGATGGCAAACGCAATCGCCAAAGGCAAAGCCACTACACCTACTATCAACCCGGCAAGCAAATCTCTTGTCAGATCTTTTGATGAATAATTCCTGATGGTATCGAGTATTGCGGGCCTGAACATATATCAGTATTAGCAGGGTGAATACAAATCCGGTTTGCTTCCTTTTTTCCAGAATTTCAGCAAACCTTCTTCACGGGTTTCCACCAGGTTGTATCCGGAAGGCATCTCATCGTCCCAGCTGCAATAAGTAACAATCCTGGTCCCTTCCGGCAACTCAGAAAATTTACGGCTCAGATAGAAAGTGTAATAATCATATAACTCTTTCGTGTATTCGAGCCTGTTATCTATCTTACCCGTACCGGGCAGATTCTCAAAAAAAGAATTGTAAAAAAAGAAACCATCAAATTGATTGAAGTCCAGCTGCGTAAAATTCCTGTAAATGAAATTCACATTCAGTCCTCCCAGCCTTTCATTTGCCAGCCTTGCTTCATCGATCAGATACTGTCTTTGCTCAACACCGGAGAATAATACAGAGGGTTGATAATAAGCGCCGGCAAGGCAAAACTTCCCTACCCCGCTGCCAATATCCAGTATGCTGATACCATCCCGTTTCGCCAGGAATTGCACGGCCTTTCGAATGATCCTCAATGGTGACCAATGCACGTCGTTCAGCAATCTTATTGCCGGTGAATACAATTCACAAAAGCTTTGCTCGCTGGCAAAATACCTGTGAATATCCGTTGGTTTTCGTACCAAAGTCATGCAGATTGATTTAAGCGCGAATGATTTCGCGTAATTATTCTTTCACCCAGTATTTCAATAGCCCTGCCGCATGCTCTTCCACCAGATGAAATTCCGGAGGTATCATTTTACCTTCTGAATGGAAAGTGGCCAGTCTTGTTCCAGGAGCCACGGTAACGAGCTTTTTATACAAACAGCGGTTATAGTAATTGTAAAGTTGTGGAGAGCATGTTACTGAATCATCGATCTTTTCAGTATTCTCGAGGTTCTCATAGAATGAGTTAAAAAAATAAAAGTGATCGAATTGAGTAAAGTCGACCTGCGTAATGTTCTGATGCAGGAAATGTACATTCTTTATTCCGAGGACAGCTTTAGCGGTTTCAGCATGGATCACTAAATGTTTACGCTGCTCAACACCGAAGAATTCAGCCAATGGTTTATAATAAGCTGCTGCCAGGCAAAATTTCCCTGCGCCACTTCCGATATCGAGCACACGGGAGTTGTTTTCAGGCGCCAGAAAATCCACTACCATTTTACTGATCTCGAGAGGTGTCCAATGCCTGGCAGCCAGGGCGCGGATTGAAGGAGGATATAAATAATGCAACTGTTTTTCAGAGCTAAACCACTGATCCATCATATGATTCCATTTTTGTAATTTTGGCAGTGTTCATCTGAACAAAGTTATCCGGCAGGCTGCAGGCCTGCCACGCTGTTTTATCACATTAAAAAGTGATTTTTATTACTTCTAAACCTTCGGAGTGAAAACATGAGCATAAGAGGGATCTTTCCGATAGACAAATGGGATTTCAAGAGTGAGTCGATACTCGCCAACCTGATGGAAGATGATTACAACATGCTAACTGCCAACAGTACCGAGCATTCCTATGGCAAGGGCGAAACGATCTTCAAAGAGGGCTTCTATCCTACCGGCATTTATTATATTAAAAAGGGAAAAGTAAAAAAATACAAAGCAATTGAACGAGGTGGTGAACAGATAATATACGTTGCCAATACAGGTGAACTGATAGGCTATCATGCCATCTTATCGGAAGAACGGTTCCCTGATTCAGCCGCCACCCTGGAAGATTGCATAATTGATTTCATTCCAAAAGAGGATTTCCTGAAAACACTTCAACACTCAACTATCCTGAACAGCCGGTTATTGAAAACACTGAGCCATGAATTCACTGTTCTTGCAAACCGGCTGGCCTTGCTGGGTCAGCACTCTGTGCGGGAAAGGCTCGCCTTGCAGCTGATTGTACTTCGGGAAAAATACAAACAGAATTTTCAACCCGGTATGAGCGTAGAGATCAACCTGTCCAGGGAAGACCTTGCCAATTTTGTAGGAACCGCCAGGGAAAACGTTGTTCGTATTCTTTCTGAATTCAAGGACCAGGGTATATTGTCAACAAAGGGAAGGAAGATAGTGATACATGATATCAATAAATTGATTGAGCTCACCAATTTCAAATGAGGCTACTTCGTGATTGTAAAAATATCCACAGTAGCAACATAATCCGGAGCAGCGCCGCCGGCTACCAGTATCTTATTTCCTGCTCCTGCAGCTGCAGCTCCTCCCCTGGCTTCGCTTAATTCCAGTTTTGTCCATTCATCTTTTGATACATTGTATATATCCACTGTCTTGTAATAATTGTTGCCGAACAGGCCTCCTGCAAAGAGGATGAAATCGTCCAGTCCTGCGGCTGCCACCATCGTTTTACTTTCAGTCAACTGAAACGGGCGGGTGCTTCCTGTTGACACATCGTAGATGTCCACTTTTTGTGATACACTGATATTGGAGAGAGTCCCGCCACCAAAAATCACTTTTGTGCCGGTTCCTGCGCCCGACAGCAGGAATCTTCCTTCCGCCAATTGAGCGACCGACCAGTTACCTGTTGAAACATCATAGATATTCACTACCGTGGATTTCACATCTCCGTTCCCGAGCCCGCCGGCAAAATATACTTTATTGCCAGCGGCAGCAGCAGCCAGTTTTCCTCTTCCAACACTGAGCAAGTCCTTGCTCCACTGCCCGGTTGTGACATCATAGATATCCACGGCCCTGGAGGCGCCACCAGGAATAAACCCGCCAGCAATGAGGATCTTGTTACCAGCTCCAGCAGCAGCAAGATCATATCGGTTGGAGTCCAGCATTTTTTTGCTCCAGGTCCCGGTGTTGACATCATAGATATCCACTGCATTGGAAGCACCATCGTAATTGTATCCTCCTGCAATAATTATTTTTGATCCGGCGGCAGCAGCTGTCAGATTAGCTTTCGCTTCACTTAGTTCCGCAGTAGACCAGGAATTGGCGACTACATCGTAAATATCCACTCTCTTTGAATAGGCATTGTAGGTCCAACCGCCCGCAAATAATATTTTGTTTCCCGCAGCTGCGGCCACCAATCCATACCTTGGCTGCGACAGGCTAGCCTTACCGGTATGTTCAATTTTTTTGTTTTGTGGATTGGGATTGGATCCGTCAGTATTCCCGCTTTTTTTGCAGGCTGGCATCAGTGTTACCAGCATCAGGAAGAAAATCATAGAACGAACATCACGAGGTAACTTTTTCATGATCGCTGTTTTACAGGTAAAGGTTTATCTGCCGGCTCCTGCGAAGCCGGCAAGTGATCATGTTACAAATTATGCCGGGAACTAAAGTAAAAGAAGTAAGATTGAGCAGTTGCCGTGATTGGATGAGTGAAGTAATAGCTGTTTCAAAAAAATAACCCCGTCTTGTACAAGACGGGGCTCCTTTCATTCAAAGCTGGTTCCCGGCAGGAATACCGGTAACCGTACTAATCATTTCCACTTAACCTTACTTATCCTAGTTGAAATAAATGAATTGTTGAGAAGGGAGTCATCAGTTGGAACAGAAACTCTTGAGAGCTCTCTCCAATCAGACCACGCTAAAGCATAAAAATAAAGTTTTTCGTAATTAAAGTACAGTTTAATGCATTTTATTTTTGAATCTTTGTATAATAGATTGATTATAAAGGATTTTACAGACGGGGTTTATTAGGCAAATTCGTAGAATGGCACGTAAGGCAAAACAGAAAGTAGTTATTCAAACCATTTCAGACAAAGAGATCGACGCTATCCATCTTGCAATTGGCAAAATGCTTAAGGAAAGAAGGGAAGCGCTCAATGCTACTATTGACGATTTTGCTTACCAGGTGAATATCTCCCGCAGCGGCCTGATCCGAATTGAAAAAGGACAGGATCTCACACTCAGAAGCCTGCTCAAAGTGGTGAGGGGCCTCGGTACCACACCAGAAGAACTATTCAGCGCCATCCCGCACAAATCCTCCAAATAAGAAAACATTTCACGCCTTTTTGAGAAAGTAAAGTTAAGATAAACAGTTCAATAAAAGTATCATATATGAATCTTTATTTTTGAACTCTCAAATAAAAGGCTCCAAACATAGGATTTTACAGGTTGTGTTATTTGGGCAAATTCGTGGTATGGCAAAGAGTGATAAACAACCGACTGTAAAACAATTGTCGGATAGTGATATTGATCAGATCTTTTCCCGCATCGGAAAGATCCTGAAGGAGAAAAGGAAACAGATGGATATCTCACTGGACGACCTCGCGTATGAAAGCGGCGTTTCCCGCAGCACACTTACACGCATGCTCGATGGTGAAGACGTGAACGTACGTAATCTCCTCAAAGTAGTGTACAGCCTCAATCTCAGCATCGATCAGGTGATCAGTTTCAAAAAATGATCATTTGTTTCTGCTGGCAAATTTAACCGCTACCAATTTCCCGATAATTTCTTTTGTTGAATTTGTTGACCAGGATCAAGAAAATAAGAAAGCATCACACATTGATGCATGATGCTTCACTCTAATCTTTCATTCGGGTTTATTCTTTATTCATGATGGAAAGAGAAAATCCCATTAGACAAATATGCTAAGGCTGATAGGTAGAAACCCCATAATGCTTCAGCGCCGTTACTTTCAACTTATTTCCCACCACATACACTTTCTTATACTCGCGGAACTGTTTGTCTTTATCCATAAACCCAATAATAGCGGAAAATTTCTCGGGCCCTTTTTTGATCACGGGCTCAGGCATGGTGCCAAAATTGGGCAGCCTCAATGTATCTTTTCCATCGATGGTTTCAAACTCCAGTTTCATCAGATAATGGAATGTCTTTTTCGTTTCGTACAATTCCACGCCAAAGAAAAAATCGTTCAGCGGATCATCAGTTTTTACACGATAACTGGCCACCGGCTCTGTTTTCACTTCTTTTCTTTCAGAAGGTACATTTTCAGCGGGATTCACTACTTCTTTTGTTGCCGGAGCGGCAGGCTCCTCTTTCTTGCCGGGTGCGGATTCACAAGCCAAAACTAAGAACGGGATAAGGGCAATGAGAACTCTCTTCATACTGTAATTGATCATTTATGTTGCAATTCTGATTTATCCGGGGAAAACAACTTTATATTTCGGGTAACGATCAACGTATTGATACACCAGTCCGCGTATATAGTCATTCTCGGAATAGCGGGTGAGGAAATTCTTCAGGGTTTCCAGGTCGTTCACGGCTGCATCGCCTGGCAGGTAGCCCATTCCATAGAACCTGCCCTTCTCCATCAGGATGCAGCTCTGCTCGTCCCTGTTCTTTCCCTCCCCAACAACGGCAAAGCTGGGCAATAATTGTTCCAGATAGCCAATGGCTTCTTCCACCCTTGCATTATAAACATCCACGGGTTCCTTCTGTTCACAGGCGCCATTGCAGGGCTGGCCTTCCACGCCTACACAGGCGCTGTGATCGGTTTGAACAAAGCAAAGCTTTGGACAAAGATGAAAGGCTTCCATCATCTTCCGCATGAGCCGGTGCCCTTCGATCAACAGGTTGAAAGTATAAAGTGGCTGCAGGTGTTTTTTTTGTTTATCGATGGCCAGTCGGATATATCCGTTCCTGTCTTCATAACGGTACAACCCAAACGAAGGCGTGAATCTTTTCTGGCTGCGATTGAATTCGGGCCATAACCTCTTTATCTCCACGCTTTCCAGGATGAAGGCCATCAGCTCGGTGCCTGTCTCTTCAAAACTGACATCATGGATATTGCGGAGAAAATCCTGGCGCTGCCTGCCGGCGCCGTTATGTGTAAAATGACTGCGTACGCGGTATTTGAGATTCTTGGCCTTTCCCACATACACCACTTTGCCTTTGATGTCGTGGAAGTAATACACGCCAGGTGTATAAGGTAACCGGTCAACCACATCTTTTGACAGATGGGGCGGAAGCGATTGTTCAGCAGATTTTTTACGGATAAATTGCGCAATATGCGGCTCAGCATTGTTTTGCAGCAAATGCTCGAACAGTTTCACGGTGGCATCGGCATCTCCTCCAGCCCTGTGTCTTTGTTCATTGCTGATGCCGAATTCCCGGCAGAGATTGCCCAGGCTGTAACTCGGCAGTCCGGGAAATACTTTCCGGCTGAGCCTTACGGTGCAAAGTTTTTGTGCATCCAGGTCATAGCCCGCAGCGGAGAGATGATGTTTGACGAAGGAATAATCGAAATTAACGTTATGTGCAATAAACACGCGGTCTTTCAGCAAATCATGCACAGTGCCCGCCAGTTCTTCGAAACGGGGTGCATCGGCCACCATTTCGGTGGAGATGCCGGTGAGCGATTGAATATAATAAGGAATAGTTCTATCCGGTTTCACCAGACTTTCAAAGCGTTGCACGATCTTTTCGCCATCATGCAATACAATGGCAATTTCTGTAATATCATTGCCAGCAGCATGTCCCCCGGTAGTCTCTATATCAACAATGGCATACATAACGGCTATAAAGGTAGCAAGAAGAACAAAAAAATGAGGCTTGCACCGGTAAAAACCTTGTACTAACTTTACATCCAACCCTTCCTGGAAAGACCCCGTATATCTGACTGTAGAACCCCCGTTCAAAGAAGCAAAAGACTGATTCAACTCCTGACAACGTATCCCATGAACACCGCTTAAACTTAAATTTTATCGGTTATGACTAAAAACGTGTTAGAAATGAAAAAACAGAATCAATTAGGGGAAAATCTAAAGGTTGCTCTTATTGCGCTGGGATTCCTGGCCCTGATCATGTTCCTGACCTACCTTTATTGGTACGGCCTCTAGGACCTCTGTTACACGCTTACTTGATTGTCCACTCAATGTATTACCGGTTTTCATCATCCGATGGGGCCGGTTTTTTCTTTTCCAGCCCCATAATGCCTACCTTTGCACTCCTTTAAAGATGCATTCACTGATATGGAATTAAGTAAGAATTATATCCCGGCTTCGGCAGAAGACAAGTGGTCTCAGCACTGGAAAGCGAAACAATATTTCAACAGCAAACCGGATGGCCGCCCGGCATTCACCGTGGTGATCCCTCCCCCCAACGTTACCGGCGTTCTGCACATGGGGCATACCCTCAACGAAACCGTGCAGGATATCCTCGTCCGCAAGGCCCGCATGAGCGGCTTCAATGCCTGCTGGGTGCCCGGCAGCGATCACGCTTCCATTGCCACCGAAGCCAAAGTGGTGCAGATGCTCGAAAAAGAAAAAGGCATCAAAAAAGCCGATCTTACCCGTGAGGAATTCCTCAAACACGCATTCGAGTGGAAAGAGAAATATGGCGGCATCATCTACCACCAGATCGAGAAACTCGGCTGCAGTGTGGACTGGGACCGTGTTGCCTTTACCATGGACACCGACTACTACCGTGCGGTGATCAAAGTATTTGTTGACCTCTATAACAAAGGCATGATCTATCGCGGCGCGCGCATGATCAACTGGGATCCTGCCGCAAAGACCGCCCTCAGCGATGAGGAAGTGGAATACCGCGATGTACAGGGCAAACTCTACTATGTAAAATATTTCGTGGCCGATGAGAACGGTAAGCCTACTGCCGATTTCATCACCATCGCCACCCAGCGCCCCGAAACCATCATGGGCGATACAGCCGTTTGCGTGAACCCTACAGATGACCGTTATACGCATCTCCAGGGAAAGAAAGTGCTGGTGCCGCTCGTGAACCGCGCCATCCCCATCATCCAGGATAATTATGTAGATAAGGAATTCGGTACCGGCGCCCTGAAAGTGACGCCGGCTCACGATATCAACGACTATAACCTCGGCCTCAAACATAACCTGCCCACCATCGACACCCTCAATGCAGACGGTACACTCAGCGCTGCAGCAGAGATCTGCGTTGGACAGGATCGCTTTGAAGCACGTATCAGCATCGTGAAGATGCTGGGCGATAACGGCCAACTGATCAAGGAAGAGGAATACCAGACCAGGACCGGCTTCTCCCAGCGCAGCAATGCCGTGGTTGAGCCACGCATCTCCACACAGTGGTTCGTGGCTATGCGCTCCCTGGCAGACAAGGCCCTGGATGCCGTTACCAGCGGCGAAGTGCGCATACACCCCGGCGATAAATTCCTGGCCACCTACAAATACTGGCTGGAGAATGTGAAAGACTGGTGTATCAGCCGTCAGCTCTGGTGGGGACAACAGATCCCTGCCTGGTATGATGAGAAAGGCAATTTCGTTGTAGCAGAAACAGAAGCCGACGCCAATGCCGCTTACCAGAAACAATTCGGAACAAGTGCCAAACTCTCCCAGGATGCAGATGTGCTGGATACCTGGTTCAGCAGCTGGCTCTGGCCCATCGAAGTATTCAAAGGCATCACCCGTCCCGGCAACGACGATATCAACTACTACTACCCCACATCCGTACTCGTAACCGGACAGGATATCATCTTCTTCTGGGTTGCGCGTATGATCATGGCCGGTATGGAATACATGAACGAGAAACCATTCAGTGATGTTTACTTCACCGGAATGGTGCGCGATAAACTGGGTAGAAAGATGAGCAAGCAGCTCAACAATTCACCCGACCTGCTGAAACTGATAGAGGCTTCAGGAGCCGATGCCGTTCGTTTCGGTATCATGATCTCCGCCCCCGCAGGTAACGATCTCCTGTTTGATGAAACTTCGCCTGAGCAAGGCCGTAATTTCAATAACAAGATCTGGAATGCACTGAAACTGGTGAAGATCTGGGAAGCCAACCAGGCTCCGGGTGGTGATATCGCCAATAATTTCGCCATCAACTGGTTCGATAATCGCCTCCAGGATGCGAAAGCAACAGTGGAAAAACTGTACAAGGACTTTAAGCTGAGCGAAGCGCTGAAAACCGTATACAGCCTTATTTGGGACGATTTCTGCAGCTGGTATCTGGAATGGGTGAAGCCTCCTTTCGGAGAGCAGATGTCTTCAGCAGTCTACAACAAAACTGTTGAGTACTTCAGCGAACTGATGCAAATGCTGCATCCTTTCATGCCCTTCGTAACCGAAGAAGTATACCACCTGCTGGCAGAGAGAACAGATGATCTCTGTGTGAAGCAATTCACTGCCCCAGGCTCCATCGATGCCGCTATCATCCGACAGGGGAATATCCTCAAAGATGCGATCAGCGGTATCCGCGATCTTCGTCAGAAGAACCAGATGAAACCAAAGGACCCGATCACTGTTTATATCCAGACCAATGACCAGGCCGCTTATGAAGCTGTGCGCAGTATTCTCAGCAAGCAGGCCAATGCCACAGAGATCGTGTTCGTGAACGAAACTGTTGCCAATACCATTACTATCGTGATCGGTAAAGACAGGTTCTGCATTGCTACAGAAAAGCCAATGGAAACCGGTAACCAGAAGGAGCAGCTCCTGAAAGACCTGGAATACCTGCAAGGCTTCCTCATTTCAGTTGAAAAGAAACTCGGAAATGAGAAATTCGTTGCCAATGCAAAACCTGAAGTGCTGGCCAATGAACAGAAGAAGAAAGCTGATGCGCTGGAAAAAATGAAGATCATAGAAGAAAGCTTATCGCATTTAGGATAAGCAATAAGATAACGAAAGGGCTGACCGGCAGGTTGGCCCTTTTGCATTGTTGGCGGTAACTTTACATAAATATTTTCCTATGCCATGGAATCCCGATGTATACAACAAGTTCAAAGCGGAACGCTATCAGCCTTTCTATGATCTGATCAGTCATATCGATAGACGGCCACATATGAACATCCTCGATCTCGGCTGTGGTACAGGAGAACAAACGAAAATACTGGCAGATCGTTTCAACCCTGATAAAGTACTGGGCATAGACAACTCTGCTGAAATGTTACAGCAGGCTCCACAGCAGGAGCATCTTTCTTTCGCCCAAAGATCCATTGAAGAGCAACTGGCGCTTCCGGAACAATGGGACCTGATCCACGCCAACGCCTCACTGCAATGGGTGAACGATCATGCAACACTCTTTCCCGGGCTCATTGGCAAACTGGCGCCCGGCGGACAGCTGGCAGTACAAATGCCTTCACAAAAAGAAAACATACTCAATCAACTCCTGTATGAACTTGTGCACGAAGCGCCTTATTATGATGTATTGAAAGATAGTATCCGCCACTCCCCTGTTTTATCACTGGATGATTATACGCAGCTGTTCTACAGCAACCATGCAAAGCAGGTACTGGTGTATCAGAAAGTATATCCCATCCTGGCAAACTCCACTGAAACATTGTTCGAATTCATATCCGGATCTTCACTTGTTCCTTATATGGAAAAATTAGAGGAGCCACTCAGCACTGAATTTGTAAACAGTTTCAAGGCGCGGATCGCCAAACGTTTTACTGCTTCCCCCATCGTGTATGCATTCAAAAGGATCATTCTCGTAGCTGGTTTCTGACATTTCATTTGGTCTTTTGAACAAAGCAATTCGGCCTTTAGAACAAAGCCGCCTGATACGCAGCGCTCTACTTTTGTATCAACAAAACAAATTCAAAATGATACAGAACAATTACCAGGGAGCGCTTCAACACCCCATCGGAACAGGTTTCAATGCACAATCAACCACTACAGATGTAATCAAAGGCATCCACCTTGACGGCAGGATCGCGATCGTAACCGGCGGCAATGCAGGCATCGGACTCGAAACCACCAAAACACTTGCTGCTGCAGGCGCCACGGTGATCGTTCCGGCAAGGGATGTAGAAAAAGCGAAAAAGAACCTGGAAGGAATTGCAAACGTTGAGATCGAAGCAATGGACTTCATGCAACCCGCTTCCATCGATGCTTTCGCAGACAAATTCATTGCATCGAAAAGACCGCTGCACCTGCTGATCAATAATGCGGGCATCATGTGGGTGCCATTCCGCAAAGATGACCGTGGCATCGAATCACAACTGGCCACCAATTATATCGGACAGTTCCACCTGACCGCCAAACTCTGGCCGGCGCTCAAACAGGCCAATGGTGCAAGAGTGGTAAATGTTTCATCACTCGGACATCATATGTCGCCGTTCAATTTTGATGATCCCAATTTCCAGCACAGTACATACGAAACGCTGCAGGCTTATGGTCAGTCTAAATCAGCCAGCAACCTCTTTGCCGTGGAACTAGACAATCGCGCCAGGCAATACAATGTAAGGGCTTACTCTGTGCATCCAGGCTCCATTGCAGGAACGGAACTGGCCCGGGAAGCATCTGTTGAATTATTCAAAAAAATGGGCTTCCTGGATGAGCAAGGCAATATGCGGCCGGAAGTACTGGCATCTTTGAAGACGGTTCTGCAGGGCGCCGCCACTACAGTATGGGCAGCCACCAGTCCTGCTCTCGATACCATCGGTGGCGTGTATTGTGAAGATGGCGATATCGCTGAGCTCATTTCCTCCGATCCGTCCATTCCCTCCAAAGCAAAGCTTCACAAAAGCGGCGTACAACAGTATTCATTAGACGAAAACAATGCTAAACGATTGTGGAACCTCACTGAATCCATGACCGGTATCCGTTTCGAACTGTAATTAATAATCGCTCATAACATGACAAACTTACAAGGCAAGCTTGCCCTCATTACCGGGGGCAACAGCGGGATCGGCTATGCCGCTGCCAAAGAACTGATAGCCAGCGGTGCCCGCGTGATCATCACCGGTAGAAGAAAGGATGCAGTGGAGAAAGCTGCCGCAGAACTGGGTGCTACCGGCCTCGTAGCCGACCAATCGGATATTGCCGCCATCGAAACACTGGTGGCCGCTGTTGCGGAGAAATTTGGAAAACCGGACATACTGGTGGTGAATGCAGGCATTTCCAAACTGACCAGCATTGAAGCAGCTACAGAAGAGCTTTATGATCAGGTGATGGACCTGAACCTCAAAGGCGCTTATTTCACTTTGAGCAGGTTCATCCCAATACTGCGGAACGGAGCATCTGTGATTCTCATTTCCTCTTCTTCCGCCTCCACTTCAAAGCCCTGTACATCTGTATATGCAGCCAGCAAGGCCGCCATCAATGCAGTGATGAAAATAGCTGCGGTGGAACTGGCGCCGCGGCAGATCAGGATCAACTGTGTAAGCCCCGGACCATTTGCCACGGAGATCATGGAAAAGGCTGGCATAGCAGACCCTCAAATGCAGGAATTGATCGTTGCAGGAGTACCGATGGGCAGACTGGGCGCTCCGGAAGAAGCAGGCAGGCTGATCAGTTTTCTCGCCAGCGATGAGGCTTCTTTCATTACCGGTGCTGAATACCTGATCGACGGAGGCCAGAGCATCAATAAATAATACAGTCCGGTTTTCCTGATGATAGTAACTTCGCGTCATGCAACAACAGATCGACGCCGTACTCCTGGACATGGACGGCACCATCCTGAACTCTATCAAATCTGCTGAACGCGTCTGGACCACCTGGGCCTTACGAAATGGGATCGACGTGGAAAGTTTCTTACCCACCATTCACGGCATTCAGGCTGTTGAAACCATCCGCCGGCTTGCTCTGCCGGGCATGGATCCTGTAGCTGAAGCTGCCGCACTCACACTGGCGGAGATAGATGATGTGGCGGGAATAGAACCCATCGCCGGAGCAGCAAACTTCCTCGCTGCGCTTAGCCCTTACCGGTGGGCGGTTGTTACATCGGCGCCCAGGGAGCTCGCTACACGCCGCATCCAGGCCGCGGGCTTGCCACTGCCTCCTTTGATGATCACAGCGGAAGATGTGCCCAATAGCAAACCTGCACCCGACGGCTTTCAGTTAGCTGCCGAAAAACTCGGCACCACTGCCGGCAAATGCCTGGTGCTGGAAGATTCTCCTGCGGGAATACTGGCAGGTGAAAGAGCAGGCTCGCAGGTACTGGTGATCACCGCTACCCATCATAAAAAAATGGAAAACAATTATCCGGCCATAACCGATTACAACGATCTCAATTTTGCCACTGATGCCAATGGGGCACTGGAGATCCGCGGCGTTGGAAATGACAGTCATATTCACTTCGTCCTGAAATAAATGCTTTCAAAGAAAAATCCCGCCTCCGGGAAGTAATTGCCTGGAGGCGGCCCGATGCCCATGTTCTAAACGGATATTCAAAGGATACGGATCTGGCTTTTCAATAAGAATAAGCTCCATCGCAAGGACTTTCAATTCTAAGATCAGAGCAGCCACCGGAAGAATCCGGCGGGCTCTGCCTTAGCGCAACGGAGAGATTTGCCAATGTCCCGATTGCTATGAAAAACCAACAGAGGTAAAATGAAAGCCGGAACTTTCAGTTGAAGAGATAGATAACCTCTTCATCGCAACGACTGGTGGGTTGAATGTGAAGCTTTGATTGGAAATGATTGGATAACGAAACCGTCTTGAGAATGTTCTGATCTTTTTTGCCGGTACTGCCAAATTATTCCGGTCAAATATCATGAATCGAAATTAGGGAGAAGGATTGAATATTGAAACAGCTGTTATATCAGTTACAAGGAGAATCGGGTCATTTACTATTACATCCTGTTTTTCGGTTGTAATTGGTCGTTATTAAGTTCTTTAAATGCTCTTGGCGAGTAATTGGTATTCGTTTTGAAGAACTTTGAAAAGTTTGCCGGATCCTTGTAACCCAGGCCGAATGCCATTTCCTTGATGCTTCTTTCCGGCAGCGCCAGTTGTCTTTTTGCTTCGATGATGATCCTTTCCCGGATCACAGCGGTGGCAGTTTTTTTGAAATGCTTCATGCAAAGCATGTTCAGATAATTGGAAGTGATATGAAGCTTTGAAGCATTGAACTGAAGTTCCTTAGAAAATTAAAGTGTGATTAAATCAACGCGCACCCAGCAGATTCACCGGCATGATGAACTCCCACTGGTTAGCTCCAAGCCCCTGCAAAGCCCCATCCTGCAGGCGGCTGTAACGGAATCCGAATGTTACATTGTGCTGGTTCCACCATTTGGTATCGAAGTACACTTCAGTACCATAGGAACGAAGCTCATTGGAATACCTGACGCCTTTGTTGTGAAAACTTCCATTGGTATGATCATAGAAAAGATTGGCGCGCACGCGCATGAAGTACACGATATTGCCGATCCCGAAATCAGGATACAATAATGGAATATGATAATTCACACCCAGCTTCCACATCTCCGGATAATTCACGCCATTGTAGCCGCGTGAAAAAGGGAAACTGCTGGAGAAGATATAATTCCGGAGCGTATCCCTTTTCTGAAAGCTTGTATTGAATACCAGGTTATGCGTAGGAGCAAGGCCCGGAAAATACCAGTAACCCGTTGCGAGGAACTGGTTGGCATCAAGCCTGCTCACAGCGCGGTTGTAGCTGAGCTGGATATTCTGTCCCCAGCGTGGCAGGATATGCATCCTGGCTGTTTGAACCTGGTTTACGAAACTCACATACGGGCGGATATATGCGAAACCTTCCGTATCGAAAGTATCTTTATACATGCCCTGTACGTATTGTTTCTTCCAGGCGATATCCGTACCGAAGTTCAGTGAGCGCAAAGAGCGGCCCTTACTGAAGTTCAGCGGTATGCTCAGGCCTGCATAGGTGTTCCATTCATTGAAATAGAGCAGGCTGTTATTGTAATCGAATGGCCGGTCCATGATGAAATTGGAGCCCAGCCTGATCCAGGGGAAGAGTTGTGCATAAGTGAAATTCAATCCAACCTCTTTATTCTTCTCATTGTTGTTGTAATTGAAATAAACTTCTGATTGAAGGGTATTGAGCACGTTCTCACCAACCACGGAAATGGTATAGTCGGGGTCATCCACAAAAGGCCGCCAGCTATGAATATTGAAAAGGCGGAATCCTTTGGAGTAATGGCTGACGGGCATGGCGGAATCCGATGCCATTCCTGTAACAGGTTTGTATTTGTTCTGCGCTATTTCAGGAACACCCTGGGCAGACAGAGGCGCTGTAAAAACTTTGGCATCTACCGGAATGATATTATTGGCGCTTATACGTCCCAGTTGGAGCAGATCGCCGGCAGCCGTGAAAGCGGAATAAGTGTACTGCCCATATGCCACCTGCGCCTGGTATTGTCCGGTGAAGCCGGAAGCCTGTTCCGGCTGAAGGCGATAGAGTTGTGAGCCTGTGATCATGAAGAGCCTGTCCAGCGTTCCTTCGGATGCGGTGAAAACGATCGTGTCCTTATGAGCTGCCGGAAAGCCGATCACATTATGAGAAAATGGTGTCAGGTATTTCATGTTCCCTGAACCAAGGTCCACCGAGCCCAGCGCCATCTCACCGGCATTGTTGCGCACGGCAGTGATCACGGTGTTATTGCCGGCAAATTTTGGAAAAGTGTAAAACAGGGTATCGGGATTGGGGAAGCTGCGCAGCAGGCTGCCATCTGCACTGCTGATGAGTTGCAGTTCGGGATTGGCGCCAGGTTCCACTTTCACGGCTACGATGGTATTGCCGTCTTCACTGATATCGGGAGCAAACAATTGCGTGCGGCGCGTGAGCGTGCGTTGCTCATTGCTGGCCACATCCAGCCATTTGATCACAGAATAGTTATGCCAGCTCCAGCGGATATCGGGCTCATACGCGGCGTATACGATCTTACCATTACGGAGAGAGAAAGTTGCATCGATTGAAACGTCCTTTATGCGTAACCTGGATTCCTCGCCGGTAACAATATCTTTCTTCACAAAAGCAGGTATTTGCTTGTAGCTGCTTTTCACATACACGAGGGTATGATCGTCCAGCCACTGCGGGAATTCCGCATTGCCGGAAAAATGTTTTTGTTCTGCCGCCCATTCATCCACTGTAGTCCGGTTGCTGTCATTGAATGGCTGGCTGAATTTTTCCAGGGCCAGTTGCCTGAACTGCGAATACCCTTCTCCGGTATGTTTCTTTACAGCGCGTTGCAACGGATAGAACAGACCGCGGAATCGAACGGCGTCGCTGGTGATCTTCTGCCAGATATCCTCCCCGTATTTTTCGCGGCCATAGGCCACCATCATATAACCGAGACGATAATGATCGGGAACGAAGTCGCGCAGCGATCCATTGCGCAGTTTCATCCAGCTGTATTGTTTTTTACCAGCCCAGAGTGAGCGGTAATCATTGAAGAAAGCGGGTACCCGTCCCCTGCCCTGCGGGCTGAGAATGGTTTCCTGGTAAACAGCATCTCCTTCGAAGAACCAGTTGGGAACGGCAGCGCTGTTCACCAGGTCCTGCGCCTGTTCGCCAAAAAGAATGTATGCGAGTTTGGAAATGCCTTTCCTGAAATTGGCGTATTGCTCAACGTGACGGTACTCATGTAATGCCAGGCTTTGCTCCCATTGCAGGCTGCCGAGCTGAAAACTGTTCTGGGGCGGTGTGAGATAGAATTCACTGCGCCAGGGGCCCAGTCCAACATAACCATTGGAGATAGTGGTATTGGGCTGCAGCACGATGCTGATCTTGCGAAGCCTGTTTCCCAGCAATCCCTGCGGCTGCTGACCGATGCGGTGAATGATACCGGCCACTTCCTTTCCGCTCCGCTCGAGGCCCGCAGGAAAGATCACACGTACTGAATCTGTATTTACCTGACGCCAGCGGGTGGAAGGGGGATGGCCTCCGAACTGTTGGGCAAATAATGCGGAACAATTACCGATAAGAAAGGCCAGGAACAGTGATTTACGCATGAAAGGAAAATTAAGACATTTTGGATTTACACCATCGGCCCTTTTGTTTATTTTTGGATTATGGTCCTTTCTCTTCTGGCATTAGCGCTGGCGCCCGGACTGGCAATTGCATTTTTCATTTATTCCAGGGACAAATACGACAGGGAGCCGCTAAGGAACCTGGTGATCTCCTTTATGCTGGGAGTTGCCAGTACTATTCCGGCTATCATTTTCCAAACGAAATTCCAGCCATTGCTGGATGCAAGCTTCTCTCCCTATTCCATTTCCTATTATGTTGTTTTTGCATTTGTGCTGGTGGCATTCAGTGAGGAAGGCAGCAAATTCCTGATGCTGCGGTTCTATGCCTACCGGCAACCTGCATTCAATGAGCCTTTCGACGGGATCATTTACAGCGTGATGGTAAGTATGGGCTTTGCCACTTTCGAGAATGTATGGTATGTACTGGAGAATGGATTCGCTACCGGCGTACTGCGTATGTTCCTCTCCGTTCCTGCACATGCGGCCTTCGGCGTGCTGATGGGATTCCATGCCGGACTGGCCAAATTCGATCATCACCGGCCCATATTGCGATTGCTGACCGGTCTCCTGCTGGCCATCTTTTTCCATGGCGGTTTCGATTTCTTTTTATTCCTCCAGAAGAACCCGAATGTTACCCGCTATGTGTCTACCGGCATACTCGCCTTCGGCGCTATCGTCTGTTACTGGATAGCCATGAGGCTGGCCTGGAGAGCCATCCGGATCCATCAGAATTTATCCAAAGAAGTTTTTGAAAATCCATAATATTGCCCCTATGAATACAAGTGCAGAACTGGTGATCCGCTTCGCGGATCTCGATGATATCCCCACCATCGGCTATCTGGCTCAACAGATATGGCCTGTCACTTACGGCGCCATCCTGCCCGATGGTCAACTGGAATACATGCTGGAGAGAAATTACAGCCCGGAATCCCTGAACGAACAGATCACCAAACTCAATCATCGTTTTTTGATCGCAGAACTGGACGAAGACGCTGTTGGCTTCGCCTCATTTGGAGTCACTGAAAAAGCAGGCGTGCAAAAACTCCATAAGATCTATGTGCTCCCTCAAACGCAGGGTCTGGGTGTTGGCCGTGCATTGCTGGACTTCGTAATTGAACAGATCCTCGATGAAGGCGGACATACGCTTCACCTCAATGTCAACCGCCACAACAAAGCCAAAAACTTTTACGAGAAACTCGGCTTCACCGTTATTGAGGAAGCAGACATCGAGATCGGTAATGGATTCCAGATGAATGATTATATAATGGAAAAACTATTATGACATTCCAGTCACTAACCTTCACGCATAGCTGCATTCTTCATATCCTGGGCAAGGTCCTTGCCCAGATATCTTTCTATCAGTGAGTGCACCAGGTAGATCACAGGCGTCATTACAATAGCGATCAGGAATTTGTAGGTATAATTGACGATGCCGATGGCAGTCACTTTTGCAAAGGAGAATCCCAGTGAGATATACAGATAGAGATACAGCACCACGATGGTGTCTATCAGTTGCGACACCAGTGTACTGAGTGTGGCGCGCATCCAGATATTCTTTTCACCAGTTAACTTTTTGATGCGTTTGAAGATGGTGGCATCCGTTACCTGCCCGATCATGAAGGCGGTAAGCGATGCCACGATGATCATCATCCCCTGCCCCAGGATCTGCTGGTAGGCGGCCTGCATATCAGGTACGCCATGCTTTGCCTGCGATGGTATCCACCAGTTGGCGGGCGTTGTTCTTATAGCAAAAAAGAAAACAAGAAAAGAGAAAGCGATCAATCCTGCTGCAATGAAACTGAGGAACCGGATGCCCTTTACACCGTAATATTCGTTGATGATATCAGTCATGATGAACACGATGGGCCAGGTGAGCACACCCACGGTGAGATCAAAGCTCAGTCCGCTCTCTCCCAGCAAAGTGAAATTCACTTTCTCGAAGCCAAGTGTTTCTTCAAGCGAAAAAAGTTTCACGCCGATCACTTCGGCAATGATGGCATTGGCGATAAAAAAACTACCAAGGAAGAGGAAGAGACGGGTGGATTTATCACGGATAATATTATGGATCATGAATAAAGCATGTTAGTTGAAAAGTAATATGATTATCTGCAACAAGAGAAAAAGAAAATTAACGATTATCAGCCAGCGGGGGAATACTGACCAGTCCATTTTTTTCTGCAAAAGTGAAATAACTACAAAAAAGTTCACCGCAATGTTCAGTATCACCGCCAGCCCTGTTCCCAGCACCACGATAGTTGACGCAATATGCCCGTGAGGCGATACAGGCAGGTATTGAATGAGCCAGGCCAGGAGGAAACAAACATTGCAGAGAAAGGCCACCCTGCAGAAAAATAATAGTTTACGCATAACCCAAGTTGGTGTAAAATTGCATAATTTTTGTTCATCCCGAATTCAATTTAGCGGATATAGCATGATAAAAGTGTTGAGCCTGGTCTCCTATCAGTTTTTACCTCCCCGGATGGGTGGCCAGAAAGGGATCGCCCTTTTTTACAAGTATTTTACCAGACAGGTTGATCTCAGCATGGTAACCACACAGAACAATGATCCTGCACTGGCCGAAGGGTATGAACTGCTCAATATACTTTCCGGCAGCGCCACACGCTACCTGAATATATTCTATTTTTTTACGCTCCGTTCAATCATACGCCGGAAAAAAATTACGCATCTCATTTTGGAACATCCATATTACGGATGGCTGGGACTGTTATTGAAATGGTTCACCGGCGTGAAACTGGTGGTGCATTCCCATAATATCGAAGGGCTTCGCTGGAAGACCCTCCACAAATGGTGGTGGAAAATATTATGGCAGTATGAGCGAATCGTTCACCGCGCAGCAGCGCATAGCTTTTTCATCCAGGAATCAGACAGGCAATACGCGATCCGTGAATTCGGGCTTCAGCCATCGAAATGCACGGTAGCCACTTACGGCATTGAGTGGGACCAACCACCATCCCAAACCGAAAAACAGGAAGCGCGCGCATACCTGCAGCAACAGCATGGTATCCCGAAGCACCATTGCCTCCTCCTGTTCAACGGCGCATTCAATTATTCACCCAACCTGGAAGCGCTGGACCTGATCATTGAAAAGATCAATCCCCTATTGCAGCAATCATCTCTTGATTATACCATACTGATATGCGGAAAGGATATTCCCGAACGCATTTCAAAAGCCGGGATACCCAAGCTGGTGATCGCAGGGTTTGTGAATGATATCAATCCTTATTTCAGGGGCTCCGACATATTCCTGAATCCTGTAATATCCGGTGGCGGCATCAAAACCAAATTGGTGGAGGCACTGGGCAATAATATGAATGCGGTGAGTGTGGAGAACGGCGCTGAAGGTGTGGACCCCGCCATTTGCGGAGGCAAACTGGTGGTGACGGGCAATAACGACTGGCCTGCATTTACCGCCGCAGTATTGCAACTTGTTTCCAGACAGGACAATATACCTGCCGCCTTCTACCGGCATTTCTACTGGGGCACTATCACCGCCGATGCAGCCCGGGCATTGAACCCGCTTTAAAACCCAGTGCCTGATCAACTTACCAAATAATTGCCTTATTTTGTCGCATCTTTTAACCATCCTGATATAATGAACAAAACAATCTGGCAGCAGTTAAAGCCGCATGTTATCGCGATAGGGATTTTTCTGATCATCTCCATCCTCTTTTGCTTACCCGCTTTCAAGGGAATGATCCTGAACCAGCATGATACCCTGGGCTGGAAGGGAATGATCGAACAATCGAACCAATTCAAAGAGCAGCATGGTCACTGGCCTTTGTGGAGTAACAGCGCTTATAGCGGTATTCCTGCCTTCCAGATCGGGATCGAAGCGAAGTATCCGGTTACACTGGCATGGCTGCACAATGTGTTCACGCTCTGGTTGCCTGCGCCCGCCAGCTTTTTCTTCCTGGCCTGTATCGGTTTTTATATCCTCACCGTTGTGCTTCGCCTTCGCAGCATGGCTGGGATCTTCGGTTCACTCGGTTATGCATTTGCCTCCTACAATGCCATCATTGCGGCAGTAGGTCATAATACCAAGCTCATGAGCATGGGCTATGCGCCTGCTCTCATTGCTGGACTGATCTTGCTCAGTCAGCGCAAATATGTGCTGGGCTTCATTGTTACCTTATTGTTCAGCACCCTGCTTACCTGGCAGAACCACGTACAGATCTTGTATTACACATTCCTCATTGCAGGATGTTTGGGTGTGGCGATGCTGGTGCGCGCATTCAAGGAAAAAGATTTCAAACCTGTTATTTATACGGCCGGTCTCGCCATCGTAGCACTGGTGATCGGTATTGCCAGTTATGCTGTGATATTGATGCCAACCAGCGAGTATTCCAAATGGTCTATGCGCGGCGGTGCTTCAGAGCTGACTACAGGGCCCGATGGCAAGAAGCTGGCGGAAAATAAATCGAAAGGCGGTCTGGATAAAAGCTATGCCTTCCACTGGAGCTATGGCATCAGCGAAACCATGACCCTGGTGATGCCCGCTTACAACGGCGGCAGCGATGGTCCGCGTGAACTGCCCGAAGATGGCAAGGCCATCCAGGCATTGCAGGAATCACAACTGCCGCAGGAGTTCACCAATTATATCTATCCTGCACTGAGCTCCTACTGGGGCGCACAGCCCGGTACTTCAGGTACTGTATACCTCGGTGCATTGATCTGCCTGCTCTTCATTGTTGGCATCTTTGTGGTAAAGAGCTGGCACAAGGGCTGGATCATTGCCGCAAGCATCATCGGTATCGTACTGGCCTGGGGCAGCAATTTCCAGGCATTGAACTATTTCCTCTTCGATCATCTTCCTTATTATAATAAATTCAGAGCACCTACTACAGCGCTGGTGATCCCGCAGCTGACGTTTGCTTTACTGGCCACCATGGCATTGAATCAACTCATGTTCGGTGAATACGATAAAACCGAAATGATGAAGAAACTGAAGTATGCAGGTGTTGCTGTGCTGGCGGTAGTGGCCATTCTGGTAGGAACCTATTTCACTGGCAGCTTCAAGGCTTCCGGCGACAATCAGCTTCGCGAAGGGATCTCCGGCGCCATCATGCAAATGGCTTCTCAGGGTGGACAGCCCAATGAGCAGGTACAGCAGCAGGCCCGGACCATCGCTTCCTCCGTCATGAACGGATTGAGCTCAGACCGCAAGACTTTGTATGAAGGCGATATGCTGCGCACCATCCTCTTCCTGGTGCTGGGCTCCGCACTGATCTGGCTCGGCGTTCAGAAAAAACTGAAAGCCGAATATGTAATAGCAGCTTTCATCGTACTCAACCTGGTGGACCTGCTGCCTGTTGACAGAAGGTATCTGAAAGAAGAGAACTATGTAGATAAAGACGAATTCCTGGCGCCCTATCAGGCCAATGCCGCTGATCTGCAGATCAAGCAGGACACAGGCTTTTACCGCGTGTTCGATCAAACTGCCGGCAATCCTTTTGCCGACTCACGCGCCAGCTTCCATCATCATTCAATCGGTGGTTACCTGCCCGCCAGGCTCGCCAATTATGATGACCTGATCACACATCAGTTGAACAGGGGCAATATGGAAGTATTCAACATGCTCAACACAAAATATTTCATAGCGGCCAATCCGCAGACAAGACAACCCATTGCGCAAATGAATCCGGGCGCACTCGGCAATGTCTGGTTTGTGAAAGCCCTCCAATATGTTCCCAATGCCGATGCTGAAATGGCAGCGCTCAACGATTTCCATCCTGCCGACACAGCGGTGATTGATCAACGTGAGAAAGGCAAAGTTACATTCGAGCCACAGTTCGATTCACTGGCCACTATCCGCATGACCAGCAATCTCAATGATGTTGTCACTTACGAGAGCAATGCGGCCAGCAACCAGTTTGCCGTGTTCAGCGAAGTGTATTATCCGGTTGGATGGAAGGCTACTATCGACGGCAAGGAAGCGCCGATCGTAAAAGTGAACTACGTACTGCGCGGCATGAGCATTCCATCAGGAAAACATGTCATAGAGTTCCGGTTCGAGCCGGCATCTTATGATACGGGTAATCTGATAACATTGATTGCCGGCATCATTTCCATCCTGCTGGTGCTGGGTGGCGCCTGGTGGCTCTGGAAGAACAGGGCTGCCGGAGTTGATTCTTCATCTGCATCCAAAGCGCAGTAAACGAAAAGAGAACATGGTTATTGGAACTGGCCTCGTGGCAAGGAGTTTTGGAGCTTATGCAAAAGATGATCGTTTTCTGATCTTCGCTTCCGGAGTGTCTAACTCCAAATCCAGCACAGAAGCGGATTTTCAGCGGGAAGCCAGGTTATTGCTGCAATCCATGGAAGCCAATCCCGGTATGATGCTGATATATTTCAGCACCACCAGCGTGGATGATCCGGACCTGCAGCAAACTGCTTACGTGCAGCATAAACTGAATATGGAAGATCTGGTGCGTTCCAACGCCCATCGCTATGCGATCTTCCGTTTGTCGAACCTGGCAGGCCGGTCAGACAATCCCAATACGATCCTGAATTATTTCTTCCAGCATATAGCGCAGGGAATCCCATTCCAGCTCTGGCAGCGATCCGAGCGGAACATCATCGATGTGGAGGATGTGTACAGGATTGCCGATCATTTGCTGCAGCACCAGATGGCCACCAACCGGACACTGAATATTGCCAATACTGCCAGTTATCCTGTTACTTATATTGTGGATACCATCGAGGAATTCTGTGGCAAACAGGGTCTCTATTCACTGGACGACAGAGGTGGTCCCGTAAGCATCGATACCCATGAAATAGCAGCTGTATGTGAAACCCTGGGCATCCGCTTCGGGGAAGGATACCTGGAAAAGATCCTGCAAAAATATTTCTGAACATGAGCCATCGCAAAGGAGTATTGAAAAGAAGACTGGAATACATCGGGATGTTTCCCTTTGTGCTGGCCGGTATGATCTATGGCCGGCTTTTCCCGTTGAAGAAGAAGACCAGCACTTTCCTTTTCTTCCCTTCTGCCGATATTGGTGGCGCCATCAAAGTGAATGCAGATATCGCCGCCTGTATGAAAGACCAGCAACCGCTGATCATCTTCTCCAAGAAACCAAAGAACAATGGCCACCTGGAAATGTTCCAGGGCTTTGATGTGCTGGACCTTCATGAGCAGATCGACAATAAGCTTTATCATTTCGTCAATTTCTTTTACCGCGGTGTGCTGGCCGCCTGGATCAACAGCGCGCCCAATGCCACGATCTTCGGAGGAGAATCCCTGTTCTTCTACAAGATGCTGGCGCATGTGAACAGGAATGTCCGTCGCATAGAGCTTTGCCATCTCGATACCTGGCTGCCCTACTCCATCGGATTTATCGACCTGATCACCCTTCGTATATTCAGTACCGTTAAACTGATGAAGGATGTGGAAGAGCAATACAAAAAAACCGGGGTGAATCCCTCCTATGCAAAACGCCTGCGTTTTGCGGAGAACATGATCCCCATTCCACCCTACCGTCCTGTGAACAATGAAACACTGGAAGTGATATTCATCGGCCGTGGTGCGCCACAGAAGCGGGTTCCGCTGATAGCGGCCATTGCAGAGAAATTACACCAGATCAATGCGCCTATCCATTTTTCCTTTGTGGGTGACGTGGACAATGTGATCGATCCGGCACAATATCCCTACTGCACTTTTTACGGCAATGTGCGCGATGAAGCCAAAATGCTGGAGCTCTATCATAAGTCCGATGTACTGATCCTCACATCCGCCTACGAAGGACTGCCATTGGTGGTGATGCAGATGATGGCGCATGGCCGCATTGTGATGAGCACAGCTGTGAATGCCATTCCCGATTATGTAAGGCATATGGAGAACGGATTACTGATCCATGCCACCAGTGAACCTGCGATTGTGGAAGAAGGTGCTACCCTGTTGCAATGGTTAGTGGAACATCCGGAAGTGAAGGAAACATTTGGCAAACGCGGGCGTGAGATCGCCATCGAAAAATTCAGCGGGGAAGTGTTCTGCAGGGAGTTCAGGAAATTCCTGTATACAGATAATGATTTCTGATACTGACTACTTCTTATACCACTGAAAGAGATTACGGGTAAGCGTATTCGAATCAAGCCATTCAGCCAGTTTGATCCTGAACACTGCGCCTGGTTCAAAAGACTGCCCGGGTATCAACTCCCCGGCAAACTCCATGAATTTCTTCATCAGATCGCTCACCAGCATAGAACGCTTGTTCAGCGGGGTTTTCAAGAGCCGGTGCGATAGACTTTCACACCACAATAGCAGAAATTCCCTGCCATAACTCCGGACCGCCTGCTGCACAGCAGGATCTTTCTGTTGGAGCAGATCGATCTCTTTTGCATATATACCGAATGCTTTCATGAAGGCTTCTGCATTGGTGGTGGCAGATACGCTTTGGTGCACGCGGTAGGAAAAGCAATTTTTGGACGATGTGATCTTGTAGCCCTTCGCCATGAGCCGAACCCATAATGCGAAGTCTGCAAAAATGAGATTGGGATAATTGGGAGGGATGCCGCCCACTTCATCATATTGAGACGAACGCATCATATAGCCGGTACCTGTACTGTCTATTTTCCGTTGCATTTGTGCAGCGAGAAAATCCTGTACGTATTGTTGCTCGTCCATCGGCAGGCATGGCCTGATCAAACCGCCGGTTGCATTGATATAATTGAAATGTGTCTGATAGAGTGTTGCATTTGGGAAACGGTTGATAATGCTTTGCATCTCTTCCAGGTAATTCGGCAGCAGCAGGTCATCATGCCCGATCATGGTCATGAATTCATTACGTGACACATCTTTGATGCGAGCCCAGTTCTCTTCGATTGAGAGTGAGCGATCAGCTTTGTGAATGACGATGCGTTCATCGTGCAGAGATTCCAGCCATTCTACTGTTCTGTCTGTACTGCAATTGTCCAGCACCACCAGGTTGAAATCATTCAGGGTTTGCGACAGGATGCTGTTCACGCATTCCTTCGCATACTCTCCTCCGTTACGGACCGGTAATATGATACTGAACCTGGGCATCAGCTTCCGAATATTCTTTTCTTAATGCCAATGAGGGATTCAAACAGTCCCGGCATATGAATGGCCAGCCAGTATTTTATCTTCCATTTCCTGAGATAAGGGATTTTGAAGATCCTCTTCACTACTGCGTCGAACTCAGGCTTATGAAGCTGGCGGTCTTTTGCAATTTTTTTTATGCTCACTGCATACTCCACCACCCATCTGGCCGTAAACAGTTCGAGTGGCCTGTACAACGTGCTCCAGTCCTGACTTTTGGGAAGATGGTCCATCACCCATTTCATCCAGGCATCTGGGGTGATATAGAATTTTTCGTAGTCCGATTCGGTAAAACCATAGTTGGCGCCATGCACCACCTGGCAGCCCAATGAAGTGTTAAGCAGTACTGCGCCCTGTTGGGCTCCTGCCAGTACGATATAACCGAAATCGGTATTGTAGGGTGCGCCGAAATCCGGCATTCCTTCAATGGCCAGCGCCACTTCACGCTTCACTACACCACAGCTCCAGAGCAGGTGGCAGCCGATATCGTTTTTGAAATAAGCATAGGGAAATTCCCTTCCCTTGTATTCGCGCACCGTACCGATGGCCAGGTTGGCGAGACAACTATTGGTACCCACTTTCACCCGCGAGCTGCGCGCAACTTCGGGTGTATGGGCCATGAGGTCGCAGCCGCCCATATACATGCCATAGCCGGGATATTTCTTGTGCAGATCGTATAATGTCTGCAGCATGTTTGGATATACAGGATCATCATCCGTGATCATCACCACCCAGGGTGTTTCCGCTTTTGCCAGGCTACGGTTGAAGCTCTTCACCATTCCCAGGTTGGCTTCATTCACATAGTAAGAAACGCGTGGATCATTGAAGGCTTCCACTACAGCCCTGGCGCTTCCTTCCGGATCATTGTCTGAGATCACCACTTTGAAATAAGGAAAGGTTTGCTTTGCAAGATCGGTTAGCTGCTGGTGCAGGAAGTCCGGCCTCTTAAAAGTGGTCATGCAAAAAGTAACCCAGGGATTGCTATTGGATGGTTCGCCTGTAAACATTATGAGAATGATTCCTTATTTGATTCTTTTGAGATAACCTTCCGGCGCTACACTGATCAGCACTTTATTGTCGATGCTGGCGTCGATCACGAAATTATCATCTTTCTTCAGGTATTCATACACGGCAGTAAGCGGGTTATTACCGATTCCCCAGGGTCGTGATTCACTGAAATAACCCTCGGGCAGTTTCTCCACGATTGTATCGAACACTACACAGTATGAGCCGGGAGTAACCAGTGGCGCATAGAGTTCCAGCTCGCGCAGCACATGATCATGAGTATGGTTGGAATCCAGCAGCACCATCACTGTTTGCTTGCCTTCGGCTGCCCTGCGAACCTGAGCGGCTATCTCTTCACTGATGGCAGACCCTTCCAGCATCGTAATACGTTTGAACATGGGATGCGCTTCGATCTCTTTTCGGTTATGCGCACGGATATCGATATCGATGCCCAGCACTTCTCCTTTCCCGATGAGTTCCATCAGTGAAGCATAGAAGATCAGTGAACCACCATGAGCGATCCCTGTTTCGATGATCAGGTCCGGCTTCAGATCCCAGATCAGCTCCTGCATCACGATCATATCCTGCGGATACTGGATGATGGGCCTGCCCATCCAGGAGAAGTTATAGGAATACCTCGCACTGTTGGATGCATCGTTGAAAGCCTTTGCAGCAGCCTGCAATTGCTGGTTCCCGCCGTTTTCGGCTATCCTTTGCTTTCTTTCTTCAACAAAAGCTTTTACAGGATCACTCATTGTTCAGTATGGTTTTAAGTTTGGTATTATCACCCCAGAAGCACATCGGCTCGTAATCCGGGTATGGATAAAAACCACGGTTCAGTTTTATGGTTTTATTCTTTTCTGCAAGATAATCTTCTACCAGTTGGGTCACTGATACCGGAATGCCGCTGCAGCAATTGATCACACCAGTGGTTCTGTTTTGCAATGCGATGGCTGCGATGTATTCAGCTACTTTCTCCACCGGCAGGAAATCCCTTACCTGCTCCCCTCCGCTCATGTTGAACTGCTCATCCCCATTGGCGATGGCCCTTTCCAGCTGCGAAAGTAAGGAATTAGGATTTTGCCCTTTCCCATACATATAAAAGAGGCGGGCCCATTTGAAATGTATATGCTTTTCCGCGGCCAGCTCTTCCAGGAAAATTCTCAGCTCATTCTTGGCAATGGCGTAAGGGTTTGCAGGGAATACCTGCATATCTTCTTTCAGCATTCCTTCCTGCATGCCATATTCAAAGCAGGTGCCCGTAACAGTTAGATCGCTCAAACCATTTTCGATCATATTCGTGAGCAAAGCCTTATGACGCGGCAGGTTCAGTTCTGTATGAAAGGCCGATTTATAATTTGGTAATCCCTCCCAGGCCAGATGGACCATACAATCAGGTTTACCGAAATACGAAAAGTAATCTGCGCTGGCATCAAATGCTTCGAAATCGAATGCGGTATATTTCACCTTCGGGTACCAGGGCATGGTGGCGGCTTTTGCAGCATTGGCCGAGCTGGCGATCACTTCATGCCCCAGCTGCAGCAGACGGTCAATTACATAATTGCCGATAAAACCAGTTGCCCCTGTTACCAGAATTTGCATCTTATATTATTTGCAGTGATGGAATCGGCACTACAAATTGTCCATTCCATTCTTTGATGAATGCCAGTTGTTGCGTGATCTCATCTTTGATATTCCAGGGCAGGATGAGCACAAAATCAGGTTGATGTTTTTTCAGGTGCTCCAGGTCCAGCACGGGAATATGGCTGGCCGGCAGGAACTTACCCTGTTTGTGCGGATTGGCATCCACCACATAATCTATCAAATCATCCTTGATGCCGCAATAGTTGAGCAATGTATTGCCCTTGGCGGCAGCTCCGTAAGCAGCCACTTTTTTTCCGGCGCGTTTTTGGGTTACGAGAAAATCCATCAGGTCCATTTTCACTTTGAGGGCTTTCTGCTGGAAATTATCGTAGTAAGTGAGCCCCTGCATGCCTTTGTTCTTTTCTTTATCCAGCAGGGCCTGAACATTTGCTGTTACGGCCCTGGTGGTATCCTCTTTATGATGAGCATAGATACGAAGGGAGCCACCATGTGTTGGAATCTCTTCCACATCGAACATTTCCAGTCCGGCAGCAGCAAAGATCTGCTGAACAGTATAGAAAGAGAGATAAGAGAAATGTTCATGATAGATGGTATCGAACTGATTATTGTCTACCAGCTGCATCAGGTGCGGGAATTCCATGGTGATCACGCCATCGGGCGCCAGCAGTATTTTCATACCACCCACAAAATCCACGATGTCCGGCACATGTGCAAGTACGTTATTACCCAGCAGCAGGTTGGCGCGGATACCTTTGGCCGTTAGTTCCTTTGCAAGACGTACGCCGAAGAAATCCACTACCGTTTCAATGCCTTTGCCTTTGGCCACTTCGGCGGTATTTGCAGTAGGTTCTATGCCGAGTACGGGCACCTGTTTTTCCAGGAAGTACTGCAGAAGATAACCATCGTTAGAAGCGATCTCCACCACTTTGGATTGTTGGTTATATCCGAAACGGTGGATCATTTTTTCGGTGTAGGCCTTTGCATGCTTCAGCCAGCTGGTGCTGTAGGAGGAGAAATAAACATAATCGCTGTTGAAGATAGCATCGGACTTTTTATACTCATCTACCTGCACCAGGAAACAGTTGGGACAGGTGAAGGTCTTGAGCGGATAGAATATTTCCGGTTCGTTCAGCTGTTCCTTTGTGAGAAAAGAGTTGGAAGCAGGAGAATTCACCAGATCAATGAATACTTGCGACAATTCTGTTTTACAAAATCTGCATTGCATAATTACAGTCCTTTAAAGTTTTCGTCCAGCAGCGGATGACTCGCATCCCTGTCTGACAGGTTCCTGGCGGCCAAAGGCCATTGGATATTGAGTGATGGATCATCATAACGGAGACCGCCTTCTGATCCAGGTTGATACAATTCACTGTGAAGATAGATCAGCTCACAGTTCTCGGTAAGCGCCTGAAATCCGTGAGCAAAGCCTTCCGGTATGTACATCATATTGCGGTTGCTGGCAGAGAGTTCGGCGCCAAACCATTTAAGGAAGGTGGGCGAATCTTTGCGGCAATCGACAATCACGTCAAAAACTGCGCCGGCAATGCACCTTACCAGTTTGATCTCGCGAAAAGGCGGCACCTGGAAATGCATACCGCGTATGGTGCCTGCTTCTGTGGTGAAGGAATGGTTCATCTGTAACCATTCTTTGTTATGCCCGATTGCTGCAAATTCATTTTTGCAATAGAACCTGGCAAACCATCCACGATTGTCTGTGAAAGGTTTCAATCCGACCACATAACTGCCGGCGAGCGGAGTAGGTGTAAAGGTCATAATTGCTGGTAGCTGTTGATTTGATTCAGCGTGAAATCCAACTGCTTTTCAACCGGCTGTTTGTACCATTCGATGGTCCACTGAATCGCTTCCTTTGCGTTCAGTTTGGGTTTCCATTGCAACTGCTGCATGGCCTTGCCGATATGCAGTTTAAGCAGATTGGCCTCATGGGGTTGTCCGGGCGTTGCGAGATTGTTCCATTCACCGCTTCCCCAGCTGTCAATAGCGGTTTCAACCAGTTCCTGCACGGTAAGATGATCAGCCGGCAGGGGGCCGAAATTGAAAGCAGTGGAGAATTCCACCGGTTGGGCGTAGAGCATGGCTCCCAGTATCAGGTATCCATGCAACGGCTCCAGCACGTGCTGCCAGGGCCTTACAGAATTGGGATTGCGTACGGGAATTGGTGCTCCATTGCGGAGTGCGCGTACAATATCAGGAACGATGCGGTCTTTGCTCCAGTCGCCCCCTCCTATCACATTGCCTGCGCGTGCACTGGCAACAGAAGGCCTATTTTGGAGCGATTGAGAAGGATTGAAGAAAGAACTTCTGAAGGAGCTTACCACAATCTCTGTACAGGCTTTGCTGGCGCTGTAGGGATCATATCCACCCAACACATCGTTCTCTGTATACAGAATGTCCTGTTCTTTGTTTTCGTATACTTTATCTGTGGTGATCACCACTACGGCACAGCGCTTGTTCAATGATATGGCAGTTTCCAGGAGGTTGGCGGTGCCTACTGCATTTACTTCGAAGGTTTCAGCCGGGATCTCGTAGCTGAGCCGAACCAGTGGTTGCGCGGCCAGGTGAAATATAAAGTCGGGTTGAAAATCCTGAACGGTTTGTTTGAGCAGTTCCTTGTTGCGGATATCAGCCAGGATAGAAGCACCTGTTGCAAAAGGTTCCATCAGCTGGTAAATACCTCCTTCGTAAGATGGCGGCAGCGCATAACCTTTGACGTCAGCTCCCAGCATTTGCAGCCAGTTCATGAGCCAGGCTCCTTTGAAACCGGTATGCCCGGTGAGCAGCACTTTTTTGCCTTTGTAGGCAGACTGAAGGGATGCGTTGCTTACCAGATTTTCCATTTTGCCTGATTGTTTTGCCATAATGCTTCCAGTTCAAGTTTGTCGCGCATTGCGTCCATGCATTTCCAGAAGCCATGATGCTGATAGGCCATCAGTTGGTGATCTTTGGCAAGGTGCTCCATGGGACTGTCTTCCCACATGGTATCATCCATATTGCCATCGAGGTATTTGAATACTTCGGGTTTGAGTACAAAGAACCCGCCATTGATCCATTTTCCATCTCCCCTGGGTTTTTCCTTGAAGCTGATCACTTCACCATCAGGTCCCATTTCCATTCCACCGAAGCGGGCTTCCGGCTGAATGGCAGTAACGGTGGCTGCCTTGTTATGGGCTTTATGGAACTCCAGAAGTTTTTTCAGGTCTACATCGGAAACGCCATCGCCATAGGTAAGCATGAAATCCTCATTGCCCACATACTGCTGTACGCGTTTCAGTCTGCCGGCGGTTTTGGTATTGAGGCCGGTATCCACCAGGGTAACCTTGAAAGATTCTGTATTGGTATAGTGAACGTCCAGTTTATTGCTGCCCAGCTCGATGGTGATATCGGAATTGTGCAGGAAATATTGCATGAAGTATTCCTTGATGAGGAAGCCTTTATAACCCAGACAAATAATAAAATCATTGAATCCGTACTGACTGTAGATCTTCATGATATGCCAGAGGATGGGCTTACCACCGATCTCTACCATCGGCTTTGGTCTTGTATCTGTTTCTTCAGCGATCCTGGTACCCAGACCGCCTGCAAAAATGACTACTTTCATATTTTGAAAAAAGTTGTGCAAAGCTAACTTATTAATATCTCATAACATAGGGGAAGCAGCAGCAAAGTTTACTTACTTTTGCCCACATTTACCAACATCACCCAATGGGGCAGATCCGCAAACAAACCATACAATCAAGCTTCCTGTCTTACACAGGCTTCCTGATCGGCGCCATCAACACGTACTTTTTCACTAAAAAGGGTTTGTTCACTCCGGAACAGTATGGTCTCACCCAGGCATTCACCAGCATTTCCCAGGTAATTGCCCCTATCGGAACACTGGGTATGACGGTGTTCATGGGTAAATTCTTTCCCTATTATTTCGACAGGCTCAGCCATAAACGAAATGATATGCTGGGTATTGCAGTGATGATTAGCGGCATCGGCGCATTGCTGGTTTTTTCGGGTTGTTTGTTGTTTGAGCCGCTGGTGATCCGGAAGTTCTCGGAACGTTCGAAGTTGCTGGTGCAATTCTATTACTGGAGTTTGCTTTTTGCATTTTTCTATCTCTGCTTCATGATACTGGAGAGCTACCTGTACACACTCAAACGAACGGTACTGCCCAACTTCATGAAGGAAACGGCCTATCGCATCTGCGTTTCTGTATTGATTGCATTGTATGCATTCCAGGTGATCGATTTCGATCTCTTTGTGAAACTTTTCTGCTCCGTGTATTTGCTGATCGTGATAGCTGTGATCATCTATCTTGTGAGCAGCGGTCAGTTGTACCTGAATTTCAGATTCAGTACAGTAACCAAAAGATTACGGCGGCAGATATTCAACTACGTTAGTTTCGTGTACAGCGGCATCGTGATCAATGGCATCGCGAGACAAATAGATACGCTTGCGCTGGCTGGCGTTACGGGTCTTACCATGACTGGCGTTTACACGCTCAATCAATATACGGCCGCGGTGATACAGGTGCCTTACCGGGCCTTGTTGTCCATCGCCGGACCGATGATTGCCATGCACTGGAAGAACAAGAACCACCATGATATTTCCCGGATCTACAAAAGGGCCAGCATCAATCTGCAACTGATCAGCTCATTCCTCTTTTTGTTCATCTGGATCAATTATGACGATGGCCTCCATCTGCTGGGCCTTGATCCCAGTTTTGCTGAGGGCAAAATGGTATTCCTGATCCTGGGGATTTTCAATGTAATCGACCTCACGCTGGGGATCAGCAGTTCAGTGATCATGACTTCCCCTGCCTGGCGTTTCGAATTCTATTCCGGCCTGATCTTACTTGCCACTTCGATACCACTCAATATCTACCTGGCCCGCTCTATGGGAATGATCGGTGTGGCGCTGGCTACATTATCCACGTATACCGTTTACAATACTTTACGACTGGTCTTCATCAAATTGAGATTCGGGTATTTCCCTTTTTCCATTAATAGCCTGTATGCGTTGCTACTGGCAATTGGCGCATATGCGGTCACGTTACTCATCAGCCTGAATGGGCTGGCTGGAATGGTAGTGAAGAGCGCTATCTTTTCTGTAGTGTACCTTGGAGGTGTTTGGCTGTTCAAATTAACGCCGGACCTTGCAGAGGTGATGAGAACGGTGAGCAAAAGGTTGGGAAGGAAATAAGTGCCGCCGGAGGCAACAAAATAAAAGTCACTCGCCCGAAGACGAGCGACCTGGCACACACTGATTATTTTGCGGCTACTACCGGATTGAGCGTTCCGATCAGTTCCAGGAATTTCGACAATCCCTTTCTCTTGGCTTCATCCAGTTCGTAGCTGATATTTTTGGTATAATATTCATGCAGATCGTAAGTGGGATAAGGGTTGGCTGCCACCACTTCATCGATATGCTTCAGTCCTTCTGCATTGGCAGCATCAAAGGCTTTTACAAAATCTTCCGGCAATGGTTTGTTACTCACCCATGCGGCAAACACGAATGGCAATCCGGTATGGGCCATCCAGGCTTCTCCCAGATCATAGATATACTTGCTCTTGTGGCGCTGCTCCAGGGCTCTGTCGCCGATCACCACACCGGCAGTAGTTCCGCTGATGCGGCTGCGGTAATCATATTTCGTATCTGTGATCACCGGATCGATCTTCCAGTAATCACGCATCAGGATACGCGCCAGCGTTACCGAGGTACGGCTCTGATAGTCCAGCAACACTTCTTTTATTTCCTCTACAGGCACATCACTGAACAGGCAAACACTGGCCACGGGCTGCGTACAACCGATACAGTAATTGGTGTTGATAAAATACTCTTTCATTCGCGGGATCACCGCTACGGGAACCAGTCCCATATCAATTTCATCTTCCAGGAGCATACGGGCAATATTCGCCGGATATTCGGGTACGGGCTCAATTGCATCGATCACCGGTGAATGCTCGATACCAAACAATAATGGTTTGGTATTGAGATAATTCACGATTCCAACCTTAATCTTCTTCAATTGAATTAATTTTACGGCGCAAAGGTAAAGGAATATCCATTTTAACATCAACATTGTACCAGATCATGGAATTGAATACACTTACGGCCATTTCCCCTATTGACGGACGCTATCGCAACCAGGTGCAGCACCTCGACGAATACTTTTCTGAATTTGCACTGATGAAATACAGGGTGCTGGTTGAAGTGGAATACTTCCTGTTCCTGGGTGACAAGAAATTCTTCTCCCTGCCTATCGCGGTCAGAAGAGGCCTGCAGGCTGCTGCCGAGAATTTCAGTCTCGCAGATGCCCAGACCATCAAAGACACGGAGAAGATCACCAATCATGATGTGAAAGCCGTGGAATATTTCCTCAAAGAGAAACTGAAAGAACTGAAAGCAGAACATCTTTCAGAATGGGTCCACTTCGGATTGACTTCACAGGATATCAACAATACAGCTGTTCCGCTCTCCTGGAAACAGGCCGTGGAATTCGAATATCTTCCTGCAATGCTTAACCTCAATAAACAACTGGAGATCCTCGCAGATGAATGGCGCGATATCCCGATGCTGGCCCGCACACATGGACAACCAGCCTCTCCCACCCGCCTTGGCAAAGAGATCCAGGTGTTCATCGAGCGCCTCAGCAACCAGATCCAGCATTGCATTGAGATCCCCGTTAGCGCCAAGTTCGGCGGAGCTACAGGTAACTTCAATGCACACACGGTGGCCTTCCCCAAAAAGAACTGGGTGAGCCTCGGTAACGATTTCGTGGAAGGTGTACTGGGACTGAGCCGCCAGCAATTCACCACGCAGATCGAACATTACGATAACCTCGCTGCCCATTTCGACAGCATGAAACGCATCAATACCATCCTGATGGACTTCAGCCGCGATATGTGGACCTATATCTCCATGGACTATTTCAAGCAGCGCACCAAAAAAGGCGAGATCGGTTCATCAGCCATGCCGCATAAAGTGAATCCGATCGACTTTGAAAATGCTGAAGGCAATCTCGGCATCGCGAATGCGCTCCTGGAGCACCTGGCAGCCAAACTGCCCATCAGCCGCCTCCAGCGCGATCTTACGGACTCCACCGTATTGCGCAATATCGGCGTGCCTTTCGCTCATATCATCCTGGCTACCCGCAGCATCGAGAAAGGACTGGCCAAACTGGTATTGAACGATGAAAAGATCTATGACGATCTCGATAATAACTGGGCAGTAGTGGCCGAGGCTATTCAAACCATCCTGCGCCGCGAGAACTACCCCAAACCTTACGAGGCACTCAAGGAACTGACCCGTGGCAAACAGGGCATCAATAAGCAAACCCTCCATCAGTTCATCGATAAATTAAAAGTTCCGGTAACTGTGCGTAAAGAGTTGAAGAAGATCACTCCGCACAACTATACTGGCGTGAACCCCGACTTCTGAGCAAAGATGGTTCGCCACCAGAGCATATCCCCTTTCTGATCATATTGTTCAAAGCCGTTCTTCTGCAATACGCGGATAGATGCGGTATTGGTTTTGGCAGTTTCTGCCAGAACAGTGGATATGTCCTGCCGTTTGGAAGACCAGGCGATGACCGCAGCCACGGCTTCAGTCATGAAGCCCTTATTGCGCGCACCTTCCACCGTGCCATAACCGATTTCCACAACACCGGCGGGATTGGGCACACCTTTGAAGCCCATTTCGGCTACCACAAGCCTTGTATTCTTTTCAATAACGAGCCAGAAAGTAAAGAAGAGGAAATGATCTTCCGGCGCTTTGCGCATACACGGCAACGTGATAGAGTTCACATAGCGTCTCACATCCGTGTGCACACTGCGGTTGGTGAGCGTAAGCCCCTGTTCCAGTTCAAATAGATTATTGCCCTGCAGGTAGAGTTCCAGCGCAGGTACATTGAGCGGGAGGATATGTAGTCTTGCGGTTTCGAGCATCCTCCCTCAAAATACAAACCTTATACCGTTTCCTTATGGATTTCTGATGTAAAGTGGAATTCGATATCCGGGTTATTGGTTCGTTCTGTATTCAAAAACCACTCACTCTGAGCGAGATAGACGAGGTGACCGTCTTTATCGGTTGCAATATTATTGCTCTTGAAGCGGGTGAATTCGTCCAGCTTTTTGGGATCGGCGCTGGTGATCCAGCAGGCTTTATAGAAAGGTTGTGAGCGGAACTCAACACTGGCGCCGTACTCCTGTAAAAGGCGGTACTGGATCACTTCGAATTGCAGTTCTCCCACACAACCGATGATCTTCTTATTGCCACCGAACTGGGTGAAAAGTTGTGCAACGCCTTCATCAGTAAGCTGCAAAAGACCTTTCTCCAATTGCTTGGTTTTCATTGGGTCTTTGTTCACTACTTCCTTAAAGATCTCAGGAGAGAAAGAAGGAATTCCGGTAAAATAGAAATTGGCTCCTTCAGTGAGGGTATCCCCGATCTTGAAGTTGCCGGTATCGAAGAGACCAACCACATCGCCGGGGAATGCTTCATCGATCACATCTTTGTCGCGCGCGAGGAAGGTGTAAGGATTGCTGAAGCGAACGTCTTTGTCGAGACGCACGTGGTGGAAATATTTGTTACGCTCGAACCTGCCGGAGCAAACGCGGAGGAAAGCGATCCGGTCGCGGTGCTTGGGATCCAGGTTGGCGTGGATCTTAAAGATGAAGCCGGAGAATTTATCTTCATCCGGACACACTTCGCGAACGGAAGTCTGTCTGCAGCGCGGAATGGGTGCGATGCGGATGAAGGTGTCCAGCATTTCGCGTACACCGAAATTGTTGATGGCAGAGCCGAAGAAAACCGGCGATACTTTACCGGCGAGATAATCGGTCACATTCAGCTCTCCGTTCACGCCGTCTACCAGTTCCACATCTTCACGTAAAAGATTGGCATCTTTTTCACCAAGTTTGACGTCAAGCACTGCATCGCTCAGGTTGTTGATCTCGAGGCTATCTTCGTCATCAGAAGCTTTGGTGTTGGCGGTGAAAAGAACAAGGTTTTTATCGTGCAGGTTGTATACACCTTTGAAGTCCTTGCCGCTGTTGATGGGCCAGGTCATGGGGTGTAATGATATCTTCAGTTCATTTTCGATCTCTTCGAGAAGGTCGAACCGGTGTTTTCCGTCGCGGTCCATTTTGTTGATGAACACGATCACTGGAGTATCGCGCATGCGGCATACTTCCATGAGGCGGCGGGTCTGGTCTTCCACCCCGTTCACGGAGTCCACCACCAGGATAACGCTGTCCACTGCAGTGAGTGTGCGGTAGGTATCTTCGGCGAAGTCCTTGTGACCTGGAGTATCAAGGAGGTTCACGAGGATGCCTTTGTACTCGAAGCTCATCACCGAGGTGGCAACGGAGATACCACGCTGGCGTTCGATCTCCATGAAGTCAGATGTAGCGTGCTTCTTGATCTTATTGCTCTTTACCGCACCGGCTGTCTGGATGGCGCCACCGAACAGGAGGAATTTCTCCGTAAGGGTTGTTTTACCGGCATCCGGGTGGGAAATGATCGCAAAAGTTCTTCTTTTCTGTATTTCTGCATTGTACTTCATGAAGGGATCGCTTTTAGGAAAAACGCCCGCAAAGGTACATTAATCCTTCCTCAATTTGTACTTTTATGATGCATGCGTTACAGACTTCGCCAATTCATTGTCAACAACTTCCTCCGGCAACGGAAAGACAACGGATCGTCCTATTCCCCAAGTCCTTATAAGATGGCGAAAAGCCTCTACCAGTTACGGAGAGCCGTATTGCAGAACTCGAAGGATGCGGTTTTGATCATTATCGGGATACTGAGTGCGGGGTTTGGATTGAAGAGCTTTTTGCTGCCCGTGAAATTCATTGATGGCGGCGCCACCGGTATTTCCCTGCTGACCAGCGCCCTGCTCGGCTGGCCATTGGCGTTAATGATCGTGCTGATCAACCTGCCGTTTATTTTGATCGGATATAGACTGATCGGGAAAGGGTTTACAGTAAAAGCGATCCTGGCCATTGCGGGATTGTCTATTTGTCTGGCCGTTGTAGACTACCCTATCGTTACTTCAGATAAATTGCTGGTGGCGGTGTTTGGCGGCTTCTTCTTAGGCGCAGGGATCGGTTTTGCCGTGAGAGGCGGTGGCGTATTGGACGGTACGGAGATCCTGGCGATCTATCTCAGCCGGAAACTGGGCACTACCATCGGGGATGTGATCATGATGATCAACGTGCTGATCTTTGCCACGGCTGCGTATTTTTTAGGGATCGATAACGCGCTTTACTCCATGCTCACTTATCTGGCTGCATCAAAAACAGTAGACTTTTTGATTGAGGGTATTGAAGAGTATACAGGTGTTACTATTATTTCTCCGAAGAGTGAAGAGATCAGCCGGGTGATAACGGAAAAGCTTGGACGAGGAATTACTGTGTACAAGGGCGCCGGCGGTTATGGGAAGAGAGGGTATGTGCAGGAGGATCAGCATATCGTTTTTACAGTGATCACGAGGCTGGAAATTTCAAAACTCAAACATGAAATAGAGATGGTGGACCCGCATGCGTTTGTGGTAATGCATAGTATCAAGGATACGCGGGGCGGGATGATCAAGAAGCGGCCATTGAAGCATTAGGGTTTTTAACGGCCAAAAACGAATTATATAATCTACCGTCAACCTACTATCCATATTCTCAAAGGATTTTCTAAGCCCGAGCAGCCATAGGGAATTGAAAAAGTAACTTCCCCCACTGTCAACTGAAACTGGAACAAACTATTTCAGCTTATCCAAAACAGCAATCAACTTCTCATTTAGTGAAGTAACACTCTGAATCAAAGTCAGCATCATTTTGGTTTGCTCGTCTGTCATAGACTGCACATTATTGTAATATCCACCATTTGCACCAGAAGAATTAGGTGAATTATTACCACTATCGATGAAAGTTATGCCTTGTGAAGAAAGCAAACTTACCGGATCTACTTTATGAAACTCAGCCACCCTCTGAATTATATCAACAGTGATCTTACTTTCTCCGCGTTCATACTTGGTATAGGCCGACTCACTGATCCCCAGATAATCTGCCACTTCCTGGGCTTTCTTATCACGGATTTTCCGGTTTATGTACATGTTCCTTCCTACTGCCTTATTTTCCAACACAGAGAATTCTTGTTCCATATAACAGAGGTTTGAATTTGAAGTCAATTATCAAGTTTTGATGGCACTATACTATTCAAATATAAATAATCCTAGAAAGCTCTTAAAAAAAGATTGCAGATAAATTGATTACGGATATACGTATGCGTAAGTGACGCAGTCTTAAATTTCATTCAGGGATACTCTGCAATAGCCTTCCTTCAAAAACAAACCTGGAATAATTACGAGGACAAAAAAACAAAGAAAGAGCCTGATTCAACATGTCGCTTCGCAATAATAATGTACCCTTATTCAAAACAATAATCGCATAATATGCAGCAGGCAGAAATCCTAGCAACAGATATTAACCTATCCATGGACTACACCCTATACCCTTCCAGGCACCCTCGCATACCTCCTTCATACCTCCGACAGCAACTAAACAGCAATCAGACAGCAATTAAAGTACAACCAAGCACCAACCAGACACTTACAATCAATTGAAAATCAATAAAATACGTAAAAATAAGTCAGCTTTCATCATTCAAGCATCTGAGTACCAACCTTATGCGCGTATCATCTCAATATACATTTCCGGTTTTTCAACAACCCCAAACCCTCTTTCAGTACTTTCTTACTACCGTCTCAGTACTATCTCAGTACTCTCCCCGTTTAAAAACCCATGTTTTCACTACTATCACTCTACTATTTCACTACTGGCTAAGGCTAACGTAACGCTTCTCTCACGCTCTTTTCATGCATTTTAAACGAAACCTGACGCTACTGTAACACATCTTTCACGAGAAACCAGCCCCACCTACATCTTCTTCAACTTGATATTACTGATGTAATACACATTCTTCTCATTCACTTCAAAGTTGATCTTCTTCAACTCCATTCCTGCACTGAAAGCTGTTGCACAATCATACACCTTATTGTTATTGCTGAGAACAGTTATAGATTCTCCTTTCTTTCTCATAGTGATCCTTACCTGATTTACCGGCTTGCTTCCCGTAAAATCCGGAACAGAATAATAATTGCCTAATTTACAAGCCGAGCCACCTAACATGAGCATGATCCAGCCTGCTGCATCTTTCCTGTTCATATCTCCCGGTGATACATCCACGGAGTATTTCTTTTCTGACTGACCAGCAGAGAACATAAGCTGCAATTGCATACCCGGCGTACCCCAGGGCACATCGCCTTTATGCACCAGCAGATCATAACTGATCTCAAAATCGCCACTCACCGGAGTGAACGTCTTCGGACTTGCATTCCTTTTCAGCTTCAGCCATTTGCCCGGCATATCTTTCAATTCTGTTACAGACACCATCCCTCCTGTTCCATAACTCCGTTCTGTATTCCAGTGGGGCGGAGCAGCGCCTGAAGGCACAGCAGAGAAATCTTCAAAGAATGCTATCGATCTATCATTTGCATTTTTTTTTGCTTCATCAGACAGCTCAGTGGCAGACTGGCTATTCGCTTTTTCTTCGTTACTCACAAAAGCGAGGGGCTTGTAAGGCTCTATCACTTTATCCTTCCCAAAGAAATAATTGTATACATAATCATAATTGAAGCGGTTCACAAAATTATCCATCAATTCTATATTACCTGCATCCGACTGATTGATCACTGCATCCATTCGGAAGATGATCCATTGCGGCCCGCTTGTGGCGCAGGACTGCTTCACTCCTTTTTTCAGTCGAAGCAACGGCCAGTTGACCGCAGTATAGTCCCTGTTCTTCTTTGTTTCAGCTTCGGTAGACAACCAGTATACATTCTTGCCCGGCTCCAGGTTGGCAAGATCAATCACATCGATCGGAGTATTGAGACTTGCGAGGTACGCATAATCATTCAGGTTATTTTTATAGTTGTCTTTGAGGATCTGAATGCCGCGTTTGGCTTTTTCCAGCATATTCTCCATTTTGCGGTCCTGGTTCATTGCCACCTTATACATATAAGGTAACCGATTTTCCAGTTTGCTGATGAGCTCATTGATAGTAACCTGCTCGAAGGGCAGCGGGCTGCCGTCTTTTGTCATGATCACTGCATAGAAAGCGCCATTACCTGATAATGACTGTCCGGGAATCAGGTAATGCTCATACTTTTTCAGGTTAGGGCTATTGGAAAAGTTCCGGTAGCTGGCCATATTTTCATTATGATCTTTATCGAATTCCCCTTTCATCCCGATGTTGTATTTGGGCATCACACAATAATATTCATCAGCTGTTGAAAGAAAGATCATCTGCCTGCTGATCAGCTCTACATTGTTAGCCAGGATATCCACATTGATGTTGGACAAATTACCGTACATGGGCCAGAACTTCTTTGTACTTGTTTTAACGAGGTTGTGGTGGAATCTCACGAAAGCGCCGTAGGTATTGGGCAATGCCTTCTTGTTTTCTTTCTCCGGTTCACCGGGAAGTGGCGGAGGCGGCGCCAGCAGCGTCAGTTTGGGTTCGCCGAGCAATCCCTTGCAGGTGAAGGTCTGCTGCATCCAGGTGATGATCTTCTGGGTTACATCCGTTTGATTGGCGGGGTAAGTCCAGCCATGTTGTGCAAATGGTTTTGAAGGCTCTTTGAATGTCAGTTTTGTCATCCAGCCGACATCAACATTCTCCACATCCTTACGATCATACCAGCCACGTGAATTGGTGGCTGTGCAAAAACGGGCAATGAAATAATCACAGACAAAAAGGAAATGCAGAGTATTGTTTTCCACTTTTTCATATTATACTTTTTGAAGATCCACCGGGTAATTGGTATACCGGGTGAATCAGGTATAAAGAAAAAGAGGAAATCGCGGCGGGCGATCACCCGAAACAGTGATTTATAGAAGAATGAAAAAGTGAATAAATATAATGATCAGCTCAGCTGCACTTTCTTCACTCCTGCCCTTTTAGTGAATTTGTAGATCGGGCGGCCGTCGATCAGCACTTCTGAAATATCATACACGATATTATCGTTCTTATAGTCGAGCTCCAGCTCCTCGAAGAGCGACCTGGCATTCAGGTAAAAATATTCGCCGGCCTTGATGATCTTGAAAGTGTCTTCCATAGCCATGGAAGAGATGATCACGTAGAGTGTTTTGTCTTCCGGGTTCTCTTCATCAAAAGCGATCCTGGCTCCTTTTCCTGCGGCCAGTTCCATCTTTTTTGCAGCATCGGCGCTGAATCCGAGTTTTCCGTTCTTGTGCGCGGTGGCTTTAAGGGTTTTTGCTGCTTCGCGGGGGTCAAAAAATTTCAACTTCATAGTTTACCATTCGGTTCTATCCAATCTCCATCTCTCTGCTCTCTGGTCCCAATTTATCAATTTCAGGTTTATATCATTCCATTTTTTTACTGTATCCGATCAGAATACGGTTACCGTCCATGTTCTTACAAAACTTTCTCCTGCTTCCAGCTTGTTGATCCCTTCTTTCTCTTCCCATAACTGCATCGTATCAACGCTGTCGGCAATACCACACCAGGGCTCGATGCAAAGGAAATCGGCGCCGGGCGCCGCCCACAATCCCAGGAAGGGGAATCCGGGGAAGTCCATATTGAGACCATGTTCTGTTTTGCGGCTCAGCAAAGAGATCCTGGAAGAGTTGAGATTCTTCAGCACCAGTGCATCCTGCGCAAACAATCCCTTGTTCAAAGGCAGTTGCTTTGTATCGTTCAGCAATGGAATGGACGAGGTTTTGAGCAGTCCGGCTTCAGCGATAGGCCAGCGGCCTGTGGTTTCGGCCTGATCGAATTCCAGGTAATAATCGTCGTACACTGTATCCGCCACCAGTGGCAATGCAAAGGCGGGATGGCCACCCACGGAGAAATACATCGTTTCCTTACCTGTATTCACCACCTCATAAGTAACGGCAATGCTGCTGTCAACAATAGTATAACCGATCCTGAAATCGAATGGGAAAGGGAATACTTTCAAAGTCTCTTCACTCTGTTTCAACAGGAACACGATCTTGTCAAATGCCTGCGATTCCACGGCAAACTGATGGTCGCGGGCAAACCCATGCCGCCCCAACTGGTAGGGCTGTTCTTTGTAATAGTAAGTGTTATCCTTTAGTGTGCCCACGATCGGGAAGAGGACGGGCGAGAATTTCCCCCAAACGGCGGGATCGCCTTTCCACATATATTCTATGCCGGATTCTTTCTGCAACAGGCTCTGCAGTTCAGCGCCTTTCGGATGGATGCTGGCTTTCAGCAGGTGACTTTCGATCGTAAACATACAGCAAGTTAATAAAAAGGCTTATCAGCCGGAATGACCATTGAAATAAATCAGCGGGTGCTGCGACAAATACCCGGGAACAATCACTTAAATTTGGAATATGCGTCGTATCATCGAAATTCTCGGCAGCAGCCTCAACCTCACCTGGCAGGAGTTCAAATCGCACAAGCTGCGTACCCTGCTCTCCCTTTCCGGCGTCGGTTTCGGCATCCTCTGTATCATTGGCGTGCTCGCCACCGTGAACAGCCTGGAATATGCAGTGCAACAGGATATCAAGGCGCTTGGCTCCAATTCCATTTATATCGACAAATGGGACTACTCGGGAGACGATAATGCGCCCTGGTGGAAATACATGAACCGCCCAGCCCCTAAATACAGAGAGGTAGAGCTCCTGAAACAAAAGGTGCCTGCAATCGGATACATTGCTTACACCAATAATATCAGTTCTCCCATCGAATACAATGGCAGCGTTCTCACCGGTCTAAATTATTATGGGATCACCGAGGACTTCGACAAACTGCAACCCATTGAAGTAGGAATTGGCCGCTATTTCCTGCAGTCTGAATTTGACCAGGGCACTGGCGCCATCATCCTTGGTTATATGGTGGCTGAAAACCTTTTCGGTTCAGATGTAAAAAAAGGATTGGGGCAGGAACTGAAACTGAAGGACGGCAAGAAAGCAGTGGTGGTAGGGATCCTGAAGAAGAAAGGAAAAAGTATACTGGGAGGATGGGACTACGACAATAACGTGCTTATCACCCGCAATTTCATGAAGCAGATGACCAAAGAAGATTGGGCCGGGCCATCTATCCTCGTCACCGGAAAACCAGATGTTCCGCTCGAGCAACTGAAAGATGAGTTACTTGGCGCCATGCGCTCCATCCGCAAACTGAAACCCACTCAGGAAGACAATTTCACACTTAATGATATCAATACCTTCGCCAATTTCGCTTCCAGCATCTTCGACGGTGTGAACAAAGGCGGTTGGGCCATTGCCACTTTAAGTCTGATCGTTGGCATGTTTGGTGTGGCGAATATCATGTTCGTGACGGTCCGCGAACGCACTTCGCAGATCGGTCTAAAAAAAGCCATCGGCGCGAAGCGCATTACCATCATGACGGAATTCCTGCTGGAATCCTCTTTCCTCTGCATCATGGGAGGGATGTTAGGATTGCTGATAGTGGTCATACTCACATTCGTGCTCTCGGCCATCTTTGGGTTTACCGTGTTCATTGCGCCCGGCATCATCATGCTGGCCATTTCTATTTGTATTGTGGTAGGCGTGCTGGCAGGGATCATTCCCGCTTCCATTGCCGCCAGGATGGACCCGGTGGTGGCGATACGCTCGAAATAATCCCGCAGTATCCTCCCTCGCCTCCCGGCGAGTGACGGACAAAACTCCGAGAATACTTACCTTTGCCGCGATTATGAGCGTTACCATTCTTGCAATTGAATCCTCCTGCGACGAAACATCGGCCGCAGTTTGTGCAGACGGAAAGATCCTCTCAAACTTCATTGCCAGCCAGGCCGTGCATGAGCAATACGGAGGCGTAGTGCCCGAGCTCGCATCCCGCGCACATATGCAGAATATCGTGCCGGTAGTGGACAAGGCACTGAAGGAAGCAGGCAAACAATTATCAGATCTCGATGCCATCGCCTTCACACAGGCGCCTGGCCTGATCGGCAGCCTGCTGGTAGGAGCACAGTTCGCCAAATCACTGAGCCTGGCCTTGAACAAGCCACTCATCGCCGTTCACCATATGCAGGCGCATGTGCTCGCCAATCTCATAGACGATCCGAAACCATCGTTCCCCTTCCTTTGCCTCACCGTCAGCGGAGGACATACGCAGATCGTGCAATGCGATAGCCCGCACCAGCTGCGCATCATCGGCGAAACCATCGACGATGCCGCAGGCGAAGCATTCGACAAATCAGCCAAATTACTCGGACTGCCCTACCCCGGCGGCCCATTGATAGATAAATACGCCAAAACAGGCAAGCCCGATCGTTTCAAATTCCCCGAGCCACAAATACCCGGACTGGATTTCAGCTTCAGCGGACTCAAAACCGCCATCCTGTATTTCCTCCAGGAGAACACAAAGACCAACCCCAATTTTGTGGAAGAGAACCTGGCAGATATCTGCGCTTCCATTCAGCATCGGATCATCAGCATCCTGATGAACAAACTGAAGAAGGCCACCATCGAAACAGGCATCAAAGATGTTTGTATCGCAGGCGGCGTATCAGCCAACAGCGGTCTCAGGACCGCACTCAAAGAAACCGGCGATAAAATGAAATGGAACACATTCATTCCCGCATTCCAATATTGTACAGACAATGCCGGGATGATCGCCATCACAGCGTATTACAAATTCCTGGCAGGAGAATATACCCCTCTTACTGCCAGCCCCTCCGCCAAAGCCGAATGGTAACCTAAACCAGTAACCGAATTTGTATAACTCAAAAACTGCAAATGGCCAACGGCTACTTTCAATTCAAACAGTTTACCGTTCACCAGGACCAGTGCGCCATGAAAGTGTGCACAGATGCCTGCATCTTCGGCGCATGGTTTGCCGCCAAGACCGCCGACTACACTACAGTGCTTGACATCGGCGCAGGAACGGGACTGCTCTCTCTGATGCTTGCCCAGAAATCGAATTCAGAGATCCACGGCATCGAACTGGACCTCGGCGCATTCAAGCAACTGAAAGAAAACATCCAGCAAAGCATCTGGAAAGAACGTATCAGGGTATTTCCCGGAGATGCCCGCACCTACGCCTTCCCCATCAAATACGATTTCATCATCACCAATCCGCCCTTCTTTGAAAATGATCTGCCATCGTCTTCGGAAGAAGAGCAGATCGCCAAACACAGCAAACAATTATCGCTGGAAGAACTGATCGGCGTGATCAGCCGCAGCCTGGAGCCACACGGAGGCTTCGGGATCTTGCTGCCCTATCACAGATGGGAATACTTCAATAAACTGGCAACAGAAAATGGATTCTCACTGGTAGAGAATCTGCTGGTGAAACAAACACCAAAGCATGATTTCTTCAGAAGTATTTTACATTATTCCAGGACCAATGATCAGTTCAATCCAACATTTGAATTGACGATAAAAGGAGAAGATGGAAATTACACGGAAGAATTTACTGAGCTGCTGAAGGATTACTATTTGTATTTGTAGCGATGGGGTTTCTTTGTTTTACTTTTCGCAACAATTCATTTTGTAAGGATACTGCTTTGCTAAAATTGTTTTCGAACAACGAGATCCGGCCATAGGACCTTAAACGCTGTATGAGCAGTGTATACTGGAGCTTGCGCAATTCACGGTCGTCTGTCTGCTTACTGGCAATAGGTTTTGTAATGAGCAATACGCCCATTTTTCTCATATGATACCAGAAGCTTTTGAATAGCTCCCAACGAAATCTGAAGATGGATTTGTTTTTTGTTTTCAGTAAGATCTTATATGGTTCCAATACAGAAAAACAATGAGCGCTTTCTTCAATATAGGTCAGATAATAAGGGAGTGTAAGCCTGTTGGCAGTGATATAATGATCAAAGCGCAGTTTATCTTCATACCAGATCTTATAGCCTGCCAATGCCAGTACATAACACAGTTCATGATCGCCGCCAGAACTTAAGCTCATGCCCTGGCGATCCGTCAATGCAGGAACAAAGCCTCCGGCGCAAATCTTTTCATAAGCAGATTTTCTCAGCACTGCACCTGCGCCATAAACGATCTGGTTGTTCACTTTTCCACTTTTACTGGCCTGCTCTCCACCTGCATAGAGATTGCAGGATAATAACCAGGCGGGCGCTGGTTCTTCAAAAACAAAATTGCCATTACCTCCCAATATGCCAATCTCAGGCTGGCTTTCCATCACGGCAAAGGCGGTCTGTACATAATCCGGGGCCAGCCAGTTATCATCATCACAAAGAATGATATATTCATGCTGCGCCGCACAAAAACCTGTTTCCCGCGCAAAAGTTAGTCCCGGCCTCGTTTCCGTGATAACACGGAGGCTGATGGCTGTATCATATTGTTGCCATTCTTTCTTAATCACCTCCAGACTATTATCCGTAGAAGCATTGTTGACCACCAGCAACTCACAACCCAAACCGGCAGGGATTTGCTGTGCAGCGATAAAACGAAGCGTCACCGGCAGTCGTTCAGCCCCATTATACGTGCAAACAAGAATGGTCATACCTGCCTTCATACAGTTTGTGCTTTATTGCGTCGGGGAATGAATGATGTAATATTCAACGCCATCTTGGTATACAGTTTTGAGATCTTCCAATACATCAGCCAGTCGCGGTGCATACGCAATGCTTCCCGCACCTGCACCTTCACTCCCTGGCGGTTTCTCAGTCCATACCAAAGATCATTGGCAATCTTGATACCATAATGCGCATAGAATTTCATAGACTGCTCCAGTATCCTTTCTTTCTCCGTTTCCGGAAGATATTGCTGAATGGTTTGCATTACCCACTGAAGGTCTTTCAGGTTCTTGGCAGTAGCATATGATCTGCCGGAAATGGAGGCCAAGTGTAACCGGTATGAAGCCAGTGTCTGCGGTGTATAGGCAACGGGATAGTCACGGGCAATCCTTACCCACATTTCCCAGTCTTCTCCATAATCAACACCAAAAAATGCGCCCAGCTTTTCATATACTTCCCTTTTCACTGTAATGGTGCAAAACTGCAGCCTTTGCCGGCCAGCCAGCAGCAGCAGGGCATCCTGCAGGATACCTGCTTCTTTCATTTCCGCATCACGAAAATATAAGCGCTTACTGCTTTCCCCAATGTATTCATAGCGGCAAAAAGCAGCGCCTGCCTGCGGATAGTTTTCAAACAGTTCATCCATTGCCTGGTAATAACCCGGCTTTATGAGATCGTCGCCGTGTAATAAATGGATAAAGTGCCCTTTGGCCCTGTTGATACAGGTTTCGAAATTCCGAAGACTTCCTTTGTTTTCTGATTGCCTGAAATAAGCAATCCTTCCTTTGCCCACATTTCTTACCAATGCTTCCACATCCGCATCGGTACTATGATCATCCACTACTTCTATTTGCATATCATCCGGAAGCAACGCCTGTGCAAGTACTGCTTCCAATGTTTCCACCAGGAATCCGGCGCAGTTGAATGCAGGGATCATCACAGACCAGCGGGGTCTGCGTACACCGTCGGAAACCGGTGCTATGAATGGAGGGGATAACGGAATTCTATCCAAACTAATTTGCTGTTTATGGAATTGCCTGTTTTATCGACGGTTCAAACCTGAATGGAAATTGCGGACGCACAGCCCCTTTCCATTTACCAAACCAGGTGGTATTTTCACGAAAATCAGCCACTTCAAAATGAAGCGCTCCTTCATAATAGAATAATGGAATGGATGTGTCCTGAACAATGATGAGTGAAAGATAATACGCTCCATCATTAAGGAAGTTGCCCGGGATCTGGCACTCCCCCTGAATTGCACCTTCGCTGCACAATACAGGAAGCGAAGCTACATCGAAAATACATTCACCGGCATAATTGAATAAGTGCAGTCCGGCATTCAGCAATGCATTATCCTGCTGATTTCGGATGGTGAACTTTACAGTCAGCGGCGTTCTGATGTCTATCACACTTTTTGCAGACAGCAGCTGAGGCACCAGCTCCATCGACAGGATACGCACATATTCATTTCCCGGTGCTTCTTTGGTTTCACCCCATGCCACATGCAGCTTATTCTGCTGTAAACTGCCAATGTATTTTTCTACAACATCACTGGTATCGCCCATTGCCATCATTGCTCCCTGTTGCAACCAGATTGCTTTGCGGCAAAGATGGCTCACCGCCTGCATATTGTGACTGACAAATAAGATCGTTCGCTGGCTGTCTTTGGCCACTTCCTGCATTTTATCAAGGCATCTCTTCTGAAATTCGATATCTCCCACAGCCAGTACTTCATCCATAATAAGGATATCCGCATTAAGATGTGCAGCCACTGCAAAAGCCAGCCTCACATACATGCCCGACGAATAACGCTTTACCGGCGTATCAATGAATTTTTCAAGCCCCGAGAAAGCAACGATCTCATCAAACTGGCGCAGCACTTGTGCTTTAGTCATACCCAACAGGGATCCACTAATATAGATATTCTCTCGGCCAGAAAGTTCCGGATGAAATCCTGTACCTACTTCCAGCAGGCTACCAACAGTCCCTCTCCCTCTTACAAAACCGGAACTTGGTTGAATAATGCGTGAGATGATCTTGAGCAAAGTTGATTTCCCTGCGCCATTGGGTCCAACAATTCCCCATGTTTCCCCCTGCCTGACCTGGAAGCTGATATCCTTCAGGGCCATGAACTGATCTGCGGCCAGCTTATCTTCATGGAAGAAAGCATTGTTCTTCTGCCCCATGGTTTTGTTTATCCAGCGTTTTACATCCTGCCGGAAAGAACCTGTACCAATGGCGCCGAGCCTGTAGATCTTGGAAACACCAGCCGCTTCAATTACAATCTTGCTCATATCGGTTATGCAATGTCTATAAGCCTGATGGCCTGTTTATTGAACCATATCAGGGCTATAAAGAAAGTGATGATGATGAATACTGCACTGTAAAGTAATTGCCACATCGAAAATATTCCCTGGCCCAATAGGGCATACCGGAATACTTCGAATAATGCGGATAGTGGATTTATATGCACAATCCAGCGAATGCCGGAAGGTAGAGAGGAAATTGGATAGATAACAGGCGTTACAAACATAAACAACCTGACGCCCAGGTGAACGATATTGCCAAGGTCGCGATACCTGGCAGTGAGGATACAAAAAATAAGGCCGAGCGCCAATGCAAATAGAGCAGTCAGTAAAATAGACAGCGGCAATACCAGCAACCAGAAATTCCAGGAGAAGTTGAAGTCCCGGAATACTGCATAGAAAGCCAAAACCGCCACCAGCAAAACAAACTGTATACAAAACCGGAGCAGATGGGTTCCTGCCACGGAAAAAGGAATTATAAGTCTGGGGAAATAAACTTTGGTGTAAAGCGAGCTGTAATGAGTAAAGATGAAAGCGGTGCCAGTGAAGAGATCGCTGAACAATCCCCATAACAAAATGCCGCAGAGGAAGAATAACACGGGCGGTGATGCGCCGGTATCGATCCCTATCCACCTGCTGAATACCATCACATAAACCACAAGCGTAAAGAGAGGTTGCAATACAACCCAGAGCGGTCCCAGTAATGTCTGCTGGTAATTGATCAGAAAATCACGCCTGATGAACCTGAAAAGCAGGTACCTGTAGGCCCATAATTCTTTTACCGGCCAGTTGCGCCAACTGCTACGGTTACTGATCTCCCAGTCCCAGGGTTCGTTTCTGTCTGCTGCGAGCGACATTTGCAACGATTAAGGATTAAAGATACTGAAGGATTCAATATTAAAGTGTGGAGAAGGCGCAGCATGCTTATTCCCATTTTATTTTTTCACAAATGGAATAACCTCTGTGGCAGACTTCAAGTAATAGACACCTGGTGATAACGCATGCACGCTCACCTGGTGCTGCCCTGCTGAGAATTGTTTTCTCCAAATCAAACGTCCATCAGGAGCTACAAGGAATAGTTCGGCTGCCTGCTTTGTCTGAAATTCCAGCAATCCCCTGGTAACAGGATTATTGAATAACTGCAATGCAGCAGACTGTCCAAATTCTACTGTCCGGATAACACTGTAATCCGATTTTCCATTTATATCCCTTTGCAGTATCCTGTAGTAGTTCCTTGTTTTTGAAGGAGAGAGATCTGTATACTGGTAAAGAGAGGTCAAACTGGTTGTACCCGCTGCAGCAACAATTCCAATTTGCTTCCAGTGGACCCCATTCACACTATGCTGAACAACAAAATCCCTGCTGAGCTGCTCATTGGCAGTGGACCATTTTAGAACGATCCGGTCTTTGGAAGGATACAATTTAAAATCCAGCCAGGCCACAGGCAAGGTACTCAAATAATGAAAGGCGCCCATGAAAGGGCTTGCCGGACGCACCACACCGATATGATCAGGCTCATAGCCCGCCAGAACTGTACCTGCCAGCATATTTGCCGGAATATAACCGGTTGCATTCGTTCCTCCGGCAGTAACAAATCCCGGATCGCGGATAACGCTGTTGGCATCCTGACCTGTAATTACAGGAAGCGATGTTCTATTGCCTGAATAATAGCCGGCCACTCCTCCGGAATTAGGCGTGTAATAATCGTTGTAGTTCACCGTTAGCACAGGTGTTCCGGTCACGAACAAGCCATAATGACTGGCTGTGCCCATCATATTATTGCGTTCATTCACCAGGATATTATTGATAACTGCTCTGCCTGAAGGCAAATTGCTGCCCAGATACAATGCCGATGAATTGCTTCCCGGTCCCATATCTCCGGAAATGCTGATGGTATTGTAATAGAATTTATTGGCATTGCCTGGTTCCTGGCTGCCATCCAGGATACCGTTGATCGCATAACCATTGGTGATACCCGCTCCCAGGGCAACCACATTGTTGGAAAGCTCAGCAATACCATTGGAGACGCCGATATTGATACCATTGATCTTTGCCGCGGTACTGGACGATGAAAGCCGCAGGCCATGAATAAAATTGTTTCGAATTACCGAGCTGACATTATTCCCTTTGAAAAATATTCCGGTTACTTCCGTAGCCAGGTTTTCCGTATTCAGACATTCCAGTTCATAGATCCTGTTGCCGGAAATAGAATTGATGGAACCGATATTCTGAAAAACATCGATGCCCACCACACTGCTGAACTCACCACCAACAACCGTGTTGGATAAACTTTTCAGATGATGGATTACATTATTATCCACTGTTACATCGCCACCGGCCAACAGGAAAATACCTGCTGTATGTTTCAGTGTATTCACGTTGGGGCCAACAGCTTGCTGCGTGATATTCGCAATAGTATTACCAGAGATGATCTTATTGCCACCTAAACCAAGATTGGCAATTCCCCAGACCAGTTCATTCACCGGAGCATTATCACTGTTTGGTCCGATATTGATACTGCCGGCAGTAGTAACGCTTCCGATAATATTGTTTGAAATGGTTGTATTGCCTGCCGCCACATTCAATATACCTGTAAAGCTCTTGGCCAATGCAGGGCCGGTGGAATTGATCCCACCCATTGTATTGTTTTGAATATCCACTGTTCCATCAGCATCATTGAAGATCATCACTGCCGGACAGTATTCAGTGGTATTGGTGGGAAACAACTGAATAGCGCCTGTAACTGTCTGTGAGCCGATGGTATTGCCAGCAACAGTACCAATATTGGCGCAAACACCGCTTCCGGAAATATAGATAGCATTGAAATAACCAGGAGAATAGATATTATTGAGATTATTCTTCGCGCTCTGAAAGGATATATTCGTGATGGTATTGTTCTGCACGGAAGCAGGCGCAGCGGAAGTTCCCCCAGAAATATAGATGGCGTCGAATTGCGGCGCAGAAGCAGATGTGAACGTCATGGCGCTGCCGCCTGCATTCACCTGCGATCCCCCAATGAAATTCCCCTGTACCAATACGTTCGTTGCATTGTTTCCTTCCACTGAAACAGCCCGGTACGTATTGGCGGATATTGCATTCACCGGGGTAGTTTCATAAAAATGATTGTTCATGATATAGCCGGCAGAAAGAGTACCTGTGAAGACTACAGCCCTGGTGCCCGCGTCTGAACGGAAAAGATCATACACTTCATTACCGAAAAAAATGGCGGATGATGTTGCTCCTGCTGCATTCACATAGAAGGAACTGTAAGGGCGGTTCCCATTTGAATTGGTAATTCTGCAATACTGCAAAACAATATTCACCATATTGCCGGCGCCATCCGCAGTAAACAGACCACGCGTTGCGGAGCCGCCTGCTCCTTTGATTATTGCATTTTGAACAATATTGTTGGAACCTCCGTCACGCATCCGGATAACAGCAGCATTGGCGCCTGTATTCATATTTTCCAGGGTGAGATTATATGTGGCGCCCACTGTATTCAACCTGCCATCGATGGTAACATTTGCACAACCCACCAATTCAAGCAGTGGCCCGTTTATGTTTGCTGTAACTGCATAATTGCCCGTTGGATAAATTCTTATGGAAGAGTAACTGGCCGCTCCTGTTCCTGAAGCATTCAACACAGCTGTTCCGGACAATGTACTGCTACTGCGGATCTGAAGCTGGATACTTCCTGTTAAGGCACCAGTGTTGATAGCAGTAATGGCATCGTTCAAAGTGGCATAGGTTTGACCAGCACCCACTCCTGCTATTTGCGCGTTTGCAGAAAAATGAGGCGCAATAAAGAAGACAACTGCACAAAGAAAGATCTTTACTGATCCTCTATAGAGCTGTTTGAAGTTGGCATAAATGCGAAATGGATTACCGGGTTTGGCAGCAGCTACATGGTGTAACATGTACATTGTTTTTTTATCGGATATATGAATCCGGTAAAAATAATGTTAACAGCTGTATCAGCTTTAGACCCCGGGGTCTTAGATATTTGCGTGATGATTATTTTCCTGCTGCGTAATCTGCAAGATAATAATAGCGAGAGGTAAGTACGCCTTCTTTCACCATGGTAGCGCGTTCTATAACATCCGACTGATTGTTCTTCACAAGATCTTCCAGCACATATTTGATGAGTTGTTCTCCGAAATACCGGCTGGCATCACGCGGCAATTCATTGGGCAGATTGCCTACAGCCATTACGTCTACGCTTCCGGGTAAGTACGGTGCGGTTTTTTTGAAACTTGTTTTACTAACACCATAGACCGGATCTTCAATGGTCTGATCACCAAGATTGATCGGCACGGAACCGAATGCATCATCGGTAATATCGGCAATGGTATGCAAGCGCCAGGCAGGATCCTGCACGGCTTCACGTTCAAACAATCGTGGCATGGCAGTATCCCAGTAAATGCCATTCATCAGGATATCTGATTGCATTGCATAAGGCAGGAATTTGCAATTGTATTCAGAGGGATGATCGTGGAAATGCACCCGGTTGTAAGCACCATCGGTCTTACGTTCGTAGAGACCTGCACCTTTCAGTTGCGTATAGACGGGGTATGAATATTTTTTAAGAAGATAATCCTCAGGTTCCACTTCCACGATGCCCATGAGGTTCATGATTTCCAGGATCCCATGCGCCACACGGCCACTACCGGTGACCGCCACTTTCACAGGAGGAATCCTTAATCCGAAATAAGTATGGATGAGCTCGCGGAAACTCCTTTGCCTGTACACACGTACAAGATCATACGCACCTGAGCGATGACCATATCCCATCATCCCGTTATGCGCTCCCACAACTCCGGCAAAAAAACCGAAGCCGAGAATGCGTTGTCCGTCTTCATGCTCCAGGCATTCATAATCGATCAGGGTGATCTTACTGGAAATGATACTTTGAAAGAGTTCCTGGTTATAGGATTGTTTCTTGCGTGTATGTGAAAAGAAGAGATAGGTCTTGTTGGGGATCAGTTGGCTAACGGGCACTTCCTTGATGCCGAGAAGGATATCGCAATCGCTGATATCGTCCACAACCTCTATTCCGGCAGCCCTGTATTCCTTATCGGAAAAGCAGCGGCCAGGTGAGGATTGCGCAAAAATGCGGACCTCATCCGAGTTCTTATGGATCCACTTGCATTGTGCAGGCGTGAGCGCCACCCTGTTGTCTGCAGGGGTCTTTCCTTCCCTGATAAGCCCGAGTCTGATCATTTTCGTAAATTTGCCTTTTAAATGTACAATTCGATGTCCAATACCACCCTACTGAACAGGTTCTGGCAGGTTTTCAGAAAGATTTTCTTTCCGAAGAAAAGCTGCTGCAAATAAGTTCTAAACGCCCATATATTCCCAGGCGCTCTTGTAAGCTTCCTGCTGTTCTGCGTAAGCGATGAACCCTGCGTAATAATCATGCTGACTCAGTGTACTGCTGTCTCCCACCACTACCAGTTTTTTCCTGGCTCTTGTCATGGCTACATTCATGCGCCTGATCTCTGATAAGAAACCGATCCGGTTATCGTTGTTGCTGCGCGTCATGCTGATCAGCACCATATCACGTTCCTGTCCCTGGAAGCTGTCGATAGTATTGATGGTGATGCGATGCTGGAATGCCAGCAGCTCCGGTGTTTGCTGCAACATGGCTTTCAGCTCATCTATCTGTCTTCTGTAGGGCGAAATGATGCCCACCGTTGGAAAAGCGGCATCCCACTGCTTTTCAGCAGACAGCTGTTTCAGGTAATTGATACTGAATGCGGCTTCTTCCGGATTGGAGATAGCATTGCCACTGGTCTTCTCTTCAAATCCGCATCCTGCAGTATCGATGAATTGCAGAGGATGTTCATCATTGTTGAGCGTATGATTTTCAACCGAGGCATGTGCCTTGAGCTGGTTATCGTAGAAGGTGGCAGCTGAATAGCCCATGATCAGGCGGTTCATGCGATACTGTTCATTCAGCATCACTACTGACTGCGGATAGCGCTCCACCAGCTTTTCCAGCAATGTGAGGGTGAGACCGTTCTTCGCTGCTTCATTGGATTTCACGGTGGGCGGCAGTTGCAGGTGATCGCCTGCGAGGATCAGCTTGCGAGCTTTGATCACCGGCACCCAGGTGGCGGGCTCCAGCGCCTGTCCGGCTTCATCGATCACTACTGTATGGAATTTTCGTTCGCGCACCAGGTAATGATTGGCGCCGATCAAAGTAGCGGTGATCACATCGGCTTTGGCAAGAAGATCATCCACGATATATTGTTCGGTCTTCTCCACCTGCTTCATGATATTGCGTGCCTCATCAAAGAGGGCTTTGCGCTGGTCGCGCTCGGCCTTTCCGAAATTCCTCTTGTATTTATGGGCCATGTCTTTGAACTCGCCGGCCTGTTTCTTCAGTCTTTTTATCTCCTTGTTCGCTGTATGCTCCGCCATCTTATGGTCCATGGTGAGACTTAGCAGTCTTTCATTCACACGGGCGGGATTGCCAACGCGCAGCACATTAAGACCTGCATCGGAGAGCTTCTCACTGAGAAGGTCAACCGCAGTATTGCTGGGCGCCACTACCAGCACCTGCTGTTTATCTTTCGCCACCAGTGCTTTGATGGCCTGCACCAGCGTGGTGGTCTTGCCCGTACCAGGAGGGCCATGCACGATGGCCAGGTCTTCCGCGCTGAGGATCTTATTCACTGCTTCCTGCTGCGAAGGGTTCAGCGAAGGAAAGGGAACGGGAGATACATAATTTTCGAATACAGGTTCCTGTGAGCCGGTGAGGATCCGCACCAGTCTTCCTTCTTCCCTTTTCTCATTCAGGGCGATGGCCTGGCGGAGCGCCTGCTGCATTTCATCGTAACTGTTATCATCAAAGAGGAGGTCTACGCCGAGCTTGCCGTTGCGGCTCCATTCGGGCAGTTCATCCGTGCGGAGTGTGATCTTGATCTTGTTGGCGCCTACGTAGTTGACTACGCCTTCCACCCTGTCATGTTCCCGGTTGTGATTACTGAACAGGGCGGCGCTGGCGCCGGTGCGGAACTGGTGGGGAATGTCCTGGTTGGTAGTTCGTTCCAGCTCCACCGTTATATAGTCGCCCTTCGTGGGCTCGGTGCCGCGGATGGCCACGGGATACCAGCTGAGACCGGCTTCCCGGCGGTCGTTCACGGAAAGGGAGGAACTGAGCTGGCGGTACATTGCTTCATCTTCCTGCCGCTCTGTTTTCAGGAGATCGAGCAGCTTCTTGAAATAATCCATCGGGCAAAGGTACGTCGCGCAGGCCGTACCGGGAGAAAAGGTGCATTTCAGGTGCACAACTCCGTGGCCGGAATCCTTCGTTTTTCAAATCGTATAAGTATTTTTATGATATTCCTGACTTTAAAAATCAATATCTATGGTACAAAAATTTACGGCTGAGTTCTTTGGCACTTTTTGGTTGGTGTTGGGAGGTTGCGGCAGTGCCTTATTGTCTGCGGCATTTCCGGGTGTAGGTATTGGCTTGCTGGGTGTAGCCCTGGCCTTCGGTTTAACTGTACTCACCATTGCGTATTCGCTGGGTAGGGTTTCCGGAGCGCATCTCAATCCTGCAGTGAGCATCGGGCTCTTTGTAGGTGGAAGGATGCCGGCCAAAGATCTGCTTCCCTACATCATTGCACAGGTGCTGGGCGGCATTGTGGCCGCAGCTGTACTGTACGTGATCGTAACAGGGAATGGCAGCAGTATCGGCACTTTTGCAGCCAATGGCTATGCAGAACATTCACCCGGCGGGTACGACATGAAAGCGGCATTCCTCTGCGAAGCGGTAATGACCTTCATGTTCCTGATCGTGATCCTTGGCGCCACAGACAGCCGTAATTCAAACGGCGGTTTTGCAGGGCTGGCCATCGGCCTCACCCTCACCCTGATCCACCTGATCAGCATCCCCGTCACCAACACTTCCGTGAACCCTGCCAGAAGCATCAGCCAGGCGGTTTTCGTGGGTGGATGGGCGGTAGAACAGCTCTGGCTCTTCATCCTCGCCCCCATTGTTGGTGCAGCCCTTGCAGGAATAGTGTATAAAGCCCTCTGGAAATAGATTTCCTTTTGAACCATGATAATAGTACATTACAGAAAGCCCTTGTGAAAAACAGGGGCTTTCGTAATGTAATGAGTTTAGTCATTCCCTTATGGATCCTCCCTCCGGACCTTTCAGTCAGATAATTGGACTTTAGAGAAATGCCGTCCCCTTTTTAAACTTCTATCATTGCGCTCACATTTTAAAACAATAAAAATAAAAGCAATGAATCCAAACAAAGCACTTTGGGAAAAGGGCGATTTCACAAGGATCGCAGAAAGCATGCGGCAAAGCGGCGCCGGGCTTGTTGCTCAATTAGGCATCTCGAAAGGAATGGAAGTACTGGACCTTGGTTGCGGCGACGGAACTACCGCCATCCCCGCCGCAAAACTCGGGGCCAACGTACTGGGCGTAGATATTGCTTCCAACCTGGTAGCGGCAGGCAATCGAAGAGCCAAAGAAGAAGGACTTGATAATATTACCTTCCGGGAAGGGGATGCAACAGAGCTTCAGGGACTGGACGATCAGCGCTTTGACCTGGTGGTTACCATCTTTGGCGCCATGTTCGCCCCCAGGCCAATGGACGTGGCCAAACAAATGGTGCGCGTTACCCGGCCCGGCGGAAGGATCGTAATGGGTAACTGGATCCCGGGGACCCAACCCTGGTAGCACAGATATTAAAGATCAGCTCGGCCTATACACCACCCCCACCCGAGGGATTTATCAGTCCGATGTTATGGGGCGTAGAAGATCATGTGACCGAACGCTTTGGCGCCGCAGGCGTGGCAAAGGAAGACATCTCCTTCAGCAGGGAAACCTTCAATTTCGGGATCTCAGGTACACCATCCGAATTCCTCGAAAGGTTCAGGCTTTATTACGGACCTACTATGAATGCCTTTGATGCGGCAGGAAAAAATGGAAAAGAAGCAGAATTGCAACAGGAACTGGAAGACTTATTCAACAGGCAAAACAAAAGCGGTAATAACGAAACCACATTGATCCCGGCTACTTTCCTGAAAGTGACAGTGGCGCGCAGGTAAGCTGCCTCACTACCACCACCCGGCATTCCAACATAAAAGTACATTACAGAAAGCCCTTGTGGAAACAGGGGCTTTTGTAATGTAACAAGTCTACATAAGAGAAGCCACAATATTACTTCCCTCCCCGCTCCGGCAATCTGAAGGATGAATGAAGAAGAGAAAAACCTTCTTGAACTGTGGAAATAATCATCATAATTCATCATAAATTCGCAAACGAAACGTTACTCATTCCGCCGGAAGTAAGTTTCCTCTGCCTCCAGGCAATGGAACAGCCCACTTATCTCCACCGAAGTATCCATTAATTAAAGTGGCTAAACGCCTCAAACCCTTCACCCACATGATGCAAACCCATCCTGTTGCAGGTGGCTACAAACTATCTGCGCCTGTTGCCCACAAAAAAGCGGGCTTCATTTCCCTGTTACTCATACTCCTGGTTTCCGTCTGCTTCAACGCCCATGCACAACCGCCACTGGTTGAATGGCGCAATGCTGTAGCCCTGCCTGAAGACATCAACCAGGCCGAAGCTCTCGCAAGAAAATACCCGGATGATCCTTCCGCCATCCGCTTCATCCACCAGACCTTCACGTTCGACAGGGGCGAGAACAGCTATAAAGACAAAGTTGTCACCGTTCGCGAAACCTCCGAAATAGAGCTCATTGCCCTGCAACACAGGGCCAGGGCCTGGTACCCGCAGTACTACAACAATTTCGTGAAGATCATTCAGCACCACGGAACAGGCAGTACCAAGGGCAAAAAAGTACCTGGATTGTTTTACCAGTGGGAAGACAGATCAGTTACCGATGATGGCATCTTCTTCGACGATAACCGCATGCGCTTCTCCGCCTTCAGTTTCAACGGCCCGGGAAACACCGGCCAGATCAACGTTACAAAGGATTATCTCGATTCCAAATACTTCACCCGCATCTTCTTCCATGAACATTATCCCCTCCTGGAAAAAGTGGTCACTTTCAAAGTACCCGAATGGCTTACCATCGATATCAAGCCATTCAATATGACCGGCTTCAAAGTGGAGAAATCAGAAGAAACGAAAAAAGGATACACTTACTATACCTACAAAGTAGCTAACCTGGAAGCATCCAAATCGGAAAGCAGGCAGATCGGCCGCGCCTTCTCCGATCCGCACCTGGTGATCAGGGTGAAATCATACGAACGTAAAGGCGATCTCATCAAGGGTTTCGATAAAGTGGACGATGTATATAACTGGAACAACAGGATGTACACGATGGCCAGGAACGATCCTTCCAAACTCAAAGCCACCGTCAGCCGGATCGTTGAAGGAAAGAATTCTGACGAAGAAAAGATCAAAGCCATTTACTACTGGGTGCAGGACAAGATCCGGTATATCGCATACGAAGACGGCTATTCCGGCTTCATCCCCTCCAATGCACAGGATGTGCTGGAAAGCAAATTCGGCGATTGTAAAGGCATGGCCAACCTGCTAACGGAAATGCTCAGGTTACAGGGTTACGATGCACACTTCTCATGGATCGGAACCCGTCAGATACCTTATTCGCAATCACTGCCCGCACTTTGTGTGAACAACCATGCCATCACTACGCTCTACTTCAAAGGCAAAACATACTTCCTGGATGCTACCGAAAAATTCGTTCCCTTCGGAGAAGATGCTTACCGGATCCAGGGCAAGGAAGCCCTCGTCAGCAAGGGCGAGAAATTCGAGATCCTGCCTGTTCCCCTCACAGATGGCAAAGCCCACAAAGTAAGCACCAAAGCGGACTTCACCCTCAATGCACAAAACATGAAAGGGAATGTGCAGGTAACCCTCACCGGTAATGAACGCACAGACTTTCATCAGCTCTACCAGGACCTGGCTTCGGTAGACCGCGAAAAATTCTTCAAGAGCTTCCTGCAGCTGGGTAACGACAATATCGAAGTATCCGGTATCACCAACAGCGATCTTTCCAACCGCGAGATCCCCGTTCAGCTCAGCGGTGTGATCGATCTCTCCAACCACGTGCACAGGATCGATAAAGACCTTTTCCTGAACCTCGACTTCTTCCCCAAAACACTGGGGTCCTATATGCCCGATGAAAAAAGGAAAAGAGGATACGAGTTCAACTCTGTGCTCACGTATGAAGATGAGTTCTCACTCACCATTCCCGGCGATAGAAAATTCACGGATGTGCCGGAGAAACTGCAGCTCAGTTTTCCGGGATATGAATTCAGCGGCGAATACGTAGTGAACGGCAATAAGATCACGCTGAAGAAATCGCTCACCATCAAGAACAGCACTATCGATAAGGCTGATTTCGATAACTGGAAAAAATTCCTGAAATCCATTAAATCTTTCAACAGTTATTATTTCAGCATTACCCAAAAATAAGACCCGATGAATCTCAAACTATACACAAGATTATCCGCTCTCCTGCTGGCGCTGGGCCTCGCTTTCAGCACAGCCAATGCTCAGAGCTATATCACAGGGAAAGTGATCAAATCGCTGGCCGATAATTCTGCGGAAATGCTGAAAGATATGCCCGCTCCTTTCAAGGTATCGCAAACACCTTCGAAATGGGACAAGGAATCTGCCGTGATCATCGGGTATTCCCGGAATATCGTAATGGATAAACAGAACCGCAGCGCATTGAGCTCCGTGAAATTCCTTTACTTCTTCGAGAAGACCAGGTTCCGCATCAAACTGCAGGACAATAACGCCGTGAACAAATTTTCGGAGGTCTATTTCCGTTACTCCAGTTATGATGATGGATTTACATTAAGACTCATCAAACCAGGCGAAGCGCCCCGCGTGATCGATCCGCAGAAAGCCGTTGCCTGTCCGCGCGGAACAGAGATCCCCGAATACTTCCAGAGCTTTATCAACTCCGCAACAGGACAGGAATATTCCTATTACAAACTTCCTGTGCGCGACCTGGAGCCCGGTGATATCCTTGAATATGTGTCCACCACCAAGAGCTCCATCGAAGTGAGCTTTGCAGGTTACCTGGAACTGGCTCCCCAATACGAGATCTGCAGCAAGGAGTATCCCCTCATGTACAACGAGATCGGGATCGATACCGATAACAAAACATTCTTCAAATCACTCGCACTGAACGGCGCACCATCCTTCAAAAAAGAAGCAGGAGCAGAAAAAGGATTCTTCCGTTTTGTATTTGTTGATAAGGACCGCGACCGTTTCAAGGATGTGAATTTCGTTACGCCCCTCATGCAGTTCCCTATCGTGAAATTCCAGGTGAACTACGCAAAAAGCGAAGACGCCAGAGGCGCATTCATCGGCCAGATCGGTGAACTGAAAAGCAATTTCAGCAAGGAAGAGCTGGCGCAAAAAGCATGGGACGATATCGAAAAACAGAAGAAGATATTCTTCGGTGAAAACAATATCACCGTCAATGGCTTACTGGCAACGCTGCGCGGCATCGATGCAAAAAAATGGACAGAAGAAGAATATATCAACCGCAGCTGGTACCTTATCAGGAACCGGGTGCTGTACCAGAGATCATACCTGTCTGACAAAGAATTTGTGTGCCTCTTCAATGGCGTGCTGGAAGACAGGAAGATCAAACCTGAACTGGTGATCTCCGTTAGCAACCAAACCGGTAAACTCAACGATATCCTGTTCGACAGCGAGATCCGTTACATGATGAAGCTGGGCGACAAATTCTATTTCAATCCCAGCGATTACTCCAATCCTGGAGAACTGGTGGAATCACTCACCGGCAACGATGCCTATATCGTTTCCGAGCCATCCGGACGTAATGCGCCTCCGGGCATCAAAGCCATCAAACTGCCGGATACCAAAGCGGCAGACAATATGCAGGTGGAAGAATTCGACACCGAACTGGATGCCGGTATGGAAAAACTCAGCGTAACCCGCACTTCCGCTTATACCGGTATCTACAAGGCAAAGAATACACGCGAGCTGCTGAGCTATCATCCGTTCATCTTCAACGATTATCAGTACTATAACGGTGAAGACCCCACGGCAAAAATGAAGCAGAAAGAACAGGAAAGGTATGAGACCAATGTAGCAGCCGCCAAAGATGAATTCAAAAAGAAAAGACCTGAACTCTCCAAAGAGAACCTCCAACGCGAATACCAGCAAAAAGTGAACGATGTAAAGTTCACCCTCATCAATGATGGACGCTCACCTAACAAACGTACGCTCAGCTTCCGCGAACAATTCGAGCTCACGGATATGGTGAAAAAAGCAGGAAAGAAATACCTGGTGAACCTGGCCGGACTGATCGGCGGACAATTACAGATCAAAGACGAAGAACGTACACGCGAATACGATATGGATGTGCGCTATCCGCGAAGCCTTAACTGGACCATCAATTTCAAAGTACCTGCCGGTTATACCGTTTCAGGTCTGAACGATCTGAATACAAAAGTGGAACATGCCTGCGGGCTTTTCCGCATCGATGCAAAAGAACAAAATGGAAAAGTGGTGATCAGCATCGAGAAGACCTACAATGCCAAACAGGTGCCGAAGGCGCAGTGGAATGAGATGCTGACATTCATCGATGCAGCTTATAACAGTTCATTCAAATTTATTCTGTTGTCTCCGAAATCATAAATGGATTTACTCAGAGCACCTGCAGTCACTCACCTACCGGCGAGTGACTTTTTTTTGTTCGCCTCCGGCGAGCTCTGTATCGCCCGACAGTCCAAAGCGCCGCTTCAGCCACCTGTTATGCCTCTTCATTAAAATCAAGAAACATGAGAATATCCCGTTGCTGCTGGAAGAGATCGTTTACCTCCAGGCGGAAAACAAGATCGTTCACGCGACCGACAGGAACGGCTACCGTTACATGCTTGACAAACCACTGAGTATAATGGAAACCGAGCTCAATCCCCTCTCCTTTTTTCGAGCCAACCGGCAATATATTATCAATATCAATTACATCAAACGTTTCAGAACTGTAGAGAAGGTAAAAGTGCAGGTAACGATGGATCTGATGATCGGCGAACACAGCGTTGTGATCAGCCAGGAATCTGCCGCTGCCTTCCGGAAATGGATCCAGTACGCGGACAGATATTTTTTGCAGCTCTTGTGAAATATTTACTATAGTTTGCGGATATTAAATGAATTACAATCATTGTATCCCGGAAAACATAATGAAAAGGAAATAATACAACGCCTGCTGGAAGGTGATGAACAAACCTATCGCCAGGTATACGACCAGTACTGGAACAGGGTCTATGGCGTTGCGCTCAGTTTCCTGAAGTCCACACAACTGGCACAGGATGCCGTACAACTTGTATTTGTACGCTTATGGGAAAAGCGCAGCAAGCTTAAAGACGTTTCTCATTTCGATGCATGGTTCGCAGCACTGGCCCGTAACACCATCATCAATGCACTGGAAAACCGGGCTTTCCAGCTCGCCGCCGGCCCGGCAGATGAGCTTACTCCTCCTGATCTTCTTACCCCTGGTTATTTGCTGGAATACAAAAGCGCCGTTGCTTTGATAGATGAAGCAGTGGCAACACTTCCTCCGCAACAGACTGCCGTTTTCCAACTGAGCAGGGAACAGGGATTATCCTATGCTGAAATTGCGCAACAACTGAATATTGCTCCAGCCACCGTGAAAAGCCATATGGTCCGGGCACTGAATGCCATCAGGGAATATGTACGCCTCCATTCCGGCGATATTTTCCTCACAACCTGGTTGCTGACCTCTATCCTTGAATATTTTTTTTAGCACTCACTGCACCTGTTCGTTTTCTTAACCTGTCTTATTTATTTACCGGGATCTTTTGAAGACCCGTTAAAACCTTATTATGGAATCACCTGACGTATTTTCACGATTGTTGGATAAGTACCTGACGCAAACTATTACGGCTGAAGAACAGCAGGAATTCTTTGCGCTCATAAAAAGTAAAAAACATGTACCGGAGCTGGAAGCCGTTGTGGCAGAAGCGCTGGAAGACGCTTCCTTCGATGTTGCTGAAGACCCGGTTTTACGCGAGATCATTTTTGAACGCATCCTGCAACAAAGGGAAACACCGGTACGCAGGGTCCCACTCTACCGCCGCTGGGGATGGGCTGCTGCCATACTGTTGTTGCTTGGAGGGACCGTATATTTCTATGTAACCGGCGATAACCGGAATAAACCTGTTATTGCAGAGCAATCACGCAACAATAAGAGTATCCAACCGGGAAGCAGCAAAGCGCTCCTTACCTTATCAGATGGTACTGTCATTCCCCTTGACAGTGCAGCTACCGGCGCAATCGCACAACAAGGCAACGCATCCGTGATCAAGCTGCCCAACGGGGAGGTCCGCTATGATGTAAATGGCAGCGTTTCCGGTAAAGTGATGATGAATACAATGACCACTCCCAATGGTGGCCAGTACAACCTTGTGCTGCCAGATGGCTCAAAGATCTGGCTCAATGCCGCTTCTTCCATCACCTATCCCGCTGCATTTACCGGAAACGATCGTCAAATAAAGATCAGTGGTGAAGTGTATATGGAGATCGCAAAAGACAAAAGCAGACCATTCCTGGTTGATATAGATGGGAAGTCAACTGTAGAAGTGCTGGGAACAAGTTTCAATATCAATTCCTATACAAATGAAGGAAGGATCAAAACAACATTGGTACAAGGCTCTGTGAAAGTGGCCAACCTGGAAAAGAACGGCCGCCGCAACGGCAAGGGAGTTATGCTGCAGCCAGGACAACAGGCCGTGATCACCGGCAATACAGAAGAGATCAGGATCCAGACTGCCAATATTGAACATGTACTGGCCTGGAAAAACGGCTTCATCAATTTTGAATCTGTCAGCTTCCAGGAGATCATCCGGCAAATAGAAAGATGGTATAATATCGATGTGCAAATTGAAGGGCCGATGCCTAATGTAAAGATCGGAGGAAGAATGGACAGAGGCGTTCAACTGTCAGACCTGATGACCTTCCTGAACAACTTCGACATTCGCACGAGACTTGAGGGAAGGAAATTGATCTTGAGCCAAAAGTAAAATTTAGAAAAAGAAGGATCTGGAATCAACTGATCCGATCAAAGATTCTTACCCAAAAAAAAGCCGGAAGTGCTTGCTACACTGCCGGCGAAAAGTTTGGGTAACGAAAATAAAATAGTCGTCGCAGACTGCTACCACATCACCCAAACTACGCGAAAGTATGCAAAAAACTGCTGTCTTTGGCCGGCCTGTTCGTGGGAACAACCGCCTTTTAACCAAAACTCTGTTAGTTATGAAGCTAACCGTATTCTACTTAACCGTAGCCCTAATGAATGTTTCGGCTGCCGCCCTTTCCCAGAACGTTGACCTGTCGGTCAAAAACGTTCCGCTTAAACAGGTTTTTACCATGCTCCAGGAAAAGACGGGATTCTCTTTTCTTTATGGAGCACAAACGTTGAAAGAGGCGCAGCCGGTTACCATCGATGTTAAGGACAAATCCCTGACCGAAGTACTCGACGAGATACTGAAAGCTCAGCGATTGACCTACGTAATCAGGAGTAAAACAATTATTGTATCTCCGCTTCCCATTACACTGTTTTTTGAAGGACAAATTGAAATCCCCGGCGCCGGTGGGTTGACAGACGCCATACCAATCAGGCTCAGGATCGTGGACCAGGATTACAACCCGCTTTCCGGAGCATCCATCTCGGTAAAAGGCGCACGGAATTCGGGCGTAACCGATGCGCAGGGCATGCTCACCATCAATGCTGAAATTGGTCAGACCCTGACGATCTCCTTCGTGGGCTTTAACAGCATTGGCATTAAGATCACTTCGCCCGTCACTGCCCTGGTGGTGTCTTCCCAAAACAAAGCTGTTGCCCCCGGTACAGGCGTTGGCGTAGCAAGGAATGGCCTGCTCAGCGGCCAAACCATTACTGCCAGCAATGAATTATTTTTCATTACGCTTACCAAAAAAGCCGAACAACTGGACGAAGCGGTTGTGTATAACGGTTATCAAAAGATAAAACAGAAATACCTCACCGGATCTGTGAGCTCACTAAGAATGGATTCTATTTTTCAACCAGGTTTAAACACCGTGGACAAAATGCTGGAAGGTCGTGTACCCGGTCTCATGTTCATGCAAAATTCAGGACAGGCAGGCGCTGCACCCAAACTGCGTATCAGGGGCACTTCCACTTACCTGGGTTCAAGAGAACCGCTTTGGGTAGTAGATGGGATTGTTCGCACCAACCCCATTCCCATTCCTGCAGAAAGGATCAACGATCCGGATTTTGTGAACCTGCTTGGCAATGCCATCTCAGGACTGAATCCTTACGACATCGAACAGATCGATGTTTTGAAAGATGCAACAGCCGCTGCTCTCTATGGTGTAAGGGCTGCCAATGGCGTGATAGTGATCACCACCAAACGCGGAAAGCCCGGCCCTCCCACTGTCAACTACAATGTAACAGGGACCTTCACACGAAGACCGAGATATACAGACAGGGCCATTTATATGATGGATTCCCGCGAGCGGATTGACGTATCACGTGAAATGATCGAAAAAAAGATGAAGCTCCGCGGCGGTGCGCTCGAAGCCTATGAGAAAGACATCATCGATTATTATGAAGGAGCGATAGATTATGAAACTTTCAAACAGAAAGTAGACAGGGCGGAGTCCATCAATACAGACTGGCTCGGCAATACGATGCGTGATGTTTTTGCCACCAATCACACCCTCAGTGTATCCGGCGGAACAACCTCTGCATCTTACCGTGCATCCGTGGGATATCGAACAGAGCCGGGAGTGATCAAAAAAGAAAGCAACGACCTGTATACCGGTACATTCAACATGCAGTTGAATTACAGGAAATTCAAAGCGGAATTCAATATCCAGCTGAACAAGGAGAAAAGAAGATATACTCCATCCGATGTTGGGATTCTCAATTACGCATATAACACCAGCAGGGCCATCCCGCTGCGCAATGAAGATGGCTCACTCTACTTCTATTCAACCGTTAATTCAAATACGATCATCAACAGTTTCAAGGATCTCAAATCAATGAATATCGAGAACGAGATGAACCATACCGGGGAAACGGTTGAAAGCAATGAATACAATGCCAGTGTAGACCTCAGCTACGAGATCGCGAAAGGGATCCAGTTCAATTCCAAACTGGCATATACCGGCGGCAACTCCAACCACGATATCTGGTTTGCAGAGAATACTGAATGGGTTACAGAACAAAGAAGGATCTCTTACTTCCAGGATATCTTTCAACCGGGCCAGGATGAGATCCCATTCGGTGGCGAGCTCCGCCATCAATCAGTGAGGAGACAGAACTATCTCATCAATGGGCGTCTCAGTTTCAACAGGTACCTGGATCAGCAGCACAAACACCAGCTCACTTTGGAAGTTGCTGCAGACCTGACTTCCAACCGGAATAGTCAATTCAGTCAAACCAGCAGGGGCTATTATCCTGACCGGGGATATAGCTTCGCCATGATCGATCCTGCAATCTATACAAGCTACGCCGGCTGGGCGGCGAACTTTGGCAGACCCCGCATCATAGAAGGATTGCAGAATGCTGTTCGTCCCTTTATTACATCCACCTATATTTTCAATGAACGTTATGTGCTCACCGCTACAACCAGCCAGGAATTCTCGAACTCCTTTGGTTCAAGAAGCAATGAAAAATTCCTGCCTACCTGGGCATTGTCAGGCAGATGGAATATTCATGAGGATCTGTTACGCAATATGCAATGGGTAGATCAGGCAGCCCTTCTGGTTTCCTTTGGCACCCGTGGAAACATGCTGCCCGGCCAAACACCTTATACAATTTTTGAGAAAGGCCCCATCGATCCATTCTATACGGCGCCAGGTTCCAGCATTACTGCTTTCCCTAACCCAGACCTGGCCTGGGAAAAAACGCAGGATTACAATGGTACGCTTCAGTTCTCTATCCTCAAAGGAAGAGTGAACGGATCCATCGGTTATTTCTATATCAAAACCACCAATGCCTTCCTTGACAAGAAAGTTTCTGCCATCAATGGAGCACCCAGGAATACTTACGTGGTGAATGGAGGAACACTGGAAAATCAGGGAGTGGAAATGAGTTTGAATTTCAAGATCATCGACAATTTGGGCGCCGGTAAGAAAAGATTCATGTGGCGTTTTGATCCGCAGCTTGGCCAGGTATTCAACAAACTCATCAATAACAGCCTCAACAATCGTAACGTATTGGTGGATGCAGCCACGCTCACCTTCCAGGATTACCTGAATGGCAAAGTGCCCGTCAATGGGAAATCAGTGAACACCTTTTTTTCCTACCGGTTCAAATCGCTTGACCCCAATCAGGGATTTCCGATTTTCTATGGAGCGGAACCGGAAAACAAAAATGAGCTGAGTGCGAAATACAACAAGATGACGAAGGAAGAAGTGTTCAGTCTGGTGATGGTTGAATCCGGAAGAAGAGAACCTGTATTGCAGGGAGGCATCAACAACTCCTTCGTATTGGGTAACTGGACCCTCAATGTAACATTCACTTACAGTGTAGGCAATAAGATCAGGTTAATGCAGATCGCATCGGGCAATTACGGCACTTTCAGGCCCAGCTCGCAACAAAATATGCGCAAGGAATTCGTGAACAGATGGCGATATCCCGGAGATGAAAAATTCACCAATATCCCAGGCATCCTGGGAGCTCCCGGCGTAGTGGATTTCGACAGGTTTGGCTGGTGGGGAAATCCGGCAACCCTGGTAACCCGTCAGTTTGCCACTGATTATTACCAGATGTATGATTTCTCTGACCTGCGCGTGGTAAAAGGAGATTACGTGAAGCTGCAATATGTTTCGCTGAGCTACAGGTTACCCGAACAGTTTTGCAGGCAATTATCCATCAAGGGAGCAACTGCACAGATCACCGGCAGCAATCTCTTCACCATTGCCAACAAAGCGCTTCGCGGGCAGGATCCATCACAGTCAGGTTCCGCCCCCAATATCAATCTTTCAATCAGACCGGTATATGCATTCAACCTCAATCTCAGCTTCTAAAACCAACACTATGCATTCACCTGCCAACAGGATCTGGGTACTTTTTATTTGCATACTCTGCATCAGTAGCCTTTCCTGCAAAAAATTCCTTGCTTCATATTCTCAGAACAACAGCTTTATAGAATCAGCAGCCGATCTTGATGAGCTGCTGGTTGGAGATGCATACGTGGACCAGTATATGGAATCCGCTCCGGAAATGCTGTATACGATGGATGATGACGTTGCAGCCCTCGTCCCTACAGCCATAAACAAACTGTGGGAGCCAACTGGCTTTCATTACTGGAAACAGCAGCCACGCATGAACTCCGATGGGCAACTGACCAACAACGACCCCTATTTCAACGATCTGTATAGCAAGATCGCCCGTATCAATACGATCCTGCATAATGTACCATTGCTGAGGGCAAAAGGCCAGCCTGCTGCTACATTGGACCGCATTGCCGGAGAAGCCCATTTCCTTCGCGCTTTCTATTATTTCCTGCTGGTGAATATTTATGGCAAACCGTATAAACCTTCAACTGCAGGTACCGATTATGGCGTTCCCCTGAAAACAGATCCGGCCATCAAAGAGCAATTTGCTTCACGAAGCAGCACCGGGCAGGTATTTGATCAGATAGTTGCTGATCTGCTGGAAGCAGAGAAAGAACTGACAGGCGCCAATGAAACTTCTACCATCCGCGCCAACCAGGCAAGCGCACAGGCATTTCTCAGCAGAGTGTACCTGTATATGGAAAATTATGAACAGGCAGTTCTCTATGCAGACAAGGTGATCAGCAAAGGCCAGTACAAGATCACCAACCTGAATACGCATCCCGCAGGAAAGGATTTTCTGAGAAAGAATTCACCCGAAGTGATATTCACCATGGGCGCAAACCGGGTAGCCAATATTATGCGACTATTTGAAGATGTATCGTCCAGCCCCGGCTACAGGGCATCGGACGACCTCATGATCAATTATTCTACGCAGGATCTGCGCCTTCAGGTTTTCTTTTCACCCAACAGCAAAGGCCATATGAGAGTTGCTAAAAAAAGAGAGGTCGAAAATTCCACTACCGACGATGTATCTGATTCCTACCTGATACGCCTATCCGAAATCTATCTGAACAAGGCCGAAGCCCTGGCCGCTCTCGACCGCACCGAAGAAGCACGCAACACTATTCAGAAATTCAGGGAGAACCGTTTCAGGCCCAATGAGCTCCCGCCTGTCAGTTCTGAAGGACTGGCACTCATCAATACCATACGCGATGAGCGAAGGATGGAACTGTGCTGGGAAACGCAGCGCTGGTTCGACCTCCGCCGTTACGGGGTCAACACCAAATACCCTTTCAGCAAATCCATCCGGCACCGCTCTGTTGTTTACACCGGGAACGGATATGCAGACAATGGCTATTATGAACTGGGCCCCTATGAACAGGATGCAGCTGCTTATGTAGTTCCCATTGCCAACGATGAGATCGAATTCAACCAGGGATTACTGACCAATGAACCCAGGCCGGCACGTCCGCTAAAACAATAAACGGCCTATCATTCATCTCAATTCAACATCATCATGAAACTTAATTATATGAGCCTTTCAACTCCTTCCACACTCGCCTGTATGCTGCTGGCAGTGATGTTGCTGACTGCAGGCTGCCGCAAAGAGAAATCCACCGGGCCCAGCGACCTGGATCAAAACTATTTCGTGATCGAAGACAATCCCAATGATCCAATCGATCATTCGATCTATGAATTCTATAAAAGCACCGGCATTGCCAGCTTTTATAATGATACCATTTACAAGAGAAAGGTCAGTAAAGAAAACGAATACCCGGAACGCTATACCTATGTAACACTATCGCTGGAATACATGCCCCTGGAAAACATCTGGACCTACCACGTCCCGCTTTCATCCAGGGAAAAAATACCGGCATTGCTGGATCTCATGAAAACGGATGTAGTACCCAAACTGCCGGACGTTCGGCTATTCCCCAGCATACTGCTGATTGATTCATTCATCAATTATATAAATACAAATATCCAGGTATCACATGGCTGGACAACATTGTATGGGTTCAATACACTTGGCCTTGTAGTGAAGGATGTGGAAGCGATGAGCAGCGCAGACAGAAAAATGTATGCAGCTTCCATACTGGCAGGTATCGCAGAAAAAAGGGTCAACAAGGTAACAGGCACAAGAGTGCAAAATGAATTCCTCAGCGTTTCAAGAGAGGCATCAAAAAACCTCTTCCCTTTTGAGGTGGATATCTATTACGGAATTCCATTCATATACCTGATCCCGCCGGACCAGATACCACCACCGAATGATATAGGCTTTCTCTTTTATCCAACTTTTGACATGGGCGGATTTCTAGTGGATAATATGCTGCGCGAAACAGATGACATCAGGGCATACCTCACTGCCGTATTTTATTATACTGAACAGGAATTTGCCGATCTGCATCCCAACCAGACTCTCCTGCTGAAAAAATTCAACAGTATGAGGAGTTTCGCCAAAGAAGCCGGATTCAAAATCCCGGAATAATAAGTTGAATGGATAAATGATCTTACATGACCACTATCACCCAATACAAGCCTTCACCTATGTCAGTACAGGAATATCCCTGCAGGGATGTTCCTGTGCATTTTTTTCATTACCAGTTCACCAGGATCGTGGATAACTGGACGGCACATCTTCAATACACCGCCTGGCAGATCACCAAAAACAAACAGGTAGCGGAAGACATTGTGCAGGAAGCATTCCTGGCGCTATGGCAGCATAGAGCAAAGATCATCCCCGAAAATCCTGTGGGATGGTTGATCAAAGTAGTAACCAATCTATCAGCCAGGTATATACGCGATAAGAACATACAGGTTCGCATACACAAAACATTGAGTGAAGCAGAAAGCTTATCCTGCACACATGTGGAAGAAAACCTCATTGTAAAGGAAAGGCATGTTTTACTCAACCATATTTTCAACCAGCTTCCTTCACAGCAAAAAATGGTGCTGCATCTCAGCAAGGAAAAAGGACTGAAGAGAGCAGAGATCGCCGCCTGCCTGCAGCTTTCACCCAACACAGTGAAAGTGCATCTCAACCGTGCTGTGCAATTTGTAAAAGAAAATCTCACCTGCATTTCAATATTTGTACTGCTCTTTTTTTGTAACAATATTTTTTTCAAAAAGAGTAATACAAATGACGGGCTCATGGAATTGTTTAATAAGAGATATCTGGGCAGCGTTATCACACAGGTCACATTTAATTCAATAAAACAATAACAGCATTCTGTCTGCGGACAGTCTGAAAAATGGGATCGATACAGTTTACTGTACTGATCAGGCCGTACTATGCCTCTCATCTAAATTCAAAAACACTCAATGCATGATCTTAAAAACAGAAAACCTCTCGCACCGTTATGGTAGCAGCTGGGCCATCCGCGATATCAATATCGAGATCGCAACCAATGGCATCATTGGGTTACTGGGCTCCAACGGAGCCGGTAAATCCACTACCATGAATATCATCTGCGGAGCGCTCAACCAAACCGAAGGGAACGTAAGTATCAATGGCGCCGATATCAGGAAAGAACCAGAGCTGGCAAAAAGATCCATCGGCTTTCTGCCACAGACACCGCCGGTATACCTCGATCTGACGGTGGATGAATACCTCACCTATACAGCAGAACTGCGACTGATAGAAGGTAAGAAGATCAAAGAAGCCGTAGATGAAGCAAAGGAAAAAACAGGCATCACACATTTCAGCAAACGACTGATCAAAAACCTTTCCGGCGGCTATCGCCAACGGGTAGGCATATCCCAGGCCATCATCCATAAACCCAAACTGGTAGTGATGGATGAGCCCACCAATGGTCTCGATCCGAATCAGCTGATCGAAGCAAGGAAACTGATCAGGGAGATCGCACAGGAAAGAACAGTATTGCTTTCTTCCCATATCATGTCTGAGATCCACCTGCTCTGCAAGGAAGTGATTATGATCGAATCAGGAAGGATTGTTTTCTCCGACTCGATGGATGCTTTCAACAACTATATGCAACCGCAAAGCGTGCTGGTACGTTTCGCCAATCCGCCGGCCATCACTGAATTGCAGCAGATCCAGGGTATCACCAGGGCGGAATACACTACAGACAAGCAGGTCCGGCTCTTTTTCGACGGAGAAGAAGACATTACTGAAAGGATCATCAGCGCCGGCGTACAAAAAGACTGGCGTATCCGTGAAGTGAATCTCGAAAAAGGTATGCTTGACGATATCTTCAAACAATTATCCACCCAATCCCATCAACAAGTATAGCCATGAAACTGATCTTAAAAATCGCGAGAACGGAACTCCGGAACCTATTCTTCTCACCGGTGGCCTGGTTCCTCACAATCATCTTCCTCGTCATCTGTGCTCTCTTTTACAGCAATTACATTGCAGCAATAGCAAACTGGCAGGACTCCCTGCTACGAACAACCCCTTCCTTCAAGGAATTCCCGATGGGATTGACCAAATCCGTGTTCATGGGAATGGACTCAAATGGCTTTATCGCCAATATATTCTCTAATCTGTATCTCTTCATTCCCCTGCTCACCATGGGACTGATCAACCGGGAGTTCAACAACGGAACAGTAAAACTGCTTTACTCTTCGCCTGTACAGCTCAACCAGATCGTATGGGGAAAATACCTGGCAGTGATGGCCTACAATATGTTGTTGCTGACCATCATGCTGCTCTTCATGATAGTAGGTGCTTTCAGCATCAGGGATATCGATGCAGGGCATTTAACCACCGGCCTGATCACATTCTACCTGATGGTCTGTTCCTATACCGCTATCGGTATGTTCATGAGCAGCATCACCAATTACCAGATCGTTTCTGCCATCGCCACATTCATCCTGCTCTTCCTCCTGCAGCGCATAGGCGGCCTTTGGCAGGAATATGATTTTATCCGCGACCTCACCTATTTCCTCGCTATCAACGGCAGGGCGGAAAGAATGGTTGCCGGCCTGATCACTACCCGCGATATCATGTACTATGCCCTCCTCACCTATATGTTCGTAACCTTCAGCTACCTGAGCTTACGTCATGGAAGAGAAATGGTATCGAGAGGAAAGAAAGCAGTCCGTTACCTGACTGTGTTCCTTTCGGTTATGGTAGTAGGTTATCTCACATCAAGGCCAGGCTATGTAGGTTACTGGGATGGCACCAGGGTGAAAGCCAATACCATCAAGGAACAAACGCAGGGTATCATGAAGACCATGCAGGATGAGCCAATGGAAGTAACGCTCTATACCAACCTGCTGGACCCCGGACAGGGTTTCGGAAGAACCAGACCCAGTGCACGCAATACCTATATCTGGAATTTCTGGGACCAGTTCATCCGTTTCAAGCCCAATATCAAATTCAACTATGTACTTTATTATGATGTGGCGGATGGAGACAGCACCATGTATAAACGTATGCCCGGCATGACACTGGATTCCATAGCACGGGAATATGCCAAGATGTTTGAAACAAATCTCAATTGGTACCTGAAGCCGGCGCAGATCAGGAAACAGATCGATCTGCAGGGTGAAGGGATGCGTTCTGTGATGCACCTGAAATACAAAGGCAAAAGTATTTTCCTCCGCACTTATGAAGATTCAAAATACTGGCCCGATGAAGAGCATGTGGCAGCAGCGTTGAAGAGACTGGCGAACGATACGATACCAAAAGTATATGCGTCCACAGGCAACTTCGAACGCAGCATACACAAATATGGAGAACGCGAATACAACAGCTACTCCATCCAGAAATTAAGCAGGGCTGCCCTCATCAACCACGGCTTTGAATTCGATACGGTGAACCTGAGCAAACAGGATATACCAGCCGATGCAGATGCACTGGTGCTGGCCGATCCCAAAGTAATGCTCAACGATACCATCACAAACCGACTGAAACAATATATCGACAAAGGCGGCAACCTCATGATCCTGGGAGAACCAGGCAAACAACATGTGCTGAACCCGATGATCAAACCAATGGGAGCTGAACTGATGCAAGGCACGATGGTGCAGATCTCGCAGCATGAAACACCGGATAAGATAACGCCATTCGTAACTACGGACCACACCTGGATCTTCAAACAAAAGAATCCTTTCAGCATTATGGTCAGAAAAGGATTGGAGGATGGCGATTCAACCAAGGTGATGCACCCTGGCGTTGCTCCCCTTTCCTATACAGAAAACGGGTTCAAAGTTACCAGACTGATGGTGTCAGGACCTAAAGGATTGGCCTGGGTAAAAGCTGGTCACCTGGTAACTGATTCAGCACCACCGGTACTGGTTGCCAATGAAGGCGATTACAAACTGGATTCGTTCACAGTTGCATTGGCAATGAGCAGGCAGGTAGGTAATAAGGAACAAAAGATAGTCATTGCCGGCGATGCAGACTTTCCTTCCAACCTCAGGATCGGCTCGCAATTCCTTGCCAGTAACTATGCCAGCTGGCTGACCGATGAAGCTTTCCCGATCCATTTGTTCCCCATTCCACCAACGGATACCCTGCTGACCGTTAGCCTCAAAGCAGCAGAAACACAAAAGATCATCCTGGTCTGGATACTACCCGCAGCCATCCTGATCCTCGGCACAGTGATCCTGCTCAGACGTAAACGACAATAATCCATTATAACATGTACCTGTTAACCGACGAACAAACGATCGAGGATCTGCGGATCTTCGGCAAACGAGACAGCCAGGGATTATTCGATCTCTACAATCATTCACATACCCGTGGCGCAGAAGCTGTATTGAAAGAGATGTTCACCAAACCCCTGAGTGATCAGCAGGAGATCAATCGCAGAAGCGATATCATCAAAAATTTCGCGGCCATGAATATGCGCTTTCCATTTGAAGGAGCTTTATTCGATATGGCGGAAAAATACCTGATAGCTGCCGATGAACAGAAAAAACAAGGAACACAACATTCGGTACTCAGTGAAAAAGAGATCAGCAATGGCGTAACGGCACTGATCACACTGGTTCAGCAGATCAAATCTTTCATAGATACAAGGGAGGTCATAGCCATGAAATCCTGGTCAAAGGAAAGGGAGGCGACTGCCTCCCTCCTCCTCGACCCTGCTTTTGAACCGGTAATGCGGGAACAGGGCAAAGCAAAATTGAGCTATGCAGCCATCACGGCTTACGATCTCTTGTTCCGGCATCGTGAAAGGAATAAAATTGAACAACTGCTGGCGCAGATCTATCAGCTGGATGTTTATCTCTCAGTGGCCAGAGTTGCACAGGAAAGGAAATTCGTATTTCCCAAAGCGTTAGAAAAAGGCACAAGCATTCTCCGGCTCAAAGGTGTGTATCACCCGGAGCTGGCGAAGCCCGTGAGTAATAATTTTACCATGGATGCCGCAAATAACGTGGTGTTTCTCACCGGAGCGAATATGGCGGGAAAATCCACCTTCCTGCGATCCGTGAGTACTGCAGTATATGTGGCGCATATCGGCTTTCCGGTAGCGGCAGAAGAAATGGAGTTCTCCGTACTGGATGGCATTTACACTACCATCAACTTACCGGATAATTTAGGGATTGGCGCCAGCCATTTCTATGCGGAGGTATTGCGGGTGAAGAAAGTGGCATCAGAACTGCAGGCCAACAAATCTCTTTTTATCATTTTTGATGAAATGTTCCGCGGCACCAATGTGAAAGATGCGCATGAAGCTACGGTGGAGATCACGATTGCCTTTGCAGCAAAGAGGAATAGCATGTTCATTATCTCCTCCCATATTGTGGAAGCGGGAGAACGTTTACAGCAGATTCCTTCTATTGGATTCCAATACCTGCCTACACGCATGAACGGAAATATTCCCGAATACACCTACACGTTGGAGCGCGGGATCACAGCAGACCGGCATGGTATGATCATCATTCGCAATGAAGGTATCCTGGAAACATTGAAAGATGGCCGTAAACGCGCTGTCAAAAAAATTGTCGGAGTGCCGCAGTCGCTCGCCTCCGGCGAGTGACCACTATTCCGTCGCCTCCAGCGACTGGGCACACGCTGATAAAATTTTACAAAAATGCAATTCAATACAGATAAACAAACAGTGGATGAGCTGAACCTGCTGGGAAAATTCAGGCAGGGATCGGTGTACCATCTTTTCAATGAAGTAAGAACCCGGGGAGGTGAACAATTGCTGGACCAGATGTTCCGCAATCCAATGCTGGATGCGGAAAGCATCAACCAGCGCAGTAAGATCTTCAGGTTCTTTCAGCAATCAAGCCTGGGCTTCTCATTTGATGTGCAGCAACTGAACATCATGCGGGAATACCTGGATGCAGGCACCGGAAAGAGTGCTTTCGCCACAGTCAGCAGTATGCTCACCCAGAAACTGCTCAGCAAGCTTACACGTGATGAGCGGTACAAGAAATCGGTACAGGGATTACAGGCTACCATCGTTACGTTGAACCGCTGCCATGGCATGCTGGAAGTATTGCAGCAATTAAAAAGCCCACTGGCTGACCGTGTGAACCAGCTGCTTCAGTTACTTTCCGATAAGCACCTGGAGAAACTGCGCAACACCGATATCTACAAAGACCTGCCGGTAACCATTCTCGCTCAATACGATCACCTGCTGAAAAGCCGCTTGCCGGAGGAAATGGAAAACCTTCTGCAATTCATTTACGAACTTGACCTGTACATTTCCGTTAGTAATGTAGCCCGGAAGAAAGGATTCACTTATGCAAAGGCTTTGCCGGCTGAGATGAATGTTTTACAGGCATCCAAACTTGCCCATCCCTGCATCGATAAAGCAATCGGTAATGATATCCTGATGCATGAGAACACCAATGTGATCTTCCTCACCGGCGCTAACATGGCAGGGAAATCCACGTTGATGAAATCCATCGGTATAGGAATTTACCTCGCTCATATGGGATTTCCGATTGCTGCAAAATCATTTGAATTTTCTGTGCGCGAAGGAATGTATTCCTCCATCAACGTAGCTGACAATATCGGGCTTGGTTACAGCCATTTCTATGCGGAAGTAGTGCGCGTAAAACAAGCCGCCGATGCGGCCAGCAGTGGAAAAAGATTATTATTGATGTTCGATGAACTATTCAAAGGCACCAATGTGAAAGATGCCTATGATGGAACGCTTGCAGTAACAGAGGCTTTTGCAGAATACCAGGAGTGTTTGTTCATTGTCTCCACCCATATCATCGAAGTAGGCGAAGCATTGAAGGAAACGGAGAATATCCAATTCAGGTTCATGCCTACCATCATGGATGGCGCCAGGCCAAAGTACACGTATATTTTGGAAGAAGGCATCACGGAAGACAGGCAGGGCATGATGATCATCAGGAATGAAGGAATACTGGAGATGCTGAAAAACTAAAAAAAGCAGGAGCAACAACTCCTGCTTTTTACTTAGATTATTTTCTCGATCTTCTGATCACCAATATCAATCCGGTCAGTAATAATATTGCCGGCAGTATATACACATAAACATTCCAGAGCAAATTGCCGGTCTTCCTCCCGATCGTGAGAAACTTATCTGTTTTGAAATGCACGGTTCTGTAAACAGGGTATTCATTATTCATCAACCAGCTATAGAATCCAACGCCGATAGTAAATCCACTGTGATTCTTAAGAGACATAAAGTCTGCATCACCTGCCACAACAATCCTTTGTTCTTTTCCATTGACAGTACGGCTCAGTTTGAGCGCCATCGGATATCCATCTTTCATCACATCGCCTTCAGCATCAGAAAAAGTAGCGAGCGCAGAGTCCAGACCAAGATATCCATTTTCCCGCCACACTTTCTGATTACCTTCAAAAACAGATACAGGCGTTATTGTAAACCCATCGATCTCTTTCCAGGAAAGCTCGGCAGCACTATTGAATAAACCTGCAGCAGAACGCTTCTTTTTGAGAAAGTGTCGTTGCATTTCTTCTTCCCTGGCCATGGCGTTTCCTGCTGTATTGAGCTCATTTCTTACATCAACCGGACTGGTATTGATATTGAAGTTCATTAATACGCCAGGTTCTATGTTCACTCCAATGCGGTTCAGTAGCGGGTTCAGTATTTCCTGCTTGCCCGGTTCAGCATACAATAACGCATTTCCTCCCCGGTTCAGAAAATCCATTACCCTTTCCTGTTCAATTGCACTCAGCGCAGATTTTGGATCTGCTATCACCAGTACATCTGAACCCGGCAACGGAACTTTTTCCATGAGAGAAATGGAATCAACCTTTACTCCGGTATTCACCAGCGCTTTGCCAGCTTCTTTATAAGCTGTATGCATAGCATACTCCCGTTCTCCGTATTTCCAGGGACTTCTTTCGAAATGCCCTGTACTGAATACTATCCGGGGAATGGAGTCTCTTACCAGTTTGCGTATTGCTCCGGCAACATTCATTTGTGTGGGCCAGATATTTCTATTGTCGGTAAAGGTTCTGAGAATTGTTTTCCTTCCTTTGTATTCAAGTTCCATCAATAATTTCGCCGGCTCATCAGACAGATCGATCTTCTTTTCGATTTCCTGCCTGCTTTGGAATAAACTTCTTTTCAATCCATGGGTACGCACCTGCAGATCTACCATCTGCTCTACTGTTCTCCCCGGATACATCTCCTTAAAGAAGGAGTTATCATCCAGTTTGTAATAATACTCGAACCTGAATTTCATATTTGGATAGAAGCGGAGGTAGTTCTCCCAAAATCCCCATAGATACTTATTCCTGTTTTCGGGTAGCCCTTCCCTGACCTTCTTATCCAGGAGATTTGTATATAATGTTACTGTTACGGGAGAGCCATCCAATTCCCTCAATACTGCTTGTGTAGTGGAGTCGATGGTATTATCATTATGCCTTGTAACGTCCCAGTAAGCAACAGCCCCGGGCCTGGAAGTAAAATAACCGGCAAAAAGGATGATGGCAGAGAGTACAGAATAGCGCGTAAATGACACTGTCCATTTTTTGCTTTCCTGCAAGCTCCGCAGTTTGATCATGGTAAAACCGATGAACATGGCAATGATCAAAAGATAGTAACAAACATTTCTGGAAGTGATCAGCCCCAGGATCATAAAATCAACTCTTCCGGACAAAGACAGAAAATAAGTAAGGTCTCTCACCAGGTCATACTGCTGCCCGAATTTATCCGCCATCCCGAGTATGGCAAACACCAGGTAAGTAATGATCCCCGCCATGATCTGGTACTGTGTGAGGCTGGAAATAAACATACCAATGGCCAGGTAGGTATTTGACAGCAGGAAGAAACCCAGTAAAGAAGAGAGATAGATCGGATAATCGGCGTCCTTGATACTCAGGGCGCCTGTAAGTAATAACAATCCGATACTGCACAATAAGATAAAATTAAAGACCAGCAGCCCAAAATACTTGCCCAGTACCAGTTCCCTTACCCGTAGTGGCGAGGAGAACAACAATTTCATCGTACCTGTATTATGTTCCCTGCTGATGGTTCCCATCGTGAGCAAAGGAATGAACAGGTAGAAATAAGACAAAGCATTTCCGATAGATGACATGAATAGCTTCAACGTGAGCCCATCAAAAAATCCTTCAAAGCCGGCACTGTTTTCCATGGAAACTTCCTGGATCCTGGCTAGTTCTTTCAAGCTCGAAACGAATCCCATGCCTGTGATCACAAAAAAAAGAACAATAACAACCCAGGCAATCGGCGAATAGAATAAATGCCTCAACTCAGCCCTGGCTATCTTAAAAATTATTTTCATTACAATTGATTGGTAGATTAAAAAAGAATACCTGTTATTTACGATCCGATCATTTCAAGAATGCCTTCATTCCGGATGATCATCATCCCCTGCCGGTCTATGGTGATACCCTCTTTTAGTTGATAGGTGTAAGCAGGTATTCCCTGCTTCATTATAGTTGGCATAAAACAGAACTGAATATTCTTTTTCTGTTTTAAAGTCTCTCCTACTTCAATGATATGTGTGCTCACTATGAACAAACAATTCCTGTACTGCGCAAAAGCCTCCGTTACTGCAAGCGTTCCATCATAGGCATCTTTCACATTGGTTCCCTTGAATAATTCATCAAACATCAGCAACAGGTGCCTGCCGGTACTGGTGGCTTCCGCCGCATTCTTTACTCTTACCACTTCCGCATAAAAATGGCTGTATCCCAGGCCGATATTATCAGCCACATTGATACTCGAATACAGTCCTTCGCGCACAGAAAACTCCATGCTGGCTGCAGCCACCGGAAATCCAATATGAGCGAGGTAGACACTGATACCGATCGATTTCATCCAGGTAGACTTACCAGCCATATTGGCGCCGGTTAAAAAGATCACATTACTGCCGGGATGCATATTGATCGTATTGCCGATGGCATTTTCAATACAGGGATGCCTGAGCTCAACAGCACGCAGTAGATTGTCTTGCTTGGGCAGCGCTTTCGCATAGTTGAAGCCACGCTCTTTGGCAACAGCAGCCACGGCAATATTTACATCTGTTTCAAAAATGAAATCCAGCACCAATTGCAGCTGTTGGTTCATTTTATTTCGAAGCAGGTAGTCGAATGTTGCGATAGACTGCAGCGAAACCGATTTATAAATATCCGTATCCATCAGCGCTGCCAGTTGGGGTGATTCAAGTAGCTGCCTGATGGCAACAGCGCGCTCTTTGAAGGGCGATTCATGAACAGATAATTCATTGGCAAAAGCATAGGCTCTTTTCAACACAGAGATAGAAGCCTGAATACCCTGGATCAGTATTTTGAACCGTTCGTTCCTCGTTAAGGCTGCCGTCATCTTAAGCAACAGGATATTCAGGTAGCTGGCCGCTTTGCTGCGAGCGGTGGCTGTATCGATATACTCCCGCATAATACTCACCTGACTGCTATCGAAAGGGAATGCAAGATGCTGCTGCTGAAAAAAGCTAAACACAGCAGTACGATGATTGATGATCTTTTCGTCTGTGAGCGGATGCCTGAACAATTCGTCAAGCAATTGTTCTCCTCCCCTGGTTTGCACTTTGTTGAACAGGAAATACACGGAACCCTGCCTGAATTTCCCCATCAGGTTCAACTCTTCAATCGATTGTTTGTCTATGCTAAAACTCATAGTTGTTGTAATTAATCAGTGTGTGCCCAGTCGCTCCCCTTGTAAATCTTTCTTTCCCTTTTCCAGTATTTCTAAAATACCTTCATTACGGATAATGATCATACCGTGCCGGTCATCTGTGATGCCTCGCTCCAGTGTGTAGGTGTAGAGGGGAGTGTTCCCATTCATACGGGTGGGCAGGTAGTGAAAGGCGATATTTTTCTTCATGCTCAACTCATCACCGGCTTCCACGATATGCGATGAAATAATGAACAGGCTGTTTGTTCTGCCGGCAAATGCTTTTGTGATGGCCACAGTTCCTTCATGCGCATCTTTTACATTGGTGCCTCTGAACAATTCATCAAAAAGCACGAAGATCGATTTGCCTGCTTCCAGTTCGGCGGCCACCTTTTTCACACGCAATACTTCTGCATAAAAATGGCTGGCGCCAATGCCCAGGTTATCGGGCAGATTGATGGTGGTATACATACCATCCATCACAGAGAATTCCATTTCCTCCGCAGCCACAGGAAAGCCAATATGCGCCACATAAATAGCTGTGCTTACAGATCGCAGGAAGGTTGATTTTCCCGCCATATTCGCCCCGGTGAGAAACACCACGTTATTTGAGGCATCCATCGAAAAATCATTACTCACCGGCTTTGCCAGTTCAGGGTGATAAACACCTTTAAGCCGCAATATGCTTTTCCCCTTTTCTAACGCTTTGGGAAAAACGAATTTTCGTTCGCGTGCCACTTTAGCAACAGACAGATAAACATCCAGCTGATAGATCTGCGCCAGCAGCTGTTCAATTTTATTTCGTTCCCGAAGCCGGAACAGGAGATCGAAAGCGGTGACAGCTGCATAGGAAACCTTCCCTTTTTGCTGTTCACGCAGTACCGGTTCAAAAGCAGGGTCGAGGAGGAAGGAGGCAATCGCCTCCCTTTCCTTTGACCAGGATTCCATGGCTATGACCTCCTTTGAATTAATGAAAGACTTGATCTGCTGTACCAGTGTGATCAGCGCCGTTACGCCATTGCTGATCTCTTTTTCACTGAGTACCGAATGTTGTGTTCCCTGTTTTTTCTGTTCATCGGCAGCTATCAGGTATTTTTCCGCCATATCGAATAAAGCTCCTTCGAATGGAAAGCAGATATTCATGCCCGCGAAGCTCTTGATGATATCGCTTCTGCGATTGATCTCCTGCTGATCACTCAGGGGTTTGGTGAACATTTCCTTCAATACAGCTTCTGCGCCGCGGGTATGTGAATGATTGTAGAGATCGAATAATCCCTGGCCGTCTCGCTTGCCGAAGATCCGCAGGTCTTCGATCGTTTGATCGTCAGTTTGTAAAAACATGGCAAATTATTTAGTCACTGGTTGCTCAGCAAATTGGCTATTTTCTTTTCCTGCGCACCAGGAGGATGATGGATGTAAGCAGCAATAATACAGGCACGGTATAGAGCAAAATGTATTGGATCATTTTTGCACTGTCATTCTTTATGGTGAACTTGTTATCTCCATCATCTGGTCTGTTTGGGTATAATGGATATTGGTTGTACAGTAGCCAGCTATAAAATGAAAAGCCGGAACCGTTACTGGAAAATCTTTCATTGCTGAACAGGTCCCCATCTCCGGCAACAACGATACGCTGCTCCTTTCCGTTTATGTTTCTGCTAAGTGATATAGCCATTACATACAGATCCTTTCGCAGATCTCCAGCTGCAAACACGGGAGCAGCAGAATCCACCACAAGCTTCCCATTTTTCAGCCATATATTCTCTCCTGATCTTTCCATCAGTATGGTATCGATGCGAAAGGAAGTTGAATCCATTGTTGCGAGAGTAGTAGCACCCACCAACTTAACCCGTTCCTCTACAGGCGTCTTATATTTCCTGGAATGCCAGAAAGCCCATTCATCAGACATGGCTGCTCCCCTGCTGGTAACTTTCGAAGACAGGATATGTGGCATTTCATGTGCATTGGGCGTTACAACAGTACCTTGCTCCAAATAAATACTCAGCGACTTTATCAAGGGATTGAGAATATGCTGTTTGCCAGGTTCACCCAGCAGCATAGCATTACCTCCCTCCTGCAGGTACCTGGTAATCCTCTCCTGTTCTGCTTCACTATATTCAGATTTGGGATCCGCAATCACCAGTAAGTTGATGCCTGCAGGTATTTCGTTGTTCAGAATGGAAATAGTATCCGTATCAAAGCCTGCATTGATACCAGCCGCCCTGTTCCCTTTATCATTCAGGTGAACAAAATAATCCCTGTTATAGCTACCGTATGGATTTCGTTCATAGTTACCGCTTACATAGGCAACGCGAACATCCTCTTTCCTGGTCAACCGCTTTAAAGTACCGGCTACAGACCTTTCATGAGGCCAGATATCGGTTTCACCGAATGTTCTCATAAGTTCCTTCTTACCCTTATAAGAAACTTCCATTACTGTTCCCAGGTCTTCCTGACTCAGATCGATCATTTGCCTCACTTCTTCAGGTGCTCTGAAAATAGAAGTTCTGATATTCAATAATTCACCAAAAACGTCCTTGATCTCCTCGATCGTTTTGCCGGGATACCTGCGGAACAAACTACTGTCGTTCTCCTTTATGTCGTAGTAATAAACATATTCAAAACTGATATTCGGATAGAACCTTTTATACTTTTCCCAGAAACCCCATAAGTATGCATTTCTTGACTGAGGAAGACCTTCTGCAACACCCCTTCCAAATAAATTTGTATAGAGCGTAACCTCCACCGGTGAACCATCCAGCTCTTTCAACACTTCCTGCATTGGCGCCGTGATAGTATTATTCTGGCCCTTTGTAACATCCAGGTATCCGATATATCCTGATCTTGAAGTACAATAGCCCAGCAATGTAACCACCACCAGCAGCCCCGTGTACCGGGCAAAAAGACTTGCTTTTGAAATAGTACTTTGAGTGCTTTTCAACCGGATGACGGTAAAACCCAGGAACAATATGATCAACAGGATAAAGTAAAAAATATCCCTGCTGGTGATCAATCCCATGATCATATTCTCTGCTTTTCCTGCTATGGTAAGTGCAAAAGAGATATCCCTGAAGAAATCATATTGCTGCCACCATGATCCAATGAATGAAAGCAGAAAAAAAGCAGCAAAGGTGAGCACAGCCGCCACAATCTGGTAGTTGGTCAGGGAGGAAAGAAAGATCCCGATCGCAGCATAAGTATTCAGTAAAAGGAAGAGCCCAAGCAACATGGAAAGATGCCATTTGATTTCCGGGAACTGAACAGCAAACCAGGAAGTGGCAAAGAACAATAACAGAGACAAAAGCATCACTGTGTTCAATACCACCAGCGCCAGGAATTTCCCTATCACAATATCAACCGACCTCACCGGCGAAGAATACAGGAGTTTGATAGTTCCATTGCTGATCTCCCTGTTGATAATTCCCATGGTCAGCAAAGGGATGAACAGGTATAATAAATTCATTACCTGCATGCACTGAGCGCTCATCGTTAACCGGGTAATACCCATTGAAAAGCCTGTCCATCCAGGCCTTACTTCCAGTGTAACATCCTGTAACCTTGTGAGTACATCCAAAGAAAGCGTGAACACCGCGGCTATCACTACATAAAAACTTACAATCACCAGCCAGGCGATGGGAGAATAAAAAAGATTCCTCAACTCCGCCCTGGCTATTTTCCAAATAATATTCATAAAGCGCTTTGATTAGGGATGACTAAAAACCGGAAAGCTGTTTGAAAACGTCATCCAGTAATGATTTTTCCAGGCTGATCTCTTTCAGCTTCCAATCCTGTTGCATACTGGCAGCAATGATCGTTTGCGTGATATCGGAAGAACCGGTAAACCAGATCCGGCATTGTTTGTCTGAAAGGAATTCTACTTTGGTTACGTTTTGAATGGATTGTATGGCTGCAGCAGGCGGCGGGCTATCCATCACCGCCAGGATGCTCTTCGGTTGTGCGTAATTGTTAAAAGCATCCATGGTATCTGAAAACACGATCCTTCCTCCTTCGATCATAATAATATCACGGCAGAGCAGGTTGATCTCAGAGAGCACATGGGACGATAATAGTACAGTATGATCGAGCGCAATCTCCCTGATCAGTTTCCTGGCTTCAATCACCTGGTTGGGATCAAGGCCATTGGTAGGCTCATCCATGATCACCAGTTTGGGTTTATGAATGATGGCTTGCGCAATGCCCACTCTTTGCCTGTAACCACCCGAAAGGTTCTTGATCAGCCTTGAACTGAAATGAGAGATACCTGTTTTATCCATCACTTCGGCCACAGCTTTTTTAATAAGCTTCTTATCCATAAAACGCAGATCAGCAGTATAAGTGAGGTATTCACTGACAGTGAAATCTGTATACAATGGCGGGGTCTGCGGCAGAAAACCCAACTGCGTTTTCGCGAGCCTTGGATTATCTTTCTTATTGATCCCGTTGATAATTACATTTCCTTCCGTCTGGTTCAGTACGCCACAAATGATATTCATGGTGGTAGATTTGCCGGCGCCGTTGGAACCGAGCAGGCCAATTACACCATGCTGGCCGATCTCGAAATTGATATCACGGATAGCCCAGGCACTGGAATACCTATGGGAGAGGTTCTCCACTTTTAAAATGGTCGTCATCAATATGTAGGTTAAATTAATTTACAGGTAATAGCGTTATCGGTTAGCCATCATGAAAAGCTTTGGAGCATTGGTTCCTGAAGCTCCCGGTATACCGGCAAAAACAAGTGTGTTGGGCCGGTTGAACCATCCATTGTAAAGATTGGTGTAATCATTGATCCGTTCAGTTGTCAATGAAAAGAGCAAAGAACCGGTACTCTTATCCCTGACTTCAAAAACATAATTGAATACGGTATGGTCGGCAGGAAGCTGAAGGAATCCGCTGTTTTGTTCATATGCCAGATCACTTACCAGAGCCCCCGGATCGTTACCCGCAATATTGAAACTGATATTTGGGAACCCGCTCAGGTTGATGAACCTCACCCATACAAGGCTGTCCTTTTCTTTCACGCCAGGTATCAGGTCTTTCAGCAACAGATGTTTTGCAGCATCTTTTTGGCCATATACAAAGAGAGAATAAGTATCACCTGCTTTCAGATCAAGATCCAGTTTTAATACAGGCTCATCCTTGGGCAATGTATCTGTGGATGCGAACAAAGCCAGTGGTAGTGGAGCCCTGTCAATTTTATAGCGGTAATTGTTTGGCTGAAATTCCTTGTTCCTGATCAGGCTTGCAGTACTGTAATTGAATGGGTGGCTGCCCGAAAAATTCGTGTACAGGTTGATCTGATCATCCAGTGCATTGAATACAGCCAGTGTGCCCGGACTTCCTTCAAAGTTTATTTTTTTGCAGGAAGCAAATACAGTTACAAGAATGAGAGCAATAAGAACAATCGATCTTTCCCGGATAAAGCGGGAAAAGTTCCGTTGGGAATATATGCGGATCATAGATTTCCTTTAAATAATGTCGGTAAATGTTTTTCTGATCTTTTCAGTAAGTGGTTACTGTGTGTATTCAGGGTTTTGCACCAGGTTATTATTGTATTTGATCTCATTCAATGGGATGGGATACAATAACTGGTAATTACCGTACCAGGGCGTTTTATAGGAGATCTGCGACAAAACGGCTGCAGCTTTTCCGGTCCTTTTCAGATCGAACCATCTGTGTCCCCATTCTGCAAACAGTTCTACCTGCCGCTCATGTGCAATGGCTTCTTTTACTTCCCCGGCACTGAGTGTTAGCGGCAGGTTATCTACATCGGCTCTTTGCCTGAGCTCATTCAGATCGGCAATGGCCAGGTCTTTATTGGCATCGGAAAATAACAGCTGTGCTTCTGCCCTGATCAGGTAAAGTTCTGCCAGTCGCATTACTGTATAGTATTCGGTTTGTACTGCATTGAATACGCCATTCCACTGTCCTGTTTTGTACTTCTCAACACTTACATATGCGCCATCCTGTTTGGTCCAGCTGGTTTTTCTTTTGTCGTTTGCTTCAAATGCATTCAACAGGGGTTCTGATAAATAAAAGCTGGGTGGAGTGCCTGAGCCATTGGGAAAATGGTATAGAAGAAAACCTTCCGGCGTAGCATTTTTCAGCGAAGAATTCTCGTTAGTTTGTTTAAGTTGTAAGATGGCTTCGGTGCTGTTCTTCTGAAAAACCTTATTAAGATCAGGTTCAATGGAGAAGAGGTCAGACATGGCAATCACGGCAGATGCACTGGTGATGGCCTGCTGGTATTCTCCTGTATACAGGTACACCCTGGCTAACAGCGCTTCTGCAAACCATTTGGTGACCCTGATCTTTTCTTCTTTTCCTATTTTGAAATTATCTGTCAGAAGGGATCTCGCCTTCACAAGATCTGTTTTGATCTGATCGTATACTTTGGTAACAGGAGCTCTTGAAAGGCTGGCTGTTTTATTGAAATCAGTACTCAGCGGCAATGGAACATCTCCAAAAAAATTAACGAGATAGAAATAAGCAAAAGCGCGTAAAGCGAGTGCTTCTCCCGTGAACTGGTCTCTGGCAGTTTTGCTGAACTCTTCAGAGGAAGAAGCCTGGATGCCTTCAATAACGCCATTGGCATCGTAGATCAGTTTATAGGCGGAAAGCCAGATATTCTGGGTAAATGTATTACCGGCCATCAGCAACCTGTTGCGAAAGAGATCGTCATTTCCAAAACTTCTCACAATATCATCTGCAGAGAAGCCAGCGGCAATCGTACTGGCGCCTGCAGCGAAAGAATTATTGGCTGCATTATTCGGTCTGCCGTCTGTACCATTGACCATCTTTGAATACATTCCTGCGATAGCCCATTCTGCCTGATCATCGTTCTCGAAAATTTCAGAAGTGGTGATAGTGGTTATGGGTGGCGCTATATCGAGATATTTTTTACAGCCGGAAAACAAAACAACACTGCTGCATACCCATATCACCAGGCTAAACAATTTATATTTTTTCATAAAAATCGTTTTAGAAGTTGAAGATTAAATTGGTAGCGATAATTCTGGGTATCGGGCTCAACCCATTCAATGTAGAGATGTCCGGATCAAAGCCCTTATAGGAAGTGATCGTAAAAAGATTGTTTGAGCTGATACCAATACTGGCGTTCTTCATGTGAACTTTCCTGACCCATTTTTCAGGAGCCTGGTATCTGATGGACAGTGTACTCATTCTTACATAAGAACCATTGGTATAGTAGGCATCTGCATTGGTGATACTTGTACCGGTGACAGTAGTGAATTTTGCATACTTCACTATATCACCAGGTTTTTTCCAGTGATTCTCCAGGATATCCGCCGGCATCATGCTATTGTCCATATCCCCTGCTCTCAACTGTAAATAAGGGTCTGGGGACAATTTATTGATGAAGGTGAATTGAGAACTTACAGCCAGTTGGCGCCAGGTAAGATTAAAACCAAAGCCACCGCTATATTTGGGAGCGAGATCCAGTTTTACATATCTGTCGTCAGGCCGGCCGGCAGCAGGCACCACTCCACCTGAATTATCGATCACTCCATTCTTGTTATGATCTTCAAAGGAATACTCTCCAGTCAGAGGATCTATGCCGGTATAGTGCAGCATGTACCTAACAGTAAGTGGATCTCCGATCTTATATTCAGATTTGTAACGGGTATCATCCATACCAGGAAAATCCACCAGTTTATTCCTGTTCCTTCCGATATTGAAATTGAAGGTAAGTCCCCAATCTTTTGTAGTGATCGCATTCCAGTTCAAAGCAGCCTCGATACCTGAATTACGCACTTTGGCGGGCCAGTTGGCAGTAACATTCTGGAATCCCGTATATACCGGCATTGGAACCTGTGTAAGCTGGTTGCTGCTCAAATTCGAATAGTACGAGATCTCCAGGTTCAGCTTGTTCTGCAGAAAGCCAAACTGGGCTGCCAGCTCAGACTTCCTTGTGGACTCCCATTGAAAATCCTGGTACAATGCGCGGAGGATGGAAAAGGAATTGAGACCCATATAACCGAATTGGATACGGTCATTGGTAAGCGAAAGCGTATTTCCCCATCTTGAGAGAAATTCATAATCACCGATATTGTCGCTGCCAGTTGTTCCAACACTCCCTCTCAGTTTCACAAAACTCATCCATTCCGGCATAACAGACCTTACCCAGTTCTCATCGGACATGATCCACGCCAATCCGATAGAACCAAAATCCCCAAACCGTTTTCCGGGTCCGAACCTGGAAGAACCATCTCTTCTTGCATTCAGACTGATCACATATTTATCGTCCCATGAATATTTGATAATACCTGCCGCAGACAGATAACGGTGTTGCGCATAACCTTCACCGGTAAACCGTGTTCTTGCGTTGTTTTGACTTTTTATCAGGTTGTCATTGGGAAAATCTCTGGCCTCGGTAGTCAATCCCCTGGATTCAGACTCCTGCATACTGGCAATCAATTGTGCCGTCAATCTTCCCCGTCCAATCATCGTTCGATACATTATCTGGGGATCGATATTGAAAGACCTTCTGTTGGAGCTGCCAAAATATGCAAGAGACGTTTGGCTGGGATAATAAAGATCCAGTGATGCCGAAGGAGTCAGGGTATTGTTTTCATTCTGATCGGTGTTGAAGCCTGCATTCACACTCACCTGTAAGCCCTTTAGTATTTCGTACTGAAGCATCAGTGTGCTTTGCAGGTAGAACGATTTGCTGCTGCTTGATCTTTTCAATACACCCAGTTCGTACAGGCTGGAATTCTCTCCCCTGTAGGGTTCGAAATTCAATTTTCCTTTTGCATCAAAAAGATCAGGAGCATTGGGCGGCAAACTGTTCAAACCGGAAGTTGAGTAAACCAATAGATCAGAAAGCGCCATGGAGGTGTTGAAATCCAGCTTGAACTTTTGATTGATGCTTGCATGACCAAGGCTCAGACTCAGTGAGCTTCTTTTGTTCCCACCACCATTATTGAATAGCTCAGTAGTTGAAGTATGATTGGCAGAAATACGGTAAACGGTCTGGCCCATTCCGCCGGACAATCCTGCATTTACATTCAGCTCATTTCCGCTTGATCCAAAGCTTCTCTGCCAGTCAGTATATTTTTGCTGATCCCAAATGGTAAGATCCGGAGCATTGAACCTGTTTGGAGTAATGCCATCGTTCAGAAATGCTTCTCTTCTCACTGCCAGGTATTGCTCGGTGTTCATCAATTTGGGATACTTCATCACTGATTTGAATCCATTGGCTACCTGAAGACTGAAGCTGGTGGGGCCAGGTTTCCCTCTTTTAGTTGTAATAAGAATAACGCCGTTGGCACCCCTGGAACCATAGATGGCCGTAGCATCTGCATCTTTCAATATATCGATGCTTTCGATGTCTTTTGGATTTATACTCAATAGAGGATTCTCACCATTGAGGATCGTTCTTCCTGCCTGAACAGCGCCGGTTTGATAAGATACGCCGCTCATCCAGGGCGATGAATTAAGATTGTTCAATGGAACTCCGTCTACTACATAGAGCGGATCAGAAATAACATTGGGATTGATCGTATTCCTGCCCCTGATATTCACTTTTACAGGCGCAGCAGAATTGCCTTGCATTGGAGTAATAATTACTCCCGGTACCCGCCCTGCAATGGCTTCAAGAACGGTGAAGACAGGTTGCTTTTCTATATCTTCTCCTTTAATGGTTCCGATATTTCCTGTAGACAGCCTCTTGGTAGTTTTGCCGTAAGCGATGATCTGCGTTTCATCCAGCATGGAAACGGCCAGTTTCAATTTCACTATTACAGTGCCACCTGTCACTTTCACTTCCTGACTGGTATAACCAACCGAAGAGAAGGAAAGGATATCACCCGTTTCAGCCTGAATGGTAAACCCGCCCTGGTTATCGGTGATGGTTCCCCGGTTCGTTTTTTTCACAAGAACACTTACTCCACTGAGCGGAGTGTTTTTTTCCGAAAAAACGACGCCTGTCACCGGAGTGTTATCCGGCAAAACAGCACTGGTAATCTGCTGTGTAGTTCCAGCTGACTCATTTACTTTTTTTCGGCTGATGAAGATCGTTTTGCCATCGATATCATACATGAATGGCTGATCCTTCAAAATGATATCGAGAAATTCTTTCAGCGGCAGATCCTTTACCGTCAAAGAAATTTTTCTGTTCCCGGCAAACAGATCAGGTGTTGCCGCTACTACATAGCCTGTTTGCTTTTTGATGGCAGCAAATACCTGTACATAGGTAAAATCCTTACCGGAGATCGTGATCTGTTGTGCTTTCGTACCAGCAAATGCATGTACAAATGCAATGGTGAGAAAGAGTGCTGTCAGTTTCATAACCAGGAAAATTTTGGACAGGCGTCGCCGTCCCCATTGGACAGACGGGTGGCCATTAGCAGTTTTTTGCATACCTTGCTTCAGTTTGGTTTTACAATATTCGGTCAGCCAGACCATGTTGGACGAACCAGCTAATCGCCGTTACGGGTCAGATCCGTGACGGTTTTTTTATGCTGAACGCCAGGCTTAGGTTAGGTTCAATGATTCCTGGTACTGATGGATAAGGGAAGGTATTATACGGGGCAGTTTTTTTGCTACCTCAAAAAATATGGAGAATAAGAAAGGTTTCTAATTAGAATTTCAATTACCTGACACAATGAGCTTTCTCCCTTCCAGCCTGTACTTCATGCCCATTCGTTCCAGGTTCTTAAGCAATCCCTGTAAGCTCACATCCCTGGAGATCTCTCCTACCATTGGCACATTGGGTACACCGTTCTCATACACCACCTCAATATCGTACCAACGTTCTATTTGCCGCATGATGGCTACAAAAGATTGATTGTTCAAATTAAACAAGCCGCTCTTCCAGGCAAGCACCTGACTGGTATCCACACTAACAATCTTGACATTGCCGTCAAACACCTGTGCCTGTTTGCCCGGCATCAGCACTACATTACCGTCATTCACCATTACGCTTATTTTTCCATCAACCAGCGTCATGCTGGTTACAGGTTCATTCGAATAAGCATTGACGTTGAAGCTGGTTCCAAGTACTGCTACGCGGGTAAAATTATTGATACTCGCAAAAAATGGTTTCGAAGCGTCTTTTGCCACTTCAAAATATACTTCTCCTGTTACATCCACCACACGGTCGCTTCCACTGAATTGAGTAGGATAACGAATTGAACTGCCTGCGTTCAACCAGGCCCGCGTACCATCCGGCAGTATGAGCTGGAACTGCCTGCCTTTAGGCGTACTCATCGTATTATAGGCAACGATAGCTCCGGTAATTTTCTGATCTGCCGCATAGATCAGTTGACCGTTCTTTAATATTGCCTGTGCTCCCTGTTGTTGGGCCACCAGCCCATTTCCAAGGCTGTCGAGAACAACCTGTTTTCCATCAGCAAGCGTAAGCACAGCCCCATTCTTACCGGATTCAATGATAGCCGGAGTGGTGGATACGATGGCATCCCTTTGATTCTCACCTTCATGGAACCACCAATAAATACCCATGCTCAGGAACAGCAGCACAGAAGCGGCAACCCACCAATATCGCTTCAACGGTATTACGCGGCCCGAAGGTTGAGCAGCTGCAATACGGCTTTGAAGGTTTTCCGTGATCGCAGCTTCTACCATTGCCCAGTTGGCGGGTTGGTTTAGCCAAAGTTGTTCCAGTAATGACTGATCATTATTCAGATTGTCCAAAAATGCCTGATGGCGCGGTTCTGCAGCCAGCCAGGCATCCAGGATAACTGTTTCGTCATCTGTCAGTGTGCCCTGCAGATGCTTGTATAATAACGGAAGGATGGGATCGGTGTTCTCCAAAAAATGAGGCTTTGATGGATACTACAATCGAAGTAGTAAAACGTACCAGGGAAAATGAAACCTTTTTTTGAAATAATTCCGGCAGGCATCTAATCAACCGAAAACCGGGCTTTTGGACTCGAGCAACAGCAGCAGGGCAAGTAATGAAGGATGGTCTGCCAGCGCAGCTTTAATCAGTTTCACAGCATTGAGTCGCTGATTCTTTACCGTTTGAACCTGTAGCCCCAGCCGTTCCGCGATCTGTGCCGGCTTTAGTCCTTCTTCGTAACTCAGCAGGAAAATCTTTTTCATTTTTGAGGGCAGCTTGTCTACCTCAGCTGCTATCAGGTTCAGCAACTGCATCCGCAGTTCTTCTAATTTAAACCCGTTATCGTCCGGCATATTGAGCAAACTCAGGAGCTCGCCCTCCTTCTCCCTGGCCATTTTCGCATGTTTGAGATAGTTGAAGCAGAGATTGCGTGCAGCAACGTGCAGGAAGGCGCCAACAGCATCCAGGCTGGGAAACTCAGCTTTTTTTTCCCAGAGCCTGAAGAAACATTCACTGGTAATGTCCTGCGCTTCTGTTATACTTGAAAGGTATTGCCGGACGTAGAAGAAAACACGTTTATTGAAATGCTTATAGATATGTTCAAATGCATCTTTATCTCCTTCACGGAACAAGTGCATCAATGCAGCATCATCATATTTGGAGTGGATTGTCAATACGGATCAGAAATCTGGGGTAATTGGGTAATTGCTCTTTTCGGTTATTGAGTACAGAACCAAAAATAGTTTTTTTATTCAATTTATTGGCAGCCGGTATTACTGTCCTGAGTTAACCAGAATAGAAGTTTGTTTCCGGCCTGCATTCAAACGAGCCAATATCATTGAATCATTCACCAAAAAAGAGCAATCACGCAGCCTGTATTTTCCTTCTCTTGCCTGATTGAACAAAGTATCTTTAGCTGTATGAAAAGATTGCTGTTAGCGTCCGTACTTATTGTATTCTGTTATACCTCCGCACTTTCGCAAACCATGGATGAAATGTGGGATAACCGTTCCAACGGAAAAGAACACCCGAATATCAAATGGTTCAAAGATGCCAAATTCGGTATGTTCATCCACTGGGGATTGTATTCAAAGCTTGGTGGTGAATGGAAGGGAAAGAAATATTACGGCAGTGGCGAATGGATCATGAGCCAGGGAAAGATCCCTGCGAAAGAATATGAACAGGTGGCGGCAGGTTTCAATCCCATCGCTTTCAATGCGGATGAGTGGGCGCAGCTGACCGCCGATGCAGGCATGAAATATATGGTGATCACCGCCAAACACCATGAAGGTTTTTCCATGTACGATTCAAAGGTGACCAGCTTCGATATGGTGGACGCCACACCTTATGGCAAAGATCCTATGAAACCCTTGTCTGAAGCCACTCGCAAACGGGGTATACAATTTGGTTTTTATTACTCGCAGTTCCAGGACTGGCATGAGCCCAACGGGGGAAAGAACAGCTGGGATTTTGATGAATCGAAAAAGAACTATCAGCTGTATTATCAGCAGAAAGCCATTCCCCAGATCAAGGAGTTGCTCACGAAATATGGTCCGCTCGGCATTCTCTGGTTCGATACGCCGGGAGGGATGACGAAGGAACAAACGCAAAGCTTTATCGATTCACTTCGGTTACTCCAGCCCGGTTGTTTGTTCAGCAGCCGTGTAGGGCATGGCCTGGGCGATTACAAGGATCTTGGTGATTCGGAGATCCCGGCTACGCCACTGCGTGGCGCCTGGGAATCCCTATATACGCATAACGATTCATGGGGCTATATTCAACATGACCTCAATTTTAAAACACCTGAAGCACTCATTCAACTGCTGGCGCAGGTGGCGTCCCGTGGTGGAAACCTCCTGCTCAATGTTGGGCCGGACGGCAATGGCCGCATCCCAGAATACAGCATCAGGTTTCTCCGGGAAACAGGCAAGTGGTTGAAAGAAAACGGTGCATCCATTTACGGCACCAGCTTTGGCCGCATAGCTGACCAACCCTGGGGTGTAAGCACTTCCGGAGCCGGCAAACAATTTTTGCATGTGCTGCATATGCCTGCGGATCGCCAGTTACTGGTGCCGCTGCAAAAAAGAGTAGTAGTTTCCAAAGTGTATTTATTGAAAGGCAAGCAGGCATTGAAGTTCACAACGCACGGGAATGATATCAATATTCAACTTCCATCCAATCTGCCTGGCTCCGCCGATCATGTAGTGGTAATGGAATACAAAGGATCATTACCCGACTATGACCTGAAAGTACCGGTAACAGTGTCACCTCAATTCAGTCAGAATAATATTGAAGCAGTAAACGCTGCCCTCCAGGGAAATGGACAGATCAAAAGTCTTACTTACTCTCATTATTACGGCGACTGGAAGCATACCACCTGCATCACTGATATCAAAGACAGTACAGATGAGATCCGTTTCAACCTGCGCATTACTGCTCCCGGAGATTACAGGGTGATCATGGAATATGCCTGCGAGCCTGCTTCTGCGAAACAGGAAGGCATTTGTTATTTCAATAATGAGCCTATGTATTTCAGAACGCTGAAGACCGGCAGCTTTGAAAAATCGGCGCCTTTAATATTCATCAAACAGGTGGCGGGCATTGTGAGCGCAAAAGCAGGACAAGCGGAGATCCGCATCCGTCCGGCATTCAATGGGAAAGAATTGTTCAAATTGAAATCTGTGATCATCGAGCCGGTAAAATAAAGCAATACAAACTGGCAGGCGTGTATCGGGAGATGCACGCCTTTTTTATTGTAACTTCCAATCCTGAAAAAGAAAACAGGTTCAATCTGTAAGATCAAATCGTAAACCCATGAATTTTTCCATTCAGCCGGTTCTGGAAAACGAAACTGTGAAGCTTATCCCTTTGCAGCCTTCAGATTTTGAAGCGCTCTATCTGACAGCCTCCGATCCAAAGATCTGGGAGCAGCATCCCACACCGGACCGCTACAAACGGGAAGTATTCAGCAAGTTCTTCGAAGGTGCGGTGGAGAGTAAGGGAGCTTTCGTCATCATCGATAAACAAACCGGGGAATATGCAGGCAGCACGCGCTTCTATGGATATGATGAAGCAGACAGCAGCATCAGGATCGGTTATACTTTTTATGCCACCAAATACTGGGGCTCGGGCTTCAACCCAATGGTGAAGAAACTGATGATGGATTACATTTTTCAATTTACTGATAATGTTTACCTGGAAGTGGGCGCTTCCAATATCCGATCACAGATCGCAGTACTGAGGTTGGGAACAAAAAAGATAAAAGAAGAAATGATATCCTACTATGGCGAAGAACCGAAACTGAATTTTATATACGGCATCACGAAAGCGGAATACCAATCATAATTTCCGATACGCCATCGGCGTAATCCCTTCTTTCTTTTTGAAGGCTTTGGTGAAGTATGAATAATCTTCGTAACCCAGCCAACTGGAAATCTCCTGTATGCTCATTTCCGTTTGACGCAGCAGTGTTCTGGCTTCCATGAGGGTGTGATCCAGTATCATCGTCTTGGCCGATTTGCCGGTTACTGCCTGCAGGATCTCACTCAGGTATTTGGGACTGAGCTGCAATTGATGTGCATAGAAAGCAACTGATTTCTCCTGCAGGAAATGCACAGAGAGCAACTCCCGAAAATGCCTTGTTACTTTTTCATGTACAGAGAATGAAGTTATGGATTGAGCGGCAGCGGAATCATGACAGGCGGCCACCACCATCAGAATAGAATACAGGATGCCGGTGAGTACATTCTTATCTTCCCTGAACTGCCTAAGTGTAATGAACAAGGATCTTAACTGTTCCATTTTTCCATCATCCGGTATGATCACATGATTGCCACCGGGCAGAAAGAAAGGAAGTGTTCGCAGCCAGGCGCTCCTGGCGTCATCGTTGAAAAAATCATCATTGAAGAATACCGTATCATGATCCCCTTCACAATGTATATGCCATTCGCAAACAATACCGGGACCAATGGTTGATAAACACCCTGAGCCGATATCGAAGGCAGCGCTCCCTATTTGCATGCGACCCGTTCTGCAGGCTCCGAAGAGACCAACACTATAGGCAAAGGTTCGAAAAGGGAACTGCTCCTGATTGTCTTTGTAAGTATCCTGGTCGGCAATAAAAAATGAACCCGTGAATCTGGACTGCTGCTGCTGCACATACTCACGCACACTGAATTTTTTCAGGTCCGCCTGCTTCCGCATGGAGTAGATATGGGTGTTTAGACTTTAAATGCTGTTCTGATAAAGATAGGATTTGCAGGTAAAATAAAAGAGCGCTCCCGGGGAAGCGCTCGAAAAAAATGTAAAAAGAGAAAAGCTATTTCAATTTGTAAATGGCCGTGATATTGTGCTTTCCTTTAGCTGATGTAAAAGTGGAAGTGACTATCATCTTGTTTCCGGAAACCTCTTTCACCGTCATAGTTTGAGGTTTATCTGTATTATGATGTTTAACGGTGAGCTGTTTGGTAGCTGCATTGTATTGCCAGGTGCCGGACTCGGAAATAGTTTCATCTTCCTCATCACATTTATTGGCGCCTTCATGTTTCATTACAGTACCGCCGGTCTTGAACATTTCAGCATCGTCTTTTTCACAATCTTCCATCATCACGCGAAGATCGGTATCGGCCTTACCGTCCATATTGAGATCGATGGCCGGAGAAACAACGGACGATTCAAGTATCCAGTATTTGTCTGCGAAAGCTGCTTTCTGATCAGCAGGGAAAGTAAATGCGGTAGCGATGGATGCGCCGATGAAAATGGTCAGCGCCAGTAATGTTTGACTTGTTTTCATGAGTCAATGATAGAAAAAAATGGAGCAGCAGAGGCGGGCTGTTCGATCAACCTACAAATCGGGCGACGAATTGCCTGTAATCAGGTACGGATTACCAGATACCTCCACTGAACTTTCAGAGCGGCCATGCAACACCCGTGATCCTTTCACAAATCTCAAGCAGTTGGTCCTGCAGTGAAAGATCATCGGCCAGCGGATTATGTCGGACCTGCTTTCTGTGATGAAAATATCGTCCGCTCACCATCGCTTTCTCATCATTGCTTACAGCCAGCCAGGTTTGGGTGTGGAAACCTTCCTGCAGATCATCCGGAGCTCCCGGGCCGCCCATCTTTGTGGGCACCCATCCCGGATCAACGGCATTGGAAAGCGCCTGTGGCCATTGCCGCGCCACTGCATTGGAGAGCATGAGTACATACAATTTGGTATCTGAATAACTGATACGATCTATATTATCTTCCAACTTTCCGAAGCTGGCCCGTCCCTGCAAATGCATTCCTGAAGAGAGATAGATGAGCCGGTTTGGTTTTGCCATCATGCAGGTAAGGATAAAAGGCGCCAATGTATTCACAGAAAACATCAGTCTGCCGCTTCCCTGGTAGATACCGGCATTGTGGATCACGGCATCGAAGCTGCCTGATGCATTGACTTCTGCAGCCAGCGTTTTGGTTTCTTCAATACTGGAAAGATTTCCGGTGAATACAGCTTCAGCCCCCGGAGCATTTTTCATTGCATCCCGGCCGCGCTGCTCATTGCGTGCATGCAGCACTACTTCATGTCCCTGTTGGATCAGCAGCCTGGCGGATAATTGTCCGAGCCCATCCGCAGAACCTGTAATAAATATTCTTGCCATACAACAATGAAGGTACAGATGGATTTTGTTTTTTCCTGAATACTTACATTTGCTGCCATGATCCGATTGCAATTGACTTTTACAGGAAACGGGCAACAATGTTCCGCTGCAGTGGAGCTGGAAGGCATCGCCGATTCCTGGGATGCAGATGTACAGGTAACAGGCCACCCTACACTGCAACATCTTCATATCAAATTCTGGATGGGTTCTTTTCTCCTGCCGGTTTTCGATAACAGGCAGGACGCCATATTCTTTGAGCCGCTTTTTGAAATGATAGATGAACAGGCGAAGGAAAACTTACCGGAAGAGTTTGAATGATCCTTTGCCTGTTTATCCGGGAGCCTGCACAAAAAAACCGGAGCGCAAGGCCCCGGTTCCATTCTGATAATAACCTGATCGTTTATTCACCCAGCACTTTTATTTCTGTACGCCTGTTCTGCTGATGCTCAGCGTCAGAACATGCGATTCCATTTTTACATTTATTGATCAATTGCGTTTCGCCATATCCTTTCGCTTCCATTCTATCCCGGGCAATACCATTGTTCACCAGGTAATTCACCACGCTTTGCGCCCTGGACTGCGATAAGCGCATATTGTGACTATCGCTGCCCCTTGAATCTGTATGCGCTGAGAGCTCAACACGCAAGCCAGGATTATCGCGCAGGAAGATGAGCAGTTTTTTCAGATCGCTGCTGGCATCATCTCTGAGTGCGGCGCTATTGAGATCGTAATAAATATTGTTGAGTGTGATCTTCTTTCCTTTGGATGCTTCTTCCACCCCCAGTTCGATCTGCACATACAATACCTGGCTTCTGTTGAGGCCTTTGGTAGACACTTTTTCAATATTGGAAATATATCCGGCTTTCTTACCCACCACATTGAAATCTGACGCGGCTTCCAGCTGGAATCTGAATTCGCCTGTGCCTGACTGTGAAGATGCCTGACGAACGCCATTGTTCGTTTCATTGGTGAGGGTGGCCAGAGCGCCGCCTTCGGGGTCCAGGGTGGTTTTGTTCACTACTTTACCTGATAGCGTAAACCGGGGATCATTGTGGTACAATGTTCGTTCAATCGATCCCGTTGTATTGAAATCTGTTAGAGCGATGCTGCCTTTGGTAGAACTGATATCGTTCAGCATAGCCACCATCTCATAAGCGGCAGATGAAGTTTTGGGGAAACGTGCGATCCCCTGCTTATCGGTGTTGGTTGTCTGTTCTCTCCCATCCGTACCTTTCATCACTACAGAAGCATTGTAAAGTGGCTGGCCAGTCTGTTCATCCTTTACGTGTACGATCACATCCCTTTGAATGATCACCGGCGCTGCTGGTTGAACCACAACAGGCGCAGGCGCTGCAACAGGTGGCTTTGATTTGGGAGCAGCCGGTTTTGATTTCTTATCGAACAAACGATAGCTTACGCCAACAAATGCTCCATAGGATGATAAGGCTGTTTGCTGATAAACGATTTCCGGATCTTCCGGTTTGGCATTAAAGAGCGCATATTGAAAAGGCTCTTCAGTATCAAACTGATACAGGTAATAAGCGCCAACCTGGATACCGATCCGTTTTACCGGGTAGTAACTGAAGCGGACCTGCGCTTTAGCTGCTGCATGGTATTTTTCAGCATACCCTGAATGCAGGAAGAGCGGAGTGATCAGCGAACCTGTCACACTCGAAATAGTAGTGTTTGCAGACAATGCAGATCCATCCGTTCGGGTAACACCGCCACGAAGATTCAATTCTGTAGTGAACTGATTGTTGGCGGTCTGGTATTTAAATGAAGGCCCGATACCGGCAAAATAACGTTCAAGCTTAGTGGAAGAAGCGGAATAGCTATCTACTACCCAGGGAGCCACTTGCTGACTGAATCCTGCTGAATCATATTTGGGCGCATCATTGCTGAAGAAGTCTGCATCGATACCTACCCCCCACCAACCCCAGTATTTATCGATACTGAGCCCGCCCATATATCCTTTCAGCGGCATTTTCACCAGTGAAGGCATTTTGCTTTTGGTAGCGAGGTCCATGCCTCCGCGGAGGGAAAACTGCCAGTAGCGATCGTTGCGCTCTGTGGAATCTTTTTTAAGTTTGGTAGTTTGACTGAATGAATCCAGACACAGGAAGATTAACAGTGCATATACGAGGTACTTCATAACATCCTTTTTAGTGAAGAAATACTTGCTCACTGTTATATCCATGCGGGAGGAAGTTTGTTACCCCTTATTGGACGCGGATATTGCGGGTTATGAAATATTTAACAAACAAGGAGGCAGGACCTTGGAGCACCTTGAATTTGCATCCCCCGGCAGATAAAAGACTATTTTTCAGAGAATTTGGAGTGAATTGAGTTTATGCTTAATATTGCAGCCCCTTAAGGATTGCCCAGATGGCGGAACCGGTAGACGCGCGTGACTCAAACTCACGTTTCGAAAGAAGTGCAGGTTCGATTCCTGTTCTGGGCACAAGGAAGTCCTGATGACAATATTCATCAGGACTTCTTTATTTAGATCATAGCAATTGCTGTGACTTTAATTACTCTCTTTCGGTGACACCTTTCCTGCATATTTTCCCGAATTGCATTTTCTCTTCCCTCATCCTATTCTTTTCAAACGAGATCAGCAATCCATTGCGGAGAGCCGCAAGATCGGATTGGAAAGAATTTTGAAATTGTTTTACTTTACGCTCCTATTATTAATTAGAATTTGACGTTTTGTCGAACCAGCAAGCCCCAAAACTTTATGACCTGATAGCTCAGGGAGACAGGCAGGCATTTGCCAGGGCTCATGCAATGTTCAAAACTCCACTGGTTTATTATGCAAAACGTTCGATAGACGATATCGGAGAAGTGGAAGATATCATTTCCGAAGCCTTCCTGCTGTTATGGCAATCCAGGGAGAAATTCCAATCGGACAATCACCTGCGCAACTTCCTTTTTATTACTGTCCGGCATAAAGTACTCAATTATCATACTGCGAAGCGAAGACATGAAAAGATCCTGGAAAAGGTCTACGCAGGATTGGATGAAGGAGAACTGGCATCCCCTGATCAGGTTCAAACTGAAATGATCGGATTGATCCATCGGGCAGTAAAACAGCTTCCCGAAGAATACCGGACCGTGTTCGATCTTTCCTATTCACATGATCTCTCTCCAAAAGAAATTGGACAAAAACTGGGGATCAACGCCTCCACCGTTCGAACTCAAAAGATGAGAGCGCTTGAGTTGATAAAAAAAATACTGAGCCAAAAGTCCATCCTGGTCTGGGTTCTGGCAGGATACCTGGACCTGTTACTGCAGCTCCTGAAAAAAAAGTAATTCTTTTTGGGACGGAACAGCTCCCTTGTTTGTATTAATTATATGTAAAGTTTTATGAAGTCGACAGCTCCATTCATAGCACAGCTCATAATAAAGAAGGTACTGGGTGAGATCTCTCAGGAAGAAGAGAACTTGCTGGAACAATGGCGCAGTATCTCTCCCGAAAACGAGGCGAAATACAAGGAGCTCATCAACCTGCATTTTATCAGGACTGAGCTGTCTGAATATGCTGAGGCTGAAAAGATCGCTGCTGCATTGAAGGTACCCGAGGTGGAGCCGGAAGAGAAGGCCTTGCCTGTATATCAACAGGAGGTCAGGCCAGTGCATTTCCTGCAGAGATGGAAATGGGTGGCAGCTATTATTATCATCCTGGGTGCAGGAACTTATCTCTATCTGCATCAGAACAGTAAGGATAAGACCAGCCTTGATCCTGGTATCGCAACACAGCAGGATCTGTTACCCGGCTCAAACAAAGCGGTATTGACATTATCAGATGGAACAAAGATAGACCTCAACAACGCAGCTCAGGGACAGATTGCCCAACAGGGTAACGCCTTCGTAGAAAAATCTGAGAACGGAGAGATCAGGTATACAATGCAGGGAGGAAACCAGGATGCAGGAATGATCAACAGTATGAGCACTCCCAAAGGAGGATCTTACAAGTTGGTATTACCCGATGGATCGCGGGTTTGGCTGAACGCTGCTTCCTCCATTAGCTACCCTGTTGTTTTTGGAAAAATGGAACGGAAAGTGAAAGTCAGTGGTGAAGTTTTCCTGGAAGTGGTGAAAGACAATCAGAAGCCATTCATGGTAGATGTGAACAGACAATCTTTGATCCAGGTGTTAGGGACCAGTTTCAATATCAACGCTTATGAAAATGAGGATTCAATTACCACCACACTGGTTGAAGGAAGTGTTCGCATAACAGCAACAAACAATAAGAACGCAAATAATCAATCCGGCCAGCCTGTAACACTTCGGCCGGGACAACAGGCATCGCAGCACAATGATGCAAAGATCAGCGTGCACGCGGCCAATATCGACCAGGTACTGGCCTGGAAAAATGGACTCTTCAATATGGAAGGCCTTTCAATGAAAGGATTCACGAAGCAACTGGAAAGATGGTATGATATCCAGGTACAATTTGAAGGCAAAGTCCCCACCGTTACATTCCGCGGGCAAATGAACAGGGATGTCCCCTTATCCGATATTATCAGTTATCTGAACAGTTTGCATATCAAAACGCGGATCGATGGAAAGATACTTTTCCTGAAAGGATCATAATTCAAGCTATTACCTATCCTGGTGCCTGAAAGCAAAAACCGCTTCGTCTTGCTCACGAAGCGGCGGATGTTTGGGTACATGAACAAACATAGCCAGCAAGACTACTTATTATTCACCCAAACAGCACAAATGTATGCTAATTACTGCTTATTGCGGAAGGGCTGCCCGTGGGGGTACCTTTCATTTCACCAAATCTCTGTTGGTTATGAAACTAACTGTAGTATTAATGACGGCTGTTTCATTAACGGTTTCGGCTACTGGTATTTCTCAAAAAGTTACGTTGTCTGCTAAGAATGCAACGCTTCCCGCCATATTTGCAACGGTGCAGAAGCAAACTGGGTTTGTATTCCTTTACACCGATGATGTATTGCAGAATGTAAAGCCTGTTACTTTTCAGGTCAAGGATCTCCCGCTTGAACAATTCCTGAAAGAATTATTCAGGGACCAGCCCATTGACTTCACCCTGTCTGTCAAATCTGTTTTTCTATCGCGGAAAGCTACGGGGCCACCAGCCGGAATAACTCCAAACGCATCCTCTCTGCTCCCCGAAATCCAGCGCCTCGATATTACAGGTCTGGTGCTGGACAATAATATGAATCCGCTGCCGGGTGTGAGTGTAACCATCAAAGGAACACAGGCAGGCACTGCAACCGATCAGAAAGGAGAATTCACGTTTCGCGATATAGACCCCAATGCCGTTCTGATCTTCAGCTATGTTGGTTTTAAGAAATATCAGGAAAATGTGAATGGTCGTACACGCATCATGATCAGGATGATGCAGGAAGACAAAACACTGGACGATGCCGTAGTGTACAATGGCTATCAGAAGATCAAACAGAAATACCTGACCGGCTCCGTTAGTTCAGTAAAGATGGATTCCATCATGCAGCCGGGTTTCAACACCGTAGACAAAATGCTGGAAGGTCGCATTCCCGGATTGACCTATATGCAAAATTCCGGTCAGTCAGGCGCCGCACCCAAACTGCGGATCAGGGGAACCTCTACAGTACTCGGTTCCCGCGAACCACTCTGGGTAGTGGACGGGATCATCCGCACCAACCCAATTCCAATTCCGGCCGACAGGATCAATGACCCGGATTTTGTGAACCTGCTCGGCAATGCCATTTCCGGTTTAAATCCTTACGACATCGATCAGATCGATGTATTGAAAGATGCCACCGCTGCTGCCCTGTACGGCGTAAGAGCCGCCAATGGCGTGATTGTGATCACTACCAAAAGAGGAAAGCCCGGCCCTCCTGTTGTGAACTACAATGTAACAGGATCCTTTACACAAAGACCCAGGTATACAGACAGATCGATGTACATGATGAACTCACGGGAAAGAATAGACGTATCCAGGGAAATGATCGACAAGAAGATCCCTATCCGTGGTGTTGCACTGGAAGCCTACGAGAAAGCCATGCTGGATTATTCCGAGGGAAGGATCGATTACAACACATTCAAAAAACTGGTGGACAGAGCAGAAACGATCAATACCGACTGGCTCGGCAACACCATGCAGGACCAGTTTGCCACTACGCATACATTGAGTGTCAGCGGAGGAACTGCATCGGCCAGTTATCGTGTTTCATTTGGCTATCAAAACGAACCGGGCGTGATCAAAAAAGAAACCAATGATCGCTACACTGGTTCAGCCAACCTGCTGCTCAGTTACGGTAAACTCAAGGCCGATCTCAGTTTTGAGATCAACAAAGGGAAAAGAAGATATACACCATCCGAAATCGGCCTGCTCAATTATGCATATGGAGCCAGCCGCGCCATTCCTTTGTACAATGAAGACGGCTCCCTTTATTATTATTCCACCCTCAGCTCTTCCACTTCCATTAGCGCACGCAATTATGATCTGAGATCGATGAATATCGTCAATGAAATGGATCATACCGGTGAATTGGTGGAGAACAGTGAATACATCGCCAGGGCCAATCTCGTTTATGAAATTGCCAAAGGCATTCAGTGGAATTCCACATTAGCCTACACTGGTGGAAATGCCGATCACCAAACATGGTTCGAAGAAAATACAGAATGGGCTGCACAGGTGAAATACAATGCCTACAAACCCCTGGAAGGGATTTTCGATGATAAACTAAATGTGATGCCCTTTGGAGGACAACTTCGTCAGCAAACCACCCGGAGGCAGAATTACACGGTCAATAGCCGTATCAGTTTTTACAGGTCGCTCGACCGGCGGAATTTGCATCAACTGAATGCAGATGCAGGCATCGAGCTGATTTCCAACAACACTCATTCATTTGATCTTACCAGCAGGGGTTATTATCCCGGTCGTGGTTATAGCTTTGCAATCGTTGACCCGGTGAAATATCCGGCCTTTGCCAGCTGGATGTCGCAAAACGGAAACGGCACCATCACAAAAGGAAAACAGAATTCATTGCGCAGCTTCCTGGTGGCCTCCTATATTTTCAACGACCGGTTCATATTTTCAGCCACTACCAGTCAGGAGTACTCGAATGCATTTGGATCGAGAAGCAATGAAAAATTCCTGCCCACCTGGGCACTCTCCGGAAGATGGAATATGCATGAGGATCTGCTCCGCCGCCAGTCATGGATCGATCTTGCGGCCCTGACATTTTCTTTTGGCGTTCAGGGGAATATGCCGGATGATCAATCCACACCCTATACAGTGATCAAAAGAGGATCCGTGGATCCGTATTATCTCACCAACGGATCCAATATCATCTCCTTTCCGAATCCCGGCCTGGGTTGGGAAAAAAAGTATGACTATAATGGAAGTCTGCGGTTCTCTATCCTGCAAAGCAGGGTCAGCGGCACATTGAGTTATTTCTACAATAAAACTACCAATGCCTTCCTTTCCAAGAAAGTATCCGGGATCACCGGTATCAGCAATTATGTGGTCAATGGTGGTGTGCTGGAAAACAAGGGCGTTGAAATTGCGCTGCAATTCAGGGTCATCGATAATATGGGCAAGGGTAACAAGAGAGGATTTATCTGGCGGATCGACCCACAAATGTCGCAGGTATTCAACACTCTGCTCAACAATAACGTGAACAGCCGGAATGTAATGGCAGATGCAGCCACCATCAATTATGAGGATTACCTGAACGGCCGTGTGCCTGTGAATGGCAAATCCATCAACACCTTTTATTCTTATCGCTTCAAGTCCCTGGATCACCAGTATGGTTACCCGATCTTCTACGGAGCAGAACCTGAAAAAGCTGCCGAGCTATTTGCCCGGTACCAGAAAATGACAAAGGACCAGGTGCTTGAAATGGTAATGGTGGAGTCCGGCAGAAGAGAGCCTGTAATACAGGCAGGGATCAATAATAGTTTTGTGTACCGCAACTGGATGCTCGATATCACCTTCACCTATAGTATCGGCAATAAAGTAAGGCTGCTGCAAATCGCCTCTGGTAAGTATGGTACTTTCAGACCCGGCTCACAACAAAACCTGCGGAAGGAATTCGTAAACAGATGGCGATCTCCCGGCGATGAAGTGTACACCAATATACCAGCCATTCAAGGTAAAAAACTCAATGACGCATCAGGGCAGGTGCCCTGGTGGGGCATGGCGCCATATCTGAATGCGGTGAACAATTTTGCCAGTGATTATTATCAGATGTATGATAATTCAGATCTGCGTGTGGTTTCAGGAGACTACCTGAAATTGCAGAATATCTCGCTGGCTTATATGTTCAACAAGGAGCTTTGTCAGAAATGGAGTATAAAAGGAGCAACTGTAAGGCTCACAGGTAATAATCTTTTCACAATCGCCAATAAAGCGCTACGCGGTCAGGATCCCTCACAATCCGGCTCCGCTCCTAATATCAATCTTTCAATCAGACCTGTATATGCGCTCAATATCAACCTCAGTTTCTAAAAACATAGCCATGCATACATATATGAACAGGAAATTGATCCCATTGCTTTGCTTGTTTTTTATCAGTACCAGCTCCTGCAAGAAATTCTTATCTACCTATTCCCAGAACAAGAGTTTCGTTGAATCTGCTGCCGATCTGGATGAAGTGCTGGTGGGAGATGCCTATTATAAGTATTTGAATCAGCCCGGCGATATCAACAAGTCTTATTTCCATTCCATGGATGATGATGCAGAAATGGGTAAGGTAGAAAATGCCGGCGCTATCCCTTACAGTTATACAGGATTTCATTACTGGCAGGCAGAACCACGCATGGATATCAATGGAGTTGTACAGTCAAATGATCCATATTTTATTGGACTCTACAATAAGATCGCCCGTATCAATACTATTCTCCAAAGCATCCCTGATCTGAGAGACAAAGGAGAACCTGCCGCTGCATTGAACAGGATCTCCGGGGAAGCTCATTTTCTCCGGGCCATGTATTATTACATATTGGTGAACTTATATGGAAAACCATACAATCCTTCTTCTGCGGGCACTGATTTTGGCGTGCCGTTAAGAACCGATCCAACCATCAAGGATCAGTTCATTGCACGCAGCAGTACCAGGCAGGTGTATGATCAGATCATTGCCGATCTGCTGGATGCAGAAAAAGAACTGGAAGGCGCCAATCAAACCTCCACGTCAAGAGCCAACCAGGCTGCGGCACAGGCATTACTCTGCAGGGTTTATCTCTATACAGGGAATTATGAAAAGACGGTTTTATATGCAGACAAAGTGATCAATACCCAACGTTACCCGATAAAGGATCTCAACAATCATACAACCGGGGATGATTTTCTCACCCGTTCTGCTACTGAAGTGATCTTTACCATGGGCGGGTCTGCTATTCCGGATCTCATGAGGCTGAGCGACAATGCTGCCAGCAGCCCGTTCTATCGCGTGTCTGATGAGCTCGCTACCAGCTATTCCCCTACCGATCTGCGCAGACAGGCTTTCTTTATACAAAGCAGCAAAGGTTACCTGAAAGCGGCAAAAAAGAGGAAGAACATCAATGCCACCACCAATGACGCATCAGATAATTTTCTCCTCCGCATTTCCGAAGTATACCTGAACCGGGCCGAAGCGCTGGCTTCAACAGATCAGTTTGAAGAAGCCCGCAACAGCTTACAGGAATTAAGAAAGAACAGGTTCAAACCTGCTGATCTGACCGCCATCACAACGGAAGGCGCCGCACTGATGAGTAATATCCGGGAGGAACGCAGACTGGATCTTTGTTTTGAATTCCATCGCTGGTTCGATCTTCGCCGGTATGCAGTAAATGCAAAATACCCATTCAGCAAATCGATCAAACACAAGGCATACGCAAATACCGGCAGCGGATATACTGAGATCGGTTATTACGAACTGAGCCCTTATGCACAGGATGCCGCTGCATACATTGTACCTATTCCCAATGATGAGATCGAATTCAACCGGGGAATGCTGATCAATGAACCAAGGCCTGGCCGTCCGCTGAAACAATAAGCAGTGATTTCATCATTCACCTCAATGCTCATCATCATGAAACAAAATATATTGTTGAATTCCGTTGCATCGATAGTATATCCCTGCCTGGCAGCAGGACTGTTATTGATAACAGGCTGTCGCAAAGAAAAAACACTGGACCCAAGTGAACAGGATGAGAACTATTTTATCGTTAAGGACAATCCTGATGTTCCCGCAGATCATGCACGTTACGGGTTCTATGAAAGCACCGGCATTGCCAGCTTTTATAATGACACCATTCACAGAAAAAGGATCAGTGATCTGGGTGAGCTCCCCCGCTATTCTTATGTAACATTATCATTGGAATATTCGATATCGGATCTCGCCAATATCAAGTTCAAACTGATCGACAATAAAGAAAATATTCCGGCTGTACTGGACCTGGTAAAACAAAATGTACTCCCGGGGCTACCGGACCAATTTGTGATCCCGAGCATTTTCCTGATCGATACATTTTATACCAGTTTGTTGTTGAAACAGGTGGAGCTGGCACATGGCTGGACCAGCTGGCATGGGTTCAATACCATTGGCATTTCCGTGCAGGATGTAACAGTCATGAACAGTGAAGAAAGAAAGATGTACGCAGCTTCCATACTGGCAGGTATTGCTGAAAGGCGGCTGACTAAAGTTGCCGGTGATAAACTGCAAAAGGATTTTTTCAGTGTATCGAGAGCTGAAGCTAAATTTTTCAAGTCGATGGGGATCGATGTATACTCCGGATACCCGCTGACTTTTCTTCCTCCGGCTATGATCCCACCACCACGCCCAACCGGCTTGTTGCGATATACAGTGTATGGAACCGGTGAAGGTCCAAGGGAGATAACCTATCCCTGTCTTCCAAGGGAAGCGGACGACAGCCGGGCATTCCTCACTGCGGCATTTTATTACACAGCACAGGAGTTCACTGCTCTGTATTCCGGTGATGCATTCATCCTGAAAAAATTCAACATCATCAGAAACATCGCGCAGGAAGCCGGATTCAAACTTCCTGAATAAAATATTCATAGCCATGGAATAAGGTCTCCCCTGTTTTTTGAAGTGCATTCAATAACCGGTCAAAGCAGCCTGCTGCATTGATCAGGGGGGACCTTTTGTTCTATTTCAAACACAGTAAATATAAAGTGATGATCTTAAAAGCAGAAAATCTATCCCACCGTTATTCCAGGGCATGGGCCATACGGGATATCAATATTGAAATTGCAGAGCATGGGATCGTGGGTCTGTTGGGTTCCAACGGCGCCGGCAAATCCACTACCATGAATATCATCTGCGGCACCCTGAATCAAACCGAAGGAGAAGTATTCATAAATGGGATCAATAAACGAAAGAACCCCGAAGCTGTAAAAAGGGAAATTGGTTTTCTCCCGCAGCAGGCGCCACTGTACACCGATCTCACCATTGATGAATTCCTCGTCTTCAGCGCAGAGCTCAGGCTAATTGATAAGAAGCAAATTAAGAAAGCTGTTGAAGAAGTGAAAGACAAATGCGGTCTGTCTCATATCAGCTCTCGCCTCATCAAAAATCTTTCAGGTGGTTATCGCCAACGGGTGGGCATTGCACAGGCCATCATCCATAAGCCTAAACTGGTGGTGATGGATGAACCCACCAACGGCCTTGATCCCAACCAGATCATCGAAGCCAGAAAACTGATCAAAGAAATTGCCCGCGAACACACTGTTTTATTATCCTCACATATCCTTTCCGAGATCAACCTGCTTTGCAGGGATATCATTATGATCGAGAGCGGGAGGATCGTGTTCTCCGATACAATGGATGCTTTCAACAATTACACGAAGGCAAACGCCATACTCGTCAAATTCGACAACCCGCCATCCAAAGAAGCATTACTGCAAATACCAGGCGTTGAATCCGTAGAATTCCTCAATCCTTCACAGGTCCGTATTCATTACAATGGTGATGAAGAGATGAACGCCAGACTGATCAATGCCAGTGCACAACAAGGATGGAAACTCCGTGAAATCGGTCAGGACAAAGGATTGCTGGATGATGTGTTCAAACAATTATCATCCCAATCCAATCACTAATCTACCAGGCAAGTAAAATCACTCTGATGCGTATTATTTTCAAAATCGCCAAAAACGAGCTCCGCCATCTGTTCTATTCACCGATTGGCTGGTTCCTGGCGCTCACCATGCTGGTGATGACAGCTTACTTCTATACAAACCCAATGTTGGGATATGCGGCAGCTACCGAGATGCTGGAAAGAAATAACCCCAAACCTCTCTTTTATAATATTGATGAGTCCTACACCAAAAACATATACAATACCCTGGGAAGTGGGCTGTTTTTTGTGATCTTAAAATACTTGTACCTGTTTGTTCCACTGCTGGCGATGAGCGTCATCAACAAGGAATTCAACAATGGTACTATCAGGCTCTTGTATTCATCGCCGGTTAAACTCAGGCAGATCGTACTGGGTAAGTTTCTGGGATTGACGGTGTATAATTTCATCCTTGTTGCCATCATCGGCATATTCATAGTACTTGGATTCTTTGATATCAGATCGCTTGATCTTCCTCCTCTCCTTTCTGGTTTGCTGGGCTTGTTCCTGTTGCTCAGCGCCCTGACTGCGATTGCAGTATTCATGTCTAGCCTTACCAGTTACCAGATCGTATCGGCACTGGCCAGTTTTACGGTGTTGTTTCTGTTGTCACGCATTCAAACACTCTGGCAGGAGTATGAATTCTTCAGGGATATCACCTGGTTCTTAGCGATCTCCAATAAGATCACCAATATGCTGTCTGGGCTCATAACCACCAGCGATATCATTTATTATCTTCTCATCATCTGCGCATTCATTGGATTTACTTTATTAAGACTGAAGCATGGCACTGAAAGCCGTGTCTGGTATGTAAGGGTGAGCCGTTATCTTTCGCTGATACTGATCTGCGTACTGACAGGTTATGTTTTTTCCCGTCCGGCTAACAATGTATACTTCGATACCACTGCACAACAACTTCACAGCATACATCCAAGATCACAGGAACTCATCAGGGAGCTGAATGAGGGTCCATTGGAAATAACCCTGTACACCAATCTCCTGGATCAGAAAGCAAACTTTGGGCTACCCGCCGCACGCAATACTTACCTGGAAAAAGTATGGTGGCCTTATCAGCGTTTCAAATCAGATATCCACTTTAAGTATGTGTACTATTATGGCATCCAAAAAACTGACAGCAGCCTCTTCAGAAAATATCCAGGAAAAACCTTGCAACAGATTGCCGGCCTGAAAGCAAAAATGCTACAGGTGGATCCGGCATTGTTCAAACCGGCTGCCGAAATGCCCAACCTGAAAGAACTGGAATCCGAAAACCTGGAATTATTAATGACCCTGGAATACCAGGGAAGAAAAACAATTCTGAGAACGCATGCCCCGGCGAAACCATGGCCCAGGGAACGCAATATCAATGCAGTACTGAGCCGTCTGCTGAATAAACCAATTCCACAGGTTTACTATGTATCCGGACAACTGGAAAGAAGCATTTACAAAAGAGGAGAAAGAGAATTGTCGTTACATACTGCCGACAAATGGGGACTGGAATCTCTCATCAATTCCGGGTTTGATCTGGATACACTGAATCTTTCCACACACAATATACCAGTCAATACTTCTTTGCTGGTACTGGCCGATCCGCGTGTTGCTTATACCGATACTGTTATGGGCAAGCTCACGCAATACCTGCTGCAAGGAGGTAATATGATCATCCTGGGAGAACCAGGCAAACAACAGGTATTAAATCCATTGCTGAAACAGACAGGTATCCAATTGCAGGATGGACAGCTGGTCCAACTCAGCAAACATGAAACACCGGAAAAAATTACAGGTTTTATCGATACCACTGCTTTCAACCTCTCTGAAGAAAGAACTTTCCGGCAATCAAAATACCTCTGGGCAAATGGCATCTACGAAGACTCACTCTTTCTGAAAATAAGAGGAGCCACCAGCCTGTCTGGAAAAGGTGAAAACGGATTTCATTCAACTCCACTTGTTTTATCTGCTCCCAACAAGAGCTGGTTGAAAGTAGGAAAACTGATTGTTGATTCTACGGCGCCTGTTTTTGATCCGGCAGCAGGTGATCAGAAAGAAGTTTCTGCACCGGTGATCACCAAACTCTCCAGGACCATCGGTCAGAAGGAACAAAGAATTATCGTGACCGGTGATGCAGACATACTCAGCAATCAGGGGATCTGGGACGGAACTACTCCCATGCTCTATTCTATGTATAGCTGGACCGCCTACAATAAGTTCCCCATCTATACACCCAGGCCACAGGCAAAAGACGACTGGCTGCTGGTAAAAATGAAACGGGCCTATATTCAGAAAATAGTTTTCACCTGGATACTGCCATCCTTAGTGCTGATAACTGGCGTGATAATTCTAATCAGAAGAAAAAGAAAATAAACGATCCGCTATGAAAATCATTTTCAGTATAGCAAAGAATGAGTTCCGGAACTTGTTTTACTCCCCGATTGCCTGGTTTGTGTTGCTGATCTTTTTTATCAGCTGTGCTCATTCCTATACAAACACCATTCACTATCTCGCGAATATCCAGGAAGTGCAACTTAAGAATGCTCCTTCATTCAAAGCCCTGCACACCTTCTACGGGCTCACAGCTGATGTGTTCCTGCTGGGTGGATTTTTTACCAGTATCAGCGGCAATCTTTTTCTGATCATCCCATTGTTAACGATGGGACTGATCAGCAGGGATTACCTGATGGGCACCAGTGCACTGCTTTATTCTTCACCCATCAGTATCAGGAAGGTGGTGCTGGGAAAATATCTTGGTATCATGTTGTACAATATGATCCTGGTATTGATCGTGGCTATTTTTCTGGTAACAGGAATGATGAATATCAAACAGGTTGACAGCAGCGCATTACTATCGGCCCTTCTGGGTTTCTATTTACTGGTATGTGCGTATTCCGCTATCGGCCTGTTTTTGAGTAGTCTCAGTCAATCGCAGATCGTATCTGCCATTGCCACTTTCTTAACTATCTGGGCGCTGATCTATATTGGTAGCTTATGGCAGCGGTATGATTTTGTGAGAGACCTTACCTGGTTCCTTTCCATGCAGGGCCGGGCAGACAAAATGCTGAACGGTCTCATCACCACAAGGGACCTGTTTTATTTCATACTGGTGCCAGGGATGTTTGTTGTATTCACCTGCTTCAGACTTTCCGGTAAACTACAGTACAGACCCTGGCATATCAAAGCTGGCAGAACCCTGTTGACACTGGTGGTTGTACTGCTGCTTGGTTATATCAGTTCGCGTCCGGCGCTCACAGGATACCTCGACGCCACGAGTACCCAAAGAAATACACTGCACCCGAAAACACAACAGTTGTTGAAGGAGTTGGGCGATAGCACCCTGGAGGTAACGATGTATTCCAATCTGCTCGGTAAACAAAATGACCTCATCTATGGAATGCCCGAAAGCCGCAACAGCAATTACCTGGGACAGTTCTGGGACATGTACCTGCGGTTCAAACCGGATATCAGTTTTAAATATGTTTATTACTATGCGTATGATACAATCGCAGATCCGCAGAGTTTAACCAAATTGTTCCCACATAAATCTGTGGAAGCAATCGTAAAAGAAATGTGCAAGATGAGCGGGCGGTCTGAAGATATGTACCTCCCGGTAAACAAAGTACAGGCTGATATCAACCTCGCAGCGGAACAGGAAAAACTGGTGATGCAATTAAAATTCAAAGGGCATACTGCAGTACTCCGCACATTCGATGATAATAATTTCTGGCCCGATGAAACCAATGTGATGGCCGCTATCAAAAGAGTGCAGGGAACACCCATGCCTTCGGTTGCCTTCAGCACAGGTTCTCTTGAAAGGAATATTTACAAATGGGGAGACCGGGAATATGCTACACATACAACCAGTAAACAACACAGGAAGTCGATGATCAATATCGGGTTTGATGTGGATACCATCAACCTGCATACCCAATCCATTCCCGATAAACTTACAACGCTGGTGATCGCTGATCCTAAAATGGATCTTAGTCCCGTTGTTACTGAAAAGATCAACCAGTACATTGCCAAAGGTGGTAATTGCATGTTCTACGGAGAGCCCGGCAAACAACATGTATTGAATCCCTTACTGGCCCCATTAGGTATGCAACTGGAGCCCGGACAACTTGTTTATCCAACCCAGGACGAAACACCTGATAAAGTGTATGCGCTGGTATCCGCCAGTAGCAGAACATTGGCAGAACCGATAGCAAACCTGAATGATTATGCACTGTTGCCCGGCGTTACAGCTGTCACCAGTCTGCAACCTGCCGGTTGGAAAATTGATTCACTCGCCAATACCATACCCAATGCCACCTGGCTCAGCAGGGGAACTATTGTGATCGATTCCATCCTGCCTCCCTTCAATGCAGCAGCAGGCGATCTCAAACAACAAAGTTTTTCTGTGATCAAAAATCTGACAAGGACCATCAACGGAAAAGAGCAGCGGCTGGTGATCAGTGGTGATGCCGACCTCGCCAGTAACAGGCGCTTATCAAACAATAATACTTTCCTCACATCCATCTACAGTTGGATGGCGTATAATCTGTTCCCGCTTGTAGCCACCAGGAAAGAACCAGAAGATGTATTGCTAAAGATCGGGGAACACGCAGCATACTATCAGAAGAAAATAATGTTTTGGGTGGTGCCTGCGATACTGCTGAGCATTGGCGCCATCGTATTGATCCGTAGAAAAAGAAAATAAGCAACGATGTATTTACAAACTGATGAACAAACCATCGATGATCTCGGCATATTTGGGAAAAGAGACGGTCACGGGATCTATGACATTTACAACAATGCGCATACCCGTGGTGGAGAAGCATTACTGGAAGTGTTGTTCAAATCTCCCCTGAGTGACAAAACTGCCATCAACCAGCGAAGCAATACCATTGCCCAGTTCATGAAGGCAAATCTGGTTTTCCCTTTTGATGCTTCAATTTTTGATGTTACTGAAAAGTATTTGTTCCAAAATATCAACGAACAGCATCAGACTCAGTTAAGCGAAAAGGAAGTGCAGAATGGAGTGTCTGCAATTATCGATCTCTTACATCTCACCCAGATTTTTGTTGAGCGAAATGATGTGCAGCAACTCAGTGAATATATCAATGAGCGAACGATCATAGAAAAGATCTTATCCAATCCTGCATTTGAGCCCGCGCTGAAACAGGGAGCCGGAAAAAACAAGATCTCATATGCGGCAGTTACGGCATTCGATTCCCTGTTCAGAGCGGCACAAAGAATTCATTTGGAAAACCTGCTGAAACAGCTTTATCAGCTGGATGTATATATTGCTGTGGCCAGAACAGCCACTGATCGTGGCTTTGTATTTCCCCGCGCGCTCAGCAAAGGAAAACCCGTACTAGCCCTGGAAGGCGTGTACCATCCAACGCTCACTAATGCAGTGCGCAACAATGTAAGAATGGATGAACAGCAGAATGTGATATTTCTGACCGGGGCCAATATGGCCGGTAAATCAACGATGCTGCGATCGCTGAGCACAGCATTGTATATAGCGCATATGGGATTCCCTGTGGCAGCCAATTCGATGGAGTTCTCCGTGCTGGATGGTTTGTACACCACAGTGAATCTCCCGGACAACCTGGGCATCGGCGCCAGTCATTTCTATGCAGAAGTATTGCGGGTTAAAAAGATGGCCAGCGAACTGAGCAGTGGCAAATCATTATTCATTCTTTTTGATGAATTGTTCCGCGGCACCAATGTGAAGGATGCGCATGAAGCCACGGTGGCTGTCACGCGCGGATTCGCCGGCAAATCGAACAGCCTCTTCATTATTTCATCCCATATTGTGGAAGCAGGTGAAGAATTGAAACAACAACCCAATATCGGCTTCCTGTATTTACCAACTAAAATGAAGGGGCATGCACCAGAATACACTTATACGCTTGAAAAGGGAATTACCGATGATCGTCATGGTATGATCATCATCAGGAACGAAGGCATTTTGGAAACCTTGAAAAACGGGAAGAAAGCTTAACGGCACAGCCTGATTAAAAATATTAACCATGAGTTTTAGCATAGACAAACAAACGCTCGAAGAGTTGAACCTGCTCGGTAAATTCCGGCAGGGATCAGTTTATCATTTATTCAACAGGGTCAAAACAAGAGGAGCAGAACAATTGCTGGATGCGATGTTCCGTACGCCGCTCACCAGCGCAGAGGTCATCAATGAAAGAAGCAGGATCTTCCGGAGTTTCCAGCAGGCAGCGATACAATTTCCTTTCGATGTGCAACAAGTAAGTCTCATGCGTGAGTACCTCGATATCCGTGTGAGCAAAAATGCGGCGATGGTGCTGGCAGGAACATTTGTAAAAAAATGTTTGTCGAAGCTCACGAGGGATGAGCGTTTCAAAAAGAATGTGCAGGGGCTGCAGGCAACCATCGTAATCCTGAACAAATGTTTCGAATTTGTAAACAGTCAACAGTTGCAAACCGGTCCTTATGCCAATCGTATAAGATCGATCCAAACACTTCTTGCCGACAAGAAACTGGAAAAAGTACGTAATACAGATATCTATCAATCATTGCCGGTACAAACCATTGCGTATTATGATCATTTGCTGAAGGAAAAATACAATTCCGAACTGGAGGATCTGCTACAGTTCATCTACGAAGTGGATGTGTATATTGCCATTAGTGATGTAGCGCGCAGCAGGAAATTCAACTATGCCAGAGCATTCCCTCCGGAGAACAATTGCTTTTCAGTGGCAGCCCTTCACCATCCTTGTATAGATAAAGCAACAGGCAACAATCTATTGCTGAACGGGACCTGCAATGTATTATTCCTTACCGGCGCCAATATGGCTGGAAAATCCACCTGGATGAAATCTGTGGGTATCGGTTTATACCTCGCACACATGGGATTTCCGGTGGCTGCGGATATGTTTGAATTCTCAGTTCGTGAAGGGATGTACTCGAGTATCAATGTGGCCGATAATATCGGATTGGGCTATAGCCATTTCTATGCAGAAGTAGTGCGGGTAAAGCAGGCAGCCGATGCTGCCGCCAGTGGCAAAAGATTACTGCTGATGTTTGATGAATTGTTCAAAGGCACCAATGTAAAAGATGCATTCGATGGAACCCTGGCAGTAACAGAAGGATTTGCTGAATACAGAAATTGTTTGTTCATCGTTTCCACGCATATCATTGAAGTGGGTGAATCCCTGAAAAAACATAACAATATCCAGTCATTGTTCATGCCCACTATCATGGAAGGCGCTAAGCCCAGGTATACCTACAGGCTGCAGGAAGGCATCACGGAAGACAGGCAGGGAATGATGATCATCAGGAATGAAGGGATCCTGGAAATGCTGGAAAGCAATGCAGGCTGATCTGATCAGCACCGAACCGGTATAAGGCTTTTGAGATGCCGGCATTCTTTCGTCCAACGCGCATGAATGCCGGCAGGTATAGCAACGCCGCCGGTCATCATTGCCTTGCCTGGTTGTTGTTTCAATCTGAGTATTTCTTCCCAGATGTTCGCTCCAACAATCCTTGTTTTACTATCTCTACACTGCTTAATGTTTTTGAGAACACCAGCTTGTCCACCGCATCAAATTTCACCGAAAAATCATTCGTGGCTTTTGTTGGACCAGACAGGCTCTTTGCCATATACGGTCAGGAAGGGACCATCAATTAGTCGTTATTTTTTTTCCGCTGTTTGTCGTATTTGTGCAGGATAGCGTTCACCTGCAATTTTGATGGTTGCCAATGCGATATTGATCCTCCTTAGCTCGTCATTGGTTAGAGAAACGTTTATAGCACCAATATTTTCCTGAAACCGGTGTAGTTTTGATGTTCCAGGAATCGGGACTATGAAAGGTTTTTGAGCCAGCAACCAGGCCAGTGCGACTTGTGCAGCCGTTGCGTTTTTTTCTTTAGCAATGGAAACAACCAAATCAACCAATGCCTGATTGGCTTTCCTGTTATCTTCGGAAAAACGTGGATATAAATTCCGGGGATCTGTTACGTCAAACTTTGTATCGGCAGTAATCATTCCAGTCAGGAAACCTTTGCCCAATGGGCTGAATGCTACAAAACCGATTTTCAACTCTTCCAATATGGATATGATTTCGTTTTCAGGCTCACGATAAAACATTGAGTATTCGCTTTGCAAAGCAGTTACAGGTAGAACGGCATGCGCCTTACGAATAGTTTCGGCATTGGCTTCTGACAAACCAAAATGCTTTATCTTACCCTGTTGTATCAGATCTTTTACTGTTCCAGCCACGTCTTCAATCGGCACATCCGGATCATACCGGTGCTGGTAAAACAAATCTATCACATCTGTTCTTAATCTTTTCAGGGATGCTTCTGCTACAGCTTTGATGGTTTCCGGTCGACTGTCCAATCCTTGACGTATATCACCATTTTTAAATCCAAACTTGGTGGCAATCACTACTTCTTTGCGCAGGGGTTCCAGTGCTTCACCTACCAATAACTCATTCTCCCCATAGCCCTGAGCCGTATCAAAAAAAGTAATACCCTGTTCCACCGCCGCACGAATTAATTTGATGCTTTCTTCTTTTGTTGGCGCATTCGGAAAACTTAATCCCATTGCCCCAAAGCCTAAAACGGATACTTCCAGGCCATGACTGCCTAAATTTCTAGATTTCATTTTTTACTTTTTTCAATTGATAACACAAAGGTTGTACAATCAAAAATGAAATCATTTGCCATTTGGCAAAAAAGCAAGGTGGGTGCCGCTGTTGGCTTTACTTTTGATCCATCAGTTGAACGATTGCCTAAACTCCGAAGGCGTTTGCTTTGTCTTTGCCCTAAACAACTTGCTGAACGATTGCAAATGTTCAAAGCCCAATTCATAAGCAATTTCGCTAACAGATAATTCAGTCGTTGATAATTTTTCTTTGGCTTTTTCAATCAATTTGTCATGAATATGTTGTTGCGTTGATTGCCCCGTCAGTGTTTTGAGTAAACTTCGTAAATAAGAAGGTGAAATATTTAAGCTGTCTGATACAAATTGAACTGTAGGTAAGCCTTTTGATATTAAATCATTGCTATTGAAATATTCCGAAAGCAGCATTTCTAAACGGCTAAGGATTTGATGATTGGTTACTTTCCGGGTAATGAACTGTCGCTCGTAAAATCTTTGTGCATAAGTAAACAACAATTCCAACTGAGCTATAATCACATCCTGGCTAAACTTGTCGATGTTGGCATTATACTCATAACGAATATTATCGATAATTCCATTCATTATCGTTTCTTCTTTATCGGAAAGAAATAAAGCTTCATTGGTGGAATAGCTAAAATATTCATATTGTTTTATTTTTTTTGCCAATGGCGTATTCCATAAAAAATCAGGGTGGATAAACAACATCCACCCCTGCAAATTGGGCGGCAGTCCACCTTCTTCGCCCCTCAATATTTGTCCGGGGCCATAAACGCCATTAAGCCTTCATCAAAATCATATTTCTGCTGACCATAAAATAAGTTATTGCAACCACGCTTGATAGATACGGTATAAAAGTCGAAAATCACAGCCGTAACATTACTGCTGTTTGTAAATTTTGAGACATCAACAATGCTGATGAGTGGGTGATGTGGCTTTTCCAATCCTGCAATGCGATGGCCTTCTGTGATGGATTTTATACGATAAGGCGCATTCATGATTCAACACATTTTTTTAATGAGAATTTGGCATTACCTATACTTTTCAACATGACTTTCCCTTATTTCTAATTTATTGAATTCTCTTAAACTTCATTGTTTTACCCAGGAGCGAAATACCCAGATAACCACGAAAGTGAAGTTCGTTCTCTGTTCTCAATTTCGCATTTAAGCTGTAAATATCACCATCTTCAGGGTTGTACAATTTTCCACCGCTGTATTCGCCCTTTTCAAATTTCAGGTTGGTTATGTTCACAATACCTTGCCTGGACCTGTCCCGTAATGACTTATTGGGATTATTATTGTCTTTCTTAGGGATTTTGCTATCAATTTCAAACATATTGGAAGCCCACAAAAGCTTTCCGAAATATTTTCCATCTTGCTTAAAAATTTCAAATTTCAGCTTTACTTCTCCATCAATACTTTCCCACTGCCCGATGATCTTATCTGCAGGTTGCTGAGTAAAACCTGTTAGCCCAATAACCAATATTATGATCGCAAGAATTATCTTTCTCATTGCTTTATTTTTTTCATTTTTTCGATTGCAATAAATTCCCGGTGACCAAATCTTAAAAGCATGCCTGGAAAAATCCTGCTCGCCAGTCTTAATATTTTGATAAGGAATGGCTTTAGTTCTTTTTTATCTTTCTTTAGTCCGTCGATAGCCACTTTTACCATCTTGTCCACACTCATCATCATACCCGGGTTAGGTTTTCTTATCCAATCGTTTTGTAAATTAGTATTTACGCCTGGCGGTATCATTTCAAAAACTCTTACGGACGTATTTCCCAGTTGCAAACGCAGGGCCTGTGTATAAGCGCGAACACCTGCCTTGGTGGCACTATAAATGGGTGCAGCGGAATAGGGCATAAAAGCAATACCGGAGGATACATTTACGATGGCCGCTGATTTTTTAGTTATCAGATGTGGTAGAAACCGGTGCACCATCTGAATAGTTCCGGTAAGGTTTGTTGCTACTTCCCTATTGATGTTTTCCAAATCCAGTGATGGGTCCTGCAAATCAATTAGCCGCATTAAACCGGCATTGTTGATGATGATGTTTAGATCCGGAAATTTCGTTGTAACGTTTTGGTATAAATCTTCAATATCACCAGGATTACTCACATCGCTTTGAAAAACGTGTACTCCGGGAAACTGTTTTTTGGTTTCGTTCAGCGCATCCAGCTTTCTACCAGTCACGATAACGGTAGCGCCTTCTTTGATAAGTTGTTTTACCAATCCTAATCCGATTCCGCTTGTTCCTCCGGTAATAAGGATGGAACTGTTCTTTAAATCCATTTTTCTGGTATTTGTTACTGCAAATTTCAGCAGCAATCAGAAAGCAGATTTAGTCAAAACGACTTTTGTATTATCCAAAAATGACCTTAGCGTATTTTTTTCCGGATCCGGCTCAGTGAAGATTGTGTAATTCCCAGATAAGAAGCAATGAATGATAAGGGCACACGGTTAACCAATGTCGGGAATTTTTGAATAAAATCGAGATAACGTTCCGTTCCGTCTTGCGAAACTAACTCACTTCTCCTCGTTATTTTTTCGCTGTGGTGTTTCGTCATTATTTTTTGGACAATGTTGTCCCAGCCAATGATCGTTTCTGAAATATCTTTCCAGTCCTGTTTTGAAAAAACAACCAGTTTGCAATCAGTAATGGCTGAAAGGTATTCGGAAGGCGTAAAAATTTCGGCAACGGTATTGCCAGATAAGATCAAATGATTTTCATCAATGAAATAACGGGTAATTTCTTCTCCTTTATTGTTGTAATAAAAAACACGAATTACCCCCTCGGTAATAAAACCGATTTGCCTGACTGTTTTTCCTGCTTCCCAATAGTATTCGTCTTTGCGAAGTTCTAACACCATTGCCTTACTTACTATAAGGTCAATTTGTTGTTGATTTAGAGGACCGAATTGCAAGACGAAACTGATAAATTTATCCATTTTGCTAAGTTAGAAATTGTTGCCAACCCGTTCCAGGCACCGGATACAACTTAACACCGATGCCTCAGCCAGAAATGAAGCAGGGTTTTCCATATCAGCCCAATGTGCACGGCAGTATGGATCGTGCTTACCGTACCCGCTGCAGGTTTAACCGCCTACCCCGCGGTGAAATTACCGGAAAACAAACTCATTTTCAGGAAAATGCCATGGAAGCATGTACGCCGAATACTATTCCAGTTCATACCGCATCTCCGTGAGTATCTGTTTAAACCCGGCTTTTTCATACGCTCTCACTGCAGCATTATTTTCTGTATAGACTTGCAGCCTCACCTCTTTTATACCCCTTGATCTTACCCAGGACTTGAGCCCTTCGATCAATTGCTGATTCAATCCCTGGCCTCTGTATTCAGGAAGCACGAACATAAATCCCAGATGAGCATATTCCTTATGGATCAGATAAGTTTTTGCAGGCCTGATCTGCGCATACCCACAAGCAACCAGCCTGCCATCGATTTCGATCACCAGCAGTTCAGCGTTATCAAGTTCAATCAATTCTTTAAGATCATAGTAGATGAGAGCTCCTTCCTGTAAGGTTACATCAAACGGCCTTTCGGCGTTTACCAGCAACTGTAAGAATTCAGATAATACAGGAAGATCTTGCAAAGTAGCTGGTCTTATTATTTGAGTGCCCATGAGATTATTTTGTGGTTTTGCCGCATTTGCTTATATTAAGAGATGCATAAATTCATCTTTATCCTTGTTTTTCTACCTGCAATTTACAATGCAAATTGTCAACCCATCAACAAGAATGAAGCCAGTCTGCTTGACAGCATGACCACAGCAGTTACCGGTAATAATTATACCGATTTTCATAGCATTTTGATTTCGAAAGATGGGAAATCAATTTATGAAAAGTATTTCAACGGATGGAACAAAGATTCACTCCAGGATTCCCGCTCGGCATTTAAATCCATTACCAGCATTCTGGCCGGCATAGCCGTAGATAAAGGATTTATCAAGGACGTCAACCAGAAAGTATATTCTTACTTTCCGGAGTTTACGGATTTCTCAGGCAATAATGCCTGGAAAAAGGACATGACAATCGAAAATATTCTGCGAATGGAAGCAGGCTTCGACTGCGAAGAGTTCAACGATGGAAAAGACTGTGAAACCGATATGATGGCAACAAAGGACTGGATCAGGTTTTCCCTTGCTTTACCCATGAAGGATAAGCCGGGCTCAGTTTGGGCCTACACATCCTGCGATCCAATGATCATGAGCGGGATCATAAGCCGTGCAGCAAAAATGTCAATAATGGAATTCGCTAAAAAATACCTGTTATACCCAATGGGAATCAAGCATTACAGGTGGACAATAGATCCCAGCGGTAACGGAATGACTGCCGGTTCCTTTTATATCCTTCCCTCCGATATGATGAAAATAGGAGAAATGGTGCTTCAAAAAGGGATCTGGAAAGGCCAGAGGATCATATCAGAGAATTGGATCAAACAGTCCACCAACACGCCCATTCCCATAACCGATTTCTCATTTGTAAAATTCAGCAAATCTACTGTTGCCATCCCACAGCCGGCTTACTATGGATATTATTGGTACAGGGAAGAAATCAAGACAAAGACCTTCCGGGAAAATGTGCTATTTGCATCGGGAAACGGAGGTCAATACATTATGATCATTGAGCGCTTGGGCATCGTCGTGGTTTTCACACAAGGGAATTACAACTCCTGGAAAGCCAAAAAAGCCTTTGATCTCCTGGCGAAGTATATTATTCCTGCTTTTGAAAAATGAATTATTACTATGCCTACTTCAGATACCTTAGCGCAACACCTCCACTCCTGAACAGCTTCGACCCAACCGGTTTCAACTGTAATTGCTCCTGTAGTTTTGCATGATCCAGCAATCTCCTTCCCTCTCCTGCCACAACCGGCTGTATCACGAAAATAAACTCATCCACCAGTCCCAGTTCAATCAGTTGAGTAGGAATAGAAACGCCGCCGGTCATCATTGCCTTGCCTGGTTGTTGTTTCAGTTTCAGTATTTCTTCTTTGATGTCTGTTCCAACCACCCTCGATTTACTATCTGTTACATTGGTTAATGTTTTTGAAAACACCAGCTTGTCCACCGCATCAAATTTCACCGCAAAATCGTTCATGGCTTTTGTTGGACCAGACAGACTCTTTGCCATATCCGGCCAGAAAGGAACCATCAATTCATAGGTCTTGCGGCCATACACAAACAGATCTGTCTCATCCATGAGCTCAGTGAAATAGTTATGAATCTCTTCATCCGCCATCCCTTTAGTGTGATCGCAGCATCCATCTAAAGTCAGGTTGATTGCGTAAATCAGATTTCTCATTCGATTGCTTTTGGTTTATGTTTTTGATGCCTTTTATCAGTTTGAGTGAAAGGATTTCCTGAATTCCTGCGGCGACAATTTAGTTTTCAATTTAAAAAACTTGCTGAAGGATTGAGGATGTTCAAATCCAAGCTCATACGCGATCTCACTTACCGACAGATCTGTAGTAGATAATTTCTCTTTCGCTTTGCCGATCAGCTTGTCGTGAATATGCTGCTGCGCCGTTTGACCGGTCAACACTTTCAACAAACTGCTTAAATATTTAGGCGACACATTCAGAGCAGCCGAGAGATCCTGAACAGTTGGCAAACCTTTCGTCAACAGATCTTCTTTTCCAAACCAATCGTTCAGCACAGCTTCCATCCGCGTCAAAATAGTATGGTTTGCGATCTTTCTCGTGATGAATTGCCGGTTATAATAACGCTCCGAATAATTCAACAGCACTTCCAGGTGAGAGACAATGATGTTTTGGCTGAACCTATCGATATTGGAATGATATTCCTCTTTTATATGCTGCAATACACCATTCAAGGTCTTTTCTTCTTTATCGGAAAGGAACAAAGCCTCATTCACCGCGTAATCGAAAAACTCAAACTGCCCGATATGCTTTGCCAATGCACTGTTCCATAAGAAATCCGGATGGATGAGCAACATCCACCCGGAACGCTTACTTGTTTGCACCGGTTCAACTTCGATCCTGAAGACCTGGTTGGGAGCCATGAAGAACATCACGCCTTCATCAAAATCGTATTCCTGCTGGCCGTATTTAATTTTGGCCTGCAATCCCTTCTTCACCGAGATCATATAAAAATCCAACACCCAATTCACTTCACTTATATCGGCACTTCGTTTGATGGAACTGTAATCCACGATACTGATCAATGGATGTTCAGGTTTTGGCAATCCCCTGAGCTGATGGAACCCGGTGATGGTTTTGATCCTTTTTGTTTGCAGGTTTGCCATGGGTTTCAATTGGTGGTTGAAATTACGAACTAATCCGCGCAAAGCTGTGTCAATGCGAGCCTGAATATACGTTTGCAAACTCTTTGGCGAAATCAGCCAGCTTCACCTTCCCCAATACGGGTTGATTGCGGTAATAATCTTCATACAACACCCCGCTGCGCTGGGCAGCCTGCATTTCAATGAAGCCTTTTGCCACCTGCACATTGAAGCCGATATTGATCCAACTCTTCAGCAGCTCTTCATCAGGGATCACCTTCCACTGCAGCTCTGGCATTCCAATAGCTTCTCCCAGCGCTTTGGCGATCATATCAGGACTCACTTCATCACTCGCGATATACCTAACCGTTCTGCCTGAGAAAGGTTTCCCTGCTTCTTCTGCGATCACATCAGCAATATCCAGTGGCGATACCCAGGGCTCTTTTTTGTTACCGCCATAATTTGAAAAGATGGCTCGCTTCTCCTTGATCGAATTCACAAAGGAGAACAGGTTGATATAAAACCCTACAGGGCGCATGAACTTGATAGTTATATCATCAGGAAGCTGACGCAAGAGCTGTTCCACCAGATAATGGAAAACGAGAATGCCGTTCCCTTTCTCCATATGTGCCCCGATACTGCTCAGGTGGATCACCTGCTTCACACCGGATGCTTCAATTGCCTCTTTGTAGTTTTCGCCAACGCGAACAATGGAAGAAACGAAATCCAGTTCCGGATCGAACATATCCCCGGCAGCTTCCATCGTTTCCATCAGATAAACGATACCTGCACCTTTGAACGCTTCAGTCAAAAAGCCAGCATCATAGATACTGCCGATGGCTGCTTTGGCGCCTATTGATTCAATGGTTTGCTGTCGTTCAGGATTACTGCTGATCACAGTTACATCGAATCCATTTTTCACTAAATTTTCTGTAAGGGGCCTGCCGATATTTCCCAGGGAACCTGTCAATACGATTTTCATTTTTCGTTTGTTTTTATTGATACAAAATTCAACTACAAACGAAAAACAGAACTAACCAAATGGCAGAACAATGAAGCCAAAACTCCGATCAGGTATCTTTAGCATCTCTTTTCATAGCCATCGATACAAGCCAGTACAGCAGCCAGATGGCAGAGAATGCCACCAATCCCATGAGATTATATTTCACATCTTCAGGATCATAGCGTCCATGAATCTTAACGCGAAAGAATTTATTGGAGTATTCCTGTGCATATTCGATGGAGATGCTGAACAGGTACAGTATCAAAAAGATCAGGATATGCCGGAACAGCTTCCTGTTGGTGAAGAGGATATTCAGGAATGCAGCAGCGAGAAAGTAGAAAGCGGCGTGCAGGAATTTGTCGTGATGCCTGAAAACCGAAGGGAGTTTGATCATGAAGCCCACTATGGAAGCTACCAGGCACAAGAAGACCAAGATCGCTTTTCCCCAATTGTTCAATTTGAATGCCATCGGTTACGGTTAATCGAATACCACGGTTTTATTTCCATATACAAATACCCTGTCTTCCAGCACCAGTCTCAAGCCCCGCGCCAGCACTGCAGTCTCGATCTCTTTCCCTGCCTTCACCATATCAGCTGTAGTGGCGGAATGATTCACGGGAATGATCTGCTGTGATACGATCGGTCCTTCATCCAACTGATCAGTTACAAAATGAGCTGTTGCGCCGATCAGCTTCACGCCCCGCTCAAATGCCTGCTTGTAGGGATGCGCTCCGGCAAATGCAGGTAAGAAGGAATGATGGATATTGATGATGCGCATCGGATATTTTGCTACGAACTCCGGCGATAAGATCCGCATGAATTTGGCCAGCACAATATAATCCGGCGCATATTGCTCAACGAGATCTTCCAGCTGCTGTTCAAAGAGCACCCGCGCAGAAGAAGGCGCCTCGATCTTATGATAAGGGATATCGAAACGGCGGCAGATATCCTCCAGTGTATCGTAATGTCCGATCACGGCCTGCACCTGCGCACCTAACGACTGAAAATAATCACGGATCAGGATATCTGCCAGGCAATGGTATTCCTTCGTTACCAGCACCACGATCTTCTTTTCGGGCTGGGGATTCACTTTTACTACAGCATCTGACGGAAGCACTCTCAGCAATTGCTGCTCCAGTCCTTCCACTTCCCGCTCCTGCTCTGCCACCACGCGCATGAAAAAAAGATTCGCCTGCTTGTCTACATGCTCGCGCAGCGACACGATATTCAATTGTTCCGCAGCCAGCACGCCGGAAATGGCGGCCACCAGTCCTACCTGGTCTCTGCATTGTATCAGGATGATCATGTTGGGAGTTATTGAGCTGTGTAACTATTATTGGCCGGATTGGCATCCAGGAAAACGCCGCCGTCGATCAGGGCCGACTTCACGGCTTTCTTGTTGTTAACGGTGAGGACTATCCGCTTATTATCTGCTTCCCAGATCGCCGGCGTGAGGTGTCGTTTTTCAACGCTGCCATCCACATAAGTAACGATCAAATCGAATGGAATGGCCATTCCGCCGGGATTGCTGATATGCACTTCCGATCCTTTGGGTTTCCTGATCACCTGTGTCAGCTCCAGGTCCATATAATTGGTGGAGAAGAACCAGTTCTGCCAGAACCAGTCGAGGCTCTTTTCATTCACATTATTGAAAGTGTAGAAGAAATCCCAGGGGATGGGATGTTTGCCATGCCAGCGATCCATGTAAGCATGCAGGCATTTTCTGAATTGCGCATCGCCGAGGAGATCTTTCAGGGCGAGATAGGCCAGTGCGGCCTTGCCGTATTGGTTATTGCCAAGTGCTTTGCCCGTGAGCGAAGTGCCTGGTGTGATGATGGGGATATCCATATCGCCGGAGCGGTCCTTTGTCCAGCCCGTCACACGGAATCCTTTGAACAATTCATCGGCCATCTCCTGTCCATAGAAAGGAGGACCGGAAAGATATTCGAACAAGGTAGCCCATCCTTCGTCCATGAACCCGAACCGGGTTTCATTGATGCCCATGTAGAAAGGCATCCAGGTATGCGCGATCTCATGCGCGGCCACCAGGCGGGAAAACACAGTATCCTCGTAGGTTTCATCATTCGCCATCATCGGGTACTCCATACCGGCATATCCCTGGAACACGGTCATTTTCTCGTAGGGATAAGGAATGCCAGGCCAGTTGTTGGAGAACCATTTCAATGCATCGCCAGCAAATCGCACCATATGATGATAATCCGCAGCTGTATCATTAAAAGCGGCCTGTACACTGGCCCTGCGTTGCGTGAGCGGGTCCACTATCACACTGGATGCATCCCATGTGTAATGATCGCTGATGGCAAATGTCATATCGGGAATGGCGGTTGCTGTGAAGCGCCAGCTGTTCTGTTCATTTTGCGCCGTCACTTTTTTGCCGGCCATTTCATCTTTCGATGCAATGCGGATTACTTCATCGCTGGTCATGGATCTTTTGTACCGGTCTGCAAAGCGCTCCTGCAACAGTGTTTCGGGTTGATGCAATGTACCTGTTCCCCATACTACAAAGTTCTTCGGCACTTTTACGGTGACGGTATAGTCGTTGAAATCGCTATAGAATTCATGTCCTTCTGTGAAGTCCTGTCTGTCCCATCCATTGTAATCATCATATACGGCGATACGCGGATAGAAATAAGCGAGGAAGAAAGTGGTTGGATCGATGGCTCCTTCCCTGTCGCTCTGCACGGAAAGGGATATTGCCATTTGATCGATAATCGCATTGAATCCCCGGGCATCAAAGGCGTTGCCAGGTTGAGTGAGTTGGAAGTATATTCAAGGCTTTCCAGCGAGCCTGTATAGGGCTTCCCGTTGATCAGCAGTGATTCGATCTTCACACCGGTGGTATTGTAGTCCGGCGAGTAATCCTTTTCACGCGGCACGGTTGGCCTGTGGGAATTGACAAAGATCTTGAGCTCGGGTTTACGGATGGTATCCGGACTGCTATTGATGTATACGATCTCTTCCGAACCTCTGATATTCCTGTCAGGAGGATTGGCGATGATCTCGATATTGTATCGCGCTTTGTTCTGCCAGTAATTTTTTCCGGGCATACCATCTTTGGAGCGGGTGCCTTTTTCGTATGCCTTGCGGATATCCGCAGGCATGTAAAGATTTTGCGCCTGGATAGTACTGAAGCCAATGCAGCAAAGGATCAGCAGGGGCAGGAATAAGCCATTCGTTCTCATGAATTGGTTGAATTTGGAAAGGGAAGTTATTAAATAACGGGCAAAAACTTTTTGCCGCCTGACACAAATAAGAACGGAACGCCGCCTGGCATGCATCCTGGCGGCGTTCAATCCAAAAGATCAATGATCTTATTTCGCTATCGCCCTGCTTTCCATAATACGTTTGACCATCCTGTTCAGGAGGAACATCATACCGATTGTGATCAGACTGGTGCAGACCACTACATATCCAAGCGTATCATAGTGGAGGATCTTATGCGTTGGCGTTTCCACCACTATCAGCCCTGCAATGAAAGCACCGATGCCACCTGAGATCTGCTGCACGGAAGAGTTGATGCTCATGAAAGCGCCCCTGTCCTGCATATCGGGAACAACTGTCAGCAAAGCTGAGCTGGCGATCATGCGCGAAGTGATTCCGGTGAACATCACAACATTGATGATCATCAGGTAGCCCAGTGGTGTAATGCCCAGGTTGCAATAGATCAGCACCATCGTAATGGTCAGGAAAGAACCGATCACGAAAATGGGATACTTGCCGATCTTATCACTCACCTTTCCTACAAAGGGACCGATCACCATACTGCAAGCGCCGGTAACCATGTAAAGCAGCGTAATCTGATCAAGACTCAGCCCGAGGTTACCTTTGCTGAATGCCGCGCTGAATGGCATCAGCATAAAACCTCCTGTTGCCAGCAGTGTTGTTGTGGCGAAAGCCAGCAGGTACTGCCTGTTGGAAACCGTTGCCATCAGGTGTTTGAAAGGATTACTTGTATGCTTTGCCACCAGGTGCCCGGTAACAGGCTGCATAAAACGAATGATCAGCACCAGCACGATGGAACAAAGGATCACCAGCATCCAGAAAGGCGCATGCCAGCTGAGATGCGTGGCCAGGTACAATCCGATCGGCACGCCCATTACCTGGCTTGCCGATAATGCCATCTGCACAAAGCCCATCACTCTGCCCCTAACATTCACTGCGAAGATATCCGTAACGATGGCAAAGCTGACAGAGCCGATCACGCCGCCAAACAATCCTGTAACGATCCGCGCCATCAGCAGGAATTCAAAATTGGGGGAAAGCGCACATAAGAGTGTACCGATGATAAAACCGGTGTAAAAGAACACCAGCATTTTTTTTCTGTCGAATTTGTCTGCAAAGCCTGCTGCCAGGATCCCGGAAATACCGGCACTGATGGCATAGCCCGATACCACAAGTCCAAACTGCTTTGTGGTGAGCCCCAGCTTCGGCATCAGAATGGCGCCGAGCGGACTTAGTACCATAAAGTCAACGATGATCGTGAACTGGAGGATGGCCAGTATCGCAATCATGAAAACCTGGTACGAACTGAAAACTTTCTTCTGTTCTGAAGAGGCAATGGTTGTCATATATTGTAGTGGTTAATGCAAATAACTGCTATGGTGTAAGGCCTTTGATCACCAGTTCGCAGGTTTGCATCAGGAGTTTGTTATTCAGGGCGAAATGTTCACTTTTATGGCTTCTGCCCTGGGAATGGAATTTCATCAGTTGGTACAAAGGCGCAAAAGCCACAGCCCAGTACACTTCAAATGGCAGCTTATTCAATTGTTTGTTGCGGATGGCGTTGTGCACGAAAGCCCCCATCGCTTCACCGAACTGAACTATCATATGCGCACGCACCTGCTCGTACAAAGGAGAATACCGGATATGCTCGATGAATTCCACATGCTTGGGAAATTTCATGAAATGCGCCACCCGGTTCTTCCACTGCAGCTTCAATCCATCCGAAAAACTCATCGCCGGATCAAAATCACGCAAACTGTATTCCAGTAATGTATTGGTAAGTTCGATACTCAACTGGATGATCAGGTCTTCCCTGTCTTTGTAATAGATATAGATCGTGGCAGGCGAGACCCCCGCAGCCTTTGCCAGCTTCTGGATACTGAAGCCTTCAAGACCTTCCTCCACCATCAGGTCTATGGCCTTTTCCCTGATGGCAAGTACTTTATTTTCGTCGCGGGTCCGCATAAGGAGGCAAAGATAAGTGAATGATCATTCACTTTTAATATCGCTCCTGAAAAAATTTGTATGTTCGCGGCCAAAAGTCCGGATTTTATCTATGGCAATGAAAGATGAGCTGAAGACCGTTCTGTTATTATGTCCTCAAAGAATGCTGGAAGACCACCAGGTGCTGGAAAGCCTCCACATAGTGAAGAATGCCAAGGGCACTACCTTCATCAACAAGGAACTGGATGCCACAGAACTGAAGGTGAACTATGATCAATTGCCGAAACCTGCGCGTGAGCTCCTGCAGCAGTTCTCCAAAGCGAATATCAATGCCACTATCGGGCAGGTGAAACAACGCTATACCATCAAGCGTGCCGGCATCGCTTACGAACCTTTCTACCGCAATGCGATGCTCCGCGAGCTGCATGGCACCCTGGAAACACTGAAGCCATTCGCCATCCTGAGTAAATGGTTCCATAAAGTGAAAACAGAAAAAGGGAACTACCGCACAGGCCCCTGTGTATTCAGCGTGTACAAACCACAACTGCAGTTTGAAGTGGTGAAAGAGCCGGCAGGATTGGAATTGCGCACCACCATCGTACTGAATAACCAGGCCTACCCTCTCCAGGAATTTACAAGATTCCACTTTTTGCTGGAAAGCCGTAACGAATACTACCTGCTCGCCTACAAGGATTTTCAAACGCTCGAATGGCTGGAACAACAAAAGCCATCACAATATAGTAAAGACCCGCAGGGCCTGGCGCGCGAGATACTTGGCAAGCTGGAGGAGGATTATCCGGTTAACCGGAATGAGCTGTTCGAACAGAAGGCCATCGATGTGGCACCCGTGAACCGTGTGATGCTCAGCGAGCTCAGCAATGCCTTTCTCATGCTCACGCCGCAATGGCTCTATGATGGTTTCCTCATTGAGGGACCATTCAAAGAAAGTGTGGAATTCAACCGTCATGGTGAAGTGTACCGCATCAACCGCAACAAGGAAGCGGAAACACAGTTCACGCAATTACTGGAAAGCATGCACCCGCTGTTCAGCAAACAGATGAATGGTTACTTCTATCTCGCTTTTGCGGAAGCTCAGAAAAAGCAATGGTTCCTGAAAGCCTATCATAAATTACTCGAGCTCAATATCGAGCTAACGGGAATGGATATGCTCCAGCATTTCCGTTACTCGCAGCATAAGCCGGAAACCCTGATGAATGTGCTGCGCGAAGAAGAACATTTCCTGATCATGGAAGTGAAAGTGTCTTTCGGCGATGAAGCGATCCCGCTGGAAGAATTACAGAAAATATTACTGGCCGGTCAGCGCACCATCATGCTGAAAGACGGCTCCTTCGGAATCCTGGATGATGAATGGCTGCAGCAGTTCGGCGCCATCTTCAAACATGGAAAACTGAACAAGAAGGAAATGAAGGTCAGCAAATGGATGGCCTTCGGCGAGCAACGCAATGGCGAAACGGTGCAGGCCCTCAAACCCGTGCTGGCAGATGGCTGGCGGCAACGCTGGGTCAAATGGCAGGAACCCGATTCCACGCTCTATCCCGTTCCCGCTGCCGTGAACGCCACACTCCGCCCTTATCAGCAGAAAGGTTTCGAATGGATGCAATTGCTGGCAGAAGCAGGTGCCGGGGCTTGTCTTGCAGATGATATGGGTCTTGGTAAAACGCTTCAGACCATCTGCTTCCTTGCACATCAGTTGCAGGTGAATCCCGAAGCAGTGCATATCATTATCGCACCTTCATCACTGATCTATAACTGGCAATCGGAGCTGCTGAAATTTGCGCCGGGTATCAGCACCTGGGTGTATCATGGCAGCGACCGCGACATCAGTACTCTTCAGAACGCGCAAAGCCAGGTGGTGATCACCAGTTATGGCACTATCCGTTCAGATATCGATCATCTCGGCAATAAACAGTTCGGCGTGGTGGTGCTGGACGAAAGTCATAATATCAAGAACCCCGCCGCACAGATCACCAAAGCGGTGGCCAGGCTGCAATGCGCATCCCGCATCGCTTTGAGCGGCACACCGGTGATGAACAATACATTCGATCTCTATGCGCAGCTCGATTTCCTCCTGCCTGGCATCTTCGGCAGCCGGGAATTCTTCAAGCGCGAATACGCAGATCCCATCGATCGTTTTCATGATGAGGGAAAGATCCAGGGACTGCAAAAACTCACTGCGCCCTTCATACTTCGCAGAACAAAGAACCAGGTGGCCAAAGACCTCCCGGAAAAAACGGAAATAGTGATGTGGTGCGAAATGGGCACTGCACAAAAAGCGCTGTACGACAGTATCCGCGACAATATCCGCAGCAGTCTCTTCCTCAATATCCAAAGCGAAGGCCTCAACAAAAGCAAGCTCGCCGTATTGCAGGGCATGCTTAAACTGCGGCAGCTTTGCAACTCACCGCTTCTTCTGCCATCGGAAGACCGCACCTGCACTGATGCAGTGAAAACGGAAATGCTGATGGATGAGCTCAGCAATAACCTGAAAGACCAGAAGGTGCTGGTATTCTCTCAATTCACCAGCATGCTGGATCTCCTGGCTGAAGCCTGCCGTGAAAAGGGCATCAACTTCTTCCATTTCGATGGGTCCACTCCGCCCGCCAAAAGAGCGGAGATGGTGGAAGCATTCCAGACAGAAGGCAATACCACCAACGTTTTCCTCATCAGCCTGAAAGCAGGCAATGCCGGTCTGAACCTCACGGCTGCCAGTTATGTATTCCTGGTAGACCCCTGGTGGAATACAGCCGTGCAGCAACAGGCCATCGACCGAACTCACCGTATCGGGCAAACGAAGAACATCTTCGCTTACAAAATGATCTGTAAAGACACGATCGAAGAAAAGATCATTCAACTGCAGCAACGTAAAAAACAACTGGCGGAAGACCTGGTATCGGAAGACGAAGGCTTTGTAAAAGCACTCACGGAGGATGATATCCAGTTCCTGTTCAGTTAAGGATAAACAGAGTATGGCAGTCGCTCGCCTCCCGGCGAGTGACTGCTATTTGTTCGTACTTCTATGCCCCGCCAATTATTTTCAACCAGTTTCCTCAAAATTCCTCAACTTTATCTCCTCTTCCCTTCCCCTGTCAGTCCCGGCTATTCCTAACGTTTAAACATATTTGATATGAAACTTGCGATCATCGGCGCATCAGGTTTTGTTGGCAGTCATTTATTGCAGGAGGCCCTGGACCGTGGCCATAAAGTAACGGCCATCGTACGAAACCCGGAAAAGATCAAACTACATCATCCCCATCTCACCATCAAAGGTTGTGATGTAATGGACGAAGCTGCACTCGCTCCCCTGCTGGCAGGAAGCGATGTGGTGATCAGCGCTTACAATAGTGGCTGGACCAATCCCAATATCTATGCGGATTTCATGCAAGGGTCCAGGTCTATTCTGGAGGCCACCAAAGAAGCAGGTGTACCACGCATCATCGTGATCGGTGGCGCAGGCAGCCTGGAGATCAAACCAGGATTGCAGCTGGTTGACAGTCCCGGTTTCCCCGACGCTTACAAAGGCGGCGCCACAGCAGCAAGGGATTTCCTGAATGAGCTGAAGAAGGAAAATGATCTGGACTGGACATTCCTGAGTCCGGCTATCGAAATGAACCACACCCTAAAGATCGGTCGCACGGGACAGTACAGAACCGGTACAGACCAGCCTGTATTCAACAATGAGAAACACAGCATCATCAGTGTGGAAGATCTCTGTATGGCCGTGATAGATGAAGTAGAGAAACAACAGTTCTCCCGCAAACGTTTTACAGTTGGCTATTGATATAGCAGCAAATAACAAGATTTATTAAACACACGATCCGCAATGCGCATATACATCATGGTAATGAATGTATTTCGCATTGCGGATCGTTTCTTTCTGCTTATGTATCCTTATTCCTTTCCGGGTGTTTTCTTTCTTTCAGTAGCGCCGGTTGGTTTGGAAGGCGCAGTAGTCTTTGGATTCACGTGCACAGGTACGGTCAACTCTTCTTTCACACCACCCTGATCCAGTTTAGGCGCCTGAATAGTTGGAGGAGATTTTTTTACTTCAGTACCGGCAACAGATTCACTGGGCAGTTTGGATGTTCCTGCACTGCTTCTTCTCGCATTGGTATTGAGGGGACGGGATACGGTTCCGCTTCCGCCTCCCCCTCTTGCATTGGTGTTGGGCAACGTACCGCTCTTCAGTTGCTGACCGAACCGTGCAGATTTTTCGGCGGCAGTCGGTTCTTTCAGACTCACTTTCTTTTTACTTGTTGGACCGAATTTCATCCCGGGTGCAGTTCCATTCTTCAACTGATCGGAAATCTTCCGGCTCCTGTCGTATGATGTTTTGTCGTCCTGCGCCATCAGGTTGTTGCAGGCAACTACCAGGGCGAGGATGCACAGGATCAAAAATGTTCTTCTCATATATTTTGTTTAATTCAGTTATTTAATACTTACCAGCACTTTGATCTTGCCTGTTCCTTCGGCATTGTAGTCCTGTAATGCTTTCCCGATCACCTGCCCTACTTTCACCTTATCAGGATCAGCCTTCATGGCTACACCTGCAATAGAGGAAGTAACCAGCAGATCGCCGCGTTTGATAGCGCCGCCTTCCAGGCAAACCTTGGTGGGAATCACACCGATAACACCCATCGGAACTTCGCCGGAAAGGTCTTCATCGATCTCTTTTTCGGTGAGCAGCACACCAGGTTTGGTAGCATATACACCTGCTACCAGTGTAGAATAGGGAGTGCTTGATTTTTCAACCGTACGATCGGCATCTGTGGCAATCACCAATACATCCCCTGCTTCATAAGCAGCGGCAGATCCGGTAACAGCAAAGGATTCCGCTACGTCGGCGCCACTATTCTGCGTACCGCCATTGAAGAATCCCCTTCCCGCTTTGTTGATACGTGCTACGTTCACTGAATTGCTTTGGTATACGGCAATATTGCCAGATGGTCCCTGATGGTTAACAAGCAGCGTAGAACCGGTACCCGTAGTGGATACGTGTACTACCGGTTGACCGTTGGCGTTATTGAAATTGGCAAACCTGCCTGCCTTACCTGTTCCGAAATTAGGTATGAAACCTGAAATGGCATTGCCTGTCCCATCACAGGATGCTTCTACGCCATCACCAGTTCCTCCCGCATTGGCAGTAATACCATTACCGCTGCCTTCTGTCAGCGCCAGTATAGCCGGACCGTTACCTCCTGGATTGGAGGAATAGAACAATCCTGCATAGCCACCGGTACCTGATGAGCGACCGTAAATGCCAGCTGTTCCAAAGTTGGCAAACATAGAATTGACCTCTCCCATCACAGCCGGAGAAGTGCCTGTAGTACGGTCTACCATGAAATTACCCGCAGTACCATTGCCTACAGTTTTTACAGTGATTACTTCATTGTCATTGTCTTCATTGTAGATCTCGAACCTGCCTGCCCGGCCTTCAGAAAAAGTAGGCACCCAGGCATACAAGGCAGTACCTGCGCCATCGATATTTGTTTCAACGCCATTACCATCTTTTCCTGCATTGGCAGTGATGGCATTACCATTTCCATCAGTAAGAGCAATCAAAGATGCCCCATTACCCGATGGATTGGAAGCATAGAACAGCCCTGCCCGACCACCTGTTCCGGAAGATATTCCGAACACACCTGCAGCACCGAAATTCCCGAAGATGGTATTCACTTCCGCTCTAACGGCAGCGCCTACACTATTTGTGTTATCCAGAAAGAAGGATGAGGCATTACCCAATGTATTATCGGGAATATTACCATTACTATTGGATGCAACTTCAAGTATATTGGCTTCGGTATTTGATTGATTGAAATTCTCAAAGCGTCCTGCCCTGCCGGTACTGTTGTTAAGACCAACCTGGCCCAGTACGCCAACTGCGGTACTGGCAGTGTTTGTTGCGATAAAACCTCTCACACCATAACCACCACCATCGTTCCTTCCCACCACTGCACCTGCGATATCGCTGGTAGTTCTGCCCACTACAGCTTCACCACCTCCGTTGTTATCACCTATTACACCAGCAGAAGAGACTGCGCTGGTAATACCATGCAAGGCAAAGCCTGCATTGGTGATTGCGCGTACACCAGCTCCATTTCCGGTAGTGGTTACATTCACAACAGTTCCGTTACCTACGGAATTTACCACCAGAGCACTATTGTTGTTGGCGTTGTTGAAGATATCAATGCTGGCAGGAATACCATTATTGCTTGTAGCCTGCAGACCAGTTCCGGTATTACTGTTTGCATACACACCGTAACCATTGGCAGATGAATTACCATATACACCAAGGCCGTTTGGCGTTACGCCATACACGCCCCAACCGGAGCCATTCTGGCTTCCCCACACACCAACACCAAGACCACCTGTTCCGTTGTTCACACCTCGAACACCGGAAGAAAATCCACCTGGAGATGTACTGCTTACAATACCGCGTACCGCTGCAATGCTTGAAGTAGTTGTATTATTGACACCTTCCACAGATGTGCCATCTCCATCATTGGTGATAGAGAATAAGGTATTGGGATCATTTTCAAGTGCAGCATAGGGTAATGAAAGGCTACCACCTCCACCACCGGCAGCAGGAGCCCATGCTGCACCATTCCAGCGAAGGAACTGGTTAACCGCAGGCGCCACATTGCTGACAGGCCTTCCCTGCAATTGTGCTACTAACGGGTTGGGATAACTGCCGCTGAGATCGCCACCGGCAGGGCCTGTTGGCGGTAATCCTGCGGGGATCACACCAGGAGCTATCTTGGCAAGCGTCACAGATCCGTCTGCGAGCTTGGGAGTGGTCACATTTGCATCGGCGATCTTATTGGTAGTTACAGCAGCATCCGCGAGTTTGATGGTTACTACGCTGCCATCAGCCAGCTTGGCCGCAACAACGGCACCATCCATGAGCTCGGCGGTTGTAACAGCATTGGCTGCAATGGTTGGATTGGGATAAGTACCAGCCAGCGAACCACCGGCAGCACCCGTAGGTGGTAATCCTGCAGGGATCACGCCTGGTGCGATCTTCGCGAGGGTCACAGAACCATCGGCCAGCTTGGGTGTTGTAACATTCGCATCAAGGATTTTATTGGTACCAACTGAATTATCAGCCAGTTTGGGATTGCTAACACTTCCATCGGCAATCTTTGTTGTGCCTACAGCGCCATTCGCAATTTTTGAATTGGTCACTGCATTATCAGCAATCTGCGTGGAGGTAACAGCGTTAGCCGCAATGCCGGGATTGGGATAGGTGCCTGTTAATGCACCGCCTGCTGCACCACCTGGAGGCAATACAACACCAGGCCCCAGTTTGGCTTGTGTAACAGATCCATCTACCAGTTGAATGGTATTGACTGAATTAACGCCCAGCATGGGATTGGGATAACTACCTGTGAGCGCTCCGCCTGCTGCCCCATTTGGAGGCAGAGAAGTTGGGATAACACCTGCTGCAAGTTTATTTAAGGTAATACTTCCATTAGTGATCGAATTCGTGTTCACTGCGCCGGCTGCCAGTTGAGGATTGGGATATGTACCCGTAAGTGCGCCACCGGCGGGACCAACAGGAGAACCACTGCCGGCAGTAAGCGCATAAGGAACTGATGCCAGCTGAGAGGTACCGATAGTAGTGAATGCATTACCTCCGGCCGGATCGATCTCCACCTGGATATATTTTGAACCGGTAGCCCAATTCACTCCGGCTATTGTACCGGAAACATTGGTGGCCCCGGGGCTTCCCATTTGTACGTTGAAAAGACCCACTGTATTGGTAGTGAGTGAGCGCGTTTCAGAATAAACGACCGGACCTGCGGCCGAATTATCGCGAATGGATAAACGAAGTGTGATCTTGACATTGGCCAGTACATTACCGACCGCATTCCTTGCCACGCCCTGGTAATTGATGAGACCGGGCGCCTGTGCAAAACTCCCTGTTGCTATCAGGAACAGAGCTGTAAATGCCAGTAAAAATTGTTTCATAGTTGCTGCTTTGTTGATAGGTTATTGATCAATCATGTATGGATTTGCATTATTGGAGCATAATGCATCAGAAACGGTGAGCATTCTTCACTACCCTGAATCCGCTGCGGCGCACCACATTGAGGTTATCGCCGGGCCTTGTGTAATCAGGATATAAAGTAGCGATCACGAAATACACACCATTCTGATAAGGAGTAAGATCGAAGCGCTCTATGCGGCAACAGCCATCATAAGCGTAGGTGCGATTTTCCAGGATCTTTCCGGAAGCATCGGTGAGGTTGATCTCCATACGGCCCGTCTGCCGCACAAAGAAGTCCACTTCAAATTGTCCTTTTGTTGGATTGGGAAAGAGTTTGTAATCGCCTACTTCGAAAAAGACGATCAGCGGAGATTTACCCACTTTGTCTGTGCAGGGTTGCAAAACACCATGGGTCATTACAAGGGAACTGTCAGGCTTTGCGAAATCACTGATCAATGAAAGCTCACCCAGGCTCCATTCGAACTGGTAGTAAGAATCTGCGTTCTGAAAAGATCCACCCGCAATATTGAATGTTGACGGAGTGATCGATTGCGCAGAGCACATGGAAGAGATCATTAACAGCAATGCAAAAGCAAACCCTCGCTTGTAGATTTGATACATAAGCAGGATTGTTTTAAAAGGTTAATAATTGCTATCGGGCTATTAACCAGAGCTATCAGCGGGGTAATGTGAAAATGTAATGCAACTGCAGTGCAGGAAAAAGGGTATGTGTATGTAAACGATGCAGACTAACTCAGATGCTTATTCTAACGGACCAGTGGCGGGGATTAACTGATCATAAGTCAAAAGTAAAGAAAAAACAGATTGCAAAAAAAGTAGAAATACGGATAAATGTAACAGCGGCCCCGTAGTATCCCTTTACGGGAGCTACGAGGCCGCTGCGTATTCAAAAAAATATCAGTACTTACTGAGCAGGTTCGGGTAGTCTGTAATGATGCCATTCACACCCAGCTTCACCAGCTTGTCGATCTCTTCAGCAGTGTTCACTGTCCAGGGCACCAGCTTCATACCATGTTTCTTACAGGCTTCCACCGTTGCGGCATTCACCAGCTGATATGCCGGACTGTAAATATCCGGCCTGAAGCCCAGCGCCTTTACATTCTCATCCACGGAGTGTTTGGCATCTCCCGTGAGGAACCCGATAATTACCTCAGGATACAGCCTGCGCGCGGATTGCAGCGGACGCATATCGAATGATTGAAGATAGAACCGATTGCCGATCTTCTTTGTACTCACAACATCCATGATCGCTTTTACCAGCACATCGGGAGCAGGCTGGTAAACACCCTCCATTTTCGGATTGCTCTTGATCTCGATATTGTAAATGGTGGGCTTTAGCTTCCTTGCAGCAGTAAAGGCTTCCACAGAATCTATCAGTTCACCCAGCAGGGGCATATAGGCTGCAAGTTTTTGCTGTTGCGGGTAAGCAGGGTTGCCTTTGCTGCCTACATCGATCCTGCGGATATCTGCATAATTCATCTGGTGCCAGGTATACAATTTAGCACTGTCTTTAGATATGCTTCTTCCATCCGGCAGTGTGGAAATGGCGATATTGGCAAAGGGATCATGCGCTATCAGCACCTGTCCATCCTTACTCAGGTATACATCCACTTCAATAAAATTGGCGCCGATCTCGATAGCCTTCTTCATAGACGGAATGGTATTCTCCGGCATCAGGCCTCTGGTTCCTCTGTGGCCTTCTTTGAAGAATTTCGGATAGCCGCTCATGGCGCCGCCGGCTGTCTGTTTCGTTGTGCCACAGGCAGCCAGGCAGCCCGCAGCAATCAGGGGAAGGATCAGTTTCATACTATTTTAAGCTTATGATTGTAACAGGAAATACAGTCCGGCTGCCGCCACGGCGCCGAGTAAGGGCCCGATCACAGGGATCCACGCATAGTCCCAGTCGTTAGAACCCTTTCCGGGGATTGGCAACAGCGCATGCATGATGCGCGGACCAAGGTCCCTGGCCGGATTGATGGCATACCCGGTAGTGCCTCCGAGGCTCAGTCCGATCACCCATACCAGGAAAGCCACGGGCAGTGCGCCGATAGAGCCCATTCCGATAGTGGTAACAGGTGTTGCATCTTTTCCTCCGAAAGAAGGATCGGTGAAATAAAAGATCGTGAACACGAGTAAGAATGTGCCAACCACCTCGCTGATCATATTGCTGAAATTGTTCCGGATAGCAGGCGCTGTACAGAAAGTGGCCTGCTTTGCACCGGCATCAGCTGTTTCCTTATAATGATCTTTATAGAACAACCACACGAAGAAGGCGCCCAGCAAGGCTCCCAGCATCTGTGCCAGGATGTATTGCGGCACCAGGCTCCAGGAAAATTTGCCGGCAGTGGCCAGGCCTACTGTCACGGCGGGATTCAGGTGAGCGCCGCTGGCAGGTCCGCTGATCACCACGCCCACGTATACCGCAAGCGCCCAGGCGGTAGTGATCACGATCCATCCGCCTCCGTTGCCTTTTGTTTTATTGAGTACCACATTGGCCACAACACCATTGCCCAAAAGAATGAGCACTGCCGTGCCAATGATCTCTGCTGTAAATGCTGTCATAAGAAGGTTCAGTTTTGGAATTGAATGATTGATACAGAACGATGGATTACTCTTCGGCCCATGCTTTCGCTGCTTTCACCGCGCGTTGCCAGCCTTTGATCATGCTGGTGGTATCGATGCTGGTATTGGCTTTGAAGCTTTGGTTGATCTTCCATTGTTGCTGGATCTCATCGGGGCTCTTCCACACTCCTACTGCCAGGCCGGCCAGGTAGGCAGCGCCGATAGCAGTTACTTCGGTGATCTCCGGGCGAACAACGGTGGCGTTGAGCACATCCGCCTGGATCTGCATCAGCAGGTTGTTGGCTGTTGCGCCACCATCTACACGAAGCTCGGTTATGGGTAGCCCTGCATCTGCTTCCATTGCTTTGAGCACATCCATCGTTTGATAGGCGATACTTTCGAGTGCAGCGCGTGCAATATGTGCAGCATCCGTTCCGCGTGTGATGCCTACCATCGTTCCGCGCGCATATTGGTTCCAGTGAGGTGCGCCCAATCCCGCAAAGGCAGGCACCAGGTATACGCCACCAGTATCGGGTACTTTCTGTGCAAGGGATTCCACATCTGCCGAAGAACGGATGATGCCGAGCCCATCACGCAGCCACTGTACCACAGCGCCGCCGATGAAGATGCTTCCTTCAAGCGCGTACTGCACTTCATTCCCGATTTTCCAGGCGATGGTGGTCACCAGGTTATTGCGGGAAACGATAGGCTGATCGCCGATATTCATCAGCATGAAACAACCTGTTCCGTAAGTATTCTTCACCATTCCTTTTTTGGTACACATTTGTCCGAAGAGTGCTGCCTGCTGATCTCCTGCCACCCCTGCAATCGGCAGATCGGCAGAGAACAGTTGCGTAGCTGTATTGCCGAACACTTCGCTGGAGTTCTTCACTACAGGCAACATGGATTTTGGAATATCGAGCAATTGAAGCAGCTCGTCATCCCAATCGAGAGAGTGAATATTGTACAGCATGGTGCGCGATGCATTGGTAACATCGGTAGCGTGCACATTTCCTGAAGTGAGGTTCCAGATCAGCCAGCTGTCCACTGTGCCGAATGCCAGTTCTCCGGCATTGGCGCGATCGCGGGCTCCTTTTACGTTATCGAGGACCCATTTCACTTTGGTAGCGGAGAAATAGGCGTCCACGATCAGGCCGGTCTTTTGCTGGATAGTTCCGGCATGGCCCTGTGCGCGCAACTGATCACAGAAGGCAGCCGTACGACGGTCCTGCCACACGATGGCATTGTACACAGGTTCGCCTGTCTTGCGGTCCCACACGATGGTGGTCTCGCGCTGGTTGGTGATACCAATGGCTGCAATTTCCCTGCTGCTCAAACCTGCTTTCACGATGGCTTCCGCTGCCACCGCCACCTGGGTGCTCCAGATATCTGTGGGATCGTGTTCCACCCAGCCGGGCTGCGGATAGATTTGCTGGAATTCTTTTTGGGCAAGGCTTACGATGCTTCCTTGCTGATCGAAGATAATAGCGCGGGAGCTGGTTGTGCCCTGATCAAGAGCGAGAATGTATGGCTGCATATCGTAGCGTTTATTTTGGTATGTTGACTTTTATATTTTTTCTATACAGTAACAGTTGTATCGTATTGCTGACCGAATCGGTCAGTTGCCACCACTTTCACTTCCCTGGCATTGGCGGGTAATTTCACCCGGAAGAGGTGGTCGGTTTTCTTTGGTTCTGCAAAGCCGCGTGGCCTGGGCAGTTCAGGGCCCAGGTAGAGCGCAACGGCTACAGGATCCATTCCCTTGAACTTTTCGGCTTTAAGGCTGGAACCATCGTTGGCAGTGGCTTTTATTGTCCATTCAGGATCGTAGTTCCACACATTGACGATCATTTCCTTACTACCATCCTTCTCACTAACGGTGGCGCTTAACTGAAAATCAGTTGCCTGTCCGGTGGATTTGTATTGCCAGCTCAGTTCATTGCCTTTCACCTTGTACACACCGTAGCCGCAGGGTGTTCCATCGCCACAGATGGGGCCTGTCCACCAGGCTCCGCAAACAGTACCATGATTATGTTCGAAGATATTCCCGATGATCACATTGCGGTGATAATGGGTATGACCACTCATGATATGCACATTGCTATGGCTCTTCAACACATCATAGAGCTCCAGGTTATTCTTCACATCATTGTGAACAGGGATATGCACATTGATGATCACCAGGTGATCCTTCGGAACATGCTGCAGGTCTTTGGCCAGCCAGTTCAGCTGGTTCTGCGAAATATATCCGTCATATTCACGCTCCTTCCCGAGATAACGCACATCGTCCAGTACTACATAGTGGGCCTTTCCGCGGTTGAAGGAATAATAAGTGGGGCCGTATAATTTCTGGAAGGTATTGTCTGATTCTTCGTCCCCACCCTGCCGGTAGTCCATATCATGGTTACCCAAACATTGGAAAAATGGAATGCCCATTTCTCTTACTGCTTCGTTGTAATCGGCAAAGAGTTCATGATTATCCCAAACGATATCGCCAACGGTGATGCCATGCACCAGCGCGCCAACGCCTGCTGCTTCCACATATTGTTTTACATCGGGCACAGCCTGCGCCATCATCTTCTCCACATCTTTTTTGGTTTTCACCTGCGGGTCTGCCCAGATGATGAACTGGTGCTCATTATCATCTTTCTTCAATTTCTCCAGGTTGAAATCCACATCTTTACGGCTGTTGATCTCCGTTACCAGTTTGTAATGACGTGCAATACTGCGTTCTTCCGGGAAAGCATAACCAGCAGGTGTTGAAACAAAAACGGCCGCTGCTTCGGGATGAAGGTCCAGTTCGAATTTGCCGGCATTATTGGTCAGCACAACATTATATCCATCGCTCACTACCACACCGGCCAGTGCTTTCTTTCCGGAGCGGACAAAGCCTTTGATCTTTTTATCTTCTGCTATTGCGGCGGTAGCTCTGTGCCATCCTGCAATCACCAATCCTCCTGCCAGTAAGCCTGCCTGTTGAATGAATTTTCTGCGCTTCATTTTTGTGGTGTTCTGCGGTTTAAAGTGAGAAGCGGTAAGATAGGAAACTTTTGCAAAAAGCATTTCCCATCTTACCGTTTAACGATGTTAACGAATTTTAAAGTGCTTTATAGATGGCAATATCTTCTATGCATAAACGTCCATTGGGTTTGCTGGCAGTGGAATTCCCTGTTCCGATCTTCGCTATGCGGAAGCGGACATTGCCGGGAATATTCATATTGAACACTGCCAGTTTGGAACCCTTCTCAGGCATATCTTTCACTTCAGCTCCGGTCTGGATCCAGGTAACGCCGCCATCTGTTGAATATTCCAGTTTGAAAGTACTGGAAGGGTCTGTATAATATTTGCCGCAGAACACTGTCACTTTTGAGGCGCCTTCCGTAACATCGAAATTCATTTGTATCAATCCGTTCACGGTAAGGCTCTGTTGCATACGCACACATTGTCTTCCGGGCGAATTGAATTTATCACGAAGGAAAGTATTTCCCAGGATGGCCTGGAACAGTTTCCAGTTGCCGGTTGCCAGATCAACATTGTTGTCAATCGCAGTCATATTGTAACTGCCTTTTACAGAGAAATCGGGTGATTCGAAACTTTCAGGGAAGCCTGCGTAAATGACTCCGCTCTGGTCTGTGATATCGCTGCCGGATCTCGGAGCAATTCCTTTTTTCTCTTTTTCATAAACGGCAATACCAGTGAAGCCTGCATTTACCGGAACCTGGTCGCCTGCAAAGCTGGCATCAGCACGCGTAGTCATTACGATATCCGCACCTGTATTATCCTTTAATCCTTTTTGCCCGCTGTAGGTTACTCCGCTGGCATACTCATTTACATTCGCATGCACTGTTATCATTGTGGATTCATAATCCTCAAAATATTCATTCAGCTTATTGAGTGTAACCGGACGCACAATAAAAGGTTCATTGCTTGCCAGTTTGGTGATCCTGGATGTTTGTATACCGGTAATGGTCAAACGTCCATCGATCCTTTCCATTTTTGCACCATCGATATCTATCAACAGGGAATCTCCTGGTACATAGGGAACTGCCGTAGAAGCGCCAAGATCTATGGCGATGCCTCTAACCAGGTTGCCAAGATCATTGGGTGTTTCCATAATGCCCTGCAACACGAAAGTTCCAGGTGCAATATTCCTGGAGCTGGCATCGGAAATTACGATGCCACGTGTTTTAAAAGCGCCTGAAAGTGTGGAAGGCCCCAATGTAAGGGTATTCCCTTTATAAGCTTGTCTGATGGTCCAGATAGTGGCCACATCGGACAATTGCCCTTCGCCCCTCAGGTCATCTTCTTTCAGACAGGATGAAAACGCAGCAATAACTGCTATCAGTAAGGTATATTGTAATAATCTCATTGGTCTTGTTTTTATTTGTTCCACCAAACTTTTACATTGATATTATCGCCGCCCATAGCAGTTACTGCTTCCTGGTAATGCGTCCTGTTGAGTGTTTGTACCGGTACAGGATAAACGAACCTGGAAGGCATTTTACCTCCGTTCTGAACACCAGGGCCGATCGGCAGGCTGGGATAGCCTGTTCTTCTGAATTCGAACCATGACTGGAAATCGGTAAAGAAGAAAGTGAAATATTTCTGTGTGATGATCTTTTCCAGTTTTTGCGCTTCCGTTTCAACTGGGTCCCATATTATTCCAGGTTTTGCAAGATGCCCTGCAGGCACAGTGAGCGCCCAGAAGGTAATGGCATTGTTGACACCTGCCTCGTAATAGGTTTTGGGATCGCCGGTGAAATAACCCTTCAATGCAGCTTCAGCCAGTATGAACTGCAGCTCTGCATAGTTGAGGATATTTCCCAGCAGGGCCTCTGTCATCAAAGCAGATTTGTAGGTAGACATCCTCTCGGGTGTTTGTCCGGGCGCATAACCGCTGGGGATACCTTCCCAGTTGGAAGCTGATGATTCGTTAGCCCATACTGTTCTGCGCGGATCACCCCAATCATTCAGTGTATTGATGAAGAATTGCGACAAACCGTTATCGCCATTGAAATCAAATACACGGTAGTTGGCAAATTTGCTGGCATACGGAGCAGCTGTACCGGAATATTTCAGCACGGCAGATTCTCCGTTGTTGGCAAAAATGGGATATGTACTCTTTTTGGTTTCAGCAATCTCTTTGATCTTTTCTACGGCATTCAGTTCTGTTTTGTGCGCCACGCGCATCAGCAAACGGAGATAAAGTGAGTTGCCGAATTTTCTCCAGGCCAATCTGAAATTATCAGACCCGGTAGTAGTGTTTGTCATATTGATGTATTTGCCGAAAAGCGGATCACGGCTAACTACATCGGCCGAATAAACTTTAGAGGTCTGCAGGATCGTATTGGCATCTTCCAGCTTCTTCAGCAGATCGCGGTAGATATCGATCTGAGCATCAAATTTGGGTTGATAGATCCTGTCTGGATATCCTTTCACCGCTTCACTATAGGGAACATCTCCATAAGTATCGGTAAGCAAAGAAAAGATCCAGGCTTCCATGATCAGGCCGATCCCCTGGAATCCGGGGTCTTCCAGCTTTTTGGCGTTATCATACAGGTCACGCACGTTACGGAGCTGCACGTACCAGTTATTCCACATGAAGTCGGATTCGGCAGGCCTGATCACATAACGGTGGATCTCATCTGAATTGACCGTTGTTACATGCACCTGCATCAGCTCATGGGTTAAACGCAGGGCTCTGGTGAGGTTGTTACCCACCACATCATACACTGTTGCTTCCAGTAATGATTCCGGAGTTGTAAAAGGAACAGTATTGGGGTTGGTATTGATCTGATCAAAGTCTTTATTGCAACCTGCCAGCAACACAGTCCCCATCAGCAGTGATGACAATATTTTTATTCTAAGTTTCATAATTGCAGAATTAAGGATGAGCAAAAATTAGAAGCCTACTACCAGCGCTACACCAAAGCTGCGTGTTGAAGGGAACTGACCGATCTCGAAACCGGCAGACACAGTGCCATCATTGAGTGTACCGAACTCAGGATCGAAAGCAGGCCAGTTGCTGATCACCAGCAGGTCGCGGCCATAGATACCGATCGATGCCCTTTGAAGTCCCAGTTTTTTGATAGTGGTTGGAGCGAATGTATAATCGATCCTTGCTTCCCTCCATTTCAGGAAATCTGTACTGAACACGTTGGACTCCACATTGTCACGACCATAATGCTGTGTGTAATAGGTTTTCGCATTGGTGGCAATGGTTGTATTGGGAATGAATTTTCCATCGGGTGTTTCTACCACGCCTTCTCCGATGATACCGTTATCGCGGCCAGGCAGTGTTTTCTTCAGTTTACCTTCTTCAGCGAGTACGCCTGTTGTGAGCGAATACGCTACACCACCGAACTGGCAATCCCAAAGCAAATTCAATCCCCAGTTTTTCCATTTCAGGTTCGTGCCAAGGCTTGCCTTCCAGTCGGGGTTCACATTGCCCAGGTATTTTTGATTGCCATCCATGATCGGCATTCCCTGCGCATCATAAACGATCTGTCCATCAGGCGATCTTTTGTACCCAACACCGTAGAGATCTCCCATTCTTTCTCCGGGTCTTGCTTCCAGCATACCGCGGCTACCAGGTCCAACAGAGATCACATAAGTATCTACACCTTCGAACAATTCTTTTACACTGTTACGGTTGGCAGCAAATGTTCCGAAGAGATTCAGGTTAAGTCCTTTTGCAGACTTCAGCACGTTTGCATTGGCAGTGATCTCGATACCAGTATTGACGATCAGGCCTGCATTTTCGATCAGCGAATTGTAGCCGGAAGAACGGTCGATAGGAACCCTGAGGATATCGTCTTTGGTCCTGGTATGATAGAATGTTACATCCAGGCCATAGCGGTTCTTCGCAAAGCGGATATCCAGCCCGCCTTCATAGCTGGAAGTACGTCTGGGTCTCAGCCCTTCTTTCGGAATGGCCGTTGGATTGGCGAGGCCTCCGGGATAAAGAGTAGCATCATAGTTATAGGCAGTGAGATAAGGGTTATCGCCACCGCTGCCTACTGCTGCATAGGATGTTCTTATTTTCAGGAAAGAGATCAGCTCAGGCAGTTTGATCTTTTCGGAAAGGATCGCACTCAGGTTGGCAGATGGATAAAAGAAACCTGATTCCTTTTCACCGAGTGGGGATGCCAGCTGAGAGGCCCAGTCCTTACGCGCTGTAAGGTCGAGGTATAACCAGTTGTCCCATTCCAGCTGCGCCATTGCATAGAAACTGTTCACCTGGAACTGTTCCCTTACCGGCAATGATTGTAATGGAACTTTTGTATTCGCCAGTGAATAGATGCCGGGATACAACAATCTTTCAGCCCTCACTTCATCTTTCTGGTATTTGTTGTTCAGTCTTGATCCGCCACCGGTGATCACACCATTCAATTTATCTGTGATCTTCCTGTTGTAACGCAGCAGGAAGTCTGTAGTGATCTCCTGTGCAAATATGTTCTGCGTGCGGAACATGCCTTCCACAAATTTCTGTGAGCCCATTGGCCTGCGTTGTGTACGTTGCTCAGAATAATAATCGAGCGCAGAACGGATCATCAGGCTCAGGTCTTTGGTGAAATTGTAAGTAGCCTGAACATTCCCTACCAATGAATTCCTGTTGGAGGTGTTCAGCATTTCATTGGCCTGCATGTAAGGGTTATCCAGCAAGGAGCTGAATGGTCTTGTTTGCTCAAGATGTTCTTTTCCCGGAACCCAGTAATCCCTGAACCAGTCGATATTCATATTGGGCGTTAAGCCTCTGATGAAATACATGATGGTTTGGTTATTGTAACCAGTAGTGGGAAGGTTATCAGCTTTTTTATTGGTGTAATTGATCTTGGATGCTACCGATAATTTTTCTGTCATCTTATGATTTACAGAGAATGCTACTGTATTTCTCTTGTAGCCTGTATTGGGGATGATCCAGTGATTGTCGAGATTGGTGAAAGAAAGACGTGCATTTGAATTCTTATTACCGCCTTCGAGAGAAATGGTATTGATGAAGGTATTGGCGGTTTCGAAGAAATCTTTCCGTGCATTCTTGTAGGGCACCCATTCTGTTCTGGTTTCACCCCTGGTGCGGGTAACAGGATCATACTGATAATATTTCTGACCATTGAATTTCGGTCCCCATGCAGAGCTGGTGCTTCGGGTGCTTTGTCCGTCCTCAGAGTCATTGTAGGAATACCAGGTATGCTGGTTGGCATCGCCCTGGCCGTATTCGTACTGGTAATCCGGCCAGCGGTTGATGGTTTCAACACTGTAGTTGGAATTGAGTGTTACGCCGATACCGCGTGTGGCAGACTTGCCTGATTTGGTAGTGATGATCAAAGCGCCGTTGGCTCCGCGGGCGCCGTAGAGGGCTGCGGCTCCGGGCCCTTTGAGGAAGGTTACGCTTTCGATATCTTCAGAGTTGATATCATTGAGACCAGTACCGAAGTCTACCGGTGATTCTGCCTGGAGATAGCCACCGCTTCCGGTGCCTGTCATCCGGCCGCCTGCCCCGTTGATCACAACACCGTCAATCACTATCAGGGCCTGATCATTCATACCAAGACTTTTATCTCCGCGAAAAGAAAGACGATTGGTTCCTGCGGGGCCTCCACCTGATTTCAGGAGGTTCAGGCCTGCAACCTTGCCCGTGAGGGCGTTGGTCCAGTTATTGCTCATGGCATCTGTGATATCTTCTGTGCCGAGTTTCGAAACGGCATATCCCAGTGCTTTCTCATCCCGCTTGATACCAAGTGCAGTAACAACAACACTCTCCATCTCGTTGTCTGATGACAGCAACTGAACGGAGAGATTATCATCCTTACCTACTTTGATTTCACGGTTCTTAAAACCGACAGCGGAGAAGATCAGTGTTTCTCCTTCACTTGCATTGATAGTGAAGTTGCCTTTGTCGTCTGTAGTGGTACCGCGGGAAGTACCTTTTACTACAACACTGATGTTAGAAAGAGGCTTATTGTCGGCGGGATTCACAACCGTGCCGCTAAGCTTTCTTTGCTGGGCCAACAGGGAAGTGCAGACCATGACCAGGATACAGCTCATCAGCATGCGCGCAAGGAGCCTTCCTGCAGCAATCGTTTTCTTGTTCATAAGCAATAAATGGTTAAGAGTTGATATTCTAAACATCATGTATAAACGCAGTTTGATTCTGTTGCAAAAATCAGAACCGTGTATTACCAGAATGTTAATTCAACATGTTTTCTCGCAAAAAACAGGAAATAATATTTCCTTCTGAAATTCAGCACACATAAGGGTTCCAGCCGATCTAAAACGACCAACCAAAGCCCTTATTTTCACACTTGTATCTTTCTCTTCTTCTACACTTTCAGTAAATATCTTTCTGCGAGTTTTTTATACTGTTCAACCTGTTCTTTGATCCATGTATCATCTTTGCCCATTGCATCAGCCATAACGGCTGCTACTTCGGGCGCAATTCTCATACTTTCTTTTGCATCCAGCAGGAGGGCCCTCGTTCTTCTGCTCAGCACATCTTCCACCGTTCTTGCCATCTCTTCATTCACTGCCCAGATGATCTGAGCTTTGTGGATCTTGAGGCTCTCACTGATCCATGCGCCTGCATCTCCGTTCATCATTCCTTTGATGCGATGTGCATCGCTTCCATAAACAGAGAAGGGGTCATCTTCCTGCACAGTGTTGGTATAACCGTGAATATGCATGGAAGGCGTTGCTGTTTTTCTTTTTTCCCAATGCAGTTCCGTTTCCACGCGATTCACCAGGTCCTCTCCCATTTTGCGGAAGGTGGTCCATTTACCACCGAGGATGGTAAAGAGTTTGGAAGGGCTCACCATGATCTTGTGGCTGCGTGAGATCTCCTTCGTTTTTTGTCCTTTTGCAGGAGCGGCCAGTGGCCTCAGTCCTGCGTATACGCTGAGCACATCGGCGCGCGTAGGTTGCTGAACAAAATACTGTGAAGCTGTATCCAGGATGAATGCAATTTCCTTTTCGAGGGCCATGGGTTCCAGTGAAGCTGTGTCCACAGGTGTATCTGTAGTGCCCACTACCACTTTATCATGCCAGGGTACTGCAAACAGCACGCGGCCATCGCTGGTTTCGGGGATCATCAATGCGTGATCTGCCGGATAGAATTTTTTATCCAGCACCAGGTGGGTGCCCTGGCTCACGCAGATGGTTTTGGAAGCGGAAGGATTGTCGAGTTGCAGAATATCATCTACGAACACGCCCGTGGCGTTCACCACGGCCTTAGCATTTACTTTGTATTCTTTTTTCGTTTCTGTATCGATGCATTCAACGCCGGCAATTTGATGCTGATCGTTCTTGATCAGTCCTTTTACCTGAATATAATTGAATGCAAGTCCGCCGTGTTCATAGATGCTCTGCGCCAGGTTCACGGCCAGGCGTGAATCATCAAACTGACCATCGTGATAGAGCACGCCGCCAATCAGTCCTTCAGATTTCACATTGGGCAGTCGCCTGAGTGTATCGGCGCGCGAGATGAAAATGGAGGAACCAAGGCTGAGCCTGCCGGCGATCCAGTCGTATATCTTAAGACCGATTGTGTATTTGAGGCGGTCCCAGAAATTGTATAATGGAATAATGAAACTCTGGTTCTTCACCAGGTGTGGGGCATTGCGATAGAGCAGACCGCGTTCGATGCTGGCTTCGCGGACCAGTTTCACATTTCCCTGTGCGAGGTAGCGGACGCCTCCGTGCACCAGTTTGGTGCTGCGGCTTGAAGTGCCTTTGGCAAAATCGGATTGTTCAAGAAGTACGGTCTTATATCCACGGGTAGCGGCTTCCAGCGCAATTCCCAGTCCGGTTGCACCGCCACCGATGATGGCGATATCCCAGCTGGTGGATTCCAACTGTTGCAGGAATACTTTGCGGCGGGCATCATCATGGAAAGAAGGGAGATTCATCAAAGCCTTTGTTTTAGTCTGTATTGTTTTCGCTTTTGACATTTAGCAAAAATGAAAAACAACAAAACGAAAGTAAAATGAAACTTCGAAACCGCAAAGGAAATATTACGAAACTTCTTTTCCCCTCGTTTTCCACAGGCAAATGAAGTTTACAATTTCATAACACCCTGATTTCTACAATTATTTATGGATATTTGTAAGTCTGCATGAATAATCATAATTTGAAGCAAGCGATTGCTTTCGATATTTCGACAGAAAACAAGCCTGATCTATGCTGAACATCACCGAACGCCATCAACATATTCTAACGAAGCTCCAGGCCGAAGGATCCGTAACTGTGCTGGACCTTTGCCGTGAATTGAATGTATCATCCGTAACAATCCGAAAGGACCTAAAACTTTTAGAAGATAAGAACCTGCTTTTCAGAACCCATGGCGGCGGTACGCTCCACAATCCGTATACGGTTGACCGGCCTGTGAACGAAAAGGAAAAGATCCGTTCTGCAGAGAAAACGCGCATAGCCATTGCCGGTGCATCGCTGATAGAGCCCGATGATTGTATCATCATCGCATCGGGTACAACAGTTCAGGCCCTGGCGAAGCATATACATCCTGTGAGTTCCCTCACAGTAGTAACTGCTGCATTGAATGTGGCGCTGGAACTGATCCGTCATCCTGAAATAGAAGTGATCCAGCTCGGCGGACTGCTTCGTAAGAGTTCTTCTTCAGTAACAGGACCATATTCAGAAAAAATATTAGGTGACCTCTCCTGCAATAAATTGTTTCTTGGTGTGGATGGTATCGATATTGAATTCGGTCTCACCACCACCAATGCCATGGAAGCCCATCTCAACAGGAAGATGATCGAAACAGCACAGAAAACGATCGTGCTGGCAGACAGCTCCAAGTTCGGGAAGCGTGGATTCGGAAGGATCTGCGGCCTCGAAGATGTGGAGCAGGTGATCACAGACAGTGGCATCTCCGAACATACCGTGAAAACATTGCAGGGCATGGGCATTGCAGTGACGATAGTCTGAGCGCAATTGCGTATATTTGCGCAGTGAAAATCTGGCTGGTCATATGCTTTACTTTCTTCTGCACGCTGGCGGCAACCGCTGCGCGAAAGCCGCATGACGCCAAACTGAATCCACGCGTGCCGGATACGCATCTGCCCACGCTGAATGCAAAAAAAGCATTCTTCGCTCCCGTAAGAAGCAGGCAGAAAGATCAGCAATCCGAAACTTTTCATCGCGACAATTGCAACCGTACATTATCGCAGTGCAGGAATAATGGAAATGACAATATCATCAGCGGTCATGCCCTTCCGTTAGCACTCATTATCTGTACCCGTTCACAACATGCAAGCCCGGTCCTTCCGGCATACTCCAGTACCCTGAGCCGGTTGCTCCTGTTCCCCAACCACTATTTCTGGTAGTGCATCGCGCCATCGAGTTCATAGAGCCTTTTTAATGACACCCGAATTTTAACAGATCAAATCCTGCGAATGACGCATTTGCCTTACTTGATTATGGATCTGGCCCTGATCCTTGGAGCCGCCGCCATCGTTACTTTATTGTTCAAAAAACTGAAACAGCCCGTAGTACTCGGCTATATCATTGCCGGATTCTTCGTGGGACCACATTTCCATTGGCTGCCTACAGTATATGAGCCCACCAATATCCAGATCTGGGCTGAGATCGGTGTGATCTTCCTCCTGTTCTCCCTCGGTCTGGAATTCAGCTTTAAGAAACTCATCAAGGTTGGCGCACCTGCTTCCGTCACCGCCGTATTTGAAGTGGTGGCCATGATCGCGCTCGGATTCGGCACCGGTCAGTTACTCGGCTGGAATTTTATGGACAGCCTCTTTCTCGGAGGGATCCTTTCGATCTCCTCCACCACTATCATCCTGCGCGCATTTGATGAATTGAATGTAAAAACACAAAGATTCGCTTCGCTGGTGTTTGGCGCCCTGATAGTAGAGGACCTCGTAGCTATCGTATTGCTGGTGTTATTATCTACGCTCGCACTCAGTCAGCAGTTTGCAGGAGCAGAAATGTTGCAATCCGTTCTCAAACTCGTTTTCTTCCTTGTGATCTGGTTTGCCGCCGGTATCTTTTTCCTTCCCACTTTCCTGAAAAAGACAAAGAAACTGATGAACGAAGAAACCCTGCTGGTTGTTTCGCTTTCCCTTTGTTTGCTGATGGTATGGTTCGCCAATTCCGTTGGCTTCTCTCCTGCCCTCGGCGCTTTCATCATGGGCTCTATCCTGGCGGAAACCACACAGGCTGAAAAGATCGAACACCTGGTGAAACCGGTGAAGGACCTGTTCGGCGCCATCTTCTTCGTATCGGTAGGTATGCTGATAGATCCGAAAATGCTGGTTGAATATGCAGGCCCGATCGCATTGATCACACTGATCACCATCATCGGTAAAGTGCTCAGTACTACATTCGGTGCATTGCTGGCCGGACAATCGTTGCAAACCTCCGTGCAGGCGGGTTTCAGTCTGGCGCAGATCGGGGAGTTCTCCTTCATCATCGCCACTCTGGGCGTAACGCTCAAAGTGACCAGCGCATTCCTTTATCCCATTGCCGTTGCAGTGTCCGCAGTAACCACTCTTACCACTCCTTACCTGATCCAGAGCAGCAGGCCCTTCTATAAATGGCTTGAAAAAATCTTGCCGGAAAAAGTGCAGAATGCATTGTCCGGTCCCGGTTCCAAAGCAAAAGACACACAATCGCTCAGTGCCTGGAACCAGGTGGTCCGCAGCACATTGCTCAATACTTTCCTGCTTGGCATGTTGCTGATCTGCATTGTGATGGTGTCCGCTGAATATGCGCTTCCCTATATCCGTAATCATTACACCGATGGCTCCTGGGTGAAATGGGCTACAGCATTCATTACATTATTACTGATGTTGCCTTTTCTCTATGCACTGGCCGTACGCAACACCAATTCCGTAGCTTACCGTGAAGTACTGGCCAGCAACCGGTACAATGGCAGGCTGAACCTCATACATTTTTTCCGTCTTATTCTAGCTGGAAGCTTTATCGGTTTCCTCATGCACCGCTTCTTCTCCTTCGAAGCAGGATTGCTCTCCGTATTGGTGATTGCCGTGATCATCGGTGTATTCAATAAGAAGATCCGGAAATTCTACGATCGTATCGAAGCCAGGTTCATGCGCAATTTCAATGAGCGTGAACTGGCAGCAGCAGAGAAGAACCGCTCTGAACTGGCGCCCTGGGATGCGCATATCGCCACGCTGGAACTGCACCCTGAATCTGCCGTGATCGGTAAGACACTGATGGAGCTGCACTGGCGGGAGCAACTGGGCATCAACGTGGTACTGATCAAACGCGGCGAGCACAGTATTCCCGCTCCGGGCCGCAATGAGCGCGTATACCCGGGAGACGAGATCTTCGTGCTGGGCAGCGATGCACAGATCAAAAGATTACAGGCCATCATCAGACCCATCAAACATCATGATGAGGAAGAAACCAATCCGGCCAATGTGGTGCTGCGCGATTTTGTGATCGATGAGAAATCTTCCCTCCTGAACAAGACCATCCGCGGTTCGGGAATTCGCGAAAGGATCAAAGGGATTGTGGTAGGTGTGGAAAGGAACAACCAGCGCATCCTGAATCCCGAATCATTCTTCGAGTTCCAGCAGAACGATGTGGTGTTTGTAGTGGGCGATGGAAAACTGATCAATAAACTGATCCATGAACATCACTAAGGTTCAGTAACCTTAGTGATATTTCTATATACTATTTAACGGAATGCGCTTTCAACCAGGATTGCAGTATCTCATACCGCTCCCTGAATTTCTGCAAAGCGTATTCCGGTTTTGTCCATCCTTCGGGAGGAAATCCATAAGGCTGTGTGCGGGTGCTGACCAGCGAATCCTTCCTGAAATAATATTCGACCCCTCCCAGGTGCTGTTCCTGCTCCAGTTTGACACCGGTATAAGTATTCACCTCTGTTCTGCGGTTACTTCCCGCATATACCAGCCCGTTATTCAACAGGATGTATTGTTCATCGAAGTCTATAAAATTGGCGGCGAGATATTTCAATCCAAAGCAGATCATCGTATCGCCATTGGCGGCAACATACCGGTTATAGAACCAATTGGCCTGTCTTGTATGGTGCTTCCAGTGCGGCACATCATTCACGAAACGGTAAAGCGGTTCGGGTTCTGATGTGAAAAAACGGTGGATCAGGCTATCGATATCCTGCCGGTAAACAAGACTATCATCCTGCGCTTTCGAAAGAAAAGGCAACAAAAACAAAACGAAACAGCAGATCCTTTTCATTTTCCCATGATTTTGTTTGATAATGAAAGTGTGCGAAACTCAGTCAGATCTTAGTTCTTTCCTGGTTTGCGCATAGGGCTCTTTGTTGTATTGGTCTTCTTTTTTGTGTTTTTCTTTTCAGGGACTGGCGGCCAGGCAGGTGGTGGTGGCACTGGATAGGTTACCGAATCTGCGCCGGATTCGATGTATACCGGCGGAGGCGGTGGAACCATTGCCTGCTGTTCCGGGAAGAAGCCTTCTGGTATGTTGAAATGGTTTTCAGGAAAAACTTCAGGAACAACAGTTGACGCCATGATCCGGATCGTGTCCATTTTTCCATCCACACGGCCATTATGATCGATGAGGCTTAGTCCAAGAATGATCTTGTTATCATACACCATGCTCAATGCAATATTGGAAATGTATTGCTCCGGAACAGGATAATGGAGATCATTGGAGGGATAGATGAGAACCTGTCCACGATTCATATTAGCCACCAGAGCGGCAATTCCTTTTTCCGAGAGATCGATGGCTGTTACATCATAGCCTGCAATCCTACCGGAAGAACCGGCTTCGCGTGGCCTGGTTCTGGAGAAGAGATTCCTGACTGTATAAGTTTTCATCCCCATGTTCAGCTCGTATATTTTTCCTGATTCCAGATCCACCAGCACCTGCTCCATCCCACCGGAACCTCTTCTTTGAAAATCGATACTGAGCGCATTCTTTCCAAATTGCAGTTTCAGTGAAGCAGTATCTTCATCGGGTGCAGCCACTTTGTAAACGATAGTGCCCTCGAATGGTTGCTGCGCGCTTATTTGAAGTATGCCAAGAGAGAATAGTAAAGAGAAAAACAGTTTCATATTGTACGGTTATTGACTGATGCAAATGTACTTTCGATCCCCGGTTAATTTTATACCTGCTTCCGGGGATAATTTGCCGTACACTATTCCATATTTTTGTGCACGATGCCCATACAACGATCTACATTAAGCGCGGAAGACATCAAAGCAATGCAGCAATGGGTCTGGAAATACAGGACTGCTGCCTGGTTCTGGGGAATTTTCATTTTTCCTTTACTGGGGTTTTCTGACTGGCTGGTACAGGTTTTCATAGAGGAAGCAATGAGCATTATTCCCCTGCTGGTATTCTTTGGGCTGATGGATATCCTGGCTATCTGGCTCTTTGTGAAATGCACGCGCAAGGTGCGGTTCGTTCAAAAAAGCATAGACAGGAATGAAAAAACAATTACCCATGGTAATTTACAGGCATTGCAAACGAAACTGAATGGCAGGTTCATTTACACTATCAATAATCACCCTCTTGCTGTGATCAGCGCCACTCAGCCATTGGCTTTGGTTGGCGCCAATATTTTACGCGAAGCACAGGTCCGCTTGCATTCCGTTGCAGTTTCGCCAAAACAACAATTGCTGCTGGCAGTAGTGTATGAACAGATACCGCCTCCGCAAAAACAAATACTTACTATTACACCTGAAGAAAAAGCGGCCAGTAACAATAAAAAGGATTCACTGGAAGCCCTTAAGATCACAGGCATTATTTTGGGAGTAATCTGTGCCGTGAGCGGCATTTTCTTTACCGGTGGAGGACTGATAATGATCTTTGGTGTTTATTTGTTCTGTTTCCTGCTGATAGCAGCCGTCATTTATTTCACCTACCGGTCAGTTGAAGCATATACTGAAAAACTTGTGATCACCGGTATTGTTACAGAACAGTTGCGGGTGCAATACAGGATCGGCAGGCATGGCAGTTACAAACAGATGAACTGGTACCGCATCGGCAATGAGTTGGTGCCAGGCACAATTAGGGACCAGGATGGACTGCAAGCCGGCGATACTGCCCGCTTCGAATTCTATGCCGGAAAGAATGGAAAAAGACATGGGCTCATCAGGGTCAGTAAGATCTGATAATGCCCGGTTTATAATAGTCTTTAATTTTACTCAGCAAAATAAATTCCGTACCACCAATGGCCCGCTACTCCAATTCAAAAAAGGTTCCCACCCCATCGCCCAAACGAAGCTATCTCTGGGTGGCAGGTCTGGCGATCTTCGGCCTCATACCACTTTTGAAAAAATGTATTTCAAGCTACCGTTACAATACGGAGATCAGACCGATCGTGGATGGACTGATAGAAAACAACAAACGTATGGATGCTGTAGTGTATGGAGATACCGGACGGATCTATACTTTGGCCAGCAACAGTTCACCCGAACCATCTTACCGCTGGTACAACGGTTACCAGTCCATGCCTAACGACAGCCTTTATTTCAATATCAGGCTGGAAACCCGGGAAGGTTATGCCCGTTTCAGCCGCGACAGCAGCGTTGGCCAGGTGGTCTGTGTGCTGATCGATACGAAGAACGACAGCAGTGACAACCAGAAAGTTTTCGGTATTTATTTTCAACCCGGAAAAGATATACCGGTGCACAACGATATGAACCTCCGCAGGGCTGTGATCTATGCTGCTGATCCCGGCTATATTGCTTATTTTGTTGCCGACACTTTTGAAAAGGATTCCAGCTCAGCACAGGGAGTACTCGCAAGACAAAGATTGAAAAAGATAAAAGAAGAACTGGAAAAAAGGAAAATGGATTCCTTCAGCATAAAAACATTTTGATTCATTTATAAAACACTGCCATGTCTGATTCAAATATCTATTTTGCAAAAGGCGACAGCCCTGAAATGATCGAAGCATTTCAAAAAGCCCAAAACAGTTTTAAATATTTCTGGCGCGAATTATCCTGGGAATACCGCAGGATCATTCCGGGCCTGGATCTTGCCTGCGTGAAAGTGGCTTTCTCTCAGGAATTCCCTGACCAGGAAGAGCCTGTGGTGGAGCATATGTGGATCAACGAGATCTATTTCGATGGCGATACCATCAGCGGTACTTTGATCAATCAACCCAATGAGCTCACCAATGTGAATAACGGAGATGCAGTATCTGTTCCGCTGGAGCAGATAAGCGACTGGCTTTTCTCCATCGAAGGCAACACCTGCGGCGGCTTCACTATCCATGCCATGCGCTCCATGATGGAACCTGAGGAACGTGAGGAACACGATAATGCCTGGGGACTGAACTTCGGCGATTTCAACGATGTGCTGGTGGTGAAAAATCAAAAAGAAAATCCTGAGAACCTGGTAGAGCATCCCATGAGCAGGAACATGAAAGAAAAACTGGTGGAATTCCTGCAACAGAATCCGAAAGAGATCAACGGACAGGATGACGCAGGCTATACACTTCTGCACAGGGAAACCATTGCCGGCAATCTCAGTTCTGTGGAAGTGCTGCTTCAAATGGGAGCAGATAAGAATGCGCAAACCACCAATGGGAAAACAGCTCTTGATTTCGCAAAACAACTGAAATGGGAACATCTGATCCCTGTGCTGGAAAAATAACGGGAACAGTCTGTCGCTCGCATCCGGCGGGCACTGTGTAGCCGATGACAACAGAATAAACGTCACTCGCGGGGACGCGGGCCACTGCTCCCCGAAAATAAAACAGGCAGCCAATCTGGCCGCCTGTTCTATTTTTACACGTTTCCATTATTCTATTTATCTAAAAAACTGAACTTGTTCTCGAACATTGGTCCAACCACCGGTACAGGTTGCATTTTTTCATTGGCCGCATTGAGTATGCCCAGTATCCAAAGCACGAGTATTACAATCTGTGCCCAGGTCAATACCCATAAAGCCGGCACCATCCTTACTACCACGGTGATGGCCACACTAAGTATGATACTCAGTATCGCAATGCCCAGTGATTGCCTGAGATGATAGCTCACCAGTGGGTCCTTCGGTTTGTCTTTGTATTGAAAATAAGCTACCAGCCAGCCGATCAGCGTGATGTAGGATACGATCGATAGTGTTTTTCTGTCCATGTTGCGGTGTTTTGAATTTGAATTTTGTTTCAGCAAAACTAGCCGCAAAGCAGCACCATGACTATCCCGGAACCAGCCATATTTCATCATCAGATCAATCCGTATTTGGTGGCCAGCTTGATCACGGCCGTCATGGTAGCCACATCAAATTTCTCGATCAGGTTCTTGCGATGGCTTTCCACCGTGTGCATGCTGATGAACAATTTCTCTGCAATCTGCGTGGTGGTGAGCCCCTGGCTTACCAGCTCAAGGATCTCCTTTTCCCTGCGTGTGATGCGTGGGATCTCCGCGAGATCATTCTCATTTATCTGCGCCATGATCTCTTTCGTTTTGCGGCAGAGATAATTATTGCCATCGAGCGTAGTGTGAATAGCATTGATGATCTCCTCCCCTACGGAGTTCTTCAGTACATAGGCATTGGCGCCGCTGTTGAGCATATTCCTGATCACGGTGCGCTCATTGTGCACACTCAATGCGATGATGCGGATATCCTTGTCCTGTTTTCTCACCTGTTTACAAATAGCAGCTCCATCGATATCCGGCAGGTTGATATCCAGCAAAACCACATTCGGGTCCAACGCTTCGATGGCATTCAGGCCTGCTTTGCCATTATCGAATGTACCGGCCAGCATCATATCGTCGCGGCCTGCCAGCAGGGTCTTCAATCCTTCCAGCACAATCGGGTGGTCGTCTATAATGATCACTTTTATCATTGTTCTGCATTATTGTTTTATCGAACACTCAATAGTAAAACTGGAACCGGCTCCTTCGGAAGACTGCAGGTCCATTTTGCCCTTCAGCATTTCCACGCGTGAACGGATATTGGCCAGCCCGGCTCCATGGAGCTTATTAATTGCAGCGATATCGAATCCTTTCCCATCATCTTCAACGGTAAGGAATATGCGATCGCCGCTTTGCTGCAGTTGCACCAGGATCTGGGATGCCTGCGCGTGCTTCACTGCATTGTTCACCAGTTCCTGCATGATACGGTACAGGGTTACCTGCCTGCCATGGTCCATATCATTTTTGTATTTGTACACCTGGCAGGTAACAGGAATTCCGGAATTCTGTAAACCGTTGCAATATTCTTTGGTGGCTTCACCCAGGCCATAACTGAGCAATACTTCGGGCATCATGCTTTTGGCGATGCGTCGAAGCTCATCCACGGCATTGTCCAGATGATGCAGGGTCTTCCCAACGATTGCCTGCTGTGGCGCTTCCTTTACCATCGGCGTAAGGCCGGAGAGCTGGATCTTCACGCCGGAAAGCAGTCCGCCCAGGCCATCATGCAAGTCGCGCGCAAGCCTCGTCCGTTCCTGCTCCTGCCCTTCCAGCATGGCGGACAAATTGGAGATGCGATGCTCCTGCTTCATTTTATCTACTTCCATTTCGTGCAATTGCTTTGCCTGCAACAATGTTTTGGTCCTTTGCTTATAGGCATAGTAAAAGAAGATTGCAGCCAGGAAGAGAGCAATAGCCAGTGCGGAATAGATCCTTTGCAAACGCCTGTTGTGCTGCATGGTTTCTTCCATGGCTTTCAGTTCCTGCTCGCGTTTTACCGTTTTGTAATTGGCCATGGTGAGCGCCTGCTGTTGCTGTTCTGTTTCAAACTTTGCCTGCAGCAAAGCTTTATCTTTTTCAGAAGCGGCAAAACGGGCAACCAGTAATGCCTGGTCTTTCTGCGCAGACAACCATCTCGCCTGTATCAACTCCCTGTTCCGTTGTTCGGCCACCAGCCTGATCTCCAGCAAGGCTTTCTCCTTTTTCGCCACTTCATAACGCGCTTCCAGCTCTTTCGATTTGTTCATTTTTTCTGCATCGAAAAGTTCCTTGTACAGGTTCATGTACTGTTTGTAATTGTGAAGGGCCAACGCGGTGTCTGCTTTCTTTTCATAGGCTTCCGCCAGTATGAGAAAAGATTGTGAGAGATTGAACTTATCAAACAAAGGGTCCTGTGCACTCACAGCAATAGCGCCATTTGCATAATTGATGGCGGCATCGTAATCGCCCTTGCTGAAGCACATAGTGGACAAAGTATTGTATACTCCGGCTTCCACCACGTATTGCCTGGTGAGCTTGCTTTCCTTTAAAGCTATATCGTTGTAATGATCGATGCTGTCTGTATACGGATGTGTTGAAGGAAAATTCTCCAGGAAGATATTGGCGATGCTGATAGCGGCAAATGGGATATCGCTGGGCGTTACCAGTCTTTCCCTGTTGTTCATGGCCAGTTGCAGCGAGTGCCGCATATAATACAATCCGGAGTCCAGCGCCAGCTTTTGCGTATTATCATTCCGGTATAGATTGATGAAGTAGGAACCTCTTACCTGGTTGGCAGAGATAAGATCAGACAATCTGCCTGTTTGATTGGCCGCCTGCAGGGAAAGCCTTGTATATTTTTCCACGTTCACCAGGTCGTACCAATGAAAATAAACACCGGTGAGCTCCGTGTAGATCGACTGCTGGTATTTCAATGCTTCGTGTACTCCTTCCAGTTGGTCCAGCGCCTGCTGAAAGGTCTGGATAGCCTGCGGCTCCTTGTGGGCCCGGGATTCCAGCCAGCCCTTGCAATACAGCACATACCCTTTCATCAGTTTGCTGCTGCTGCGTTTTACATACCAGATGGCGCTGTCGAGATAAAGTTGTGAAGCCGGCGCATCGCCCATGATATTGTAGCTCATGGCAAGCATGGCATAAGTATGTGCGCGGTATTGTCCATCTTTCATACCTGCAGCCAGTGAAATGGATTGACGAAGGATATCGAGGCCTTCCTCCCATCCTGTATTGAAGAACACTACCTGACCGAGGCGGTCCATGGTTTCCAGGCGCTGCGCCAACGGAATGTTCCGCTGCGCCAATACCTGGCGGAGTGAATCTTCCAGTAGTTGCGCCCTGCTGACAGTGAAGGCATGCAGGAATATCAGTGTGAAGATGATCTGTACAATTTTTCGGGTGCCGGATTGCATAATGGTTTTCTTTTTCGCTATCACAATTACAAATCTACCATTCTCCTTTTTCACAGAAATAGCTGGTTCCGGGGATAAGCCACCAGGGATTGCAGCAATACTTTTGTGTTATCAGAAACAACAAAAATAATTCAAGATGAAAAGAACAATTGCAATTATCGCCCTTTTTGTATCAGTATTCGTTAGCTGCAGCAGCCCCAACCCTGTTGAGTACAACAATAAGCTCATGACCATCATGAACAACAACGAAAAAGAAATGATCGCCATGAATGCAGCCATGAACAGCCAGGATTATACAAAAGCGGAGTCTGTGCGCGGCGACTGGCAGAAAAAACTGGAAAAAGCGATCAGCGAAGTGGAAAAAATGGACGCACTGAAAGATGATGCCGGTCTGAAAGCTGCAGTAGCGGAAGGATTGAAAGGATACAAACAGATCGCAGAAGTGGATTACAAGAACCTGATAGAACTTCGCACCAAAGAAAAAAGCGGCGACAGCACCGTTCAACCCCAGATCAATACCATCCTGGAAAAAATGAACAACCAGTTTGAAGTGCTTGGTAACAAGATCAACCAGGCAGGCAGCGAGTTTGAAAAGAAATTCAGCGGAAAATAAAGAATATGCTCAGCCAGAGCTACCATTAATCAATCCTACCCATGAGGCAGATCACCGGCGCAGGCCGGTTTTTGCCGTTTACAGTTCAGTTACCTCAATCATCAATTCCTCTTTTGGAACAAACAATTCAGCCGGCTGATTGGCTGGTAAGATGAATGGTTGTACATTTCGCGATCATTTCAACAGGCCATGATAGCTTACACCCAATTGCTGAGATCCGGCAGACTTCTTTTTTTAGCATTCCTTATTCAATCGGCCTGCCTGGCGCAGACCATCGATTCTGTACACCAGAAATACCGCCAGCAGCTCGCTGCAGCCACCAATGATTCCAATTCGCTCAGGATACTGCTGGAATACGGCGCGGACCTCACCTGGTTTGCTCCAGACTCCGCACTGCCCGTGATCAAAAAAGCAGCCGCACTCAGCCTTCAACTGAAAGACACGGCCGTTTATGCAAGGACCTGGGTACAACAGGGAAATGTATACGCAGACAAGGGTGATTATGTTTCCGCACAAACCTTTTACGAAAAAGGGATAGAAGTGTATAAAAGCATCAACCATCACCGCGGCATCGGTGGGGCTTACCTGAATATTGGAAACCTGTACAATTTCCAGGATAAACTGGAAGAGTCCATCAGCTATTATCTCAAGGCGGTTGACATGCTTGAAAAAGCCGGCACCATGGAGAAAGTGGCCACCACCTACAATAATATCGCAACCACTTTTTCCAAACTGGGACAGTATGAAAAATCGCAGCAATACACCAATAAGGCCCTGCCTATTGCCCTGCTGAAGCAGGATACACTTACACTCATACAATGTTATATCAGCCTGGGCACTTCAGAACATCACATGAAGAATAACCAGGCTTCCATCAACTGGACAAAAAAGGCCATGCTGCTGAGCGATAAAAAAATGTATGCGCAGGGCAGCTACATGACAAGGGCCAACCTCTCCGAGATCTACACGGAAAGAAAAATGTACGATTCAGCATTGTACTACCTGTACGCTGCGAAGCCACTGGCGGAACAAGCCAATGATCCCTACTACCTGTCTTCCATCTACCTCAATTATGCGAATACTTATTACCAGCTGAAACAATTTTCAGAGGCCGAATCCTTTGCTCTGAAATCGATACAAACAGCACACAGCGTTTCCAACAAGGAATCGTTGATGAACGGTTACAATATCCTTACCCGCATTTACGCGGCAATGGGAAAACCGGAAAAGTCGTCAACCGCTTTCGATCAATATATACTGTACCACGACAGTCTCCGCAATTACAATATGGCGGAAAAAGTGAACCAGCTGGAAACGAAATTCAGGACCCTGCAAAAGGACAAGGATATTTCAGAAAAGATGCTGGCGATAGAAAAACAAAAAGCTGTACTAAAGAAAAAGGATACAACGATACTATTCATCGTTACGGCGCTGGTAGCCATTGCGCTGATTGCTCTGCTGACAGTTTTCGCTTTGCGGCAGAAACAGAAAATGCAGCAGCAACAGTTGCAGTCGATGGCAAAGGAAAAAGAACTGGAAGCCGCCAGGGCAATGATCGAGGGAGAAGAATCGGAAAGGGCCAGGATTGCGCGTGACCTGCATGATGGCGCCGGCAGCATGTTATCAGCCGCCAAACTGCAGCTGGAATATATCAGCCGGAAGTCGGCGCTTTCCGGCGGTGCGGCGGAATTGAAAGAAATTACGGGGCTGATAACCGATGCAGCCACTGAAGTGAGAACCACCGCCCATAACCTGATGCCTGCTATCCTTTACCGGGAAGGCATACACGAAGCAGTTTCTGCACTGTGCAATAAATTCAATCACCCGCCACTGGAAGTGGAATACCATGTGATTGGAGAACCTGTTCGTTTCCATCCGCATTTTGAACTGATGGTGTACCGGACAGTTCAGGAATTAATGAATAATATCGTGAAGCATGCCGGCGCTACGCATGCGATGGTGCAGCTGAGCTTCGGACCAGAACATTTCAGTGTGGTGGTGGAGGATAATGGAACTGGCTTCGATCTGTCAGCAGCAAATAAAAATGAAGGTCTTGGATTGACAGCTCTGCAATCAAAGCTCAAAGCTTTCCGCGGAGAAATGGATCTGCAGTCTTCTGAATCCGGCACTTCTGTGAATCTGGAATTCGATACAACAGGCTGATCAGATTTTTCTCATGGTGTGCCCAGTCGCTCGCCTCCCGGCGAGTTACCCAAAAGCAGTTCGCCTCCGGCGAACCAACCGGGTGTTACACCTGATCGGTCGCCGGAGGCGACAAAATAGAAGTCACTCGCCGGGAGGCGAGCGACTGGGCCACACACTAATTTATTTCACCACCTTGATACCGGAAGCAACCAGCTTGATCTCCTTTTTGGGAGCGGTGATAGCTTCGATCTCGGCTTTTGATTTCTTTGCATCCTCGGCATAATGGCGCAGCTCGGCCACAGAAGTGGTCACCGTAAAGGCATTCCCTTCCAGCACCACTGTTTTACCAATGAGGTCCAGCGGAACAAAGAACGCGTACCCTTTCATTTTCACAAATGCTTCGGTGCTGTCGTTCACCTGGAGTTTCATCCAGCAACCTTTTTTGGAGCAAACGTCCAGGACGGTGGCGCTGATAGTGGTGTGAACTGTGTCTTTCTGAGCCAGGAGTTCGGGCAATACCGCAATCGGTGCGGGATCAGATGCCTTGGGCTCGGCGCCATAAACAGTACCAACCGGGGCCGGGCCTTTAGGCGGTTGTGCCTTTGCCAGGGATAAGGAGCACAGAAAGGCTGTGCTGATCAGTAGATTTTTCATGTTTTCGCAGATCTTTTATGAAGGTCAAAATTAACCATTTCCGGCCTTATTTCTAGCTGCTGAAGGTCAGGATATTAACCCAAACGGCGTATCTTTATGTTCATTCCCTCAATTTGACTGACATATTGTTTTATTAATCAATCAGATTTCCCTACCTTTGCAAACTCTTTAAAAGAGTAGCTCATGAATCGTCGGAATTTTGATATCGCATTTGTCGGTTTAAAACCGGGCATCCATGAGTTTGAATATGAGATCAACGACAAGTTCTTTGAGGATTACCAGGAACAGGATTTCCGGGACTGCATAGCAAAAGTGAAACTGACTTTGGATAAGAAAGTAGGTTTCATGCTGCTGAAGTTCGAAGTGGGTGGTAAGTTGAATGTGACTTGCGACCGCTGTGGAAACGACCTGCCACTGGAGCTCTGGGACGAATTCAACATCGTGGTGAAGATCGTGGAAGATCCTGAACTGATGAACGACCAGGAAGAGGATCCTGATGTGTACTATATCTCCAAGGGAGAGAGTCACCTGAGGATCGCAGACTGGATCTATGAATTCGTTAACCTGAGTATTCCGATGCAACGGATGTGCACCCCCGAAGAAATGGGAGGCCCCGGCTGCAACAAAGACGTCCTTGATATGCTCAAAAAACTGGATGCCAACAACAATCCGTCCGCAAATCCGTTGTGGAAAGGACTGGAACAGTTCAAAGACCTGGAAGATAATAATTGATCATTTTTTTTATAGTTGTATAAATTCTGAGTTATGCCCAATCCGAAACGGAGACATTCTCAACAAAGAGGTGCAAAGAGAAGAACTCACTACAAAGCTGAGAAAGTTACTTTAAGCAAAGACAGCACTACAGGCGAAATTCACGTACGCCACCGTGCTCATGTAAGCGAAGGCAAACTGTATTATAAAGGAAAAGTGGTAGCTGAAAATTCTCCCATTAAGTAATTCCCTTTTATAATACTAAATGTCTGATCGCCGGCTATGATTATCGGTTTAGATATGATGGGTGGAGACTTTGCACCACGCGAAGCGGTGAAAGGGATTCACCTGTATTTTTCTGAGACAGATTCACCGGCAACGCTGTTATTGACCGGGGATGAAGCGCAAATCAATCCTTTGCTGCAGGAGTTCAATATTCCTGCAGACAAAGTGAAAGTTGTGCATACTACTCAGGTCATCGACATGCATGAGCATCCCACCAAAGCGCTCAAAGAAAAACAGCATTCCTCTATTGCAGTAGGATTTCATCTGCTTGCCACCGGCAAGTCTGAAGCCTTTATAAGCGCCGGCAACACTGGCGCTATGCTCGTTGGCGCCATGTACAGCATCAAGGCCATCGAAGGTGTTCAGAGACCTACCATTTCCACACTCATTCCGAAAAATAACGGCAAAATGGGCCTGATCCTGGATGTAGGCATCAATGCCGATTGCAAACCGGAACACCTGAACCAGTTTGCCATCCTGGGCTCGCTTTATGCAGAGCATGTGCTGGGCATCCACCAACCACGTGTTGGGCTGGTGAATATCGGTGAAGAGGAAGGAAAGGGGAATATCCTGGCACAAGGCACCTATCCCCTGCTCAAGGAAAATGCCGCCATCAATTTCATCGGCAATGTGGAAGGAAGGGATTTCTTCACAGACAAGGCCGATGTAATGGTTTGCGAAGGCTTTACAGGTAACGTTATCCTCAAAATGGCGGAAAGCTTTTATGAGATGACGCAATCAAAAGGCATTCAACATGAGCACCTCGACCGTTTCAATTTCGAGAATTACGGCGGCACTCCTGTTCTTGGGGTAGCCAAGCCCGTTATTATCGGTCATGGTATCTCACATGCCAAAGCATTCAGCAATATGATCAGGCTGGCGGAAAAGATGATCGCCTCCGATCTCCTGAGCACGATGAAATCCAGCTTTGAAGGAAAGGCACAAGCACAGTAAGCATTCTGCATGAAAGCCATTGTCGGATATTTACAACAATATGTCCGCTCGCTGCACCTGCTATCCTTCCTGGGTATCACATTCCTGACCGCTGTTCTCATCATCCTCAATTACACTATTGGCATTGAAAGCCGGTGCATGAGCATTCCTCATTATGGTTTGCGCTTCCTGGCATTCTTCGGTGTATTCAGTGTTGTTTTCGGCGCCGCCTGGTTCATCCAGTGGCTCGCGCACAGAAAAACAATGCGGATCCAACCTTTCTTCTGGATATTGATGCTGGCCGCTCCTGCCCTCTTTGCAGGGAAAGTGAGCTTCGACTGGATCACCCGTCTCTTTACAAACTCATTCTCCGCTCCCTGGGACCAATATGGTTACCTGGTTTTGAACTGGCCGCTGAAATGCGGGCTGATACTGGGTTTCATTACGTTGCTCTGGAAATGGGGACGATATGAAGGACCAGTAGCCGGCATGAGCATCAAAGAATTCGACGCCAAACCTTATTTCATTTTACTGGCGCTGATGGTGCCGCTGATCGCTTTCGCATCAACGCAGGCCGACTTCCTCCGCACTTATCCCAAAGTGCATCGTATCGATTTCATCGATCCATATGTAAGTCAGAGCTGGGGATATAAATTCCTGTACGAACTCTCTTACGGTGTTGACTTTCTCACTATCGAAACATTCTTCAGGGGCTTTCTCATTTTGGCTTTCGCCCGTTATGCCGGCAAGGCCGCGATATTGCCGATGGCTGCTTTCTACTGTGCCATACATTTCGGTAAGCCATTACTGGAATGCATCACTTCTTATATGGGCGGAATGATCCTTGGAGTAGTGGTGTATCACACGCGCAGTATCTGGGGAGGACTGATCGTTCACCTTGGCATCGCCTGGCTGATGGAGATTGGCGGCGCTGCCGGTCATGCATACCTGAAATAAAAATTCAACTACAAACCTGTAAGCCGGATCCTGTATGCGACGAGCGCATGGTTATCATTTATCTGGACCGGCCATTACTGACCGGCTCTAGCTGCCTACCCACCCAATCTTCACTTGCGTGAACGAAGCGAGCAACTTCATGGACTGGTATACATGGCATTTCAGCATGCAAGGTTTACCCCCGCTGCAGGTTGCCCTGCAACGCCGTGGGCTCTTACCCCACGTTTTCACCTTGACCTTGCACAGGGAACCTGTGCAGGGCAGTTATTTTCTGTGGCACTGTCTGTTCCGCAGGAGCTGCATGTACAGCTAACTGCAGACCCGGCGCTTAACCGGTGCATTGCTCTGTGCTGTCCGGACTTTCCTCTCTGCCTTACGGCATAGCGATAACCCGGTTTGTAGTTGAAGTGCAAAGATATGATATTAGTGGCGGGAGTTAGCTCAATAGATAATGATGCCTCCCGTGATCGGTAACTTCATCATGCGCAGAACCTTTCCATTCTTAATTTCCCTTATGGTAACTTCAATTAAGGTTTCGTCAAATTTTGAAAGATAGCCGATCAGGAATTCGTAGTAGATCAGGTTCTGCTTTTCATTTCCTTCCTTTTGCCAGAAAGGCATCGATATTCCTTGCGGCGGATCGGTGTAGATCCATTTATAGGCGCGCAGCGGACTTGCGTAAAAATTTTTGTTGGTGGGAAGATTAACTGTATCAGCTGGCTTCAGCTCCATGCCTTTCATGCGAACCACATTCTTTTTGAAGTTGATCACGATAGAATCGAAAATGTCCATACCGGGATGCAGGCTTTTAAAACGAATGAGACTGTCTGTAAACTTTACCTTCAACGATCCCTTTGCAGTGCTCTTATACTCCCGGCCTTCTGCGCCCATCAGGATTTTCGCATAGGTTTTATATTCCTCTTTTGTGAGCCCCAGGCGTGGATCATATTTCATACCCAGTGCAATCAGCATGGCGCTGCTGTCCTGCCCGAACATATTATGTTTTAGCATCGAGTCTTGCACCCTGTTTCTCCAGTTGATCAGCGCAGCTGTTTCACCAATCCTTTCTTTCAGGTGGAATTCGAGGGTATCATATTGCAACAGAAAACTGAGGTCCTTATGAAGATTCCTGGTAATGCCTTTCCAGTTGGAGAATTTGACTAAGGGCGCTCTCTGCGCTGCTACTGAAACACAGCAAAACAGACAGATAAGGAATGCAATGAATTTCATTGATAAGGTTATAGGGAGTTGATAATATCTCCTCAATACTTGAAATACACTTCCGTGGCGCCATAACCGTAAGCAGGGTGATAACGGTTGATGAAACTGCTCACTTCCCTCTTCACACGCAGGATATCATGGATCTCATCCTTCAACTTCCCTGTTCCTACACCATGGATCACAATCAGGCTGGGCCTTCGATGCGCAATGGACAACTCCATGTATTTCTCAAAGGTCTGTAACTGCAATGTGAGCTTTTCAAAATTGTCCATCTTCTCCGGCTCCGGCGTCAGCTCCTCGATATGCAGATCGATCTCATGCTTTGCCGGCTCAAGATGCTGACGAGCTTCTTTGGCATCGTAGACCTTATAACCTTTAGTGAGCAACGGGCTTACATCGAGAGAATTGTATTCCTTGTGCGGATACTCTTCGAAGAGCTTGTAGGAGAAAGTTGCTTCTCCATCTTTCTTGAGTTGTTCAATACGCTGAAAAACCTGCTTGGCTTTGAGTTTCAGCGACGACTCATAATAATCGGCCTTGTTCTTTTCGGGGTTCATCAGGGAGAACTCGAAAGCAAAAGTGGGATTATCGTTGAGGTTCTCGAAAGGGATATCGTGCAAATAAAAATCCTCAAACGGATGCACCTGGTTTACCAACTCAAAATTGGTATCGCCGGCATAGTTGAGTTTATAGATGAACTTGAATCCTGTATGTGTTCTGTTGATGAGCCGTACTTTCAGATCGTCCACCACATCATCGCCAAATTCGTCGGCATGGAAAACGGGAATGAAGGTGAGCCAAACGCCATCGGCCACTTTGGTGGTCACTTTCTTTTTTTCCTGCGCCACATTATCGATGTATACTTTTTGCGGTTTCTTCTCAGGAAAGAGTTTCTTCTGACTGAATTGTTTGAAATACGGGAAATCGAGCTGATCGGTATATGCAGGGAACTTAACGCCGCGCACATCCACCATCACCATTTTGGGATTGATAATATCCACTACTTCCCCTTCCTCGTTGGAATGGAGCACAACCACTTTATCGCCTATTTGAAATTTCATCTTGTAGCTTGAATCTGTTATTTGTGGCAAAGATACTGAAGTTCTTTTTCCATATTGTTCCGTGCCAGGGCATCGAAGCGGGAATGGAATTCAGGACGATGGAAGATGACCGGAGCGGCCAGGGTCTGCTCCAGGAACTTCTTCCTGCCTGGCTTGTAGAGCAGATCGGGATAGATCCGGTATTCTTTTCGCACTGCGATGGTATAGGCTTCGTACTGTTCCCAGGGTGCTCCCAGGATCGCCATATCGAAATCGAGAAAGAAAGCAAGATCCTCTGCATGGTCCAGTCCTGCCGGGATCTGGTGATGTTGAGTGGCTTCGATATAAAGCTTTACCAGGCCTGCTTCGTAGGGATGCAGTCCCAGGGCAGTCATGCGTTTGGCGGCAATCACCCCGCTTCTCGCTTCATTATCTTTCCTTAATACATTGTACACGATATCGTGGTAAACGATAGCGAAATCCACCAGCAGCGGAGCTTTGAGCAAGGGCCTGCATTCTTCAGAGAGCGCAAGCATCCACAGGATATGACCGGCATTGTGGTAATATCTCTTTTTTCCATTATATGCTTTTTCCACTTCTGCAATGCAGGTGGCAGCCATAGCAGGCGCTTTGGCATAGCCGTTTGTCAATCGATCCCACACAGGTTGGAACTAGGAAGACATATCTAATATTTTGCAAGGTTGCTGTTCCTGTACCCGTACAGAAAATAGATGATCAGGCCTACAGACATCCAAACGAAGAACCAGATCCAGCTGATGGCCGGGATCTCGATCAGCAGGTAGGAGCAGAACAGCACGCCGAGTACAGGGATGAGGGAATATTTTTTAATGAATGTGAGAATGCCCATCACTACTGCCACCAGTACAAATGCCAGGAAAAGGATTTCCTGCAAACTGTCTGAACCGAGGTTTTCCGCCGCATGCACGATCCTTGTGCGGAAAAGGAAAATGAAAACAGCTACCAGCACAGGCACAATGAATTGGCCATTCACATAAGGGAGCCTGAAACCGCCTTTTGGACGTGTATCGAAGCCTTCGTCAATCTTCGGCAACAGGAGCACGCCTCCGGATACCAGCACGAATGCGAATAGTGTACCGATACTCGTTAGGTCAGTCATCCTGCTGCTCTGCATAAAGAGTGAAGGAATAGCCACCAGGATACCGGTTACGATGGTAGAGAAATAAGGTGTATGATATTTTTTATGCACTTTACCGAATGCTTTAGGTAAGAGACCGTCGCGGCTCATGCTCATCCAGATACGCGGCTGTCCCAGCTGGAATACGAGCAATACGGATGTGGTAGCAACCACGGCGCTGATGCTTACGATCTTGCTGATCCATTCTGCTCCTACTTTCTCGAACACGAATGCCAGCGGGTCGTTCACGCGCAACTGATCGAAGGGCACCATTCCGGTGAGCACCAGGGCTATCAAAATGTACAATACAGTACAAATAACAAGAGAATAGATCATACCGCGGGGCAGATCGCGTTGAGGGTTCTTCGCTTCTTCTGCTGTAGTGGAGATGGCATCGAAACCGATATAGGCGTAGAACACGGCAGACACTCCTTTCAGTACGCCTTCAAAACCATTCGGCATGAAGGGGCTCCAGTGGCCGGGCTTCACATAGAAAGCACCGAGAATGATCACGAAGAGCACTACTGCTATCTTGAAGATCACCATCAAATTGGCGCTGCGCTTACTCTCCCTGATCCCTACATAGGTAAGGCAGGTGATCAATCCCACGATCACGAAGGCAGGAATATTCACAAAAAACTTACCGCCGAACAGGATCGGGGCAGTGTTGTAAGCATCCAGTACATACTGCTGGCCTCTGTCCAATGTAACACCAGTGGCCTGCAGGGCTGATACTTCCCTGAATGCTTTTTCAGCCGTTGCGGGATCCACCGTCAGCCAGCCAGGCAGGTGAATGCCAATATCCATCAGGAGGTTATTGAAATAACTGCTCCAGGATATGGCCACTACTATATTACCAATGGCATATTCAAGGATCAGGGCCCAGCCGATGATCCAGGCGATCAGCTCACCAAAGGTCACATATGCATAAGTGTAAGCGCTACCGGAGATGGGCACACGCGATGCAAATTCCGCATAGCAGAGGGCAGAGAAACCACAGGTAACGGCGGTGATCACGAAAAGCAGGGAGATACCAGGACCGCCATCTGCGGCGGCTGTACCGATGGTGGAGAACACCCCGGCCCCTACTACGGCTGCTATTCCAAGAAAAGTAAGGTCCTTTACGCTAAGGATTTTTTTGAGGCCATGCTGGCCGTTTTCTTCAGTTGAGCTTTGGGCGTCCTTAAGGATCTTATCGATCGATTTCTTACGGAATAGCGAACCCGCCATATGGTGGTTGTTTTGATTAAGCGGTTAAATTATGGAAAAATTCAGTACCAGTAAAGTGGGAGGCTTAATATTCCCTTTGCACCAGGAACTGCGCCAGCTTTTGCAGGGGTTCCTTACGTACAGCTACCACCGCTATTTCATCGAGGTGGCGATATGCTTCATTGAGATAATGTTCCTTCAGGTTAAAGGCCCACTGGTCTACCTTGAGGTCGTGGAAAATCCCCAGCACCTGCTGCACTTTATCAGCAGCATTGCCTGCCAGCAAGGCTTTCAGCGAGGCCAGCCTTTCTTTGTCGGCTGATTCCAGGGCCTTGATCAGGAGAAAGGTCTTTTTATTGGCAACGATATCGCCGCCCACCTGTTTGCCGAATTTGGCGGGATCGCCGTAGCAGTCGAGATAATCATCCTGCACCTGGAAAGCGATACCGAGATTGCGGCCGAACTCATAGAGATGATGCAGGTTGCGTTCTCCGGCGCCTCCGAGTAAACCTCCCATCCTGAGGCTTGCAGCTACCAGCACGGAAGTTTTCAGTTCGATCATATGGATATATTCATCCATTCCTACCTGTTCCCTTTTTTCGAAATCCATGTCGAGCTGCTGGCCTTCGCATACTTCGCGGGCGGTTCTGCTGAACAGGTTGGTGATCTTGCGGATGTATTCAGGTTTGATCTTGAGAAGATAATCGTAAGCTACTACCAGCATCACATCTCCTGCGAGGAGAGCGGTGGAGGAGCCATATTTTTCGTGCACGGTCGGCTGGTTGCGGCGAAGCGGCGCATTGTCCATGATATCATCGTGGATGAGCGTAAAATTGTGGAAGAGCTCGATGGCAGTGGCTACCTGGAAGGCATCGGGTACGATCTCAGCAAACAATTCATTTCCCATCAAACACAATACAGGCCTGATACGCTTTCCACCGATCCCGAGAAAATATTCACCGGCATCGTATAAGGTGGCAGGCTGTTCGGGGAAATGCCTGTTATTGAAATGGGTGGCAAACTGCTGGGCTAAATCTTCAAAACGCTGCATAAAATTCTTTTTGTGAGACCGGGGTAAAACTACGGTATATGAAAAAACCGGCCAACAGTATTATTGTTGGCCGGTTGTATGGTTTTATTTTTTAGTCGGCTTTTTCTTCGGTTTTGCGCCGCCTGCTTTCGCGGGCTTGCTATCCTTTATCTTTTTTCCTCCTTTTCCTGAATTCCTGAATTTGCCGAATGGATCATTTTCAGCAGGAGTTTCGGATTTACGTCTTCTTCCCTCTCCTTCCGGCCTGGGTGCAGGTTCGGCATTGTTACCGGATCCGAATACCCATTCGTAATCGAGCTGACGTTTGGTGAGATTGGCGGCCACTACCTTGATGCGCACTTTATCGCCCATTCTGAATTTGCGGCCGCTGCGCATTCCCGCAATGCTGTAATCGCCTTCGATCAGTCTGAAATCATCATAGTCCAGCAGTGAAGCAATGCTTACCAACCCTTCGCATTTATGATCGATGGTTTCCACCCAGAATCCGAATGCAGATACACCGCTGATCACGCCATCGAATTCATCGCCCAGGTATTGCTGCATGAACTCAACCTGTTTGTATTTATTGGAAGCGCGTTCTGCTTCCATGGCGGCGCGTTCGCGTTCACTGCAGTGCTTGCATTTCACTTCCATCTTCTTGTCCACTTCCGGTTTTCCATTCAGGATATCCTGGAGGATCCGGTGCACCATCACATCGGGATAGCGACGGATGGGTGAAGTGAAGTGACAATAATTCTCGAATCCCAGTCCATAGTGACCAATATTCTCAGCAGTATAAGCGGCCTTTGCCATAGTGCGGATACCGAGTTGTTCCAGCACATGCTGTTCAGGTTTTCCCTGTACATCTTTCAGCATCTGGTTGAAGCTGGCTGCGATAGCGTCAGGAGATGATGTATCGAAATGATGTCCGTATTTCTTTGCGAATGCTGCAAACGGCAGGAGTTTCAGCTCGTCGGGCTGATCGTGCACACGGTAAGGGAATGGCAGTGGGTCCTTGTTCACTTTTTCCTTGCTGGCGCGTTCGGCCACCAGCCTGTTGGCGAGCAGCATGAACTCTTCGATCAGCTGGTGTGCTTCCTTACTTTCTTTCACTACGATACCAATGGGCTTTCCTGTTTCATCCAGTTTGAATCTTACTTCAACGGAGGAGAAATTGATAGCTCCGTGTTTGAAACGCTGCTTGCGCATGCGTTGTGCAAAATTGTTGAGGATAAGGATCTCGGCCTGGTAATCGCCTTCTCCTTTTTCCAGTGTTTCCTGCACTTCCTCGTAGGTGAAGCGGCGATTGGAATGGATCACTGTTCTGCCGATCCAGTGTTGCTTGATCTCGCCCCTGGGCGTCATCTGCACGATCACGGAGAAAGTGAGCTTGTCTTCATTCGGACGAAGCGAGCAGAGCTCATTGGAAATCCGCTCCGGAAGCATAGGCGCTACACGGTCCGGGAGGTAAACGGATGTGGCGCGTGTGTACGCTTCTTTATCCAGTTCGGTTCCGGGCTCCACGTAATAGCTTACGTCTGCGATATGGATACCCACTTCGTACATGCCATTTTTCAGTACGCGGAAAGAGAGGGCATCATCAAAATCCTTCGCATCAACGGGGTCGATGGTGAAGGTGAGGATATCGCGACAATCTTTTCGCTTATTGATCTCCGCGAGAGAGATGGTATCGGGGATGCGTTCTGTTTCTTCGATCACATCATCGTGAAAGAAGAGGCCGAAGCCGTTCTCCATGAGGATCTCTTTCATGGCGAGATCACCTTCGTTCACAGCATCGAGTACCTGTACTACTTCACCGAGTGGTTTCTTATTGGGCTGCCATTCGAGGATACGCACGATGGCGCGGTCTTTGTCTTTGGCGTCTTTGAGGTTCTCGACGGGGATGAAAATATCAGGCATGGGTTTGTCTGTATCTGCCACAAAGAAGGCGAAGTTCTTACCCATTTCGATCTTGCCCATGAACTCGCTTTGTTTGCGATGGAGCACCTGGACCACTTTACCCTGCTGGCGGCTCCCTGGCGTCCACCAGTGAGCTGCACTTTCACGGTATCGCCGTGAAGGGCGGTATTGAAATCATTGGGGCGGACGAGCACATCGTTTGGCTGACCTTCCACAATTACATACCCGATTCCAGACCGGGTAATATCGAGGGTACCCTTCAACACTGCCTGGGAGGAAGCGGAGGATTTTCTTTTCTTGTTGTCTTTTCTTGAGTGTTTCTTACTCATTCTTTCTGTGTTAAACTTTAAAGGATCATAAAGGCAGGCTGTAATGCCTGTAATGCAAAAGGTTTGCCTTTATGCCGGCAGTTTGAATCCTGTGATGAATTTAGTCATTAATTCAGTGAAAACCGGTTCTTCACTGAACAGGAACTGCACTTCAATGGGGAGTACATACAGGGGCAGGTCTTGTAATTGTTGCTCAAACTTGATCAAACGTACAGCATCTTTTTCAGTGGTGATGATAAGCTTTTGTGAAGCCTGGATCTGGCTGAACTTTTTCCTGATCTCATTCAGGTCGTCGATGCTGAAGATATGGTGGTCGCTGTACAGCAATTCGTAATACGTATCCGCAACTTCGTGCAGGTATTTCTTTAGTGGTTCAGGGTTGGCGATCCCTGAAACGAGCAATACTTCCAGCTCCGGGGCCAGTTGTATTGATTCTTTGGTGATGATATGATACGGTTGTCCGTACCTGATGGAAGAGAAGAACAGCCGCTGGTGCGCGAGTGGTTTTATCTCCATTTCCAGTTGTTGCCTTTCTTCAGAACTGAGTCCGGGCGGGCATTTGGTAACGATGAGCACATCTGCTCTTTTGTAGCTGGCCTTTTCATCGCGGAGGTCACCGGTGGGCAGGTACCAGTCGCGGGTGAAAAGATTGTTGTAATCAGTGAGAACGATGTTCATTCCGGCTTTCACGGCGCGGTGCTGGAAGGCATCGTCCAGGATGATCACCTGTGTTTCCGGTTTATCGTGCAGGAGTTGCGGGATGGCCACGATCCTTTCCTCTCCTACTGCGATGCTTACATCCGGGAACTTGATATGGAACTGCATGGGCTCGTCCCCGATCTCCAGTGCATTGGTGCCGGGTTTGGCGAGGGCATAGCCTTTTGTTTTCCTTTTGTATCCCCTGCTGAGCACAGCCATTTTGTAACTGTTGTGCAGTTTTTTGAGCAGGAATTCCACCATGGGGGATTTGCCGGTCCCGCCTGCGGAGAGATTCCCAACACAGATCAGGGGGATATTGAAAGGAGTCGATTTCAGCACCTGTTTGTCGTACAACCGGTTCCTCAGCCAAACGATGGCGCCATAGAGTATGGAGAAGGGCACCAGTAATATGCGTATCGGCCTTAAGAGCGGAGCGTTAAAATTCATAGATGCGAAACGGTGTGATACAAAAGTTTAAAGGTACATCAAATTCATTGATGTCCTCGATGGCATCTACCGGCCCGAAGAAGGAGAAGCCGATCTTGAGGGCATCCGGTCTGCAACGCGCCAGGTAGCGGTCGTAATATCCTTTGCCATACCCCACGCGGTAACCGCGTGCTTCGAAGGCAACGAGCGGAACAAACACCATATCGATCTGTTCAGGCGGGATCACCACGCCGCTGATGGGTTCGAGTATATTGAATTTGTTCTTGAGGAAGAGCCCTCCTTTTTCAACGAGGCAGGCTTCCATATCGGAGCTGTCCACTTCCAGGCGTGGCCATGCCACCTGCATGGTGGGATATTGTTTCTTGAGAATATCTTCACAAACGGAGATATCGAATTCCCTTCTGTTGGCAAGTGGGAAATAGGACAATAAGAATTTCACGGCAGGCAATTCCAGTTTTTTGAAATTGAAAGCCATGAGTGCGATCTGTTGCTGCAGTTCTTCTTCCTGTAAATCCAGTCTGCGTTGCAAATACTCTTTTCTTACGGTACTTTTTATCATAGTAATGCTTTCAGGGCCTCTCGAACAATGGCGGCCTGTGAATTGATAAACGCCCCGTCAGTCGTTTCTGAATATGGAACTGTTGCTATCTTTGGAATATTGCTCCAGCGAACAATCTCTTCTTCATAATCCAGGAACTGGTCGTTGAAGATCCATCCGATCACGGGCAGGTCCAGGTCCCTGCATACCTTTGCTGTGAGAAGGGAGTGATTGATACTCCCGAGATAATTTCTGCTTACCAGTATCACTTTTGCATTCAGCGCTTTTATCAGGTCTGCTACAAATGCCTTTTCATTCAACGGCACCATGAGGCCGCCTGCGCCCTCGATGATCAAATTACGATTTATTACTGGAATAGACGCACAAATTTTTTCTATTGAGATATTGATACCCTCCTTTCGGGCAGCAATATGCGGAGATGCAGGCAACCAGAATTTATAGGTTTCAGGATGGATGACTGAACTGGTCCCTTTGACGGCCTGCTGGATGAATTCACTGTCTGTACCGTCGTCAAAGCCCGCCTGTACAGGTTTCCAGTAGTCGGCTTCCAACGCGCGCGTAAGGATGGCCGATACCAGGGTCTTTCCTACTCCGGTACCGATGCCAGTTACAAAAATGTTCATCGTAACAGATTTAAGTAGTCTGTTTATTTACAAAAATGCTGAAGATGGTAGTACCATAATTCCGCGAAGTAACAAAAAGCGGGTATCCCTCATAGTTATTACGTGGGGTATGTTCCAGTACAAACCAGCCATTGGGTTTGAGGAGTTGTTTTTCCACCACTTTTTTCGGAAGCTCATCGATGGTGTTCAGGGCATAGGGAGGGCCGGCGAAGATAAAATCGAACTGCTCCGCGCAGTTCTCCATGAATTTGAACACTTCCATTTTGATCACCTTGAAGTTTTCCAGCTTCAGGTCCGTGGAAGTTTTGCGGATGAATTCGAACATCGCGGTATCTTTCTCCACGATGGTAAGATCCGTGGCGCCGCGGGAAGCCAGCTCATAACTGATACTGCCGGTTCCGCCAAAGAGGTCGAGGGTTTTCATCCCTTCGATCTCCAGGTTGTTCTGGATGATATTGAAGAGGCCTTCTTTGGCCACATCGGTAGTAGGTCTTGTGTAAGGCATTTTTGCAGGCGGGTTGATCCTCCTGCCACCATGCTCTCCACTTATTATACGCATAAAGCCATTTTCAGCAACGGTGAAAAATAGTGGGAAGGGAAGTTCTCAAACCCTTCTTCTGTGGAAGTTTCTCCTGGCAGCCTTTCCCATTCCAGCTGATTGAAGTATTTCAGGAGCTCCTGGTAGAGGATGCTTTGTTCATCCATCAGTCCGGATACTTTCAGGTTCACGGATTCCTGATCGATCCCGAATTGCAGCGCGAGTGCCAGCAGCTGGAAGCTCACATCTTCGGGGGTCTGGTAATGATAGCTCTGCGCCAGTTGCAGTTGCTGGCCTTTGAAAGCCACCACGGCAAACTTATCGGCCGCAATCACCACTTTGATGGTATCGCCTTCCAGGCTTTCCCTATTTACGCCGGAAAGCAGCAGGGTATTGTAATGCCAGTAATTACCGGCAGAAAATTTCTGCTGCAGCAGGCTGTGCACTTCGCGGGGAATACGGTAGATATTGTAAAGGTCCCAGCCCTGTACCTTATCGTTCAGCAAAAGCCCCTTTTGGGCATTGCCGTATACGATCTCCGTAATGGGCTTGTTGAGATCGATAGCGAAGAATTTTTCGGGGATCAGGTTACTGTCTGTGTAATGATAAACCAGGTAAGCTTCCGCGAATTGACGCTGGAGGTGCTCATCACCGGAAAGAATTTCAGACAGGGCTTCGAGCGGCGTTTTGCCGGGGATAAAGTCGAGGTTGTATTGACGGAACCCGAGAAAGCGCTGGCTTTCGCGGTTGTATAACACATAGCAGAAAATCTGATCACTTACTTCCATCAGCAGCATGTTGTTCTGCAGATTTCCATCGGCAATACTATCGGGAATGATATCAAAAGTTGCTTTCAACATAATAATAGAACTTGCAATGTTACATAATTTTGGGAGAAGGGGCAAGGTGAGTTTTGGGAGGGTGCGAGGCTGACTGGAAAGGACGGAGAGCTGGCAGTCGTTCGCCTCCGGCGAGTGACTTTTATTTAGTCGCCTCTGGCGACGCGGTGTTCGCCGGAGGCGAGCGACTGCCAGCACCCTGACCAGGCCCTTTCATGCCTCTGGGAGCAGTCCGGCATAGCCCTTTGATACCTCCGACAGCAACTAAGCGTGCATTCGGCAGCCATTAACAGGCAACTAAGTGGCAATTAGCCTGCCGTATTTAATTGACAATCAATCAAATAGAGTAAATAAAAAAATTCACTTGTCACTATTTAATTGATTATCAATTTAATGTCGACTTTATTTAAAAATAAGGTTTTAGGTTTTGGTGCGTTTGCTGACAACAGTTTCAGTACTTTCATACTACCGTCTCAGTACAATCTCAGTACTCTCCCCGTTTAAAAAGCCACTATCTCTCTACTATCTCTGTACTATCTTACTACTATCACGCGGGTGTTGTCTGATCTACCACTGCGGCCAGCCAGTTTTGGGTCTGCATCTTTCTCATTAATTTTGTCACCATTATGTCAGTGAGAACAGCGCCAGCGTTACAATTGGAGATTTCCTACAAGCAGATCCTTAAAATTGCCTTACCTATCAGCTTTGCCTTATTGGTACCGCAGATCAATTTCATTACCAACAATATTTTCCTGGGTGGATTGGGCGAAAGAGAGCTCGGCACAGCCGGTCTGACGGGAGTGTATTATCTCATCTTTGCCGCTATCGGTTTTGGATTGAATAACGGATTGCAGGCGCTGATCAGTCGCCGTGCCGGCGAGAACCGGGTGGCAGAGATCGGGAAACTGTTCTCGCAGGGAGTACGGATGGCGATGGTGATAGCTGTTATCGGAATTTTGCTCACCTGGTTTGTGGCGCCGTTTGTATTACGGATGTCTTTATCGGATGAAACTGTGGTGGAACAAAGTGTGAGCTTTTTGCGCATCCGAATCTGGGGCCTCCCCTTTCTTTATGTTTATCAGATGCGGAACGCCTTGCTGGTAGGTACTAATCAAAGCAAGTATTTGGTGATTGGTACACTGGCGGAAACACTGGCTAATGTATTCTTCGATTATACACTGATCTATGGGAAACTTGGATTCCCGCAGATCGGATTTAACGGCGCTGCAATTGCTTCTGTGATCGCTGAAGCGATGGGAATGTTCGTTGTGTTTCTCGTTATCCATATAAAGGGCATCAGTAAACGCTTTTCATTGTACAAACATTTTGGATATAACAAGGAAGTGAGCAAGCTGATCTTCGTTCAATCCTCTCCGCTTATATTCCAGCATGCCATTAGTATCATGGCCTGGGTATTCTTTTACATCTTAGTAGAACGACACGGCTTTCATTCCGGTTATGCGAACCGTGATCTGGCGATTTCCAATACCATGCGCAACCTGTTTGGCTTGTTCGGTGTGTTCACCTGGGCATTTGCCGCCACAAGCAATACAATGGTGAGTAATATTATCGGGCAGGGAAAAAAGGAAAGAGTGATAGAAGTGATACATAAGATAGTGCGGGTTAGTTCCTCCTTTGCAGTTTGTATTGCTATTTTACTGAATATATTTCCCGGAGTATTCCTGCTGATCTACGGACAAGATCCCGGCTTTGTGGAGTCTGCTATTCCGGTGGTACGTGTGGTATCCATTGCGATGGTATTGATGAGCTTTTCTACCATCTGGCTGAATGCGGTTACTGGTACGGGTAATACAACAGTGAATCTGGGAATTGAAGCCATCACCATTGTTATTTACTGTATTTATTGCTTTATTATGATGGAATGGCTGAAGCTGCCGTTGGCTGTGGGTTGGATGAGTGAGTGGATCTACTGGATCTCGATGTTCACAATGAGTTTTTTGTATATCAGGAGTGGCAGGTGGAAGAAGAAGGTGATTTGATCTCGTAAACCGGCATATGGGCATTAACAACTGAAAAGCTCAATTTTGGAAAAATAATCGCAACCATAATAGCCTTACTGGTTTCCTTGACTGCTTATGATCAGCATGATTTGATATTACAATTAAAGTTGCATACTCCAGGCTGGAGCGATAGTACAAATATGCAAATCAAACTTCGGCTAACCAATAACGGGAACCCCGTGTTCATCCTGGATCAGATCTTTGACGAGGTTTATCATGATGAACCAACACCTTTGAACAATCTCTCATTTGCTGTTGAAAGAAAAGAAGGCGATAGTTATGTGGGCTACCGGGACCATTCGTTTAGAGATTATTTGATTACTGATTTCAGATCAGCGGAAGAATTACTGGATTCTATTAAGATAGCAAGACCAACTGCTTTCTTACCATTGAACAAACAGGATACCCTGAAACTGGATTATGCATTGACTTTCGGCCGGCACTACAATAAAGGTTCCTATAGAATCCGTGCAGTTTTTGTGGCCAAGCTCACTGATAAGCGATGGTTCATCCAATCGGACTGGCAATATTTTGAAGTAAAGCAGACCTTACCACGGCTAACATTAAGGGAAACTATGGACACTACTCCCAATATATTTTGGCAACTATTTTCTAATAACCATCCTGTCCGCAACCAGTAAAACAATGATCAGAACGTTCACCGCCAGATAAACAAAGAAATAATACCTGTAGCTCCGCAGTTCTTCCAATTCATGCCTTTTAAATTTAATTTTCCTTTCAGGAAATATTCTTGTCAAAATGAAAAAAATGGGTGCCAGGTATACCGCCATCAGCAAGTATTTATACCCTTTATGAATTCCCTCCGGCATCGCAAAAAAGGGAACGTCTATATGAGCAAAGCGGTATAATGCAAGTGTAAACTGTACGAAGTGAATTATTATAGCAAGCGTGAGAACACAGATGGTACTAAAATAAGGTATGCCGGCTGTTCCTCCACTGCTATAATAGAAAAACAATCCTCTTAATGCATTTAGAATAGCTTTTTTCATTGTTATCAAGACTAGTGTGTAATTCGCCGGACACCTAAATATATCACTTATCCGAATAAGAATTTGGCCACGCCTTTTGAGGGACGCGGCCACTTAGCATTAGTTGAAAAACTTTTTAATTATATATCCTGCTTCAACTTTAAAAGCCGAATAATTCTCTCAGCTTTTTATGCAGTGCTGCTCCGCGCAGGTTTCTCGCTATGATTATTCCATCCGGATCTACCAGGTAGTTTTGCGGAATGACCTGAATATCGTAGCTGATAATTGCCGGTGATTTACTTCCCTTCAAATCACTAACCTGTTGCCATAAATCAGTACCATCTTTTTCAATTGCCTTCAACCAACGATTCCGGCCATCAAACCTGTCCTCGTCCAGCGATATACTGAGAATGTCAAATCCTTTGCTTTTATATTTTTCAAAGGCCGACCTTAAATGTGGCGATTCCATCCTGCAGCCCCCGCAGCCAGAACTCCAGAATTCCAACAATACGTACTTCTTTCTGTAATCCTTCAAATCGATCATTTGTCCTTTTGTATTGGGCAGCCTGATCGCAGGCGCTGCTAATCCGATCTGAAGTTTGTGTTGATTATCCAGGCGGGATGCAATCTTCTTACCTGTAGGAGATTGCTTTAAATGCTCATCCAATAATGAAAACAATTCACGTCCAGGCCCCACCAGCATATCCATATCCAGCATTCTCCTACGCAAAGCATAGAGACTGATCCAGGAACCAGGATTATCCTTTATGAAGTCTTCATACCTTCTGAATAGTTCCTTCCTGGAATCATTTCTCCGTTTCATAGCAAACTGTTCGTACTCTTTGGAAGCTGCAATTTCCTTAGGGATGGTTTTATGACTCCTGACAATCTTATCTCCAATACTATACTGATACTTCAATGCAGGTTCGATCATTTCGTTAAAGAGAGCGTATTCATAATTGGTGACCGAATTCAGCACACGAGCATTATTGAATGAGTCTGTAGTTAACACCAAAATGGAATCTTTGGAGAGGTACAGCTCAATTTGATGCTTCCACAAAATTTCATCCTTCTCATTTTTTAGTCGAAGGAAAGACGAAGTGGGTTCCTTACCATATACAAAGTCGAACTTATATTTTCCATCTATCACCGAAGCCGAGTCAATTGAAACAAGCTTATGATCCAGGAAGGAATATTGGTATAGATAAACTTTGTCATAACTCACAGGTCCTTCAAATTTCCCGGTGATCGTCTGGCTCAATACAGCCATTTTAGAGACAAACACAAACACAATCAGGGCAAAAATTCTTTTCATATAAATTGGCTTTATTATTATTAATACGGATTTTGTTCATAATCATATTCTCCAACCAGCACGCTATGCAGCGGGCATGAGAACCTGGGGTCATTGGGAGGAAGCACATAAGTAACTCCATCCACTTTTCTCACAACAGCTATATTTCTTCCTTCCAGGTTTTGTCTTTTAATATCGATCCATCTCAGCCCCCGGAATACAAGCGACTTCTTTCTTTCCTCCAGGATGAGGTCCAGCGCTTCTGCTGCTGTAGCAGTTGTATAGGGAACAAATTTTCCTGCAGCGAACCGCGTAACCAACAAATCGTTCAGGTCTTTGAGTGCTTTCTCCTTTTCTCCTTTCCGGGCATAACACTCTGCCCTTACCAGATAGAATTCATCCACCATCATGATATTGTTGGCCACAGGATTCCCCGAACCATAAATGGAACTGTAATGCTGATAATACTCACCCGCTTTTTTGAAATGCGCTTTGGGCCTGAGATCATCCGGAGCATAGCTCGCTATCAAATTCGTATCGATGTAACAGACGTTTCCGGTAATTACAGGATCGAAGAATCCCCTGCTGCCAGACAGAATGATCTCCAGCATTTCTTTATTGAAGTTCTTGAAAGGAGTAGCAGACCCGATATTCACTTCTCCGGGATCATTATAATTCATCAAACCTGATTCATGGCTTAACAATTCATTGCTGTACACCATTGCTGAATCATATGCACCCATGGACAAATGTACCCTGGCCAATAATCCCATTACATTTATCCTGTTTATCTCATCCCTTAGCGGATAGCGTATTTCCAGGGCCCGGTAAGCTATATGAGCTTCCTTAAGAATATAGTCATACAATTCTTTCAGTGTAGATCTTTTCAGTTTATTTCCAAAATAGCTGTCTTCATCGATGGGCATTCCCAGGTCCTTTGCCGCTGTTGCTGCCTGGTAAGCTTTGCAATACGTCCAGGCAAGGAACATATAATTGCTGGCGCGGAGATAATGACATTTCCCTTTGATCTTATTGTACTCTATCCGGTTGGCCTCCGTTTGCTTTATCTTTCCCAGTAGTTCCAGAGAAGCGTTTGCGGTTTGAATGGATTTATAATTGGGCGTAACGGGTTCAGCGGTGAGCGCCCAGGGGCTCACTACTTCATAATTCCAATGCTTATAAAAATATTGTGCTTCCGCTCTGAAAGTGGTCTTGAAAACCGGGATAAAATATTCGTCGGCTCCCTGATGATAACTTGCTTCCGTATTATTCCGGGCAGCATTCGAAAGCAGACCAATTTCTTCCAAAGTAGTTGGTACACGCTGAGTGGGATCAGGATTCTTATCCAGGAATTTATTGCAGGCTCCCAATAGTGAGCAGCAGATCATTATCAATAGCAAATAATATTTCATCTTTTTGATTTGGAGATTACTATTCTTTGTTAAAAGCCGACATTTACGGTAAATGCATAGTACTTTTCTTCACTGTTCCAGCTCATGAAGTTGAGATTACGGTAGTCATATCCTTTACCGTTAGCAGTCCAGATCTTTCCCAGGTTTTGCGCATTGAAGGCCAGGTTCAAGACCTTCAGCTTTCGTGTTGGGATGGTATAGTTAAGTTGAATGTTGTTGATCCGGATCACTCCTCCTTTCATAATATTTTCACGGGAATACATCCTGTAGCTGAACCAGCTCTTGTTTTCAGGAATTGTGTACTCAGGTAATTCAGTATGCGCTTCATCCCCTGGTTTTTGCCAGCGTCTGTAGAATGCATTTGACAACGTCAGGAAATTCACATTATCCGTTGGATATTTGAAATAATGACCAAGCTCTGCCTGCAGAGAAACCAGGAGCGACCAATTCCTGTAACGGAAACGGTTATGGAAAGCGCCTGTAAAAGTGGGAGTGCCAGTTCCATAATTTTTGATACCGGTAAAGTCTTTTCCATTCTTGACGACATAGCTCAATAATTCGATCCCGTTATTGAATACCTGTCCATCATATTCCACTTCATATTCGCCCTTATTGTTCACGCCCATTTTTCCATCGAAGCTGATAATGGAGAAAAGCGGCATATTTGAAAACAGTGCAGGAAGCGAGGTTAGTGCAACACCATCATTCTGTAACATCATGCGAAGATTCTCCCCATGTGTATAGGTATTGGGATAATACTTCACACTTTCCTTTGTACGAGCAGTACTGAAAGTAATATCATATCCGAAAGACTTGCTATCTATTATTTTAGCCATCAGACTGAGCTCATATCCTCTTACATTCATCTTACCGGCATTGGCAATATACTGTGTTGCCAATGCCTGAATGGGATCTACCGTGGTAGAGAGATAGAGGTCGCGCACGTTCTTCAGGAAAATATTGGAGAATAACTGGATACGATCATTGAACAGGCCTATATCCAGCTTGAAATTGGTATGGCTGGTTTTCTCCCAGCGCAATTCCGGATTAGGTGGAATGGCAGTTTGGTAATATCCAGGCAGCTCGGTAAATGTGGAATGATATCCAAACGAGGTTGCCACAAGGCGGCTGCTTTTGGAAACATCTACATTTCCAACAAAGCCTGATGATATACCCACTGTGAGATTGCTGACCGCATCGATATTGAAGAACTTCTCTTTGTGCAGGCGCCAGTTCAATCCAGCCGAAAAATTGGGCTTCCATCGTTCATTCACATTTACGCCCAAAATATTCGCACCATCCCGGCGGCCATTGACATTGAACACAAGCCTCTCGTCGTAGATATATGCCAGGCTTGCAGTAGTGGATATATTCCTTTGTGTTACTTCCTTCGGGGTCAGTATATCCGTTGAATAGATCGGATACACAGTCCCCCCCACGAGAGAGGAATATACAGGTTGCTGATGAGGATAGGTATATTTACGGGGATTGTCTTCATAACCTACCAGGAATTCTCCATCGGCTTTATTGACTGATTCGGAGATATCGAATGCTCCGTTGAAAACCAGTAGGCCTTTGCCGATCTTCTTCTTATAGTTCAGGTCTACCCTTCCATTGAAGCTATTGGAATAATTATTCCTTATGCGATGTATCTCTCCTTTGGGGAGTTGATAATTGACTATCCTACGGGCATAATCGATATTGGCGAAATAAGCCACATTGTACCGTGCATAATAAGATTCTTTTTCTGCACGGTTAAGGGCAGCGGAGGTTTGATTGACGGACTGCAAACTAACGGCTAGTTCCAGGTCTTTCAAAGGCGTATAGACGAGCCGGAAATTCTTTGTATAATTCTCCAGCGTGGTGGTGGTGTAATTTTGTTTCCAGTCTGTAAGCGGATAGAATTTCAGATCACCCAATAAACCTGCGCCCACAGTATCCATTCGAACTGGACTGTAATTGATATAAAAACCATAAGGAGTACCGTCAGGATTTTGCAATCCCCGTGTGCTCATATAATTATTCCCATCTTTCAATGAATTATAAGCCGGCGCACCAGTTTTGTTATAACTTTTCGTATAAGCGATCCCCAGTTCCAGCCTCAACTTATCACTCATCTTAAAACCAGTGGTCATGCGGATATTATTCCGGTTGGATTTTTCCTGCAAAGTACCGGAACGGTCTTCGCGGTTCACTGCCAGCACCCAGGTAAGGGTTTCGCTGCCGCCTGAAACATTCAGGGAATGTGTTTGAGAGATCCCCGTCTTGTAAAGCAGGTCAGCCCATTGTTGCCGGGGATGGATCGCTTTCAGGCGTTCCATTTTTTCATTGAATTCGGCTTCGGAGATATGCCCCTTATAGTATTGCCACCCGGTAAAATCCAGTTCTGGTATGGCCTGGTAATCCTGCAATATAGAGGGAAGGGACTTACCCATGTGTTCAGCAATGAAGTCGTACACTTCCGGGCCGTCAGCAACATCCACTTTCGAAAGGTCCGGTTCGGGAGTAGCGCTTATTGTATAACGGTAGTTAACACGTGTTTTCTGTCCAAACTTTGATCCTGAAGTTGTAATAACAATCACCCCGTTCGCAGCCCGGATACCCCACATGGCGGTTGCTGCCGCATCTTTCAGGATAACGATACTTTCTACATCGTTAGGATCAATATTGTTTATATCGCCGGTATACGGGAAATTGTTCAAAATGATGAGCGGATCTGTAGTTCCGTTGATAGTACTGTATCCGCGGATAGTCATGTTCAGCACACTGTTTGGATTCCCTGTAGCATTTCCCGGCAATACTTTATTGTTGAAATTTAGAGAGCCGGTCATGCCATTCAATCTTTCCAGGATATTGGTGCCGGTTTGCTCCATCAACATCTTTTTGGTGATCACATCGGCAGCGCCTGCCAGCTCATTAGGCTTCAACTTTTGATAACCGGTATTGATAACTACAATCTCCTTCATGTCGCCAGGATTTATCTTCATCACCAGGTTCCCCAATTCCAGTGGACTGTTTCCTACAGTTATTTTTCTGACAATGGGAAGATGGTTCACGAAAGTGATTTCGATCGTATAGTTCCCGGGGGGCACTTTGCCAATGGAGAATACACCTTCCTTATTGGTAGTGCCTCCCCTGTTACCAGGATCCAGCTGAACAGACACGCCCTGAAGCGGCCTGCCGAGTGAATCCACAATCGTTCCTGTGACAGGCTGCGGATCTGGCTGTATGATCAGGGAAGCTATTTTCAAACCGCCATCAGTTGGCAAAGCCGGTGGATATGCTGCTTTACGGGAAAGGAAGATCGTTTTCCCATGAATTGAATAATGCAGCAATTGCGCTTTCAACACCAGGTCCAATACTTCCCTCAATGGCATATTGGTTACGTCAAGAGAAACAGTTCTGGTACCGTTGAATATCCCCTCGTTGGCAATGATCACGTACCCGGATTGTTTTTCAATGGTGGTAAAAACTTCCTTCAACGTGAGGCCTTTGCCTGAAATAGTAAGATTTTGCGCCATACTGTTTCCGTGAGCAGAAAATACAGCAATGGTCAACAACAATACAGTCAACTTCATCACTAACAGAGTTTGGGTAATGGGCAGGGAAAACCTTGAACCATTAGCAGTTTTTTGCATAGATTCGCAAGTGTTTGGTTGTAAAAAAATAGAGATTCAGACCTCGATTTGTAGCAACTGAACTAATCGCCGGAAGTGCTTCGAACCACTTCCGGTTTTTGTTTCAACTGTACTTTATGTTTTAAATCATATCCGGTATTGTTTTAATCAACTATGGCAATATGGTCAGCTTCCTGCCTTCCAGCCTGCCATGAATCCCCAATTCTTCCAGACCTGCCAGCAATCCATTCAATGTAATATCCCTGGTCATTTTCCCCATCAGCTTTTTATCCGGGATTCCTTTTTCATATATTACTTCAATATCATACCAGCGTTCGAGTTGTTTCATCACTTCGGCGAGTGAAGCGCCTTCGAAATTGAAGAACCCATTTTTCCATGCCATTACTTTTTCGATATCGATATTGTCGATAACAGTAATGCCGGGAACCGCTCCAGGATCGGTTGGCGTATTTGATATCTGCGCCTGCTGACCTGGTTTGAGAACCTTATTTGCAGCATTCCCCCCAACACCTGCGGGCACTACAGCAGCACGTATGCTTCCTTCAAGCAAAGTAGTGTTAATAGCTCCTTCATTAGAGTAAGCTTCAACGTTAAAGCTGGTTCCCAATACATCGATTGTTGCTTTTTCGTTTACTGATACACGGAATGGCATTTTCGTATTCTTTGCCACTTCAAAATAGACTTCCCCGCTCACCGTTACCTGTCGTTCCTTTCCGGTAAATATGGTTGGATATTTAAGCGAACTGGCTGCATTCAGCCATACCATTGTCCCATCAGAAAGCAATAATCTGAATTGCCGTCCTTTCGGAGTGCTGATAGTATTGTATTCCATTGTATGATTGATCTGACCTGAAGAGCCGTAAGCCAGTTGCCCGTTAGTCAGCGTCAACTGAGCACCATTCTGGCTGCCAATGATACCACTGGCAATGCTATCCAGAACAATCTGTTTGCCATCGGCGAGCGTAAGGATAGCACCGTCCTTACCCGGCATGATCTCCATAGCAAGTGAAGATTGCGGTCCCATTTTCGATGCAGTTGATGAGAACCAGAGATAAGCACCTGCCGCAAGGACGAGGAGAATGGCCGCAGCGGCTGCCCAATAACGGAGTGTGAGAGCTTTGCGACGTACCAATACAGGCTGCCTCAGGATCTCTTCAAAAATCTCCTCCGCCCTTTTGTTGGGTAATAGCGACAATATCGTTGCTTCATCATAAGCTACATTGATCATTGCAGCATCTATCCGTTCCTTGAAGAATGCTTCATGTTCCGGCATAGCCGCCAGTTCCATCAATTCCAGTCTTTCACGATGGGTGCAGGCACCAGTTTCATAACGATCATACAGGTATTGCAGTCTTTCATGTAAGTTCATAGCTTTCCTGGAAGTTTTAACCTGGACTCCCAATAAGCTAACACACAACTGTCCCGTGAGGGGTAGTGCAACAAAAAAATAATCAGACAAGTTATGAAAGCAGCAGCCAGACAGTGAGCGCAGCTCCATGCGCAATAAGATATGATTTGATAAAACGCAATGCTTCCATGATATGCTTCTTCACTGTTTCAGGAGAAATTCCAAGTTTTGCAGCAATGGCAGCATGTGTGAGACCCTGTTCACGGCTAAGCTGAAAAACTTTCTGTTGCCGGGGAGGCAGGGCTGCAACAGCATTGGCAAGCAGTTGTTTCAATTCTTTGATAGCAGTTTCATCGAAAGGCTGAGAAGGTTCAGCAGGATCAGGCAGTAGACGGAGCAGATAAGTTTCCTCGTTTGCTTTTTTGCGAAATTGATTATACAGATGATTGCGGACAATCGTATTCAAGTAGGTGCTGAAATAATCCATATTCCGGAGTTTTTCCCGGTTCACCCAAATCTTGATAAAGATCTCCTGTAAAACATCTTCCGCAGCTGCATCGGATTGAAGCATCCTGGAAGCTATATAGTAGATCTTATTGCGGTAATGGTGGTAAAGCGCATGAAATGCTTCCCTGTTTCCTTCCGCGATCTTTTGCAGCAGCTCTATTTCATGATATGACGGGTCCTCTGGCAATTGTCGGTTCTTACGGATTTTTCGCAAACTATTACAAAAATTCCAATAGAGACCAACATGCTATTAATTTAGTGGATTACCTCTCCCACTCCTTCCTCATCGTGATCCCGATCTTCCCCTGGATATTCTCTATCGGAGGCTCCAGCTTATAAATAGAAATGATCGCTTCCGTTGCAAACGGGTACTGGTGTTTGATCCTTCTGAGAATGCCTTCGGCAACTTTTTCCAGCAGTGGCGTGGGAACTGCCATCCTGCTCTTTACTATCTCGAATACATCCACGTAGTTGATGGTGTTCCTGATATCATCGAACTGAACGGCGCCTTCATCATAACTTACTTTGAGGTTCACTTCGTATGCGCTGCCGGTTTTCTCTTCTCCGGGATAGAGCCCATGATACGCATGCAGTCTGAGGTTGTGCAGTTCTATAGATACCATAAAAAAATTTGGCCTCGTCTTATGAGGGACGCGGCCAAATTAGCTATTAGTTGAGAAACTATATGTTATTTTTTTGCTACCTGTGCTATACCAGTCCTTTTGCGGAGAGGTAACGCTCGGCATCCAGTGCAGCCATACAACCGCTACCGGCGGCTGTTACAGCCTGGCGATAGATCTTGTCCTGCACGTCTCCGGCAGCAAACACTCCTTCAACATTCGTTTTGGAAGTACCTGGAATGGTTTTGATATATCCCGCTTCATCCATTTCGAGATAATCCTTGAAGATGTCTGAGTTGGGTGTATGACCGATGGCCACAAAGAATCCCTGAACGGGGATGGTTTCTGTAGCGCCGGTTTTCACGTTCTTTACGCGAACGCTTTCCACTTTATTCTCTCCGATGATCTCATCGGTTTCTGTTTCCCAGTATACCTGGATGTTGGGAGTGGCCAGCACTCTGTCCTGCATCACTTTGGAAGCGCGCATCTGGTCTTTACGCACCAGCATGCTCACTTTGTTGGTGAGTTTGGAAAGATAGAGGGCTTCTTCGGCGGCAGTGTCTCCTGCGCCAACGATGGCCACATCTTTTCCGCGGAAGAAGAAGCCGTCGCACACAGCGCAGGCGCTTACGCCGAAGCCGTTGAGGCGCTCTTCGCTGGGTAGTCCGAGCCATTTGGCGGATGCGCCTGTTGCGATGATCACTGCATCAGCCTCCACGAGTTTCTCTTCATCGATCCAAACCTTGAAGGGTTGCTGGGAGAAATCCACTTTGGTAGCCAGACCATATCTGATATCGGCGCCCATTCGGGTAGCCTGTTTTTCAAAATCCACCATCATTTCCGGGCCCTGGATCCCTTCGGGATAGCCTGGATAGTTCTCTACTTCAGTTGTAATGGTCAGTTGCCCGCCGGGCTGGATGCCCTGGTACAGAACGGGTTTCATATTTGCTCTTGCTGCATAGATAGCTGCTGTATAGCCTGCCGGACCGGAACCTATGATCAGACAATGTACTTTTTCACTTTCCATATTGAGTCTTGAAAATTTGCTTATAATTCGCCAAAAATAAAGGCAAATCCGTTAATAATTCGCCAATCGGATTAACACCTTAATTTACTGTGCATAACCTGTTTAATAAAGGATGAATTCCGTCATGGAATCACGATGGTGCTGTATTGCACCGCATAGCCCCCGAAATACCCCAGGGCTCCGCCTTTGATGTTTCCCAGTACTTTGGTAGGTGAAGAGAATGGATTACCAATGCTCGAGTAATTGAATTCCATCGTTCGCCAGAAATCAAAAGTGGCCTTATCTATATTACAAAGTTTGACTGTAATTGTTTCGCCATGGAAGAAGAAGCCATATTCCTCCAGGTCTATGTCATCTGCGCGGTTTACGCCGCTTTCCAGCTGCACATCGTAGGTTTTGCCATCCACGATCTGATCGTCAAAGACCGAGGTCAATGGCGGGTAGAAGGGACCGTTATCCACCTGCACATAGTACCGGATATAATTTCCGTAACCTGGTGGATCGGTGAGGCGGGCCATCACGGCCACTTTTTCCGGATCGTTATTGCCCGGCGCTGGTTTCCACCAGAGCGAGTCCACTTTCTTATTCAGTTTGGGGATAGTGGTTGTGCCGCTGTACTCTTTTCCATCTACCGTAACCGTTAGACTGTACCCTTTTCCGGATTCGCCGCGGAAAGCGGTATGCAGACTGGCTGAATCGATGGAATAATAGTAGATACTGTAACCGGTGATCAGCTCGCGTTTATATTCACGCAACACATGCGTTTTCTCACCATTGCTCATCACCACTTTCGCGCCGTGTATGAAGGTACTGGCCAGCAGTTCAGGCGTGAGCCTGGAGAAATAGTTCATACTGCGGGAGAGCCTTACTTCAGGTGGCCGGCCACTCTCGATAGCTGCATCTATCACAACGGCAGGCGTTGAATCGCGCGGAATGAAATCGATATTCTTTTCGCAGGAAACAAGAAAAATGTACAACGATATGACGGCCGCTAAACGCATGGCATACGCGCAAATGGAGCTCAAATGTAGCCTTATTTCTGGTATTCGGTACCCGGGTAGATCAGTTTGAAGGCATTGTAAACAGCCTGGTGCATCATGGTGCTGTGTATTTCATTGGGAAGATAATCGTAGAATACTTTCATCCCTGCGCCTCCCTCCTTCTGAAGGATATTGGCGAGCGCAATGGCATCATCGTACATCCGTTTATCTTCCTCCTTGCTGCAGGCGCCTACATACACGTTCAGTTTTCCATTGTTCTCTTTTTTCAAAAGCGATGGAGCCTGCGCCAGCAACGAGCCGTCGCCCCACCACAGACTTGGGCTCATGATGATGTAGGTATTGAAGAGTGAACGGTGTTTCAGCAGGATCTCGGCAGCCAGCAGACCTGCCAGAGATTCGCCGATCAAAGTATTGCTGCCACTGGTCTTGTAATGACTGCCGATATACGGTTGTAATTCCTTTTGCAGGAAAGCGATATAGGCTCCAGAGCCGCCATAAGAAGTGAACTGCTCTTTTTTGAAACCCATCTTCTCTACAAAATCCAGATTGGCCACCGGAAAAGTACAATCCCTTCTCCGATTGGTATTCTCGATCCCCACTACAATCGAGCGTGGAAAGCGATTGATCCAGGGCTGTGTATTGAAACGAACGATACCGGTAATATGAAAGAAATCTTCTTCCATCCCTCCATCGATGATATAGATCACGGGATAAAGCGCTGAATCCTCAGCGTTATAACCCTCCGGAAGATAAATATTGATCGTTCTTTTCTCTTTCAGCTCTTTCGAATCCAATTCGATAGAGTGCCCGATGGCAATGGGTTTCGGCGATTGCGTAAAGCCAGCAACTGCAAGAAGCATACAAAACAACAACAGGGAATATTTCATAGATAAAAACTTGGGAAGATGAATGTACCGAAATAAAAAGAGGTCACCTTTTTCAAGACGACCTCTTTTACACAAATCCTAATTTTCTTACTAACCTAAATATGCTTTCAGAGCGTTGGAATAACGCGCTTTTTGTAAACGCTTGATCGCTCTCTCTTTGATCTGACGGATACGTTCTTTGGTAAGATCATATTTCTGTCCGATCTGTTCGATGGTAACGCCGTTTTCGCCGTCGAGGCCGAAGTAAGCGTTCACGATCTCAGCTTCGCGTGGGCTCAGGGATTTGAGCACGCGGCGGATCTCGTTGCGGAGAGAATCTTTCATTACATCGTCATCTGTATCATCACCACCTTCCAGGAGGTCGCCCATGGCTACATCTTCAGCTTCGTGCACAGGTGCATCCAGTGAAGTGTGACGGGTATTGCTTTGGAAAATGTTGTTGATCTCAGTTTCGCTCATTTCGAGCAGTTCAGCCAACTCTTCAGTACTTGGTTCGCGCTCGTGTTCCTGCTCGAATGCCATGTACGCTTTGTTAGCCTTGTTGTAAGTGCCAATTTTGTTTTGAGGCAAGCGGACCAATCTGCCCTGCTCTGCCAACGCTTGTAAGATAGACTGGCGAATCCACCATACGGCGTATGAAATGAATTTAAAACCCTTGGTTTCATCGAAACGCTGGGCGGCTTTTATCAAACCGAGGTTGCCCTCGTTGATCAGATCGCTAAGTGAAAGGCCCTGGTGCTGGTACTGCTTAGCAACAGATACCACGAAACGCAAGTTGGCCTGCACCAATTTGTCGAGCGCTTTTTGGTCACCCATTTTAATACGCTGTGCAAGCACAGTTTCCTCTTCAGGAGTGATCATAGGGATCTTGGAGATTTCCTGAAGATACTTTTCTACTGCCTGCGAATCGCGATTTGTTATCTGGGTAGCAATTTTGAGCTGTCTCATATCTGTGTATAAAGTATTACTGGTCTGTAATCGGGTACAGTATCAACATGAATTAGACTACGATTGTTTAGGGGAAGTTGCAAAACTCCTGCAAACAGGCTGTTAAGATGCCTGATCCCGTCCAGTACCGTCTGCAAAAATAAAAAGCAAAACCGATATGTCATAGCCCTGTGGATAATTCCGGGGCAAAACAAAAATGGATATTGCTATCAAAACAGAAAATACAAATAATATTCCACGTGTCCAAACTCTGTAACCTGCACCCGCATTGACTATCCTTAAGACGCGCGTGAAAGACATTGTACCTACCGGAAACACATTAAAAAAATGTTAAAATCAATTTAACAGCAATATCTAAAGTGTCAGCACGTTCAGGATGAATTGCTTAAATATACTATTTGAAATAGATTTTCTCCCCGTTCACATCGAGAATCAGCTCTTTCGCAGGTGCTTTTTCCACCCTTCCCACAATTTTTCCTTCGATTCCGAGTTGTCTGCCGACCTCTATCATAGCTTCTGCCTTTTCCGGGGTGGTAAATACCTCCAGGCGGTGGCCCATGTTGAAAACCTGGTACATTTCGCGGAGATCGCTCCCGGATGCTTTCTGGATCAGCTGGAAGATCACCGGAGCCTCAAAGAGATTGTCCTTGATAATGCGGAAATCCCCGGGCAGGTATTTCATGCACTTGGTCTGACCGCCGCCACTGCAGTGGATCAGGCCGTGGATAGCATCGAAATGCTCCCCGATCAGCGCTTTCAGCAAAGGTGCATAGGTACGCGTAGGACTGAGCAGCAGTTTGCCGATATTCAGGTCTGCAGGCAGTCCGGGCTGATTACCAGGCACAGGATCGGTCATTTTATATGGACCGATGTACACCACCTCATCGCTGAGGCCGGGCTCGAATGATTCAGGGTATTGTTTTGCGTAGAACTTGTTCAGCATATCGTGGCGGGCGCTGGTAAGGCCGTTGCTCCCGATACCACTATTATAGGCGTCTTCATACCTGGTCTGGCCGTAACTGGCAAAACCTACGATAACGTCGCCAGCCTGGATTTTTTCGTTGGTCACCAGTTTGTCTTTGGGCCAGCGGGCAGCCATCGTGCCGTTCACAGCAATGGTGCGCACCACATCGCCTACGTCTGCGGTCTCACCTCCCAGGTACTGGATATTCACGCCGAACTTTTTCAGCTCATCGAAGATCTCCTGCGAGCCGTTGATCACGGTTTCCAGGATCTCGCCGGGCACCAGTTTCTTGTTACGGTCGATAGTGGAAGAAAAGAGGAGATTATCATGGATGCCCACACAGAGGAGGTCGTCCAGGTTCATTACGATGGCGTCCTGTGCAATGCCTTTCCAGACGGAGAGGTCGCCGGTCTCTTTCCAGTAGAGATAGGCCAGGATACTCTTTGTTCCGGCCCCGTCGGCGTGCATGAGGTTCACCCACTGGCTGTCGCCGGTGAGAAAATCAGGGTAGATCTTGCAAAAAGCGAATGGATACAGTCCTTTGTCTAATTTTTCCGTTGCCTTATGTACTTCTTCCTTTTGAGCGGAAACACCACGTTTTGAATATAAACTCATGGCCGCAAAGCTACAAAGTTGGGGGAATAAAAACTACAAAAACAGAACTATCGGCTTAAACTCACTTCTATTTAGCCGGCCCTCTGTAAATTCGCAGCGCAATATGAAAGTTTACCATTCCACAGAACAGATGCCGGTATTCCGGAATGCAGTAGTCACCATCGGAACCTTTGACGGGGTGCATATCGGACACCAGCAGATCCTGACCCAGTTGAAACAGGAAGCGGAACGCATCCAGGGTGAGACCGTGATCATCACTTTCCACCCCCACCCCCGCAAGGTGGTTGCTGCCGGCCAGGCGCCTGTATATCTCATCAATACTATCGAAGAAAAAATAGAATTGCTGGAAAGGAATGGTATCGATAACCTGGTGATCGTTCCCTTCACGGAAAGTTTTTCCCAACAAACGCCTGAGGAATATTGCGAACATTTTCTCATCGAGAAATTCCATCCACATACTGTGATCATCGGCTATGATCATCGCTTTGGCAAAGGCCGTAAGGGCGATTACAAACTCCTGGAAGATTACAGCGCCCGCCTGGGCTTTGAACTGAAAGAGATCCCTGCGCATGTGATCAATGAAAGCACCGTGAGCTCCACGCGCATCCGCGAAGCCGTACTCGGCGGCGATATCGGACTGGCGAGATCACTTCTCGGTTATGATTTCTTCTTCGAAGGAAAAGTGGTGGAAGGAAATAAACTGGGACGAACCCTTGGCTATCCCACCGCCAACCTGCAACTCACAACAGAAGAAAAACTGGTGCCGGGCAACGGCGTATATGCCGTAACGGTAGTACTGCCATCAGGAGAAACAAAACAGGGCATGATGAATATCGGTGTCAGGCCAACTGTTGATGGCACAAAGCGGATGATCGAAGTGAATATCTTTGATTTCAACCAGGACATCTATGGTTCTGTGCTGCGTGTGTACGTACAGAAATATCTACGGGGAGAACAGAAGTTCAATGGCCTCGATGCATTGAAACAACAATTGGCCATCGACAAGGAAAATGTGCTCCGGTTCTTTACACCATCATCTTAGCCACCATTTCTTTCAGCAGCGATCCGTCTGATGTGCCGCTATCGTTCACCCCTACACTCTTCAGATTGTACTGGTGCAACAAAAGCAATGCAGATTCAACTCCCGGATAGCCGTAGTTGCGTGCAGTGGCCATATAATCTTTCACGAAAAATGGATTCACTCCAATATTGGTAGCAACGGTTCTGTCGTCCTTGGCCTGCTGGCCAAAGATCATATAGGTCTTGCTGAAAAGATTGTACAGGGTTGGGAGTATCAGCTGAATGGGAGCTGCTTTGGGATTTGCTTCAAAATACTGGATGATCTTCATCGCTTTTGCCAGGTCTTTTGCCGCCATGGCGCTTTGTAATTCGAAAGGATTGTACTCCTTGCTCACACCAACATATTTCTCGATATCATCTTCAGTGATATTGGTGCGTTCGCCGAGGTTCACCAGTACTTTATCAATTTCATTGTTGATACGGCTGAGATCATTACCGATATGATCTACCAGCAGCATCAGCGCTTTTTGTGAAATGGAACGTCCCTTCGATTGTATGAGCTCGTTAGTCCAGTCGGGCAACTGGTTATCGTACATTTTTTTCGTGGTGAGCATCTCACCTTTTTCCTTGAGGGTTTTGGCAAGCTTACTTCTTCCGTCCACTTTCTTTTCTTTATAGGAAACAACAAAGATGGTTGACGAAAGCGGGTGTTCGATATAAGATTCGAGTTTATCTATATCGCGCATTTGTTGTGCCTCTTTCAGGATCACTACCTGCCTTTCCGAGAACATGGGATACCTTTTACAGGCATTCACAATGTCTATCCAGCTGGCGTCTTTTCCATAAAATACCATGAGATTGAAACCTGATTCAGCTTCGGTAAGGATCTCATGTTCGGCATATTGTATTACCTGATCAATGAAATAGTCTTCCTCCCCCTCCAGCCAGTAAACAGGTTTGAATTTCTTCTTTTTCCAGTCTCCAATTATTTTCTCCGCAGACATGAGGCTATGAAATTTAAAAAATTATCGCAATATTACACCAAAATTAACCCGTACCCGAATGGAATTATTCACAATGAAAAACCACACCCATACTGCATTCCGGCAGTTTTTCCCATCTTCCGGCCGCCCTGTTTTAACATTTCTGGCATGGTTTTGGACTAAATGAGATCGAAGTCCCGAATACGGCGCAAACCGAATATTTTAAAATTTTGAAAACCATACACATTTATGAGTACAACCAATTATCCATCAGCAAGCCCGCAAAGTCAGCCTCCTAAGAAAGACTCCAAGAACCTGATCATCGGTTTATTGGCAGTAGGCATCCTCGGTACCTGGGGATATTTTCTGTGGGACAAAAACAAATCAGATCAGCAGATCACTCAACTGAAAACCCAATACGTAGCAGTTGACTCTTCAAAGAATGAGCTGCAAAAAAGTTTCGATGCTGCTGTTATCCGCTTGGACAGCCTCACTGGTCATAACAATGAACTGGAAGGCAAACTCAGCGAGCGCAACAGCGAGATCTCCAAACTGAAAGGCGCTATCGCTTCCAAACTGAAGAAAGAAAGACTTACAGAAAGAGAAAAAACTGAGCTGAAAAGCCAGATCCAGGAACTGAACGACAAGATCAATAACCTGGAAGCTGAAGTAGCCCGCCTGACACAAGAAAATCAGGTACTGACTACTGAAAAAACAGCGCTGACAGCTGACAAAGAAAAGCTGACTACAGACCTGGCAACTACCACTACAGTTAAAGACGAACTGGCCAAGAAAGTAGATATCGCCAGCACGCTGAATGCAAGCAACATCTCCATCACTCCGATCAATGAGAAGAGCGGTGGCCGTGAAAAAGTAACCACTACCGCTAAACGCGTAGACAAACTGGTTATCGCTTTCGATGTTGACAACCGCATTGCTCAGGCAGGAAGCACTGAAGTTTATGTAAGCGTTACCGATCCTGAAGGAAAGCCTGTAACTGTTGAAGCCCTTGGCTCCGGCACCTTCACTACCCGTGAAGAAGGCGACAAATTCTACACTTTCAAAATGCCTGTTGATATCGAGACCGGCAAAAAGAAACACGTAGAATTCCCCTGGAAACAAAACAGCGCTTTCAAAACCGGCGCCTACAAGATCGAAGTATACCACAATGGTTTCAAGATCGGCGAAGGTGTATCTACCCTGAAGAAAGGTGGACTGTTCAGCTAAATCCTGAGAATAAATTATTGAAGAGTGTCCTGGCTTTGGCCGGGACACTCTTTTTTATGGCGCGGGCTCGGGATGAAGAAATACCGGCTGCTGAAACGAACCAGCGCTTTTGGATTTTTTCTGAGCTGTAATTGGAGAGATATAACATTAGTACAGGGCCAAACTTCTTTGCTTACGTTTCAGAGGCCGGTATTTCTTCAATCCCTCGCCCGTATAACCTGAATGTGCAGCAGGTTTAAAGTTAACTCGCGTAATAATGAAGCATTCAGAATTCAATGAGCTATTTTTCTGGTAGACTGCGGAGATAGTTGACTGAAAAGGAGCGTCCGTCCTTGAATTCCACACGAAGCGTTAAGGTATCGTTCTTAAAAGATAGCATTTCCATTTTCATTGTATCTCCCGGAGAAATAGCACCGTCTCTAACATCAATTGTTATCCATCGGAGAATGGCGTTATAACTATTTCCTGGCAGCCAGTCTACTTTCGAGATTGCAAATAATTGGTCATCGATATACTGCCGGTGAATAGAGTCGTTGATCACAAAATAATTGCCTGGTCTCACACCTTCCCTTAACGAGGTAAATCTGTAATGATTCAATACTGCCTTTGGTGATAGCTGGTAGAATACTAAGAAGCCGGAAAGAAAGATCCCGGCAATACTAACGTAAAGAGTACGTATCATTAGTGCCGATAATTAGAGCGGTTTACGCAAGTATTTCAATTCAGGACTATAACCATAATCCTTAAAGTTCACTCGTAATGTCAATGTATCGTTCCGGAAAGAAAGACACTCGATCTTCAGCGTATCCCCAGGTGAATAAAACCCGTCTTTCAAATCGACGGTAACATACCTGAGCATGGCATCAATACGATTTTCGGACAACCAATTCACTTTTGAGATAGTGAACAATTTCCCAGCTGAGTACTCCTGGTGAATGGAATCCCTGATCACAAAGTAATCACCAGGCTTTGCCTCCTCCTGCAAAGAATAGAACCGATAATTGTTTACAAGCTTTTTATAGTGTATCTGTTGAGGAGATATAAAGCTTGTCAAAAGAATAACAAAACAAGAATAGGTCATTCCACGAATCATAGCAGTAAAGCAGTGTTTAGAATAGAAAACTACACAATAATTTTCAATGATCATAACAATGCCCTGATCGCCGCGCGCCCAACATGTACAACCCTTGCCGTTCCGGGCTTACGCCCTTCGTATTGAATATTCAGCTCCAGGTTATTGCTGAGGCGCTTTGTGAGATCGAGATTCCAGAGGAAGTTCTTGCCTGGTAGCAGTCCGTCAAGGAGGATGTAAGCCGCAGGCGAATTGACATTTGGATTATCTTCAGTGGATTTGAAGTTGATATTGTTGTAGGTGAATTTACCGTTGATGCTGGTGCTTTGCAGGATATTGTACTTGATGTCTGTATTGATGGAATTGGAGGTAGTCTTCTCTCCTGCTCCCTGCTCGTTGTTGCGGGTCATGAATTTATAACCGACCAGCCAGCGGAAATTGGAGCCGTTGATGAAGTTCACAGCAGGCTCCATAGAGCGCTGCAGGATCTTGTAATTCCGGTTATCGAATTTGGCGCTGGTGGTGGTAAGCTGGTTGATGCCTGTTCTGCCTGTAAGTTCAAAGAGCAATTGTTTGGTGATGTTCACCCGGCCGCGAAGGCTCCACTCATCCAGGCTGCGGGTCTCGTAGCCGTAGGTAAGCAAGGATTTGTTGTTGTTTCTTGAATTATTCAGATCAATGCCCCAGGAGGAACTGTAACGGTTAAACGAGAATGTGTTCACCAGCACGGAGTTCAGGGTGATCAGGGAAGTATCGTTCAGTGGAGAACGGAAAGGATCCAGCTGTACCACACCACGCGCGATCTCCTTCTTGTTGAGCTGCAGGGAGGATTGCAGGTTCAGTTTAGACAAGAGTTTGGAAAAGTCTTTGGCTTTTGTCATATCGATAACGGAGCGCGGGTTCAGTCCTACGGTATAGTTGAAAGTATTGTAATTGGCTTTGATGAATTCATTGGTGGGCGTGAAAATCCGGATGTATTTGGCCTGGTCCTGGAATTTGGCCAGTTCAAATTCATTGAGTTGCTGGATACCGTCTTCATTATAATCTATCCAGGTATATTCACCCTGACCGGCGGGCACCTCCAGGAAGGCGAAATCGCGCTTCTGCTCCTGGCCGGAACCAACTTCATAGAGCACACTACCGGTAAGCATTCCACGCCATTCGTTGAAAAGATATTCAGCGCGGCCGAGCAGGCTCTTGTCTGCCTCCTGGGTAGTGATCTTCTGGTCAAGGATCTCCAGTACGCGGTAAGTACCGTTAAAGCGGAACTGGTGTTTTTCATTTTTCAGTAATTCGGCAAAGAGATTGAAGTTCTGGGCGCGATCGGCCTTCTGCAATTCCTTGCCTACAGGATACTGGTTGGTGCGGGTGGAATACACGAAGCCCCAGTGATTCTGTTTGCCTTCATCGGATTTGATGGTGGCCTGGAAATTGGTGAATGAAAAACTGAGCGCGGTGAGTGAATCGGTATTCCTGTCTTTGATGGAAGTATGCTCAACAGAATAGTTCAGGTTGAGTGAATAATGTTTGAGTTTCTTGAATACGCGTGTAACATCTAATGTAGGCCGGAGGAAAATGCCTTTGGCGTCTGTGGCGCTCACATTGGAAATGGTGAACACATTGTTGAAGCGCCAGCCTTTGATGTCCTGCGTTTGCAGGATACTGTTACGGATACCAGTGAAATCCCCGCCCCTGTTGTAATTGGTGAACAGGTATTTCAAAGAGTTCATTTTTGCATCGGTGAGAGACAGTCCAGCTGTAATTATGGATTCATTGGCGGGCGTCGATTGCAGTGGCAGGCCCCAGTCGCGGGCAAATTCAATATTACGCAGCCGCTCCAGTGGTTTGAAGCGGCTCTCCACGTATTCGAAGCCGGCATTGGAAGTAAGCGCCAGTCCTTTTTTCCCTTTGAAAGGCAGTGTATTCCTGACGGACGCTTTGGCGGCATAGCCTTTATCATCCTCCTTGTCCTTATCCGAAAATGCATTCACATTGTAATTGCTCATCGCCACTTCGGTATTCACTTCGGTGTTCTTGTTCATGAGATAATCTACGCCCAGCGTTACCACCTGTTGTTTCTTGGGCGTTACCAGGAATACGGCGGGCTCATATCGTCCCTGTCTTTGTCCGTTCACAGGCTGTATCCATTTGTACACTTTTCCATTGGCGCCATTGAGATCGGGCATATAGTTACCGTTGCCCTGGCCTACATCGATAAAGGATAGTGAATAGCGGGCGCTATCGGGATTGTTGGAATAGATATAGATGGTATCCTGGTTCTGTCCGCCGTTGTAAACAGTGTCCACTTTCTTGTAAAGGATCTTGCCGGCGGCAAAAGTATCCAGCGCAGCATTCGGATAGAAAGCATGCTGGATGCTGTCTCCAAGATTATTGAGAAATTGTTTCTGTGCGGGATCGAGGGTTTGGTTGATGGGTGAGCTTTTTGCATCGGCATTGTTGAAAAAACCTACGCGCACTTTCACTTTGTCTTTGATGTTAACTTCATCAGACAGGTAGATATTGGAGTTGAGATAATTCCTGTCTGCATATTCGAATTCCACTTGTATCCTTTTGTCCTTCGTGATCATACGGCGTGGGGTAAACGTAATTTCAGCCGTATTGTAGTTGATCACATAGTCCTGGTCTTCGCCGCGCTGCAGCAGCTCCCCGTCTATGAACACACGCTCGGTATTGGCAAGCACCACAAAGAAGAATTCGTTGTTGGCGCCTTTGAGCCTGTAAGGTCCCTGGTTACCTTCCAGCGGCTCCAGGATATCGCGCGTGAACTTACCCTTGGCGATGGAGCCACTCACCATGGCTTTATTGGTAACGCCCGGCGCGATCTGCGTGGTGGCTTCAAATGCAAGCCCCTGTAAGCGTTTGTAGAAACTGAGGAAATAGTTTTGTTGTTGCCTGATATCGATATCGCCGAGACTGAGCGCCCAGTTTGGCTTACGGAATTGCAGGAAGATGCGGTCGAATTCATTGAGTTGTTGCGTTGTGCCATCTGGCTGTATCGGGATATTATTGTCTGTGATAGCGGCGGCGATCTCGATACTGTCTGCCAGGTAACCGCTGAGCTGCAGGTTGAGATTGCTGGTGATCACTGCATCCTGGCTGTTGCCGAAGGAGATGGCTCTTCCGAAACTACCGTTGTACGTGATATTCCCGAAGTTGAAGAAATTATCGGTCTGCTGAACGCCCATGAAATTCGGCGTATAGGCCTGACCGATAAAACGGTTCATTACAGAATCGTATTCCATCCTGTTCACCACTGCATTCATGCGTGTGGGGAAAACGCGGTAGCGGATATATAGACTATCAAGAATGAAGCGGCTCTTCCAGCGCAATGTGCCATTGATAAAATCGATGGTGTAGGCAGTATCAGGAACGCCGGGGATCTGGATGGTATTGGGAATAAGACTGAGGGAATCGAGCTGAATAAGCGGCTGCCTTGTACTGACCTTTTTAAACCGGAGATTGGAAAGCGGCCTGGGTGCCGGCTTCTGCTGTGCATATCCATGCAGATGGCAGCAAGCCAGCAACATAATCAGTATCAATATTCTCCCGGTTAACAATGTCTGCATTTGACCCCCGCAATATTAGCGTAAAATCCCGCGGAGTAAGTAAAAAGCGTAGAAAATCAGCATTTATTGTTTGTGATGAGAAGGAAAAACCAGAAAGACCGGCAGCAGAAAGAAAGCGATGATGCCCATGCCTCCTTTTCTCCTGCCGGCCTTTCCGGATATTATTAACTGTATAACACTGAATGCCGTTGTTGGACTTATTTCATCTGTGATTTTACATCGTTGTAAACTTCCCTTGCCTTCTTCGTAGGCAGGTAGATCTGGAACCCCAGCCCGAATGCAATCTGGTTATTGGTTGTTGAATTACCAAAACCTACAGTGAGATTGTATTTCAGCAATCCTTCCAGGCTGATATTAGGTGTGATGAAATAAGCAACACCAGGACCAAAACCAATACCCAGGCCATTGGTGCTTACATTATCAGATCCGTCAACCTTGGTGTTTTGTCCACTGATGCCCACATTTCCTTCCAGGAAAAAACGGCTTTGCTTCAATAACTGCACTTGTTTGTCTGCAATGTAATAACGGCCCAGCGCACTCACTCCATATGAAATGGCTGTATACCCCTTGCGTGTGGAGAGCCCCAGGTTAACCATACCACCAATGGCGATATTATCCTGGATGAACCAGGCCACCTTGGGATGAATAGCCAGATTGAAAGTGGTATTACCACTTTGGAAATCTGCAGACATCCCCATCAGGTCTGCGCCTATCAGGATATTCCCCTTCTGTAATTGAGCATGGGCCTGATTTGTAGCCAGTACCATAAACGAGAGACCACAAATCAGCACCGCGTAAGCTTTCTTCATAACATTAAATTTAATTGGTTAGCAAAAAGACTTCCGGACCGGATCAGGGAGTAATAACCGCTGATGCCCGTCTACGCGTTTAAGCCGGGGATTTGATGGGGGACGTTCGATTAAGGTGAGCTGGACTGAAGCTACGGTCAGAGCGGGATACGTAAATTGATTACGAAATTAAAATATATAAGTTAAAAATAAGGCATTTTCAGGTATTTCTCCAAAAAGAAACCCCGAAAAGCATTGCTTCTCAGGGTTTCCGGGTACCGGGCAGGGATAGCTGCCGGACCACGACAAGTACATTTTATGCTTATGCGAGCTGCATTTTCTTTGCTTTCTTATCTTCCAGGTATTCATCAAAGCTCATCAGCTTATCGATAGCGCCATTTGGCGTGAGCTCGATAATACGGTTCGCCACGGTCTGGAGGAAAGTATGGTCATGTGAGCTGAGCATCACGATCCCTTTGAAGTTCTCCATGCTTTCGTTGAAGCTTTGGATAGATTCCAGATCGAGGTGGTTGGTAGGCTCATCCAGCAATACCACGTTAGGGTCCTGCAGCATCATGCGGCTGAGCATGCAACGAACTTTCTCTCCACCGCTGAGTACGGAAGTCTTCTTCAGCACTTCGTCTCCGCTGAACAACATCTTTCCGAGGAATCCGCGGAGGAAGGGCTCGTCCACATCTGTTACATGCGAAGGCACGTACTGACGCAGCCAGTCCATCAGGTTCAGGTCTGTGGTGAAGTACTCAGAGTTATCGTTGGGCAGATAAGCTTTGGATACAGTGGTTCCCCATTCGAAGTTTCCGCTGTCTGCTTTCTGTTGTTCGTTGATGATCTCGAAGAAAGCGGTGATAGCCATCTGATCGTCGGCAACCACGGCAATCTTATCGCCTTTGTTCACGGTGAAGCTTACATTGCTGAACAGGGGCCTGCCATCGATGGATTTGCTGAGCTTCTCCACGTTGAGGATCTGGTTACCCACTTCACGCAGCTGCTTGAAGATGATACCAGGATATTTTCTGTTGGAAGGAGCAATGTCTTCGATCACCAGTTTCTCCAGGGCTTTCTTACGGGAAGTAGCCTGTTTGGATTTGGAGGCGTTGGCGCTGAACCGGGCGATGAAGTCCATCAGGTCCTTACGCTTCTCTTCAGTTTTCTTGTTCTTATCGGTGGCCTGACGGGCAGCAAGCTGGCTGCTCTCGTACCAGAAGGTATAGTTACCGGTGTAGACCTTGATCTTCTGACGGTCTACGTCGGCCACATGCGTACATACGGCATCGAGGAAGTGACGGTCGTGGCTCACCACGATCACGATGTTCTCGTAACCGCCCAGGAAGTTTTCCAGCCAGGAGATGGTTACCACATCAAGGTTGTTGGTAGGCTCATCGAGGATGAGGATATCGGGGTTGCCGAAGAGGGCCTGTGCCAGGAGCACACGCACTTTCATGGCGCCGTTGATATCTTTCATCAGGCTCTGGTGAACGTCTTCGGGAACACCCAGTTCGCTGAGCAGGCTGCCTGCATCGCTTTCTGCGGTGTAGCCACCCATTTCGCCGAACTCACCTTCGAGCTCGCCTGCGCGGATACCGTCTTCTTCGGTGAAATCTGCTTTGGCATAGATCGCATCCCGTTCATGCATCACAGACCATAATTTTTTATGGCCCATCATAACGGTGTTGAGTACGGTAATTTCGTCGAACTCGAAATGGTTCTGTTTTAATACGGCCATCCGTTCGCCGGGAGTGATATCGATGGTGCCTTTATTGGGCTCGATCTCTCCGGAGAGTATTTTCAGAAATGTAGATTTGCCGGCGCCATTGGCACCGATCACACCATAGCAATTGCCTTTGCTGAAGGAGATATTCACTTCATCGAACAATACACGTTTGCCGAACGAGAGGGTCACATTATTCACTGAGATCATACTGACTTCCTGGTTTTTTGAGGCCGCAAAGTTATGCAATATTTCCCTTACAGACTATTAATTCGCACGACCCTCCAAAGCCAGCAGAAATGCATAGATCAGGGCATCCTCGCGGAGGCTTTCGAAACGGCCGGAAGCGCCACCATGTCCCGCATCCATATTGGTTTTGAATAGAATAATGTTCTTGCTCTTATTGAATTCCCGCAGTTTGGCCACCCATTTGGCAGGCTCGAAATATTGCACCTGGGAATCGTGGAGGCCTGTGGTTACCAGAATATTGGGGTAATTCTTCGCCTCCACATTATCGTAGGGGGAATAGGACTTCATGTAGAAGTATTCCGAGCTGTCGGCAGGATTTCCCCATTCCTTGTACTCGCCGGTGGTGAGGGGAATGCTGGCATCGCTCATAGTGGTGATCACATCCACAAAAGGCACTTCGGCCACTACCCCATTCCACAATTCAGGCGCCAGGTTCAGCACAGCGCCCATCAGCAATCCGCCGGCGCTGCCCCCATTGGCATAAAGATGTTTGCTGTTCGTATAATTTTCTTTCACCAGGAATTCACCGCAATCGATGAAATCATAGAAAGTATTCTTCTTTTTCAGAAGGTGACCGTTATCGTACCAGGTCCTGCCCATTTCCTGACCACCACGCACATGCGCAATGGCATAGATGAAGCCCCTGTCTACCAGCGAGATCACGGTGCTGTTGAAGCCGGGAAAAATGCTGTTGCCATAAGAACCGTAAGCCATCAGCAATAATGGATTGGCCCCATCTTTCTTCATTCCTTTTTTGTACAGCAGTGTTACAGGAACTTTTACACCATCACGGGCAGTGGCCCAAATGCGGTCTGTTTCGTATTCCTCTTTTTTATAACCGATCACTTCTGTTTGCTTCTTCACTGTTTTCTCTTTCGTATCCATATTGTAATCGATCACGGTATAGGGCGTGGTCATGGAAGTATATACGATACGAAGGATATCTGTGTTGGACTCGGGATTGCTGCTCTGTCCGGCAGTGTACACTTTTTCATCAAAAGCGATGTACTCATCTTTCTTCGATGTCTGGTTGATCACACGGATCTGGCGCATGGCGTCTTTCACTTCAGTGAGCACCAGGTGGTTTTTGAATGTATTGAAATCTGCGATGTATACATCCTTGCGTGCAGGTATCAGTTCTTTCCAGTTCTCTTTTCCTGTTTTTCCATCTTCTGAAGTCATTACACGGAAATTGGGCGCATCCCAGTCTGTGAGGATATAGAATTTGCCATCTGCCGCATGATCGATATGATACTGGAAATCCATTTTGCGCGGCTCGAATACTTTGAATGCGCCTGTTGGATTGGATGCATCAAGCAGGCGGTATTCAGTGCTCGCCTCGTTCATATTGGAAACGATGGTTACATACTTCCTGGAGCGGGTACGCTCGATGTCAAGGTAGTAACGGTCATCTTTCTCTTCATACATCAGCACATCGTTCCCCGGATCGGTGCCGAGTGTATGACGATAGACCTGGTAGCCGAGAAGCGTAGTGGTATCCTGCAGGATATAGAACATGGTCTTATTGTCAGCGGCCCAAACTACTGAACCTCCTTCCACATTGGGAATGGTTTCAGGATATACCTCACCGGTAGTAAGGTTCTTTATCTGCAGGTTGTACAGGCGGCGGCTTACATGATCTGTGGTGAAGGCGGCCAGCTCATTGTTGTCGCTGATGCGGATGATACCGATGCTGTAGTACTTGTGCCCTTCCGCCATCTTGTTCTGATCGAACATGATCTCTTCGGGAGCATCCAGGCTTTCTTTCTTGCGGCAAAAGATGGGATACTGTTTGCCTTCGTCATATTTGTTGTAATAGAAGTAACCGTTGGTCATTACGGGAACGGATTCATCTTTCTCTTTGATGCGGCCTTTCATTTCCTGGAAGAGTTTTTCCTGGAGCTCTTTGGTGCCTGACATCATCGTGTCTACATAAGCATTCTCTGCTTTGAGATAATCTATTACTTTGGGATTCTCTCTTTCATTGAGCCAGTAATATTCGTCCACCCGCTTATCTCCATGCATCAGGAATTCTTTCGCTTTCTTTTCTACTGTTGGAGTGGAAATGTTCTCAGGCCATTGGTATGGTTGGTTCATCTTTGAAGGATTTTGATTACAGCCGGCAATAAGCGGGGCAATCAACAGGAATTTGTGCAGATTTTTAATCATGTTCGTTGGTTTGAAACAGTGGGAAAATTACAACATCCCTTCTGTTGAAACCATCCATTCATCACTGGTTAACAAAATTCGTGGGGACTGGGTATTACTGATCGATGGTGGCCAGTAATGCAGGCAGGTCCAGCGGTTCAGTCACCATTAGCAGCATTCCATCAGCATCCAGCGGCCATTGATCACGTGGTTTATCCCAGTACAGCTCTACCCCATTGCCATCGGGATCATCCAGGTAGAGCGCTTCGGAAACGCCATGATCGGAGGCGCCGGTGAGCGGATAACGCGCATCAATCAATCGTTTCAGGATCACGGCCAGATCCCGTCTCGTTGGATAGAGAATAGCAGTATGAAAAAGCCCGGGCGATTTGCGTGATGCCGGTGGCTGGTCTTTACTGTACCAGGTATTGAGTCCGATATGATGATGGTACCCGCCGGCAGAGATGAATACCGCCTGATTGCCGTATCGCTGCATGATCTCAAAGCCCAGCAATCCCTGGTAAAAACCGAGTGCTTTATCAAGGTCGGAAACTTTCAGGTGTACATGTCCGATTCTCGTTTGTGCGGGAACGGTATACTCGCTCATAATGTGATTTTTGATAATTGAATGTACAACAAAAGGCGGAGCCGCTGGCTACTCCAAAAGTAAAAGGGCCAACCTTTGCTGGCTGGCCCTGGACATATTTTTGTTCACCGGTGGATTACTCGGCAGAGTAACCTGCGCGCTGGTACTCGAAATTGAGGCGCGCGATATTGGTGATAGAGATCTCTTTGGGACAAACTGCTTCGCAGGCTCCTGTATTGGTACAGGCTCCGAAACCTTCTTTGTCCATTTGCGCCACCATATTCAGTGCACGGCTCTTGCGCTCAGGATCACCTTGTGGCAGCAATGCCAGGTGGCTCACTTTCGCGCTGAGGAAGAGCATGGCAGAGCTGTTCTTACAAGCGGCAACGCAGGCGCCGCAACCGATGCAGGCAGCATTGGCGAAGCTCAGATCAGCCTTGTCTTTCGGGATCAGTATATTATTGGCGTCTTGTGCGTTTCCGGTATTTACGGAGATATATCCACCCGCCTGAACAATGCGGTCGAAAGCAGTACGGTCCACCACCAGGTCTTTCACCACGGGGAAAGCCTTGGCGCGCCAGGGTTCTACAGTGATGGTGTCTCCATCCTTGTAGGCACGCATGTGCAGCTGGCAGGTGGTATTGGCATGCCATGGACCGTGCGGACGGCCATCGATATACATGGAGCACATACCGCAGATACCTTCACGGCAATCATGATCGAAGGCAATGGGGTCCTTACCTTCAGCTATCAGCCGCTCATTCAATACGTCGATCATTTCCAGGAACGACATTTCCGAAGAAACATCTTTCACATCATAGGTTTCAAAACCGCCTGCATCGTTCCTGCTTTTCTGTCTCCACACTTTCAGTGTAAGATTCATATTATAATGTTCCATAGACGATAGATGTAGTTGTTATTTATAGCTACGCTGAGTTGGTTTAGCTACTTCAAAGTTTAGGTCTTCCCTGTGCATATTCCATTTGTGATCACCCTGGTATTCCCACGCTGCCACATAAGCGAAGTTGGCATCGTCGCGTTTTGCTTCGCCTTCCTCAGTTTGTGACTCTTCACGGAAGTGACCGCCGCAGCTTTCATTGCGGTTGAGGGCATCGATGCACATCAGTTCACCCAGTTCCAGGAAGTCAGCCACGCGGTTGGCTTTATCCAGCTCAGGGTTCATTTCATTGATGGCTCCGGGAATGCGCAGATCGCTCCAGAATTCTTTTTTCAGTTGCCGGATCTCTGTGATGGCTTCCTGCAATCCTTTCGCATTGCGGGCCATACCACATTTATCCCACATGATCTTACCAAGGCGTTTGTGGAAGCTTTCCACTGTTTTGGAGCCCTTGATATTCATCAGCTGGTTGATCCTGTCAGCCACTTCCTTTTCAGCCGCATCAAATGCGGGGTGATTGGTAGGAATGCTCTTGGTGGCGATATCTTTTGCGAGATAGTTACCGATTGTATAAGGGATCACGAAATAACCATCTGCCAGGCCCTGCATCAGTGCAGAAGCTCCGAGACGGTTGGCGCCGTGATCGCTGAAATTGGCTTCACCAAGACAATACAGTCCGGGCACCGTGGTCATCAGTTCATAATCCACCCAGAGGCCGCCCATGGTGTAGTGCACCGCGGGATAGATACGCATCGGGGTTTCGTATGGGTTCTCGCCGGTGATCTTTTCGTACATATCGAAAAGGTTACCGTATTTCTCTTTTACTACTGCTTTACCCAATTTGGTGATCTCTTCGGGAGAAACATTGGACAGTCCATGTTTACCAACTTCGATCTCTCCGTAACGCTGGATGGCATTGGCGTAATCCAGGTACACGGCCTGTTTGGAAGTACCTACTCCGTAACCGGCATCGCAACGTTCCTTGGCGGCGCGGCTGGCCACGTCCCGGGGAACGAGGTTACCGAATGCGGGGTATCTTCTTTCCAGGTAATAATCCCTTTCATCTTCAGGGATGTCTGCGGCTTTGCGATCGTCGTTCTGTTTCTTTGGAACCCAGATCCGGCCGTCGTTACGCAAGCTTTCAGACATGAGGGTGAGCTTACTCTGATGGTCGCCGCTCACAGGGATACAGGTGGGGTGGATCTGCGTGAAGCAGGGATTGGCGAAGTATGCACCTTTCCTGTGCGCTTTCCAGGCTGCGGTAACATTGCTGCCCATGGCGTTGGTGGAAAGATAGAATACGTTGCCATAACCACCGGAGCATAACAGTACGGCATGACCGAAATGACGCTCGAGTTTACCATTAACGAGATCACGGGCGATGATGCCGCGTGCTTTGCCATCGATCATAACGATCTCCAGCATCTCATGACGGTTATACATTTTCACGTTACCGAGAGCGATCTGGCGTTCCAGGCTCTGGTAAGCGCCTATGAGAAGCTGCTGCCCGGTCTGACCTGCAGCATAAAAAGTTCTTTGAACCTGTGTACCACCGAATGAGCGGTTGCTGAGCAGGCCGCCGTATTCGCGGGCAAAAGGAACACCCTGCGCCACACACTGGTCGATGATATTACCACTCACTTCGGCCAGACGATGCACATTGCCTTCGCGTGCGCGGTAGTCACCACCTTTGATAGTATCATAAAAAAGACGGAAGACCGAGTCCCCGTCATTCTGATAATTCTTGGCGGCATTGATACCACCTTGTGCTGCGATACTGTGTGCACGGCGTGGAGAGTCCTGGAAACAGAAAGCTTTCACTTTATAACCGAGCTCACCCAGTGCAGCCGCAGCCGAAGCTCCGGCAAGACCAGTTCCAATAACGATCACCTCCAGTTTGCGCTTGTTTGCCGGATTCACCAGATTGCAATGGCCTTTATACCATGTCCATTTCTGGTCTAAGGGGCCGGCAGGAATTTTTGCATCTAACATATAACCAATTTATGGTTTGCAGTTTATGAAGTCACTGATACAAGATGAATATTAGTCGATACGCACCCATCCGAAATAGCAGGCGATGGGCATCAGGGCGAATACGATGGGAACGATGATAGAGAAACCGATCCCGATACTCTTCACCATCTTCAGGTATTTATTATTATGTACCCCGATTGTTCTGAATGCACTCTGGAAACCGTGCATCAGGTGATATGCCAGGGAGATACAGGCGATAATATATAATACAACCATCACCGGGTTCTGGAATACTTCGATCATACGGGCGAAGAGATCATGCTGCTCTGCATCATATGCTGCAGGCGGCAGGTTGTGTGAGATACGGGAATCCCACCAGAACTGTGATACGTGCAGCACCAGGAACATCAGGAGCAGGGTGCCGAGAAGGCCCATGCTGCGGCTGTACCATTTGGAACCTTTGTTACCCATGGGTACTGCATACGCAACACCGCGTTTTGAATTGTTCTGCGCAGTAAGCATATACCCCTGTACGATATGGAGTATGATACCGGCAAAGAGGCCCACTTCTGCAATTCGGATCAGGATCATCGCTCCCATGAAGTGGGCAGCCCTGTTGAAAATTTCACCATTATCTGTGGGATCGAAAAGATCGGCAAAGATGCAGGCATTGATACTGACGTGAATAATGAGAAAAAGAATCAGGAAAATTCCGGTGAAGCCCATGACGAGTTTCTTACCGATGGAAGACGTAAAAAGTTCAGACCATTTCATCTGAAAAAGATTTTGTTATAAAAGCGCACTGAACTGAATGAGTGCACAACCTGGCGTCTGAGAAGGTTCCAGCCTGGAAGGATGAGCGTTAAGCTCTGAATGTGGAATAAGTGATATGTATCAATTTCCCGATGATGCTCATCCGGCCAAAAGCCTTGCCTGTCTTTATCACCGTCTCATGGTCAACACTATAGAAAGCAGTCATGAGATAGGGTTGCGTTTTGCCGCTCAGGTGCAAAAGTAACGCAGCGAGGCCAAATATCATATTATTGTAAAAATTTTCTGCCTGACTCTTGAAATTATTAATTTATTAAAATGCATATCTTAGCCGCCTAAAACCAACCGAATGAAACAAGAAGAGGACTTTGACGCCAACCTGGCAGGCGAAGATGGCCGGAGCGAAGAGTCAAAGAGCAGTTGGTTCAAGAGGATTAAGAAAGGTATTCTGACCAGTACAGCTGAAAAGAAAGAAACCCCTGAAGGTCTCTGGAGCAAATGTCCCGAATGCGGATATATCTGTACCGTAACCGAACTGAGGGAAAATCTTTTCGTTTGCCCTAAATGCGCCTACCATCACCGCATCGGAAGCGCAGAGTATTTTGAGATCCTGTTTGACGACAACCAATACGATGTATTGTTTGAAAATATCCGCTCGAAAGACTTTCTTCATTTCACTGACCTTAAACCCTACGGTAAAAGACTTCAGGAAACCTGGGGCAAAACGGACCTTACCGATTCTATCCGTGTTGCTCAGGGTAAGATCAAATCACTCGACTTCATGATAGCCTGTATGGATTTCGAATTCATCGGAGGCTCTCTGGGAAGTGTAATGGGTGAAAGGATCGCCAGGGCCGCAGACATCTGCATAGAAAAGAAGATACCCCTCATGATCATCTGTAAATCAGGTGGCGCACGTATGATGGAATCCGCTTTCTCTCTCATGCAGCTGGCCAAGGTATCAGGTAAATTATCACAGCTCACCGATGCACAGGTACCATATATATCATTCCTGACAGATCCTTCCTTCGGCGGTATCTCAGCTTCCTTCGGTATGCTGGGCGACCTCAATATTGCCGAACCCGGAGCCCTCATCGGTTTTGCCGGACCACGCGTGATCAAGGAAACCATCAAGAAAGACCTGCCCGAAGGATTCCAGCGCAGTGAATTCCTCCTCGAACATGGCTTCCTCGATTTCATTGTGCCGCGTAAAGAATTGAAAGACAAACTGGCTACAGTACTGAATCTTTTCAGGAACTAACAGCGCCATACACCGCAATACGAAATGTGAACAAGGATTTCCGAACTTCGCATTTCGTATTGTGTTATAAAGAACAAATGACAGAGATCCGCAACAGATCAGCTTATCACGACTATTTCATCGAAGACCGCTACGATGCCGGCATCGTACTGGCCGGAACTGAAGTGAAATCACTCCGCGAAGGCCGCGCCTCCTTCAATGATGCCTATTGCTTCTTCCATAAAGGAGAGCTCTGGATCAAAAGCCTTCACATCACCGAATACAGTCACGGTACCTACAACAATCACGTACCCACGCAGGAACGCAAACTCCTGCTCCATAAAAAAGAATTGCGCAAGCTCGAAGCAAAGATCAAAGAGAAAGGATACACCATCGTTCCACTCCGCATTTACTTCAATGAAAAAAGCATCGCAAAAATGGAGATAGGTCTTGGCAAGGGTAAAAAACTGTACGACAAACGCGAGACCATCAAACAACGCGACACAGAACGCGAGATGAAACGTCATATGAAATAGCGCCTCCCCTCTCACAACATACGCACATACTGTGCATTAAAACAGGCCATTGGGTAGTTTGGCTTGATTTTTTCTGCCTATCTTCACGTATGTTCAAAAAACTATTCTTCTGGACAAGCGCGTTGATCCTCACCCATCAATCACAGGCGCAGTCTGCATCCGGCTCCTGGTACGGTAAGGCCGATGTGGCGGCACAGGGCTCTTACAGCAACTACCTCACAGAACTGGTACTCCAGCAGAAAGGAAATGAAGTGGAAGGCGTATTCGGTTATTATTTCAAAGACACTTACCAGAGCTTCTTCGTGCGCGGCAAATACAATAAGGAAACCCGTGAAGTAACCATTCCCAATCTTCCCATGCTACTCTATGCCTCCACCTCACGCAACGGCATCGAATGCCCCATGAGCTTCGTGGGCAAACTGATGGTGAGCCAGGCCAGAAGCACCATGAACGGTTCCTTCTATGCCAGCGATAAATACAAATACACCTGTCCGGAACTGAAAGTCACTTTCACCATGGACCGTACAGAAGGCACTGCCACCGCCGTGCTCCGCAATATGGCCGTTGGACAACGATTCTGGAAACCACAGGAAGAAGATGTAGTGGTGGAAACGAAAAAGGAAGAACCTGTAATGGCTGCCGCAGAGAAAAAACAAGACTCAGTGAATACACTGGTGGCAAAGAAAGCGGAAGAAACAGCCAGAACAGAAGTAAAGAAACCATTGACCAAAGCTGAAGAAGCTGCACAAAAACAAGCTGAGCTGGTAAAAGATGGCGAGCTCGCCAAAAAAGAAGCGGAAGCTGCAGTGAAAGAAACAATAACTGAACGCAAACCCGTTGTTCCCTCAGTATCCACTCCGCGGGTAGACGTTCCCGTTACCAGAACGCTCTCCCCTGCCGAGAACAATGCCACAAAGATCACCATCTCCCCCAGGCTGGAAGAATCCCTCACGGAAGCTTTCAAAAAAAGGAAGAATATATACAGTAAAGACCTGGAAGTGGAAAGCGATTCCATCCGCATCACGTTCTATGATAACGGCGATATCGATGGAGATACCATCTCCGTATTCCTCAATGGCGCACCCGTACTTGCCAACCAGATGATCACAGACAGGGGCACCAATATCTATGTGAAATTAGATAGCATGAAAACGGTGAATGAGATCAGCATGTTTGCACAGAACCTCGGTAAATACCCGCCCAATACAGCTTTGATGGTGGTAACCGATGGCAGCACAAGATATGAAGTGTACCTGAGCAGCAGCCTTTCCCAGAATGCCACCGTAAGATTGGTCAGAAAGAAACGCCAGGATGATCCACACCGGTTGAAATTGAAATAGAGAAACCCTTAAATTACCTGTTCTTCTTTTTTCGAAAGCATACAATTCAGCAAACAGATAACGAGGAAGGAAATAAAGAATGTCCAGGTCATGTATGCATGGCCCGGTACATAGTAATCATTATTGTATTGCGGCACCAGCATCTCCCCATCGAATAGAAGAACGCTATCAGCAGGATCGAAAATACAAGCGCCAGGATGAATATCCATACCGGTTGTTTCCGGATCAACCCGTTGGATCCGGTCAGTGCGAGGCTGCCTGCACTGTAAACAGTACCGGCGATGCAACCAGCCACCAGCCAGACCGCATAGTACAATATTTTGCTGCCGAACCCGGCCTGACCATTTAATCGTCTGCCACCGGGCCCGGGAAGCAAAGTTACCAACAAAACTGCCGCAAGATCGATTACAGCGATACAACCGATGTAACACAATAAGCAGTACATGCATGCTTTCAGGAAACTCATAAGGCTATCGTTGCGCTAGAATGAATGCAAATACCATTTTCCATCTTTCTTCACCATTTCAAATGTCTCTTCCTTTGTGCCATCTGGTCCAAAGAGAATATTCACGGAAGCTGCATCGCCGTTCACCACAGGCTCACCTGATACTTTTCCCTTTTCAAAATGCTTCTTGAATTCCGTTTGAATATTCTGGTCCGAAGCAGCCTGCGCGATCATCTTACTGTCGCCATCCGCATCGGCGGCAATCAGCGCCGGCAAGGTTGAATAATTCCCGCTTTTAGCTGCCGCGAAGATAGCTTCCGCCAGGGCTTTCGGGTCAGACTGCGGATCCTTCGGACTGCTGTTGCATCCTGTTGCTATGATTGTACTCATAAGCAAAACAATAAAGAGTGTTCTCATGATTGAAGAGATTTAAGATATATGATTGGAGTCAGTTCTTATTTAACAAGCGCGCAATCCAGCAGCCCTTCCTCTCCCCAGAACTTGTGGTATTTCAGGGGACCATACTTCCCGCCACCCAGGTAATCTTCTTTGAGCGTTACAGAACCGAGATAACACTTGCCATCTTCCTTGTATATGACCCTCACGTATGGACGCACATACCGGAAAAGGATCAGGCCGAGATCATTCTTCGCAATATCTTTCAGGGTTCCATCGAAGGGAGGAATAACCGCCTTCACGATATTCACAGATGGAAGATCCCGCTTCAGAATGGCCATGATCTTTGCAGATGTGAGATTGGGATCAGTGATCTTTGCAGGCTTGCTGAAAAAATCAGGCAGCCCATCGATCTTCATCCTGTTCTCATTCATGGCCAGTCTTCCGTCTTCACTGTTCTTCATTTGTGCCGCCACATCCTGAGCATCAAATTGCAGTGTGAAGATGCCCGTTATATCCGGCCATTTTTCTGTATCATCCAGCCTTCCCCAGGCATCATAGGATTTCAGGTAGATGGAAAGCTCCACTTTGTATTTTCCATTTTTCCAGAAATAATCTGAATTGTCTGCATATGGAAGAAAAAAACCTGCTTTGAATCCGGTATTGAACTCTTCCACCATGCTCACTGTGGTTTTTGCCTGGTCCGCCCTGGGCGTGATATCGAAATTGAAGAAGGTCTTGTTTTCAGCGCCATTGTCCATTCGCAGGAAGATACTGCCCTGCATGTATTTCTCACGGCCATCATCACGCGTAATGCGGTAAGTGGTCAGCAGATACAATGGTTTTGTTTTGATGCTGGCCATATTGAACGCCTCTTTCAATGGGAGCTGGCCGGTTTCTATACGGCCGTAAATGAATTCGGCAGAAGTAAAACTGTTCTTACTGTTTTCGTTACCATTACTGAAGGGCTGTGTAGAAAAATACATTTTCCCTTTTTGCCCCTGGGCCAGGGCATCCTCCGGTGAAATACCTGTGCTCATGATGATGATGAATATTTTAAGGATCCATGATGGTTTCATGACTGAAAATTGAGTTGGTTAAAGTCAGTTCTTATTGATGGCCGCCACCAGCTTATCGATGTTCAGCATACCGTAATTGAATACATGCTTTGAACCATCTGCCAGTGTAAGGATGGCTTTCTTTGCCAGGAATCCTTTTTCCACTTCCACATTCACGATCTCCTGCTTCCTGATCTCGAGATAGCCTTCACTCCCCCACTTCACAAACATCGCTTCGCTGAGCAGTCCCCTGGCAGACACATCATATTTGGCATCGTACAATAACCGCTTATTGGTAACAGTTAGCTTGCCATTGAATTTACCGCCGCCGGGAGGATGGTACATGATGGCCCAGGTATCGATGGTAACTTCATCCTGTTGTAAGGAAACTTTCATAGTAATAGTTTTAGATATTAGTTGCAACGATATTGATAATCCAACTGGCCTCTGGAATTGGTATTGCTGTTCAGGATACTGGTCTTTTTTATCCTGCCTTCCTTATCGGAATCATATTCATACGTGATGGAATAAGAACCAACGCTCAGCAGTGTATGCTCCATTTTCTTCAGCAGGTTCTTGTTGCGTACAATTTCAACGGCGCCGTTCAGTGAATACATGCCAATACTCCCGCTTAGCGATAACATTTCGATCAGGAAGCCATCTCCCTGCAACCGGGGCTTGTCTGTGTAATATTCGAACTTGCGCTCATTTGGCCCCTCTACTGCCTTTACAAGATTGCCATTACTCCAGGTATACAAATAAGTTTCTGTAGTGGAATTGGCATAATTCGTATTCACTGACTTCACCACTTCAGTTCCATTATATTCATAGGCATATTGAAACCACTGCGTACCGGAAGTATTGACCTCCAGTCTCATCAAAACAGGCAAGCCCTGCGCATTCAGCTTATAGATCGCTCGTTGAACAAAAGCCGAACCATTTGTTTCAGTTGCAATGACTGAATCAGCCCTGTATTCATATTTGAACTGCTGGTTTTCATATCTCATCATGCTTAATCTTTCCTGATCATCGTAATAAAGATTGACAACGCTTCCCGATCCCGGGGTCATAACTGTTAACAGGCATACAGGTTTCGTATCCTTGTCTTTTTTACATCCCGCCACGGAAAGCGCGAATGTAATTATGAGCAGAATGAATAGTTGTTTCATAACAGATTGGTTGGGTTTATCTATCGCAATCATAAGTGTACAGATAGGTGGTAGGGCTTGATCCTGTTTTTTCCGTTTGTGCAATCACCCTCCCTTTACTGTCAAACTCGTAGGTCTTTTGCCAGTTCAGGTCGTCACCATAGTACATATTCTTCAGGAGATTCTTTGGCCTGGCTACATCCCAGTAATTACCTTCCACCAGGAATACTTTGGGATCGAAGGGCTTGTCTTTGTAATACTCATACCTGATTGCAGGATCACCGTTATTGTAGCTGATCAGCACCGGGTTTCCATCCTCCCAGGTGAAACTCGAGATCCTGGTGACCACTCCGCTCTTATTGACTGTAGCGATCTTCTGCAGCTGATCACCGTTATATGTGTGCAGCATATCCGTCCAATCTGTGCCCGCGGCATTATGTTCGTTGCGTATTTTTTCCGCAAGCCCTTTGCTGTTGACCTCCACTATCCACCTGGTGCGGAATACTCCGTTATTCGTTTGTAGTATATTGATAGTATTGCCTGAATAGGTGAATTCAGTTTTATAGGTCCCATAGTTGATCGAAACCGGCTTGCCATCCTTATTGTAAGTAAAAGTGGTGGGATCATCGCCCGTTGAATTTACAGTGATGATATTGCAGGGAGGAGCGCTATCCTTGCTTTTGCTGCAGGCGGCAAAGGCCAGAAGGCAGACAACGATCCAAAAGAGTTTTGTATTCACGGCACTGATTGTAAGGTTAAAGAATAAATTGAACCGGAAGGAAAATTAGATTGAATACAGGCGGGAAAAAACCGTGATCTCAGTAACGGCCGTACTGCTTTTACCAACGGCAACCACTATAATCATTTAGTGATTATCTTTAAACAAACCTTTACCATTCATTTGCGATTTCTCTTTTCCATATTTTTATCACTGCTGCTTACTCCGAGTTTGCAGGCGCAAATATTCAACGAAAAGGATTTTACTGTCTATACATCCAAAGATGGCATGTCTGACAACCGGGTCAACAGCATCGTGCAGGATGAAGCCGGGTATATCTGGATCGCTACCAGGAAAGGCCTCAATCGCTTTGATGGCAATAGTTTTTTACGCTTCTATGCAGACACCAGCCGCAACAGTCTGGCCAACGACTTCATCAAAAAACTGAAATGGATCAACCCGGAGCAATTGGGTGCATCCACTGCCACAGGCTTCCATATTATTCAACCCGCCACTTTACAACAACGGAATATCATCATTCCACCCGGGCCATTGGGCCAGCCCTATGTTGAGAACAATATCCAGGGAATGGCAGGCGATGAAAAGGGTAATCTCTTCCTGCTTAGCTCAACCGGCTTTTACCATTTCAACAAAAAAGATGAACTGGAATTCAGGTACGATCATTATAAAAAAGAAGATGCCGGCAAAACGGATGTGCCTTTCGGCAGAAGCGACGGCGTGATCATGCCAGAACCCGGAATTCTCTTACTGGCCACCACCGCAGGGCCATACAGGTACCATATTGCTTCAAAAACGTTTAGCCCTGTGAGTAAGCATGACGGCTCCCTGTATGCGCAGATCGGCTCAGGAAAAGGCTGGGTACATTTCATGCATTGCAACGAAGGATCATTCAGCGTGATTGCAGAAGGCGCTACAGAAATGGCCTGGTTCGATAACAGGAAAAAGAAAAAATATTTACTTCAAACATCCTTAACCGGACTGGATAAATTATTCGGATGGCGAAGCAAGATCACCCGCCTGGATGATTCCACTTTTACCATTACCGCCAGCCAGAAAGGGTTCTACCTGCTGCGTTACCATCGCAATGAAGACAATTATGTTATCCATCCCGAACTGTATTTACCCGATTATCTTTGCTCAGGCATTTTAAAGGATAAACAGGATCGGATCTGGATCGGTACAGACAGGGGATTATTCAAACAACAGAAGAATGCAAGCCAACTGGTGAAACTGACATTGCCCGCCGGCAAAGGAAAGACTGCTGTCAGTTGTTTCGAAGCAGCCGGTAATAAATTGTTTGTCGGTACATTCGGAGCAGGCATCTATGTGTTCAACAGGTCCACTCTGGAATTCCTTCATCATATCGATCTTTCAAAGGTCAGGCCTTCCGGCACCGCCAACAATGTGTACTCGCTCATCGCCTGGAATAACGACAGTATCTATGCAGGCACTTTCGGCCCCCTGATCGCCATCAGTACAAAGAACTATGCACACAATGCAGTCCGTTTGCAGAACTGGGATAATGACCATAACTGGATCAGCTGGCTGTTGAAGAGCAGCGACACAACCTTATATATTGCCACCAACATGAACAATATATTCTTCTATCGAAGGAAGACCGATAAAGGCTTCAACCTGGCGGATCATACCAGGGAGCCGCTCTTCAATATCAGGTCGCCCATGTATATACAGGAAGACAAACAGGGCAATATCTGGTTTGGCGGACATGGCGCCAGCCGCTACAATACCAGCACCCATCGTTTCGATAAACTGATCGATTCATTTCCGCATATCAGGATTGCAAGGAAGGAGATCAACGGGATCGCATTCGATAAAAATGGAAAGATCTGTTTCGCCATAGCAGAGAACGGGCTTGCCATTTATGATACCACCACCAAAGGATTCCTCCATATTACACGCAGCGATGGACTGCCCGACAACCTGATCAGGGCTATGCAGCTTTGCAACAACAAACTCTGGCTGGGCACAGAAAGCGGACTGGCAGGTTACGATATCCAAAACAATAAAGTATCCTCTTTTGGTATGGCCGACGGTTTGCCTGAAGGGCCTTTCACAGCCTATCATTTTTTCTATGATTCCGTTTATGGAAAACTGTACGGCGGGATCCTCGATCATATCATTCAATTCAATCCGGACAGTCTGGAGAAGAGCAACCTGCCTCCCGCATTCTTCATCGAAAATATACAGGTGAACGGCGCCAATACAATACACCAGCCTTCTGGTCAGATAGAGATCCCTTACAACCAGAACAGCCTGGTGGTGAATTTGGCGGCCGTGAATTTTGAGGATGCCCACCGCCAGCAATTCGCCTACAGGATATTGCAAAACAATAATGAGGCATGGCAGGAAACCAGTGCACAGCGAAGTATCATCTTCAATAATCTTCCTCCCGGCAAACACCGTTTGCAGGTGAAAGTGTATATCAAGAACAATAACTGGCCTGAACAGGTGCAGGAGATCCTGATCGTGATCAAACCTCCGTTCTGGCAGCATGCCTGGTTCATTCTCCTCTGCGCTGCTTTGCTGATCACAGCAATATGGCTGGGCCTTCGCGCCAGGATCAGGCATATACGCCAGAAAGCCGCCATCAATGCACAACTGGCCGATCTTGAAATGAAAGGGCTTCACGCACAAATGAATCCCCATTTCATTTTCAATTGCCTCAACAGTATCAAGGAAATGATATTGCTCAACGAAAGACAGAATGCCAGCCGCTATCTCAGCAAATTCGCACAATTGATCAGGACCAACCTGGAACAATCCACGCGTACGTTCATCACCGTGAGAGAATGTATCGATCAACTGCAACAATACCTTGAGCTGGAAAGGATCAGGCTCCATCAATTCGAATATGATATACAAATAGAAGACGAGCTGGATACTGATAATATCCAGATGGCGCCCATGCTGATGCAACCGCTGGTTGAAAATGCCATCTGGCACGGACTCCATCCCAAACAAGGCGAAAAAAAATTATCGATCAGGTTCTTCAGTTCAGGCCCCAACCTGATCTGCGAAGTGGAAGACAATGGGATCGGCATCGTTCAGTCGCGACAGAACAAGATGAGGCATCGTCCCAATCACCAATCCTTCGGTATTTCCAATGTGCGGGAGAGGCTCAATATTCTCAACGAAAAATATAAGATGCACAGCTCACTCTCCATCATCGATAAAAGAAGCATCTCCGGTGAAATGGAAAACGGCACATTGGTAAGATTGGAGCTGACCATATTGCATCATAACATCTATTAATATTTTTTTTGATGCCCAGATTGAGTATCCGGTGGTTTACGGTGCGCCGTTGGCAGAACCCGGTCAGCAATCGGAGCTGGCATTTCCGAAGGCTCTCAAAGCGCTGTTTTTGAACGATTACAGTGTGTAACTTTATACTCATGTAATCAAAAACATTCTGCATGATACGAACTATCCTTGTGGAAGACGAACAAAGGGGATTGAGCACCCTGCGTAATCTCTTGCAGGAATATTGTCCTGAACTGGATGTGGTTGCCGAAAGTATGGACGCAGATGATGCCAAAGAGCAAATTGCCAGACTCAGTCCTGATCTTGTGTTCATGGATATTTCCCTCCCGGGCAAGACCAGTTTCGATCTGTTGAAGGAGATCGACAGCATCGCGTTCGAGATCATTTTCGTTACCGCGCATCACCAGTACGCCATGCAGGCATTCAGGTACTGTGCTGTAGATTACCTGATGAAACCCATCGATGAAGACCTTCTCACCGGTGCTGTGAACAGGGCCATCAGGAAGATCGCCAGCAGCAATATCGGGCTCAATATCAACACACTCCTGCACAACCTGCAAAGGCCCGCCAATCATCAGGAAATGAAACTCTGCATTCCTTCCCTGAAAGGATTCCGGGTGGTGGAGCTGAAAGATATTCTGTTCTGCGAAGCAAGCGGCAGCTATACCAACTTTCACTTTGCCGGTCAACCGAATATCTGTTCGGCAAAACCGATCCATGAATATGAAGAGATCTTGTCGGATTCCCATTTCATACGCATTCACAAATCTTATCTGGTGAATATCTCTCACGTAAAAGAATATATTCGGGGTGAAGGCGGATCGGTGATACTCTCGAATCAAAAAGAGATCGAAGTCAGCAGGAGAAAGAAGGATTTTTTCCTGAGCAGGATGAAACAGTTTTATAAATACTAGAAAAGAGGAAGCGCTGCAGCATTTCCTCTTTTTTTTATCGTTTTTCTGAAAGGGAATCTACATAGAACAACATCGCTTTGGTCAGGAATGCCGTGAATGCCAGGTTTGGTTTCCCTTCTACATAGGTATAACGTTCATCCATGAGATAGAGATTGCTCAGTCCCTTGTAGGCATCCAGCGATCCTTCTTCCGTTTTCTTTCCCCACCATTGCAGGATATGCAGATAGTGCCGGTGGACCAGTTGTTGTACTTCCGGATCGCCAATATCGCGATGCATATGTGAAATCAATCCCGCCGTGATGGCGCTGCCTTCTTCCCTGAGCTTTTCAAGATCCTCTTTGCTCATCTGGCGCAATGCCTGTTCACTCTGTTCCACTTTCTGTTTGCCCCATCTTTCCATGGCTTCCGATCGCCATGTTTCCGCGGCTTCTTTTGGAAACCCTGCATAGAGCTCTTCATTCGTTATCATTTCAGATCCTCCTGTTAATTTTTGAATGGTTTTGTTGACGGTTTCCAACAACAGATCTGTGCGGCGCCTGCGCTCCTCCAGCATTGCGCGATGCTGTTGGAGAGCAGCAACCATATCAAAAGCAGGATCATCCAGGATACTGGCGATAGCAGGTAATGGCAGGTCCATCTCTTTATACAAGAGGATCTGTTGCAGCCGCAGCAATTCCTGTTCGCCATACAGGCGATAACCGGCTTCTGTACGCCCGGATGGCGTGAGTAATCCTAACTGGTCATAATGATGCAAGGTGCGCACGCTTACACCGGCCAGTTCAGCCAGCTTTTTGACTGTGTATTTCATCTGGTCTGTTGTTGTTGAAAACAAAGGTAGGGCCTCACGTTACGGAAGGGTCAAGAGAAATGGGAAGTTTTTTTTATGAAAGTTTCAAAACAAAGGGCGCACCAACAGATGCGCCCTTCGTTTACATTATTTCAGAATACTACTCTTTTACGAATTTGATGGTCTTGTCATTGGCAAGTCTGATAAAATACATGCCGGTTTTCAACATACTGATATCAATCTCCTGACGGGAATCCTGCAATCCGAACTTCAACTGCACTGCCCCTGCTGCATTCAACAACACAACTTCCGATCCTTTCAGCGAATTATCACCTGTTTCAATCCAGATCCTGTTCTTCGCGGGATTCGGATTCAGCGAAACCAATGTAGTTCCTTTATCGGACAACAGCACGATCTTGCTGTAGGTTACCGTTCCATCTATATCCACCATCTTCAAACGGTAACTCATCAGTCCAGTGAAGATGTAGTTATCATAATAGCTGTAATGCTGCGAAGTTCCATTTTTTGCAGGGATCCTCGTAACAACTGAGTATACATTTCCACCAGCGCTTCTTTCCAGTTCAAAATATGCCACCTGGTTTTCGTTGGCGGTTTCCCATTTTAACTCGCTGACGCCACTCTCACGTATACCTGTGAACGAAATCAATGTCAGCGGCAGGGTCTGTATTTGTGTTTTCACAAAGAAGCCGCTGAATCCTGTTATATCGAAACTAACTTCCCATCTGCTGCGGTTTGAATTCCATACAATGTCCACATCAGACGGATCGATGGTTACGCCTCTTCCGGCATAGGACTCCGGAAGACCCGTACCATTGCTGCTGGTGCCTGCAAACTTTTCGATCAGCAGGTTGGGCTTGAGCGCATCATCCAGGAATGTAACAGGTAACTTTACAGCATTCACATTATTGAATTGCACAAAATCCTGCTGCGTGAAGAACAGCGTCACCCTGCCCGTTGCAGTGGCAGCATTGTTATCCGGTGTAATTTCATAATGACGTCTTACGAAATTGGCAGGTTGGAAAAATTCAGTCCAAACTTTCACTTTTACATTTCCGCTTATGGAAGTAGGGGAATTATCGCCTGTAACCTGCGCCACCAGCAGGTTACAATTGCTGGCATAAGATGTCAGGCCGGTTGCCGACTGGATATTCGACACTTCGGCATTACCCAGGGCCATGCCTGCAGTAATTTCATTGGCATTGCTTTCATAAACGCCTATGTCCACTTTTCCTAATTGTATACGGGCTGCTCCTGCGATATCCGATACCATTTCTGCGGGAACAAGTGAATTGTTTCCTGCATTGATAGCAGGGCTGCAGTTTTGCAGCGTATAATCTCCCGTGGAAATATTATTGAACATCGGGTTGGCATTCAGGTTGCCTTCTCCTGTATAGCCACCTTCCACGATGCTGTATGAAGTATTTGCAGTTCCGCTCAGCACCGAAATTGCGGGTGAAGCAGGCGCATTATTTCCCCAGAGAATACTGTTGCGGAATTGTACAGCAGAGGAAGTGGTAAGATGCACTACACCGCCACGCACTGCGGCAAGATTGGTTACAATATTGCAGTTCACAAAAACAGGTGATCCACCAATGGTATAGATCGCGCCGCCTTCACCTCCGGCAGTTACACCACCGCTAACAAAGGAGCTTGCCTGATTTCCTGCAATAATGCAATTGGAGAAAACAGCATTAGAATTCACCAGGTACATACCTCCTCCCCTGGTGGTATAATTAGAAGTGACCCTGGTATTGGTAAAGCGCGGACTTGCCCCCATTATCGCCAGTCCGCCACCATAGCCTATTGCACTGTTGCGATAGAACACACAATTCCTGATCCCTATGGCAACAGAACTTTGGATGATGGTGGCTCCTCCTCCCTTTGTTCCATCCACCGGTATTCCATTCACGGAATTACCCAGGTTGAAACTGGCAAACCCTTCAGTAACGCCAATACCATCGATCACGATACTGTCGGATACAGATTGCACATTTGCAATCACCATTACCCAAAAGCTGTTAAAAGTACTGTCGTGGTTCGCTCCGATATCACCGCTCAGTATTGTACCGGTTCCCGCATCGGTGGGCATTTCCCTGGCAGGCCATCCGCCTGCGCCGCCGGGCTGAAATCCGCCATAGATCCTGATTCCCGGTCTGTTGATCGCAAAGGTGGTATGCCTTTCATAATAACCTGGCATATCGGAAAGCTGTTCTCCCACAGGGTAATATTTTCCTTTGGCAACAAGTATAGAATCCACACAGGCGGATGCATTGGCAATATCCAGGGCTTTCTTCATGGTTTTGAATGCAGCCTGCCATGAATTGCCGCTGTTGATATCGTTACCATTCACGGCATCCACATGCAACACCATCCTGGTTGCATCAGATTCATAGGCGCCCAAATCCACATTGCATCCCCTGATGCGCGGACTACCGGAAATATCGAGGCTATTGCCCGGCGCAAGTGCAGTATTGCCTTCTTCACGAACAGGTGAAGTGGCGGTGGGGCGCAGGCCATCATCAGCAGTAAGCCAGATATCATCCGGCCCATCAGGATCATTGATGTTCACATAGAGATCCGTTAAAGAAGTGGTACTGTAATTGAGATTCTGATCAGTTGAATAATTCTGATCCTGTATCAATGAAAAGTTTTGAATGTACGCTGTGCCACTACCTACGGCCACGCCGCCGGAAGGGTTATTGGTAGCAATGGAATTACTCAGGGTAACACTGCCGCCACCGGCCCCGGACAGAAAACCATACATATTGCTTCCGGAACTCTGACCAACAAAAGTACAATTGACGCCAATGAATACTGAACTGTTCACATACACCGCTGCTCCACCAAAATTACTGTTAAGTGTATTGCTCCTGTTCTGATAAAAAAGACCATTGGTTACCTCAGCGCGGGTGCCCGCACTATTGTAAATAGCGCCGCCGCTTCTCGACGACATATTGCCCAGAAAGAATGCCCGTTCCAGTACCACCGCCGCACTGGTATGATTGGAGATGGCCCCACCATAGTTGTTCCTGGAAATATTGAAACCGAAACGGCATTGCTTGAATTTCAGCTCAGACGCGCTTTGCGCGTTGTATATCGCACCTCCATTATCTTCACGCGAAATATTGTTGTAGAAACTCACTTGCTGAAAACCCGCCCTGGCGTTTTGACTGATGATCGCTCCGCCTCCTCCATTTGCGGTGTTGTTATTGAAATTACAATTCCTGAATTGCAGTTTTCCATCATTGCTTACATTCCATAATACTGCGCCGCCACCTGCATACTGAAACACAGTCTGCGTCCCATAGGTATAATTGGCGGTGTATGGCGCATTGGCATTACCGTTATGCACACTGAATCCATCGATCACGATACTGTCTGCAAACTGAGGAATATCTGTTACAACAAACACATGGTAACTATTGTCTGTACTATCACCTCCAGTATTGATATCACCGCTGAGGATAGTACCTCCCTCAGAGTAACCACCTGTGGCAGCAGGCAGTACCCGTTGGGAGAAACTGCCGCCTCCACCCGGGAAGCCGCCGAATATTTTCAATCCCCCATAGCGGATGAAGAAGGCCCGGTTTCTGTCGGTACCGTTTTGTGCGCCCGTTGGATAATAAGTTCCTTTCGCCACCAGGATACTGTCTACGGCAATATTATCATTGGCTACCAGCAAGGCATCAGAAAGATACCTGAAAGCCGATGCCCAGGAACTGCCATCGCCTGAAACTGCCACACTACTATCCACATATAATACATTTAGGGCAGTGCCCGGCGTACTGCCATATTCGAAAGGACCAATATCGATAACACCACCACTTACCCTGTTGTGGCCATTCAATTCCACATCAGGGTAAGCAGCGCTGTTATATAAATTATTATTGCCTTTGTTGATGAGCACTGATCCGGCAGGCAAACTGAAGTCGCCACCTGCTGCATTGGTAAATACAGTACCGGCGGCAGATGCATCCAGGTTACCGTCAGTAGTGCTATTGAATCCCTGCACCAGGCTATGATACCTTGTAGCCGTGATCTCAGGTGAAAAAAGGGAGCTATTGGACAAGATGACCGAGTTGCCTATGTTGACGGGAATACTGAAGGAATTATCAACAGCGCTGATAGCAGCCCCGATCGGATCTGTATTGCCATATATTATTGAGTTTACCAGTTTCACACCGGCATTGTCCATCATCATGATGCCGCCGCCTGCAAAACGCTTGAATGCGCCGGCGGGCACCATTCCGCCACTTATAGAATTAAATGCAATAATGGAATTCACGATTTCCGTATTGGAATTCAATGCAAGGCCACCACCACCGCCATACCTGTACCTGCGGAATTCTCCATCCCAAACACAGCCCAATACTACCGTATATGCATTACCGGTGATCTCACTGTTTTTGATCAGCGCATAACCATGAGCGTAAATACCGCCGCCGCCGCCCTCACCAACCAATGGGGAACAGCCAGCCGCATCCAGCACCGTATTATTCCTGACGATACACTCCTCCATATCCAGGTTACCCTCCAGGTAAATACCACCTCCCCTTGGCACAAAACCGTAATAGATCTGGTTATCCGCTACCAGACAATGTTTCAGCTTCAGACCTTCCAGGCAGTACAATCCACCGCCGGAAACAGCAAAATGTGTGGTAGAGTTTTCGTCTCCGCCCGGCGCAATATTAGATACCACCGAACAGTTCTCCATATCCAGGAACCTGCGGGAATGAATGCCTTGCGTAACATTGTTGCTTACCACTACATTCCGCATTCTGATCTGGGTACCCGGTGAAGTGATCAGCATTCCACCTCCTGTGCCGTAATATCCATAAGGTCCTCCCGGACCCGATCTGTAATATTTGTACCCACCGGGCGCCATGGTGCCATTGCCATCGCGGATGGTGAGGCCATCCAGCAGGATCTTCCCCAAATCATTGGCATAAGTGGCAATCACCATTACATGCCAGCAGTTATCAAGACTATCTCCGGCGTTATTGATATTACCGCTGAGGATGGTGCCTGTTCCTCCATAGGGTTGAATATTGCGCTGACCTATTTCCGTTATCCCATTGGCGGGATCGAATCCGCCATAGAGGAAAAGATTGCCACGCAACAAAAGAAAGGCACTATCCCTGTTGGTGCCGCTCTGGTCGCCGGTAGGATAATAGGTTCCTTTGGCAATAAAAATGGTATCGATATCATTACCTGCATTGGCCGCTGCCAGCGCACTGCTCAGGTGACGGTAGGCATTGGGCCAGCTGCTGCCATCATTGGCGCCGGCAGCAGCAGCATCCACATACACGATCGATTGGGAAAAAGTGAAAAAGGTAATAACAGAAAAAGCGAAGAATAGTAATATTCTTTTCATGGACGGAATTTTTAGGGTCTCTCAGGTTTCAGAACAATGGTTTTAATAATAGATCCATACCAGCACAAAACTGATAGCAGCCACCAGGATGATCAGGGCATACACGAACCTTGGATCCGTGACTTGTTTTTTCATATTGTAAAATTACATCTGAGCATCGGCGGGACAGGTCCGGACGGGCAGACAAAAAACCGGACAAATACAAAAATGCCCGGACAAGAAGTGAAAAAGTAAAAAACAGGAAAGTGTAAAAAGCTACTGATCACCATTTTGCGATCAACTCTTCCAGTTCCTCGGTTTTGGAGAGACTAAGCCTTTGCTTCAAGCGGTACCTGGCCCTTGTAACACTTTCACGGCCGATACCAAGCGTGTTTGCGATCTGAAGATTGTTGAAACCGAGAAAAATCAGCGTAGCCAACCGCTCTTCCGCCGGCGTTACCTGGTTCAATCGGGCAGCCATGGCGGGAAAGAAAGATGGATATGTTTTGGCGAAACCCGTTTTAAATTGTTCCCACTCATGATCTGTGATCAGGGTATATTCAGATAATCCTTCCAGGATATCCTGCCTTGCTTTCAGGGCTGTATCCGACGATAATTTATCACGAAGTGAATCGATAAGATCATTCTTCTCTTTGATATGGCGTACGAAATTCTCGATCTCCTCCTTCGTTTTCCTGGCATCCAGTTCTGCTTCCCGCTTCTGCTGGGCCAATCTTTGTAAACGGTTCTGCGCCTTCAGCCTCTGGCGGTTATACAGTAACGTGGCAATTACGGCCAACAGCACGATACCCGCCAGCAGGAACTGCTTACTCCTCTTTTCCACTTTCAGCAGGGCCTTCGAGTTCGCCAGTGATTGCTGCAGGTTCTCCAGCTTCACCTTTGCCTGAACAGCCTGCAGGCCGGAGCGGTTGTTGAAAGCAGTTAGACTATCATTATAAACCTGTGATTGCCGGAAATAGAAAAATGCATCATCCACATGGCCCTTCCGCCGATAGACAGAAGCAATCCCTTCTGCGGCAGCCGCAGCATTGGTGAAATGTTTCTCCTTTTTGCTCCATTCGAAAACAAAGAGCCAGCATTGCAGGGCCTTGTCGTATTCACCTTTCCTGAAATAATTGGCAGCCTGCGCCTTTCTCGCCAGCGAAATGTTGGCGGAATCACCGAAGCCAATCCCCGCACGCTCCCATTGCTCCAGCAGGGGATCCGCAGCAATTGCATTTCCCTGCGCCGACAGGTTCTCGCCGATATTTCCATTAGCGATTGCGCTCCATAACTTGTAGAAAACTGTACTGGTGTCCCTGCCTTTCAACAGCTCATTAATACGTCGATAATAGAAAATGGAACTATCAGCCTGGTGCAACATTTTATAACTGAAGCCTACCAGGTCATACACGAAAATTTCAGTGTGAAGATCGGGAGGCCTTTTCAATGCGCCCAGCATCGCAAGGGCCCGGTTACCATAATGGATACTTTCCCTGTAGCTGTTGATATGGAATGCAGCCTTGCACATGCCGGCCAGCTTATGATACAACAGGATGCCGGGAAAATAATCATGTCCCTCCCTGTCCGCAATCTCGAAAGCTTTCGTAAGCATGGTGATATATTCTTCATGCCGCGCATAGAGATTGAACAATTCAGCCATATCGAAATAAGTCTCAGCCAGCAACAGATCATTCCCTTCCAAATGACAGAGACGGATGGCTTCTTCCGTGAGGGTGACCGACTCCGGCCTGATGCCGATATTATTGTTGAGGTTCCGGTGATTGGAAGCGGCATTGGCCCGCAAACGCAGAAGATGCACCTGCAGCCACGTATCAGGATGTTTTTTATACCGCGCTTCTGCTGCCGGCAACAATGTATCGAAAAGATATGCAGGGGAAAAACTGGTGAGGGCATAAGCCTCATTTTCGTGCAACAAGTGCTGCCGGCTCCTGTTCTCAAATGCCTCCAGTATGGCCTCTGTGGCAGGGGCCTGGGGGTACAGACAGGAAATGCAGCATAAGCCAGCGAGTAAAACGAAAATTCTTTTCATCAACTATCGGGAACGGCCGTTTATAAAAAGGGAAGGTATTACATAAGTGTTTAATAACGAAAATTTGATTGCAGCAACAGAAAAGTACACAAACAGGTACTGGCAGGAAATGATTAGTTTGATTACATTTGAACAGTCACTATACAGGTGGCCACCACAAAACCTTATACACTGAAACCAACACTGCTTTGCTGCCTACTGCTCTGCATCAGCCTGTTCAGCGGAGCACAAACAACAGAACCGGCCTCCGGACTGGAGTCCAGGATCCGTCTTCTCCTCGCAGAAGCAGACAGCCTAAAGTATGCAGCACGCTACCAGCAAGCTATTCAAAGAACAGGATCAGCCCTTCAACTAAGCAGGGAAAATGGAAAACAATACCAGGAAGCATTGTCTTTACTGAAGCTGGCAGATATCCATTACCGACGTTCTGAATTCCATTTATTGGGAAAATATGATTCCGCCGCGTTAAAGATCGGGCTGCATACCAAAGACAATTTCATCACTGCGCTTTCCTGCTATCAGCTTGGCGTTTACTTCATGAGTATGGATCAGCATGCCATGGCTTTACAGTTGTTCAACCAATCGCTGGATACAAAATTCGGCACAGAGAATTCCACCTACACAGGAATGGTGTACAACGATATTGGTGTTCTGCATGGCAAGCTCGGCCGGTTGGACAACCAGATCCACTGGCTGCTGAAAGCGCTCTCCATCCAGGAGCAATGGCAGGAAGAAACAGCCATCGCACAAATTTGCAATAACCTGGCCGTAGCCTACAACGATGCAGGTGATCGCCTCACTGCCCTCCCGTATGGGAAGCGGGCCGTTGACCTGCGCAGACAACTCAACGATGTGGCAGGAGCGGCCACCAGCGCCAATAACCTGTCACTGATCTACCTGCGCCTGGACTCGCTCGACAATGCCCTGCATTACCAGCGTGTTGGCCTACAGTACGCAGAACAGAGCGGACTGGAGTCCCGTATGGCGGAATGCTATATCAATATGGCGCTGTTGATGAACAGGCAAAAGAAAAACCCAGACGCACTCGTATACGAAAAGAAAGCCATCGAACTGCTACAGAAGACCGGCAACAATGAAATGCTGGCCCGCAGGCAAATTGCTGCCGCCATCCTCTCCAAAGCCACCGGCGACACTGCACAGGCGCTGCAGTTCTACAAAGAGGCTTTCGAACTCTCCACACGCCTCAACAACAAAGCCAATATCAGGGATGTATACCTGAACAGGACCATTCTTTACAAAGACTATAAAGATTTCTACAACGCATACGAAAACTATAAAAAATACATCCTCTATCGTGATAGCATCATCAACCAGGAAACACTGGTAAAGATCTCCGACGCACAGGCGAAATACGAAACAGAAAAAAAGGATAATGAGATAAAGCAACTCGCCACCGCCCGCCGCATCCAGGAACTGGAAACAGAAAAACAGAAAGCGCTCGCAGCAGGAAATGCATTGCTGGCACAGCAAAGACAGAACGAGATCAATCTTCTTTCACAATCACAGGAACTGCAGGAAATAAAGATCGCCAAACAGGAAGAAGACCTTGAAAAGAAGAATCTCACCGTACAGAACCAGCAACAGGCACTGCTTTTGGCCAAACAGCAAAAAGACCTCCAGGATGCCGCCCTGCGAAAATCCAACCTGATGACCAATGCCATCATCGCCGGCGTTCTCCTGCTGCTGGTGATCACCTGGTTCCTTTTCAACCGCTACAAACTCACCAGGAAAATAAAGGAACAGCGGGTACTGCTTGCCGTTCGGAACGATATCGCCAAAAATCTGCATGATGATATCGGCTCCTCGCTCAGCAATATCCATATCCTCAACGAGCTCGCAAAGAAGAATGCACTGAAGCCTGACCTGGCTTCCGAATACCTTAACAAGGCAGGGGAAGATATTCAGCGCGTAAGCGAAAACCTGAACGATATTGTCTGGAACATCAATCCCCGCTATGATGACCTGCAACAGCTCTTCATCCGCATGAAACGTTACGCAGCAGACATGCTGGACGGAAAGAACATCAATTACACATTCAATTTTCCCGATGATGTTAACCATATCAGCATGAGCATGGAACGGCGCCGCGATTTCTATCTCATCTTCAAGGAAGCCATCAATAACCTTACTAAATATTCGCAGGCAACAGAAGCCATGGTCAGTATCAGTACGGACGGAGGAAAACTGAGCATGCAGGTAAGCGATAACGGCGTAGGATTCGATAATACAAAAACAGTCCACGGTAATGGCCTCGCCAATATGCAACAGCGTGCCGGATTCTGGAACGACACGCTTACTATCCGGAGCATACCGGGAAAAGGCACCAGCATCAACCTGGAAATGCACCTAACAGGTACCTGATTGTGTAGTAATTTAGCAACAGGAAGAAGCCTAATTTTATTACTATGCCGGCGAGATTGATCATATATGAAGACAACCTTCGACTGCGCCAGTCGCTGGAACTGCTACTGAGTACAGACAGCGGATTTACGGTGACTGGTTCTTTCGATCATTGCAATGATGCTGCGGAGCAGGTGGCCGCTCTCCTGCCAGACCTCGTGATCATGGACATCGATATGCCCGGCGCCAGTGGCATCGAAGGCACACGCATCATCAAGTCCATTATTCCTGAAACCAGAGTGATCATCCATACCGTTTTCGACGACGATACCCGCATCTTCAATGCTATCTGCGCAGGCGCCGACGGTTATCTTCTCAAGAACACACCACCCCTCAAACTCATACAGGCACTGCACGAAGTAATGGAAGGCGATGCACCAATGAGCCCATTCGTTGCGCAGAAAGTATTTCAACATTTCCGTTCTCAGGTACCCGTTAGTGACCCATTCAATCTTACTGCAAGAGAAAAAGAAATACTGGAATGGCTGGTAAAAGGCAACTCCTACAAGATGATCGCATCGGCTGCCGGCATTACCATCGATGCTGTTAAAAAACACCTCCAGAACATCTATCGTAAGCTCCATGTGAACTGCGGCACAGAAGCCGTTGCCAAAGCACTTAAGCACAAGATCGTGTAGCACAGGTTCCCTTCCACACTACCCAAATGTGTAATTGCAAAAACTGTTTGCTTGTAGAAACTTTGTGGAACAAACCTTTATTATGAATGCTTCAATTGTTTTGTCCCGATTCGTATTTATCACCCTGCTTTTTTTCTGCACCGGCAACGCCGATGCACAAATGAAAAAAACCGATACGCTGAGGCCTGTCATCAAAATAAGACCAGACAACCTGCAACTCTATGCCGGCACACGCATAGAACGCAAACAATGGTTCCCTGCCTTCTCACTGCTGATGGCTACACTCAAACTGAAGATCAACAATTACACGCCCACGGCATTTCAATACAACAGCAACAACACCTACAAATTCCACAAACCTTTCGATTGCACTCTAAAGATCGGTGGAAGGGATAACGAAGTATCACAAACCTTCGACCTGCCTGCCACCCGGCAGAATCCCGCCACCATTTACTTCACCGATATGCGGAACATGGTTCCTCAAACCGCTTTGGAGAATGGCGCGATAAAGATCTCTTTCCGTTTTGAAGCGGCAGGTCATGAAGTGCTTGGCAACTGTATCGATAATATCATCTGCGGCGGTGGCATGTGGTGGTTCGACCTGGACAATGTGCAGGTGAACATCCTGCTCTACCCCACTGTAGAAAATGGAAAACTCACGTACAGCAATGCCAGGGCGCAGGTCAGCGGCCGGTTACAGAGCGTTGGCTTTAATGTGGTTGGTGAAATACTGGAATTTTTAAACAACCAGGTGTTCCAGACCGCTTCCGGCATTTTCACCGATGTGCTGAACAGGCCCGATATCAAAGCTACATTCACAGAATCGCTCAACAACAATCTCAGCAGGCTGCCAATGACATTGCCCTCCCCGCTCCGGTCCGTTGTTCTGGAAAACAATGGCGACCTGGTTTTCAACAAACCCGGTAAATGATCCGCCACCCGGCAAACCATTTTCATCACATTAAAAAAGTATACAAATGAAAACAGTCATGTTCTTCATTTTCCTCATCACAGCGCAATGCACCATCCAGGCGCAGTCTGTGATAGATAAACTCGGTAAGAAAGTTGAAAGGAAAGCAAAACAGCGGGCGGACAGAAAAACAGACAGGGCAATAGACAAAGGCCTGGATGAAGTGGAGAATGTGTTCAATGGAAAAAGGAAAAAGAGCAGTAGTGATAAAAATGAAAAACTGGAAAACGAGCCAGCACAAGGCTCCGGCCAGACCAGCGGCTTTGCCGCTTCCTCCAAATATGATTTCGTACCCGGCAACAAAGTGATTGCCGTGGAAGATTTCATGCAGGATGCCGTTGGTGATTTTCCTGCGAAATGGAATACCAATGCCACAGGCGAGATCATGACCGTTAACGGAGACGATGGACACTGGCTTGCATTCACCGGCAAAGGCGCTTTCACACCGGACTTCATCAACGATATCCCCGAGAACGCCACTATCGAATTCGATCTGAATGTTAGCCCTTCCTACAACTACTACAACGATGCATTGTTCATTTGTATAGCCGAATCCCGCAGCAAGAATGATTTCACCAACTGGATGCATTTCGGACGCCCTACCCTCTCCGGCATCCGGCTGGAACTGCACCCGCAGGATGCAGGCTCACAAGCCCTCGGCAAAACCGCCATTTCCATTTACGAAAAAGGTAAACTCACCATGACCAATAAAACCAATGCCGTAGCAGCTTTCAACCGGAACAAACATAAAGTGCATATCGCCATGTGGCGGCAAAAACAACGGCTGCGCATCTACGTGGGGGAAACCAAATTGTGGGACCTTCCCCAGGCATTCGTTCCCGGTAGCCATTACAACAAACTCGTTTTCTGCACCAGACAAAGCAAAGCCGGCGAATACTTTTTTATCTCCAATATCCGCGTTGCCATTGGCGATCCCGACACCCGGCATAAGCTCCTTACCGAAGGCAGGTTCTCCACTTCAGGCATTTACTTCAATACCGGTTCCGCAAGCATCCGTTCTGAATCCCATGGCATACTCAAAGAGATTGCACAGATCATGAAAGAGCATGAGGACCTGAAACTTCAGATCATTGGCCACACAGACAATTCCGGAAATCCCAATGCCAATCAAACACTTTCCGAACATCGCGCTGCATCCGTGAAAAAATACCTGAACGACAGTTTTGGTATCAACAACAACCGGTTGACCACCGCCGGCAAAGGTTCCAGCCAGCCCATTGCAGACAACCGATCAACAGAAGGAAAAGCACAGAACCGGCGAGTGGAATTTGTAAAACAATAATCATTACAAGCCATGAAATCATTCCTACTCTTTGGTATGCTTGCACTGCAATCCCTTGCTATCAACGCACAACCACCGGCAAAAAAAGATACAACCTTGCGTGGCGGCTGGTGGACCGGCAGCGGCGCCCGCCCACAACTGATAGCACCCGTATTGCAAAATCCGGAAAAGAAAAAAGAGATACAGCCCAAACAGACCATTTGTTTCGATAAACGTTTCTTCATACTCGGAGAGATCCAGGAACAAGTGATCAACTGCTGTTTCCTGCTCAACAGCGAATCCGGCATCAGCGGTTCCGTTCCTCTCTACGATGCTGACTGCAAATGTGAATTCGATATTCACAAACCGGGATTTCAATTCCTGCTGACTACCAAAAAAGGAATTGAATTCCGCTACTTCAACAGGGAAGAAAAAACAGGAAACGATCAACCTAAACAGATCAAACATTATGTGATCACCGGCAATACTCATCATGAACAAATGGATGATGTGGCCGATCAAAAGATCCTGTTGCTCAAAGAAGGCAGTTATCGTGAATGCCTGAACGGCCAGGTAAAAGCGAGGGAATACACTACCGGCGACGGCAAATCCAGTCTGTTCCTGGCAGGCGATAATTATCCGAAAGAACTGATCATAAAGGATCATCTCGGCGCTTATGGTCTCGGACATATCCGCACAACAGCAGGACATTACCTGGTACTGGCGCACACGCGCGGAACGCAGTTCAATATGGCCGTAAGGGAGATCGAAAATTTAGGAACACCGGCACATTGTTTTTCTACTGCCCCTTTCTCTGTTATGGAATCGGAAGAGATCCCGTTAGCTATGAATGATGCCGAAGAAAGGGAAAGAAAACTGGAAGAGAAACTGAGCCGCGGGAATTCGTCCATCTACCCCTGTGCTTCCAAAAAAGCGGAGGCCACAGCATTCAAGCTGGCCGCCACAAAAAAGGAAAAAGAAATACTGGGCAAACTGCAGCATGAGAAAATAAGGGCCACCAGTGAAAGTGATATGTACAAGCTATCTGCCATGTACAATCCTGTTACACTTATTGCAATTGAACGAAGGGAACTGGAACACAAACTTTGTGTACTGGAAAACGATATTTCCAACAGCAGGCTCAGCGCTAAACAAATGGAAAGAGCCAGCAGACAGGTGTTTTGCTGGGAGAACAAGATCGCTGTATACAAACGACTGGAAGATCTCTGGAATGAAATCGAATCAAAGTATAAAGACGATCCCAAAAAACTCGCCAAAGCCCGTGGCGAATTCCAGCGGGATGAACTGTTACCCGGGATCAAAGAAGCTCAATGCAAACCTTAAAAAAAGGGTGTTTGATGGCGCGGATACCACCAGCCTGGCCGGGTTTTCTCAACTACCGTTGAAGTGGATAGGAAATTCACTTTTCAGGAAGTGACCTGAGGGAAGCCCTACTACCGGAAGGCAATTCTTCCTGAACAAGAAATAAAGAAAAATGCTGCCTCTTTTTCCAGGAGACAGCATTTGCATTTTATCATTTCATGAGACGAATTACACTGGTTGCATTTCCTACCACTACTTTCAATACATAATATCCCGGAGGCCAGGAAGAAGTGAGTACGTCAAGGCTGTTTTCTCCTTCCTTCACCTGAAAACTTTTCACATATACAGGAGTTGAAGCGTAGGAAAAAACGGTAACAGTGGCTGCTCCGGCTTGTTTGGAATAAACCTTCAACAACATCCGGTCTTTAACCGGATTGGGATAAGCCGAAAGTGATAGATTTTCTTCTATCCGGATCGTATCCTGCGGATTGATCCCTGCAAAGGCCCCTGCATCAGCGCCGATATCTACCGGTGTCATATCAGCGCGAAGCTGTCCATCAAAATCATACAATGTGGTGAACGTATTGATCCCCGCGCCTTCAGCCGGGTTGGTTTGCTGGAGATGAAGATCTGTTTCACCCAGCACAGCACTGCTATTCCTGAATGCGGGATCAGCCACAAAGGAATGCATGTCCTGTTTTGTGAGTGCACGCCAGTTACTAAAGCTTTCATCGCGTGTGGCGCCGTATCCATCAAAGATCTCGTTTTCCTTCGGACACATATACAAATTATGATCGGATACGAAATTGGCGAGATCATTTCCATATGATTTCATGATGCTATGCTTGCCATTTACACCGGCAGCATTGCTACGGTTGTTCACTATGATATTGTTCGCCAGCAATCTCTTTTGCTGTGATGGCTCAAACAACAAGAATCCGGTTGAAAAATGATCCATATTGTAACCCGTAATGCTGCTCTCCCCTGTAATCAGAATGGTATTATGGAGGTATTGATTATTTCCTGCCCTGTTTACAATACCTATGAAAGGAATGCATAAGGGATTTGATTTTCCGGTTTTGAATGTTCCCAGGAAAATAATGTTGTTATCCACTGTGGTAGTGGCCTTCGCATCATAAATGGTAATGCCCGCTACACGCACACTTGTATAATAGTTGATATAAGGGTCCTCTGAAGTAAGGTGATGGATATAATTCCTGCTGAGATGGTGAGTTACCTCCTGTCCATTTGCATTTTCAACATAGATGCCCGTAATTTCGGTATTTCGCGAATCGGACGCTCTGGCCTGCTGCAGGTCGTAAATTTCATTTTCAAGATATTCAAAACTGCTGCCCTTTCTGGAAAAATGGAAAACACAGATCCCGGACACTTCCGGTGAATAATTGGTGCCATCCACTACGGAAAGAGACCTGATTTTATTGGCCTTTATTTTTACTTTACTCAACCCGTGCGCGGCATAGAAGATCCCCGCTGAAGTAGAGCCGCTTCCGGATTGAGTCACTCTCAATTCTTCAATAAGATTGCCGGCGATGGTAAGCGTGTCGCTCAGGAAATTACTACCGCCTGTAACCCTGATACCGCTGAGGTTTGAGGTACTATTGTTCAAAAAATTCCGGATGGTATTATTCCGGATCGTCAGCTGGGATATAGCGCCCCCTGAAATAAAAATGCCGGACAATTCAAAATAACCCGACGATACCTGCTGTGATGAAAATCCGCCGATGGAATTTCCTTCCACCAGAACAGAATCACCCACCAGGCTGGTAAGATTCAATGCCCGGCAATGACCGTCTTCAGGTCTGTTGATACGGATACTGTTTGCATCATTGATCAATCCCAATTCGTTGTTGAGTATCTTGCCATTGAAATAAACCTCTCTGCTGATCATATAATCGCCGATCATGATCATGGAATGTTGATTCATAACCGCCGTCAGTAAGAGATTGGCGATAGTATTATGAGCTATCGTAACAGGTTTGGCGCGGCGATTTGTTCCTACCACAACTATACCCTGAAAACGGAAATCACCGCTGTATTCCGAATAGCTTCCGGCGGCCTTAGGCCCAGAACCGCCAATAAAATTATGCTCTATCAAATGCCCGCCAAAAAAACTCTCACTGATCATGATCCCTCCCGCTTCAACATTGTAACGGACTTCCGAAAAAGTCCTGGGAGCAGTTTGGTAGATACTATTGTTGGTGATCACCATACTATCTGTATTGGCGCCTCCTAAAATGCTGTAGCTTCGTTCGAGGTGGCTGAAAATATCGATAAAATTACAACCGTCTATCACGATGCCCTTGTTGGGTTTTTCATATTCTCCCGCACTATACACGCCATTCTGCGGATGGGTAGCCCCCGCCGTTATATCACAGTTCTCTATCCGGTTAAAATTGTTTCCTGTGGCGGAATCTGAGCCACCGAAATGTATAACACCACTAAACTGGTTCCGGATCACACTTTTTATTGTGAGGAACTTTAACTGATTCCAGGAAGAACCATGCCAGTAGCGGAAGGTATTCCCGGACATATTGGTGTTCTCGAAACTGAGCTCCCCTTTATTTCCCTGTCCGCCGGGTCGTCCGTCAATGATAAATCCCGCCACATTCAGTAGATTGAAAATGGTCAACGGATCATCACCCGCAACACGGATATTGATGGCTCCAGGTTCAGGCCGCAGTGTGATGGTCCGCGTTTCTCCACTGCAGGGTATGGTCTTACAGGTCAATGGAAAACTCTCCACATTACTCTGGTAATTGCTCTGCAGTTCAAGGACCACATTACCTTTCACTCCATTTTCGGAGAGATGGTCCAGGGCCTGTTGAATGGTTGAATAATTGCCACCCGGACCAATTTTGTACTCCCCCGTCATCCCGGTAGAACATTGCGCAAATAGTGAAGAATTAAACTGAAAAAATGCAAAGAAAAGAAAGATGAAAAGGCTTAGGGAACGGACCATTGAACTGTATTTTCGGGAAAAATACTTCAAAGACCTGAATTCACAAAACAACGACCCCCAAATACCCGGTTGAGCGCTCTCTCCTGTATTGACTCATATAATTATTCAAGTGATGCTAAAAAATTCTCCGGCTGTATATTATTTTTACCCCACCTTATGAAAAAGAAAACAGTTTTAGCCCTAACCCTCATCATTTCCATTTTTCCTGCATTTGCACAGGAGAATTCTTATCAGTTGATCCCCTACCGGAAAGGTAAACTCTGGGGATACTGCGATTCCAAAAAGAAAATACTGATACAACCTGTCTGGGAAGAAGCCAGGTGGTTCTTTCGTTTCGAAGCAACGGATGGACTGCCTGAACAACGCATCGGTATCGTAAAAAAGAAAGGTAAATATGGACTGATCGATCGCCATGGAAAAGTGTTGGCACCCTGCCAGTACGATATTGCAGAAGCCGATGCCCGGACTTTCTACCTTGTCCGGGACAAAAAAAGTTATCTGTATCATGTAGATAACAAGAAAACTGAACAGATCTCCGGAGACCCCGTACACTCGCCGCAGATAGAAGAACTCATCGGGTATCCGGTAAAATACAATGTACAGGAAATCTCCAAAGGAAGATTCAGGATCATCAAAGAGAAGCCTGTATTCACCAATGGCAAATACATATACAATAAAACAGACAGTCTCGATTATGAAGCCGATGCAATCTACCAGTTTGCAGATCACAATGGCACAGATTCCGCTTTTTATATTGTAAAAAATGGTAAAAAAGGACTCATTACTTTGGGAGGAACACAATTACTGGAGCCCGTATTCGATTCACTGGTGCGTAAGCATACGGTTACTGAGCTGGGTACTGAAGCTGTATTCTGTTTAAGGAACCGGCAATGGGAGATCGCATACCCTTTCGCGAAAGGAGATGCATTGAACACTCCACCCAGGCCTGTAGAAGGAGAAATCCATTTCGGATCAGCCTGGTCAACCGTTCTGCTCAAAAACAAACAAGGCTGGGGATTACTGTCTGCGAATGGAGACATCCTGATTCCAACGGTGTACGATTCGCTTGTTGACCTGAAATACCAGGAAGTGTTCGGACTTAAGAAGAATGGTGTCTGGACGATAAAGCGGCTCGACAACAACACAGTGAACAACCATAAATTCCTTGACGTAAGGGCTGAAAAAGGCCAGTACATTTCCGCGAAACGGCTGGACGGAACCTGGATACTTATGTTGGAAATTGATAAGGAAATTTTCCCGCATAAGAAATTATACGGAAGCTATAGCCCTTACTTCAAAGATTTTCTTTCAGTGTATGAAGACCCGAATGGAGAAAGGCTACTGGGGTTTGCACATAGCAATGGGACCCGCTACTGGGATTGATACGATTTTTGAATTCCTATTATTGCAAAGGCGTCTCAACATTTTGTGAGACGCCTTTTTATTGTGGTAAAGGAGTTCAGGCTATAACAGTTTATTTCTCTGTCTTGAATATTTCACTCAGTTTTTCCGACAATTTTCCATCACGCAGATCTTTCCCGATGATCACACCATCCGGGTCCAGCAAGAAGTTCAGCGGTATCCATGATATATTGTATTGCAGAGCCACAGCACTCTCGAAGCCTTTCAGTTCACTAAGCTGGATCCAGGGCAGCTTATCGTGATGAATGGCATCCATCCATTTTTTCCTGTTGTCGTCTATGGACACAGAAACAAATTCCAGTTTTTCATTTTTGAATTGCTCATACGCTTTCAGTAAATGAGGGTTTTGTGCACGGCATGGCCCGCACCAACTGGCCCAGAACTCAACCAGAACATATTTTCCTTTGAAAGAAGACAAACGGACCGGTTTTCCGGAAGTATCGGGAATATTGAAATCGAGCGCAGGACGGCCAATGACCAGCGACCTGGCTGTAATTACTTTGTTCCTGATGATCTTTCCTTCAGTAGAATTTTGAAGCGCGGGCGTCAACCTGTTCAATGACTCTTCGACAGTCAGAGGGTCATGCTGGTCGAACGATATCATAGCCATGTTGAACAATAATTGCAGGCTTAACAGGGAAGCCGTATGCTTTTCAATAAAGGCAGTTTCTATACCGTTGATCTTTCCCATGATGCTATCGCCTCTTTTCTGAAAAAATGCAATACTGTCTTTTTTCGCCCCTTCCTCACCGGCCAATACAATCTGCATCCAACGCTCACCATTAGCCGCAAGTGCCGACATCTGCGGCTGTTTTTCCTTTTCCAGTAACGCAAATTCCTCCTGCACCTTCGGGCCTTTCACAGTTGCCTCCTGCAGCTTCACCGATCCCCTTACTGTAGTAGTTGAGCCGGGCGTAACATAAACTTCCACTACATTTTGATCAGACATAGGAATTGGTACAGCATCTTCTATCTGCTTCTTAGTTACAGCCAGCAGGGAGGCCCTGGCAAAAAGATAGTCCTCATAAATATCATTCTTAAATTCAAACTTCCCTCCTTTCACAATGGCAGAGTCAAACTGCCGTTTACTCCCCGATTGCCAGGCCAGGAAAACCTTTCCTTCCTGGATTTCCGTTAAGGTTCCTTTGATTACAAATGACCTGTTCTTTTGCTGTGCAGGCAATGCGCCGCCCAGCATCACCAATACTGCAGTGATGATGCACAATCTTAATGTTTTCATTTTTCTATTTATTTTTTATATCCGGGATTCTGATCGAGTTTGGTGTTGATCCTTATTTCCGACTGTGGCACCGGGAACAGCACATCGGTAGCCTGCCAGGTGCTACCCTTGATATCTTTGAGGATGGCGTCTGCAATGCCCAATCGTTTTATATCGAACCAACGATGCCCCCATTCAACGAAGAATTCTATTTGTTTCTCATGATATATAGCTTCGAGCAGATCAGGTTTACCAATATTGGGATTGGTATCATCTATCAATGTGATACCTGCTTTTTCACGGACCCTATCCAGATCAGAGATAGCGCCGGCCAGATCATCCTGCTGCGCCCTTGCTTCAGCCCTGATCAGATATTGCTCGGCCATCCGGAGCACAATATTGTATTCGATGCCATTGCTTGCATAGGCGATCTTATACTTGTAAGGCGCATAACAATCTTCACCGTTAGCCGTATAATGACGTGTCCAGCTATTCCTCCTGAGATCATTGGCTTCAAAAGCCGCCATCAGTGTTGGGGTGAGAGAATATCCTGAGAGAAAGAACAAACTGAAATCAGGCGTATTCCAGGAGCCTGTAATGCCAGGTGCAAACTGCAGGATGGTCTCGGTACTGCCGGGAGAAAAAGTAGCGTTTACAGATGCCAGTTGGTAACCACCTTCTGTGATCACCGTACCGGCTGCCGCTTCAGCCGCCTCATAATTTCGTTGGAAAAGATATACCCTTGCCAATAATGCAGTGGCAGCATACCTGTTGGCACGTAATTTATTCACGGAAGTATAGCCGGGCTGAAGTCCCTGTTCTGCATCCTTAAGGTCTTTCACTACCTGATTCAATACAGTAGCGGTGTCGGACCTGCTGATCATGGCATTGGCAGTGTAATCAGTGGTCAGTGGCATGGCAACAGGACCATACTCACAAGTGAGATAGAACAGGTTCAATGCCCTGATGAATTTGGCTTCGCCAGACAAACGGTCTCTCAAACGGGTATCGAGTTCTGTGGAAGCCCCGAGGTTCTGGATAATAGCATTGGCATGATAGATGATATTGTAGGCATTGCTCCAGTTGGTTTGTATATCTGCATTATCCACGGCAATATCATTCGATGCAAATGGCTGGTATCGCGCAAGGGTTGTAGGATACAATTCATCCGAACTCAGGGCAGGAAGCAATGTAGCGTAACCAGACAATGCGCCATACATGAACATCCCTATAAAACTGTTCTGCTGGCTGTAGAGCCCTATTACCGTGGCTTCCGCAGAGGCAGAGTCCCTGAAAACATCTCCTGTTACCAGTTGATCGATTGGATTATCGATCTCTATATGTTTCTCGCAGGCAGTGAACAGAAGCATGCCTGCAATGGAAAAAGTATAAATGGAAAACTGCAATATTTTTTTCATGTCGATCATTTAAAATGATAATTGTAATCCGAAGACAACTGTTCTTAATGGAGGTGTGGATTGCAGCGCCTGCGATTCAGGATCACCCACTTCATAGCTGGTGATGGTGAGCAGGTTCTGTGCCTGTACGTAAACGCGTGCATTATTCATCTTCCATTGTCTTACCCATTGGTCTGGCAACATCCATGAAAGCTGCACATTTCTCAGCCGGATGAAGGAAGCGTCTTCATAGGGTCTGTTTGAATCCCACATCATATTGCTCCAGGAAAAATAGGCATCTCCATAAGTTTGTGTCAATCGCTGGAAAGGGGCATCATCGCCGGGTTTGGTCCAGAATCCGGCCATCTTTACAGGGATATTGCTCATGCCTCCGGGTGGCCCTCCCACTTCATTCAGGTAACTGAAACCTGTTTGTTTGCGAAACGAGAACAGGAAATCGAATTGCCAGTTTTTGTATTTGATCGTATTCGAAAGACCACCATAATATTTCGGATTGAGACTGCCCAGTACCTGGTAATCATCGGCAGGAACAAACATACCATCCTTGTTCTTATCTTCCAGTTCACTCAATCCTGTTTCAGGATTCACGCGCAGGTACCGGTACTTGTAGATCAGGTCCAACGGCTCTCCCACTACATACGTGTTGCTGTAGGAGGAATTCTCCAGATCGTCAAAAGACTCGAGTTTATTTTTGGGTAGTGTGAGATTGAAACTGGTGGTCCAGGAGAAATCCTTCACATCGATATTATTGGTATTGAGTGTCAGCTCCCATCCTGTGTTGCTTACTTTGGCAGGCAGATTCTTCACTACATTGGTGAAGCCCGTAACCGCCGGAAGCTGATACTGCACCAGCGGATTGGAACTAAGGTTATGATAATAGTTGGCAGTAACGAACACTTTATCCTTCACAAAACCGAGTTCCAGGGCCACTTCAAATTTGTTCGACTTCTCCCAGTGATATTCTCCGTTGAATAATTTCGCAGGATACAAACCAGAGCTACCATCATAAGTATAGGTGGGCGCCATCCAGGTATCGAGGAACTGGTAATTAGCAATCTTATCATTGCCCGTAATTCCATAGCTGCTGCGAAGTTTACCGAAGCTCAGCCAGGGCGCTTGTTCATTAACGATAGATTCGCCGGAAAATAACCAGGCAGCGCCTACTGAACCGAAATTGGAAAATCGTTTATCAGGCCCAAATCTGCTGCTGCCATCCCTTCTCACTGCAGCATTGAGGATGTATTTGCTGTTATGGTTGATATTCAGTTGCGCAAATGCAGCTTCATAGCGGTATTCCGATCTGTACCTGGTGGCGTGCACGGCGGTGTAACCCATGAGGGAGGTCATGAGATTATCACTATTGTAGCCTGCTGCGCGGATCATATTCCCTTCGCCATTATTGGATTGATAACTGCCTCCGAGCAACAGGTTGATCTTCGACCCTTTTACCTGTGTATTGTATTCCAGTTGTGGTTCGATGATCTGGCTTACAAACTCATTCGTATTGAACTCGGAAACACGTTGCCCGAAACTCAGCGGATTGGCGCCGGATTTAGGTCCCAGCCCCATCTCATTAGTGTGAATGGCACTGTACCCGAGATTGGTGCGGATGGTAAGACCTTTCAGGATTGCATAGCTCAATTGTAATGAACTGGTAAGATTTTTTGTTTTGAGTTCATAAGTATTGTTCAGGAAAGCTACAGGATTGGGCAGCAGTCCATCCTGTGTAATGATGCCACCCTCATTCCAGGCAAGATTGCCTGCTTCATCATAAACGCGGAGATTTGGTGGTAAAGACATACGGTTTGCCAGGTCAACAGTGATCAGGTTATTGGTGCCGGAGGAATAAGTTCCGGTAATGGTTGCTTTGAATTTCTGATTGCGGGAACTGGTGCCCATGCTGAAATGCATGGAGCCGGTCTTATCCGCACTGTTTCCAGGCAGTACTGTACCCTGGTGACGGTAATTGGCAGAGAGCAGGTAGTGCACCGTTTGGCTTCCTCCGGAAAAAGACAGGTTGGCGTTGGTGAATGAGGCAGTATTCCCGGATATGAGTTTGTTCATGTCTGTATACCTGGTGGTGTCCCACACGAGAAGATCATATGCGTTGGCTTCAGTTGGCGTCATTCCATCGCTTTCAAAAGCGGCTTTACGCATAGCCACATATTGGGAGGTAGAAAGATATTCCACTTTCCTTGCCACATTGCTTATACCCGTACTGATATTGACGTCCAGTTTAGATATGCCGGATCTTCCTTTCCTGGTAGTGATGATGAGAACGCCGTTTGCACCTCTTGAACCATAGATTGCAGTGGCGTCAGCACCTTTCAGTATTTCGATACTTTCTATATCATTAGGATTAAGGCTGCTGAAAGGGCTCATACCATGCAGGCGGCCGCCATTGTAGAGCCTGTTCTGATCCGGGGCCCCCAATGCAGACCATTGCCGGTTGATGGGATCATTATTTGTTGGCATAGGTATCCCATCTATGATAAACAGCGGTTGATCATCAGAGATAGTTTTGTCGATAGAGGTCCGTCCCTGTATCTCCACTTTGAACTGACCACCGGGCAGCCCGTTGGTTTGTGTTACTACCAGACCAGGCACCTTTCCATCCAGAACAGCCAGCGGATTGGTAACAGGTTGCCGCTCTATCTGCTCAGAGGTTACTTTGCTGATATTACCGGTATTGAGCCGTCTTGTGGTAGTACCATAGGCTTTCACGATCACCTCATCCAGTTTGGAATCGCTTGTTTTCAACACCACTGCACCCATTTCGGGTTTAGCCTTCACTTCAATGGGTTTGTATCCAACCGAAGAAAAAACGAGTGAGGTGCCGGGCTCCACAGTAAGGGAGAATCTTCCATCTTCCAACGTGGCCGTTCCATTCCCTGTGCCCTTGATAGTAACGGAACCGGTGAGTGGTTCTCCTTTTTCATTCACGATCCTTCCCTGCACTTTGATCGGACCCGGATCTGTTGAGGCATCGGGCGATGCATTACTCTTTTGTTGTTTCCTGGTCAGGAAAATGGTTTTCGCCTGCACTACAAAGTCCAGTGTTTGTTCCCTGAAAACAGTTTGCAGGAAATCCATCAGTGGCATATTGCGCACGTTCAGGGTAACTGCTTTGGCTTCTGCCATCAGTTCATCGTTGCTGAATAGCACATAGCCTGTTTGCTTTTTTACGGCGGCAAAAACCTGTTTGAGGGTGAGGTTCTTACCGGAAAGCGTTACCGTCTGCGATATACCGGTGCCATGCGCAGATAGCATCACAGCAAAAAGCAGGAAAAAGCTCAGTTTCATCATTCTCATCAATTGAGCAGGTTTTGGCATAGATTTGCTTTGTTTGGTTGGTTTAGAAATTGGCTCGACACCTTTTTTACGATCAATTGAACATTGGCCGGAAGTGTGTCCAAGCACTTCCGGTTTTCTTTTATCGTTTATTTCCGGGCAATAAGCAAGTTTTCCGGCCACAGCGGAAGCTGCGACAGCAGTATCGTTGATGAAATTATACGGCAAGGAGAAAGTTCTGTTCCTATGGAAGCACCAAGAGTTTCTTTCCTTCCAATCGCAGCCGGACGCCCGATCTTTCCAGGCCGATCAGCAGTCCGCTCAAAGGCATGTCCCTGGTCATTTCGCCACTGAACCTGATATCGGGAATGCCATGCTGGAATACGGGTTCAATATCATACCATCGCTCCAATTGCTTCAGCACTTCCTGCAGGGAAGCTCCTTCAAAATTGAACAGTCCGTTCCGCCAGGCCATCACCTTTTCCAGGTTTACATTTTTTACAAGCGCTATCCCAACAGCGGCCCCATCCTGATTTGCCGGGATCACAGCCTGCTGTCCGGGTTTCAGCAGTAAATTCCTGTTACTCCTGTTATGCACGCGTACCGCACCTTCCAGCAGGGTGGTATGGATACTGTCTTCATTATCGTAGGCATTGATATTGAAATGCGTTCCCAATACTTCTACCCTGGCTTTGTTGTTCACTGTAACCATGAAAGGCTTGTCAGGATATTTCGCTACTTCGAAATAGGCTTCGCCTGTTATTGCTATTTTCCGTTCAGCACCGGTAAAGACGACCGGATACCGAATTGAGCTGGCGGAGTTCAACCATACATTGGTACCATCAGGTAATTGCAACCTGAACTGGCGGCCACGGGGAACAGTCATGGTATTGAATTGCACTTGTCCATTTTCCATTTTTACAGGATCATAGCTCAGTTGTCCATCTTTCAGCAACACCTGTATACCGTTCTGATGGGCCACTACGCCATTTCCCAGGCTATCGAGCACCACCTCCCTGCCATCGGCAAGTGTGAGCACAGCGCCATCCCTGCCTGGTAAGATCTCTACCGGCGTTTCGGTGATGGCCACCTGATCTTTATTATCATTCAACCAGAAATAAACAGATGTAGTCAGCAAAAGCAATACTGCGGCTGCCGCGGCCCATTTCCGGTAAGACAGTTTGCGGACAGGTATTGCTTTATCAGCAGTGATGATGCCGGCAAATAAGCTGTCCATCTCTTCTACGCTATAGCTTTCAGCATCTGCTGACTGCCAGTTATGGAACTGGTTGATAATGGCGCCAGTATCACCTGGTTCATCAGCAGCGATCATTGCCAGCAACTCCGCATGTTCGGTATCGGTAGCATTTTTGTCGCGTACTTTTTGCAGCAATAACAGCAGCCGTTCATTCATGATACAATGTTTTATGGGTATAGGAAAGGGGTCTTATATATTGTACCGCTTATGGCATGGAAGTCCCTACCGGTACAAAAAAATATTTACGATAGCAGCAAGGCAAGCAGTGCGGCAGGAATGATAATGCCATTATCCTCCAGGTAAGACTGGATAGATTTCAAGGCCCGGGTGAGTGTATTCTTTACTGTTTTGGGCGACAGGCCCATCAGGTCAGCGATTTCATCGATCTTCATGTCAGCTTCTCTCCGAAGCTGATAAACTTTCCGTGCCTGTGCCGGGAGTGCCTGCACAGCCTGCCGGATCAGGCGAGATGTTTCGAGGAACAGTGTATTCTCAAGTGTGGAGTTGGCAGTACCGGCAATTTGTGTATCGTTAAGTTTCAGTTTGGCACTTGATCTGACACCCTGATCCCGCAGCCATTTGTAACAGCGGTAATGAACCATCCGGAAGATCCATTTTTCAGGATGCTGTACGTCGGGAAGTTTTTCTCTGCTGATCCAGAGGAGTAGAAAGATGTCCTGAATCAGATCTTTCACTGCTGCTTCTTCGCCAATGATCGATCTGATCAATGGCCTGATGCGCGGAGTGTAGCGCTCAAAGAGTTGCCGGAACGCGGTTTCATCACCTTCTGCGATGAGCCGGAACAGTTCTGTATCTTCATAAGCAGTATATGCAGTGTCCAAAATTAACAGTCAGGGTTTGAGCTAAAAATACAAATTAATATCAAATCGGATTAAGATGTGTGCAGTAGCACACTGAACTGAAGTCGGCCCAACCAGCAATCCCAGCCATAAAACCGGCATTTGCAATTACTGTACTAATTTTACCATTATGCATTCCGGAACCTTCTTAAAAAGCACACCCCTTCTTGATGATACTTTCTTTGAAAACACAGAGGTATTCATCACAGAGCACAATGAAAAAGGTGCAATGGGATTTGTAGTGAATATACCATTCCTCCGTAGATTCAATGAACTGGAAGAGTTCAAACACAGTGCTCCTTTTCCCATGTACGATGGTGGTCCGGTAGACCGTGAGCATCTTTTCTTTCTTCACCAACGGCCCGACCTGATCAAAGGCGGCACACCTGTTACCGGCAATATTTGTCTGGGCGGTGATTTCAGGGAAGCTGTCCGCCTGATCAATAACAAAACACTCACAGAAATGGATATTAAATTGTTCATTGGTTATTGCGGCTGGAACGATCAGGAACTGGAAGCAGAAATTGAGGAAGGGAGTTGGGAAATAGTAAAAGAAGGAAATGTTTTCATCAGTAAATAAGCCCGTCCACTTATTGTCTACCTGTTTGCTGCCCCTTACCCTATCTTCCAGCGCATATCCCTGCCTGATACCTCGCAAACTATCTGGCTGGGAATATCCGGTATAACCCAGATCAATTAAGTACATCAAATGCGTCTATACTACAAGATGCGCCGGCGCTATAGATTCTTTGCAAAAATCCATAAACATACATCAGAAACGCAACTCATTCATGGTTCCGATTTGATTATCGAATATCTTTGCGCCTTCAACCCATTACTAAAACCAAACCCCAAACTACCCTCATTGTTTATTTCATTTCTTTTTTCAGCTCTCATTTTTACTTGTTTGTAAAACCCTGAAGATCCAGGGCAGTACCGGCTTTCATTCCTGCTTATCGGGTATGTAATGCCGGTAGTAGCTTCGATATTCAGCAATTCCTATCCTTTGAAGCAACAAGTTTTTTATAATTAAGACGTTTACATTTTTCCATTTACGATGTAACGTCTTTCTTGATGAAAGTCAAATCTAAATACTTATGACCCCTAATTTTACCCGACATTTTTTTTGGTTCTTCTTTCTACTATCAACATTGACAAATCTCAATGTCAATGCTCAGAGTTACACAGAGAATTTCGACAACATTTCATTACTGACCGGCAATGGTTGGTATATCCAGAATAACAGTAATCCATTGGGTGGTAATACCTGGTTCCAGGGCACTCCTACTACTGCTACACCTGACCCCGGTCCTTTTAACGCTTATAATGGAGTCAACAACGCTTATATTGGAGTAAATTTCAACAGTACAACCGGAGGCACAGGAACTATCAGTAACTGGTTGATCACTCCTAACCGAACCTTGCGCAATGGAGATGTTTTTACTTTCTGGACCAGGAGACCAACCACGCCTGTTGGTGGTACCGAATATCCTGACAGACTGGAAGTACGCCTCAGTACCAATGGAGCCAGCACCAATGTAGGAACCTCACACGTAAGCTTTGGAGATTTCAGCACCTTACTCCTTTCTGTAAACCCTACGTTGGTAACCAATGTATATCCCAGTATATGGACACAATATACCATTACGATTTCCGGATTACCTGCTCCCACTTCAGGAAGGATCGCATTTCGCTACTTCGTAACAGGTGCGGGTCCAATGGGAAGCAACAGTGATTATATCGGAATCGATAACGTTGTCTACACGCCATATGTGTGCCCGGCATTTACGCTCAGTCCTGCCGCCGGCGCCTTTACCGGTGGCACTGCAGGTAGCAGTTATTATCAAACACTCAGTCAGACAGGAGCACTTGGCGCACCAAACTTTGCTATTACTTCCGGAGCTCTTCCTCCCGGCCTTACGCTTAGTGCAAACGGCACCATCTCCGGAACACCCACAGCAACAGGAACATTCAATTTTACTGTTACTGCATCTGATGCCAGCGGTTGTTCCGGGTCCCAGCCTTATTCGATCACCGTTGTTTGCCCTGCAAATCCTATTTCATTCCAGCCACAGGAAGTCTGCGGAAATATCATTGTTGACCTGGCTGGCATGGCCTCTCCTGCCGGCGGAACATTCTCCGGAACAGGAGTAATCAATGGGCAATTTGATCCTTCTGTTGGTACGCAGACTGTCACATATGACATTACAGATCCATATGGCTGTGCACATTCATCAAATACTGTTTTCACAGTAAATGACCCGGGTGTTACTTCAGTTTCGCATGAAAGTCAAGCTATCTGCAGTGGCAATGACATTATTCCTATTATTGGGTCCAGCACAATTCCCTACGCAGGAATCAGCTGGACAAGGGACAAGGTTGCTGAAGTAACCGGTATCGACGCCAGCGGATCAGGGAATATCAGTGGCCCCCTGGTCAATACAACGGCTGCTCCGGTAACAGTTACTTTCACAGTAACCGGACAGGTCGGCGGATGTTTCACCACAGCCACCGCAACAGTCACCGTTAACCCCGCTCCCGGCGTTACACTTCCATCCAATATTTCATTGAACAACGCAGTAAATACCTGCAGCGCTGTGGCCACTTATACAGCAACAGGAACAGGTACTCCAGCGCCCACACTCAGCTATAGTTTCACCGGGGCTACCACCGGCAGCGGCCATGGCACCGGCAGCGGTTCTACTTTCAATGTTGGCGTAACAACAGTAACACTAACAGCTACCAATAGCTGCGGATCAACCAACAGCTCATTCACGGTAACAGTCAATGACACACAAAACCCAACTATCTCCTGCCCTGCCGCAGTATCTGTCAGCTGTACCGGAGAAATTCCTGTTCCCGATATCAGCAGCGTTATTGCTGCGGATAATTGTCCGGGTGTTGCCGTCACATTCGTGAACGATGTGATCAGCAATCAAACCTGCGCCAACAAGTATACTATAACCAGAACCTATCGGGCTACAGATAATGCCGGCAATACCGCCACCTGCACACAACTCATTACAGTGAACGATCAAACTGCTCCTGTGATCAGTTGCCCTGCCAATATCACCGTAGGCACTTCCGGATCCTGCACCGCCAATGCAAGTTTTACTGTGAATGCAACAGATAATTGCGGCGGTACCGTAACCGTTACCACCTTACCAGTTTCCGGTTCTGCATTCCCCATTGGCGTTACAACCGTAACAGCAACAGCTACTGACGCCTGCGGCAATCAGTCTACCTGTACTTTCACAGTAACTGTTACCGATTCACAGAAACCAGAGATCAATGCACAACCGGCAAATCGTGCAGTCTGCCTGGATCAGAACGCCATTTTCACTATCAATGCAACAGGTGCACAACTGGTGCAGTGGCAGAAAGAACAGGGCCAAACCTGGGAGAATATCAACGGAGAGAATGGCAGCACATTTACTGTTGCCAATGTAACACAGTCGGAAAATGGAAATCGATACAGGGTAATGCTGGTTGGTCCTTGTTCAACTGTTTACTCCGATGTGGTGAGCCTCACTATCAATGAGCCAATCGAGCCAATCATTACCACTGCAACCAATGTATGTGTAGAAGAAAGGAATATTCAATTGCTGGCAACTCCTGCCGGTGGCATATTCAGTGGTACAGGTGTAACAGGCAATAACTGGAATCTTGAAATTCCTGCATTGGGTAAACATACCATCAGCTATACCACTACAGACGCCAATGGCTGTACAGCAAGCACCAGCAAAGTGATTGAGCTCGGCTTCTGCAATGAGAACCGCAGCGTAACCGTGGTACAGGGATACCCTAACCCTACAAAAGGTAAGATTACCCTGAAAGCATTGATCACAGAAGAAGGACAATACAATGTAAGAGCGAATGATTTCAACGGCCGCACCATCTGGAATAAGAAAGTACATCTCCGCATTGGATGGAATGTATTTGATGTGGATCTGACAACACAAAAAGCAGGCTTGTATATTATTACACTTGGAAATGGAAAGGAAAAAGTGAAGATATTGAAGGTTGATTGATAAGATCCGAAACGATCAGGAACCAGGGGTTGCATTATACATTGCAACCCCTGGTTCGTTTATGCAGGAAACAATAATTCAATTCTTTCGAAAAGGAATGTTCAGCATTCAGGAGGAAAATCCCTCTGAAGTAACTTAATTGAAATATTTCGTCATTTCAAATAAATAACGCGGCAATTGAACCGCCCTGTTCAACTGGTTGGTAAGCTGTAAGCTGCAATGGCAATACCTGCGGAGATGGTCACACCTATCTTTGCGGCAAGTATAGCTTATGATCTGTTCGTACATACCCGATTTTACACAAACTCCTTTTACCAGGAAAACAACAGGGACTTCTCAAAGAACAGGAATGGTGGCCTCTCAACCTGTGGTATCCATCATTACAGCCTTTTATAATACCGGTGAAATTTTTCTTGAAACACTTTATTCCATACTTCATCAAACCTATTCGAACTTCGAATGGCTGATCATTAATGATTGTTCAACAAATTCCATTTCCCTGCAATTGCTGAACGATGCTGCCCAATCCGATCCACGCATCAGAGTGATCAACAACACAGCCAATATCGGTCTTGCATTAACCAGGAATCACGGTGTGCAACATGCGAAAGGGAATTATCTCTTTTTTATCGATTCAGACGATATGGTGGAATTCAGCTACCTGGAAAAATGTTTACTATGCCTGGAACTGAATCCGCATTTTTCTTTTGTAAGCAGCCATACCATTGGCTTTGATGCCAAAGAATATGTATGGGCCCATGGATACCTGCAACCAGAAAGGTTCCTTGCTGATAATTATGCCGTTAACTGTTATGTTTGTCGCCGCTCTGTATTTGATCAAATACAATACGAAAATATCAAGGGCGGCATGGAGGATTGGGACTTTTGGTTACATGCTGCAAGTATTGGCCTCTGGGGTTATACCATCCCTGAATTCCTCTACTGGTATCGTGAAAGGAACAACCGCTCCATTGACTGGCCCGATATTTTTGATGCCGGCAAACGACAGGCATTTATTGGCCGCCTGCATGAAAAATATGCTAAAAAACTTGCATCGCTCAGTTTCAACACCTCCTTATCAAAAGAACGACATCAAATTACCAATATTCAACAGGCCAATTTATCAGGATCAGGAGGAGAACATATACTTTTTCTGCTGAACTATCAGCCTGAAGATAATCAACAGCTCATCACCTGCGACTATCTTCGTTTCTTTCAATCACAGGGAGCATCCATCACTATCCTGATCCATCACCTGGAAAGCGATCATTATGACGGAGATTTTTCCGGCATCACTGATGATGTTTTTATAGCAGATCATTTATGCGCTGTACAAAACCGTCAATCAATATGGCAGTATTTAATCACCAGCAGAAATATTCAAAGGGTCATTGCTATCAACCTGCCGGCTGATCCGGAAGACCTGCCATTAATAAAATCTGCTTTTCCACATCTGCAGGCAGATCTTATTTTGCTGAGCTTGCCAAAACAATTTTCGGTGGATAACTTAATTCAGCGTTACCATTTAGATACTGCTTACATTGATCATATTGGTGCAGGGGCACAGGAGATCCGGTTCATACTGGAAACGAATGCGGCTTTATATGGCAAAGTGTATTTCATGCCGCCGGTATCGCAGCAACCTGTACAGCCATTTTCATTAAGGCAAGTGCAGCAACAAAAAAATGAATGGGGTATCAATTCAGGCACCTTCACCATTTCCTTCACCGGCAGAATCGGCAACGAGCATTTCAAGTGGCTGCGGGCATTGATCAGCAAATTGAAAACGAACGAACATAACCATTGTCTCTTTATTCTGAGAGTATGGGAACGGGAATTGAAATTATTGAGAGAATCTATCACTCCCCATGAGCTGTCCGGAAACTTACGACTGTTGCCTGTAAATCCGCAACAGCCGGAGCTTCAGGAAGCCCTCGCAATAGCAGACTGCTACCTTGATATAAGCGCCCTGAATGGTTTGAATGATGCCTTGCGGGAAGCGCTCCGGCTTGGTATTCCTGTATTATCCATAGGCAATGAAGGAATAAAGGATTTGATCGATCCCCAGACAGGCTCCCGCTTCCGCCTGCATTACAAGGATCCCGAAAAGCAGGCGGCAGACCTGATTGCTACCATCACGGAGCTTGCCAAAAACACAACAAAAATGAATCGACTCCGCAACAGTTGCTTACAGAAGGCAACGGCGGTGTTAGCCCCCACTCATCCTTCAGCAGTGCAATTCTATCGCCTTGAAAAAAATGTCCCTGCATGACAAAGTCTGTATCCGTTATCATTCCATGTTATAATTACGGCAACAGCATCAAAAAGGCTGTTCGGTCAGTAGTATCACAGACCCATCAAGAACTGGAAATAATTGTTGTGAATGACGGAAGTACCGATACCGCTACTTTACAGGCTCTGGAAGAGCTGAGAACGGAAGACATCACGATCCTCCACCAGGAAAACAAAGGTCCTTCTGCTGCACGCAATGCAGGCGCAGCAATAGCGAAAGGAGATTATTTAATGTTCCTGGACCACGATGACACCATTCATCCCCGTACTATTGAATTATTGTCTGAAGCTTTACAATATTATAACGGATATGATTATGTGTATTCTTCCGTCTACTATTATGGACAAATTCCTGAATACTTCGTATGGAAGCCACAATCCTTCAATGCATATGACCTGATCTGGGCCAATCATCCTACACTTAGCAGTCTTATCAAACGCAGTGCGCACAACAATGTGAATGGTTTTTCTGAAAACCTGGTGTATGGTATGGAAGACTGGGAGTATTGGATCAAACTCTCCAGGCATGGCCATCGCGGAAAAATGATTGACCTCCCACTCTATTTCTATTGGCAGCATGGGAGAACACATACAGCGATTGCGGCAGAAAATTCGCGTTTCACATTCGATACAATTATTGCCAATAACCCGGAAGTGTACAATCCGGTCTATATTAGTGAAATAAAAAAACAATGGCGGCCGATCGTTACTATCATCGCGTATGATGATGGATTACCGGCGCCAATGCTTGCCAGCTTGCAGGAACAAACTATTCCGGATAAACAGATCATCCTTGTATCCTCCGATCCAGGGAGATCTACAGAGAAGATAACTTCATGTAAAGAAGTGATTACAATCATCAACAGCAGTCAGCAACCATTGGATGAATGCTTCAACCAAGCATTTCTAAGTGCCAGAGGAGAATTCGTTTTTTTATTGCACAATGCGGGCTTTGCCCGATCCAGCAGTGTTGAAGAAGCTATCTGGCGAAAAATTTTCGACAAGAGCTCTGCCTGGCATTATTATATTGCCCATGCAAACAAGTCCCACCAGGCAATAGTTGGATTGCCCGACCAGATCCACCAGATAAACGGCGTTCTGATGGAAACCTCACTGTTACGGTTTTCAGGAGGTTTTGCCGAAGGCTTATCGTTCCATCATTCCTTTCAGGAGCTGTTGCTCAGGTTGGAAGCGGGCAGTCTCGCCGGTACCTTCATAAATAGTGAAGTACTGAAAACAACTGTTGCCATCGAAAGCGATCCGGTAGCGGTTTTTGGGAAATACCCCCAATTATTTGGCTACAGTCCCCGCCTGAATGAGTTACTGAGAAGGCCACTGGAAACTGATCATCACAACCAACTACACCGGCAACAAACATTTCATTCATTAAAGCAACTGATCCACTCTGATATTGGCGCCCCCTGGTATGTTAGTCAAGCCAACCAGCGAATGAACACTCCATCCCTGATCAATCCGGCTGCTTCATCAAAAAATGTACTGTATTGTGTACCCTTTATGTCGCGCGGCGGCGCAGAAAAAGTGGATATCGATGTACTGGCGGCATTGAAGCGGGACGGATACCGGATCATACTGGTAACAGATATTGTTTCGGATCATTCCTGGAAACCTAAGTTTGAGGAGTTCACAGATGAAATATACCATGTAGAAACAATTACGAACAATCAACAACAGAGAGTAAAATTCCTGGAATACCTGCTAATCTCCCGCAATGTTTCGCTTCTTTTCATCAGAAGTTCAAATGCAGGTTATCAACTGGCAGCCTCGCTCAAAAAAGAAATAAAAGCCACAATTGCCACAGTGGATCTTTTGCACGCTTACGATCCGAACCACGAAGACTGGGTTGATATTTCAGCCGCCTACGATCCCTACATTGATGAACGTATTGTGATCACCCGGGACCTGCAGGAATACATGGTAGCAAATTATGGCATCAGCAGGCGCAAGATCCGGGTGATACTGAACGGCCTCGATACCAGATTATATTCTGGTGATTCAAACCCGGTGAAGCTGCGTGAAAAACTTCAATTGAAACCGGAAACAAAAATTGTTGGCTTTATCGGGAGGCTATGTATTGAGAAAGGGCTGCACAAATGGCTGGAAGTTGCAGATGAGCTAAATGCTACTTTTCCATCCCTTCATTTTGTAGTAGCGGGCGATGGTCCGCTTAAGGCTGAATTACAGGAAAAGGCAAATGCATTACAGATCAGCAATATCAGTTTCATCGGATGGCAGGAAAAAGTGCATGAGGTAGTGGCTGGATTTGATTTAATGTTGATGACATCACTATCCGAAGGATTGCCACTGGTGATCATGGAAGCGCTTTGTTCTGGCGTTCCCGTTGTAGCGCCGGATATCGGCGGAATCAGGGAGATCCTGACCAATGATTTCAGTGGACTGATTCCTGCAGATGCACTTCCGAAAGTATATGCTGCAAAGATCCGGAAGCTGCTGAACATGCAGGAATCACACAAGGAATTCCTGCGGGCTGAAACCATTCAGTTTGTACAGCAAACATTCGATACACAGGTCAGCCAGCAAAAATACCTGGATACTATAAAAAGGTTGGTAGATGCCAGGAATTCTGCAAATAAAGCAAAGCTCATCATCACATACCTGATGGCTGAACCATTCCTTGCAGAAGATTACAGGAGTAATCCCGCAATGTATGAATATCAAAATCTGGCGGATTATTATTTGTCGTGCCAGCATTGGTTACAACAGCACCAAGAAGCATCAAACAATGGCGCAGGCTTCCTTCATTCAAATTCAGCTGTGCTAACCCATACGAAAAGTGACCAGGTTATTGCCGACTGGTACCTCAATCAATATGAAGTGCTGCCTTTATGGTTCAAAAGAACGGGGCATATAGTAAAGGTATTGTATGGCAAACGCAGCTGGCGCTCCTTATATGACAACACTGCGAAAGGCTACGATTCAAGCATAAGTGTTCAACAGTGGTATAATAATGAATATGAGGTTTTGCCGGCATGGTTCAAGCGCATTGGAAATATTATTAAGAGAGTTCAAAAGATACGAGCTGCCGGGAAAGGAGGTATTCAGGTAATTGTTACTGCCCGGGCTGATGCTGCTGTTCGTTGAGTCGTGGATCGAAAATTTTCCTTTGACAATTTCGCAAATTGGGTTGACCCCGGTCAATAAGTTGATAGAGAAGCCGGGTAATGCAGGATTACAGGTTGTTCAAAGTAAGGTTAGTTGTCTTCGGTATTGCTGGGTTGAAATAATAAAGCCCGCAATTTGCGAGGCTTTCTGAATCTGTGGAGTCTGCCGGAGAATTGTCGAACCAATTATTGGCCTTTTGAAATAGAACAACTGTATGATTTTTATAAGGATGCAATAACAACTAAAACTCATAATTACAGTTTGCGAAAGCTAGCTTCGTGTATGCAAGAGTATAAATTGTTCATAATCAATTTTTAGCATGTTTTGTGATACTAATCTGAGAATTATTGATCCTATTCCAAACACCCGGTTTTTTCTGTAAATTTGAACATTGAACAGTATAGCATATGGAATTAATTATCAATTTTGACGAGCAGGATAATGTAAAGAGAGACTGGTTACTCCGTACTCTTAAGTTGATGGGCATCAATTACAAAACGAAAGGGGAAACCGCACAGACTCTGGAGGAATACAATAGCGATTTGGAAACAGGTAATAGTGAAGTAGAGCAAGGAAAATTTACAACAGCAGAGCAATTGAAAAATGAGATGAAAAAATGGTAGTGTTATGGAGCCAAAGCGCTAAAAACGCACTTCGGCAAGCTTTTGAATATATAGCTACAGATTCCCCCCAGGCCGCACAGGCAGTAATTAATGAGATCGTCGACGCAACGCTCATTTTGGTTCAGCACCCTGAACGACATCATCTCGATAAATTCAAAAAGAACAATGATGGTAGCTGGCGGGCTTTTGAACTCCATCGATACCGAATTTCTTATAAAGTAACAGAAAAGAACATCCGGATTGTACGTATGAGGCACACTAGCAGGAACCCATTGGACTATTAATCATTCTTGTTTTTCTATTAAACAAGTCTTCACTAGGCTACTTCAAGCCATATAAGTAATTTTCAATCTCATCTACTTCAATAAATTTGATAGTATCGATGATGGATTCAAGCCCCATGTAGCCCCATCTATTTATTCGCACCATACTGATTAATTCGGGGGAAAGTGGGTGCCCTAGTCTTAGAGTAGCAATCCTGATTATTTCGTCCTGCAAAGATGAGGTAACGCCATCCGGAGAGTGTTTATTATTATGATCAACTGAACTCATATGCCTAAAGTTGTTGAGTAAATATACACTGAAGGAGGTGGTTTTCTCGGACTAACAAAAAGCCCCGCAATTTGCGAGGCTTCCTGAAGTGTGGGAGTTGACGGGTTCGAACCGCCGACCCTCTGCTTGTAAGGCAGATGCTCTGAACCAGCTGAGCTAAACTCCCTTTGTTGTGATCGGGACGCGAAAATAAAGAAGCGCCGGATATTAACAAAACATCCGGCGCTTTTTTTCAAAAAAAATCGATCGTTATTATTAGTTGCTAATTCTTCTTTCCGATCCTGTACATTTTTCCACCATCAGTAACAGCATACAATGCGCCATCGGATGCATTGAATACATCTCTGAACCTTTCTTTCTCTCCGGACAATAATCTTTCTTCACCAACTACTTTATTGTTCTCGATCACTAACCTTGCGATGTGCATTGAACTCAAACCACCGATGAACAAATTGTTTTTCCATTCCGGGATGGCATCGCCGGAATAGAATGCCATACCACTCGGAGAGAGTACGGGATCCCAGTAATAAACGGGTTGTTCCAATCCTTCTTTCTGTGTAGCGCCATCGCTGATCTTCGGTCCCGCATATTCGATACCGTAAGTAATGCTGGGCCAGCCGTAATTCTTCCCTGGCTCGATACGGTTGAGCTCATCTCCTCCCCTTGGTCCGAATTCATTCTCCCAGAGATCACCGGTAACGGGATGCCAGGCCAGTCCCTGCACATTGCGGTGGCCATACGACCAGATCTCGGGCCTTGCATTCTTATCCTTGAGGAATGGATTGCCGGGAGCAGGCTTACCATCGGTTGTGATGCGGACGATCTTGCCCAGACCTGCCTGCAGGCTTTGCGCCAGGGGCCTGGTCTCCTTATCTGAACGTTCGCCGGTGCTCACCATCAGGTAACCGTTCTTGTCGAACAGGATCCTGCCGCCATAGTGAAGTGAACTGTTATGAGCAGGCGTGGCGCGGTAGATCACCACTGGATTCTGGAGGGATGCTCCATCGTCCGACAGTTTTCCCTTAGCCACCGCCGTTAGATTACCATCAGCAGTTTTTTCAGAGTATACCCAATACACCATCCTGTTCTTGCTGAAAGCAGGATCCAGGGTAAGTCCGAGCAGGCCGCCCTGACCATTGGCATTCACGGCAGGTGCGCCATTGATCTTATCGCTCACCTTTCCGTCCTTGCTTACGATCCGCATAGTGCCGGCTTTTTCGGTAACGAGGAAGCGGCCATCGGGCAGTTCGGCTATTCCCCAGGGATTCGATAATCCGGAAGTGATCACTTTGAACTCCCAGGGAGTTTTTGTTTTCACACCGGCGATCCTGGTCTGTCCGGGGAAAGCAGGTTTGTAATCGGTATTGGCCTTTTCTGTTTCAACCGGCTTTCCGGTGGAATCCGTGCTATTCGATGCAATGCCGGAAGTATCAGGTTTGTCTGTGGCAGCTGCATTGGATTCTCCATTGTTGCAAGCCACTGCCATCAGTCCGATACCACAAATAATGTGGAAGATTTTCTTGTGCATGGTCAATTGGTTTTGTTCCTTAACAGTCACCTAAGGTACTGTTTTAAGGAGTAATTCCTGTGACTATAAAAATCACATGCCAGCATCCTGCGGATTATTCGACGGATACCGGGAATTTTTAGATGGAGCGGGAAACAGGTCAGGCAGGCTGCAGTTCTGTATGTTTGCGGATGGCGGGTTTCACTTTTGCAGCTGATTTCTTTTTCTTCTTACCCCACCAGATATAAAATCCGGTAACGGGCAAGGAAGCCGCGATAAGGGAAACGAAGAACATCAGGATACGTCCGGGCAGTCCGGCGATAGCGCCCACATGGATATCGTAGTTCATCCGGATCGCTTTCTCACCGGCATTGGCATCTGCGTACTTACCCAGGAATTTCACAGGAATTTCCTTTGCCGAGTATTGATCGAAATAAACGTTATCGCTTTGATAATAGGTATCGAGGTCAGGATATGCACGAACCAGTATAGCTGCAGAATCAGTTTGCGGGATATTCACCTGGAATCCTTTGGCGGCGGGGTAAGAAGCTCTTACCTGGTTGAAGATCTTGTCCAGTGGTTGCATGCTGCTGTCCGTTAGCGGCATCTTCACTGATTTCGGAGCGGGTGTTTTGGGCTTTGACTCCCCACCGCTGAATGTCCAGTAGGTTGCCTTGCTGGTGAACTCGTAGCTCCAGTATAAACCTGTGATAATAGTAAAGATGAGGATCCAGCTTGCATAGAAACCGAACACATTATGCAGGTCGTAATTGAGTCTTTTGGGAGATGCGGACCATTTCACTTTGAAACTGCTCTTTTTTCGGGCTTTATTTCTGGGCCACCAGAGTACGATGCCACTGATCACCATCACGAGGAAGATCAATGTACTGGCTCCGGTAACGGCTTTGCCAATGGGTTGCGGCAACCAGAGATACATATGTCCGTTCAATACCCAGCGGAAGAATTCGGAGTTCATATCGCGGGTCTTCAATACTTCGCCGGTGTAAGGATTGAGGAACACAGCATAGGAAAATGGTTTCGGCTTCTTGCCTGAGAACTGTACTATCACTGCGGTTTCAGGCCCTTTGATGAGGATGCGGGTGGGTTTCTTTCCGGGCAGTTGCGCCTCAGCAATTCGTTTATACTCGGTTACAGGCAGGAAAGGTTTTTCCTGCGCCTGTACTTTCAGGTAAGGTTGAGTGATGAGTCTCGAAAGCTCAGGTTGAAAACAATAAATGGCGCCGGTGAGGCCCATGATAAAAACAACCAGCCCGGTTGCGAGACCGAGCCAGAGATGTATTTGTAATATGAGCTTTTTCAGGGTCATGTTAGAATTTAAGTCCGAGGCTCACCAGGAAGTTGGAAGGCTTCTGGGCGATGCCGTTGGAGTTCCAGTATTCTTCGTTCAGCAAATTGTTTGCTTTTACAGAAATACGATAAGCCGGCTGATCGTAGAATACTGTTGCATTCACCAAAGTGTACGAAGGTAATACAAACAGGTTACGTGATTCGTACCAGCTGTCATCAACATAGTTTGCACCTGCACCGATACCGAACCCTTTCAGGTTACCCTTCAGGAGTGTATAGCTAACCCACAGGTTGGCTGTATTTTTCGGACTGGCAGTTACATATTTTCCAGTGAGCGCAGCACTTGCTTTCTTGTATTTGTTCTCATTGAAAGCATAACCTGCAATGATATTCAGACCAGAAACCGGAGCAGCGATCAGCTCCACTTCCACGCCCCTGCTCTGTTGTGTACCATCCTGAACAGTGAAGATCTTTCCTCCGATCGTTTCATTGCGGGTGGAATTGGTAACGGAGATATCATACACGCTGATTGAACCGGTCAGTTTGTTGCGGAACAATTCCAGTTTTACACCGCCTTCCAATTGGTTACCATACTGAGGTTTCAGGATCAGTGTAGAGCCGTCTGGCTGTGCAGCGGGCGCCTGGTTCAGGAAGCCTGTCATATAGTTACCGAAGATCGAAACACGGTCCTTAACAGGCTGGTACACCAAACCGAACTTGGGGCTCCAGGATGTTTGATTGTAGGCGCCGGTATATTTTCCGGTGGCAGGATTGAAAGTTCCTTCAGTATTGAATCTGTCCATACGCAGGCTCACCATGGCCATCAGCTCAGGTGTGATATTGAACAGATCAGACAGATAAACACTGTATGTGCTGGATTTGGTTTTGCTGGCGCCGAATCCACGTTGCTGTGAAAGTACATTCACTTTATCGGCACTGTAATTGGCAATAGTTGCCTTTCTGAAATTCACCGTATCAACGGGAACGGTTACACGATAAAGATCATTGTAATTGTAGTTGTAATCGAAACCAACCACTACCCTGTTGCGAAATTTCCCGATCAGGAAATCACCGATGAAGTTTTGCTGTGCCTGGATATTGCCGAAAGTCTCAGGGGTTTGATTCCTGGTAGAACGGGCAACAGTGGAGTCAGACAGCAGTGTGAGTGTAGTCCAGAGGAAATCTTTGTAGAAGCCTTCTGAATACAGGAAGTTGGTCTGGGATTTCCATTTGTTGGAGATCTTGTATTCGATCTGCGCCTGCACGTTGTTGATACCGTTATTGATATCAAGACTATTATTGATCAGCGATTGTTTGTAACCGATAGGAATATCCTTCATGCTGCGTGCTGAGAATTTCTCAAGCGTATCCAACGCGAAGGAAGTGGTGGTGTAATTGCCACGGGTAATTTCTGCTTCAATGTTGAAGGTGAGTTTATCATTTACTTCGTATCTGAAGCTGGGAGCGATTGTATAGTTTTTGGCAAAGCCCTGATCCTGAAAAGTACCTTCTGACTGGTAGGCACCTACGATGCGGAAATAAGCATTCTGCTTTCCTTTGATGGTCAGCGGCGTATTCACATCGGCCTGGATACGGTTGAATGCATAGCTGCCGGTGGTATAGCTGATCTCGCCACCGAAATGATCATAAGGTTTCTTGGTCACATAGTTATAAGTACCACCGAAAGTGATACCGCGGCCGCCGCCAAACACAGTACCTACTGGTCCTTTGATAAATTCGATCCTGTCGAGGATAGCAGGGTTCATGGGAGCGATAGCGCTGGTGGCCAATCCATTTCTGGTGCCCTGTGTATTCTGGAATCCGCGCATGGTCAGCCCCTGGGAGCCGCCTGCTGCGAAATTGGGAACTGCACCGGGAACATTCCTGAAGATATCTGTACGCTCAGTTGCGATCTGTTCTGTGATCAGGCTCTGCGCTACCACATTGTACACCTGTGGATTTTCAAGATTACGGAGAGGCATACGCGCAACAGTTTCTGTTCTCTTGGTAGCGAAACGGTTCTTCGCATGTACCACAATTACTTCTGTCAACTGAACGCTTGATACATTCAACTGCAGATTCAATGCGGTTGTTTGATTGTTTCCAACAGTTACTTCCTGTACCAGGGGATCATAACCAACAAGCGTAACCTCTAACTGGTAAGTTCCGGGCTTTACCTTTTGGATTATGAAACTTCCATCGTCTTCCGTAACAACGGAACGTTTGGTTCCTTTCAGGGAAACTGTTACGAAAGTTGCGGGTTTATTGTCGCTGGTAGTTACCTGTCCTTTGATGATGCCAAAGTCGGGTTCATTGCTGTTGATATTGCCAAAGCTGAAGAGGGGAAGTGCTGCTAAAAGCCAAACCAAGAATCTCATAACCGGTTTTTGTATTTGCCGGCAAATTTCACTACGGTTCGCCGCAGGAATCATCCCAATCAGGAAAAAACGGTTACGCAAAGCGGAAAAATGCTGTAAATCAGGGGTTATGGCAGAAAAAAAGGGCCGGACTGGTGGAGTCTGGCCCTCTCGGAGAGCAGTCGCTCACGTCTCCGCGAGTGACTGGGCACACTCTGATTATTTAAAACAACTCCGGCTGATCGTTCGCTTCTTCTTTCTTTTCTTTCATCACCCATTCAAACTCGGTGCTCTTGCTGAAATCAGCGAGCTTATTACCAACAGCTTTCCAGCCCATCACTTCCACAAAATCATTGATCTTGATCTTGGAAGTTCTTTGCTGCTGGCCGCGTCCCTGTCTGATAACCACAATCGGCTCAGGATGGGTGCTCACAGCTTCGAGATAATTGTCAGGACCTTCCTTGATCATCGTGAATTTATTGAACAGGGTGGTAGTCTCGATACGGAAACGCTTCACGTTGAACTGTTGTTTATCGTTATCGAGATAGATAGCGGTAACAGTTTTCTCCGGATTGAACTTCTCGATCCTGATCACATTCTCGGGATCGAAACGCTGGGTCACTTCCTGGTCTGTGATCATATAAGTACCATCGTGGTAGAATACCAGCAATCTGTCTTCCGCCTGGAAGCTGCCCAGGTACTCCCCTTTCTCTTCGGTGTTGAGCCTTCCGAACTGATCATCGAACCAGAGCTTACGGCCGCCGAGCGTGGATTTGCCGGCTTCCTTGAACTTCACGTTCTTGATGGGATACTTGGTCACCTGGTTTCCCATACTGCTGCGTCCTTTGATCTCGAGCTCTTCAAAATAGAAATCGAATTCCTTGATACGCGCACTGGCATTCGGGCTCAGGATCACTTTCACCACTTCTGCTTCACCGTTGGGATTGGCAGTGAAATAATGCACTTTGCTTTTCTCTGCACCCTTGGTGAGATCATATTCCTTATCGCGGGTGATACCTGTTACATTGAATCGCTTCGCGAAGCTGATGCCGCTCTTCGCATCAACATAGATCATGTTGTAGGTAGTGCGTTCATCGTTCTTCTGGAAGATAGCGATATGGATGATGTCTTTACCGATGAAGGTTTTGTCAGATACTTTCACGATCTTCATCTTACCTGCCCTGGTGAAAACGATCACATCATCCAGGTCAGAACAATCGGCTACAAACTCATCTTTCTTCAAACCTGTGCCCACAAAGCCGTCTGCGCGGTTCACGTACAGTTTGGCATTGGCGATGGCTACGGCTTTCGCCTGCACCACTTCGAATGGTTTGATCTCTGTTTTACGCTCTCTTGTTTTCCCGTATTTCTCTTTCAGTCGCTCATAGTAGGCCACGGCAAAATCAATCAGGTTGTTCAGATCATGCTTCACTTGTTTGATCTCTTTTTCGAGTCCCTTGATCTGGTTGATCAGGTCGTCGATATCGAGTTTGTAGATCCTGCGTACAGGCTTCTCCGTGAGCTTGATGAGGTCTTCGCGGGTGATCTCGCGTTTCAGTTGAGCCTTGAAAGGATTGAATGCCTTATCGATGGCGTCCAGCACCTTATCCCAGGTCTCGTGTCTTTTCTCCAGCTCCTTGTAAATCTTTTCTTCGAAGAAGATCTTTTCGAGCGAAGTGTAATGCCATTTTTCCTGCAGCTCCGCCAGTTTGATCTCGAGCTCGCGCTTGAGGAGGTCTTTTGTTTTCTCCACGGAAACGCGCAGCAGCTCGTGAACGCCGAGGAACACTGGTTTCTTGTCTACGATCACGCAGGCATTGGGAGAAATGCTCACTTCGCAATCGGTGAATGCATAGAGGGCATCGATGGTGATATCGGGAGAGATACCGGGGGCCAGGTCAACCTGGATCTCCACATCGGCAGCGGTGTTGTCCGTTACTTTCTTGATCTTGATCTTGCCCTGGTCATTGGCTTTGATGATGCTGTCGATCATCGAAGTGGTGGTAACGCCGTAGGGAACATTTTTGATCAGCAGCGTTTTCTTGTCGAACTCTTCTATAATAGCGCGCACACGCACTTTGCCGCCGCGTTTACCTTCGTTGTAATTGGTAACGTCGATCATACCACCGGTCTGGAAATCGGGATAGAGATCGAATTTCTTTCCGCGGAGGTATTTGATGGCGGCGTCGATCAGTTCATTGAAATTGTGTGGAAGGATCTTGGTAGCCAGCCCCACCGCGATACCTTCAGCGCCATGCGCCAGCAAGAGCGGGAACTTCATGGGAAGTGTCACGGGCTCGTTCTTACGGCCATCATAGCTGGTTGCCCAATCAGTTGTTTTATTATTGAAAGCCACGTCCAGCGCAAATTTGCTGAGACGTGCCTCGATGTAACGAGGTGCGGCCGCATCGTCTCCGGTGCGGATATCGCCCCAGTTACCCTGGGTATCTATGAGCAGGTCTTTCTGTCCCATATTCACCAGTGCATCGCCGATACTGGCATCACCGTGTGGGTGGTACTGCATCGCCTGCCCGATGATATTGGCCACTTTGTTGAACCTGCCATCATCCATTTCTTTCATGGCATGCAGGATACGGCGTTGTACGGGTTTCAATCCGTCTTCCACAGCCGGTACCGCACGCTCCAGGATCACATAAGAAGCATAATCAAGGAACCAGGTCTTGTATTGTCCTGATACACCTGAATTGCTTTCCAAAGCCTGCTCTGATATTTTCGATTTAGCCATAAGATTCTTTCAGCCTGAGCTCTTGTATGTTTTTATATTATTGTTCCTGTTCTGAAGTGGCCTGAACCGCCGACTTTCCTTTCACTTCAAAGTCTTTCATGCCTTTCAGTTCACCCTGCACATCGTATTCTCCGGCAGCGAGGATCTGTTTCAATCTCCACAGTATATAAGCATCACCGGTAGTTTGCTTGTTCTTGCTGAGGAATTGATGGATGATCTTGCTGGCCTTCTGCCAGTCGTTGGTGATGTACTTTTTCAGATCGGCATCATAGAAATCGTAATCAAAATGAGCGAGTTTCTTACCACCTTCCAGGATGCGGACGCCTTTGTTCTCCTGCATCAGTTTCTTCCATTCATCGGGGTCCACTTCAAATTCACTGAGCGTGATAGGGCGCGCCAGCTTCCTGGCTTTCAGAAATTCCTTCGGAGGAATTACGGATAACCATTCAGGATAGAAGATGAGTCCTTTTTCATTGATGAAGGGCAGGTTGTTCAGGTAAAGGATGAATACCCTTCCCTGGAATTCCGCCATATAGTTGAGCAGCCAGTAGTAGCCGCTTACATCGTGCTTGTTCTGTGCGGCCCAGATCCAGATGATCTCATCGGGATTGCGGCGCATGGTGCCCACCAGTTCGGCAACGGTCTTGTAATCGTTCACTTCATCGGTTTCCACTTTTCCATCATAATCACCGCCGGCCAGCACATCTTTCCACCACTGTTTCCTGGCTTCGATGCCTTCGCCTACATAGATATCGGCGATAGGGCCAACAGCATAATCATCCCTGATCAGCACTATATCGCCCTGCATGGATTCTTCCAGTTCAATGGCTTTTTGAAGCACCGCTACATCGGGTTCATTGAAAACGATATGAATCATAAATTCTGGTTTGTACTCTATTTAGCAGTTTCAGTTTCTTCGGCCAGGTCCAGCTCTACGCGCAGGTTATCGATGATGAACTCCTGGCGTTCCTGGGTGTTCTTGCCCATATAGTATTCCAGCAATGCCTGCACGTGCTCGCCCTGTTCAATGATCACAGGTTGTTTGCGCATTTCCGGACCGATGAACCTTCCGAACTCATCGGGAGAGATCTCACCCAGTCCTTTGAAACGTGTGATCTCTGGTTTGCCGCCCAGTTTTTTGATGGCTTTCGCTTTTTCTCCTTCGTCATAACAATAGAAGGTTTCTTTCTTGTCGCGCACACGGAACAGCGGCGTTTCCAGGATGTATACGTGCTGGTTCTTCACCAGGTCAGGGAAGAACTGCAGGAAGAAGGTCATCATCAGCAAACGGATATGCATACCGTCCACATCGGCATCGGTAGCGATCACGATATTATTGTAACGAAGCCCTTCATAGCCTTCTTCGATATTCAATGCGTGCTGAAGCAGATTGAACTCTTCGTTCTCGTATACTACCTTTTTGGTAAGGCCAAAACAGTTGAGTGGTTTACCGCGAAGACTGAAAACGGCCTGTGTTTCCACGTTACGGCTCTTGGTGATGCTTCCGCTGGCGGAGTCACCTTCGGTGATGAAGATGGTGCTCTCTGCCTGTTTTTCACGGATGGCTTCCTTGTCTTTTCCAGTGGGTTCGTCGTTATAATGATAACGGCAGTCGCGCAGCTTCTTATTGTGCAGGTTGGCTTTTTTGGCGCGCTCGTTGGCGAGCTTCTTGATACCGGCCAGTTCCTTGCGTTCACGCTCGCTCTGCTCGATACGCTTTTTGAGCGCTTCAGCAGTGGTCGGATTGCGGTGCAGGAAATTATCCAGTTCTTTCGAGAGGAAGTCGTTCACGAAGTTCTTCATGGTAGGGCCATTCTCATACACCACCTGTGAACCGAGCTTGGTCTTGGTCTGGCTTTCGAACACGGGCTCCTGTACGCGAACGGAGATGGCGGCGCAGATGCTGCCACGGATATCGGCGGCATCATAATCCTTTTTATAGAACTCGCGGATGGTTTTCACGAAAGCTTCGCGGAATGCCGCGAGGTGTGTTCCCCCCTGTGTTGTATACTGACCGTTAACGAAGGAGTAATATTCTTCGCCGTAAGAATTCTCGTGAGTGATGGCCACTTCGATGTCTTCCCCCTTGAGGTGGATTATCGGGTAGCGGATCTCGTCTTCATTGGTCTTGCGCTGGAGAAGGTCCAGCAGACCGTTCTTGCTCACATATTTTTTGCCGTTGAGGTTCATCACCAGGCCGGCGTTGAGGTAGCAATAATTCCAGAGCTGTCCATCGAGGTATTCGTGGAGGAAGTGGAAATTCTTGAATACTGTTTCGTCGGGGATGAAGGTGATGAGGGTACCGTTTGGCTCGTCGGTCTTTTGTTCTTTGTATTCTTTGGTAAGCACGCCTTTTTCGAATTCGGCGGTCTTTTCCTTGCCATCACGATAAGCTGTTACCTTGAAATAGGTACTGAGGGCGTTCACCGCCTTTGTACCCACACCATTGAGACCTACTGATTTCTGGAAGGCCTTGCTATCGTATTTGGCGCCGGTATTGATCTTGCTCACTACGTCCACCACCTTACCGAGGGGAATGCCCCGGCCATAGTCGCGTACAGATACATTCTTCCCTTCGATGGAGATCTCAACCTGCTTACCGTAGCCCATTGTATGTTCATCGATACAGTTGTCGATCACCTCTTTGAGCAATACATAGATCCCGTCATCGGGGCTGGATCCATCACCTAGTTTCCCGATGTACATCCCGGGGCGGAGGCGGATATGTTCCCTCCAGTCGAGACTGCGTATCGAGTCTTCGGTATACTCGCCTTGAACGGTGGTTTCTTTTTCTTTTGCCATAGTCTAATCCTGTTCGTAAGCTACTTATATATTAAAATAAATCAGTTACAATAGAAAGGGATGCTGTAGAACGGGCAAATATAGCAAAACAGGAGCAGAAGGTTTTTGTGTGAGATATTAAGGTATGTGGAAAATTGGGCTTGCGGGTGACGGGGCAGGAAAAAGAGAGGCCGGAGCAGCTATCGGGGGTTACAGGGCCCTTTGATAGTTTCTCCGGCCTGAAAATCTGCGATAGTGGCCCGGCAACTTGTGGTGTGTTCCTTCAGAATCCGTGTAAAGGTCTAATGGCTGAATGGATCATGGTCTTGCTTCCTCTACCTCCGTTTGTTCGGAGTAGGTGGTGCTCACTTTGAAGATCCGGGCTATTTGTTTTCGATTAATGGCAAGGACAAACTGAACTGATCTGAGATCTCCTCTTTCGATCTTGAAGCGGCGGAGGTTATTGCCTTCATAGTACACTTCGCGGTGGAGATCCTGGCCTGCGTCGTTTCTGATGGTGAAATAAGATTTTCCGGGCACAGAGGCCTTTACAGTGAAGATAAGGTAATTCCCTTCTGTTCCGTTAAAGATCACATCAATCATGGGTGCAACGGGATCAGTTGTGATGGCGGCAGCCAGGGGTTGAGTCTGTGCTGCGGCAAATCCATTCGCTGCAAAAAACATTGAACTGATCAGGAGAAGGTTGTACAACCATTTAGTGGTTTTCATAATCCAGGTTTTTGTTTGTGATTTGTTTTTTAGATCACGGCACAAAGTTGCGAAGCGTTCATTAACACAATATGACCTGATATTGAAGGATACGTTAAGAAAACAAATTGCGCGGAAACATGTGACCGGTGTGGATTTTCTTGCTCACCAACTGTTAAATAAAAAAAATTCTTCCTTCTAAATAATCATGCCATCGATTTTTTATTCACCATAAATATTTATGGCACAGTCATTGTTTTTATGCAACACAGAACTAACTACCCCACCTATTCTAACGTGAGAATGAAATGTTGCAGAACGATTGTTGAAGAGAAATAATAAACCATTTTTATTAACCTATAATTTTTCAATTATGAAAAGCATCAAGGTAAGCTTGGTAGCGCTCACTATTGCTACCGCTGGATTATTCGCCTTCAAAGGCATCCAAACAGGATCCATCAAAGGAACAGTATCTCCTGCAGACGGCGCAGAGCGCGTGTGGGCATTGTCCGGAACTGATACGCTGAAAGCAACAGTTGAGTCTGGTGCATTCAATATCACCGGTGCTAAGGCAGGTACTTACAGAGTGATTGTAGAAGCTAAACCTCCTTATAAGAATGCTGCCAAGGATGGTGTAACAGTTACCGATGGTCAACCTACAGATGTTGGCGAAATCAAACTGGAACAATAAGCAGTTCCTATAATTTTCCTCTTTGCAAAAAGGAAAACAGTGCATCGCGCTGTTTTTCTTTTTTTATGCCTATCTGTTTGTAGATTGCAATATGCAGCAGTCCCCCATCCTACAACTGAGCGATGTATCCGTTAAGCTCGGCGCTCAGCAGGTGTTATCCGGCATTACCCTCAGCATCCATAACGGTGAGCAATGGGCGCTTACAGGAGATTCAGGAAGCGGCAAGACCGTTCTCGCCAAAACCATCGCCGGGCACCACTTCTTCAGCGGGCATATCCGGGCTGCCTTCGGCACGCCGGAAACTTATCATCACCAGATCGTGCTGGTGGAACAACAACACAAGTTCAAAGCGCGCAACAATACAAACGACCTGTATTATCAGCAGCGTTACAATTCTTTCGATGCGGAAGATACCATCACGGCCGCTGAAGCTCTTGGAGATAATATTACCGAACCGCATGTTGCAGATATTATTTCCATATTGCAATTGCAGCCAATCCTTCATGAACCGCTCATTCAACTCAGCAACGGTGAGAATAAAAGATTACAGATAGCGAAAGCATTGTTGCAAAAACCATCTTTACTCATTCTCGACAATCCATTTCTCGGGCTCGATACAAATGGCCGCTTCATCCTTACGGAGATCTTAACCAGGCTCAGTGAACAAAAAGTACCATTCCTGCTGATCACTACGCCACATGAGATGCCAGCCTGCATCACGCATGTAGCAACACTCGCCATGGGCAGCCTGGTGTCGGCTCTGCCGAAGACAGAATATATTCCACCAGTACAGCAGTTGCTTCCCTCCTTCTCTCCGGAACTGCTGCGCTCACTGGTACAACCTGTGAAAGCGGAATTCGAATTCGCCATCAGGATGAAGAATGTGAATGTGAGCTATGAAGAAAAACATATCCTGAAAAATATCAACTGGGAAGTAAGAAAGGGAGAGCACTGGAGTGTAGCCGGGCCGAATGGCGCCGGTAAGTCCACCTTACTGAGCCTGCTCACAGGAGATAACCCCCGCGCCTATGCGAACGAAATATATTTGTTCGACAGAAGGAGGGGCAGCGGAGAAAGCATCTGGGATATCAAGAAAAGGATCGGCTATGTTTCGCCGGAGCTGCACCTGCATTTCGATCCGCTGGCAACCACTTTCCAGGCCGTGGCAAGCGGGCTCTTCGATACCATCGGATTGTTCAGGCAACTGAGCACGGAAACCGAAGCGCTGGTGATGCAATGGCTGAAATTATTTGAGCTGGACAAAAAAGCACACAGACTGCTGAATATGCTCTCCGCAGGAGAACAGCGTCTCGCATTGCTGGCGCGCGCCCTCATCAAGAATCCGCCGGTTTTGATTTTGGACGAACCCTGCCAGGGACTGGACGAGATCACTACAGCCCGCTTTCGTCAATCAGTAAACGAGATCTGTTTGTTATCCGGTACTACCCTGCTTTATGTCAGCCATTATCAGCAGGAATGGCCGGAGTGTATCGATAAACATTTATCATTGAACAAGGGTGAAGCCAGCATTAGTTACTCATAAAGCGATATTCCGCTCCACATTTATCTCCTTGAGAAAATAAGCATCGTGAGACACCACCAGAAGCGTTCCTTCATACTCGTTGATAGCAGAAGTAAGGATGGCAATGTTCTGAATATCCAGGTTATTGGTCGGTTCGTCCAGTACGATCAGGTCCGGCGCTTCGCCACTGATGGTCAGGCAGCATAGCATCAGCCGCATTTTCTCACCGCCACTGAGTGTTGCACAGGGCTTGTCCCAGTACTCCTGCGTAAACAGGAACCTGGTGAGCCTTATCTTGATCTCGTGCTCCTGCAGGGCAGAGTGATTGAACAGTTCTGCCTGCTCATATACTTTCAAACGGTCATCAATCAACGAATAATCCTGGTCTACATACAAGGTATTGCTCATGGCCCTGGAAATGGCTCCCGGGATGGGCTCCATCTGCCCGAGGATCAGTTTCACCAAAGATGTTTTGCCTGAACCGTTGGCTCCGGTAATCACAATCCTTTCACCACTATTGATCTGGAAGCTCAGTGGTGAAGGCCAGAGTGGTTTTGTATCGTATTGCAGGTTTATATTATTTACCGTTACCAGGATCTTCCCTTTGTGCAAACCAGAATGATCGAAGCCGATCTTCATTTTGTCTTTGTCCGGCAATTCTTTTCTGAGCACATTCAGTTCCTGCGAAATATTTCCTGTTTTTTCATCATGAACGGATTTGATACGAGCAGTACTTTTTTCGGCATTGTTCCTGAGCGTGTTCATGGAAATTGTGGGCAGTCCTGCTTTTTCCTGTTTCTTTTTGCCTCGCGCATCCAGTTTCTGCTGACGTTCGAGACTTTCCCTTTCCACTTCTTTCGCTTTTCGTAAAGCCTTCTCTTTGCTCTTTACATCCTGCGCCAGTGCGCCTGCTTCCAGTTCCTTTTGTTCCAGGTAGAAATCATAATTGCCACCGTATTGCGTGATGCCGCGTTTGCCAAGCTCGGCTACTGCATCCAGCAGGTTCAACAGGGTTCTGTCGTGGCTCACTACTACTATCGTGCTTCTGCTGTTTCTGATGAGCTCATACAATTGCTGCCTCGACTGCAGGTCCAGGTGATTGCTGGGCTCATCCAGCAGGATGATCTCCGGTTGATGGATAGGGATGCCTGCGAGGAAGACCTTTGTTTTTTGACCACCGCTGAGCGTTGCCAGCGATCGATCGAAATGAAGCGATGCAAGTCCCCATTGGGCCAGCGCTTCGCGGGCTCTTTCCTCGATGGACCAGTCGTCGTCCAGTATGCTGAGATTAGTCTCTGTGACCTGCCCCGCCAGGATCTCCTGCAATGCTTTCAGTTTATTATCTATCTGCAGCGCAGCGGCAACAGAAAGATGATTGAACTGCCCGAATACCTGCGGCATATAGTATGGTCTGGAATCGGCCACCACATTACCTTCCGTGGCAATCAGCAGTCCTGCCATAATGCGCAGCATTGTTGATTTCCCGGCTCCGTTGTTGCCGATCAATGCCAGTTTCTGATGAGCGCCGATATTGAATTGAATATTGCTGAACAACACATCCTTGTTGGGATGCGCATAAGCGACCTGCTGTAAGGATAACATAATTTCTTTCTTCAGGAGTGAAAAATGGAGATGGCCCGTAAGCCGGATACCTGTCTGATTTGCTGAAAGAAATTAAATTCTACATGAAGATTTTCAATTATAGGAGGCACAAAATTACGGGGAACTTTGTTAAAACAAAACAATTTTTTAACCGCTCCCCTATTTCGTACAAATGGAAAAGTGTAACAAATCCGTACATAATTGTCCATTTCTGAACAGGACTGCATTCCGCCCACGGCTATAGCGGACTATGAAACAATCAATTGTGCAATGGCATATTTGTTGGGCAATGATGAGCAGGAAAAGCACCCGTGTTCCGGCCTGATTCATAAACCTTTTAACAGCGCACATGTTCAAGAATTATTTTATCACTGCCTGGAGGAATCTCAACAAGAACAAAGCTTTCTCTTTCATCAATATCCAGGGGCTCACCATCGGTATAACGGTTTGTATGATGATCTTCCTTTTCATCATCAATGAATTCAGCTTTGACAATTTTCATAAGGATGGCAGCAGGATCTACCGGGTGATGCGGGGCTTCAAAAATGAAGGCTCGGTAAAACATGTGGCCTATTTGTCCGGAATGTACGGCCCGGCAATAGCGAATGAATTTACCGGACAGGTGGAAGAAATGGTACGTGTGAGCCAGAACAACAACCTGGTGACCATCGGCAGCCAGTCGTTTCACGAAAAGGGCGTGATCGCTGCGGATTCAAATTTCTTTCAGTTCTTCTCTTACCGGCTGCTGGCCGGCGATCCCAATACTGTGCTGAAAAACCCCAATAGCGTGGTGCTCACGGAATCCACTGCCAGGAAATATTTTGGCAGCACGGAAAATGTAATCGGGAAAACGATTATGCTCGATAAGCAGCTACCTCTAACCGTTACAGGAATTGCAAAAGACCTCCCTTCCAATTCGCATTTAGAATTCGATATGGTATTGCCCCTGGACAATTACAGGTCCATGAGCTGGATGACCACCTGGATGAACAACGCACTGTACACTTACGTACGGCTTGCCCCGTCTGTAACGCAGGCCCGGATAGAGCAACAACTGCCCGCCTTCATGACAAAATATATGGGCAGCGATATGAAGAAATACGGATTCAGGTTTTCCCTGAGCCTCCTGCCCCTTAAGGATGTTTATTTCGCCAACCAGTCATTCGATGGAGTAAGGCACGGTGATAAGACCGTTGTGTACATTTTTCTTTCCATCGCAATACTTATTTTACTGATCGCCTGTATCAATTTCATTAACCTCTCTACCATCCGGGCCACTGAACGCAGCAAGGAAGTTGGACTGCGAAAAGTTTTAGGCGCCATGAGGACCAATATCATATGGCAGTTCATCGGCGAATCTGTTCTGCTGACGATCATCTCCTGCATACTTTCACTTGGATTATTGCTCATCATATTGCCATGGTATAATCAGTTGCTCGGTTATACGCTGACGGTATCCTGGAGTACATGGCCCATCTATCTTTTCCTGGCAGGTGTTATATTGGTAGCCGGACTATTGGCAGGCAGTTATCCCGCCTTCATCCTGTCTGCATTTTCTCCTCACCAGGCGCTGAAAGGCAGGCTGAGGCTGGGCAAAAGCGGAGCCAGTTTCAGACAGGCACTGGTAGTTGTGCAGTTCAGTATTTCTGTTTTCCTGATCATCGGTTCATTTGTGATCACCAAACAAATGAACTATATCCGTAACAAACAACTGGGTTACCACCAGGAACAAACGATACTGGTGAAGATCGATAATGATGATATTTACCGGAACATGCTTGCTTTCAAGAGCGAATTGCAGGCAGAAAGCAGGATCCATTCCGTTGCCATGATGTCTGGTGAACCGGGCGGTTTCTTCGATGGTCATGTGTTTGATGTGGAAGGTCATTCAGAAAGATGGTATGCAAGGACTGAATTCACAGATTTTGAATTTGTAAAAACACTCGGACTGAAGATCATTGCCGGCCGGGATTTCTCACCCACGTTTCCCACCGATACCATGAAGGCCGTACTGATCAACCGGACAGCAGCTGCAAAGCTCGGCTGGAGCCCCGATCAGGCCGTAGGTAAATGGATCGAGAACACATTGCACGACACTGATAAACGCAGTATCATTGGCGTTGTGGAAGATTTCAATTTCCAATCCCTTAAAAGCGATATCGAGCCATTGGTGATCGCTCCCAGGGAAGATAAAAGAGTGGCCGTGGTCAGGCTCAATCCCGGTAACATTAGCGAAGCAGTGGCAGCGGTAGAAAAAGCATATAAGAAAGCAGCTTCCGCATATCCATTCCAGTATAGCTTCCTGGACCAGCAATTCGATCGCATGTATAAAAAAGATATCAGTCAGCAAACCATCCTGACAGGCTTTGCCGGCATGGCAATCTTTGTTGCCTGCCTCGGTCTTTTTGGTCTTGCTTCATTCACTGCCATCAAACGTTTCAAAGAAATCGGCGTAAGAAAAGTACTGGGCTCATCCGTACAGGGAATTGTGGTATTGCTTACGAAAGATCTTTTGAAACCAGTGATGATCTCCACTTGTATCGCACTGCCGGCAGGTTATTGGGCTATGAATAACTGGCTGAACAATTTCGCGTACAAAACAAGTCTTAACTGGTGGGTTTTTGTGCTGGCGGCATCGATCACTTTTCTTATAGCCTTTATCACCATCTGTTTCAAGGCCATTCAGGCAGCGTTGACCAATCCTGTTCAAAGCCTGAGATCGGAATAGTGCAGTAGTCTAATCAACAAAATTATTACTCCCGAATTCATAACAACAAAAGTAAGACTCCCTCTAAATTTGTATATGTAATCAGAAGCCATCAACCAGCTTCGCCCAACCCCGGCTCCGAGCCAGAGATCCCCCAAAACGTCACCAATCAACGTCACCCCGAGACGCCATCTTCCATATGGCGAACAACCATTCTTTAAACCATTGGAAATGGTATCCAGCATGTTTGCCGGATACAGGAAAGAATTAAGCATCTGAAACCATTAAACATTTTGGACCATGAAAGCCCTTGTGGTGACGCAGCGAAAAACATTCGTTGAAATCATTTCTACCCTCCTGATCCTGCTCTTTACCTATACAGCAGTGAGTAAATTAATGGGGTTTGAAGATTTCAAATACTTCCTCAAACAATCTCCCCTTGTTGGCGAAAGCCGGGTAGATTTCATAGCGATAGCCTTACCGGTTTTTGAATTATTCATTTCATTGTTGCTTTTCATTCCAAAACAGCGACTGAAAGGATTCTGGCTATCTTTCATCACCATGACCTTCTTTACTATTTACATCGCATACATGTTACTGTTTGTTCCAGGCAGGCCATGCTCCTGCGGCGGTGTGCTGCAGAATATGACATGGCCCCAGCACCTTTACTTTAATATTTTCTTTACAGGCCTGTCTGCAACCGGCATCTGGCTGATGCGACGGCCACTGAAACCGAAGCCGGCAATACCCGGCCATGCAAACGCAATAGCCTGAGCATTCGAAAAGAATTCTACAAAAAAAGATATTGTTGTACAACAAGCTGTCCGGTCAGCGCAACCGGGCGGACCACTGCGGCATGCGTGCCAGCCCTGCAGTTCAAAGTGTCATCGTCGGATACTCACTGGACAACGACGAATGGGGATGCTGAAAACCATTAAAAGAGTAAGCACAAAACCATTAATCTTGATAAATATGAAAAAGTACCTGTTCGGCGCATTCGCCGTAGTTCTGGCAATCGGATTCAGCGCTTTCACAAAAAGAGAAGTGAAACCCGTTGAAGATAAAAAACAAACGGTCCTTTATTATGTGTTTAGTGCAGCAGGCACTCCAGCTCAGGAAAAAATTGTGTCTCAGTACACAACTCAAACCACTCGTCCTGGTGCACCAGCTGATGGAGCATGCGCAGGCGCAGCTGAAGTTTGCTGGCTTCGTGTAACTGACCTGAATGGTGACGGTGTAGTGAACAACGCAGATTTCACAATCAGGGTAAATCAACTGGATACAGATTCTGACGGTATTATTTCCGACAATCAGGCCGACGCACAACTGAACATCTATGAAGAAAGATCATAACAGGCTCTGATAAATTGCGGGCTATTGCCATCCAGGCAGTAGTCCGCTTTTTTGTTCATCGCGGATTTTGATTCAAATTTGAAAGCTGGATTACTTTGGCAGGTATCAAAAGCGCATATCTTGGATCATTGGGCTGTAATGAAAATACATCCCCATCCAGTACCCTCCTGATGGTTGCAGCATATGGGGATTCCTGGTTCAACCTGCGCAGATCAGTCCAGCGGACTCCCCTGTTCAACAATTCTTTCCTTCTTTCCAACAATATCATATTGATAGCCTCCTCCTTTGTGTTCGCCACCAACGGTACAAAACTGCCTGCAGCATATCTCCTGGACAGCAGGAAATTCAGATCAGCCATAGCATCGCTGATATTGTTCAATCTTGCATTGGCTTCAGCCCTGAGCAGGAAAAGCTCGTCTGTTGCAATTCCATTGAATAATTGATTGGGGTTACCAGTATAAGCACCTTCAAAGGCAACAGTACCATTTCCCTGCGCATCCTGGAAATACAATAGCTTTCTCAGATCATCGTCTTCATATGATTTGTAAAGTGTAGAATCCACCATCGCGATCCAATCGTAGCTATTCAATGCATTGACGGTGTACAAATAAAAGACCGTTTCAGGAAAGAACCGCTCAAATGGATTGAATGCCGGAGCCACCTGATTGTAGTCAACTACGGTATCATACAGTAACAAGGCGGCATTGGCAAACTCTTTGACCTTTTCAAAATTATGCAGATCAAGATAACCTTTGGCAAGATAGCTGTACGCAGCAGCCTTCGAAGGCCTCGTTTTATATGCAGCCCGATCCGGCAACAGTTTAACAGCTGCTTCCAGGTCTTTAAACATCTGGTCATAACTATCCTGCACAGACGAACGAATGATCGGCTGATTGAAATCAGATGTAAGTTTGATCACCACTCCGGATTTGTTTTCACCTGTAACAGATAAATAGGGAGGAGCGTATAAATGTAACAATTGATAATAATAAATTGCCCTGAAGCATAATGCGGCTCCTTTTATTTGATTGAGCTTCTCCTGACTTCCTGTAGCTTTTTCCAGATTATCCAGCACCGTATTGGCGTAAAAGATCCGTTGATAAAGTTTGTCCCAATCATTCTCATCACTGTAGTAATTGGTCTGCGGATCCCACACATAACTGTCTTTATTCAATTGCCATTCCGCTTCCCAATCTGTTCTTCGCAGGTAATACTCATCCGTCATATTGTTCAACAGATCGGAAGAGCGGTTCATCATGCTATAATTATCCAGGATACCCTGTAAATCTTCTATCGTGGAAGGAATAGACAATCTTGCATCAGATTTGGCATCCAGGTATTTTTCACAAGACGTGAAGAGGATCGTGAATAAACAAATAGTGTAAATATTTTTATAGATACCCATACAAAATAATTCAAAGTTGATAGCATTTAAAATTCCACTGTTGCTCCGGCTGCATAACTTCTTAGTCTTGGATAAAAAGCAAATGGAACATCCGGATCCAGTTTTTGATCATTCGCTCTCCAGATATAGCCCAGGTTATTGGCTGCAACAAAAACACTGAATGACCGCATGAATTTGAAAGGCAGCTTGTTTTTCCCAAGCGTATACTGCAGGTTTACATTCTGCAGTTGAATATTATCTCCTTTCAAAACGTTCACAGATGATTGCGCATAAAAAAGGTCCCTGGCGCCATAACTGTCATCAGGGTAAAGAAAGGAAGGAACAGTAGTCATGGTCTCATCTCCGGGCTTTTGCCATCTATTGACATAATCCACCTGTCCAAGTCCGGAAGAAACTAGCTCATTATAACTGATCGCTCTTTTCCTGAAATAATAACCAAGCCTGTATGCAATTGAAAAATGAAGGGAAATGTTTTTGTAGCTGATGGTATGACGAAAATTCCCAAATACTGTTGGAATAGCCGAACCATGCCGAACCATCGAACCAGTATCGATTGATTGACGGTTGATTTCAAAATAGTTGCTGCTGATCTCTTTTCCCAGCCAACCCCTGGGATTTCCGGTCTGCGGATCCAATCCTGCAAATGGAAAACTCAGTATGGAATATGGCTGCAAGCCTCTGACGGGTATAATACCCGCTCCGGAGGAATTTATGATACCACTGAGGCTTCTGTCTTTATCTTCCAGCAAATAATCTGTTACTTTATTCTGTATTGTGTTCAGAGAAAGCCCCATCACCCATTTCACTTCCCGGTCCAGGGCTTTGTAATTTAGTTCTGCTTCAAACCCTTTGGTCAACATACTGGCGCTGTTCCTTGCTACAGAACCGATGCCGTTTGTTGGGTCGATAGTGGAATTATAGATCAGATCGATAGAATTCTTTCGGTACATCTCAAAACGTCCTGTCAACTTATTCCCTGCCGATTGAAATTCCAAACGCAGATTAAGTTGTCTCGTTTTTTCCCAACTCAATTCAGGATTCCCTGGTGTATTGATATTCGCATATGGCTGGTTGATGATACTGTATTGTGCTCCCTCGAACTGAATGATGGTATAGGGAGAAATGGTATTGTTCGCGTTACCCTGCACACCGTAAGTAGCATTGAATTGTAGAAAAGGCAGGAGATCGAAATCATAGAAATTCTCTTTCGATAAATTCCAGCTTCCACCTACAGACCAGAATGGTTTCCATTTATTGTTGGTGCTGACACCAAAAAGATTGGAGGCATCCCTCCTGAAACTTGCCGACAAAATATATCTTCCATCGTAGGTGTAGGCAGCATTTGCGAGAAGAGACACAAACCGGTCCGTCAACTTGTTGATCGAATAACCTGGAGGGATCTGTGCCTCGCCCCTATTGCCGTAACGGGGAAATGGTGTAACATAATCTACATTGGCAACTGATGAATTTGATTCGAGATATCCGTAAGTAATGGAATTGTTCTGGTTCATCACAGCATTCCGGATCTCACCACCAGCAATGGCGAACAAATTGTGCTTTTGCGCCCATGTCTTATTGAAATTCGCCTGGATATTCGCAGATTGGGCAACGAGCTTTTGATTGAATAAACGCAATATCCCTCCTTCCGGCACTCTTCTGATCACCTGGCCATCTATGATCTCCGTGAACAGGTTCACGGTATTTCTTGAAAAGTAAGATTCTGCCTTATTGAGTGAGCGGCTATCTATATTGCTTTGCTCGTATTGGTAACGAAAAGTAAGATTGATATTTCTATTAATCTTGAATTTGGCTTCAAGATTAGCGGTAATATCCTGGGTGTTGATCGTCCTCGGGTTCAGTTCCAGCTCATCCAATGGCCGGTATTTCCAATCGAGCAACTGGCCATTCCCTGCAGTATCGGTATAACCTTCCCGGTAGTTTTTCGGAAAGGTGAGTTGATTACCATCGTCTCCAACAAAACGGGCATAGGGATAAATGAACATTGCACCTCCCCTGTAGTTGTAATTCTCGTCTCCGTATTCTCCCATGCTATTATTTTCTGTTTTGGTATTTGCATAGGCAACACCTAATTGCAAATCCAGTTTGTCTGTTAATACAAACGTATTATCAGTTCTGAATGTGATCCTCCTCATTTGATCACCTTTCAATACGCCGGGGCTTTGATCCAGACCTCCTGTTATCAGGTACCTGACTTTCTCCGTACCACCGCTCAAATTGAGAGCATATTGTTGAAGCACTGGTTGACGGTAGATATACTTTTCAAATTCATTCCGTACATCTTCTTTTTTCAATGCTTCGATCAAACGATCCGCTTCAGCAGGATTTGTAATACCTGCTCTTTTGTTATTCAATATCTCCACAACCGGGCTAACAGCCGGCGCTACAGGGCTGTTCAGTATTCCATTATAAAACCCCTGGTCGAACAAGTACTTTTCCACCTCCACAAAATCAGCTACAGGCATCTGGGGATAATAGTTAAGATCAGGCTTCTCATATGTATTGGCGTTAGCCGAGAAGCTGGCTCGCACCGGCTGATTGAATTGTCCCTTTTTTGTAGTAATAACGATCACACCGTTTGCGGCTTTGGCGCCCCAGATGGAAGCCGCCGCAGCATCCTTCAGAATAGTGATATTTTCTACATCAGAAGGATTGATATTATTGATATCACCTTCATAAGGAAAATTGTTCACTACCACCAATGGTGCTTTCATGCCCTCCGACAAAGTGCTGAGCCCCCTGATAATAAGATTATTCTGGCTGATGGTATTCTGGCCGGGAGATAAGTTTCTTCTGTCGAATAAAATGCTGCTGCTTACGCCTTCCAGCCTGTTCAGGATATTGGTACCAACCTGCCTGTTCAGGTCATCTTTTTTGATAAACTCATAAGAGCCGGTTGACCTCTCCCTACCGATCTGCTGGTAACCCGTATTAACGATCGTAACTTCCTGCATCTGCATTGCAGCAACTGTCAATTCAACCCGGAGACTGCCTGAGCCTCCTGCCTTTACAGTTTTCGTTTCATAACCGATACTACTGATCAGCAGCATTGCATTTTCATCAACATCCCTTAATATGAAAGTTCCATCCGCAACACTTGCAGTATAACGATCTGCGCCCTGCTCTGAAATAGTGGCGCCGGCAATGGGTTCCCCCTGCCTGTTTACCACTTTACCTTTTATATCTACAGTACGGCCCCCTTGCTGATCCTGTTTTGCATTTTTCTTCTTTGCCTGAATGATCACCCGCTTACCGTCTTCTTCGATAATATATGATAGAGGTTGATTGGCGAATATTTTTGCCAATGCATCCTGTATTGATACCGCCTTCAGGGAGATGGTAACCTTATTGGCAATTTGCATTTGTTTGTCAACCCATATGATACTGTATCCTGATTGAGATTGAATACTACGCAATACAGTCACCAGGTTTTCTTCCTTCGCTTCGAGAGAGACAGGTTTTTGACCATAACCAGTGGAGTAAATAAATTGAAGAAGAACAACAAAGATGAAAAAGAGTACAATTCTTTTCATGACATTTTTTTTGTTGGTTGGTTAATCAGAGCTTTTTAGTTAGTCAGTCACTTTACTATTATTTCTCCTCAGTAATCACATACATTAGCCTGGCTTGGGTAGTTTCTATTATATCCAGTCCATACCGGGCTAACGCCTTCTTCAAATCAGCAACATCTGTATGAGCACTTACCGGCAATTCCATGGTGGCCCGGGCATGCACATTTACTCCCGACTCATCTGCCATATAATATTTTTCATCTGTTGCATTGAAATGGTTCACCAGATCAGCCAGACTGAAATTGACAAACTGATATCCCTTTTCACCCGCTTCCCTGATTTCAAATCTGTTCTCATTCTCCTGTACTACAAATGGATTCGTTTCATCTTTCTTAATTATCACCAGGGTTGGCACCTGCAGCGTATCCCTTCTAACCCTTATTCCAAGCGCCGCTTCCAACCAGCGGCTCAGGTCCTTCCTGATATATTGTCTGATTTGTTCCTCATTGTAAGAAAGCGGAACTGTAGCAGTATAAGTAAAAATATTCGTAGACACACCTTTCGCCACCCAGTTATTGCCATTGGTATTTCTGTAATCATACCTTGCAAGATCGGCCCCTTCAAACTTCACTTCCTTCATATCCCAATCACCAGTGATCTCTCCTTTGATCGAAGCCTTGCACAGATCCAATAATGGCGTATTGAAGGCATTGATCACTTTTACCTGGCTCACTGAATCATTTGCAATCCTTGCAAGCGGCTCAACTCCCGGTACCGGACCAGTGAAAGCTGAAAACAATTTCAATGAGGGCGACTTTACATTTTCATTGGCAAAATCGAAAAAAGGTTTATTAGGATCGAAGCCGATGATATCTATTTTTACTGGCCAATCCACCGTTTCCTTGTTCAGCATTTCCAGTACGTTCTCTTCCGTAAAATGTTCTGTTCCTGTAATGGCTTTCACCGTCCTGTCTGCACCGATCCATACTACATGGGAAATGAATTCATAAGGGAACTGCTTGTGCAGCATTTCATCTCTGATCACAATCGGCAGTTTCACATCTTTTGTAATGGAAAGTTTTTTCAAATACCCAAGCACATCCTCCTCCGGGCTTTGCGATGTGACCGTAATCACCTGCAACCTATCTTTATACTTCTCCTGCAATTTTTCCAATTTCGGAAAGGCCCGTACGCAAGCGCTGCAGCCTCTTTCCCAAAAATCAAGGATGATGATCTTCCCTTTGAGATCAGGGTCATCAGACTTCGTATGTGCTTTAGGGTAATTAACCAGGTTCCTGAATTCCAGCACCGGAACTTTATCACCTACGGTATAGGTTTGCACATTCCTTTTTTCCATATCGGCAAATGGATTGCTGCTGGTTTGTGCATTTGCACTCAATTGTATGAATGCAGCAACTAACGATATAAGAATAATCGTTCTCATGATGGGTAGTAGTTTGATGAATCCAATAACAGTAAAAAGACAAGCAAAAAGACAGGAAGATTAGCAAACCCAGGAAATAGAAGAAGGTATAATTGGATATTGGAGGAAGTGATACAAAGCTCCTGTAGCGAATTTTCCGGATAAAGTCCAATGGTTTGCTGGCAGGAAGATCAACAATATTCCCTTTGATAAACAGGAAGGGAGAACTCTCCCTTCACTGTTGATTGGTAGGTCCTGATGATCTTTTAGTGACTAACATTACAATGATCCCGGTTTTTCATATCGAATAGCTTTCCTAAGCAGTTATCAAACCGGGGTGTAGAAACAACCCGGGTAAAATTGGAATAACAAATTAGAACTTCATAGCTTCCGGCATCAATGGTTAATTATTTTAAGGCTTAACAATTATTTTCTTATCCCGGATATTGAACTGCACATAACCGGTGGAAGAAAAGATGCGCAACACTTCTGTGAGGGGAAGTCCTCTTGCGATTGACCCGTTGAACTTTGCATCTATTTTTCCACTGTACTCCACTTCCCCGATCTCATAATGCCTTCGAAGCTCTTTCATGATATCTTCAATGGCCGCATCCTGGAAACTGAACTTTTCATTTACCCAGGCCAGCACATGATTTTCATCAGCTGATCTGCTCACTTCAATACCGCCCTCTGGCTTTACGGTTGCCAACTGACCAGGACGGAGTGTTTTATGTATCCCATTGGCAACTACATTCACTGCACCTTCAATCAAAACAATTTTCTTTGCGGAATCATAAGCATTCACGTCAAAGCGCGTACCCAACACTTTTATATCGGCATTGGCAGTTGTAACATAGAAAGGTCTTTTGCTATCGGCTGTAACTTCAAAATACCCTTCGCCCCACAACTCAACGCGCCGCTCATTACCTGTAAAACCTGCAGGATACTTCAATACGGACTGGGCATTCAACCAAACCCTGGTACCATCGGACAGCTGCAGTTTATAAAGACTTGAATAACCTGTTGACACAGTATTCATCATGAATGTGCCGGTATATTTTTCTCCTTTCGGATCATACACCAGTTCGTTGTCTTTACTGATCAGCTCATTATTTCCCTGCGTGGCAACTGTGGTCCCATTTTTTCCCTGGCCCAATGAAATGGTTTTACCATCTGCAAGCGTAAGAACTACATTGCCTTTAGCGGGGAGGATTTCATTGGCAGGAATCTCTTTCACTATCGGTCCCACATTTTGTTTTTCTCCTGAACGGATCAGGAAAAATGCACCGATAGCTATCAGTCCTGTCAGGGAAGCGGCCATCACCCATCTGTTCTTCATAAATCTCCGGACCATTGGCATCTGAACAGTACCTGACCTTTCCGAAAACTCCTTCCAGGCAGCAGCTGTATCGATCTCTGTTTTCCGCTGCATCCTTTTATTTACATAGTTTTCATCTTTCCATTTATCTGCAAATTGCCTTATCAGCGGACTTAGCGAACAGTAACCTTCCAGTTCAGCTGATTCAGCATCCGTCAATTCATTTCTCAATTGCTTCACAAGCAACTCGGTCAGCCTCTCTTCGATTTCTTCTCTGTTCATACAATCAGAATTAAGATTTCATCAGGCGCCTTTACCGGAATTAACCTCTGTTCAGCTATAAGAGGGCAAAACAGTAAAAAGGGCCCAAAAGAATTTTCTCTTTTTTTAAATTATTTTATAAAAAGATGGGTGCTGCCGGTTATCAACAGCAGAAAATGGTGCAGGAACCCGGATAAAGAAACAAGTAAATGAAGCACAATATTCCTTTTCAGAAAGCTGGTGCGGAGTTTCGCCAGGGCAATAAAATACTGGTTCTTCGCCGTTTTGGAACTAATGCCCATTCTTTCGGCAATTTCATCGTAACTGAACCTGTTGAAAGTTTTCAGGATGAAGATGGTCCTGGCCCTGGCGGGAAGGCTCTCGATCTCTGAATAGATAAGATGGGTAACACTGGCATCGATGCGGTCAAGATCCAGGGATTCCAGGTTGCTGATACTGCTCTCGGCCTCCTGTTGCCGCTTCTGTCTTTTTTCCTCCGATTCCAGGGTAGCAAAACAGGAATTCCTGACGGTAATCATCAGGTATGCTTTAAGGTTATTGATGTTTTCAAAATTGAATTCTTTTTGCAACAGGCGGAGAAACACTTCCATTACCACGTCTTCCGCCAACTTCCTGGCGCCTGTGATATTCCAGGCATAATCCACCATTTCACTGTAATACTGCTTGAAAACCAGCTCCACCCCTTTCCGGCGGTCTGTTGTTTTCAAAGCATTCAATAGTTCCGCGTTTTGATCCTTGCTTTCCAAAATTTAAGCCTTTTAGATTCCCGTGAGAAGATAATTGAATGAAAACGAAAGTAAATAGCGGCAAACATGCCGGGAAGGATGAGGTTATGATAAAAAACGTGGGGAGGGTGAAAATACAACAAAATCACATATGCGGGGTAACACAGTAATTTTAAGCTCCCTATATTATGGAACGTAAAAAAATTGTACCAGTACCCGGATGGGGTCAGAAAAGAGATGACAGAGTTTCAAATATTGGCATCACTGTTCGGCGACAGACCAGAACCTATCATGAAATCTTAGCGAGAACCTGGTCTCTGCGGTTCAGTAAGGTACCGCTCACTTCAATCGCCTCTATACCCAAATCCCAAATCCAGTCATGCAATAAATCATTAACCAGCCTTCTGAGTTTTGGCAGATCTGTCTGATGGTCTGGTATCAGATCCGGTTCTTCTATTGGAACAAATACGAGCAGGTCGATTTCAGCCATAACAGTTTGGGCTGTTTCAAATAGCAATTGAATATTCAATTCGGGATCGATAACATGCAGATAGGCTAAAATATCAATGATACACCTGTCAAATATCACATTGCCTTCGCTTTTGGAGACCAGCCTGGCCGAATAATTAAACTGTTCAATAAAATCCTCAGCAGTAGGAATTTCTGAGAATTCATATCCTGATGATTCCAGTTGATAGTATGGTTCCATTTCGAGTGTATATCCGGGAAGATTCGCCAAAACTTCTTCCGCCAGGGTTGATTTGCCAACCCGGTGAGCACCAACTACTGCAATTCTCATAGTCAATTTCGATTTGTGGAATATTAAAAATAATACAGGTTCGCGAATGCGAACCTGTATTATTTGATGAAACTAATCTTATCTATATCTTAGATCAGCTGGTGACATTGAAACTATCATCATATTCAACAATCCCCTCTGGTATCTTTCCTGCAAATGATTGTATCTGGAAATACTCGGCGGGAGCATGCAGGTACTGCAGACGGGCATCGCTCCTGAATCCGAACCGGCCATAATAAGAAGGCTCACCCAGCACTACACAGCCGGATGCATGCAGCTCCTTCAATGCATCAATGGCGGCCCGGATCAGGCCAGAACCCACACCAGCCCCCTGCCTGGAAGGTATCACAGATACGGGGCCAAGTCCAAACCAGCCTTCACTTCCTGAAGAAATGGTTACAGGCGATATGGCAATATGCCCTATCAATACTCCCTCCTCCTCTGCTACCAGAGAAACGGCCAGTTGACCATTTGCGCGCAAGGCTTTTATGATGAAAGATTCCGTTCCACTGCTATATGCTGCGGAGGCAAACGCAGATTTAGTTACCTGATCGATTGCCCCGATATCAGAAGGTTTCTCCCTCCTGATAGTATAATTGTATTTGTGCATTACTGATAGAATTGAATAAAAATAAGAATTGCTGCCTCTGTTGAAGACGCAGAAGCCATGAATAAATTTTCAGAAAAGATGTAATTACCCGGGAGGTAATTACTGTATTACAATATCCATCATACGCTCAAATTGAAGAAAAGTGAAATTCCAGACGAAAATAATGAAAACTGTAATAAGCCCTTCATAAGATGCGGGTAGTTTTATTGAAAAAGAAAAATAGAAAAGAAGACCTGCCGTGGGACATTCAATGCATAAAAAAAGCGGCCTGAAGCCGCTTTCTGTGACCCCCCTGGGGCTCGAACCCAGGACCTACTGATTAAGAGTCAGTAGCTCTAACCAACTGAGCTAGGGAGTCAGATGGGGTGCAAAAATAAACAAAGAAATAATATCTACCTAATAGTTTCCAAATAATTTGAACTCAAGATATTAAGCCTCAGTCACTGAGGCCCCTGATCAAGCATCCGGAATTTCTGGCTCTACCAGTTTAGCCAGCTTCTCCAGCGATTCCTGCCAACCCAGGTAACACATTTCAACCGGGATCACAGCAGGAATTCCCTCCTGGGTGATCTTTATTTCCGTACCGGCAATATTCTTGCTGAGCGACACAGTAGTGATCATTTCACCCGGCAGATTGGGATCGTCGAACTTATCAGTGTATTTCAAAAATTCATTCGGCTTGAGTTCGAGGTATTCTCCTCCGAATGAATGGCTGTTGCCGGTTGAAAAATTCTGAAAAGACATTTTAAAAGTACCGCCTTTCTCCACTTTCATTTCGTGAACAGTACAAAGAAATCCGTAGGGAGGTAACCAGGAAGCCATTGCAGCAGCTTCCGTAAATGCACGGTATACTTTTTCAGGCGATGTTTTTATTACCCTGTGTAATGAAACAGAATTATTGGACATACGATTAAGATTTATTCCTACTCATCTGGCTTTTCGGTTCCGCCCGTTTTTGTAGTGGTGCCTGCTCCACTGATTGCGATTATGATTGAACAAAGTTAATCCGTGCAGATTTCTCGTATCAGGTGTACTTGCGTCAATATGAAGGTGGTTTGCGGCTACATCCTCCCCTGAGCCACCCAGACAAGCAATTTGAGCTCTGGGAGAAAACAGCCACCTCACTCTTAAGCTGATCTTTGTATCCTCAAAAAAACAGTACAATGATAACAAAGATAGCTTTAGGTAAGAACGGACCACTTGTGTCGAAGCTCGGATTAGGATGTATGCGCATGTCTTCCATCTGGGGTGGTGAAACGAATGATGAGAATGAAAGCATCGCCACCATTCAATCAGCACTTGACAATGGCATCAATTTTCTGAACACCGGGGATTTCTATGGCAGTGGCCATAATGAGCTGCTGGTAGGAAAAGCCGTCAAAGGCAGAAGGGACGATGCATTCATCAGCGTAAAATTTGGAGCTGTTTTTGATGGCGGTCGTTTACTTGGATTGGACCTTCGTCCCATGTCAATCAGGAACTTCATCAATTATTCCCTTGTAAGATTGGGCATAGACACCATCGATCTCTATCAACCCTGCAGACTCGACAACAGTGTTCCAATGGAAGATGTGATCGGAACCGTTGCCGATCTTATCAGGGAAGGGAAAGTGAAGTATCTCGGAGTGTCTGAAATAACTGCCGATCAACTGCGTAAAGCAAATAGTATTCACCCGGTAACAGCACTCGAAATTGGCTATTCGCTGGCGGACCGCCAGATAGAAAGCGACCTGCTTCCTGTTGCCAAAGAACTTGGCATCGGTGTAGTGGCATTTGCCAATACTGCAGAAGGACTGCTAACCGGCGCCATGAAAGCGCCGCTTCCTGCCAATTCTTATCTTAATCATTTTTCCCGTTTCCAGGGTGAGAACCTGATTAAGAATTTGGAAAAAGTGGAAATATTGAAACAAATGGCAAAAGAGAAAGGTTACACACCGGCACAGCTGGCCATTGCCTGGGTGAACCTGCAGGACAGTGATATTATGCCATTGGTTAGCATGAGCCGCAGATCAAGACTGCCGGAGAATCTTCAGGCTATGGAAATCACATTCAGTCCTGATGAATTGAATATGCTCAATACAGCATTTGCTCCAGGTGCAATTTTAGGCAGTACCTATCTACAGCGATAAGAGGATTGAACATTAGGTCGTCCAGTTTTGTATTTTTATAGAATGATGAATCCAACTGAAATACTTCCGGGGGTCATTTTTTTCTCTTACTACTCCACCATGAGAAAAGAGAAATGTGCGTTCATGGAGGACAATACACTTGTATTGCAGGTCCTCGGCCGGTTTACCCTGGAAACTGCCCACCAGAAGATATCGATGGGCAGTGGTCAGATGATGCTGATACGAAAGAATCAGCTGGGTGAGCTTACCAAAACACCCGAAGATGCACAAGGTTATCAAACCATTGTTATCCGTCTGAAAGAGGACCTGCTCAGAAAAATTGCTCTTGAGGAACAAATTGTGATTGAGCAAAAATATACTGGTCCTTCCAACATGCTGATCCCCGGAAGTGATTTCCTGCATGCGTTTTTTCAATCGACACTGCCGTATGTGCGTCATCCGGAAAAGAAGATAACCACAGATGTAGGCATGCTTAAAATAAAAGAGGCTGTATACCTGCTTTTGGATGCCATGCCGGAACTAAGGGAATTCCTGTTCGATTTTTCCGAACCGCATAAGATCGATCTGGAAAAATTCATGCACACTAATTTTCATTATAATATCCCTGTTGAACAATTCGCAAGACTCACAGGCAGAAGCCTTGCCGGGTTCAAGCGCGATTTTCAAAAAACATTCGGAATACCACCACGGCAATGGTTACTTGAAAAACGCTTATCTGAAGCCAGGTACCTGATAGAAAAAAAGAACAGGAAACCATCAGCCATTTATCTCGACCTTGGCTTTGAAAGCCTGTCGCATTTCTCGCATTCATTCAAAAAGAAATTCGGCAGAGCGCCAACGGAGTGGCTGGTGCAGGAGTGAGAAACGCCTGATGACTCCATATGATCCTTACCACTCAATTTCCTCCCCTCTGAACACAAACTTCCCTGTAGGCAGATCATCCTTCAACAAAAAATCCACTATGGCCGTCACTGCATCCGGGATTTCCAAAGGAGCATATTCACTTCCCATATCCGTTTTCACCCAGCCGGGATGAACAGCGTTCACTTTTACATTTTTATCCCTCAGCGCATTTGCCAGGTGAATGGTATACATATTCAGTGCAGCCTTGCTGGCATTATAAGCAAAAGTGCGGGCCAATGGATGCTGCCGTGCATGCAATTGCAATGAGCCCATATCACTGGAGATATTCAGTATGCGGGCATCCGGGGTTTGTAATAAAGAAGGCAATACCTGGTTGGTCAGTTCCACCAGTCCAAAGAAATTGGTATCGAAAGTTTTCCGCAGTTGTTCAGGTCCTATCTCTGTGGTAGAGTCTTTCATCACATCGCCATCCATCATCACACCTGCGTTGTTGACGAGTATCTGTAAAGGGTAGCCAGTTTGATCCAATTGTTTCACTGCGCTGCCCACTGAAGCAGGATCTGATACATCCAGCAATAACAGTGATGCATAATCGGGATTTGTTAACGTCTGCAAAGCTATTTTTCCTTTCTCCAGATCCCTTACTCCCATGAAAACAAAATATCCCTTTTTATTGAGTTGTCTGCTGAGCTCCAGTCCCAGTCCGCGGTTGGCGCCAGTGATCAGTGCCGCCTTATTATTGAAAGTATAGCTCATAATGAAGTATTATGGCGCAAGTATACCAGCCAGTCCATCAGCTCCCAACCGATCCTTATCGAAGCAGGGATAATTCACTCCCGGTTGCAGGAATCGCAGACCGGCCAAAGAAGCATTTTCTTATCCACAGATCTCCGACAGAACTTACATGATTTTTTTTTATATTTTTGGAGCACCCCTCCATCGAAGTCCACTTAAAACCAAAATTCAATACCATGCTAACAACTATTCTGCATGCATATAGCGGCATGCGTCAAAAAATGCTTTTTTCAATTTTTACACTTTTTTGCATTTCTCCTTTTGTTGCAATGGCGCAAATACCAGACACGCTTCTGGCTGTTCGCACCAGTGCTCTGGAAACCAGGCTGGGCCTGCATGTGAACGGAGCTTTTTACCTCGGCGGGACCTTCAACCCCAACATTGGAGCGCCTCTTCCTCCAATAGAAGGACCTGGAACGAGGCTGTTCTGGTATCCTGAGAAATCCGCTTTCCGTGCAGGTACCATCGATGGCACACAATGGGATGATGCCAATATCGGCACTCATTCCCTGGCCATCGGAGAGAACACACGCGCCAGCGCCGATAATGCTGTTGCCCTCGGCCGATATTGCACTGCAGCCCAGATCAACAGCTTTGCTATCGGGGATCAAAACACCGCCTCAGGAGCCGCTTCCGTGGCTATGGGCTATCATGCCCATACCAATGCCAGGCAGGGCAGTTTCGTATTCGGAGACCGCTCCACAATAGACACCATCCGCGCAGGCGTGAACCATTCCGCCAGTTGGCGCGTATCAGGCGGCTTCAGGATCTTCACGTCCTCTAACCTCAGTACAGGGGTAACCATTCAATCAGGCACCAACGTTAGCAACTGGGGACAATCCAACGCAGTGATCTCCACTTACACCGGCGCTATGCTCAGCACCGGAGGCGTATGGCAGAACTCTTCAGACGTGAATCGCAAACATCATTTCGAAAACATCTCGGGAGAGACCATCCTGCAGCAATTACGTTCCATTCCCATTCAAAAATGGAGCTACAAATCAGAGGATGAGAACATCCGCCATATCGGCCCCACTGCACAGGATTTCTATGCAGCCTTTCAGTTAGGCTCAGACGAAAAAGGGATTGGCACGGTTGATGCAGATGGCATTGCCCTCGCTGCCGTACAGGCGCTGGACACCCGTACTCAGGATCAAACTGCCAGCATAAAAGCATTGCAAAAAGAGAACGAACATTTGCGCAGCAGGCTGGACGCAATGGAAAACAAGGCTGCCAGCAACAATGCCAGTTTACCGCAGATCACAATATTGATCATTGCCGGTATGGCCCTGGGCGCCCTACTGTTGAAATACCGCAGTAGAAAATCTGCCTGATTACAGCAACCTACATTGATAGATCACACAAAATCTGATTGTATGAGAAGCATTCTTTTGTTGCTCTGCATTTGCGGCATGATGCATTCACCGCAGGCCCAACAGCTATCAGTATATGGTGGAGGACAAATGGTCCTTACATCCGCCAATCAACTTTCCTGGTCAGGCCTCACATTGATCCCTTCCACCGATTTCAATTTCAATAGCCAGCTGGAGCAATCCGCCTCAACAGTGAATAGCTTTCCTTCAACGTATATTCAACGGGTGTTCCGTTTTGCCCCAACCAGCAGCAATTATAATGGCATTATCCGATTGAGTTATCTCGATGGAGAACTGAACGGACTGGATGAAAACACCCTTCAGTTATTTATTAACAATGGCTCGGGCTGGCTGGGCTTTCCGGCTTCCATCTCAGACCCCGCACAAAACTACCTGCAGGCAGATGGTATCAGCAACAGGCCGTTGGAAGAGATCCTGCTGGCCGCGGGTACGGCGCTCCCTTTGAAATGGGGCTCAGCTTCCGTTTCGCGCGAAGGTAATTTCATCCGGATCAAATGGACTACAAAGCAGGAGATCGATGTCAGCCATTTCGATATAGAAAGAAGTACCAATGCAAGCAACTGGCATATGTCCATTACCGGTATACCTGCCAGGAACAACTTGTTTGAATCGAAGTATGAGGCAACTGACAATCCCGGCATTCAGGGAAGACTGTACTACCGGATACGGCAAACCGATAAAGATGGCCGCTCCTCCCTTTCGAAGATACTGGTGGCTCCCGGAGAATATGAAGCCGCACATCTCACCATCACGCCTAATCCGGCAAAAGGATATTTCCTGGTGGGTACCGAAGATATTTCCGGATTGTCTGGCATCCAGCTTTTCAGCAATTCCGGAAAACTGCTGCATACCTGGAACGGTGGACAATATCAATATCAACTCCCTTCTATTGCAGCAGGAAGTTATGTTCTCAGATTCCGGTTTGCAGATGGATCTTATCAAACCAGAAAATTGCAGGTCCGGTAAGACAGATAATGCAAACCTGTATCTTTGTACCCCATTCCTTACACGTAGTAAGCCCTGATCATTCCTGCGGATTTTAATACACGTATCATTTCCTGATACAATCTTTTCATTAAAAAATCGCGCAATGAAATCATTGTTCCTCACTACCGCTTTACTGTTTTATTGTTTCGCACATCAGTCGGATGCCTGTACGCGTGTGATGTACAAAGGACTGAACAACCTGTTCCTCACAGCCCGGTCCATGGACTGGAAAGAAGATATCATGCCCAGTCTGTGGATCTTTCCAAAAGGCATGTCAAGATCAGGAGAAGCCGGCCCCAACTCCCTGAAATGGACATCCAAGCATGGCAGTGTGGTCTGCTCCGCCTACGAATTCTGCAGCACGGATGGCATGAACGAAAAAGGATTGGTGGCCAACCTGCTCTGGCTGGCAGAATCTGAATATCCCACCTATACTTCCGGCAAACCAGGGCTCAGCATTGCCGCCTGGGTGCAGTATGTACTCGACAATTTCTCCACTGTTGCGGAAGCAGTGAAAGAACTGGAGCAGGAAAAATTCATCGTGGTGTCCGATAAAGTACCGGGTGAAGACCGGATGGCCAACCTGCATTTATCACTCTCCGACCCTTCAGGCGACAATGCAGTTCTCGAATACATCAAGGGCAAACTGATCATTCACCACAGTCCTGAGTTTGTAGTGATGACCAACTCTCCCACATACGAAAAACAACTTGCGCTGAACGAGTACTGGAAAGAGATAGGCGGCACCGTTATGCTTCCCGGCACCAATCGTGCATCCGACAGATTTGTCCGCGCATCCTTCTACACCGAAGCCATTCCGAAAACAGATAATACACGTGTAGCCGTAGCCAGTGTATTCAGTGTGATCCGTAACGCATCTACACCTTATGGTATCACTACGCCGGATCAGCCCAATATTTCTTCCACCAGGTGGAGGTCTGTTTCCGATCATAAGAACCTGGTGTACTATTTTGAAACAGTGCTCACACCCAATACCTTTTGGGTAAATTTCAAAGACATTGATTTTTCCGAAAAGGGAAAAGTGAAAAAACTTCCACTGTCTAACGGAGAAACATATGCGGGAAATGCATCGGCCCGGTTTAAGGATGCAGCTCCTTTCAAATTCCTGGGATTGTCTCAGTGATCCCTGTCTATATCCATTTATAATTTCTTCATCCGGGACCGCATAACTTCTGCAGTTCCGGATGTTTTATTTTTCCACCTGATCGGTGTTGCACCTTTCACGAATGGGGATACATCCCTGCTTCAGCTTAAAGCAGCATTTCCTCTCCTCCTATTTAGCTAATTGGATGTCATATTTTTATTTTAGCTTGCGCGTATAACAACACCCTAATTCTGCTCTGGTTGCAAGGTGATCCCATACATAACGAAAAGGAACTGGTTCTGATGGTGGCCCGCGGCGATGAATCTGCCTACAGGCAGCTATTTGAGCATTACTGGCCGAGAGTCTATTCCGTAGCGCTCCTGCTGGCCAAAGTGCCGGAAGCAGCCGAGGATGCAGCACAGGAGATCTTCGCACAGCTATGGATAAAAAAAGAGCAACTGGTGAATGTAAGGGAATTCCGCGCCTACCTTTTTGCCACCGCCAGGAATCATATCTTCAATAAATTACGCGGACAGGTTTTCACAGGCAGCTTTACAGCTTATCTCCAGGAATATTTCAGCGATGCCCTTGCCAACCCGGCCGCTACGCTGGAATTCAAAGAGGCGGAACAGATCATCCACAATGGTATCAACCAGCTTACACCGCAACAGCAAAAGGTATTCAGACTTAGCCGGTTTCAGGGACTGAGCCATGCAGAGATCGCTGCTGAAACCGGTCTTTCCCAAAGAACTGTCAAGAATTATATTGTCAGCGCCAATCTTTCGCTTCGCAATTACCTGGAGAAACATGCCGGTTCTTCCGTTATTTTTCTCTGGATGCTGCTATCCTTATAAAAAAACTTTTACCAGACCAGGGCCCTATCCTTTCGTAATTGTGTCTTTATACTATCGGTACATTTCCGATCAATATTCAAACGGACAATGAAACAAGGATTCAACAACCTGCTGGAGCGATACATCGCCGATCAACTGACCCCGGAAGAGCTGGAGGCTTTTCTCGAAATGGCGCGCCAGGCCGAATATGCGGCCGCTATCCAGGCGCAGATCGGAAGACTGCTGGAAAGTGATCAACTGGAAGACCTCTCCGAAGGAATGGATATCGACCGGCAATTCCGTCTCATGCTGCAAAAAGCGCAGGAGGAAAAAAAAGTTTCGCCAAGCATTGTTTCACTTTTACTTCGTCGATGGTGGGCTGCCGCTGCTATCCTGTTACTGGCAGCGGGCGGCCTTTTCTATATGTTGAAAACCCACCGGGAACCTGTTCCGGTGGTGGTCCAGGCCAAAGATATCATGCCCGGAAACGAAGGCGCAGTGCTCACGCTGGCTGATGGCAGGAAGATCGTACTGGATACACTCACTAACGGATTCATATCAGCGCAAAATGGATCAGCAGTGATCCTGGACGAAGGAAAGCTCAGCTATAAATCCACCGGTAATGCAGGTGAATCAGTCTCTTATAATACCATGAGTACTCCAAGAGGCAGGCAATTCCAGTTGATGTTGCCCGATGGTACCCGTGTATGGTTGAATGCGGAAAGCTCCATCCATTATCCCACGAGCTTTACAGGCGACGAACGAAGAGTGATTGTTACAGGTGAAGCCTATTTCGAAGTGGCGAGAGAAGCAAAACAGCCATTCTTTGTGCAGATCGGAACTGATGCGGAAGTGAAAGTGCTGGGCACACATTTCAATGTGAACACTTACCAGGACGATGGCGCCATCCGTACTACCCTTCTCGAAGGTGCTGTATCCGTCAGCCTGCTGAAACAGCCCACCAATGCTACGGTACGGCTTCAGCCGGGACAACAGGCATGGTTCAGCGACATAAGCCCGGAAGCCATCAAAACGGCTGAAACAGATACGGAAAAAGTAATGGCCTGGCGAAATGGCTTCTTCAATTTCGATGGCGCCAGCATTCGTGTGATCATGAAACAACTGGAACGTTGGTACGATATTTCGGTGGTATACGACAAAGACGCACCCAACACGGAATTTTTTGGTGAGATGAGCAGAAATGTGAACCTGGCGGAGTTGATCGCCACACTGGAACAAATGGGTGTTCGCCTGAAGATGGAGCCCGGCAGAAAACTCAGAGTACTTCGATAATATAAACCAGAGGACCGATCCTATTGTAACGATTCTTAACCAAAGGATATGTTGATGTAAAAAACCGTCACGCATTGCGGGCGTAACGGTTCTGGATCATCGCTGAAAGCGATGCCGGTATTGGCATGTCCAAAATTCATGTAACCCGAATTTCTTATTCACCAAAACCACTGCTAAAGTATGCAAAAAAACGCTGCTGGCAGCCGTAGTATCCAAAGCTTGCGGCCGCCCGGATCGTTCCCGGAGTTCAGGTCAATACACTCCGGTCATCGATTGACCACCAGAAAAAAACTAACCACTGTGATGAAAATTACAGCCATCCTGCTGCTGGCAGGCAGCCTGCATCTCGCTGCAGCCACGCACTCGCAGACCGTTACGCTTACCGCACATGAGCTGCCACTTACAAAAGTGTTCGGCATCATCAAAAAACAAACAGGTTATTCCGTGTTCGGAAAAGCCAGCCTCCTGAACAATTGTCTTCCCGTTTCCATCAAAGCCAGCAATATGCCACTGCTTGAATTCCTGGACAGTGTGATGAGGAAACAACCGATCGGATACCGGATCCTCGATAAAACCATTTTCCTGCTCAACAGGGAGGAAAAAGAAAATGAAAAACAACGGCGATCCCAACTCAGCTTCCCCGATGAAACAGAAGCACCACTGCCTGTCCCCGTTTCCGGCATTACTCTCACGGAAGATGGCAAACCGCTCGAAGGCGTCAGCATTCGTATCAAAGGCGCCAATTCCGGCGTCAATTCGGATGTGCAGGGAAAATTCAGTATCAATGCCGAGCCAGACCAGGTGCTGGTTTTCACACATGTGAACATGACCATGCGTGAGATCAAAGTGAAAGATTTCCCCTCTAACGGCAAAGTGATCCTGAAACAAAAAGATGCCACCATGAACGATGTAGTGGTCACTGGCTACGCCAATATCCGCCGCGAAAGTTTTACAGGCACCTACACACAGATCACCAAAGCAGATCTTCAGAAAGTAACGGCCAACAATCTCATCAGCGCCCTGCAGGTTTTCGATCCATCTTTCCGGATAGCTCAGAATATCAGTGTAGGCTCCAATCCAAATGTGCTGCCGGAATTCTATGTAAGAGGACAATCAGGCTTCCCCGGAATGAAGGAGCTGGACAAGATCCAATCGGGTTCCGATGTATCACAGTTTTCGCTCAAGAACAATCCGAATACGCCCATCTTCATCCTGGACGGATTTGAAGTGAGCATCGAGAAAGTGTTTGACATGAACATCAACCGTATTGCCAATATCACTATCCTCAAAGATGCGGCCGCCACTGCCATGTATGGAAGCCGCGCTTCCAATGGCGTAGTGGTGATAGAGACCATCGCACCCAAACCAGGCGAGTTCCGCGTGAACTACACAGGCAACTATTTCATAACAGCTCCCGATCTCTCCAGCTATAACATGATGGATGCACGCGAGAAGCTCGATGCCGAGTGGGCAGCACAGAGCTACCTGCCTTTCCTGGAAAAAGACAACCCTTATTATCAGGGCACGCTAAGGGAGAATCTCTGGTACATGCAACAAAAAGAAAATGCCATTGCCAAAGGCGTGAATACTTACTGGCTGAGCCAACCACTCAGCACCATGTTCAACCACAGTCATTATGTATTTGTGGAAGGCGGCTCACAAGCTGTTCGGGTTGGACTGGAACTTCGATACGAAAACCAGAACGGAGTAATGAAAAAATCAGGTCGCAACCGCATGGGCGCCGGCCTCACACTGCAATACCAGACTACCGGCATCCAGATCAGGAACCAGCTCACTTTCGATCAAGTGGATATGAAAGATTCTCCCTACGGAAATTTCAGCGACTATTCAAGGCAGCAACCCTATTTTGCCCTGTACGACGAGAAGACCGGCAGCCTGCTCAGAACGCTGCCCGATTATGATGGACGCGGGCCACAGATCAATCCATTGTTCGAATCTACTGTTGGCAATTTTTCAAGATCGAAATACCATGAGTGGACAGACAACCTCACCGCCAATCTCTACCTGAATAAATTCTTTTTCATCCGCGGACAACTGGCAGTGGACCTGAAAGAAACCAGCAGCGATAAATTCATTTCGCCTACCTCTACCCGTTATGACAATATCACGGCATTTGAAAAAGGGGAACTCCGGCAGACTTCCAACTACATGCTGGACTGGAATGCCAATCTTTTCGGATCGTACAACCGTACCATCGATGCTCATAATATCAACCTTTCCGCAGGCTTCAATGCCAAGTCAACCAACGAAGATTTCTCCACCGCCCTTTACCGTGGCTTTCCGGGGCCCAGCTATTCATCGCCCTCCCATGCGCATGAGATCACCAGCAAGCCGCTCCTGAGCGATAACAAGAAACGCCTCTTCGGTTCCTTTGCTACTGTCAACTACAGCCTGAACAATATCTATCTCTTCGATGGTTCTTTCAGACTGGACGGTTCTTCTGAATTCGGCACCGATAAGAAATGGGCGCCTTTCTGGTCTGCAGGCACAGGTATCAATCTTCACAATACATCGATCTTCCGCAATAACCCCAACCTCACGGAACTGAGGGTAACTGCCAATATCGGGCAGACCGGTAAAAGCAATTTCTCCCCTTCATGGCCCGTAATACCTATACCATGATGCTGGACGACTGGTATCCAACCGGTCTTGGCGCCAGCCTCAACTACATGGGCAACAATAAGCTCACCTGGGAAAAACAGATCTCCTGGAATATCGGCACCCGCGTTTTCTGGCAGAAGAAATATATGCTGGAACTGAATTACTATCACAAACGCACATACGATCTGATCACAGACGTGTCTCTGCCCTCCTCATCCGGATTCAACGTGTACCGCGATAATATCGGACAGGTGCTCAACAAGGGTTTTGAAGTGAAGACCAGTCTCAACCTGGTGAACAAAAAGAATACGAATATCATCTTCATCGCCAACCTGGCCCATAACCGCAACAGTATCGTGAAGATCGCGGAATCACTGAAGAGCTATAACAACCGCATTGATGAATACTACGGACAATACAACAGTTCCACTTTTCCTCAATCCATTCTCACCCTGAACGATAACAATGCCAAGTTTGCACGGCCTATCATGAAATTCGAAGAAGGCAATTCTCTCACCACCATCTACGGCATGCAATCGCTCGGCATCAATCCTGCCAATGGCCGTGAGCTGTATCTGAAGCGCGACGGTACTGTCACCTACGACTGGAACGCCGCAGACCAGCAACCCATCGGCAATTCAGAGCCCTGGGCCCAGGGTTCCTTCGGCCTGAATGCGCGGTATAAACAGTTTTCCCTCTACACCAGCTTCTTCTATGAATGGGGCGGAGAACAATACAATCAAACCATGGTGAACAATGTGGAGAATGCCAACCTGCTTTACTACAACGCAGACGGACGCGTGCTCACACAACGCTGGCAAAAACCAGGAGACATCGCTCCACTGAAAGCAATACAGGACAGGTACTTCATCACAAGACCCACGTCCCGCTTTATCCAGCAGAACAATTATATCTCCTTCAACTCATTGTCCATCGGCTACGATTTCCTGCCGGCACAATTGAAAAAAGTGGGCATGAGCTCTTTGAGGGCATCTATTCTGATGAGCGATGTTGCACTGTTCTCAACTATCAAAAGAGAAATGGGTCTGGACTATCCCTATGCCCGCACTTTCACTTTCACCATCAACGCAAGCTTCTAAACTAATCATCATGAAACCTATACAACGCTGGCTGCTGCTGCTTTTGCTTCCCTTGTATACATTCCAGGGCTGTAACAAATTCCTGGATGTTTCTTCCAATGACCAGGTATTGCAGGAAAGTATCTTCAAGAATGGAGAAGGTATCCGCATTGCCGTGAACGGCGTATATCGCCTGCTCTCCGGCACTGACCTGTATGGCAAGAACCTGAGCTGGGGAGTGATCAGCGCCATGGGAAACAATTACGATTACTATTACACGCCTTTCGACATGCGTGATGCAGCATCATTCAATTACGAATCGTCATCCACACAATCGCTCATGGAGCAGGTATGGAAACGGTCCTATAATGTGCTGGCCAATTGCAATAATATCATTCAGGAAGTTGGAAAGAAAGACACAGGTGTATTTGCGCAGGGCTCCAATGAAAAGAATATGATCCTTGGAGAAATGTACGGCATCCGCGCCATGGTGCATTTCGACCTGCTGCGCATCTTTGCCCCCTCACCCGCCGCCGGAGCAACAGGACTTACCATCCCTTATGTGAGCAGCTATCCGGATTATCAGCCTGCAAGGCTCGACATGCCCACCATCTTCACCAGGATCATTGAGGATATGACGAAGGCGCAATCCCTGCTGGCCAGCATCGATACCGTTTTCCTCAGAAGTACTATGAGATTGCCCACAGGAAGGATCAAAACAGCCAATTCCCCCTACAATATTCCACAGGGCGAATTCTTCTGCTTCCGCGCGCAACGCATGAACTATTTCGCCGCCACCGCACTGCTTGCCAGGATACAACTCTACAAAGGCGACTACGTGGAAGCCTACAAGCAGGCGAAGATCGTATACGATGCACAGCGCAGGAACTGGTTTGCATGGACCAGCTCCATCTACCAGGGACAGATAACCGATGTTGATTTCATCTATACCAAAAGGCCGGATGAACTGGTGCTCGCCTTCTCCAATTCATTCAACTACGATAATTACGATGCCATCATCAACAGCAACCAGGGACAAAGCCAGTTCTTCCGGATGAACAGTGGCTATATGAGCAAACTCTTTGAAGGAGACCTGGACGATTTCCGTCTTGTTGGCTGGTACAACCGTTACAACGACCAGCGCTACCTCACCTGGCAAAGGCCACGTGGCAACAGCTACAATGCAGAGCAGGTGCTGAAATCACAGGGTCCGCTCCTGCCCGTGATCCGCTTCACGGAGATGTACCATATCCTCATCGAATGCCTCCTCAGGCAGCAAAATACCGGGGACGCCATCCCCATCTTCAATACCCTTCGCATCAACCGCGGCGCCAAAACACCCATCAACCCCGCTGCAACGCCAGGCCAACTGATGGACATGCTGGTGAAGGATATTACCCGGGAATCATTGACGGAAGGACAAACCTTCTTTCTCTACAAGAGACTCAACCGGAACATCTTCAATGGCGCCACAGACCTGGTGATGGCTCCCCAGGACTGGTATGCTCCATTTCCATTGAGTGAAACCGCTTACATGCTTTAAAAAAATGAACAAATGAAACTGATTCAATACCTGCTCATCCCCTGCTGCATCCTCGCATTGTTCAGCAGTTGTAAGAAAGATGAGATCGAATTATACAAAGGAGATGAATACATTCAGTTCAGTAAGAACTATACAGACTCCTCCGCTTTCTCCTTCCTGGCCCTGCCCGATGAGGATGAAGGCGCCATGCCACTGACCGTGGAACTGATCGGTAAACCGGTGGACAAAGACAGACAATATAAGATCACTGTGGTGAAAGAAGCCTCCACCGCGGAAGAGGGCAACTACGCCCTGCCTTCCGGCTTCACCCTCCCCGCCAACAGCATCGCAGACACCGCCTGGATCACCATCAAAAAAACGCCTGCCATCTCCGTGAAACCGCTGAGACTGGTATTGCGCATCACACCCACCGATGATTTCAGACAGGGACAAACCGATTATTCCATCGCCATCATCAATATATCTAACGTAATTGCACAACCGGGATGGTGGAAGGAGCGTGTAGAATGGTATTTTCTGGGAGATTATTCAAACAAGAAATACCAGCTCTTCATCCAGGTAACAGGTAAAGTAGACCTCAATCCAGCCAATGAGCCTGAGCTCCGCAATTACACCATTCTGTTCAAAAATTACCTGCTCATGGAAAAAGATGCGGGCAGAACAGTTTATGAAGAAGATGGCTCCGAAATGACCGTAGCCCTCATCGGCGGATAATTCGTGAATCAAAAAATCAGCAACATGAAATCACCCCTTCAAATATTGATCCTTTGTATAATACTGATGGCTACGGCCTGTTACAAGGACAAAGGGAATTACGACATCATTGAATACAGCAAGATCAACAATATCACGCATCCTACCGTGCCTCCGGTGATACTGGGAGATTCCCTGAAGCTCAAACCAGCCTTCTCCTGGGAACATCCTGAAAGGGACACAACAGGTAACGCTTTCGAATTCGAGTGGCGTCAACTGGATTCCGTTGTATCCCGCGAACGTAACCTCGGCTATGTGCCGGACATCACCGGCTATGTTATGATCTACCTGCATGTGAAAGAAAAAGCAACAGGGATCGTTACACGATTTTCGATACAGGTGCAGGTGATCTCATCTTACAAGGCAGGCTGGATGCTGCTTACAAAAGACCAGGGTAAATCTGTAATATCTTTCGTAAGACGGGATGCCAAAAGGGATAACAACAATCAGCTTTATTATGAGTACAAATATTTCCCCGATGTATACAACCAGTTGCATCCGGACGCTCCACTCGGCAATAATCCCGTAAAATTCGCCAGCAAAGCCTTTCCTGATTACACAGCAGATGAAGTGCTGCTTTTACAGGGTAATGCTACTACCTACCTGAATGGCTCCGATCTCTCAAAAGTGATCGAACTCAGGAATGAATTCAATGGCAATGCTTTTCCCAATAACGCCGTGCCGGTTGATTATGTGGACGGCGGCCCTGTCAACTTCACTTTACTCAGTGATGGCAATGTGTACTGGAAAAGAAATTCCGTAACGATGGGCGGTATCCACCAGGGTAAGTTCATGGATGTACCCGTGTACTTCGAAGGCGGCGGCGCCCATATCAGCAAAATCATCGATGTAAGCATCGACTACACTTATTTTCTTTATCTGTATGACGACCTGCACAAACGCTTCCTCGGCCTCTTCACCACCACCGGCGACGATTCCTTCCTCGGAGGCAAACTGTACCTGGCCAACGGCAGCACACCGCCCGCAGGTTTCGTTGACCTGAATAACCAGGCCGGTTATGCGCTGATCTATTGCAGCGACTATGCCAATGGCGCTTATTTCATGAACATCATCAAAAACGAAACAAGCGGCCAGTACCTGTTACAGAACTATCGACTCACCAGGAGAGGTACAGTACTGGAAGCCAACGAACACCAGCAGGAAGCATTTGCCGGCAATGGCATCGTAACAGACAATACCATTTACCATCGCATCCGCAATTCTTCCTATCTCTTCTTCGGGGAAGGCAGCAAATTGTATTTCTACGATGTGAATACCAAACAGGTTAAGCTCTATCACGATTTTGGCAACGGTGTTATCAAAGCCATCACCACCGATGCACCAGGCGGCGAGCTGGGCGTAGCGCTCAGCAATGGTGTATTCTCCATCTGCAGTCTCAAAACAGAAATACTGGGCAGCGCCAACCCGGCGCCACCGGCATCCTGTTCTCACAGCAACAGGTGGGAGATATCGTGGACCTCAGTTGGAAATGGGGCTCTTACTATGAATACGTTTTCAGAAGATATCCGTGATCCGTTCACTAAAAAACTCAACACTCGATAATGAATGAAGCTATTGTAAAAGTTGAAAACCTCTCGCACCGCTACAATTCGCAATGGGCAGTGAAAGATATCAACTTCGAACTCGACCGGAATGGGATCTATGGTTTGCTCGGCGCCAATGGCGCCGGCAAATCAACGATCATGAACATCATGTGCGGCGTACTGAACCAAACACAGGGTGAGGTTTCCATCAAAGGCGTGAACATGCGCACCCATCCGGTGGAAGCTAAAAAATATATCGGCTTCCTGCCACAGAAGCCACCCCTGCTGATGGACCTGACCGTGGAAGAATACCTGGAACATGCAGCCGGCATCCGCCTCATGCCGGAATCGAAGATCAGGGAAGCAATTGGTGAAGCCATGGAAAAAGTTGGCATCAGCCATTTCAACAAAAGGCTGATCAGGAACCTCTCCGGTGGCTACCAGCAACGCGTGGGCATTGCACAGGCCATCATCCACAAACCCGATTTTGTTGTGATGGACGAACCCACCAATGGCCTCGACCCCAACCAGATCCTGGAAGTGCGCAACCTCATCAGGGAAATAGCCTCGGAAAGAACAGTAGTGCTCTCTACACATATCCTCCAGGAAGTGCAGGCGCTCTGCGATAATATCTGGATGATCAACCAGGGAACAGTGGCATTCGCGGGATCCATGGAAGAATTCGATGGATATATCCTTCCCTCCACCCTCGTACTGTCTATGATCAGTGCGCCACCTCTGGATGAATTCCTCTCCATACCAGGTGTGATGAACATTGAACCGCTCGGCGGCATCCGCTACCGGGTGCAGTATACGCAGGCGCAGGAAACGATGGAACGCATCATCGAAACCAGCGTACAGAAAAAATGGAGATTGCTGGAAATCTCCCTGGAAAAAATGTCGCTCGAAAATGTTTTCGCAGCATTATCTCAAAACAAAACCGCCCGGTAAAAACTGATCAGGATGAAACCCATACTCAAAATCACAAAAACAGAGCTCAGGCAACTTTTCTTTTCGCCCATCGCCTGGCTCATCATTGTCATATTCGCTTTTCAGACCGGGCTGGTATTCACTTCCCTCTACGACGGGATGGTGAGAAGACAGTTGATCGGATGGAAATTATGGAGCGCCACTTTCAGCACATTCGGCGGCATGCAGGGCACTTTCACGATCGTGCAACAATATCTTTTTCTATATATTCCTCTACTCACAATGGGATTGATGAGCCGTGAATTCAGCAGCGGTTCCATCAAACTTTTGTACTCCTCCCCGCTGCGCTCACGCCAGATCGTGTTTGGCAAATACCTCGCCCTGGTGATCTATGCACTGGTGCTGATGGCCGTGCTGGCAGTATTCAGCATCTTTGCCATCTGCACTATCCACAAGGTAGATGTACCTTTGATCCTCACAGGACTGCTGGGCCTCTTCCTCCTCACCTGCGCCTATGCCGCCATCGGACTCTTCATGAGCTCCCTCACCTCCTACACCGTAGTGTCTGCCATGGGAACGCTCGCCATCTTTGCCGTACTCAATTATGTGAAGACGGTTGGACAGGATATTGAATTCGTACGCGACCTCACTTACTGGCTGGCCATCTCCGGCCGTTGCGATACTTTCATTTCAGGGATGATCACCAGTGAAGACCTCCTTTACTTCCTCATCGTGATCTGCTTGTTCATCAGTTTCACCATCATCAAAATGCAGGCCGCCAGGCAGAAAAGATCCTGGGTGATCAATTCAGGCAAATACGCTGCCGTGCTGGTGACAGGACTGATGCTGGGCTACTTCAGCGCACAACCGAAACTGATGGGGTATTACGATGCCACACGAACCAAAACCAATACCCTCACCAAAAGCAGCCAGGAGGTACTGAGCCATCTCAAAGATGGTATGACCATCCATACCTACACCAATATGCTGGACGAGAACTTCTGGATCGCCCTGCCTGAATCCTACAAAATAGATGTGGACCGTTTCAAACAATACCAGCGCTTCAAACCAGGTATCAAAATGAAGTACCACTACTACTATCATCTCACAGACAATAAACTGCTGAACAAACAATATCCCACCCTCAACGGGGATCAGATGATCGATACCCTCACCAAGATGTACGACTGGAAATTCGATATCTATCCGTATAAGCATTACAGTAAGGACGTTGAACTGGAAGCGGAGAAATTCCATTTTGTGCGGCATCTGAAAAGCGACAATGGCAAGGAAGCCTTCCTCCGTGTATACGACGACCTGCAAAAGCTTCCCTCTGAAACCGAGATCACTGCTGCTTTCAAACGACTGGTGATTGATACGCTGCCTACTGTTGGCTTCCTCACAGGTCATGGAGAAAGAAGGAGTGATGGAGAAGAAGACCGTGGCTACAATATGTTTGCGCAGGAGAAATCCTTCCGTTACGCACTCATCAACCAGGGCTTCGATTTCCAGGATGTGACCCTCGACCAGGAAATTCCCGAGCATATCAGGATCCTGCTCGTAGCCGAGATCAGGAAACCGCTGACGGAAGAAGAACTGGCGAGGCTGAACCGCTATATCGCCAAAGGCGGCAATTGTATCATTGCAGGTGAGCCTGGCCGTGAGGCATTCATGAACCCGCTCAGCGAGCCATTAGGCGTCAGCTTTCTGCCAGGCACACTGGTGAAGCCCGGCAAAAAATTCCAGCCGGACCTGCTCCTGCTTTCGCCCACACCTCAATCCACCAAACTGGCTTTCCATTTCCGGAATATCCGCCAGAATGAACAACTCTTGCCACTCTCTACTGCTTCTGCCCTGCAGGTGAGCACCAACAAAGGTTTTGAAGCCACCACCCTCTTCACATCAGACAGTACAGGAGGATGGCTGGAACAACAGACCACCAACTTTATAGACGATTCAGCCAGGCTCGACCCGCAGGCAGGCGAACAGGAAAAACCCTGGCCCACTGTAGTTGCGCTGGAAAGGACCGTCAACAACAAACAACAACATATCATCGTGATGGGTGATGCAGACTGCTTCAGCAACGGGGAACTGATGATGAACCGGAAAGATGTGCCTGCCGCCAATTTCAATTTCATCAGTGGCATTTTCTACTGGCTCACCAATGAAGAACTCCCCGTAGACATGCGCAGGCCCAACCAACCAGACCGCTCACTGAACCTTGGTAAAACCAGCTGGGCAATCAGCAAGGCCGGATTGAAATGGCTATTCCCCGTTCTCCTGACCTGTTGCGGCATGTTCATCTGGATCCGCAGAAAAAGCAGATAAAAATTATTTACCATGAGCTTAGTGATCGATCAGCAGACCCTGGACGACCTCAGGGTGTTCGGGAATAAAGAGAAAGGTTCCATCTATTCTATCTACAACCGTACCCATACAAGAGGTGGAGCGGAACTGCTGGAACAATTGTTCCGCTACCCGCTCGCCAACAGGCAGCAGATCAATGACCGGAGTAAGATCATCCGCTACTTTATGCAAAACCAAACAGCTTTCCCCTTCAAAGGAGAGCTGTTTGATGCTGCCGAACAATACCTGTCGGAAACGGACAACCGAAAATTGCTGTACCGGCATGAGAACGATATTGGCAGGAAATTCAATCAGTTCATTGGTGCAGACAATGAATACCAGCAATTGCTTCGCGGGCTCTGTTCCGTGGTGGAGATACTGATCAGGCTGCAGCAGTTCCTGGCAACCATGCCGGTCAGTTCCACGTCAATGCCGCTCAGTGAAGAGCTAAGGCAACTTTCTCTATCGCTGCAATCGCCGGCACTGAAGGAGATGGCAGGGCTTAAGCTTCCACTGAAACCCGACTTCGCCACAACTGCGCTTTGGGACAAGATCATCAGACAGGAGGAAATGCAGCAGATCAGGAAAATATTTTATGGCATCTACATGCTGGATGTATTGATCTCAGCAGCTGCTGTAGCGAAGAACAGGGGATTTGTAACTGCAGAAGCCACCGATAGCATGCAAAGGGAATTATTGCTGGAAGGCGTGTATCATCCACAACTTCCAAAACCTGTGAGTAATAACCTGACCATGTTGCCGGGTAGCAATATCGTATTTCTCACCGGGGCCAATATGGCGGGAAAATCCACTTTCATGAAATCTGTGGGTATAGCCATGTTCCTTGCCCATATTGGTTTTCCGGTACCTGCTGCCCGGATGGTCTTTTCCGTTTGCGATGCATTGCTCACTACCATCAACCTGCCGGATAACCTGGCAATGGGATACAGTCATTTTTATACGGAAGTACTACGTGTGAAGAAGATGGCGCAGCAACTGAAGCGATGCAGGAATCTCTTCATCATTTTCGATGAGCTGTTCAGAGGCACCAATGTAAAAGATGCGGGTGAAGCTACCATTGAAGTAACAGCAGCATTTGCCAGCCAGCCGAACTGCATGTTCATCGTATCCACCCATATCATGGAAGCAGGAGAAGAACTGGCCAAAAACTGCAGCAATATCCAGTTCCTTTACCTGCCCAGTGAAGTGCGGAACGGAGCTACACAATACAGTTACCAGTTACAAAAAGGCATTTCAGCAGACAGGCATGGCATGATCATCATTCAGCATGAAGGCATCCTTGAAATGCTGGAAAAAGGAAAATCAAAAATCAGGGCACATGAACTTTAAAGCAGACAGGCAAACGCAGGAAGACCTCAACCTGCCAGGTAAATTCAAAAACAACTCCATCTACAGCTTGTTCAATAAAGTGAACAGTACCGGCGGGGAAAGACTGCTGGAGCAACTCTTTGTACAACCCCTGAAGGATGCCGCGGCCATCAACCAGCGCAGCAATGTGTTCCGTTACTTCCACCATCATCCGCTGGACTTCCCCTTTGATAGCGATACCCTCCGGCAGATGGAAGACTACCTTCGGAGCAACGCCGCCGGCAAATGGCAGGAATCGGTTGTTCTTATCCGTAAGAAATGGATGCAGCAGCTGGGAATGGGAAAGGACTTTCAACCCATCCTGGAGAATCTTCGCCTATCCATTGCTGTGTTGAACAAGCTGCCGGACCTGTTGCTGTCCATTTCCCATGCTCCCCTTTTTGGGCGGTTACAGGAAGTGAGAAACATCCTTCAGCTCCCCGGAATACAGGAACTGCTGCAATATCCGGCAGGAAAGGAACTCAGCTTCTCCAAAGCCATCCTTTTCAATAACCTGCTGCGGGTAAGATTCAGGGACCATATGGACGTTTTGCTGCGCTTCATTTACGAACTGGACCTCTACAGCACCGTAGGCAGGGTGGCGGCAGCAGAGAACCTGAACTATGCTGAAGCATTGCCGGCTGAAGCGGGCATGATCTCGATTGAAGAATGCCGTCATCCTTTATTGAAGGGAGCTGTCGCCAATTCCCTGCACCTGACCGGCAGCAACAATGTGCTGTTCCTCACTGGCGCGAACATGGCGGGCAAATCCACTTTCATGAAATCATTCGGTATTGCCGTATACCTCGCGCATGCCGGTTTTCCCGTTGCCGCAAAACAAATGCGCTTCTCCGTTATGGAGGGGCTGTACTCCTCCATCAATGTGCCGGACAATCTGCAATCGGGCTACAGCCATTTCTACGCTGAAGTACGGCGGGTAAAGGATATTGCCACAGATGTCAGTGAAGGGAAGAATATGGTGGTGATCTTCGATGAACTTTTCAAAGGCACCAATGTGAAAGATGCTTATGATGCCACCCTGTCTGTAACCAGGGCCTTTGCCGGCTATCCCAACTGTTTCTACATCATATCAACCCATATCATTGAAGTAACGGAAGCGCTGGCATCAGTTCCAAATATCAGTTTCCACTATTTTCCTACCATCATGGAAGGAACAGTGCCCCGGTATACTTATCGGTTACAGAAAGGCGTTACTACAGACAGGCATGGCATGCGGATCATCCACAATGAAGGTATTATCGGGATCATCAGGAACGGGAAGCACTTTGAGGAAGGCCTGCTGCAGGATAACAGGCTAACCTAATCCTTTAACAGACCGATGGCTTCTTCCAATAACTCCTGGATGGTTTTTACAGGAAAATCCTTTTCCATATCTATCAACAATATCTTCATCCGGGACCGCTTCTCCGTAAGCAGTTCCGGATGTTCTATTTTGTTACCATCCACGATACCGATATAAGGCTGCTTCCATTTCTTGTGCACCCAGAGATAGCAAAATCTCCTGCCCTTGTAATAAAAAAAGGGCATACCATATCTCCAGACAGCAGTGATCTCACTCCCCTGCTGCAAAATGATGCTGCGAAGCGCCAACAGGCAGCTTTTCAGTGGTTCCTTTTGCTTAAGGTACCAGTTGTCCATTTCATTGGCGGTCATGCCATCAATTTACCGCATATTTTGAAAAGGAGCTGGTCTAAGATTTTTACGGTTCCTGGTAAAACTTCCGGAAGCCGCCTTCTCTGAACAGATCTGCCAGTTCCGCTTTGCCGTTTGTGAGCGTTGCGCGGATATCTGCTATGAGCATGCCCGGCATGGCATGGAGCATTGCGGGATTTGTGCGGAAGAATGTCGTCGTTGTATGAATGCCTTCATACAAATGATCAGCATCTGATCAGCAGAAGAACATTCCTATTGACAGATGGCATAAGATTTAAGCATTCCCTGTAAACGTATATGCTATGAAACCTGCCTTGCTCATCTTATTATCAGGCGGATTGTTGATCACGGCCTGCAAACCGAAACCAAAAGAAAATAAGGAAGCTGCACAAACTCAGGCATCTGCAGATTCTGCGAGCTATACCCAGGGCCCTGTAAACCTGCCGCCGCCCTTCTCCACACCATCTGCAAAGCTCTACAGCGATGTGATCGGGTGGCAGGACAGTACCAGGCCCAAAGCTCCGCAGGGCTTTACTGTAACACTTTTTGCCGACAAGCTAGATAATCCGCGCTGGGTCTACCAGGCGCCTGATGGCAATATCTTCGTAGCCGAATCAAATACCACCAAATCCGCTACTGAAAAAGTGAAAGATGCCGTAACAGGAAAAGCAAAATCCATGAACACCGGCAGCGCAAACCGTATCACCGTTTTTCGCGATGCCGATGGAGATGGAAAACCGGAATTCAGGAAAGTCTTTCTCACCAGTCTCAATCAGCCATTCGGAATGCTGGTACTCAAAGATCATTTCTATGTAGCCAATACAGATGGTCTGTTGAGATTCCCTTACAAAGCCGGTGCAGACAAAACTTCAGGGGCCGCTGAAAAAATACTTGACCTCCCCAAAGGCGGTTATAACAATCACTGGACCCGCAATATCATCACCAATGCAGACAGCAGTAAGATCTATATTTCAGTAGGCTCCGGATCCAACAATGCAGAGCATGGAATGGAAAACGAAATAAGACGCGCCAATATTCTGGTGATCAATCCGGACGGGAGCAATGAAGAGATTTATGCAACTGGTCTTCGCAACCCGGTAGGAATGGATTGGGCGCCGGGTACACAAACTCTCTGGACTGCCGTGAATGAACGCGACGAGCTCGGTGATGAGCTGGTGCCAGACTATATCACTTCGGTGCAAAAAGGAGGATTCTATGGATGGCCCTACTCCTATTTTGGTAAGAATGAAGACCCGCGTATGAAAGGACAAAGAACAGATCTTGTGGAAAAAGCGATTGCACCGGATATTGCGCTGGGCAATCATACAGCTTCACTGGGACTGGCCTTCTATAAAGGGCAGGCATTTCCGGAACAGTATCGCAATGGCGCTTTCGTGGCCCAGCACGGCTCCTGGAATCGCAGCAGGTTGTCGGGATACAAAGTGGTTTTCATTCCATTCAAAAACGGTAAACCTTCAGGAGAGCCGGAAGATTTCCTCACCGGTTTTGTGATCGATCCCCAAGGAAATAAAGTGCATGGAAGGCCGGTAGGCGTTACTGTTCTGAAAGATGGCAGTATGCTGGTAACAGATGATGCAGCCAATTGCATCTGGCGAATTAGCGCCAGTCATCAATAAAAGGGACTTCCATCAGGATTGTTCCGGTGGATCATTGTTTTCTGCAGGTATGTTCACTTTTCTATTTTCTTCTTTTCCGGATATCTTTCAGGATGCAATGTTCTTCTGAAGATGCCCCATAACTGTTCCTGCCAGCCGATCAGCTGACCGATCAGAAAATAATCCTTGAGGTTGTTACGGATACTGCTGCGCATCACACGCATCACTTCATCCCTTTCCACCTCTCCTGTTTCTTTCACGCGCACCAGGAATTCCAGCGAAATAAAAGCCAGCACCGCACCGATCAGGAACAAAAAATTCCATTCATGCAGGCTGATCAGATGCAACACTTTATTGATCTTCGGACCAGTATATTCGATATTGATCACGATCTTCCTGCTGGTGAAATAATCCGCCAGTAATCCGCCTACCAGCGGAGCCAATGACGAGAACACGGAAGTAACGATGTTCTTCGCTGACAGGTATACGATGGATTCATTGCGGGTAGCCAGTTTCAGCCCGATATTGGTGAGGGACAAATTGATCCCGGCAGTAGCAATTCCGCTTGCAATGAAGATGAGTACCAGCAAAGCGAGGTTAACATAAAAACGGGAATAGATCCCCACAAAGCACCAACCGATCAGCACCAGGATGTACAAGGGCGCACAGATAGCAAGAATGGTCTTGTTACTGTAACGGTCAGAGAACACACCCCACATCCTCACAGTGAAGATACTGGCCAGCTGGCTCAGGATGGTCAGCCCGATGATATACGACAACGATATACCCAGCGTCTTCATCATAAACACATTGAAGAACGGTGTTGCCAGGTTGAATGCAAAGATCCAGGCAGAGTTGAACATCAGCAGCTTCCTGAAATTCGCATCCTTCAATGGTTTGGCCAGGAGCCTGAAAATATTTCCATTGGTGAGTGTTGATCTCGGTTCCGGCGCTTTGGACAAAACGATAGCGCCAATGACGCCTGCAAGACCTGCACTGATGAACATTACAGCATAAGTGGTAAGTTCATATTGCGGGAAATGATCTTTCACATAATCGATGGATAACGCCAGAGTAAGGCTAAGCAGCACATTCAGCAATTGCATATTCCTGGCCCTGCGTGCAAAGTACGAGCCCAGCAGGGATTCTGGCACCAGGTCCTTCATCCAGGCATTCCAGCTCGGTCCCGCAATGCTTCCAAAGAGATAATAAAAAAACAGGAAAAAGATAACAGGCTCGATGGTGGTTACACCTCCCATCAGCGGCAGGCAGCCGATCATTATCAGCGGCGTTCTGGCCAGCAGGGAACAGATCACACTGATGGCTCTCCGGTTATTGTACCGCCTTACCAGCCAGATGGAGATCAGCTGGAATACATTCACCAGGGTGGGCAGCGCTGCCAGTAATCCTATCTCGAAGTTGTTGGCGCCAAGCAACAGCGCAAATGCAACCATGAAGGCGCCCCCCGTAAGCGTATTCATCGCCTCCGTTGCCAATCCGTCCCCAATCACATACTTCAATCCCGTCTTGATCTCCTGTTCGGTCAGTGTTTCCTTCGGTGAAAGCCTCATAGGTTTCGATTACTCGATTCAAGTTACAAAATCCATGCTCAAAACGATCAGACCAAAGGAACTGGCATTGGGGCAAAAAAAATCCCTTACACAATTGTATAAGGGACTACGGTCAGGACAGGTTATAATGATTTATGACTATTTCCCCAGCGCTGTTGGAGGAATAGCGGCCGGCACCACATTCTTCACACCGGTAGTTTTCAGGTATGCATAGATCGATTTCAGATCGATGTCTTTCATTCTTGTATAGTTCATCCAGGGCATAGGCGGCAGCAGGGGCCTGCTATTCTCCAGACCTTTGTATTTTCCTTCACGCATGGCGCGGAAGAACTGAGCTTCTGTCCAGGCACCGATACCGGTGGAATCACCCGTGATATTGGCTGCGAAAGAAACGCCCCAGGGACCTGCCACGGCAGTGTTACTGTGGTTGAACAATGCCCATGATCTCAGCTCACTGGTATCCACTTTTGGAATGGGAAGACTGGCAGGATGACCAGACAATTCCAGGCCTGGCGCCGGCATTGGCCCCTGCGGTCCCATCACTTTGGGAGAATGACAATCACCGCAACCGATTACAGTTACGAGGTACTCACCACGCTTCACCAGGCTGTCTGCACTCAGCGATCCATCTGCAAGCGGCTCCTGTGCCTGTTGATCATTACAGGAAACTACAATGGCCAGACCAAATGATATGGCGCAAGAAAATAAGACACTCTTTTTCATTAGACTTGTTGATTGAATATGGGATGATTGATAAAAAGTATAGTGCTGCTGGCTTTCCCGGAAATTGAGGATGTGAATTGACCAGGATGTTTACCAGTCTTGTTACCTGAGCTGCGCAAAGGTAGGTCAATACACTACTCCAGCCTATCGCCCAAATATGTGATTTTTAAGAAACAGCCCTTAATAAATAAACGCAATCCGGATAGAAACCCGGATTGCGCTTATCAAAAATCAAATGCCGTAGTGTTTTACATATTGAAAGAAGTGGCAAGCAGATTCAATTCTGAAGGGCTGAGTGTTTGAATGCCATTTTGTACAATAATGAGATAACGGAAAGTAACTCTGTCGCCCGGCTTCAATGTAAGATTGGTGGAGCTTTTGCCATTGGTGAACACAGCTTCACCCAGTGGATTGGCGGCAAACAAGCCATATCCGCGCGCATGCCACCAGGTGGGATAGTTCACATTCTTCGGATGATCGATGATAGTAATGCTCACGGAATCATTTCCCATTTTTCCGTAGAGCTTGCACCAACCGGCCCTGGTGCCCCAGGCATCATTTCCCTGCTTTCCTTCACTGGTGAGGTAATTGCCATTGGCGATACTGTCAGCCTGCCCTTTCACTACCGTTACCACACCATGTTCATCTTTATATTCTTTGTCTTTCAGTTCCGGGATCTGCAATGCATGCGCCACCCGGAAACCGAGCATACCATCTTTCACATCTTTGAAAACAACTTCAGTTCTTGCTTTGAGCTCAGTGGTGCGTTCGATGATCCGTAAACCACTCCTGCCGCTGAATTGAAGTGTTGTGGATTCTTCCAGCAGAATATCCTTTGCCTGGTTGATCCAGTTGGCGCGGTAGCTCAGCTGGTTGCCTTTGGCAACAGGATCAGGCAGCGTTTTGATCCAACCGTATTTCGGTTTGCGTGCCGGTGGAATGGCGTAAGAATTATTCCAGAAATCGAGACCGTTCACGCTTTCGTAGTTGAACCAGATTCCGATATGATGCGGATGGTCCGTGGGATCACCGGGCTGCGGGATGATTGGAAAGCCACGTGTGACCATCGTTCCTGCCGCTGTATGCACCGGATACAATACAGGCTTTTCCAAAGTATCGGGATACAGGAAAGATGTGAAGAGCTGACCGCCGATCAGCACATCGATCTTTTTTTCATTTTTCTTCTTTTCAAATTTCACAGCGTCCTGTGCGGATGCACCGGCTGCAATGCCCAGCGCAAACAGTATTCCGCCTATCGATCTGTTAAGGTTTCTCATTTGACTGGTTTTAAGGATCAGTATTTGAAGATCTTACCGCCGGCCATCACTTCCTGCGTTTTGGTATCGAATGTGGCTTTCTCGCCAGTACGCGCAGCAGCTGTGGTCATGATGGTAGCGATGGAATGACTGTAACCTGCTTCCACCGGTGCATTGGGCTGCTTACGGCTGCGCACGCATTCCATCCAGTTGCGTACATGGTTACTCGTTAGTATATCGCCACCGGTATTGGCTGAAGCAGACACGGCAACAGAAGCGCCGAGACTTTGTTCAGGCAGCAGGTTGGCTTCCATCTTCATTGCCTTCGCATGATTGGCGGTAAGGCCGCCGGCGGGAGATACTTTATTGGTATTGAGGTTGAGTTCGCCTCCGTTGGAATAATAGATCTCTGCGGGTTTCTCATCACCGTTATGCATACGCGAACCGAAGGTAACCTGGAAACCTTTGCTCAGATCGTCCAGCGGTCCATAATCGAAGGCTGCCATCAGCGTGTCCCAGTTCTTCCTGCCATCCTTCCACATGTAGATGCCACCATTGGCTACCACGCTTCGCGGATGCGGGAGGTTGGTGAACCAGTGCACGGTATCTATCTGGTGGCTCATCCACTGCCCTGGCAGTCCGGATGAATAGGGCCAGAACAAGCGATACTCCAGGTATAAACGCGGATCGAAAGGTTCATAGGGCCTGTTGAGCAGGTAACGTTTCCAGTCTGTATCCGATTCCTTGATCTGGTCAAGCAATGCAGGTCTTCTCCAGCGTCCGGGCTGGTTCACATTCCAGGTGAGTTCTACCATGGTGAGCGGACCAAACTTTCCGCTGCGGATGAATTCATTGGCTGCATGATAATTGGTGCCGCTTCTGCGTTGTGATCCGATCTGCACGATCTTTCCCGTTTCCTTCACGGCTTTGAGCGCAGCGCGATTGTCTTCCATCGTTTCGGCAAAAGGTTTTTCCACGTATGCATCGCAACCTGCCTTCACTGCTTCGATGGTATGCAGCGCATGCTGGAAATCGGCCGTACTGATGAACACTGCGTCCACTATTTTCTTTCCATACATTTCTTCATTGTTGCGGCAGGCGATCACATCGCGCATCATTTTTTCCTTCCAGGCCGATGCGCCTTCCTCACGTCTTTTATTCCATATATCGGATACAGCCACTATTTCGAAATTCAATTCCTTGTAATGGTTCATGAAACAGGGCATATGGGATTGACGATGGCGGTCTGAATAACCCACCACACCCACGCGTACGCGGTCATTGGCTCCCGGGATACGGCGATAATGAAAGGCGCTGATTCCGGATTGGGCCGCCAGCACTCCGGCGCCGGCGAGCGCAGTATTTCTCAAAAACGATCTGCGGGACTTTTTCATAACAGGGACATTTGTGTGAATGTATTGTTGCAAGACATACCAATTGTCAATCATTTTGCCATACTTGTCCGGCCAATTGGCAAGATCCTTAACTGTAGCGGCTAAAAAATTACTAAAAAATCGGAAAGGAACGAAAGCTAAATTCATTATCTTCGGCATCAAACCAACCAGGATCCATCAAAAAGCGATCTCCCGCTTTTTACTTTCAACTTTTTTTCTGAGATGAAATGGCAATGCCATGATCTGCTTTGCAAGCGCTTCAATGCCTGCATTCCGCAGTTCTGTTATTCCATTTTCAAACAAAAAAACAATTTGTTCATGTCAGTCAAAAAGCACCGTCCTATCAGGCTGCCGGCCAATCCTCCCAGAAAGATCCCCCAGATCGTAAAAGAGCTGGTGAAAGCGATGAACCAGCAACAAACAGATGTGCGCAGTTTCGCTACCTCCCAGAAGATCAGTTTTTCAAAAGTGTACAACTGGATTGCCGGTAAAGCAGAACCGAAAAGGAATTCCACGGATATCATTCTCCGTTATTTCAAAAAGATCAAATACGATTATGTGCCCATCGCTGAAAAGCAAAGTTCCGTCAAAACCGGGAAGCTTCTTCCCGCCCGGATCGATCCATCGCTTGCTGCTAACATGAAGCTAATAGTAATATCATTGAAGGAACAATCGGAACTGTTGAAGTTCCTGCTGGAACTGGTAGAAAAACTGACAAAAAATGGAGAAAGAATTCCGGCAGCAGTGAAAGTGAAGAAAGCTGTAAGGGTAAGAAAAAAGGAAATGTAGATACATTTCCTTAGTGACTTAAACGGGGTTGTCACACCAATTTCCTGCGATTCGAAACCAGATAGACTTCTCGCAGAAAACCAGTTTCAAACTGTACATGAGAAAAACCAAATGCCATACCGGCACGGTTTATATCAAAGTAACATTGATTCTGTTTTATTTTGGGAGATAGTACACGAATGCCTCTATACATTCCATCAACGGGGTCATTTTCCGCATGAACAGGCCGGATAACCGAAAAAGGCAATTTGAGGAATGTCAATAAACAAAAAAACCACTCTTTCCTGAGCCCCGTGAAAACGGGGCCAGGATAAGAATGGAACCTTTACAAGAAACCCTGGATGCTTATTCTTTGTACCTGTTGAACAGCATCCGATTTTGAACCATGATCCAAGAACTATCTTAATAGCTCAGTTTGAGCTCTACACGTCTGTTGAGTGTTCTGCCTTTGGCAGTTTTGTTGTCAGCGATGGGGTTGGCAGAACCGAAACCTGCTGCATTCATCCTGCTTTCATCAACACCTTTTGATTTCAGGTAAGCCAGAACTGCCTGTGCGCGTTTTTCGCTCAGCGGCTGGTTTACTTTATCAGTACCGGTATTGTCCGTATGACCTTCGATGCTCAGTTTGAGGTCGGCATCTTTCTTCATTTCAGCAGCTACCAGATCCAGGGAGGCATTTGATTTGGCCATCAGTTTGGCAGTACCGGTGGTGAAGAAGATCTTTCCTGCTGCTACATTCACTTTCTTCACTACTTCCTCTTTCACTACAGGGCAACCATTGTTCTCTTTGGGGCCGGGCAGGTTGGGACATTTATCTTCTTCATCATTCACACCGTCTTTATCGGTATCGGGAACAGGACAACCATTGTAACGGGCAACTCCGGGTACATTGGGACATTTGTCTTCCTCATCGTTCACACCATCACCATCTGTATCAGGGATGGGGCAGCCGTTGTAGCGCACCAGTCCTTTTACATCGGGGCACTTATCATCTTTATCGGGTACACCGTCGCCGTCAGTATCAGGGCAACCCTGGAACTGGGCCAGGCCTTTGATATCAGGGCATGCGTCCAGACTGTCTACCACGCCATCGCCATCAGTGTCTTTTGGAGCTTCGATAACAGGGATGGGCACTGTTTTTACAGGCTCGGACTTTTTAGGTTTGGAGATATTTTCTGTGAAGCCGATAGACCAGAACAGGTTATCGTCATGTTTTTTCTGGTTGAACGCCAGGCGATAGTTGGCCTGTACAAAGATATAGGTAAGACCAGCGATATTCACCTGTGCGCCGATACCGAGCGGAGCATAGGGAGACCATCTGCTGCCGTAATTACCTACTCCAACACCTGCAGTGAGAAAAGGGTTTACGGTGTAGTTGTCATTCAACAGGCGTGCATGCAGTGATCCTTCGAATTCGTTCGAGTACTCATTGGAAGAGCCGTTTTTGGAATAGTTGGTGAACACTCCATTGTAGCGGCCTGAGAAATCGATCTTGTTGGTGATTCCCTGCCAGTACATGAGCGAGAATCCGAAATCATGATTCTTGAAATTATGCCAGTCACCTTTTTTCCAGGTGTCTTTGAAAGAAGTGGCTTTGATGTCGTTGGGAGTTTTGAAGTCGGTGGCGTTTACACTGAAGCCGATAAGCTTTCCTTTCTTCCTGGAGATTTCCTGGCCTGATGCAACAGAAGCGAACAGCATCGCGAAGGCCGCGAGGGGTAAAATTCTTCTTCTCATTTATTTTTTTTTAGATCCGATCGTTATGTTCACATTGATGGTGAATTCCGATCCTGACGGCTGCAAAATTACTTAATGACAAAGAAGAATCAGGTAAGAGATTTACGAAGATATTGTAGTATTAATTCTATTTCACAGTATTAGCTCTATATGAAATAGTAGTTATTCTATATGAAAATGGCTCCGGGGAACCGGAACCATCAGTCATTAGTTATACAGTGCTTCTGACCTGCGAATAAAAACCGGTTGCATGGAAATGCACCAGGCAAGCACATTTTTTCGAAATGATATTGGAAAAACGATACTGTCGCAATATATGCGCAGCAGGCTTTACAAAGGATTGGCGATTGGTATAGAGAAAATGAAATAATGAAAAATCCGGCAGGATTGCCGTTGAAAAAAGTGGAGCTGCTATCAGAGTAAGTAACCAATGATCAATCCTCTGCTGTAACTATGACTGATCTTCGTGTGTTGAGAACCGGTATATCCGATCGACAACACAAATATATTTTAACATTTCGTAAAGAGATGTAGTAGCAGTTCAATATTGTTGTAGTAAAACTTCGATATTGTTGAAGGAATACGTGTAGAAATAATATTGTATCTTGGCACCGTTTTTTAGCAACTTGGTTATAACGGGTAACCTGGTTTGGCAACGCTCTGTTCTGAAAACCATTGAAACACACACTATGCCGAACATCTTGATTGCGGATGATCACGCGATCGTACGCTATGGAACTACCCTGATCATAAAAGACCTTATGCCTGGTGTTCACGTATCCGAAGCAGAGAACTTCAGTCAGGTCCTTAAATTATTAAACCAGCAAAGGTTTGACCTGCTTATCCTCGACATCAATATCCCCGGTGGAAACAACCTCCAGATGATTGATGTAGTGCGGCTTCACCAACCCCAGATCCGGATCCTGATCTTCTCCGGTTATGATGAACAACTCTTCGCACTTCGATACCTGCAGGCAGGAGTAGACGGATACCTGGTGAAACATTCACCTGAAGAAGACCTCAAAACCGCTATCCGCACCATTCTCAACAATGAGAAATACATCAGCTCCACCGTAAGGCAACACCTGCTCAACGGCCTCAATACAAAATCAGACATCGCAAAGAACCCACTGCAATCCCTTTCCAACCGTGAAATGGAAGTGATGCAATTACTCATCAAAGGCTCAAGCGTAGCTGATATCGGCAGCATGCTCAGCCTGCAGATATCTACTGTGAGTACTTACAAAGCGAGGATCTTCGATAAACTGGATGTTGCCAATGTGATAGACCTGGCAGAAAAAGTAAGATTGTACGGCGGACAGGCATCCTGATCCGCTGCTTTTATTTTGTAAAGATCAGCTCCACCACCGTTCCCCCTTCTTTCCCATCACTCACCCGCACACGTCCCTTCATCTGAGCCACCAGGTCCTTGACAATGATCAGCCCCAATCCCGATTTGCTGCTAATGCCATTGCCCGATCCGGCAGTGCCCATTTCGTCATTACACCATTGCTGCGTTTGCTTGCTCATGCCAAAACCGCTGTCCTCCACACGAATGCAAACAGTATCATCATCTGTGGTTGCCGATATCTTCACCACGCCATCGAAAGTGGCCTTCACTGCATTGTCGATCAGGTTATGTACCATGATCCCCAGCAGGTGATGATTGCTCAGCACATAAGTATCCCTGGGAATATTGTTCTCGATCCTGGTGGATTGCTCCGCAGCGATCTCATTGAAGATCTGCAGCTTGTTTTCCACCAGCACATTCAAACAGAGCTTGTCCATTACAATACTGCCCTGTGAAGAGTTCAGCTTGATGTATTGAAGCAGATTATCTGTAAGGTGATACATCCTGTAACCGGATTCGTAGATCAGGTGGGCGCTTCGTTTCTTATCATCGGTGGTCTTCTCCCCTTCTGTGCTTTCGAACAATCTCCTGGCTGCTCCGGTAAGATATTTGAGCGGTGTTTTGATATCATGAGTGATGGCAGCGATCATCCGTTCCTGCATCCGCGTTTGCCTGCGCATGCTTTCTTCCGATTGCTGCAGTTCTTTCAGCGTTGCCTGCAAAGCCTGTGTGCGTTCATCGATCTTCTCCTCCAGTTGCGCATTCTTCCTGCGGATATACCGCAGCTTTATGCGCATGTACAAAAAGAATCCGATGATCACCAGCAATGCCATCAGCAAACGGAACCAGACAGTTTCATAGAACGCCAGCGGAACCACCAGCAACACGCTTTTCACCAGGTGGTTATCGGCGCCAAATCCATTCGCCTTCCGGATCCTGATCTCATAGGAACCCGAAGCCAGGGAAGACAGCTTGATACTTCCATCGCCATCCAACGGCAACCAGGTGCCGGCATTTCCATCCTTCACCAGCGAAAAATCAAGATGCCTGTTGTAAGAATTACCAAAATAAGGAGTGGTAATGAAGAGCCGGAAAAAATCGAAATGATTGTCCAGCGAGATGGTATCGGCCAGCGGAATGGATTGACCATCGATCTCGATCCTGTCTATGAAGAGATTGAGCGAAGGCACTTCCGGCACCAGCTTCGATGGATTTCCCACCACCAGGCCATTGAGCGAAGGCAGGGAGAAATAACCACCTTTGAGCTTCAGGCCACAAGGCTGGCAGCCGCCGTTGAATTCATTCGTATTGAAACCAGTGTATTTGTCGTAATACAGATAAAATGGACTGTGCTGTTTTCCTGCCGCATAATCCAGCAGGTCCTGCCTTGCAGTCTGGAACAATCCCTTATTGGTAGTGATCCAGAAAAAGCCATTGTCATCTTCAATCACACAATGCGCTGAAGCCAGGTATCCGCCTTTGTCCATGGGCATGGCAATCAGCTTTTTTCCATCGTAAAGGTAAAATCCATCTTCATGGGTGCTGATCCAGATCTCGCCTTCCTGGCGCACATACAAACTTCGTATATACTTTCCCGATAACTCTTTGATGGAATCGATCTTTCCGGTTGATTTATCTATACTGTACAAACCATTTCCGCAGCCCATCCACATCCTGAGTTTCCCTTCTTCCTGGATATAACAGAGGTCCTTTATTGAAGGATATACCACCTCAGGTTTTGCAAGAGGATCATTCAGGCTGAAACGCCAGGCCGCCCGCCTTTTGATGCCAACGATCAGGTTGCTGTCCTGGTCTTCATACAGCATGGTGATATTATAAGGATAACTGAATTCCCTCAACAGTTTCCTGCCTGTGGGATCAAAACAGTACAGCATCGTCCGGTGCTTCACCCATATATTCTTATTATGGTCCAGCACCATACTGGATCTGTCTTCCCGCATCCTTTTGTTGAATTCCGGCAATACCTCATGTATATCCTGCAGGTTGAACAAATATCCCTGGGGCGTTAGGATCCTGTTCTCCCCCACAAGGGCCTGTGCGTAGTACACTTCATCTGCATCGGACTGGCCTGAGCGCATGGTGAAAAAAGGTTTCCTTGTGAAAACGAACAGACCGCGCGTCTGGCTCCCCATGAAGATGCGCTTGTAAAGGGTGTCATAACAAACAACTGTGATCCTGTTTGCTTCATAATCGAAATCACGCATCAGCAGCTCCGTAGTGAGGCCGTTTTTTGCTCCGGGCTTCACCATGTAAAGCGATTTATCCATTACTACAAATACCTGTCCAGCACTGGTGCTCCAGTAAATTTTCGGCTGCACCTTGCCGTTAAGGAAACCGGGATGCTGACGAATATCTCCCTGCAATTGTCCCGTTGCAATGACCTGACCGGCTTCTATCAATTTGATCTGTACACCCTGAATCTGATACAACCTGTTTCCCACCAGGAAGAATTCCCAGTAATTTCCAGCCTTATATTGTAAAGAGAATTCCATCTTTCCCTTGTCCCGGGCAATGATGGAATCGCTGGTAAGTAAATAATACCTGTCCACCGCCGTGCTTATCTTGTACTTTTCAATTCTGATCAGGCTGGAGAACACATTGGGAAGACCCAGCGCACTATATAATTTGTAATTGTCGTCATGTATATCAGGTCCAAGAGGAATTTCAGAAAGTAAATAGTGATCCGTCAGTAAAGTTGCCTGGCCGTCCTGCATACAGATCAACTGGTTCCTTTCAGTAACACTGATCAGTGCGCCGGTCTGGAGATCAGGAAGCAGCCATGACATCCGGCTGCTCCTCAGCGGAAGTTGATTCTTATTGAAGGAGCGGAAAAATTGTCCGTCAAATCGTACAACGCCATTCTCCGTGTTCATCCAGAGAAAACCGCTTCTGTCGAAGCCCATGGCCTTTACGCTGTTTTGCGGCAGACCATTCTCATCAGTATACTGCCGGACAGTGTACTGCAGGGAATCATGTGCAAGAAGACTAATTGGAAATAATAAAAGGATAGAATACAGTACAACTACTTTCATAAGGTTCAGGCCCGGTTTGAACGGGCGGGTTTAATGCAATGGTTTCGAGAGAGAGCGTTGCCGGTATCACCTGTGTAACGGAAGGATAAGGTTTGAAAAGTAATGTCGCAAAACTACAATATTATCGTTCTCTACAATAAAAATACTACTGCGATTACGAAAGCAAAAAATAAAGTGGAATAGTAGAAAGCAGATTCATCAGCAATACAGGAAGCACCAGGCGGGATGCGGGGAAATCTTTCCGGCAAAGCTTCAATACAATGAACTCCACCAGCATCGCCTGCATGCAAAAGATCAGCACCAGGTTCCAGGGAAAGGAAGGAGACGCCAGCAGGGGTTCAGCGGTCTGCATCAGCAACAATCCACCAGTAACAACAGATATGGTATTGGCCAGCGAAGCAAATACAAGAGAGGCCAGCATGGAGTGATACCCGAATTTATAAAGCACCAGGGATTCTATCACAACGGTGATGAGTAGCTGAAACAGGAAGAGGGGTATTACAAGGAGATCTGAATTCATGAATGGTCTGATAACTGTTGGTAAGACGATAATCCGGATAAAATCAGGCTATCCAAAAACGATTTTACAGCAAAACAATTGTAACCATCAATTATTATCCCGTTTTCCCGGCCCATTCCCTCTAGTTTACGGCTGAAGCTTACCCTGATTAGCGAATTATAAACAGAAATTATCCTTCATTTGGCTAATTTCTGTAAAAATTGGTAATATTGGTTTAATGAAAGTCCTCCAATTTACGGTTCCGATTGTCCAAAAAGGCTCTCTGGCGGTACAGGAAGACATACTTCCCTACTTTTACAATTATTATCACCGCCACGCCGAAGCCCAGATCACGTTGATCATCAAGGGCGAAGGCACTTTCATTGCCGGAAATTACACACAACCTTTCAAACCCGGTGAGGTTTACCTGCTGGGCGCCAATCAACCGCATATCTTCAAAGCCGACGCACATTATTTCGAAAACCAGCAGGAAAATAATATCCATGCCATCCATGTTTACTTCGACCAGGACTCGCTTCTCAAAGGCATCCTGAATCTGCAGGAACTGGATGGTATCCGGAAATTCCTGCTCAATGCCGGCAATGGCTATCAGTTACCGGAACAATATTGCGGTATGGCCTCGCTCATGATCAAAAGGATCAACACCACAGACAGGGCAGAAAGACTGTTCGAATTCTTCCGGCTATTGCAATTCTTCGCCAATGAAGTGAAAGACTGGAAATCCCTGTCGAATGGATTCTCCAAGTATTCATTCACAGACAGCGAAGGCTTGCGCATGAACGATATCTATCAGTATACCGTTGAGCACTACGCGGAAAATATTTCCCTGAAGAAAGTTTCCGAAGTGGCGCATATCACTCCACATGCTTTCTGCAAGTACTTCAAGAAACATACACGGAAAACCTATATGAGCTTTCTGAATGAGATCCGCATCAATGAAGCCTGCAAGAGGATCATCAACGGGGATTTCGATTCCATCTCTTCTATCGCCTATTCCATCGGCTTCAACAATACCATCACATTCAACAGGGTTTTCAAGAAAGTAACAGGAATGACCCCTTCCAGCTATATTTCCGGCTACAAACGCAAATAGTCCCGGCTGGCATCAGCGGAAAATTCTTATTATATTTAAGTATGGCAGGAAATGTATCCCTATTCTGGCGAAACTTATTCTTCACTATCCTGCAACCTGGGATGGTGGCGGGTTTGATTCCCTGGCTATTGGTCAGGGAATCCATCAACCATTCTACTTTTTCTGATTTTTCCATTGTCCGGTATGCAGGTCTGTTGCTACTGCTGGCAGGCGTCATCATAACTTTACTATGCATCATCCGTTTTGCCACAGACGGCCGCGGCACGCTCTCTCCTGCTGATCCTACAAAAGAACTTGTAATTGCAGGACTTTACAGGTATTCAAGAAATCCCATGTATATCGGCGTTATGAGCATACTTACCGGAGAGTGTTTACTGGTTCCCGTCACTGCATTATTCATTTATACTGTTTCTATTTTCATCGCATTCAATCTCTTCATCATTTTCTATGAAGAGCCCAGGCTGAGAAAGGACTTCGGTGAACAGTATATTAATTATTGCCGCCGGGTGAGAAGATGGCTGTAATACGTTTGCTTCTCAGCCAAAACATTCTTAGTTTGGCATTCATTATTCTACTATGAAACAAATTTGCTTCGCTGCAATGGCAGCCACCCTTACACTCCTTAGCGCCTGCAGCAAAAGCGGCGATGACCAAATGCCATCCGGCAACTACGTATCATCCAAAATTCTGATAGCAGGCGTCAAAATGTATACAGGTAATGGTGAAGTAACAGATCAGTCGCTGATCAACAGGTATATTGCCAGCAGAGATCTGCAGCGTTTTTTCAAATCGGCACAAACGGAAGAGCCGGAAACCGGACTAGTGACCATTTCACTGGAGCCGGGAAAAGCCACCGTGAAATATCCCGGTCAGCCAATGACCATGGAAATGAGTTATAGGCAGACCGGCAATGGCCGGTACCTGTTGAATTGGGTTGGTAAAACGCTGTGGCAGATGCCCAACCCCAACTTCCGGTGTATGCAAATGGGAGATAGTATCCTGCAGTATCCCGTCAACAAATTGAATATAGTATCCATACCCGATGCGGGCGGTTACAGCACGTTTTATACACCTTCTTTCGATTATGTGCTGAATGTTAAAGCCGGAACACTGACTGCCCCTTTTCTGAGTTATGCATTCTCCAACGATAATCACCCCTACTCAGCCTGCTCAAGTGCCAATGGAGACGTATGGAATATGTTCAATCCTGGATGCCTTGCACGATTAAGGAATGGCGATACCCTGGTTGTGCAATCCAAAACAGTTCTGCTGAAAAAACAATAACTACTTACCTGAGCATTTCATTGATATCTCCGTAACTGAGGGTTCCGGTATTGTAAGAGAATGTTCCGTTTTGTTTGATTTCCTCTGCGGCTTTGTAGAAACCGCTATAGGCGGCCCTTACAAGCGATGAACCGAGGCTTACTCTTTTTACGCCGAAGGATGCGAGCTCTTCCAGTGTGAAGCGTGTGATGCCCAGTCCTATCACAATATTCACAGGTTTGGGAGCTACAGCTTTCACTACGGTTTCAATTTCTTCGCGGGTGGAAAGTCCAGGAGCAAAAAGGACGTCTGCCCCTGCTTCAGCATAGGCTACAAGCCGGTTGACGGTATCTTTCAGATCAGGCCTGCCATAGATCAGATTTTCGGCCCTTGCAGTCAGCGTGAATTCAAAAGGCAGATTGCGGGCTGCATTCACGGCAGCGCGTACCCGCTCCACAGCCAGCTCAAAAGGATAGATCGGATCACCCGGCCTGCCCGTGGCATCTTCGATGGAACCACCGGCAAGTCCCAGCACCGCTCCTTCCAGAATGGTTTTGGCACAATCCTCCGGTTCATCACCATAACCATTTTCCAGGTCTGCAGACACAGGAAGATAGGTGGCTGCAATGATCTCCGCCACATTTTCAAAGGTTTCACCTTTAGTGAGCGCCCCTTCCCCATCCGGCTTTCCCCTGGCAAACGCCAGTCCGGCACTGGTAGTGGCGATAGCTTCAAACCCAAGTCCTGTCAGCACTCTGGCCGAACCTGCATCCCAGGCATTAGGGATAACGAATATGCCTGAACGCTGATGCAGTTTTTTCAGCGCTTCCCCTTTCTGCAGTTGCGACATTGTTTGCATATTATTCCGTATTGATGAAAAATGCTTCCTGAAGTTAACAAGCATTGTGGTGATGATGGAAAAAATATTACCAGAGGCCGCTTGCCCACGCCAAAGCCCTGCAATCACAGGCAGCTGACATTTGCGACTGGTCTTATTGAATTTCAATAACTGGTTCAATGCAGCTCCCGGGATAAATGCTACACAAAATCAAAATACGGGCAGGGACTTCAAATTCCTTAAATTTGTTTTGCCCGCTTTCCCAATTTTGTTTAGTATGACGAAGACAGACAGCCCGATACATATTGTTATGGCAGATGATGACGCTGAAGACCTGGAGCTTCTGCAGATGGCTATTCAATCCATCGAACCAGGGGTGCAACTACATCTTTTCAGCAATGGGATTTCCGCTTTACAATATTTGATGGGGGACGATTCTATACCAACGCCTTCACTGATCGTATTCGATTACAATATGCCTCAGAAGAATGGCGCGCAGTTACTGCTTTCACTGAATGAAGATGCACGCTACTCCAGCACACCCAAAATAATCCTGAGCACTTCCAATGCTCCTTTGCATATCGAAGAATGTTTGAATAACGGCGCTACCGATTACCTGATCAAACCCTTCCACCTCCAGGAATGTTACGATCTGGCGAGGAAGCTATTGCGGTTTTGCAGGGCCTGATCCGCCTGAGGAAAATACAATCTGAAACTGGCGCCTTCTCCGGGTACACCATCGGCTTCAATGATCCCGTTATGGTTCTGCATGATCCTTTTACAAATGGCCAGCCCCATGCCTGATCCTCTTACGGAAGCAGCAGGTATCAATCGCTGGAAGATCTCGAAGATCTTCTGCGAGTATTCCGGATCGAAACCAAGTCCATTGTCCTTCACCGTTAGTTCTAGATAATCTTTGGAAGCATCAGGCAATTGAAGCAGGGCTGTTCCTTTCACTACCCGGAAGGTTATATCGATCTCCACTTTCCTGTCAGGATGTTTGTACTTGATGGCATTATCGATCAGGTTGAAAAAAAGTTGTTTTAATTGAAAGGGAACACCTGTAATTTTCGGAAGATCGTTCCTGCGGATCACGAGACCGGCCATCATTGGATCTTCCTTGTAACCTGTTTCGATCTCATCGATGATCCGCTGCAGGTCGGCAACGGATTCCTGGTTGGTTTTGGATGTTGCGCGTGAATAGGCCAGCAGATCCTCGATCAACCTGTTCATCCGGCTGGTGGCCTTGATGGAACGGTTCAGGAAGATGCTTGATTGTTCGTCAAGTGTATTTCCATTATTTTCTGCAATGAAACTATTGTACAAATGGATCTTCCGCAATGGTTCCCGCATATCATGCGATGCAGCGTACACGAATTGTTCCAGCTCACGGTTCTGGAATTCCAGTTGCTGAAGATATTCTTTCACGCGGTCTTCAGTAAGTTTTCGTTCAGTAAGATCGCGGGTAACTTTTGAAAAACCGATTGTCTTTCCCGCTTCATCATGCAATGCAGTGAGTACGATGCTTCCCCAAAATGCGCTCCCGTCCTTTCTTTTACGCCATCCTTCATGAATTGCTTTTCCACTTTTTCTGGCATTCTCGAGCAGGCTCAATGGCAATCCCGCTTTCCTGTCTTCTTCGAGATAGAATTCCTGGAAGCTTTTTCCGACGATTTCATGGTCGCGATACCCTTTGATCTTTTCCGCACCCCTGTTCCAGTTACGGATTATGCCATTGGCGTCCAGCAGGATGATGGCATAATCCTCCACTTCCCCGATCATCTTGTGATACATCTCCTCCATCTCCGTGAGCTCGGAGACTTTCGCATGGAGTAGTTTCTGTTCAGCTTCCTTTAGGTCGGAGGTATCCTGGAAAACATTCACGGCTCCCATCAATTGTCCATTTTCATCAAACAGAGGATTGATATTTATTGTAGCATGGAACCTGGTGCCATCGGGCCTTTCCACGATCGCCTGTACATTTTTGAACGGCAGTCCGTTTTGCAGTGCAATGGCCATTGGTGTTTGGTCAGGGCGGATTTGCACACCGTCTGCAAACACTTTAAAGCAGGCGCAATACCTGAGTGTTTCATCTGTAAGATCCGGTTCATATCCCCAAAGTTTCACAGCAGCCTCATTGAAAAAAGTGATCTGTCCTTCCACATTACAGATATAAACTGCAACGGGTAGTGCATTCAGGATCGATTTGCCGGCGGATGAGATCGGAAGCAGTGATGAGAAGGAAAGCTCCCAGTTTTGCATTCAGTGTATTTTGTTTAAAGTTAGGTAATTATTGCTGCCGGATTCGCAAACATAATACTAAGCTAAATCAACAAAGCGGTCCTGGCAGAGACTGCTTTGTCAGGAAAACGATCAATATGTAGAATTCATTCCACAATCTTCAGCAATACTGCATCAGCCACTACCAAACCTTTCCCTCCATCCCGGAGATGCGGACCCAGGGTGCTTTCCGGATGGAGAGATCATAGTCGCCCAGCCAAATCCATTCACCGGAAGTCTGACCAGCCACTTTGATCTCATGAGGTTTAATTGTTTTGCGCAGTGTTTTCTTTCCATCATGAATTTCCACCTGTATCTCATCTGCAATCCCGGGCAGCTTCGGTAAATAAGTATACACAGAATAGCGTGCTGTTTTTTTGATGGCAGGGATAAAAAGCACGGATGCTTCTCCGTTAGTAGCCGTATCATTCACCAGCATCGAAGGGCCATAGCTTCTGCGGGTTTGTTTTTTCCATGATCCTGTTATTCTTGTGTTGGCGCTATCTGAATCATCTACCAAAATATCAGGCTCAGTGCCATCCAGCAATGGATTGGCCTGCATGATCTTTTGGATCTTTTTTGCATCAACCTGCTGTACCGGTATTTTCTGATCGATGGCCAGTGAAGCAGCAATGGCCGATGATTGTGCCAGCACCATGAATACAGGTTCCATGCGGATTGAACCATAGGCGATATGACTGGCGGATAAACACACAGGCACCAGCAGGTTACTGCATTCCGATTGCTTTGGCGTAACAGATCTGTAAGCGATGGGATAAGGGCCAAATCCTCCCACTTCCACATTCCCTTCATTCTTCACCATGCGCGTTCCATTTTTTTCGATAATGATGCGCTGACAATTGTGTGAGTCCATCGTGTAAGCCGCCATGGCAACGCCATCGTCCACACTCAACCTGCCTTCACAGTTGGCCTGGGTCATTACATAAGCACCTTTCATGCGCCTTGCTTCGCGTACATAGAGTTGTGGCGACCAATGATCATTGTCTTCGTATTCATCTTTGGGATAGCCCCATTGCAGCATCTGCTCACGCAGTTTTTGCGGAACGCGGGGATCATGGCCAATAAAATAGAGCAGTCCCTTCGTGTATGATTCATGTTCCCACCTGATCCTTTCCCTGGTTGCATAATCCGCTTCAGGATACTGATGGTTCATACCGATCATGTCGGTTGAAAAAGGTCCCTTGTTGTTGATATCAGTTTTGTTGTTGGGCATCAGATCGATCTTCAGGATGGGCTTTAGATCAGGCGGATTGGCCTGATCAATAAAACGGAGCAGCAATTCATACCTGGAACTGTCATAATCTGCCGGTCTGCGGATTGCGATCCTGTTGGCAGGATCATTACTCAGACAGATCCTGTAATTATAAGCCTGCACCTGTTGATCACCGGAACCGGTGGCAATTAATGGATTCGAAGAAATTCCCCATAAGAGACCACTGCTGGTGTCTCCCTTTATTTTGTAAGGATCGATTCCATCCGGGAATTGGTGTCCATCCATGAGTTGAACGCCGTTGTATGTTTCTTTGTACTCCTCATTGCTTTCGCGGCCTACCGTGTACGATACGCCTGCATTTGCCATCAGGTCGCCCTCGTAGCTGCAATCGATGAACATTTTTGCTTTGATCAACTGATCAGCCTGCGCACCGGAAGAAGATTCGATAATAATGGAAGAAATTGTTTCCTTTTCTTTTTGTACAGTTTTCAAACGATATTCATACAATACCGGCACAGCGGCTGTTTGCAAATATTCTTTGAAAGTTTTTTCCGCTACAGAAGGTTCAAAGATCCAGTTCTCGAAATTCCCGTAATGCTTTCCCAGTCTGCGGTAAAAATCCAGCGAGAGGCCACTGATGGCAAACTTGTTGCCGATATCTGTGTAGCCTAATCCGCCACTGGTAAGCCCACCAACATGTTTGCCCGGCTCGATCAGAACAACCGTCTTTCCCATTTTCCTGGCACTGTATGCAGCCATAACGCCGGCAGAGCTGCCGCCATACACGCATACATCCACTTCCTTCAAAGCAGGTTCAGGCACTTGCCACACCTGTTTGTTCCAACCCAGCGGCCTGTCTATTTTTACATTGTTCACCTTATCGCCTTTAAAGAAGACCGGCGCGGTGAAATTCTTCGTCAGGTTTACACCCTGGATCTGCAGTCCATCCACATCCTGCGCCATCACAGGCGTGCGGGGATCAGCAGCAGCAGCATTCAGCATCAGACCATTCACCTGGATATTCTTAGCATGCCGGATGAACAATCCCGATGAAGGCAGTTCCTTCCATACAGTAGGCTGCGGATACCCCTGCTCATCTTCCACTACTTTGCTCATGTCATCGATATAAGCACCGGCCTGCAAGCCGCCCCTGTGGAGGAACTGGATATTGGAAAGCGAAAGGTTCTCTACAAAATGCCCTGGTATACCTGTTATGGACGAACAATAATTTCCTGTATTGTATGCTACCACATTACTGATAACGATATTGCGCATGCGCCCCACCGGTGGTTCCGGCGCAGCAGCCGTATGTTTCCTTGCGCGGTTGCCGAGACGGACATACAAAGGGCAGTCGGTTCCCTCAATAGTAATATTGGTGATACTGACGCCGTCCATCAGGCCGCCATCTACAATTTCAAGAGAGAGTCCCGCAATACCGCGGACCGTACCATAGATCGGCGGATGGGTATTGCTGCTGGGTTTGATGATACAATTGGAGATCGAAATATTCTTGAATCCGCCGGTGGATTCTGTACCTGCCTTGATGCCATTGCAGAAACTGGAAACGATGCAATTGGTGATCACTACATTCTCGCAGCCTGCTGCGCCAGTACTTTTCAACACGATGGCATCATCATCCGTATCGAAAGTGGAATTGGATAAAGTGAACCGGCGGCAACCATCGATATCGATCCCATCATTATTTCGGTTGGCATGATTGTACACGTTGATCTTATCTACCACAACATCCTCACAATCGAGGTAATGCTGATTCCAGATCCCGGCATTCCGCATCGTGATGCCTTCCACTTTTATTTTATTACAGGAAATGAAAAGCAGGTTGCGGGGACGGCCGTCCATATCGCTTTTGTATTTCGAATCAGGATCCGGTTTCTGTGCTGCGCCATTGCCATCGATGGTTCCGCGGCCGGTGATGGCAATATCCTTTACTTCATTGGCATAGATCAGGGCGCGCCAGCCACCGGGATCCTTCTGCGAGCGATAACGGGGTTGCGCCTGCACCGGAAAATCTTTCAAATCAGTACTGGCCAGCAATACAGCGCCCGCTTCCAGATGCAGTTCCACATGGTCTTTCATCGTGATGGTGCCTGTTCTGAAAATCCCAGCTGGCACAATCACACGGCCGCCACCATTTCTGAAACAGGCTTCAATGGCTTTGTTGATGCTCACCGTATTCAGTGAAGTGAGGCCAGGTTTGGCCCCATACTGAGTGATGGGAAAATCTTTTGCAAATCCCTGCTGATTCGCTAAAAATAATAAAAGGAAAAGGACCACAGGGGATCGAAAAACTGTACGGACAAATTGCAAGATCGAAGGTTTCATAGCTGTAAATTATTTTTCAAGCCAGTTGCTTAGCTGGCCATTCATTTGTTCAAAAGAAGTGAATGGAAGTATCTGTAAGTTATGCTGCGTCTCTCCCTTATAGGCAGCTCTGATCACTGAAAGATCTTTTTCAATGTCGATGGGATCCGTATGCCCTTTTCCATCAGTGATACCGGCCAGCAACAATTTTTTTCCAGCCAGCGAAGCTGCCAGGTCAGGCAGATCGTATACACCGATTGCGCCCGGCACAGTACTATACAGGAATGCAGGATCATAGCGCTCATTGCAAACGATCGACCGCCATGAAATATACGGGCCCAGCAAGGCCAGTTTTTGGATGCTGTTATCAAATGCAGCCGCATGCAGCATTACCGGAGCCATTTGCTTTTTAGCGAGGCCGTAAATTTCAGTACCATGATAGTTTTGCTGAAGCCATTTCACCAGCCTGATCAGTTCTCCGGTTTGAATGCCTACGATACTTCTTCCCGTCAGCATTCCGGAGAACCAGAGATTGTAAGACACACTATCGATATAGGAATCACCTTTGAATGCTCCCGGCCCCAGTTCTCCTGTTCCGGGAAGGTCCGGCGCCAGCACCATCAAGCCTTTTTTTACAAACCATTCTATCGCCCCCCTGTAGCAGCATCGGCGGATTTTCCTGAAGGGTCCAGATAGATAAGAACTTTATCAGATGGTATTGCAGGCTTCCAGACAGTATACGGGATCATGTAATCCCCTTCCCCTTTAAGCAGATATTTTTCTATACTGTAACCGGGCCGTTCTGCTCTTCCTGCAAAGACGGGTATAGCAAGCTGGTCCGGTTCCTGATAACCTGATAAACTTTTCGCATTTTGCACTATTGCAGAAAAATACCCCGGCGTATAGTTTCTCTTTTTTTCCAGCGACTGCATTTTTAGCTCAGCCTCTTTTTTGTTCAGACTGAAAATTGTTTCTCCTTTCAGGCAGGTAGTTAATTGTCCTGTTGAAGTCACTTTCAACTCTTCAGCAGTCAGCGGTTTGTATTGCTGGTCGGTTGTATCGCCGGGATTATTCAGCACACGGCGAAAGAATGCATACATTGCTTCCCTGTTCTTTTTGGTGCTGGCATGCGGCGCATCATCCGTCACCATTTTGCATTGAGCCGGTTGATCATACGCGTTATAAATCCTTTCCAGTTCGCGCAGGGTTTCAATAGTCCCCTGAATGGGAAACATGTCCTGCGTGGTGGCAATGATCAAAGCTGGTTTTGGAGCGCGCACCAGCAACAGGTCTGCCATATCGATCCCCTGTTGAATGCCGTTGAAAAAATTCTGTTCTGCATCCTGCGGCCCCATGGATTGATACAATCGTTGAAAGCTGGTGATATAATTTTCCGGGGCAACTGCAGTAATACGTTCATCAAAAGCCGCAATGAAAGCAGCCTGCGTACCGCCACCGGAGCGGCCCGTGATGCCGATCCTGTTCCTGTCCACTTCCTTTCTCGTAAGCAGATAATCCACTGCACGGATCCCATCCCAGATAAAATAATTCGCGAGTGTATTGCCCGTGAGGAATACCTGCGCTCCTGCATAAGAGTGCTCCCAGGCAGGCCATTGAAAATCCGATTTACCTGTTGATGGATTGAAATATTGTAATCGTTCCCCCTGTCCTGCCGGATCAAAGGCAAAAACGATAAATCCTTTTTTAACCAGGTTGACCAGAATATTCTGATAAGAACGGTAGCCGGTGTTGGAATGCCCGCTGCAATAAATGATGGCCGGCATCCTCCCCTTTATTTTCGATGGAATGAAAAGCGAAGCCGTAACATAATAACCCGGTTGTGATTCATAAATAATATGTTCTATCCTGAAATCTTCTTTCTCAATTGTTCTTGTGATCTTTTCATTCATTGGGGTCCGCGAAGGGAAAGCGCCGGTTACTTCCTGCAACTTTTTCCTTGTCCACAATTGTCTCTCTTTCCATTGTGCCAGGGTTTTGATACCTGCAATTCCTTTGGCGCGCTGTTCCAGGTAATGGTAAGCCTGTTGGGCAAGATGATGGTACAATGAATTACATGCATCACTGAATCCGATCCAGTTATGTGTGCCACGCAGACCATCGAATTCCTGTTGTGCACTTGCCTGTTCCCCAAAGAGAGACAGGCAAATGCAAAACAGGAAATATCTTTTTTTGAATCGAAACATCTTTGTCAGAATTATTTATCAGAATTATCTGCCTGCAGGTTTTCAATCAGCTTTACAACATTTACCGCGTTCCTTCCACTCAGCAATTCAAATCCGCCTTCATATCCCATCGGGGCGCTGGTAAGCACCAGCCAGCCTTTGCCGATCTTCTTACGCAACAACCAACCGGCATCGCTACCACCTGACATTGGAATGGCAGCAAGGGTTTCCCATCCTTCAGACAAAGGCCTGAATCCTTTATTCGGTGGCAACCCTTTATTGAGCGATTCCGCCAGATCATTCGGCCATGTCTGCCATCTGCCCGATTGCAACTGAATTGTTTTCCTGAACTTTACTGGTTCTGCGCCCGACCATTTTACGGCGGGAACGCCGGGAAACCAGTTGTTCACAGGAATATCGCCACTGACAGCCAGAATTACCACTCCACCTTTTTCAATGTATCGTTTTACATTCTTCCTGATGAATGTATCTGCATTCCATTTTTCTGCTTTCCCATTTTTTGAATATCGAAGCAACATCACCGATGCCCTGGTTTGCAGGTAAGGTTTGAACTTCAGCAGATCAGTTGACTCTATACTTACATCCCAGCCGTTCTCCTGCAATGCGATGGACAATGGACTACTATCCTGCCCTGCATCATACAGCAGTATTCCTTTTTTTGTAGTATCCATTGTATGAATGCCGGCATTCCTGTGCTTCAGCTCAAAAAGCCTTTTCCAGTTGGCCAGCATCTTTTTTTCAAGCGACAGCTGCGATCCTATCCTTACTGTTTGCCTGCTATCAGTTATTGATCTTATCTTTTTTTCAGATGCTTCAAATTGATACTCCAGTTTTTGAAAAAGCGGATCTGAAAAAATATCATCTACATGCGCCACTGCGGAATTCAGGAACAGTGTGATCTTTTCAGGATTGTTGCGCCAGGCAGATTCCAGATCAAAATAATACTGAACCATTTCTTCAGCAGCAGGGCCGTAAACAGTAGCGCACCAGTCTTTCACGACCTCTTCCGCAGTAATATCTGTATTCCACATTGCGCGCGTTGCCGCATACAATGCAAGCCTGCTGCAATTCCAGTAAGTATGCTCAGGCGCAGTATTGGCCGGCATATTAAAAGCAGGCAATTCCGACATATAAGCTGTAAGCCCCCGTTGATGCGCCCATCGCATCTGATCAACTACCCAGCTAACCATCGGCGTTAGCATCGGTTCTTTGAAAATGATATACTCGTATCCCCTGATGCCTGTGTTCACGCCCTTACTCATCCAGCCATCAAGTTCTGCAATGGACTCTTTATTGTATTCACTGTTGCCAGACAGCAGGTGACGATAACTCACATCATACAGCGCATAAGGTATCAATTCGAAAGGGGCAGGTACGGTGTCGGGGACTTTTTTGTATTCGAGGTAGGCATAGGTCCAGTAGCGTTTGCCCGGGACAATCTTTTCCAGCTTGCCGATCAGTATCCGGGAGAATTTCTGCCAGCGGGTACTGATATCGCCCATCGCTTTGCAATTGCCACACTGGCAATACAAGGTTTGATCAGCGGGATAAAAATGTACAATATCGGGATATGGACTTTCCTTCCACCAACCAGCGATCATTTTCACCACTTCATCCTGCACAGCCGGATTGCTCCAGCAGAGGTGCGAGGCGTTCCTCGGATGGAACTGTCTCTTCCCACCTATTTCAGCCAGGTATTCCGGATGCTCGCGCAACAATGGTTCTGGCAGGATAACATTATGCCCCGCAATTCGGATCAGGAACCCTTTCTCCCGTCTCACAGGAATTATTTTTCCCGAACTGTCGCCCCCAGCTCTTGAAGAAACGAGGTTCAACCTGTTCCTCGCCATCCAGGTATCTGTATCAGGATCGCCATTGGGTACGCCGGTGATGGCAAGTGAGCGAATGGCAAGATCAGGACTATCGGAAATTTGCAGTGTATCGATGGTGATCGTTTTTCTTTCGGGAATGTATTCACCGGAAGCTCCCGGCCAGTACCAGCGTGCGCCCAGCACATCAGTTAGAAAAGTGTAAGTGGCATACAAGGCAGCCCGGGGCGTATTGCCGGCCAGGAACAAAGTATTCCCGGTTCGATATACCGCCAATTGTTCTTCACCTGCTCCCTGCAATTTCATTTCATTCACCAGCCGCGCAATCTCGTCCTGTGATGCAGGCGTACCGATCACGATCCGCGGGATCCGTTCATTCCCGTTTTCTATTTTCAACATCGCGCCACTCATCAACTGAATGGTTCGTTGTAATTCACGGGCCGCATATTGCTCAACAGAGCTGGCGTTTTTGCCGACAACAACCACTGCCTGCTGTCCATTTTTTACGATGATCAATTCTTCAGCTTTGGTAACAAAGGCAATGAAGCTGCAAAGGAATGCTGTGAACATTCCTGAAAGAAGGAAATTTTTCATGACGGGGTAAGGGCTTTACTTCCACAATATGTTTTGCTCCATCGCATTGTTCAATGCCAGTTCAGAACTGGGGATCGGTTGTAACAGATGTTTTTCTCCCACATTGGTATAGGCCCTGGTGGTGTATTGCATGTTGGCCGGGGCGTTTTGTTTGATATCTGTCTCCATCATTTTCATCTGCTCCAGGAATTTGCCCCAGCGGATCAGGTCGCCTTTGCGTAAAGCTTCAAAGCAAAGCTCCCTGGCCCTTTCGTTCATGATCTGAATTTGAAAATCAGTTTTTGAAAGGCCGGTAGCCAGATCAACTGTATAACTGGCGATGGTGGCCGTACCGGTTGCAGGCACACCCGCATAGGTGAACACTGCACCTGTGACGGCAGGTGAAGAGGCCCCACTGCTATGGGTAGGCGCAGTTGTAGTGGATGTGCCCGCAGCAGTAACAGTGTATAAACGATTTTCATTGAATACCTGCATACCCACAGGATACAAAGTATTGGCGGCCCAGGCTGTTCCAACCGTTACAGATGGTGCACTGGTATAATTGATACCGGGTTTGGTCACTGCAATGGATGTGACTTTTCCTGAAGTGGAGCTCACGGTTGCCGCAGCAGCAGCATCAGCGCCGCCGCCACCGGAGAGACTTACAGGGATCGTGAGCGTTGTATTGGTGTAACCGGTATTACCTGCTGCCGCCAATACAATGCTGTTCACTACTGAAACAGCTGTAACAGGCTGTGTTGAAGGAAATCCATAAGCGCGTCTCCTTACCTGGTTGATAGCTGCATAGGCCGCGTCTGTAGCACCGTTCAGCGCATTCTCAGCTTCTGCATACATCAGTAATACATCGGAATACCGGATCACGGGGAAGTTGGTTGGACCATAATCTGTATTGCGTGGCAGTACTGTTTCATACTTTCTTCTCCATTTGCCGATCCCTCTCGTATAAATATCGGTGGGCGCTTTCAGCACTTCCTCGAAACTGTTGTTGCTTCTGAAGGTATAGGGAGCAATGGCCCAGTCGCGGCGCAGATCGGCTATATCATAGAGTTTATGCAGATAGCCCGATGCGCCAACCCTTCCGTATCCGATGCCGGCCTCTTTGTTATTATTGGTGACTGCTGCATAATTCACGAACCTTCCGCCCATTTCCAGCGCTCCCACATTGTTTCCGTAGAACTCGATCTCCCATAATACTTCCCTGCTGTTGTTATCGTAAAGATCAGCGGACTCATTGGTGAATATTTGCTGATAGCTGGGATTCAGCGAATGGATCCCGGATTGCATCACGCTGTCCGCCCATGCTCTCGCTTCTTCATATTTTGTAATGTCCTTCAGTGGTTCTCCGGCCATCTTCAAACATACCCTGGCCATCATTGCCTGTACGGCAGTTTTGGAAATATGTACAGGCGTTCCGTTTTCGGTATAGCCATTCACGAGCGTGCTGGCTTCCTTCATATCACTCAGCACCTGGTCATACACCTGCCTGGCAGGCGTTTTCGGGTTGTTCACTTTTCTACTGTCTACAGTTGGCTCCAGGAACAGGGGCACATCACCCCAGTTGGTGACAAGCTGGTAATACATGAATGCACGAAGGAAAAGCGCTTCACCCTTGATGGCATTCCGTTTCCTTTCATCCATCGCGGGCTTATGCACATTGGCCAGCAGGTAATTGGCCCTGTTGATGCCGATATAGAGATCGCGCCAGGTCTGCTCGATATACGAATCGGCAGAATTGTGATCATACACCATGGCATTGGCGGTTGCAGAGGTGTTCTTATAAACGCCTTCATCGCTGCCGTGCTGCAGAAAAAGCGACAAATACAATCCGTATGTAGAAGTAGTGGTGAGCGATGCATACACTCCGGCGAGTGCATCGTTGAGTTGTGATTCAGTATTGTAGTATTGTTCAGGGACCGAAAAATCTTCCGGTCTAGTGTCCAGGAATTTCTTACAGGCAGTAGCGCTGAGCAAACCAAGCGCTGTTATAACAATCAGTAATCGTTTCATGACTTGTTGCTTTAGAATGAAATATTAGCGCCAAAAATGATTGTTCTGGAACGTGGGTACACAGAATAATCGAAGCCGGGCATCAGCGCCGAATTGCCATAGGCAGATACTTCAGGATCGAATCCCTTGTACTTCGTGAACGTGTGCAGGTTCTGTGCCGAAGCATACACACGAACGGCTTTCAGCATGGCTTTGGAAATGATCCTGGCCGGAATATTATAACCCAGTGAAACAGTTTTGATCCTGGCATAGGAAGCATCTTCCACTACCCTTGTGGAGTAACCGAAATCGGCTGGTCCTCTCCCGTTGGTCCGATAAAATTCATTGTTCTGATTTTCCGGCGTCCAGCGATCCAGGTAAGTGGCATACATATTCTGGTTCACGCGGCCGCCGCCTTCAAAAATGATGCGGTTGCCATTCATCACATCATTCCCATAGGAGAATTCGATGAATACGTTCAGATCGAAATTCTTCCAGGTGATATCATTGGAAAAACCACCGGTGAATTTTGGATTGGGGTTACCGATGATGGTCCTGTCATCCGTATTGACCACTCCATCACCATTGATGTCTTTGTATTTGATATCTCCCGGTTTGGTGAGCGTTCTGTCTTTATTGTAAGTAGCGATCTTTGATTTCAGCACATACACACTAGGCGCAGTCTCATCAAAATCACTGAACTGGTAATTCCCTTCCCATTGATAACCCCAGAACCTGGCAACGGGTTGCCCCACTTCAGCAATGTACAGGGGAACCGTTCTGAGATCGATATTCCAGGTGGCCAGCGTGAATAAGGTAGACTGGTTCTCTGCCAGCGCCAGCACTTTATTCCTGTTGAATGAAATATTGAAATTGGAATTCCAGGTGAAATTCTTGTTTTTCACATTTACTGAATTGAGCGTGAATTCCAATCCCTGGTTCTGCACTTTGCCGATATTCTTCACTGCATCGGTAAAGCCCATGGAGGAAGGGAGTTTTGCATTCAGCAAAAGATCGGAAGTGACCTTTCTGTACCAATCCGCCACCAGGGTAAAGCGATCATTGAGAAAACCCAGGTCGATACCCACATTGAACTGATTGGTGCTTTCCCATTTCAGGTTCATATTGCCCAGCTCGGAAATAATGGCTGCATTCACCGGAAGGTTGTTGTAGCTGTAACCAAGTGAAGAAGGAAGGTCTATCTGTGAGAGATAAGCGAAATCAGGGACGCGGTTATTACCGGTAACGCCATAGCTTACACGAAGTTTGGCATCTGAAATAAAATCGAATGATCTCATGAAGTTCTCCCTGTCAAGCCGCCATGCCAGTGCAGCGGATGGGAAATAGCCCCATTTATTGTCTTCAGAGAATTTGGAGGACCCGTCTGAGCGGATGGAAGCGGTCAGCAGGTATTTCGATTTGTAGGAATAATTCACGCGGGCCAGGAAAGAAGCCAGGGTGTACAGTGATGCGGTGGAGTTCACATTCACCGGTTGCCCTTCATCGATTCCGGCAATGCCCAGCGCTTCATTGGGAATATGGTTGGCAGCGGCGCCGTAGGACGAAGTGGTTGTTTTCTGCGCCGTAAAACCTGCCACGGCATTCAGGTTATGATCTTTATTGAATGTTTTGTTGAAGCTGAGTGTATTCTCGTTCAGCAGGCTTTGCAGTTCATTGGAGATCACGGAACCATTGATGCCATTGTTCTGGCCGCTGGTGGTCAACGGACTGCCCAGTCTTGTTTTTGAATTATTGAAAGACTCCCTGGTGATCTTCGATTTGGTAAGGCCTCCGCTCACCCGGAGCTTGAGATATTTACCGATCGCATATTCTGCGTATGCATTTACCGTGAGCAGGTCTGTCCTGTTTTTCCGATGTTCATTTTCCACTGTCTGTACCGGATTGAAGCCCTGCAGACTGAGGAAATCATCGTCCTGGTTATCTACCGGATCGTTGATAGGGCGGCCTGTTGCAGGCCTGTATCCCCAAACACTGTAGAGCAGATTGCCATAGAAGAAACCGGTAACCTGTTCAGAAGGCACTGTACCAAATCTGTTGGTAACACTATAGTTGGAGTTGATCCCGATCTTGAGATTGGAATTGACTGTTTGATCAAGATTCACCCTGCCCTGGTAGCGATCATAACCGGAGTTTTTGATCACACCATCCTGGTTGAGGATGGATCCGGAAACCGCGTAGCGTGTTCCACCTTTACCACCACTAACTGAAAGGAAATGATTTTGGAATGGACTGCTGCGGAAGATCTCATCCTGCAGATCGATACTGGGCGCATTACGGAAATCTTCAATTTTTTTTCCATCGGTCAGGTAAATGGCGTTGGCATTTGCGGAGTCTCTTTCATATTGGTATTTCACAAATTCGTAAGCGTTCATCAGATCCATCTTCCTTTTGTTCTGCATGAATCCGTAGTAGGAATTGTAGGCAACTACAGGGTCTCCCATTTTTCCTTTTTTTGTGGTGATGATCACAACGCCATTGGCGCCTCTTGCGCCATAGATTGCGGTGGAGCTGGCATCTTTCAATACTTCAATAGATTCTATTTCCGCAGGATTTAAAGTATAGTTGTCGGGATTTTCCATTGGAAAACCATCGATCACGTACAAGGGTGAATTATCCTGGGTAACTGAATTGGTGCCCCGGATCACCACGTTGATGGGGGCGCCTGGTTGTCCATCTGCCGAAGTCACTTTAACACCGGCCATTCTTCCGGCCAATGCTTCTTCAAAAGATATCACAGGGGCTTTCTGCAGTTCATTCACTTTCACCTGTCCAACAGAACCGGTCACGTCCCTCTTTCGAACAGTTCCGTATCCGATCACCACCAGTTGTTCAAGTTCAGATGAAGATGATTGTAATTTCACCTGCAGATTGGTTTGTTTGTTCACAGCTATCTCCTGCGCCTCATATCCAACGAAAGAGATCACCAGCACGGCGCCGGGATCTGCATCGATCGCAAACGATCCTTTGGCATCTGTAGTAACTCCTTTCTTCGTTCCTTTTATTTGAACCGACACTCCCGTGAGCGGCATCCCTTTTTCATCCGTGACGGTGCCCTGTATTGGTTGATCTGCACTGCCGCTGGCTTTTGGCGGTGAGATGATCACGATATTTTCTTCGAGGATCTGGTAGGATAATTTTTTGTTGAGTATCCTGTCGAGAATATTGGCCAGTGTTTCATTTTCTACAACGATGCTCACCTTGTCCAGCGCTTTCACCTGACGGTTGTTGTAAAAGAAACGGTAATCACTTTCTTTCTGCAACTGACTTAACACCTCATCCACTCCAACATTTTTCATATTGAGCGTGAACACCCGTTGGGCGTACCCGATAGCAGAAACATGAAGGCTGCAAACGAAAAGAAACAGGAAAGTCAGTTTCATACAACGCCCGATTTTACGCAATAAGGCATCATCATGCCGGAGGCATGACAATTGCTTTTTCTTCATATATTTGAATTGAAAGATGAATAAAAGGAACAAGTGAACTTGTCAGGTGAGCCTGTTCCGATTGCATTCATTATCAGAGGAGGAGTTAGCGCTCTTCCTCTTTTTTATTTTTATCCTTTTCCATTTTTGCTGCAATACGATATTGTTCCCGCATCAAATCATTGTTGCGCAGGTCAGCTTTTCAGCTTCTGTAAATCATCAGTTTCGATTCAGAAAAACAGAATCCCCTTCTATCCTGTATCGGAAAGGAGTGGTCATCTGCAGCAGGGATAAAGCTTTCCGGATATTTTCATTTTCAAAGGTTCCTGTAAGGATCTCGTGTTTCAGTGTGGAATCCCTGAACACCATATGAACATTGTATCTTCTTTCGATCCGCTTTGCCAGTTTGGAGAACTGTTCATTCTGGAATGCCAGCTTATCCTGCAACCAGGCCACTTCGGGCACTGCATTCACAGAAGCAAGACTGGTAACGGGTTCTACCTGGAAGCTGATCTCATTCGCTGCATCTTCATGCTGTCCGGGCCGGAGCATTTCCTTATTGATCACCGTTAGTTTTTCATTGGGAGCGAGTATGATCTTCTGATCAGGTTTTTCATTCATGGTCACCTGCACCTTTCCACTGATCAGGGTGGTTTCCAGTCTGTTCTCATCCGGGTAGGCGGTTACATTGAATTCGGTTCCCAATGCACGCACCGCTATATTTCCTGCATGAACGATGAATGGATGCTCAGGATCCTGCTTCACCTGGAAATAAGCTTCTCCTTCGAGATAAACATCACGTGTGTTCAGTTCACGATCTTCTGCATAACGAACGGTGCTGCGGGCATTCAGCCATACAACGGAACCGTCAGGCAGGATCTTTTTTTCAGGAGAGCCATTGGTGGCGCTCAACTGCTGAACATTGGCAATATTTTGCTGACCGGGTTTATTGAGCATGAACCAGGTAGTACCTGCTACAAGAATAATGCCTCCCCAAACTGCTGCCCTGCCCATCCATGTTTGCAGGAACTTTCTTTTGGGCATCATTGGCAATACTGGTATATGATCCTGCTCAGCCTGCAGCTGCTGTTGTAGCTTATTCCAGTTTTCACTCACCATTTCCTCTTCCTGGCCAGCAACAGGTTGTGTAGTTTCTGCTTTGACAGATCGCAACATTTCCGCCAGCTGCTGCTGATCAGGATATTGTTTCATCAATTCCTGCAATTCAAGCAACTCGGCATCGGATGCTGCATTGCCCATCTGCCTGGCCAGTAATTCTATTAATCTCTCTGGTTTCATAAAAAGTTATTCGAGCAAACAAAAGCCACTCGCGATGACGCGGGCGACTGGCTGCTCCTTCATTAAAGGAAACATAATACGGAGGAATTCCCTAAGCGATGAGAAAGTTTTTTTCTGTTTTCCTGAAAATGATCACCAGCTATTGACAGGATGCAGTAGGTGCGCGAGTTTTTTGAGAGCAAGACAAAGCTGGCTGTCCACCGTTTTTGTGGAAATACCCAATAGATCAGCCACTTCCTTGTAACTCAGCCCATCCTGCTTTACCAGTTTGAAGATCAGTTTACAACGTGACGGTAATTGCTCGATGGCTGCTGCAACCTGGCCCTGCAATTCGCGGCTGATAAGGGCAGACTCAGGATCGGCAGTGATCTGAAAGTGATCGGCATGCAGATCATCCACAGAAACCGGAACCGGCAGACTATTCCTGCGCAGGTAATTCAGTGAAGCGTTCTTTACGGAGACGTACAGATACAGATTGATATTCTGGATGGAATCGAGTGTATCTCTCTTCTGCCAGATATTGAGAAATACATCGTTCACCAGTTCTTCAGAGCTTTCCTTGGACCGGGTATAAGAGTAAGCGAACTGGTACAATTTAAAAAAGAACAATTGGTACAGTTGCTTGAAAGCCTTCTGATCGTTTTGGTGTTGAATGCTGTTTAGAAGTAATTGCATTTGTGGGCAAGCCTTATCCTATGGGCAATTTAGTGTTTTATTTTATAAATATCAATGCAACTGCATGAATCAATGCAAGCAGTACACCCTTTAATAAAAATAAAAAACGATTAGGGATTTGTTCCGCAAAATGTTTCCATTAAATATGGGCGCCTCCGGAACGTGCAGTTAATGCACACGATATTCCATTATTATATAAATTAAATATTATGCTGAAACGCTTTACCCTTTCAGCCATGACGATATTTGTTATGGCCACAGCAAGCATTTGCAAAGCCCAGGACCTCGTCATTGCAAGCCCTTCACAACAGGCGTCTATCTATGTGAATGCAGGCTCTGCTTCGGTTTCCTGGTATGCAGCGCTGGAATTGCAGAGATGTATTCAGATCATGACAGGCAAAACATTAGCCATCAACAGTAATCCTGTAAGCGGCGCACAGATCGTGATCGGCACGCTGGCCAATCCCCTGGTGTCTGCCAATGCAGCAAGTATGGGACTCAGCGGCTCCAATGTGAACGAAGAACAAACAGCAGTGTGGCGAAATGGCAACAATTTATTCCTGGCTGGGAAAACAGCGAGAGCAGCGCTCTATGCCACCTACACATTCCTGCAGGATTACCTGGGCGTACGCTGGCTCTGGCCCGGCGTTTCAGGTGAATTCATTCCTGTGCGAAGCAGTGTAACTGTAGGTTCGCTTGCCATCTTTCACACTCCAAAACTTCCGATCCGTACACTGGCACTCACCAACCAGATAGCTACTGATTACGCTGATAATGATGCCTGGATGGCCAGGAACAGAATGAATGTTGTGGGTTTCAAAGAAGGTGATACGGATACTGTAACAATGAAATCGAGAAAACAGAAAGGCTTTCTCGCACGCATCGCAGGTCATAATATAAAACTGGACACAGCAGTATTGAGAGCGCATCCCGATTGGGCAGCCTTGCAATCCGATGGTACCCGCCCCATCAATGTTACCTCTCATATTTGCTGGGGTCATCCCGATGTTCAGGATGCAGTAGCCGACATGATCAGGGGATGGTGGAATGATAATCCTTATGTAGATATCGTTCATATGTATCCGGTAGACAACCAGCTCTATTGCAGGGATACGGTTTATTGCCGGCCACTTGGTGCAACAGTAAGTACCCGCTGGCAGAATTTCACCAGGATCGTAATGGAAAAAGTGGAACTCACACATCCCGGAAAAAGATACTGGACTTATGCTTACCAGGGCTACAAAGCTGTACCACAGAACGATGCAGCTCCATTTGAATTTGTAGGTTATGCATTGTACGAAGCCTGCTATCGTCATTCATTCATGAGCAGTTCTGATGCCACCAACAATATTCCCAACACAGAGGTCACCGGATGGCTGGGAAAAAATGTACAAATGGGGATCAGGGGGTATGAATATATCATGTTCACAGATCCGATGTATGTACCCCTGGTTAAATGGGAAATTGAACAAATGGACTGGATGAAAACAAATGGACTGGTAGGATATATGTCTGAGCTTCGGCCCTATCGCAATTCCACTTCTCCGGAGAATACCAACTGGAATACCAACCGGATCAACCTGTATGCAGCCGCCAGGGCCATGTGGGATACAGTGAATGCAGATAGTATCGTGAACGACTGGAACAACGTGATCTACGGCACGGCCGGGCCACATATGAGGGACTATTACAAAACTTTCGATACCGCCTGGAGGAATGCACCCGGTGATATCAAAGGATACAATAACTCGCCTGCCAACTTCGTGGACAATTTCCTGTCGATCCCCAAATTTGTAAAACTGAACAATCACCTGCGCATTGCCCGCACCACTCTTGAGAACGATGTAACAGATTCTGCATTGCTCGCAAGCAGGAATGCACAGATAGCGCTGGAAAGTAAAATGTTGCTGAACTGGCAAAAGATCTTCAATTACAAAACAGAACGCGCCTATCGGTATAGCACATCCGTAGTGAAAGTAACAGGGACCATCAACTGGGATTCAGTTCCACGATTACCTGCATTCGAGAACAGTAACGGACAATCAGTAACCGAACAGACCGATGTAAAAATGACCTGGAATACAACCAATCTTGTTATCCGGATCGTGAACCATGATTATGATGTTGCCAACAGGATTCAAACAGCCACTGCCCATGATGATGGAAATATACTCACAGACGACCGAATCGAGATCTATCTGCAAAAAGACAGCTCCAATCCTGCCTATATCCGTTTTGCAGTGAACGCGAAAAATGGAACGCCCTGGCGCTATGATGCCAGTTCAAAGGGTGGCACCAATTTCGTAACGTCCTGGACCTCCTCTCCTGCCTGGTCTGCCACCAACAGCTTTTCAACAACAGATAGTACCTGGACCACCACCATTACCATTCCATTCAGTGCCATCGGTATCACGCCTGCAGAAAACGCTGCTTTCAAAATGCAGATCAAACGCGGAAGACCCGAAGGCAATTCAGGCTGGCCCGATGGATCCTTCTATAATCAAAACAATTTCGCGGAAGTGAAACTGGTGAATGAGATCACCGATCCTTTGTTCAACAAGATCATTTTGTACGACCAGGGCAGCGCCAACAGGTTCCCCATTTCCGTAGAATTCCAAAAAAGGAACTGGCAGGTCAGCTCGGGAGTAACCGGAGAAACAGAGCTCAACGCTAAACTGGATGAAGACGCTGCCGTGCTGCTGATCAAATATTTCAGCACAGGCATTTCATTATCGAATAGTTTCTTTCAAAACCAGATCACGGATTTTGTGAGCAAGGGCAGACTGGTTGTCATTTCCGGAAGCAATGTTCCCATCAATACCTGGTTCACGGGTTTGCCTTCCGTAGCCTGGTCCAGCGCCACATCAGCAACCCGCGAAACAGTTTTCAGAGAGATGGGCCAATGGCTTACCACACCCAACAATATCAATGTAACTGTAAGAGACGGCATGACGCCATCACAAGCCTATACACCTTCTGCAGGGTGGCGAAAATTAGCCACAGCATCCTTTGGCGCCAATCCCGACCGGCCTTATCTTCTCACTTACCAGATCGGAGATGGACTGTTAGTACTCACATCATCATCCTTAGGCTATAGCGGAGGATTTGAAATGTTCGGAAGCGCCACTCCTTTGAATACGGTGAAACTGGTAGAGAATCTGAGAGCTTTGCAGGATTCCATTCACAACTATTCCCTCAATGCAACGCCACCTCCGATCGCTTCTGTTTACACCGTTCAAAAACAATCGGACCAATTACAGTCGTTCAAAGTATTGAAAGCTGAGAATTCATCCGTTCACTTACTCGTTAATTCAAAAATAGCAGAAGAGGCCTGGTTGCGAATCACCGACATTTCAGGACGTGTTATTTCCGCAGAAAAAGTAAAACTGGAAAAGGGAATAAATACGGTAAGGATACCTGCATCGATCATAAATGGAAATGTGTATATCGCTGCGATGAATATGAACGGTCAGACACAAACAGTAAAATTTCTGAAAAAATAGAATAAAATCGCTTCAAATTGGCACTAGAAAGGCCTTCCCAATTCTTTGGGAGGGCCTTGCCTTTTATGCAGCATTATCTTTTATATTTTTCTATTTTTGCCCTCACAAATTCAATTCATTTCAATTCATTTCAATTCATTTCAATTCAAGATATTCAGATGCAAGAACAACTGACCGATTTGATCCAAAGTCTCAAAGCCAATGCGATTCCTTTCAAAGAAGTAATCGAATTCATTGAAACCCGCTACCAGCATCAGCCTACGGCCTTTAAAAATGGCGAAGCCTTTAATGAAGCAACGCAGAATCAGGGCAGCGCAAAGGTTTTCACCTTTGCTCAATTGAACGGCCTCAGCAAAGAAGATACATTGTTATTGTTTGCGGAACATTATCAGGCGGTGCTGAATACACCTGACGGAACTGATCATCAGAATATCAGGCAATTCATGAAGCATGGATGGGGAGGGATAGAGTTTGAAGGTGTGGCACTTTCAGCCAAATAAGAAAACAATATTTAATAGAAAAGATCGCCCGCGCACTCAGTGCCGGGCGGTCTTCTTCCTTATCTCCTGTTATTCTGTGAGAGGTATTATCCAGTCTGCCGGACGTTTGTTTTTCAAGTAATAATCGAACCACTGCCAGATCTTAACATTAAGGTCCAATTGATTGGACGGCAGGAAAACATTATGCGTTTCATTGGTATATTCCAGCAAAACAGCTTTCTTCTGTAATCTTTTCATGCCAAGAAAAAACATCTTTGATTGGGCCGGTGGTACATTTTTATCTTTCAGTCCGGTCCAGATCAATACGGGTGCGTTAATGTTTTTCATATGATAGACCGGTGAATTCTCCAAATAAGTATTCCAGTTATCAAATAAGTTATGTTTCATTCTCATTTGATGATTTTCCGTCCGCATGTAATTGGGCATTGTTATGAATTCAGACTTACTAAGCGCGTGCGATACCAGATCCGAAACCATAACGCCAGCAACGCCGGTCTTGAAGTACCTGGAATTGGTCAATGCAAGACCGGTTTCATAACCGCCGAATGATAAACCCAAAACGCCGATATTATTATCATCAACAGGTGCCAATAATTTGGCGGCCTCAGTACTACTTTCCAGGGATTTGATCACACTATTTTTAACATTACCGATTTCATATTGAAGATCAGGAAGCAACACAATGTACCCATTCATCAAATAGTGCAAATAATTGAAGCCATATGTTACCGTTAAATATGGCGGCAAGAAATACAATAGATCACGTGACTGCACTTCATAAATATTCACTATCATCGGATACTTCTTCTGACTGTCATAACCAACAGGAAACAAGATCGCAGCATTGGCCGTACCATAACTTGTTTGATATTGAAAGATTTGATATTTTGTACCTGTTAAGTCCTTTATTTCTGTTTTTAAAGATTCATATACAATCGTGTATTTCCCTTTTTCTAATTTTGTCAGTCTAAAAGGTTCTAACGCAAAATGAGAGGTAAAAAATGTCCGTTGTTATACTTAATGATCTCCCTGTAATGTCCTAGTTGAAAGAGATCGTTTTTTTTCTTTTTATGTAAATAGGTGGCAAATCCTGAATTATAGGTCTTAAGGTTAAAGAGCTTGAAAGTAATCTCCTTTTCCAGGTCAATTTCAGCAAACCCAATATTCCAGGATGATTTCGGATACTGTTCCCTGGATAACTGCAGTTCATATTTGATCTGTTGTTCTTCCCCTTTGGTGATCCTCTCTAATTGATGAGTTTTGAGATCCACAATAAAGTAATCGAACTGATTAGACAACATAATGGCAGATCTGTTGCGGATATGAATTGGCTTAACCTCTGGTTCGTCTGCAAGGCCACTACTTCCTCTACGTGCCTGGTAGGCATGCCATCCCCCGGCACCCAAAGGCAATAGCTCCTGATCTGCCCCTGTTTTGATATGATGAAACCTCCATCTTTTTTGATCGAAATAAATGAATTGTTCAGTACCCCGATCCCATAGATAATTGCCGTCATGTATTCTTTTTTTAGGCAGTAAGCATGAACTTTTACCATAATCTAAAATCAAATTCAGATCCAGAATAACATTTTGCTGTTCTTCCACTACATCCCCACTTTCATCGTACACAACAAAGTCACCTTTTTCATTCAAAAATTTGTAAACAGGCAGTTTTTGCTTTGTATCAGGTTTATAGTCCCATTGCCCGTTCTTAAGATCATAAATACCCAAATGATGGTTTAAAAACTTGTCCTTGCCACTTCTGTTGGAATAGGTAATTATTAATTCAGGATTCTTCTTGTCATTTAATTTACTTTTTAAATACATGGGAAACAGGAAGTGTTTATCTTCTCTGATCTCAAATAAATTATTTAAAGATGAGGCGAATTCCAAATCCGCAGGACTCACAATTATTTGTTTTGCCAGCTGATTGGACTGCAGATCCAAAGTGTACAGTTCTATTTGTGTTGCCTGAATATTGGCACAGTAGATTCTATGATCGTTGGAAAACATCCATTGAACGTTGCTGTCGAGTGTATAGGTTTTTAACCGATGACTGTTCAGTTCTCTGATCACCAACTGATCACCTGAAGCATAGATAAATCGATTGTTATTTACATCAAACAGGGAGGTATTGATGTTTGACGCTTTCCACAATTCCTCTCCATCTGTTGAAGTCAGGAAGGCCTCTTTAGCAACCTTATTTTGCAGCAGAATTTGACTTGATTTAGTAATGATAGCAGGAATATGACTACCAGCTACATCACGGTATTGTTGGGTCTTTAGATGCATGAATCTGCTGCGTTCCATATTCTGCATTAACAGGCAATCATCTCCTAAAAACTGGTAACGAATATGTTTATCCAGCGATAGTGATTTTCCAGTTTTCACGTCAAGCAGCACATCGTTATTTTTCCCAAACGTATTGTGATGATTCAATACGGCATATTCACCCGAAGGACTAACAGTCAGCAATGCAGTTTCATAATATTGGCTATAAATAGCTTGCAGACTGTCAATATTTTGGGAATAGCATAAGCCTGGAATGAGCAGTAAGGCCAATATATATATTCTAATAGCCATTATTCTGTGGATTTAAGTTGGGGTTAAGCAGTAGTTCTTTCTCTGGTAGTGGCCAGTAGGCATAGTAGGATTTCCAGCCTGTTTTTTTAACGGACATTACTGCGTCCAGGCGCTGATAGTGTCGCAGGTCATAATAGCGATGACCAAATTCAGTAAACAATTCCGATCTTCTCTCTTTTATCAGAATGTTGAGCAGATCCTCCGGATCTGTATTTTCCTCAAGTAAAGACAGGTTCGCACGTCCCCTGATAGCATTCAGGTCATCAACTGCCAGATCGTATTGTTGTTTTTTGAGGAAGGCTTCGGCCCTGATCAGGATTAGTTCTTCCACTCTCAGGATGACAGAATGTTCCAGGGAACTGGTACTTGTGGAATATTGCTTGTACTTGAATGGATAATAATAGATCTGGTTTTGGGCGCTCCTGATCTGGCCCACCCATGAGGTTGCTCTCTTATCTCCATTTTCGAAATCCGTCACAAAGTCTTCCCGCAAAGCAATTGTAGTGGGTGGAGCAGCTCTCAGGATGAAAACATTTCCCTGATAAGGATTATAAATGGCGCTATAGGGCAACAATTGCCAAATGCTACTTGAACTCTCTTTTAAGAATACCTTGTCCAGCTCGGGTTCCATCTGGTATTGCGGATGGTCAAGTACTTCGTTGGCATATGCCAATGCTTTATTCCAATCAGACTGATAGTAAGCAATCCTTGCCAGCAAAGCATAGGCAGCCATCTTTGTAGGATAGATCCTGTTCCCTTTCGCCAAAGTCTGTGGAAGCAACAACTGTGCGTCCTCCAGATCCTTGCGACACTTTGTATAGACTTCTTCTACGCTAATTTTGCCAATGCTCTGGTTGACATCATATGCTGTAGATGTAACGTAGGGAACGGCACTGTAGGTCTGTGCGAGATAGAGGTGCAGTATAGCTCTCAGAAAAAGACCTTCTCCCTTCAGCTGATCCCGAACAGGAGCGCTCATCCCATTTGAATTGTCAACTCCTTCAATAATGGAATTTATATTGTAAACCTGCGTATAGGTTGTAGTCCACATGCTAAGGATCTTGCCTGATGTAGCAAGATGGGTCAACTGGTAAAAAACAGAAGCATCATTTGTTGCCACGGCATAAGACTCCAGCTCGTCTGTATAAGCTCCCAGCACTACCTGTGCACCAGATTGGGAACCGGAAAGAAAGCCTGTCTCTTCCAATGAACGATAGACTCCCGCCATAGCAGATTTCGCAAGCTGGTCGTCTTTAAAAATAACATCCCTGGTAATCTGGCTTTTCGGTAAACCAACATCTGTAAACTTCTTACAGCCAGTAATTGACACAAGATGTAAAATGACCAAAGTTGAAAGAATATGTTTCATGAGTTTCATCTTGTAAATTTTAAAAGGTCAATGACATTCCCAGGCTCATAACTCTCAGTGGACTACTAAATCCCGCTATCATAAACTCCGGATTACTCCCTTTGTAATTTGAAAAGAGAAATAGATTTTGTCCATTGGCAAAAAATCTGACAACTGATTTATGCTGTCCAATCGGTGGCAACTGATAGCTTAGCGAGATATTTTTTACTCGGACTGTAAATACATCCGAAACTGTAGCATCGCTGGAAGTAAAAAGGGAACCAGAAGTTGCGGCTGCTGCATTATAACCTGCGCTGGGCTTTTGAAACCGGGCATCAGGATTTTCAGGTGTCCAATAGTCAAGAAAAACTGAAGGTTTATTCTCCATATAACCAATATTGCCGTACACCGAATAGATATTGTACTGGCTCTGGTTAACCATTTGCAACAAGATATCAAAGGACCAGTTCTTATATTGGATACTATTCTGAATCCCTCCATACCAGTACTCCCTTATCTCCCTGGCAGCAATACGGTCGGTGGCATTGATTCGCCCATCATGATTAATATCCATGAATGTGTATAAGCCTGTGGTTTGGTCGATGCCGGTGTATTGGTAGAGCTTACCTAAAGTAGTGGATTTTCCTACTTCAAACTTGTTGGCGTAGGTGGAATTGGCAAGGTTTGGAAACTTAAGGAGCTTGTTCTCCGGCAAGGTAAAATTCAGGTTGCTGGTCCATTTAAATTTCCCCTTGCGAATATTTACAGACTGTAATGAAAATTCCAGTCCCCTGTTACGTACTGTAGCATCTAAATTTGCAAGCATGCTGCCAAAGCCCACTGTTGCCGGCATTGGGATCCCAACCAGTTGATTGGAACTGATATTGTGATAATATCCGAGGTCCAGTATCAGTCTTTGGTTGAGGAACGCCAGATCCACGGCCACTTCGAATTTCCGTGTACCTTCCCAACCAAAATCTTTGTTGAACAGTCGTTGCGGAACCAGACCGGTATACCCATTATAAGAACCTCCGGTAGATTGATAGGTATCGTAAAATTGATAGTCGCCGATTTGGTCATTGCCCGTTATACCATAACTGGCCCTTAATTTACCGAAGCTTAACCATGAGCAATTTTTCAATATGCCCTCTTCAGAAAACAACCATGCTGCTCCCACTGCCCCGAAATTGGCATATCGTTTATTGATGCCAAACCGGCTGGAAGCGTCTCTGCGACCCGTCAGGTTTACGAAGTAACGTTGCTGATATCCGTAATTCAATCTTGCGTAGATGGCCTGGTATCTGTACTTCGATTCGTATGCACTGGGGATGGTTATTGTTGCCGCAGCTGAAATATTGCCGAGCATTTCGTCCGAAGGAAAGTTCCTTCCCAGTATCACGATATTATCAGACTGCTGCTCCTGAAATGAAGTACCCAGGAGCGCAGAGAATTGGTGTGCATCCCATTTGCCTGTATAGTTCAGTTGTGGTTCAATGATCCAATTCTGATTGAGTTTTTCTCCCTTCCTGACGGTAGAATTACTGCTGCCGATATTACTTGCAGGATTGTAGGTGGTCTTAGGAAATATTTTTTGCTCGTAGCTGTTATAGTTACTATATCCTGCATTCATATTCACACTAAAGCCCCTGCCGATCTCATAGCCTAATGTCAGGTTTGAATTCAAGCTTTTTGTTTCAACGGAATAGGTCTGTGTAGCAGGCCCCATAGGGTTATTATTGTTCTGCCAATTGATGGAGCCATCGGCCGCATACAGATCCGGTGCATTGGGCGCCAGGGAGGAATAGATCTGATTAAAGTCTGTAGGAGGAAGCACATTATCCTGCAAAGCTGCATATCCGCTGAATCCAATTTTCAATCGTCCATCGGCACTACCATGCTGGAGGTTCATACCAATATTATTCCTGCGGTATCGGTAACTCCCGGGAAATATGGTTGTTTCTTCGTTATGTGCTCCCGAAACAGAAAACTGTGTATTCCCGGTTCCTCCGGACAGGCCAAACTGTATATCAGAATATTTTGCATGATTGCCTACGAAATATTTTTGCCAGTCAGTAGATTTGTTGGGATCCCAGGTTCCATTGATATCATATGCATTGGCGGGGATAGCAACTCCATCGTTTGCGAAAGCGAGTTTTCGCATTTCAAGATATTGTTCCAGCGAAAACATTTTGGGCAAATTGGTCATATCACCCAAGCCATAACTAGCTTTGATATAGCCTCCAGTTTTCTTTTTCTTTCCTTTTTTTGTGGTGATCAATATAACGCCATTGGCGCCCTTACTCCCATAAATAGCCGTAGCATCAGCATCCTTCAACACTTCAAATGATTCAATGTCGTCAGGATTGATTGAATGAAGAGGGTTTGTATCACTGTAGGGATGTAAGGTTCCAGACATCCCCGTAATGAAATCATTCACCTGTGGCAAAGGAACACCATCAACAACATAAAGCGGCTTATTGCCATCGTAGCCTGTTGTGACGTAGCTTCTCAAACTATTTCTTCCTCTGATCTGAACATCAAATCCTCCACCGGGAATACCAGAATTCTGAATAATGTTTACCCCTGCCATCCTGCCCTGAACAGCGGACAGTACATTATTGACCGGCTGGTTCTCTATATCCTTTGCGGCAACACGTGCAATGCTGCCCGTCATTTCCCTTCGTGTAACGGAATAGTAACCGGCACTGACCTTGATCTCCTGCATCTCATTACTGATCCGTTCCAGCTTTACTACCACCTTACCAGGTTTTACTCCAATTTCCATTGACCTGTATCCAACGAAAGAGATGACTATAACTGCATCATCCGGAACCTGTCTCAGCATATATCCCCCGTTGCTATCGGTGATCGTAAATCTATCCGAGCCTTTTATCTTTACCGTTGCACCAACAAGAGGTTCGCCGTTGCTGTCAAGCACTTTTCCGGAAATATCAACTGCCTGATTGGTTTCGACGATCTTATCCATGATGGATACCTGGCGCCTGCTGATCACTATGGTTTTGTCAGCTATTTCAAAGACAAGTGGTGTGCCGTACAATACTGTTTTCATTACGGTCTTCAGGTCTGCATCATTGAAATCTGCATCGATCCTTTTTTCGGTATCGAAATCTTTACTGCGCAGCAGCACGTCGTAGCCAGTCTGTTTTCGGATCTCGAAGAAGAGTCGTGTATAGGAAATATCCTTCTTCTTTAGGGTAAACTGTTGTCCGAATCCTGCGGCGCTTACCTGTAGCAGGGAAATCAGCATGATGGAGAAAATCAGTTGGGCTCTCATGATCCACTTTCTTTTGTTGCTGCCCAGTTGGTCAAAAAGGGCGTGACAGACTATGAGCAGCCAGCTACCATACCCGCCGGGCACGGGCTGGCTTCTCGTATAAATTTTATACATTTGAATTGCTGTTAATGATGAAGTGCCCATCCTTCTACCGGCTGGCACCCATCAGTTCCTGTAATAATTGTTTGTTCGATTTTTACGGAAACAGTCAAAAGGCTTCGCTCGCAACGGAGCCTTTTTTTATCCGTTTGATGGAGTTTATCCGCTCTTGAAGTTTTCTTTCATATTGCAGTTAGTTTGCTGGTCATAAAAATTGATGAATTGTTTTGTATCCTCAAGGCCTTCTCGTTACCGTGACCGTTCGATCACTTAGGTAAAAAGAGGCAACCTTAGTTTTTTCGAGTATGGCAAGTGCTTTGGAGATATGCTCGAACCTGCTGACGGTACCGGTGAATTTTTCTCCTTTCAATGCAGGGTCCGCAAACACGACCTTCACATCATACCATTTGCCGATCCTGTCCATGATGTCTTCGAGCGAGTCACCGTTGAAGAGGAAAAACCCTTCCTTCCACGCGATCTCATATTCAGCCTCTACTTCTTTTACGGAGATAATGCCGTCCTGAACCAATGCCTGCTGTCCCGGCCTGAGCACTGTTTTCTTTTCACCTGTAGTTATGGCCACGGTTCCTTCCAGCAGGGTGGTCCTGATCTTTCGATCATCGTATGCCAGTATATTGAACGCTGTACCTAGAACTTCCACCTGCTGGCCCTGGGATTTGACGATGAATGGACGACTGCGATCACTTGCCACCTGAAAATAACCTTCGCCGGAAAGACTTACTTCCCGTTTGGTATTTCCATTAAAATGTGTCGGATACCTCAGGGATGAACCTGCATTGAGAAAGACAAGGGAACCATCGGGAAGACGCAGCCGGGTCTGTTGTCCGGAAGCGGTGGAAAGTATGTTGAAGGCCTGGCCATCTCCGGCCTGCTTTGTTGCTTCATAGACCAGTTGTCCAACGCTATCCTTGAAAATGCGTACTCCACTTTCTTCTGCAATATTTCCGGAACGAACTTCGCCAATAGGAATTTTTCTACCATCAGCCAGCGTAAGTGTTGCTCCATCCTTTCCGGGAGGAAGATCATATTTCTGTACTACCGGAATCGCTGCATGATCAGAACGGAAAATGAAATAGACTGCGGTAAGAATGGCTAACAGAAGGGAGGCGGCTACGGCAATGCGCGGCCAGAGTCGGGCAGTTTTGGTCTGTGACTGTTGGAGCCTTTGCCAGATCCTGTTGGTGGATGCTTCGATCATGGCATGATCGATTTCATTATCGTCCTTTCCCTGGAAGTCCAGGTACCATGTCTCCAGCAGTTCAACCTCCGATGGGCTGGCGTTCCCCTGGAGGTATCTTTCGAGTAATGGTTTTATATTTTCCTTTTCCATAGCCTTTGGCAATAGCGTTTAAAAGGTAAGACCGCCAAGGCAGGTTCAGGGCCTAAAAGAAAATGAAAAAAGTTTAATAGAACATCAACAAGTAGATAAAGCGCAGTACGCCGAGTTTTTTGCGCAGGAGCTTCAGGGCATGATTGATATGGTTCTTCACCGTCTTTTCGCTGAGGCCAAGCTGTCCGGCGATCTCTTTATGGCTAAGGTGGTTTGTCCTGCTGAGGATGAACACTTCCCTCATTTTTTCTGGCAGGAGTGCGATCTCTTTTTCTATGTGCTGGCGAAGCTGGTTTTCGCGCACCCGATGGTCTGTAGTTGCAGTCCCGCTGTCAATGGCACTTGCGATGGAAGAAATATAAAGGCCGGCATTTGCATCTCTGGCATAGCTCTTCAGTATCCTGTTGCGGATGGCTGCATAGAGATATCCCCCAAGGTTTCCCGAATGGATATGCAGTTCGGTCCTCCCTGCCCAGAGGGCAGCAAAGAGGTCATGCAGCACATCTTCCGCTTGTGCCCGGTCTTCCAACCTTCTGAAGGCATGTACGAAGAGAATACCCTTGTAGCGATTGTAAATCTCGGTAAAGGCGCCACGGTTCCCTTCTCCAAGAAGAACGGCCAACTGTTCGTCAGTATGTAGCGTGTAGGTATCCATCGATAAATCATCCCTGGAAAGGAACAAGGGCTAATGATAAAATAATAAAGTCAAAAGTAAGGGTTAGTACTTAAATATTGTAAGTCCGGATTTGATAGATACATAATGGTGGGAACACTTCAAATAAAAAAAGCAAAAAAGGCAATTCAGATTGAATTGCCTTTTTTGCTTTTTCTGCTATTTTTTGCCATATGGCAAAACCATTTTGTGGAGCTGGCGGGACTCGAACCCGCGTCCAAACATATCCTCCAAAAGCTTTCTACATGCTTATCCGATTATTAATTGTCGGGAACAGGCAGGGAACCGGCAAACCAATCTGCTCCTTAGTTGCGATCATCTTAAGCTGCAGTCACAACACCCTGCAGCAGCAACCTGTTTTGGTTTATTAGTCGGCGGCGGAGCATGGTAACAGGTCAACCTGCTCGGTTCCGAAGAACCCCTTGCGGACGCGGCCCTAATGACTACTTAATCACTGATTAAGCGGCCATGGCATACTGAGTATTGCCATATAAAAGTTTGAATATTCAGATTTACGTGCTAATTATCCAACGCACGACATGCTTACACTTTCAAAGATCTACGCTGTCGAAACCAGTACAGCCCCATAAAGTGAGCCTGCAAATTTAAGGCAATTTCAGGCCACTGCCAAATTGCAAGGTTTCAAAAACTATTTGCGTTTTCTCCGTACGATGATAAGAATACCCGCCAACAGCAACAACCCTGGTAAAATATACACATACAGGTACCAGATGGCTTTCCCTGTACCAGCGCCAATCGTAAGCCTGGTATCCCTGGCCTGTTTTACACTTGTATAAACCGGGTATCGGTTATACACAAGCCAGCTGTACAACCCAAGCCCGATCGAATGGCCGCTATTGTTTGCCGCCGACATAAAATCAGCATCTGCCACCACTACAATTCGCTGCTCTTTATGATTCAGTTTCCGGCTAAGCCTCACCCCCAACACATATTCCTCTTTCCTGTTATCTCCTTCTTCAAATGCAAATACAGGCGCAGCCGAATCAGCTACAAACAATCCGTTTTCTATCCATATATTATCATTTCCTGGCAGGGTTATGATCGGTTCCACTTTGAAACCATTCGTATCCCTGTAGCTGATATTATTTACGCCGGTAAAGAATGCGCCGGCAGGATTTTGTCCCGTTTGCTGAAAGACCTGCATATAAGCTTCCCGGGCCATATAATTGCCGGTTTTATTCAGGTATGCATCAAACAAGGCAGGCGATCGATGCAGTCCTGGCTTTACCAATATCCCTTTATCGATATGAACACCCAGATATTGTAGCAGCGGGTTCAGCAATTGCTGCTTGCCCGGCTCTGCATAGAAAATGGCATTCCCACCCTTTTCCAGATACGCAAGGATCTTTTTTTGTTCATCTGCCTCCAAAACTGATTTCGGATCGGGGATGGCTAATATAGCTGTCTGTTCAGGAATTTCATTACTGCGCAGGGAGATGGTATCTGCCTCCATCCCGATATTTATCATTGCCGACTCCACCATCTTCAGGTTAGTATGTTTACCGTACTCACGCTCTCCGTTTCGCCAGGGGCTTCGTTCATAATGCCCTGTCGTGAACAGCACTTTCGGCATATTGTCTTTCAGCAGTCGCCTCACCGAAGCAGACAGGTTCGGCTCGGCTGGCCAGCTACCACCGTTAATTCTTAAAAATGATTTCTCCCCCTTATACTCCAACTCCATGATCAATCGATAAGGTTCCTCAGAAAAGTCTGCCAACTGATCGATCTCTCCCGGCTTTTTAAAATCCTGCGTATCTACCTTGTACAGTCTTGCCATTTGTGCTGCGATCTGATGAATGTTCTTTCCGGGATAGGATTGGAGAAAGGAACTATCCTCTTTCTTAATATCGTAATAGTACTGGTATTTGAAATCGATATTCGGATAGAAGCGAATATACCTGTCCCACATACCAGACATATATGCATTGCGGGATACCGGTAGTCCTGCCTGCGTTCCTTCTCCCAGCAGATTGGTATAGAGCGTAACGGTAACAGGTGATCCATCCAGTTCCTTCAGAATATTCCGGGTGGCAGTATCGATGGTGTTCAGCTCATTTCTCGTCACATCCCAATACCCTGTGTATGCTGGTCTGGATGAAAAATATCCCAGGGTTAACACTATAACAATCAATCCCAGGTTGAGATGCAGAAAACTTAACCAGCTTTTCGATTCCTGCCTGCGTTTCATGGCCAGCATCGATAAACCCAGGAACAGCGCAATGATCAATACGAAATAAAGAACATCTCTTGTGGTGATCAATCCCTCCAGCATTTGTTCTGTTCTGCCGGTGATGGAAAGAAACCAGGTAATATCCCTGATGAGATCATACTGCTGACCAATATTTCCGACCATATTCAGCAACACGAAAGTCATAAAAGTGGCCAATGCCGCTACTATCTGATAACTGGTAATGCTGGAAAGAAAAAGTCCGATGGCCATATAGGTAGCCGACAACAGAAACAAACCCAGTAATACGGAAAGGTACCAGGCAAACTCAGCATCTTGTATACTGAAGTAGCCGGTAAATAAAAGCATGGCTATGGCTGACAACAATACCAGACCGAAAAGCACCAAACCAGTAAATTTACCCAGTATGATTTCTCTGATCCTTACCGGTGAGGCACTGAGCAATTTCATGGTACCCGAACTCAGCTCCCTGCTGATGCTCCCCATTGTGAGCAAGGGAATGAACATAAAGAAATATTGGAGTACCTGCCTGATGGTATTGGTAAATAGGTTAAGCGAAAGTGCGCCTTGAAATCCCGTCCACCCTTGCTCGTTCTCCAGCTTCAACTGCTGCACCCTGGAGACATCCATCAGCTGGCCGGCAAAAAAGGCGGCCGACACAGTAAAGAATACTACTATAATTATCCATGCAACGGGCGAATAAAAAAGACTCCTCAGTTCAGCCCGGGCTATTTTCAAAATTATCGTCATGGTTTTGTTTCGTTAGGATTGAGTAGAAATTAGTTCGAGGATTCCTTCGTTCTTAATGATCATCATCCCCTGCCTGTCTTCAGTGATGCCCTGCTTCAACTGGTACGTATAGCGGGGTATATTCCCTTCCAATACGGTAGGCATATACCGGAACTGAATATTTTCTTTGTCATGGAGGGCTTCCCCCACTTCGATGATATGGGTGGAAACGATGAAGAGACAATTCTCATATTCAGCAAATGCGCGGGTTACGGCTAGTGTACCATCATAAGCATCTTTCACATTGGTGCCTTTGAACAGTTCATCGAACATGAGTAACAAGTGACTGCCAGTGCAGGTGGCATCAGCTGCCGTTTTTACCCGGACTACTTCCGCATAAAAATGGCTGTAGCCCAACCCGATATTGTCGGCCACATTAATACTGGAAAATATTCCTTCCCGCAAGGAGAATTCCATCGAATCCGCTGCTACAGGAAATCCGATATGAGCCAGGTACATACTGATACCGATCGATTTCATCCAGGTAGATTTCCCTGCCATGTTTGCCCCTGTAAGAAAAACCACATTGCTTTGCGGCGGCATTTCTATATCATTCCCTACAGCGTTTTGAATGCAGGGATGCTTCAGATTGGCAGCCCGCAAAACATTGGCTTGTTTCGGAAGGGCCACTGCATAATTGAAATGATTCGTTGCTGCAATTTGGGCCACGGTGATATACACATCCAGCTCAGCAATGAAATCAAGTAATTGCCGTAATTCGTTGTTGAGTTTGGTTTTTAACAGGTAGTCATACCCGGCTACCGTGCTCAGTTTGATACCCGCATAAATATCTGTGTCGATGAGAGCGGCCAGCTCTTCCTGCTGTAAAATGGAACGGATCTCCGTCACACGTTGTTTGTACGGTCCTTCCAGCTGACATAACAACTCCACGGTCGTGAGGCATTTTTTCAGCGTTACAATAGTTGCCTGCAGCCCCTGAATCATCGATTTGTATCGTTCGTCGCGCGTAAGGGATGACAATGTTCTTTTGATCATCACATTGGCGAGTGCATACCAGCGACTACTGCTGCCACCTGCATCGATGTACTCCTGCATCTGCACCAGCTGCGCTGCATCGAAGGGGAAGCGAATGGCTGCCTGTTCGAAAAAACGGAAGATGGCAGTACGTTGATTAATGGCCTGCTCATCGGTCAGCACTGATTTGAAATACTTGTCGAGCAACTGTTCTCCCCCGCGGGTCTTCACCTGGTTGAAAAGAAAATACACAGAGCCCTGCCTGAACCTTCCCAGGAGATTCAATTCATCCAGCGACTGCTTGTCTATATGAAAACGCATAAATAGTAATTGAAGATTTTGACTGAATGAGACTAATCATCCTTTCTTTTTTCCGTTGGCGAGTGTTTCAAGGATACCTTCATTGCGGATAATGATCATACCATGCCGGTCGTCGGTGATGCCAGATTCCAGCTTGTAGGTATATTCAGGCTGCACGCCATTCATGCGTGTTGGCAGGTAGTGAAAACCTATATTTGCTTTCCGGCTCAACTCCTCTCCTGCTTCAACAATATGAGACGAGATCAGGAACAAACTGTTCTTCCTGTCTGCAAATGCCTGTGTCACTGCCACCGTACCTTCATGCGCATCTTTTACATTCGTACCTCTGAACAATTCATCAAATACCACGAACAAAGATTTGCCCGTACTTAATTCAGTTGCTACTTTTTTTACCCGTAACACTTCCGCATAAAAATGGCTGGCGCCAATGCCTAAATTATCCGGCAGATTGATGGTGGTATAGAAACCATCGAGTATGGAAAACTCCATGGCCCCGGCAGCAACCGGAAAACCCATATGGGCTATGTATACAGCAATACTGAAAGCCCTGAGAAAGGTAGATTTGCCCGCCATATTTGCCCCGGTGAGAAATATTACCGACTTGCCTTCATGCATCCGGAGATCATTCACCACTGTTCCTTCAGTTCGGGATGATAAACACCGCTCAGATTTAAAATGCTGCTCCCTTTCTCATGTGCAACTGGGAAAATAAAATTTCTCTTCCTGGAAATCGCAGCCACCGAAATGTATACATCGATGAGATAAATAAAATTCAACATAGCAATTACTTTCCCTCTCTCTTTCACCCGGATCAGGATATCGAAAGCAGTCACTGCACCAAATGACAATCTGTTCTTTGGTCTTTCTTTGGCAACCGGCTCCAGGGAAGGATGTTGCAGTATCTCCATCATTTCCTGCCGCTGTTGATCCAGCGCCGCCACTTTCCTTACCGGCCCCTTTTCCAAAAACGCATGCAATAGATGGAACAGTTCGATGAAAGCAGTAACACCGTTGGCAACCTCCTTTTCACCCATTACAGGTTGCTGATGGTTACCCGCTTTCTCTTCCTGTGTTATGTATTTCTCAACACTGTCGAGCAGGGCCGGGTTTACCGGAAATACCGCGTTCTGTATCGCAAAAGATGAAATGATACCGGCTCTTTGCCTGATCGCCTGCAAATCAGACAAAGGATTCCTGAACATCTTTTCCAGCAGCAATTCTCCTCCGCGGGTGGATGTATTGTTATAGATTTCGTAGATGCCGCTTTCTTCTCTTTTGGCAAAGAGCCTGAGGTCATCGATCGTTTGTTCATCGGTCTGGAGATACATCTTCCATTATCTTTAGTTCCACAATTATTATTTTCTTTTCCTGCGCACCAGTATGATGATGCCTGTGAGCAACAGTATGCCTGTGCCTCCGTATACGATCAGCCAGTTCATTTTTTTTACTGTTGCCTGCTTTACTTCCAGGTACCTGTCCTGCGGCAGTGGATAGTTTGCATAGATCGGGTACTCGTTATTCAGCACCCAACTGTACAATCCGAGTTCAATGAATCTTGAAATATTGAAACGGTCAATGGTCATGAAATCAGCATCCCCAGCCACAATGATGCGCTGCTCTTTGTTACCGATTTTCCGGGTTAGTTTCAAAGCAATGATATAAGCCTCTTTTTGCACATCACCGGCTGCAGGAGAAAAAACGGGCGCGGCAGAATCAACCACCAGTTCCCCAGTTTCAATCCATGTTTTATCATCACCTGTATGAAAAATGACCGGCTCGGCTTTGAAAGCACTGCTGTCGATGACACTGAGATTCAGCGCACCTTCATAGGCCACCACTATTCCTCCCAATCCATATTTTTGAAACAGTTCCATCGCAGGTTCCTTAGCAAGATGATTGCCGGCATTGGTGAGTCCATTGACAAACAAATGGGGTACTTCATGGTCGTTAGGACGAACAATGATTCCGTTGTCTGCCTGTACACCGATGCTGTTCAATATGGGTTGAAGTATTTCCTGTTTACCTGGCTCTGTGAAAATGATCGCATTCCCGCCCCTGTTCAGCCAGTTGATGACCTTCTGCTGCTCATCCTTTGAATAAGCAGACCTGGGATCGGCAATGATAAGTGCGTCTATCCCTGTAGGTATGTCGGCATTTGACAGTGAAATGGTATCGGTATCCACGCCATTGTTCAGCAGTGAGCGACTGTTCCTTTTGTAAGTGGTGCCAGCTCCGAAATTTCTGGGTGCATAGCTGAAGGGATTCCTTTCATAGTGTCCGGTGAGAAAACTGATACGAGGCTCCTTTTTACGTGTCAGCCGGCTGATAGTGGCTGAGATATTTTCCTGTGCGGGCCAGCTGGAACCATAGGTTCGTAAGAATTCTTTCTTCCCCTTGTATTCAAGTTGCATCACCAGTTTCATACCCTCGGCTGACAGATCCTGTGTCTTTCGCATCTCTTCCCCTTTTTTAAACAAAGAAGGACGGATGCCCAGTATTCCGGCTTCGATCACCATGATATCATCCAGGTTCTTGCCCGGGTATTTTTTGTAATACGCACTGTCTCCATCCCTGATATCGTAATAGTATTCGTACCTAAATTGAATATTGGGATAAAACCTGGTAAAAGGTTCCCACAATCCCCAGAGATAACTGTTTCTTGCCTGGGGTAACCCCATCGCTGCATTATCATCCAGCAGATTGGTGAAGAGGGTTACAGTCAGCGGAGCGCCATCGAGTTGCTGCAGCACTTCCTGTGTTGCCGGATGAATGGTATTGAGTTTATTTTTAGTTACATCGGCATAAGCAATATAACCGGGTCTTGAACTACAGTATCCTACCACAATCACCAGCAGGGTAAGCACAGTGTACCTTGATGCAGCTACTGTCCATGGCCTGGATTCAGTCAGACTTTTCAGCCTGATGATGGCGAAGCCAGTGAACAGAACGATGATCGAAATAAAATAGATAATATCGCGGCTGCTGATCTGCCCGTCAATCATGGCGCTGGCTTTGCCCGACAAAGAGAGATAAAAGGTAATATCCCTGATAAGGTCGTATTGTTGCCAGAACGAAGAAATATAAGACAGTATGAAGAACACCGTGAAGGTGATCACAGCCGCCACGATCTGATAATTGGTGAGGCAGGAAATAAATAATCCTATTGCAGTAAAGGTATTAATGAGCAGGAACATGCCCAGCAAAATCGACAGGTACCAGTAGTATTCAGCCAATTGAACATGTATACAAACCGCCAGCAGCACCAGTACCAACACGAATATCAGCATCAGATTGAATAGCATCAGCCCCAGCAATTTGCCCAATACAATTTCCCTGGTACGCACCGGGGACGAATACAGCAAACTAATGGTTCCGTTGCTCACTTCCCGGTTGATCACTCCCATGGTGAGTAATGGGATGAACAGGTACATATAGTTTGATAGCTTACCGATCACACCATCCAGCAATAATTTGCCGATGCCAGAGCTAAAACCAGCCCAATCAGGTTGCAGGTCTTTCAACACTTCCTGGTAATTGCTCGTTTGCTCCAGTGCGTAAAAATAAATGCCCAATCCTGTTGCATAGAAAATGATGATCACAAACCATGCAATGGGTGAAAAGAACAAATACCTGAGCTCTGCCCTCGCTATTTTAAATATGATTTTCATACACTACAAAAAGCATTAGGATTGGGATAATTGTTTGAACACATCATCGAGTATGGATCTCTCCAGATTGATTTCCTGTAGTTCCCAGTGATGCTGCACACTGGCAGTAATAATGTTTTGGGTAATAGCCGTATTGCCACTGAACCAGATCCTGCAATGCTGCTCTGAGAGGAACTGCACTTTAGTAACACCGGCAATCTTCAGCAATTCAGTTTCCGCAGGTGGCCGGTTCATCTTTGCCAGCACCGAAGCAGGCTGTATATAGTTATTGAAAGATTCCATCGAATCCGAAAACACTATCCTGCCTCCTTCGATCATGATGATATCCCTGCAAAGCAGGTTGATCTCAGACAGCACATGAGAGCTCAGCAACACCGTGTGTTCCTGCGCAATTTCTTTGATCAGTTTCCGCGCTTCGATGATCTGGTTCGGATCAAGCCCATTGGTGGGTTCATCCAGTACCACCATGCGAGGCTTATGAATGATGGCCTGTGCAATGCCCACGCGCTGCTTATACCCTCCCGACAGGTTTTTGATCAGTCTCGAACTGAAATGACTGATGCCTGTTCTTTCCATTGCTTCACTCACTGATTTTTTTACCATTGATGATTCGATGAATCTGAGATCAGCAGTATAGGTAAGGTATTCCTGAACTGTAAAGTCGCTGTACAAGGGAGCTGTCTGTGGCAGGAAACCGATCTGCTTTTTCGCCAGTCTGGGTTGCTCCCTTTTATTGATCCCGTTGATATACACTTCCCCTTCCGTTTGATTCAATACACCACAAATGATATTCATGGTGGTGGATTTGCCGGCTCCATTGGAGCCGAGCAATCCTATCACACCCGGTTTGCTGATTTCGAAACTGATATCACGGATAGCCCAGGCACTGGAATATCTGTGGGAGAGATTCTCCACTTTTAATACCGTACTCATATAGTGTTGATATAATTTTTATCCGATGTTGCTGCTTGTTACCACCAATGCGGCATCTGGTAGATCATTTGCATGTCGCTTCCACTCCCTCCCGGTTTTCCGGTAAGCACCAGTGTATTGATTTTGTACAACCACATACTGGGTGAAGACCAGTATGGACTATTCCGGTTCAGTCCATAAGTGATGTATGTGGCAATGAGGGTGCCGCTTGTCTGGTCTCTGATCTCAATTTCATGGTCTGTAACAGACATGTCGGCTTTCACCGGAATAAATGCTGAAACAGATTTAAATGCCAGGTTTTGAATGAGCGATCCATAGGGTTCTCCCTTCAGGTTGGCGCTCATCACCTGGCCGGTGCTGAAGTTGGCGAAGCGTATAAACGTGACGCTGTCTCCTGCAACAGGTGTGGGAAGCTGGTCGCTGATCAGCGTGTAGGCTGCATTCGTTTTGTTTCCATGCAAAAAGAGAGAGTATACTTTCCCTTTTTCCAGATCGAGATCGATATCCAGTACCGGATTGTCTTTAGGCAGTGTATCAGTTTCGGAATAGACACTGAATGGCTGTGGAAAAGATTGAATATAGAAGACATTATTGTTCGGCAAATAAAATTTGTTGTACATCAATTGCGCAGTGCTGTACTGGATGGGATGATTGCCGGATAGATTCGCACGCAATGCCACCTCCTCATCAAGGGCGTTGAAAACCTGCAGGGTGGCAGGATTGCCAGTATTGAGGGTTGTTTTTTTACAACTGCCCACCATTATTGACAGCATTACAGGAAGGGCAATAAGTATCCGGCTCCGGAAGCTGCTGATCCGGTCAGCATTGAAATATGTAGAAAGCATCATTTACTTTTTTAGCATGAATAATCAGATAACTGCAGTACAGCCGGTTACCTTGAATTGTATTCAGGATTCTGCGACAGGTTCGCATTCAGTCTTATTTCTCCGGCCGGAATGGGATAGAGAAACTGATAGTCGCCCCACCAGGGTTGCTTGTAGGGAATGGCAGATAATACATCGTGGGCTTTACCTGTTCTTTTTAGGTCGAACCAGCGATGGCTCCATTCTGCAAATAATTCCACCCGACGTTCATGGGCAATGGCTTGGGTGACCTGTGGTATTGTAAGCAGATCATCCAGCTCATCCACATCGGCTCTTTTTCTCAATACATTCAGGTCGTCGATGGCGTCTGCCTTGTTTGCAGGAGATAGCAGCAGTCTGGCTTCTGCCCTGATAAGGTACATTTCTGCCAGGCGCATCACGGTATAGTATTCCGGTTGTCCGGAACGCTTGTATTTGGCAGCAATGAGCTGCTGGTTCAGCGTTTCCGTCCATTTTATTTTTCGCTGATCATTTATTTCGAAGGCATCGAGCAATGGCTGGCTGATGATATAGTTTGGCATCAGGCCTGTTACGAGATGCAGCAAATAGGCCTCCGGATGTGAGTTGTTTAGTACAAAAGCCTTTTGTTCCTGTGATGGTTTCAATTGAAAGATACACTCTTTGCTTGCGGGTGTGAACACATTATTCAAATCAGGTTCTATTGAGAACAGGGAAGCCTGATCGATCACAGCTGTGGCACTAATGATCGCTGGCTGGTACTCTCCCGTGTAGAGGTATACCCTGCTCAGCAGTGCTTCAGCGAACCATTTAGTGATCCGCACTCTTTCCGTATTGTGCAGCTTGTAATCATCGTTCAGCAATGACTTTGCTCTGACAAGATCGGTTTTGATCTGCTCATACACTTTTGCCACAGCCGACCGGGGCTGGACTGCATTCTTCCGGTAATCGGAATTGATCAGCAACGGCACATCTCCAAAAAAGTTTACCAGGTAGAAATAAGTGAATGCACGGATGGCAAGGGCTTCTCCTGTCAACTGTTTTCTGACGCTATCGGTAAGCGCTATTGCGGTTGATGCTTCGATGCCTTCGATCAGTGCATTGGCATCGAAGATGATCCTATATGCACTGATCCAGATAGCGTCTGTTCTGGCTCCTGAAGCAATGGTGAGTTTATTCTGCATCGCATTCGTTTCCGGCGTACCGGCACGGCTTACTCCCGGTACCATTTCGTCAGCTGACAGGGCTCCCTGAATAGTGGAAAGACCAGCCGCAAAATTGACATTTGCTCCCTCTTCGATGAATACATAATCAGTACCATTGATCATCTTGGAATAGATACCCGCCATTGCCCACTCCGCCTGTTTGTTATCGGCAAATAGTTCCTCTGTGGTAACGGAATTGATCGGAGGTGCAATATCCAACAGCTTTTTGCACGCAGTTAAAAAAAGGCAGAGAGCCACGGTATATATCGATTTTGAAAAAAGTTTCATGCTCATACTTCTTATTTAGAAATTGAATGACAACCTGGTGGTAATAGTTCTGGAACGCGGGATGGCCGAACTCAGTTTTTGCATATCGGGGTTGATATCCTTATAGGGCGAGAAGATGAAAAGGTTTCCTGTTTGAACCGCCAGTGAAGCTCCTTTCATTTTAATACGGTTGAGCCAGGTGGCAGGCAACTCCCAGGATACGGAAAGCGTATTCATTCGTACAAACGACCGGTTCACCCAGGCTGCATCGGAATTTTCGATGGGGCCCAGCAAGGAAGGCATGGTGGTATACCTGGGATAGATAGCCTGATCTCCCGGTTTTTTCCAATGGTTGTTTTTGATGGCGTCCGGTACCACGGAATTGAATCTCCCTCCGGGAACAATCAGCAGATAAGGATCCAGCCCCAGTTTGTTCTCGAAATCGAAGAAAGATGACAACATAAGGCTTTTCCATCTGAGGTTGATGCCAAAGCCACCCTGGTATTTCACTTCCTGCTCCACTTCAATATAACGGTCATCAATAGCCTCCTGTGGGAATTGATTGCTGCCTCTGTACACTTTCCCGTCTTTATTCCTGTCTTCAAAAGTATAGTACCCCGTCATGGGATCAATGCCGGTGTATCTGAGTAAATACATGGTGGAGGTGGAGGAACCTACTCTTAATCTTCCTTTGTACACAGAATTTTCGAGACTGGGAAAATCAACCAGCTTGTTCCAATTCCTGCCGATATTGAAAGAAAGGCTGAGCCCCCAATCCTTTGAATTTATCAGATTTGCGCTCAGGTTGAATTCGATACCACTGTTGCGCACCTGGGCATCTCTGTTTTCCAATGCAGCACCAAAACCTGTCATAAACGGCATATCAACATTTGTCAGTTGATCTTTCGACAACTCGCTGTACCAGGTCATGTCCAGCATGAGTTTATTCTGGAGAAATCCCAGTGAAGCTGTGATGTCAGACTTCAAATTGGTTTCCCATCGGAAATCCTGGTTCAGCGGTCTGATCACATGAAAGGCATTGACGTTATTGTAGGCAAGCATACCGTTTGCTCCTCCAAGTACCAGAAGATTCGACCATCTCGACAAATATTCATAATCACCAATATTGTCGGAACCTGTTTTGCCGTAGCTGGCACTGAACTTTACAAGGTTCATCCAGGAGGGCATTAGTTTTTTAAGCCATCCTTCTTCCGATGCTACCCAGGCAAAACCAGCAGATCCGAAGCTCCCGAATTGTTTGCCGGGGCCAAAACGGGAAGATCCATCCCTTCTCCCCACGAGGTTGATACTATATTTATTGTCCCAATCATACCTGATTGTTGCTACAGCAAAAACATTCTTATACTCACCATAGTTCTCCTGGAAATCTTTCAGGCTGGCATACATATAGCTCTTCATCATTTCATCACTGGGAAAAAGACTGGCGGTAACTGTTTCACTACGGGTGGTTACAGATTGCATATTGGTAATGAGCTGTACAGACAGGTTGCCTCTTCCCAGATAAGTATTGTAGCGTAATTGCGGTTCAACCGTCCAGCTTTTGTTCAGGGTTTTACCAAAGAAGGCCATTGAATAGTTTCCTGGGTAAAGGGGGTCGCTGGCAGCCGCGGGTGTATAATCGCCATTTTCGTTCTGGGAATAGTTGTAGCCTGCTCTTGCTGAAAGGGTCAATCCCTTCAGCAATTCGTAACTAACATTGATATGACTTGCCAATGAAAAGGTTTTACTGTCACTCGGCTTTTTAAGACCACCGAATGGAAATTCACTCATGTACTGTCCCCTGTAGGGTTCAAAATTGAATTCTCCCTTTTCATCATACGCATCCGGTGCATTCGGGGGTAACGATTGCAGATCGTTGATGGCATAAGCTTTCACACGTGTAATGGCCATGTTATTTCCGATGGTCATGTTGAACCGGCGGTTTGCACTGGTATGATTTAAACTGGAGTTGAATGAGCCCCGCTGGTTCTTTCCATCGAGGTTCATGGGTTCTTTTATTGTGCTGTAGGTGGCAGACAGGAAATAGTTAGTCTGCAGCGAACCGCCGCTCAGTCTTGCATTGATATCGGTAGTACTTCCGGTGCCGGCTGCCCAGCGTTGCCAGTCGGTATATTTGGTACTGTCCCATTTCATAACATCAGGTGCATTATAGATATCCGGGGTAATTCCGTCATTCATGAGTGCTTCTCTTCTGACGGCCAGGTATTCCGGTGTATTGAGTAGAGTATTGTATTTCTGCACATAACTCAATCCGTTACTGACAGACATATTGAAACTGGCCGGTCCTTTCTGGGCTTTTTTGGTAGTGATGAGAATCACGCCATTCGCACCCCGTGAACCATAAATGGCAGTGGCATTGGCATCTTTGAGAACATCGATTCTTTCAATATCTCTCGGATTGATGCTTAGCAATGGGTTCTCTCCATATGTTTTTGTAAAGCCCCCCTGCACAGCTCCCAGAGAGGTAGGAAACCTTCCGAAATAAGGGGAAATATTCAGTGTAGTCCAGGGAATTCCGTCAACCACATACAGCGGATCCGTACTGGTAGTTTCATTGATAGAGTTTTTCCCTCTTATGATTACCTGTACAGGTGCAGCGCGATTACCCGAGATGGGTGTAACACTCACTCCCGGCACTTTACCTGCCAGTACCTCAAGGGCATTGAATACTGGTTGTTTTTCTATGTCCTCCGCTTTGATTGTACCAATCGTTCCAATGGCCAGTTTTCTACTGGTTCTCGAATAAGCAGTAGTTACCGCTTCATCCAGTATATTATCTGCGAGCGAGAGCGTGATCACATATTCCGATGCAGTCACTTTTCTCACACTACCGGTTTTCAACAAATAAGAAGTGCCTGTTTCGAGAGCGGCCAGTCGTTTTATCGATACTTCCACCGGATTAAATCCTATCGAGGTGATGAGGATGGAAGCCGTATCGGACAAATTCGATAAGGAGAATTGCCCGGCACTGCTGGAAATGGTTCCCGCCCTTCGGCCTTTGATGGTAACGGAAGCACCTGCTACCGGTTCACCAGTACCTGCAGCAATCAGCCTCACAGAAATATCCATCGAAGGCGACAGGTTCAAAATATCTTTCAGAACAGGCGCCGTTATCTGCTTCCTCGACAGTGTAATGGTTTTGGTATTGTCAAAAACCAGAAAGCCAAGCGGCTGATCTTTGAATACCGTTTTCAAAAAATCCTTCAGTGGCATTTGGCGAACGGAAACCGATACTGGCTTTGTGTTTTCCAGCAGGTCCATATTGTACACCACCATGAAGCCCGTTTGTTTTTCGATTACATTGAACAGCTGGTCCAGTGCAAAGTTTTTGCCGGATACCGTAATGGTTTGCGCTACCGGTTTAGCAGAAACAGCAAAGGAAGCCACTAAAAGATAAAATGCGAGCAGTCTCATAATTCTCCTGGTTTGTACCGGAAGCAGCAGTAGCCTTCCGGAATTTTCCTTTCCCTTCATCCCCCATCCTGGTATCGATTGCAGGAGGACGCAGCAATGGAAAGTAAAAGCAGTTTTTTGCATACTTTTGTTGCAGTTTGGTTAGAAAAAAACTTATCAATCGAGTTTAGCATCAACCCAAACATCGCCGCTACGGGGCCTAATCCGTGGCGGTTTTGTTTTTGATGGGCAGCATGCATTCAGACGAGCCCGTGTATACGGTTCATCACTGACAGTTAACTGTTCAAGTTTACCAGGAAAGGAGAAATGGAATAACAGTATAGGATAATGAAATCAGGGAAGTACAACAAGGCGACGACCTTCTTCCATCCTGAATCTGACTTCAGAGGCTTCCAGTATTTTCAGTAATTCATCGAGATTAAGGTTCCTGCTCATTTTTCCGCCGAAACGGATATTGGGAATTTCTTTTTCATACACCACTTTTATATCGTACCACCTTTCAAGCTGCCGCATCACTTCTTCCAGCCTTGTACCATTGAAGTTGAAGATGCCATCCTTCCAGGCGGTAATTTTTCCGGTATCTACATTATCCACTACGAGTATCTTTTCCGGTTGAGTATTGGCTCCGGCCTGAGTAGTGATGCGCGCCAGTTGTGCCGGTTGCAATACAACCCTGTTGCCGCCTGGCTTTAGTGTACCTGACAATGCAGACACGGCAATCGATCCATCGATCAGCGTAGTATTTACAGCCACTTCATTTTCATAAGCATTCACATTGAAACTGGTACCAAGCACTTCGATAGCTGCACGACCACCAATGCTTACATAAAATGGTTTCCTGGCATCTTTCGCTACTTCGAAATATGCTTCACCGCTTATTTCCACCTTCCTTTCATTGTCTGCGAATATTGTCGGGTAACGGAGACTACTAGCCGCATTCAGCCAAACTTTGGTTCCATCGGGAAGCAATAAAGAGAATTGTCTTCCTTTGGGGGTAGACATTGTATTGAAAGTAACAGTTACGGAGGTTTGTTCAGCTGGCTGATAAGCAAGCTCTCCGTTTTTGAGTACTACTGCTGCACCATTCTGTGTACCGATCAATCCATTGTTCAATGAATCGAGTACCAGTTGTGAACCATCGGAAAGGGTTAGCACCGCGCCATTTTTTCCGGGAGGCAGATCCAGCGGATACTGTACCAGTGCAGGTTGCTGATGCTCCTCTTTCCTGTTCATCAATAAGGCAATGGCCGTAATGCCTGCCAACAGTATAAGTACAGCCGCAGCCACCCTGCCCCAGCGTTGCAGGAAAGATATTTTGCGAACAGGAGCCGGCAGATTATTGCCTGCCCTGAAAATAGCTTCCAGCATGGCGTTGAATGTACTATCTGAAATATCCTGCAACGGTTTTTCTTCCGCCAGTTGCCCGTCGATCAGGTTCCTGATCGCTTCTTCATTACCGGCATCTTCCAGCATGGAAAGCAACACCGCTTTCTCTGCAGCGGTTGCCGTTTGCGACTGACATTTTCCGAATAGTTCAATCAGTTTATCTGTGGTCATAACAATAGCTTCAATACTATTGTCTCCAAAAATTCAGCAGTGGGGAGGGTGAAATGAAAAAAATTATTTGATGCCGATCAGAAGCATGGCGATAGCAGCAGGCAAGCGACTGAGGCAATAGGCGCGTACATTTTTTACAGCAGCCTCGAGATGAAATTTTACGGTTTCGGGGGAGATATTCAATTCGGCTGCTACTTCCGCTCTTTTCTTTCCTTCCTCGCGAATAAGCCGCCAGGTTTGTTGCTGCCTGGGAGGCAGGCTGTTCACAGCTTCATGCAATAATGCGCTGTATTCTTTATCGAGTATCCTGTCTTCCTCCAGGAAATGAGCGGCCTCTTCAACCTCTTCGTTCAATTCCACTACATTCTCTTTCAGCGACTGCCGGAAAGCCGTGTAAATGGTGTTGCGTGCTACGCGATTCAGCCAGGCTGGGAAATTATCCAGCTCCGGTAAACCTGCTGCATTCAGCCATACTTTCAGAAATACATCCTGCAGCACTTCTTCTGCCAGCACGCGGCGGTGTACCAGCCGCAATGCAGTGGTATAGATGTTTTCGCGATAGCGTTTCACCAGTTCTGCAAAAGCCAGTTCATCTCTTCGTGAGATCTGAAGAAGCAATTGTTGTTCTGCGTATGATTGATAAATAGACAAAGGAGTACAGTTAGTTGACGGCTGCAGGCTGCAAACTATGTTAATTCCATAACAGCACAAAAGGCGGCGCAAATAAAAACCCGCACATTGGCGGGTTTTAGCAGAAATTAATATCGTGGAATGTTATCCTTTTCCTGTGATCGTTCTCCAGATATCCAGACCGAACGCGTAAGCCATCAAAGCCAGCAGCAGCACCATGCCCACCATCTGTGCATACTCCAGGAATTTCTCGCCAGGCTTTCTGCCGGTAACCATTTCATAGAGTGTGAACATCACGTGACCACCATCCAGCGCAGGGATCGGCAGGATATTCATAAAGGCCAGCACCATACTCAGCAAAGCAGTCATGGTCCAAAACCTTTCCCAATCCCACTGATCGGCAAACATATTACCGATACTGATAAAGCTGCCGAGCGATTCGCTGGCTTTCACTTCATCGGAAGTAAAGAGGAGTTTGAAATTCTTTACATTCATGCTTAGCGTTTCCCAACCCTTATGGATACCCGCAGGGATAGAAGCGAAGAAACCATATTTCTGATCGAATGCGCCTGCCTGTTTGTAAATATCGGTATTGAAACCAACGGAAGCGTTGCTGTCTGTTTTAGCACGCACTTCAACGGTGTCGGCTCCACGAAGAACGGTCATGCTGATCTCCTGGTTCTTCAGCTCCTTTTTGGATTTGAGGAACTCATCGAAATAGGTAACAGCTGTACCGTTCAGGGCAATGATCTTGTCTCCTTTCACGAGGCTGTCCTGAGTGAAGTTGGTCACTGCTCTCACAACAGTGTCCACAATGGGATATACCCTGGGTTCAACCAGTTGCGCCTTGCGCTTGATCAGGCTATTGATAGTTCCTTTGGGAACAGGGATATCCATTTTCTGACCATCACGCTCTACCTGCAAAACCTGTGCTTCATCAAGGATCACATCTTTGGTGAGGGAGAAGAAATCGTCTACAGGTCGGCCATCGATGCTCAGGATCCTGTCTCCGCTCTTCAATCCTGCTTTCTCACTGATCACATTGGTGGCAACACCATGCGGCAGATTGGCCATGGGCAATTTTCTTTCGCCCCAAACGAACAGAATCATCGCGAAGAGCAGGAAGCCGAGGATCACGTTCACGGTTACACCGCCGATCATGATGATCAGTCGCTGCCAGGCTGGTTTGCTGCGGAACTCCCAGGGCTGTGGCTCCTGTTTCATTTGCTCTTTGTCCATGCTCTCATCGATCATACCGGAGATCTTCACATAACCACCCAGTGGCAACCAGCCGATCCCGTAAACGGTATCACCAATTTTCTTTTTAACGATGGAAAAGTAAGGATCGAAGAAGAGGTAGAACTTTTCAACTCTGCACTTAAACCATTTGGCCGGGAGAAAATGGCCCATCTCGTGAAGCACTACCAGGATGGACAAACACAATAGTAACTGTACCGCCTTAATGCCTACTACTGCCCAATCGATTGCTAACAATGTTATCATATGAATCAGAATCCTGTTGTAAATTTTTAAGTGAATAATTCCAGGTTTTCAATGTACGATTAAAAATGCTGAAATCATTATATATCAGCGTTCCAGGCCCGCCGTTGATATAAATTCCCAATTTATTAACGGAGCTCAAACAGTTCCGGTTCCGGCAGATGGCCTGAAAATCAAAGCTTAATTGCCGAAGCGGCGAAATTACGGGCCTCCGCATCACTCTCAAAATATTCTTCCAGTGTGGGATGCTCTATGAATGGGATCGCCTCCATGGTTTTCTCTATCAGGTCCGTCATGTCCAGGAATCCGATCCTGTTGCGCAGGAAAGCATACACCGCAATTTCATTGGCCGCATTCAGCACGCAGGGAAGATTACCTCCCTTGAAAAGCGCATCGGTGGCCAGCGTGAGATTGCGGAATGTTTTCACATCCGGCTCTTCGAAGCTCAGCTGTGAAGGTTTGCGGAAATCATATCTTGGAAAATCGTTCGGGATCCGGCCGGGGAATGCCATCGCATACTGGATAGGCAGCTTCATATCGGGCAGGCCCATCTGCGCTTTGATGCTGCCGTCTTCAAACATCACCATGCTATGGATGATGCTTTGCGGATGCACCAGCACTTCTATCTGCTCAGGCTTCAGATTGAACAGCCATTTGGCTTCGATCATTTCCAGTCCCTTGTTCATGAGGGTAGCGGAATCGATAGTGATCTTCGCTCCCATATTCCAGTTAGGATGCTGCAGTGCGTGATCGCGCTTCACGTTCACGAGGTAATTCGGCTTCTTCCCCAGGAAGGGACCGCCCGAAGCAGTGAGCACGATCTTCTCGATGCGGTTGCGTGTTTCGCCTACCAGGCATTGAAAGATGGCGGAATGCTCTGAGTCCACCGGTATCACAGGCGCGCGGTGCTCCACGGCTTTTTGCATCACGATATCTCCTGCCACTACCAGGGTTTCTTTATTGGCAAGTGCAATCGCCTTGCCGATCTCCAAAGCTTTGAGCGTTGGACGAAGGCCGGCAAAACCAACGATGGCGGCCAGCATCATATCATAACAATCCATCGCAGCCACTTCTTCCAGAGCCTGTTCGCCTGCAAACACTTTCACGTCTGTAGCGGCCAGCGCTGCTTTCACTTTGGCATATTTCTTATCGTCGCCGATAACAACAATATTAGGATGGAACTGCAATGCCTGCCTCACCAGCAGTTCATCATTGCTGTGGGCAGTCAGCACTTCGGCAGTGAATTTGTCGGGATTGGCCGCAATCACTTCCAAAGCCTGAGTTCCGATAGAACCTGTGGATCCGAATAAAGCAATACGTTTCTGAGGAAAACTGTTTGACATGTTTTAAATAGAATTGGTCAATCGTCTGATGAAAATTCAATCGCTTATTCAATGAACTGCTCGAGTGCAGTGGCGATCCTACGGTCGTTGCTTAAACGGGGCACTTTGTTCTGTCCTCCCAGCTTGCCGATGGATTTCATGTAATCGATGAAACCATTTTTCTTCACAGAACGGATATGAAGCGGTAAAAGTATGTTACCTGTGATCAGATCGTTGTAATAAATATTCTTCTGACGAAGATAGCTGTCCACCCTGTTGGCGAAGCCACTCAGGTCAGCCGGCGCATTCTCGAATTCGATGAACCACTCGTGATAGCTCTTTCCTTTGCCTTGCTGAACAAATGGCGCCACGGTGAACTCGGTGATATGCACACCTACTTCTTCCGCTGCCTTGATGAGACTGTATTCCACTTCTTCACCGATCACGTGCTCACCAAATGCGGAGATGAAATGTTTGGTCCTTCCGGTTACCACCAACCGATAAGGGTTGGTTGATACAAACTTCACGGTATCTCCGATATTGTAACCCCAGAGGCCAGCATTGCTGTTCACGATCAGGGCGTAGTTCTCTCCCACTTTTACATCTTTCAGGCTCAGCCTGGTTGGATTGGGTGAGAAGATCTCTCCTGCCGGAACAAATTCAAAGAAGATGCCGCTATTGGTATTGAGCAGTAATCCTTCTGCATGCTGGCTGTCCTGGAAAGCAAAGAACCCTTCGGAAGCGGGGAATGTTTCCACTGCCGCGATCTTCTGCCCGATGCTCTCGAACAATTTCTGGCGATATGGTTCAAAATTCACGCCACCATGCACCATCACGGAGAAATTGGGGAAGATCTCTTTTATCTTTTTCCCATTGCTGCGCTCCATCAGGCGATCGAAATACATCTGCATCCATGGTGGAATGCCACTGATGAGCGTCATATCCTGTTTGATGGTTTCCTCCACAATTTTATCGAGCTTGGTTTCCCAGTCCTCGATGCAATTGGTTTCGTAGGAAGGCAGCTGGTTGCGGCGGAGATAGCTGGGCACGTGATGGTTCACGATGCCGCTAAGCCTGCCGGTGGGAATGCCTCCCAGTCTTTCCAGCTCGGGTGAACCGGAGAGGAAGATCATTTTCCCGTTGGTGAACTGGCTGTTGCCGCTCTCTGCGATATAGCAGAGCAGGGCATTACGCGCCGAGTTGATATGATTGGAGATCGATTCTTTGGAGATGGGGATATATTTCACCCCGCTGGTGGTGCCGGAAGTTTTGGCAAGATAGATGGGCTTGCCTTTCCAGAGCACATTGTGTTTGCCTTCCTTGATCTTTTCGATATAAGGCTTGAACTGTTCGTAATCGCGGATGGGTACGGCCTGGATGAACTCTTCGTATACGGAAACCTGTTGCAGGTTATGGTCTTTGCCGAATTCGGTCAGTTTAACCGTTTTGAGAAGTTCTTTAAAGATATTCTCCTGATCTTCCACTGCCGTGTGCATTCCCTTCCTGATACCTTTATATATGTAGTGGGCAAATGGTTTTGCCAGTAAAGATTTGATCTGCATAAGTCCCAATCAACGTTAAAAAACAAACCTACGTCAATTCATTAAATGAAACAAAGGTTTGCGGGTCGAGTTTACATGATTTGAAAATCAGGGTGATGATGATGCAACTTTGTGAAGTTGAACAACATCTTTGTAGTACGATCTGAATGGATCGTCCCTTTTTATTCCCATCCTGACCGAAAACAAAACTATACTGAAACGGGCCTGATAATCAATTTATTGTGTTACTATTGATGATCGGGCCCGGATTATTTGAAAAAAACTATCTCTAAATCCTTCACAATCTGTTACAAAACCCTACCTTTGCACTCCTAATTTTTGGAAACCTATGTTCGCAGTTGTTAAAATCGCAGGCCAGCAATTCAAGGTTCAGAAGGACCAGACTTTATATGTTCCGCGCGTAAGTGGAAACTCTGGAGACAATGTGTCTTTCGCTGAAGTATTGCTGACAGATTCCGATGGAAATGTATCCGTGGGCGGTAATGTAAAGGCTACCGTTAAAGCCGAGATCCTGGAGCAAGTACAGGGAGATAAGGTGATCGCCTTCAAAATGAAAAGAAGGAAGGGCTTCCGCAAGAAGCATGGTCATCGCACTCAGTATACCAAGATCAAAGTAACTGAAATCGCATAAGCCAACGGTGATTATCACACGGAGTTGTTCATGCAATACATGAGCAAGCCTTGTGATGAGCCTGAAGCTCCTGACAATCCAGATTTAAAAATTCTCAAACTCTTTTATCATGGCACATAAAAAAGGGGAAGGTAGCGTAAAGAATGGTCGTGACTCACAAAGCAAACGCCTTGGCGTTAAGATCTTCGGTGGTCAACCTGCTATCTCCGGTAACATCATCGTTCGTCAACGCGGTACTCAATACCATCCTGGAAAAAATGTTGGTGTTGGTAAAGACTTCACACTTTTCGCACTTAGCGACGGTGTTGTAGAATTCAGAAAGACGAAGGAAGATAAGACTGTAGTGAGCGTTGTAGCGATGTCTTAGGACATGCCATAGCGCTTTTTTGTCATTTTTTGTGAAATTTTTTTTGGTGGTTTGAAATTAGTTTATACTTTTACCTTAGAAAGTTTCTATTTACTAACCGTTAAATTCACAAAAACATGGCAACTAAGAAAGCTGCAAAAAAAGCCGCTCCAAAGAAAGCCGCTAAGAAAGCTGCTCCTAAAAAAGCTGCAAAGAAAGCTGCACCTAAGAAAGCTGCAAAGAAAGCCGCTAAGAAAGCTGCTCCTAAAAAAGCCGCTAAGAAAGCTGCAAAGAAGGCTGCTAAGTAATCCTTTGGAACGCAGAACATATCAAGTCCCGGAGTTTCTTCGGGACTTTTTCTTTGTATATACTCCTGAAACCTGCGCTAGTTCTGGCTTTCAGCCCACTCCTTCCCGGCCTCCGGTCCGGATCAGGTCCACCTCATCTTCACCATCTACCCTTATCAATCCATTCCCCCACTTGTATTCCCTGCATTCGCAGCATCGGTTACGCAGTAATATTGATCTCACTACCTTCGCATTCCAATCACGTCATTCCATCATTATCCTCTCCTACTTAGCAGAGTACCATCTCCGTTTATTATTTTGTTGCATCATGACAATCGACAATTACTATATCGCCGACCAGTTCTCCCTGCTTGCAAAACTGATGGACATCCATGGAGAGAACAGTTTCAAAGCAAAATCCTATTCCACTGCCGCCTTTACCATCGAAAAATTGCCACAACAACTGTCAGATATACCCGCAGATAAGCTGAGCTCCATAAAAGGCATCGGAGATTCCGCTGCAAAGAAGATCATCGAGATCCTGCAGACAGGAGAGCTGAGTGTATTGCATGAGATCATCGCCAAAACACCTCCGGGTGTTATCGAGATGCTCAACATTAAGGGCCTCGGTCCCAAAAAGATCGCTACAGTGTGGAAGGAAATGGGGATCGAATCTCTTGGAGAGCTGCTCTATGCCTGTAACGAAAACCGTCTGACCCTTTATAAAGGTTTTGGTGAGAAAACACAGAAGAACGTTCAGGATGCGATAGAATTTTATTTCCGTAACCAGGGCAGTCATCTTTATGCGGAGATCGAAACCTATGCGATGAATGTACAACAACTGCTCTCCGCCCAGTTCCAGGAACAACAGTTTGCGCATACCGGTTCCTTCCGCCGCCAACTGGAGATCATCGATGAACTGGCATGGGTAACCACTGCCACTAACGCTGTTCTGCAACCGTTCTTTGAAGCGAATAATTATTCCACTGTAAACTCAACAGAAAATACACTTACCGTAAAAGGAGCCGAAAATATTCCGCTGAAATTCTACCTGGCAAGGCCTGACAATTTCTTTGCCACGCTTTTCAGCACCAGCAGCAGCGAAGATTTCAGTCAGGCATGGCAATCCCTTCCCGGCGCACTGGAATCTGCCACACAGACCTTTGCTTCCGAAGAAGCCATCTTTGAATCAGTGAAACTTCCCTGGATCGAGCCGGCATTGCGGGAAACCGCAGCAATCCTGCATTCCCCAGGCAATGGCCAGTTGATCCAGCCAACCGATATCAAAGGCATCATCCATAGCCATAGCAAATGGAGTGATGGTTCCAACACACTGGAAGAAATGGCCAGGGCCTGCATCGCGCTCAGCTATGAATACCTCGTGATCAGCGACCACAGCAAGAGCGCCTTCTATGCCAACGGCCTAACGGAAGAGCGTATCCGCGCGCAGCACCAGGAGATAGATGAGCTCAATGCCAAACTCGCACCCTTCCGTATTTTCAAAAGCATCGAATGCGATATCCTCAACGATGGCTCCCTGGATTATGCAGACAATATCCTTTCCACTTTTGACCTGGTGATTGCTTCAGTGCACTCCAATCTTAAAATGACGGAAGAGAAAGCAATGATGCGCCTCCTTAACGCCATCAAAAATCCTTACACCACTATCCTCGGACATATGACGGGAAGATTATTGCTCAGCCGTCCTGGCTACCCCGTTAACCACCAGCAGATCATCGAAGCCTGTGCAGAACACCAGGTGGTGCTGGAGATCAACGCACACCCTCGCAGGCTGGACATCGACTGGCGTTTCATCAATGCGGCCATGCAACAGAATGTATTACTCTCGGTAGACCCCGACGCGCATACTATTGACGGCTATGCTGATTGCAGGTTTGGCGTGCTGGCTGCACAAAAAGGAGGATTGACGAAAGAAATGAACCTGAGCAGCTTCAGTAGAACGGAACTGGAGAATTACCTGGCAGCGAGAAAAACAAAGTTTGCCCTATAATATCCCTGAAAAAAAATATAAGCTCAATTACCCGCTTTGTTATTGATCTTCCACTGATCATACTTCCGGCGCTGTTCATCAACAGCATGGATCCTGTCATCTGTTCCATACACTACCAGGTTTAACCAGTGTTTGTCTACATCATCTGGTTTACATACTGTAAGAAATGCGCTGGAAGCTTTTCGTTCTCCGCATCTTTAATCGCCACCTGCCTTTGCTCCTGCTTCCATGGCCAGGATCAAAATTTCCTGCAATGGCAGTGAATCCTTCATTGCCTTCGATGCGGCATCAAAGACAACCTGCAGCACTTCCTGACCAGCCAGTCTATTTCCCTGCACAGAAATTCCATTACCAGTCAACGAACCTTTACTATCAAAAGTATTTGTTCCCGTATAAGTCAAAGGCTTTTCAATTTCATCGAGCGTAAGTATCGCATATTCCCCACACTTCATAGTCTGTAATGTTACCATTCCACAGGAATGACGCCCCCACTCTCCTCTCTCCCAAGATCTGTGAACACTGTTGCAGGCGCCAAGCGGAGTTCCTCAAAGCTGCCGCCCCAGTTGCCGCCCTCCAGCGGTTGAGCAAAGCGGATATACGCAATACTGGCCTTCGAAACAAAAGCTCCAAAGCCCATTCCTGCACTACCGCCCACCGTCCAACAAAAGCCCAAATAAAATCCAACTGCGCTGGTTTGTTTCACAGCCAGTATTGCGCATATCCCTTTGCGATAGCAACCTCAGGACGTCCTCAACACCGGCAGCTTCACAAAAAACACTGTTCCTTCGCCTTCAACAGTGCTGAACCAGATCTCCCCCTCGCCTGTTCAACGATGCCTTTGCTCATGGCAAGCCCCAGGCCAGTTCCGGAAGATTTCGTAGTAAAATTAGGTGTGAAAATTTTGACCTGGTTTGTTCAGGAATGCCTTCGCCATTATCGGAAATACTCACGATGATATGATCGTCCTCCAGTTCCTCGTGCATGCGAACGATCCGAAGATCATGACTGGAAGCGGCTTCCAGCGCATTCTGCATCAGGTTCGTGAACAAGCGGTTGAGTTGCGTTTTATCTGCAAACACCATCACTTTGGACGATACAGGTTCCCAGGCAAAATCCAGGTTTTCTGTAGCAGTATAGAGAGAAGATAAAGAATATAAAAGTTCATGCAGGTCGAACACTTCATTTCTCGGATTGCCGATATTGGCAAACTGCGAGAAGTCGGACGCGATCTTGCTCAGGTGATCGATCTGTTCAATCAGTGTGCGGGCCACATTGCCCGTCATGGTTTTTACATCAGGGGAATTATTGTCGATGGCTTTCTGCAGGTACTGGATGCTCAGCTTCATGGGCGTGAGCGGGTTTTTGATCTCGTGCGCCACTTGTCTTGCCATTTGTCTCCAGGCGCCTTCACGTTCGCTCTTCGCGAGTGCATCGGCGCTCTCTTCCAGTTTCTGCACCATCTTGTTGTATTCCTTCACCAGTACACCGATCTCATCGTTGCGTTTCCATTCGATCTCCTGGTTCACCTGGCGCAGGTTGATATCACGCATCTTCTGGGTGATGATGGTGAAGCTCGATGTGATCCGGTTGGTGATGAACACCGCGATAGCGCCGGATATGAGGAAGATAAAAGCATTCAGTGTAATGATGGTCACCAGGAAATTGGAGATCTCCTGTTTAAGCTCACCCTGTGTGCTGTAAGACGGGATATTGAGATAAGCCACGGCATTTCCCGATTCATCACGTACGGGGCTGTAAATACTCAGGTAATTGATCTTGCCTACCTGCTCATCCGTTACAGCCTGCACCTGATGCAGGTTATTGAGCCTGAAGTAAGCCAGTGGGTTCATTTTTTCGCTCAATACTCCCCGGTAGTATATATCGGCATGCGAGCTCACTTTAAGATCGCCGAGTGTATCGTATAGGTTTACATCGGTGCCATGGATCTCGGAGATCTCTCCCATGAGGTCTTTCATCTCATCATTGAAGCCGGGCTCGTACAGCATTACACCGTCGTTGAAGATGGCATGGTCCACGATCTTCTTCTTTACTTCATTGCCCATGATCTGGATGGCGCGTGAAAGCCTGTCCTGGTTATTACGATGATACCTGTTCACAAAGAACAGGATGGTAGCGATACCGATCACCACAAAGGAGAGCAGGCTCACACTGATGATGGTGCTATGGATCTGTGAACGGATGCTGAGCTGCCAGCTTTGTTTGATAGCTGACCATTGCAGGCGGCTCTTGATCAGCAGGCTCACCAGACGATAGGAAGCCATCAGGAAAAGGAAGGTACTGAACAGGTAGGCAAACAGTGTGATCGCTTCCATGAAGGAACTGTTCTTCTGCGCAATCACCACTACCTTGTCTGGCAGGCCGCGATACCAGAGCTCTTCATAGTCGCCGCGACTCACTACCCGGAACTCATCGCGCGAGATCTGACCGGGTTGCAGTTCTGTCGGGAATGGATAGTCGTTGTAATGATTCACCAGCCGCAGCGAGTCATAGATACCATAAGAATACACTGTGCTGTATTCCGGCACCAGTTCCCTGGATTGCTTGAACAGTTCCGGGATCAATGCATCGCTCTTATATCTTTTTGGGTCGGAGAGGATGAAGAAATAACCGATAGTGCTGTCGTTCGCATCGCGCACTTCCTTGCGGAAGATATAGGAATACTTGTCGAAGCTTCGTTCAAAATAAGCCATATCGGGAATGGACGTAGGCTTACCCTGGATCCGGAAAATAGTATTGAGCGTATCGAAGGAGCCGGGGTCTGAATTGAATAGCGGCGCAGTCTCTTTATTGAAAGTATATACCTTGGTATCGTACTTGTTGAGATAGGCTGTGAAATTGGTTTTCACGATACTGTCCTTCAACATTGCATTGCTCTGCCGGTCTTCAAAACGATGGAAGTTCGGGGCCAGGAAATTGTTATCGAGATAGGCCATGGCGATGCTCAGCAGTCTTTCACCGGAGGGGTCGGCCTGCATCGTGAGCTTTTCTGCAAATCGCTTGCGCTGTTCAAATTCGATCTTCCTGTTTTCAAAAATGATCACAGCGGAGATCGACGATGAAAAGATAGCGAGCCAGAACAATACTTCTGAAATATTCAGCCTGAGGTTGAGTCCGGCGAAGATCTTCAGTTGCATCAGCCACACAAATACCACCAGCCAGGGCAGCACAAACAGATTCAGCTCCACGATGGAATTGTTACGGTTGAAACTGAGCAGCAGCAATCCTATAAAACCGGTAATGATAAAAGTGATATAGTTTCTGTCGCCTACCAGTCGTCCCGCGATAGTGAGCAGGATCTGGGATAAAAAGAAAAAGCTCAGGGCCAGTGTGGCGAGGATCACAAACCCGATGAAGCTGTATTGTGTAAGACTGAAGAAATTGGTTACGTTGAAAGAGATCTGCGCATCGGCAACCAGGCTCTGTACAATGCCTGCGAAAGTAAAGGTGAAGATCACTTGTGCTGTAAGGATCACGCAGAGCAGTAGCCAGTTCTTCCAGGGCTCGCTATACGGATGGATGCGCGATGTATCGAACCGGCGGTTGATGAACACGATGATCCAGGTAAAGAGCAAAGAGTTGATCAGCAGGTCGCCCAGGGAGCTCAATACAAAACTTGATCCGTAGATAGCCGGGTCAAAGAGCTCGAACTGCCGGAGGTCCAGTACATCCGGGAAATAGTAAGTGCCTAACCGAAGCAACACAATGGAGCCGATAAGGAACAGTACACCATACCAGAGCCCATACATTTCACGCACACGGTCGGCCAGCTGGTGCAGGTAGAGAAAGAGGAAAAAGAAACCGATGGCTACCAATGCGATGCTCCAGTTGCTGTGTTCCAGCTGATGTACGCTGATGCGTTGCAGGTAGAGCAATACTTGTCCATTGAGATCACTCACCGGGAATTCGGTAATGGAATTGGCTATATCCACTCTGCGAACAGCATCGGGTGCATCGGCAAATTCCTTGCGCAGGTTTTCGTTTTCTACAAAATATTTGTACAATACAGGGATCAGCGCTTCTACTGAATAATTCTTACCATCGTCCAGCTTCATCAGTTTCACCACATGGATATACACGCCATTGTTGAGGCGAACCACCAGCGTTGTGTCTTTATGCTGGGGAACGGCGGGCGGAACAGCTATTTGCGTATTCCAGAATTTGAGTTGTGGTTCAACGAATGCTTCGCGGCGGAAGATGAAAATACCATAACCTTTTCGGGTATCCAGCACCGTTTGAAGGGTATCTTCTGTATAAGCGCGGTCCGCGAGTGAACTGAGGAGGTGCACATCGGCTATGAGCTTATTGAAATCTTTCTCTTTTTCCTGAATTTTCTTTTCGATCTGGCGGGCATAGTAGCGGGCCGCCGTATTATCGATCACATATTTATTGAGGATGAAAGCCGCGGCAAAGAGTGCGATGGCCGCCAGCAGGTATACATTCTTTAATAGCCAGTTGCTTACCAGTTGCTTCAAATGCCGCGATTTTGTTTTTTAATGAGGTCCCAGATGGCATCCATTTCAGCCAGGGACATTTCATTAAGGCTTTTTCCCTGCTCCATGGCTATGGCTTCCATTTTGGTGAAACGCGCCATGAACTTCTTATTGGTCCTTTCCAGCGCATTTTCGGCATCTATCCGCAAAAACCGTGCGTAATTGATAAGACTGAACAGGAGGTCGCCGAATTCCTCCTCCATCTTACCCTGATCGTCCAGCGCCAGGGCCTCTTTCAGCTCTGCCGTTTCTTCTTCCACTTTTTCCCAGACCTGTTCTTTGTTATCCCATTCAAAGCCCACCTGTTTGGCTTTTTCCTGGATCCGGGTGGCTTTCACCACAGCGGGAAGCGAAACGGGCACTCCGCTGAAAACAGACTTCTTTCCTTCTTTGAGCTTCAGTTTCTCCCAGTTCTGTTTTACTTCTTCCTCGTCTTTTACGGTGATATCGCCGTAGATATGGGGATGGCGGCTGATCAGTTTTTCACAAATACCATTGAGCGCTTCTTCCAGGGTGAACTGGTTCTGTTCTGCGCCGATCCTGGCATAGAACACCATATGCAGCATCAGGTCTCCTATCTCCTCTTTGATGCCTTTCCAGTCTTTGTCTGTAATAGCATCGGCCAGTTCATAGGTTTCTTCGATAGTCATCTGGCGAAGGGTCTGTTCGGTCTGCTTCCTGTCCCAGGGACATTTCACCCTGAGATCGTCCATGATATTCACCAGCCTCATGAATGCTAATGCAACAGGTTCCTTTTCCATGCTATGAATTTAGGTACGAAATAATGACAAGAACAGGAAAGCAACAAATAGAAGTACCAGGGAAATGCCACATAGAAAATTGAGCAGCATGAACTTTACAAAGGTCTTGCCTCTCCCCTGTTCATAGAACTTCCGCATCGCTTTATACGTGTAGTAAATACCTGCGAGGTACTGCAGGAAGATCAGCCATCCCAGCCAGATCCATTCATATTCCTCCCACAGCTTGAACAACGCGATCTGTACCAGCAGGAATAGGAATGTAAAAATGTACAAATGGATCAGGAAGAGTGCATGATCAACATACAGGAACTGCTTCCTTCGTGCGTACAGTAATTTCAGGAACAATGCATACAATGGTAATGATACAAAGAGCAGATAGGGGAACATATGCAGGAACTTGTTCATCACGTCCACTGTATATGCCTTATTGTCTCCCTGATATTTTTCCTGTACTTCAATTCTGCGGTACTGCAGTTTTCTCATCACAAATCCATCCCTTTCGGACTCCGGAAGTGAGGCCTGTACAGAATCGTAGTCTTTTTTGGACCGGTATACGGAATCCACGAAATTGAAACCCTCTCCTTCCGGTTTGAATTTCAGTCCCTGTTTTTTGGGATTCAGCAAAACCTGGTCACGCATTTTTCTGATGGCATCATATGCTGCTTTCACATCCGCTGAATCTGTGGCGGTGTTTGCTTTCTTCAGCATTTTCGTTTCCGCTTTGTCAAGGTCCAGATTATTGGTGCCCTGCATTACGGCAGTCACTTTTCCATCGAAGTCATCTCGTTTGATCTGGAAAGTGGAAAAGAAGATAAGGAAGAACAATGCCGAAGTGAAAACGTACATCCTGATCGGATGCAGGTAACTGGCCCTTCTGCCTGCGATATATTCTTTAGACAGGAACCCGGGACGGGTTATCAGATAACGGACAGTGCTGAAGAATTTGCCGTCGAAATGCGTGATATCGGCAAAAAAATGACTTACCAGGCTCCAGACTGTCTCATGCGGTTCGATATTTTCCTGGCCGCAGTTTTGACAGAATCTCCCAATAAGTTCGGACTTGCAGTTTAAGCAGATTTTCTCGTGACGTTCTTTACCGTGGGACACTTGGGGTGTATTTTTGTCTAAAAATAAGGAAAGGCGCTATTTTGGAGAAAATTTTGCGATGCCTGTATAAAAAGAAGGCGCACCTTCGTTAATAACCGTATATGAAAGCACTTATTCTGATCGTTTTGGGATTGCTCAGTTTTTGCACTGGTTTCAGCCAGTTCTGGTACAATGATGTGCTGATGACCAGGGAAACCATGAAAAGAAGAGACCTGCTGGTTCAGAACCGCGTAAGCAGTGTAGAGTTCCTCAGCTTCGACGGCAGCAACCAGCCCATTGAAGGTTTCTCCAGTCAACAGGTGATCACCGGCAACGGTTCCACCCTCACCACCACTACCACCACCGGCCTCAGCGGCACCAACCGCAATATTGCCGAATACGATGCTAAGGGTTTGCTGAAGTCCACCATCGATACCAGCGACGGCAACAAGATCAGCATCGAATATTACTACCTGCCCTCCAACAAACTCAGCAGGCTGATCAGCTCTTCCACTTCAGATGGACAATTCATCCTGAAAGAAGAACATATCTGGACCTGGAACAATAATGGAAGACCAGAAAAAATGCTGAAGATCAAAAACGGTAAAGACACCACGCTGGTGAGTTTTGTTTTTGATGAAGAAGGCAATCTGGTGGAGGAAAGAAGTCATTTCCGCGGCAAGGAACAACCTGCTGTTTTCTATTATTACGATGAACAGAAACGCCTGACCGATATCGTTCGCTATAATGAAAGAGCCCAGCGGCTTATCCCCGATTACATTTTCGAATACGATGCCAATGGCCGCATTGCCACCATGCTGGTGACCTCCGAAGGGGATTACCAGAAATGGTTCTACACCTACGATGAAAAAGGACTGAAAACTAAAGACGAATGCTATTCCAAATCAAAAGCGCTGATCGGGAAAATTCAATACCAGTACAAGTATTGATGCAGTACATTTTTTGATTATATTTAAGTATGATCAAAAAGCTACTGAAAAATTTTTCTTTCTGTAGTGTACTCATCTGCGTTAGCCATGGCCTCACAGCCCAGGAAGATAACGGCGTGTTTTCCGGCAAACCACAAAACCAGGATTCTCTTTTCAAGGCCCGCAAAGCGCTCTGGCTGATCCTCAGCCCGGAGATCGCTTACGTTATGAGTGATGGCAGCAGCACGGGAAAAGCCCTGCTGGACAGTTCCGTATACGATGCCTTCAATCTTCGCGTAGGTTGGCAGATACCTTCTCCCGATACCTACTCACAACTGTACAGACACCAGCTACTGGGTGTGGGATTCTATTATTCCACTTTCCACAATAAGAATTTTGGAAAGCCGATGGGGCTTTACGGCTGGTTCAATATCCCTTTCAAAAATTACGATCCGCAGAGCCGCTGGCGTTTCGGTTACTATGCAGCGTTTGGAATTTCTTTTGGCTTCAATCCTTTCGATGAGGCCACCAATCCATCCAATAAATATATCGGCTCCCGTAACAACTGTTATGTGGCAGCCTTTCTCAATGCAAGTTATACACTCAGTCCAAACTGGTTATTGATCGGCGGCGCAGGCTTCCGGCATTTCAGCAACAGTGCGTTCACCCTCCCCAACTATGGCATCAATATGCTGCCTGCCACCATCAGCATCGCATATCGTGTGAACAAAGTGCATATCGATACCAGGCATGATACCATTCCCAAATTCAAACCATTCTTTCTGGCCAACCTCCTCCTTTCCGCCGGCGAAAAACAATACATGATTGGTGGCACACGCTACGTGAAGAATACTTTATCCGCACAGGGCCTCTACCAGTTCTCCTACAAATTCCGCGCTGGCCTGGGCGCAGATCTTTTTTATGCAGCTGGTGGCCAGTATCGCGACAGCACACCAGGCAAATCCAAATTCAGCAAGCAGTTCAGTTCCGGCATCACCATCAATGGAGAATGGGTCCTCCGCCGCGGCATCTCCGTTCCACTGGGCATCGGCTTCTACCTCAAGAGAAATGAGTTCAATGATGAGAATAAAAAGCATTACCTGCGTGTGGGATTGCGTGCAAGATTCCTGAAACATTACCTGGCCGGCATCACAGTGAAAGCACATGGAGGTTCCTCCGATGTATTCGAATGGCATCTCGGTTACCAGTTTCACAAGGACCGCAACCGATACAAACGCGCAATCTTCTTCTGATGCTTACCAACGACCATGCCGCATATATTGCCGGCGCAGTGGGAAAGATGGGCTATTTCGATCTCCTTTACGATGGCCGCCACGGATGGCCGGGAGCGTGCTGGACGATGAAGCAAAGTGCAGAAGAAGCGCTTGGTTTCAACCTCTATGATATCTCAGACAAGATCCGTTCCCGCGGATGGCAGATAGCCAGTTATCCGCTAACCGGAACGGCCAGCGATATAACAGCACAAAGAGTACTCGTTCGTCATGGATTCAGCAGGGATATGGCAGATATGCTTATTGAAGATCATAAGCGATCGATCGATTACCTGAGCCAGAATCCGCCACGGCGGAAGCTCACAAGAGAAGAGGCCGGCGGGTATAGCCACCAGAAACAACAATCAAAGGCAAAAGCCGCTCAAGATAGAGCGGCTTTTTATTTTTCAAACACTACAGCATCGGGCTGAACACCCATTTGCTCCAGTGCGCCATTGACATCTGAAATCATTCTATCAGGACCGCAAACGTAGAAGTGCTTGCGGAGATCAGTAACATTTGTGTCTAGAAATGCCCTGTTGATGTATCCGTGCTCGTAACCTGGTGTTTCATTCTTGGAGAGAATGAAATGCGCATCTTTTCCCAGGATCTCATACAACTCGTTTTCAAGGATCACATCAAAGGCCGTCTTATTGGAAAAATACAACACATTCCCCGAAGCCCGTCCATCTTTTTTCAATTGCCGCAGAATTGCGATAAATGGGGTAATTCCCGCCCCACCTGCAATGAAATATCCCGGACCTTTGTACTCGATGGCTCCCCACACATCGCGCAGGATCAGCTCATCGCCGGGAACCAGTTGATGGATCTGGTTGGTAACTCCGTTATGGTCCGCATACCGCTTGATAGTGAACTCCAGCGTTGACTCTTCATTCAGGGAAGTGAAGGTGAACGGCCTCCGCTCCTTTTCCCATCCCGGCTTGTTCACAGAGACCTCCGTGGCCTGACCTGGCATAAACCCGTACCCAGCTGGCTTTTCGATACGAAAGCTTTTTACATCATGAGTAACTTCTGTGATTGACAGGATCTTAACGATATGCTTCTCCATAAGACGTATAGCAAGCTAATGATTTTTTCGATTCATCGCTCACCAATATTCTCTATATTGGGCAAAATCCCCTGGTATGAAAAAGTTCTTCTGGCTACTGCTGCTGGCACTGGTAATTATTCAATTCTTCAGGCCCGAAAAAAATATCGCAGCTGCTGCCTCTCCCACTGATATCGCTACTAAATATGCTATACCCGCAGAAGTAAAACCCATTCTGGACAAAGCCTGTAACGATTGCCACTCCAATAATACCTTGTACCCCTGGTACAGCAATATACAACCCGTTGCCTGGTGGCTGGCCAGCCATATCAAAGATGGTAAGCGTCACCTCAATTTTTCCACCTTCACCGCATACTCCTATAAACGCGCTGATCACAAAATGGAAGAAGTGATCGAAACAGTGGAAAAACACGAAATGCCATTACCCTCCTACACCTGGACGCATAAAGACGCCAAACTCACAGACGCCGAAAGGACCACCCTGAAGAACTGGGCGCAACAGGTAAGAGACCAGATCCGGAAAGACACCAGTTTCTGATCCGCCGGAAAATGTTGCAACAATAAATGGATTAATGACGAAAGTGAAGGTAATGATGATGAAATTTATCGCCTGATCGCTCTCTGCATGTTACTTCTGTTTAGTTTTGCGACCAACTACTAAACAAGTTTACCATGAAACAAATCTGTCTCCTGTTTCTATTGGCCTTTTCTATGAATATCGCAACTGCGCAAAGCCGTGTTACCAGCCATTCCCTATTCTCCACCATGCCCAACTTCCTGGTAGATGAATACTCCGTTACGCAAAAAGATTTCGATCAGCTGGAAATCTACGTACCCGATAAAAAGAGCAGCTCCGGTTATGTTGTAGCGGGCAAGGAAGGAAAACTGGAAAGCATGACCTTCAAATGGCAGGGCGAATGGCAGAAAGGCCCATCGCCTCTGCAGATCCTGAACAACTTCAAAAATGCCGTAAAACAGAAAGGCGGTGAAGAAGTATTTTATGATGATTTTTATAAAGACAAAGTTTTCTTCAAACTCAAGCAGGGTGGAAATACATACTGGATAAAAGTGTATACCGATGGTATCGGGAATTACACCTTGTCCAGCATCATGGAAGCCCCGATGGAACAGAATATAGTGATGACAGCAGATGATATAAAGAACAACCTGAATGCAGAAGGCAAGGTTCTCTTCTATGGCATCTATTTCGATACAGACAAAGCCACTCTCAAGGCAGAATCCGCGCCCACGCTGACGAATATTGCCAGCTTTCTCAAAGCCAACCCAGTGAATGTTTTCATTGTGGGACATACAGATAATTCCGGTTCGCTGGAACATAACCTCAGTTTGTCCAAAGACCGTGCTGCTGCAGTAGTGAACGAGCTCACCACAAAATACGGCGTCAACAAAGCGCAGGTAACTGCGCAGGGCGTAGCTTCACTCGCTCCAGTTGCCAGCAACAAAACAGATGATGGGAAAGCAAAGAACCGCAGGGTGGAGGTCGTGTTGAAATAAGTTCTCCTGGCATTTTCGATTATGCTGTCCTGTTATGCTAACAGTCATGCACAGGGTATCGGCATCAATTCAGACGATAGCGAGGGAGGGAAGCACTTTTTAGCAGGTTTTGTTAAGCAAAAGGCAGTTGACAGGTAAATGGGTCTGTGATGGAATTTCCTGCAATTGGAAATTTTCTCCCATTATTAGACCCTTAGCTTTTTCCTACTTTTTCATTTTTACTGATAATCAACCTTTTCGGACCCAAAATCCGGCTGGCACAGATATGGAGTTATACAGGATGTCAAAACAAAGCATATGAAAAAGCCAGGACATAAACCCCATCAGAACAGCAGAACCACCTGGTTCCGGAAAGCATTCAACCTGGACCTTCCTCATCTTGGCACAGCCTGTACCGTTTTGATGATCTCTACTCTCAATAACCGGATTGCCAACGGGCATTTTCTCCGTATTGCTTCAAAAATGCCGGGCATCCGTTTCAAACTGGTTTTGAACGAACCGATCGATGATGATGTGGTCCGCAATCATATAGGTATGCTGCCAGCCAATTGCAGCGTATTTGGCGCGCAGCATGATCTCCTGCCATTTTACAAAGAGGCGCACCTGGTGCTCAATCTCTCTGCTCCCGGTGAAGACTCCACGATTTCGGACAGGAGTATCCTGGAAGCCATGGCCTGCGGCCGTCCCGTGATAGTTCCGGACCAGGATGGTAAATACGATATGGTAACCGATGGCCGTGAAGGATTCCATATCGATCCAAACAATGAGAACAAATTATTAACAGCGATCCGTGAGCTATGCTCCGATGCAAGAATATTTTATCGTTTTTCAGTAGCAGCAAGGGAAACAGCGCTTCACTTTCCGTTGAAGCAAATCAGTCAACATTGAGAAGTATTCCGGCTTATCTGCGTTAGTCATTCCGAATCTTTAGCCGTTCCGTGCCGGAAGGAACGGCTATTTTTAAACACTTGTTGATAATGGATGCAACGAAACAGATTGGTTATTGATCGGTATTGGATACTTTTGATATAACCAAAAAGTGAAAACATGAAGAAGACCATCTTACCTGCATTCATTTCTTTTTGTGTAGTGGCGGCTTTTAGCTGCAATAATCAGTCGCAAACCACGGAGCCCGGAACGGATACTGCAAAAGTGGACAATACTACAACAGCACCAGCCCCCTCCTCTGCTCCGCTGGCGTCAACAGACAGCACAGGACTGAAAGAAAAATACTGGAAGCTGACTGAGATCAATGGCAAGGCAGTGAAAGTGGACAGTACATTCATGAAAGAGCCACATGTGATCTTCAAAACAGACCAGAACCAGGTAAATGGTAACGGCGGCTGTAACGGATTCGGAGGTCAGTATGAGCTTAAAGCGCCCAACAGGATCAAGATCGACAGGCTGGTATCCACTCAAATGGCCTGCCCTGCACTGGATATAGAAAACCAGTTCACGAAGGCATTGACAGAGGCAGACAATTATTACGTCAACGGAGATACGCTTGTAATCAACAAGGCACGTATGGCGCCACTGGCAAGATTTGTTGCAGTGTATATGAAATAGCAAGACAACCATGAATTTGAGAAGCCGCAATATTTGCGGCTTTTTTTTACTCCAACTTATCGTTCCTATATTATTTTGGTCCCTCCTATTGGTGATTTGTCGGAATTGCTGACAGGCAAAAGACTGGGCCGCTTACTTTCGCTCCCGCATTTTTGTCCCGTTTCAACTAAACCATCATCATGAAAAGGATCATGCTGCTTTCACTGATCGTACTTGCATACTTCCAATCCAGCGCACAGGGCATTGCCATCACAACAGACAATACCGATCCGCACACAAGCGCCATGCTGGACGTAAAGAGCGACAATAAGGGATTCTTACCCCCACGCCTGACCGAAGCACAGAAAAAAGCGATCAGCTCTCCGGCAAACGGCCTGATCATTTTCCAGACAGATGGACAGAAAGGACTCTATATTTTTGAGGACTCCTGGAAACCATTGTCCGATCAAATGGGCAAACACCTGGCAACAGAAAATCTCCGGCTGGGCGGATATCGCCTCAGTAACAACGATACAACAGTAGGGATCAGTATCGATGAAAATGGCGCCGTACGCATTAAATCGAAATTCCAAAACGCAGTACCCGTGAACCGTTTTCATTTCGATCCTTCCGGCGCCATCTCCTCCAATGGAAAACCAGGTGAAGGCAGTATCCCCGTATCCGGTGCAGGCGCCAGATTCATGTGGTATCCAGGAAAAGCTTCATTGAGAGCGGGTTCATTGGATGAGGATAAAGGCCACCTGTGGAACGAGGACAGTATTGGTCTGCACTCCTTTGCATTCGGACAGAACAATGCAGCAGCCGGCCTGAATTCATTTGCGCTGGGCAGTCTCAATTCCAGCGCCGGCGCCGGATCAGCATCCATTGGAACATCAAACCAAATGTATGGACAAGGCAGTATCAGTGTAGGAAGGGTCAATACTGTTTACGGAAATCAGGCCATAGCGCTGGGTCGTTTGATGACCATCAATGGTACTTACTCCATAGGAATTGGCTCGAATCTCTCCACGGGACCAAATGCTCTTTACTCCCTGGTAATGGGAATGGATATGAAGGCGGACCATCGTGGCTCTGTTTTGATCGGTGACGCATCCGCAATTTCAACCATTTCAAGTTCTGCCGATAATCAGTTCACAACGAGATTCAGTGGCGGTTACCGCCTGTACAGCGCTGGCAACCTAAGTGCCGGCGTTATTCTGGCACCCAACAGCAACAGCTGGAGTATTGTGTCAGATTCCACAAAAAAAGAAAGATTCATTCCGGCCCGTGGCGAAGAAATGCTTGGCAGATTACGCAGTATGAAGATGGGGTCCTGGAATTATAAAGGCATACATCAAAGACATTATGGCCCCATGGCACAGGAATTCTTTGCCGCTTATGGACAAGATCAGTACGGCATCATCGGCAACGATACAACCATCAACCAGGCAGATCTGGAAGGTGTAATGATGATCCTGATCCATGCACTGGAAGAACGCACCAATCAACAAAATCAGGAGATCAGCAAACTGAAACAAACGAATATTTTATTACAGGAAAGACTTTCGGCAGCTGAAGAACAAACTAAAAAGATTGACCTGCTGATTGCATTGCTGAAAAATAACAATGCCACCAAAACGCTCGTTGCCCAATTGGAAACAATCGTCACTTCCAGGGAAACCAGTTGCTGCGCAAAGTAAAGATCATGAAAACAATCATAAGCTGTTTCATACCCGTTTGTTTAGCTGTTGCCGTAAAGGCGCAGCAGATCAAAATTACAGCAGGCACTTCCCTAAGAACAAGCAAGCAGTTACAACTGGTGCTCAGCCAGGGAATGGATCTTGAGAACAATGCAGACCTGCAATTACCAACCCTTCAGGTTTTGGCATCCGGCACAGCCGACAGCCGGATTTCCGGAACAGGCATGCTGACCATTGGGCAGTTACAGATCAACAAACAGGCTGGTTCAAAACTGATATTGGAGAAGGACTGCAGTATAGCAGGCGAAGTGAATTTCGTGGAAGGATTTCTGGATTTGAATGATCATACATTGCATTTGCAGCCGAACGCCATTCTGAAAAATGAACAGGCCGGCAGCCGCATCATAGGGAATAATGGAGGTACAGTTCAGATAACAATCAACCTGGAACAACCATCCAACTTAAACCCCGGCAACCTGGGCCTCATCATCAGTACAGCCGCAGAACCCGGAATAACGGTGATCCGACGCAGCCACCAGGTATTCAGGAACGGTGGCGGCAGCAGTATCAACAGAAGCTATGAGCTCTCACCGGAAAACAATACAGGTTTGAATGCCTCCATCACCATGCAGTATTTTGATGAAGAATTGAATGGCCTGAATGAAAGCCTGCTTGAATTATACCAATCGCCAAACAATGGAAAAAGCTGGTATGCCAGAGGACTCAGGGAAAGGAATATTTCTACCAATGAGGTCAGCGCAGACCTGATAGCTTCACTGAATACTTTTACACTTTCAACCATCAACAATCCGCTGCCAATAAAATTATCTTCCATTTCTATCAGTTGCAACAGCAACCAACCAACTATAAAATGGAAAACAGTAAATCCGCAGGATGTACAGTCATTCCGGATCCAAAAAAGTATCAACGGTATCCAATGGGAAACGGTTACCGGAAATATCCATCCGCAACCATCCTCCCAACATGAATACAGTTATACTGATCAACAATTGCCGGCAAAATATTACCGGATACAAAGTTTGGAACATAACGGGGAGATCAGTTATTCCGCCCAGCTCCGGACTGATTGTAAAGGAAAAGGGAATTCATTTTCCTTACTCCTCAATCCTGTAAAAGAAACATTGCAATTGAACATTACAGCGAATGACCCGAAACAGCTGGGACTGCAGATCATCGATCCGCAGGGACGCATCATTCGCAAAATCAGTGTAGAGATTCAAAGCGGCCATTCAATCCAATCGATACCCTTACCCGCAGGGGCTAATGGCCTATACCATATCCGGATCACGGAAAAAGGAGAAACTGTGTGGACCAAAACATTCCTGAAAGTGTAAAACGAAAAAATTATCGACAGGCTTTTTCATGATCCAGCAACCATTGCTTGCGATGAAGGCCTCCTCCATAGCCGGTGAGTTTTCCGTCTTCGCCGATCACCCTGTGACAAGGCACCAGTATCGATACTCTATTCATCCCATTTGCATTGGCAACCGCCCTGATGGCTTCGGGCCTTTGGAGTTTCATCGCCTGCATTTTGTAAGACCTTGTTGTGCCGTAGGGAATCGTGATCAGCATCTTCCAGACTTCCTGCTGGAATACTGTTCCGGGCATGAAGAGCGGCACCGTGAAGTCTTTTCTTTTTCCATCAAAATATTCCTGCAGCTCCCTTTGCAACTGATCGAAATGTTTATTGGCTCCCTGCACGATGCTTGCATTGAGATGTTTACTCAACCATTTCAATTCTGTTTCCAGCATTTTGCGGTCTGTGAACTCCAGCAAACAAATTCCTTCTCCGGTAGCACAGGCAAACATGCTGCCCAACGGGGTTTCCAGCCTGGTGATATTGATAAGTCCTTTCTGCCTGCTATTGGATGGAGATACCCCATAAACATTCCGGAAAGAATCTCCGAAAGCACTGAGTGATTCATATCCTGCATCAAAGGCGGCTGCCGTTACGCTTTCGCCATTCCGGATTTTTGTGAAGGCGGTATTCAATCTGAACATCCGCTGGTATGCATGAAATGTGATCCCATGATTTTTGAGGAACCAGCGACGCACCTGGCTGGGCTCAAGCCCCAGCTGCACCAGGTCCCAGTCTTTCAATTTGGTAGTGGGATCATCCTGTATTTTCTTCATGAGCACCCTGATCTGCTCTGGCGCTTCACCAGCGCTCTCCAGCGGATGACAGACCTTGCAGGGCCTGTATCCCCTGCGCATGGCTTCCGCAGTGGAAGGGAGGAACTCCACGTTCTCCGGCTTCGGTTTACGCGCCGTACAGGTGGGCCGGCAAAAGATGCCGGTTGTTTTTACTGCCGTGATAAACTGACCTTCAAAGGAAGGGTCCTTATCGATGATGGCCTGGTACATTCTTTCATTCGTCAACATCTTCATTTCTTTTGCTCAAAGGTAGATGGGTGCAAAAGCCTGAACAACCGGAAAATTGACAAGTATTTTTTTACCGCCAGGCCTGATGATTACCAGTTGTTCTCCTGGTCTTTATTGGTCCTTTCCAGTGGCGCCGGGGGATTGGTTTTCCAATCTTTGTCGTAGCGTACAAAGAATGCCAGCCAGCCGGTACGCGCCACGCGCATCAGGTAGGGCTGTAACAATATCAGCAAAGCTGCGTTGAGGCCCAGCCACCAGAAGAAACGATTATCATATACAGAAAAACCGATCAGCACCCACCAGGCAACAAAGGTAGCTGCACTGATGGCAATGGAAAATGCATAGCTGACATAACTGGAACCATAATAGAAGCCCACTTCGATATTCAGTGGCTGTTTGCACACCGGACATTCATTGTGCATTTTCATGGTCGTTTTCAGGTTCCAGGGATTTTTGGAGGCAAACATATCACCTTGTCTGCACCTGGGGCATTTGCATGCCAGCAGGTTCAACATGGAAGGTTTCTTTTCCGCTGCTGTAAGGTCCATATTTTCAGTATGTGGGATCATAAAAACTATTTATCGAGTATACTTTTTCTGAATGATTCAGGCGTTTGACCTGTATATTTCTTGAAGAACTTCGAGAAATAGGAATTGTCTTCAAACTCCAGGTCAGTAGCCACTTCCGCAATGCTCATATCTGCGTTTACCAGTAACCGTTTGGCTTCCAGGATCACGCGGTCGCGGATCAGTTCCCCTGCCGGCTTGCCCGTTACATGTTTGCTCAGTGCATTGAGATGATTGGGCGTCACAAACAGCATGGCTGCATAATCCCTTGTGAGCTTCTTTTCCCGGTAATGCAGATCGATCAGCTTCTGAAAGTTTTTCAGTAATACAGAATTGTAATTGGCTACAGGTATTTTTTCCGCGGGCGCTGCCAGCCTGTTCACATGAATGAACAACTGGATCATGACTGTTCTGATCATATCATCTTTCAGGTCCGCTCCTGCTGCTTCTTCACGCAGTATGCTTTCCAGGAGTTGCACCAGTTGCGGTCGCTCCTGTTTCGGAATATTGATCACCTGTTCAGCCGCATTTCCGGAAAAGAAAACGAACTGGTCCAGGTAACGTGCATTCATCACAAGGGTACTGATATAGTTCTCCGAAAAGTTGATGATATACCCTTCAGGATTTTTCCTGAAATCCCATTCGTGCACCTGTCCGGGCGTCATGAAATAGATCTGCCCCGGCTCTACAGGGAAATTGATGAAATCGATGGAATGACTGCCGCTTCCTTCAGTAAAAAACACCAGATGATAGAACGAGTGCTTATGCGGGAAGTGCAGGTCCTTATGCGCTTCCAGGTAATGGGAGAAACGGTCCGTCATGAAATCGTTCTTCGTCACCGGTGTGTCAGCGATGCTGCAAATGCTGTATGTAGGAAGGATCTGCTTTGCCATTGCCCTGAATTCTTGCACAAAGCTATGAATACTACAATGGCTGTGGAGGTAGTTTTTAACGGAATTATGGTATTTTTTACTGATCCCGGGAAAATACCCGGGACCAGGGCAGGAATTAGGATTTCCTTGTGATCAATAATTTATCGATCCGCGGCCCATCCATATCCATCACTTCAAAGGCGAATTCGCGCCACCTGATCTTCTCTCCTGCCGTTGGGATATGGTTCACCTGGTCCAGGAAAAGACCGCTCAATGTATTGTAATTGCCCATCGCATCATCTTCCCCGATATCAAAATAATGCAGGAACTCGAAAAAGGGATATTGTCCGTCTGCCAGCCAGCTATGATCATCACGCTGCTGGATGGAATATTCTTCCTGGTTGTACTCTGTGGAATCTCCCAGGAGCGCGTCCAGCACATCATCCATGGCCACCATGCCCTGCACAGTGCCATATTCATCAATCACTACGGCATAATGGAGTTTCTTCTCCTTGAATTGTTCCAGCACTTTGTATGCCGGGGTTGATTCATGCACTATCAGCGGGGCCTTAAGATAACCGGACAGGTTGAATGTTTCATTGCTCAGCTCATCCGGGAAAATATCTTTCACCGATACGATGCCTGCCAGATCATCGAGATTACTGTTGCGGCACACGATGTATACCGAATGTTTTTCTGCGCCTGCTTTTCTTTTTACAGTTTTCAGGTCATCATGCAAATTGAACCAGATAAGATCTCCGCGGTGCGTCATCAGCTCGCTCACACGGCGATCACCCAGCGCAAATACACGTTGCACGATACTTTGTTCGATCTCATCTATCTCCCCGCCTTCCGCACTTTCCTGCACCATCGCCTTGATCTCTTCCTCACTCACGATGCCTTCTTTTTGTCCTTTCAATCCGAAGATGGCCAGGAAAAGATCATTCGTTTTGGTGAGCAACCAGATAAAAGGCCTGGTGATCACAGATACCAGGGTCATCGGTTTGGCAACCGTTGCAGCGATCTTTTCCGGGAACATCAGTCCGATCCTTTTGGGCAACAGCTCTCCGAATACAATGCTAAGGAAAGTGACAGCCACCACAACCGCTGCCACTGCAATAGTATTGGCATATGGACGGAGTACGTCAATTTTTTCAACTGCCAGTTTAAGCGAAACAGTAATGGTATCGCCACTGAATATACCTGTGAGGATACCGATCAGCGTGATGCCGATCTGCACGGTAGACAAAAATGTATTGGGATTATTAGCCAGTTCCAGGGCTTTTCGCGCATTGCTGTTGCCTTTCCTGGCAGCCGCTTCCAGCTTGAATTTACGCGAAGACACCAACGCAATCTCGCTCATCGAGAATATGCCGTTGATCAAAATCAGCAACAGGATGATCAGAATTTCCATGATATTATTTATTGGGGTAGAGGGCCGGGGATTAAGCTCTTACTACTCCTGTATTAGGAATAGTATACAAATGAAATAGTATGCAGTTCAATCATAACCTGTGTTTCAGGCCAGGATCAGGGAATTTACCATGTCCGGAGGAGGTGAGAAGATATTCAGAAAACCTTTGAGCAGGTGCGCAGCCTCTGCGCTCTGGTGAAGGGCGCAGGAATAATTGACAACCTGGGGATATTCAGTATAGCGCCTGTTCACAGGAAGCAGAAAAGGAAATACTTCCAGCTTCTCCTGTCCGGCAAAGATGGGATAACCGCTGTCGTCATTGTCATCCGGCACCAGCTGCTCATTACCGCAAATTTTTTCAAGGAAGAATTCCGCGATGGTATCGATATCATCCAGTTCGCCGGAATAATAAAAAGCGAAATCTGCACGAAACGAATAATCGAGATCGATGCTCTGATTGAGGACATTGAATGCTGTAAGGACCAGTATCCAGGTGGATAGTATTTTTTTCAGGCGTTTCACCGTTCACACAAATTTAGTGGAATCAGGGCAGGAAAAAGAGCATAAACAAATGATAAAATAGTACCATTTAATTCTGCCGGTTGTTTCTAGCTTAGTTGTACTCAATTCTAAACCCGATTGTTTAGCCAAACTGAAATGATGAACCGCCTGCCATCGTATAGTTTTATCACTTTCCTGTTTTGTGTTTTACTGTTTTCCTGCAAGAAGAAACCGAATAAAGAACAGGAACCTCCTGCTCCGCCACCAATTACGCAACCAGATGATCGTTTCAATATCAACACAACACTGATCACGCCCAATGCCACTAAGGAAGCTACAGCCCTGTACAAATTCCTGAAAGATAATTATGGGAAAAAGATCATCTCCGGCGTGATGACGCTCAGTAGTTTTGATGAAACCAACTGGCTGAAAACGAATACAGGAAAAGAGCCTGCCATCATCGGGCTGGATTTCATGCATTGCAACCGGAATTATAACTGGTACGATAATGAAGCGCCCATCAAAGATGCCAAAGCCTGGTGGGACCGAAAAGGAATACCGGTAATGATCTGGCACTGGCGCGATCCCTCACGCATAACCGAAGAATTCTATTCCGATAAAACAAGTTTTGATATTTCGAAGATAGATGATCCCACATCTGCGGATTATCAGGCTATGATCAGTGATATCGATTTTGTATCCGGACTGCTGAAGAAACTGCAGGACCAGAACGTTCCCGTGATCTGGCGCCCGCTCCATGAAGCTGCCGGTGGCTGGTTCTGGTGGGGAGCAAAAGGATCGGCCAGCTGCAAGAAATTATACCAGCTGATGTACAACCGGATGGTGAACCACCACGAACTCAGGAACCTGATCTGGGTCTGGACCCGCGAGCCCAATGATAACGACTGGTATCCCGGCGACAACTACTGTGATATCGTTGGCCGCGATATTTACAAGCAGGGGGACCACGGCTCGCAAATCAGCGAATGGACAAACATGAACAACCTGTATGGGGGAAAGAAAATGATTACACTGTCTGAAGTGGGCTCCATCCCTGACGTAAGCAACCTCACCACCGATAAAGCCGCCTGGAGCTGGTTCATGCCCTGGTACGGAGATTACACGCGTAACAGCAGGCACAATTTTTTGGAGCTCTGGAAGAAAATGTTCAATAGCGACTATGTGATCACGTTAGACGAAATGCCTTCATTGAAATAATCTTTACTCGCCGAACTGCCGGAGATGATGATCGGCATGTTTGTAAGCGAAGATGCCGATCTGTTCATCGGTCATCTTTCCAAAGAAATCATGTACAAACCCCGGGTTGGAATAATTTGCGTAGGCTTCCACGTCTTCTATCCAGCTTTTCTTTTGTAGTTCCAGGTTGCCGTTGAATTTCTTTACAACATGAGGACCCGCAGGCATTCCCTTCTTCATAGGCGTATTGTCTTTCGTCTGTGATCTGAGCGCCAGCTTTCCAAAGATCTTACCCAGCAGGTCCTGCTTGTACACATTACCTTCTTTCTTACCCAATACCCATTCATTCCAGGAATTCATGTGCTTCGCCATTTCACAGACAGTCATCTTTCCCCATTGCCGCTGACTGTTATCATTCAAGGATTGAATGCGACGGATAAGCTCTTTCCTGATCCCAGGATCGAAAATTGTTATGATCATTGGTGGGTGTTTTTTGTCAATAGACTGAATGATTCAACACCACAAATTTGCATTGAAATGAAATAGTAAAGCGGGTGCAGGTCTGTCAAATGAAGGGTGTGAATGCGGCAGCAACCGCAAAACTGATCAATTTTCAACCGGGACCTGTGCCTCCAGCTGTGCGATCAGGTTCTTTTTTATTTGCGCATAAGCATCATCTTTAGCTTCAGCGAAGCTGACATCGTACTTCCTGGAGATCAGTTGCAGGTCTTCCGGAAACTTCGCCAGCAAACTATCATAGTAATTATCCAACTCCGCCGCATTGGGCATTTCGTAGGAGATGCGGAACTGGAAGCGGCGCAGCAGCGCAGTATCGATGATATCCGCATGATTGGTTGCGCAGATAAGCAACGATTTTTCCGGAAAATAATCGATGAGTTGAATGATCGTGTTCACCAGGCGCCTCATCTCTCCCACATCCTGTTCCTGGTTATCCCTTGATTTACCGATCAGATCGAATTCATCCAGGAACAGAACAGCCCGTTCCTTTGCAGCCTTATCGAAGATCTGCTTCATATTCTGGGAAGTTTCACCAATGCGCGAGTTGATCACATTACTCAGGTTGAGGATCAGGATCGGCCTGCCCAATGCATTGGCAATGGCTTTGGCAGTGGTGGTTTTTCCGCATCCGGAGCTTCCGTGCAACAGGAGTTTGTTACTTACGGGCAAACCATATTTATGCAGTTCTTCTATGTATTTGTGTTCTTTGATCAGTTGCAGGATAAAAGCCCTGCTTTCCTCTTTCAGAAAAACTTCGTCCAGTTTTACTGTTTCCTTGTCGTTGATGATCAGATCAAATACATTCATAGACCGGCTGCATTTTCAGGCCGCAAGATACAACAGCCTTCAGTTTTGCAGGCCATCATTTATTTTTAGCGGTTGAAGGCGAATACACTCCATACACTGCATCCCTGAAAGTCTTGTGGAGTTTGACCTGGTCGTATGGGAAGAGTTGTGTGAACAGAACTGCTGTGATCTCATTCACAGGATCCACCCAGAACAATGTGCTGGCCGCCCCATCCCAATAGAACTCGCCGGTGGCGCCATTTGTCTCTTCTCTGGAAGCTGGAGGACCAACGCGAACTGCGAAATCGATTCCGAATCCAACATTCCCTTTTCCCGGAAGCCAGCTTCTTTTGGTAAGTGTATCCGGCAACTGGTTGGTGGCCATCAGCGCTACTGTTTCCGGTTTCAGGATCCTTACCTTGCCCAGTGCACCTTTGTTCACCAGCATTTGAGCGAATTTTGTATAGTCGTCAAGCGTAGAGGTAAGCCCCCAGCCTCCCGGTTTCAGCTTCCAGTTCTTCAGATTGAATGTGCTCGCCTGTTCATCAGGAACGCGGGACAATGCGCCTTCATTGCTTCTGAAATAAATGGCGGCAAATTGTTTCTTGTCTTTTTCCGGCACCACATAATGTGTATGTATCATACCGAGCGGATCGAGAATGATTTCCTGAATATATTGATCGAAAGGTTTTCCGGAAATACGTTCTACCAGGTATGCCTGTACGTCAACGGAGGGACCGTACAACCATTCATCTCCGGGATGGAATTGCAATGGCACACTGGCCAGTTTGGCGGCCATCTGCGTCAGTGAATTGTTCGGATTGAATGCGTCTGCATTTTTCACCAGCGTTGCCAGCGCAGGAATATCCGTTCCCGGAAAACCAGCCGTATGGCGGGTTATATCACGGATGGTGATCGGGCGTCTGGCAGGTTCGAGCATTATTTTCCCGTTGGCATCTACGCCTTTGTACACCTGCATATTGGAGAATTCGGGTGCATATTTTGCCAGGGGATCATCCAGTTGAAAAGCGCCTTTCTCGTACAGCGTCATCAGCGCTACGCCGGTTACAGGTTTGGTCATGGAGAAAATACGGACGATGGTGCTCCTGTTCATTCGTACATTGGCTTCTTTGTCTGCATAACCGAATGCATTGAAGTAAACTTCTTTTCCTTTTTCGAAGATCAGCGCAGAAAGGCCAGCGGTTTTGCCTTCGTCGATAAAATTGCTGAGCATTGAATCGATCCTTTTTTTGACAACAGCGCTGATAAAAGGATCTGACTTTTTATTTGCTGGTTGGCCGGACACAGGTTGAATACCGGAGATCAGGAAGATGACCAGGAGAAGGGAAATGATGATTTTCATTTGTTTCGTTTTGTCAGTGCATGAAGAGGACAATCTGAATGTAATGAATTTTGAGGGAAAGTCCAATGCGTGTACAAAACGAAAATGGCCACCCGGAGGCGGCCACTATTACTTGTTGATCTGTTGTACCCCGGACAGGAGTTGAACCTGCACTTCCCTTTCGGGAAAAAGGATTTTAAGTCCTTCGCGTCTACCGATTCCGCCACCGGGGTGTTTACATTCACTAATGAATCTAAACAAAAAATTCCATTCAACATTTTCAGTAGAATGGAATTTATCTGAGCGGAAGACGAGATTCGAACCCGCGACCCTCACCTTGGCAAGGTGATGCTCTACCAGCTGAGCTACTTCCGCATTTGCTACTTTTTACAGCAGCGATATTTTTATAAAGAACTGATTATCAATCGTTATTGGGAGTGCAAAGATAGGGATTTTTTTATTCTGTCAAAATTTTTCTCCCATTTTTTTCTCCCTTTTTTTATTTGTACTCGGGAGTGTACAGGGTGCTTGGTTGCACAGTTACTTCAGGCTTACCCTTGTACTTGTGTTTGTACAGGTTGTAGCAACCGCCCAGCACAAAAGCCATTACACAAAAAACCTGCAGATAGAACAGAAACGAAGAGGAGTTTACCCAATTGCGTTTGAAGTCTTTGTCGCGATAGTCTTTTTCTTCCAGATGTTGTTCCATATGAGTGAATTGCGATGCAAAAGTAATAATTCAGTTCAAAAAAATCAGCATTTTGACGAAACAATTTTCACAAAAGTTTTTTTGCCCTGCACAAAGTAAGCCCACACAACACTCTTGTGCAAATATCCCTGTAAGTTGCGATGCTTGTTCAGCCCTGTTCTGTCCATTTTCTTATGCGCACATAACCAATATAAGAATGCCCAGTGCGCTTTCACAACTGCAACAAAATAAGTTACCTCTCCTGCCATCAGGCTCTTGAATGCAGAGATGGCATCCAGCCAGAACCGCCAGGCTATCTTTATGAATGCCTGTCCGGCAGGCAGGTTCTTCGCCATCATCACTAAATTATTCCTGAAATTCAGAAACACTTTGCGTGCATTCCCTTTGGGCAGCGTTCCGCCGCCAACATGGTAAACAATGGACTGCGGACAAACATATACCTGGTAGCCTGCCAGCTGCATGCGCCAGCAGAGATCGATCTCTTCCTGGTGCGCAAAGAAGAACTCATCAAAACCATGCAGTCTGTGAAATAGTTCCGCCTGTACAAACATGGCAGCGCCACTGGCCCAGAACACAGGGGAAGCATCATCGAATTGTCCTTCATCTTTCTCACATTCGTCAAACACCCTTCCTCTCGCAAATGGATAACCGAGATAGTCGAGCCACCCTCCTGCCGCTCCCGCATATTCGAAATACTCGCGCTGATGGAATTGCCGGAGTTTCGGTTGACAGGCCCCGATAGTTTTATCGGACTCCATCAATTGGATCACCGGTTCCAGCCATCCCGCTTCCACTTCCACATCGGAATTGAGCAATACATAATAATCCGCTTTCACCTGTTTCAATCCTTCATTGTACCCTTTTGCAAAACCATGGTTCTTTGTGAGCAGCACGATCCTGACAGCAGGATAGAACGCACGCAGGAATTCAACTGAATCGTCCGTTGAGGCATTATCGATCACCACCACTTCCTTATTGGCATAAGTGGTGTCCATCACAGAAGGCAGGAACTGCTCCAGGTAACGGCGGCCGTTCCAATTGAGGATTACGATCGATACTAAAGGTTGATTCATGAATGCGCTGAATTGACAACTGTTATAACGGATGCAAAGGAACGTTATTTTGCGGATTCGTTCAAACAGCGCTCTGCACACCTTCCTCCAATTTAACTTTACGTATATTAGTTGCATGATTCAGCCGCTATTCAACTGGAGAACAGGCCTGGCGATAGTTGCCATCGCAATCGTCAGCGGCACTATCTTCTATTCCCAATTCCTTGCCCGTAAGATCGCCCGTGAAGAAAGAGCAAAAGTGGAACAATGGGTGGAAGCCGGTAAACTCCTTATGAACGATACCACCGGCCTGAGCGACCAGCTCGCCGGTATGATCATCACAGAAAACACTACCATCCCCATTATCGAAACGGATGAGAAAGATCAGATCACGCAATATGTGAACCTGGATTCTGCCTCCATTGCAGAAGACAGCACCTGGCTGCAAAAGAAAAAAGAAAAATTCCAGAGCGATAATGATCCGATCATCTGGACAGATCCGCGCGACAGCACCAGGATCAACCATTATTATTATGGTCACACTTCGCTGCTCAACCAGATCCGCTATTACCCGATAGTACAATTATTGATAGTTGGATTGTTCATCATCATCACACTCACTGCACTCACTACCAGCTTCCGCAGCTCGCAGAACCAGGTATGGGCCGGCATGGCAAAAGAAACTGCCCACCAGTTAGGCACTCCCCTCACCTCTTTACAGGGCTGGATGGAAATGCTGCGCGAAGAAAAAGCCAATGAAAAGATCGTGGCCGAACTGGAGAAAGATATCGACCGGCTCAAACTGGTGTCGGACCGCTTCAGCAAGATCGGAAGCGCGCCCAAACTGGAACAACATAACCTGGTGACGCAGGTAGGCACCATGATCGAATACATCCGCAAGCGGGCCACAGGAAAAGTGCAGTTCAGCCTGGATGTGAACAACCAGGAAAACATCGCAGCACTGATCTCCCCACCGCTGTTCGACTGGGTGATCGAGAACCTGCTGAAGAATGCACTGGATGCAATGGAAGGAAAAGGACAGATCAGTATTCAGATCCAGCAAAATCCCAACAGTATTATTATCGATGTGACTGACACAGGAAAAGGCATCAGCAGTCAGCATATCAGCAAAGTGTTCAAGCCCGGCTTCACTACCAAGAAGCGCGGATGGGGACTTGGACTGAGCCTCAGCAAAAGGATCATCGAGCAATATCACCGCGGTGAGCTGTTCGTAAAACAGTCCGAACCAGGGAAAGGCACCACTTTCAGGATCGTGCTGAAGAACAAAACACAGGTCAGGTAAGGATTACATACCTAATTGATTAAAACAGACCAGTTTATTTCAAAAAAATATTCCAGTTTTTTGAAAAAGAATTTCGTGAATTGCAAAAAGGTTTTACATTTGCAACCCCGAAAGGGAATGGCGCCCAGGTGTTGAAACTGGTAGACAAGCCACTTTGAGGTGGTGGTGTTCGAAAGGACGTGCAAGTTCGAATCTTGTCCTGGGCACAAAGAAAGGTTGTAAGTTTTGACTTGCAGCCTTTTTTCTTTTAATCGAAGGTCAGTTTCTCCCGCTTTTTTCACACTTCTTCGCACTATTTCTGACACTTAATAAACACTCAAAATGACACCCCGTTTTTTGCATTTCGCGGGGCCTGCACTGTTACATTTTGTTGCAGACGCCAACCTATCGAAAGGGCTATCTGACAGTGCCAAATTAACCGGCAAATTGACAATTGGAAGAGTTAAGGTTAGTGGCCGATGATGGATCGAAGATGCGATAAGTTTCATCCACATTCAGCATTCAGCGGTTTATCTCGTCTGGTATTCACAAAAAAAAGCCATGCTGACGTGCCGGAGTTCAATAAATAGCTGACCTAAAAAGGTATGGCTTCAGTGTTCGCTTATGGATAAGCCTGATTAGGGTCTGTAAACATTATGCCCGTGCAGTTGGCTTGTTCAATTTGTTCTCTTAAACGCTGGGATACAAAAAATGCAATCCCACGATATATAGTACCCCAAACAGGGAATAAATCATAAGTAAATGGTGAGGAGCTTTTAAATACAATTTTGCAAATCTTTAGGGGGTGATGATTAGGGTATGGATTATCGATAGCAGAGCGACGATTTTCCATAAACGCTTTTTCAAGTGCAACCTCATTCTCTATTGAGGCTACACTGATAACTTTCTTTAACCAGCCATCGTAGTATTTGAATTCCGACTTTGAAAAATCAAGCATTTCCAATTGACTATTATACGGATTGACAAACCAGTATTCAAACGACAAACCAGATTTGCCAATTAATTCAGTCTGGAAAAACTCTATTCCGAAATGATTGGAAGCGACGATTATTTCCTTTAGCTTTTGACTAATCAATAATTGAGATGAAGCAAAAGTTACTGAAACCAAATCTGTTTGTTTGGCCTTCTCGTGAAAGTATCCCGATGGAACACTGACCCCTTCCCTGCTTTTTTCAAACAAGAGCTTTGTCAACCCGTTTGGGTTAGCATAATCGTAACCCTCCCCAAGTCGATTGACTTGAGGATGAAATCCAATTATGTTCTCACTACTACTATTATTTATTCTATAAAACAATGCTAAAAAATCATGTTGTTAACTGGTGTATTCGGATTATTTACAATAGACATATTGGGCTCCGCCATTGTTTTGCCACAAATCAGTAAGCTTATTTCTCACTAACATGGCTATGCGCATTGACACGCAATGCTCCCATTTTTGCCCTCTCCCACACATTCTAATCTGCACTCGCAATTTGTACACACCGCCCTGGAGTTCTGAAATGTCATTTTTTTTATTCGAACAACTACAAAACCTGCAGATCGTTTTTTTTGTACGAAGTCAACAAAGGGTCATCGGGATTCAGTTCTGTAATAAGATAACTTATTTGATTGGGATCACAGATCCTGATCCTTTGAACAGTATTTAATTTTTCTGAAATACTCAGCACTGCGCTTTTTTTAGAAGCCCTGATAATGGCTTTTTTTACCTGTACGATTTCCCAGTCCATATCTGTCAATCCTTCTTCTGAAGAAAAAGCATTAGCTCCCAGTAAACTGAGATCCACTTTGAGATCAGACAGTTCATTGATAACACTGGCTCCAATATGCAGATTGGCATTCTTATTAAGTTTACCCCCAATGGTAATCACATCTAAATTGCTGTGTTCGGATAAGGTGATCGCTACCTGAGGACTGATAGTGAAGAAAGTAACCTTCAGTGTATCCGGGATCATTTTCGCAAACTCCAGTATGGTAGTTCCTCCTTCCGTGAGAATGACCATATTGTTGCGGATCAGTTTTAGCGTTTTTTCTGCAATTTTCTTCTTCTCCATTAACGCATAAACTTCGTTTTGCGCATTGAAAGGCGCAACAAATGATTTACTGGCTGCCCCGCCATGCACTTTCAACACTTTCCCCGATTCTGCCAATTCCTTCAAATCCCTCCTGACCGTATCATCCGAAATCTTCAGCAATGAACTTAAATCCGTTGACAGCACCTTGTTATGGAGGTTGATTTCCCTCAGGATAAGCTTGTGTCGTTCCTCTTTTCTCATATAAAAAATTTAGGAGCGGGCCAATATTAAGAAAAATTTGGAACCTATCATAATTGCGGTTATTATTGTGTAAATAAACGCAACAAAAACGCAATTTGAATCAACTTTTTAGTCCCAACGACTAAACTCTCGCTCAAAATGCCTGAATTATGCGTTTTTCTAAAGTATAAACAACCACTAACTGCGATGCTCATGCTACAACGATTTCTACTTATCCTGCTTTTGCTCGGAGGCATTAAAGCAGGAATCGCCAGTCCTCTCAACGAGGATCCGGATTCCGGTATGAAAAAAGCGAAAGATGCACTGCCGGTAAACGATTTTCAGGCAGCACCCGCGGCCGTCATCACCGGAAAGATCACCGATGAAAAAGATCAACCCTTCCCGGGAGTGTCTGTAAGGATCAGGGGAACAGAAAAAGGAGTGGTCTCTTCCACTGAAGGTAACTTTTCCATCGGCGATGTTAGCGAAACCGATTCTCTCCAGTTTTCTTTTGTAGGTTACAAAACGCAGACCATCGCCGTAGGTAAAAAGACCTTTTTTGCCGTAAAACTTTTACGCGTTGATGATAACAGTCTCGATGAAGTAAAAGTGATCGGGTACGGCACCCAAAAGAAGGTCTCAGTAACAGGATCCTTGTCTACTATTTCCGTAAAAGAAGTGCAGCGGGTATCCACGCCTTCCCTGTCAAACGCCATTGCCGGCAAGCTTCCGGGCATCATAACAAGGCAGTCTAGTGGTGAGCCTGGTTACGATGCCGCGCAGGTGTATATCAGGGGCCTGTCTACTTTTGCCAACAACGGCCCGCTGGTATTGATCGATGGAGTAGAGCGCGATATGAACCAGATCAACGCTCAGGAAATCGAGAACTTTACTGTACTGAAAGACGCTTCCGCAACGGCTGTTTATGGAGTTCGTGGTGCCAATGGCGTTATATTGATCAATACAAAAAGAGGCGCCACCGGAAAACCGCAGATCACTTTCCGTTCAGAATTTGCAGGCCTTACTGCTATGCGCCTTCCGAAATACATCAATGGCGCAGAGTATGCATCATTGATGAATGAAGCGCTCGTCAACTCCAACCAAACACCGCGATGGAGCGAAGAAGAGCTGCAGAAATTTGCCGATGGCTCAGACCCCTGGCTTTATCCGAACTCCGACTGGACCAATGCCACACTTAAAACAGATGCCTGGCAAACCATCAATAACTTAAGCGTTACCGGCGGAACGGACATCATTAAATATTATACCAATATCGGCTTTACGCTCCAGGATGGAATTTACAAACAGGATGCATCCAATAAATTCAAGACCAACGCCAATATCAAGCGCTATAATTTCCGCAGCAATATCGATATCAACCTGTCCAAAAAACTGACCATGCAACTGGGACTGGGAGGCATTATTCAAAATGGAAATTACCCGGGCTTCTCCGCTCCATCGATCTTCGAAGCACTGAAAGTGATCTCACCCATTGCCTATCCCATCAGGAATCCTGATGGAAGTCCAGGTGGTGCACAAACATTTATTGGCTGGAACCCCTGGGCACGCGTTACACAATCAGGTTACTCCACGCAAAACAGGAGCACGCTGCAGGGCACTTTTGCAGCGCGTTGGGATCTGTCTTCTTTCACTACAAAGGGATTATCACTACGCGGTCTTTTTTCCTATGATCACTACGCACAAACCAACAATGTGCGTCTCAAGGAATTTGAAGTGAAAAGATACCTGGGTAAAGATCCCGTGACCAACGAAGACATGTACAGCACCTCCTTCAGGGAAGAAAAACCCTTAGGTTATTATACAGAGAATGCCAGCAACAGGGCTATCTATACAGAATTACAACTAAACTATGACCGTGTATTCAATAGTCATGCAGTCACCGCCATGTTATTGTACAACCAGCGGGATTATGTGAATCTCACAGCTGCAGATTCAAGGTCAAATATTCCTTTCCGCCGCCAGGGGATTGCAGGAAGGGCAACTTATAATTATGACAGCAGGTATCTCGCAGAATTCAATTTTGGTTATAACGGTTCCGAAAACTTTCCCAAAGGGAATAGATTTGGGTTCTTCCCTTCTGCGTCCATAGGCTGGGTTGTTTCCAATGAAATGTTCTGGAATGTTTCGTTTGTGAACAATCTGAAACTGAGAGCTTCTCATGGTCTTGTGGGAAATGATCAGATCGGACAACGTTTCTTATTTCAAAGTACTGTGAGAACACAGGGACAATCCTATTATTTTGGCCCCAATCAGGAACTGCTGGCGGGCATGGAAGAAGACGCCATCGGCAATCCCAATGTTACATGGGAAACTGCTGTGAAGAATAATATCGGGCTCGACATTGGCCTGTTCAACGACAAGCTCACCATCCAGTTTGATGCCTTCAATGAAGACAGGAAGGACATCCTGATACAAAGACAAACCGTTCCTGCCGTTGCCGGCTTCTTCCCCTGGTCCATCCCTTATGGCAATCTCGGAAGGATCAGGAACAAGGGCTTTGATGGTTTGATAGAAGTTCGCAATACCACCGCCAGTGGATTCTATTATTCCTTCCGTGGAAACTTCACCTATGCGAAAAATGAAATAATAGAAAATGATGAACCTGCAAAACGTTATGCCTATCTCTCCGGAAAGGGGCTGCCACTAGGACAATCATTTGCTTTTATTGCAGAAGGTCTTTTTCAAAGCCAGGAAGATATCGATATCAGTCCGCGTCAAACATTTTCGAATGTTCGTGTGGGTGATGTCAAATACAGGGATATCAATGCCGATGGCATCATCGATGCATTTGATCAGATCCCTGTGGGACATCCCAGATTGCCACAGATCACATTCGGATTTGGGACTACAGTTGCTTACAAGGATTTTGATGCCAGCATCTATTTTACCGGCGCTGCCAAAACCAGCATCTTCATGAGCGGCGTATCCATGTGGCCTTTCTACGATGGACTTGGAGTGAACAATGTGATGCGGGAATATTATGATAACCGCTGGACGCCCTCCAATACCAATGCCCGTTATCCCGCTATTGATGTAGGCAACAACCCCAATAACTTCCTGAACTCAACACTGTGGATGCGGAAGGGCGACTACCTGCGGCTCAGAAATGCCGAGATCGGATATACAATGCCACAGAAAGTGATGAACAGGATCGGTATCAGCAGGTTTCGTGTATTCGTGAATGCAGTGAACCTTGTTACCTGGGACCATATCAAAGTGATGGACCCCGAGTCGAATGATGGAACCGGCGGATATCCATTGCAACGTTCTGTTAACGTTGGTTTTCAGGTTGACTTTAAATAAAACGGAACAATCATGAAAAAAAATACCAGAAATATACTGTTCGGACTGCTGACTCTGAATCTCGTATTCAATGTATCATGCAAAAAAGATTTTCTCGATAAAGGCCCCGAAGAAGATATTGCCATCCAGGATGCCTTCAAACAAAGACGATACGCAGAAGCATTCCTCACGGATATCTATGCTGGCCTTCCCAATGAGATCTACTTCACAGACTTTGCCGACATCAATCCATTTATCATCGCTTCGGATGAAATGAATATTCCATGGCCCGAAAAATTCCCCAAGCTCATGAACAAGGGCTCCTGGAACTCTTACAATGTAACAGGGCAGATCTATAAGAATATGTACGAAGGCATCAGGAAGGCAAATATCTTCCTGAAATATTTCGAGCTCACGCCCGTATCAACGGAACTGACAGCAGAGAACAAACAGCGTTGGAATGGAGAAGCCATTTTTCTGAGGGCCTTCTATCATTTTCAATTGATGCGTATCTACGGACCGGTACCTGTGCTGGATTACCCTGTAAATGTTTCAGATGATTTTACTGCCATCAAAAGAAAAACCCTGGACGAATGTGTGGATTTTGTAGTAAGTGAATGTGATAAGGCCATCAGCATGCTGGATATGCATGTTGCCACCAACAGGGACCTTGGCAGGCCCACTGAAGCCGCGGCGCTGGCCCTGAAGGCAAGAGTATTGTTATATAGTGCAAGCCCACTGTGGAATGGGAATCCCGATTACAAGAATTTTGCCGACAAACAAGGTAACAGATTATTTCCCCAGGAGTATAAAGCAGAAAAATGGGAACTGGCTGCCAATGCTGCCAAAGATTGTATCGACAAATGCGAAGCGGCAGGATATGGATTGTTCAGAAAATATCCTAACCCTGTTCAGAACTATCAGCAGTTATTCCTGGAAAACAATAATACAGAAGTGCTGTTTGCCAGGAATTCCGGATTGGACAGCTGGATGGAAAAATGTTCCTTCCCCGGAAGCCTCGGAGGATGGAATGGATGGAACCCCACACAAGCCCAGGTAGACGCCTATGAAATGGACAACGGCCAGGCACCCATCCAGGGCTATAATGCCGATGGTTCGCCCGTGATCAATCCAACTTCGGGATACACAGAAACAGGATTTGCAACTGCAGATGAACCCTCAGGCAGATGGCTGGCAGGCATCAGCAATATGTATGTCCACCGTGACCCGCGCTTCTATGCAACGATCAATTACAATGGTGCATTTTTTATAGACAGGCGATTGCAGTTCTGGCAAACAGGAGCAGATGGAAGAGGAAATTCCGGAAGAGATTATAACACCACAGGGTATTTGCTGAAAAAGTTTTCCGATCCGGCTGTTAGCATCCCACAACAACGCTTCACCTTAAAAACATGGATATTCTTCCGCCTCGGAGAAATGTACCTGAACTACGCGGAAGCATTGAATGAAGCCAGGAATACACCCGTTACAGAAGTGTACAATTCCATCAATGCCATCAGGAACAGGGCCGGAATGCCGGACCTTCCCGCAGGCTTGAATGTATCTCAGATGCGGGATGCCATCAGAAACGAAAGACGCGTTGAGCTTGCGTTTGAGACACATCGTTTTTTCGATGCACATCGTTGGAAAATTGCTGCCCAAACAGATAAGGGGCCCGTTTATGGAATGAATATTTCCGCCGGCACAAGCTTGCAGGATGTCAATTATTATAAACGGACAATGATCGAGCAAAGGGTTTTTGAATCCCCTAAACACTACCTGTTCCCCATCCCACAAAGTGAAATAGACAAGAACCCCAATATGGTTCAGAACCCGGGATGGTAATTACAAACAAGCATTAACGTAGGAAATTATGAAAAAGATCATACAGTTGTTCACGCTGCTTACTGCTATACTGTTCCTGTCCTGCGGTAAGAAAGTATTTGTGAATGAAGATATTCCTGGCGCCAGCGAGTTTACCATGGTGTATATGCCGCAGGCTAACGCTCCATTGGAAAAAGCAGTCCTGATCACTGATTCATTGTATCAGTTCACATACAGTGCCTTCATAGGCGGCAGCCTGAAGAATGGTGCAGATGTAAAAGTGAAATTTGATGTGCTGCCGGAAATGGTAGACAGTTTCAATCTTAAGAACGGCACCAGTTACAGCATACTGCCGCAGGGAAGTTATGTGCTCAACGATCCTGAAGCCATCATTTCTTCCGGCAATCAATCAACCAGCGCTTTGCATATCAGCGTAAAGACCCTCGGCTTTATACTGCCGTTTGAAACTTACCTGCTTCCCATCAGTATTACCAATGCCGATGTAAAGATCAACAATTCGATACGGACAACTTATTACATTATTACAGGTTCTTATTCGCCTGGCGAAGTACCGCGTGAAAAAGTATATTCCTTTGGCGCCAATGCAGGTACAAGCATGTTCGATTTTGGTGGAAAGCTCATCCATAAAACACCCGATGGCCAGTTATTGCTCTACCCTGTTGCCAATGACGGAACCTTTGAAGCGCCTGCACAGATCGGTGTTGGCTGGAATATTTTCGATATGGTATTTTATTATGGAGGCAACCGGTTAATTGGCAGGGAAGCCAGTGGTGGCGGCAATATTACACAATATGTGATCGATGCAAATGGAAATTTCGGCGCCAGCAAAAAGATCGGATTCGGATGGGGCATTTTCAGCAATATCATTCCATACAAAGGAGCATTGCTCGGCATCAATGGCGGCGGTTCCATGACCATGTATCCACTGGAAGCAGAGGATTTCAATTATGGACAAATAAGACAGATCGGAATAGGCTGGAACACTTTCGCTCAGATCTTTCCTTACCAGAACAGTTTGCTCACAATCGATGCTAATGGAAACCTTTACCAGTACCCGCTTTCCGATGATGGAAATTTCGGCGTGAGAAAACATGTTGGTAGTGGCTGGGATATGTATCCATTGGTATTTGCATCAGGTACCGACCTGCTTGCGCTGGATAATGCAGGCGATTTGTGGAGATATAAATTTAATCCGGCCGGATTCTGGCCATTAAAAAAATAAGATGAAAGTGATGACAGGAATTAAAAGAACAACGGCGCTTTTAGCATTTTCTGTAATACTTGCCATTCAGGTAAAGGGAAAAGTAAGAGAAGACTCTTCAGGCTTCAATAAGGAGGCGGCATCAGGTATCATTAAGAGAATACTGCCGGCTTATGCCCACAGGTTTGAAGTGGCTTACATTCCAAAAGAAAATGGAAAAGATGTATTTGAACTGGAAAGCAGCAATGGCAAAATAGTATTGAAAGGGAACAATGGCATTTCCGTTGCCAGTGCATTCAATTACTGGCTAAAGAATTATGCGCACTGCGATGTAAGCTGGAACAGTACCAACCTGGCTATCCCTTCACCCTTTCCGATGGTGGAGAAAAAGATCCGTAAAGTAACGCCACACAAGTACAGGCATTACTTCAATTATTGCACTTTCAACTATACTTCTTCCTGGTGGGACTGGGACAGATGGCAATGGGAGATCGATTACATGGCATTGAACGGCATCAATATGCCATTGGCAATGACTGGCCAGAATGCAGTCTGGGACAGAATTTACCGGAAAATGGGATTTGGCGATGCCGATATGGACGCGTTCTTTACAGGCCCGGCTTATTTCATGTGGTTCTGGGCAGGCAATATCGATGCATGGGGTGGCCCCCTGCCGAAAAGCTGGATGATCAGCCACGAAGCATTACAGAAAAAGATCCTGGCCCGGGAACGCGAGCTCGGCATGACGCCCATCCTTCCCGCATTTACCGGCCATGTGCCTCCAACGTTTAAGGACAAGTTTCCAAAAGCAAACCTGAAAAAAATAAACTGGGAAGGCAGGTTTGATGATACCTATATCCTCGATGCAAATGATCCGCTCTTCAACGAAATAGGAAGCAGGTTTATGGAAGAGCAGATCAAAACGTTTGGTACAGACCATCTGTATGGAGCCGATACCTTCAATGAAATGTATCCGCCCAGCAACGACTCCATCTACCTCAACAATATCAGCAACGCAGTATACAGATCCATGGCCAGCGTTGACCCGGAAGCTGTGTGGGTAATGCAGGGCTGGCTGTTCGTAGATAAAAAAGATTTCTGGCAACCTGATCAGATAAAGGCTTACCTGAATGCAGTGCCCGACAATAAACTGATCGTTCTTGATCTGTGGGCAGAAGAAAATCCGGTTTGGAACAGAACGGATGCTTTCTATGGCAAGCCCTGGATCTGGTCCATGCTGCACAATTTCGGAGGAAGGAATTCCCTGTATGGCAACCTTGCCTACCTGGCAAAGGAACCGGCAGAAATGGTGCACGATCCAAATGCAGGAAACATGCTGGGCATCGGCCTGGTGCCTGAAGGCATCGAACAAAACCCGGTTGTGTATTCACTGATGCTGGACCATGTATGGGACAATCAACCCATCGACCTTGATAAATGGCTGGTCAAATACGCTGAGCGCCGTTATGGAAAACGAAACAAAGACACAGAAGAAGCCTGGAGGATATTGAAAAATACCGCTTACTCCTTTGAAGGGAATTATGAATCCATCATCATTGCCCGTCCAACTTTCAATAAAGACAATGACTGGGCTGCCACCGATATCCCTTATGATCCTGCAGAATTCCTGCAATCATGGACATCCTTGATGAAGGCATCTAAGAGATTCGGCGCCAACGATTGTTATCAATATGATCTCGTAGCTGTTGCACGCCAGGTGATGGCCAACTATGCAACAGTGCTTCAGCAACGCTTTGCTCAAAACTTCAAGAGCCGCAACAGCATTGCTTTCAAAAAGAATACAGCCGCATTCCTGGAACTGATAGATGATATGGATAAGCTGATGGCTACCCGTAAAGACCTGCTGCTGGGCGTTTGGCTCAACGATGCAAAAAAATGGGGAACCAATGAACAGGAAAAAAGACTTTACGAAAAAAATGCACGTAACCTCATCACATTATGGGGAGGTAAAGATGCCGTATTGCACGAGTATGCATACAGGTATTGGTCCGGGCTCTTCAGCGGATTTTATAAGAAACGCTGGGAGATGTTCATAGATGATGCCGGCCGCATTCTGAAAACAGGAACAGAGTTCAACCAGAAAGTATTCGATGAAAGAATAAAAGAATGGGAATGGAAATGGGTGAACGGAAATGAAATGTATCCTGACGCGCCACAGGGAGATCCCATTGCAGTTTCGACGGAGATGTATAAAAAATACGCCGCCAAAATTGCGAAAGAATACAAAGACAATCCCGAACTATTGAAAAAATAACCAGACCTACAATAATCGAAAAGTAAAAAACAATATCATGACAAGGATCACTGAACAGCCGTCTTTATACAACAACCTGGAGCAGAAGTCTATTGAAGAAATCACGGCCTGTATCAATACTGAAGATAAGAAAGTGGCGCTGGCCATTGAAGCGTCCATGCCGCAGTTGAACAGTCTTATTAATGCTATCGTTGAAAAAGTGAAATCCGGCGGCAGGATGTTCTACCTGGGCGCGGGCAGTGGCGGCAGGCTTTCTGTGCTGGATGTAATCGAACTACCAACCACCTATGGTGTGGAAGAAGGCGTGTTCAATGTAGTGCTCGCCGGGGGCGTAAGGAACCTCGTTGATGCACTCGAAGAAAAAGAAGACGATATAGAAGAAGGATGGAAGGAATTACAAAAACTGGATATTTCTTCCAAAGATATCGTAGTGGGTATTTCAGCCAGTGGAACAACACCTTTTGTACTGGCGGCATTGAAGAAATGCCGTGAGCAGCATATCACCACAGGGTGCATTGTCAGCAACCGCCAGTCCCCCATTGCAGCATCTTCCGATTTTCCTGTTGAAGTGATCACCGGTCCTGAATTCATCACCGGAAGCACGCGTATGAAATGTGGCACTGCACAAAAAATGATATTCGATATTATTTCAACTACTGTAATGATCCAGTTGGGCAGAGTGGAAGGCAACAATATGGTGAACGTAAAACTTATCAACGACAAGATCATCGATCGGGGCGTGAACATGCTGATGCAAAAATCAGATATCTCCGATTACGAAGCAGCAAAATCAATATTGCTGAAACATGGCAGCGTGAAGAAAGCGCTCGAAAATCTGGTAAGTGCCAAACACTAAATTATTGAGCGATGTACTGCAGGAATATTTTAACCGGTCTTTTGTTGCTGATCATATCCAATTACTCCCAGGCTCAATCGCCTGAGCCGGGAGTAATACCGATGCCTGAAAACATGATGGTGAAGGATGGTTATTTCACTATCGGCCCCAACACGCTGCTCCTGTATACCGATGAGCCCTCCAAAAAGAAAGCGTCCTTGTTTGCCAGCTTTATTTTAAAGAACTATGGCATTGCATTGGTACAGGAAAAAACTTCCAGGAACAATGTAAAGAACAGTATATATTTTTCCCATGAGCGCGGGCGAAGCAATAAGGATGAATCCTATACCCTGTCGATCGATCCCGCAGCCATTGTTGTTGCAGGAAATGAAACAGGATTGTTCTACGGAGTTCAAACCATGATGCAACTGGTCCATAACAACAATGGAAATATCCGGTTGAAATGTGCTGAAATCAACGATAAGCCCCGCTATTCCTACCGCGGCATCATGCAGGATGTTGGCTACCATATTTACCCGGTATCCTTCATCAAAAGCCAGATAGAAATGCTTGCCAAATACAAGATGAATGTCTATCACTGGCACCTGACCGAAGATCATGGCTGGCGGATTGAAATAAAGAAATATCCGAAACTCACATCAGTAGGCGCATACAGGGCAGGAAGCCAGGTCAGTCATTATGTTGATTCGCTGAGCGGTATCGATCATATTCCGTACGGCGGTTTCTATACCCAGGATGAGATCAGGGATATTGTTGCTTTTGCCAAAGAAAGACATGTGACCATTATTCCTGAAATAGAATTGCCAGGCCATTCCCTGGCTGCACTGGCATCATATCCGCAGTTGGCTTGCGGCGATAATCCCGGACCATTTAAAGTGGCAGAACATTGGGGGATCTATGAAGATGTTTACTGTGCCGGCAAAGAGAATACATTCAAATTCCTTGAAGATGTATTGACGGAAGTGATGGAACTCTTCCCTTCGGAATACATCCATATCGGAGGAGATGAATGTCCGAAAGACAGATGGAAAGCCTGCAGGTATTGTCAGAAGCGGATCAAGGACCAGAAGCTGAAAGATGAATTTGAATTGCAAAGCTATTTTGTGAAACGGATAGAAAAATTCGTCAACTCCAAAGGAAGAAAGATCATCGGATGGGATGAAATACTGGAAGGCGGATTGGCGCCGAATGCAGCAGTAATGAGCTGGCGCAATATCGAAGAAGGGATCAAAGCAGCCAAACAGCGGCACGATGTGGTAATGGCGCCACAAACCCATGTATACTTCGATTTCATACAAGGCAAAAGAGAACTTGAGCCATTGGCTATCGGATGGGGATACAATCCTATCGAAAAAGTGCTTGCCTTCGATCCCACCCCTGCTGAACTGAAGGAAGAAGAAAAGAAACATATCATAGGTGTGGAAGCAGCTATCTGGACAGAACATATGGACACACACCGGAAGGTGGAGTATATGCTCTATCCCCGTTTGATGGCGCTTGCTGAAATTGCATGGACCCCGCGGAAGAAAATCGATTCTGTCAATTTTTTCGAAAAAAGATTACCACTGCATTTAGCGGAGCTGGATACAACTGATAAGGTATACCGCATTCCCGGCCCCATTGGAATAAAAGATACAACCCTCTATGGAGCAGAATTCAGGATTGAGATGAAAGCACCCGTAACAGGGGCTAAGATCTATTACAATTTCGAAGGGCAGGATGCAAGGGAAACCGATTTCCTGTATGATAAGCCAGTGCATATCATTCTTCATAAAGGTGAAAGAAGACAATTGAAGGTGGTTGTTGTAACGCCTTCGGGTAAGCGAAGCACCAATACAACCATGTTTTTTATCAACCCATAATCATTCATTTGTTGCTATGAAGATTGTAGCGAGATTAACATTAATTGGTTTGATGCTGGGCAGCATGGCCATTGCGGGCGCCCAGGTGAATTACCGTGCAGGTTTCGCCCAAACCAGCCTGGAACCGCCATCCTACCCTTTTTCATTAAGTCTGGCCGGCTATGGCGCACCCAGGGATGGCAGGTTTACACTGGAATGGATCAGGAAAGGTGAAGCTGTTGATTGCACAGCATTTGGAAATTCTGCAAACAACCTGATAGCTGTATCACAGGGCAAGCTGATGATTTCAGGAATTGACGGCGAACCTGCATGGAAAAGCATCGGTAATGCAGATGGCATCAGATTATTGGCTGGCAACAAAGCAGGATGGTATGCCGCAGATCAAGCAGGAAATTTGCTGTATGCCGTTCCTGCAAAAAAATTGAAGTGGAAGAAAATCGGGAACGCTGCCAATACAGTTTCACTAACGGTTTCGGATAGTTGTATCTACATCGCAACAAATGACGGAGCAATAAGCTATGCATCTTTGGGAAAGAAAGCGCTGCAATGGAGCACGCTCACTACCATTCCCCATCTCCAGGGCCTGGCCGCATACAAAGGATCCCTTTACGCACTAACAACCGAAAATGATCTGATTAAATATGACCTGGGGAAAGAACATTCAATTGGAACCAGGATCGCAAGATACAATGGCCTCTCCTATGATGTAAAACTGAAAGCCATTGCCATTGCCGGCAATACTATTTACGGGATCGATTCGTCAAACACCATCTACACCGGTCGTCATCGAACGGATGGAGATCTTTCTGTTTCTGCGCTTGCCGTGGCAGCAGGTAAACAAATTGTAGTGCTTGCAGGAACCGATGTATGTGGATTCGACGGAAGTTTCATCTCCTCTGTAAAACAGGAAATCCTCAGGAAAAACAAGATTCCTCCCGCTGCGATACTGGTGAATGCATCTCATACACATTTTGCACCGGTAACACAGAACTGGCTGACCTGGGGTGAACACAATCAAAAGCCCGACAGCGTTTACTTATATGGCGTAGTGAGGCATGCCCTCATAGCCGCCATCCAGGCAGCGCTCCGCCATATGGAACCTTCCAAGATCTATTTTGGAAGAGGTAAAACAGCCATCGGTGGCAACAGGACTTTCACTAAAGCGCCCTTGCCTTATGATGATGATCTTGATGTAATAAAAATTGTAAGAGAAAAAGATAAAGAAAGAACAGTGCTGTTCCTGGCCGGCTGCCATCCTGTATTTAAGAATGAAGGCGCAGAGGGGATCACTATTAGCGCCAACTACCCCGGTGTTACCAGGAAATGGCTTGCTGAAAATGCCGGTATCCGCAAATCCTTATTCATACAGGGTTGTGGAGGAGATATCAATCCTATGGATTTAAGTCATACAGCAACTGGGACCAAACTTGCTGAAGACATCACCGCTGTTCTGGATCGTCCGCTCGAAGAATTGAACGGCAATATTTCCTTCTACCTGGACTCAATAAATTTTCCCGTAAAGAACCGGACAGAAGAAGAACTGGTCGAATTCCGTAAAAGGAATGCTGGGAAAGAAGGTGATGTATATGCAGAAAAGAATGTAAGATGGGCCAATCTGATGCTGCAATTGAACCGTGAGCATGCCATGCCCTCTTCTATGCCTGTTTATATTCAAACCATCAATATCGGTCCGTGGAAACTGGTGGGATTATCCCGTGAAGCTGTTACTGATTATAGTATCGGAATAAAAAAAATATGGCCTGGGGAACGGGTGAGTGTTGCAGGCTATTGTAATGATGTATCCAGCTACCTGCCCACACAAAGACATATCAGGGAAGGAGTGTACGAAGGCATGGATTCTTTTTTCTGGTATGGCCAGCCAGCCATTTTCCCGGAATCTGTTTATGATGATATTTTGGAAAAAATAAAACAACAGCACCGCTAGCATGACCAGCATTACCAATAGTATGCCTTCTGCTGCGAAGAACCAGGCATTCGTTAATCCACTGATCATTGTGGGATCTTTGTTCTTCATTTTCGGATTTGTTACATGGCTTAGTGCTGTGCTGATCCCCTACCTCCAGATAGCCTGTGAACTGAATAATTTTCAATCCTACCTGGTGGCTTTCGCCTTTTACATTTCTTATTTTATTGCAGGTATCCCTTCAGGTTGGTTATTGAAGAAAACGGGATTCAAAAATGGATTGTCCATCGGATTATTGCTGGTGGCCCTGGGATCTTTGTTGTTCATTCCTGCCGCGATCTACCGGTTATACCCTGTTTTTTTATTGGGACTGTTTGTTCAGGGAGCAGGGTTGACGATTCTGCAAACAGCTTCCAATCCATATGTTGCCATCCTCGGTCCAAAGGATAGTGCAGCAAGGAGGATCAGCTTTATGGGCATCTGTAACGGAATTGCCGGTGTAATTGCGCCGCTTATCCTTGGCGCCGTTATATTGAACGATGCCGATGCACTGCAACAGAAATTAAGCACACTCGCTCCTTCAGAGAAAACTCTTGCACTGGATGATCTGGCCGGCAAAGTGATACTTCCCTACCTCATCATCACCCTTGTGTTGATAGCTCTTTCGATCTTGATCTATTTTTCCAGTCTTCCGGAAGTAGACGAAGAAGAAACCGAAACAGAATCCATTACCGGATCACTTGCGGAGAAAACGTCCATCTTTCAATTCCCTCATCTTCTCATCGGAGTTTTTGTATTGTTCTTGTATACCGGTGTGGAAGTGATTGCGGGCAACAGTATTATTGGCTATGGTGCGTATTATGGAATTCCACTTTCCACTTCAAAATTCTTTACGGCATTCACCCTGGTGGGAATGCTGATCGGATATATCATCGGGATCATCTGCATACCCCGGTATCTTTCACAGGAAGCAGCCCTGAAAGGCTCTGCATTACTGGGTATTGTATGCGCAGTGATCGCCATTCTTACCAATGGTCTGACCTCGGTAGTTTTTGTTGCATTGCTTGGACTGGCTAATTCGCTTATCTGGCCATCGATCTGGCCACTGGCAATTGCCGGCCTGGGAAAATTCACCAAAACAGGATCATCACTTTTGGTGATGGCCATTTCCGGAGCTGCGGTATTACCACTGTTGTATGGATATGCAACTGATCTCTTCAATCCTAAACTAGCCTATATTATTGTGATACCCTGTTACCTGGCAATTGGATATTATGCTGTTGCCGGGCATAAAATAAGGCGTTAGCAAATAAATAAAATAGAATGATACTAATAGCAGATAGTGGTTCCACCAAAACAACCTGGAGTTTATTGTCAGGGCAGGAAGAAATACTGAAGTTTCAGACAGAGGGCTACAACCCCTATTATGTAACAGGGGAATACATCATTGAATCATTGAGCAGTTCATTGCCGGAAAGGATCGACCCTGCCGGTATCAGACAATTATTTTTCTATGGCGCCGGATGTGAGGAAGACAGGATCGCAATAATGAACCGTTCCCTTGCAGGCGTTTTTCCCAATGCAGAGGTTTTTGTTTTTATGGATCTGTTGGCAGCGGCCCGGGGATTGCTGGGTGATCAACCCGGATTTGTTTCGATACTTGGAACAGGCTCCAATACCTGCATCTATGATGGAGAAAAGATCGTTCATCATATCGATTCTCTGGGATTTATTTTAGGAGATGAAGGAAGTGCTTCCTCCCTCGGAAGAAAAGTGCTCCAGGATTATTTACGTGGCACCATGCCTGCAGCTGTAGCCCAGCGTTTCAACAACAGTTATGGGATCAGCCGTGAAGAGATCTTCAATAACGTATATACAAAGCCGTTAGCCAATCGTTACTGTGCCGGCTTTTGCAAATTCCTGCAATTGGATTGTGACTATTCCAGGAATACGATCCGAGCAGGCTTCAGGCAGTTTTTTGGAAATCTTGTAGCCTTATATCCGGATTATGCCAGCTACTCATTCAATTGCAGTGGAACAGTTGGTTTTGTTTTCAGTGAGTTATTGGAAGAAGTGGCCGCTGAGTTTGGAATGAAAACAAATAAAGTGTTGACAGGTCCTATAGAGGGGCTGGTAGCTTACCACTCGCAGTAATACCGAGTTAACCAACTGCTAATAATCATTAAATTGTTTACTATGAGAAAGCTTCCTTTCTTTCCCCGGCTGTTTCAGCTGATTTGTTCACTGTGCATATTTTTTTCTGTACATGATAAAGTGCACGCACAGGCAAGTGGAAATCCCATCTTGCAGGGATATGAGGCCGATCCTGATATTCAGTATTTCAATGGGAAATATTATATCTATCCTACAGGCGGCAATTACTTTAAAGCGTTTTCTTCTACAGACCTTACCAACTGGGTGTTTGAAGGTGTGATATTTGATCTCGGCCCTCAATGCAGTTGGGCAAATGTAAATGGATGGGCGCCGCATGTAGTGTTTCGCAACAATCAATATTATTTTTATTATACTGCCGAAGCCAAGATCGGTGTGGCAGTGGGTCCCTCCCCCATTGGTCCTTTCACAGATCTGGGATATCCATTGATCGGTTCAGATCCTTTTATAACAGATATCATCGATCCCGCCGTATTTGTTGACAACGACGGGCAGGCATATATCTATTATGGAGGATCTGCACAAAGCAAGATGGTGATCCGCAAACTCGCTTCCAATATGACTTCCTTTATTGGCGGCCCAACACTTGCAACGCCACAGTATTATACGGAAGCTCCCCATATGCTGAAACGCGGAAGCACCTATTATCTATCCTATTCCAACGGCTCCTGGGCCAACTCAACTTATAATGTCAGGTACTCCACCTCCAATTCTCCCATGGGTCCCTGGACCTACCGCGGTGTAATACTGCAGAACTGGGGTCCTTTCACGGGGAATGGACATGCCTCCATCATGCACCGGCCTGGTTGCGGAGATGATTATGAGGATGAATATTTCATCGTGTATCACCGCTATCAAAATGGTGATTATACAACACGCAGAGTGTGCATAGACAGATTGTATTTTACCAATGCCCTTATCATGCCTGTGTATCCCACCTGGGCCGGAATGCCTGCGCGGCCCAATGATCCGGAAGGAATGGGTTGCATCGTTCCCAATACTATCCCTAATGGCACCTACAGGATCGTTTCCAAAATGACCACAGCAACCGGTCAACCGCTGGTACTCGATATCTTTAATTGCAGCACCAGCCGTTCAGCAGATATCGGTACCTGGACTCCAACCAGCTGCCCCGGCCAGCGCTGGCAGCTTACTTACCTGGATGGCTTTTATACCATCGTTTCACAGCAACCAACACATTATGCTTTGGATCTAACAGGATGCAATATCAATGAAGGCGCGCCGCTCGGTTTGTGGGACAATAATGGAAATCCCTGTCAGCAATACAGACTGGAACCCGTAGGAGGTGGTTATTATCGCATCATGAACCGCGTGAGTAGTTATGTGCTGGATATCGGCGCCTGCAGCAATGTTCCCGGCGCTGATGTAACGCATTGGCGATGGAAAGGACTGGATTGTCAATTGTGGAAATTTGAACCAATCAGCGCTTCAGCAGCAACTGTTGCAGGCGCTCCAACTTACACGGTAAAAACATATCCCAATCCAGCTAAAACCGAACTCAACATTGTGATGGAACCGGTTCTGGACGCAGGCAAGTCTGCAGGTTATGGAACAGACAATAAGGGATTCACTTTCGCATTGTACAATACCAATGGCGCTCTTGTTGCAAAAGGTAAAAGCCCGGGAGAAAGTACATCGGCAAAAGTGGATACCAGGAAACTGCCTAAAGGAAATTATTTCTTAAAGGTGAACAAGGGAAGTGAACAAGTGGAAAAACAAATTATCGTCATTGATCAATGATCTATTTCTGCAACCAGTAATAACAAAGATAAATCCTCACTGAAATGAAGATCTTACACAGCATCACGATTGCCGCCATTACAGCAGGCATCCTATGGAGCACAGGCTGCCGGGAAAATGTAGAAAAAAAAGAAACAACCGGATCCCCTGTCAGAAATGTCTGGTCTGCGGCGCAGGCAAACGAATGGTACGCCAAACAAAAATGGATGGTGGGCGCCAACTTTATTCCCAGCACCGCAATAAATCAATTGGAGATGTGGCAAAAAGGAACCTTTGATACCGCTACCATAGCGAAAGAACTTGGATGGGCAGCCTCCATTGGTTTCAATACCATGCGGGTATACCTGCATCATATGGCCTGGAACCAGGACAAACAGGGATTCAAAGACAGGGTGGCCAGTTATCTCGATATCGCTGATTCAAAAGGTATCAAAACCATCTTTGTAATATTCGATGATTGCTGGAACAAAGATCCAAAACCAGGTACACAACCTTCGCCGAAAACCGGTATACACAATTCCGGTTGGATGCAGGATCCGGGAGACCCTTATTATAAAGACAGCACGCTCTTTCCCGAACTGGAAACCTATGTAAAGGATATCATCTCGCATTTTGGAAAGGACCACCGCATTGTGCTCTGGGATGTATACAATGAGCCAGGTAATTCGGGAAAACTGGACAGCTCGCTTCCATTGCTGGAGAACGTGTTCAAATGGGCCAGGGCTGCAAACCCAGACCAGCCACTCACTGCAGGCCTTTGGGCATGGGATTTTGAAAAACTCAACCAGGTACAGATAGAAAACTCAGACGTGATCACTTATCACGATTATGAAGATGCGCCCTGGCATAAAAGGGTGATCGAATTACTGAAGACGCATGGCAAACCTCTCATCTGCACAGAATATATGGCGCGTACCCGAAACAGTTATTTCAGCAATATCCTGCCCATGCTAAAAGAAAAAAATATCGGCGCTATCAACTGGGGCCTGGTGGCTGGTAAAACAAATACAATTTATGCCTGGGATACGCCCATGAACGATGGCAGCGAGCCACCGCTCTGGTTTCACGATGTATTCAGAAAAGATGGAACACCCTATAAGAAAGAAGAAACTGATCTGATCCGTCAATTGACTGCGGCCGGGAAGTAGCGATCAAAGAAATTATTTTTCCGTATACTTTGAAAAACAAGAAAAATGGAAAGGTTGTAAGTTGATGCTTACAGCCTTTTTCATTTCTACCCACCTCTTCCACAATCAGGAATTTGTAACCACGTGCATAACAATTTTACATCCACTCGAAAAAACGTATTATTTTGGGATCGGTAACAATTTCAGGTCCTGACCATAACCTTCCTATCTTATCAACCAATTCATTGCCGCCAAGCTGGAACAACATTGAACACTGCTGAACCCAATACAGAACAGGAACTGCTGAGGCTGGTTGCCGAAGGCCACCAGCATGCATTTGAGAAATTGTACCACCGGTACAAACAATATATCTTTCACAGTTCATTGTCCATTCTTAAATCAACCGCTGCTGCGCAGGACAGTCTTCAGGATATCTTTATCAAGATCTGGGTGAACAGGGAAAGCCTGCACCAGATGGATCATTTCACTGCCTGGCTCAATACCATCATGCGCAACCACCTCTACAACAAACTGAGGCAACAGGCGCAACAGGAAAAATACCTTGCCTATGCAATGCATGAAAAGCCGGATACATTCTCCGAAGCCACTTATAATGAAGCTGAACTGAAAGAACTGACAATCCTGGTTGCCGATGCAAAGAAAAAACTGAGTCCACAGCAACAAAAAGTTTTTGAACTGAGCAGGATCCAGGGATTGAAACATCGCGAGATCGCGGAAGCGATGAATATTTCCCAGGAAACGGTAAAGAAATATATCATGGATGCCATGAAACAGGTCAGGGATTATCTCCGGCAGCATGGCCGGCAGGTTTCCGTGATCCTGCTCCTGCAATTGTTGAATCCCTGAATAATTTTTTCCCGTTACTACCCCCTGTTTCTTTCCTCACGGGTTTCTTCTATATACAATCCCTTTACCAAATGGAGGCATCACAAAGGATCACCTGGTTACTGGAGCGCTATCAGCAACAATCACTCAGCCTTGAAGAAAGAGCGGAGCTGATGATCCTGATTGACCAGAACAGCTCACGTGAGCAGGTAACCGGTTTCATCGAACAGCATTTGAGCATTCATCCGGAATTGCTTCAATTGCCTGCCGTTCCCTTATCAGTGGATCAGTTGGTGCTGGAAGGATTGCGCAATCAAATACAGACTGTTCAACAACCGGATCGCAATAACAGGATCAACCGCATTGTCAGATACGCGGCAGCAGCGGCGCTGCTGATTGCAGCCACCTGCTGGTATCTCTGGCAACATTCCGCCGGTACTACCAGTGATCCATCTGCAAAAACTGCCACCATCATCGCTCCTGCCGCTTCAGGAGCCATGCTCACCCTGTCTGACGGCACCAGCGTGCAACTGGATGCAGCACAGAACGGACTGGTTGCAGAACAGGAAGGAAGCAAACTGCAATTACAAAGCGGCCGGCTCAGTTATGACGCAGCAACTGCGTCCGGTAAGATCGTTTACAACACACTCAGCACCGCAAGGGGAAAACTGTTCCAGCTATTGTTGCCGGACGGTTCAAAAGCCTGGCTCAACGCTGCCTCCTCCATCACTTATCCAACAGCATTTGCAGGAAATGAGCGCCTGGTTTCTGTAACCGGTGAAGTATATTTTGAAGTATCTCCCTCCCCCCAAAAACCTTTCAGGATCAGGATCAACAACACTACAACCGTGCAGGTGCTGGGCACCAGTTTCAATATCAATGCCTATACAGACGAGCCTCTGATCAGCGCCACCTTATTGGAAGGTTCGATAAAAATAAAATTACCGCAACAGGAAAAACTGCTTCAACCAGGCCAGCAATTGCAATGCGATCAGCAGGGAGAACTGATAGCTATAAACCAGGCAGATATCAGTAAGGTGATAGCCTGGAAAGAAGGCATTTTCAATTTCAGGAATGCAGGCATAGAGGAAGTGATGCGGCAGATCTCAAGATGGTACGATGTAGATATCGTGTATGAAAAAGGAATTCCCTCCATACGCTTCGAGGGGATGATCGGTCGAGACCTGAACCTGAACGATGTACTGCATGGACTGAAAGAAACCGGTATCCATTTCAAAGTAGAAGGAAAACAATTGACAGTACTGCCATAAACCCATTCAATCACCATCACAAAAAACTACAGTATGATCACCTGACCAGAAAGGTTGGTCCACAAAAAAGCCGAAGGTGGCTGAAACACCTCCGGCAGCTTGTTTGGGTCAACCAATATTCAGTTAACTGCTTAAGTATACCAGATTATTGCACCCAAACAACGCAAAGTTATGCAAAACGATGCTCTTTGTGGCTGTAGGCTATTGTATTCACCGATGCAAAACAGGCTGCGGCTTATTACCAAAATTGTGTTCATGATGAAACTCATCATCCTGCTCACCACTGCTTTCGTATTCAAAGTGCATGGGGCCGCCCATTCACAGACCATCACCTACTCCGGGAAAAACATTGCACTGAAACAATTGATCGAAGAAGTGCAGAAGCAAACCGGGTATCTCTTTTTCTACAATACCGCTACCTTGAATGGCGTAAAACCGGTTACTGTTAACGTTCATGAGGAACCGCTTTCCACTTTCCTCGATACCATCTTTCTTTACCAGCCACTCACCTATTCCATCAGGAACAAGACTATCTTTCTGCGGCGAAGACCGCTGGCAGATGATCCGTTTGTGACAGCTATCAACAACGCGCTGTTTGGAGCCATCGATGTAAAAGGGAAAGTATTCGGCCAGAACAACGAACCATTGGCAGGCGCCACCATCTCTGTAAAAGGAAAGAACCGGGCCAGCCAATCTGACGACAATGGCAACTTTGAATTGAAAGGAATCGACAACAATGCCGTGCTGCTGGTCACTGCCGTGAATTATCAGTCACAGGAACTGCCGGTCAGCAACAGGACCGAACTGCTGATCAAACTTACCATCAAACCTGCAGCGCTTGAGCAGGTGATCATTTCAAATGGTTACCAGGATATACCACAGGAACGTTCCACAGGGTCTTTTGAAGTGATCAGGAAAGAGGAGCTCAACAGAAAGGTAGGACCCGATCTGATCAGCAGGCTGGAAGGCGTGAGCGGGATCTTCTTCGACAGAAGGATCAACCATCCGGGACGCCTCGATGCTGAAGACGGAGTGAAAATGAATATCAGGGGACTCACCACTTTCTCCAACGAATACGATGGCCCGCTGATCATCCTTAACAATTTTCCGTTCAATGGAGATATCCGCAGTATCAATCCGAATGATGTTGAAAGCGTGACCATCTTACGTGATGCAGCCGCAGCCTCGGTTTGGGGAGCACAGTCTGCCAATGGCGTGATCGTGATCAACACCAAAAAAGGGAAATACAATCAACCCATGGAGGTGAACCTCACCAGTACTTCCTCCCGGACCCGGAAACCAGAACTTCATTCCCTTTCTTTTGCAGGAGCTTCAGATTATATCGATCTCGAGATCTTTCTTTTCGATAAAGGATATTACAACAGTAACCTGCGCAGCTCCAGGTTTCCCGGCGTTTCTGAAGTAGTGGAAATACTCGCATTGAAAAGGCAGGGCGCCATTACCGGAGAAGAAGCCAAAACCAAAATCGACAAACTGAGAGCCCGGGATGTAAGAGGAGAATTCGAAGATTTATTTTACAGGGATGCCATCTCACACCAGGTGGGTTTGGATGTTACCGGTGGCTCGGATAAAATAAAGTATAACCTCAGCGGAAATATTGATTACCTCCCCACTTATCTGAAACGGGAAGAAAGGACGCGGTACAATTTTTCCACCACCCATACTTATCGTCCCATTAAGAACCTGACTACTTCACTGGATATCCGCTTCAACAGAATAGTGGACCATCCGAATGGAGCCGGTGATATGAATGCAGGATTTTTCAAACAGGGCAGCTATTATCTCCCTCCCTATTTTTCATTCCTGGATGAAAACGGCCATTCAGCTTCCTCGCCCTACCAATACAGGGAACCATTTACAGATACGATAGGTGGCGGAAGATATCTCCACTGGAAATACCGGCCACTCGATGAGGCCCGGAGCCAAAACTATTCCAAAACAGGAAAAGAGTTCCTGGTCAACTGGCAGATCTCCTGGCAACCACTGCCTGGTTTCACCACATCATTCTTCTATCAATATGGCAACGCCAATCATTTATACACCATCCTACGCGATCTGGATAGTTATTACACACGCAATCTCATCAACAATTTTACAAACCTTGATGAAGCCAACCCGGCAAAACGTTATCCAGTTCCGATAGGCGGTATCAGGTCAGATACCAGAAGCGAAAGCACTCAGAAGAATTACAGATTTCAACTTCAATTCTCGAGGTTTTTTGGTAAGAAACATGAAGTGGATGCACAGGCATCTGCCGAAGCCAGTGAACATAAAAGCTTCAATCAAAGCAGTGTACTGTACGGATATAACGCAGAAACGATGCAATCACTCCCGGTTGACAATGCAACCCTGTACGAAACCCGCGCCGATGGAATGCAGCGTATACCTGGAGGAAATGCCTTGAGTACTTTCCTCAACAGGAATGTAAATGTGGTTGCCAATGCCTCATACCAGTACGATAAACGCTACATCTTTACACTGAGTGGCAGAAGAGACGCTGCCAATATTTTCGGGGTAACTACCAACGCCAAATGGACTCCCTTCTGGTCAGGAGGTTTTGGCTGGAAGATCAGCAATGAAAAGTTCTTCAAACTACCCTATGTTGACCAGTTGCACACCAGTATCAGTTTTGGGTATAGAGGAAATGTAAACCCGCGACTATCTGCGCAAACCATTATAACGCATGAGGGCAATAGCTGGACCGATTTCGGCCTGAACTATGCAAGCATCAAAGCGCCGGCCAACCCTCAATTGAAATGGGAGAAATTGGCCACATTGAACTTCAAGACCGACATGGCATTTCTGCAGAACAGGATCAATATCGTTTTCGAAACCTTCCGGAATAAAGCGCAGGATGTGATCCATTATGTGCAAATAGATGCCACTACCGGTGTGATAAGAGTGGAAAAGAATTTTGCCGGTATTGCATCCAGGGGGATCAACCTGGCCATACGAACGCAAAACCTGAAAGGAGTATTCAAATGGAGCACAGAGATCAGTGTAAATACTATTAGAAATAAGATCGAAAAGATCGATACCCTTCGGTATCCTACTCCCAAAACTGCACGGGCAGCTATTAATATGACAATGCCGCTGGCATTGGGTATCGGGTATGATCCTTACTCTATTATCAGTTTCCGGTCGGCCGGGCTCGATCCACAAACAGGCGATCCAATGGGGCTTGTAAATGGAAAACCCTCCAGGGATTATCAGGCCATCAATGATCAACCTGTGGATTCTGCCATACAGATCCATGGCTCATCCGTTCCGCGCATCCATGGATATTTCAACAACCTTTTTACATACAGGAACTTTCATTTACTGGTAGGAATTCAATTCAAACTGAAATATTATTACCAGAGAGACGCACTGAATTATGGTAATATCTTAAGATCCGGATTATTGCATACAGACTATCTCAAAAGATGGAAGCAGCCCGGAGATGAAAAGACCACCACTGTACCATCCCAGATCTATCCGGCAAGCACTGATCGCGATTTCTTTTACACTAATTCCAGCGTAAACATACAACCAGCCGACAATATCCAGTTCAGCAATATTCAATTCGGTTATACCTGGGAGCCACAAAAGAATCTCAAAAAAATCATGCGCGCCCTCACTATGAATGTGAACCTGGAGAACCTGGGATTTCTCTGGCTCGCCAATGATGAAAAGACCGATCCGAATATTCCACCTGTTTCAGGGTCATACCAAACACCAGTAAGGATCAGCGGACAAATCAGATTGACATTCTAAACTTTAATTATGAAACCTCTTCTTCTCATATTGGCTGGAAGTCTGATGATCACTTCCTGCAAAAAATTCCTGGATGAAAAACCAGATCCAACACTCTCCACAGTTAACACGCTGGATGATGTTCAGGAATTGCTCGACAATTTCAGAAAATACTTTGGCGGAGAAATGGCGCTTACTGCTTGTGATGATTATTATCTTACAGAAGCAGAATGGCAGGCAAGGCAGGAAAAAGACAGGAATATCTATCTCTGGCATCCCACCCAAACATCTTACTATGAATGGAATGGGGCATATGATCAGCTGCTCCATTTCAATACAGCATTGACCAATGCAGAGAAAGCCAAGACAGGCAGGATTGTTAAGAACCGTGATCATTTGCGTGGCGCCTGTCTTACCATCAGATCAGAAATATTCTTAAGACTTGCGCAACAATTCGCTATCCAGTACAACAGCACAGACGCGGGCACTGAGCCTGGAATTGTGCTTCGTTTTTCTGAGGATTACAATGAAAAGATCGTAAGGTCCGATCTCAAAACAACTTATGGGCAGATCGTTAAGGATCTCGAATCCGCCATACCTCTGCTTCCTGCTCAATCTCTCTACAAACACAGGCCCACCAAAGCTTCAGCATGGGGCTTGCTGGCCAGGACCTGCCTGCAGATGGCCAATTATCCCAAAGCAAGGGAAGCGGCAGATGCCAGCCTGAAAGAACATCACCAGTTGCTAAATTATAATACCTGCAATGCTGCAGAAGAATATCCACTCAGCAGGTTCGAAACAAACCCTGAGATCCTCCTCTACCGCGTCAATGAGAATGGTATAGCTGCCCCATTTGTCATGCCCAGGGTAGACACCAATTTACTGTTGCTGTATAAAGAGAACGATCTGAGGAAAGAAATGTACTTCAGCCCCACCAGTGATGGCGCAGATTTCTATCGAGGCACATATGCTATCGGTGGTATGAACTTCACCGGGCTCACCGTTTCCGAAGTATATCTAATCCGGGCGGAATGCGCCGCCAGAGCAGGTGATACACAGGCAGCGCTGGATGATATCAACACCTTGCTTCAGGCCCGTTACAAAGCCGGACATTTCGTTCCTGAAACTGCCGCCAATGCAGCAGCTGCACTGGAACTGGTGCTCACAGAAAGGCGAAAGGAAATGCTTCTGCGCGGCCAGCGCTGGGGCGATATCAAAAGATTGAACCGCGAACCGGGACGGGCCATCACACTTACCAGGAAAATAGGTACAAATACCTATACAATTCCTCCCAATGACCCTCGCTATGCTTTCCTCATTCCACCGGAAGTGATGATGTTCAAACCGGATATTCCACAGAATCCACGCTGACACTACTAATGAACGTCTGTATCCCTTACAGGCGGCGTATGACCGTACTACTAACGTTAATATACAACCGTATAAAATGAGAGAGATAATTGCGAGAATTGAATCTCTGAGCCATCGATATCATAAATCATGGGCTGTAAAGGATATCAACTGGGATATACCCAACAGGGGTATCACCGGATTGCTGGGCTCCAATGGGGCCGGTAAATCCACCACCATGAATGTGCTTTGCGGAGCATTAAGACCAACGCAGGGCAATGTGATCATCGCCGGTATCAACCTCAGGAAAGATCCGCAGCAGGCCCGCAGGGAGATCGGCTTCCTTCCACAACAGGCACCTTTGTACATCGATCTATCCATCGATGAGTATCTGCGCTATTGTGCAGAGCTGAGACTGATCCCGCCCAAACAGATCAATGCCTCCATAGAAGCAGCCAAACAAAAATGCGGCATTGCCCATTTCAGCAAGCGGCTGATCCGGAACCTGTCCGGCGGATATCGTCAACGCGTAGGCATCGCACAGGCCATCATTCACAGGCCGCCATTGATTGTACTGGATGAACCCACCAATGGCCTTGATCCCAACCAGATCCTCGAAGTGAGATCACTGATCAGGGAAATTGCCGAAGAGCGGGCAGTAGTATTCTCTTCCCATATCCTCACAGAGATACAAACGCTCTGCAAAGATGTAGTGATGATCGAAGGAGGACAGATCGTATTCTCCGATACCATGGACGCCTTCAATAATCATACAGGTAATAACACAATGATCGTACATCTCGAAGAAGCTCCTGCATCTGACCAGTTGATGCAAATACCGGGAATAATGCAAGTTGAGCTATTGAGCGGGAACCGTTTCAGGCTGTTTACTTCCGGCGAAAGAAAGCTCGCGGAAGATATTGTACAGGCCAGCGTTCAGCACCAATGGAGGCTGCAGGAAATATTGTTCGAGAAGCCATCCCTCGATGAAGTGTTTGCGAAACTTTCAAAACAACAATCAAAATTCAAAGCATGAGAACGGTTCTGAAAATAGCAAGGAACGAATTATATCAGCTCTTTTACTCTCCCATTGCCTGGCTATTACTGGTGGTATTTCTGGTGCAACCCGCTATCCACTTCTTCGATAGCCTTGAACACCTCAGCAGGTTACAATCATTTGATGGCAGCCTGCGTGGTGGCCTTACCAGCAACCTTTTCAGCGGCGCCTATTCAACACTGGGAGGTATTGTTGAGAAGGCTTATCTATACATTCCCCTGCTTACCATGGGACTGATAGGAAAGGAAGTGGCAAGCGGCACCATAAGGCTGCTGCTTTCTTCACCCGTGAAAGTACAATGGATCGTCTGGGGGAAATACCTCGCCATCACGGTTTTTAACCTGTTACTGGTAAGCATAGCCGGTATCTTCATGCTATTAACCTCCTATTCGCTCAACACGCCGGATACAGGACTGATGTGGAGTGGATTGCTTGGGCTGTTTCTTTTGCTCAGCGCATTTGGAGCTATCGGATTATTCATCAGCAGCCTCTCGGAATACCAGATAGTGGCAGCCCTGGGCACATTGATCCTATTCGCCGCCATGTCCTATCTCCGCAATGTGTGGCAGGAATACGACTTTATTCGCGATCTCACTTACTACTTGTCTCTGGAAGGCAGGGTTCAACAATTTCTCGAAGGGCTGATCTCAACAAAGAATCTGTTGTATTATCTGCTCATCATCCTGCTCTTCATCGGTTTCACCATCATCAGGCTCAGGAAGCTGATCATTCCGGCAAGCCGGACCATTCAACTTGTCCGGTATTCATCACTGGTACTGGTGGTGATGGTGATCGGTTATTTTTCGTCTCGTCCGGGATGGGTTAAATATTTCGACAATACCGCTACCAGAGCCTGGACCCTTGGTCCTGAAATTCAGCAAATACTCCATAGCATGAATGAAGGCCCTTTGAACATTACCTGTTACGTGAATATCCTGGATAATACCTTTCACAAAGGAGCGCCGGCCAGACGTATTTCAGATCTGGAAAACTGGGAATCTTATCAATGGTTCAAAACAGACATACATATCAATTACGTTTATTATTATGATAGCGTAATTTCTGATGAAGGATTTTACAAACAGCATAAAGAGATGTCGCTAAGACAGGTGGCTGAGAAAAGGGCAAAGTCGAACAAAATGAAGATCGATCGCTTCAAAACACCTGAAGAGATGCAGAGTCTGATCAATTTAAAACCGGAGCTGAATAGTTATGTGATCCAGCTGGAGTATCAGGGCGCCAAATGCATCCTGCGAACTTTCAATGATCTTCTTTTTTATCCAGGCCCGGCAGAAACCGGCGCCGCCTTGAAACGGTTGCTGGATCCCAATGTGCCGCGAATCGCTTTTCTCGAAGGGCATTTCGAAAGACCCCTGCAAATGGTGGGTGACCGTGGATTCAATGAACTGGCAGCGAAGATCAAATCACGCCGTTCACTGGTCAACCAGGGCTTTGATTTTGTTTCCCTTCGGTTAGACTCCACCGGTATACCAGAGAATATTAATGCAGTAGTGATAGCCGACCCGAGGTCTGATTTCACAACGCTGGAATTGCAACAACTGCAACGTTATATTGATGGAGGCGGCAACCTCCTCATTCTGGGCGAACCGGAGAAACAGTCTATACTGAACGGATTGCTGGAGAAACTAGGTCTGCAACTGATGGAAGGTCAGATGGTGCAGCAGGATGTTACGTACTCTCCTGATTATCTGCAAGCCGGTCTGTCAGAACATGCAAATTCAATCTATGGTCAACTGGCTCCATACCTCAAATATGAAGTGGGCGTAAGTATGCCCGGCGTTGTACCAATATCGCCATTGAAGGGAAGCCCATTCAAATTCATGCCGGTAGTACTCAATGATCCCTCCAACTCATGGTATACCAGGCACCGGTTGGTGACTGATTCCGCCGTGGCTCAATTCTCCCCGGAGAAAGGCGATCTGAAACTGGCGCTGCCATTAGCAGCTACACTTAGCCGTAAGTTTGCAGGAAAGGAACAAAGAATAGCTGTTGTGGGTGATGCAGATTTCCTTTCTAATATCGAACTAAATAAACCTCATCCTGCAACAGCCAACTTCTCCCTGGGCACCGGTTTGTTAAGCTGGCTTTGTTATGGAGAATATCCGGTACGTATTTCAAAAATCCCTCCGGAAGACAACAGGGTAACAATTACAGACAAAACCTTCAGCCTACTGTACTACCTGGTATTATTTGCACTACCCGGCATATTGCTGCTCACCGGTGGCCTCATCCTGCTAAGAAGAAGAAAATACTGATGAAAAAAGGAGAATGATAAGCCTTGCGGGCCATCATTCTCCTTTTCTATTTCTTTTGTAGAGCGGTCAGCTGTTTCGGCCTGCCCTCAACGCCAGTACCGGCACAGAATTCAAATGTGCAAACTCCCTGGTATTGTTCATGCCGAATAAATTATCCCAGATACCATGCCTGTGCGGCCTGATGGCCAGCAGATCGATCAACTGTTCCTGGCAGAAACTGTCCACTGCCCTGGCAGCATCGGCTCCATTCAATTCATGGAACAATACATCGAATCGCTGCAAGGCATCCTGCCAGCTTTGTTGTGTAGCCTTCTCTGCCTCTGTTGCCGGCCTTCCATCTTTGTTCACATACACGAGATGGATCCTGCAATGCCAGAGTTCCCGGAGCTTTCGTAAAATGCCAGCCGGCCCATCAGGATCATCCACCCTGTAATTGCAGGCAAATGCAAGATTCTGTACGCGCGAAAATCTGATCTGTGCAGGAACAATGATCACCGGCACGGGCAGATTGGTGAATAATTTCAGCACCTGGTTATCCCAGGAAAGGAATTCATCATAATCTCCCTCTGCTCCTGTGATCACCAGTGAAGCTTCTGACAAAACGATCTCCTCTAGCAAAGCATCTTCAAAATTGCCAGCCACCACGCGGGTTTCGAATTCAAAACCAGGGAACCGTTCTTTCACTTTTTCTATTCCCGGTTTCACCAGGGCTTCCTCCTGCTGGTACACGTCATTCAATACAGCCATCGAAGCTCCCTCGCCGGCGAACCCGGCAGAAAAGAGAAAAAGTGGAAAAGGATAATGCGTCCGGGTGCATCCTGCTGCAGGCTGCAGGCATATTCAAGCGCATGTTGCGAGGAATCTGTGAGGTTGGTGATCACAATTACGGTAGACATATACGTTAGTGGGCAGCATCAGCCATGCTTACCTTTGTTTTCGATTGTTTTACAAAAAAGATGATAACAGGCACGCAGATCAGGAACATCATGCCTACATAAAGGAATACATCCATATACGATAAAACGGTGGATTGTAAATTCACAGTTCCATCCAGCAACTTGTAAGCGGACCCTTCGGCCACATTCACCGGCTGGCCTTTAGCGATGAAAGATGCCTTGAGCTGCTCCACCCGCTGCTGTACTTCGGGGTCGTATATATCCAGCCTGGACACCAGGGTACTGCGGTGCTGCATATTCTGTCTTGATATGAATGTGGAGATCATCGCCACACCAAAGGAACCACCCAACTGGCGCATCATCCCGGAGAAAGCAGCCCCCTGCCCGATCTGCTGTCCTTTCAGGGTGGACAATGACATTACAGAAACCGGCACTGCCAGGAAACCAAGGCCCACACCACGGATCATCAGCACCCAGAAGAAATTATCTCCACCCGTAGAAGGCGTGATGATATAATAACAGCCCATACAGAAAATAAAAAAGATAATGAATCCTCCGGTGATGAGCAGTTTTTGGGGAACGCCTTTCTGGATCAATTGTCCAACTATCGGCATCATGAACGCGATCATGAGGGCGCTCGGCACCATCAGCATACCCGTTTGCTGCGCATTCCAGCCCAGGATGGATTGCGTATACACAGGGATCACGAAAGTTGATCCGTACAATCCAAAGCCCATGATGAAACTCAGGATCACCCCAATCCGCAGGTTACTATTCTTCAACACCCGCAATTCAACAATCGGATATTTGAAAGTGAGCTCACGCCAAATGAAGAAGAAGATACCCAGTATAGCCATTACCGTGAGTACGATGATGGTAGTATTACTGAACCAGTCTTCCTCCTGTCCTTTTTCAAGGATATATTGCAAACAACCTACAGCTACTGCCAGCAAAGCGATGCCGAGCCAGTCCACCTCGCTGGCTTTCCTTTTTTCCGCATACCGCGGACTTTTAACATACCGGATCGTAAGCAAGGTGGCCAGTACGCCTACAGGAATATTGATATAGAAAATATATGGCCATGCATAATGTTCGATGATATAACCACCCAATGGCGGGCCAAGCGTGGGCCCAACGATCACGCCCAGCATATAAATAGCCTGGGCCATCGCGCGTTTCTCCACGGGAAAGATCTCAGTGATGATCGTCTGTGAAGTCACCAGCAGCGCACCACCGCCCAATCCCTGCAGGAAACGGAAAAGGATCAGTTCATTGATACCGGTTGCATTGCCGCAGAGAAACGATGATACGGTGAACAATATGATCGAAGCTGCGAAATAATTGGTACGACCGAATTGCTGCGAAAGCCAGCTGGTCATCGGCACGATGATCACATTTGCGATGGCATAGGCTGTGATCACCCAGCTCACTTCATTGAGCGTGGCGCCAAGCGTTCCCCGCATATCGCTGATGGCAACGTTCACGATAGTGGTATCGATGATCTCCAGCAGCGCGCACACCACCGCTGTAATGGTGATGATCACGCGACGGAGGCCATACTCTACCAGTGAATTTTGATCTTGCATCTTGTAATGATTAATTGGAATCGAGATGAATATCCACGTCTGCGTTCAGACCCGCCCTCAGCAAATGAATAAGGGAATCTTTGGTATCCGTGAACTCGATACGAACAGGAAGACGTTGCACCACTTTCACGAAATTACCGCTGGCATTGTCAGGGGGCAGCAACGCAAAACGCGCACCGGTGGCGGGTGAGAAAGAACCTACCTTCGCTTCAAACTCATGATCAGGGAATGCGTCTACCGCAACGATCACTTTTTGTCCTTCACGGATCTTCCCCACCTGGGTCTCCTTGAAATTGGCTACAACCCAAACATCTTCTCCCTGCACGATGCTGAACAAAGCAGCGCCGGCATTCACAAATTGTCCTTCACGCACATTCACTTTGGAGATCTTGCCATCTGAAGAAGCAGTAACCACGGTGTAGGAAAGATTGAGCTTTGCATCATCCACTGCTACTTCCCTTTCTTTGATGGCTGCAGACGCAATACCGATCTGTGAAGCGGAAGCATTGCTTTGAGAGCTCACTGCATTTACCTGGTGCGAAGCCTGTCCTTTCTGCTGTTCCAATACCTGTAATTGTCTTTCAGCTGTTTGTTTGCCGGCCAGGGCCTGCTCATATTGCTGTTGGGTGATGGAATGGTCCTTAATGAGGTTTTCAAAGCGCTTGAAATCTTCTGTAGCGCGCCATACATTCACCCTGGCAGTTTCTATCTGCGCATCGATGGTGGAAACGGAAGCCTGTGTTGTGGCAATGTTCGCATGTGCGGCGCCGGCAGTAGCGCGGGCTGCTTCCAGGTTCGACTGTGAAGTGGCAAGCGCCGCAATTGTCTGTTCCAGCTTGAGTTTCATGTCGCGATCGTCCAGGATCAGCAGCGTATCCCCTTTCTTCACCATTTGGTTATCCTTCACGCGCACTTCTGTTACATAACCTGAGATACGCGGGATAACCGGACTGATATTGGCTTCCACCTGCGCATCATCCGTTTCTTCGTGATGAAGGGCATGGATGTATTTGCTGATGCCAAACCAGGCGCCGCCCACAATGAGCAGCGTGAGGATGACCGGAAAAGTATAGTTACGCTTTTTGACTGCGCCTTGTTCATTACTTGTAGTTGACATAATGATATTTTTATCCTTTAAGGGTTCTTGTTATTTCGCGGATTGATTGTTGAGTAGAATGCCAGCCTGCTCCAGCAGTGAATTATAAGCCATAACGATATCCGCTTTGGCTTCCTCCAGCGCGATCTGCGATTCCAGCAGGGCCACATTCGCATCCAGCAACTCCGTTGTGGTGACCAGGTTATTGTCGTGTTTGTTTTTTGTGATACGATAATTCTCTGTTGCATTGATCACCGATTTCCCCTGCACTTCGATCCGTTTTTGTGCAGAAAGGAAATTCAGGTAAGCCTTGTTGATCGATAATTTGATATGATCGTTGAGCATTTCCTGGCTGGCTTCAATTTCCTTTTCATTGGCCTTCGCTATAGCAATGGTGGATTTCGCCTTCCACAAGGAACCCAGGTTGTATTGGAGGCCCACACCAATATTCATGATATTGGTGGCGGTAAGGAGTTTGGGAATATACCCCGCAGCATAGCCGCCTGTCAGACCAATAGAGGGATAGTATTCCCCTTTGACGGCATTCACTTCTGCACCTGCTGCTTTTTTGCGAAGACTGAGCGCTTCTATGTCTTTACGATTACTGAAAGCCTGCTGTACGTAAGTTTCAATGCCGGCTGCTGTAAGCGGTTGTTCAAAGCCGGTAGTATCAGGTTGAAGGATGGTCTGATCCGGTAATCCCATCATCAGGTTCAGGCTCACCATGGCCAGCTTGAGATTGTTCTCCGCATTTACCAGCGCCAGCTCGATATTTGCTGTTTGCAACTGCGCTTTCAGCAGGTCGTTACGCGCCAGCAAACCGTTCTTCTCGAGATTTTGAAAGTCTTTGTCTCTTTGCTGCGACTGGCCCAGGTTCTCCGTTACCAGTTTCACAGCGGAAATAGACTTGTACAGATTACAATACGCGTTGATGGTATTGAGGATCACTTCTTCTTTGCTGTAGCCTGCATCTGCTTCTGCGGCTTTCTCCAGAAACTTTGCAGATTCAATGCCATAGCGGATCTTCAGTCCTGAATACAATGGCATGTTCACGGAAGCCATACCATACATGGCCTGGTTGGGCCTGGGGAAAGCGCTGCTGCCGCCGCCATTGGATTCGCCGGTTTTGAGATCGATATTGGGCGATGTCAGGAACATATAAGCTCCGCTGATCTTTGCATCGGGCAGGCGATTATCCAATGCATGCTTCAGTTGACCGGTTGCCGCTTCGATTTTCGCTTTGTTCACTTTCAGCTGCTTACTGTTCTGTAAACTCAGCTCGATGGCCTTGTCCATGGCCAGTGGCATTGGATTCTGGGCATGCACGGCAAGGGAGCAAATCATTGCCAGTCCTAAGCATAACGCCATTAATCCCTTTTTTTGTGTTGAGTGCATATTCATTTTAGTTAAAGCAATAAGGATGTGGTGGTCTGATTGAGCAGACCATAACAGGCAATCGCAAGAAGTTGAAAAATGGAAAAGTATTATTCGATACTTTCTACATGGATGAATAATTATTCATTCGTTTCGCAAAAAAATCAGTCCCTGATCCCATCCCAGCACATTTCGAACATGGTTTCCCTGAACTCATTGGTGATCTTGAGCTGGTGATAAGCGCAATGTTTCACCAGGTCCCGCACACTACCTCTTACAAAAAGCATGATCCAGGATGCATCAACCTGTTTGATCAGTTTTTCTTTTTTCCCGCGCTCTATCAGTTCACGCCAGGGAAGTAAGCGGTCTTTGGTTGCTTTCCTGGTTGCCTCGGAAATAAAAGGTGAGTGAAAACACTGTTCAATGAAAACCATTTCGTGGAAATGCTCGATGGAGTAGCGAAGCATATTCATCCAGATGGTATGGAAGGCCACTTTAAAAGGAGCGGAAGGGTCGTAGCCGGCAAAATGATCCCTGGTGTAATCATTGATGCATTTGTCGAACAATTTTACGATCAGTTCATCCTTATTGGCAAAATAGATGTACACGGTACCGGTTGCAAAGCCTGCTTTCCTGGCGATCTGACTCATAGTGATGCCGGCCAGTCCCTGTTCTTTCACCAGTGCCAGGGTTGCCGTATAGATCTCATCTATTTTTCCTTCATCTTTCGGTTTCACGGGGCAAAGATAAATGAATAATTATTCACCTAAAAGGCTTCAAAAGGTATTTTTGTTAATGAAATGTTTTTGACCCAACCCAGCGTTTATTTCAGCATATTTGAAAACATACTGGGTATTAAAACATCGCAAATGACTGAACTGATATTCCGGAAGGCTGCAACAGCAGACCTGGACGCTATTATAGCATTGCTTGCTGATGATATACTGGGCGCATCGAGGGAGAATGCGGAAAAACAGGTTTATATCGATGCCTTTCATGCCATCGATACAGACCCAAATCAATTTCTTGCCGTAGCTGAAGAAAATGGAAGGATAACCGGAACGCTGCAACTGACGTTCATTCCTGGTTTGTCGCGCAGCGGTATGAAACGCGGACAGATCGAAGCAATGCGTATTGCAAGTGACCGCCGCGGCGAAGGACTCGGGGAAGCCATGTTTGAATGGGCGATAGAAAAATGCAGGAAGGAAGGTTGCGGACTGGTGCAGCTCACAACAGACAGGAAGCGGCCTGATGCGCACCGCTTCTATGAAAGACTGGGCTTTGAAGCATCACATATCGGCTATAAGCTTCAGCTATAAAAGTATACAATCTATTTCCCGAACTTCTTCACCACCCAGGGCAAGGTCAAACCCTGTCCCAGCAAGGAAAGCAGCACCACGGCAATGGAGATGAAAATGATCTCATTCCGCATCGGGAATGGCTCGCCGTTCTTCAGTGCGATGGGAAGACCGAGCGCGATGGCCAGAGAAACGATCCCACGCATCCCGGACCAGGTAATGATGAAACTTGTTTTGGAATCGAATAAAGCATCTTCGCTGATATGGCGCTTGCCCCGGAAAGCCCTTTGCAGATTGAACTGTTGCCAGTATACCCTGATCATACGGATCAGGAGCGCTGTCAGCGCTATCACCAATGCGTAACCGATAAATGGCCAGATCTGTGTATCCTGCAATTGCTTCAATACAAGCGGGAACTCCAATCCGATCAGCAAAAAGATCAGACCATTGAGCAGGAAGATGATCACGTCCCAGAAATGTTTGGATTGCGCCTTGATCTTTTCCGGGAACCTTTCCCTGCTAAGTCTGGACATACCCAATCCCAATACCACAACAGCGATCACTCCCGATACTTCAAAATGCTCTGCCACCAGGTAAGTGGCGAAAGGCATCAGCAACATCAGGCTGATGATCACCAGGTCATTGGTACGGAAAAAACGAAGGGCGAATGATAAAGCTTTCACCAGGACTAATCCAACCAGAAAACCGCCTCCCAATACGATCAGGAATTGCAACAATGCCTTCCAGGTAACAAAAGCAATTCCGGTTACCGCTGCAACGGCAAAACGATATGCCACCAATGCCGATGCATCATTCACGAGGCTCTCTCCTTCCAGGATGGTGACGGTCTTATGTGGAAGCCCCAGCCCTTTGGTGATACCGATCGCTGCAACGGCATCAGTAGCAGAAAGGATTGCGCCCAATACGAATGCCAGCGGCCAGGTCATGCCCGGGATCATGTAATACGCCACGGCCGCAATACCTGCAGTGGTAATAAAAACCAAACCGATGGCAAGGGTACTGATGGTATTGATATTTGTTTTGAAATCCTTGAAGGAGATATTGAAAGCAGCATCGTAGAGCAAGGGAGGAAGGAATAACAGCATGATGATCTCCGGATTCAGCTCCAGGGCCGGCATAGCAGGCACAAATCCGATCACGATGCCAACAATCAGAAGCACCACCGGCACGGCAACTTTCATCTTTTCAGCAAAACCCGATGCAACGATCATGAGGGCCATGATCAGCAGTATAACGGCATAGTTTTCCATTCCTGTTTATTGAATCCTGTATACTATTTCAGAATTATCATCTTCTCTATGAAAATACAAAAGTTTTGTTTTCCATTTTTTATATAACGAAGAAGCCCGGGCATTTCCCGGGCTTCAATATGCGAATTCCATCTTTCTATAATTGTCTCATAGATGATCCTGCGGGTAATATGCCCTCGCTGGTCATGATCACCCGCTTCATCGTTCCATCCTGGTTATACTCCAGCCTGTCTATACAAACCGATCTCCGGTGACTTCCCCCATTTTTCAACGCACCGTTGTGGTAGATGAAATAATCCTGCCCGTTGAACCGGATGATAGCAGGCCTGTTGGTGGCGCAGTTGCCGGGGATCTCATTCAGGATCCCCACAAACTCCCATGGCCCTTCCGGATGACGGCTCATGGCATAAGCCACTTTTTCAGGATAGCCATATCCATAAGACAGATAATACCATCCATTACGTTCATGAATATGCGCTCCTTCCATAAAACCGGGTAATGGAATAATGGAAATGGGCCCATCAATCCCGGCAAGGTCCGGCTTCAATCTTGCGCAATAACATTGTTGATTACCCCAGTATAAATATGCCTGTCCATCATGATCGATCAATACGGAAGGATCGAGATTGGCTTTTTCACCAGCATCAGCCGGCAACATATCGTGAGAGACCAAAGCCGCTCCCAGAGCGTCTTTGAAAGGCCCTTCCGGTCTACCGGAAACAGCAACACCAATTGCTTTTCCTTTTATAGACGCATGGGATACTGCAACAAACCAGTAGAATTTATCATTATGATGCACCATGCAACTGGCGTATGCGTCCCCACTGGCCCAGGAGAAATCCTTTGCTTTCAGCGGCATCGGATATTCTTCCCATTCCACCAGGTCCTGCGTGGAAAAACAAAGCCAGTTGTTCATCACATAAGCGTTCACTCCTGCCCCGGCCTCATCATGACCTGTGTACAGGAACAGCCTTCCGGCATAAGTGATCACCGTTGGATCACAGGTGTATTTGTGGGAGAACAGGGGATTGCCAGTGTAAGTAAATAATTCTTTTTCCATATGGAGGCCGCTTCAATTTTGATACCAGCAGCTCAATCCAGCAGGAGCAGCACAATATCTTCATAGCCCATTCTTTCGGCCCATGCGGCGGGTTGTGCCCATGGGATATGTTTGGGCGCCAATGCATCAGCGCCTTCCTGCAGCAGGAAAGCCGCCATGCTGCGCTGTCCCTTGCGGGCGGCCCAGCCCAACGGCGTGGAGAAATAATCAGATTCAATGGCATCGATGTTTGCGCCGTATTCAAGGCAAAGTGCAGCCAATTCAATATTACCTTCGGATGCAGCGCGGTGAAGCGGTGTAATGCCCAGCCAGTCGGCATTGTTCGGATTCAGTCCATTCTTCATCAGCCATCTGGCGAAATTTATATTGGAGATACTTCCCAGCGAATGTTTTTTCAAAAGATCTGGTTGATAGCGAAGCAATAATTCAACAACGAGTTGATGTCCCTCTCCGATTGCTGCATCGAGCGCTTCCGGCGGCACATGCAGTAGAGGGTTTGACTGGAATACCTGCGATAACTCTTCCAGGTTGTTATAATAGCATAATAGTTCCACCGTTTGTGCGCCGCCGTACAGCGCCAGGAGGTTGATCAGCTCAGGAGGTGCATTGAAAGCTTTGGCGCGCGACATACAATTGCCGGAAGACTCAACAGCAGCATTTGGATCAGCGCCATGTTCCAGGAGCAATTGGGCGATCAGACGGTGATGGCCCCCTATTGCAGCGTGCAGAGCGCCACCCCGCGGAGCGATGTCCAGTTCCGGAAAATTAGGGTCCGCTCCTCTTTCCAGGAGTAGTTGAACGGTGGCCAGATGGCCTGCTCCTGCTGCATTCCGCAGCGCATAACCGGAATAGTAAGAAACATAATCAGGCAGTTTTTTGACGAGTGACGGGTCTGCATCGAGCAGTTCCCTTACACGGCCCGTATCGCCAAATTTAGCCGCCACACTGAGATCGTACGAAGCTCCGTATGCGATGAGATAGCCCGCAACTACTTCATGGCGCTGGAGTGATTGCGGGGGAAGATCGCGGTACCAGCTCCGGTAGTAGTAGTCGCCATTGGTGAGATCGAGTGGGCGTGCGCCATCGGGTCTTTGCGCATTGATATCCGCTCCATGTTCAAGTAAGAAGCGGATAATGGGTAACTGACGGGTAAGCACAGCCCAGTGGATGGCTTTGTTACCGAATGAATCTGCGGCCCTGATCAATGAAGGTTGTTGTTTGATCATTTTTTGCAGCGCAGGCAGGTTGCCCTGTTTGATAGTTGAGGCCAGGGTTTCACCTTCCGGGCGGATATCATACAGTTCACGTAAAAGTTTTTCAACGAAATCTGCCATGGCATGATTACCTCTCTCACGTGCGATCTCTGGCAAACGTCCGGGGTTAGAACCTGGTCTGGGTGTATTTTTCAGCAGGAACTCCACTAATTGCGGATGGTTTTCCCGGATAGCAAAATAGAGAGGAAAGTAATAACGATAAGAGCAGTGCAGTAATCCGGGTTCTTGTTCCAGTAATTGTTTTATGTTATGAAGATCTCCTGTGATGGCTGAGGTGAGCATTTTCCAAACGCTGGTCCCTTTGCCCTGCCACCAGGGTTGCCATTCATCGGAAAGAAGGTCTTCCGGCTGACGCATAACCGAAATCCGGGGATCCTGTTGCTGATTCATAAAGTTTGATTGAGGATAAGGTGCTGCAATAATTTACGAAAATCCGGGAAGAAAACCGCGGAAAGCGGCTCGGTATTTGGTAGGAAGGTGCGAGATGCTGACAGACCGGATTTCTTTTTCGGGGTAAAATACCTGACAGCACATTATATTTTTTTCATATACCAAATAACCTTATCAAGATGCTGCGGTCATGAAAATGGGCTAAAATTTTCGCATTAGGCCCATTCTTTCCTTCTTTTTACAAGCCTTTCAGGAAAAAAATACCATTTACCCCCGCCATTTCCTTGATTCCAATCAATTTTTTGGATAATTTTTACAATTTGGATAGTTAAAGAAATAAATTGGAGTAATTTTTCAATGCTAAGTGTAAACCCCTAGTCGGGACACTTATTTTGGTTACAAAAAGGCTCAGCACCTATTCTCCCCTTTTCCTATCTACGAGATTTTCAGTCTCTTAGGCGTATTACCACGCAGTACAAAATTGGGAATATCTAATCTGGGCATTTTCCATATGCCAATAAGTTCTGCATACATTCAATGTATTGGAATTATGAAAAAGTGCAGCGATAGCGGATCAATCACCTAAACAGATAAAAGATATTCTCCGATATGAAAAAGAAGTTAGCACTGGAAGGCATCATCGCATTATTGATATTGTTATATCTCTACACTGGTCTTACACAGTTATTAGCTTATAAATTTTTCCACGGGAATATATACAACCAGCCGATCTTTCAATGGAGCAAACCGATCCTGGTCTACCTCATTCCCGGAGCACAGCTGGTGATTGCAGCGGGATTGCTTTTTGAAAAGACGAGAAAGCTGGCATTGTGGTCTTCACTCGGTTTACTGACAATTTTCACTGTTTATATCATCCTGATCATTATGAATGCACTGGCAAGGGTGCCATGCACCTGTGGAGGAGTCATCAGCTCATTCACCTGGCCGCAGCACCTGATGTTCAATATCTTCTTCATGATTTTGAATGCTGTTGCGCTGGTGCTAAGGAAGAAGTCGTTCGATGATAACGAGCGTGCACAAGTTGTGGCTTACTGATCATTTCCAAATTATTCAGCCAGCCCACACCATCGCTATTCATTTCCTCCTGATCATTTTCACGGAGGCTTTCTATAACCACCATTTCACGAACACCCCATGGCATCTGATTTTTTCAACGGATTAAGGCTAATCATCCCTCCACAGCATTACCTAACAAAATTTACTGGTGCAATCACTTCTTCGCATAGCTATGTCCGGCAAATGCGGAGTTGATCGAATTGCTAAAAATAATTCCATGCAGGAAGTAAAAGGCTTTTTGCACAGAGACAAGTACTTCCGGACTGGAGAGGTTAAACCTGTTCCATCCAGTTTAGCACCGTACAACAGGTCCAATAATTTTTAAACTCAAAAACAATTTTATGAAAAAAATTAAAATGGTATTGCTCACGGTAGCTATCATTACAGCGGTTACTGGCTCTTTTGCAGCAAAGAAGAAGTTTGATTGTTATAATCAGCAACAGTATCATCAACCCACGCCAGGCAACTATGTTATGACCGGTACCTGGGGAATCAACTACTATTGCGCTGGTGGAGCCCCTGCAACTTGTACATACATTCTGAACCCGTTCACACAGCAATTTGAGCCATGCAGAGTAGGTTTTTACACACCGAACTAAAATATATAACTTGAAAAAGGCTGGGCAACTTAATTAAGTAATTACACTCTACTTCTTTATCCAGCCCTTCTGGCGAGCCATTTGTATCAAATGGCTCTTTTTTATTGAAAGCTTTTTGTCAATAGAATTCCACATAAAGCCGGAAAAAAAGTAGCTAGTATAATGTATCTTTTCCGGACATTAAACCAATTAAAATTCTATGAAAAAGATGAAATTGGGTTTGCTGATAGCTGCCGTCTCCATTTCTATTTCAGGATCACTAGCCAGTATTCCACAACCCTATTGCTCACAGCAAGAGCAATATTATAAAATGAATACCCCTTGGGGATATTACTTCTATCCAGCTGGTAGATTGGGTATTGATTATGTCTGCGAGTATTCCCCTGTAACTACCTGCACTTATTACAGACCAGCGGGTTGTGACCAATTTATTCCCTGCCAGCAAGGGCAATTCATGCCTTGGTGCGCCTGGTAAGAAATCAAATAAAACATTTGTGCACCAGAATACCTGGTGCATTTTTATTGATTAATGTGAAGAAAAAAGTACATCCTTAGATGTACTCAGGATCGCTTTTTTCCAACTCTTCTGATATGTACCATACTATCAACTCCACAAAATTTTTGGGATATTACAAAATGTCCTAAATTCATGTTTTCATAGGATAAGGTTTAATGGTTAATGGTATTTGATTAGTACAGTCCCCCCGCTTCTTCGGGGGGACTTGCATTTAGCGTTGGTTCTGTTGAACACCGCCGAGTGAGATAACGTCAGGCGGAATAGGCAGGATGTATTTAGGATCAGATGGAGCAAGTGTATAGGTAGTCCCTTTAAGTTTTCTTTTCAATATGATATTCGCTCCCTCTTTATTCAATCTCTTCAGATCAGCCCATCTAACCCCGCGAAATACCAACTCCTTCTTCCTTTCTTCCAGGATTATTTTCAGGGCTGCTTCTTTATTCAGTGCAATCTTATCAATAAAAGTCCCGGTCAAATATCTCTTGCGCAAAAGGGTATTCAGGAAATTCATTCCTTGCTGAATCTCACTCGTCCGTACCAAACATTCAGCTTTGATCAAATAAATTTCGTCTACTGCAAGGCCAGCAAATGTGAAAAGAGTGCCGCTAAAACCGCCTTTGATATTGGGCCGTCCATCTCCATTAATCCGGAAATAAATTGGTTTGCGAAGATCTTGGGCATCGTAAGAACGGTAAAGGGTTGAGTCAATTATACATCCAGGCGCACTTATGCCTACTACCACCAAAGAGCTGGACAACAACCTCGCTTGATAAAGAGTTTCGTCATTCAGCGGCTTAAATGATAAAGATGCGAACCTGTCAACGTTGTTGAAGTCGATCAACTTATCATAATACTTCAAGCTGCTATCTGCAGCTTCATTGGCCTTTTCATAGGATCGCGTACTTAGATATACTCTAGCAAGTGCGGCAAAAGCAGCAGCCTTACCAGGTCTGTTCCTGTATTGAAACGATATAGAATCCCGCAATAATTTACTGGCAGAAATCAGGTCACTGATTATCTGATCATAAGATTCTTTCAACGTGGCCCGTTTTGAATCCTGATTGATTTCCGGAGACAAACGGATAGGAATTCCTAATTCAGATCCATTACTATCATCAAAACAATCAGCAAATTGCAAGGCAATATTGTAAAATGCAAAACCTCTAATAAATAGAGCATTCCCTTTCAGCTTATCAATGTCTTGCTGGCTGGCAGCACCTTTCACTCCTTTTGCAATTTGTTCGAGAACGATATTCGCATACAGCACCTGTTTATATGGTAAATTCCAATCGGGTATTTTGCCCTGGCCTTCATAAATGTCCTCCGCCCAGATATAACTATTCCGTTCCTTTGGGGTAAGCCTATCCCAGAAATCATCAACCAGATAATATTCGTCTCCTGACAATGTTCCTATCTCAGGAACTTCATTCATGTAAATATCATTATCCAATAAAGCCTGTAATTCAGAAACAGTTTTAGGCGTGAACAGATCTGAATAAGGATTCTCATCCAGAAATTCTTTTTTCTTATGGCATGCCGCAATAATGATCAGCATACAAAAAAATAGGAACCGGTGAAGATTGCTAATATTCATATCTGCACATTATATTCATTACAATTCCATTTTGACACCCAACGAATAAATTCGGGGGATTGGTTGAGAATAGAGAAAATCAGGATCTATTTCATATTTATTTGCTTTCCATACTAAACCTATATTGTTAATAAGACAAAATACTTCTGCATTGTTTTTTTGTTCCTTCTTTTTGCTTAAACTAAACAAGTAGGAAAAGCGAATATCCTTTAATCTGATATGATCACCTTTCTCTACTAAAACTTCGGAATAGTTATAAAAAAGATCCCGGTTAAAATTAATTGGGTATTGGAACGAAGGAACATTGGTACTTTTTTCATCTCCTGCTTTTTCCCATCTTAGATCATAATCAGGGTGAGCCAAAGTTTGATTTAGCAAAAGTTGATAATAAACAATACTGGACCTGCGAAAAGAATACCCAAACTTGTATGTAAACATACAGCTAAGCTCAAATCCTCTATAACTAAAAGTATTAATAAAACTTCCGTAGTATTTAGGTGTTGCAGATCCCTTAAAGAGCAAATCGCCAAAATTTGCAGAATTTACTATTTGAGGGTAATCTTTGCTGAGTTGCCCGTTTAAGTATCCTACCGGATCTCCATTAACGGAATCCAGGCCTTTCCATCTTACAGCATAAATCGAGTACAAAGGATTTCCCTGCAGCGGGGCAATTGTTTGTCCTCCCAGATACGTACTAATCATATTTCCCTTATCCAAATACTTGTCAACTTTATCCAGGTTATAACTTGCAATAATACTACTTGTCCAACCCAATTTCCCGTTCAGCACTTTGAAATTCAACTGCACATCTACACCTTTCCCCTTCATCGAGCTTGAATTCCATTTGAATGATTCAACGCCTGAAGTTGGATCAACAGGAGTAACGCCAATCAGATCCTTTGCTTTTCTCCTGTAAAAATCCAGGCTGCCGTATATTCTGCTTCCTTTGAATGTGAAATCTACACCGATATTGAACATGTATATCTTTTCCCAGCGTAAGGATGGATTTGGAGGATTCAATATTGATGCAGTAGGAGATCCATATAAATTGGTTCCGTCTTTTGCTGCTGCTGTAAACGCCGATGTTCTCCTATCGATATTTCCAGTATATCCACTTGATACCCGTAGTTTGAGTTCTGGCAACCAGTCAATATTATAAAAGCTTTCATTACTTGCATTCCAGCTTGCCCCTGCCGCCCAAAGTGGTACGCCTTTCTGGTTGGTTTCCACACCAAATAAATTGGACTCATCCTTTCTCAGACTGAAGGAAAAATTATAATTCCTTTTGTAAGTGTACAGGAAGTTGCCATACATGGACATGAAATTAGACTTTTCATAGCCAGTGGGAATTGTAGCTGCAGGTGGAATTCTATTTGTTTGCGAAGAAGTATGATACATAGGATAAAAGCCTTCGTAATCAACAGGCATACTGCTTTGGCTTTCTTTGTTGTACCCATACAACCTGGAATAATTAAACTTCATATCCACACTTCTGATATCCGCACCTGCAACCACAGAAAGTTCATGATCGTTCCATGCCTTGCTGAATTCAGTCTTTAAGCGCAAATTATGGCTGGTAGAAGTAGATCTTCTTGAGTCAAATATTCCTCCAAGCGGTATCGGACGAACTACCTCCCCCGCGGAGCTCACCTGCGTGTACTTATTGATCAGGTTCCGGGTGAAATAAGATTCCTGGCTTCTGAGATCATTATCCTCCCCAACATCTTTGTTATACTGATACATTATACTGCCATATAAGCCTGCTATGATCTTATACCGGAGAGCAATATCCATCCTATAAGAGTTCAAGTCTAATTTACTATCATTCAATCTGGCTTCCTCCAGTGGACGATAATTCCAATCCAGCAAACGACCTCTTCCGGCAGTGTCTTTATAAGTCTGCCTGATTTCTGCCGGCATAACTGCAGGATTACCGTTGCTATCCAGTAAACTGGCGTACGGATAGGAAACACCAAACACGCCACTTACATCTTTCTTAGTCCTGCTTGAACTGAATAAAATATTTGTATTTACTTCCAATCGTTTTTTAAGAAATAAGATTGTATTGCTCGCGTTAACGGTTATGCGCTTATATCCGGTATTGATAAAATTCTGTTTCTGATCATCGTACCCTGCAGAAAGATAATAGTGGTTGTTTACGCCCCCTCCTCTGACATTAACGGCATACTGCTGATAAAAAGCTCTTTGCATCAACAGATCATCAACATCCTTTCTGTAGTCTGCATTTTTGAGTCTTTCCAGCTCTGCATCGGCTGCATCACTACTGATCTTCCCCTCTCTTTTGGCGATCAACAATTCAATCACCGGTGACAAGACCGGTCGGGTACCATTGGATTCAAAAAGTGAGTAAAAATTCTTATCATAAAAGAACTGCTCGATCTCAATAGCTGATCTTGAGCTCAGAGCCGGGAGGTAATAAGGATCAGGCTTATCTCCGGAAATCAATGTACTTGAGAATGAAACTCTCGGCGCCTGATTATATTTTCCTTTCTTGGTTGTGATCACCAGCACACCATTTCCAGAATAAGCTCCCCATATTGCAGCGGCTGCAGCATCTCTCAGAACCGTTATCTTTTCAATATCATTTGGGTTAATACTGCTCAATGCGCCATTATAAGGGAAATTATCCAGAACAATCAAAGGCCTGGGCTCTGCACTAATAGTCGATCTCCCCCTGATGCTTAATTCTGACTGATTGAGACCTCCGGTTATATTTCTGTTTACCAGCAGACTCGGCGTAACACCTTCCAGCCTGTCAACAATATTGGCAGCTGTTCCCCGATTGATGGCTTTCCCATCCACCACAGCAAAAGCACCAGTGGATCTTCTTCTTTCCTCTCTGTGTATGCCGGAAGTGATGGACACATCAGTCAGGCTATTCACCTTAGCAACCAGTTTTGCAGTGAGCTTCATGGTTGCATCTGCCACCAGCTCCTGCATTTCGTAACCAATATTGGTGAATACAACGGTATCACCTGGTTTCACATTCGGCAATGAAAACTTGCCATCGATATTGGTTGCAACGGAAAGGGGTAAACGCTTTACATACACAGTAGCGCCATAGAGCGGCTCTTCCTGTTCGTCCATAACAGCGCCGCGTAGGTAAACTATTTGAGGAGGTGGAGGAGGTTTGGGTTTGGGCTCAGCTACCGGAGTAATCCTAACTACCGTAATCATATTTTCCTCAATCAGGTAAGTAATGGAAAACGGAAATTGTTTCTTAAGACTGTCCAGTACCTGGTGAATAGTAGCATTCCTTACCCTGATGGTTATGCGGTCTTTACCATCAAAAGTTGTATTCTGATAAATGAATTTGTAATGGGATTGCTTTTCAATGGAAGTGAGCACTTCCTTAATGGGAGCTTTTTCGTAAGACAAATCGATCTGAGCGTAAGCCTGAAATTGGGTGAGCAAGCAAACGATCAGTAATAAAGCAGCTGTCTTGACGGTTTTCCACATCCTGGTTGAAGGTTACTTTAGTGTAACTGAATGAAAGGAATTTTTTTTACACTACTACGTAGAAAAAGATAGATCAGTTAGTTTTTTTGCTACGTTTCCTTCAGATAGTATAAAAGCTACAAACTGCGAACCTTTCAGCAAATATATAGCCTAAGGTCGCAGTAAGTAGCTTCCGCCGCTTCTTATTTTCCGAAAAAAGCAGCACTAGGATGGGCTTAATGATTAATGGAAAATGAGTTTCTGTCTGAACAATAAATTGTACCGAACGCCTAATCGGTTGGCAATTATTGTTTTACAACTATTTTCCTCTTGGTTTTGTCGAGCTCTGTATGGATGCCATTCGCATCCAGGATCTTGAGTACACTTTCGATTCCGGCCGTGCGGGGTATTTGCCCCTCAAACTTCATTTCCGGAACTTTTCCTTCGTATGCCAGGTCAACATCATACCAACGGGCGATCTGACGCATCATTACATCGGCTGAACCACCGGGGAAGAATCCATCTTTCCAGGCAACCAGGTTTTCTGCATTGGAAATATCCTGTACAGTCAACTGGTCAGTAGCAACCGGGTAATCAATGATCGTAGCCTGCTGGCCGGGTTTCAACACTTTGCTGACTTTATCGGAAACAACTTTTACCGACCCCTTCAACAAAGTAGTTTGTATTACGGGCTCATTTTTATAAGCCATGATATTAAAATGTGTTCCCACAACTTCTACTTCCCCCCTGCCCTTTGTAACTCCATCGGGCGTTAATTCAGTTGCGATCACCGCCTTGAATGGTTTGTTTGGATTCTTCGCCACTTCAAAGTATACTTCACCGGTGATAGCCACCCTTCTTTCCTTTCCGGTAAAAGCTACCGGAAAACGGATGCTGGAACCAGCATTCAACCAAATTTTGGTTTGGTCCGGCAATACTACCTGGTATTGTCCGCCCCTGGGTGTACTGATCGTATTGTATTCTTCAGCCTGCTGTGTTGCATTGACTTGCTGTTCATATACCAGCGTGCTGTTATTGATCTTTCTGATAACAGAACCACCTTCTTCTGCCAGGATCCCATCTGAACTACTGCTCAACTGTACTTTACGGCCATCGGCCAGTGTAAGAACAGCTTTATCAGATCCAGGAAGGATTTTTGTACCAGTTGTTGCCAGTTCCTCCGTGGCTGCTTTTTCAGCGCCACTTTTATTCAGCATGAAATACAGACCAGCTCCCAATACAACCACCACTGCTGCAGCCCAGCCAATAGCGGCGTTGAGTTTCCTTCTACGTCCCATAGGCACCACGCTGGCTGGTTTCAGGGAATCGATCCTGCTTTCCAAACTGTTCGCCCATTCCATAGAAGGCCTGCCAGTCAGTACCACCTGCTTTTGCAGAAAGGCAAACTCATCGGCAATTGCTTCGATATGATCCATAGAGGCGCCATTCACCCACTCGTGGAAGGCGAGATGCTCTTCCCTGGTGTAATTGCCTTGAACAAACCTGGCAACAAATGTCCGTGCCTCTTGGATATTCATAACATTAATAAAGACACGGCCTAATCGATAAAGGACACCCCGGAACCAGAAAATTTTTGAAGTTTTTTTTGAATAATCTCTGAAATGCAGTCCTGGCAAGGATTTCAGAAATAAAAAATATTTACCCGTCTAACAGAGAAAGGAATACATATAATAAAGTGGAGATCCCTGCATTTCTTTCCAGGTACTGACGAACATGGGCAATCCCTGCATAAAGCTGGTTTTTGACCCCGGATTTGGAAATCCCCAGTTTTTCGGCAATCTCATCCAGGGTAAGTCCCTCTTCGATGCTCATTTTCAAAACCTGTTTCCTGCCGGCCGGCAGTTGTTCGATTGCGTCCGCCGCCATACGATAATATTGATTGAGCTGCACCTTGTGGTCCGTATCGTCCGTAACGGGCTCGTCGGACAATAGCTGGGCTTCCTTGATCCGCTGCTGCACCCGCGCACCGCGGATATAATTCAATACCTGGTTCTTGGTTATTTTGAAAAGATAGTTCTGGAATGATTCTACATTGGTGAGCTTATGTCTCTTTTCCCAGATCCGTACAAAAACATCCTGGGTAAGTTCATCCTGTCTCGAAAGATCAAACGAAAACAACAGCACGTACTGCTGTACTGCCGGATAATAGTGGTTGTATATCTCTCTGAAAGCGTCCCTGTCATCCGCCGCAACCCGATTTAAAATCACCTGCTCATTTACTAGGTTTTCCATTGAGAAAGGATGAAATAAAATTGTTTTTGATTATTAGTATCAAGGATGAGGCTATAGAGCCATAAAAATATTCTTTTTTATTCATATCAGAATTGACTAAGATGGTTTATTAAATAGAAACATTTAGAAAGAAAAAAGTCGCGGTATTGACTTTTCTCAATACCGCGACTTTCCAACTAATCCACCAACCTTATTTTCTTATCAGTTTCAAAGTTTCTCCGTTGGATAGCCTGAGGAAATAAGTCCCCTTGACATAATTACCTAGTGAGATCCTGGTTACGGTCTCCCTGATATTGATCTGCTGTAACTCGCGTCCATCGCTGTTATACAACCTGGCCACTGTATTCATAAGGCTCCTGTCCGTAATGTTCAGGTTCATCACGCCACCTGACGGGTTCGGATATACGGTAACGGTACCTCCCTGCTGATTGTTAACGATCATTATCTGACTGTAAGAGGCGCGCCCGTCTTTATCCACCTGCCTGATCCGGTAATAAACCTTACCAGTATGCGAAGTGGATTCATTGAAGCTGTAACTATGTTCCCCATCTCCCTGAGAAATGATGGTGCTGATGGTGGCGTAGCCGACCCCGTCGGTTGATCTTTCCACCAAATAATTCTCAACATTCGCTTCCTGCACTTCCCATCTCAGCTGTGCTTTTTGTTGCGCATCCAGGAATGCGGTTACCCGCAGCCAGGTGACTGGCAGCGGCGCAGAAGAAGTTTGAACGATGAAACCACTGAAACCTTCCACATCGAAACTGATCTCCCAGCGATTCTCTGTTGCGTTGAAAACAATATCAGCATCATTCGGATCGATCACTTCCACTGCGCCGGTATAGGTTCCGGGCAGTCCCGAATTATCACTTGAACTGCCGGGGTATTTTCCGATCCGGAGATTGGCTTTACCTGCCGCATCTGTTGAATTGGTTGGCAGTTGCAAGGTAGCACCCGGGTGGGCATTGAATGCATTGAATTCTGCCTGCGTAAAATAAAGCGTTACCCTTCCTGTGGCCGAAGACGCGCCGGATGCAGGCGTGATCTGGTAATGTCGCTGTACAAATGGTTGTCCGGTTACCAACGGGAATACCGGCACCAGCGGCTCAAATTTCACAAAGGCACTGGTTGGTCCGCCGATCGGACTGGTGCCATTCGGCACAACCCGCGCAATAAGGCGGCAGGCGGAATTGGCGATCCATGTATTGGAGGAACTGATATTGAAGGCAGCATTATCCGCTCCTTCATTGGCGATAGAAACAGGAGGAAGACTTATCGTAAAACTCTTCGCCACCACTTGTCCAATATTATCGGTTACCGTAAGATCATATCCTCCTGCACAAAGATTGTTTTCCGTTGCAGCAGTTCCGCTGCCTGAGGACCATGCATAAGTATAAGGCGCTACACCGCCGGATACATTAGCAGTAGCGCTTCCATCGCAGCCATTTTCGCAATTCGGATCTGTGGTAGCAACAGTGAGTACGGGGGCGCTGCCGAGTTGCGCCAGGAAGATGTCCACATTACCGGCAGCATTGAAATTGAATGGACCAAAACTGGCTGCACCGGCAAACTGGCCTGTTACTGCGATCTTCCCCATCGGTCCGCCTGTTGATATTGCACGCGCCTGATCAGCAAGCGTAGCATCATTTCCCGATGCACTCAATGCCCACTGTTTATCGCCATTCTCAACACTGAGTCCACCTACCAGCACTTCCGGTGCTGCGGTAACTGCAGTAAGATTGACAGCCCCGAAGCTCATAGACGCACTATAGTAACCGGCAATATAAACTGAACCTGCCCCGTTGCTGCAGATACCATAACTGCGCTCCTCTCCTGAACTACCTCCACTGACTGCCCATGTAAAAGCATTGGTAACAGGGTTATACCGGGATACAAAAAAATCGCCCATTCCTGCATTGGTCAAAGCCGGTGTGCCCGTAAACGTTAGTCCGCCTTTATAGAATCCTGTAAGAAAAATATCGGTAGTCACCGGATCATAACAAACACCGGCAATTTCATCATCATTGGCATCTGTTCCTCCAAACCCGAAAGCCTGAAGGAAGACTCCCGTGTTTGCATTCAGTTCCAGCAATGCCATATCATTGCCGCCCGTATTGGTAAGATTGAAACCTCCGTATGTAGCATTCGCTGCATTATAAGCAGCGCCAACGATCACTTCAGTGAGACCCGGATGATAACAAATTGTTGATGCAGTACCATCAGTTGCATTGGATGAGCCTCCGTTTACAGCCCATAATATGGCACCATTGGATGCAGAGAGTTTGGCTATCAACAGATCGCTGCCGCCTCCTCCGGTTGGTGTAAGCGGGAATGCTCCAATGGTGGCATTGCCGGTAAAAGTTCCTGTAATGTACAGATTACCTGCTCCATCCGTACAAATGGAATGACCATTATCGCTGCTTCCGGCGCCATAATGCTGTGCCCATTGGAAAGCGCCGTTACTGCCACTCAATTTCGCAACAAAGATATCGGCCCCGCCATTGGATGAAAGGCTGATGGCGTCAAAGGTTGCGGCTGTATGGAAATTACCAACGATATACACATCCGTTCCATCTGTAGTGATCCCCACTGCAAAATCCTGGCTCGCTCCTCCGCACTGCTTTGCCCACTGGAATACTCCGGATGAATTGTACTTCGTTATAAAATTATCGTAAATGCCAACGGGTGTTAAAGTTGTATTACCCGGGCCGGGATCGAAATCAGTGCCTGCTGAAAATTGACCAACATAATATACATTCCCGCTGGCGTCAGTACAAACACCACGTCCTGTTTCGAAGCCATTTGAAGTGCCGAATCGGGTTACGTTCGTCCACTGTTGCGCCATACCGGTCAATACCAGCATCAATACCATAACCGTTATGAATAGCCGTTTCCCGAATGCAATCAGAGGTAAATGATTTGTCATTACACATTGTTTTAAGTTGATGGATATAGGTTGGCATGGGAAGGAGTTTGAATTGCAGGAGCAGGCATTGTGTAATGTCCCAGCCTGTAGCCGGCTTTGATACCAAAAGAGGAGAGCTTATAACCGGGGAAGAAACCCTCTTCACAGTAGATCACATCGATCCTGAGAAGCTGGTTTTGAAGACAGGAAACGAGTACACCGTTCTTTTCATCAACGGTCAATATGGTTCCGGGCAAATGCGATTGTTCATTTCCGTTACCAATGATTCCGGCCAGCGAAACATCTGTCAGACCAAAGATCCAATTGTTACAGTAAGTGGCTGCGCCTTTGTTCCAGGGATTGCAGGCCAGTACCAGTGCGCGAATGGAAGAAGCTGACATTTTCTCCCAGTCAACCACCAGGTCTGCAGGCTCCTGACGGCGATACCATCCTGCGTTATGCTCCGGCTGTGGTATTTGCTTCAGCGTACCGTCATTCAATCCCTGCATAAGCGCTTTGCAACAATGCAAACCGGCAAATGCCAGTTGCGATACCAGCATTCCGAAAGTAAAATCCGGATGGATCAAAACCGGTTGTTGCAGCATCACAGGCCCGGTATCAAAATGTTCATCTATCTGATGAACAGTAACGCCTCCCTGTTTCACCTGGTTACGGACCATCCAGAACAGAGGAGATGGACCGCGGTAAGCAGGCAAAGGAGCATAATGAAAATTGATAAAACCTTTTGAAGGAATGTTCAGCAAAGCAGACGGTATCAACCAGGGAAATGTTTTCACCAGTACCAGGTCCGGCTGATAGGCGTCAAGCCAGAGACGAAGATCTTCAGCAAATGATTTTCTGCTGAAACTTTGAAATGGCAGCCCTGAATGCTGACATTGACTGCGGATGAGCAGGGAAGTCTCATGCGTAGCCGCAGGCATTCCTACTGCTACTGCCAGCCCTGATGCCATCAGCCAGCTCACAGCAGGCAGGCAAAGTCGATCATTACAAAGAATGGCAACACGAATCATATACAGAAGTAATTATTCTTCCATCCGGAAGCCACAAAGTTCTTCTCTGCTATCAGGTAACGGATATGTGTAGCCGGGTCTGCCGGAATGGTTTCATGATATTGCCAGGCGCATTTCCCATTGCCATCTTCCACTATCCTTCCATAATACAAAGGCGCATAGGTATGATGCGTCTGCGGGTGGATGGTAACTTCACCACGGGGGCTTTCATAGGTCCACCCTTTCAGCGATCCGCTGCCATTGTTTTGCAGCTGGCACAGCAACAGGGCAGCTTCCCAGCCAAGCAGTGAAAAAATATTGGGATCCTTATCATGGTCATGCTTCATAACGGCGGAGAATAACTGCTGTTTATTATTGACGATGGAAGAATGCCATGGGACCACTGCATGGAAACTGCCTCCGGGGAATTCACATTTCTTCATCAATTCCTCTTCAGCCATAAAAGGAGAACAATAGAAAGGGAGCGCTGTGGCGGATGCGCCTGCCTCTTTCAAGGCTCCAAAGAAAAGGACTGCCAGGTAAGTGCTGAAACAGGCCGCCACTCCTTCTGCACCTGAATGCTGCAGGAGATGAAGATATTTTTCGATAGAGAACTCTGCTGTTTTGTAGCCGCTCACATAATTGCCGCATACTTTACCCCCGGCATTGACGATGCTTTCGTGACAGCCCCAGGGCCCGCGGTATCCGCCATCATAGAATGAAGTGGCGATCAGAACATTTTTGTTTCCTGCTGCTGCTCTCGCTCCTGCGATGGAGCATGCATGCACACCCTGCAACGATATATGGAAACAACGCTCATGTTGCGGAACGGTCATCATCTGCATGCCCGCATCCAGGAAGATGAAGGTCTTTCCTGAAGATGTGGCCAAAGTATACAATGGCTCTGCATTCAGGAAATGACTGTAACAGATGATCACCGATGCATCTTCCTGCAAGATCATCTTTTCGGCGCAGGCATAGTTGTGCATAGGGTTCTCGCCAAACCCGATATTTTCCGTCACATAGCGGAAGACATCACTGGAATGCAATGCCAGTGCAGATTTAAGGCCAGCGAGTATATCGAAGCCCATCGAAGGATACTCGGAAGAGCGGGGCAATAATAATCCGATCGTTTTATTCATGTGTTAAGGTCTTTGTGGAAAGACTCCGTTTATACAAATAATATAGGTAAGCGTCAGGTATGGATTCCGGTTACTGAAAGGCAATCCGTTTCCGCCCGGTCCGGTTACCACCGTTGCATTGTAAGACTTCATTTTTGCATTGGGAACGCCGCTGAAAGCACTTGCGCCACTGCTCAGCGGGGCATAAGTAGTATTGGCCGGCGCGCCTGTATTACCATTGACCGAAGAACATTTTGGTGTAAAGGCCAGCTGGATGCCATGGTTATGAAGAGGGATCTCCGAGGTCAGCAAAGTAGTGGCTTCACTTCCTCCCAATTGTCCAAGATCGTAAAGTGATAATCCCGGCCCCTGCCCTGCGCCCACAACGGCTCTTCCCCGAAGGTCCGGCAATCCGAAAGTGGTCTGACCATTGCCGCCATAATTAGTGCCCAGCAGGGCAAACAATGCCGTGTTGCTGGAAATGGCCAGTATCTGACCCTGGCAGGTTGCCCAGCCCCGTGGTACAAAGTTGCCGGCAAATGGGGTAACGTATGCTAATACTCCTTCCATATCGGTTGTTTGTGATGGTTAGTAATGATGAATCAACCCTGTGATGGGAAGATCCCCTGAACAGCGATGATATAGTTCATGGCCAGATAGGGCGATAAAATGGAAAATGGCTGACTGCCTCCTGCTACACCGGTTGCTCCCGAGCCCTGCCCGGGCGCCAATCCAAAGCCATCGCCTGAAGGATTGTAAACATTCACCGGAGATATTGCCGGCACATTGCCTGAAGGACTGCTCTGATTGCCGGCAGCGCCGCTGGCTGGAATATTTCCGGATACGGAGATCACCGGGTGAGTATGTGCCGGCATTGTATTCACAGTGAGCGTAACTTCTTCCGTGCCTGCCATCTCTCCCAGGATATAAGTGTTACCATTCACTGTTCCGGCATGAATGGCAACCCGGGATTGCAGATTAGGTAAGGCAAAAGTTGTTATGCCATCACCTCCGTAAGTTGTGCCGATAAGTGTGAACAAAGCATCATGTTCTGAAATTGCTAAAATGGCGCCATTGCAACGCATCCAGCCCACAGGTGCAAAGTTCCCTGCGAATATGGTGATATTGGCGAGATAGGGTTCTATGAACATAAGTATTGGTTTTAGCTATTGGATGGAAATATACCTGCCAGGCAAATGATGAAATTGACAGTCAGGTAAGGTGGCATCAGGGGGATCGGTTGGTTATTGCCGGCTGGTCCGATAAGGGCTGTATACACTGGCGCCTGCATACTCACTCCATTGGTGGGAGAAATATTGAAGGAGTTGTTGAGGCCGGCAATATAAAAGCCATCAGGGAACTGCTCCGATGCCGCATTGGAATCGCAATCAATGGCAACCGGAACTGTTCCTGCACCATGCTCATGCGAGGGAAGGTTATTCAGAGTAAGTGTAGTGGTGGGACTTCCTGCAGCCTGCCCTAATACGTAGGCGGACATTCCCGGAGCATTGCCAGTTCCTATCGGCACCCTCCCCTGTAAATTGGGAAGTGCAAATGTAGTTACGCCATTTCCACCGTAAGTAGTGCCCAATAAGGAAAACAGGGCCTGGTTCAGACTTATCGGCAATATCTGTCCATTACAGAAGGCCCAGTTCTTAGGAGCAAAATTGGAAGCAAACATCGTTACAACAGCCATTGTTCCCTGCATACAACAAAGTTGAGTTGGTTGAATAAAAGGCAGACACAGATCAGCTTTGATCAGTGTTCGGTTAATGTGTTGTACAGCAGCCTAACCTGGCGGGGAAAAAATTTAGAGTTGGGGGGGAGGACGGAGGAAGTGGAATAATGAAATAAAAGTAAGCAAATTATTTCCAAGTTTGTTCAGGTGTTTTCCCCATTCCTTATTTAACCGCGGCTTCTTTGTAAACTTGCAAAAAATTACAGACTGGATGGCTGCAGATATAAAGTGCCCTGATTGCGGACACGAGTTCGCTATTTCCGATGCCCTTTCCGAGGATGTGAAGAAGGAGCTGAGAGACAAGATGAAGGATTTTGTGAAAAAGAAGGAAGAGGAATTCGCGAAAAAAGAAGACGAATTCCAGCAAAAAGAGAAAGACTGGCAAAAAGAATTCCAGCAAAAGGCAAATGAATGGAAAAGAGAAGCTGAACTGCAAAAGCAGGCCGTAGCAAAGCAATTTGACGAAGAAAAACTGAAACTGCAGCAATCGCTGGAGCAGAACCTCCGTAAGAACATCAGTGCAGACTACGCCCACAAAATACAGTTACTGGAAGATAACAATAAAGACACGGAAGAAAAGCTCCGCGCCGCCCGCGATCGTGAGATCAATTTTCTGAAACAGGTAGAAGAGCTGAAAGACAAAGAAGCAGAACTGGAGCTAACACTCCAGCGCAAACTGCTGGAAGAAAAAAACAAGATATCAGAAGAACTGCGTAAACAGGAAGAACAAAGATTTTCTTCACGCGAAGCAGAGTACCAGTTTCGTTTAAAAGAGATGGAAAAAAAACTGGAAGACCAGACGAAACTGGCAGACGAAATGAAACGCAAAGCAGAACAGGGCTCCATGCAGTTACAGGGCGAGATCCAGGAACTGGCCCTGGAAGAAATGCTGCGCCTCGCATTCCCCTTCGATATGATACAGGAAGTAGGTAAAGGCATTCGCGGAGCAGATTGTATCCAGACCGTCCGCAATAGTTTCGGACAGGAATGCGGTAAGATCATTTACGAAAGCAAACGCACCAAACATTTTGAAAAGGCCTGGATCGAAAAACTCAAGACCGATATGCGCTCCACTCAGGCAGATGTTGCTGTTCTTGTAACACAGGCAAGACCAGACCAGATGGAGGTTTTCGGTTTACTGGATGGCGTTTGGATCTGTTCCTATACGGAAGTAGCAGCCCTCACTCAGGTGCTGCGCGAAGGCATCCTGAAAATGTACACGGCCGTGAGAAGCCAGCAGAACCGGGGAGATAAAATGCACCTGCTTTACGATTATCTCACCAGTCATGAATTCGGTGAACAATGGAAAGCTATCCGAGAAGGCTTTTTCTCAATCCGCCTCAGCATTCAGAAAGAAAGGGATGCTATGGAAAAACTCTGGAAGGCCCGCGAAAAGCAACTCGATAAAGTATTGCTCAACGTAGCACATATCAAGGGCTCCATAGAAGGTATTGCCGGAAGCGAAGACATTCAACTGAACCTGATAGACGATACACTGGAAGAAACGGAGGAAGTATAGATCCTTTACACTTTGATTGTTTCATCGGTGGTAACATAGGCCATTACCAGGGGATCGAAGATCCGTGCGCGGATGGTGAGTGGCACTATACCGTCTTTCCGGAACTCGAAGGGGAACTGGATCCAGTCGTTGGACCCAAATACAACCGGGCCACATAGCCGCATATCTTCCCGGAAACTCAATTGCCCGTTGCCATACCATTTGTATACCGCTTCCTTGGCGCACCAGAGGATGGTCATGAGTTCCAGGTGGACCTTGCTCATGTATTCCCATTCATGCAAATAAGCCTGTTCCGATTCATGAAGGAATTTATGGGCGATGGTATACATACGGGGCGTCACCAGTTCGATATCCACGCCTACCCTTTCCTCGCTGCTCACGATAGCTGCGGCATAATTTCCGCAATGTGAAATGGAGAAATGGTATTGTTCATTTTCAAGGAAAGGCTTGCGGGTATCGGCGATCAGGATCTCCGACAGCGGAAAATTCTCCACCAGCTCAGGTAACAGGTATCGGCCTGCCAGGTGTTGAAGGCGCTTGTAAGGATGCGATACATTAGCTTTGAGGGGTACTTTTTGGAGGAAAAAACTTTCATCCTCTTCAATTCGCCAAATTGCTACTTTTGTGCCCCCGTTGATATTATGTTGATAAAACAAACCCACGGTAAGAATTAAGCATTTAGATTGCAGATATAAGACTTATTTGCTGATTCATCAAAACAAATACCAATATGATCCTGTCGGATTCGAGAATACTGGAAGAAATAGAAAAAGGGACAATCAAGATCGAGCCCTATGACCGGCAATGCCTGGGCAGCAACTCCTATGATGTGCATCTCGGTAAGCACCTTGCTACCTACCGGGAACATATCCTGGACGCCAAAAAGCATAATGAGATCGAGGTATTTGAGATCCCTGATGACGGCTTCGTACTCTATCCGCATATCTTCTACCTGGGAGTAACCGAAGAATATACCGAAACACATGCCCATGTACCATTCCTCGAAGGCAAATCCTCTACAGGACGCCTGGGTATCGACATTCACGCCACGGCCGGGAAAGGCGATGTTGGTTTCTGCGGCCACTGGACCCTGGAGATCTCTGTGAAGCAACCAGTAAAAGTGTACAAGGGAATGCCCGTGGGTCAACTGATCTATTTCCCTGTTGAAGGCGAGATCGAGATCAAGTATAACCAGAAGAAGAATGCCAAGTACAGTGGTCAGCCAGACAGACCTGTGGAGAGCATGATGTGGAAGAACAAGTTCTAGATCGCTTCCTTCCCATATTTCTTATAATACGCTACCAGCCACGCTATCACTTCATTATAGGCCAGTTTGCCTGAAGGTTGTTCATTCGCCTTCAGGTACTGACCGTACAAATGATCTATCACCCGCTCCACCGGATTGCGGTGCTTCCTGTTGAACTCTTTCAATTCCTTATAATCATTCTTAACGGTAACGGGCAAGCGCTCGCTGAAGCGGCGTGCCATGGCGCTGTCGATATTGTACAGGTAATACCAGCTATATGTATACAGGTCGAAGTACACGGAATAACGGAAAGCCGCATCCGAAGAACTCTTTGCAGCCAGGTAACCCGCAAAATTTGCTTCATTCTCTTTCGCATATCCGAGCTGGTGACCAATTTCATGACAGGTAGTGAAGGGTTGGATAAAAAGTGGAACTGTAGTATTCACCTGCGCTTCTCCCGAGAATGGATTATAATAACCCGTGAACCCAAGATAGTTCCCCAGATAACTGTACAATGAAGGCTTCACTGATTTAATGGAATAATCGAAAACAGGATCATGTGCTGCCAGAGAATCATAGGAGTTGACCGCATTGCGGAACAGGTTCCTTTTTTTTCGTATATCCGGCCGGGTGAGTAAGGCGGCACTATCGAGGGATGCAAGTCTTTCAGTAATGGTCTCCATCACCCCTACCAGTTCTTCCTGCGTATAGGTGCTAACCTTCAGGCCGAGTTGTGAAGCGATGCCGTTCCGGTTGTAATTCAGCGCCCAGAGGCCATTGAAAGAAACATAGACCAGTACCACTACCCAGATGAACTGTTTCAGTCCGGCCAGCCAGTAAGCCCTGTTGGCCTCCCTCTTTTTTATCTTTTTCACCAGCACCACTATCTTCCTCAGCAAGAGCAGGATCAGCACTGCATAGAAAATATCACCCACGCTGAAAGGTATCCAGCCGAAAAGGGCTCGCTGCAGTTTTCCTATTAGCGGGTAGATACCATTGGAATAATACCGCTCAACGGCATCCGGGAACAGGGAGAAAACCTTTATTACAACTGCCAGTCCTGTAAAAACGAAAAGCCACTTGTTTCTGGTGAACATATGGCTAAAATAGGAACAAATTTGACATAAAATGTACCGGAAATCGGTATTCGGGCTCTCGGCAATATGCCTTATTTTGCACTCATATTATTCCCCTTCTTAATAACGATTGTGATTATGATAAATCTGGAATTCAACAAGAACGAAGATGCAATGAAGCTGGCGGTTAGCCAACTCAGGCAGCGCTGGGAGCAGGTTTCCCTTGGCGGCGGGAAGAAAGCCATTGAAAAGCAACACGACAAGAAAAAACTCACCGCCCGTGAAAGGATCGAGTATCTGCGTGACGGGAACACACCTTTTACCGAGATCGGAGCACTTTGCGGATGGGAAATGTACAAAGACGAAGGGGGCTGTCCATCCGGCGGCACCGTGGCCGGTATCGGTTATGTCAGCGGCCGCCAGTGCGTGATTGTGGCCAATGATCAGACCGTGAAAGCCGGCGCCTGGTTCCCCATCACCGGTAAAAAGAACCTTCGCATGCAGGAGATCTCTATGGAGAATAACCTCCCCATCATTTACCTGGTAGACAGTGCCGGTGTTTACCTGCCCATGCAGTCGGAGATCTTTCCCGACAAAGAACATTTCGGCCGCATCTTCCGCAACAATGCAAAGATGAGCGCCATGGGCATCACACAGATCGCTGCTGTGATGGGATCCTGCGTGGCAGGAGGCGCCTATCTCCCATTGATGAGCGATGAAGTATTGATGGTAGACAACAACAGTTCCATTGCCCTGGCAGGGCCTTATTTGGTGAAGGCCGCCATCGGGGAAGATATCGATATCCTCACACTCGGAGGATCCGTTACGCATACTGCTATCAGTGGTAATGCAGACTATCGTTTCGAATCGGAAGAAGCCTGCCTGGATTATATCAAAAGCCTGATCAGCAAACTTGGTCATGGTCCCAAAGCCGGGTTCGACCGCATCGCTCCCGCTCCTCCCAAAAAAGATCCGCAGGAACTGTATGGCATCATGCCTGCAGATGCAACCAAACCTTACGATATGCTGGACATTATCGAAAGGTTTGTTGACAATTCCGAATTCGAACAGTTCAAGGAAGATTATGGCAAAACTATCCTCACCGGTTATGCGCGTGTTGATGGCTGGGCTGTGGGCATTGTTGCCAACCAACGCAAAATGGTAAAGAACCACAAAGGTGAAATGCAGATGGGTGGCGTTATTTACAACGACAGTGCAGATAAGGTAGCCCGCTTTGTGATGAACTGCAACCAGAAAAAGATCCCCCTGATCTTCCTGCAGGATGTAACCGGATTCATGGTAGGAAGCAGAAGTGAACATGCCGGCATCATCAAGGATGGAGCAAAGATGGTGAATGCTGTGGCCAATTCCGTTGTTCCCAAGATCACCATCTATATCGGCAATTCATATGGCGCAGGCAATTACGCCATGTGCGGAAAAGCCTACGATCCCCGCTTCATCTATGCATGGCCGTATGCACGTCTTGCAGCAATGGGCGGAGAACAGGCTGCCAAAACCGTATTGCAAAGCCAGATCAACAGTCTCAAATCAAAAGGCAAGGAACTCACGCCCGATGAGGAGAATGCATTACTGGAAAAGATCCGTGAACGTTACGAAGAGCAAAGCACTGCTTACTATGCAGCCGCTCGTCTGATGGTGGACGGTATCATCGATCCTGTTGATACCAGGAGAATGATTGCAGAAGGCATTGCGGCAGCCAATCACAATCCTCATATCGAGCCTTTCAGAACGGGAGTGATACAGGTTTAAATGATTACATTTGCCGCCCTTCTTATCAAAGACTGACGGAAGAAATTATATGTCGAAAGAACTGATCATTTATACAGATGGCTCTTCCCGCGGTAACCCAGGTCCGGGTGGCTATGGCGCCATCCTTATGTGGGGAGGAAAAGCGAAAGAGCTTTCTGCCGGATTCCGCAAAACCACCAATAACCGTATGGAACTGATGGCCGTGATCGCTGCATTGGAAGCACTCACCAGGCCGGGCCTCAACATCACCATCTATTCAGATTCGCAATACGTGGTGAAGGCTGTACAGGAAGGCTGGCTCCGTAACTGGATCCGCACCAATTTCAAAGGAGGCAAGAAGAACAAAGACCTCTGGTTGCGGTACGACGGACTGGCACAAAAACACCAGGTTAAATTCGTGTGGGTGAAAGGTCATGCAGACAATCCCTATAACAATCGCTGCGATGTGCTGGCCACAACAGCAGCCGATCAGAAAGGGCTTCCACCGGACCTGGGATTTGAGAGCGGGGAGAATTAAGCAGAACCATTCTTCAAATACCTTAAAACAACGTTCATGAAGCGATTATCCATTCCCGTTGCACTGGCATTGCTTTTCTGCATGGCATGCAATTTCAGCCAGGGCGTGAAAAAAGATCTGAATACCGGGCTTACCACCCATTACAAGGGATTCAGGATCGATGATAGTTTCCTGGCAGATGAATCCGGCAATAAGATCAGCTCCAACAAAGTTGACATGGGAACTACCCTGTTCATCATTGCCACCGGAGTAACCAATTACAAAGAAAAAAACGGAAGGGTTTACCCTGGTTGCAAGATCGTGCTAACAGATACTTCGGGCAAGGAATTACTGAACCTCCCTGATGCTTTCGCTGACATGAAAGATGGATTCAAACCCGAAGAGGCTACCAGGCTCAGCGCCAGGTTAAGCACCGGTGATCCCATGCAGAAAGGCGCCAGCTATAATCTTAAAGCTACTTTTTTTGACAAGGAGAACAAAGAGAGCCTGATTGTATCGGAAGTAAAACTGGAAATGAAGTAAAATAATTGTAACTAACGTTAACGCACAAATGCCCCGGATGTCGGGGCATTTTTTATGCAATGAATTTATTCTTATATTTGAATTAACGCAATCCAATTGTACATCACTGTACAAACATTTACTTTCTGACATGGGCCCTTACGTAAGCTAAGGGATTATCGTTCTGCCCAAATTCATCCATCCAAACCAGGAATTCGGAATCAGCAGGAACTAAAAACAGAAAAGCCCCGATAAACGGAGCTTTTCAATTCAATCACCCGGTTACGTTTCTGGTTAGAAAGAGGCTTTACCGAGTATAACAGTTCAAAGCTAGCAAAATTATTTAATCATCAAAAAAAAAATTTGGTATGGATTATTCCAGGTTGGAATTTTTTATTTCAAAGCCGAGGATGGATAAATTTTTGTCGGCAGTTATGAATTCAGAGCAGAATGCTAAAAAACTATACCATATCAATCTAAATGTGTCACGCAGTTTTTATCCGATACTGCATATGTTTGAAATAGCCTTGCGAAACTCCATGTATGAAAGACTGACTCACCACTTTTCCGATCCGCACTGGATACTACAACAGAAGAATGGTTTTATGAGTGACCGTTCCCTGGCAGTTTCAGGTTTCCATATGAAGCACTCCGTGCGTGAAGCGGAGGAAATTGTTTTGAACAAATATGGATTGATCTCTTCTACAAGGGTGATGGCCAATCAGCATTTCGGTTTTTGGACCAGGCTTTTTGATCTTGCACATTATCGTTTGATTGGCGGAAGCACTATTCATTGCTTTCCTAACCGGCCCTCCTTTGCCAACAGAAGGGATATTGCCAGTAAGCTGAACCGGATCAGAAGTTTCCGCAACAGGATCTATCACAATGAGCCCATTTGCTTTTCAGGATACTGCGTCAATTTCGATCTGGCCACTACAATTCAAAGAGAGATCTATGAAGTTCTTCAATGGATGGACCAGGACCTTGCTGCCTACGTGCGTCACTTCGATGATATAGATTCAGAACTGGTCCGTCTGACTGAATTACAATAGAACAAAAACATAAAGCAAAAGGGCGGAATCTCATACGAGAAACCGCCCTCTTTGCATTGTATCTTTTTCCGGACCTAGGCCACGGCAGTTTTTGTTTCGCGCTTTCCAAGCAGGTACCAGGTTCCGAAGAACAGGCCGCTGAATGCTACGGTTGCCATCAGGCTGCCTTTATAGAAAGGAATGCCGGCTGCATAACAAGCCATCAGTCCTTCCCAGGTCTTTGGATATTCAACATAATCGCCTACACCTGCCCAGGTGAGGAAATTGGATAAGAGGAAGAAAAATGTAGGACCAGCCAGAGAAGCTGCCAGTACATTCTTCAAATTCACTTTCTTTATCATCATTCCGAACACAGTTACGGAAGTGAAGAGCAGGTAATTGATCCACATACCGCCATAGAAACCTCCGTAGGGAGACATACCGGCAGCATACAGTCCCTGATACAACAGGTCAGAGATCAGCATGGACAATACAGGGAATAAGAAGGCAAGCTTCCTGTCTTTGATCATGGCGCCACTGAAGAGGGCAATTGCCAGCTGGGGAGCAAAGCCCAGTGGCCTGTCAGGGATAACACGATATACGGCAGCAACGATCACCATCACTACCAGGCTCCAGATCAGTTTCTTGTTTGATTTCATAATGGAAAGTAATAGAACCCAAAAGTACAATTTTTTCGCATACACCCCACCTGGCAGTGGCTTCACCCTCCTTATAGATAAAAACTATTGATCAATAGAGAATGTTTATGGTTATCTATCATTAACACCCTTACTTTTGCGCCACCATTCGATTGCTCCACTGAGAAAAATTCAGCATTAAAATTTCAAACAACAATATATGTCCAACAGAATTTTGTCTATTGGGAGCCAATTCCCTGCATTCAAGAAAAAGGCAGTAGTATCTACAGAGAAAGGAAAAGAGTTCGCAGACCTCACACAGGACCATGCAAGCAGCCAGGGTCAGTGGATGGTGATGTTCTGGTGGCCAAAGGATTTCACTTTCGTTTGTCCTACAGAGATCGCTGAGTTCAACAAGAAAGCTTCCGATTTCTCTGACCGCGATACTGTGCTGATCGGCGCTTCTACTGATTCCGAGTTTGTGCACCTGGCCTGGAGAAAAGATCATGCTGACCTGAAAGACCTGAAGTTCCCCATGCTGGCAGACACTTCCAAATCACTGGCTGAAGAACTGGGTATCCTGGATAATGAAGAGAAGATCGCTTACCGCGCTACTTTCATCATCGATCCACAGGGTATCGTTCGCTGGGTAAGTGTATATGACCTGAACGTAGGCCGCAACGTACAGGAAGTACTCCGCGTACTGGACGCCCTGCAAACAGACGAGCTCTGCCCCTGCAACTGGAATAAAGGTCAGGAAACACTGACTACCCAGTTGAACATGAACTAATCAAAATCCGGAACCATGAGCGTTGAAGTAATTCAGAACGAGACTTTTCAAAATCTGCTGGCGGAACTGAACATCCCCAACTACGTTCCCTCTGCCAATGCACAGGCATTGCTGCAGGTGAATGCCAGGTATATCAAGGATCTTAAGATCAATACCGGCAATGTACTGAACAACACGCAGTACCTCACCCGCAAGGAAGCATTGCTGCTGGCGCTGGGCGTTGCTGTGAACGAGCGCGTGATCTTCCTGCAGGAAGCTTTCACCGGCCTGGCAAAAGATGCCGGCGCCACTGAAGCTGAAATTGCAGAGATGATCGCCTGTACTTCACTGATGGCTACCAACAATGTGTTCTACAGGTTCCGTCACTTCATGCAGAAAGAATATTACACAGCCACTCCTGCAGGCATCAAGATGAGCATCATGATGAATCCTGTGCTGGGCAAGGAGTTCTTTGAGCTGGCAAGTTTAGTGATCTCTTCCATCAATGGTTGTGAGATGTGCGTTACCTCGCATGAGCAATCCGTTCTGCAACACGGCAGCAGCGAAGGCAAAGTGCTGGAAGCTGTAAAGCTGGGCGCAGTGATAAAAGGACTGATCACCATCTTAACGTAACTGTTCAAGTAACAAATAGTGGGGATGTCTCAAAAGTATGAGACATCCCCATTTCGTTTATAGCATAACGTCATATTCCTGCAGTAGCCCTGAAGATCACCACTTCATCCCCTATCGCTTTCACACTCACTTCTGCTCCGGGAATGGCCAGCATGGCTTCGCCACGGTTCAGCTCAAACGAAGTATCACCGCTCTTTACCTCAGCCTTACCGGCCAGTGCAAAGAAGATATCGGCAGTATCAACCGGAACTGTCAGCTGCTCCCCTTCCGGCAACCAGATCTGCCTCAGTTCAAAATCGGGTGCAGGCGTTTTGAAACGGGTTTCAGCAAATTGTCCTTCGGGTGTTTCCATTTCCACAGAGCCCATGATAAGCCTTGGTTCCACCGGCGTGAATTTCACATGCTTCATCAGCTCATCCACATCAACATGTTTGTTGGTGAGGCCACCGCGCAATACATTATCTGAATTGGCCATGATCTCCATATTCTGTCCTTCCAGGTAAGCATGCGGTACGCCTGCATCCTGGAAGATGGCATAATCAGGCTCGATACGAACGAGATTGAAAAGATAGATGGAGAAGATGCCACGGTCAATGCGGCCCGGTTCATTGAAAGTGATGGCTGCGCGTGCAGCCCAGAAGCTGGGATCGGATTTCTCCAGCTTGCCTTCCTTGTAAAGAGGAATGATGCGATCCAGCAGTGGTTGCAATGCCTGGTTCACTTCGTGTTGCGGCATGGTCATAACATGCTTGTATATCCGCGCATGGTCTTTTTGATCGTGATACGGGATAAGAAAGTTCAGTTCCGGTATCTTCCCGATGATCACGGCAGTATCCTCCGTACTTCTGAATCCATGCAGGAGCCAGAAATCAGAGAGGGCCACCATCAGTTCGGGTTTGTGGTTATCATCTTTATAATTCCTTTTGGGGTCGTTCAGTGGCGTTCCTTTTTTGTTCTCTGCTTCGAACTCTGCCACTGCTGCGCTTTTGGCGGGATGCACCTGGATGCTCAGCATATCTTTCACATCGAGTACCTTCAGCAGATAAGGCAGACGGCCGAATTTTTCATTCACTGTCTTACCCAGCAGTGTGGCCGGATTACCGGCGATGAATTCATTCAGGGGAATTTTTCCTTCTGCCGTTACTACCAGGGCCGGTGCATTCTCATGACCGCCCATCCAGTATTCAGCAAATGGTTGCTTCTCCGGGTTCTGCCGGGATAACAATGCCGGAATATAATCGCTGCCGCCCCATGCGTAATGTTGCACCTTGCCTTCGAGCCTGAAGATTTTTGTATTATTTTGCATATACTGGTTTTCGGGTTACAATAATACAAAATCAACCGCATGGCTCAACATAATGAGACCGGTAAAATAGGAGAAGATCAAGCTGCGAGATGGTTCCGGCAACAGGGATACACGGTATTGCACCGGAACTGGTGTTTCCGTAAATATGAGATAGACCTGATTGCCACGAAGAACAATACCCTTCATTTCATCGAAGTAAAAACCAGGACCAGCCATAGTTTCGGCTATCCGGAAGAGGCTGTTTCAAGGAAGAAGATGGAGAACATGATGAAGTGCGCAGAACATTACCAGCAGCTGGACCCGCAGTGGAAACGCATCCAGTACGATATCCTCAGCATCACCCTTCACCGTAATGGCAATACAGACTATTATTTAATTGAAGACATTTACTGCTGAAACTATTTCAGTTTCTCCCCTTCCATGCGGTACATCATCCTTTCCACCAGTTTGTAGGTAGCCGGACAATACTCCACATTTTGTTTGTACACGTGGATATAATCCAGTGGCTTCTTTTTGGTGTGATGGGGGAAACCGGCGCAGTCGGCGGGACGCACTTCGTAGATACTGCACTTGTTATCATCCAGGTTGAGGAACTGGCAGGGTTGCGCCTTGTTCATCCAGTCGTTATCCGCTTTATCGAGGTAGAGGTATTTATCACGAAAGGCTTGCGCGCTCATGCCAACATGCTTTGAAATGCGCCTGATATCTTCATTGGTGAAGGTAGGACTCATGGTTTTGCAACAGTTGGCGCAGGCCAGGCAATCCATGTCTTTCCACACTTCCACATTCTCCTGGTGCATCACTTTGTCGAGACCCCTGGGTTGGTTATTCTCCTGACGGGTGAGAAACCTCCTGAGGATCGGCTTGTTCTGCAACATCTTTTTCTTGAACGACTTTAGATTGAATGGTGACATCAGTTGTGTACATTTGAAGGGCGAATATAATAGTTATGTGGCTTGACAGCAAAAAAGGATTCCAACGATATATCACCACGGAGAAGTCTTTATCCGGCAACTCTGTGGAAGCCTACCTGAGTGATGTGGACAAGCTCACGCAATACCTCTCCGCCAGAGAGGAAAACATCAAACCTTCCGATATCACTCTCAAAGACCTTCAGGCCTTCCTGGTATGGATAAGCGAACTGGGCATGACTACCACCTCCCAGGCCCGCATTGTAGCCGGTATCCGGCAGTTCTTCAGGTATTGCGTGATCGAGGAGATCACGCAGCACGATCCCTCCATCCTGCTGGAAGCGCCACGCCTCAGGAAGGCATTGCCCGAAGTGCTGGCCTATGAAGAGATTGAAGCCATCATTGCACAGATCGACCTCAGCAAGCCCGAAGGGCATCGCAACAAAGCCATCCTGGAAACAATGTACAGCTGCGGCCTGCGCGTGAGCGAAGTGATCAACCTGAAGATCTCGAAGCTTTCGCTCGACAAAGACTTTATCAGCGTGGTGGGCAAGGGCGATAAAGAAAGGCTGATCCCTATCGGCGCCTCGGCCATCGAACAGATCCGTATCTACCAGCAGAACTATCGCAACCAGCAGATGCCCGCCAAAGGCTCGGAAGATTTTCTCTTCCTCAACAGAAGAGGCAAACCTCTCAGCCGTGTGATGGTATTCCTTATATTGAAAGAGCTGGCCTCGATGGCCGGCATCACCAAGAATATCTCTCCGCATACTTTCCGTCATTCCTTTGCCACTCACCTGGTGGAAGGAGGCGCCAATCTCCGCGCAGTACAACAGATGCTTGGGCATGCCAGCATCACAACAACAGAGATCTATACACATCTCGATAATAATTTCCTGAAATCAACGATGGCGAGCTATCATCCCGCTTTCAGAAGGAGGTTTTAACGTTGCCTTGCAGCATCTCTCTGCAAATTTCCTAATCTTTGCCGCCAATGACCATTCTCATCATCGAAGACGAACAGAAAGTAGCTTCCTTCATCAAAAAAGGATTGGAAGAGCAGCAATTCACCGTTGAACTGGAATCCGATGGAGAAGCCGGCCTCAAAGCCGCTATGGAAAAGGATTATGATATCATCATCCTGGATATCCTATTACCCGGACTGAACGGTCGCGAGATCTGCCGAAGGCTGCGCCAGGCCCAGGTCTGGACGCCCATTCTGATGCTCTCTGCCCTGCAGACCACTGATGACATCGTTACAGGTCTCGATCATGGCGCAGATGATTACCTCACCAAGCCCTTTCATTTCCGTGAACTCCTGGCGCGCATCCAGGCGTTGCACCGCAGGCATCACCAGGACAATATTGGAGAGGAAACCCTTCAATTCAATGACCTGTTGCTGAACACAGCCAGTAAGACCGCCTCCCGCAACGGCGTACAGATCATTCTTACAGCCCGAGAATACAAACTGCTGGAGCTGTTCATGAAACACCCCAACAAGGTATTGAGCCGCGCCTTCATTTCCGATGCCGTCTGGGGGATCGACCGGCAGTCCAATGCCAATGTGGTGGACGTGTACGTGAACTATCTCCGCAACAAGATCGAGAAACCCTTCAACGGGGAGAAGCTCATTCATACCCTTACCGGCATGGGCTATGTACTAAAATCGTAATCGCTCATGAAGATCCGCAACAGGCTTTCACTGGAATTCACCCTGCTCACCGCCGGCATCATGCTGCTGGTGATGGCCCTTATCTATGGCCTGTTTGCCGATTATGTGAAGCAGGTATTCTATCATCGCCTGCGAGACAGGGCCCTCATCACCGCCCAGGTTTTCCTGGAAAAAGATGAGCTCACCAAAAAGAGCTTCCTGGAGATCCAGCAGAAATATTTGCGCAGCCTCGCCGGCGAGCGGTCCTTCATCTACAATGAAGAGAACACGCAATCCTTCATCAACGATTCCACCGCCACTATCACACCGGAGATCGTGAACAGGATCAGGCAGAGCAATAACAACGAGCTCTTCTTCCTGCTCGACGATAAACCTGCTGCAGGTATTGCGTACAAAGACAACCAGGGTGATTTCGTGATCATCGTCACAGCGGAAAACTTCACCGGTCGCCAGCACCTCAACAACCTGCTGATGATGCTCTGCATCACCTATGTGATCGGCCTCATCATTCTCTTCCTGCTCAGCAAGCGCTTTGCAGGTAAGGCTCTCAAACCCATCGTGCATGTGAACAATACCATCCGGCAGATCAGGACAGGAACCCTGAACAAGCGCGTGATCGTACCAGAAAATAAAGATGAGATCAATGAGCTCGCCAATAATTTCAATGAGCTGCTCAGTCACCTGGAGCATGCTTTCGATATGCAGCGTTCCTTTGTGAGCAATGCTTCGCATGAACTGAGAACGCCGCTCACCACCATCATCGGTGAGCTGGAAGTGATGCTGAACAAGCCGCGCAGCCAGGAAGAATATATCAGTACTATGCGTTCTGTTCTGGCTGAATCGGAAAAGCTCACCGTGATCATCAACCGCCTTTTCGAATTAAGCAATTACGACGCCGCCAGACCGCTCCATCATTTTGAGCCGGTAGACATGCAGAACCTGTTGCAGGATATCATGGATTATTGGAAAGAACAGGGAAACCAGTACCAGTTCGATTTCTCAAGCTCCCTCACTGATACCGTTTGGATAGATGGCAACCGCGTATTGCTGGAAACCGCTATCAACAATGTGATCAAAAATGCTTTCAAGTTTTCAGGCAACAAGCCGGTTACCATTATGATCTCACATACCGGCGATTCTGTGCTGATCAGTATTGCAGACGAAGGGATCGGTATCGATCCCGCAGAAAAGGACACAGTATTCCAGCCATTCTTCAGGGGCAATAATGCCAGGATCTTCCCCGGCAGTGGTGTGGGCCTCAGTATCACCGAGAAGATCATCCATATGCACAAAGGCACTGTTACAGCGGCCAGCAATGAGGGCAAAGGCGCCTGCTTTCACATTAATTTACCAATAAACCCTGCTTTCTAATCTTGTTCTAATAATCGCGTAAGGACCGTCTAATGATCGTTTTCAAATTTTGCAGCCTGAATACCAGGCAAGCAAATGAAGAAACAACTATACCTCATTCTAACAGTACTGATCACCTGCAACGCTACCGTGCATGCACAGGCGCCGGATACCCTGCACCTCACCCTGCACGAGGCTGAACAAAGGTTCATCCACAGCAATCTCAGCCTGCTGGCAGCCAAATACAATATCGACATTGCCAAAACCGAGGTGATCACCTCCGGCCTCTACCACAACCCCGAACTCAGCTTCGAGAATGTTCTGTACGATCCCGAAAACAAAAGATGGCTGGAACCCGGATACCACGGCCAGAATACAGCCGAGCTATCCCAGGTGATCATCCTCGCAGGCAAACGCAATAAAGCCGTACTCCTGGCGCAAAGCCAGGTGAAACTCAGCGAGCATGAATTCTATGATCTCGTGCGCACCCTCACTTTCACATTGCGCGATAATTTTTATCATCTTTCATTCCTGCAAAGATCACTGGGATTGTATGATGCGCAGATCGCATCCCTCAATCGTATTGTAACCGGCTTCAAGGAACAACTGGCAAAAGGGAATATTGCACAAAAAGAATTACTTCGAATCCAGAGCCTGCTTTACACTTTGAAGGCAACCAAAAAAGAATTGCAACAGGAAGTGAATGCAGTCAGCACCGAACTGAAAATGCTCACACGCATCGATCCTGCAATACCGGTTACACCTGTCTGGACAGAACCATCTTTCTCCTTTCATCCCTTACAGGAACTGAACGTGCAGCAATTGCTGGATTCAGCGCGTACACACCGGCAGGACCTGCTGGCTGCGAAAGAGAATGTAAATAGCCAGGAGCTCAACAGGAAATTACAGAAAGCGCTGGCTGTGCCTGACCTCACTGTTGGCATCACATACGATAGACAAGGCAGTTATATCCGCGACTATACCGGCGTTAAAGTAGCCATGCCACTTCCCCTCTTCAATCGCAACCAGGGAAATATCAGGCAGGCTGAAAGCCGCATCCTGCAAAGCAAAACACAGTTGCAGCATGCCGAAGACCAGCTCGCTCACGAAGTGATGCAGCGCTATACCGATGCCCTCAATGCTGAAGCGCTCTATGAAGGAATCGACCAGGAATTTGATGATCAGTTCCATCACCTCATCGAAGAAGTTCAAAAGAATTTCGTGAGAAGGAATATCAGCCTGCTCGAGTTCATCGACTTCTATGACTCCTACAAGGAGACCATCATCTCTTTACATCAGATCCGTTACAACCGCTACCGCGCGCTGGAACAGATCAATTTCGTCAGCGGCACACAGCTCATTCACCTTTAAAACTTTTCCATGCTCAATAAACAATTTATAACCGGCCTTTGCCTGATCACCGTTATGATGGTTGCCTGCAAACAAAAGCCAGATCCGGCGCCGGCCAGCGATCCCGCCAAAGAAATGGAAGAACTGCTTGGCAAAGTGATCACTGATACTGCCAGCACCAATGCTGTAAAGGATGAAATACTCGTGAGCGGAAAAATTGTTCCGGATGAAGACAGCCAGATCAGGATCTACCCGATGGTGAGTGGTATCGTGCGCAAGGTGAATGTGCATTCCGGATGGTATGTGAAAGCCGGACAAACACTGGCCGAGCTGGTCAGCAGCGAGATGGCGGCTTTCAGCAATGAGCTCGCTTCCGCGGAGGCATCGCTTGCCAATGCAAGAAGGGACCTTTCACTGAAACAGGATCTTTTCAGTTCCGGTCTGGCTTCCGAAAAAGATGTGGAAGAAGCGAAAAGTGAATACAAGCGCGCAAGTAGTGAAGTACACAAGGCAGAGCAGGTATTACAGATCAATGGAGGCGACCGCGAAGCCGGCTACCGGATCACCACGCCCATCAATGGTTTCGTGATCGAAAAGAGAGTTACAGAACACTCGCATCTCAGGCCGGATAACAGTGATCCCGTATTCGTGATCGCGGATATCAGCAATGTGTGGGCGATGGTGAACATCTTTGAATCTGACATTTCGTATATCCATCAGGGTGATAGCGTTCACCTTACGTCCCTCTCCTATCCCGGCAAAGTGTTCAGGGGCGATATCGAAAAGATCTACCAGGTGCTGGATCCTGAAACAAAGACCATGCGCGCCCGTATCAATATCCATAATCCCGACCTGCTGCTCAAACCGGAAATGTTTGTATCCGCCAAAGTTAAAGTGGTGCAGCAACATAGTCGTGTAAGCATTCCCGTTCGCTCGCTCATTTTCGACAATAACCGCTACTACGTGGTGGTACGCGAAGGCAATACCGCCCGCATCCAACCTGTGGAAGTGGCTGAAAAGATGAGCGGCCGCGCTTATATCAGCGAAGGGCTCCATGAAAATGATGTGGTGATCTCTGGCCGTCAGCTCTATTTCTACGAAGCGCTCAAACAATAACCCTTAATGCCGTTCCATGAATAAATTGATCAGGAGAGTTGTCAGTTTCTCTCTCAAGAATAAATTCTTCATCTTCTTCGCCACAGGATTGCTGGCCATTGCAGGATACCTGAGCTTCAGGAGCATCGGCATTGAGGCCTTTCCGGATGTGACCAATACCAGTGTTACCATCATTACCCAATGGCCCGGACGCAGTGCGGAGGAAGTGGAAAGATTTGTGACGAGGCCCATCGAGATCTCCATGAATACCGCGCAGAAGAAAACTGCTATCAGGTCTTCTTCCCTGTTCGGTCTTTCTGTGGTAAAGATCATCTTTGAAGATAAGGTGGACGATGCATTTGCGCGCGTGCAGGTGAACAACAATATCGGCAAGGCCAAACTTCCGGAAGGCATCGAGCCGGATATACAGCCGCCCTATGGTCCTACAGGAGAGATCTATCGCTATACGCTTGAAAGCAATACACATTCCGTACGCGATCTCAAAACCATCCAGGACTGGACCATCGAAAAGAATATCCTGGCCGTTCCCGGTGTAGCCGATATCGTTAGTTTCGGTGGCGAAGTGAAAACGTACGAGATCACAGTGGATCCCGGCAAAGCCGCGCAATATGGCATCACGCCGCTGGAGCTCTATGAGGCCGTGAGCAGGAGCAATATCAATGTGGGTGGAGATATCATCGTGGAAAACGGACAGGCATATGTGGTGCGCGGTATCGGTATCCTCAATGATGTGGATGAGATCAGGAATATCATCGTTGACAATATCAACGGAACGCCTGTACTGGTGAGCCATATCGCCGATGTGAGCATTGCTGCGCTGCCGAGGCTCGGACAGGTGGGCCGGGACCGGGACCCGGATGTGGTGCAGGGCATTGTGGTGATGCGCAAGGGTGAGAATGCCACCGAAGTGATTGCCGCCCTTCAGGAAAAAATAGACTATCTCAATAACAAGGTATTGCCGGCTGATGTGCAGATCAAACCATTCTACAACAGGCAGAACCTGGTGGACTTTGCCACCGGTACTGTGCTGCACAATATGATGGAAGGCATCATCCTGGTGACCGTAGTGGTGTTCATTTTCATGGCCGACTGGCGCACCACATTGATCGTTTCTGTAGTTATCCCGTTATCACTGCTCTTTGCTTTTGTGTGTTTGAAACTGAAGGGGATGTCGGCCAACCTCCTGAGCATGGGAGCAGTTGATTTCGGGATCATCATCGATGGCGCCGTAGTGATAGTGGAAGGGATCTTCGTGATGCTGGATAAGCGCGCGCATGCGGTGGGCATGCAGCGGTTCAATGCACAAAGCAAACTCGGATTGATCCGCAAAGCATGCATGGAAAGCGGCAAGAGCATCTTCTTTGCAAAACTCATCATCATTGCAGGCTTATTACCGATTTTCACTTTTGAAAAAGTGGAAGGCAAAATGTTCTCTCCTCTAGCCTGGACACTTGGCTTTGCATTGCTCGGTGCGCTGATACTCACCTTTACGCTGGTGCCGGTATTATCAGGTGTATTGCTAAAGAAAAATGTAAAAGAGAAAAACAATTTCTTCCTCAACTGGGTGCAACGGAATGTGATGCGGTTGTTCCGGCTTTCTTTTGGTAAAAAGATGATGAGCTTCACCATTGCCATCATCATACTGATCGGCGGATTTTTCAGTTTCCGCTTTGTTGGCACAGAGTTCCTGCCACAGCTGAATGAAGGCTCCATCTATGTGCGCGCCACCGGCCCGCTCTCCGCATCGCTGGACCAATCCGTACGCGTGGCAAATGAAATGCGCAAAATATTTCTCGGCTTCCCGGAAGTAAAACAGGTGATGTCGCAAACCGGTCGTCCGAACGACGGCACTGATGCCACAGGTTTCTACAATGTGGAATGCCATATCGATATTTTTCCTGAGAAAGAATGGAAATCGAAACTGAGCCGCGGGCAGCTGATCGAAGCAATGAACCGTCAGCTGGAAGTGATCCCTGGTATCAGTCTCAATTTCTCCCAGCCTATCATGGACAATGTGGAGGAAGCCGTTTCCGGAGTGAAAGGATCACTGGTAGTGAAAATGTATGGCAATGATTACAAGGTGATCGAAAGAACAGAAGATTCTATATTCAATGTGCTGAAAACAGTAAAAGGTATTGAAGACCTGGCGATCCTCCGGAACCTTGGCCAGCCTGAATTGCAGATCAATCTCAACCAGCAGAAGATGGCGCTCTATGGTATCACCACAGACAATGCCAATGCCGTTATAGAGATGGCCATTGGCGGTAAGGCCGCCACCAGTATCTATGAAGGTGAAAAGATCTTTGACCTTCGTATCCGTTATCCGGAAGATTTCCGGCAACACGAGCAGGAGATCAGCAACCTGCTGGTGCCTTCGATCCGCGGCACCAAGATCCCCATCAAGGAGATCGCAGATATCAAACGCATCACCGGCCCCAGCATCATCTACAGGGATGATCATACCCGTTATGGCGCCATCAAATTCTCAGTACGTGGCCGCGACATGGGAAGCACCATCACGGAAGCACAGCAGAAAGTTGCGGCGGACATTACTATCCCCGATGGTTATTCGCTGCAATGGTCTGGCGATTTCGAGAACCAGCAACGCGCCACACAAAGGCTGACCACCGTGGTGCCCATCAGTTTGCTGATCATCTTTTTTATCCTTTTCATTTTGTTCGGGAATATCAGGGATTCTCTGCTGGTATTGCATACGGTATTGTTCGCAATTGTAGGCGGCATCTTCTCCATGCTGGTGACGGATATCAATTTCAGCATTTCGGCCGGTATTGGTTTCATTGCCCTTTTCGGCATCTGTATCCAGAATGGGGTGATCCTCCTTTCCACCTTCAAAAGCAATATGAGATCGATGAAAGTGGCTACAGAACAAGGACTTATACATGCCATCCGGGAGGGCGTGGAATCCAGGATCCGGCCGGTATTGATGACAGCCCTGATGGCGGCCATCGGCCTCCTGCCTGCGGCCATCAGCACAGGCATCGGGTCGGAAACCGCAAGACCGCTGGCCCGTGTGGTGATCGGCGGACTGGTCACCGATACCATTTTCAAGCTCTTTGTGTTCCCCATTGTGGTGTACTGGGCCTATAAGAGAACAATAAAACCGGAATCATAACGTGGGAGAATAATCGCTAATCGGTACATTGCATATGAAATCTCCCGGTTATGGCGCCCAAAAAACATAAAGAAGCATTTACAGCTAAAGAGATCCTGGAACAACTGGACAGTGCCGCCAGACAGTTCTCCTTTCCCATGCTGGACAATGGCTACCTCTATCCGGTAACGGCCAGGCTCTCCGCTTATCGCAATGAAAGCCACTGGAGGATCGTGATTGAAGTGATCGGGTTCAACTACCGCGGCGGTGGCCACAATGGTATCGAGAACTGTCTTTATATTTTCGGCAACGACCTGAAACATAAGCCAGGGCTGGATAATGCCAATTTCCTCAGCCTGACGGCCGATAGTCCGGAGGGCAACACATTCGACCGGGAAACTGAAAGCTACCTCGATCCTTCCATCAATACCATCCTGGTCCGCGGGAATGCCATTACGCTTTCCCATGATCCCGCATTTTATGAGGCCAAAGGCATTCACCTGGAAGATCCCGGAAAGATCATGATCTGGGAAATGATGCGCGGACTGCTTCCTGAACACCGGAACCAGTTCCTCGCCACCGAAGAAGATATCAAACAGCGCATCCCTGCAGGGCTGCCCCTGTTCATCCGGCTGGACGACTGGAACCATCCTGACCTCGCCAATGAAGAGAAACCCGGAAAGAACGAGACCTTCATCATGCTGGCCGATGCGCTGGAAACCGGCGACAAAAAAATATTCAAACCCACTCAAACAACCAATACACACTGGAGCAACTGGCCGGAAGGCGGAACTTTATGATTGGCGGGGTACAGTCGCTCGCCAGGCGAGCAACCGGTACGCCTTCAAATTCTTTGCTTAACCGATCTTTTGCTAATTTTATCTTTCGTGGGCTTCCTGAAGAACATACAACACCCTGAGCGGACAGACAAAGAACTGGCCGACAGTTATCGTGAAACGGGCGACATGCAAGTGTTAGGCGCTCTGTTCCAGCGGTATATGGACCTGATGTATGGCGTATGCCTGAAATATCTCAAAGACCCCGAAAGCGCCAAAGATGCCGTGATGCAACTCTTTGAAGAGCTCACCAAAAAACTAAAGCAGCACCAGGTAGAAAATGTTAAAAGTTGGTTGCATACACTGGCCAGGAACCACTGCCTGATGCAACTCCGCTCTCCGCGCAATTTCCGCACCTCTGAATTCAATGCCGAGATTATGCAATCGGAAGCAGAAACGCATCTGAATGGCATGATGCAGAAAGAGGAGAACCTGACGAGACTGGAACATTGTTTGCAAACATTGCCCGATGAGCAGAAAACAACAGTGGAATTATTCTATTTACAGAACAAATGTTATAAAGAAATAGCGTCTGAAACAGGGATCGAATGGAATAAGGTAAGAAGCTATATCCAGAATGGAAGAAGGAACCTTAAGATCTGTATGGATAAACAGGCAGCTATCGAAACAAAAGAAATATAACTGAGCATTCACCACCATGAATGATCAATCACAACATATCACCCATTACACAGCAGCGGATATCCAAAGATATCTGAGTGGCAACATGTCTGCATCCGAAATGCATGCCATGGAAAAAGCAGCGCTGGACGATCCTTTCCTGGCAGATGCCATCGAGGGAATGGACCAGGCAATGCAATCCCATGGCGAAGCTCCGGTGAACCAAAACCTGCAGGAGCTGAGAACCGCCATTGCTGAAAAGATCCAACCGGCTTCCGGTAAGGTCAGGGGCATGGTATGGTGGAAAATGGCTGCAGCCGCAGTTGTTGTGATTGCAGCAGGCGTATTCCTCTGGAACAGTTATTTAAGTCGCGAGGACAAAGCAGTGGCAACACAAGAAATAGCCGCTGTGCAGCACCAGGAAAAAGTGCAACCTGCCAAAGTTCCGCCTGCCGATTCTCTACCAGCACCTGAAACTTTAACCTTAACTGATAACGAAGGCTTACCATCTACTTTCAGCACCAGGGATAATGCTGCTGCAGAAAAAACAAAGCCATCTGCAGCTGATGCAAGAGTAAATGCTGATCAGGCCCGCAGTGAGAATTTGAATTTGCAGAGAAGTCAAAACAATGCCAGTCAAAAAGCACAATACAATACTATAGCCATTCAGCCCAGGGCTAATGCGAAACAGATCCCGCTGGACACTAATGTACCTGCCACGGTAGTACCCGATGGTTTCGAGAAGAAAGACATCGTACTTAAATCTGAAAACAATCCACCCCAATTCAATTTCTCAGATACTGTGGGCAGGCCAGTGAGAACGGAGATCGTGGGTGCATTGGAGGGGCATACGCCGGGACTGGTTTTGCAAACCAATGCAGCAGAGAATAAGCGTCTCAACAATATAATACGGGGACGTGTAACCGATAATGCACAAAGGCCCATCCCCAATGCCAACGTGAATACCTTCCAGAATCCAGCCATGAATATGACCTATTTCACAGACAGGGAAGGCTATTTCAATATTCCTCTACGAAATATAGATACAGCAGCACTCAATGTATCCGTTGCCGCTATCGGATTCAACACGCAACAGTTCAAGCTGAATCAATCACCACTGGCCACCAATAACCTGCAATTGCAGCCGGCAGACCAAATGTTGAACGATGTGGTGGTAACAGGTTACGGCGGAAAACAAAGGAGTAATATCAGTAAGAAAATAAAAGAAACAGATATCCTGCTGCAGAATGCAGAACCTGTCAATGGATGGGTGAGCTTCGAGAATTATCTGCGTGAGAACAATCGCCTCAGCAGGGACTCTGCGAGGGCCGTTAAAGACGTGGTGGTTTCCTTTGCGGTAAACCGCAGGGGCGAATTATCCGAATTCACTATCACCAGTGGCTCTACAACCGAAGCCAATGCAGAGGCGCTCCGCCTCATCAAGGAAGGTCCTGCCTGGAAGATCAAACGCGGACGTAAAGCAACCGCCACCGTAATCGTACATTTTTAGGATGAAGGGCATTTTTAAGGCCTTCAAAATGTTGCAGCTATTTCCGGATTCCTGCTGAACCGGTTATCTTTGCCGCATTAAACTTGTTTGCAATGATCAAAACAGCAATTGCCATCGCCTGCAGCATCACATTGTATTGTGGCGCAATCCAGGCCCAGGGCTTGAAAGTTCCCGCCCCATCTCCTGCTCAAACCATTAAACAGGATTTTGGTCTGGGTAACATTGAACTGTCATACTCCCGCCCCAGCACGAAAGGCCGCAAGATCTTCGGAGACCTGGTTCCTTTCGACAAAGTATGGCGTACCGGTGCAAATTCAGCAACTATTCTCAACTTCAGCGACGATGTGATCATCGGCGGAAAGAATATTCCTGCCGGTAAATATGGTCTGCTGAGCATTCCTGGCAAAAGCGAGTGGACCCTCATCCTCACCAAACAACTGGATGTTACCTCTCCTTCTGCTTACAAGGAAGATCAGGACGTAGTGCGCGTGAAAGTGAAGCCTCATGCTATCAAGGAGAAGATCGAAACCTTCTTCATGCAATTCGACGAGATCAAAGGCACCGAGTGCAATCTCTGGATCATGTGGGACCAAACAGCTGTTGCACTTCCCATCAAAACTGATATCGATGGAAAAGTAATGGCGCAGATCGAAACCGCCATGAAGTCTGAGAAACCTCCGTACTTCAATGCAGCTATGTATTATCTGGAAACAGGAAAAGACACAAAACAAGCGCATGAATGGCTGAAGAAAGCTACTGAGCTTAACCCTAAATTCTTCTGGGTATGGCATCAGAGAGCAAATGCTGAAGCTAAACTGGGATTGAAGCAGGAAGCAATCGCTTCTGCCAACGAATCACTGAAACTGGCTCAGGAAGCAAAGAACCCTGACTATGTTGCTTTGAACGAAAAACTCCTGAAGACTTTGAAATAAGATTCAGTCTGAACTGATGCAAGAAATTTATTGGAGGCTGGCCGGGAGGTCAGCCTCTTTTTTTGCTATAGGAGTAACCAATGGCTCGACCCTTGATGCCTCTCAGGTAGCTCCGACAGCACCCCGGCATACCTCCCACTACCATTAACAGGCAACTAAACACCAATAAACCACCAATTAAGCACCAATTAGCCTGCTATAATATATTGATAACCAATTCAGTATTTCAAAAGACCATTCAAATCAGCATATATAAAGCTGGTTATCAAACTTTTCTCTCCGTTATCTCCACCAATAGTTCCGCCAATTTTACACTTTTCAGTACTTTCTGAGTACTATCTCTCTACTATCTCAGTACTCTCCCTGTTTAAAAAGCCAGTATTTCACTACTATCTCTCTACTATCATAGTGGTTTTCTTCTTCTGAATACCGGCATCATCGCCTGCAGGATCAGACTCAATATTACCACCAGTGCCGCACCGATCACATTCAACCAGAGCCAGGAGAACAGATCCATATTGTAAATGCTGATCACGATCACCTCGGTGAGTAATGCCGCAATGAACACCGCGTGCCCTTTCACATGTTTGAGGTAGAATGCCACGAGGAAAATACCGAGGATGGCTCCATAGAACCAGGAGCCCAGGATATTCACCGCTTCGATCAGGCTATTGCCCAGATTGTACGCAAACTGCGCAACGATGATACAGAAGATGCCCCATAACAAAGTATAGTAACGGCTCCACTTGTATTCCTTTTCAGGACTGAGCTCTTTTTTGGATAAACGTTTGTGAAAATCCACCATGGTGCAGGAGGCCAGAGAATTCAGCGCCGCCGCCACACTACCCCAGGCAGCGAGGAAAATAATGGCGATGATCAGACCCACCAGTCCATCCGGAAAGAAATCGCCCACAAACCGGACAAATACATAATTGGTATCGTTACTGTCTGCGCCGGGAACGGCTTTCTTTACCAATCCTTCTATCTCTTTACGGAACTGATGCGTGGCTTTGTCCTGCACTTGTATCTTCTCGCGCAGCGCATCTATCGTTTGCTGATCTTCGTTATGCAATGCTTTGGTGAGCGCAATAGTGGTCTGTTTCTTTTCTTCCTGCAACACATCATACTTCGCCACCGCGCTGTTGTATTCAGGAGCGTATTCAGTTTTCTTCACCTTCTCTTCCAGCGACAGGTTGAAAAATGCAGGCGCCTTATAGAATTGATAAAAAGAGAAAACCAATACACCTATCAGGAGGATGAAGAATTGCAGGGGCACTTTCACCAGTCCATTCATCAACAGGCCGAGCTTGCTCTCCCCTTCTGTGCGTGCCGTGAGATAACGGCCCACCTGGCTCTGGTCCGTTCCGAAATAGCTCAATGCCAGGAACAGACCGCCGATGATACCGCTCCAGATATTGAAGCGGTCCTTCCAGTCGAAGTTTCCTTCTTCCGTAACGCCGGTAGTGATCACATTCAGCTTGCCGGATTTACCGCCGATATGCAGGGCATCTGTGAGGCCCACACCTTCGGGCAGCATCTTGATGGCCCACCAGGCGGCGAGGAACATCGCTATGTAGATGATCACGAACTGTAACTGTTGGGTATAACCGACGGCTTTTGCGCCGCCGCTGGCAGTATAGATCATCAGCACGCCGCCCATCACCAGATTGGTGATGGTGATATCCCATCCCAGCATACTGTGCAAAACCAGTGAAGGGGCCAGGATACTGATGCCTGTTGACAATCCGCGGCTCAGCATGAAGAGGAAACTGGTGAGCAGGCGGGTCTTGATATCGAAACGTTGTTCAAGGTATTCGTAGGCAGTGAATATTTTCAGTCGCCTGAACACAGGCACAAAAGCGATGGCCACAATCACCATGGCAATAGGTAGACCGAAATAATACTGTACAAATCGCATCCCGTCTGAGTAAGCCTGTCCGGGCGCAGTAAGGAAGGTAACGGCGCTGGCCTGGGTGCCCATGATGCTGAGCAGCACTACCCACCAGGGCATCTGCCGGTCGCTCAGGAAATACCCTTCCAGGTTTTTCTTCGAGCTGCGGCCTTTGTAAACGCCATAAAGGATAATGCAGACAAGTGTTGTTACCAACACCGTCCAGTCGAGCCCCGAAAAATTCATGCGAAATGTTTGGTAAAGAAATAGAACAACAGGATCAGCAGGCCCAGGAACCCGATCACCAGCCAGTACCAGTAACTCCATTTACGGAATAACGGCACTTTCTCTTTAGCCTGATCATCTTGTTGTATTTGCATCTGTTCTTATGATTATCGTTTCCTTGAAAAAGCCATCATGAATATCAAACCGAGCACGATCCCGATCATCAATCCCACTCCCACTTTCTTGATCAGCTTGCCGATGATCAGTCCGATGATCATGGCGATGATGAAATAGATCCTTGTTTTGTCTGTTCCCGATGCGGAAGTGCTCATTTCTTATTGTTCGTTTTATTCAATGCGATGATATTGGCCATCAGACGGTAAGCGCCCGGCACACCTGCCGGTAATTCCCGGAAGAATACCAGTCCCGTATACACGAATTTCCCCTTACCATGGTCTGCAATGATCAGGCTTCCTTTCTGGTCTGCCTCATTGGGATCAGCCATCGAAAGCGGGCTCTGGAATGCAGGATCAACCTGTTCCGCGAAATAAATGCCACGCTCCTGGATCCATCCTTCAAAATCCTTATCGGTGATCTTGTTGGGATAATTCAGCACAGGATGATTGGGCAAAAGGAAATTCACTTTCGCTGTTTCATCAGTTACGCGTCCACGTGTGACAGTGAAGGGATAAGGCCCGATGCCACCTTTCACTGAACTGATATTATTATTGGTATTGTATTGTACGATGAGGTTACCGCCATTTTTCACATACTCCATCAGCACATCGTATTTTGTTTTGAGGAAGTCGTGCACATTGTAGGCGCGAACACCGGTGATGATGGCATCGAACTGTGTTAGATTGGCGGGGAAGAGATCTTTTTCTTTCAGAATGCTTACTTCATAGCCCATTTGTTCCAGTGCATAAGCCACTTTATCTCCTGCGCCATCGATATACCCGATCTTCTTACCGGCAGTTTTGAGATCCAGGTTGAGGATCTTCGCATTGTCCTGGTAATAGTAATGGATCGGGGGAATATGATCGTAGTTGATGCTCACCAGGTGCAGCCAGGCTGGTTGTTCCGCTTTTCCATTTTTCAGATCAACGAATACCTGTGCATTGTCCTGCACCACATCTTTCATATTGGCATTGCCGATAGTGAATCCGTAATTCTTGCTGAGTCCCTTGCCAACATTGAAAGCGGAATCGTTTTTGGATTCGCTGTTGTTCTTGATGCGGTTGGTGATGGTGGCTTTGTAATTATTGAAATCCTTATTGGCGGTCACTTTCACGGTGAGTTCCGCATTCTGTTTCTGCTGCTGTCTGAATACGATGATATCCGGACCGGTGGTAACTGTGGCAGGAGGAACAATGGTAAGCGGACGATACAGCTCACCTTTCACCGGGTCTGTGAATTTGTATTGTACCGGTCTTGTATAAGCTAAGTTCAGTCCATCGATAGTCACATTGAAAGTGACAGTGTATGCAGGCAGGCTTTCCGGTCTGCCGATCAGGTTCTGATCGTTCACCACAAAAGAGCCGGTGGTCATTTTCTTTTCCAGCCAGTAAGGTTGCGAAACAGGTTTGTTGGCGAAAACATAGAGCGGCCTGTTAACAGTAAAGTTTTGATTGGGCTGGAGTTCCTTGTTGACGGATTCATCCAACATGTCTACCTTGATGCTGTTGAGGATGATATTCTTTCCAATCCTGTTATTGGCTACAATGTTCAGTTTTATTGAATCGCCCTGTACTGCAAACTCTGTATTGGCAGTGGCTTCCAGCCAGAGGCCGGCGCAACGTGCAATGAGCTCCTGTACTTCCTGAAGTTTTTGTGTTTTCCAGTAACTGTCTGTCAGATTGGAAATATCCTGGTACAATACAGACAATGGTTTGATCATTTTTTCCGGATGCTCTACAGGCCATGATTCCTGAGCTGCCTTGTTGAAGAAATTATTGATGGACGAGATCGATCCCTTGTCTTTTTCACTGGCATTGGCCAGCAGCCTGTCCCAGTTGGCGTTCACTCCATCCATGATATCTTCCCTGGCGGGGTCGCCAGCGGTGAAGGAAAAGAATTCTGTGCTCACGCCTCTTGCGGCCGGCACACCAAATCCCTGGCTTTTATGCTGGCTGCGGCTTTCAGCGGAGATCTCGCCATAACTTTTGCCGAGAGCGGGATTATATCCGCCTACATCCAGTTTCAGTTGATCATTACTGGTAGTATTGTTGCCGCCAAAATTGAATGTATTCCAGAATATGCGTTTGGCCTGCCAGGGTTTTACGCCGAATGCGAACTGCTCGGGAAATCTTTTTGGATCAGCAGCAGCTTTGAAAGCTTCCTGTGCAATCACTGCCGATGCGGAGTGATGGCCATGCCCTGCCCTGCTGTCCGGCGGGAAGCGTGTGATGATCACATCGGGCTGGAATTTGCGGATCACCCAAACGGCATCCGCCAGTACTTTCTCTTTATCCCACATGCTGAGGGCTTCTTCGGTGCTTTTGCTGAAACCGAAATCGTAAGCGCGACTGAAAAACTGTTCAGCACCATCCACTCTTCTGGCCGCCAGCAGTTCCTGTGTGCGGATCAGGCCGAGCTCGATGCCCTGTTCATCGCCAATGAGGTTTTGCCCGCCATCTCCGCGTGTGAGGCTGAGATACCCCGTACGATACAATCTTTCTTTGGCCAGATAAGCCAGCAGCCTTGTATTCTCATCATCCGGGTGAGCGGCGATATACAATACAGAGCCAAGCACATTCAGTTTTTTGAATTGCTGCTGAAGGTCAGCAGCGGAATAAGAGGCAGGTGTTTGCGCAGCAGCATTGAATGCCTGCGACAAAATAATCAAACAAAGGATCAGCTGAAGGGGTCTACATTCTCTCATTCAGTAAATGATTTTTAAGCAAGCAAATTCCGGGGCCAAAGATAAAGGTGATGTGCTTATTGCCCCACCATAAATACAGCATTGGCAAGCAGGAGCTTTCCATTCTCCCAGAAACTGCGGAAAACAGGGTTATCCGCCAGGTAGATCACTGCGCCGCCACCCTGGTCCTGCACGCCGAACAATAAGCCATCTTTCAGCCTGTCCCTGAGTTTGAAGCCAACGAAGCCGGATACCTGCGCACTCTTTTTGATCACGCCAACATTCCAGCCGAGACCTTCCTTAAAGAAATCATAAATATTATCATCCTGTTTGAGGGTAAAATAAGTGGAGTCGTATCCAAAGGCGAGCGGGTGCGAGTTGTCCATTTCTACTTTGAAGATGGAACCGGGATTGAAATTGGGAAGATAATCACGCTCGCGGTTCTCGTATTTGCGGAGTAATGCGTAATCATCTTTTTTATCATCTTTCTTTTCGTCTTCTTTCTTTTCTCCGTCTTTCAATTTGATGCCCCATTCGTTCCTGGCGAGTGCGGCCACAGCGCTTTCCAATGCCACCAGTCTTCCTCCGCTGCTCACCCATTCTTTCAGCATATCATGCGTGGGCTTGCCGAAACTGCTGTAGCCGCCATCTGGCATGATGAGCACATCGGTTTCTTTCAGCACATCCTTGTTGAGATTGTTCACCCAAACCACGTTGAGCGGGTAGCCGATCACTTCGTCGAAATAATGCCAGATCTCGCCCATGCCGAGAGATGAGATGCCATCACCGGCGAGCAATACCACCCGCGGCGCTTTCAGCATTCTTACACGGTCCGACCCGAGATCGAATCCCTTCTCTACAAAACCTGAACCAACGGGATAATAGATCTGATCAGCTTTACGGGATGCTTCATCGATGATCTCCGTCAGTTTGCTATCCGGGATATTGTTGCTGGTTCGTGTAACGATCAATGTTCCTTTTTCAAAATGTTCCCCTGCCGCCACAAAGGGTTGTTCGGCATAACGCACTTTCACTTTGCGTTTCAGCAATTCAGCCAGGAAGCGTACGCTGCTAACACCAGACCATTTGATGGCATAAGCCACCGGAGGCGTGGTGAGGGGTTTGGCGAACCTTACATTGGGTTCAGTTTTTGAACCGCTGGTAACATAGGCATTCAGCCCATAGGTATTGATGCCATAAACAAAAGGAAGGCTCCAGGCCGTGATATCGTAAGTAGCAGAGTCGGATAGTTTGGATGTTCTCTCGAACAATACCTTGATGAGATTGGAATTGCTCTGGTTCATGTTGACAACCACATCGCCATTCTCTGCTTTTGTTGTTTCATTCTTATTGGAGAAATAATTCAGGCCGGTGAATGAACCACCGGAAACAAAGGAGTATTCGATATTATTCCTTTCCAGCAATTCCCTGAGTCGTTTCAGGCGATCACTCTCATCTGCTTTCAGCAGCCAGGCCTTGAATTCGCCGGGAGGATTGCTGCGTGCTTTGTCGTAATACTTCTTGAATTCCTGCACCAGCCTGGAAGCATGATCTGCGCTGGCTTCGATGGTGCTCATACCGGTGGTGTAATGATGATGCAGCCTGTCCCAGAGCGTGAGTGTATCGCCATCCTCATTGATCACGGCGGCACCGCCGCGGCTATGGCCGCCCTGTTCATAGGTCATGCCGATAGCGCCTTTATAGATGGGATAGGTATCGCCGTAGCTGGGATAGAAAAGATCGAAACGTTCTTTGGTGAAGAAGAGCCAGCCGTTCTGATCGAAGTAGCGCGCATTGTTGCGGCCGATCAGTGTCTGGAACTCGCGCTGCCAGGGCGTGATCACCTCATGGAAAGGCTCGGCGGCAGGTGCAAAATAATAGGGTTCATTAAATCCCTGCTCGTGAAAATCCACATGCACCTGTGGCAGCCATTTGTTGTAAACAGCCATGCGCTGACGGGATTCCACCTGTGTTTGCCAGGCCCAGTCGCGGTTCAGGTCGAAATAATAATGATTGGGTCTTCCGCCCGGCCAGGGTTCGATATGTTCCCGGGTGAAGGGAACAGGATTGGCCTGTTTGCCAACCACGCTGTTGAACCAGTTCACATAACGGTCACGGCCATCCGGATTAACGCATGGGTCAACCACTACTACAGTATTTTTGAGGAAGTCTTTTGTTTTGGTATTGGAAGGATTCACCAGTTCAAAGAGGGTGAGCATGGCCGCTTCTGAAGAGGAGGTTTCATTGCCATGCACATTATAGCTGAGCCAAACGATCACGGGAGCATTTTCATCAGGGGCTGCTTTATCTCCGGAAGTTCCTGCCAGGCGGAGATTATTGGCCCGGACCTGTTCCAGTCTGGCGCTGTTCTCGCGTGATGCCACAAATACCAGCAAGAGCGGCCTGCCTTCATTGGTAAGGCCATACTGTTCCACTTTCACCATATCTGGTGCGGCAGTGGCCAGATACTTACAATAGTTCACCACATTGAAATGAGGGGTATAACGGCTTCCTGTTGCGTAGCCCAGGAACTGTTCAGGGGATTTGACCTGTGCAGTCAGCATAATGCTGGTCAGCATCAACAGCCAGGTAAAGTAGATCTTCTTCATATTGAAAAGAGTATGAGCCGTGAAAATAGAAATAACTTCCTAAAAAAGAACATCCCCGCTCATGGCGGGGATATTCTTTTTTCTCATGTGCTCGTAGTTCTTTGGTGTCTAACCAGGAATTACTTGTGTATAATGAAAGTAATAAAAGAATATCAAATTACCATGTCGGTCCTGCGCATTTGAATGTTTTCTTTTAATAATTTTAGGGAGGAAAATAATATGTATAAGTGTTTATATATATTCAAACCAGACCATAACATGAGAGCTCCATTTCTATCCCTCCTGACCCTCGTATTATTGCTGTCTGCCTGTACGGGCAACCGCAAACTGAGCAATACAGGAATCAATGCTTATCAGTATGCCGTACAAAAGAACATTCAATGCCGGAATGGCGCTGTAGTGAGTGCGCACCCGCTGGCGAGTGAAGCAGGCCTATCCATTCTGCGTAAGGGTGGCAATGCCATCGATGCAGCCATTGCCACTCAACTGGCGCTGGCAGTAGTGTATCCCGGGGCCGGCAATATCGGAGGCGGCGGTTTCCTGGTAGGCTATCTCGCGAGTGGAAAAACACTGGCTATCGATTACAGGGAGAAAGCGCCCGGCGCTGCGCACCGCGACATGTACCTGGATGCCAATGGCAATGCCAATACCAATCTCAGCCAGGATGGCCATCTGGCCGCCGGCGTTCCCGGCACTGTAGCCGGACTTTTCACTTCCGCCAAATATGGCAAACTGCCTTTCAAAGACCTGATACAACCTGCGATCGATCTGGCCGAAAAAGGATTCCTGATCACAGCAGGAGAAGCAAACGGACTGAATCATTCCAGAGAATCCTTCGTCAAACTGAATACCATTTCACCGGCATTTGTGAAAGACCAGCCCTGGAAAGAAGGTGATACACTTATCCAGACCGATCTCGCCAATACACTGAAGCGCATCCGCGATAACGGACAGAAAGGTTTCTATGAAGGAGAGACTGCAAAGCTGATCGTGGAAGAGATGCAGCGCGGTAAAGGCATCATCAGCTATGATGATCTTAAGGATTATGAAGCGAAAGAAAGGGAGATCGTGAGCTTTCCTTACAAAGGATACACTATTCTCACCATGCCGTTGCCATCCAGCGGAGGCATCCTGCTGCCTCAGATGATGAAGATGATCGAAGACAGGAATGTAAAAGCGATGGGCTTCCAGACTGCCGCTTCCGTTCAGCTCATGACCGAGATCGAGCGCCGGTCTTATGCAGACCGCGCCAAATTCCTGGGTGATGCAGACTTCTACAAAGTGCCCATTCAAACACTCACCAGTGATGCCTATGCGAAGCAGCGCATGCAGGATTACGATCCCAACAAAGCCGGCACCAGCACTGCCATCCAGGCCGGACAGATCCCTGAAAGCGAAGAGACAACACACCTCAGCGTATACGATAAGGAAGGCAATGCCGTAGCTGTAACCACCACGCTCAACGGAAGTTATGGCAGCAAGACCGTAGTGGGCCGCGCCGGATTCTTACTCAACAACGAAATGGATGATTTCAGTGTGAAGCCCGGCGTTCCGAATATGTACGGAGCTGTTGGTGCAGACGCCAATGCCATCCTGCCCGGCAAACGCATGCTGAGCTCCATGACGCCCACCATCGTATTGAAAGATCAGAAACCTTATATCATTGCCGGCACACCCGGCGGCACCACCATCACCACTTCTGTTTTCCAGACATTGATCAACCTGCTGGAATTCGATATGAGCGTAAGCGATGCCGTCAACAGGCCCAAGTTCCATCACCAGTGGTTGCCCGACGAGATTTTCGTGGAGCGTAATTTCCCTGTTGCAGTGCGTGAGGAATTACAAAAGATGGGCTACAAGATCCGCGAACGCGGGCAGATCGGAAGGACTGAAGTGATCCGCATCCAGGCTGATGGCGCTATCGAAGCGGTGGGCGATCATCGCGGAGATGATCATGCAGCCGGTTTCTAAGCTCCTTTTAACATCGGTGCAATACAGCTTGCTGTAACTTAGCATCAAATTGTTGAACCATGAGCAAGACATTGGGAAATGAATTGATCCAGACGAGCATCAGGCGCTTCAAGGCACAAAAGCAACTGGCAGATAAAACATTTGAACAGTTGTCGGAAGCCGATTTCCATTACCGGCCCGATCCCGGCAGCAACAATATTGCCATCATCATACAACATATGGCGGGCAATATGCTCAGCCGCTGGACCAACCTGCTCACAGAGGACGGAGAGAAATCCTGGCGCAAGCGCGATGAGGAATTTGAAGACCAGCACTATTCCAAAGAACAATTGCTGAAAATGTGGGAAGATGGGTGGAATTGCCTGTTCAACACCCTGCAAAGCCTGAAAGAAACTGACTTGCTCACGGATGTGTATATACGTAAAGAACCGCTGACTGTTACCGATGCCATTATCAGGCAGATGGCGCATTACCCCAGTCATGTGGGGCAGATAGTATACCTGGGTAAACAGATCAGGAAGGGCGAATGGAAGGGTCTGTCTATTGAAAAAGGACAATCTGAGGCATACAACAACGCTCCCGGGATTAAAGATCCTGCAAAGCAATTCTAAAGACTGTGGCCAGTGGGCTCAATCTGATCATTCTTTATAGATCTTGATTACAACATTACCATCACGGTCAACCGAACCGCGATACATTCCTTCCGTATTGAAAGGCATTGTAAAATTGCCTGCTTTGTCAACGGCTATGAGACCTCCATCGCCGCCCAGGGCAGGCGCGGGCGGCGCTGATGGGATTGCGAATGGTGGTAAGGCCCGCCACTGCTCCGGCGGCCAGGTTTTGCCCGTTCATGATGGCTGCATCCATCTAATTCTTCCCTTCATTGGTGAATACAGCGCCTTTTCCTGCATTGAACAGAGGATTGTCTTCCATCTCACGAACGGCCGCTTCCACAGCATCCAGTGAAGTGCCGCCTTTTTTCAGGATGCTATAACCTTTATCCAGCGCGGCTTTCAATCCATCCAGGTAAGCGCGTTCCTTTTCCGGCGTCATATTCTTTTTGAGAATAGTGCCGGCGCCTCCATGGATCGCCAGTACCGGTTTCACCGGAATATGGGAACTGTCGTTTTGAGCCAAAGCGCTGTTAAAAAGCATCACCATAAAAAAAGGTATCCAGTTTTTCATACGAATGTTGTTTAGGCTGGTACTGCAATGTATGTTTTTTGCCTTTTGATGGCATCCGTAAACAGGGAATTTGTATTATTAGTGGTACCGAATTTGCTCATGAACCCTGATCGCCTAATTTTGCACCCAATACTCAGAACCTGAGAAAGTTTTGGAAAATATGCCGGACCATTTTGCTGGTCCTGATCGCACTGATCGTGCTGGTATGGCTTGCGCTGCAAACCACACCGGTCCAGAACTGGCTGGTTAAGCAGGTAACCCATCGACTGAGTAAGGATCTCCAGACCACCGTTTCCATCAATCATGTGGACTTTGCCCTCTTCAACAAGATGAGCCTGGAAGGCACCCTCATCAAAGACAGGCTGGAAGATACCCTGCTCTATGCCGGAGCACTGAAAGTGAATATTACCGACTGGTTCTTCTTCAAAGACAAGATAGAGCTCAAATACCTGGGCCTGCACGATGCAGTGATCCATCTCAACAGAACGGATTCCATCTGGAACTACCGCTTCATCATCGATCATTTCGCAGGTCCCAAAGAGACCTCCTCCGGCAAAGGCTCCATCAATCTCGATCTCAAGACCATCGACCTGGACAATGTGACCCTGCACCAAAAAGATGCATGGAGAGGAGAAGACCAGCTCCTCCGTATCGGTTCGCTCGATATCGATGCCCAACATGTGAGCCTGGCCGATAAACAACTTTATATCAACACGATCGTCATAGACAAGCCGCTCTTCGCCATCCTCAACTATGATGGCAACAGGCCGGATTCCCTTCGTCCCAAATCAGTTGACACTACCTATGTGAACGATCCCAATAATCTGCGCTGGAATGCCGGCAATTGGGATATCCGCATTGCCAATCTGACATTGAAAGACGGTACTTTCAAATCCGATGTGCAAAACAACCGCCAGCCCTATGATTATTTCGATGGTGCGCATATCCAGTTCAGTGATATCCAGGGCGATTTCCGTGATGTACGATTCAAACAGGATTCCATTATCGGAAAGATCAAACTGAGCACTATCGAGCGCAGCGGCCTGGTAGTAAAGAATCTCAATGCCAACTTCAAATGGCATCCCGAGGCCATGGAATTCCATAACCTGGATCTCCGCACCAACCGCAGTCATCTCCACCATTTCTTCGCCATGCGCTACAATACTTTCGATGATATGAGCGACTTCATCACCAAAGTGCGCATGGAAGGCGATTTTGACGAAGCCTGGCTCGAAAGCGATGATATCGCCTTCTTCGCCCCGGAAATGAAAGAATGGAAAAAGAAAGTAAGGATCAATGGAAAGATAAGAGGATCGATAGACAATCTCTCCGCAAAGAAGATAACCATCGAATCCGGGCAGAACGCTTATCTCAACGGGAATATCAGTCTGCGCGGATTGCCTGATATCGATAAGACCTTCATCGATTTCGAAGCCACTGATTTCCGAACCACCTACAAGGATGCGATCGCCATCATTCCGCAACTTCAGCATATTACACAGCCAAGGCTGGACCATGTGGAGTACCTCCGCTTCCGTGGCAATTTCACCGGATTTGTGAAAGACTTTGTGACCTATGGCACCATCGAGACCAATCTCGGAACCCTGGTCACAGACGTGAACATGAAATTCCCCGATGTTGGCCATACCAATTATAACGGTAACCTCAAAACGAACGGCTTCGATCTCGGCAGGTTCCTGGATGTGCCGCAGCTCGGAAGGATCTCCTTCCAGGGAAGCGTGAACGGACAAGGCCTCCGCACCGGCAACCTCAACGCCAAACTGGATGGAAAGATCCAGTCGCTCGAAGCTAACGGCTACGACTACCGGAATATCGAAGTGAAGGGTACGGTAGCCAAACGCCTCTTCAATGGTGAGCTGATGGTGAATGATTCCAATCTCATTGCCAAACTCAATGGACTGGTGGACTTCAGCAAGCAACTGCCTGAATTCAATTTCGATGCAGACATCAGCAAGATCAACCTGAAGAACCTGAAACTGGCAAAGGACAGCATCGAAGGTTATGGCAAATTCGATTTCGATTTCACCGGTAATAATATCGATAACTTCCTGGGTACAGCACGCATCTACGATGCTTCTGTGTTCAAGAACAGTCGCCGTATCTCATTCGATTCTTTATATGTTGAATCGAAAGTGATGGGCAACAACAAAGTGATCACCGTGCTCAGCAACGAGTTCGATGCAGCACTGGTGGGTGATTTCTCCATCATGGAATTGCCTGCCGCATTCCGCTCTTTCCTCAACAAATATTTCCCCAGCTATATCAAGCCCGCCACCACCCTGAAGAACGAGAACTTCAGCTTTGTGATCACTACCAAGAAAGTGGAGGACTACCTCGACTTTGTTGACAAGAACCTCGGAGGTTTCAACTTCAGTACTGTGGCAGGAAGGATCAACAGCAAGGAGAATATGCTGGACCTGAATGCGGAAGTACCACAGTTCAATTACAAGAATGTTACTGTATACAATGTGAGCCTGAAAGGGATCGGGAACCGCGACAGTCTCTCACTGGAAAGCACCATCGCAGATGTGTACATCAACGACAGCCTGCATTTTCCCGGCACCACCATCAAGATCGGCTCTGCCAATGACCTGAGCCGTGTATCGATAAAAACAAGCGCCAGCCAAACCATCAATACCGCCAGCATCGCCGCCAAAGTGCAGACCATGCCGCGCGGTGTGCGCATTACATTCGACAAGTCCAATTTCGACGTGAACGGCAAGAACTGGCTGATAGAAAAAGACGGGGAAATGGTATTCAGCGAAGACCTCGTATCTGCCGATGGCGTCCGCATCTATAGCGGCGATCAGGAGATCCTGGTAACCACGCATCCATCAGATATCGGCAATACAAATGATATAAGGGTATCGCTGAAGAAGATAAATATCGGCGACTTTGCTCCCTATGTTGTGAAGAAGAACAGGCTGGAAGGCTTGCTCAATGCCAATATCGATATCATGGACCCCTTCCGAAAAATGCAGGTGGACCTCAGCGGTGAAGCGGAACAGTTCAGGCTGGATGACGACAGCATCGGCAAAGTAACGCTCACCGGTAATTACAGCATGCGGTCCGGCATCGTGAACTTCGGCGCCATCAGCAAGAATGATAATTACAATTTCAACCTTACCGGCGCTTATACGATCTCAGACAGCACCAATACAAGACTGCCGCTCGATATCAACGGTGAGTTCAGCAATATGCGCATCAAGCTGCTGCAGCAATACCTCTCGGGTGTGTTCAGCGACCTGGATGGATTTGCTACCGGCGATCTCCGCGTATCTGGCCCCACCGATGAGCTCAACTATACAGGTCAGGTGGCGCTCAAAGATGCGCAGCTGCGCGTGAACTATACCAATGTATTATACAAGATCCCTGCGGCCAGTTTCGATTTCAGGGATGGTTTCATCGATTTTGGCGCCTTCCCCATCAGGGATGAATTCGGCAATACAGGTACCGTATCGAAAGGAATTCTCAAACATAAAGGCTTCGATGATCTTGAATTCGATTTTGCGATGAACACCAATAAGCTCCTGGTGCTGGCCACCAACGGAACCGGTAAGGATGCTTACTTCGGTACCGTATTCGCGAAAGCGAATATGTCGCTCAAAGGACCACTCGCTGATATGAGAATGGATATCAGGGGCGAGCCGGCAGACAGTTCCAAACTGTATATCCGTTCCGGTCCTTCACGTGAAAGCGGACAGGCAGACTTCATCGTATGGAAAGTGTATGGCCGCGAAATGACGCCTCCGAAACAATTCCAGGAGAGCAACCTCACTGTGAACCTGGATATCAGCGCCAATAACTACGCCAATATGTACGTGATCCTTGATGAGCTCACCGGCGATATCATCAAGGCTAACGGTCATGGTAACCTGAAGATCAAAGCTGGTACTGACGGTGACTTCACCATCACCGGCCGCTACGAGATCGACAGGGGTAATTACAATTTCAGTTTCCAGAGCTTCCTGCGTAAACCATTCACCCTCCGCGAAGGCGTGGGCAACTATATCCAGTGGAAAGGCGATCCCTACGATGCAGATATCAAGGTGGATGCAGAATATCATGCGGAGAACGTTCGCTTCAGTGATCTCGGCCTGGATCAGTTCTCCATCCAGGCCGGTACTTCCGGCGGAGTGAACAATGCCGTACGTAAATACCGTGGCGAAGTGGTGGTGGTGGCCAGTCTCACGGAAAAGCTCATGCGCCCGACCATCAAATTCGCCATCGAGCTGCCACAGGGAAGCGCACTTAAAAATGATCCCGATGCCCTCGCCATCCTGCAGCGTATCCAGAACGACGAGAACGAATTGAACAAACAGGTAGCCTTCCTCATCGTGTTCAACAGCTTTGGTCCGCTTCAAACCGGCAGCCAGAGCGGCCTGGGCAATATCGCCTTTGAAGGCGTGGTGATCGGCAGCATCTCCGGAATGGTATCCGGCGCACTCAGTAAATGGAGTTCCAATATCTTCCAGAAGATCTTCAACGACAAGAGCATCAAGGTAAACTTCAATGCACAACTCTATAGCGGCTATAACCTGGTAGACAATACAGACCGCAACCGTATCAATTACGACCGCAGTAACCTCAACCTCAATATCGGCAAGAGCTTCCTGAATGAAAGGCTCACTTTCACTTTCGGATCGGCGCTTGATTTCGGATTGAGCACAGAACAGGTGCAGGCCACCAAGAACCTCCAGTTCCTGCCCGATATCACGGCAGAATGGAAGATCCGCCCCGATGGCAAACTGGTGCTCACTTTCTTCTACCGCGATTCCTACAATTACCTCACCGGAACCGGCGTTGGCGCCAGGCAGAACCGTTCAGGCGCCAGTATCAGTTATCGCCGCGACTTTGATAATATCGGGGAGCTCTTACGTGGAGAGAGAAAAAGAAAGCCGAAGGCTGCTCTGCCTCCGGCTCCTAAAAAAGTGGACAGCGCCGGTACCAATAATTCCGGCAACTGATCTTATTCTTGATTATCCTTTCAGGATCTCATGTCCTAATTTATCCCTTTTCGTTTGCAGGTATTTTTCATTGTGCACATTCGGTTCGATCTCGATGGGAACTGATTCCACTATCTCCAATCCATAACCGAGCAGCCCTGCGCGTTTCTTTGGGTTATTGCTCATGAGACGGAGTTTGGTGATGCCCAGGTAACGCATCATCTGCGCACCGATACCGTAATCCCTTTTATCCATCGGGAAACCGAGATGCAGGTTCGCTTCCACAGTATCCATTCCATTTTCCTGCAGCTTGTAGGCTTTCAGTTTATTCATGAGACCGATGCCTCTTCCTTCCTGGTTCATGTACAGGATGGCGCCCTTGCCTTCTTTCTCTACCATGGCCATGGCAGCATGGAGCTGGTCGCCGCAATCGCAGCGGAAAGAACCAAGGATATCTCCGGTGAAGCAGCTGGAGTGAACCCTTACGAGAATGGGCTCATCCTTTTCCCAGGTTCCCTTGATGAGGGCGAGGTGTTCTGCATTGGTGCTTTTATCGCGGAAAGCCACCAGTTTGAAATGACCATATTTGGTAGGCATATCAACACGCACCACTTCCTCGATGAGGGAATCCGTTTTGAGGCGGTATTCGATCAGGTCTTTTATGGAGATGAGTTTGAGATTGAATTTTTTGGCGATCTCTTTCAATTCAGGGAGACGGGCCATGGAGCCATCATCATTCATGATCTCCACCAGCGCACCGCCATAGGGAGGCGGAAATCCTGCGAGACGGGTAAGATCGGTGGTGGCTTCCGTATGTCCTGCCCTTCTGAGCACGCCGCCTTTTTTGGAGCGAAGCGGGAAGATATGACCGGGACGCGCAAGCGCGGAAGGTTTTGTATTTGGATTCACCAATGCCTGGAAGGTCTTGGCCCTGTCGTGTGCGGAGATACCGGTTGTACAGCCATCGCCCAGCAGGTCCACAGACACGGTAAAAGCTGTCTCGTGCAGCGCCGTATTGTTGTTCACCATCAGGTCCAGCTCCAGTTCATTGCAACGTTCTTCATCCAGGGGGGCACAGATCAGACCACGGCCATGTGTGGCCATGAAATTGATGAGTTCGGGAGTGATATTATGAGCAGCAGTGATAAAATCGCCTTCATTCTCACGGTCCTCATCATCCACCACGATCACAAGCTTACCATTCTTTATATCTTCAATGGCACTTTCTATGGAATCAAGCATACCTCAAATTTTTGCAAAGTTACTAATAAAACACCCTACTCAGAAGAAGGTTCGGTCCGGATATGATTTCCAGCAATCTGTGCCATGAAGTTAAGGTTAAGGAGCAGCAGAGCTATGGTCTGATCTGTCTATCCAATCGACGCTTTCAGGCGCAGTAACAGGGGCCATAATAATGTTTTGAAACGGTAATTGGGTAGTATGAACCGCCTGATCAGGAGTGTGAATAATATGTTAATGGCTTTTTAACACTTGATATTTTTTCCTGTTACTTTTGTTACGTTCAGACCCCTCAATCCATTCCGTAACCCGAGCCCAAAGACTAACGAAAAAGTCTGGTTTGCCATTCAGCAGATTGGTTGGTAGCGTTATCCGCAACAGTACATAGTCAAGATTTCATATAGCCTGAATTAATCATAAGATAATATCATGCTTACCTCTGAGGTAATGCACCGGTTGTTTCTTTACTGCCAACTATTAAACATTCTATAGTATGAGAAGAACTACACTTTATTTATTAACCCTCTTATTGGTATTTACCGGTTTTGAAACCCTGGCCCAGGTAACTACCAGTAGTATGTCCGGCGTTGTGAAAAACGACAAAGGCGAACCCCTCACCGGCGCCACCATTTCTCTGAAACACGTTCCCACCGGAGCCTCATTCAATGTATCCACCAGGACCGGCGGTGTATTCGACATCAACAATATTCCTCCCGGTGGCCCTTACTCAATAAAGATCTCTTATATCGGCTATACAGATTTCAGCAGGGATGATATCAATATTCCGCTTGGCGATAAATTCGATCTGCAAACCACGCTCCTGCCATCCAATGCAGAACTGCAGGCAGTAACGGTGTCGGCTGCCCGAAGAGGCGCTACTGAAAAAACAGGCGCTTCCACCAATATCAGCAACCGGGCCGTGCAGAACCTTCCCAACCTCACACGCAGCCTTACCAATCTCACGCGTATCACACCGCAACAGAATGATAACGGCTTTGCAGGCATGAACAAAAGGTTCAACAATATCACCATCGACGGCTCACTGTTCAACAACAACTTCGGAAGAAGCGGCGACGGTATGATCCCCGGCGGCGCAGTATCTGCCATCTCCGTAGATGCCATCGACCAGGTGCAGGTGAACATCTCCCCCTTTGACGTTCGCCAGGCAGGCTTCATCGGAGGCGGTATCAATGCCGTTACCAGGAGAGGTACCAACAACTGGTACGGCACCGTGTACGGATTCTACAGGAACCAGGATTTTACAGGAAAGAAAGTACTTGAACAAACCATCGACAATCCCAAACGTTCCAACAAAACATTCGGCGCAAGCATCGGCGGGCCCATCATCAAAGACAAACTGTTCTTCTTCGTGAACTACGAAATGGAAAACAGAACACAGCCCGGCCAGACATTTGTGGCCAAGAAAAATGATGACGATAAAGGCCCCAACGTAACAGCCGTTCTCGCATCCGATCTTGACAGGCTCAGGAAACACCTGATGGACAATTATCAATATGATCCAGGAATCTACCAGGGATATGATTTTGAAACAGAGAACAAGAAATTCCTGGCGAGGTTAGACTGGAATATCAGCAGCAAACACCGTCTCACCCTGCGTTACACACAATCCAACACAGATGATGACGACCAGATCAACGCATCCAGCGTAACAGGCATTTCCAATGTGCCCCGTATCAATAACAGCCGCAGAGGCGGTACCACGGGTGGCATGGCATACAATGGCTCCAATTTCAAGAACAATGTGAAAGTATGGTCTGGTGTGGCTGAGCTCAACTCCAATTTCAGCAGCAGGATCTCCAACCAGTTGCTGGTGTCTTATACAGATAATGAGTTGAAGCGCGTGCCCAACTCAACAGCCTCCTTTGTTGATATCATGCAGGCAGGCAACGAGAACAATGTATACATTTCATTCGGAACCGATCTTTTCTCTTACAGGAATGAGATCTCCGATAAGGCGCTCAATATCGCCAACAATATCACTTTCAACCTGGGAAAACATACTGTTACGGGAGGTGTGAGCTATGAATACATGAAATTCGCCAACTCCTTCACCAGCGCAGGCGGTCCTTCTTATTACCGTTACGCTTCTGTGGATGCGTTCATCAATGGCAATGCTCCTACTGTATTTGCTGTTGCCTATGATCCGAATAACCGTCTTGGCATCAGGGTGCCTGAAGCGAAGTTTGCACAGATCGGTTATTATGTACAGGATATCTGGACCGTTTCAAAGAATTTCAAACTCACTTATGGAGTCCGCTTCGATCAACCGAACTATCCATACGATCCTCCACGCAACCCCGCACTGGAAAAAGTGGTGTTCAAGGATCCCGATGGCAACAACGAACAATTCGATGTAAGCAAATGGCCCAGCAAGAAAGTACTGGTATCTCCCCGCGTAGGTTTCAGCTATGATGTGGATGGAGATAAACAAACAATAGTAAGAGGCGGAACCGGTTTGTTCACAGGCCGTATTCCATTCATCTGGCTGGTGAACCAGGTAGGTGATAACGGCATCATGCGCGCTACCTTCCAGGCCAACAGCTCACAGCTGGCGGATATCGAATACAACACAGACAGAACCGCTCATATTCCACCAAACCCACCTGAGGTTGGTACAACCATTCCCAGCGGTTCCAATTATAGCGCTATTGCCAAAGATTTCAAAATGCCGCAGGTATGGAGATCCAACCTGGCAGTAGATAAAAAATTCGAAGGCAACTACACATTTACGTTAGAAGCGCTCTATACCAAAATGGTGAACAACGTTTATTTCAGGAATGCCAACCTCGGTGCGGAAAAAGGAAAACTGAACACGCCCGGCGACAAGCGTCCAATTTATACGAACAGGCTGAACTCTTTCATGAACCAGATGATCGTTCTGGACAATACAAACAAAGGCTACAGCCTTGCATTGACTGCCGCCGTTCAAAAATCCTTTTCACAGAACTGGGAAGGCGGACTGGCTTACACTTACACACTGGCCCAGGAAGCAGCTATCGGCAGCTCAGACCAGTCTGGCAGCGGATGGACAACCAACAATATCTCCATCAACCCCAACGTACCTGAGCTGGGCGCCAGCAACTTTGCAGTGCCGCACAGGATCGTAGCACATGGTTCTTACCGTCTTGAATACAGGAACAAAACGATGGCCACTACCTTTGGGGTATTCTACTCTGCACAGCCGCAGGAAAGATATACTTTCAGGTATGGTGCTGATATCAATGGGGATGACCAGACCAATGATATGCTGTACATCCCAAGGGATCCATCCGAGATCCAGTTTGTGGAAGGCTTCATCACAAGGGCGGGAACTTTCACAGCAAAGCAACAGAGCGATGCCTTCTTCGCCTTCATCGAAAACGACAAGTACCTGCGTAAACATAAAGGCCAGATGATGGAGAAATACGGTGCGCTCCTGCCCTGGCAGCATACGCTCGATCTTCGAGTGATGCAGGATTTCGTGTTCCGTACCGGTACAAAGAAACATACCATCCAGGTGAGCGTGGATGTACTCAACCTGCTGAACCTGCTCAACAGCAACTGGGGCTATCGCTACCAATACACATTCGGAACCTTCCAGGATGCGGGTATCGTAGGCAAGCCAACGCCTAAAACAAGTTCAGCAGAATCTAACAATTCAGGCAATGAATCTTTCAATCCCAACAATCCAAAATTCACTTTCGATCCCAATGCGCCCAAGCAGGCTTACCAGGCGGCTTACACCACCAACAGCACCTGGGGCATACAGTTAGGTCTGAGGTATATCTTCAACAACTAAGCGTTTAATCATCGCAGATGCATAAAGTAAAAGAGGCTCGTATAAGCCTCTTTTACTTTATGCATGCAATTGTTCCAGTAGTCCTTCGTTCCGGATGATCATCATGCCCTGCCGGTCTTCCGTGATGCCCTGCTGCATCCTGTAGGTATACCGGGGACGATGGCCGTCCATCACAGTTGGCATAAAGGAGAATCGTACATTTTTCCTGTTCTTCAATAGCTCGCCCACTTCAATGATATGTGTTGAAACGATGAACAAACAATCAGGATAACCAGCAAATGCCTGTGTAACCGATAGAGTGCCATCGAATGCATCTTTCACATTCGTTCCTTTGAACAACTCATCGAACATCATGAATAACCGCTTGCCACTGCTGGCCGCATCGGCTGCCTGTTTTACCCTTACCACTTCGGCATAGAAATGACTATAGCCCAGTCCGATATTGTCAGCCACATTGATGGAAGAATACAGTCCTTCACGCACAGAGAACTCCATATCGGTGACCGAAACAGGAAAGCCCATATGCCCCAGGTAAAGGCCAATACCGATACTCTTCATCAGCGTGGATTTCCCCGCCATATTGGCCCCGGTTAGAAAAAGCACATTGCTGTTCTCCTCCAGCACGATATCATTACCAATAGCGTTGGGGAGGCAGGGATGCGACAGATTCTTTACACGAAAACAATTCTGGTTCGCCGGTAAGGCTTTAGCATAAGTGAAGCCTCTTGTACGCGCCATATCACTAACGCTGATGAACAGGTCAAGTTCATGAATGAAGCGGAGTACATCTTCCATTTCGGTAGCAAAACTGCGTTTCAGCAAATGATCGAAATGCGCCAGGCTGCGGACAGACAGGGCTGCATAAATATCTGTATTGCGTAATTTTTCCAATTGAGGGTGGTGCAACAGATCAGAGATGGACTGCACGCGTGCAGCAAATCCCCCTTGGATCTTATTGAGTGATGGCAGGAACTGAAAACATTTATTCAGGGTAACGATGGTGGCCTGCAGCCCCTGCACAGACTTTTTGTATCGTTCATCCCTTGTCAGCCCTGCCAACATTTTCCGCAGCATCGTATTCAGCAATACCGTCCCTGCCGACTGGCCGCTGCCCGTGTCAAGGAATTCACGCATGAGGGTCAGCTGCTGTACATCGAAGGGAAATTGCAAACCCGCTTCCTGGAAAAATTTGAAGATGGCGCTACGGTTATTGATGGCTGTTGGATCGGTAAGCGGATGACGGAACATCTCATCCAGTAATTGTTCAGCGCCTCTCGTCTTCACCTGTCCGAATAAATGATACACGGAGCCATGCCTGAATTTGCCCAGCAGATTGAGTTCATCCACCGTTTGCCGGTCTGCATGGAAGGAGCCATTGATAACGGCCGAGCCTGCACGTTTTGTACCCTTTTCCAGTTTTTCAAGGATACCTTCATTCCGGATGATCAGCATGCCATGTCTGTCTTCCGTGATGCCTTCCTGTAACCTGTAAGTATAGGTGGGTTCATGACCTTTCATAATGGTGGGCAGATAATAGAAAACGATACCCGGCTCGCGGCCCAGTTCCTCCCCAGCTTCCACGATATGTGATGAGATCACGAAGTAACTGTCTTTCTTCGCAGCAAATGCAGCAGCAATGGCCACTGTGGCTTCATGCGCATCTTTCACGTTGGTGCCGCGGAACAGTTCATCAAATACCACATACAATCTTTTACCGGCAGCGAGTGCATTGGTAACCTGTTTTACCCGTAACACTTCGGCATAGAAATGACTGGCGCCGATGCCCAGGTTGTCAGGCAGATTGATGGTGGTGAAGATGCCATCCATCACAGGGAATTCCATTTTTGCAGCGGCTACCGGGAAGCCCATATGCGCGATATAAAGCGCAGTGCTCAATGATCGCAGGAAAGTAGACTTACCCGCCATATTGGCCCCGGTGAGGAACACCATGTTCTGTGATGCATCCATCACAATATCATTCGGAATGGGTTCTTTCAATGAAGGATGATACACTCCCTGCAGGGAGAGGGCATCCTCCTCTCCTATAGCTGCAGGAAATATGAAATTGCGTTTCAGGGCTAAACTTGCAACAGAAATGTATACATCGAGAAAATAGATATGACCAAGCAGTTTCAGGATCCTTTGTTTTTCCCTTGTTCTGAACAGGAGATCATAGGCAGTGATAGCTGAATAAGAAAGTTTTCCTTTTTGCTTCAGCACAGGTTCCAATACAGGATCATCCAGTAATAAACAAATGGCATTGCGCTCGGAAGCATAGGCCATGGTTTCAGCAATAGCATGACTTTTCATCAGCTCCTGCAGGGTTTGCAGCAATGTGATCACGGCCTGCACACCGTTGCCTGTTTCCTTTTCACTCAGGCTGGAAGCGCGGTTACCATTGGCAGATTGCTCTTCTGCCCGCAGGTATTTTTCAGCCATATCGAAGGAAGATGCTTCAAAGGGAAATGCCAGTTGATGTTTCGCAAACTGTGCAATGATATTGCTCCTGGTATTGATCGCCTCCCTGTTGTTCAAAGGTTGACGGAACATTTCCTGCAAAATATTTTCCGCGCCGCGCGTATGCGTATTGTTGTATATATCGAAGATCCCGCCTGCATCACGTTTTCCGAAGATCCGCAGGTCTTCGATGGTTTGTTCATCAGTCAATAAGTACATGATCGTTTATTTTCTTTTACGCCTCACCAGCAAAATGATTCCGGTCAGCAGCAATAGTCCGGGCAGTATCCACACATAGATCACCTGCATCAGTTTGGCGGGCTTGGGTCCGATGGTGAGCAGCACGTCCAGCGGTTCTTTGCGCGGTACATAAATGGGGAAACTGTTATGGTTCATCCAGCCATTGAAAGCATTCCAGAGAAAACCGTTCTGGCCTCTGATCCTGCTGAGAAAATCAGCATCGCCTGCTATGATGATCCGCTGATCTTTTGTTCCCAGTTTCCGGTTCAGTGAGATGAGTGTTGAAACGGAATCGATTGTATAATCGCCTTCCTGTGCAGAAAATACCGGCGTAGCGGAATCTGTTACCAGTTTTCCTGCTTTCACCCAGGCATTCCTGTCTTTGGTCACCAACAGGTGCTTCACAGAAAAACCGCTGTCAGCAATTTCCAGGTTCACCACTCCCGGATGCAATGCCCTCAGTGTATCCAGTTGCCTGGCCAGCTTTACTTTCTGTGCCAGCAATCTTCCATCATCCGCCAGGTCAGTGGCCGGCCAGGTGATATAGGGCACTACCATATGCGGCATTTCATCTTTCGTGATCTCCACTACAGTTCCTTTTCCCAGTTGAACACCGAGCGGTTTCAAAACAGGATTCAGCATTTCCTGTTTACCGGGCTCACCTGCAAAGACCATATTTCCGCCACGTTGCAGGTAATGGCTGATCCTCGATTGGCTGAGGGCGCTCAATTCAGTTTTCGGATCGGCTACTACCAGGGCATCTGCATCGGCAGGCACTTCCTGCTCATCAAGGGAGAGTGTATCTATCATGTAACCATGATTGATCAGGGCATTTCTGCTTAGCTTACCGAGGGTGAGATGATAATATTCACGCTCTCCTTTTTTATATATGCTTCTTTCCAGGTCTGCGGAAGTGAAATAGATCTTCGGCCCCTTACCTTCCGCAAGCCATTTGAAGGCAGCGGCAAAATGCTCTTCATTCGGCCAGAATATGGGATCATCATAGGTTCTGAGGAAAACAGTTCTTCCTTTGTATTTCAGTTGCATCACTGCGCGAAGGTCCTCCGGTTGTAAATCCATCATTTTGCGGATGGCTGAAGGAGGCATGAACTTGTTCATCGGATACCCGGATAATTCACTTGCCTGCTCCGCTATCTCTTTCAAACTCTTGCCCGGATATCTTTTATACTGAGTGCTGTCACCATCCTTCTGATCATAATACAAAACGTATTTCAGATTGATATCCGGCTTGAATCGAACATAAGGGTCCCATACTTTCCACACGTATTCCTGCCTGTTCTCGGGCAACGCTCTCCCGGCTCCACCGCCAATCAGATTGGTGTACAAAGTCACTTCCACCGGTTCATCGCCAAGGCTGGCCATCACCTGCTGTGTCCTGGGATGAATAGTGTTCAGCTTCCGCGCAGTAGTGTCCCAATAACCAACATATCCCGGCCTGGATGTGAGGTAACCCAGCGCAAGCACAATCATGAAAACGGCGGTATAGGCAGCTGCTTTTTTATACCAGGGCAATAACATCCTGGAAAATTTCAGTTTGAGGATCGTGAATGCGATGAACATCCCTACGATCAGGATGAAATAGGATACATCCCTTGTGGTGATCAATCCATCCAAAAAAGTTCCTGCCCTTCCTTCGAGGCTCAGGAAATATGTGAGGTCTCTCACGAAATCATATTTCTGCCATAGCCCACCAATCTTCGACAGCACAAAGATCACCATGAAGGTGGCGAGTGCAGATACTACCTGGTAGTTCGAGAGGCTGGACATGAACATGCCGAAGGCAGTGAAAGCACAGATCACCAGGTAAAAACCCAGGCAGCCAGCCAGCAGCAGACCATAGTCCGGCGACTTGATATTGAAAAGCCCGGACACGATGAAAATGCCCAGCAATAGCAGCAGCAGTACATTATAGAGCATGATGGCCAGGTATTTTCCCAGCACGATCTGCCGCACCTTCACCGGCGATGAGTATAAAAGCTTCACAGTGCCATTATTCATTTCCCTGCTGATGACGCCCATTGTCAGCAAGGGAATGAAGAGATAAAGATTATTGAGCACAGTGTCGAACAATCCTCCTTTTATGAAGATGGTACTGGTCAGCGATCCACCGAAATCCTTGAATTTCGGCATATTCTTCAAGGCCATGTCCTGCGCTTTGGCCAACGGTTCCAGCACTCCTGTGAATAAAACCGCGCACATGATTAGAAATATCAGGCTCAGGAACCAGGCCACAGGGGAATAGAAGAGGTTGCGCAGTTCGGTCCGCGCGATTTTGAATATCATTTTCATCCGTAATTTTTTATTTGTTTTTTCCAGGCCGATGGGAACTCCGCATATGCATCACCTTGAGTGAGATATCTATTATGCTTTGTTTCATGGCTATACTTTATTGGAGGGATTGGGAGGACAGTTGCTTGAAGATATCATCCAGCAGGCTTTTATCGAGACTGATCTCGCGGATACGCCATTCGTGCTGAACACTGGCCGCGATCAGTCTTTCCGAGATGGATTGATCGCCTGTAAAGAAGATCCTGACCTGCTTTTCAGAAACCTGCTCGGTTTTGGTAACGCCGCTGATCTGGTGCAAGGCCTGCAATGGCGGAGGGTTTTCCATTTTCACCAGGAGACTGTTCGGTTGTGCATAGTTGTTGAAAGCGTCCATGCTGTCTGAGAAGATGATCCTGCCGCCTTCGATCATGATCACCTCTTTACACAACAGGTGGATCTCGGAAAGGATATGGGAAGATAATAATACGGTATGATCAGTAGCGATATCACGGATAAGCTTACGCGCTTCTATGAGTTGGTTGGGATCCAGCCCGTTGGTAGGTTCGTCCATCACCACCAGTCTTGGCTTGTGGATGATGGCCTGTGCAATACCTACCCGCTGGCGGTAGCCGCCGGAAAGATTGCCTACCAGCCTTGAACTGAAATGAGCGATACCACATTTCTCCTTGGCTTCTTCCACTGCTTTTTTGATCTGCCTGTCAGGCACCATTCTCAATTCAGCTGCATAATGCAGGTATTCATCCACGGTAAGGTCTGTATACACCGGAGGATTCTGTGGCAGGAAGCCGATGCTCATTTTTGCTTTTTCAGGCTCTTTCCGGATATTGGTCCCATCGATATATACATTCCCCTGCGTTTGATTCAGCACACCACAGATGATATTCATCGTGGTTGATTTTCCTGCCCCGTTGGAGCCCAGCAAGCCGATCACCCCGTGTTGCCCAATCTCCAGGTTGATGTCCCGGATGGCCCAGGAACTGCCGTAACGGTGGGAAAGATTTTCTGTTCTTAAGATTGTACTCATAATTTTTTGAGTTGAAATAGTATAAGGTTACTGGCCCTGATAATGAAATTGCACAAACAGCTTCGGCGCATTCACGCCTGTTGCTCCTGCCACACCGCCCAGGTACATCGTATAACTCCTGTAGCGAAAGGCCTCCTGATTGCCGTTGTCCATGCCATTCGTTTTGTAGGTGGCAAGCAATACATTGGTAGTGGCGTCCCAGGCTTCGAATACATAGTCCCTGGTATTGTATAACACAGGAAAGGTTTTGAAATTGGAGCGTTGTTTGTAGCTCAACTGGCTGAACTCCGTAATGATGTCACCGTCTTTGATCCGTATATTCACCGGATTGCTGCCAGGCGAACAATTGATGAACCTGAAGGCCATTACACTGTCATTCGGATTGAACCAGGGGATATTGTCCCGGATCAACATGGTATCAGGCTGGTCTTTATGACCTGTGAGTACCAGGGTTTGTATGGACCCTTCGGGAAGGTGCAGACGAAGATCCAGGAGAGGCGGGTCTTTTTCAGTAGTATCCGGCATCACGTAAAGCCTGAGACGGGTATCGCCTTCATAGTATCCGAACCTGTTATTGTTCGTATTAAAAAGATTATAGTTGATATCGAAAGTATACCGGAACAACGCGGGACTTCCATCCCTGAAACTCGGTCTTATCTTTCCTGCATCTACCATCGTATGAATAATATCGAGCGTACCTGTGGCTTTGGGCATACGTTCTTTGGCGCAACCAGCCAGCAACAAGACGCAGGCTATCATTGGTGCTGTTAACCAGGAAGCGATATTGGGCTTGTTTGAAATTGTGAACATGCAATTTGATTTTGGTGATCAGAAATAACCCGGGTTTTGAATCAGCATTCCATTTTCCTGAATTTCCTTATCAGGGATGGGATAAAGCAACTGGAAATCGCCTCTCCAGGGCGCTTTCATGGGAATCTCCGGTAATACCACAGTGGCGCGCCCGGTACGTTTGAGATCGAACCAACGGTGGCCCCATTCGGCAAAGAGCTCCAGTTGTCTTTCCTTTTCGATGGCGAGGAACAATTCATCGTTGGATAAGGATTCCGGCAGATCCTCCAGCCCTGCCCTGTGGCGGATCACATTGAGATCATCGATAGCTGCGCTCAAACCATCTCCTGCGCCATGGGCCTGCGCTTCTGCGCGCACCAGGAACAATTCAGCGAGGCGGAGCACCATAAAATATTCTTTGGGACTGGTACTGGTAAAATTGTGATTGCCCAGTTTGTATTTAGCGGGGAACCAGGAAATGACAGGCGCCTGGCCTGCCTCCGAGTTATTCGTTTGTGCTACCCAGTTATCCCGTCGCTTATCTCCGGCTTCGAATGTATTCAGCAACTGATCGGTGAGTCTGAAATTGGCGATCCTCACAGAAGATGTCACTGTTTGCATTCCATAAGGAGTGGCATTCCCCATCCTGGTATTCTGGGTGGTTTGTTTCAGTTGCCAGATGGCTTCTTTGCTGGTTGCCAGAAAACTTTTGTTCAGATCTGTTTCCAGCTCGAATATTTGTTGCTGGCGGATCACTTCACTGGCCATTTCATAGGCGCCGGTGTAATTCTTCGTGTAGAGATAAACCCTGGACAGCAATGCAGCAGCAGCCCACTTGTTCGGTCTTACGCGTTCTCCCTTGCCGGTTGAAAAATCATCGCGCAGGTTTTGCCAGGCATCTTTCAGATCGCTGATCACCTGATCGTACACTTTTGCAGCCGGTGTTTTTTCCATGGCAATGGTCTCGTGGAAATTCACCGTCAATACCAGGGGTACATCCCCATAAAAATTCACGAGATAGAAATAGGCCATCGCCCTTACCAGTTTTGCTTCGGCAGTCAGTTCTTTCCTGGCTTTGGCGCTGAGTTTGGAAGAGGTGGAAGCAGCTACGCCTTCCACAATCGAGTTAGCTCCATAGATACTGCTGTAAGCGGTAGTCCACATGGCATCGCTGCGGGCCCTTCCCTGTATTTTGAGATTGTTGGTGGCATGTTCATAAAAGTCAAGGTCGCCGCTCAGGTTTGCGTTATAATAATCACCACCAGACAGGCTGCCCAGCAGGCTTACGAGGCCGGCAGACCAGCTATTCAACGCAGCGCTTTGCGTTTGTGTAGTACTGGCACCGTTGATCATCACGGAGTAGATGCCAGCCAAAGCACCTTCCGCCTGGTTATCTGTTTCAAACATCTGTTCAGTGGAAATACTGTGCTTTGGCGGGGGTATCGTCACCAGTTTTTTGCAGGCTACCGATAGCGGCAACAGCAGGATCAACAAGTAAATCTTTTCGTTTATTAATTTCTTTCGCATATCCGTTGGGTTTAGAAGTTGAACTGAAGAACCAAAGCAAATGTCCTTTGTACCGGTTGGGATACGGTAGCCAATCCATAACCACCCAATCCTTTGTACCTGGAGAAGGTGTAGATATTGTTGGCATTGACCGATACGCTGGCACTTTGAAACCCTGCTTGTTTCAGTAATTTCTGAGGCAATCCCCAGGCAACGGAAATATTATTGAGTTGCAGGGAGGAGCCATCGATGATGCCTGCATCCGAGTTGCTGATAATTCCGATACTTTGTGTTGATGCTTTTCCATAAGCTGCTATATCACCCGGTTTCTTCCAGTAGTTCCTGAGCAGCTGGTCAGGAATATACACCTCTCCGAAAGCGCCGGGGTTGACGGACAGCAAAGGATCAACCATCAACATTTTCGCGAAGGCGAAACCCAGGGAAAAAGAAAGATTTTTCCAGGCAACTGAACTGCTGAATCCCCCGTTGAATTTGGGCGTTTTATCAAAGACTACATAACGGTCGTTACCCAATCCACCAGGTCTGCCATTACCGTTGCTCAGGGAGCCATCTTTGTTGTAATCTTCAAATCTGTATTCCCCTGTAAGAGGATCCACACCCATGTAGTGGTACAGGAAATTCACGTTCAGGGATTCACCGATCCTGTAACGACTGGCATGCCGTGATTTGTCGAGGTTTGGATAAGCCAGCAACCTGTTCCTGTTGAATGCAATATTGAAGTCTCCTCTCCAGGTGAAATTTTTTCGTTTGATGATGTCGCCTCCCAATTGTATCTCAACACCTCTGTTTTCAACCTTTGCGGGAGAATTGGTTACCACGAAACTGAAACCCGTATATGAGCCCACCGGCTGACTGGTCAGTTGATTGTCACATACCTGGCGGTACCAGGAAACAGACAGCATCAGCTTGTTAAACAATTCAAGCTCCGTTCCCAGCTCCTGTTTCGTAACCGTTTCCCATTGAAACAACTGGTTGACCGCATGCATCGGGGCATAAGGCCGCTCACCGTTGTAATCATACAACTTGGATGAACTGCTGCTTCCAAGCTGTGTTCCCCATTGCGACAGGTACTGGTATTCACTGACATTATCGTTTCCTGAGAGTCCGTAACTGCCTCGCAGTTTGAAGAAATTGAGAAAGGAGGGAATATTTTTCTTCCACCATTCTTCTTCAGACAGAACCCAGGCAAAGCCAATTGAGCCGAAATTCCCAAATTGCTTTCCAGGCCCGAACCGCGATGAACCATCGCGCCTGCCATTGAGATTCAGGATATATTTTCTGTCCCACCTGAAATTGATCCGGCCAAACACTGCGTTGTACCGGTAGAGGTTTGTTCCTTCCACGATATCTTTCACTGCTGCGTCAGCAATACTGCCGAGCAGGTTATCATTGGTATATCCGGCTCCATAGAGACTCATGTAGATGGTCTTTCTTTGCTGGATACTTGTTCCTACCATTACATCCAATTGACCTCTTCCCAGGTTGGTGCCGTAATTGATCGTTGGATCTGCATTCCAGTTAGATGAAGTGGATCTTCCCATCAACACTGAACCGGTAAGTCCGGTCTCCAGCGGACTGAGTGAAGCCAGTGGAATGAGTATATCATTAATAGACGACATACTGCTGTAACCGGCAGTCACCCTTAATGATAAACCTTTAGCAATGGCATATCCTGCATTGAAGGAAGAAGTAAAAGAATTCACTTTTGTAATGCCAGGTTGAAAAAGTGATGCGAACTCATACCTGGCAATACTGCCCAGGCCATGGAATGGAGCATAGTTGGGCTTTCCATTGCTGTCGAGAATAGCAGGTGCATTGGGAGCAAGCTCTGCAACAGGCATTCTTGCCGCTTCCGTAAAAGTATAAATATAACCAGTGGTCAAACCCATATCCAGCTTGCCATCTGAGCTTTTATGATTGTAGGAAAAATTAATATTCAGCACTCCATTCTTGTCTGGCCCCTTATTGATTGTTCTCAGTGTATTATAAGAGGATGATAAGCGGAAGGAATTCCTGTTGTCACCACCAGACGCAGCAGCCATCACTCTGGTATTGGCGCCGGTCTGATAGATTTCCCTGTTCCAGTCGATATACCTGGTAGTATCCCAGAGTACAAGATCGGGTGCATTCTGCTCAGTTGGCCCGATGCCGTCGTTACGGAGTGCTTCCCTCCTGAGATTGAAATAGGTTTCCCTGTCGATCATTTTCGGATAGCGCGCTATATCTGTGAACTCCTGGTTCAGCTGGACGGTAAAAGTTGTCTTTCCCGGTTGTGCCTTCCTGGTAGTAATGATCACTACACCATTGGCGCCCCTCGATCCATAAATAGCAGTGGCATCGCCGTCTTTCAATACTTCGATACTTTCAATATCCTCAGCATTCATTCCAAAGAAGATACTTTGCCCGCCAGTGAATGAACCTCCTGCCTGAACAAATCCCGGAGAGGTTCCAACATCATACTGCGTGCTGCCGGCTCCATCAAGTATTGTTCTGATCACACCATCAACAATATACAGGGGCTCACCCGAGAATTCACTGTTCAGAGAACTTCTGCCGCGGATCTCGAGCTTAACAGGCGCTGAAGGATGACCGTTAGTGATCACGGCGGTCATGCCCGGCACCTTTCCCTGCAAGGCAGCAAGCGGATTGATGGCAGGTTGCCTGCGCAACTCTTCACCACTCACACGGGAGATATTGCCGGTAGACAATCTTTTACTGGTAACACCATAGGCCTGTACTACTGCCGCATCGAGATCGCTCACCGCCGGCCGGAGTAATACCATCATGTTCCGGACTTCCGGCTGAAATCTGCGAACGATGGAAGTATATCCTACCATGGAAAAAACAATACTGTCATCGTCCTGAACTTCCCTGATATGGAATTTCCCCATGGCATCCGTCTGTGTACCCTTCCTGGTGCGCCCCAGCATCACGGTAACACCCAGCAGCGGCGTTCTCGTTTTTTCATCAAGCACTACTCCCTGCACGCCGGTTTGAGTAGGATCCGTCAATAGGGATGCGGGTTTCGGCTTATCCTCTCTGCGCACCAGGATAGTGGAACCGATGATGGAATGCGAGAACGGATGCCCCTGCAGCACCTGCTGCATGAAAGCATCAAGAGGTTGCGCCTTCGCATTCACCGTTACTTTGATGCTTGAATCGATCTGACGGGAATTGTAGAACACATCATAGCCGGTTTGTTTCCTGATCTCATTGAATACTTTCTGAAGTGTGATATTCTTTGCCTGCAGGCTGATGGTTTGCGCATGGGCGAACTGTACCAGCAATAACAGGAAACTGACGATCCCCCATTTGGTGAGCTTTGTAAAAACTTGTATCCCTGGCGGGTCTACAGTCCTGAGGCTTTTGCGTAGTAAGATTCTGTTCATAAGTTGTTTTGGTTGGATGACTGTCGGAGCGTGAGCATAGCTCCGCCACCTGCTTGTCAGCATTGGCCGTAACTGCCAGACAGCACATCGATCTTACAATGATTTGGAATTATTTTTTGAGCAGCCGGGATAAGGTTATGGTAGCACTATCAACTTCCTTCCTTCTGTTCTGAAGTGTACGCCCATGGTCTCAAGAATGCTCAGTGCCTGTTTCAGCGTGTAATCCCGTCTGAGCATACCCGTGAAGGCAAGATCAGGAACACCGCGTTCATAGATCACATCCACATCATACCACCGGGCGAATTGACTGAGTATTTCGTCTATCGGGGTAAAACTGAACTGGAATTTTCCATTTTTCCAGGCCACAGCCATGTCTGTGTCTGCATGGGGAACAAGTTCCATGCCCTTGCTGCTGATCATCGTTTGCTGGCCTGGAAGCAGCGTAAACGATTCCTTCTGATGGTTCATCCGGATGCTGCCCTGCAGCAGACTGGTGTAAATACCCTTGCCATCTTCGTAAGCATTTACATTGAATACCGTACCGAGCACCTGTATCATTGCCTTTCCATTCACATCCACTACAAAGGGCATCGATTTGTTGGCAGCCACTTCAAAATATGCCTCTCCGGTAATGGTAACCTTTCTTTCATTACCTGTAAAACTGGCCGGGAACCTGATGGAGCTGGCTGCGTTCAACCATACTGACGTGCCATCCGGCAAATCGATATGGAATTGCCTGCCTCTGGGCGTGGACAGTGTATTGTACACAATTGCTGAAGCTGGTTTTTCTTCTGGCGCATATACCACGCCGTTATCATTCAATATTACTTTCGAGCCATGTTGAGTGGCAATCACACCGCTACCGGAACTGTCGAGCAATATCTCTTTGCCATTATCAAGAGTAAGGATGGCGCCATTCCTTCCGGGTGCAATATCCTCTGCAGTAGCAGTCTGTACAGGGTTATCTGTGTTCGTGCCTGTTCCCGCATACCAGAACCAGCCCGCGCCTGCTATCAGGAATATCACTGCTGCAGCGATCCAGCGCTTGCGGGTAGCCAGCATGTAGATCAGCTTTCCGCTTTGCGGCTCATTCATCCCGTTTTCCATTTTTTCCCAGTTGGCATCCACCAACTGTTTGCGCTCACCTTCACTCATACCCAGGTCCGCCTCCTGCTCGAAAAGCGAATAATATTGCTCCACAAACTCCTTCTCTTCCGGAGAAGCGGTACCTTTCGTATAGCGTGTCAATAAGCGCTGTAATTTCTTCATGCCATGATTTTATTTGCCTGCGCAGGCTTCTTTTATATAGCCACAAAACAGGGAAGGAACTCCCAAAAGATTTAAAAAATATTTTCCAGGTCAGGAATAATGCGTGGTGATCAGCGCAGCAACAAATTGAAGGATGCGGGGCTTCAGCTCGTTCAATGCAGTTCCCAACTGGTTTTGAACGGTCTTTTGTGAAATGCCCAGCTTCTCGGCGATCTCTTTGGTGGATAATCTGGATTGGATATGCAGCAGGAAGATCTGCCTGCGTTTTTCCGGGAGTGTTTTTGCAAAGGAATGGATCAGGTCCAGCAGGTCTTTGGAAAATAACTGAAGGTCTGGCTGGTCCCTGTCCTGCAAGATCTCATGAAATGGTTCGAAGAACTGGTAGCTGATCTTTGTCCGCGATAAATAATTGATGGCTTCATACCGGGCAGCCGTTCTGAGATAGGCTTCAAGATTGTCGACAGACAGTTTTTCTTTGTTCCTCCACAGTTTGAAGAATACTTCCTGCACCAGGTCTTCCGCCTTTTGTTTGTCTTTAATACGTTTGAAAACAGAGTTAAAAAGTGGGAACCAGTACTTACGGTAGATGGTCTCAAATGCAAGCCTGTCGCCCTCTACTAGCATTTCCAGCAACCTGGCATCCGGGTATGGCAGATCCATTGACATTACTCAATAGCAGTTAAGGAAGTAATAGGATGGAAGAAGGAAAGGTTGGCTGATGGTGAACTAAAAGTAGAATTTTTTGGGAATAAAACAACAAGGGACCTTTATAAGGCCCCTTGTTCAAACTGAAAACAATTTAATAAGTTGATTATTTCTTCACCACAATTCCATTCAGCATCGTCGCTGCCAGAAAATCAAGATGCTTCTCCACATAGGCAAAATTATCCTCCAGGAAAAGCCGCTGGCCTATCGCGCGCATAGTCATGTTCGTTACTTTGGTCCAGACGCTGATCTCTTCGTCTGTCATCTTCCGGATCTCTCCCCTTTCGATCCCATACAGCACCAGGTTGCGCAACAGGTTCTCCATGTATACATCGCGTTCCTTGCCGATATTCTCCATCAGCGCAGGGTTCTCCATCACATCCGCACGGAATACAGAGAACTTATCGATCTTCTCCCTGATAGATCCAAAGATGGTAGTGAACATCAGCCTGAATTTTTCAGGAGCGGATTCCACGGAGTTCATCTTTTCCTCCGTCATACAACGGGATTCATCCATATCCTCCGCCACTACTGCTTCGAAGATCTCCTCCTTGGTCTTATAATAATAATAAAGTGCGCTCTTTGATTTTCCGATCGCACGGGCAATATCCTCCATCGTGGTCTTCTTGAAACCAAAACGGCCCAGCAGCTCAGCTGCCTTCCTTAAGATCTCTTCCCGGACCGGGTCTTTTACAACTTGACTATTCGACATTTTTAGTCAGATTAGAATTATTACAAAAATACCGAAATCCCAACAGGCCCGAACGCCGGCACGGGGAAACGTAGAAGATATTCTATGTTTCTGTCGTGTATCGCTCATTATTTATTGTATATCAAACATGTACGCATACCACCCAGGGTGCCGCCCATCCAGGCTCATGGTAAGTTTTACGCCTTTTCACATTTCCCTAACAAACTTTTTGACCATTTGAGTAAAATAGTCGAACGAAGATATTACTTTTGACTTTTAAACCAAAATAGTCGAATATTCATGGAACAATTAATTCTGGATACTGCCTACCAATGGTTCACCACTCAGGGAGTGCAATCCTTCACCATGGACGACATCGCATCACGGTTGGGCATGTCGAAGAAAACGCTGTACCGCTATTTCGTATCCCGTCAGGAACTGGTGGAAAAAGTGGCGAACAGACTCTCATCAGATTATGAAGCAGCGATGGTGACTGTGGATGAAAAGCCGGTTGATAGTCTCAGGAAACTGCTCGGCTATATCGGTACAGTCCTCAACTATTGCAAGAAGATAAACCCAGTATTCTTTACAGACCTGCGCAGGCATTACCCTGTTCAATGGGTAGAGCTGAACAAGAGCATGGAGAACACCATCGGCTCACGTATCATCAGAACATTGGAAACCGGCATCCAGGAAGGCATCTTCCGTGGCAACCTGCATCCGCAACTGGTGATCGCCATTTGGCAGCAGCACCTCGCTACGGATTTTGAATTCGCCTCCAGGCTTACCAACGATTATTCAAAGGACGAAGTTTTCCGCCAGGCCCTCTACCTCTTCCTCTACGGAGTGGTAACACCTGCTGCTATTCCTTCACTGGAAGAAGAGCTGAGCTCTTTCACGAATAACACACACGAACAAACGCAGTTACATACTCACCAATAATATCCCGATTGCTTGCTTGATGCCATAAGGCAGGAATTATTTCATACAACAATCATGAACATGAAACCGAAAATGATTCATTTCCGGAGAGCAGCCTTTGTGTTGCTATTGCTGACAGGTCTTGCACCTGTTCTGCAGGCTCAAACGCAGTCGCAGCTCCCCTCTCCCTTTACCCTGAAGAACGCACTGGAGTTTGCTTTGGAGCACAAATCCAATGTAAAGAAAGCAAAGCTCGATGAAGAGAACAGCGGGCACCAGATCGCAGAAGTGAGAAGCCGCGCGCTTCCCACCGTTACCGGATCAGGCAGCCTTTCCTACAATCCCATTCTTCAGCTGAGCGCTGTTCCCGGCGAACTGGCAGGACAACCGGGCACTACACTGCTGATCCCATTCGGACAGAAATGGAGCAGCAGCGCTGCCATCTCTTTACAACAAAATCTTTTCGACCAGAGCGTATTCACCGGGCTGAAAGCAGCAAAGACCACACAGGAGTATTACAAGATCCTCAGCACGCTCACCGATGAACAAACCATCGAACAGGTGGCCAGCAATTACTACCAGGTACTGGTTCAACGCCAGAAACTGGTGGTGATAGACAGTAATATCGCTACTACCACGCGTGTGAAGGAAGTGATAGAAGGTCAATATAAAAATGGACTGGCCAAGAAGATCGATCTGGACAGAACCCGTGTGAACATCTCCAACCTGCAGGCGCAACGCCAGCAGATCCTGAACGCCGTTCAGATCCAGGAGAACACATTGAAGTTTTATATGGGTATGAATATCGCCACGCCAATTGATATTCCTGCCGCCGCATTCGATAATATCGAACCTTCGTTCCAGTTGGCTGCATCAAATCCGGATGTGACGAAGCTCACGGATTATCAACTGCTCAAAAAGCAGGAAGTGCTGCTCAACTTTCAGAAAGACGCTGTGAAAGCGGAGTACTATCCCACCCTCAGCCTCAATGGCAACTACGGTTACCAGGGACTGGGTAATAAATTCCCGATCGGTACCGGCAAGCCTGCCGTGAACTGGTTCGATTATGCATCAATCGGTCTCAACCTGAAGATCCCCATCTTCAACGGCTTCGCAACACGTTCACGCGTAAGACAGGCGGACGTTGATATCCGGAAAGTACAGGAAGACCTGAAGAACACCGAGCTCAGCCTGAACCTCGCATTCGAAAATGCGAGGACGCAGATCTCCAACAGCATCATCACACTGAACAATCAGAAAGAGAATGTGGAGCTCGCCCGGGAAGTATACGATAATACACGCAACAACTATAACCAGGGACTGGCGCCGCTTACAGACTTACTGGATGCGGAGAACAGTCTTACTACAGCTCAAAATAATTATTCATCCGCCCTGCTGGACTACCGCCTCGCGGAAATACAACTGATCAAATCGCAGGGAAATTTAAAATCACTCTTAAACTAACAGAATATGAAAAAGATAACTCGCATACTCCTGGCGGTAGTGCTGATCGGCGGTTCCCTCTTTCTGATCGCAAGTGTACTGAAGAAGAACAAACAGAAATCGGAAGAGAAAACTGCCGTGGTGGCGCAAACGAATGCTACTGTAGCAATACGCGTGAGCCCCGTTGTTAAATCTGCTCCCGAACTGGACGTGATCGCAAACGGCAATTTCGCGCCTTCTCAGGAGCTCAGCTTCTCTGCTGAAAAAGCAGGTCGTGTTGTGAATGTACTTGTGAAAGAAGGAAGCCATGTTTCCAAAGGACAGGTGCTGGCCACCATCCGTGTTGATCAGCTCAATGTAGACCTGTCCAGCGCAGAAGCAGCATATCAGACAGCAGTAACCGATTTTGACCGGTACAGCAATGCCTTCAAAACAGGTGGTGTAACACAACAGCAACTGGACCAGGCCAAGCTGCAACTCAGCAATGCCAGGGCAAAGCTGGACGCCAGCAGGATCAACCTCGGTGATGCCAGCATCCGCGCCAGTATCAATGGGATCGTGAATGCAAAATATATCGAGCCCGGTTCAGTAGTGGCTGCCGGAACCAAGCTCTTCGATATCGTTAATGTAAGCACGCTCAAACTGATGGTGACAGTTAACGAAGCACAGGTAGCCAATCTGAAAACAGGCAGGGAAGTGAATGTGAAAGCCAGTGTATTCCCCGGAACAGCGTTCAAAGGCAATATCACTTTCATTGCTCCAAAGGCAGATGCCAGTCTCAACTTCCCGGTTGAGATCACCATCGCCAACAATCCCGGCCAGCAATTGAAAGCAGGTATGTACGGCACAGCCGTATTTGATTTCCCTGACCAGGCTGCCACCATCATCGTACCACGCACAGCATTCGTGGGCAGCGTGAGCAGCGGTGAGATCTTCATTGCAGAAAATGGCACAGCCAAATTGAAAAAAGTAACAGCGGGCCGTGTATTCGGCAACCAGGTGGAAGTGCTCGACGGATTACAGGAAGGTGACCAGGTGATCACCAGCGGCCAGATCAATCTGGCAGATGGCACTAAGGTCAGTGTGATCAAATAGACCGGTACCCATTGTTGCAGACTTAATCATTATTACATGAAACTGGCAGAAATATCAATCAAACGTCCATCCCTCGTGATCGTGTTGTTCACGATACTCACGCTGGGTGGGTTGTTCAGCTATTCCTTGCTTGGTTACGAACTGATCCCGAAGTTCGATACCAAAGCGATCACCATCGTTACCACCTACCCCGGCGCTTCGCCTGGTGAGGTTGAGAATACGGTAACCAAAAAAGTGGAAGATGCGGTAGCATCGCTGGAGAATATCAAGAAACTGGAATCAAAATCGCTCGAAAGCGTATCGCTTGTTACTATCCAGCTGCAATCAACAGCAGACGCGGATTATGCACTCAACGACGCACAAAGGAAGATCAACGCCATCCTGAAAGACCTTCCGGATGATATCGATCCTCCTTCTCTGAATAAATTTTCGCTCGATGATCTTCCTGTTGTAACACTTTCCTCTTCGGCCAATATGGACGAGAAAGAGTTCTTCGATCTCATCGATAAAAGGGTAAGTCCTGTTTTGTCGAGGCTGGAAGGTGTTGCGCAGGTAAACCTGATCGGTGGACAGGAAAGAGAGATCCAGGTGAGCCTGGATGCGGACAAACTGAAAGGTTATGGCATTTCCGTGCCACAGGCGCAACAGATGATCCTCGGCTCCAACCTCGACTTCCCTACCGGTAATGTACAAACGCGGGAGCAAAGTATCCTGGTAAGATTATCAGGAAAATACAAGACCATCGAAGAATTACGCAACCTGGTGCTCACTTCCAATAATGGCATCCAGGTAAGACTGGGAGATGTGGCGGATGTACAGGATTCGCAAAAGGAAGTGGAAAAGATCAGCCGCGTGAACCAGGAGAACTCTATCGCCATCCAGATCATCAAACAGTCCGATGCCAACGCGGTGGCGGTATCTGAAGGCGTACAAAAACAGATCGCACAACTGGAGAAGGATTATGCGGCAGTGGGTCTGAAACTGGCCATCGCGAACGACAGCTCCGTGTTCACACTCGAAGCAGCTGACTCGGTGGTGCATGACCTGCTGATCGCGGTACTGCTGGTGGCATTCGTGATGCTGTTCTTCCTGCACAGTCTGAGGAACGCGATCATTGTGATGGTGAGTATCCCTGCATCACTCATTGCTACTTTCATTGGTATGGCGCTGTTCGGATACACACTCAACCTGATGAGCCTGCTGGGCCTTTCTCTCGTGGTTGGTATCCTGGTGGATGACGCCATCGTGGTACTGGAAAATATCTACCGGCACATGGAGATGGGCAAGAACCGTGTGCGTGCCGCTTATGAAGGCACGAAAGAGATCGGCTTTACCGTAACTGCCATCACACTTGTGATTGTAGTAGTGTTCCTGCCGATCGCATTGAGCACAGGTCTTGTTTCCAATATCATCAAACAGTTCTGTGTGGTGGTGATCATCTCCACCATGTTATCGCTCCTCTCTTCGTTCACCATTGTACCCTGGCTGAGCTCGAGGTTCGGTAAACTGGAACATATTACAGGCAAGAATATTTTCGGAAAGATCATCCTTCGTTTTGAAAAAGGATTGACCTCTTTCACACACTGGATCACCAATATCCTCAAATGGAGCCTGCACCACAAACGTGTTACGCTGGCCCTGGTACTGGTGCTCTTTGTGGGATCGCTTTACATGGTTGGCGGTGGCTTCATCGGTGGTGAGTTCTTTGCGAAGAGTGATCGTGGTGAATTTTTAGTGCAGATCGAAATGCCGAAGGATGCCGCCATCGAGCAGACCAACCAGATGACGCAGAAAGCTGAAAAATTCCTGCGCAATAAAATGGAAGTGGTAGACCTCATCACTACCGTTGGGCAGACCAGCGAAGGATTGGGTGCATCTCAATCCACACCCTATAAATCGGAAGTGCTGGTAAAGCTCGTTCCCAAACAACTCAGGACAGACGACTCTTATGTATATGCCGCCAAAGTGAAAAGGGAATTGCAGCAGGTACTGGTAGGCGCAAAGATCAAGACCACACCGATCGGTATGCTGGGAACAGCAGACCAGGCGCCACTTGCGCTGGTAGTGACCGGCTCTGATCTTGACAGTGCAATGGTATTCGCCAACGCGGCCATGGCCGAACTGAAAAAGATCAGGGGAGCTACCGAGATCAAGCTTACCGTTGAATCCGGAAACCCCGAGATCAATGTGCAGGTGGACCGCGATAAGATGGCCAGTCTAGGACTGACCTTACAAACCGTAGGTCTTACCATGCAAACAGCCTTCAACGGTAATACCGATGGTAAATACCGCGCCGGTGAATACGAGTACGATATCAATATCCGTTACGGAGCTTTCAACCGCAGCAGCATCGATGATGTGCGCAACCTGGAGTTCACTAACGATAAAGGACAATCGATCAAGCTATCGCAGTTCGCCACCATCACGGAATCATCAGGCCCCAGTCAGCTGGAGCGCCGCGACAAGAGCCCTTCGGTTACAGTTCAGGGTCAGACCGTGGGCCGCCCGAGCGGAACCATCGCATCTGAATGGCAGAAAGCCTTCGAGCAGATCCGCAAGCCAACTGGTGTGAACTGGATCTGGGGTGGCGATATGGAAAACCAGAGTGAAGGTTTCGGTACGCTCGGTGTAGCGCTACTGGCCGCTATCCTGCTGGTTTACCTGGTGATGGTAACCTTGTACGATAGTTTTGTAACGCCATTCGTGGTATTGTTCTCTGTGCCGCTCTCCTTTATCGGAGCCCTGCTGGCACTGGGATTGACCAATAACTCACTTAACATCTTCACCATCCTGGGTGTGATCATGCTGATCGGTCTGGTGTGTAAGAACGCGATCATGATCGTGGACTTCGCCAACCACAGGAAACAGGCCGGTGAAGATACCTTCAATGCATTGATCCAGGCCAACCATGCAAGGTTGCGCCCGATCCTGATGACCACCATCGCGATGGTATTCGGTATGTTGCCGATTGCGATCGCTTCCGGCCCCGGCGCCGAATGGAAGAATGGTCTGGCATGGGTGATCATCGGCGGTTTGATCAGCTCGCTCTTCCTGACACTGATCATTGTACCTGTGATCTACGCCATCTTCGACCATTGGGGAAACAGGAGAAGAAAGAAAAGGAAACAACAAAAATCGATAGAAGAATTAATGACTGAAGACTATGTGCCCACCGAAACCGAAGATGGTTTCACCCCTGTGCATGTAGTGTAAGAAAGGAATTGTTTCAGCAAGGCTGTACACAACCGGCATGGCAAAATATCGGTTGTTGTTTGGGGTTATAAGAAAAGGCCGTCACCTGGGGAGGTGGCGGCCTTTGTTTTATTGACAGAAAAGGCTTTATTTGTTGACGCATTCAATCAAGCCGCCATGAAACTGAACTGTTTTTTACTGATACTCTTCTGTATCCCCGCCCCTGTGCTGCATGCACAAACCTCGGCCGGGTATTCTTTTCCCAAAAGGATCATAGAAAATCTCCAACTGGATTCTAACTCCTGGAAAGAGCAGACAGCATCCTGGGAATTCTCTTTCATTGGTGAATACGAAGAGAGTCTATCGCTGGCGGATTCCCAGTTCAAAGCGATGAAGATGCCAAGGGGTTTGTGGCTGGATCAACAATCAAAACTGGCGCAATACAAACCGGTTGAGGCAAAGCAGTATATCATTGAACGTGCGGCCAACGAAAATATCATCATCATCAATGAAGCCCATTACCAGCCCCTGCACAGGATTTTCACCACCAGCCTGCTGCGCGGCCTGTATGAAAAAGGCTATCGTTATCTTGGACTGGAAGCCCTCTTCGGATTGGATACTGCCCTGAACCGCCGCGGTTATCCGGTGGGCTCCACTGGTTATTATACGCAGGAGCCGCAGTTCGGCAATCTCATTCGCGAAGCATTACAGCTGGGCTTTATCATTTTTGATTACGAGTACACCGATGAGGAATACGACAGGGAATTGGGGCAGGCAAAGAATATCGCAGCCTTCATGGAAAAACATCCAGGCAAATACCTTATCCATTGTGGTTATGGTCATGTTGAGGAAAAAGAGGACCAGCAGCAACGGATGGCCATGGCCGGGCATTTGAAAAAGATCACAGGAACAGATCCGCTCACCATCAACCAGGATGCGCTGACGGAACATTCAGCGCCCTTCTTCGAAGCAGCGGATTATCGTCATATACAGGCTGCCTGGCCTGCTGTGCTTGTGAATGAAAAAGGGGAAACCTACAATGGCATTACAGGAGATCATTTGTACGATATCAGGCTGTTCCATCCGCAAACCTCTTATCTCCACGACAGACCATCCTGGTTATTCAACCTGATGCCCGGCAGGATTGCATTTCACCCTCCAGCCAAAAAACTTACTATCGGTTATCCTGTATTGGTTTTTGCCTGGCCTGCAGGAGAAGATATCGATACGGCAGTGCCGGTTGACATCATCCTGATGCGGAACAGAAAGGAGCAACGCGCATTGTCGCTGAAAGCCGGACAATACACCATTCAGATACAAAATGAAGATGGTAAGAAGCTGCAATGGCAGCAGCTTGTTCAGTAAATCATCAATACGCCGGCCATGCCCATTTGAGGAACACAGGCATTGCCTTGGCCCAGGTTTCCACATCGTGCCTGCCATCAGGCAACTGAAGGTATTTCAGATCCTTTCCTTCCAGGTATCCTTTGTAATACAATTCGCGCATGCAGTCGATAGTATCATCGATGGTATCGATCACGCCATTCTTGTTCCTGTCTTCCTTTTCATCCTGCTCTCCTACTTCGAAGAAGAAACGTTGTCCGGGATGATATACGCCTTCACGGATCTGGCGATGCATGAGGCGGTCGCGGTATTGATTATAATCTTTTTCTGTTTTGTCTTTGCTTCTCCACCAGAGTGATCCGGAGAAAACGCCGGCTGTGCTGAACACGCGTGGATTGTTCCACACGAGGTCCAGTGCACTGAGTCCGCCGAGGGAGAAACCTGCAAAGGATTTTTCTCCGCGCACCATCATCGGGTAGCGGTAGCAACAATATGGGAGTAATTCTTCGAGAATGAATTGCTGGTACAAAGCGGCTTTGGCGCCGCGTCCCTTGAAGTCGACTGAATGGATCATGCCGTATTCGTTGATACGGTCTTCGCCACAGTGGATGGCTACTACCATGATGGGCCTTACCTGGTTGCCGGAAAAAAGTTCATGAAGGATCTTTTCCAGACCGATAGCCTCCATATCCTGCCCGTCATTCAGGAACAGCACTGGCACTGATGCTTGTGCTGCGGGAACAGGGGGAATGTAGCAATTGACCTTAACCGTTCTTTCCAGGACATCTGATGGTAATGTAACCGTTTCTACCATCACCCCGGTACTGATAGCTGTATCCATAACGCGTCAAAAATAGGCATTCCGATTTGTTTTTATGCCCCGGTTCCGATAAATTTGGTTACCACTCTGCCCTTTTCATTTTTTAAACCCAGCGCTTATGAAAAAGATCGGGATACTTTTCGGTAAAGAAAGATCATTCCCCATGGCTTTTATCGAGGAGGTGAACAAACGGCAGGTGGATGGTATCATGGCCGAACCAGTGCTGATAGATAAAGTGGTTCAGGGTGCCGCCGATGAATACACGGTGATTGTGGACCGTATCTCGCAGGATGTTCCTTTCTACCGCGCCTTTCTCAAGAATGCCGCCATCTGCGGCACAGCCGTAATCAACAATCCTTTCTGGTGGAGCGCCGATGAAAAATTCTTCAATAATTGTCTTGCAGTGAAAATCGGAGTGCCTGTTCCCAAAACAGTGATCCTCCCCTCCCATGAGCTGCCTCCGGATACCAGCAATGAAAGTTTCAGCAACCTCGTCTACCCGATGGACTGGAAAGGCATCTTTGATTATGTGGGCTTTCCCGCTTACATGAAACCCTTTGCAGGCGGCGGCTGGAAGAACGTATACAAATTGCACGACATGGATGATTTCTTCCAGAAGCACAAAGAAACCGGGCAACTGGTGATGCTGTTGCAGGAAGAGATAATTTTCGAAGAGTATTACCGTTGTTATTGCATCGGAGGAAAATATGTTCGCATCATGGGATATGAACCAAGAAATCCGCATCATTTAAGATATACTCATAACTTTACTCCTTCAGCAGAACGTTTACAACTGATGGAAGACATCGTGCTTCGCCTCAATCAATTCCTCGGATATGATTTCAATACCGTTGAACTGGCTGTGAGAGACGGTATCCCCTATGCGATCGACTTCTGCAATCCCGCACCGGACGCAGACCTTCCGAGTGTAGGAGAAGAAAATTTCAACTGGGTAGTGGAAACAGCCGCCACCTATGCCATCGAAAGAGCATTGGCACATCAGCCACACAGGGACAATCTCACCTGGGGGGAATACCTGAAAAGAAGTGTAACGAAACAGTTATTATCACATTAGCCACATGTCAAATATTTCATACAACCAGTTTACCCTTGGCATCGAAGAAGAGTACATGGTCATCGACCCTGTTACGCGCGAATTGAAGAGCCATGAGCAGAAGATCGTAACAGAAGGTCAGAAGGTGATCAAAGACAAGGTGAAAGCCGAGATGCACCAGGCCGTAGTAGAAGTAGGGACCGATATCTGCGCCAACGTGGATGAAGCCTATAAAGATGTAGCCCAATTGCGTAACACCATTGCCGGTATTGCCGGTGACCTCGGTTATCATATCGGCGCCGCAGGAACGCATCCCTTCAGTCATTGGGAAAGCCAGCTCATCACAGATCATGTCCGTTACAGTGAGCTTGTGAATGAACTACAGGAAGCTGCACGCAGCAACCTCATATTCGGGCTGCATGTGCATGTTGGCATGGAGAGCCGCGAAATGGCCAATCATATCGCCAATTCCACCCGCTATTTCCTGCCGCATATTTATGCACTCAGCGTGAACTCACCTTTCTGGGAAGGAAGGCAAACAGGTTACAAGAGTTTCCGCACCAGGGTATTCGACAAATTCCCACGTACAGGTATCCCCGAAACCTTTGACACCATCGAGGATTACGATAATTATATCAAGCTGCTGGTAAAGACCAATTGTATCGATAATGCCAAGAAGATCTGGTGGGACCTCCGCGTGCATCCTTTCTTCAATACCGTGGAATTCCGCATCTGCGATGTGCCCATGACCGTTTCCGATACCATCGCCATCGCCGCTTTATTCCAGGGAGTCTGCGCCAAGATCTACAAACTCAGAACACAGAACCTCAATTTCATTCAATACAGCCGCTCTCTCATCAACGAAAACAAATGGCGCGCCAGCCGCTATGGACTGGATGGACGCCTGATCGACTTCGGAAAAGAAGAAGAAGTGAACACGCGTGTGCTGATCAATGAACTGCTGGACTTCATCGATGATGTGGTTGATCCGCTCGGCAGCCGCCATGCGGTGAATTACGTGAGCAAGATCATGGAACACGGTACCGGAGCTGATCGTCAGCTCGCCGTATATGAACAATCGAAGAACCTGGTGAGTGTAGTGGATTATATCCACTCGCAGTTCTTAGCGGACACCTGATGTTTCTTTGATGAATCTTATCACGCCATTCATGAACACCTGCTGATCATCCCACATGCTGAGATGACTGCCATTGGGGCAATGCAGGTATTGCCCGCGTTTCACCTGCGTACTCATCCAGCGCATATGCTCCGGGTCCATCGTATCATGCGTAGCGCCTACAGTGAGTGTGGGTACTGTGATCAGGGGCAGGTCTTTCTTCCTGTCCCAGTTTGCCAGGCGGCCCGAAATACCGAACTCGGAAGGCCCCTGCATCAGCGTATATACAGCAGCGTTAACATGCTTCAATGAGCGGTTCACCGGATCGGGCCATTCTTTCAGCCGGCAGATATGTTCAGGATAGAAATATTGCATCAGCAATCTTGAGTAAGTGGGATTGCCATAATCATTCGCTTTTTCCAGTTGCAGGATGGTGTCATAAACAGGCCGGGGCAATTGCTGCGCCAGCACTTCTTTTGAGTATTCATCGTAATCAGCACAACTGGCCATCATATTGCAGATGATCAGCCCTTTCAGGTGCTGCTGGTATTTCAATGCATATTCCATGGCCAGGAGACCACCCCAGGAATTGCCGAGCAGGAAGAAATTGGAACTGTCCAGTTTCAAAGCGCTCCGTACCTGCTCCACTTCATCAACAAAACGGTCGATGGTCCAGAGGCTGCTGTCCGTTGGCTGATCGGAATAATAAGAACCCAGCTGATCGTATTCATAGAATTCGATATTCTCTTTGGGGAAGAAACTTTCAAACGCTTCCATGTACTCATGCGTCATGGCCGGCCCGCCATGCAGCAGCAATACTTTGATGGCCGGATTATTACCGAAGCGTTTGGTCCAAACCTTGAAAGTTCCCTTTGGCGTTTGCACCGGGATCATGCGGATCCCCGCTGTAAGCACGCCTGTATCGCCTGTATTGAAGTAGCTGCACGGCGGGGTAGCCGTATGATCGTTCATGCAGGCAGTAAAGCCGGTACAGGCCAGGCCGAGCAGCAGAACAGCAAGCAGTTTTCTCATAAAGGTTGTTTTACCCAATTTACTCAATCGGCGGCGCACCGCATACTGCCTAATCAAAAAATCCTTACTTTCCGGTACGCATTCATTTCAAACGGACAATTATGAGAATCATCTACGCCTTGCCACTCCTCCTGCTGGTCACCTGCAGCGCTTCCAAAGAAAAGATCGACCTGCTGGTGCATCATGCCATCATTTACACCGTAGACAGCAGTTTCAGCACTGCCGAAGCCATGGCCATCAAAGACGGTAAAATACTGGAAACAGGCTCCAATGAAGCCCTCCTGAAAAAATATGAAGCGAATGAAACGCTGGATGCAAAAGGACAATTCATCTACCCGGGCTTCATCGATGCACATGCGCATTTCTATAGTTACGGCCTCGGCCTCCAAACCGCCGATCTAACGGGAACGGATAGCTGGCAGGCCATCACCGATACACTTCGCTCCTTCTCCCAATCACATCCCGATGGCTGGCTGATCGGCCGCGGCTGGGACCAGAACGACTGGGAAGAGAAAGAATTCCCCGACAATGAAGCACTCAACACTTTATTCCCGGACCGTCCTGTATTGCTTTCCAGGATCGATGGTCATGCTGCCATCGCCAACAACAAAGCCCTGCAGATGGCCAATCTCAAACCCGGCATCATCATCACCGGCGGAACTGTGGAAGCCCGCAACGGCAAGCTCACGGGCATACTGGTAGATAATGCCATCGATCTCGTAAGCCGCATCATTCCGGATCCTTCAGCCCAACAAATAAAACAGGGCCTGCTCGATGCACAGCAGCGTTGCTTCGCCATGGGCCTCACCACCATCGACGATTGCGGCCTGCCCTACCAGGTAGCCGAAATGATGGACCGTCTTCACAAAAGCGGTGAGCTCAAAATGCGCCTCTACGTTATGCTCAGCGATGGCAAGGCCAATTTCGATTACCTCTTCGCCAAAGGCTCCGTCAAAACCGATCGCCTCCATATCAACGGCTTCAAAGTGTATGCCGACGGCGCTCTCGGATCCCGCGGCGCCTGCCTGCTCAAACCCTACTCCGACAAACCCAACTGGAGCGGATTCCTCCTCAGCGCCCCCGAGCATTTCGACTCCGTTGCCAATATCCTCTACAACAAAAATTTCCAGATGTGCACCCACGCCATCGGCGACTCCGGCAACCGAACTATCCTCAACACCTATGCGAAATACCTCAAAGGTCCCAACGATCGCCGCTGGCGCATCGAACACGCCCAGGTAGTGAACAAGGCAGATTTCGCTCTCTTCGGCCAATACAGCATCATCCCCTCCGTACAACCCACACACGCTACCAGCGATATGTACTGGGCAGAACAACGCCTCGGCCCCGACCGCGTCCGCGGCGCCTACGCCTTCAACGACCTCCTGAAACAAAACGGCTGGATCCCCCTCGGCACCGACTTCCCCGTTGAAGACATCTCCCCTTTCAAAACCTTCTTTGCCGCCGTCATCCGCAAAGATGCCAAAGGCTGGCCCGCCAATGGCTACCAGATTGAAAATGCACTCAGCAGAGAAGCTGCACTCCGCGGCATGACCATCTGGGCCGCTAAATCAAATTTTGAAGAAAAGGAAAAAGGCAGTCTGGAGAAGGGGAAGGTTGCAGATTTTGTGCTGCTGAATGCTGATATAATGAAAGCGGCAGAGGGTGAGTTGTTGCAGGTGAATGTGCAGAAGACTTATGTGAATGGAGAAAAAGTGTTTGAAAGATAAGCTTGAATTTTTGGGGGCGGATTCGGGGTATGAAAAATACGGCTGGCGAAATGAACCGCCGCGGGAGAATATTATTTGAACTTTGGTGGGGGAAGATGGGGCGGAGGAAATACTCATGAACTGCTTCGCTTATATTTCGAGGCCGATTTTTCATACACCCTCACCGCCAGTGTCGTTGTGAGTGCATCACCTGTTTCTCCCTGATAAGGCTCCGCACATTCTCTGCAAAGGGGGAAGGGATGGGGGTAACGGGTGCATCATTGATTAGGAAACTCAGGCCAGGGGTCTCTGATATTCAAATATTCATTCCAAATATCTTCATCAGAAGAGGCGGATTTCAAATCTTCACGGCCGGCTGTTAGCCTTTCATCAACCATACAAGGCAAAATCATTGAAGCGTAAAGGTTATTGAATAATCAGTCCTGAAGTGCTGCACATGCCGGGACATGCGCAACGGGAGATGGTCTTTTGAGGCCTTCAAAATATAAGCGAAGAAGACCAATAGTAATATCACAGCCCTTTCCTCCCCCACCAAAGCTCAAATAATATTCTCCCGCGGCGGTATATTTTACAGCTGCAAAAGACCATCTCCCGTTGCGCCTCAAAAGACCATATCCCGGTGCGCCCCAGGGCTTACTGGAGAACTTTGCGTGAAAGGGCATTTCGGCTATCTGTTGGCGTTGTGATTTTAAGGCCAAGGAGATTTGTTATCAGCGCATATACATGAACGTTTTGGAAGGTGCTGATGGTCCTGCCTGACCGGATCTGCGGACCCCAGGCGTAGAAACTGGCATGCATTTCCTTATGACGGTAGGGATCATAACCGTGACGGCCGGGAATCGGCCGGCGATTGCCCCAGGAGAAGATCCTGGGATAGCGCGGAACGATCAGGATATCACCGATGCGGCCATAGCGGTCGTTTTGGGAATTGTATTTCCAACGGCGCGGTGTGGAAGAAGTGAGATAGACATCATAGCCGTTCGCAGCCGCTTTCAGTTGTTCGTACTGAGATTGGATTTCCTGGGGGTTCTTGCTTTTGGAATAGAGATGGATGGTCATGTCGCCGACTGTGATCCAGAATTTGGAGGTATCCGCAGCAGGCGGCTGCAGGGTGTTAACGGTATCTACAGTGCTCATGCCGTGATCGGAAACGAAGATCACATTCACGGGAAGTTTTGAGGAATCGATGATAGCCTGCAGCTGACCGATCGTTTGATCGATGAGCTGAACGGCGGCAGCGGTCTCCGGCGCATCAGGACCATGCTCATGCGCTTCGTGGTCCACTTCGGGAAAATAGAAAGTGATCAGGTGAGGGCGTTTTTCGTCGGGCAGCAACAACCAGTCCCTGACAGCAGCGAGGCGCTCAGGCATCGCGATCTCCATTCCGTAATGATACCAGTAACTGGGACGGATACCCTGTACCGGCGCTTCGGAACCTACCCAGTAGAAACTCGCTGAAAGCAGCTGCTGTTTTTCGGCCAGCACCCAGAGTGGCTCACCGCCATACCAGATGCTGTCTGTTACTTCTTTGATATTGCCGATGGAATAGCGGCGACGAAGAGAAGGATCGAAGAAGGTATTGTCCACCAGTCCATGATGCGCAGGATACATACCCGTTGCCAGGGTATAATGATTGGGAAAAGTGAGCGATGGAAAGGCCGGGATCATGGATTTGGCGCGAACACCGCCACTGCTCAGCCTTTGCAGGTTCACCGCATTGAACTTTTGCATGTAGTTGTAACGGAAACCATCAGCCGATATCAGGATCACATAGGGCTTGTTGTATTGGGCAGGACTGTTCTGGCGGCCGGGCACCGTTTGCTGTTCTGTATTCTGTTTGGGTCTCTGCTGCGCCAGGAGAGGGCTTCCTGCAAACAGCAGCAAGATGGACCAGCAAATTACTTTAGAGAATTTTCCCATGTTTCCGGCATTTCGATTGTCAAATATTCAAAATATTTGCATGCACCGGGAATTTAGTGGCTGCGAAAACGGAAAATTAATATCCGGCCTGGCGCTGGAGGCTACCGAAACTGAGTTTTCGCAAAACTGGAAAAACCATTAGATTTGATCAATACATATTAACCCGCGTATGAAAAAATTGCTTTCTTCACTAAGCTTACTGATCATTTTGGCATCCTTTACCACTTTTCAGAAACCAGAGAAGATCGTCTTCTTTGGCGATAGTATTACCCAGGCAGGCGTGAATCCCAAAGGCTATATCACTGTGCTGAAGGATATGGTGAAAGCGAAAGGCCTGGAGAATAAATACGATCTCATCGGCGCCGGCATTGGCGGCAATAAAGTATACGATCTCTACCTTCGCCTCGAAGACGATGTACTGGCCAAAGATCCCTCCATCGTTGTGATCTGGGTGGGCGTGAATGACGTATGGCACAAACGCAGCTCCGGTACCGGAACGGATGCCGACAAATTCGAACGCTTCTACAATGCCATCATCAAAAAACTGAAAGCGAAAAATATCAAAGTGCTGCTCTGCACGCCAGCTGCAATCGGCGAGAAAACAGATTACAGTAATGAACTGGATGGGGACCTCAATAAATATGCAACCATCATCCGTAATATCGCAGCAGGCAATAACTGCGAGCTCATCGATCTGAGAAAAGCATTCCTGGATTATAATCTCGTTAATAATAAAGACAACCAGGAAAAAGGTATTCTCACCACTGACAGGGTCCATCTCAACGACGCCGGTAACAAACTGGTGGCGGAAGAAATGTATAAGCACTTAATTAAATAATTCCCAATTACTTAACAGGCAGGCCGGGAACGTTCCAACAACAATCCCGGACCTGCTTTGTTATTGATAAACACCTGCATCGCCCGCGCTGGCTGTTCCGGTTATTCCCGGTGCCCATAGCGGGTTCATACGACCACCAAAAAAATGTAAGTTTGCAGCCATGTACAGGAGCGATCACAAACAAATCCGCATAGCCATCCTCGATCTTTATGAAGGTCAGGCTAACGAGGGTATGCGTTGTATCCGCGAGATCCTGCAGCAGTACGGCATCGCACATCAGCTGGAGATGGTATGGGACGAATTTGAAGTGCGCAAGCTGCAGCAACTTCCCGATCTCAGTTACGACCTCTATATTTCCAGTGGCGGCCCCGGTTCACCTGTTGACAGCGAAGGCAGTGAATGGGAAAACAAATATTTCAACTGGATCAATACCGTACAGGAGTACAATCAACATCCCGGCCATCCGGTGAAAAAACATGTACTCTTCATTTGCCATTCTTTCCAGCTGGCCTGCCGCTATTTCAAAGTGGCAGAAGTAAAAAGAAGAAAAAGCACCGCCTTCGGCGTATTTCCCGTACATATGCTGGATAAAGGACATACAGAGCCGCTCTTCGCGGATCTGCAGGATCCTTTTTATGCAGTGGACAGTCGTGATTTCCAGGTGATCCAGCCTGATCACCAGCGCATCCGCCAGCTCGGCGGCGCCATCCTTGCCATCGAAAAAGAAAGGCCCCATGTTCCGCTGGAACGCGCCATCATGGCCCTGCGCTTCAATGAATACATGGTGGGTACACAGTTCCACCCGGAAGCCGATGCCGCCGGAATGACGATGTACCTGTTGCGGGAAGACAAGAAACGAACCGTGATCAGCAATCATGGCGAAGCCAAATGGAGCTCCATGATCGAGCAACTCAATGATCCCGACAAGATCAGGTACACTTATGCGCATGTACTCCCTAATTTTTTAAGACTGGCTACAGAAGAGCTCGTGGGTATTCCTGCTTAATCAGAAAACCGCCAGTCCGGCGCCTCAAAGGCGAGCGACATATATTGTTCGCCTCCCACGAACACCAGCCTGTATGCACTCTCCCACCGATTCCGTAACTTCCCTTCAAATTCCAGATCATGGTCCCCAGTCTCCGAAAGTCCTATAACAGTGCGTTTACCTCCGAGCGTTACCAACAATTCCTCAAGGAAATGGATAGCGGCTACCCCGGCGCTATCGAGTTCCGCGTGGCAGAAACACCTGTATTCATAAGTAAGGATTTCGCTGCCAAAATGATCGATGCCTGCGAGCGCATCGTTGACCTGATCACAGAGCCATCCTTCAAAGAGCTTACGGAACGCGCCATTCCCGATACGGAGCGGGTGCCGCGTGAAAGTGATCACCCCCATATGATCGCTTTCGATTTCGGCGTCTGCCTGGATGCCAGCGGTCAACCAGAGCCACAGCTCATCGAACTTCAGGGCTTCCCCTCCCTCTACGGTTTCCAGGTGTACATGTCCGAAAAATTCAGGAATAATTTCGACATACCAGCCAACTACAGCCCTTTCCTCAATGGACATACGAAAGCATCCTATATAGATGAATTGAAACAGGTGATACTCGGCGATACGCCCCCGGAGAATGTGATCCTGCTGGAGATCAAACCCGATGAACAGAAAACAAGGATCGATTTTTATTGCACGAAGGATTATCTCGGCATCGAACCGGTTTGCATCACCAAACTGATCCGGGAAGGCCGCTCACTGTATTACATGAAGGACGGTGTCAAAACACGCGTGCTGCGCGTATACAACCGCGTGATATTCGATGATCTGAATGCCCGGAAGGAAAACCTCGGTTCATTCCTGGACATCACGCAGGACCTCGATGTGGAATGGATCACCCATCCCAACTGGTTCTACAGGATCAGCAAATTCACCCTGCCCTTCATACAACATCCCTATGTTCCGGAAAGCTTCTTCCTGAATGAATTGAAACAATTACCCGGGAACCTCGGTGACTATGTATTGAAACCCCTGTTCTCCTTCGCCGGCCAGGGCGTGGTGATAGATGTAACGCAGGAAGATATCGATGCAGTCAAAGATCCGGAGAACTGGATACTGCAAAAGAAAGTACAGTATGCTGACATTGTGGATACTCCCGATATTCCCGCCAAAGTGGAGATACGGATCATGTATCTCTGGAAAGATGGCTGTGACAGGCCCAGGCCTGCTATCAATCTTGCACGCCTCAGTAAAGGCAAGATGATCGGCGTCCGCTACAACAAGGACAAAGAATGGGTAGGCGGCACCGTTAGTTTCATCGAACAATAAAAAAACCACCTGTAAAAACAGGCGGCCTGCATTTAATAGTGCAAATTCACATTATTTTCCTGTCCACCAGTCGGGACGCTCGTCTTCATCTTTTTTACGGGTGATGAAATTGATATTCACCACAAAGTGATCGATCCTGTAAAGCATTTCCAGTTCCACTTTGAAAAGTTTGTAACGATCATCAGCAGTCTGGATCTTGAGCATGCTGATGCTGAAATCCTTTTCTTCTGCGGGGGCTTCATAATCGCCATCGAGAAAATAAACAGAACCATCCACCATTCTCAGCTTACAACCTTTCAGTTGGGTGAACAGCCGGCGGTATTCCTTCGCGGCATCTTCAAATTCCTCTGCCTTGTACATGAATCCCTGGTAAGAGGCCGTGGTGTCCAGACCTGAATGATAGTGTGCTATCACACAGCTCTGTGCTCCCGGCAAATTCACGGTGGAAGCGAATTGCGAGAGCTCTCCTTCCTGCAGTACCAGGTCGCCGGTGAGGTGTTTGTAATTGTAAGGGAAGTCGCCCAGGATCTGTTCAACCGCCTTTCCGAAACCGGGATTGGCGGGATCCTTCTTGAAGAGACTCAATTGCGCATGTGCGGTCACGATAGCCATAACGGCTACCATCAGGGTAGAGATTTTTTTCATTGGGTTAGATTTACCGTACAAGTATACGGCATCTCTCCAATTTATTCACAAGTTATTCACGATTATTTGTCACCGTTAGTAATAACCCATCGTATTCCTACGAAGCCACGGATACCCTGGTTTGGTGCATATACGTAATTGGGATCGAAAGTGAGTAAATACGGATTGGGATCGCCGTTATTTCCGGGATTGATGATAACACCGGTATTATCATCGCGCACAACTTTCTTATCAAACGGATCATGAGCTCGCGCAATCAAAAAAGGGTTGCCTTTCGCCGGCGTCCAGTTGAGCAGGTTCTTTACACCACCATATACCTCGATGCCATGTTTCAGTTTTTTCGTAACCTGGATATTCTGAATGCTCCATGCGGGTGATTTCGGCTTACGCGGATCCAGATCACCAAGCAGGGGCAATAACATCGGCCCATAGATATTGCCAGTATAATCCATGCTCCAGCCGCCCTTCCTGAATGCATAGCTTAACGACCAGTTGCCGGTCCACTTCTCTGTCAGCAGTTGTCGCTTTGTTTCCTTGGCACCCATATCATCATTCTCAGTAATGGTCACATCCATCACAGTGATGCCCAGGTTTGCTTTCAGTCCATTTGTAAAACCCGCCTCTGCATTCACGCTTACGCCTTTCGATACAGAATATCCATCCAGGTTACCATAGATGATCTTATCGGTATTGGTTTCATAATCCGGGATGATGCGATTGGTGAAATGAGTGTACCAGGTGGAGGCATCGAGCGTCAGCCAGAAAGACCGTGTATAGATACGCTTCACGTAATTGAGGTTCACATTGTAGCTGCGTTCTGGCTCAAGCTCATCTTCGATCTCCACTGCCCTGGCACCTGTGAGAGCGGCATGGTCCTCAGTGAACAGGTTCACTACCCTGAAACCAGTTCCTGCATTGAGCCTGATCACATCATTGGAAGATGCGCTCCATTTCCAGGCGATACGCGGCGTGAAGATATTGCCATGCACCGGGTGATGGTCCCATCTGATACCGGCCAGCAATTTGTGATTACTACCGATGCTCAGTTCATCCTGCACGAATATGCCAGGTAGTGGCGTACGGTCCGGCTTATTCTTCATGGTGAAAGTATCGAGAGTGGCCGTGGTATTATCGTCGTAATCTGTATACCTGAATACTGAACCTACCAGCAGATCATGATTGCCCAGTGTTTTATCCCAGGTCAGCTGGCCAAAAGCAACCTGCTGCCTGGCGTTGAAAATGGTATTGCCATACGCAGATCTTTGCACATGCGAATTGTACGACCAGGAGAACATCAGCTTTTCGCTTACTGGTAATTGGTAGTTACCGATCAGCTCAACACGCGAAGTGTAAATACTTTCACCATACAGACTATCTCCGCCTCTGAAACTTTTGTTCCACCGCATATCCCCGCCCCATCTGTCTTCATACACATACCGCGCAGCCAGATTCGCTTGTCTGTTATTCTTCCTTTCAAAGCTGAATTTATTGAAAACCGAGATCCTGTTCTGAAGTGTTACATCGGTAAAGTTATCATCGTTCCTGTCTACCCTGTTGTTGAAATTGAAATAATTCGCCCCCAGCAATCCCGTTATCTTATTGGTGGCCTTGTATTTCACGCCCAGGTCTACATTGTATTCTTTCCAGGAAGTTGCCATAAGGTCAACGGAAACAAGCGGTGCTTTCACCGGGTTCTTGGTGATCACGTTGATAAGCCCTCCGATGGCTTCTGAGCCATACAGTGATGAAGCAGGACCTTTCACCACTTCTATCCTTTCCACCAGTGAATTTGGTATCCCGCTAAGTCCGTATACTGAACCAAGACTGCTCACGATGGGCATTCCATCTATCAACACCATTGTATACGGACCTTCCAGGCCGTTGATATGAATATCACCTGTATTGCACACATTGCAATTGAGTTGCGGCCTAACGCCGTTCACCTGTTGCAGTGCATCGAAAATAGTGGGCGTCGGATTTCTCCTGAAGAATTGCGGCGTATATACTTCCACCGGAACCGGGCTGGCAGTTTTCTGTACAGCTTTCATCGTTCCCGTGACCACTACATCCGTGAGCACCTGTGATGACGCTTCCAGTAAAACAGAAAGATGTGTTCCTGTATACTCAATAGTATCCGTTCTATACCCGATCCTGGACACGATAATTGCCGGGTTTGCAGCCGCCGCCGAAAGGTTAATCAAAAACCTGCCATCATTCCCTGCCAGTGTTTTTTTGCCATTGCAGGCAATCACCGTTCCGGGCAAAGCCTCACCGGTAGCTTTATCCCTTACCGTTCCTGAAATGCTGCTGAACTGGGCCATCGACTGTACACTAACTATTAGCAAAAGCAGCAAACTGGTCAACTGTTTCATGTGGTTCTATCTTGATGAGTTTAAATTTATTTTTAGACTTGTCTAAATTATGATTTAGCCAAATATAACCTTATTCTTCAGAAGTCGAAAAATATTTTTAAGCCTCACATAAAGCACTGATCTTGAATACAGCTTCCTGAAATCAAGCATCGAAAATTGAGAAATCAAAAACGAAAATCAGGAATCAGGAATCAGGAATCAGGAGCCAACAACAATGAATCAAGAACGAAGAACATACCAAAGCTTAAAAAACACCAAACCATCAAATATGCAAAAAACCAGCCCTCCGGCTGGTTTCAAAGTATCAGACTAACAAACAAAAATGGACTAACAAAATTCAGAAAAACAAAAAATTACAACAATTGGGGCCTTTATCCTTACCATATTGAAGTGGCCTGTTTATATTTCCAATGATGCACATAGAACAAAACTGTTGCACCCGCGGACCATCAGCCGGCGAGGGGTGATGCAATACTGGCCTTGCAAACGTAAGCGAAGGAGCTCAACCTTGTTCCACCGCCCCATCTCATTATGTCAAGGCCCATCCATATTCTCCCGTGCCGGTTCGTTTCACAGCCAGTATTGCGCACCCCGAGTAAGGCCAGGCACTCCGGGCAAGGCCAACCTACCTCATCAACCCCGGACTAACCCTAATGAATACCTGATAAGCCCAGGGATTACTTCCATACAACCCTTCCAGCGGTTTCTCCGGCATATACAAAGTTGCCTGCGTTCCTGCTGAAAAATCAGTTTTACCGATCGAGAAGATCTTCCTGTTCAGTCCCAATGTTATTGCGCTCACCGGGAATTTACCATCATGACCGAAAGTATGTTCATCCAGCGCCAGTTCTTCTGTTGATTTTTCTACAAATTCATATTTGCCGTAGATCGCATTTTTCTTCCAGCTGAGAGCGGATTCTGCGAGGAAGGAATGTTCCTGGTGATTCTTATCTACACGATTATAACCCCAAACTATAGCCGAGTTCAGCATGGCATTGTTCCCGAATCTTTTAGCATGAATGATGCTGGCTGTGGTTCTTTTAATGTCTTCTGCAGGATGCAGTGGTTCAGGACTTTTCACGAATCCCTGCGATACCTGCAGGCTGAGCTCTTTGGTGGGATTATAACTGAGTCGTACGGCCCATGAATCGAATCTCATCTTATCGAAATTATACCTGTCTTCATCTGGTTCCCGGCCTGTGAAGCTGGAGCCTTCGATCTTGAAATTCCTGTATCGGACGCCGAAGGTGGCTACGCCGAAAGTGATATGTGTGGCATCCTGCCAGTGGTGGCCGAGTGGAGCATCGGGATTATACAGACTGGATGGACGGTGCATGAAAGCAGTCCCACCCAGTGCGGGTTCTCCCGGATAACCGAAATAACCGAATACGTCGAGATCTTTATTGATGGCGTGAGAGTAGCCAACGGATAATTCTGCAAAGAGGTCATGCGGGTGCTGGCGGTCTACCAGTGGTTTTCCTTTCCAGGTTTCGCCGGACTGAAACAGCAATGGGTAGCCATTGCCGCCCATGATGGGTCTGTCCAAAGAGATCATGGCGCTGAAGCGGAACAATCCTTTTTTACCGACAGCCGTTTGCCCCATGCCCATCACCCAGTTGGGAGCATCGAACTTGTGCGCACCGCGATTTCCGGACCTGGCGATATCCTGGTTATTGTAACGCAGGAAGAGGTTGCCATGGATCATATACATCCATTTCTTTGAATGCAGCATGTAACCATACATCGGCGCTTCATCGGGAAGCCAGGCAGTACCTGAGCCATTGCGGTTCATTTGCAGGTTCCTGCTGAAAGCGTGCGACATAATGGGCCCACCCTCCTGCATCTTCGCATGATCATGGTGCATATCATCCATTTTGTCCGGTGATTTTTTTGCCGGAACGGTATCGCGTTTCGTTTCCATTTTGTGGTGCTCATGCTGTGCGGTGGCGTTCATCACCAACAGGCTGAACAATGCTATCGGTAAGATCTTTTTCATATTCGGTCCTTTTCGGTTAGTCCTGATAGTAATACTTAATGAGGTTCGCTGAATTCAGAGATCTGGTAATTGCCATACTGTTTCAGCGCTTCCTGTAATGCGGTTGTATCTACATGTTTGTCCATAGTCACCACGGCCTGGGGCGCTTCTTTTTTTACGTCTGCGCTGATGATGCCGGGAACGGATTCGATGGCGCGTTTAACATTGGTGATGCAGCCTCCGCAAGTAACTCCTGTAACGTTATACTGATGTGTCATACAAAAATGATTTAATGATACAAAGCTACTGCGGTCAACAAGGGATCATTTGCAGAATTAGGGATGTGTTTTATATTTAAAAAGATAGTTTAAACAAGCTTATAAACAAGCCGCCTCATAGTGATGCGCATGATGCGCATCACTATGAGGCGGGGTCAATAATATACGATCCTGAATTACTCTTCGTTCACACCATCCAGTGGTTTCCGTTTCTCTCCGCGCAATTGCTTGAAATGACTGGGGGTTAGTCCGGTCACTTTTTTGAACTGGCTGCTCAAATGCGCCACACTGCTGTAGCCCAGGTCATACGCGATCTGCGTAAGGCTCATTTCATCATACACCAGCAATTCCTTTGCCCGCTCGATCTTTTGCAGGATGAAAAATTGTTCGATGGTGATGCCTTCCACTTCGGAGAAGAGTTTACTCAACGAGGAATAATCGCGGTGCAGGGTGGACGATAAATAATCCGACAGATTGATCTTCTCCAGTTTATCGGGTTCCTGCACCAGGCCGATAAGTGTGGTCTTCATGATCTCGATGAGCTGTGATGACCGGTCTCCGATCAGCTCAAATCCGAATTCTTCCAGTTTCTTTTCGATATCATCCATCTGCTCCGGTGTGGCTTCATTCTGAAGCTCCACTTCGCCCAGTCTCATCACCATAACATTATGGCCCAGTTTTTCCAGTTCATTTTTCACCACCCATTTGCAGCGGTTACAAACCATATTCTTGATGTGCAGCAACATAGTTCAATCATTTTAGAATTTCTTCCATTTAAGTCTGAGACTGTTCCCGATCACACTCACAGAACTCAGCGCCATAGCGGCTCCTGCAATCATCGGGTTGAGCAGGAAACCATTCACCGGATACAGTACGCCTGCGGCAAGCGGAATACCGATCAGGTTGTATATAAAGGCCCAGAACAGGTTTTGTCGTATAGCCCTCACCGTGCTCCTGCTCAGCGCCAGCGCTTTTGGGATCTGTTGCAGGTCTGAAGAGATCAGGCTCATACCGGCGGTATCGATGGCTATATCTGATCCTTTTCCCATGGCGATGCTAATATCTGCCTGCGCCAGGGCCTGTGAATCGTTGATCCCATCTCCTACCATCGCTACGATCCTGCCCTGGTCCTGCAATGATTTCACGAATGCAGCTTTATCAGCAGGCAATGCTTCGGCTTTGAAGTGCTGAATGCCCACCTGTGCGGCTACGGCGGCAGCTGTCTGCTGGTTATCGCCGGTGAACATGTACACATCGATTCCCATCTTCTTCAAAGCTTCTACAGCTTTGGCCGAGCCGGGCTTCACTTCATCTGCAATGGCGATCACTGCCAGCACTTCATTGTCCTGCGCAAAACAGATCACTGTTTTGGCGGCAGCGGCCCATTTGCCGGCAGCCTCCTGCAGATCGGCGGGGATATTCATCTTATCTTCCAATGCCATTTTATAGCTTCCTGCCTTGTAGCCGATATTACCAGCCTTTACGCTGATCCCCTTACCCGTAATGCTTTCGAAAGAGCTCAGTTTAACGGGAACGGCATTGCGTTCCTTCAGATATTGTACAACAGCCGTTGCGAGCGGATGTTCGGATTGTTGTTCTGCGGCCAGCAGAATGCCTTCCAGTTCTGACTGCAGATGCCTGGCCGATGCTTTCCACAAGGTATCGGTCACCACAGGTTTACCGGCTGTGATGGTGCCGGTCTTATCCAGCACGATGGCATTCACTTTATGGCCCAGCTCCAGGCTTTCCGCATCGCGGATCAGGATACCCTGTTCGGCTCCCTTGCCCACTCCCACCATAATGGCGGTTGGTGTAGCCAGTCCTAACGCACAGGGACAAGCGATCACCAGTACGGTCACCATCGCCAGTAATCCATGGGTAACGGCATTGTTACCACCAGCCAGCACCCAGACCAGGAAGGCCAGGATAGCGATCCCGATCACCACCGGCACAAAGATACCAGCGATCTTATCCACCAGTTTTTGTACAGGCGCTTTGGAGCCCTGTGCTTCCTGCACCATCCGGATGATATTGGCCAGCATGGTTTCACTGCCTACCTTATCGGCGCGGAAACGGAAGCTTCCCTTCTGATTGATGGTGCCTGCAAAAACGGGAACGCCTTTGGTCTTGTGTACGGCAACGGGCTCACCGGAGATCATGGATTCATCTACATAGGATTCTCCTTCTTCCACTACACCGTCCACAGGGATCTTCTCTCCTGAACGGACCAGGATGATATCACCGGGCTGCACCTGTGCTGCCAGCAGTTCAACTGGTTCACCGTCTTTGATCACCCAGACAGTTTTGGGTTGCAATCCGATCAGTTTCTTGATGGCGGCGCTGGTATTGCTCTTGGCTCTTTGTTCCAGCAGTTTGCCCACCATGATGAATACGATCACCACAGCGGCAGCTTCGAAGTACACGTGCGGATGCAAACCTCTGCTATGCCAGAAACCCGGGTTCAGCGTATTGAAAACACTGAACAGGTAAGCGATACCGGTACTCAGCGCCACCAGGGTATCCATATTCGCTTTGCCCATACGTGCCTGCTTCCACGCATTGATATAAAAAGAACTACCGAAAACGAACAATACCGGTGTGGTCAATGCCCACATGATATAGTTGCCGTATTGCATATCCATGAAGAACATACCTATAACGGCCACGGGTAAGGTAAGTAAAGCAGCCGCGATGGTTTTCCTTTGCAACTGCTTATATGCCGATGCCTGGAGTTCGGCCTGTTTCTCCGTGGCATTTTCTTCGTCAATGATCAGGTCGTATCCGATACTACGGATCACCTGTTGCATGGCGCTGGTATTCGTTTTTGAAGGATCGAACAACACACGCACTGATTGTGTGGCAAAATTCACTCCTGCTTCCCGGATGCCTTCCGTAGCGGCGAGCATCGATTCTACGCTCACAGCGCAGGCGGCACAGCTCATGCCGGTTACAGGGATCGTTTTGCTGATAAGGGACTTGGTAGCGGTTTCCATGATAATAAATTGATGTTACAAAGTTATCACGCACCGCTACCAGGCCTGTTACACAATTACAGGAACAGTTTATAGAATTGTGTACTAACGTTTCTTTTTCAGCGCATTAAGGAACACATACTCAAAGCTTAGCTGCAACCGGTTCTGCGCCATCCGGTTCATATCGCTGTTCAGCTGGATGCGGTATCCTGCATTCAGCTTGGCAGTACTGTTGAAGATGAACTGAATGGCCGGAGCGAAATCCACGTAGAATTTCTTATTGTCAAGGGTCTGCTGTCCCAGCAATTCCGCGTATAGGTTCACGTTAGTCTGCTTATAACTCGTATAATGCCGGGGCAATAACAGGTAGCCGGCAGACAATGAATAATTGAATGCCTGTTCCGGGAATTTTTCCATACCCACATGATGCAGTGGCGGCTGGCTTTGTATCACCTGCAGGTAACCCAGGGTGGTTGAAACGGCCAGTTTGTCCCAGAGCTGTGTGAGGATCACACCGCCCTGGATGCCGCTCTGGTCCCCTTCAAGACTGAGCTCATCGTACATCATCTCGTTACGGCTGTAGGATGCTTCGGCAAAAGCCGCCATGCGGAAATGCCTGTGCACATCATCGTTGGAGAGGAAGCGATACTTGGTGTACAGTTTTGCACTTTCCCAGCGTAGATTGCTGGAATACATATCAGACATGGTGGTGGAAGCGCGCAGCATCCATTCCTTGCTCAGCCCCAGCATTACTTCCGGCATATGCCTTTGCTCAATGCGATCATTATGCGAAGACTTCAGGAACTTCCCGGAATACTTCACGCTCACCGACTTTGCCGGCACATTGGAGGCAGGTTCTGAGAAAACATATAGCTCCTGCGCGGTAAGTACATAACCCGTCATGAGCAGTAATGCCCCTATAAAAAATTGCTTCATTCGTCAGTCTTAGATGGTTACATGATAGATCCGGCTATTGGCGCTGATGCCGTCTTTGGTGCAGCAGGCAGCAGCTTTTCCGGTTTGAACACAACTCATTTTAGTGGCAGCGCTGATCTTCTTGAATTCTTTGGAGCCCATGAAATCTTTGTCTGCCAGCACAATGGTTTTTTCACCATCCAGGGTCTGGGGTTTGATATTGAGGAAATGATAGTTCTTGCCACCGATCTGAACATGCGTATCGTTTTCCACTTTTACATTGTTGAAATTGCCGGTGGCGGAGAGTTTGGCTACAGAGAAGCCTGCGTCTTCCACGGCATTTTTCAGTTGGTCGAAATCTGCATTGCTTCCTTCTTTGAAATTGATGATGAAGCTGGATGTTTTGATGTCTACATCCACATCTTTCACAAAGGGAAGTTGTTCCAGTGAAGTGTTGATGGCCTTGGTACACATGGCGCAGGTAAGTCCTGCTGCCTGAAGGGATGCACTCTTAAACTGAGCCATACCGGCAAAACCGAGCAGTGTGGCCACTGCCAGGACAAATATCTTTTTCATAAATGCTGTTTTAGTAAAATGATAAGAATGGACTAGTGATGCTTTTTGGGAGCTTCACCGGTCTTATGGCCTTCTTTGGTGCAGGTGGCGTCTTTTTTGTCGCCGTCCTTGCAACAAGCCTTATCACTTCCTTCGCAGCAGCTTTTCGCTTCTTCCTTTACGTTAGCAGTTTCCTTGCGGTCGTATTTGCAGCAGCCATGAAGTTTATCGTATGCTTCATTGCTGGCAGTGAGATCCTGTGTATCGTATCCTGAAGCGGCAATGGATTGCTGGATCTTTTTACCGTTGGTGGATTTTGCATTGTATGCTACAGTGAGCACTTTGGTATCGGTATTCCAGTCGGCAGTTTTGGCGCCGGCAGTGAGAGCGGATTTCTCGATCACTTTTTTACACATACCGCAATTGCCCCAAACTTTGATGGTATCTTTTTTCAGACCGGATTGCGCGTTAACGGTGAAGGCTGCGAACAAAATAAAAACTGACAGAAAGATAGATTGTGCTTTCATAAAAATTAAAATAGAAAATGATAAAAGTTGTTTTCAAACAAAGAATAGATATGTCCGAATTACAGCCTTCTATCAGATCAGGAAAACACAATGATGGAGATAATGCGAATTGGAATACTGATCCGGGGGATCCTCGTAAGTAAATGCAGTGGTAACAGGTTTTGCCGGAGCGGGATCGATCCATACGATCTCATCGGGAATGATGCTCACCGGCATCTGGAATGAAGGGAGATCTGCGGGAATGGACTGGTGCTCATCGTCCACTTTCACCAGGTTGTATTCGGTATGACAACAACCTTCTTTTTCACCGGTCATGCCGCATTTGCCACAGACATCGTGATCATCATAGCCGTATTCCACACTGGCGATATGCCCCATGCAGTAATGCACGTTCACGATCACACCGGAGGTGAGGGTGATATACAGAATGGCTAATATGGCTACAAATGCCTTTTTCATTCCAAACAAAAATAGGAGGTATTTTCCTATTCTGAAAGCCCCAAATTCAAATGACTGATTTTTAACAGCTTGTTTAGTTCACAAATGCCCAGAAGATCCCCACCCTGAATTGCATGCCGGGATAAGGATAATTGAGGGTTGGAACATTGTTATTGGTAAAACTTCCGGTGGAAGGATCGAGGGCATTGAGGTTTTCCACGCGCACATAAGCGGTGAAGGTCTTGATCCGGAAATGCAGGTAAGCGCCGATGTCCGGCATTTCGAGTTTCACTTTTGCACTATCCTGGAAAGTATACTGCCCTTTGATGGGAGAATATTGATCTGCATAATATGGAGTGAAATAGCGGACTTCGAGGCCAACACTCATTTCGAGATTCTTGAATCCAAGATTGCCATCGTATCCGATCTGGTTGCGGGTAGTGAAGAGTGGCATGTTAACAGGACCATCGCCTGCACGCTGCTGGAACACGGCCCAGGTTCTCCAGTTCCATCGTTTGCCCAGACTGAATTGCTTCTGCGCCGTTACCTGCAAAATATTGAATGGATTACTTTCCTGGTCTGCCACATGCAAGCTTCTGAAATAAGCCAGGTTGGAGATCAGGTAATAGTTTCCGCTCAATTTCATTTTGAGACTGGGAACATCCACAGCCGCGAATATGTTTGTGATGTTTTCCTTGCTGAGTGTTTGTGCCGGATCAAACCAGAATCCGCTGTAGGGATCGAATACAAAGGAAGGCGTCCGGTTGGTGTTCTGGAATCCGACCTGCAGATAACCGATCTTCTTGCTGAGCAAACGTTGCAGGCTCAGGTAAGCGGTATAATCGCCGGAGTTCATTCCATTCACATAAAGATTCCCGAAGGCTTCGATATCCCATTTCTGATTGCGCGTTTTATTACGGTATTCTCCGTGCAGGAAGATATTATTGTCCTTGATCCTTGCTTTTTGAAAATCCCTGTATTGCGAACTGAATTCGAGGTTTTGATAAGTTGCGCCTACCTTGATGAATTGTTGCGGGTTCTTTGCATCGGGGAACTGGTACAGCGAGAAATCATTGCTGAGCACTTTCCAGAAATCCTGTGCGAAGAAGGGTCCCCTGCTGCCTCCGAAATTGATATCGTAATTGCTCTTGTAGTAAGCACTGTCGCCATCCGCATCCCTGAAGCGGTACTTGTATGTATTGTAGCTGATGCTATGTTCCAGTCGCAGCCTGGGATAGAACAACTGTATGACGTTGGAGTCTGTTACGATGGAATCTTTTTGTCCCAGGTCATACTGCTGCCGCATCATGTAAGCGCCGGTGGTATAAAAAGAACCTGTTTGTATAGACGAAGTAAAGAAGTTCCTGCTGCCCGGCTGGTCTACGCCGAGGAAAGTGGGAATGGAGGATCTTTCATTGTAGGTGGCAGTATCGAGCATCTTCGTATTGATACCACCGTTCTCTCCTGCCTGCAATTTATTCCCCACTACCACCACAAAATTCTGGTAGCGTTTGTTCTTGCTTTGGTACCAGCTATGGAACCTGTAATTGTTATGGTTGGTGCTCTGGTTCTGAAATGTACCGGGTGAATTGATCAGTCTGTATTGAAAGCCCGCATTCCAGTTGGGGCGAAGGTTCTGCGTATGTGTAAGATTGATGTATTGCTCTGCCCTGCTACCAAGTACATAAGCAACTTCGGAAAAGGGCCTGGTGGTGGTATAGAATTTTGTTTCCTCCACATTCCAGAGGTAGAGATCGAGATTATGGAAACCTGGATCAAGACCGGGTTTCATGATGGGTGAATAGATCAGGTTCCTGGCAGCTGTTCCGAGGTTGCCGAGGTTGATATAGTTCCAGGGCTGGGGAAACCTTCCGCCGAAATCAGTCAGAGAAGAATCGAAGCTGCGCAGCCTGCTGGAGTCGAGATAACGGTAACGGATAGTGATGGAATCTTCCAAACCTGTACGGTGCGCCAGTGAATCAGCTGTTCCACCGCCGCCACCAATGCCACGCATGCCCTGCAGCCTGCGGAAAGGATCCTGTGCAGTGGCATTATTCATGATACCTGTCAACAATAAAATTGTTGCTATGAATAAATATCTCTTTGTCAAAATAATTGCCGGATTAACGGCCGGAAAATTAGTGATTAATATTATGATGCTATTGAACCTTCGCTTCATTCTTTGCCAATTAACAGAAAGTTTGCGCTTCATGGCGCTGTTGCCGGTTGCTCTACAGTTTTTCGATCAGCTTTGTAAAGAGTGTTGTCAGTTTCGGTTCTGCTTCGGCCGCTGCCTGTAATACTTCTTCGTGGGTAATCACATTATCTTCTTCTCTAATACCCAGGTCTGTGATCACACTCACGGCAGCCACTTTCATACCCATATGGTTAGCCGTAATTACTTCCTGCACGGTGCTCATGCCTACTGCATCGCCGCCGAGGCGGTTGATCATGAGGTATTCTGCGCGGGTCTCGAATGTTGGTCCGGTCACACCGAAGTAAACACCCTGTTGCAGTTTGATGCCGCTTCCGGCAGCTATTTCTTTCATGGATTTGATGAGTTCCTTATTGTATGGCTCGCTCATATCAGGAAAACGTGGTCCCAGCTGGCTTTCGTTCTTTCCCAGCAGCGGATTCACCACAGCGAAGCTAATATGGTCAGTGATCGCCATCAGGTCGCCCACTGCAAATCCCGGGTTCACACCACCGGCTGCATTGGAAACGAGCAGGGTTTCCACCCCAAGGAATTTCATCAGCCTCACCGGGAATACCACCTGTTCTGCGGAATATCCTTCATAAAAATGGAAACGGCCAGCCATGGCCACTACCTTTTTGCCGGCCACGGTTCCGAAAATGAGACGTCCGCGATGGCCTTCCACAGTTGAAACAGGAAAATTCGGGATGGCTTCGTAGGGTATCTCCAGTTCGGACCGGATATGGGCGGCAAAATTGCCCAAACCGCTGCCCAGTATGATACCGATGGCAGGAACATGAGGGTACACACCACGCAGAAATGCGGTTGTTTCTTCCAGTTGCCGGATGATGTTACTCATAGATGCGCAAATATAGCTCACTATTCCTCTCGCAACTATTGTTCGTTTTTCCTATTTTCGCCAAAAATTTCCCCGCATGAATCTCCATGAGTACCAGGCGAAAGAATTACTGAAAAAATACAATGTGCCTGTTCAGGAAGGAATTCCGGTAGACAGGGCAGATGCAGCAGAAGAAGCCTACAAAAATCTGAAAGTACAATTCGGCAATAACTTCGCCGTGGTGAAAGCACAGATCCACGCCGGGGGCCGCGGAAAAGGTAAGATCCAGGGCAGCGAACAACGCGGTGTAGCCGTGGGTAAGAGCGCTGAGGAGATCAAACAGATCGCCAGCAATATCCTGGGCGGCACACTGGTAACCATCCAGACCGGACCCGCCGGCAAACTGGTGAACAAGGTACTGGTGGCGCAAGATGTATATTATCCCGGACCTAATCCCGTAAAAGAATTCTACCTCTCTATCCTGCTCGACCGCGGAAGAGGTCAGAATGTGATCATGTACAGCACTGAAGGTGGTATGGACATTGAGGAAGTGGCCCATAACACGCCAGACAAGATCTTCAAAGAGTGGGTACATGCCAGTGGCGGCCTTCTCCCCTTCCAGGCGCGTAAGATCGCATTCAACCTGGGACTGAAAGGCGAAGCCTTCAAGAACTGCGTGAAATTTGTGACCAATCTTTACAATGCATATGTTGGACTGGATTGCAGCATGCTCGAGATCAACCCGCTGTTCAAAACATCAGACGAGAAGATCATCGCAGTTGACTGTAAGATGAACCTGGACGACAACTCCCTGATGCGTCACCCAGACCTGGAAGCACTCCGCGATATCAGCGAAGAAGATCCCACAGAAGTGGAAGCAGGTAAATACAACCTGAACTTCGTGAAGCTGGACGGTAACGTAGGTTGCATGGTGAACGGCGCTGGTCTGGCCATGGCCACTATGGACATGATCAAACTCAGCGGTGGCGAGCCTGCCAACTTCCTGGACGTAGGCGGTACTGCCAACGCTACCACAGTAGAAGCCGGCTTCCGCATCATCCTGAAAGACCCCAAAGTAAAAGCGATCCTCATCAATATCTTTGGTGGTATCGTGCGTTGCGACAGGGTTGCACAGGGTGTGATCGACGCGTACAAATCCATCGGCAATATCGAAGTGCCCATCATTGTACGTCTTCAGGGAACCAATGCAGAAGAAGCCAAGAAACTCATCGAAGAAAGCGGCCTGAAAGTTCAGTCTGCCATCCTCCTGAGTGAAGCAGCTGCACTGGTGAACAAAGCCGTAGCTTAATCATGATCAATATCAAAATCAGTATAAAAAAACAGGCGCCTGCAACGGCGCCTGTTTTTTTATGGTCAGTCATCAAACCCTGCAATGAGGAAACTCATGATCTTATTCCTGCTGCCACTGATGGCCGGTACCTGTAAGGACTATCAACCTTGTGTTTACTCGGATGTAACCTTCATCAATGAATCTGCGGACACCGTCATTTACGCCTACAAATACACGAAGAACGGACGATGCTACCTGGATGGCTGGAAGATTGCGCCACAGGAAGAATACAGAACAAATCCCCCTATCTGCAAAGAGGAAATAGACGATAATACAAAAGTGCTGGAAATATTCGTGGCCGATCCCGCATTGTTCATCAACCACAATATGGTACACTGCGATTCTGTACTTCAAAAATATCCCCTCCTCAAACATTACAACCTCTCGGAAAATGAACTGAGGGCCGTCGATTTCAAATTGCGCTACAAGTAACCCATCAACCCTGCTTATGAAAAAGACAATACTAATCTGCATATTACTCCCCCTTCTGAGCATGAAATGCTACCAGAAAGAAGGGCCCAACTGCCACAAAAAGATCATATTCAAGAATAGAACTGATTTCACGTTATTGCTTGGCGAACTGTACAAAACCGGAGGGGATGGCAAATGCGGGATTAGCTTTTATGAATTCAAACCCCGTGAGGATTATGAAAAACAAGAAGATAATTGCTGGGAAGATAATCTTCCGGTTGAAGTTTATATTGTATCACCTGAAAAATTCCACCGCGAAGGTTACATCAGTTGCGATTCCATTGAGATAAAGAACAAAGTCCTGAAACATTATATACTCACACTGGATTATCTCCATCAGAATAACTGGACTGTTATCTTCGAATAATAAATGCTGCGTGTTGTTAAGAACCCGCCCGCTTCCATTGACGCGGGCGGGTTCTTAACAAGTGCCTTGATATCAGAGGATATTGCTTAGATATTACTTACATATCCCTTAGATATCACTTAGATGATATTTCTTTTAAAAGATAAGTGATATCTATGTTTTATGAATTGATCAAATCCAGGATACCTTCATTCATAATAATAAGCATTCCCTGCCTGTCTTCTGTAATCCCCTGCTCCACTTTATACGTATAGCGCGGCCTCGATCCCTCCATAATAGTAGGCAGAAAGCGAAACTGCATATTGGGCGTACCTTTCAGCGCCTCTCCCACTTCGATGATATGCGTAGATACGATAAACAGACAATCCTGGTACTCAGCAAATGCTTCTGTAACCGAAAGTGTACCATCATAGGCGTCCTTTACATTGGTGCCTTTGAACAGCTCATCAAACATCAGTAAAAGGCGATGGCCGCTGGCTGCCGCATCGGCAGCTTGCTTTACACGCACCACTTCTGCATAGAAGTGACTGTAACCAAGACCGATATTATCGGCCACATTGATACTTGAATACAATCCTTCACGAACAGAGAATTCCATTTTTTGCGCGGCCACGGGGAAACCCATATGGGCAAGATACATACCAATACCGATGGATTTCATCAGGGTGGATTTACCCGCCATATTGGCCCCGGTCAGGAAGATCACATTGCTGTTCTCCTGCATCAGCAGGTCATTGCCAATGGCGTTATCGATGCAGGGATGGCGCAGGTCCTGAACCGACAGCAGGTTCTTCTCCGGCGACAGCGCTACTGCATAGGAGAATTTTTTCCTGGCGGCAACAGAACTAACGGCAATGTATACGTCCAGTTCATAGATGAACTGCAATACCGCTTCCATTTCTACAGTCAGCCTGCTTTTCAGCAGGTGCTCGTAAAAGGCTAGTGTTTGAACAGGGAGTGCCTGGTAGATATCCATCTCCGTTAGCCGGGCCATATTGGGCTGTTCCAGTATCTTTTTTACTGCCAGTATCCTGGCGGCAAAAGGGCCGCTCTTGTGCTCCAGGAGCGCAATGATGCCGGCAGTTTTTTTAAGGGTAACGATGGTAGCCTGCAGCCCCTGGATATTTTTCTTGTATCGCTCATCACGTGTAAGGCCAGACAATACTTTCTTCACTACCATACCAGCCAGCACCATCGGGGCGCTGCCTCCGGAGCCTGCATCCAGGTATTCACGCATAAGCGTCACCTGCTGCACATCGAAGGGAAAGGATAACTGCTGCTCCTGGAAGTAACGGAAGATGCTGCTGCGGGTGTTGATACTGGCAGCATCAGTGAGCGGATCGCGGAACATCATGTCCAGCAACTGCTCTCCTCCCCTCGTTTTCACCTGGTTGAACAAATGGTACACAGAACCCTGACGGAACTTGCCCAGCAGGTTCAATTCATCCAGTGTCTGCCTGTCTATTCTGAAACTCATTGTTGTTTTATTTTAGAATGTGCTGTGAATCAGCGGTGCGTGCTACGGGTAACCATCTGTGCAACCAACTTTACATGCATGGGTGCACGCACCAACTGCTCACCATGTCTTTACACAGCGCGCTTGCGGCCGTTCTTCAAAGTTTCAAGGATACCCTCATTCCGGATGATGATCATCCCGTGCCTGTCGTTGGTAACTCCATGCTCCAACGTGTAGGTATATTCGGGAACATGCCCGTTCATACGCGTAGGCAGGAAGAGGAAATCGATATTCGGTTTGGTTGCCAGCTTACCGGCAGCCTCCACAATATGTGATGAAATGATGAAACGGCTGTTCATCCTGCCGGCAAAGGCCAGCGCAATGGCAACAGAGGCTTCATGCGCATCTTTCACATTGGTGCCGCGGAAGAGCTCATCGAAAATGATGAAGAGTGATTTCCCCTGGCTCAGGGCTGTTGCCACTTTCTTTACGCGTAAAACTTCCGCATAGAAATGGCTGGCGCCGATCCCCAGGTTATCCGGCAGATTGATGGTAGTATAAATGCCATCCATAACCGAGAATTCCATCCGTTTTGCAGCCACAGGGAATCCCATATGGGCAATGTACACGGCGGTAGCCAGTGATCGCAGGAATGTACTCTTACCGGCCATATTGGCGCCGGTAAGAAATACAAGTGTCCTGCTCTGATCCATGACTATATCGTTGGGTATGGGATTCTTCAGCTCGGGATGATACAAACCATCAATTTTCAATTCCCCTTTTTTATTATCCAGCGCAACAGGAAAGACAAAATTCCTTTTAGCAGCCACCATCGCTACAGAGATGTATACATCCAGCAGGTAGATCTGCGACAGCAGCTTTTCGATCTTGCTTCTCTCGCGTACGCGCAGCAATACATCGAAGGCGGTGACCGCTGCGTAGGAGATCTTTCCCTGCGACTTTTCGCTGAGCACAGGTTCCAGCGCAGGATCATCCAGCAGTTTTCCGATGGCCTCACGCTCAGGTGCAAACGCTTGCAGGTTTCGGACATCTTCCGAATGCAGGAATTGTTTCGTCTGCTGGATGAGGCTGATCAGTGAGGTTACACCATTCAGGATCTCCTTTTCGCTGAGCATGCTTTGCGTGCTGCCTTTTCCGGCATCAGCGCTGTCTGTAAGGTATTTCTCCGCCATATCGAAAAGCGCTGATTCAAAGGGGAACTTCATTCCTGTTTTACAGAAATGCCCGATGATGGCGCTGCGGCGGTTGATCTCCTCCCTGTTGGAGAGAGGAGATCGGAACATTTCGCGGAGCAGCTCTTCTGCGCCACGTGTATGCGTTGTATTATAGATATCGAAGATGCCGGGTGTATCGCGCTTGCTGAACAGGCGCAGGTCATCTATCGTTTGATCGTCTGTTTGTAAGATCATCTGCATATTATTTGCGTTTGCGGCGAACGAGTAATACGATACCGAGCAGCAACACTATTGCCGGAAGGATGTACAGGAATACCCAAACCTGCATATTGGCTGTTTCAGAACTGATCTTGATGTTCAGGTCCATCGGACTGGGGCGCACAGCGAAATTGGGAAAGCGGTTATTATCCAGCCAGCTGAAACCGAACAACAACATATCATCTCCATTGCTTCTCCTGTTGCTGAAGAAGTCAGCATCACCGGATAACATGATGCGTTGCTCTTTCCCATTGATATTCCTGTAAATGCCACCCATCAGCGAAAATGAACTATCCCTGAAATCGCCTTCCTGCGGAGAGAAGACGGGAGCAGTAGAATCCGCTACCAAATGGCCCATCTTAATCCAGATATCGTTTTGCGAATTCGTCTGCAGGAAACTATACTTACTGAAAGAACTTCCAGGTAATTGCCTGATGGCAGTGGTACCAAGCATTTTCACATGTCTTCTTTTGGGTGTTTTTCTTTCATTCTTGATCTTCAGGCGGAGCTTCTGTATTGCGTCAGGCGCCATCTTTTCAATATCCTTCGTCACAAAGGGCAGCGCCATATTGGGTGCTTCATTCTTACTGATCTCCACTATCGTTCCCGGCATGAATTCAGTACCGGTTTCTGCGAGCAGCGGATTTACCAGGTCAGTTTTTCCGGGTTCAGTCAAAATGAAAACATTCCCGCCCCCGGCAATGTATTTACGGATCTTGTCCTGCTTCACCGGGCTCAAGGCCGTTTTAGGATCAGCAATCACCAATGATGAAATACCTTTTGGAATATCCTGCTGATCGAGATTGATGGTATCATTGTCAAATCCAATATTGACCAGGCTCGCACGCTTGGAGATATCGGTTACTCCACCCGCATATTCTCTTTCGCCGGATTTGAAAATACTGCGTTCCAGGTTTCCGCTGGTGAACAATACTTTCGGCATGGTATCCTGCTGCAAACGGAGAAAGGCAGCACTCACATTCGTTTCATTAGGCCATGTAACACCGTCCACATACGTACGAATAAAAGTGGCCCTGCCTTTGTACTTCGCCTGCAACACCAGCTGCATGCCTTCCGGTGTGAGGTCAATCATTTTACGCACTTCTTCAGGAGGCATACACTTACTTACATCTCCACCGATCCCTTTACCGATCTCTTCAGCAATCTGCTTTTTGGTCTTCCCGGGAAAAGCCTTGTACAAAGTTGAATCGTTGTCAGGAATATCATAGTAAGTAACAAACTTGAATTTCAGATCCGGTTTGAAGCGGAGATAGGGCTCCCATAGCCTCCACATATAATCCATTCTTCTTTCAGGCATTCCCCCCTGCATCCAATTCCTTCCAAGCATATTGGCATACAGTGTGATCTCCACCGGTTCATTCTTTTCAAATCCGGCAAGGATGGCCTGGGTTTTAGGATGGATGGTATTGATATTATCCCTGGTAGTATCCCAATATCCGATCAGTCCTGGTCTTGATGTGATATAGCCCACTGCCAGACAAACAACGATCAGCGAAACATAGCGGATCGACTTTTTGTATGTTGGAACAAATTCCCTGGCCCCTTTCAGTCGGAACAGAGTAAAGCCGAGGAACATGACGATGATGGTTGCGAAATAAATGATATCCGTTGTTCTGATCAGACCACTCAACAATTTGATGGCCCTTCCTTTCATGGACAGGAAGTGCGTGATATCGCGGATATAATCATACTTCTGCCAGAGCTCACCAATGTAAGAAAGGAAAAAGATAATAGTGAAAGTGGCGATCGCTGAAATGATCTGATAGGTAGTTACACTGCTCATGAAAATACCGATAGCGGTATAAGCACAAACCAGCATAAAGAATCCGAGCAGACTGGTGAGCAATCTTCCATAATCCACATACTCGATATTGGTCATACCCAGAATCACAAAAACACCCACAATGCCCACCAGTAACACATTGTAAGCCATCGTTGCGAGATATTTGCCCAACACGATATGCCTTATCTTCAATGGAGAAGAATACAATAGTTTGATGGTGCCGTTATTGATCTCCCTGCTGATCAGTCCCATCGTGAGCAAGGGAACAAATAGAAAGAGGTTCTGCAATACATTCACAAAAATGCCCTGATCGGCCAGGAAGATGGTTTGTGTAAGTGAATCATTGAAACCGATCCATTCAGAATTATTCTTGACGAACAATTCCTGGAAGCGGGCCATCTTTTCCACCATGATGGTGTAGAAAAGTGCGCATTGCGCCATGAACGCGATGGTCAGAAACCATGCGACAGGGGAATAGAATAGATTGCGGAGCTCGGTCCGCGCAACTTTTAATATCAGTTTCATCGGAAAAAATTAAGAGTGTGGTTGGGAGGATAATTGCCTGAACACATCGTCCAGCTGTCCTTTTTCGAGTGAGATCTCGCGGAGGCGCCAGTCGTTTGCCACGCTGGCTTTGATGAGCCTTTCAGTGATTTCCTGGTCGCCGTCAAAGAAGAGGCGGTATTGCTTTTCTGAGATGTATTCCAGCCTGGTGGCGCCTTTGATCTGGAGGATCTCCTGCTGATCCGGTGCATTCTCCATCTTCAGCAGGATGCTGGCAGGCTGTACATAGTTGTTGAAAGCATCCATGGAATCGGAGAAGATGATGCGGCCGTTCTCGATCATGATCACTTCCCGGCAAAGCATATGGATCTCGCTCATGATATGCGAAGAGAGCAGGACTGTTCTATCCTGCGCAATCTCCCGGATCAGTTTTCTTGCTTCGATCAGCTGGTTGGGATCGAGGCCGTTGGTAGGTTCGTCCATGATCACCAGTTTGGGTTTGTGGATGATCGCCTGTGCAATGCCCACACGCTGTTTATAACCACCGGAGAGATTCTTGATCAGCCTTGAACTGAAATGCGAGATCTGGCATTTTTCCATCGCTTCCCCTACGGCGGCTTTGATCTTGTTCTTTGGAATGAGGCGGATCTCCGCTGCATAGGTAAGGAACTCATCCACGGTAAGGTCTGTATACACCGGCGGCGTCTGCGGCAGGAAGCCGATCTCCATTTTGGAGAGCTCTGGTTGTTTCCTGGTATCGTAACCGTTGATGGTTACAGTGCCTTCCGTCTGGTTCACTACACCACAAACGATGTTCATGGTGGTGGACTTGCCGGCCCCATTGGAGCCAAGCAATCCGATCACTCCCGTCTGGTTGATCTCCAGGTTGATGTCCCGGATCGCCCAGGCTGTGCTATACCTGTGGGAGAGGTTTTCAATTTTGAGTATGCTCATAATAATCGTTATAAAAGCGGTTAATTATTCCTGTTAGTTTCCATGCTGGATCAGCATTGTTTTAAATGCTTCAGCTCCTGTTCCGCCTGGCTTACCGATGAAGGCAATTGTAAAATTCCTGTATACATAGCGGTTATTGATCTCATCAATGAAGTCGGCAGTGTAGGTGGCATCCACATTACCGGTTACCGTATTGCGGAACTCGAAAACGTATTTGCCCACACCATTTCTCACACGGTATTTTTTGAAGCCGGTATATTTTTTATAAGCGAGCGCTCCGGCTTCTGATCCGTCCGGTTGCCCAAGCAGGTTCACAGTAACAGGATCGCTGCCCTTGCTGAGATTCACGAAACGAATGCCCATGCTGGTATCGGAAGAAGCATAACCGGGAACTATATCCCTGATCAGCATGGTATCCGGTTCGGCAACGGTGCCGGTGAGATAAAGCGAATGAATGGATGCTTCCGGCAGGTTCAGCTGCAGGTTGAAAAGTGGCTGATCCTTTGCCAGTGTATCGGGCATCTGAAACAAGCCCAGGGTAGTGATCCCTGCTTCTCTTGAATACAGGTTGGAACTCAAATTAAAGATGCCATAACTGATCGGCCATGTATCAATATACCTGATGGTGCCTGTTCCTGTGAAATTGGGACGAAGTGTATTGCTGCCCACCACTGCATTCACAACGGTGAGTGAAACTGCCTGCCTGGAAGGATTCTCTTTGATGCATCCTGTCAGCGTCAGCATGAGCAGGATACCTGAAAATAATTTATGCATATGAAACGGGTTCAATGATGATCGATTGTTTTACTTACAGAGATGTATAACCGGGATTTTGGATGATCTTGTTGTTCCTGGAGATCTCATCCGGCGGAAGAGGCATCAGGAGCTGATGATCTCCTTCCCAGGGTTGTTTCAGCGGCATGGCATTCAACACCTCCAGCGCTTTACCCGTACGTTTGAGATCGAACCAACGGCTTCCCCACTCTGCAAAAAGCTCTGTTTGTCTTTCTTTTTCGATAGCAGCTTTCACATCGGTTTCACCGAGTGTTTCATCCAGCTCATCGATATCCGCCCTTCTGCGCAAAGCATTGAGATCTTCGATTGCACCGGTCAATCCGCCGGCAGCACCATTGGCGCGGGCTTCAGCCCTGATGAGATACAATTCACCGAGGCGCAATGCCATATAGTATTCCCTGGCAGGAGCGCCCACCACCGCATTGGTGTTGATGATGGTGTACTTGTTCACAAGGTTATTGTTCCTTATCCAGAATTGTTTGCGGAGATCGCCTGTTTCAAAAAGATCCAGCAGTCCCTGTTGCAACAGATAGTTGTTGCTGGAATAACCGAACGGTGTTGCATTCCTCAATACATTGTCCTTCTCCGTTTGCATCAGCTGGAAGATGGCTTCCTTGCTGGTGGTGCGGAACACATCTTCTATATTCGGTTCGAGGTTATACAACGTTGTGTGGTTGATCACATCTGTAGCCCTGGCAGCTGCCAGCTCATTTTCTCCCAGGAAAAGATGCACTCTGGCCTGCAATGCGATAGCTGCATATTTATTCACGCGAACCCTTTTGCCACGGCCCACGGAATAATCCGCGGCCAGCCCTGCTTCAGCATCTTTCAGATCAGCCATGATCTGTTTGTACACTTCCTGCACAGGAGACCTGCTGAGGCTTGCGGTATTATTGAAATCACCGGAGAGCGCAATCGGCAGATCCCCGAAGAAATTGACCAGGTAGAAATAACAGAAGGCGCGGATGAATTTTGCTTCGGCAATGATCTCTTTCCTGACGCTATCGCGCAGTTTAGGCGAAGTAGATGCAGAGATACCTTCGATCACTGTATTGGCATTATAGATCACATAATAACATGACGACCAAAGTGAGCGCGGGATTGTAGTATTGGTTGCCGTCATCTTGCTGGTGACCAGCACATATTCATTGGCGTTAAGGCTATTATTGAAATTGATCAGCTCACCTGCTGCATAACCTCCGGCAATGGAAGCCAGTCCGGCAGCGAATGAACCATATGCTGAGGAATAGACGTCTTGTCCGTTTCCATTGATCATACTGTTGTATGCTCCGGCAATGGCCATTTCTGCCTTTGCTTCCGTATCAAAGATCTTTACTGTAGTGATGGTATCTGTAGGTTCATCCGCCGTGATCAGTTTTTCGCAGGAAGAAAGTGAGGCCACCATCAGCAGGGCGAGAGATATATTTTGAATGGGATTATTTTTTCGCATGTCCGTTGGGTTTAGAATGTGAAGGAAATTGATCCGGCGATAGTCCTGGGCAGGGGAATATAGGAATTAGCCATGAGCGCAGGGTCAGCTTTGAAACGCGTGATGGTAAAAAGGTTGCTCACATTCACCCCCACGGTGCAACCGGCCATACCTGCACGCTTAATTGTTTTATGCGGTAAGGTCCAGGCCAGCGATGCCCTGTTACATTGGATACTGGACGCATCAACATAGCCCCTGTCTGATCCTGTAAGTGTGCTGCCGCCAGAGGTAGTGTACTTTGCATAGCTGGCATTATCGCCCGGCTTTTGCCAGTGATCATCCCTGATCTCTGCCGGCAGTGGCATATTGGTCATCTTGCCCGGTACGATGGACATGAATGGATGACTACCTATTTTTTTGGAGTAGGTAAAGCCCATGGCAAAGCTCAGCCCCTTGTACATGACCGATGTTCCAAAACCGCCATCATAAGTAGGATCGGGATTCACACCGATGTAGGCATCATCACTGCCCGTTCCGGGAGCCACTCCCTGATTGAGCATGATCCTTCCATCTCCATTCCTGTCTTCGAACACATAATTACCGGTCAGTGGATCAACACCCAGGTAATGGGTCACATAGCGCATATTGAGGGGCTGTCCAACCACTAACTGCGATGCATACACTGTTTGATCGATACCAGGGAATGCTGCCAGTTTATTACGGTTCCTGGAGTAATTGAAGGTTACATTCCATTTCACTTTTCCATTGCTGATCAGGTCAGCGCTCAGACTAAGGATCAGGCCGGAATTGTGAACAATAGCCGGAGAGTTCGCATTGATATTGTTCAGTCCGGTATAAAATGGCATGGGCAAGCGAACGATGCCGTTACTGATACGGTTCAGGTACCAGGAAGCAGTCACATTCACCCTGTCCCTGAAGAGGGAAAGATCGATACCTGCATCAAATTTCCTGTTCTCATCCCATTGGAATTCCTGGTTTACTGGAACTACTTGCTGATAAGGCTTGATGCCATTGTAATCGTAGTTAAGTGCAGTATTGCTGATTGCGCCTATGCGTCTATTGTTCCATTGAGGAAAAAATTCATAATCCGCCACATTATCACCTCCGGACAATCCATAGTTAGCCCAAAGTTTGAACATGCCTATCCATTCGGGCATTATCTTTTTCATCCATTCTTCCTGATCCAGGGTCCAGGCAAGACCTATCGATCCGAAATTGCCGTATTGTTTTCCTCTGCGGAATTTGGAAGAACCATCTCTTCTTCCATTCAGGTTGATGGTATATTTTCCGTCCCAGTTGTAAGTGATCCGGCCAAATACGGAAGCATATCTGTACTGGCTTTTCCCTTCCGTTGTTATGGTAGTAGCTGCGTTGGATACATTGTTGAGCAGGTCGTCACTGCTGAAGGCAAGCGCATTGATGGTATTGGTAGTGGTAGTTGTCTGCTGATAGGAAACTCCTGCCAGCAATTCCATTTTTCCCTTGCCAAGAAAGAAACCATAATTGGTCTGCTGGCTCAGCTCCAGGTTATTGGCAACGGTTCTTCCAACAATCGATCTGCCGGTTGGGTTCAATATTGGGTTCTGGGCGGCAATAGGCGTTATCAATGTATTGTTCAGGGTGGAATTGTTCAAACCTGCCGTTCCCGTGATGCTGAGCCCTTTGACAGGTTTATAGTTCAACTGGAAACCACCGATCAGCATATTTGTTTTTACATCATTCGGCATGAGACGGTAATCAAACATATAACCAAATGGCTGATTGATAGCGTTCCAGTCTGCATAATTCAGGTTGCCCTTATCATCATAGATGGGTGGCGCATTGGGAGGAAGCAGGAAGCCACCAGTACGGTCAAGGATCGCATTCACATCCTTGAAGGCTAAATTTCCATTGAGGCTTACCGTTAGTTTCTGGTTCAGGCTGCTATGGCTTCCACTGAAACTAAGATTGGTGGCCTTGTTATGACCTTCGATGGATTGAAGGTCAACGGTATTCATATGGGAAGCACTAAGTCTGAAAGCAGTTCTGGCATCACCGCCGGAAATACTGGCGCTGTAACTCTGAAAGCCGCCGCCTTTTCCCATCAGTTCTTTTTGCCAGTCCACATTCCTGTTCAGGTCCCACACCATCAGGTCAGGTGCATTGGCGGCAGTGGGAATGATGCCATCATTCTTGAATGCTTCTCTTCTGATAGCGAGGTATTCGTCTATATCAAGCATATCCAGGTAACGTGGCACTTTATTGATGCCCTGTTCCACTTTCAGGTTGAAAGCTGTTTTTCCGGCTTTCGCTTTCCTGGTTGTGATCATGATCACACCATTAGCGCCTCTTGAACCATAGATAGCGGTTGCATCACCATCGCTCAATACAGAGATACTTTCAATATCTGCCGGGTTCATACCAAAGAGCGGGCTCTGTCCTTTTGTTGCAGATGCGCCCGACTGCACCATTCCTCCGGATACATTCAGGCCATACCTGGTGGATCCTTTTACTTCGAGAACGGTTTGGGGAACGCCATCGATCACATATAAAGGTTCGGAAAGTGAATTGGGATTGACGTTATTCCTGCCCCTGATCTCTACTTTCATCATACCGCTGGCAGAAGCGCCGAGTGGCTGGATGGTAAGTCCGGGCACCTTGCCCTGCAGGGCCAGCAGCGGGTTCATCACCGGTAGTTTCTCAATCTCTTCACCACTCACTTTTACGATATTACCTGTTGCCCTTCTCCTGGTAGTTGTGCCGAATGCCTGTACCACGGCTTCATCCAGCACGCTGGTAGCAACAGTTAAGGGAATAGGAAGATAGAGCTCTGATTTACCTATTTTTCTGACCAGCTTTTCATAACCAACACTGGATACAGTGATCGAAAAATCATCAGGCACATTCGTGAGCACGAACTTACCTGCGGCATCGGTCTGTGTGGCCTGCCTTGTTCCGTTGATGATAACAGTAACACTGGCCAATGGCTGGTTTGTTTTTCCATCAGTGATCAGGCCATGAATATCACGTTTGCCTGCAGCCGGAAGCGGAGGCACCACAATCTCCCTTTTAATGATAATGATATTGCTTCCGGAAATATTATAGGTATAAGGAAAATCGATAAGGATGGTCTTGATAAATGCTTCGAGAGGCTGGTTGCTGGCATTCACATCCACGCGACCTCTCACATCGATGGTCTCGGGATTGTAGATCACAGCGTAATTTGTCTGTTTCTTGATCTCTGCAAAGATCTGCTGGAGCGACAACTCCCCTTTCAGCGTAACTTTCTGCGCCGTACTGAATAATGGCGCCAGGCAAATGATCAATAAGATCGGTAAGAACCGCTGCCTGCCTGCGGGTTTTGGTTCCATTCCGGGAGCATAAGCAGTTTTCCCGGTCAGCTTTTCTGGTGTTGATTGAAGCATAGCGTTTTGGTTAATTGCTGAAAATAATGCTGAAGGGATAAAGAATAATGATCGATGGTATTGTATCGCATAGCTCCGCCACTACCCTTGCGGATTCAGATAGATGAATGATGATGCAGCCATGAGCTACCCCTCACCATCACCCGATGTTGCTCTGATTATTTTCGAATAGTGATAAGTAATTAATGGGCCACCCTGATCTTTCCTGCTTCCACCCTTACTTTCAGCCCCATCTTGTTGAGTACATCTACAGCCACATCGAGAGAAGATTCCCTGTTGATAGTACCACTGAATTTGACGCCCGGCGGAACACCATCATACACCACTTCCAGATCATACCATCTTGCCATTTGCCTCAGTACTTCCGCTACGCTGGCATGATCAAATATGAACACTCCTTTTCTCCAGGCGACATACAAATCCGTATTTACATTTTTCTTCAATTCCAGTTTTTCATTATTGATCCTTGCCTGGTCTCCGGGCAACAGTTCCACTGCTTCCTTATCTATTTTAACCCTGATCTTTCCGCTCAGCAAAGTGGCCTGCACTTCTGGTTCGTTCGTGTAGGCATTCACGTTGAATTCTGTTCCCAGTACTTCTATCAGCGCCTTTTTGTTTATGTCCACCACAAAAGGTTGTTGCTGGTTCGCTTTTACAATGAAATAAGCTTCACCTGAAACATATACCTTCCTTTCATTGCCGGTGAAGGCTGTAGGGAAAGTAACGCTGGATGTGGCATTCAGCCATACTTCAGTACCATCGGGTAGTTGCAGGTTGTACTGTTTTCCTGCAGGCGTGGTAAGCGTATGATATTCCACTACCGGTGTTTTTCCGAGATAGGAAAGCGATCCACTGTCGTTGATCACATTGAATTCATCGCGTTTCATAACACTTCCCTGACGATGATCAAGTGAAACCTGCTCACCGGAAGCAAGTGTAAGCATCACGTCTTTCTTCTCTTTCTTTTCTTCCGTTTTCACGATGGCTTGCTCAGTGGCATCTTTCCTGTTCATCAGCCACCAGGATCCTCCTGCCAGCAGCAGCAGTACGGCTGCTGCGGCAGCATAGCGCGTCCAGCGGCGGCGGATGGATACCACAGGCGTTTGAGTGGTTTCATTTTCCAGGGCGTCCACTGATTGCATCAGTTTGGTGCGGATCCTCTCACTGGCATCTTCACCGATCTGCTTTGCTTCTTTAAAAGAACTATCGTAATTAGCCTTCAATATCGTTTCAATTCCTTCCTGCTCTTCAGGGGCATGCTCCTTGAGCCAGGCAAACAATTCCTCCCCCTCCGGCTCCGTAATGGTGCCATTCAGATATTTTTGGAGAAGGTTGTTTACATCACTGTTCATGCGTTCCATAATAAAAGGACTAATAGGTGAAAGGAATGGGTGGATGAGGTTCAAAAAAAATTTACAGAATAATAATCCAGAGCATCAGCAGGGAAATATTGCCATGCTCCAGCAGGTAATCACGGATGGATCTTACCGCCAGGCTAAGGTGTTGTTTGAGCGTGTTTCTCGATATCTGCATCTGGCTGGCCGCCTCTTCATAGGTCATGCCCTGTTGGCGCACCAGCAGAAAAGCTTCCTTTCTTTGCGGAGGAAGATTATTGACAGCTTTAAGGAACAGCTCATCAAAATTCCTGGACTCAACGCCGTTCAACAGGCTCTGGTCCTGTCCGCCACCGGTGATGCGGCGCAGCAGTTCACTGCGAATGGTATCGTAAATGGCGATGCGGTTAAGCTGTGTAAGTGCGGTATTACGTGCGATCCGGAAGAGATAGGCTGCGAAGGAAGTTTGAATATCGAGTTGTTCCCTGGCTTCCCATAATTTCAGGAATACATCATGCACCAGGTCTTCCGTGAGTGCGGGGTCTTTACTGAATTTCAGCAGATAATTGTAAATCCCTCCATGGTACTGGGTATAGAGGGTGGAAAAAGCCTCCCGGTTTCCAAGGGCGAGCTGCTTCAATATTTCCTGTTCATTCATTTCGGCAGGGTGTTCTGGTCGGAAAAGATACAGAAAAATTGCGGAAGCCCGCAAAGGCGGGCTTACTGGAAGCCGTTCATTTCCCTTTTCATGTAACCTATCACGCGCTGGAGATAGCGGTGGGTGCGGTTCACCAGCTGGTCATAATGCTTGTGTTTCATTTGTTGCGGTTTTTCTTCAAGGGGAAACACTTCACCATTATCATAACGAACGGTCAGTTGTCTGATCGAATACTGGTAACCGTTATCAACGGGTACAATAACATATTGCAGACCAACTTTGGCGCGGGAACCGAACATGCCGCTGGTGATGCCGATCTCGATATAACCATCGCCTGCGCTGGCGGACTGGCCTTCCATATTGGCGTCATAAGTGGAGTCCCAATGTACCAGCATGGGCCGGCTGAAGAATTTTTTTGCACGTTCCTTCAGAATGGATGCCGGGGAATTGTCGAGTGTGATGGTATGGGCATATTCAAAATGTCCACCTCCATTGCGTGGGATCTGGGCCAGCATGGGCACGGCCAATAATAAAAGAAAACTGAACAGCAACTGTTTCTTCATATATCAGGCTTGATTTTGATGCCCTGATCAGTTAACCTGCATTCCTCAGTTCTTTCACTTCATAGATAGGGCTGAACAAATACACTTTTCCTGTTTTTACTTCAACGCATTGATAGCGTTTTCTCAGTTTTTTTCCTTTACGGAAGATGCGGCCTTCACCAATATCGAATAACTGGCCTTCCTTCAATTGCTCTACCATCACAATGCCGTCCTGGCGGGGATCGTAGTTCTTGAGGATACGCATCAGGTTTTCGTCGGCGCAACTGCTGGCGGGGAGATCGTGCATGGAGCGCCGGAGGGTCTGCTCAACATCGGGCGGAAAAAGTTCTTTGCCCATAAAATCCGTCAGCAGCATTGCATACAGGGCTTTCCATTCTTTGCCGTGGCTCTGAACGCGGTTCCCGTATTGGATAAAGGTTACCAGGTGGGCAAGCTCGTGAATGAGGGTTATGAGAAATGAATAAGGGTTGAGATTGCCGTTGACACTGATACGGTGGGTTTTATAAAGAGTGGCATGCCGGTAATCTCCCAGGATGGATTTCCTTTCACGGGTAATGGTGAGGTGTACCTTATATTGTTGCAGGTATTCCAGCACCCTGGGCACCGCTGCCGGTGGAATGAATTGGCTCAGATACTCCAGCGGAGCTTCTTTCTTAGACATTCTTCTTTTGTTGCTTGCTCAGTTTCATCAGGATGGACACTTCCACGAACGTATACACGAAATAGAGGAACATGCATCCAAAGATAGCGCCTTTGCTCACGCCTTTTTTTACGGATACGATGTAAATGAATGCTGCAATCAGACAGATCATCATCTTCAGGAACATGCCGCCATACACCATGCGCAGGAATACCTGCACATTATTATTGCGAATGGCTTTGTTATACAGGCTGAAGCTTCCTGCTGTAGCCAGGAAGAGAATGATATTACCTACCATCATTACATCCGGGTTGATCCCCCAGCTTTCCCAGAGGGAGCGGAGAACGAGAAGCAATGTGCTGGTAATTACAAAGATGATCGTTAAAGGTAAAAAAGCCCTTGCGGCCGATTGTGGTTGCATAGATGCAAAGGTAAGGAACAGAAGTATTCACAGCAGCACAGGGAATATGATGGCCTGGCAGCAGGGCACAAAGCCTGCCACATTCCCTGAACTGCCCTGCAGTATTGATATCGGGAGTAAAAATTAAGCCTGGGCTACCAGTTTCTCGGTCTTTTTATCAGCCAGACCATTGGAAGAAGCAGCCATTGCAGGCTTTTCCGTTCCGGTCATATGACACTGACCATTGAAATTAGCACTTGGCTCGATCTGTAATTTGTTGGCGTGAAGATTTCCCTGAACCTGGGACCCACCCTTTAGTTGCAGTAACTCTTTTACACGGATGGTGCCGGTAACCCTGCCCATGATATCGGCCTGAGCGCCGCTGATATCACCGGTTACACTACCATTGGAACCGATCACAACCTTTGCTGTACAATGAACATTGCCTTCGAGATTACCATCGATCCTGATATCACCGGAGCTGGTAATATCGCCTTTCAGCGTGGTGCCGGCTGCAATGATGGTGGCCTGGCCGGAGGGTGCAGATGGTTTTTGTTCTACCGGATTTTCGGATTTGGATTTTTGATTGAACATACGATATAGGTTTTAATCATCAATTGTTTCAGTCCTGGGGATCTCAAGCGTTGTCGTATCCAGCTTGATGGTCACATTTCCCTGCAATACGCCTTTGACGTTTTCCAGGTACTGGTCCTTGTACTGCATCGCTTTTTCCAGGGAATCGGTCCTTACCTTCAGTTCCCGGAGTTCACGCGTGGCATTCACATCTCCATAACCCGGAATATACATCCGCAGGGGCGTGAACACGATCAGCGCTACTGTTAAACCGGTCAGCAGCACAAATATTGTGCTGAGAACAATATAAACACTTAATCTGGATAATTTGAAAGTCACCACCTCCTCATAGGTATCATCATTCATCACAACCAGCCGGTAGCGGTTCTGCAGGCGTTTCAAGGTGGAATTGGCATCGAATTTGGCCATATATTTCAGTAATTCTCTGGCTTTAAAGGTAATAGTTTAGAATGAAACAGGTACTACACGGTGAACAAAAAAAATTAGGCATATCTTTATAATAAATATATTCATAATCAGTTTTAAAGGATTTAGCTTGCGTCACTCATGAAGGTATTATCCCGGATCGTATTGATATTGTTTATCTGCTATGCCTGGCAACAGGAACTGGCAGCACAGGCATGGTCGTTCAATCTCAAGAAACCTCAGAAATATGAGGACAAAAAGCTTCCTTCTGAAAAAACAGAAGAGAAGAAATGGACGCTCTGGCGTAAGTTCACCCAGAACGGCGTTACCAAGTTCAACTGGCATTTCAATGCCCGCGAAAGGCTCACACAGGCCCTCGACCGCGCCAAAGCTTCTCACCGCGACGATTACACCAAACTCCTCTCCTTTTATAATTACGATCTCGAAACCATTTCCGCTGACCGCGATATCGATTCCGTTCTCTACAAAGCCAATGCCGGAATCCTGATCCACGATCTCAGAAATGCATGGATCGATAATTTATATATGATCATGGGACAGGCCTGGTATTACAAAAAAGAATTCGATACCGCCTATCTCACTTTTCAATATGTGAACTACGCATTCGCTCCCAAGGAAAAAGATGGATATGATATTCCCATCGGCAGCAATGCCACCGAAGGAGGCAACGCTTTCTCTATCTCCACCAAAGAAGATACACGCCTGCCCAATCGTGTGTGGAGCAGTCCACCCAGCAGGAATGAAAGTTTTATCTGGCAGATCCGCACTACCATCGCAAAAGATGAAATGCCTGAAGCTGCCGGCCTCATAGAAACACTCAGAAGCGATCCCAATTTTCCGGCACGCCTTCAGCCCGATCTCCGGGAAGTGCAGGCACTCTATTTTTATAACCAGCAAATATGGGACAGCGCCGCCATCCACCTGGAGAATGCGCTGGACAAGGCTGCCGATAAAGAAGAAAGGGCAAGATGGGAATTCCTCATCGGCCAGCTCTATGAGAAAGCAGGCAACTTCTCCTATGCAGCCGATTTTTACAGTCGCGCTGTGAACCGCACACTGAATCCCGTTCTCGAAGTATACGGACGCCTCAACAGCATCCGTATGCAGAAAGGCGATGATAAAGTGATCAACGAGAATATCGACGCACTTCTCAAAATGGCCCGCCGCGAGAAATACATGAGATACCGCGATCTCATCTATTTCACCGCTGCTCAGATCGAACTCGAAAGGAATAATGTGGAAGGCGCCAAACAATTGCTGTTGCTCGCCACCAAATACAAATCCCCTGAAAGCGATAATTCCCAGATCTCGAAAGCATGGATCCAGCTCGGAGACATTGCCTGGGGAGAAAGGAAATATGCTGAATCGAAATCATATTATGATAGCGCCACCGTTCCCAATCACCCGGTGCTGAGTCCCGAAGCATTTGCGGACAGGAAGTCTTCCCTGGGAACATTGGTGGAGCAGGAAACCATTATCGCCAGGCAGGACAGCCTCCAGCAACTGGCAGCCCTGCCCGAAGCAGAGCGCGAAGCCATCATCAAAAAGCTGGCAAAGAAACTCCGCAAACAACATGGGCTGAAAGAAGAAGATACCGGCGAAGCTTTTGTGAATCCTGCAGTGAACATGAACAGCAATAATTCCAATCAACCTGCTCCTGATCTCTTTGCCGGCGCAAGCGGCGCAGACGCAAAAGGGGAATGGTATTTCCAGAACCAGGGGCTCAGGGGAAAAGGATTCACCGCTTTCAAAAGCAAATGGGGCAACAGAAAAAATGTAGACAACTGGAGAAGGGCAGCCGCCATCGCAGCATCTCCCGGCAATGCACCAGCGCCCACCGATAGCCGAACAGCCATTCTCAATCCCAACCAGGAACCGGGAAAAGCTGCAGAGGAAGGAAGCGAGTTTTCTTATGAAGGGTTATTGAAAAATGTGCCGCTTACCGAAACACAGATGGCTGCATCGAACGACTCTATCGAGCAGGCACAGTTGAAACTGGGCATCGTGCTCGAAGAAGGCATCACAGATTATCTCGCAGCCGTTGACGTATTGGAAGGCTGGTTACAGAAATTCCCCTACAGTGTGAAAAAACCGGAAGCCCTCTTCCATTTATATTACTGCTATTCCAAACTCGGTATGCAGCAAAAGCAAATGCCGTTGCTCAGGAACTGAAACAGAAATATGAAGGCACCGACTTCGAGAAGATCGTAAGCTATCCGAAAGGCAACCCTGCCGAGAATGCAGAAAAAACAGCCGCTACCCGCAAATACGAAGGCATTTACAATCTTTTCATCGAAGGTAATTTTGCCGAAGCGCTGAAGCAGAAAAAAGCTGCCGACAGCATTCACGGCACCAACTACTGGACACCACAATTACTCTATATCGAAAGCATCTATCATATTCACGAGCGCCAGGACGATACCGCCAAAACAGTATTGCAGCAGATCGTGAACATGTTCCCTTCCACCGGCATGGCTGCCAAAGCGCAGAACCTGATAGATGTGCTGGGCAGAAGAAAAGAGATAGAAGACTATCTCACCAAACTGCAGATTGAAAGGCCGAAGGACGACAGCCTCGCATTGCCATCCGATGAGCTGGCCGTTCAACCAAAGAAGCCTGAACCTCCCAAAGTGGAAGAGGAAGAACAGAAGATCGTTCCGGATAAAGACCATGCTGCTTCCAAAATTGCAGGACAGAAAGATGCTGCAAAGAACAAAGACAGTATTGCCATCAAAGCGCCTGGTGTAGCGCCTTCCACCAATGTACCCGGCCTGGTGCAAAAAGAGAAGCCCTATATCAATCCACTTGATACGCTGCACGTGAATTACGATGCAGAAGTAGAAAAAGGTAAAAAAGCCTATGTGCTCGACATCAATCTCCCCTACTCTGTGGTGATAGTGATGACCAAAGTGGACCATGTGTACGTGACTGAAACGCGCAATGCATTCAATCGCTTCAACAAAACGAAATTCTACAACAAGCCGATCAATATCAACAATGAAGTGCTCAATGATTCTGTGAAACTGGTGGTGATGAACAGCTTCGAGAACGCAGCAGCAGCGCTGGATTATATGGACAAAGCCCGCAAAGCGGCGCCCAATGAGATCCCCTGGTTACCTGCAGCGAAGTACAGCTTCATGATCATTACCGCTCCGAACATGGAGTTGCTGAAAGAAACAAAAGATATTGACGCCTATAAGAAATGGCTGGCTGAATCATTCCCCGGACGTTTTTAATAATCCGCAAACCTGTCAGCTTACCAATGATTTGCTGACAGGTTTGTAGCATTAACAATATTTTATTCATTTTCACGGATCGCCTTTGCACCTGAATTCGTTTGATATATCTTTCGGGTTCAATTTTTGCTAAGGTTAGGTGACCTTATCCGGTTTTAAAATGTTAATTTTCTTTATATGACCCGAGCTGTACGGATCTTTTGGCGCATTTTCATTTACGGGGCCCTGGCAGTTGTTCTGCTCCTCGTATTGATCAATTTTGGTGCATTTGGCAAAATGCCTTCCCTGGCCCAGTTGGAAAACCCCAGCATCACCCTGGCCACAGAAGTATTTGCTGATGACGGTACGCCAATGGGAAAATATTATGTGGAGCGCGGCAACCGCAGCTATGTGAAATTCGGAGACATTTCCAAGAATGTGATCGATGCCCTCGTTGCTACAGAAGACGAACGTTTCTATGACCACTCGGGAATCGATGGACGAAGCCTCAGCCGCGCCATCCTGAAACTTGGCCGCGATGGTGGTGGCAGCACCATCACACAACAACTGGCACTGAACATGTTCGACAGTCGTTCCAGCAATATCTTTCTCCGCATCATTCAAAAGATCAAGGAAAATATTATCGCTATCAAACTTGAGCGCAACTTCACCAAACAGGAGATCCTTGCACTCTATCTGAATACTGTTTCTTTCTCCGATAACGTATACGGAATCCGTAACGCATCCCGCACTTTCTTTTCAAAAGAACCAGACCGTCTCACTGTACCTGAAGCTGCCGTACTGATCGGCATGCAGAAGGCTACTGCCACCTATAATCCACGCACCAATTATAAGGCAGCCTTCGACAGAAGGAATACCGTGATAGACCAGATGGTCCGCAACGATTATGTTACCGCTCCTGTAGCCGCCAATTTCAAGAAAGAGCCCATCAAGCTCAATTATAAAAAGATGAATGAGAACAATGGCATCGCACCCTATTTCCTGGATGTGCTGCGCAATGATCTCAAAGCCTGGTGTAAAGAGAATAAGAAAGAAGACGGCGAACCTTATGATCTCTATGCCGATGGCCTGAAAGTATATACCACCATCAATCCAAGGATGCAGCTCTATGCAGAAGAAGCAGTGGCGAAACACCTTCCTGTGCTGCAACGTGTGCTCTCGGCCCAGCGTAATATCAAGACTGATGCCGTTTGGAAAGGCAAGGAAAAAGTATTGGATGCCGCTATGAAAAGCAGTGACAGGTATCAGTCGCTCAAAGCTGATAAAGTGAGCGATGACGAGATCAAAAAGATCTTCAATACCAAAGTTCCGATGAAAGTGTTTGCGTGGAACCCCAAACGTGAGAAAGACACCGTGATGAGCCCGATGGATTCCATCAAGTACCACCACGAAATGATGCAGACCGCCTTTATGGTAACCGATCCGCAGAACGGACAGGTGAAAGCCTGGGTAGGCGGCATCGATTTCAAGAACTATAAATATGATCACGCCAACCTGAAAACAAAACGTCAGGTGGGTTCGTCCATCAAACCATACCTCTATGCCCTGGCGGTGGAGGAATATGGTTTCACTCCCGAAACACAATGTGAAGCCACACAGCAATACTTCCCTGGTTTCGGTTATGTACCAGCGAAGAATCGCGGTAAGACCGGTACACGCACCATGGCCAGTGGTCTCGCCTGGTCTGTGAACGAAGTGGCCGCTTATATTATCAAACAAACCACTCCGCAACGTTTTGCCGAGTTCCTGAAACAGATCAATATTCCTACCAAGGTAGATCCCTATCCATCCATTGCGCTGGGCTCCAGTGATCTCTCCCTTTTTGAAATGATGTGGGGCTATTCCATGTTCCCAACAGGAGGCTTCTCCGCGAAACCTGTTTATATCACCCGCATCGAAGACAAGAACGGACATGTACTGGCCCGCTTCGATACAGAGCGTAAAGAAGTGATCAGCCAGGCCACTGCCTATACCATGACACGCATGATGCAGGGTGTGGTGGATTACGGTACTGCCGCCGGCCTCCGCTCACGATTAGGTGTAGCCGAAATGGGCGGAAAAACAGGTACCACCAACGAAAACTCCGATGCCTGGTTCATGGGCTTTACGCCGCAGCTTCTGGCCGGTGTGTGGATCGGTTGCGATGATCGTTTTATCAAACTGGAAAGCGGTCTCGGCGAAGGCGGACAAGCCGCCCGTCCTATCTGGGAATATTTCTTCCAGAAAGCATTTGCGGATAAAACACTGGGGCTGGATAAGACAGCCAAATTTGTGCAGCCGGAGAATATGAAGACAGAATCTTTCTATGATTACTATAATATCATCGATCGTACACCTCCTCCCGGTGCCGAAGGCGAGAATGTAGGTAATGGTGGTGCTGATGATTTCTTAGGCACTCCCGATACGCAAAATATTCCTACTGAGTCCAAGCAGGCAATGGAAGAGCAGAAAGTATTGCAGGAAGCGTTGAACTCGAAGAACCAGGTACCAACTGGTAAGAAGGATTCAACGAAAACAACTCCGAAAGAAGATAAGAAGAAGCCGGGTTTGTTCAAAAGGATCTTTGGAGGGAAGAAAGATCAATAGATTGTCTGCAAACAGGCAGAAACTATTTATCGGCAAAATTATGTGACAAACGCCGCTGAATTAATAAACACACAGAAGCCGCCTCTTCAGGGAAGCGGCTTCTGTTTTTACGCGAAAATGTGGTACTTACAGGTCTGATTTTGGCAAATCCCTTATAACCACCAGTTCAACCTCTCTTTCGGTCTCCAAAATGTCCAGGCCATTTTTTTGCAGGCTTTTACGTACAGCATCGATATTTTTCAGGTCGCCGGTTTCAATGGTGAGAGAAACTAAATAGTTGCCATTCCGCATCAGTCCTGTTTCGTCAAGCACCACCACTCCCTGTTGAACATTTTCAAGCACTTTACGAAACTCCTCCACTACTCCGGAGAAATTGAAATTGACGAACCGGATCTTTCCTTGTTGCTTATCCAGATATCCCTTCTTTCCATTCTCATTTGCCGGCGCTTTTTCAAAATTGCGTACAAAAACATATGCTTTCATTTTCCTTTTTTGAAGGCTGCCTGTGATCCCCAATTTGTACGCCATGTAGCGATTAAGATCTTCCCGGAAATATTTATATTGATTCTTTTCTTCTTCAAACGGAATCCTCAGTTCATAATTGAAAACATTCCTGTTCTCCCATTCGTCTAAAATGCTGAGATCTTTGGGAGATTGTAAACGGTCTTGTTGCGAAGTTTCGTAAAGGATACGTCTTTTCCATTCAGTTGGCGTACGGTATGCAAACTGATACAGGAACCCGGCAGTGACGCCAAAATACTTGTATGTAATTGTTCTTGTTGTGGAATCGAACGCGAAGCCTGTGCCACCTCCTGATCCGTCCACATAATCAGAGAATACAGAACTCATCCGGAAGTGCTGGCCAGGATGGGTCTTTTCTATAAGCCCCGCCTGATTTACAGAATAACCTTCTAAAATAAGATCGCGTTTACGGGCTAATTCCAAAGATTGGCCTGATAAGTACTTCCGGATATTGGCCTCGTTCGTATTGTACCCACTCGTAATTGCCAGCACTTTGCCAGCAGTATCGATCCAAACATGATGAGGAACCGACTGATGAGGAAACAAGCTCCTCCATGCAGAATCATGGTAGCTGGCCATCAGGGTAGAAAGCCCCGATTCTTTATTAAACCTGGGCGAATGTCCCAACCTGCTTTTAACCTTGTCATAAGTCTCCGATGGATTCATCAGAATAATTTCGATCTGCCCGAGGAAGATCTCCTGTAGTTTTTCCATCGCAGGAAAAGAGCCGATACAAACGGCACAGTTAGATGCCCAGAAGTCGAGTATGACCAGTTTTCCTTTGTAATCTGAAAGACGGGGTGATTGCTTATCAGTATTCCGGATATTTTGAAACGGAAGATCAGGTACTTTGTCTCCGATATCGAGCGGTCTAAAGGAAGCTCGTTGAGCAATTAAACTAACAGGCAGGCAGTATATAAGTGCCAGCAGGCAGTAAAAGAAGCGAAAATTCATTATGCTATTTTAAAGTAGTTGAGAAAATTATTGAGGATAACCCTCATTCTGGGAAAGATTGGGATTTAGCATCCTTTCAGATTCAGGGATGGGAAAAAGCATGGCGGAACTTTTCCAACCAGGCTTGATAACCGACAAGACTTCATCTGCGCGTTTTACTCCCGGGTTAGTATATCCCGGCCAACGTTTCAGATCAAACCAGCGATGCCCCCACTCACAAAAGAACTCTCTTCTCTTTTCATCTTCAAGTAATTGCTGTAATGCTTTTTTGTCAACAGGCCTGGGTGCGCGAAGGGAAAGGAGATCAAGACCAGCCCTCCGCCGAACAGAGTCTATCCCCGCCAGCGCATCCTCAGTTTTTTCGAGGTGTATGCTTGCCTCTGCATGAATAAGATATTGTTCTGCCAGCCGGAGGACAACATAATCTTCATCTTTAAGTGACACATCTATAGACGCCTGCTTGTATTTATAAGGCACACAATATTCCTTATCTCCTACTTTTTTTCTTAGCACCCATTTCTTCCAGCGGATATCAACAGTGGTATCGAATGCATCGATCATTTCATTCCTCATATATGAAGAAATGAATCCAGGCACGCCAAATGTATACCCTTCACCGGTAACTATACTATAATTACGGGTATTATCGAAATACCAGATCGTTTCCCGGCTCTGTCTCTTGAATATCCTGTTATGATCCTCTTCAAGAGAGAAAAAGGAGTTGGTCATACTGTTACCAGAATAATAATATGCTTTATCCCATTGCTCATTGCAGAGGTAGAACCTTGCCATGAAGGCTTCCACAATGCTACGGTTCACCCTTGCCAATTTTCCATTTATTTTTTCAGTACTACTGTTTTCATGGGCTTTTTTAAGGTCATCATCTATGAACTGAATGATTAGCCTGGCCGGAGTGCGCCCCAGGCTGCCATTTGTATTATAGTTGGTATGATCTATCAAAGGCAGGTCTCCAAAGAGCTGGGTAAGGTAGAAATAATAAAATGCCCTCAAAAAATAACATTCTCCCAATAATTGTTTTTTTAAGGTATTGCCGATACGCTGACTACCCAGCAACCCTTCGATGGCGGCGTTGATATGATAGATATCGGAATAGGCCGGCATCCAGATCGCCTGATAAATTGTATTGTATTCAGGATCGAGTTTATTGGCTTCAACCAATGGAAAGAAAATATTGGTGCCTGAATATTTCAGTTCATCCGATGACCATCCTCCCCACATTGTCATCCCCCCTGTAAGCATATAGTAGTAGGTGTTATCGCTGATCCGCCCTACCTGGCGGGCATATATTCCATTTACGGCAGCGTCCGCCGAGATCTCATCTTCGAAAACTTTATCTGCCTGTATCCTGTCTGCAGGCAGGTCTACCTGCAGGATCTTATTGCAACCGGAAAGTGTTGTCAGAAGCAGGGCGTAGCCAACTGCTTTCAATAAGTATCTTTTATGTAAAATGATATGTTTCATGATTGATTTTAAAATTGAAATTGAACACCAAAAGCAAAAGTCCTTAAAGGCGGTATGCCATTAAGATTGTTGGTCATTTCAGGGTCCACATCCTGATCACGGTTCCAGGTAAAAACATTCTGTGCACGCAGGAACAGCGATAATGCCTTGAATGTATCGATCCTGTCGAAATATTTTTGAGGTCCCAGAAAAATTCAAAGTTTCGCAATCTCAGGTAAGTAAGATCTGCATAGCCGAGGTTGGAGCCTGCCACCCGTTGCGCCATCGTATAAGCGTCACCGGTACCCTGGGTATAACGCTGGTAAGTTGCCTGATCTCCTTTCTCCTGCCATCTATCCAGCAACATGCGTGGATAGTTCATTCCGATGGACCCCGCATAGCTGGCAGCGCGTCCCTGGGCTACATCGAATTTTTGTTTGAATTCAAAAAATAATTGAACCCTGAAATTCTTATAGGTGAAAGAATTATTGATGCCTCCAAAATAATCCGGATCTGTTTTACCCAGGAGTGTACGATCGCCCGTTCCCAGGCGACCATCTCCATCCATATCCTTTACAATGTAAACGCCGGTTGCTGGATCCACTTCATCCATCAGGTAGCCTTTTACGATATTGACAGATTTCCCCACTACATAAGTGGTAGCATAAGAGGAGGTTGACAGGCCCGGAAAATCCACTAACCTGTTCTTTGGGAAAGTGATATTGAAACCCATATCCCATTTGAAATTCGCCTTCTTTATTATTTCAGCCGATAGCTCCAGTTCAACTCCACTGTTTTCTATAAGGGCCGGGAAATTGCGAATCACATTGGTAAACCCTGTCTGGATCGGAAGTTTATATTGTACCAGCTGGTTATCGCTCCGGTTAAGATACCAGGCAATTGAAGACATGATCCGGTTATTGAACAGACCATATTCCAGTCCAATCTCCAGTTTTTTATTTCTTTCCCAATTATAATTTCCATTGAAAAGAGCGTTGGGGCTCAGCGATAACCTGTTTTCATAATTATTGGCAGACAGGATCCAGGTATCTAAATACCTGTAATCTCCGATCTGGTCGTTACCCGTGGTACCGTAGCTACCCCTCAATTTTCCAAAACTGAGCCAGGGCATCAAGGATTTAATTGCCGGTTCTTCAGTAAACAACCAGGCTACGCCAACTGCTCCGAAATTGCTGTATTTATTGCCATCTCCAAAACGGCTTGAGCCATCCCGCCTGGCGGAAAGGTTCAACACATATTTTTGTTTCAATATGTAATTGATCCTCCCGAAAACAGCAGCATACTTGTATTCATTAAAGCTGGCGGGAGTAGCTGTCAGGGTTTTCGCAGCATTCATCGATGTAAGAAAATCATCTATTACATAGCCACTGGCATACACAGAGGAACCAGCTGTTTTATCGTGTTGCCATGTACTCCCCAACAATATAGTGATACTGCCAAGACTGGTTTTTTTCTTGTATTCAAGCATCGGCTCCATATTCCATCCTCTGGCAGAGCTGTTGGCGAAGGAAGATGAACCAGTCATATTACGTTTGGGATTGAATGATGAGATGGGCGTAAGATTGGTCTCACTCAAAAAAACAGCATTATATCCGGTTTTGATAGTTGCTTTAAGGTCTGGTGTAATGGCATAACTGAGTTGAAGATTACCGATGAGATTATCTGTTTGCGTATTCCCTGATCGTTTCAGGATGGCAAATGGATTATCGAATTCGCCCCCATCGGGTCCCCAGTTCAGATTGCCATCCGCATCGAAGGGCGCCGGAGCATTGGGCGGAAGATTGACACCGGAAAATGCCGGCGGGGTTTTACTCTTTATTGAAGCGTACATCAACTTCAGTTGCATGCTCAGTTTCCTGTTGGCTGAATACTGGGTGATAGTCGAATTGATCGTTGCTCTTTTATTGTAATCATCCGCAGGGAGTACAGTTTTTTCTTGTCGATAGCCTGCACCAACATAGAATTGAGTAAGTGCATTTCCTCCGGAAAGCGCGATGTTGGCATCACTGGCCCTTGCTGTACCTCCCAGGATCATGCGCTGCCAGTTGGTATAGCTGGTAGTGTCCCATAATAACAGATCATAAGCATTGGTCTTATTGGGCGTAACATTATCGTTGCGAAATGCTTCTTTACGCATGGCCACATATTCCTTTGTATCCATCAAATCCCAGAAACGGGTAGCTTTGGCAATCGACTGATAGAAGCTGCCTGATACAGACAACTTTCCTGCTCCCGTTTTTTTTGTAGTAATGAGAATAACTCCATTAGCACCCCTGGAGCCATAGATAGTAGTGGCATCCGCATCTTTCAACACTTCAATACTTTCAATTTCCGCAGGATTGATGAGTTGAAAGGGACTTAATCCACCACCAGGTGTGGCAAGCCCCGATGAGGTAGGCGTGCCATAGTCGGCTAGATTACCTAACCGGTTAAGGGAAGTGTTTCCGGAAGCCAGCGGAACTCCATCAACAATATAAAGCGGTTCAGATCCATTGGTCAATGAATTGGTGCCGCGTATACGCACTTTTACGGCCGAACCCGGAACTCCATTGGTAAGGGAAACGTCGAGGCCAGGTATGCGTCCCTGCAATGCTGCAAGTGGATTACTGACCGGCTGACGTGCGATCGTTTCTGAAGCTACCCTGCCCATGGAGCTGGTATTGAACCGCCGGGTTGTTGTTCCGTATGCTATCACCTGAACTTCGTCCAGCGGCGTGTTGGATCGCTTCAGCACTATGACAATTCCACGAACATCGGTATGAACAGAAGCCAAAACAGCATTTTGATTGGCTGAAGAAGGTTTGGAAGATAAAACAATGGCAGTAGTTGCAGTCGTCAACTTAATTTCAGCTTCTTCATATCCTACTGAACTGATGAAAAGAATGTCATCCACTTCGGCATTGACGGAAAATGAGCCATCCGCTGCTGCAGCAACTCCTTTCCGGGAACCTTTCGCCATTATATTGGCCCCTGCAAGTGGTTCCCCCTTTTCATTGCAAACAATCCCACGAACCAGGAGCAAATCCACACGAGCAATTGACCCGGAAATATGGGGCGAAATAACGGAATTGGAGGTTGCCTTTGATTTTTTTGATATGATAATCGTTTTCTTCTTGATCGCATACTGCAATGGTTGTTCATCGAGGATTGATTCCAAAAAGTCTTCCAGGGGCATATTGGTGGCTTCAATCGTAACAGGCCGGGCAGCCTTTAGCACTTCTGCATTGCAGAAAACAACGTATCCTGTTTGTTTCTTAATGACCGGAAAAATGGATTCAAGAGAAATTCCCTTACCAGAGAATGAAACAGACTGGCCATGCAATTTTGCTGAGATCTGAAGGGAAAAGGCCAGTAGTAAGAAGAGCGTCAATTTCATAACTAGCAGTGTTTTGGTGAAACGGTGGTTGCCCCCGCGGGCTACCCGTTCACAAAAAGCAGTTTTTGTCATACTTTCGTGTTGATTGGGTGAAGAAATAAAGCAGTCTGCCAGGACTATTTTTATTTATGGAGCCCAACATTCGCCGGAAAGTGATTCCAACACTTTCCGGTTTTATTTGGGCCATCAAAACTTGCCGGATAAAAAACAATCAGGATAAAGGCCGGTATTACAGAAAGAGGTTTATGGCAGGTAAGGTTTATTCATTTTCCTGTTGTGTTACAATCAGTTTTTTCCCTTCGATCTTAAAATGCACATCGGTTCTGGTCAAAACATCCAACACTTCTGAGAGATTGAAATCGCGTTGAATTTCTCCGATAAATTTCATTGTTGGTACCGGTCCCTGATAAACAATTTCTACATCGTACCACCGGCTGATCTGTTGAAGAACAGACGGCAGGTCTGCATGATTGAAATTGAAATAACCATTCTTCCAGGCCATCACTGCATCGAGATTGATTGTATTGTTAACGGCCAATTGCCTTTCTGCTGCAATTGCCTGTTGTCCGGGTTTCAGCACTATGCCAGATTGTTTGCCGGATGCATCTTCCGGGACAGAATTGGATACTTTGACTGAACCTTTCAATAAGGTCACTTTTATTTTCAGGTCATCGTCATAAGCATCAATGTTAAAATTTGTGCCCAGCACTTTTACTTCCCAATCCCCTTTGCTTACATAAAAAGGTTTGGTGGCATCCTGTGCTACTTCAAAATAAGCTTCCCCTGTAACAATTACTTTACGTTGCTTTCCGGTAAAGGCAACCGGATAAGTAATAGAGCTACCGGCATTGAGCCATACATGGGACCCATCGTTCAGTATCACTTCAACAACTTTGCTTCCGCGGGGGTTTGATAAGGTATTGAGCTGATCCTCTTGAATGCTTTCCGCTGATATACTCTGGTAGGCTATCTTCCCATTATCAAGCTTTACTAGCTTTACCGCACCTTGATTGGCCAGCAGGCCCTGGTTAAGACTATCAAGTGAAATGGTTTGTCCATCAGCCAGTACAATAAAAGCCCGGCTCTTTTCAGGGGCCTGTACATCAGGCAGCGCTGTCTGTCGGGCAAGCTCATGCGAAGCTGCATTCTTGCCGCTTCCAGAAAAGTAAACAATGGCAATTGTTCCGGTACCGATCAACGCAATGATCATCGCAACCCACTTCATCCGGTGTAAAAAACGCAGTTTACCGGTTGGCAAAGTAGTCACAACCGCTCCTGTACTTTTCTTTTCCCATGCACTTCTTAACGACTCCCTTGCAGACAGGAGCATTTCAAAAGAAGCGGCCTTATTTTCAGCACGGGCAGGAATAGAATCTGAAAGCCCTGAATCCTGCATTGCCTTTTGGAATTGATCATCAAAATCAGCATCATCATATGAGGCTTTCAGCAGGGCAAACAACTCTTCCACTTGTCCGGGATTGGCACGGTCCGTAAGGTACAGTTGCAATAAGTTTGAGATATGATCCTGTTGTGGTCCCATATTATCCAATAAAGTCAATTGAGAAATTAAAATTGTCTACAAGCATTCGAAAAAAATTATGAAAAAGATCCAAAAGTTGAAGTTACCGTGTACTAACAGGTAATTCCGCACAGATTGAATGGAGCGGGCAAGATGGGTATGAACGGTATTGGGACTGATGCCTAGATGTTGAGCAATTTCTTTATAGCTGAGTCCATCCTCCTGTCTTAGAAGAAAAATACGGCGTTGTTGGTCCGGGAGCTTGGAAATGGCTTCCAGCACCAGCCTTCTTATCAGGTTGAAATCATAACCGTTTTGCTGACAGTCATTCGCTGTTTTCTTAGAAAGTTGAATATAATATTGAATACGCATTTCCCGCTCCTGCCGCCTGAGCAGGTTGAAACATTTGTTAGACACCATCCTGTACATCCATGCAGCGGGACTCTCAATTTCCACCAGTTTTTTCCGGTCATCCCATAATTCCAGGAAAACTTCCTGTACTATTTCCTCAGCCCAAAATTCAGATTTAAGAAATTTTAGCGCATTGAAATGCAGCTTGTCGTAATACAATTCAAACACAGTCTGGTAAGCAGAAGCATCTTCTTCAGCAATCCTTTTGAAAAGTTCTTTATCGTAGTATGGATTATTACTCAAAGCCTGGTATTAAATGACACCAATACAATTTAAAGCAAGATAAAATCATTACGACAAATGTAGCAACTATGAAAAGGACACGTGCACTTTTGCATAAAATGAAAGGCCCACATTGCTGTGAACCTTTCATTTCAGAGGGAACAGAATGGCTATTTTTTCTTATACAAAATAATGTTATTCCATTATTTACACATTAAAAAATTCGGTTTACCCTATTTTAGAATCGAAGGAATTTCCGAACTGATAACCGATCTCCGATCACCAGTAGTAACTCAGGCTATACTTATTTCCCGGTCTTGTTCTATCGATTCAATGATCCTTTCATTCTTCAGGATCATCATGCCGTGACGATCTGCAGTGATCCTTCTTCCAGTTTATAGGTATAAGTTGGCGTCATACCTTTCATCACAGTTGGCAGGTAAGAAAAAAGGATGTTGTTACATTGCCGTTGCAGCACTTCACCCACTTCTATGATATGCGTTGAGATCACGAACAAACATTCACGCCGTTCAGAAAAGGCCTCCGTTACAGAAAAAGTTGCATCGAAAGCATCTTTCACGTTGGTGCCTTTGAACAGTTCATCAAAGATCACCAACAGTTTTTTGCCGGCCCTCACCTCAAGGGCTACCTGTTTCACTCTTAACACTTCTGCATAGAAATGGCTGTAGCCCTGGCCCAGGTTGTCGGGCACATTGATGGAAGAAAAGATCCCATCCCGAACAGAGAGGCGCATCTGCCGGGCTGCAACGGGGAAACCCATATGCGCCAGGTAAACGGCAATGGCTACAGATTTCATAAAAGTGGATTTGCCGGCCATATTAGCGCCTGTAAGGAATAAAACATTCCGATCGCTGTTCAATGCCAGGCCATTGCCTTTCCCGTTTTCAAGTGCAGGATGTTTCAAATCTTCGAATACGAGCAGATTATCGTCCGCATGCAACGCTGTAGCAAATTGAAATCCCCGTTCAGATGCCACTTTTCCTACAGCAATATATACATCCAGTTCGAACAACAGCTTCATCAATTTTTGCATTTGCTGATAAAAAGTATGGCGAAGGCAGTGATCAAAACGGGCCAGTTTGAGTACAGAATGATTTTGGATATCACCCGCTTCCTTCAGCCAGCCCAGACGCTGATCATTGAAAGCAGCGCAGATCTCTCCAATACGCTGATCAAAAAGTTCGCCGGTTGGTTTTTCCAGCAGGTTATTGAAGTAAACACGAAGTTTATTCAATGCCCCGATACTGGACAACAAAACCATCCTGTGGTTATCATAGGTATCATCGATCCCCAGAGTTCTCCATAACCAGCTCCGGCCCGAATGTATATATGAATTCAATGCCAGCTTCTCTCCTTTCGTGCTTAAATAATCCTCCAGCGCTTTCACCTGGTTATTGCTCAAAGGAAAACGGGCTTCTTCCTGGAAAAACCTGATCACTCGCCCTCTTTGATTAATTTCATCAGCGTTTACAAGCGGATATTGGAACATTTCATCCAGCAGGGATGCACCACCTTCTGTTACTGTTTTGTTGAACAGGTTATAAATGGAATGGGTATTGTATCGGCCGGTAAGATTCAGGTCGGTCAATGTTTGTTGATCTGCAATAAAACTCATGACATCTTATTTATTGATTCTTGCTGTTTCCCCCGGATAATATCCAGGATCCCCTCATTGTTGATGATCAGCATGCCATGCCTGTCTTCAGTTATTCCTGGTTCCAGCCTGTAAGTATATACAGGTTGGTGGCCATTCATCTTTGTAGGCAGCCTTCCAAATTGAAGGGCATCATTGTTCTCAAGTAATGTATGGCCAGCTTCCACAATATGGGTGGAGATAAGAAAAAGGCAATCTTTCCTTTTGGTAAAAGCGGCCAGTAAGGCCACAGTGGCTTCGTAAGCATCTTTCACATTCGTACCCCGGAACAGTTCATCAAAAACAATGAACATTTTTTTAGAACCGCTCATTTCATTCACTACTTTTTTCAGGCGTAGCACTTCTCCATAATAATGACTGTACCCCATGCTTAAATTATCAGGCAGGTTGATGGTGGTCAACAAGCCATCACGAACGGAGAATTCCATATTTCTCGCCGGTACAGGAAATCCCATATGCGCCAGGTAGATCGCAATGCCGATCGTTTTCATGAAAGTGGATTTCCCAGCCATATTGGCGCCTGTCAGAAAAAACACATTTTGCTTCGCAGTGATCTGAACATCGTTACCAGTAGCGCCGGTCAAAAGAGGATGCTTCACCTCCTCCATCATGAGTTTGTTCTCATCAGCCGGAATGATAACAGGGAAGCACATTTGCATTTCAGCAGCTATTCCCGCAACTGACAGGTATACATCCAGCTGATAAATGAAGCCAAGCAGTTTTTTCAGGTCGTCTCTTTTCCTGAAACGAAAAAGTTTATCCAGTGAAACAATTTTCTCGTACGAGATCTTTTTACGGGAACCTTCTTCCCAAACCTCCTGCCAGTCTTCCTCTTCCAGTATTTGCCGGAAGGACTCCAGTTCCTTCCGGTATGCTGAATCGATAGTTCGTTCCCAGATTCCCGTTATGAATTGTTTTGCACAATACATCAGTTCAGTCAATGCATGTATGCCTTTTGACAATTCCTGGAAATCCGTATCGCCGGCCATCAGTTTATTAACGGTTCTCCGGAAGCCACTGCTTTCTCCCGACATTCTGCTACGCTCATCCGTATTGGCAAGGTATTGTTCTGCATATATGAACCATTCTGCCCTGAATGGGAACTGAATTCCTGACTGGCCGAAAAACTGAATGGTTCTGCTCCGTTGTTCGATCTTACTCATATCAGACAAGGGATAACGGAACAGCTGTTCAAGAATGGCGGCTCCGCCCGGCGTTTGCGTATGATTGAACAAGGCATATACTGATACCTCACCTCTCCTCGCAAAAATTTTCAGATCATTGAGGGTTTGCTCATCGGTAATAAAATTCATAATTGCATTCTTTTACTACTGCATTCAGCAGGTCATAATTTTAAACTATCGATAAATGCCCTTTGACCCGGATCAGATAAACCTGCTCTTTCCTTTGCCAGAAAGGATTTTGCCTGATCCGTTTTACCCATCTTTGAAAGCACATAGGCCTTGGCCACCATCACATTCACATTCCTGTAATGCCTGAGCAAATAATCACACCAGCCATCCAGTACAGCCATCGTTTCTTCTTTTTTTGCTACATCTATCAGGTCCTGCACGCACTGTAACAGGGTAGCATAATCGATCTCCTTTCCATATTTATCCAGGTACTGTAAACTATATGCTTCAAACATGGGGGAGTTTTGTCTTTTATAGATGGCCCGCATCCTGGTATTCATCACCAGCTCACCTGCATATGCTGCATAATCGGGGAAATATTCCCTGATCTGCCTGGCATAGAACTCATCGGGGTGTTTCTTTCCGTTCATTTCATCTTCCTGCATATTGGAGATGAAGGAATACCTGGAGCTGATCCGGAGGATCATGGCTCTTCGAATGGCTTTGTAGCCATTTTCGAGTGACCTGATCTTTTCACGATTGTCCAGGATAACCTTCACTGCAGTGTCCTGTGGAGATCCCAGCAGCTCCCCTATAAATTGTATTTTTTCGGCAGTGAATAGATCTTTTTCATTGCGCAGATATATTCGAAGCAGGGAGTCCGTCACATCACCATCAAATACGGACCTGGAGAACATGATCATTTTTCGTGCTGACAATTCGCTGGCGCTATCGGCATTGAACCGGCTGAGTTGTACATAATACTGGTTCTTCTCTTCTTTTGACGATTGAATTGCCCCGATCATTTTTGCAGGATCCGATCCCACACCTCCAAAACGCGTAAGGGGCCTGCCTTCCGGATCAAATATAATATTGATTGGAAAGGAATTGATCCGGAGCTGCTGTTTGAATTCATCCACCTTTTTTTCCCAGTCATTCTTCACTGGTGATGTGGAACTGAGATCGGCAATCACCGGAATATAGTTCGCATGGATCAGATCAGCTACGTCTTTTGAAATGAAAACCCTTTTTTTCATCATCTCACAACCCGGGCAGCCCTTGCTGTATCCAAACAGGTAAATGCTTTTCTTTTCCTTTTTTGCCAGCGCTATCACTTTTTGCCAGTCGGGATTTGCTATGAAATGCACCTGTGATGTTGCGAGGTATTCCTGCTCTTCTTCTTTCACCGGAAGATCGGCGATGGAAATATTCCCGTAAGAGGTTGAACCCGTGCCAGCATCACTGCAGGAAACTACCAGGCCGATCAATGCAAAGGCCACCAGCCAAGTATTTTGTTGGTATTTGAAAAGTTTCATTATTACATTTTTTTATGATCTTATTTACGTTTTCTTCTCAACAGAAAAACAGCGGTAAATGCAACGATAGCAAGTGGCAGCACCCATTTCAACAGGAAGCTATGCCAGGCCCAGCCAGCTTTCGTAATGGTGAGCGAATTATCCGTGGGTGGTGCTCTTCTTGTATCGATCGGAGCTTTGCCCTCACTTAGCCAGTAAAAAACTGCTTTGATGAGATAATAATTGGCTGTCCTTATCTTCGGACGTTGTTTCAGTATCTCTCCATTGCTGATCCAGTCGGCATCACCGGCTATAATGATCCTTTGCTCTTTATTGTTTACTTTTCTCGATAATGCCACTACAGTTTCGTAAGGCTGTTTGATTTCAGTGGCGGGATCGAAAGAAGGCGCATCATCTACAAAGTTGGTGGTCTGCAGTTCAAGCCAACCTTCGGTGCTGTCGGATGTAACCAGAGGAATAACACTGAAGCCATGATCACGCGATACCTTCAGTGCACCGGCCGCGGGGAAAACAAGTACATCGTTCTTGCTCTTCAGCATTTCTTCCATATGAAAAGAAAATTGCTTCGATGCAGCTGTGGGTCTTAAAATAGAAAGTGTGGGATCACTTTTATCACCGGGCTTCACCAGGGTGCCTTTCAAAAATTCAACACCCAGTGAACCGGTGAGGGGATTCAACCATTCCACCTGGTCCGGTTCGCCGCAAATCAGCAGATTGCCTCCACGTGCGATGTATTCGTCCAGGTGCTTTCTATCGGTATCGCTCAGGGGAGACCTTGGTTCGGCAATGATCAAAATCGAAATACTGTCGGGAACAGCGTTCCCCAGTGAAACATCTGCAAAATAAAATCCCTGGTTGATGAATGAATAACGAAAAGCTTTCTCTTCTGCTATCCTGTTGTAACCCCTGTCGAACTCATTCCTGCTGTCGCGTTCTCCATGTCCTGAAACAAAGCCAATAGTCGGCAGCGTGGTTACCAAACCTTTGATAGCGGCTGTGATCTCAGATTCAAATGGCAGCACCCAATTATCGTCGAAAACTCTCAGAAAGCTGCGTTTCCCTGACCTGGTTTCCAGCATACGCACAAATCGGTAATTTTCAGAAGACAGGTCTGCCTTATGCTGAAGAGATGCAAAGGGTATTATTTTGAAATTCCAGTCATTGATCTCCTTCAGCTTCTCCAGTCTTTCTTCATCTGTCAGAAATGGATATTGTTTTTCCAGGTGCTCATTGTCTGTCTTGTGATAATAATATTCATATTCTATTTTGGTATCGGGTTTGAACCGTACATAATTTGCGAAGCGGTCGAAATCGTAATTCACGTATTTGGGTAAAGCAAGGTGTGCATTACTCCCTTTATCGAGCATATTTGAATAGGTATACACTGTAAGCTGTTCATCTAATGACGAGAGCACTTCCTGGCTTGCCTTACTGAGGGTATTGATCTTCGACCTGGTGGTATCCAAATAGAACTGCATGGATGGCAGGGACGAAATAACGCCTGTAAGGCTGGCTCCCAGGAATACGGCCAGGTACTTCAAAAAGTTACCCATCTTTGTGGCAGACTGCCTGGCGGAACTCAGTTTGATATAAGTGAAGCCGAGGAACATGCCGGAAACAAGTAAAAAGTAAAGCAGGTTCTTCGAAGAGATCAGGCCAAAGATAAAATAGGTTGATTTCGCTCCTAACGATAACCAATAAGTGATATCCCTGACAATGGCATAGTCCAATCCTACAGTGCCAACATTGTTCAGTATGAACAATATGCCCAGGGTAAGCATGGCAGCCACCACTGAATATGAGGTCAGTGAAGACATGAACAAGCCGATTGCGCAATAAGCACACATCAGCAGGAACATGCCCAGCAATCCCGTTAATACCAGCCCCACCTCCACATTTTCGATACTATAGAATGCATACAGGCAAAAGATCCCTGTTACTGCGGTAATGGCCAGGCAGAATACCAGCAGCGCCAGGTATTTTCCCATGATGATCTGCCAGTTGGTTATGGGGGAAGAGTACAATTGTTTGATGGAACCAGAACTGATATCACGGCTCATGATCCCCATTGTAATGAGCGGAATATAGAGATAGAGGTAATTCGATATTTTCTGAAAAGCACCGCCTCGCATTTCATCCGAGAAATTCCTGAGTGTAATGGCGCTGGTATCATACCCAAGCGAAAGGTTCTTGAGGAGCTGGGACCATATACCAGTAAAAATGAGTGAAGACTGGAAGCAATAGATAACCAGTACCAACCAGGGCACTGGTGAATAAAATAATTTCTGTATCTCTGTTCTGGCTAAATAGCATGTTGTTTTCATGATCTTTTTCTATGGGGATTATGAATTTGTTGCTCCTTCCTGTTCAATAGTCTTTCCTGAGAGGGAAGCAAAAATATTTTCAAGCGAGTTCTTTTCCATTTGCAGCTCCGTCAGCCGCCAGCCCTGTGTATTGCTCTGACTTACCACTGCGTCCATTACACGGGTGGGATCGTTGAACAACAGTCGAAATCGCTGCGGAGCAAGTTGTTCCACTTTTACTACGCCTTCCAGGCTGGCAATACGTTGCAGGGATGGCGGGTTCATTAAACTGATGATGATGGAACTCGGCTGAATTTGATTGTCGAATTCCTGCATTGAACCTGCAAAAACGAAGCGGCCTTCATTCACCATCCAGACATGATCACAGAGGGCCTGTACTTCCTGCAGGATATGTGTAGACAAAAGCACTGTTCTTTCTTCTGCTATTTCTTTGATCAGTTTTCGTACTTCCAGTATCTGGTTTGGATCGAGGCCATTGGTAGGTTCATCAAACACCACAAGGTCCGGTTTATGGATGATGGCCTGTGCAATACCAACGCGTTGTTGAAAACCGCCGGAAAGATTTTTGATCAGTCTCTTTCGGAAATGCGTAACCGCTACCTTCTCCATCACTTCATTGGTGGCATCCTTCACAGAATCGGCAGGCATTAGCCTGATATGTGCGCTGTGGCGGAGGTACTCTTCCACGGTCAGATCACCCAGCACCGGCGGATGCTGCGGAAGGAAACCAATAAATCTCTTCGCTTCCAGCGGCTGTTTCCTGATGTTGACGCCACGAATGAACACATCTCCATGTGATGCGCGAAGCACGCCACAAAGAATATTCATGATGGTAGATTTGCCTGCGCCATTGGCGCCCAGCAGACCATATACGCCGCCCCTGCTCAATTCGAAATTGATGTCTTTGATGGCCCATTGAATGGCATAACGGTGTGAAAGGTGCTGCACCTTTACGATAGATGAATTCATGATTTATTCAATTTGTATTCAACAAACAGGCAAGCCTCCGGCATTACCACTGGCAATGTGGTTCATAAAAGCAACCTGTCCGGATCGTTTATCTTATATTTTGTTCAATTCCGCCAAGCGTTATTTCATCGTCAGGGATTGGAAAAACATAGCGGGGATCATTGGGAGGAAGGGTATAAGTTTGTCCACCGATAATTCTTTTGAGTGTAATGCCTGCCCCCTCTTTGTTGAGACGGCGAAGGTCATCCCATCGCAGCCCCGCACGCCATACCAGCTCTTTCCTTCTTTCTTTCAGCACCAATTGCAATGCTTCGGATGCATCCGCAGCACCCAGAGGAGTGAAGAACCCGGTGGCAAACCGGGTGACCAGGAGGTCATTGAGATATTGAAGTGCAATAGTTTTATTGCCGGCTCTGGCAGCGCATTCTGCCTTGATCAAATATATTTCATCTGTGGCGAGACCGCCGTAAGGATGGCCTGAATTCGAATAGAAAGTTTTTGTTTTTGTCAACTTCGTGGCAGGATCCGTATTGTACATTATTTTCCTTCTCAGGTCATAAGGAGCGTAAAAATCGAGCAATACAGTATCGATACTCATCAGCACAGAATTATTGTGCAGCCCGATAACGGCAGGCTGTGTATTTACGAAACTGAAAAAGATCGATTCGGCAACGGTATTGGTGAATGGATTGTTGGATGTTTGACTTACTGTATTGTAATCAACCAAAGTATCGTAAAGGTTCAGGCAACTGTCTGCATACAATTCAGCCTGTTCATATTTACGCATGCTGATGTACAATCTCGCAAACAGCGCATATGCCGCTGCTTTACTGGCCTGATTCCTGACAGTAGGCTGCACCTTGGGAGGCAGTAATGAGGCGGCTTTCAACAAATCTCCGATCACCAGATCGTAAGAAGCCTGAACGGAAGATCTGGGCTGAGTTTCATCGATATTGGGTGAAAGTTTCAGCGGAACGCCGCGATCGGCTGATGCTGTTGCTGCATCATAAGGCGCCGAGAAACTTTTCAGCAAATCGAAGTAAGCAAATGCCCTGACAAAATAAGCCTGTCCTTCAACATTGTTGTACGCTTCTGTATGCTGTTGCTGAGGCGGAACTCCCGGAAGTTGCGCCAGTACACTGTTTGCGATGAATACCGATTGATAGGAATTGTTCCAGAAGGCAATCCGGGTTTCTTCACCATAGATATCCTTATTCCACACATAAGCATTCCGCTCAATCGGTGTGCTTGCATCCAGGGCTTCCTGCGAAACCATGTAATATTCATCGGCCGACACTGCCGGAAGAATGGACGACCTGTTTACTGACGAGGAATTTAATAATTGCTGAAAATCGCTGAGGGTAGATGGAATAACGATACTTGAGTTGGGTTTCTTCTCCAGGAAACCCTTTCCGCATGAGGTAGTCAATATCAGCAGAAGTATTGCAAAGATGTTTATGCTGGATTTCATGATTGAATTCATTTTCATTAGAGGTCTGCTTTGATTCCTAAACTGATGCTTATCGGCGTCACGTAATTCAGGGAGCCTTCTGGGTCCAGGCCATGCTTGTTCTTCCGCCACAATAAGCCAAGATTGCTGGCATATGCAAATACATCGATCCTGGCAAAAGGGAAGCCCGAGACCTGTTTCCGGTCCATTGCATAGCTGAAGCGAATATCCTGCAGGCGTATATGGTCTGCCCGCTCAGCCAGTGCAGTTGAATTTGTGTACAAAACTTCGCGGCCCGAAACATCGGGATAAACATAAGCCGGCACATTTGTCCAAAGTTCATCTCCGGGCTTCTGCCAGCGCAGATCATAGTCGGCTTGCCTGTAGCTTGAGTTGAGTGAGGAAGAGCTGAATGATCTCCTTCTGAAATAATGCCCCAGCTTATAAGTTATATTGAAAGAAAGGGAGAAATTCCTGTATCGGAAGCTGTTCAGCAAACTGCCATAATATACTGGCATCATCGTTCCGTTATACACGATATTGGCTGTATTGGAAGAACGCCAGATCCCGATATAGTCCGTGGTTTCCTTTCCATCCAGGTATCCCACAGGATCACCGCTGCTATTAAGGCCTGCGTAGGGAAAACTGAACATCCCATAAAATGAATAACCTTCCAGCGGGTTCAGGTAGTTGCCTGTGATGATGTCGTAATTATTACCCTGCTTGATCTTGTAGGAAGTCACTTTGTCTTTCGAAAAACTAAGAAGCAATTTGGTATCCCAGTTCACCACTCTTTTCATCATTTGAACATTCAAAACCAGATCCACCCCCTGCGTACGCAGGTTGGCAGAATTGGTTTTTAGTTTATCGAAGCCAAGTTGTGGCGCCACAACATTATTTGCAATGAGATCGGTACTATTCTTCAGATAATATTCGATGGATCCGGTAACAACCTGATTTTTGAAACCGAAATCGATCCCCAGGTTAGTCACACCAACTTTTTCCCAGCGGAGTGATGGGTTAGGCGGATTGGAAATATTCATATAGGGCTGATTGAAAGTATTGAATGCGCCTGTGATGGCCTGTGCAGTCAGCAAAGCTGTAACACTTTTGTCTACATTGCCATTGTAACCATAAGTAATACGGGCCTTCAACATTGGTATCAGATCAAATTTGTAGAACAATTCCTGGTGGATATTCCATAATAAACCTGCAGACCAGAGCGGAACGCCTTTCTGGTTGGCTTTCACTCCGAATAGATTCGATTCATCCCAGCGGGCGCTGCCGGAAAGGATATATTTCGAGAGAAGGGAGTAAGAAAAATTGGTATAATAAGAACGGTTCCTGTCGAGCATCCAGGATGTATTCGTTCCTTCCTGAATTCTCCCCTGTCCTGTTCCATAAGAATACTTATAGATCTTACTAAAGTCCATAGTCCCGTTGGAAGCGCCTGTAATTTCCGGATCATATCCATACAATTTCTTTGTTTCTTCATCAGCCTTGCTCTCCCTGATCTCCATACCGGCGAGAAAATTCAGCTCATGTATGTTGTTGAGCATTTGGTGAAAATCCATTTGTAAACGGCCAGTGGTCATGGTCTTCGTGCTGATACTCTTATCTATGATAGCGCCTATCGGGATTGGCCGCTGGATCGTATGCGCAACATAATCGATGATCGAATACTGGTTGATCATGTTACGGGTATAATAAGATTCAATTGAATTGTTCTTCGTGTAATTGCTGATTCCTTTCTGGTGAAGGAAATAAGCGCTCACTTTTAGCGGCTTCCATAATTGAGCAGAAATGCTGGTATTTACCCGGTAATCCGTGAGTATTGTTTCCTGGGTGGGTGTTAATTCATTCAAAGGGAAAAAACGCCAGTCGAGCAATAATCCCGCGCCGGCGGTGTCTGTGAATGATCTCCTCAAATTATCTGCTACCGGCAGCGCATTCCCCTGCTCGTCGGCCAGTCTGATATAAGGGGAATTGGGATTCACATACACGTTGTTGTGATCATAACTTTTGCTGTTGGAGAAAATAATTCCGGTATTCCATTCCACTTTGTTATTCAGGAAGAGATATGTATTGTTTGCGTTCAGGGTCAGCCGGTCATAGCTGAGCGATTTCCTGTTTCCCATATTCTTATCATATCCTACAGAAGCATAATAACGGTTATTCGTTCCTCCTCCGCTCACATTCACGGCATATTGCTGATTCAATGCACGACGATAAACATACTTTTTGAGATCATTCCTTACGTCATATTGCCTGAGCGCATCGATGGCCAATGCAGAATCACCTGCAGAGATCCTGTTATACTTCCTGTCTTCCAGAATATCCAACACCGGGCTGAGTGCGCTATAGCCATTGGCAATTTGCTGCGAGTAACGGCCTTTGTGGTAAAGGAATATCTCATGATCGATCCATTGACTTGAAGTCAATTGGGGCCCGTAAAACAGACCGGGTTTTTCGGATACGGTAAGATTGGCGTTCACACTTATTCTTGGCATTTGTGACGCCTGTCCTTTTTTAGTGGTGATTACGATAACGCCATTACCCGCTTTCACTCCCCAAATGGATGCTGCAGCCGCATCTTTCAGTACGGTAACCGAAAGGATATCATTGGGATTGATGTTTGCGATATCTCCTTCATAGGGAAAATTATCGAGGATGATAAGCGGAACAGCATTGGCGAAAATGGTGCTTCTTCCCCTGATACTGAGTCCACCCGTGCCAGAACTGCCAACTACATTCTTGTTGAAGTTAAGTCCACTGGTTACACCATCCAGCCGGTCGAGTATATTTGATCCCACACTCCTGTTCAGGGTTTCATTATTGATCAATACAAAAGAGCCTGTAGCCCGGTCTTTCGGCAATTTCTGGAAACCGGTGTTCACAGTCACTTCCACTTCTTCCAGCCTGGAAACAGAAGGTTTCAAAACGACCTTCAGCGCGTGTGACGGGTCCTGCCCATCCTGATCGATGGCAGACTGACTGATGGAAAAATGTGTGTCTTCATATCCTACAAACGAAACCAGCAACAGATCACCGGCAACAACATTCAACCGGATGGTACCAGTGGCATCCGTTATCCCGGACTTCCCGCTTTTTTTGATCGTTACCGAAGCGCCCGCCAATGGATTCCCGGCAGTATCTATTACCAGGATCCGGACTGGCGGCGCATTCAACAGTCCGGTGAAATCCAATTCAGGTACCCTTTTTCCGGGATCTGGTTTTGAAGAAAGGAAAACAGTCATACCTCTGATCACAAATTTTATTTCCTGGCCTTTCAGTACAAGTTCGAGAACGGCAGATACGGAAACATCCTTCACCGACAGTGATACTTTTTTCGCATTCAACACCAGCTCCTTATTGTAAAGAACTACATATCCTGTCTGTGATTCGATTGCATTGAAAACCTGTTTCAGGCTGAGGTCTTTTCCCTCGATGGAAACTTTTTGAGCGATACCGGAAGCCTGAATCTGCAGGAAGCCCAGGATCAAAAATAAAGTGGTCAGTCTCATAACCCTGAAAGTTTGGTGGATGGCCCTTTTCCAATGCGGAGGGTCAGGCGCAAGCCTTTCCGCATACGGATATGGCCAATAGCAGTTTTTTTGCATAATTTTGCAAAGATTGGTTGATGAATAAAATCGGTTGTCAAGCCATTTTACCAACTACATCGTTGACCGCCACGGCTCCAATCGTGGCGGTTTTGTTTATAGCGGTATTTGAAAAGGATCGGTTTAAAACGGGCAGTATTTGCCCTGGGAGTAACACTTTGATGAACTATCAAAGCGTGGTTTAATGGTTAGTGGAAGCCATTATGATCAGCTTTCTTCCTTCAAGCCGGGCATGTACGCCTAATTCTTCTAGTCCCGGCAATAATTCTTTCAGCGGAATATCCCTGGAAAGTTTACCCATGAGTGTTATATCAGGTGTTCCATTTTCGTAAACAACTTCAATATCATACCAGCGTTCCAGTTGACGCATCACCTCTACGAGCCGGGTATTTTCAAAATTGAATTTCCCCGTTCTCCATGCCAGTACTTTTTGAGTATCCACCTGTTGAACCAGCCGGAGCGAACCAGTAACGGTTTTATCCTGTCGGTTCTGCGCCTGCTGTCCTGGCTTCAACACAAGACTTTGTTTGGTGACTTTCACACTTACTGCTCCACTTATCAGGGTGGCATCGATGCTTTCTTCATTAGTGTATGCCTGCACATTGAAAGTTGTACCCAACACTTCAATCTCCATTCTACCGGGGATGGATACCCTGAATGGCTTCTGTTCGTTCTTTGCAACTTCAAAAAATGCTTCGCCAGTCAACTGTACTGACCGATCTGCTCCGGTGAATGCAGCAGGGAACCGCAGGGAGCTACCCGCATTCAGCCACACAATAGTGGCATCCGGTAATACAACCTGGTATTGTCTTCCTTTCGGTGTAGTAATTGTATTGTAAACAAGCTCATTCCCTGAACCATCATATTTCAATATGCCGTTTTCTATCATGGCCCTGGCGCCTCCCTGCGTTGTAACAGTACCATTTCGTACCGTATCGAGGATTACCTGAGAACCGTCTGCCAGGGTGAGGATAGCTCCATCGCGCCCCGGCTGAATGCCGGAACGTGAATCGGAAAGCTCCCGGGGAGGCATCTGTTTTTCATCGGATAACCACCAATATGCACTGGCAAACAACACCAGTGATGCAGCTGCTACCCAGGCGAGTCGGCGCTTCCAGCCAATCCTGCGTACCACCGGAATTGTAACGTCACGGTCAGCATTCAACACATTTTTCAGTACCCTGGCCATCTCTTCATCATTTCCGGTATCACCTGGCTCCATTTCCATCATTGAGGCCATCTGTTCAAGCATCGCTTCTTCCTTCGCAGGATCGGTCATTGCTTTCAATTCCTTCAAGCCGGCTTCATCCAGCTCTTGTTGCAGGAATCTTTTCAATAAGTATTGTATTCGTTGCTCAGCCATAACTGATAAGAAACAAAAATTGGGAAACAGTACTATCCTGAACAAAAAAAAATTTTCAGGCGAGCATAATGCTCAGAAGAATAAGGGGAATATGATAGCCTCTGGCAAGTAGGTATTCCCTGATCTGCTTCAAGGCTGTAGTGAGCGCGTTTTTCACTGTGCTGGTGGAAACGGAAAGAGCAGCTGCGATCTCGGCGATCTTCATCCCTTCATCACGGCTCATTTTGAAAATCTTCTTCCTTTGTTCGGGCAACAGTTCTACAGCTTCCCTGAGAGCGGCTTTCACTTGCCGGAACTGCACCATCTCCTCAGGATTGCCCACAACTTTATCGGCCAGGCTTTCCGCCAGCTCCAATGAAATCTGCTGCTTTTCTTTCATCTTTTGTCGCAGGTAAAGTAAATACTCCCTGGAAGCAACCTTATAGATCCAGGCACTGAAATGAATTATGGATGGTAATTTATCCCTGTTGATCCAAACGCGCAGAAAACAGTTCTGCAGCACTTCTTCCATATCGCCGGATGAAGAAGTATATTTATAAATGAAGGGGCGCAGTTTGGGGTAATACTGCTTTAGTATTATTTCGAATGCCTGCTCATCCCCACCGGCAATACGGTTCAGCAGTTCCTTTTCTTCATATGGGTTAACGGTAACCAATCAGTAAGCCATTGATATTTCAATGCTGCAAACTATCAAAAAATATCTAAATAGGGATTAAAAGCATGACTGGAATTCTTTCTGGGGATTGCACTGACTAAAGAGACTACCTGGAAATAATGACTGATTTGCTTTGCACATCCATTAACCAAACTCCCCCATCCGTTAAGTGGCCCTTCCCCCTCCCGCTTCCTCTCCCCATCTTTGTTCCTGAAACCACAACCAATCTCATTCGATTCTAAAAAAAGAAAAATGAAAAAGATATTATCATTCGCCATAGTGCTGATTACACTCCATTCCTGTAAGAAAGAAAAAGCTGAATACAATCCAACTACAGTTGAAAATGGATCGGGAACCCTGTATTACCAGGAAGCCAATACGCCCAACAACACCAACTGGTACTCTGCAAGCGAAATGATTGGATTGAGCTTGCCAAACATCAGCAAGAGTGCAGACATACAGAAAAATATTGTTTTCGGGTTTTACAACAAGGGCGATGAATACGGAATTTATAGTCCTGATAACTTTCCCAAAATGTACGGTCAGGAAAACTGGCAAACCAGGCTTTCCATTAAATTCAGGAAGACCAATCTCACGATAGTTCAGATGCAGGAATGGGCTGACCAATACCAGGAAAAACTTCCTCCGCAACTGATTGTAGAGGAATGGAAGAAAGGTTATAACGAACGCAATTATATCACTCACCCCCAGGAAGGAGAAACCTATGCTTTTCGCAGCAACGACGGTAAACTGACTGCTCTGATGATGATCACAAGTGTGAATAGTTTTTTCACCAGCATCGGGTTTGTGATCTGGATTGCAAAATAATAATAAGGATAGCACTTGTATGCTCAATACAGAAACCTCAATAATACCTACTCTATCATAAAAAAGAAAAATGAAAAAGATAATATCATTTGCAATTGTGCTGCTGGCGCTCAGCGCCTGCAAAAAGGACAAGGGTGAATTTGTTCCAACAACCGTCAGTAATGCAGAAGGATATCTGGAATACAATCAGGTTGATGGCGATAAAAACACCAACTGGTATTCCATCAAAGCAATGGATGGACTCAGTTCCAAAAGCCTCATCGGTGATTCAGAATACCAGGAAAGCATTGTATTCGGATACTATAATCATGCCGACACATACGGACTGTTCAGTCCTGATAATTTCCCTAAACCAACTGAACAGGGAAACTGGACAACACGCCTTCCCATTAGCTTCCGGAAAACAACCATCACCAGCAATCAAATGCAGCAATACCGTGACCAATACAAAGATGGCTTCCCGGTACAACTGATCCTGGACAACTGGAAGAAAGGCACCAATGAGCAAAAAAGCATCACCCCAATTCAGAAAGATGCAACCTATGCATTCCGGAGCCAGGATGGAAAACTGACCGGACTGATCCAGATACTGACAATCAACAACGTTAATACCAATATCCAGTTCGAGATCTGGATAGCAAAATAATTCAAGGACGGTTATACAGTGATCTACCGAAAAGGGCGCTCTTCAAAAGAGCGTCCTTTCACTTTTACACCGAAACCCGTTGTTTGTATACATACGCCAACAGTTGAAAGGTTACAAATCACCACTGATCTCCAAAGCTCCTCAAACCCGCTCCCAGAAAGGGATTCAGCCGCCATCAAATCATCCCTTTATTACTGCCTTTCATCCATTCTTTTTTCCTGTCCGGTAGAATATTCAGTTTTATTACCATGTCTATTTATTAGCTTGTAGGTACTAAAACTGTATACAATGAGAATACCAATACTTGCTTGCACAGCCTTGCTGTGTGCCTCCACTTCTATTGCCCAGCTCACAACGTCACCCGATGGCGGAAACAAAAAAGCCATGGTGGGAGAACAGATCGGAATCACTGATGTAACCATTCACTATGATCGTCCCGCAGTAAAAGGAAGAGACGGGCAGATCTGGGGTGGACTGGTGCACAAAGGTTTTGCAGATCTCGGTTTCGGCACCAGCAAATCCGCACCCTGGCGGGCAGGCGCCAATGAAAACACAGTAATAGAATTCTCTACAGATGTAAAAGTGGAAGGACAAAATCTTCCTGCCGGAAAATATGCACTTTTCATCGCCTATGATCCCAATGAAAGCACTGTTATCTTTTCAAAGAATTATACCAGCTGGGGCAGCTTCTTCTATGATCCGAAAGAAGATGCATTACGCGTAACCGTAAAACCAGTTCCTTCAGATAAAAAAGTGGAATGGCTGCAGTATCAGTTCACCAACGAAACTGAAACCGGTGCCACCCTGGAACTGAGCTGGGAAAAACTCATCATCCCTATTCATATTGAAACGGATTATGTGAACCTTCAAATAGCTTCTTTCAGAAAAGAACTGAGAGGAGAGAAAAGTTTCAATCCGGGATGGCAGAGTTTCAACCAGGCAGCTAATTTCTGTCTGATGCACAATACCAATCTGGAAGAGGCGCTTACATGGGCGGATCATTCCATCAATGGCGCATTCATTGGCGAAAAGAATTTCAGGAACCTAAGCACCAAAGCGCAGCTTCTCTCCAAACTCAACAAGCAGGATGAAGCAAAGGCCATCATGAAAGACGCGTTGACGCTGGGTACTCCCGCAGAGGTTCACAACTATGCAAGACAACTGTTAGCGCAAAAGAAAAACCAGGAAGCCTTCGACGTTTTTAAGCTCAACTATGATAAACATCCCAATACCTTTACCACTAATATGGGACTTACGAGAGGCTACTCTGCTCTCGGCAATTACAAAAAAGCCCTGGAATACGCCAACAAAGCATTACCTCAGTCGCCCGACAATGGCAATAAGATCAATGTAGAACGATTGATAAAAATGCTCAACGAAGGAAAAGACGTCAATTAATTTTCAGTGAAATAAAAAAAGGTTTCAAAACGGGATGAACATCCGTCAAAACAATATGACCGATGTTCATCCCGTTTTCTTTTATGGAAAAGTAAACATCAACTGTTTCCGGCAATAAACGGAAACCGGCAAAAGTCCGTCTATCGCGGCTTTCCGCAGTTGCGAGTTTTTGCGTACTTTTTTCGGACAAATTCAAAACCTTTCGCAGCCGAAACTTACAACCATTAGTTTCAGGCTTGCAACTCAAATGAAAGTCAATACTTCCTTTGGATTCAGGTTCTTGCGTTTGCGTATCGGAAACAAAACCTTATTTTTGAACCTCATTTCGCAAAAACGTAGATAGTTTTTAAGAATTCTTGTCTCTTTTTCGAAGATTAATAACAAACTGCTAACAGAATTAAATTCATGGCAAAGAAGGTAACGAAAATCGGAGTTCTAACTTCCGGTGGCGATTCACCTGGGATGAATGCCGCCATCCGTGCTGTTGTGAGAACTGGTCTTTATTATGGGCTGGAAGTATTTGGTATCATGCGCGGTTATGCCGGCATCATCGAAAATGATATTGTTCCCATGCACTCCCGCAGCGTGGCCAATATCATCCAACGCGGAGGAACAGTTTTGAAAACGGCCCGCTGCAAGGAATTCATGCAGCCCGAAGGCCGCAAGAAAGCATACGACAACCTCAAGGCCCTGGGCATCGACGGTCTGGTGGTGATTGGAGGAGATGGCTCTTTCCGTGGCGCCGATATCTTCAGCCGCGAATTCGACATCCCCTGTATCGGAATTCCCGGTACGATCGATAAAGACATTGCAGGAACCGATTTCACTATCGGGTTCGACACTGCAGTGAACACAGCCGTGGAAGCGATCGATAAGATCCGCGACACTGCCGATGCACACGACCGCCTCTTCATCATTGAGGTGATGGGCCGTGACGCTGGCTATATCGCTCTTCACAGCGGCATCGCAACCGGCGCTGAACATATCCTCATCCCCGAGCGCAAAACCGATATAGAAGAACTCATCGTTTCCCTCCAGGAAAAAGAAAGACGTAAAAAACTCGTGAACATGGTGGTGGTAGCCGAAGGCGAAGAATTCGGCGGCGCCAATGAAGTAGCCAAAGTGATCAAAGAGCGCTTACCCCAGTCCGATACACGCGTTTGCATCCTTGGGCATATCCAGCGCGGCGGCGCGCCAACCTGTATGGACAGGCTTATCGCCAGCCGTATGGGATACTCCGCCGTGGAATGCCTTATGGAAGGTAAACACAACGTAATGGTAGGCATCGTCAACAATAAGATGCAGTACACCCTGCTGGAAAAAGCTGTAAAAAGCAAACAACGCATCGGTGAAGACTGGATCAAGATGGTGAAGATCCTTGCCAGCTAAGCGAACCCCTGAACATAATTATTGCATCCGAGAAAAATCTAAAACAAACAAATGGCCAGAGACATAAAAAAATACCTGCACCAGGATATGAACAAAGCTGCAGGTAAGGAACATAGCACACACCGTACAAAGATTGTGGCCACTGTTGGTCCCGCCTGTGATACCTATGAGAAGCTTTTGGAACTGGTAAAAGCAGGTGTGAACATCTTCCGTCTGAACTTTTCTCATGGAGACCATGCTGATAAAGCAAAGATCATCGGCTTTATCCGCGAGATCAATAAAAAGGAACCTTACAATATCGCCATCCTGGGTGATCTCCAGGGCCCCAAGCTCCGCGTAGGTGAGATCGAGAATGGCGCGCTCCCCATCGCCCCCGGCGATATCCTCACTTTCCAGTCGAAGCAAAAAGTAGTTGGAACGAAAGACTCCATCTATGTTTCCTACCCCAACCTTCACGAAGATGTGGAAGTAGGCAACAAGATCCTTATCGATGACGGTAAACTGGAAGTACAGGTGGTTGAGATCACGGCCGGCGGCGACGTGAAAGTAAAAGTGACCTACGGCGGAACTCTCCTTCCCAAAAAAGGAGTGAACCTCCCGGACACGAAGATCTCACTGCCATCCATGACCGAAAAGGACATTGCAGATCTGGAATTCATCATGGAGCATGAACTTGACTGGGTAGCACTTTCCTTTGTTCGCAAAGCGGAAGACATTGTAGACCTGAAGAAAAGACTGGCCGTAAAGAAATCAAAATCGAAAGTGATCGCCAAGATCGAAATGCCTTCGGCCCTGGTGGATCTTCGTAATATCATCATCGAATCTGATGGCGTGATGGTGGCCCGCGGCGACCTTGGCGTTGAACTGCCGGTAGAGAAAGTGCCAATGGCCCAGCGCGATATCATCCGCAAATGTATCCACCGCGCCAAGCCCGTGATTGTTGCCACACAGATGATGGAAAGTATGATCGATCGCGTGAAACCCAACCGCAGCGAGATCACAGACGTGGCCAATGCCGTACTCGAAGGCGCTGACGCAGTTATGCTCAGCGGAGAAACGGCTACCGGTAAACACCCCCCGCTGGTGGTGGAAACCATGCGCCGCATCATCCTCGAAGTGGAAAGAACAGAATACCGCTATAACCGCGAAGAAGACCTGAAGCCGCAACCGCATTCACCCAGCTTCCTCAGCGACGCCATCTGTTACAATGCCTGTAAACTGGCGCACGATACACAGGCTGATGGCCTGATCGGTATGACGCAGAGCGGCTACACCGCTTTCATGCTGAGCAGTTATCGTCCAAAATCATTGATTTACATCTTCACCAAAGAACGTTCTCTGGTGAACCAGCTCAGCCTTAGCTGGGGCGTGCGCGCCTTCTTCTACGATGAGGAAGAAAGCCTGGATGATATCATCTTCGACCAGATCAAGATCCTCAAAGAACGTGGCTTTGCCAAAGCGGGAGACGTAGTGGTGAACACAGGCTCAGTACCTGTTGATCAGCATTTGCCCACAAACGTGATCAAGATCACAAAGATCGATTAAGCATTTGCGTTATTATACAAAAAGCCGTTCAGCAGAACTGAACGGCTTTTTTTGTATCAGAGTGCCTCCCGGCGAGTGACAGGACACAACCTGATTATTTTTCCAATTCCATTATTATTCTCTTTATCTCCTCTTCATCCGCCACAAACACATCTCCTGTATCCCTGATGGCAGGGTTGTGATATGACACACCAGAAGTAGCCAGCTTCTTTGCCGATGTATGGAACTCAGTCGCCTTCGTTCCATCCTGCAGGGCTTTGATATTACCTGCACGCACACCTGCCCCGGGCATGATGATGATCCGCCCTGCAGCCTGCTCCACCAGCTTTGCCAGTAAAGCTGTACCCTCCGGCGCAGAAGGCGCATGCCCACTGGTAAGGATACGCTCGCAGCCGCAACCGATCAGCTCTTCCAGGGAGCGGAAGGCATCCGGCGTACTGTCGAACACACGATGGCAGGTCACAAGCATCGGATAAGCCCATTCGATGATACGCTTCATCCTTTCTGTATCGATGTTTCCGTTTGCCAGCTGCACACCGGTAGATATCCCTTCACAACCGATGGAACGGCAGAAGAGAATATCCTGCCTCATAATGGCCAGCTCATCTTCATCATACAAAAAATCACCGCCGCGCGGACGGATGATCGGATATAAATCGATGGATAATTTTTCCCTCGTCAGTCTCAGGGTTCCCCGTGAAGGCGTAACACCACCTTCAGGCGCGCTGGCGCAAAGCTCTACACGTGCGGCCCCTGCTTTCTCCGCTATGAAGGCAGACTGGATATTATAAGCACATATTTCAAGTATTGCCATATTCTGTTCTGCTTTTACCATTTACTTTCCGCCTTCATTATCTTTTCTTCTTTTCCATTTTTTACAGAATAAGTGAATCCTTTCTGTAATGCATAAGCGCCGTAAACTCCTTTTTTATTCATTGCCAGAAAACCCACCTGTATGGTTTTCGCTTTTGCAGGGTTCCTGCTTACGATCCGCTCCACCGCTGCCTTGCAGGCCGCTTTGGGAGTGTATCCCTGGCGCATCAGCTCTACTACCAGGAATGATCCCACAATGCGGATCACTTCTTCCCCCACACCTGTTGCTGTGGCTGCTCCGATCGCATTGTCTACATACAAACCAGCGCCGATGATAGGAGAATCGCCCACCCTGCCCCGCATTTTGAATGCCATTCCACTGGTAGTGCAGGCGCCGCTAAGCTGGCCTTTCGCATCCATAGCCAGCATTCCAATGGTATCATGATTATAAGGGCCGCCGGGCAAATGCTGCTGGTTCTCGATATTGATCACCGGTTCATATTTCGATTCTTTCAACCATTCTTTCCAGGCTTTTTCACTTTCCGGTGTCAGCAGGTTCTCTTTATGAAAACCATTGGCCAGGGCAAACTGCAGAGCACCTTCCCCTACCAGCATTACATGCGGTGTTTTTTCCATCACCAACCGGGCTACAGAAATTGGATGTTTGATATGCTCAAGGCACATCACGGAGCCGCAACGGTATTGTTCATCCATGATGCAGGCATCGAGGGTAACATGTCCTTCCCGATCGGGAAAACCGCCATATCCAACTGTATTATTATTGGGATCTGCTTCAGGGATCTTTACGCCAGCCTCTACTGCATCCAGCGCAGAGCCGCCACTGGAAAGGGTTTTCCAGGCTTCGGCATTGGCTTCCCTTCCAAAGTCCCAGGTAGAGATCGCGATGGGATCATTCTTTATTGTGTTTTCAGGAATGGCAGCAAACATTTTTTTTCCGGCCAGTGTGGCAAGAGAGGCCGCGGCGGAACTGAACAGGAATTTCCTGCGTGTACTCATGTGATGTTGTTTAGGTCTGTATTTTCTCTATCGTTTGGACTCCATGAATTTCCGGAGACCCTGTTTTGCTTTTTTGCGGATCGGCGTTTGAACGAACCCGCTCCAACCGAGCAGGAGCCCGCTGAAGCCCAACGCCTGTTTGCTCCATTTCCAGAGATCGAAATCATCCATATGCTCGATGATCAGTCCGTCCTGGAATTTGAAATGCGCTTTTACATGATTGATCACTTTTCTGCCGGTGGCTGAAAAAGTATATTCAGCTTCCCAGCGGCAGGAGCCATATTTCTCAGCAGCATCCACCTGTATATCGCTCACGGTCACACGCAGATCCTCTGCCCTGCCGGTTAGCATTTCCCACATGGCTTTTACCTGGTCTGCATTGAGGTTCCCGAAAACCGGATCGTAGAAAGTGGCATCCGGATGATAAGCGCTGTTCATGCAGGCGAAATCGCGCTGCTGAAAACACGTATAGAATTTTTTTATGAGTTGTTCATACCGTTGCATACTTTTCTCCGGATTGTGTTGATCAACATTGTTTACTTTTAAGCCACTAAAATACGGTTTACCATGAGAAAATTATTGCTACTGGTATTTTGCCAGTTTTGTTTGCTGGCTGCCTTCGCGCAACAGTTCTCGCAGGATTCAGCCTGGATACTGAACAATTATACCAAAAAAGAGTTTCAAATCCCCATGCGGGACGGGATAAAACTTTTCACCAGCGTGTACCTTCCCAAAGACGCAACGGAAAAGCACCCTATCCTGATGTCCCGTACGCCTTATTCCTGTGCCCCCTACGGAGATCAGTTCAGTCCCAATCTATGGTTCAGGGATTTTAGATATTTCGCCCGTGAAAATTACATCATCGTATTCCAGGATGTACGTGGAAGGTGGATGAGCGAAGGGCAATTTGTTGATGTACGGCCATTCAATCCGGATAAGAAGACCAGCCAGGACATTGATGAGGCCAGCGATACCTACGATACCATCGACTGGCTGATCAAAAACCTCTCCAACAACAATGGCAATGTTGGCATTTTCGGTATCTCTTACCCTGGTTTCTACTCCACCATGGCATCTTTAAGCGGTCACCCCGCCCTGAAAGCCACCAGTCCTCAGGCGCCTGTAACCGATTGGTTCCTGGGAGATGATTTTCATCACAATGGCGCTTTCGCCCTGATAGATGCATTTGCATTCTATGTTACAGCCGGCTTCGGATACCCTCGTCCCCTGCCCACCATTAAAAGACCGAATGTGGAGATCAAGCTCCCATCGAATGATAATTATGATACTTACCTGCGTATCGGCGCACTCAAAAATTTCATGGCGCTCACTGGCGATACAGTTGCGTTCTGGAAAGATCTTTTTGCGCATCCCAACCGCGATGCCTTCTGGGAAGCACGCGATGTCCGCAATCATGTACAACATATCCCTTCCTCCACGGCAACACTGATTGTAGGTGGCAGTTTCGATGCGGAAGATTGCTTCGGCGCATGGCGCAGTTATGCTGCCATCGAAAAGAAAGCGAAGAACAATAACAAGCTCGTGATGGGCCCCTGGTGGCATGGTCAATGGGCTTCACAGGATGGCGCCCGCTTCGGTAATATCCGTTTTGGCGATAACACTTCCCACTTTTTTCAGAATGAGATCGAAATACCTTATTTCAATTATCATCTCAAAGGTAAAGGCGATATATCCAAACTGGCAGAAGCCACTGTTTACTTCACCGGCCAAAATGAATGGAAACAGTTCAACCAATGGCCACCTGTTGCAAAGACTGATAAGGCTCTCTATCTTCAGCCGAATGGCAAACTCGGGTGGGACAAGCCCACCGGTAAAAACAGTTTCAGCGAATACGTCAGCGATCCGCAATCACCTGTTCCTTATACAGAAGATGTTCATTATGTACGCACCCGCGATTATATGATCGATGATCAGCGCTTTGCCAGTCGCAGACCGGATGTACTCAGTTTTGAAACGCCGGTTCTGGAACAGGACCTAACACTTGGCGGCACCGTGATCGCAGACCTGATCACGTCCATTTCCACTACCGATGCAGACTATGTGGTAAAGGTGATCGATGTATTCCCCGATGATTTCAAATATCCCGGCTCACAGGTGAATAACAGTCGAAATGCAGGTTCAGGTGATTATCCCATGGGTGGCTACCAGATGCTGGTTCGTGGTGAGATCATGCGTGGCAGGTTCCGCAACAGCTTTGCCATTCCCCAAGCGTTCAAACCCAGCAAGCCGGAGCGCGTTAAATTTGAGCTGCCCGATATTGCACACACATTCAAAAAAGGACATAAACTGATGATCCAGATCCAAAGCAGCTGGTTCCCGCTGTTCGACAGGAATCCGCAACAGTTCGTGAACATCTACACCTGCGATGATGCAGATTTCAAAAAGGCAACTATCAAAATACATCACGATGCTGTCAACAGCAGTTCTATCATATTACCAGTAATTCCATAATTACATTATTACACTTCTTCTAACGTAGATACAGAACCGAATTTTGACCCGATACAGGTATTTTTAATTCGCTGAGATGAATTAGTTTGCTTTCGTAAACTATTCTCATGAGAAAATCTACCTGTGAAGAGGTTGTGAAACCTGCACGATGATATGGTCGTGCAGGTTTTGTTTTGTGAGAATGATCGTAAACCTAAAATTGAAATGATGGTAGAAATTGAAAGTATTCAACACAGGATCTACACGATCAGGGGGAACGTGTGATGCTCGACTTTGATTTAGCGGCGTTGTATGAAGTAGAAACGAGAGTGTTGAACCAGGCAGTGAAACGGAATCTTATGCGTTTCCCGGACGACTTCATGTTCAGATTGACTGCGGAAGAGTGGAATCAATTGAGGTCACAGGTTCCAACTAAAAAATCCGGCCATGTTGACATGAGATCACAAATTGTGACCAGTTCCCCACGAAATGCAAGTATTGGGATTCAGGTTGAAATTGCGCAGGCCACAGCCCATCGCCCCGCTAAAAATCTCCCGTTTGCTTTCACCGAGCATGGTATTGCAATGCTCAGCGGTGTTATTCATTCCGAAAGGGCTATTAAGATGAAAATTACAATCATGAGAACCTTCATTGCTGTTAAGAGATTAAGTATTCAACAGTTAGATGCCCTTCAGGAAATGAAATCCCTCAAAGAAAGGTTGGGTACTCATGATATTCAACTTAATACTTTGTTTGAAGCAATGGAAAATCTGCTGGATGAAAATGCGGCTAAACACAAATGGGAGAACCGGCCAAGGATCGGATTCAAACCGTGATTTCTTCTTACCTCCTGCTTTTTCAGATGCGCCAGTTTGTCAAGTGGTCACAAATTGTGACCACTTCCACATGTAAAAAAAAGAGGCCGTCCCGCGAAGAGGACAGCCTGACTTACCCTATTGATCGTTTGGTCTAAGGTTATACTATTCTATACATTAACGGACAACTATTATGGTACATTCCACCAGAGGCGTGTATTGATATTATCAGCTCCGCCGAGTTTCTGAACAGCTCCCTGGTAGCCGCCCTGGTTGTTTTCCCTTTCACTGATCACGAAGTTCACACGTTTGATGAACTCGCCATTCGGCACTACGTTATTGCTATTATTCACTACAACCGGGAAGAGTTTGGGATAACCTGTACGCCTGAACTCGGCCCATGCCTCGCAGGATTCAGGATAGATGGCCAGCCATTTCTGAGTGAGGATCTGCTCGCGCTTTTCAGCGGTTGTTCCGGCCTCATTCCACAATGGACTAACGGTGCTGAGTACGGGAGAACCTGCAGGTACATTATTCACTGCGTTCTTCGGATCTACATATGGTTTTGGTTTCGCTGTGCTCACCTTATAGGCATCGAAAGCGGCATTGCTCAGGCCCCATTGAGAAAACGACAACTGAATTCCCTTTTCATAGGCTTCCTTCACAGAAGCCACACCAGCATCGGTCCAGCCATTCAGCTTCGCCTCTGCACGCAGGAACCAGGTCTCAGCGGCGGTGAGCATCGGTGTTTTGGTACCGAGATTACCCAACCTTGAGAAATTCAGATAAGTATTCTCATCCAGCATCTGGATACCGCTGCGTATGCCTCTGTATTGTCCGGCAAATGCCGGGTCCGTAGCTGGCTGGAAATAGATGGGTAGTCTGGGATCGCTATAACCGGTAAGAAAAGATTCCATCGGTGCACCCATATTGATATCGAGCCAGTTGTTGGAAATGATATTTAGCGGATTGGTGATGGTCTTACTATCGATGATGAAATCTTCAGCATTGGTCTCGATCACGCCAAAGGAATTGGAAAGCGATTTTTCTGCTTCTGTTTTTGCTTTGCCAGGATCAGCCTTTGCGATCCGGATGGCAAGCCGCAGGCGAAGCGAGTTGAGGAATTTCATCCATTTCACATAGCTGCCTCCATATACCAGGTCAAATCTTCCGAATGCCAGTGGTGCATTTGCATCCTCAGCAAAAGGTTTCAGTTTGGCCTGTGCATCATCAAGGTCTTTGAAGAATGCAGTATAGGCTTCCTGCTGTGAATCGTAGGTTACACTTCCATCGGAATTGATGGTGCCGAATTTTGTGTAAACGATGGGACCAAAAAAATCGCTGACACGATGCATGGCCATTACTTTCAGGATGAGTCCCCAGGCTTCGAAGTTGGGAAAGTTATCGGCCTTCGCCCTTTCAATAACTGCCAGCGCAGGACTCATTACATTTCCGTAGGCAGTGAGCCAGATCCTGTCGTTCCATCCATCCACCATGGCATAGTTGGTATTGTTGACGTTGTTGGCGAAGTTCACCGGCGTCATCATATAACCGCTCCAGATATCAGCATTGAGATTCTGCTGAAGCTGGTACTGCCAGTCGGGCGTGTATTGATGGATACTCAGTTGGATCTGGTTGAAGGGGCTTCCATAGAGGGCAAAATCCCCCTTCAGGTCTTTTTCCCACAAGCCATTGGGATCAGTATTTATTTTCTCGAAATTCTTTGTACAGGAGGCTGCTGTGAGGCTGATGGCAGCCATCACTCCAAAGAACCGGTTAAAGAAGATATGATTACGTTTCATTGTTTTCAAGCATTTAAAAGAATGATCAGAAACCGACTTTTACATTCAGACCCATGCTCCTGGTAGTAGGCAGTCCAAAAACATCCACGCCCTGCAATCTGTTTCCGGTGCTCATACTCACTTCCGGATCAAACGGAGCGTCGCGTTTTACGAAGAAGAGATTATGACCTACAAGAGAAACATTGAGTTCCCTGATACCTTTCCACTTTAACGGTACCGCATAGCCGATAGATAATTCACGCAGCCTGACGGCAGTAGCGTCGTACAGATAGAATTCGCCAATACCATCCCTCTTACCGATGGCTCCATAGTAATCCCTGGCATTTACTTTTCCTTCGAATGCTGTTCCATTCTGCTTGATCCCCTTTACATATACACCACCTGCTTCCCTTGCATCGGCAGAGGCTTTACTGAAGCCTAATGCATCCAGCTCAGCCTGTGTAAGGCTCATCACTTCTCCACCAAAACGGCCATCGAAGAGAAAATTAAGAGAGAGTCTCTTATACCTGATCGTATTGTTCCAACCTGCTGTGAAATCGGGGTTTGGATTTCCGATCACCGGTCTGATGGTTTGTTGCTGCATGCGGATCGGTGCGCCGGTTACATCATCCAGTATGAGATTTCCTTTCTCGTCCCTGGTGGCAACATTGGAAGTGATATCGCCAAAACTGCCGCCTTCACGCACAACCGGACCAAAAGTATTATCGAAAAGTCCCAGGTTGAATTGACCAACACCACTGGTAATACCTTCTTCACTTAGTTTCACCACCTTGTTCTTGTTGGAAGCAAAATTCACCGCGGTACTCCATTCCAGGTCTTTTGTTTTTACCGGTACAGCATTCAACATGATCTCCCAGCCTTTATTCTGGATATGACCAAGGTTGAGGAAATAAGTGGTATAACCTGAAGCTGCAGGTGCGGGCGTTTCAAAATACTGGTCGTAGTTATCATTCTTGTAATAAGTGATATCGATGCCGAGACGATTTTTCAGGAAACGCCATTCGGTACCAAACTCCAGCGAACGGTTGTCTTCTGGTTTCAGGTTTTTGCCAGGAAATGAAGCCTGCGTGTTTTTTACAAGCTGACTACTGTTGGGGCTCTGAGTATAATCAGGCGGTCTGGTGGCAAAAGCGCGTACACTGTTACCCACCTTAGCATAGCTCACACGGAATTTTGCCAGATCGATTGCAGCAGGCAGTTGCAATATTTCATTCACTACAGCTGTGGCTCCGGCAGAATAATAGAAGAAACTGATATTGGGTGTGAATGCCAGTGTTGAAGACCAGTCGTTACGTGCTGTGAGGTCAAGGAACAGGAAATCCTTATAACCCAGTGAAGCGCTTCCCAAAACAGATTGTGTCTGATACTTTACAACCGATTGCTGACGGTTCGGATTGACAGGCAGGATATTCTGTGCTGTAAATACATTGGCAATGGATAACCCGAATTGATTTCCCGAAGGGTCAGCCGCCCGGTATGAATCCAACACCAGCTGATCAGTAACCTTTGCATCGTTGATAGATGCACCCACTGTTGCATTCAGCGTAAGATCAGGCGTAAGGTCTGTATTCAGGAGCGCAAGCACATCGCCATACGCTACATTATCTTTACTTCTTGAATAAATGAAGCGTCCATTGTAATCAGCCAGTGTAGTATTGGTACTGGCATGCATGCGTGACTCATAATCGTCTACAGCCATATCATAGTTACCTCTTGCCTGAATGCTCAGCCAGGGAGTAAGCGCATATTTGAGTGCGAGAGAGCTGAAAGCCCGATCACGACTATCTTCACGCCTGTTGCGTTCAAGGATCCAATAAGGATTTTGAGAAAAGTTACCTCCGAGTTTGCCTTTATCGTAATCCACATTCCACCAGCGGTGTACATTCAATGCCCTGAGGCCGCTGAGTACTTCGAAATTATTTTTGTAATCGTTGAAATCCAGGTTACGCGGGAAGTAGTAAACGCCAATCACCGGGTTATTATAGAATCCGGAAACAGGGCGGTTATCGCTTGACTGCCTGGTGAGCGTTACAAACCCGTCCACCGTGAATTTATCATTGAAGAATTTGGCGGTTTCACGGAAAGTAAAAGTATGCCGGTTGAAGCGATTGGTTGGAATCACTCCCTTGTTTTCTGTGTTGGAATAAGAGAAATAGGTTTGCGCCCGGTCAGAACCTGCAGTAAGGTTGATGCCATTGATCCAGGTAATTCCTGTGCGGAAGAAATCATTGGTAAAGTCGCCTTTTCCATTTTTTTCTCCCCATCCGTCTTCATTGCCTGAGCCGTCCGGCGCATAGGTTTGACCGTAATCGAACTGCGCTTCGGGCTTCAGCATTACCCGGTCCAGCGTAAGGCTGCTGGTGAGCGTGATGCGGGCAGCACCTGAACGACCTTTCTTGGTAGTGATGAGTATCGCTCCGTTGGCAGCCTGGCTTCCGTACAAAGCCGCTGCGGAAGCACCTTTCAACACCTGCATGGACTCAATATCTTCCGGGTTGATATTTGAAATGGCATCGCCACCATCACGGCCGGGGCTACCCGATCCATTTGATTCGCCAAATGCATTGTCTGGCTGCCCCAGGGATGTATTGTACATCGGAATACCATCTATCACATACAACGGCGAGTTGTTCTGGGTAGACTTATTACCACGCATCACCACTTTCACAGAACCACCGGCGCCTGATGCGCTTCTGTTGATGGTTAGACCAGCTACTTTACCATTGAGGCTGTTGATGAGGTTGGGATCTTTCACTGTGGTGAGTTGTTCCCCGTTTATTTTCTGTGTGGAATAAGTAATGCTTTTAGAGCGACGGTTGATGCCCAGAGCCGTCACCACTACTTCATTCAATTGCGCACCTGACGCCACCAGGGAGATATTGACAGATGTCTGGTCCCCTATCAGCACTTCCTGGGGATTGTAGCCCACGGCAGAGAAAACGATGGTTTCCCCTTTATTGGCTTCCAGCGAAAAATCGCCGCTGGAGCTGGTAGTGGTACCTCTGCGTGTGCCCTTTACCGTTACACTTACGCCCGCAACGGGCGCTCCGGTGGAATCCGTTACCCGCCCTTTCACTGTTTCTGCAGACTGGGCATCCTGTGAACGGTCATTGCCGGAGAATGTAACCGGCGCCAGGTTGTATTCGTTTTTTGTGTTTTCCTTTACGGAAAGGATCACAAAAGTTTTTTCATTTACTTTTTTATATTTCAGTCCGGTACCTTCCAGTACCTGCGTCAGTATCTTCTCGATGTCTGCGCTTTCATTCTTTACCGGATTTACCATTTTTTCTCCGAAACTCTGGTCGGCAAAAAGAAAATAGACTCCTTTGGTTTTGTTGAGATCCTTTAAGACTTTGAACAAGGTTTGCTGCTTGCGGCTGGAATCATCTTGTTGAGTATTGGCCGAAGACGATTGTCTGTTATTCTTGTGCTTGTCCATCCAGGCATACGACTCCTGCGAAAAACTAGCAGGTAAACACGCCAGTTGTATGCCCAGCACAATGGCCAGAGATCCAGTTCTACGCTGAAAACTTCTCATAATGCGGCGTTTTTTAAATAGTGATGTACTGGTTTTGGGTTTTATATTCAGGCCGACTTTGCACTGACCCGGGCAGGTGGTGAGGACGAACCACCCAACCCCGGATGCAATTCCTGCTGTGTCCCCAACAGCAGGCCTGCATCCTTTTGATCTGTGAAGAACCCCGTTCTTACTAACTTTCAGACAATAGTCAACCGGCATCGGATGCTTTCACAACATCTCAATGAAGCTTTATTGAACTGAATGACAATAAAAGAAGGCCTGATCCGAAAAAAGCTGTTTACTCCGTAATAATGATCTCACCATCCTTCCGTATCACATGGAATTCGTTGGTAGCTTCCAACGCCTGCAGTAATACATCCAGGTTATCATTGGGTAAGATAGCGCTGATAGGTTTGTTACCGATATTAGCATTGCCAATCGTGATCCTGATCCCGTAATGCTCTTCTATCTTTTCGAGTGCGCTATGCAACGGTGTATTTTCAAAGATGAGTTTCTTGTCTTTCCAGGCCAGTACATTTTCTTCCCGGCCCGTTTTCTTTTGCAATTCCCGGTTGTTCACTTCCACAAAATCACCCGGCACCATCTTATGGGTTTTGCCATCAGGCGTTATCAGTGTAACGCTTCCTTCAGTGAGCATGATATTGGTCTTATCAGACCTGTTCACCACATTGAACTGCGTGCCGGTAACCACTACATCGAAGCGATCTGTATGTACCACGAATTTACTTTTGGCAGGCGTTTTACTTACATGGAAATAAGCTTCGCCTTTCAACCACACTTCGCGCTCAGTGCCTTTGTCCCAGCCTTTGGAATAGGTAATGGTACTGTTGGCATTCAGTGTTACTTTGGAACCATCCGGCAATTGTTGTTCCTTCAACTCACCGAATGAGGTCTGCACCATATCCTGCGCTGTATTGTACAAATAGAGAAGACCTGCAACTGCCAGCACAACCACCGCGGCCGCTACGCCAATCCAGCGTTTCATTTTTCTCACGGTTCCGGTTACAGGTTGAGTGCTGATCACAGGTGTTTCCATTGCGGCAAGGCCTGCCATCAACCGTTGTTCGGCCTGGACCAGTTGTGCTTCGGGAAGCGACTGCTCAGCAATCACCAGTTGATCCAGGTATTCCTTCGCTTCTGCAACCAGGGCTGCCTGTTGCGGATTGCCGGCCATCCAGGACTCCCAGTCGTTACGGTTTTTACCATCGTTTCTGAAATACCAGGCCTGGAATCGCTCGTCTGCGATTATATCTTCAATATTTGAAAAGTTTCTATCCATAACACAGCGTTATACCGGAAATAAGTGTCCATTATTACAAATCTGTAATGAAGTTTTTTTAATTTTTTTTAACCAAAAATTGGTTTTAAGCATTTTTACCGGTAGGTTTACCGGGCTTGCTTGCACCATAACTAATGGAGAATGAGAAAATGAAACACCGGCCGGATATTCATTACTGGCAGACCTTTATCCAGGGTGACCGTGAGGCGCTGGGTTGGTTATTCCGTCAGTATTACCCTGATCTGTTCAGGTACGGCCATAAGATTTGCGCAGACAGAGCCGTTCTGGAAGATTGCATCCAGGAACTGTTCATCGAGCTCTGGCAAAGCAAGAATCCACCTCCTTCCATCTCCGTAAAGGCCTATCTCCTGAAGGCCATGAAATACAAACTGCTCAAAGCACTTCGGAAAAGATCAACTTCACAATTCCAGGCTGAACTTACAGAGAATTCCGTTTTCGAGATCAGCTATGAGGATTTCATCATCGGCAAACAGGAGTCCGAAGAAAAAACTGCCAGGGTGGTGCAGGCCCTCAATCAACTGACCATCCGTCAGAAAGAGATCGTTTACCTCAAATTCTATCAGAATCTCGGCTATGAAGAGATCAGCGAGATCATGAACATCAATTACCAGGTAGCCCGCAACCTGCTCTATCAGGCCGTAAAAGCCATGAAGAATATCCTGCTCAGACATTACAGCCTGCTCAGTTTCCTGCTCTGATACTACCGTTCGTTAACACTGGAATTCAGCACGTTCATACATTTCATGCAAGCGTTTGCATTAAATTTTGTTGCATAAATATTGAAATTAGCTGTTAATTTCGTGCAACTTCAAAAAACACAAGAGTTATGGTTGATTCATTCGAAAAAATTCCGGTGAGCATCCACGGCAACCTGAAACAGGGTTCCGCGGCCGTTGCACAGGAAATCGCCTCACTGATCCGTAGTAAACAAGCAAAAAACGAGAATTGTGTACTGGGCCTGGCCACAGGATCCACTCCCAAATCCCTGTACGCAGAACTGGTACGCCTTCACAGGGAAGAAGGACTGAGCTTCAAAAATGTGATCACTTTCAATCTCGACGAATACTACCCGATCGAGCACGATGCTTTGCAGAGTTACAATCGCTTTATGCATGTAAACCTGTTTGACCATATCGATATCGACCCGAAGAACATTCATATTCCCAACGGAGAGATTCCCAAGGACAAGATCAAATCCCATTGCATTCAGTACGAAGAACTGATAGAGCAGTCCGGCGGTATCGATCTGCAGATCCTGGGTATCGGTAATAACGGACATATCGGATTCAACGAGCCCGGCTCCAGCATCTTCAGCAAGACCCGTCTTGTTACCCTGGATAACTCCACCCGTATTGCCAACTCTTATGAGTTCCCTACTTTCTCACAAGTGCCGCGTCTCGCCATCACCATGGGCATCAGCACCATCATGAAGGCGCGCCGCGTGATCCTGATGGCCTGGGGCCCTGCAAAAGCGCCCGTTGTGCAGAAAGCAGCGGAAGGACATGTGGACGAACAGATCCCCGCTTCACTTCTGCAACAACACAACGAAGTGAGCTTTGTGCTGGATGAAGCTGCAGCGGCTGAGCTTACCCGTTACAAGAGCCCCTGGCTCACCGGTGAAATGGACTGGACGCCGGCCCTCGTGCGCAAAGCCGTTGTGAACATGGCCCTCAAAGCAGGCAAACCCATTCTCAGTCTTACCAATAACGATTACCGCGATCATGGACTCAGCGAACTGCTGGTGGAAGAAGGCGATGCCTACGAGATCAACCTCAAGGTTTATTACATGATGCGCGATACCATCACCGGATGGCCCGGCGGCAAACCCAATGCCAGCCTGCCTAACCATCCCGAGCGCAGCGAGCCCTATCCAAAACGCTGTGTGATCTTCTCCCCCCACCCGGATGATGATATCATCTCCATGGGAGGCACATTCCAACGCCTGCACGATCAGGGACATGATGTACATGTAGCTTACCAGACTTCCGGCAACATCGCGGTTACCGACGAGTTTGTGACCCGCTTCATGGACTTCGCCGTTGGATTTGAAGAGATGTTCGGCATCGACGCCACCAAATCAAATGAGATCCTCAGCCAGGCAAGAGCCTACCTGAAGAATAAGAAATCAAATGAGATCGATACAGCTGATATCCGCGCCATCAAAGGCCTGATCCGCCGTTGCGAAGCAAAGGCAACCTGCCGTTACGTTGGTCTCAGCGACGACAACTATCATTTCCAGAACCTCCCCTTCTACGAAACAGGCACTATCGAGAAAAAACCGATGGGCGAAGAAGATGTGCTGCTCACCATTGAACTGCTGCGCAAACTGAAGCCGCAACAGATCTATTGCGCAGGCGACCTCGCCGATCCGCACGGAACGCACAAGGTTTGTCTCGAGATCGTATTCGAAGCAATGCGCAGACTGAAAGAAGCGAATGAGCCCTGGGTAAAAGATTGCTGGATGTGGCTCTACAAGGGCGCATGGCAGGAATGGGATATTGCCGAGATCGAAATGGCAGTGCCCATGAGCCCGGAGCAGGTAATGAAAAAACGTTTCGGCATATTCATCCACCAGTCGCAGAAAGATATGGTCCCCTTCCAGGGATCAGACAGCCGCGAATTCTGGCAGCGTGCTGAGGACCGCAACTCCAATACGGCAAACCTGTATGCACAGCTGGGTCTTACCAAATACGCAGCCATGGAGGCTTTCGTAAGATGGCATTACTAGAATAATGAAATAATGGAATTCGATACAGAGGCGGCCCTGGTGGCCGCCTCTTTTCATTTGGAAAAACTGTTGCTTCAGAAAAATTTCTGATATCGAAAACCGATACATCGGATTTCAACACTCATCTACCTGAACATTTCTTCCCTTTGTCTGCCCAAAACAGGCAAATTGTATGAACAGATCTTTAGCATTGGCTCTATTCTTTTTATCGTTCCTGGTTCAGTTACAGGCCCAGGACAAAGGCTTTGGCTCCCTGAAAGGCTTTGTGCATTCGGAGAAAGGAGAAGCGCTCCCCGGCGCTACCATTTCCCTGAAAAAAGGCGCAGCAACCACTGCCGATGAAAAAGGGAATTTCCTGCTGTCTTCCATCCCGGCTGGTCATCATGAGATACAGGTCAGCGCTGCCGGATACGCTACAAAAAATATAAAAGTGAACATCCGCGAAGGCGAAGAGTCCAGTGTTGATGTATCGCTCGATGCAGAAGGCTTCCTCAATGAAGTGGTAGTAACAGCAGGCAGAAAAGTGGAAAGTATCAGGGAAGTACCCAGCTCTGTTACCATCCTGCAGGCAAAGCAGATCAGGGAACAGGCCGCTATCAATCCCAATATCACATCCATCCTCGGCAATACAGTGCCTGGTCTCGGCACCTTTACCAATAAAGCTACCAACTCAGGGCAAACACTTCGCGGACGCCAGGTATTGGTGCTGATAGATGGTATCCCGCAGTCTACCCCATTGATGAATGGCAGCCGCGATCTCCGCACCATCGATCCTGCAGTGATCGAGCGCGTTGAAGTGATCAAGGGTGCTACCTCCATTTACGGAAACGGGTCCGGCGGCGGTATCATCAACTTCATTACTAAAAAACCCGAAGGTTCAAAGCCCATCAGCGGAGAAACGCGCATAAGCATGGACGGTAATATTGCACATAGCAGCAATACCGTTGGTTATCGCGTATCGCAGACCCTGCATGGCGCCATCAAAAAATTCAGCTATGTGGTAAGTGGCGTGTACAATGAAACCGGTGCTCTTAAAGACGCAGACGGCAACGTAATTGCTCAGGCCGATGGTCTCAGCGAAACCAGGCTGCTGAACCTTTTCGGAAAACTTGGCTACAGGATCACAGATAACCAGGAAATAACAGCCTCCATCAATTTCTTCCGCAGCCGTCAGCATGCCGACTACATCAACCAGGCCGGCAAATGGAACGAAACACCTGCCATCGGCGTACGCGGCATCGACCCCGGAGATCCTGCCGGAACACCACATAGCCACAACCTCTATGTAAATTATCGCGCAACCAAACTGCCATTCAACAGCAGTCTCGAAGTAATGTTATACGATCATCGCTTCCAGAGCCTGAACCGCTACGTGGAAAAATCCAATAGCTGGTACGGACCAGGCCAGACATATATCCAATCTGAAAAAAGAGGAATTCGCGCCAACCTCAACACACCCTGGAAATGGAAAAAGATTTCAGGTGATATCACTTATGGTTTCGATCTGCTGAAAGACATGACCAACCAGGTGCTCACAGATGGCCGCGTTTTTGTTCCCGATATGAATATGCTGAACATGGCGCCCTTCGCTCAAATGAAGGTCGATATCATGAATTTCGTGATCAAGGGTGGTGTGCGCTATGAGAATGCCGGCATCAAAGTGAAGGACTTCAACACCATCGCGAAAGGCAAGAATGGCGAAGGCAGCGTATTTGTAAAAGGAGGAAAACTCAACTACAATTCTACCATGTGGAATGCCGGTATCAGGTATTCGAAGTTCAACTTCTTTAACCCTTTCGTGAGCTTCTCACAGGCATTCGGATTGAACGAGCTCGGCCGCATCCTGCGTTCTGCCACGGAGAATACGCTGGATCAGATCACCACCGATGCCGTTATCACCAACAATTACGAAGCAGGTTTCAGCAGCCAGATCGGTCCTGTGAACATTCAGGCAGCATATTTTGTGAGTACATCCAAACTCGGCGCCAACCTGGTGGAACAGAACGGTATGTTTGTGACACAGCGTGAACCGGAAAGAATACATGGATATGAAGTACAGGCTGAAGCCCGCATCACCAAAGGTGTTCGCGTGGGTGGCAGTTATTCTTATGTAGAAGGAAAAACTGAAAAAGAAGACGGCACAAAAGTGTACATGAATGGAGAAAGGATCATGCCTCCCAAAGCAACAGGCTTTATCGCTTATCAACCATTTTCTGCATTGAATATGCAACTGTCCACAGTTTACACAGGCAGCCGTAACAGGTTTGTTGTGAGGCCTGATACCGGAAAATTCGGATTAAGTGAAGCACCTGTGGAAGAAGTGATCTGGTTCAATTTCAATGCAGGTTACAGGATCAACAAATCATTCAATATTGGATTGGGCATCGAAAACCTGTTCAATCAATCCTATTATCCGCCCAGAAGTCAATACAGGGCAGCAGATCTTGAATATGTTCAGGGCAACGGCGCCCGATTCAACCTCAGCCTGGGCTACCAGTTCTAGTCCGGCCGATAGAAATTCAGATTTATAGAAAGTACACAACGCCAATCGGAATGATTGGCGTTGCTGTTTGTACTAAATATTCGTTCCGCCATCGATGGTGATACCCGTTCCGGTGATATTCCGGCTCTCCGGGCTGGCGAGGTAAGCCACCAGTCCTGCAATATCCTCCACAGTGCCGAATTCGTTCAATGCATTGAGAGAACGCTGCCAGTCGGCGCCTTCGCCGTTGGCAGGGTTCATATCCGTATCTATCGGTCCCGGATGAACGAGATTCACCGTTATCCCTTTAGGGCCCAATTCTCTTGCCATTCCTTTGGTGAGACCGATCAGCGCACTCTTGCTCATAGCATATACCGCTCCTCCAGGCCCCGCAACACGTTCAGCCATACAACTTCCGATGGTGATGATACGACCGCCACGTGGCAAATGCTTAACAGCTGCTTTCGATCCGGCAAACACAGCTCGCACATTCACAGATGTATGCAGATCGAATTCTTCCACCGTGAATTCTTCCGTCGGTTTCAGTATCGCCACTCCGGCATTGTTCACCAGTATGTGCAGGCCGCCAAATGCAGCGGCTGTTTTGTCTACCGCGTCCATCACCGCCTGCGGGTCCTGGCTGTTGGCCCTGATGGCTACAGCATTGCCGCCTGCCGCTTTGATCTCATTCACTACCGATTCCGCTCTTTCGGGAGAAGAGTTATAGGTGATTGCTACATTGGCTCCTTCCTTTGCTAAACGTTTCGCTATGGCCGCTCCGATACCGCGGCTCCCTCCTGTTACCAGGGCTGTTTGGTTTAATAGATTTTTCATGACCCAAAACTAGATCAGTCTTGCTATATTTGCAGGTACAGCTAAAATTGTTAAGTACTAACAAAATAGTAAGTATGCGCAAAACCAACTCCACCAATTCCATCAATGAAGAAGTAATGCTGGCGCGTTGCGGTATGAGTTATACCCTTTCCGTGATCGGGGGAAGATGGAAACCTGCCATTCTTTTCACTTTGCTGAAAGGCAGGATGCGCTACAATGAATTACGGAAAAGTATCGATGGCGTTTCAGAAAGGATGCTGGTAGCACAATTGCGGGAGCTGGAAGCAGATGGACTGGTAAGCCGTATCATTTACCCGGAAGTACCGCCACGAGTGGAATACGAGCTCACTGCAACGGGAAAGGATACAGCACCGATGCTCAGGCAGATGAGCGCCTGGGGTAACAGGCATCGGGCTATCCAGCAAACCACGCCACAAAAAAAGAAACAGCTGAAGAAAGCAAGTTAGAATTAATCAGCGTGTGCCAGTCGCTCGCCGGGAGGCGAGCGACTGGCAATAGCGAAATCAATTGGTAAACAATTTTATTTCAATCCTCGTACAATTCCCAACTCCAATCCTCTCAGTTCAGCCAGGCCTCGCAATCTTCCGATAGCAGAATAACCGGGATTGGTTTTCTTATTCAGATCGTCCAGCATCTGGTGACCATGATCCGGTCGCATAGGGATCGGCGCATTTCGGTTTTGCATTACTGTTACTATATTCTTCACCACATTGTACATGTCCACATCCCCTTCCAGGTGATTGGCTTCATAGAAATTTCCGTCAGCATCACGCTGCGTGCTGCGCAGGTGAATGAAATGGATGCGGCTACCGAGGCGCTCCACCATGCCCGGCAGGTCATTGTCTGCCCGCACGCCGAATGAACCGGTACAGAAACAAAGGCCATTGGCTTTGGAGGGCACTGCATCGAACAATGCTTTCACATCTGCTTCAGTGCTCACCACACGTGGCAGGCCGAAGATCGGATATGGAGGATCATCCGGATGGATGGCCAGTTGCACGCCCGCTTCTTCCGCTACAGGAGCAATTTGAGAGAGGAAGAAAATGAGGTTGGAACGAAGTTTTGCCGCGTCAATGCCTTCATACTGATCCAGCGCCTGCTGGAATTGTTGCAGTGTGAAACTCTCTTCGGAGCCGGGAAGACCTGCAATGATATTGCGCTGCAATAATGCTTTTTCATCGGCATTCATGCTGCCTAATCTTGTTTCTGCAGCCGCCAGTTCTGTTGTACTGAATTCCACTTTCGCTCCGGCGCGTTTCAGGATCAGTGCATCGAAAGCAATGTACGCAGCCTTTTCAAAACGAAGGGCTTTGGAGCCGTCTTCCACTTCATAAGCCAGGTCTGTACGCGTCCAGTCCAGCACCGGCATGAAATTATAGGTAACGATATGAATACCGCATTCTGCAAGATTGCGGATGCTTTCCTGATAGTTTTTGATATAAGTGAGGTATTCGCCTTTCTGAGTTTTGATATGCTCATGCACGGGAATGCTTTCCACTACATTCCAGACCAGACCTGCCTTTTCGATGATCTGTTTTCTGGCCAGGATCTCTTCTTTCGTCCATACCACGCCGTTAGGCAGATGGTGCAGTGCAGTAACGATGCCGGTAGCTCCGGCCTGTCTGATATCCGCAAGGCTCACAGGGTCTGATGGACCAAACCAGCGGAAGGATTGTTCCATTCTTGGTAAAGCAACGTTCATAGAAGAATGCTGATTGATATTAAGTTCAAAGATAGTGACTAGAGTGAAACACCTCTTCTCCAGGGAATGAAATCATCCTGACCCAGCAGGACTGCTTTCGGTTGTACATTGCCACTGGCCACATCGATGATATATTCCATGATCCTGTCAGCAGCGGCAGGAATGGTTTCTTTTCCTTCGATGATGGTGCCGCAATTGATATCAAGTATATCAGGCATGCGATTGAACAGCGTTGTATTGGTAGCCAGCTTTACAACGGGTGCAACAGGATTTCCGGTTGGTGTTCCCAGTCCGGTAGTGAAGAGCACTACGTTGGCGCCGGAGCCTACTTCCGCAGTGGTGCTTTCAACATCATTGCCCGGCGTACAAAGCAGGTTGAGTCCGGGTTTGCTCACGCGTTCGGGATAATCCAGCACATCGGTGACCGGTGATGTGCCTCCTTTTTTGGCGGCGCCGGCAGACTTGATGGCATCGGTGATCAGGCCATCACGGATATTTCCGGGCGATGGATTGGCATAGAACCCTGATCCATCCGCTTCCGCTTTGGCATTGTAAACGCGCATCAGGTCCATGAACTTCAGGGCTGTGGACTCATCCACGCAACGATCACTCAGTTCCTGTTCCACACCGCAGAGCTCAGGAAACTCGGAGAGGATCACAGAAGACCCCAGCGTTACCAGGATGTCTGAAACATAGCCCACGGCAGGGTTTGCCGAGATGCCGGAGAACCCGTCCGAACCACCGCATTCCAGTCCGATGCAGAGTTTGCTGAGTGGAGCCGGCTTACGTTCATTCTTGTTCGCTTCCATTAATCCGGCGAATGTTCTTTTGATGGCCTTTGTCAGCATCTGATTTTCGGTCCCTTCTTTCTGTTGCTCCAGTACGATCAGGGGTTTACTGAAATTGGGATCACGTTTCATGATCTCTTTTTTCAGAATGCTTGCCTGTGCGTGCTGACAACCGAGGCTAAGGATGGTTGCACCAGCCACATTGGGATGTGTAACGTAACCTGCCAATAGTCCGCATAACGCATCCGCATCCATACGCGTGCCGCCGCAACCCATTTCATGGTTGAGGAATTTTATGCCATCGATATTCCTAAAGACTTTCTTATTGTTTTGGCTGGCGGGCTTCCCGGACAGTTCCATTGCCAGGATCTCATCTTCTGAAACGCCCTGCTGGTACATATTCACGAGCATCTCTACATCATGATCGAAGGCTTTCACCTTACTATAACCGAGTTTGTCTACCAGCGCTTCTTTCAACACTTCCACATTCCTGTTTTCGCAAAATACCATCGGGATCACCACCCAGTAATTGGCAGTGCCCACGCTTCCGTCTGCACGATGGTAGCCCATGAACTGCCTGTCTTTCCATTTATTTACATCCGGTTTGCTCCATTGCAGTTTCCTTTCTCCCAGTGTAAAATCGCTGGAAGCATGATGGATATTGCCGGTGGTGAGTGCGGATCCCTGCGGGATCGGCTTATCTGCCTTTCCTACCAGTACGCCATACATGAATATCTGGTCTCCGGGAGCCAGATCGCTCATTGTAAACTTATGTTTTCCCGCCACAGGTTCGATCAACCGAAACTGGTGGCCATTGTGCCTGATCTCGGTTCCTTTGGGTAAGTCCTGAAGGGCAACAAGGATATTATCATCGGGGTGTATCTGTAGATATGTGTGAGTAGCCTGCATAATTGGTACTTAAAAGTATTCTTAGCACAAATAAATAACTATCAACACTTTCAAAAACACATAGCATTATCCTAATACTAAGCTAAATTGGCACCCTGTTCCGCAATCGTTCCCGGAATGCTAAAATAGCTCAATGAAAAGCAAGCAAACCTGCATGAAATCCCGGCTCCCCGCGAATTCCTTCCTAACGCTATCCATTATGCGATTTTTTTGGCATTTCTCAGCGCCTTAAATATTATTCTACTTTTCTATTTATCCATTTTCTATGCAAAAGTTGCATAAACAGTTTTACTTGTTGCATTGCGCCTGATTATCATGATCCATGCAATCCCGAAAACCGTGAAACACAGCTACAATCAAGGTTATTAACGGTTTATGCACTTTTCCCCCGGAAACGTTTGCATAAATAAAATCGGGGGTAAAGGCTCGATTATGATTAAAAATTTTTCAATTTGTACACAGAGATTATTACATCGGACCAGCACCAAAACCGTCTTGCCATGACACGAGAAAACTTCCACTTCCATTGCCGCCTTACCACTGGCGGTCAGCAACCGGCTCAAACGATGGCCGGAACTAACTTTCCAGCATTGCATCTTGTTCATGAACAGAAGGAAATTTGCCTTTTGTCAACCGGCAGAACGAATTTTGTGACACCGGAATGGTTTAACCTTTAAACCCTTTTGAAATGAGACCGCAATTATTGAAAGTATCAAAAGCGCCACGGCATTCCTTCAGTGTTAGACAGGACATCGTTCCTTACATCAATAACCGTTGGCATTATCATCCTGAAATTGAACTGATCCATTTTAAGAAAGGCGAAGGCACCCAATTCATCGGCGACAATATCAAGCGCTTCAAAGCCGGTGATATCGTATTGGTAGGCCCGCAACTGCCGCACTACTGGAGGTTCGATGATAAATACTTCGAAGAAGGCAACAAACTGCAGGCAGACGTTCGTGTAGTGCATTTTGCTGAAAATTTCTGGGGAGACCAGTTCCTGCAACTACCCGAGAACGTGAATATCAAAGGAGCCCTGGAAAAAGCGAGAAGAGGTTTGCAGATCACCGGCAAAACAAGACAAAAAGTTGCAGAATTGCTGGAGCTCCTGCTCAGCTCCGATGGCTCCCTGCGCATCATGCTGCTGATAGAAGCACTCAATACCATCGCCGAGTGCAAACAACTGAATGTACTCTCCTCCATCGGCTTCAAACAGGAACTGGTGGAAGCTGAAAGCGACCGCGTGAACGCCATTTACGATTACTCACTCAAGAATTTCAAAAGAAAGATACAACTGGAAGAAATTGCCGCTGTTGCCAATATCAGCCCGAATTCCTTCTGCAGGTATTTCAAATCCAGAACACGCAAAACCTATTCCCAGTTCCTGATCGAGATCAGGGTTGGACAGGCATGCAAACTGCTGATCGAAAACAATCTCAGCATCAAGCAGCTTTGCTATGAAAGCGGATTCAACAATTTCACCAGCTTCCATAAATACTTCAAGATGATCACGGGCAAAAGCCCCCTGAACTATCAGAAAGAATTTATGGCCTAACATGCAAAACCCTTATGATCAGATTCCCGGCTTTTTTGCTGGCTGCCCTTACCTGCATCCAGCTCCAGGCACAGCGCATATCCCCCATCGTTATCGAAACAAAGAACGCCAGCCTGGTCCTTTCTGTAGCCGGCAATCAGCGTGTGCTGCAGTCGTACTTCGGTAAAAAAACAGATCAGGCCAGTATCGGCAAGCTCACAGGAGGCAGAGAGGCCTATCTCACTGCCGGTATGGAGAACCAGTTCGAACCTGCTATCCGCATGGTGCATAACGATGGCAATCCATCATTGGAGCTCCGGTATGTTAGCCATACCAGTAATACAAAGGGAAATATCAGCACTACCGATATCCTGATGAAGGATCCGGTATACCCCGTGGAAGTAACGCTGCATTACACTGCCTGGAAAGATGAGGATGTGTTCAGCTGTCAGGCCATCATCAGACACCAGGAGAAAAAACCGGTGATGCTCACGCAGTATGCATCGGGCATGCTGCACTTCGATGCTGATCAATACTGGCTTACACAGTTTCATGGCGACTGGGCCCGCGAAGTGAATATGGTGGAAGAGAAACTGACACATGGCATCAAGTCACTGGAGAGTAAGCTCGGCACCAGGACCAATTTCTACCAGACCCAATTCTTTTTCCTGTCGCTCGATAAACCTTCTGACGAAAACACTGGAGAACTGATTGCCGGAACATTGAACTGGACCGGCAATTTCCAGTTTAGTTTTGAAGTGGACCAGCGGAATGCACTGCGAGTCCGCTCCGGTATCAACTCCTACGCATCGGAATATTATCTCGCTCCCAACGAAACCTTCACCACACCAGAAATGATTGTCACCTGGAGCAACCAGGGCAAAGGCCGGGCCAGCCGCAATCTTCATCGCTGGGCACGTAATTATGCAGTGTTAAATGGAAAAGGGGAAAGGATGGTGCTGCTCAATAACTGGGAAGCCACCCATACTACTTTTGATGAGAAGAGGCTGGTGGAACTGTTTGATGAAGGAAAGAAGATCGGTGTGGACCTTTTCTTGTTGGATGATGGCTGGTTTGGAAATAATTTCGAGAGAAATGACGACAAGACCGGCCTGGGCGACTGGCAGCCCACCAAAACAAAACTCCCTCACGGTATCGGTTACCTGGTGGATGAAGCAGAAAAACGCGGCCTTCATTTCGGTATCTGGCTGGAGCCGGAAATGGTGAACCCAAAGAGCGATCTCTACAAAGCACATCCCGACTGGATCCTGAAGCTGCCGAACCGGGAGGAACATTACGGCAGAAATCAACTGGTGCTGGACCTTACTAATCCCAAAGTACAGGATTTCGTTTTCAAAATAGTGGATGACCTGCTTACACAAAATCCAAGGCTCGCCTACATCAAGTGGGATTGTAACCGTAGCATCACCAATGCATGGTCCCCTTACCTTAAAGAAAAACAATCTCACCTGTATATCGAGTATACAAGATCGTTATACAAGGTACTGGAACGCATCCGCGCCAAATATCCCACACTGCCCATCATGCTCTGCGCAGGTGGAGGTGGCCGTACGGATTATGGCGCCATGAAATACTTCACAGAATTCTGGCCCAGCGATAATACCGATGCCCTGGAAAGGATCTTCATTCAATGGGGCTATTCCTACTTCTTCCCCGCCAATACCATTTCAGCGCATGTGACCAGCATGGGCAAGAATCAAAGTCTGAAATTCAGAACAGATGTGGCCATGATGGGCAGGCTCGGTTATGATATCCGCACCAATAATTTCACACAGCAGGATATCGAATTCACCAACAACGCCATCAAAACCTACAAGCAGATCAGTTCGGTTATACAACAGGGTGATCAATACAGGCTGATATCGCCTTACGAAGAGGACCGCGCAGTGCTGATGTATGTGAACGAACAACAAAACAAAGCCATCCTCTTCCAGTATTTCACAACACCGCGCAGAAAAAATATCTTTACCCGTGTGCGTTTGCAGGGACTGGACCCTCAAAGGAATTACCGTATCAGGGAGATCAACCTGTATCCAGGTACAAAATCCAACAACCCTGAAAATGAAAAACAATACAGCGGCGAATACCTGATGAGCATTGGCCTGAATATTGCACCCAGGGGATTGGCCTTAACCAGCAATGTTTTCGAGATCATTGCGGAATGATTGCCTGTAACAATTTAAAAACCTTCAATATGAGAAAGTTCTTCCTCATCGCCTTCATCCTTGTTTCTTTTGCCGCTTCGGCGCAACAACTGGAAAAGCTCTGGGAAACCGATACTGTTATCGCTATTCCTGAATCCGTATTGCATGTACCCAAAGAAAGGATCATGTATGTATCCCTGATAGACGGACCAGGCTGGGCAGTGGATGGAAAGGGCGGAGTAGGAAAGATGAGCCCCGACGGAAAACAATGGGACGGCAACTGGATCACAGGTCTGAATGCACCGAAAGGACTGGGCCTGCACGGCAACCGCCTCTATGTTGCAGACGTTACCGAGATCGTTATCATCGATGTAAAAAATGGAAAAATAGAAAAGAAGATCAGTCTGGACAGCGCCAAAGCACTCAATGATGTTACCATCGATGACAAAGGCATCGTATACGTTTCCGATTCCCGCACAGGACTGATATGGAAACTGGAAAACGATATCGCCACCGAATACCTTGCCGATCAGAAAGGCGTGAACGGACTGAGAGCCGTGGGAACCGACCTCTACATCGCAGCAGGAAAGAATTTCAGGAAAGCAGATGCCAATAAGAACATCACTGAGATTGCCATATTGCCCCAGGGCGGAGATGGCGTGGAGCTCGTTGGCAACGGCGACTTTATTGTTACCGCATGGGCAGGTTATATTTTCTATGTACACAAAGATGGGAAAGTAGACACCATGCTGGAAACGCACCAGCAAAAGAAAAATACTGCAGATATCGGTTATGACCCCGTGAAGAAGATCGTTTACGTACCAACATTCAACGGAAAGACCGTTGCCGCTTATCAACTGAAATAAATCATCAACAATAAATAATAGTGAAGAAAAATATTCTATTGATGGTACTGCCTTTTGTTGCAGTACCATTTTTTTTGCAGGCACAGCAAGCATCCATTTATAATGAGGACTGGATCGATTTCAATAAGAATGGAAAGAAAGATATTTATGAAGATCCCAAACAACCCATCGAAAGCAGGATTACCGACCTCATCGGACAGATGAATACCGATGAAAAGACCTGCCAGATGGTAACCCTCTATGGCTTTGGCAGGGTATTGAAAGATGAACTGCCCACGCCGCAATGGAAGCAGAGCCTCTGGAAAGATGGCATCGCCAATATCGATGAGCACCTGAACAGCCTCCCTTATAACAAGAAAGCCGTTACACAATATTCCTTTCCGCAAAGCAAACATGCCAATGCCATCAATACCGTGCAACGCTGGTTTGTGGAAGAAACGCGCTTAGGCATTCCCGTTGATTTTACCAATGAAGGTATTCATGGCCTCAATCACGATCATGCCACATTGCTGCCTGCGCCCATTGCCATTGGCAGCACCTGGAACAAAGAGCTGGTCTATCGCGCCGGTAAAGTGGTGGGCCGCGAAGCTGCCGCCACAGGCTATACCAACGTGTATGCCCCTATCCTGGACCTGGCCAGGGATCCGCGTTGGGGACGCGTGGTGGAATGCTATGGGGAAGATCCCTTCCATATTGCCGAGCTCGGTAAACAGATGGCGCTTGGTATCCAACATCAGGGAGTAGCCAGCACCATCAAGCATTTTGCCGCTTACAGCATGCCCAAGGGCGGCCGCGATGGCGATGCCAGAACAGATCCGCATATTGCTCCCCGTGAGCTGCACCAGCTACACCTCTACCCTTTCCGCCGCGTGGTGCAGGAAGCCCATGTACTGGGCGTGATGAGCAGCTACAACGATTATGATGGTGTGCCGGTTTCCGGCAGCCGCTATTTTCTCACGGATCTCCTCAGACAACAATATGGCTTCAATGGTTATGTTGTTTCAGATAGCCGCGCCGTTGAATTCCTCTACAAAAAACATATGGTGGCCGGTGATTACAAGGAAGCTATCCGCCAGGTAGTGGAAGCCGGATTGGATGTGCGTACCGATTTCACCAAACCTGAAGATTATGTACTTCCGCTCCGCGAACTGATCCGCGAAGGCAGGCTCTCCATGCAAACCATCGATCAGCGCGTAGCCAGCGTATTGCGTGTGAAATTCAAACTGGGATTATTCGATCATCCTTTTGTAAGCAATCCCGCCGCTGCAGACACCATCGTCTTCGATACCGAAGCCCGCGCCATGCAGGAACAGCTTTCAAGGGAAGTTCTGGTCTTGCTGAAAAACGACAACAATACATTGCCCCTGGATGCATCCAGAATAAAGAATATTCTCGTTACCGGGCCGCTTGCCGCTGAAACCAATCACAGTATCAGCCGCTATGGCCCATCCAATGTGCATGTGATCTCTGTACTGGAAGGCCTGCAGCAATATGCAGACAACCGTTTCAAGGTACAATACGCAAAAGGCTGCAACATCACCGATCCCAACTGGCCGGAGAGTGAGATACTGCCAACCCCCATTACTAGATCAGAACAGGCTTCTATCGATGAAGCTGTTTCGCTCGCAAAAAGATCTGATGCCATCGTGATTGCATTGGGAGAAGATGAGAAAATGGTGGGCGAAAGCAAAACCCGCACGGGGCTTGATCTTCCGGCCCGGCAGTTGCAATTGCTGCAAGCCATGCAAGCCACGGGAAAACCGGTGATCCTCGTATTGATCAATGGGCGTCCACTCAGTATCAACTGGGCACAGAAATATACGCCGGCCATTATCGAAGCCTGGTTCCCCGGCGCCACGGGAGGCAAAGCAATCGCAGAGAGCATTTTCGGTGATTACAATCCAGGCGGTAAACTGGCTGTGACCTTCCCCAAAACGACCGGACAACTGGAGCTGAACTTTCCCTATAAGCCCGGCTCGCATGCAGGTCAACCCGGCGACGGACCTAACGGTTATGGAAAAACGGCCGTGAATGGTCCGCTCTATCCGTTCGGGCATGGACTGAGCTATACACAATTCGCCTACAGTGATCTCAGCATAAGCCCGGATAGTCTGCGCGCGCAATCAAATATCACCGTTCAAGTCACCATCACCAATAGTGGAAAACGAAAAGGCGATGAAGTGGTGCAACTCTACCTGAAAGACAAGATCAGCAGCGTAACACAATATGAGACCCTGCTCCGTGGATTTGAACGTATCAGCCTGCAACCAGGAGAATCGAAAACGGTCAGCTTCTATCTCCGTCCGGATGACCTGGCCCTGTTGGATAAAGACATGAACTGGACTGTAGAGCCGGGAGAATTCGAAATTCAGATCGGCAGTTCCTCTACGGATATAAGGCTCAGGAAAACCTTCACGGTGAGATAGCAGGACCCTCCGAAAAGTATTCAGCCGGATGAGCAAACAAATCGCTTGTCCGGCTGTTTATTTTTCTACTTTTCCATTAAAATCCGAAAGATGAAAATGCTGTTGTCGCCCTTTCAGAAAAATGGCCTGCATCTCCGCAATCATATGGTAATGTCCCCCATGACGCGTTCCAGGGCCAAAGACTATCTGCCCAATGCATTGATGGCCGAATATTACGCGCAGCGGGCAACAGCAGGGCTGATCATCACGGAAGGGACTGCTCCATCTGCTGAAGGACTGGGATATTACAAAACACCCGGCATCTACAGCCCGGAACAGGTGGAAGGCTGGAAGCAGGTTACCAGGGCTGTTCATGAAAAAGGCGGCTCCATTTTCGTTCAGCTTATGCATACCGGCCAGATCAATACGATCCGCAATCTGCCGGCAGGTGCAAAGCGGATACATGTAACCGGTATTCACCAGGGAAATACCATCACCCCACTTTCAACAACAGGAATAAAACAATTGATAGATGAATTTGCAAAGGCTTCAGAGAACGCTATGGAAGCTGGTTTCAATGGAGTGGAATTGCATGGCGCTCATGGATACCTGTTAGAACAATTCCTGAACCCACTGATCAATACCCGCAAAGATGCCTATGGCGGTAATTTTGTCAACCGTTCCAGGTTTGTTTTGGAAACAGCAGCAGCTACTATCGATGCCATCGGGAAAGAAAGGACCGGTATCCGCCTCTCACCTTTCGCCACCATCAACGACATGCCTGTTTATGACAAGGAGGAAGTGCACAACACCTATGTGCATCTCGCCAAAGAACTGGACAAACTCGGGCTGATCTATCTTCATATTTCCCTTAACGCAATTATTCCTCCTGCAACACTGACTGCTATCCGCGAAGCATTCAGTGGTATCCTCATCCTCGCGAATGGACAAACCGCTGAGTCAGCAGAAACATTGCTGCAATCGAAAGCTGCGGACCTGGTGGCATTCGGAAAATCATTCCTGGCCAATCCTGACCTGGTGGAACGATTCAATCAAAACACTTCATTGAACGCACCGAATTTCAAAACGATGTATGGCGGCGGTGCAGAGGGGTATACTGATTATCCTTTTATTGGAGAATTGGAAAACTAGCTTCTATTATTTTTTTCAGGGGCTCGCATTTCCCTGAAATGCGCCCATAATTATTCAACTTTCGGGATACGGTCATCCTTCGTGGAAATATGTTTTATCCTCTTTATGCGCATAAATGCTGCCGGAAGGGGCCACAGATTAAAACCCTGGGCGTTGTACAGGTCTTCCAAAGCAAAAGAGGCGCCTCAAATGAGACGCCCCGCTGTAGTGTTGTTTTATCAGAATGATCAGAGACTCACCTTAACAGTGCCTCCTTCTTTAACTGTATACTTTTTCTCTTTTCCATTTTCAGTAACGATCACATCCAGTTTACCAGCTTCCCCCCTCTTTACTTTCAGATCAAATTCATGACCGAAAGAATGGATATTCTTCAATGCCATCTCCTGCCAGGCGGCAGGCAGCTTGGGGCTGCAATCGAAACTATTGAATCCAACAGGGCGCATACCAAAGATCCCTTCGGTGAATATGCGGCAATACAATCCGCTTTCAGCAGACAAATGCCGCTGATTCCCCTCCGGAAAGGCTTCCACGGGATAAGGCACATGCTCGCCGAGCAATCTCCTGCGGGAATAATATTGAAGAAAATCCAGCGCCTTCTGTGTTTCGCCGGCGGCAAATACACCACGGAGCGCATAGAGCGTGGATCGGTCCCAGAATGTTTTATTGCCTGCCAGTGAAGCCAGTCCATCTTCCGTCCAGAGACGTGGAGAGAACAGTGCAGCGATAGTGCCTTCCTTCCTGTCGAATATATCCACGGTGAGTGGTCCGCAGATCCAGGCACGGAGTGTATCGTTGCCGGCATAGTAGCGATAGGTTTTGAACCCTTCCACGGTGGCGCCGAAATGTTTTTCGATATTGGCACGGATCGCTTTTTCACGCGCGGCATACATTTTTATCTGCGAAGCGGGAAGTTTGAGTTCTTTACAGAGCATCCCGGCAGAACGTAATGCGTCATAATAGAGAATGCTGGTATGCAGGTTGGCATCGCCGGCAGGAAACCGGTTTTCCAGTTCATCGGAATTACTGGCCACTACTCCATTGGCATTGATCTTCCTGTTGAGATATTCAAGGCACCACCCGATCAGCGGCCAGAGTGCTTTGGCAGAATCAACATTGCCATTGGCAAGTGCATAACGGCCAGCCCCATATGCTATCATCGCCATATCCCCCCTGTCTTTTGCCCCATGCCAGAAAGCATCCCCTTCCGCAATGATGGAACTGGGAATGGGTTTGTATTCCGGGTTCATGTATTTCGCAAACCAGTGATAGGAATTCATGGCGGATTTGTTACCGATATCATCTCCCAGAAAAGCGAAAAATGGATTCACATACTCTGCCTGATCATTGGCCCAGATAGCAGCATAGTAGCGAAGTCCGCCAGGACCGTGCATATAGCCGCCTTTGGTGAGATAGATACTTTCCGTTGCGCGGAGCTTGGCAAAATTGAAAGCGGTGTTCAGAAGATTATCGGGTGTTTCCAGTTGCAGTTTGGATTGGATCTCATCCACTCTTTTCGCACGCTGACTGTATTCTTCCAGAACATATTTCTCTTCCGATTTCCCTGGCGTTATGGCCTGGTACATCAGGCTGAAAATATCTTCCTGGTTTGGCTGCAGCGTGATCTGTCCGGCATTCTGCGTGGTCACCAAAAAGCTATGTTGTGCCGGCGTGCTGCGCTCTTTGGCAGGCTTCACTTCCCTGCGCAAATATTCCATCTCAATTTTCACAGGCTGGTTGCCGAGATTGATGAAACTCCAGTTTTCTACTACCATCGCTTTTTTCGCGGAAGGGAAAATGGTACGGCGAAGCAGCAGGTTCTTATCTTTCCCCACCCTGCTTTCGATTGATAAAATACCTTTCAGCATCCGTACGGAAGTCACTTGTTCCGGAAGCGCTTCCATCACGGAAGCATTGTACACACCGGGGCGCAGCAGTTTATCATTGATCAATACACGGGGAAGATCATTGTCGGTTACATTGTAGGTCATGCTGGCAATGGTCCTTACCGGCAACATCCGGAAAGTTGGGAATACCATGGTGCGATCCAGTGAAGGACGGCCTTCTGCATCCACGCCATATCTTAACCAGAGCGATACTTTTTCTCCGCTCATTTCCACATGATCGTTGTGCGGCAAACGTCCGTTCACCTGCCAGGTAATGCTGCCATCGGAGCGGATCTCCCACCTGTCCTGCTGTTCAGTCACAGGAGCCGGTTGCGCCAGCAGGGCAAAAGGAGATAACAGGCTAACTACAAGCAATTGTATCGTTTGTTTTTTTGTCATATATTTTTCGTTGCAGTGCTAAATCTGATTGAATAGGTTTTGCTAAATTATCGGATTGCATTCGTTTCTCAGCCCTTCCTTCGGTCCGTAATTGGCCAATTATTCAACAATTCTGGCATCGGTGTTCATTTGTTCATTTTTTGTTGGAATATTATACAAGAAAGTAAACCCGATTGCATGACCTCATCACCGTACAAAAAGCGCATTGTTGTTACAGTTGCCATAGCAGCTTCCGTATCCGCTATCGCATTTTCCATTGCAGCATCCCGCATGCCTGCCTGGGAATCGAAATTCGTTAAACAACAAAAAGACGGATCCCTTCAATACAAAGCGGATAAACAGGGCAATTTCATTCCTGATTTCAGCGCCGTAGGCTATTATCATGGCGATAAGCCTATTCCGGAAATACCGGCAGTAGCCACTGTATCGCCATCAGCAAATGCGATGGAACAAATTCAGGCAGCCATCGATAAACTGTCTGCCCAAAAACCTGATGTCAATGGATTCCGCGGCGCCATCCTCCTGAAACGCGGAGAGTACAGGATCCCCGGCTCTATCTTAATCAAAGCCAGCGGCATTGTATTGCGGGGTGAAGGCAATACAGAAAATGGTACGCGACTTATCGCTACTGCAGCCAATCAAAAACCACTGATAGATGTACAGGGCAATGGAAAGATCACCGAAGTTCAGGGCACACGCGTAAACATTGCTGATAAATATGTGCCCACCGGCGCTACCAGCTTCAATGTAACAGATGCATCAGCCTTCAAGGCAGGAGATCATGTGATCCTTTTCTCCGCAGCCAATGACCATTGGATCAGCGACCTGAAAATGGACCAGATCGTGGCCCGCAACGGTACCAAACAATGGAGAAGCGAGGAATACAACCTGAGTTTCGAAAGGACCATCCTCAGTGTGAATGGAAACACCGTAGAACTGGACAATCCGGTAATGATGCCCATCGATGCGGATTACGGCGGCGGCGCGCTCTTCAAATACACATTCAATGGCAGGATACAACATATCGGCATCGAGAATCTTTACTGCGAATCCCCCGCCAGCAGCGACACTGCTGAAGATCATTCCTGGGATGCGATACATATGGATAAGATAGAGAACGGATGGGTATCGAAAGTAACTGCCCGCTATTTCTCTTACGCCTGTGTGAACCTCAGTCCAGCTGCAAAGAATATCACGGTTACCAACAGCCGCTGTTTCGATCATAAATCGAAAGTAACAGGAGGAAGACGATATAGCTTCAACAACGATGGACAACAGAACCTGTTCCTCAACTGCGTTACTGCCGATGGCCGTCACGATTATGTGACCGGCGCCAAAACACTTGGCCCGAATGTATTCTACAATTGCAGTTCCACTATTACGCACGCAGACATCGGACCACACCATCGCTGGGCCGTTGGAACGCTGTACGATAATATCACCACGGACGGAGAGATCAATGTGCAGGACCGCGGCAATTACGGGAGTGGTCATGGCTGGGCAGGTGTAACACAGGTGCTCTGGAACTGTAAAGTACGCGGTGCCGCCGTGCAGAATCCCTGGGCCTCAGGCAAGAACTATTGCATCGGTCTCAATGGAGAAAAAAGAGCGGGCCGCTTCAAAGACAGGATGGATGGCGAATGGGAAGGCTTGAACAAGGATGGACTGCAACCGCCTTCTCTTTACAAAGCGCAACTGGAAGCCAGACAAAAAAAGAAATAATACAATCAAGCATCTTACATGAAACGAATTGCATTGTTCTGCCTCGCACTCTGCTGCCTTAGCGGCGCTGTTATGGCCCAACCCAAACCATCCAATGCTGAAACTGAAAGCATTTTGCGAAAGGTGGCAGACAATATCATCCGCAGCACCAGCTTTAAGTTTGTCAATGGCAAAACCGGTGAAACCTTCACCAGCACCAAAGGGAAAGACACCAGCATCAACGTGAAGGCTGAGAGCAAATTCAACAAGTGGCAATACGTGAATGGCGTGCTGGCCGTGGGCATGGTGCGCATGTCAGAAGTTCTTAACGATAAAACATACAGCGATTATCCCCGCAGGAATTTCAACTTCATATTCGATAACCTGGACTATTTCAAAAAGCAATATGATGCCGGCACCACCAGTGTTGAGTACCGTCCCGTGTTCCGGATGGGCTCGCTGGATGATTGCGGCTCCATGGCTGCCGGCCTCATCGATGTATATGCTTTCGATAAACGTCCTGATTTCCTCACCTACCTCAACCGTGTTGGCCATCATATCATCGATGTACAATCGAAATTCCCAGACGGCACACTGGCCCGCAACGGTCCCCGCAAGATGACACTCTGGGCAGACGATCTCTATATGAGCGTTCCCTATCTCGCGCGCATGGGCAAGCTCACAGGCGATAAGAAGTATTTTGATTTCGCCATCCAGCAGGTAAAACTCTACAACAAGTATATCTATGATTCCACCACAGGCCTTTACTTCCATACTTTCTACAACGATGAGAACATGAATGGTGTGGCACACTGGGGACGCTGCAACGGATGGGTTGCGCTGGCGCAGGTGGAACTGCTGAACAACCTGCCCGCCAATCACCCCGAAAGAGCAGAACTGATCCGCCTCCTGCAAAGACAGATCCTTGGCTACAGCCGCTACCAGGATCTCAATGGCATGTGGCATCAACTGATCGACAAACCAGATTCCTACGCAGAAGCATCCGTTACCGCCATGTTCGTGTATGCGGCAGCGAAAGCCGTGAATGAAGGATGGATCAACAAAAGATTCATCTCCATTGCACAGAACGGATGGGAAGCGCTCGCTAAAAAAGTAACGGCAGACGGCGAGGTGGAAGATATCTGCATCGGCACTTCAGTGGAAGAAGACATCAGGTATTACTACACAAGACCAAAAGAGACCAACGATACACATGGCCTCGGCGCCTTTCTCATGGCAGGAGCTGAAATGGTCCGCGCTAAAGATAAGCTGGTAGACATTGGCAAACGCCGCTAACTATTTTGTTGAATTACGCACAATTAAAGTGGAATTGAGCACGAGTTTTTCTTCCGAGAAATTCATGCTCTTTTTTTCTATTGTCTTGAACAATAAAGCAGCCGCTTCTTTTCCTATCTCGAAAGCAGGCTGTGTAATGGTAGTGAGTGAAGGATTCAGCCAGGCCGCTGTTTCCAGGTTGGAGAAGCCCAATACTTTCACATCTTCCGGTATCCTCAGTTTCAGTTCATCGCAGGCCTGATAGCTCAGGATAGCGAGCTTTTCAACTGAAGCGAAAATACCATCGGGCCTGTTCTTCTTTTTCAGCAGGTTGAGAATGGCTTTGTAATTTCCATCATTATCATTGGCGCTGCATTGCAGTACCAGTTTTGGATCGAAAGGAAGCCCGTGTTTTTCATGCGCCCTGATATAACCGTCCATTCTTTTATTGGCGATACTGAGATTATGGGAAATGGAAAGATAAGCGATGCGCCTGCATCCCCGCTCGATGAGGTGGTCAGCGGCTTTCATGCCACTCTCGAAATCATTGGTGATCACCCTGGCACTGTTGAGGCTTTCGCAGATCCTGTCGAAGAACACGATGGGAACGCCGGTCTGTTTCAGTTCCTGCAGGTGATCATAGTTGTTAGTCTCTCCGGACAGGCTCACCAGCAATCCATCCACCCTGCCGCTTTGCAGGTGACGTGAGATGCTCAGTTCCCTTGCGTATTGCTCGTGGGTAAGATAGATCAGTACATGATAGCCTTTTTCCTGTGCGATGCTTTCGATGCCATTGATGGCAAGGGCGAAGAAATTATTGGCGATCTCGGGGATCACCACCGCGATGGTCTTGCTCTTGTGTTTCCGCAGACTGCTGGCATAGGGGTTGGGCACGTAATTGAGCTTACGCGCCAGTTCAAAAACCCTTTGTTTGGTTTCTGCACTGATCTCATAACTATCACGCAATGCACGGCTGACGGTGGATACCGCCAGGTTCAGTTCCTTAGCCAGCCTTTTCAGATCTACGGTTGCCATAGTACAGTTTTATAAGATGGGCCAGCCAAATATAAATAATGTACCGATTCCGGAAACGTTTCCGGAGAATTTCCGGTGGGTCAGCAAAAAAGCAGCCTGTCGGAAACTATAAGTTTCTGACAAGCTGCATGTTATGATTCTCAATAAATTCTATCTGAGCAATGCCGTAGCGCACCAGAGAACCGGCGCCTGTCCGTGCATATCGCCTGTGATCCTTTTACGGTCCAGATAGTATTGACGGTCGTTCTTCTTATTGGTGCCTTCGCATACTTCGGTGATCTCTCCTTTTTCATTGAGATAACTGACGAGCCCCAGCCAGGCTTTGCGGGCCGCAGCCTTGTAAGCGGGGTCTGAGAGCCAGCCTTCTTTCACACCGGTGATCATGGCAAAAGCGAACATACCTGTTCCGGAAGTTTCATTCCAGGAGTCCTCGCCGTCTATCAATTGCCTCCAGGTCCCATTGGGCGCCTGGTATTTGAGCAGGGAAGCCATCATGGTCTTGTACCCCTGCATGATGCGCTCACGATTGGGATTGTCTTTCGGCAATGAGCGCAACAACTCCGCCATGCCTACAGCCATCCAGCCGTTGCCACGGCTCCAGTAGAAAGGAACATCGGGAGCATGATAGAAGAGGCCATTTGGCTTTTGCAAAGAATCCAGGTACACTACCATTTCCCTTGCAGCTCTTTCGATATATACTTTATTGCCTGTAGCCCGATAGGCCTGACTTTGAACAGCGGTGATCATGAACATATCGTCTATCCACATACGCGTTTGCCAGGTGAGGCCTTTTGCATGATAAACATGGCTCTCCGGTTTTACCCTGAATCCTTCGGGCGGTCCCCATTGCTTGTCAGCAAAATGCTTACCCATGGCGAGATAGCGCGGCTCTTTGGTTTGCATGTACAGTTCAAATGGCACAGCACCAAACACGGTATGGTCCACATGGTCCGGCAAAGGCACCAGTGTATCTTCCTTTCCGAACAATGGCTCGAAACGGACTGCGAGCTTTTTGGTGAGCTCTTTATCCTTGCTTGCTTTTGCGAAGGTGAGCGAACCATACCAGGCGCAGATCTCAGGGTAGGTGATCCTGGCCGGAGGAGTAGTTCGACCGAAATTCGGATGAGGCGTAACAACAAATAGTTCCGCCACTTTCTTTCCGATCTCTTTCGGAGAGCTCCCTTTCGGCCAGTTCTTCAGATCCGTTTCTTCTTTGCCCTGTGCGCTTGCATTGAAAGCAGCGCATGCGCCCACGCAAATGATCAGCATGTATTTAAAAATACTTTTTCGCATAGTCATGGTGTTTATTCTGTTCATTAGTTCCAGTTGGGGAAGTATACGCTGTTATTATACTTCTCCCCTCTTGTATTGTCTAATTGTAATTGCGGAATGGGACGAAGTGTATGTCTGTCCTGGATATTGGGAGTAGCTTCTGCGTTGTGTTTTTTTACGCGTTCTATGAGCGTGCCGGTGCGGACCAGGTCCCACCAGCGGGTGTTCTCACCCAGGAGTTCCCGTGTGCGTTCTTCCAGCAGGAAATCAATGGTAGCATCTGCAGCGGTGATTTCCATTAGTGCAGGATCACCGGAGGGATAAGCAGCTCTTCTCCTGATCGCATTGATATAATCCGCAGCTTCCTGAGGACGGCTGGTGCCGATGGCAGCTTCCGCAGCGAGCAAATAGGTTTCTGCCAGCCTCCATACGATCAATGGCCTGACCGACTGATCGTTGAGATCGGCGCGCTTGTTATCGAAATATTTCTTCACAGTTGGCGCCAGGGTATTGTCCCAGTTCTTGTTGCCATACAACAAATAAGGCGCAGCATTGCGTTGTGCTGACGTTACAGGCACGCCTGGCATATAGATGGATGTATCCCCTTTCTTTTTGATCCTTCTGCCACCGGGCACTGCATCGGCCGGAGCGCCGGGAGGTAACGGGTTGGGCCATGCGAATTTATCGTAATCACCGGCATTGTTGGAGTTGGCATACCAGACGGTCTGGAATGTTTTGCCATAACGTGTATCGTTCACTCTTTCCTTGAAAACAGTATCGGTAACCCAGAAAGTGGGCACTACGCGGATATAAGGGCGGCCATAATCCATACTTCTCACCATGGTGCTGCGCTTATCGTACTGACCAATGAACATATGATTCATCACATTGTCGCCCACCGTACTGTTGTTCGGGCCATTGAAAGCATAGTTGCTGGTATGTTGTACGGCAAACAGCACTTCCGCATTGGCTTCATTGCCTTCCCTGAATATATCGCCGAAATCAGGCAGGAGGCTTATTCCCACCGTATTCCGTTCATCGATCAGCGATTTCAATGTCTGATATGCATCTTCCTTGTCAGATGCCTGGGCAGCAGGCGTGGAGGCCCGGAACAGGTACATCCTTCCCAGCAGGTGACGGGCAGCTGCGGCATTGGCCTTACCGGGAAGCACACCCGCAGATTTAGGGCCGGCGGGCAGAACGGCAATAGCGTCTTTCAGATCCTGGATGATCAGGGTCATTGCTTCTGCCAGCGTATTACGTTTGGCGGTAGTAACAGATGTGGTGATATAGGTAGTGCTCACAGTCACATCCCTCCAGAATTGCACCAATGCAGAATAGAACATGGCGCGAAGGAACTTTGCTTCAGCCACTGCCTTGTCCTGGTCGGCCTGTGGCATAGTGGCCTGCGGAGCATTTTCTATGATCCCGTTGCAGGCATTGATCCAACGGTAGCACTGCATCCATACCTGGTTGCCATTGCTCTGTCCGGGTGTGAAGTTGCTGGTATAACTATTGAGATCGGTATTTCCGTCAGTGCCCTTGATGAACTCGTCTGTGCCACCGGTTACGTATACAAAAAGGTCCTGGCTGCCCCACACATAACGGGTACCAGCATATGCAGCATCGAGCCCTTTCTTTACACCTTTTTCAGTTTTGAGGAATTCCGGAGTGAGGATCGCTTTGGGCTCTTCCTCCAGCATTTTATTACAGCCGCCACCCAGCAGGGAACCCAGCAGACAGCCGCAGATGATATATTTTTTCATACAATCAAACATTTTGGGTTGAATTAGAATGACAGGCTAAGACCAAATATCAGTTTCCAGTTGGGAGGTGTATCCACGTTCAATTGTCCACTTACAGACGGACTGTCTGCATCACCACCTGTTTCGGGATCAAGTCCTCCGAAAGGATGGTCAACAAATGGAGAGAAGAAGATGAATGGATTCTCCACGGTGGAGTAAAAACGAAGGTTCCTTACGCCCAGTTTTTTCAGCATATTGGGCGGAAGCGTGTAAGCGAGACTGATAGTTCTGATTTTCAGGAAAGACCCGTCGAAGATACCCATGAGACTGTTGTTCTGGGTATTTGTTCTGTCGGCATTAGGTTTGGGGAATTCGTTCTCATGATTATCAGGGGTCCAGAAACGTGTCTTTACGTTATTGTAAGTTCCCTGGTAAGTATTGGCAAAGCCGCCGCCTGTAAGGGTACTGCGGAAGGTGCTGCCCATTCTCGCAAAGGCTACAACGGTGAGATCGAAGCCGCCGTAACTGAAGCGGTTGGTCATACCACCTGTCCATTTAGGTTGGCTTGATCCGAGGATCACCCGGTCATTATCGTCCATTTTTCCATCGTCGTTGATATCACGGTAACGGATAGTGCCGATCACGGAACCTGAACCGGAGAGGGTTTGTTTATATTTTTGGGCCAGGGCAGTATCTTCTTTCGTGTTCTGCCAGATCCCATCTTTCACCTTGTCGTAGATCACGCCGATAGGTTTGCCTACGAACCAGTTGTTACTGATATCCTGCGTGGCGCCTTCGCTGAGTTTGGTGATCTTACCGCGGTTGATGGTGGCGTTGGCATCGATAGTCCATCCGAATTCGTTCCTTGATTTTGGAACGAGGATAGCTGCACTCACCTGCAACTCGATACCCTTGTTCTCTGTAGCGCCAACATTGGCGAGCGCCGTATTCAGGATCCCGGAAGTATGCGGCAGAGTCTGTGGCAGCAGGAGGTCCCTTGTCTGTTGTTTGTAAACGCCGAAAGTACCGGTGATGCGGTTATTGAGTAAACCGAAGTCGAGGCCCAGTTCAGTGGTGGCTGTATATTCCCAGCTCAGGTTGGCATTGGCTACATCGGTGAGATAAACACCTGTAGAGGTATATTCACCGAAGTTCATACGGAGGGCACTCAGGCGCGCCAGCGTCTGGTAAGGCGCAATGGATGCGTTGCCCACTTCTCCGTAAGATGCGCGCAAACGCAGGTTACTGATGGGTTTAACATTGAACCACTCTTCGTTATGGATATTCCAGCCAACAGCTCCGGATAGGAAGGTCTTGTATTTATTGCCCGGCGCCAGCCTGGAAGAACCATCGGTACGCACAGTTCCTGTGAGCATGTAACGGTCATCATAAGTGTAGTTCAATCGTCCCATGTAAGAAACCAGCGCCCATTTCTCCATGTTACCGGAGCCGGTGAGGTTGGAGCCATATACGGGATTGAAGTATTCCAGCGCATCGTCCAGGATATCGTTGTTGTCGAAGGTGGATGTCTGATTCTTTTGTTCCTGCACACTGAAGAGGCCTGTAAGACTTAGTTTGTGTTTATCGGCGAAAGTGCGGTCGTAGTTCAGCAAATGCTCCATGGTCCAGTTGCTCAACTGTGCATTCCTGTTGCGCGATGTTGAAGGGGCGCCACTATTGTTGGTGGTTTTGCTTGCATAGAAGTTGCCATAGTTCTCAGACCTCAGCTCCACCCCGCCATTCAAACGGTACTTCAATCCATTCACCCATTTACCGAGGTTCACATCCAGGTAGAGAACGTTGAAGGAACTATTCCTTTTTTTCCTTTCCTGCCTGGCTCCCGGAAGAAAATCCGCCAGCGGGTTCCATACCTGTGAAGCGCTGCCCGGCACGAAATCATTTCGGAGCTTGCCATCCGCGTCATAGGGAGATACCAATGGAGATGCGCGAAGCGCCTGACCCATCGGGTTGAAATTCTCACCATTGGTTGTTGCAAATGTATTGAGTGAGCTCAATCCGATCTTGAACATTTTGTTGAACTGATGATCGATGCTCATTTTGAGGGAGAAGCGCTCGAAAGCCTGTGTGGGATACACGCCTGTTTCTTTGTAGTACCCGCCAGACATGGCATACTGTGTGTTTTCAGATCCTCCGGAAACACCCAACTGGTGATCAGTGATGAAACCATTTTTGTATACCAGGTCCTGCCAGTCAGTGGATTTTCCGCTCTCGATATTTTCCAGTTCCTCGGCACTGAATTCTGAAGTCAGGATATTGGGATCGTCCGGTCCGGTATATTTCCTGTTGTTGCCGCTGATGAATCTTCCATTGTAGTAAGCCCATTTCTTGAATTCAAAGAATTCCTTTGCATCCATCATCTTGTATTTGCCGAGTGGCTTCACAGTGCCGCCATAACCGCTGTAAGTGATCACTGCTTTGCCGGCCTTACCACGTTTGGTGCTGACCAGGATCACGCCGTTGGCGCCACGGGAACCGTAAATGGCAGTGGCAGAGGCATCTTTCAGGATCTCCACCGAAGTAACATCATCCGGATTGAGATCATTGAAATTGCCGCTGAAGGGAATTCCATCCACTACAATGAGTGGATCGTTGCCCGCACGTACTGAACGCGAGCCACGGATGAGAATGGAAACGCCGGCGCCGGGTTTGCTGTTACCATTCACTTTCTGAATATCCACACCCGCCGCACGGCCCTGCATAGCCGAAGCCAGGTTGGGTGTGGGAATATCACGGATGGATTGTTCCGTTACAGATACCATGGAGCCCGTTACTTCGGATTTCCTCCTGGTTCCATATCCTACTACCACTACTTCATCGAGGTCCTTTTTGTTTTGCAATTGTATCTTCAGGTTCGTTTGACCATTACGGACAGTAACCTTCTGATCTGCATATCCTGTATAAGACAAACTGATAACGGTACCTGCGGGCACTTCCAGGGTGAAAGCTCCGTCTGTACCGGATTGTACGGATTTTCCCGCCCCCTGGACGGTAACACCCTGGAGCGGCTCCCCGCGTTCGTTGGTGACAAATCCTTTTACTGCCACCGTTGCGGCATCCTGTGCCGACAAAGGCTGCCACAACAGCATCGCCAATATCATACAGGAAAATGGAATAAGATTTTTAAAACTCATAGCTTGGCAAGTTTTTACTGGATCAATAGTTTTTAGGCAATCTCTTTCTGCATCATGCAGAGATGGGTTCCGCTAAGGCGGAGCATCATGTTGTTGATTAGTTTGATTTTTGCGCATACAGCAATCATTAATGGTGAATATATCGGGCAGGTTCAATTCCATTGAGACGGTTCTTTCCTACTTTGATATTGGAGCCATTGGATCTTTCTACGCGCACAAAGGCGGCAGCTTTACCTTGTACTTTATTGTTGCGGATCTGTGCACTACCTACCTGCTCCAGCCGGATCACGGCTTCAGCACCGGTAGTGGCGGGGATATTCCAGTTGGTGACGGTGATAGCTTCGCCGTCTTCACAAATGAAGGCAGGACGTACATCATTACTGTCAAGTGTAAACGAAACATTGTTCAGCTTCAACCCTTTCACATGACGGGCCCATATTCCATAGGCAGGCACCAGGGGGCCGAATGTTTTCACTTCCGGGTATTTGTCGATCGCTTCCGGAACCACCTGTCTTGCATGTTCGGCAGTGCCGCCACCGGCGAGGCGGATGGAAATATTTTCCAGGGTAACATTGGTGATATAATGTCCCGGCACACCGGTGATGAGTATACCCGATGGTGGTTTGAGCTGTGCATTGGCGGAAGCTTCCGCCTTCACATTTCGAATGACCACGTTTTCGAATATGCCTGTAGGTTGTTGTGTATCCTTCCCTTTCCTGAATACGCTGAGGCGCGATCCCAGGCGGAGGAGAATGGGCGTTTTCACATCCACCATAGTGATATCGCTGATCTCGATATTGCGGAGATGCGCTCCATCCACGGTCAGCAATTTGATGCCTCCATTATTGGTGTTGTAGATATAGCAATTGGAAATTTTGATATTCTCGAAAGGCGCCATGGATTCCGTGCCCATTTTGATAGCGCCATGACCGCTCTTAAGCCTCATGTTTGACACAACGATATCCCTGCAGGCCATGGTGCTGCTGGTGGTTTTGAAGCAAAGGGCATCATCGCCACTCTCAATATCACAATTGGCAATGGTCACATGCTGACAACCATCGATATCCATTCCATCGTTGTGTGCAACGCCATGGGAAATGATTTTCACTCCTTCAATGTGCAATCGATTACATTGAAAGTAATGAGAAGTCCAGGCTGCCGCGAACAATAATTTTACACCCTGCACTCTCACGTTGCTGCAACGCACCACGCGAAGCAGGAAAGGTCTCCTGCCCCAGCGCTCTCCCTCGGGTCGTTTATCTGTTGCGATCTGGATTTCTTTCAATTGCTTACCCTGACCATCGATAGCGCCTTCCCCTTCTATGCCGATATTCTGCTGGTCAACAGCTACCACCAATGCATAACCGACATCTACGCCCAATCCATCAGTGAAAGGATCCAGGTTTAGGTAATCGTTTACATTGGTACTGCCTACAATGAATGCGTTCTTTTGTAAAACCAGTGTCACATTGCTTTTCAGGGCAATGGTGCCTGTAAGGAATCTGCCTGCCGGCACTATCACCCTGCCACCGCCTTTGGCAGCGCAGGCATCGATAGCAGCCTGGATAAAAGGAGAATTGAGGGTAACGCCATCTGATTTGGCGCCATAATCGGTGATGTTAAGATCATGCTGACGGGCATGTAAGATCATACCCTGGAACAGTACAGCAAGCAATAAAAAAACGTGCTTCATGAGCGCAATCAATTTTTCCAGATGAAATGGAGCTGGTTCAGGATGTAACTAACACAATTATACGCGGCCCCGGTAGCAGGGAATTAACCACGTATTAAGCTTTATTAGCAGAAAAAAAAAGGGCTGCTCCCGGGAACGGGAACAGCCACTGGTTGAATGATTGCTGACTGCGAGAAACTTACCTTGACAGGTATGCTAACACGTTAGCTATTATTTCTTACCTGCCGGTTGCCAGTTGTCTGTTCTGAAAGGCGCAACGGGCAATCCATCTGTATTGTAGAGGTTAGTAATGATATAATCCCTGAATGCGTAACGAACTGCTACAGGCATCTTCACCCGATCGCAGAGGGTATACACGCCATCATTTGTGATCCATGCCCTGGCAGGATGGAACACCTGATCATCGCCTGCTATTTCAAAACCATTCAGCTCTTTTCCGAAACTTGTCAATCCATTGGAAGCATTGTCGAATGCAATGCGTACAGTATCGTTCACCAGCTTCATGGATTTGAAAGATGGATTTTGATAACTGATCCCTTCCACGCCATAGGTCTTACCCAACGCCAGGTACGCGAGCCTGCGGCTTACCACAGTTTTGTTGGCAGGATGGATAGTGAGGGAATCGCCTGCATCCATACAAACAGCCATGCCTGAGTTGGGGATCTGTGCTCCCGCTTTCTCCTGTGCTTCACGCATATAAGGAGCTTCCACTGCATAGCTGGGATATTTGTAGGGAGCCAGTTGCACATAATAGAAGGCCCATTCTTTCCCCCATCCTTCACGCCAGCGCTGAACCATCGAAGGCATCATTCTTTCATAGAGCGCATATTCGGCTCTGTTAGTCTCCCCCTGGTACCAGAGCACGCCTTTGATGGCGAAACCGATCAAAGGATGGATCATCCCATTGTACAAAACCTCAGGATGGTTCTTATTGATCACCGTACGATGAGCAGGAAGCGGCGACTCAGGAAATTCTTTCAGGTTGCTTTCGCTCATCCAGCCCTGGATGGGCGTTCCGCCCCAGGTGGCCTGGATGATCCCAACGGGAACATCCAGCTGCTGCTGCAGGATCTTTGCAAAACCGTATCCCACTGCGCTGAAATCCCTCACACCTTTTGGCGACGATACTTCCCATTCAGCAGTAACATCTTTCACAGGCTCAAGTGCAGTAGTTCTTTCCACACGGAAGAGACGGATATTATTATTCTTTCCTTCCAGGATGGTTTCTTCCGCAGCCAGGATCGGTTGGTTCCTGAATCCCTTCACCGGCATCTCCATATTCGACTGACCGGAACAAAGCCATACTTCTCCGATCATTACATTCTTAAGCATTACCGGCTTACCATCACTGATAGTAATGCTGTAAGGTCCTCCGGCTTTGGGAGTGGACACCATCAGTTTCCAGTTTCCTTTTGCATCGGCCCGGCTTGTATATTTTTTCATATTCCAGCTGGTCTGAACAGCAATGGTGGCATTGGGCGCAGCACTGCCCCAGAGCGGTGTATTGGTCTGCTGCTGCAAAACCATATTGCTGGCTATGATGGCTGGTAATTTCAAAACAGGTTTAGGCAGTGCAAACATTTTATTGTGCATATGTTTGCTGCGGAGCAATGCTTCCATATAATAATAATCAGCATAACTCAATGGCACATCTATTTCACTGTTGCCGGGTTTGGAACCTGTGCTGTGCAACAACAGGAATCCTTTATTCTCACCTATTGGTGAACGATAGGATTTAGTCAGGCTCTCCACCATCGTATTGGCAGCTGCGGTATACACAGGAGCTTTTTTGCTGTATTGCGCCAGCTCATACAAACCGGATGCAATGCAGGCTGCAGCCGACGCGTCGCGTGGCTCATTGGGAATGCCGGGCGCATCGAAATCATAATACGGTACTTTATCTTTCGGCAGCCTCGGATGGTCCAGGATGAATTTAGCAACATGCTCAGCCTGCTCCAGGTATTTTTTATCTCTTGTAAATCGATAACACATGGTGTAGCCATATAAGGCCCATGCCTGTCCGCGGCTCCAGGCGGATTCATGACTATAGCCCTGGTGTGTCTGTTTCTTTTCCACTTTTCCTGTAAGTGAATCGTAAGCCACTACGTGATAAGAACTGTAATCAGGGCGAAAATGATTTTTCATGGTAGTATTGGCATGCGAAACGGCAATCCTGTAATAGGCTGAATCACCGCTCAGCTCAGTGGCCGCGAAAAGCAGCTCCAGATTCATCATATTATCGATGATCACGGGGAAATCCCATTTGTCTTTGCTATGGTCCCAGGAGCGGAGACAGCCTACCGTCGGGTTGAAGCGGCTGGCCAGTGTGCGCGCCGATTCCATGATCACTGCTTTGTATTTCGGATCGTTGGTAAGGCGGTAGCCTGTTCCAAATGAGCAATACACTTTGAAGCCCATATCGTGGGTAACTGCGTTCTGTTTTTCCTTTTCGATGAAAGCTGTATAAGCATGCGCTTTTTCTTTCCATTCAGGTTTACCTGTGTACTCATAGAGGAACCAGAGAACACCGGGGAAGAAACCACTGGTCCAGTCGCGGCTCGCTACCATTTTAAGCTGTCCGTTTTCCAGGGTCCTGGGAGAAACCAGCTCAGGTTTTATTTTCCTGGCGGCGGCAGCTTCTTTGAGCATTACTTCCGTTTGTTTTTCAGCATCAGACATCACATAAGGAAGATCGATCTGCTGTGCCTGCATTGTCAAGCTAAGGATACAGAATACAACCAGGCTACTAACTTGCTTCATGGTTCGGGATTTATTGTGTTACTTTTATCAGTTGTGCTTCCAGTAATTTCATCAACTCATTTCCTTCTGTCTGCTTCGGGCTGATCCTGAGCTGATGCCATCCGGGCTGAATGGTGACCGTTCCAATTTCGTCTGTTACCACCCCTTTCTTTTCACTTATCTCTTTTTCGAAAATGGATTTACCCAGCGTCAACAGGTAACTGCCTTTCCCTGCAATATACTTAACGAGAATTTTGTACGATGATTTTTCTGAAGTGGTAATATCCCAACTCAGGGCCTGATCTTTCTTCTTCCATCCTTCCACATAATATTTGTCTGTTTTTCCATCACCGAATTTGAATCCCTTGCCTTCCTGTTTGGCATCGAAGGCCAGGAGCCTTGATAACGCTATGTTTGGCGCAATATAAAATCCTTCATCGCCTTCTATTTTTCCATTTGTTTCCAGTACGATCACTGCATCTGTTTTGTCCGGTGCACTAACAGGCAGACTGATACGAAGCTGTTTATTTTTCTGCTGGAACGGTAAAGTTTTTTTTGATGCATCACTCAGCAGGTATGCTTTGCTCACCTGGCCTTTGAAACCGCCGAGGTACAACATTTTATCAGCAGGCCAGTTGAACACATGCAAATAAAGCTTTTGCTGTTTTTGTGTGATCACTCCCCAGTTCTGCAATGGCAAAGCAGATGCAGCAGTTCCGTAAATGGACTCGCTGTTTACCTTCATCCATTTTCCAATTCCCTCTAATATGTTTTGATCTTTTGTATCGAATGCGCCATCACCTTTTGGTCCGATATTCATGAGCAGGTTACCTCCACGGCTTGTAGCGCTGGCCAGCAATCTGATGAAATGCGCCACCGGTTTATGCGAGCTGTCGAATTGATGGTAACCGTAGGATTCATTGGTAGTGGGAATGGCTTCCCAGTTGCCGGTAACAGGGAAGAATTCAGCCGGGCGATCGGCTGTGTTCCTATAATCTCCAAGCACTGCGCCTGCTGCACGCACCAGTCTGCCATTCACAACCACATTGGGATCTGTTTCGCGGATGGCTTTGAGGATGCGGATATTTTCAGAGAGCGGCAATTTATGCGGTGTATCGAACCAAAGAATATCAGGATGATATTTCGTCAGCAGTTCATTGATCTGCGGGATCGCTTTCTGATCTACGTATTGCTGCGCTTTCGGCAAGAGTTCGGGATGAACATCATACCAGTTGCTGCCGCCGTGCAGGAGTTTATCGCCACCGGGATTATTGTACTCCCAATCGTTTCCCGGCGCATCGGGATGCTCCCAATCGAAAGCATGCGAATAATAGAACCCGAATTTCAGTCCTGCTTTTTTGCAGGCTGCGGCCAGTTCAGCCATGGGATCACGTTTGAATGCTGATTGTTGTGTGATGGTGAAATCACCAATTTCAGAATCATACATAGCAAACCCATCGTGGTGCTTGGCGGTGATGATAAGGTATTTCATTCCTGCATCCTGCGCCTGTTTCACCCATTCGGCCGCATTGAACAATAGAGGATTGAAACGATGGGCCAGTTGAAGATAATCAGCACGACTGATCTTTTCCTTACGCATGAGGTGTTCGGCATAGCCGCTCACTTTGCGCCCTTCCCACTCTCCTGCCGGCAATGAATAAACGCCCCAGTGGATGAACATCCCGAAGCGCGCTTCCTGCCACCAGGCAATGCGTTGATCATGGGTCTTCATGCTTTTCGTCCACCAGCCTGCTTTGGCTTCTTCGATGGCTTTCTGATCACGGACCTTTGCACGATTGAACATTTCGGCATCTTCATCTCCGGCGGTTTGTGCAGAGATGGCGGTAGTGGCCATGATGGCAGCTATGGACAATAATTTCTTCATCAGTTCAACCAGATTATCGGGTTACGTACTGGCAGGTTACGGATCACTTCATCTACTGTGGGTGCATGATCCAGGCCGCGCCAGGTATTGAACCAGGCAGTCTGATGGAATGCCTGCGCACCAAACAGCAGTGCAGGCTGCGCAACCGGCCATTCATTCCAGTGCATCACATCCTGTTTGAAAGGCCATTTGCTTTTATCTGCAATGAAGGGATACATGTATTCAATCCCTTTTTTGATATTGCGGCCATCGGATGTTGTATAGTTCCAGAGATCATTCTTCTCTGTGCTGAGGATCTCGCAGGTCATTGTCATGGCATCGAGATTAAAAAGCGCATAACCATAAGGTTTGGTACGCTTCAGCTCCAGGGGGAAGCTGCCATCGTTTGCCATCTGGTTGGGGAGCAGTACTGTTTTATATCTTTCAGAACAGAAATTCAATAATGGCTGGTTATTGGTAAAACGCGCGAAGGCTGCTACCTGCATCACCCAGCAGGTGCCGTGGTTATTGGCTGCATTCATTTCATCTTTTCCATATTGATGCGTGGTCAGCCATTGCAGGTAGGCTTCAAACCATTTCCTGATCTGATTGATCAGTTCGCGGTCTTCGCCGGCAACGGTATCCATGCGCATCAGCGCCTGTACCACTTCCATCAGCTGGATGGTGTCTATGATGCCGATGCCCCTTCCAGTTGCGCGTCCTTTGATGGCCTGCGCAAAGAGCAGGTTGGGATTCATGCGCGTGGCAGGATCCACAAACCAGGCTTTGCAATGCAGCAATGCCTGTTGACGATAAGCTTCCTTTCCGGTAATGAGCCAGGCAGATGCGAGTGAGCCCACCAGCCTGCTGAGACGGATCATCGCATGACGGTGCGCGGTGAAATTATCGGGGTTGGTCATACCATCTTTCTGTACATATGGACTGTCAGGAAATTTTTCGTTCGGCCACCAGTAATCCCCTTCAGAAAAAAAATCATGCGGCCCGCCTGCACTGCGGGAAGAACGGGATGAAGTAACAGTCACAGGCTTTTCATCCAGTGCTTTGTCAGCCTCACGGATCACCTGTTCACGCAGTGTTTCGATAGCTTTTTCTTTGAGAGATACAGCATCGAAAGCATGCGTCATGAATTTAAAGCTTACCTCTCCAATGGTATTGGGTTTACTTTTTTCTGGGCCGGAGACGGAGCCTGACAATTCTCCCTTTCCATTTTTCTGAATGGAGATTGTTCTCCAGGAGTAAGCTCCTTTCTCATAATCGAAGGTTTCCCCATCATCATCATAGAGTTTGAAGCTGCCGGGTTTTGTACCATAATGCCTGACTTCGATATTCACCTTTTCTCCTTTGGCAGGCGTATGTAAGCGTGCAGGCATCATGGGGATGATACCACCATCTTTTACAAAGACCGGGATCTTATCCAAACCGGGAGAAACAGTGATCACCTGACCATCACCCACAAAATCTCCTGTGTAGAAATCATACCATTTACCGCGTGGCAGGATCACTTTGCGGGTGGTTTGCCCGGCAAAGAGCGGTGCTACCAGCAGGTATTCGCCTGCCATGTACTGGTCTTTACATTCCTTGGAAAGCGCTTCTGCGTAAGGGTTATGCTCGAGGTTATAGTCGATCTTCTCTTCTTTGATCTCCTGTGAAAATCCTTCTTCCAGGTTCATGGCGCGAAACACGGGCGTACCCTCGAAATGATATCGCGCAAATTCAGAGTACCAGTAAGGCATCATCTGCATGCGCAGCGTAGCGTAAGTTTTCACCTGTTCCGCCACTTCGGGATAAGACCAGGGCTTGGTGCCGCTGGCCCATGCATTGATCATGGCCATGGGCGAGAACACTACTGTCTGGAATCGGCGCAGCCATTCTTCACCGGTTTTGCTGGCGCGCACTTCAGGCGTCCAGAGTACGCCGGCAAATCCGCTGTTGATGAGGGCCGTGATAAAATCCTCGTGGTTGTAATAATCATTGTAGATAACATACGGGAAAGATGCGCCGCCGCCATTGGAAGCACGCACCAATCCGAATGTGCGTTCATTCTTTTTACGGTATAGATCGGTACTGTAGCGCTGCATCAGCAGGCCATAGGTCTGTCTTTGCTGTTCAGCCGAAATACCGGAAGGGAAAGTGGCAATATCAGGCCAGAGATAATGATCATAGCCATCCACTTCGTCTATTTTGTAACCACTAACACCAATGTCTACCTGATCTTTTTTGAGCTGATTGAAAAGGATGCTCCTGCCCTGTTGCGTATTAAGATCGGGCACAGCTCCTACCCAAACGGTATGAGAACCGGTATATGGACGAATGGATTCATAGATACCGGCCTCGGGGCTCACATATGGATTGAGCCAGAGGTTGACGCGGATATTCTGTTTGCCCATATCTGCCACAAACTGAGCAGGGCGCGGAAAGCGCGTACTGTCCCACTCGAAGGTACAGGGATAGGATTTACTCTGCCATCCCGGTTCCAGGCCGATAAAATCCAGGGGATATCCTTTCGCTTCAAATTCATCTGCTTCCTTCTTTACATCTTTTTCGTTGTAGAGTCTTTGCACGCGTTGCGTGAAACCCAGTCCCCATCTTGGAGGCAGACAACCACCTCCATTGAAGAGATTGAAACGGCGCACTGCATCGATGGATTTGGGGCCACCGAATATATATATTTCCACACCGGCAGCAGGCACCAGGATCTCCACTGCATCGGAATAGGGACGCGCCTGCCAGTTCTTATCCGTGTTCCTGTCGCGCGCTTCGGGAAAATGCTTACTGTCTTTTCGCACGCCTGAACCTGCATATACCGTGAGGTAGCGGGCGCTGTTGATGAACACGCCATATCCGTTGCCGGAAACGTAGAATGGTGTAGGCGCATGATTGCGGCCATTGTCCTTTCCTCCAAAATGATCAACATGCAATTGCAGGATCTTTCCCCGCTGGTGCACGGTCTGGAAATTCAATCCGAAACCAAAGAGTTGTTCCTGCTTTGCCAGCGGGAAACGGAGATAGGTCTTTCCATCACGTACAGTTGCGCTGATCTCTGAAAGCGGTAAGGGGAAATTTACCTTTTCCATTTTTCCGAGTGCTGTTTTGTTTGGTAAAGCACCGGAGGCAGTTATCAGGTTATAGGCTTCAGGCTTACCTATCACGGCTTTCCATACACCCGGCCCTACCTGCTGAAATACAGGCTGCTGGGCATGTACAGCCAGTGCCAGTAAGAACAGGGAAAGCGCCGCAATCATATTTTTCAACAAATGTTTCATACAACTTATTTAGGAAGGATCGTATAGGTTTTTCCTTTTACAGTATTGAAATCGATAACAAACTCCGTGGAAGCAGGCAGTGGTGTGATAGCTGATTTATTTACCACCTCATAAGGCGGAATACCGTAGGATACATTCAGCTTATTGGGATTATTGCCACTGGCTGATTTGGCGTGTACTTCAACTACTCTAACAGGGATGGATGTACGGATACGGCAATTACCGCCGGAGCCGGAATAAATGATCGCTTTTTCCAGTTTTTGATTTTTCCATTGCAGGCTCACAGTGAAATTGCCGCGGGCTTTGATGCCGCGTACAGATCCGGCAGGCCATGCAGCAGGCAGTGCCGGGAGGAGACTGATGCGGCCATCGTGGCTTTGCAGCAGCATTTCCGTGATACCGGCAGTAGCGCCGAAATTTCCGTCTATCTGGAAAGGAGGATGCGCATCGAAGAGATTCGGATAAGTGCCGCCCCCACCCATGGTCTCACGGATCTCACGGGGATTGATATACGTAAAAGCATCGCTCAGGATCTTGTATGCATGTTCCCCATCCTGCAACCTGGCCCACCAGTTCACTTTCCAGGCCATGGACCATCCGGTGCTTACATCCCCCCGGTGGATCAGCGATTGTTTGGCCGCCGCCGCCAGCTCTGGCGTTTGCAAAGGAGTGATCTGGCTGCCGGGATATAATCCGAACAAATGGGATAAGTGACGATGCTTATCAGTTGGCTGATCCCAGTCTTTGAACCATTCCTGTAACTGGCCGTACTGGCCAATATGGTAAGGATATAATTGCGCTTTCGCTTTTTCCAGTTCTGCTTTGAAGGCTGCATCAGTCTTCAGCAGATCGGCTGCGTTGATCAATGCAGTGAAGAGCTCCCGGAGCAGGCTCATGTCCATGGTAGTGGCCATACTCACCTGGTATTCTTTTCCATCTTTCTTCAATGTATTCTCCGGTGATGTGCTGGGATTGGTGATAAGATAATTACTCGCAGGGTCTTTGATCAGCCAGTGCAACTGGAATTGCGCCGCGCCTTTCATTAACGGGTATGCCTGTTCGCGGAGGAATTTCAGGTCGCCGGTGAAGAGATAATGTTCCCAGCAATGCGTGGCAAACCATACACCGGCCATGGGCCAGCAGCTCCAGCGCGGCATGCCTTTCTCGTCCCACTCATAACCACCGGGCGGTGATGTTTTGGCCCAGAGATCGGTATTGTGGTGAACCACCCATCCTTCATCGATATTGTAATTCACTTTGGCAGTAACGGCACCGTTCACGGCCAGCTCTTTCATGAAATCGAATAATGGCTGGTGACATTCAGAGAGATTGGTATTCTCCGCCAGCCAGTAATTCATTTCCGTATTGATATTGGTGGTATAGTTACTACCCCATGGCGGTTGTACATGATCGTTCCAGATGCCCTGCAGGTTGGTGGGCCTGGAACCCGTACGCGATGCAGCGATCATCAGGTAACGACCGAACTGATAGTAGAGGCTCACCAGCGGATTATCGCCACCACGCTTGCTGAATGTTTTCAAACGCAGATCGGTAGGCAGTTTCAGAGATTCGGCATCAACACCTAAATTCAATTTTACACGATTGAACAGTGATTGATAATCGGCTATATGCGCTTTCTTCAACACATCATATGAGATGGAAGAAACCTTTCCCATCTTGCTCATTGCCTCAATAGAAGGGTTCTTTCCCTGAAATGCAGCAGAGCGGTTGAGTCCATTGAAGCTGGTGGCTTCCGTGAGATAAATGGTAACGCTGCTGGCATTGCTCACTGTCAGTTGATCGCCTGTTGCACTAAGCTTACCACCTTCATTCACCAGTTTCACCTGGATCTCGAAAGTCATGCCCTCTCCTTTCTCATCATCATATTCAACCTGTTTAGGTTCAGATGGCCGGTTGGCCACAAACTTCGGCGCCTTCCCTTTCAGCACCAGCAAATTGTTTGCTTCAGCTTTGGTAGTGAAGCGAAGTTTGCTGCTGAGATCAACCCTGAAGTTCAATGCATTTTTCTTGTTCGCTGTCAGTCTAACCACCATTGCCTTTGCGGGGAAGCTGGTGAAAGTTTCGCGTGTATATTCCACGCCATCTTTTGTGTAACGGACGGTAGAGATGGCATTGTTGAGATCAAGCTCACGATGATATTTTTCAGTGACCGAATCCTTGTGATCGAATGTAAGCCAGAGATCTCCGAGCGGCAGGTAGCGGGCGGAATAAGGTCCCTGCATTTTCTTCCAGAGTTTGGCGGCCAGTTCATAGTCTCCTGTGAACACGGCTTCGCGAACCTGTGGCAAAACTGTTGGGCCGTTTGGATTATTGCCGGGCTCGGGAAATCCGCTCCAGAGCGTGTTATCATTGAGCTGAAATCTTTCTTTCTGAACACTGCCGAAAACCATGGCGCCTGTTTTTCCATTACCGAGTGGCAAAGCTTCTTCCCAGATGGTGGCAGGTGTATTGTACCAGAGTTTCAGGGCAGGATCATACTGCGCAGATGCAAGCCAAGACTGAAGAAAGATGAGCGAAAAGATGATAATGCGTTTCATTGGCAAATGAGTATTGATCTTGGCGTGCCCAGTCGCTCGCCTCCGGCGAAGACCGCATCGCCGGAGGCGACTGAATAAAAGTCACTCGCCGGTAGGCGAGCGACTGTAGACACCCCGCGTAAATTTATAATTCGATAAATGCCGAAGGCACAGTTGGAACTGTAGCACTGAGCACTGATTTTCCTTTGTTGGTATTCACCCGGATGATGGCACGGCCATTGTACATTTGTACATAATTCGATCCTGAGCTGGTGCCCTGGTTATCGATCAGCTGTCCATCCCCGGCGAGTTTGAAACGGATCCAGTTGGCGGCATCCAGGCATTGAACGCCATTGGCGTCCTGCAATGTTGCCTGAATGGTAATGATGCCATTGGACTCTTCCAGCTTTTCCAGTTTTACCTGCGCCGGCTTGTTCCACTTTTCTGTTTGATATTGGAAAGAAATGGAATCGTACAATATCGTTTTCCCTTTTTTCGCTACAACTTTCACTGTGTTGATGCCTTTATTGAAAGTGGTATTCCATCTCAATCCTGCAGCAGGAAAATCCTGGTTGTTCCTTTTTTTCACACCCAGGCTCTTACCGTTGAGCCAGGCTTCTGCTTCATCGCAATTTGAATATACCTTGATCATTTTTTCTTCTCCTTCATCGCCCCATCTCACCGGCCAGTTATGACCGTAGATATGGACCATTGGATTTGAAGCCCAGTAAGACTGGAAGACGTAGTAAGATTCTTTCTTCGTGAAATCGCGCTCCACTACTCCTTTCTGGTTCATGTAGGGAACAGGATTATCAGGACGAACGGGCGTGGAGAAATCCTTGAAAGGCCATTGCGCGGTTCCGGTGAGCCAGGGCATGGTCTCCTGTTCTTTCAGGTGCCAGTCGATCAGATTGCAGATATAGGACTCGCTCCAGTCGCCATCCTTGCTTACGCGCGCTGCGCCACCGTAGAGCGATGCATCGCCAGCGCGTTCATCTGCGCCGCCACCGGCTTTTACTTTGATCAATGCGTTATCCGGACTTTCGGAATGTCTTCCGGCATGTGAATCACCTCCCCACTCCACATGCAGGAAATGCTTCACACGTTTCATTTCCATTTCGGATACGCTTTTGTATTCCGTATAAATGCCGCGGTACCATCCTGCCCAGATGGAAGGAGAATAAACATCCACGATATCTTTACAGAAATCGCAGCGGCGGATGGCCGTTTTCCGGGAAGGATCTAATCTATGACTGAGATCATTCAGTTCCTTCATGAAGGCGCGGATAGAATCTTTATTGAACTCCGGGAAATCGCCGGGCCAGTCGTTCTCATTGCCCAGCCCCAGATGATCACAGAAGGATGATTGTAATGCTGTGCTATCATATTCTTCAACATCCTTCTCGCCTGTTCTTTGTATACTTCACCACCGAGACCGCCGCGGCACCAGGGAATTTCTTCCCATACAACAATACCGAGACTATCGCAGAGTTGCAGGATGATGCGGCTCTGCTGGTAATGGCCAAGCCTGATGAAATTGACGCCCATCTCTTTCATCATGATCATTTCCTTGCGCATAATCTCTTCCGTCATGGCCGCTCCCACACCGGCATGGTCTTCATGGCGATGGGTACCACGCAGCAGTAATCTTTTTCCATTGAGCAGGAAGGGGCCCTGCTCCACAAATTCGAAATTCCGGAAACCAGTCTTTACAGTTTCCTTTATTTCTGCAGAAGCCGTTTGAAGGATGACTTCCACAGTGTACAGTTCCGGGTTATCGGTTGACCATAAACGTGGTTTCTTAAATTCAAAAACCATCTCTTTTGGGCCGCCCAGTCCGGCATCGCGATCCGATGCAGAGGTTTCAACGGCAGTTTTAAGACTGACTGCCTTACCCGATGGGTCCATCAGGCGGATCAGAATTTTACTATTCCCCGTAGATTTCGTTGGTTCATACAAGTTAGTGTTGATGGTCAATTTTCCCATCTTCCCTTCCTTATCCACTTCTGCCTTTACATGCACTTTATCAAAAGACACAGCCGGCAAATATACCAGGTTCAAATACCTGTAGATCCCTCCATAAATATTGAAATCAGACAAGCTGCTCGGGATCATTTCCAGATCGCGGGAATTATCTGTTCTGATACTCACCGGGATCTTTCCGCTGAATTGTTTCTGGTAAGCAGGATTTTTTCTGAATGCTTCCACAGCATCGGTGATGTCCACTTTGAATTCATCATATCCTCCTACATGTGTTTTCACCAGCTGATCATATACATATACAGAAGTTTTCTGACCAGAGCCTTCAAAATGAAGGATCGTTCTTCCTTTCGGGTATGGATTAGCGATAGTCAATTGTGTTCGGTACCAGGCGGGTCCCTGGTAATAGTTCTGATCCGGGTCTACGCCATCAGAGGCATTCACGCAATGCGGCAATGTTACGGATGTCCAAAGGGGAACGCTTTCAGGATTGCCTTTACCAACGGGGCGGATGGCTTCCCAGATACCGCCGAGGTCCTGTTTCAGGAATTCCCAGTTATGGTTCAGTCTTACCGACTGTTGCGCTTTCACTTTCGTGCTGCCGGTCAGCATGGCCATCACTAAAAAAACAACCAGGGTCCTTTTCATTATTGATACAACTGTTTTCATTGAATACATTCTGCCCTTGAAAATACGATTACCCGGATCAGCAGCAAAACCAGGATCTCTTTACGAGAAACCTGGTTTTGTTGTCAATGCCTTCTATATGCTTACAGGCCTGCATTTACATTGCCTTTATTGCGCAACCAATGTCATGGGCAGGAACCTGTCAATCACATGTACAGCCCCGTTGGTAGCCTGCAGGCTGCCGGTGCGTACGTTCCTGATATCGTTCAATACAATGGGATAATCCGATGTATTGCTTGGTGAAGAGTTGAGTACTTTAAAACGCAGTACTGATTTTGGATTATTGTCCGGCGTGAATGGAAAATCCGTATGCCTGGTAATACCTGCGGGTAAAGTATTGAAAGCTCCTTCCGGCGCCATGGTAGCTACTTCCTGGTTCTCGTCCGGATGGATAATAGTGTAATGGTCCTGTACTGAATTAGCGATAAGATAGAGGAGATAATTCCTGACGAACTCTTTCGGATAATCTGACCAGCGTTGTGCAGGTGCGCCATTGACCAGGTTGGCTCCGAAGAAACAATCCTTCTGTACAGTGCCTGAAGAAACCCTGCGGATAGCATCGTTATGCATCAGCACAAAAGTTTTTCCTGTTTTCTCGTATTCCGCCAGATCGATCTCTGCATATTGTATTCCTCTGAGCATCCATGCGAAGATGGTATCGTTGGCGGCTTTCACACCTGTGGCGCGTTCCGTCAGGTAAAGTCCTGCCGATTTATAGAGCTTGGGATCCAGTGTGTGCGGATCACGGTCATAATCTTTTTGCAGGCTGAGCTTTTTGCAGCTGGTGGTCATAGCCATTACCAGACAGCCCGCGATGAGTATATTGAGCTTGGTGAATTTCATAACGGCACAATTAATTGTAAGGGAAATTTTGTTTCAGCAAAGGATTGTTCTCGATCAGTGTGCGGTGGATCGGCCAGAGAAGTTTATCAGTACCACCTTCCCATCCAACGATGGGCACCCACTGCCTTGTTTGCCTGCGTCTGAGAACAGGGTCCATCACCTCGATCGCTTTTCCTGTACGAACAAGGTCGAACCAGCGTTTTCCTTCGCCGAACAGTTCCCAGCGACGTTCGTTCAGGAGCAGGTTTTCCATTTTTGCCTTTGTTGATAATGTATCCGCACCTTCTAAAAATGCAGGAAGACCGGCACGTGTGCGAACAATATTCAGCCATTTGAGTGCAGTGGCCATATCATCTTTCTGATTGGCTGCTTCTGCGTACAGTAACATCATATCGGTAAGACGATACATCACCAGGTATACAGGCAATTCTTTTGTTTTGGCTGCTCCCCAATCGATGGTGCCTGTTGCAGGTACTGCATAATATTTCTGCATCCTGTCGCGCAAAGAGGCTGCAAAATCCACCGTCTGCCTTGCACGGAAGTCTGTTGCCTGGATCGCCTGCCAGTCAGTCATCACAGCAGAATCTATCTGCAGCGGGCTATTGCTGTGATAGAGGGAGTTGGGCAAACAAGCGCAACCATTCACGGTGAAATCCCAGTGAATGCTCCAGATATTCTCGTTGGTATTTGCATTGAGGAAAACCTTTTTCCAGTCGGCCTGCGGAACAAGATCAGCCGCACTCTGACCGGTGAATACTTTTCCGGAAGGCGCTTTTGCCTTGAAGAGATTATTGAACCAGACCATTGCATTGTCCGGATCTTTCCTGGTCATATAAACATCAGCCAGCATTGCACAGATGGCGCCTTCACCAATATGCCATTGAGACGGAGTTGCAGTCTTGGGAATAAGATCATACGCTTTCAGAAGATCGGGAATGATCACTTTCGTGTAAATGTCTTCTGCTTTTTCCCTGGCCCTGTTGGGTTCTTCTGCCACATCAGTGTAGGGCTCCAGCCAGATGGGTGCATCGCCCCAGATCCTTACGATCCAGAAATAACACATGGCGCGCATCGCATAGCTCTGCGCCAGGTTTCCGTCTATGACCTGCTTGGTAGCGGTACGGTCAAATTGAGGGACCTGCGGAATATACTTGATACAGTTGTTGGCGCGGCCAATGGTCCTGTAGAGCCCGGACCAGTTGGCAGCTGCATTGCTGGAGCTAAGACCATTGGAAGCTATCTCCACCGCATGTGCGAAATTATATTGCGTGCGATCATAGTTATCGCCGCGGGCTTCTCCCCAAAACACATATTTACCCCAGGTGCTACCGCTACCTGCGCCAGTCATCTCCTGCTGGAAAGATGCATATACTCCGGCCATCGCAGCAGTGATATCTTTGGCAGATTTGAAATATTTGTTTGTTTCCACTTCCGTAAGTGGTTTTTCATCCAGGAACTTGGCACAACCATTTCCGCCAATTGCGATGGTTGCCAACATTGATATATTGAGAAATAATCTTTTCATTTTACTGTAGTTTAGAAGTTAACATTGAGGCCCATACCTACTTCCCTTCTCTTTGGATACTTACCATTGTCAACACCGATCTTCAAACCATCGGAAGAGAATTCCGGATCATACCAGGAGTAGTTGGTCCATGTCAACAGGTTGGAACCGTAAATGAAAATGTTCGCGTTGTTCATCCTCCATTTTTTGGCAATCTGCGAAGGCAGTGCATAATTGAGACGAGCGCTGGTAAGACGGATAAAAGAACCATCTTCCAGGTAAAGGCTGTTGTAGCCAAGGCTCATACCACCTCTCTCATCCTTTGCAGCAAAACGTGGATAGATAGCCACATCACCGGGTTTCCACCAGGCATTTTTGATCGCATCCCAGATAGGAGGAGAATAAGTGGAATTGTTACGGTTCTGGTCGTTACGCACATAGTTGTAGATCTCGTTACCGATCTGTCCATTGAACAGTACGTTCAGGCTGAAATTCTTATAACGGAAAGTGGTGTTGAAGCCGAAGAAATAATCGGGTATACCATTGCCAGCGATCACTTTGTCCAGGTCATCGATCTCTCCGTCATTATTCACATCAAGCCATTCAGTATCGCCACCCACCAGTTTGTTGCCATTGCGGGATTTGCTGTAAATAGTTCCCGAATATGCTTTACCGGTAGCATCGGTATAAGATCCATTGGGCATGCCATTGGAGCCCAGCACTACATTTAGTCTTTCTCCTTTTTCATTATATGCATTGGATTCATTCCACTGGTAAACGCCAAGATTTTTCCAGAGGAAGAAATCACCGATCCTTCCGCCTTCCACCAGCAACCACTGGTCTTCAATCACAGAGGAACTACCGACGAGTTTATCGATGAAACCATCTGTAAAGGAGATATTACCGCTGATATCCCAGCTGAAATTCTTTGTAGATACAGGGGTGCCGCTCAACACAAACTCCAGGCCTTTATTACTGATGGTTCCCAGGTTGGTAGGCACGGTGTACTTGCCGGTTTCTTTCGCCAGTTCTTTTTGCCAGAGCAGGTCGGTAGTTCTCTTGATATAATATTCAGCAGTCAGGTTCAACCTGTTCTTCAACATAGTGACTTCGAGGCCGAGATTGTAGGAAGTGGTCTTCTCCCATTGGATTTCCTTGTTTCCAAGTACTGTAGATTCAGAAGCGGCACTTTGTCCGGCATAATATTGCTGACCAAACACCATATTGGAAAAAGATGCATAGTCGCCGATACGGTCGTTACCCGCCTGGCCAACCGCGAGGCGGAGTTTGGCATCCTGCACAAAGCCAGCAGCCCAGTCCATCCATTTCTCCTGTGAAAAGCGCCATGCAACTGATCCGGAGAAGAAATTGCCCCATTTGTTCCTCTCACCGAAACGTGAAGAACCATCACGGCGGAAAGAACCCTGTAAGATATATTTACCAAGATAGTTGTAACCGATACGGCCGAAGACAGATGCATCGGCATTGGCAGAAGCGAGAGTCCTGGTTTTGGTCAGGTCTACAATACCGGCATTGGATACATTGATCTCTTCACTGAGATAGCGGTACATGGAAATGAGATAGCTGTCCCATTTATTCCTGTTGGTGCTTACACCCAGCAAACCGGTGAATTCGTGATCACCAAGCGTTTTCTTATAATTCAGGTAAGCCTGCGCTTCCCAGTAAAATCTTTTTCGGAAATAGTTGCTCCCTGTTGCATCGCCAGTACCTCCGGATGTGAGGAAGGCAGACATGAAACTTTTATTGGTCTCATTTTCCAGGATGGCGTTCAGCAAGATGGTGAACTTCAGATCAGGCATGATCTGGTAGCTCAGCGTATTGTTGAGCTGCATCGTATAATCATTATCGTTATCCTTATTGATCAGTGCATAGGCCACGGGGTTCCTTTTCGATTCCACGTAGCTGGCCAGTTCGCCATTTGGTTTGTAGATACTGGTCCAGGGGTTTCGCTCCCAAACCTGCCTTGCCGAAGTTCCTACCGGGATATTGTTACCGGTCTGGTATGAAAAGGCGAGGCTATGCGAAATGGTAAATCTTTTATTGGCGGAATATCCCACATTCACTTTTGCCTGGAGACGTTTCATCCAGCTATTGATCACGATGGAACGGTCATCTGTATAGTTGATACTTCCATAATAATTGGCTCCTCCCTTTTGTGCACCTGAGATACTCAGAGACAGTACATCCTTATTGGCTGTACGGAAAAGGAGGTCCTGATAGTCATTATCTGAATTGAGGTAAGGGTTTACGGAATCCAGGTTGGTAGGGTTACCATCACCACGGAGCTTCCGGTATTCCCTCAGCTCATCGGCAGAAGTGGTACGAAGCTTATGCGCCAGTTTACCCATCACGTGATTGAAAGCCACATTCACCATGGGTTTACCCTCCTTACCTTTTTTGGTAGTGATGATGATCACACCGTTGGCGCCGCGGGCACCGTAAATGGAAATGGAAGCTCCATCTTTAAGTATTTCGATGGACTCCATATCGGCGGGGTTCACGAAGTTGGCGTTCTCATTGAGTACGCCATCGATCACATATAGCGGACCATTACCAGAGTTGATGGTAGAGGCGCCGCGGATCTGGATGGTACCCTGACCGGCAGGATCGCCGTTATCATTGGTAACCAGTACACCGGCAGCCTGTCCCTGCAAGGCATCGAACAGTGTTACCGGCTGACGCTCGGCAATCTGCTTCTTGCCAACAGAAGCAATGGAGCCGCCCAGGTCGCGTTTGCGCATGGTGCCTCCGTAACCGATCACCACCACTTCGTCAAGCGGGTTACCGCTACCTTCCTTCAATTCGATATTGAAGACGCGGTCCTTACCCACTGATACTTCCTGGGTGGCGTGGCCAACAAATGAGAAAACAAGCGTTACATTGTCTTTTGAAACATGGAGAGAAAAGGCGCCATCATCGTTGGTGGTGGTACCTGTTGAAGATCCTTTTACGTTAACGCTGACTCCTTTCAGGGCATCCCCTTTGGAGTTTCTCACAACTCCGGTAAGGGTGATCTGTTGCGCCATCAATGGCAACATCCAGAGCAACTGAATAAATAGCAGCATAACAGCCCGGCGAAGGTTGGAGCATGCCGGGGTTGAAGCATGGCAGGTCTTTTTCATACAGCAGTCACATTTTGATTGAAGTGGTAATCCTTTATCCGGGGGGTAACCAGTAAACACACTCCCCGGAAAATGTTTAGTTTTAAACGATTGCAATATAAGTCAGGAACCAAATGAGCAGAATTGAGGCAATTGACATAGTAGTAATCTATTTTGGCAACAGGGTCAATTTGCTGGAATTGCCATACTAGTAAGCTATTTTGGCATTGGGGTGGAATATTTACCAAAATAGATGAATATTGAGTTTATAATTCATCGAAACACTGCATCCAAATGAGCCATAGACATTGCTTTGCACTCGACCTCAAAAACGATCCCGGTCTCATCGCCGAATATGAAACTTACCACCAGTCAGTATGGCCTGCCATTATCCAATCCATCAAAGAAGCTGGCATTAATGATCTTCAGATCTACAGGGTAGAGAATCGTTTATTCATGATCATGGAAGTGAATGAGCAGTTCTCCTTTGAAAAGAAGAATGCTGCCGATGCAACCAACCCGGAAGTGCAACGCTGGGAAGAACTGATGTGGACCTACCAGCAGGCATTGCCCACTGCAAAAGCGGGGGAGAAATGGATGAAGATGAATAAAATATTTCAACTCTAAACTGTACATACATGGCGATTGCTTCCTTATCAACTGTAAAAACTACTGCCGCATCCGCCGGTAAGAAAATGCTGCTGCCTTTTATCCTGGTCACCAGCCTTTTCTTTTTCTGGGGATTTGTGCATAATCTCGATCCCATACTGATCCCGCATTTGCGAAAAGCATTCAGACTTAATAATCTTCAATCATCCCTCGTTGATTTTTCGGTATTTATCGCCTACTTCGTAATGGCATTGCCTGCCGGTTACGTGATGCGCAAGTATGGCTATAAGTCAGGGATATTACTTGGGCTGATACTTTTCGCCATCGGTTCTTTCCTTTTCATCCCCGCTGCAAACACACGTGAATATGGGTTCTTCCTCGGTGCACTTTTTGTGATCGCCTGCGGACTCACTTTCCTTGAAACTGCCGCCAACCCATACGCTACGGTATTGGGACCTCCCGAATCGGCTACTCAAAGACTGAATCTCGCCCAATCTTTCAATGGACTGGCGGCGATGGTTGCCCCAATCGTTGGCGGGAAAATGATACTCTCCGGCACTGAATATACAGATGCACAACTGGCCTCCATGACCGAACAAGCCAGGAACGCCTACCTTCAATCGGAAGCCGACAGTGTGAAATTGCCTTACCTGATATTGGGAATATTGATTGTGCTGGTGACCGTTCTGATCTTCTTCACCAAAATGCCGGACAATAAAGAAGAAGGGAATGAAGATGGAAGCGGCAATCCGTTACATGCTTTCCGTCACCGTCATCTCACATGGGCTGTAGTGGCGCAATTCTTCTATGTAGGCGCACAGGTTTGCGTAAGCAGTTTCTTCATCGTGATCGCCACAAAAGCTGCCAATATCTCTGAAACAGCTGCCGCCAATTATCTGGGACTGGGTTATGGTCTCGCTTTCATGGGTGGTCGTTTTGCAGGCACATTCTTTATGCGTTTTATTACGCCCGCAAAGCTGCTTACCATCTACTCCATCATCAATGTATTGCTTTCCCTGGTCGCCATCTTTGCAGAAGGCATGATCACCGTATATGCATTGATCGGTATCGCCTTCTTCATGAGCATCATGTTCCCTACTATCTTTTCCCTGGGCATCAAAGACCTGGGAAAAGATACCAAGCTTGGGTCCTCACTGATTGTTATGAGTATCGTGGGGGGCGCATTATTGCCATTGGGACTGGCGCGTATTGCTGATATTACAAAGAATATCCAGTATGGATACAGTGTTCCGCTGATCTGTTTCATTGTGGTAGCGTATTTCGGCTGGAAAGGCCACCAGATCAAAAAAGCATAACAGTCCGTCACAGGACGCAACAGGACAGTTCTATTATGTTATCATATTAATTTCAGGCTCATTTTTCAATCGAAAAACATGTTCTCATTAAAAAACAAAAAGGCAGTAGTTACAGGCGGAGGAAGCGGAATCGGTAAAGCCATCGCCACTCTCTTTGCAAAGCAGGGCGCCACCGTGCATATCATAGAGCTCAGTGAAGACAGTGGCGCCGATGCACTGAAGGCCATTACCGACGCAGGAGGAAAAGCGCATGTACATGCCTGTAATGTAACCAATCAACAGGAGGTGATCGATACTTTCCAGGTCATCGGCCCGCACCAGATCCTGGTGAACAATGCAGGTATTGCGCATATCGGGAAGGCCGACAATACAAAGGAAGCCGACTTCGACCGCGTGATGAACGTGAATGTGAAAGGCGTGTACAATTGCCTGTACTCCTCCATCCCGCTGATAAAAGAAGCCGGGGGCGGTGTGATCATCAATATGGCCAGCATTGCGGCCTGGGTGGGACTGAGTGATCGTTTCGTATACTCCACCGCCAAAGGCGCTGTAATGGCCATGACACTTTCCGTTGCCAAGGATTATGTGAAAGATAATATCCGCTGCAATTCCGTATCGCCCGCCCGTGTGCACACGCCATTTGTTGACGGGTTCCTCAAAAACAATTACCCCGGCCAGGAAGCAGAGATGTTTGAGAAGCTGTCCAGGACACAGCCCATCGGACGCATGGCTTCTCCCGATGAGATCGCAGGCCTGGTGCTATACCTCGCCAGTGACGAAGCCGGATTCATCACCGGTTGCGACTACCCTATCGATGGCGGCTTCATAAAACTGAACAGCTGATGCGCGTAGCTTTATTCGTACCCTGCTATGTTGACCAGTTCTACCCCAATGTAGCCATTGCCACATTCCGGCTGCTCACAGAACTGGGCGTGGATATTGAATTCCCATCCGGTCAAACCTGCTGCGGTCAGCCAATGGCCAATGGAGGGTTTGAAGATTATACAAAAGGATGCAACAGGAATTTCGTGGAGAATTTTTCGGGGTACGATTATATTGTAAGCCCCTCCGGCAGTTGTGTTCTGCATGTGAAAGACCATTTGCACGATGAGAAAGTTGAAGCAACGGCCACCACTATACGCCAGCGCGTGTACGAGCTCTGCGAATTCCTGACCGATGTGCTGAAAGTAACGGCACTGAACAGCTGCTTTTCAGGAAAAGTGGCGCTGCATCAGGGTTGTCACGGACAGCGCGGATTGCAGCTCGGCTCGTCCAGCGAAAGAATGCTCCCCTGCTTTTCCAAGCCATTGCAACTGTTGCAACTGGTACAGGGAATTGAAATGGTGCCATTGAACAGGGGCGATGAATGCTGCGGTTTCGGCGGCACTTTCTGTGTTACCGAAGAAGCTGTTTCCGTTGCAATGGGCAATTCAAAACTGAACGACTATCGGCTGAACGGTGCTGAAGTACTCACCGGAACGGATATGAGCTGCCTCATGCACCAGGAAGGTTTGATCAGGCGGCAGCAACTACCCATCAGGGTAATGCATATTGCTGAAATACTTGCAGGCGAAGAAAAATAATAAGCTGTGGCCAGTCACTGAATACACTGAAATGAAATTATAAAGAGAATGAGTTTCACCCATCACTCACATCCCGATGCAGCGAAGGACTTCGTCAAAAACACGGAGCGGATGCAATGGCACGATGAAGCGCTCTGGTTCGTGAGAGCCAGGAGGGACCGCATTGCGCATACTGTTGCCGATTGGGAAGAGCTGCGTAACCAGGCTTCCGCCATCAAAAACCATACCCTCTCTAACCTGGATGTATACCTGCAACAGTTCGAAGAGCAGGCCATCGCCAATGGCGTACAGGTGCACTGGGCAGCCGATGGAAAAGCGCATAACGAGATCGTGCTGCAATTGCTGAACAAGCACCATGCAAAGAAGATCGTGAAGAGCAAGAGCATGCTCACGGAGGAATGTCATCTTAATCCATACCTGGAGGAACATGGCATCGAAGTGGTGGATACCGATCTCGGCGAACGCATCGTTCAGCTCAGAAAAGAACCGCCCAGCCATATCGTGCTGCCCGCCATCCATATCAAAAAAGAGGAAGTGGGCGAATTGTTCCATGAACATCTCGGTACGGAAGCAGGCGCTTCCGATCCGCAGTATCTCACCAGTGCTGCGCGTGAGCATCTCCGTCAGAAATTCCTGGCAGCCGATGCCGCCATCACAGGAGTGAATTTTGCAGTAGCGGAAACCGGCGCTTTCGTGGTTTGCACCAATGAAGGCAATGCAGATCTGGGCGCACATCTCGCCAAAGTACATATCGCCTGTATGGGCATCGAGAAAGTGATCCCGAAAACGAATGATCTCGGTGTGTTCCTGCGACTGCTGGCCAGAAGCGCCACGGGCCAGGCCATCACCACTTACAATAGTCATTTCCGAAAAGCTGCGCCCGGCGCGGAATTGCATATCATCATCGTAGACAATGGCCGCACCACCCAACTGGGCCGCGAAGCCTTCCGCAATTCACTGAAATGCATCCGTTGCGGAGCCTGCATGAATACCTGTCCCGTTTACCGCAGAAGCGGAGGTCATAGTTATCACAATGCAGTAGCAGGACCAATCGGCGCGATACTGGCCCCGAACATCAATATGAAACAATATGCCGATCTCCCCTTCGCCAGCACACTCTGTGGCAGCTGCACGGATGTATGCCCGGTGAAGATCGATATCCATAACCAGCTCTACCAGTGGCGGCAGGTACTTACCCGCGAAGGCCATGCACCCCTTGCCAAAAAAGCAGCGATGAAGATCATGGGCAATGTTCTGGCATCGCCTAAAAAATATTCCATTTCGGGTAAGCTGGCCCGTAAGTTCCTCAAATGGTTCCCCCGATTGTCTGTAAATGGACGGATCAACCCCTGGGGCAAACAAAGGGAACTGCCGGAAGTACCGGAACAAAGTTTCCGCGAATGGTACCAGCAACAACAAAATAAAAAACAACAAAAGTGAGCAGGCAACAGATACTGGACGCTATCAGGAAAAACAAGCCGGCATCGGTTGCTGCGCCCGCCTCCTTTCAGTACCTTCCATCTGCGGAGGACCTGGTACCAGAATTTATTGGATCGCTGGAACGTGTTGGTGGCGCTGTGATCGGATTAAAAGATAGAAATCCGATAGCAGCCACTGTACAGGAGCAATACCTGCATATGACGCGCATCGCCGATTTTGTGAACCATTCGCGCAACAGCAATCAGGCTTTGCTGCATGATGCCGCGGGTATTGAAGTGGCTGTGCTGGAAGGCAGACTGGGCGTGGCCGAGAATGGCGCCATCTGGCTGCAGGAATCGGATTGTATCAGCAGAGCCCTTCCCTTTATCACCCAGCATCTTGTACTGGTGCTTGAAAAAAGTAAAATAGTGAACACAATGCATACAGCCTGTGCGCAGATCGATACCACCAGAGAAGGTTTCGGCGTTTTCATCGCCGGCCCGTCAAAGACCGCCGATATCGAGCAATCCCTCGTCATCGGCGCACACGGGGCAAAAAGCCTGCTGGTACTGCTCATCGGATAAAAAATTTGAATCAAACACTACTAAACAGATAGAACAATGAAACTGATCCGCTTTGGAAATCCCGGCCAGGAAAAACCCGGCGTTGTGATCGATAACAAACGGTACGATGTAAGCCAGATTGTGGGAGACTTTGATGAAGACTTCTTTGCAGGCAATGGTATCGCCAACCTGAAAACTGCGCTGGACAAGAATCCCAGCCTGCCTGAAGTAGCTGCCGAAGTTCGCTGGGCAAGCCCCGTTTCCAGACCATCCAAGATCATTTGCATCGGGCTGAACTATGCCGACCACGCCGCTGAAAGCAATATGGCAGCACCTGCCGAACCCGTGGTCTTCTTCAAAGCAACCACCGCCCTCTGCGGCCCCAATGATGATGTGATGATACCGCGCAACAGTGTGAAGACCGACTGGGAAGTGGAGCTCAGTGTGGTGATCGGGAAAAAAGCAAGCTATGTGGAAGAAACCGAAGCAATGGATTATGTTGCCGGTTACTGCCTGCATAACGATTACAGTGAGCGCGAATTCCAGCTGGAGCGCGGCGGTCAGTGGGTGAAAGGAAAAAGCTGCGATACCTTTGCTCCACTCGGTCCATGGATTGCCACCAAAGATGAAGTAAAGGATGTGAACAATCTTCGTTTGTGGCTCTCCGTGAATGGGAAGATGATGCAGGACGGCAATACCAGCAACCTCATTTTCAAAGTTCCATTTTTAGTGCACTATCTCAGCCAGTTCATGACCCTGCTGCCGGGAGATGTGATCTCTACCGGTACACCCGCAGGTGTAGGACTCGGACAAAAACCAAATCCTGTTTATATCAAAGAAGGCGATGTGATGGAACTGGGAATTGATGGATTGGGAACGAGTAAACAAACGGCGGTAGCCTGGAAGAAATACTAACAGGGCTGCTTACCCCAGCCCTACAAAAAATGAATATGGATCTTCAACTGACCGATAAAATAATTCCCGTTACCGGCGGCGCCAAAGGCATTGGCGAAGGCATCGCACTGGTGCTGGCAAAGGAAGGCGCCATACCTGTGATCATCGGACGCAAGTCCGCCGATAACCAGAAAGTGGTGGACGCCATCACCGCCAGTGGCGGCAAAGCCTGGCAGGTAGAAGCCGAGCTCACCGATCCTGCTTCCAGCGAGCAGGCCGTAAAAGCCATTTTAGACCAGTTTGGCCGCATCGACGGCCTGGTGAATAATGCAGGTGTTAATGACGGCGTTAGTCTTGAAAACGGCAGCTATGAGGCTTTCATGGCATCGCTGCACAAGAACCTCGTACATTATTTCCTCATGGCGCATTATGCTTTGCCGGCACTTAAGGAAAGCAAAGGAGCAATCGTCAATATCAGTTCCAAAACTGCCGATACCGGTCAGGGCGGCACTTCTGCCTATGCCGCTTCCAACGGAGGCCGCAACGCACTCACCCGCGAATGGGCCGTGGAGCTGCTCCCCTTCGGCATCCGTGTGAATGCCATCGTGGTGGCGGAATGTTTTACCCCGCTCTACCAGACATGGATCAACAGTCTGCCCAATCCGGAAGAAAAACTGGCCTCCATCGTTCAGAACATTCCGTTAGGCAACCGCATGACCACGGCCGAGGAGATCGCCAATACCACAGCCTTCCTTTTGTCTGAAAGAAGCAGTCATACCACCGGGCAACTGCTCTATGTGGATGGAGGTTATGTGCATCTCGACAGATCGCTCTAAACGGATTCCGTTATATTGCAACTTCATTCAAAAGCAGTCGTATGCAACCAATTCGTACAGCACTCTGTTCATTCGGTATGTCGGGCAAGATCTTCCATGCGCCCTTTATCCATCGTAACCCCCATTACCAGCTCTGTGCAGTATGGGAAAGGAGCAAAAAGATCGCTGCCGATCTCTATCCCGGCATCATCAGTTACGATAATTATGAAGCCATCCTGGCCGATCCTGATATCGACCTGGTGGTGGTGAACACGCCCAATATCACCCATTTCGATTATACAAAAAGAGCATTGCTCGCCGGCAAACATGTAGTGGTGGAAAAACCTTTCACCGTTACCGTTGCCGAAGCCATCGAACTGGAAGAGCTGGCAGTGAAGCAGGACAGGATACTATCGGTATACCAGAACCGACGCTTCGACAGTGATATCAGAACCGTGCGCCGTGTGATCGAAGAAGGCTCACTCGGACAAATAGTGGAAGCGGAGATCCATTATGACCGCTACAACCTGGTGCTTAGCCCCAAGCCACACAAGGAGATTGCCGTACAGGGCACAGGTGTGCTCTATGATCTCGGCCCCCATGTGATTGACCAGGCACTCGTGCTCTTCGGGATGCCCGATGCGCTTTTTGCAGACATCACCCATCAACGCCCCGGATCGCAGGTGGATGATTATTTCGAGATCATCTTCTTCTATCCTCAGTTAAGGGTAAGATTGAAGAGCGGTTATGTAGTGATGGAACCTGTGCCGGCCTACGCCATTCATGGCACCAGCGGCTCCTTCCTCAAACCCAGGGCTGATCCGCAGGAAATAAAGCTCAATGCCGGACTGCTTCCTGAAGACGATACCTGGGGTGTGGAAGATCCCGCATCAGCAGGATTACTGCATACTAACATAGACGGACAGCCGAAAAAACTGATGATAAGATCGGAAGCGGGAAATTATGGCGCTTTCTATGAAGGCCTGTACGACGCCATTCAGAACAACATCTTCGAAGACAAATTCGTTCCTGCCAGCGCAGGCACCAATGTGATCCGAATCATTGAAGCGGCTTACAAAAGCCGGGATGAAAAAAGAATCATCGCATTATAAAACAGCTAGTATGAAATCTTTTCGCAATCTCCTCCTTGCAGCAGCTTCACTGCTGGCGATGCAATCCTGTTCAGTAGCACAGCCCAAAGGCGCGCAGGCAAAAACGGTATTGCTCGATTATTATTTCAACAATGAATACAAAAAGGATGCGTCCGGTAATATGGTGCGCTTCCATTACACATGGGAAGATCCCGCCAACAGCGGCTTCAGTATGTGGGGCGAAAGGTTTCGCGCTGCAGGCGCCATTACGGACTCGCTTCCTGTGGCTCCCACCAGGGAGAACCTGGCAAAGGCCAGCGTTTATATCATTGTGGATGCCGATACGGAGAAAGAAACTACACAACCGAATTATATCCAGCCGGAGCATATCACTGCCATCACAGACTGGGTGAAGAAAGGAGGCGTTCTGGTGATGCTGGCCAATGATTCAGGCAACGCGGAGTTCAAACATTTCAATCAGCTTGCCAATAAATTCGGTATCCATTTCAATGAAGACAGGTATCATCTCGTATTCAACAACAAATACGAACAGGGCGCATTCAATGTTCCTGCCAATCATCCTTTGCTTCCCAATGCAAAGAAGATCTTCCTGAAAGAGCTGAGCACGCTTACCGTTGAAAAGCCCGCCAGGTCAGTATTCACAGACAATGGCCATGTGATCATGGCTGTTTCGGAATATGGAAAAGGGAAAGTACTGGCCATTGGCGATCCCTGGATCTACAATGAGTATATCGATGGCAAAAGACTGCCCGCGGAATATGAGAACCCGCAGGCCGCCACCGACCTTGCCAATTGGTTGTTGAAGCAGGCTAAATAAATTTCGTTTATGGAGCAAGGTAAGCGCCGTCTACAGGATAGTAAGCTCCCGTAACAAAACTGGCTTTGGGAGAACTGAGCCAGAGCACCAGTTCGGCCACTTCTTCCGGCTTGCCCAGCCTTCCGATCGGATGCAGGGCTACCAGACCTTTCATTTGTTCCTCAGACATCTTTGCCAGCAGCGGTGTTTCGATGAATCCCGGACCAACGGACACTACGCGGATCCCTTTGGCTGAGTATTCGATAGCGGCGGCCTTGGTGAGGCCCACCACGCCATGCTTGGCAGCTACGTATGCAGGTGATCCTGCAAAACCAACCGAACCCAGAATACTGGCCATATTCACGATCACGCCACCATTGGATTGCAGCATGGCCGGGATCTGATACCGCATTCCATAGAATACACCACTCAGATTGATGGCAATCACTTTGTCCCAACCATCCACAGGATACTCACCGGTAGGCGCAGACGGACCGCCGATACCCGCATTGTTACACGCGATATGCAAACCACCGAATGTATTAACGGCTTCCTTCACCAGCATTTCATTGTCTGCAGGTTTGGAAGAATCCGCTTTCACAAATTTCGCTTTGCCGCCGGCTTTCACGATTGCATCCACAGTTTCCTGTCCACCCTTCTCGTCCAGATCGGCTATGATCACCGATGCGCCGTTGGCCGCATAGAGTTCGGCTACAGCCCTTCCAATACCGGACGCAGCGCCGGTCACAATTGCTGATTTGTTGCTGAGCAATGACATATCCATTGATTTAATTGATGAAAAATGCGTTGGTGGGCTAAAATCGCGGGAAGGAATTCAGGGACGCAAAAGTTACAACATTTCCATCAATTAAAGATTATGGCCGGCGGAAGATGCCGGAACCACCCAGGCCTTTCATGGTAAGATCGATTTCATCATTATGCACATTCGTGCGCAGGAAACTGCCCATCTCCTTCCGGTAAGCTTCCCTGGCCTCTGATATGGAGTAGACCTTTTCTTTTTTTGCAGGCACAGGAGCCACCAGCAGTTTTTCGTCCACTTCCAGCTGAACTTTGGTAGCAAACCAGGTGGTATACATTCTGGGAATGGCCAGACCCAGGATCATGCCGGGCAGACCGGCAAAGAACTCCGGACCGCCCTGCGGAACGATCTCCGGACAATAGAAAGCCACCACATAGATACTGTCCATCATCACACCAACGGCTTTACGGCATTTGAATCCTGCGATCACACGCGTTTCATCATCGATCTTCCAGCGAAGCCTCCTGATGGAATCCTCGAAGACCTTATCAGTAGTGATGGAGGAACCTTTGAAGGTGGCTATACCAGCGGAGATATCAGTAAAAACGGAAGTTCCTTCGCCGCCCATGAAAGGATCTGAGCCCGAACGTCTGTACAATGTTTTATCGCCATTGAACAACAATTGTTTTTTGGTCACATAGAACTCAGGGCCCTCGCCACCTCCCATCATCATCATACGGTCTTCCTTTCCTTTGGTCATCTCCTCGAACATCCTTTTGGTATTCAACTTCACTTCAAACTCGATACTGCCTTTGGTGAGGAAGTCCTGTGCTGCTGCGCTGAAGCAGGTGAGCAGAACGAATATATGTAGTATGATCTTTTTCATCATCGTGAGAATAATTGATTAGAGTTTACCAAGAAAATTCCAGGAAAGTGAAACCATAAAATAACGACGCAATACAAAACCATTGCTCTCACTCCAGTTGGCGCCATCGATGCTCCGTTGATACCCCGTAGCCTTGTTGAGGATATCGTTCACGGAAGCCTTCAGCACCAGGCCTTCACTCTGCAGGAATTTCTTCTGAATATTGGCATTCCAGGTAACCACATTCACACTGCTGGCAAAGGATCCGTTACCGGGATTGAAAGAACCCATCAGATCTGTTCCGATTTCCAGTTTCCAGGGAAGCGAAACAGAGCCGGCAAAATTATGCGAGTGATTGAAATTATTGGAATTCACAGCGCCCTTCAACTCGGAACGGCCTCTCGAAAAACCGAAATTGGAATTGAATGACAGGTTGAATATTTCCTTGAAGTCGTACCGGATATTCGAATTGATCCCAAAATTGCTGTTATACATCCTGAACAACTCTCCATTCTGGATATTGTAATTGCCATTGTTTGAATAATTGAATCCTCCGCCGATATTGATGCCTTTGGAACGCCACCCTTTGGACAGGTTCACCATCGCATTCACTCCCGGTAATCCATCCACGTTCACATACCTGCTCACCCTGCCCTGCTCACTGATAGTAGTGGCATTGGTGATCACGTTGGTGTTGAGTGAACCGGACACACTCACCATCAGCATCAACTCTTTCTTCAGATTGTATTTATTAAATGAAAGCGACAGGTTATTGTTGAAACCCGGCACCAGGTCCGGATTACCTTCCTGCACCACAAGCTGGTTGGCAGTTCTGCGCAAAGGCTGCAACTGCTCCATGGAAGGTTGTACAGTGGCTCCTGAGTAATTGATATTAAGGCTGGTGGTAAGACTGAAATTATAAGACGCCCTGAAGTAGGGGGCCAGGTTGGTAAAGGTTCTTTTCTTCGTTTCACCGGCGTCCAGGTTGAACTGCTTCAGCCCTGTGAGGAATACCTTCGAGCCAACACCTATCAACCACTTCTTCGTATTATAGTTGATGCCCGCTCCCGCTATCTGTGTGAGCGAGGTGAAATCGAAATTATTACTGAGGCTGTCCACGCGGTCGTCATACTTTCCATTGCTGCCATTCATCGTATTGAAACGGCTTTCAGACATGCGGACTTTCAGACCATACTCAAACTGCGTGAACCATTTATCGTTAAAGCGATTGGTCAGACTGGCCCTTCCACCGTACCCTTCATAGTTTTCAATGGAAGCCTGGAGCCTGTCGAGCGACTGCGCCCTGGTCTGCTCACCTGTCACTCCATCGAAGAAAGCATTTTCTGTTAATGCACGATTATTTGAACGTGTATCGGAATACTCCTGCTCGAAAGTGACATTGAGCTTACCAGCAATCTTTGGCATATCTCTTAAAATAGTCACGGAAGATTTCAGCGACTGGTCATCTGTGATCTCATTCTCTTCGGAGGCGCTGCTGTTCACTACGATATTCCTGAAATTGGCCGAGGAAGTAGCCGAGTTCCTGTCGATCTCCTTTCTTCCTTTGCTTCCGGCCATTTTCACCATCATCCTGGTGAAGGTATCCAGCTTCACTGACACTTGTCCTGACAGGTTATGACCGAAGCCTTCGCTTTTATCCGAACGGCTGTCTTTATCGAGGAAGCTCAGTGTGTCTGTGCTTTTGGTGAAACGTGTACTATTACCCCAGCCATCGCCGGTATGCGTGCGAAGGCGGTAATTACCCATGAGCTCGTATTTGTTATTATTACCCCATTTATTGGAGAAATGCGCGCCGCCATTGAGAATGGATGGCAGTCCGCTTCCGTTGTATTGTCCGATACTTTCTGATTGCGATTTGTTGGCCACCATCATCCCCACTCCGTCTTCGATATAATCCATCGACTCTCCACCTGCCCTGCTCAGCACTTCCGAGCTGAAATCGCGGCTCATACTTTTGGATGCGATGCCGAACACACCTGCTTTCAGCGGTCCCTTGAACGCTCCCACCATCAGTTCATGTTCGTAGTTCCCATCGCCATTGGCGCCGGTGGACACTTTTCCGAAATAGCCGTTCTTGGCGCTGTTCTTCATTTTGATGTTGATGGTCTTTGTTTTCTTACCATCATCAAAACCAGTGAGCGTTGCCATATCACTTTTCTTATCGAATACCTGCACTTTATCAACCGCATTGGCGCGGAGATATTGTGCTGCAAATTTTGGATCGTCTGTAAAGAATTCGTCTCCATCCACCAGGAGTTTTTTCACTTCCTGCCCCTGTGCCGTGATGGCCCCGGTTCTGCTCACTTCTATGCCCGGCAATCTCTTGAGGAGCGCCTGCACATTGGCGCCGGGTTTAACGGCAAAGCTGTCGGCCGTGTATTCAAGGGTATCGCCGCGCATGCGGATGGCCCGTCCCGCAGTGACCACTACCTCCTGCATCAGCTTCGCTTCAGTGATCATGGAGATATTACCGAGATCGATGTTGCTGGTATCACTGATATTGAGGTCCTGCAGGAAATCCGCCATGCGGGGATAAGAGATAAGCAATGTATACTTACCGGCAGGTATTTTCGAAATGGAAAATCCGCCATCGGCGCCGGCCCGCCAGGAACGGTACAGCGTAGTATCACTGAGATCGATGAGCGCAACAATGGAATTGTGTAATTTTTTGTTCTCGGAAGAATCGATCACTTTCCCTTTCAGAATATTCTGGGAAAGCGCAGGTGTGGTCATACAGATTACAACCAGGAGCTGCAAGGTTTTGGCTATACGTTTTTGCATTCAGTTTGTGCTAAGGGTGGCCAAATATAAATGCATTCCCCGATCTACGAAACCTTTCATGGATGGTTTAAGAAGATTAAAGATATTATTAACAAACGCCTTAATTTTGACCGGCGTATGGCTTTACACATTACATCCCTCAATTCCGGCAGCAATGGCAATTGCTATTATATCGGCAACAGTTCTGAAGCAGTGCTGATAGATGCCGGCATCAGTTGCAGGGAAACGGAGAAAAGAATGAAGCGGTTAGGACTGGCGATGTCTGTGGTGAAAGCCATCTTTGTTACCCACGAACACTCGGACCATATTACAGGTATTTCTGTATTGTCGAAAAAACATTCCTTACCTGTTTATATTACCGATGCTACCATGCGGGCCAGCCGCATCAGCGTGCTCCCCTCACTGTTGCATACCTTTGCCGCAGGCGCCACCATCAGCATCGGGAATTTACAGGTGACAGCATTCAAAAAATATCACGATGCATCCGATCCGCATAGTTTTATGGTGAGCGATGGACAGGTGAACATCGGTATCATCACGGATATCGGGCATGCCTGTAAAGAAGTGGTGAATTGTTTTACGCAATGCCATGCCGTTTTCCTGGAAAGCAACTATTGCGATGATATGCTGGCAAACAGCGATTATCCCTGGCATCTCAAAAGGCGAATCAGCAGCGATCATGGTCACCTCAGCAATGCAGCAGCGCTGGAATTGTTCAGAAATTACAGGAGCAAGCAACTGAGCCACCTGATACTATCGCATCTTTCAAAGAACAATAACAAGCCGGAGCTGGTGCATGAATTGTTCAGCGCGCATGCGGACGGAACAAAGATTGTGGTGGCGAGCAGGTATGAAGAATCGGAATTGTTTTTTGTGGATGGGAAGGAAGTGGCAGGTAATGAAATGGTGCAGGTGAAATGGAATGCGAAGAAGCAAGCAAAAAACAATAGCCAGTTGACCTTGTTTTAATTTCTGCAATATTTACTTTGAGTGTGCCCAGTCGCTCGCCGGGAGGCAAGGGACAGGGCACACGCTAAAATTTTCTACAGCACCCAAAAAAATGGGCCAGCCATATCCGGCCAGCCCTACTTTCTGTAAAACTATATCGAAACTGCAACAAAAAAATTACCTGTTGATCTGCTCTGTATAAGTGCTCTCGAAAATCTTATCCGCATTGTTCGCTTCAAATCCGTCACGACGGTGTTCCCTTGCCACATCACCGGCATCCAGGTGCGCAAACTGCGGCAATACCCTGCGCTCTGCAAACTCCACATAACTGCCAGCGATCGCCATTGTTTCTCCATCAGCAAATTCAACTTCATTCACCGGCGCTACCGTGCTGCTCTGCAAAAGCAAACCGTCTGCACTGGTCTTGATCACGCCGCCGGAAGTATTCAATTTAACACCGATGGATTCCAAAAGCTGATTGAACTGCTCCAGTTTATTGTAAGGCGACTGCAACGCGTGAACGCTGATGGTGTAATGGTTGAGATAATACCTGTTGTAGATCACCCAGGCGGCATATTCGCTTTCCTGCAGCAGCCTGCTGTACTCCGCTTTGGTGGGCGTATTCCAGAGTGGCTTGTGAAGGAATTCACCAACTGCTTCACCATCCTGAAGATCGAGACCATCCACCGGATCGGCACTGATGCCATCTGTATATTTATGAATGATGGCCTGCGCTTCGGAAGACAAATCCTGTACGCGCAGCTCGCTCACGAAAATGCGGGGATAAGCAGGTGTGGGAGGAGCATACCAGTAAGCATCCAGTTTCTTCTCTTTGAAGAAATAAGGATCCATCTTTTTATATCCGTTGGCCAGAAAGATCTTTTCAAGCGAAGCCATGCCCAGATGGGGAACGCCCAGTGTCCTGAAAGCGATGTGATCATTCACGATCTCATCCTGAGAAGCAATGATACCCTTAGCGATCAATGCCTCCGTGATCTTCTTCACATCAGGAACATTGTTCATGTACCGCTCAAACAAGATGCTCATGAAGCGGTCCAAAGGGGTTTGTGCATTGAAGTTCATATAAAAGGTATTTCAGGATACAAATTTCGTTACTTTTATAGTTAGTAATAATTCATATTGGTAAACGAATGTTAAGTATCATTAACCAGATAGAATTCCGTCATCTCTCTTATTTCAAGGTATTGGCGGAGGAACTGCATTTCCGGAAGGCGGCGGAAAAGCTTTTCATCTCCCCTTCCGCCCTGAGCCAGCAGATCAGTCAGCTGGAAGACATCCTCAAAACAGAACTCTTTGAGCGCACCAATAAAAAAGTAAGTCTCACCGATGCCGGCAGCCTCCTGTATACTGAAGTAACACAGTTGTTCAACAAACTGAACAGTACCGTCAATAACCTGGAACTGTTGAAGAAAGGAAGCAGCGGACAGATCGGGATCGGCTTTGTGGCGTCTGCCGTGCAATCCATTTTACCCGGATTGCTGAAGCGGTTCAACAGGGAATGCCCGGGAATTAAATTCCAGCTGGAAGAACTTACTAATAAAGAACAGCTCGCGGCCCTGCAACAGGATGAGATCGATATGGGTTTCATGCGTTCCAACCAGGTAACGGAGAACATGATGATCAGGAGTGTGCTGCGCGAAACTTTTTCGCTGGTGCTTCCCGCAAATCATGCCATGACTGCCCGCAGGTTCCGGAATATCGGGCAATTGAAAGATGAAAGTTTTATCCTCTTCCCCAATGATCAGAGCCAGCTGTATTATCAACAGATCCTGCACCTGTGCGCCGATTACGGGTTCGTTCCGAAGATCTCTCACAAAGCGATTCATGCACCTGCTATTTTCAAACTGGTGGAAAATGAAATGGGCCTGTCCATTCTTCCAACTTCACTGGCCAGCGGAAATGTACCTGGCGTGCGTTTCATCGAACTGAAGAATATCCCTCAGCAAACAGAATTGTATGCAGTATGGAAAAAAGAAAACAGTAATCCTGCACTGAAATTCCTGCTGCAGTTGATGGAGGAAAGAAAAAAATAGGGCTGGCCCCAGCAGGAAGCCAGCCCGGATCATCAGACCTGATCCATTATTTTTTTACCGAGAAGGTATAGATACTTGTTGTGTGATAAGTTTTGCCCGGCACCAGCAGCGTGCTTGGAAACCCTGGCTGATTAGGTGAATCAGGGAAATGCTGCGTTTCAAAACAGAAAGCAGTACGGAACTGATCAGGCCCGCTTCTCAGCTGATTTTTCGATTGCATGAAATTACCGGAGTAGAATTGAAGTCCCGGCTCTTCTGTGAACACCTGCATATAAATACCGGTTTTATCTCCCAGAGCATTGGCCACTTCGCGCATACCTGTTCCGTTCAATACATAGTTGTGATCATATCCCTTTCCGATCAGTAATTGCACATGCGGCTCATTGATGCGTTGCCCGATGGTGGTGGGTTTATTGAAATCGAATGGCGTTCCTGCTACCGGCTCGGACTTGCCAAGCGGGATCAACGTACTGTCAACCGGCGTATAGGCATCTGCGTGGATCTGCACCAGATGACTATCGATGGTGCCACTTCCTTCGCCGTTCAGGTTCCAGAATGCATGGTTGGTGAGGTTCACAACAGTGGCTTTATCCGTAGTGGCCTCATATTCCATTTTCAGCTCGTTCTTATCCGTGAGAGTGTAGGTTACTTTAGTGTTCAGGTTTCCGGGAAATCCTTCGTCGCCATCAGGGGAAACGTAAGTGAACACTACGGTATGTTCATCCGGTTGTTCTGCTTTCCAGAGTTTGCTTTGAAAACCATTCTTACCACCATGCAGTGCATTGGGGCCATTGTTGATGGTGATTTGATAGTCTTGTCCATTTATGGCAAAACGGCCGCCTTTGATGCGGTTGCCGTAACGGCCGATGGTAGCGCCGAAATAAGGTTCTGTACTGGCTGCATATTGTGCAGCGCTGTCGAATCCAATCACGATGCCCGTGGGTTTTCCATCTTTGTCGGGCATCGTAAAACTGATCAGTCTCGCTCCTTCCGGAATGAATACTGCTTCAAACTGGTTTTTGTTCCTGAGCGTGATGGTTTTCTTTACGGCTGGTTGCTGTGAACAACTGATCATCATACTGAGCGCAATTAATGTGAGAATTAATTTCATATGGCTTTACTTTTTTCGCTGACTGGATTCCCGGATCACGGGAATGGGTTCTAACATGATCTTTTGCTGAGCAATTGTTTTGGAGCTGCTGTCAAGCAGCTGCAGCAGCAGGTCTGTTGCTTCTTTGCCCATCGTCACGGTCTGCTGATCGAAAGTGGTGAGTGAGGGAGTGATATGCTCTCCGAACATTTCATTCGCAAAGCCCACTACGCCTATATCCTGCGGCACTTTTTTTCCCATCGCCTTCAGTTGTTTGAGAACGCCGAGGGCGGTAAAATCTTCCACGGCAAAAATGGCATCCGGTGGTTCCGGTAAGCGCATAAGCTGCTCCGTTGCCTGCTGGCCAGATCCGATGCTCACATATCCTTCCACCACCAGTTGGAGGTCGAAGTGTATTTTGTGTGCCTTCAATGCAGCCTGGTAACCCTGCAGCCTTTTTTTGAATACATCCATATGCGCAGGACCGGAAATATGTGCAATCCTTTTGTAACCCTGTTTCAACAGCTCTTCTGTGGCAGCATAACCACCCTTGAAATCGTCCACCACCACAGCGGGAATGTCCAGCTCCTCTTTGGCCCGGTCGAAGAACACGATGGGAATGCCCTGTTCCCGGATATCCAGGAAATGATCATATTCTGTGGTATCCTTTGCAATGGAAACCAGGATACCGTCTACACGTGCATGCAGAAATGTTTCCAGACCTTTTCTCTCCTGCTCATTTGATTCGTTGCTCTGGTAGATGAGTACATTGTAACCTTTCTCATTCGCCAGTTTCTCAATGCCATGCACAACCGAACCGAAGAAATTGATCTCTGCACTGGGAATGATCACACCAATGAGGTTGCTCTTTCCGGAGCGGAGAGAAGACGCGATATTGTTCCGCTTGTACTGGAGCTTGCGGGCTGTTTTCTCCACCAGCTTCCGCGTTTTCTCACTGATGGCTGGATGTCCGTTCAATGCGCGACTCACGGTGGCCGGCGCTATGGATAGTTTCCGGGCAATATCAGCTATGGTTACTTTGTGTGACAAGTATGCAAACGTTTGCACAAAAATAGGGTTTATTTGAATTTTTGCAAGCCGGAATCTGCAATTGACAACCAGGTTTATTCCTTGGCAAATCCGACTGCCTCCGTTGAAAGCGCTGAACGGCCTGCAACAAATGGAAAAAAAGATCGATCACGCCTACAACTCAGACGGACTGTACATTTCGCATCGAAAAATGTAAACACCTACATCCGTACCATCTGGCCACCCACGGAAAATCGTGCAGACATCGACGATAAGTTTGTGCTGCGCGATATCATCAAGGCATTCAATCGCTCCGCCGATTACCTGATCCTCTACCTGGAACAGGCCCGCGCACACCGCTACGAAGCACTGAACCACAGGTTTGAACATGAAGTGAAAGAGCATGGCTTCCCCTTCCCCGCCAATCCTTATTACAGCACGGACCGGCTCAAAGGCAGCGATCCACAACAGATCGACACCTATATCCGTGAATATTTCAATATCATCGATAAGGCAGTGAACAAAGTTTGCGCCGGGACAAATCTGCCTGTGATAGTAGCCACCACCCGCGAAAATTTCGACCTGCTGAAACAGGTGGCGGATAAACCATCTATCTACACCGGTCATTTCTCTACCAATCATCACCAAGATCAGCTCCAGCAACTCGCAGCTGAAGCCTGGGAGCTGGTGAAACAGAACCAGTACAGCAAACGCGCAGCCGCCATCGATGAAATGATGCAGGCCGTGAATGCAGGCAAAGTAGTAACCGATCTGCAGGAGATCTGGCGCGCCGCCGGTGATGCAAGAACGCCGGGAGTAACCGATGATATCGTGAATGATATCGTCTGGGAAGTGATCTCGAAAAATGGAAGAGTGTATTTTACCAGTCAGGCTGAGTTGGGGCAGTTGGGACCGATTGCATTGAAGGTGAGGTACTAAAACGGAAAATATTCATTGCGCCAATTACAATCGCCCTGCCTTTGAATTGCAGGGCGATTGATTCCGGTCATTTAATCGCTGCCAGGTTCTTCAATACCCGCACCAGGGAAGCCGCATTGGTAAGTTCTTTCGCGGTAAAATCCCTCAAAAACCGGAACACCTTCCCTTCCCTGTCAATGATCAGGAATTGGGGGAAAGCCTGGATACCATAATACCTGATTAAGTTGTTTTGAGTTCCTTCACCATTCGTGTAAAGGTTTATAACATGCGGAGATGTGTATTCATCTTTATACACACTTTTCATCCAGCTTGCACGGGCCCTGTCAACGCATACGCTCACAAATACAATATCCTGCTCATTCCCCAATTCAGCTTCCGCTTCTTTGAGCACCTTTTCATAAACGCCTGCGCAAGCGCCACAACCAGTGAACCAAAAATCAATGAATACCACTTTCCCTTTCAGATCTCCTAATTGCACCAGCTTACCGCTGGTATCTGTCAATTGAAAATTATATGCCGGGCGACCTTCCAACTTTGCATACAGCCTGTTCAATTCAACTTTGTTCTCTTCACCGGAAATATTATTTAACTCCGCTTCAAATCTTGAAAAATCTCCTAAAGATGAATCGAGGCGCAATGCCATGATCAGCAGCTTCTCTTTCAGATCTCCGTGGTAATTATCAACGATCCATTGAATTACTCCTTCCATATCTTCTTCGCCTGATTGCAGGAAAGTTTTAAACCTGGCCTCTTTGTACAAAAACTGAACATAGCTGTCCAGCGAAGCGGCTATGGTATCAGGAACAGGGCCAAGCCTGCCATGCAATGAATCCATATAGGATAAATAAGATTGAATGAACCTGCCACGCGCCCCATCATTCAGCTTTTTTACTTCGCTATTCCAAAAATTCTGAATCCGGTAGAAGAAAGCGCCGGGCAACAGCTTGCAAATGATCTGCGCTTTAAATAACTCATAGTAATAGGCCGGCAAAACAGCACGCTGTTCTTCAAGTGTAACTAAAGCACCCTTTAATTTCTCCTGAAAGGGATTGATAAAATATCCGGCGCTGTCGATAAACAGGATGCCAGGGGTCGGTTTCAGGAAAGCAGCAGCTATTGCTTGCCAGGCAATGCTTTTTTCAGCGCCATTGCCGCTGATATGAAGATCATAATCAAAAGAGAAGGATTCGGTTATTTGCATTTCCGGATGCTTCCGCGTAACTACCATTTTCATGGCATCACCAATCTCAAAAGGATATTCAGGAATGAACGACAAATATGTATATACAGTTCCAAACAATCTATGTTCTGGTGGTGTTCTTTGCGAAATATAAAATTTACCACGCGGCGCATTGGAAGGTATGGAAAAATGGAAAACACTGTCTTCACTCCTGCCGGCCACATGCATAACAGGGGCTCCGTAATAAGTATCAGAACTAAACAGGTATAAGGAGTCAATACCCAATTTCTCATTGAATGCTACACTAACCTGAAAATGCTGCTGTGCAATAACTGCACAGCTTAATGGCAATGCAAAAAATAAAACAAGGATATATTTCTTCATGATCGATCAGTCATTTTGAGGAATTCCATTAATATTGATTTCAAGTTCAGGAATACGTAATACATACCGTTTATCATTGGGTGGCAGTGTATATGTATTGCCATTATAGATACGCGTAACAGTAGTCATAAAGCGCGGATCTTTATTTAAGCGACGCAGATCTTCCCATCTCAACTGTCCCGTAAAAGGCAGTTCTTTTCTGCGCTCCTGCAATACCAATTTCAATGCTTCATCTTCAGTACCGGCAGTGAGCGGTGTAAAAACTGCCGACTTATCCCATCTTTTTACAAGTAATGTATTCAGATCATCAAGAGCGCCTGTTACATCTCCCCTCCTTGCTTTGCATTCCGCGCTTATCAGATACACTTCATTGGTGGCAATTCCTGCAAACTGAGTATAAGTTCCTGTATAGGCGCCGGTAAAGCGTGCCCTTCCCTCGTTGTCTTCTATGTATAGTAACTTTTTGCGAAGATCAGACTCATCATATGACCTGTATAAGAGGCTATCAACATACGAGACATTGAATGCGGGCCAGATGGAATTATACGTTTGGCCGGCGGCATAAAAGATCACCTCGGGATTGTAACCGATATTTGAATAGGCAGGAAAACGATAACTACTTCCAGGCTGTACCAGCGTACTGTTGTAATCGAGGAGACTGTCATTTTCCTGCAATGCGCGGCTGGCATACAAAGCAGCACTATCGTAGTCCTGCACATGCAAATAAACTTTTGCCAGCAGTGCATTGGCAGCTACACGCGAGGGCCTGGTGCAATACAGCTGCGTGGCGGGCATTAATTCAGCAGCCGTCTTCAGGTCCTTTATCACCTGATCATAAGTTTCCTGTACTGTTGATCGCATGGTAACAATGTTGGGATCAGAAAGAAGCCGGAGCTGAATGCCGGGATCTTCCTTTGCCGTAGTTGAAACATAAGCTCTGCAATACAATTGCGACAGGAGAAAAAACATGAAGCTGCGGTGAAAAAGCGCCTGACCTTTCATGTTATTCACATCTGAAGTTGCCGGGAACGCACCTTTGGCCAGCCCTTCCAGGACCACATTTACTGCAGCTATTTTGATATATGAGCTTGAAAAAGCGCCATGTGTACCACTCTGGTAGGCAGTGAGCGAGAAAAGATACAAATTGCGTTCATCCTGATTAAGAGAACCGATATTTTGATCAGGTGTATAAAAATTATCGGAAGCAACCTGGCCAAATACCGGATAGTTCGAATTGAGGGAAGTGGTATTATCCAGAATAGCCTGGTAATCTGAAACTGTGGCTGGCATCACATTCGATTTATTATTTTTTTCATCCAGCCAGTTATCAATCTTTTTACACCCGCAGGGGAATACTATCATTCCAACTAATAATAACCTTATCATTTGAATTATTTTAGATTTACAAACTAACCCGGAAGCCCGCGCTCAGGGTAAATGGTGCTGGCAATATCGATGAGCCCAGGGTTTCAGTAATATCAGGATCCACACCGAGTTTATTCGCCCGCCAGATAATACCTAAATTGCTTCCGTATAAATAAAGCTGCGCACTCTCAAACAGTTTTCTTTTCCGGTTTTTGTTAGGGAGGGTATAACTGATACGCAGGTCTTCCAGGCGGATGTGATCAGCTTTATTCACCAACACTTCCGAGTACCTGTAAAAATTATTTCTTTGTGCATTTGAAGGATATACCAGTGATGGCACCTGTGTTTGCAGCTCATCACCCGGTTGTTGCCAGCGTTTATCAAAATCGCTGTGGCGGCCCGGACCACTGCTTACAATATCTGCATAGTTGAGTGATCCGGTGGAAGCCCTGAAATAATAACCCAGCTTATATACGATATTGAATGAAAGCGAAAAACTTTTCCAGTGAAAATCATTTCGAAAAGCGCCGAACAATTGCGGACGTGAAGTGCCGTTAAATACAAGACTGTCGGGGTGATTGTTATTGGCGATAGCCGTATAATCCTTGCTTACTTTACCATTCAAATAACCCTGGGGGTCGCCCGTTTGCGGGTCCAATCCTGCCCATTGGTAACTGAAGATGCTATATAACGGCTTTCCGGGAATTCCGATAGCAGCAGGAGAAGTGCCCTGGATGTTCAATTTGGTACGATCATATTCAACAACCTTATCCCTGATGGTATTTACAATGAGTGTTGGCTGCCAGGTTAATGCTCCGAGATGTATCTTCCCCTTTAATTGAATATCGATTCCATAGGTCCTCGTACTGGCCGAGTTCCCAAAGAATTCCCTGAACCCTATGGTAGGAGCAATCGGTTGAGCCTGGATGAGATCAAGTCCATCTTTTCTGAACCATTCGATAGAACCACCAAAATGGTCGCCTTTGAATGAAAAGTCCATCCCCATATTGAAGGTGCGGATCTTTTCCCAGGTGAGCTGAGGGTTTGGGGCCGTAAGATCGAAGATCGAAGTAGCTCCGGTAAGCGGGCTGACCAGAAAAGTACCGGTGGTATATGCGGCCCTTTGATAAACATTGCCGCTATATCCATAACTGGTCCGAAGACGCAGGTAAGGCAGCAACGGGGATTGGTAAAATGGTTCACGGCTTAATTCCCAGCTCATGCCGGCTGACCATAGCGGAGAGAATTTATTATTGGTGGCCGCACCGAATATATTAGAGCCATCACGCCTTCCGCTTAAAGTAAGCACATACCGGCTTTTGTAAGACCATGCTGCATTACCATAAAATGAAATAAAACGATTAAGCATACCATATATATTAGCTTCCGGAGCCTCTATATATGCAGCTCCCGAAGGATTTACAGGCAAACTCATGGAGTAATTTATATTGGTAGCGGAAGTGCCCCGCTCTTCATCATACCCATACAATTTTACATTGTGGCCGGATGTTTTCAACTCACGCAGTTCAATACCGGCAATGGCAGTTACCGCATGGTCTTTGTGAAATTTCCGGTCGAAATTCAATTGAGCCCGCAGGTTATTGGCGCTCCAGTCGGCCTGCGACAGATCTAGCAAACCACCTCTGGGCACCTGGTAGGTAAATGTGCCGGTTGTTGCATTCCGGATAGCAAAACGGTTCACCAGGTTCCTGGCTTCATATGATTCCTGGCTACGGTAATTGTTATTGTTGATCTTCTGTTGTTCGCTTTGGAATTGGATATCGGCGCTAAGGAAAGAAGTGAAAGAATATTTTATACCGGCCTTCAACAGAATATTTTCATTCCTGCTGTAACGGTCCATAAAATTCAGTTCATCCAAAGGAACGTATTGCCAGTTCAGGAATCCAAGGGCAGCCGCATTTTCCACAAATTGTGTACGATAATCCTTTACTACCGGAACTGGTTTCCCCTGATCGTTCACCAGTCTCGCGTAAGGATAGGTGGAGACATAGCTGATATCGGGGATATTGTTATTTTCAGTACGGTTGACGCCATAATTCATGCCCACATTGAACTCCAGTCCTTTCACCGGCACATAACTCATGAATGAGGTCAATGCAAGCCTGTTTAGTCCCAGGCCCTGTAAGTTTGAAGTATTCTTATCAAATCCACCTGAAAAAGCATAAGCCAGATTGCGGCTGCCACCCCTCATTTCCACGCTATACTGCTGAGCAACCGATCGCCTGTAGAGGTACTGTTTAAAGTCATCCCGATTATCCTGCTGTTTTAAAGCATTCAATTGTGCAGCCGCATCCTCTTCAGTAATAGCTCCCGATCTCCTCAAAGCCATGATCTCAACCGATGGGGTAATAGCCGGCCAGGAAAACGAATTATTCAGGCTGGCATCATAGTACCCTTTGCTAAATAAATATTCTTCCGCCTCTATAAAACTGCTGGCTGGCAGAAAGCTTCTGTTATACGAAAGATCAGGCCTGTTACCAAGTGTAAGATTAGCTGTAGCACTTACTTTCATGGGCTGGTCCAGCGCACCTTTTTTGGAGGTAATTACAATCACTCCATTCCCCGCTCTCGCGCCCCAGATAGCACTGGCAGATGCATCTTTGAGGATAGTAATACTCTCGATGTTATTAGGATTTATATTACCCAAATCGCCTTCGTAAGGGAAATTGTCCAGCACAATGAGCGGGTCCTTGCTCAGCTGAAGGTTTTCTGCCATGGAGCTCTCTCCACGTACGCGTATACCAAGATTTCTATTCAGCGGATTAGTGCTGGCCATCGCCGCCTGATGCTGGGTAAAGGGCAAACCTGAGTTGGGGAAGAACACGCCGTTGGCAACTCCTTTGAGACGGCCGAGGATATTGGTGCTGACACTTCTGTTCAACAATTCGTTGTTCACTTGCGCAAAAGAGCCAGTTGCACGTTCAATGGGGATCTTTTGGTAACCGGTGCTTACTACAGTAACTGTTTCCGATTCAGTAATTTTTGTTTTACCTACTAAATTCAGTTCTGATTTACCATACACCTTTGTTTCAAACGATTCAATACTGACGCCCGTAATGATCAGAGTTGCCTGATCGTCCACATCAGATAATTCGAATTCACCGTTACTATCTGTGGTTGTCCCTTTATTCGAACCCTTTACCTGTACGCTCGCCATTACAGGTTCTCCTTTTTCATTTGTTATGCGGCCACGAATGTTAACAGGAGGATGAGAAAATAACTGATGGATTATGGAATCTGTTTTGGGTGGCTTTTTTTTAACAATCACCATTTTACCTATGATAGAGAATTCAAGAGGTTGCGTTGCAAAAACCTCTTCGAGAAATTGCCTGAGCGGCATATTTACAGCGTTAATTGTCAATGACCGGGTGTTACCAAGCCAGGACTTATTGTAAATAATTCCGAAGCTTGTCTGGCTTCTAACAGCGGTAAACACTTCGCGTAGTGTAGCGTCCTTTCCTGAAAATGTAATGGTTTGTGAAACAGTCTTTCCGGACACATGCAATCCCACAGCCAATAAAAGAATAGCAGTCATTCGCATAATGCGCAGTAGTTGGGTTAAAAACATACCTTTACCTTGGTTTTAGGTTACTTAATCAGTGACAGAAAACTTACGCCGGGTCAGGAGTCCAATCTGGGCCCGGTTTCTTTTTTTTGATTGCCTTATTTTATAAACAAGATCTTTCCTTTCTTTTCATATTTCACTTCAAGATTATTTAATAACAGTAACACTTCAGAGAGCTTAAGATCCCTTGGAACACGCCCTTCCAATGTCAAATCAGGAATTTTTCCTTCATAAACAATTTCAATATCATACCAGCGGGATAATTGCCTTAACATCCCTGCAAGACTGGTATTATCAAAATTGAAGAACCCATTCTTCCACGCAATATCCTTTGCTATATCAGCCTTTACTGTTCTTCCGTTCTCAAAAGCCTCACCAGGTTTTATGATCACATTATTTACTTTGATTGCCCCTTCAATTAATGTTGTCTTAAAAGCAGGTTCATCTTTGTAATTATTTATGTTAAGACTGGTGCCAAGAACTTCCACCTGATTATTTCCTGATCTGATGATGAAAGGTTTTGCTTTATCTTTTGCTATTTCCAGATAGGCCTCTCCAGACAATTCTATCTGGCGGCTGGAAGTATTGAATGAAGTGGGAAATGTTATGGAGCTGGCAGCATTCAACCATACTTTTGTACCATCTGCCAGGCTCAATTTATACTGTCCTCCTTTGGGAGTTGTTACTGTATTGAACACCATCTTCTCTGAAGCGGCATATTCCAGTTCTCCATTGTTGTGGCCAATAGACAATTCTCCTTCAGCAATTGTATTTCCTGTACTGGAATCCAAATTTACTTTCCGCCCATCGGACAATGTAAGGATAGCTCTGTCTGCTCCCGGAAATTCATCTTCAAAAACAGGAGATGACTGCCCGGATGCCAGTTCCGATTTTTTATACCCGGAGGTATTAAAATAGATATAAGTGGCCGCTCCGAAACTGATCAAAAGAACAGCCGCCCAGCGAATCCAGGCTGCCTGCAGAAAATGGACACGGCGTACAGGTATCGCAGGTTTGATCTCACTTAAAAATTGATCATACCTGCCTTCTGCATTTTCACCGAATTCATGTAATTGGGAGAGCGCTGAGATAATATGGTCCGTATCCCCCAGTTCATTGATCAGCAATTCCCTTTCCGGGGACGATTGCTGCCATTCATTAAGATATGCCTGCTCTTCCGGCAACAATATTTCTCCATTCACGATCTTTTTCAGGATGGTGAAGGTCCGGGCATCTGTTGAGCTGAAAATGGAATTGTTCACATCAATAGAACAGGTGAACTATCCTTTCGTTACAAGAAAATAGTAGAAAATCAGAGTAGTGGTTGAAAATCCTTTTTTAATTAATGCGGACTTAAGCATACCAATCGCCCTGAACTTCCGTATACGCAGATTTTCAGGAGTAAGCTGTAACTGAGATGCCACCTGAGCAGGCGGAACTTCTTCGAGGTAAAGTAATTTCAGCACTTCGGCATACATAGGTGGCAATTTGCCGATCTCTTCATAAACTGACACCATCAGTTCAGAAAAAAGCATCCTGCTTTCAATATAGGCCGGCTCATCGTTCTCCAGCCTTGCCATTTCTTTCTTGTATTTGTCCCTGACTTCAATATGGTCAAGTATATTGAGTGCAGCGTTTTTTGCCGACACATACAAATAAGCTCTCAATTCAGCAATGGATTGGAATTTCTGTCGGTTTTTCCAAACTTTCACAAAAACCTCCTGCGTAATATCCTCTGCCTGTAATTTGTCTTTTACGATCTCATTACAGAAAAAAACAAGAGGTTTATAATGTGTCATGTAAACCTGCCGGATCGCCTGTTCATCCTCTTCACGAAAGAATCGAATCAGATCCTGATCATTATATGAAGTATTATTTTCCAAATTTGATTGCTGCTGGAACCCTGTAACTCAAAAAAGCTACAAATTTAAGGATACTTGACTTCTTTTCAGGAACGGGGATATCGGGAAGGAAGAAATGATGGTTCTATAATATCCGCACTTTGCGGCCCGGATACATATTCGTCTTTTTTATACTTTTTCCGGAAATGGTAAACCGGATTTCCTTTTCAGGGCCGGTTTCCATTCCGTTCTGCACCAATTTTGCGCGCAAATAACCAGCATGAAAAAGATATTGGTTGCGCTTGTATTGCTCACTGCAGGCAGCACATCACTGACTGCACGACAACTGGCTGCCGTTCAAACGGCAACCCCTGTTACAGAAGATGGTAATGCCATTGTAAAAGGAACGATCAGAACTGCAGACGGAAGCCCTGCCGCATATGTGAGCGTAGTACTGAAAGGCACCAGCAAATTCACCGTGACAGATGAAGACGGCAATTTCCAGTTCACCCGCATAAACTCCGGAACTTATATACTTGAGATCTCACTTGCTGGACTCGAAACGCTCGAGAAGAACATCACAGTACAGGAGAAAGAAACCCTTGCCCTTCATATCCACCTGAAAGAAAACGCGAAACAACTGGAAAGTGTTATCGTGGAAGGACGCAGGAACCTGAATGGCCGGCCCGTTACCATTGGTAAACTGCCCATTGCTCCCCTCGACCTGCCGCAGGCCATCACGGTGATCGGTCAGCAAACACTGAAAGAGCAGCAGGCAATGCGCCTCAGCGATGTGATCAAGAATGTGAATGGTATTTATCTCGGCACTGCCCGTGGCAGTACCCAGGAAACCTTTTATGGAAGAGGATACAGCTTTGGGGCGAATAATATGTTCAAGAACGGAGCCCGGCTGAACACCGGTACAATGCCCGAGATCAGCGGTCTGGACAGAGTGGAAATACTGAAAGGATCAGCCGCCATCCTCTATGGAAATGTTGCCCCCGGCGGTATCCTTAACATGGTCACCAAGAAACCGAAATTCAATTTCGGCGGCGAGGTAAGCATGCGCACCGGCTCCTATGATCTGTACAAACCCTCCATAGATGTATTTGGCCCGCTCAGCAAATCAGTAGCTTACCGTATCAATACCACTTATGAAAAGCTAACAGCTTCCGCGATGATGTACACTCAACCCGTTATTATGTAAATCCATCCTTTCTCTTTAAGCTGTCTGAAAGAACAGAACTGATCCTGGAAGGAGATTATCTCTATCACAAATTCACGCCCGATTTCGGGATAGGCTCTATCGGCGACAGCAATCTGGCCCCGGCCGGTCGTAATCAATTCTTCGGCACTCCCTGGCAGTACGCAAAATCACAGCAGACCACTGGAACCGCCACCATCAAGCATCAGTTGAATGATAACTGGACCATCAATGGAACCCTGTCTTATCAAAACTATAACCGCGATTATTTCTCCACCGAGCGTATTCAGTGGTCAGGAGCCGAAGACAAATACGGCGATTGGAAACGCCCGCTCGGCAGAACCTATACTGAAGAGGATTATTACCTGGCCCAGGCATTCGTGAACGGTAAATTCAAGACCGGCAACCTTGATCATACCTTACTGGCAGGGATAGACGCAGATCAGATAACTACCATTGGCAAGGCATTTCAGATTGCAGGCGGCACTTCATATGACGTGATCAACCTGTTCAACCCCTCCAAATACACGCGGCGCACGGATATGCCTAATACCTGGGACACAGCGAAGACGAAAGCCCCCGTTGTCCGCTTTGGCGCTTATGTTCAGGACCTGATCCAATTAGGAGAGAAATGGAATTTGCTTGCCGGGATCCGCTGGAGCTATCAGGATGCCAAAGGCATTGATACCATGCGCTACAATATGATCAACAAAAATGATACTGCATTTACAGGAGTATCGAGAACAGATAAAGCCTTCTCTCCCAGGGTTGGCCTCGTATATAAACCCATTCCCACCACTGCCATCTTTGCCAGCTATTCCAATTCGTTTACCATCAACAGTGGATCAGATCTTGATGGCAACCCTGTAAAGCCCTCCATTGTTGACCAGTTTGAATTGGGCATCAAAAATGATCTGCTTAACAACAAACTTTCCATTAACGTAACAGCCTACAGGATCATCAATCATAACCTGGCCCAGATGGCGCCATATCTGAAAAATGGCGACCCCAACAATAATAGTCTCATAAAAGATTTAACCGGAGAAACAACCAGTGACGGTGTGGAAGTTGATATTGCTGCACATCCCGTTCAGGGCATGAATATCATAGCCGGTTACAGTTATAACAATATGCGTTACACGAAAACCGATTCTGCCGGCAGTAACTTTGTTGAGGGCCAGCGTCTGGTGAACAGTCCTGCACATACCGCCAATGCTTCCCTATTCTATACTTTCTCCGCAAAATCCCTGAAAGGACTGAGGCTGGGTGCTACTGCGGTTTATATCGGGGATCGTGTAGCAGGATGGAACAATACATTCGCCAACAGGAAAGCGGGTATCGACAGACGTATCCCTATTAAAGGATATACAACCCTGGATCTCACGGCAGGATACAGCTGGAAGAACTTTTCATTGCTTGCCAAAGTGACCAACCTCTTCAATGAACTGAATTATATTGTTCACGAAAACTACAGCGTTAATCCGATTGCACCGAGGCAATTCCTGGCAACCCTTGCTTACAGATTTTGATACTATTCAAATACAAAAGAAATCGCCCTGCCTAAAAAAGCAGGGCGTCTTTTTTTCATTAAAACAATTACGAATGATATAATAACATCACTATCACAGCGCCTGAAATGGTCAGTAATATATTTGCCACAGCATAGGTAACGGTATAACCCAATGCAGGGATCTTGCTCTTCACTGCATCCTGCACCGCCAGCAGCGCCGCAGATTCATCATGCGCGCCCGCGCAGGCGCCCAGCGCAATGGCAGGATGGAATTTGAAAACATATCTCGCCAGGTACAATGCCAGCACCATCGGCAGGATGCTGAGGATCACACCGGCGATGAAAAGATTCACGCCTTCCTGTTGTAATCCTTTTACAAATCCGCTGCTGCTGCTGATGCCAACAATAGCTATGAACATATGCAGACCGAGTTTCTGCAACAACCATACACTCGGCGCAGGGATATTACCGAATACCGGCCGCCTGGTTCGCAGCCAGCCGAAGAAAAGTCCGGCTATCAGCGAACCGCCGCTGGTACTGATGCTGAGCGGGATATCGCCTGCCTTCACAGACAATGCTCCTACCAGTGAACCGATCACAATTCCAATGCCCACATAAACGATATCCGTTTCAATTCCTGATTTCTCTTTGTAACCGATCTTCTTCACCGCATTGTTCAGATCTTCCTTAACGCCCACCAGCTCCAGCGCATCACCTTTCTCGATAGTGGTCCTGTGTGTTACAGGAATTTCAATTCCCGCCCTCGTGAGCTTGCGAACGCCCACTCCATGTACAGAATCTCTCCTCCGCAAAGCACCAAGACTATGACCTAAAATTGATTTCTTTACAGCGATCACGGTGGCCACTTCTATCGGGAAGCTCAGCAAACCGGAGTCCATGATCTCTTCCCCTAGAAACTCTTCTGCGCCTACGATCTGCGATCTTTGTCCACTTACCGCAATCACATCATTCAATTGCAGTTTGGTATCTGACATAACTTCCACCACTTCTCCCTTCCGGCGGATACGCTGTACATACAGCGGCTTCTGCCGGTTCACCATAAAATCTTCCATGGCTTTCACACTCAGGCCCTCCTTGAAAAGCTCAGTGGTCAGTTTGTATGCGCGGAAAGCCACCTGATCATAGGCAGTAGTTATATTCTCTCCATCTTCTCCGGTGGAGCCCATTTCAGCTTCCAGTTCTTTGGCTTTCTCTGCCACATTACCTCCGAGGAGAATGGGGCCGATCACCGAGAGGAACCAGGCTGTGCCTGCCGTTCCGAAAATATAAGTAACGGCATAGGCCACCGCGATCTGGTCTGTCCAGTCTTTTTTCAGTCCTTCCGTGATATTTAGTTTGCTGATGGAATCGCCCGCCACACCGATGATGGCGCTGCAGGTATTGGCACCGGACAAGAGCCCTGCTCCTGTGCCGGGTGTAAATCCGAACAGTAACGCCAACACATAGCCGAGAGCAAGACTGGTGATGCAAATAGTGGCGGAGAACAATGCCTGGCTCAGTCCATCTTTCTTCAATCCCTGGAAGAATTGCGGGCCGATACTGTAGCCCATGGAAAAAAGGAAAAGTAGAAAAAAGATGGATTTGCTTTCAGCCGGTATGCTGATATCCCATTGCCCCACAAGTATGCCAACCAGCAGCACCGAGGTAACAGTGCCCAGGGTGAATTTTCCAACTTTCAGTTTACCGATGAAAAAACCGGCTGCGAGTACAAAAAAAGCGGCAATCTCGGGATAATGCCTAAGCGTTTCTTTAAGCCATTCCATGGATGGTGATTTAATTGAAAGCTTACGGTCAGGGATGTTCGAGGAGGTTGAGAATCAGTCCGGCAGGGCTGCCCGGGACATTCAATCAACAAATTACAGTTTTATACAATACCGTTAACAATTATTTTTGGTACCTTTGCCTCACTTATTACTTCCTCCCTCCTATTTTGACTTCATTTCATTCATTATTTGAGGTATGAGATTGTAAGCCGGGTAATGTGCCGCAACAGGCTGGCAGCTTACCAATCTTTATTCATTTTAAATCAGAATTCAATTGTTATTCGAGCAATTACCAATTGCAGCGCCCATATTGAAGGCGTTGGCAGAACAAGGGTACAGTAACCCTACTCCCATTCAGGAACAGTCGATCCCCGTTATACTGCAGCAGAAAGATATTCTTGGCTGCGCACGTACAGGCACAGGCAAAACCGCGGCCTTCGCAATTCCCATCATCCAGTTACTGGCTGAAGAAAAAGCGAAAGCACCTGTAAAAGGTATCCGCGCACTCGTACTCACTCCTACCCGTGAACTGGCTTTACAGATCCAGGAAAGCTTCGATGCGTATGGAAAGTATACCAATATCAGGCAGGTAGTGATCTTTGGCGGCGTTTCCCAGCAATCGCAGGTGAACGACCTTCGTAAAGGTTGCGATATCCTCGTGGCCACTCCGGGCAGATTGTTAGACCTGATGCAGCAGAACATCATCAGCATCAGCCAGATCAGGATCCTGGTCCTGGACGAAGCAGACCGCATGCTTGATATGGGCTTTATTCACGACGTGAAAAAAGTGATAGCGAAGATCCCTGCACAAAGACAAACACTTTTCTTCTCCGCCACCATGGCGCCTGAGATCAGGAAGCTCTCCGATACCATTCTGAAAGAACCGGTATACGTGCAGGTGACACCAGTTGCATCTACAGCAGAAACAGTGGAACAAACACTGTACTATGTAGACAAAAAGAACAAGAATCCCTTGCTGGTGCATATCCTGAAAGATCCGGCCATCACATCTTCCATTGTGTTCAGCCGTACCAAGCATGGAGCCAACAAGATCGCGAAAGCGCTTTCCAATGCAGGCATCAGGGCGGAAGCCATTCACGGCAACAAATCACAGGCAGCACGTCAGCGTGCGCTTCAGTTACTGAAGGAAAGAGAGATCCGCGTACTGGTGGCCACCGATATCGCAGCACGCGGTATCGATGTGGAAGAGCTCAGTCATGTTATCAACTACGATCTTCCCAATATCCCTGAAACATATGTTCACAGGATCGGAAGGACCGGACGTGCAGGCGCAAGTGGTCTCGCCATTTCATTCTGTGACCAGGAAGAAAGAGAGTTCCTCCGCGATATCCAGAAGCTGATCAAAAAGAATGTTCCTGTTATTGCAGAACATCCTTTCAAGCCAGGCAGCCCGATCGTAAAAGAACCAGTGGTAGCGCAGGCTCCGGCCATCGCCAAAACACAGGCTAATTCCAAACCTTTGCAGCAGCATAATCAGCAAAGCAGGAATAATAGAAACCGGAACAAGGAAAGGCAATCACAGGGTGAATCACGCAATACCAGTAATGGCCGCCAGCAGCAGCCGCAGGTAAAGCAGCAGACGAACCAGGGTCAGCAACCCCGTCCGCAAAGACCGGTTGCAATGCAGACAACTACCGGCAATGCACAACAGAAAATGGTAGTTCAGAAAGCGCAGCCTGCTGTACAGCAGCAGCAAAAAGCAGTTGTTCAGAACAACAACGGCACGCAACAGAAAGGGAATATGCAAAAGCCGGCTGTTCAGCAACAGGGCAGCAGGCCACAGCCGTCCCAGCAGAAATCTGCTGATCGCCCCAAACAACAGCCACAGCAGCAACAGGCCAATCAGTCCAAACCAAAGTACGAATACAGCAGCAAGCCTGCAGCCAATACAGAATTGAACCAGGCGCCTGCTTCCTTCAAACTGAAGAACCGCTTCGGCAATTCAGAAGATGAAGCTGAACGCTGGTAATCACTGAATATTCTTTGCATCAAAAAAGCTCCGTCACCGGAGCTTTTTTTGTATTTTGATACCTCAACCTGAATTGTATGAACGAAACCAACCGCAGAACCTTTCTCACTGCTACAGCCGCACTCTGTGCAGGCACCGTTACTGCTGCCGGCCCATTCCCGGTAGCAGGAAAAAAATATCCTGTAGTGCACCATGTTTTCTTCTGGCTGAAAAATGCAGGCAATGAAACCGACAGAAAAAAACTGATCGAAGGAGTGAAAACACTGAAGGCCATCGATACAGTTGGCGAGCTTCATGTAGGTGTTGTTGCCTCCACAGAAAAACGTGATGTGGTAGACAATAGCTGGGATGTATCCGAGCTGATCTTCTTCAAAGATCTCGCAGCACAGGCAGCTTACCAGGTGCATCCTGTTCATCAGGCCTTCATCAAAAATTATGGACATCTCTGGAGCAAAGTGATCGTTTACGACGCAACTGAAGTTTAAACTCTCACACAACGCAATCCCCATCTATATTTCAGGGCGCTCTTCAAAGAGCGCCCTTATTGTTGCAACAGCATTACTCATATCCGGTAAATCATTATTCAAAAAATATTTGAATAGAGTTGATTACTGTTTACCATAATTTTTTTTAAGAAAATTGTAACACAGCATTGAATAAGTACCTAACTTGGTACCTGCATCAAACACTGAAGTCACATGAGAAAAACTGAAACACGCAGTTATTATGGCTGCATATATCCCCGTTATTTGCTACACCCTCCTCCGGCAAACGGGTCCCCCGCAAATTCCCAATCGACAACTTTATTGTTAACCACTTAAAAAAAAGTGTACACTTTTTTAACCGCATTGCCCTAAGCAATGGGTGATGCATTTTTTACCAAACCAAAATAAGGTCATGAGAAATCTACTGATGTTCTTGTGCATGACGCTATGCGCATCGCTGGCCTATGCACAGAACCGGACGATCAGGGGTAAAGTTACAGATGAGAGTAACGCTCCCCTCGCCAATGCATCTGTTCAGCTCAAGAGTTCCGGAAAGGGAACCACCGCCGATGAACAGGGTAATTTCACCATCACGGCTGCCGCCGGTGATGTTTTAGTAATCAATGTTATCGGGTATGAAAAGAAGGAAGTGAAGGTAGGGGCGGAAGACCTGCTGAATATTTCCCTCAAAAGACAGGACGCATCCATGCAGGAGGTGATTGTAACTGCCATGGGTATCCGAAGAAGCAAGAATACGCTCCCCTATGCAGCGCAACAGGTTGCCGGAACGGAGATCAGCCAGAGCCGCAGCAACAACTTCGCTCAGTCGCTCTCCGGCCGTGTATCCGGCCTCGAGATCCGCCAGGGCAACGCCATGGGAGCCAGCACCAACGTTGTGGTGCGCGGCGCCAAATCACTGCTCAACAATAACCAGGCACTGTTTGTGATCGATGGAGTACCCGTAGACAACTCCAACAACAACGGATCCAACAAAGGACGCACCACTTCAGATGATATGGCCAATGGCCGTGGTGGTTATGATTACGGCAATGCTGCTGCCGACATTAATCCGGATGATATTGAATCTGTTACCGTACTCAAAGGTGCAGCTTCAACCGCACTCTATGGCTCCAGGGCAGCCAATGGCGTGGTGCTGATCACTACCAAAAAAGCAAAAAAAGGACTGGGCGTTGTAGTCAACAGCAGCGTTACAGTTGGCAAGATAGACAAGAGCACCTACGCCAAGTATCAGAAAGAATACGGCGCAGGCTATCAGCAGGGCAATTACAGCAAAACTGCCGATGGCTCCCCTGACGTTCGCTTCTGGTGGAGGGATCCATTCGGCACAGGCACCAAAGCGCTGATCGTGCCCACTACAGAAGATGCCTCTTATGGCGCACGCTTCGACCCCAACCTGAAGATCTATAACTGGACTTCCTTCGATTCCACTTCACCTTACTACAAGCAACAACGTCCATGGGTAGCCGGAGAAAATGATCCGGTGACTTTCTTCGAAACAGCCGTATCCACCAATAATAGTGTTTATGTTGATGGTGGTGGCGACAAAGTGCTCTTCAAACTCGGTTATACCCGCAACGAAGAGAAAGGAGTTCTCCCCAACAGCCGGCTCCTCAAGAACATGGTGAACTTCGGCGCCAACTACAAAGTATCCGACAAAGTAAGTCTCAATGCCAACCTCAACGTGAGCAAGATCGATGGCAAGGGCCGCTACGGAACAGGTTACAGCAAATACAATATCAACCAGAGCTTCCGCCAGTGGTGGCAGACCAACGTTGATGTGAAGGAACTGAAAGACGCCTACTTCAGAACAGGTCGCAATATCACCTGGAACTGGGCCGATCCCACCAAGACAGACGGCCTCTATCCCATCTACACAGACAACCCTTATTTCATCCGTTACGAGAACTATCAAACGGATACACGTTACCGTTACTACGGTACTGCCAATATCAGCTACGACGTTACCAGCTGGCTTAACCTCCTCGGCAGGTTCTCCCTCGATTCCTATGACGAACTGGAAGAAGAACGCATCGCCAAAGGCTCTGTATCCGTTTCTTCCTACAGTCGCTTTGAAAGAACCTTCAGGGAATACAACTACGACCTGATGGCCAACTTCAACAAAGACATCACTACCGATCTGAACCTGCGTGCCGTTGCAGGTACCAATATCAGGAGGAACAATATGAATTCCAGCTATGCCATCACCAATGGCGGACTGGTGAACGACAAAGGCTATTTCCTGGCCAACTCGCTCAACCCTGTGCCCTACCCTTATGAAGTGGCCCAGCGTATTGCAGTGGACGGATACTTCGCCAATGCCACTTTTACTTATCAGGACTTCCTTACACTGGACGGGGCATTCAGAAGGGACCGTTCCTCCACCTTACCGGAGAACAACAACAGCTTCAACTATGGTTCCGTTTCTTCCAGTTTTCTCTTTTCCAAATTCATCAATGCGCCATGGCTGAGCATTGGAAAGCTGCGCCTCAACTACGCAGAGGTAGGCAACAGCGCGCCTTTTGCCGTACTCAAAGATGTGTACGATCGCAACGCCAACTTCGCCAATGCCGTGATGTTCTCGCTGCCGGATAACAAAAGCAACGAAAACCTGCGACCTGAAAGAACAAGGAGTAAGGAGATCGGCCTTGAACTCGGCTTCTTCCGCAACAGGCTGGGACTGGATATTACTTACTACCACGCAAGAAGTATCGATCAGATCAGCTCTGTGGCCACTTCTTCCGCTACGGGCTATCTCGCCAAATTCGTGAATGCCGGACAGATCCTCAATAAAGGTGTTGAGCTCAGTGTTTACGGCTCACCGGTGAAAACAAAAGACTTCAGCTGGAATATCAATATAAACTGGACGCGTAACCGAAATATTGTAGAAAGCCTCTACGAAGGCGCTCAGAACCTGCAGATAGGCGCCTTCCAGGGCGGCGTAAGCGTCAACGCAACAGTGGGCCAGCCTTACGGCACTATTCAGGGCAAGACCTGGGTCCGTCATGAGAACGGACAAAAACTCGTGGGCAGCAATGGCTATTACGTGCAGACCACCACTACCAACAATGTGATCGGTAATGTAAACCCGGACTGGATCGGCGGTGTGTACAACACTTTCAAGTATAAGAATTTCTCACTCGGTTTCCTGATCGACGTACGTAAAGGCGGAGACGTGTTCTCGCTCGACATGTACTATGGCCTGGCTACCGGCGTACTGGCTGAAACTGCGGGCAACAACGATCTCGGCAATCCCAAACGCAATTCCATTGCAGATGGCGGCGGCCTTATCGTTCCCGGTGTTACAGCAGATGGAAAAGAGAATACGAAACGCGTGGAGAACCTGAAATCAGGTTACTATGGCTACACCTACAATCCTGCAGCCAACTTCGTGTACGACGCTTCTTACGTGAAACTGAGAGAGCTCAATATCACTTATTCATTGCCTGCCGAACTCATCAGCCGCACCAAAATTTTCAAAGGGATCGATGTGAGCCTGATCGGAAGGAACCTGTGGATCATCCACAAGAACCTGCCTTATGCAGATCCTGAAGAGAACCTGACAGCCGGTAACGCACAGGGCATCCAGAGTGGCGCATATCCCACTACAAGATCCCTGGGCCTGAATCTTAAACTGAAATTCTAAATCTGACAGCAATGAAAAAGTTATTCATCATTACTATATCCGCTTTATCGCTGACAGCCTGCACCAAGAGCATCTATGACTATAATGAACAAACGAAAGCGGCCGACGAAGTGCCCGCTCCCACCCTGTTCTCCAATGCAGTGCGCAACCTCAGCGATGTGCTCACCAGTTCCAATGTGAACACAAATGTGTACAGGCTGGTTGTACAACACTGGACCACCACCACGTACACAGACGAGCCCAATTACGATTTCTTCACCCGCAATATTCCACAGCGCTGGTGGCAGACCATGTACAAGGATGTACTGGCGGACCTTAAGGAATGTAAAAGACTGATCCCCGCTTCCGTGGGTGTAACAGCTCCGGTAAAGACCAACCAGGTGGCCATTGCAGGTATCATGGAAGTATATACCTGGTCTATTCTCGTTGGCACTTTCGGAAATGTACCCTATACGAAAGCGCTAGACATCAACAATCTCTTCCCGGTATACGATGACGCAAAGACCATCTACGAGAACCTGCTCACCAGGCTGGATGCGGAGATCGCTGCGCTCAATCCCGCTGAAAAAGGATTCGAAGCCAACCAGGACCTGGTCTATGGCGGCTCCACAGCACAATGGCTGAAATTTGCGCACACGCTGAAACTGAGAATGGCCATGCTGATCGCAGACAGCGATACTCCCAAATCACAGGCCGCAGTGGAAGCAGCAGATGCCAGCGCTTTCAGCAGCGCTACAGACAATGCTGTTTTCAAATACCAGAGTGCAACGCCCAATAACAACCCGATCTGGGCAGACCTGGTACAGAGCAAACGCCAGGACTTCATCGCCAGCGCAACCCTGGTAGACAAACTCAATGCGCTCAGCGATCCGCGACTGAAGCAATATTTCGCTCCCAATGACAACAACGTGTATGTTGGCGGCGTGAACGGTTCCACCAATACTTATTCTTCCTATGCAAGGGCCAGCGCAAAGCTGATCGCTATCGACGCGCCGTCTTTATTGCTGGACTATGTGGAAACTGAATTCTATCGTGCTGAAGCCAAAGAGAGGGGCTATGTTGTTGCAGGCACAGCTGCCGAGCATTACAACAATGCCATCCGTGCTTCCATCAAATACTGGGGCGGAACAGATGCTGAGGCCGACACCTATCTCGCCAGAACAGATGTGGCTTATGCAACAGCTACCGGCACCTGGAAGCAAAAGATCGGCACTCAGAAATGGATCGCATTGTACAACAGGGGTTATGAAACCTGGACTGAAGTGAGAAGACTGGATTTCCCGGTGCTGGCTCCGCCCACCAGTCCAAAATCAGGTTACCCTACCCGTTATACCTATCCAACCAATGAACAGACACTCAATAATAAAAATTACACCGATGCATCCGGCGCCATCGGTGGCGATAAAGTGGATGTAAAATTGTTCTGGGATAAACAGTAGACCGGAACACCGGTTTTGGTAAAAAGGCTGCCTCTTCCGGGGCAGCCTTTTACGTTAATATCCTATATCGGAATATGACGCTTCAGGATAATAAAGCTGCAGTCCGGAGTAAAACTGTACAGTTCAGGGTCAGAGATATTATATTTGGTACCATGAAACCCTTATTCCCCTTAACCCTGATCGCCGTACTGGTGATGAGCCAGTTCCCGCTGGCCACCACTGCACAGGAAGCTTCCACTGAGAATGTGGCGGCCGTTACATTCCTTACACCCGGCTTCAGCTACGAAGTGAAGACCTCGCAATACCAAACATTGTATGCAAGTGCATTCATGAATCTGGCCGCCTCTTTCTCAGTTAGCTCTGAAACGGGAACTGAGTCCAGCTTCTATTTCGATCCGGCCCTCGCCCTCCAATACCGGTTCTATTATAATTTCGGGAAAAGGGTACAACGCAACAGGCGGACAGAAAAGAACAGCGCCAATTTCTTTGCGCTTTCCGGCGGAACGGTCCTATCCAAAATGCGAATGAGCAGCAGTTATTTTGAAGAAAGCTCACGCAGGCCTGTTTACCATGTTGCCGGCTTATGGGGTATTCAGCGCAATATGCCAGGGCGGCTGAATATGAACCTGAGTGCAGGACTTGGCTACCGCTGGGCATCATCCACCGGGCCGCTGCCGGATGGCGGCAAGGTAAAAGAAAATCATGGCCGCCTGATCGTTCCCTTCGACATGGGATTGGGCATCTGGCTCGGCAGAAGAGAATAAAGATCTTATCGTACAACCATCAACGAAAGAAGCGGCCCGGGATCACCGGACCGCTTCTTTCTATTTTTATCGGATTACACTTTTCTATCTGTCTTCAAAAATGGCATATACCGCAAAAGATGCCAGCCAGTGGTCTCCTCCATAATTGCCGGAAGTAACATGCGGCAATGTATGATGCAGGAATTCTTCAGCCTTTGCATTGAACAGTTTCCTGTAAGGATGAGTGGCGGGTAAGGATTTGGCGATGCCCTTCATACACCAGGCGCGGCTCAGGCTGAGCCCGTCAAGGTGTACTATCTGGTAGTCTGTTCGGTCGCTCACCTGCGGCATTTTGGTGATATTATCGATCCCTTCTTTGGTGTAGAAACTGTTGAACCATTTCAGGAATTCTTCTTTTGGCAATACCCTGCGCATCAGGTCTGCGATCTCAAGGCTGGGCGACAGAAAATCTGTGCCATCAGGTTCCATATAAGCGGGCGTATGTTTATTGCCGAGATAATAATCCTTGCTGCGTTGTTTGATCAGCGCTGCAAACTCAGGTTGATTGAGCGCATTGGCCCAGTCCAGCGCAAACACCAGTCCGAATGCAGTATTGGGATGCACACCAGTACGATTGGGATAGGTTTGTTTGGGAAGATATTTTGTCCAGAGCTCTTTGATGGTTTGTGTGAGTGGTTGCAGGCTTGAATACCATTGCTTGCCAAGCGGATCATTCCAGGTGTAAAGCTCCTCATCCAGTTTCAACAGCCATGCCCATCCGTAAGTACGTTCCCAGGAAGAAGCCACTTTGTATTTTGAAAAATAGGCAGCTTCCTCTTTCATCTTTTCCAGCTGGAAACTATTGTTGAGAACGGCGATGATCTTATCACGGTCCGGCATATCCGGAAATGTCTTCAGCAGTTTCACCAGCATCCAGTGGCCATGCACGGAGGAATGCCAGTCGAAACACCCATAGAAAACAGGATGCAGTTGATGGGGAAGCAATACATGATCAGTAGCGGAGTCGGAAGTATGACTGGTCTTATTGGGCCATTCATTGTTGATGCAATGTAAAGGCAACGAAGCCAGTTTTGCAGCCACTTCCTTACTGAATAAATTCCTGTTGCCCGTTTGCGCTTGCATAGATACTTGTAAAAGTACGGCAACTGACAGGATGAGCGTATGGATTTTCATCCGGTAAAAATAAGGATTGACCGCAGCAAATCAATAATAAAAGAGACTGGTCATTTGTGCAGCTTTCATCTCTGTATCCGCTCCATCCAGGAGATAGTACAATTCACGCAGAGCGGGCCTTTCCAGTATCAGGTCCATACCCTGATTGAAAGTAGGCACTTTGATTGGCTCACCAGGTTTCATTTCAGTGGATTTAATATAAAGATCTGCCACCACTTCGCAGAACAATGTAAATGTAAAAGTATCGAACATGAATGCTGCATTACGCATCCTGACCTGATATGTATTACATTGTACACATTGCAATACATACACTTCATCATCGGTTTTATACCACATCCTGAAATTGCACATGCTGTTCTTTTTTTTAAAGATGCCAACAAACGCGCAGACAGGTTTGCTCTTCACGGAAAAACGGGTTTCGCAAATGGGAAATGTAGTTTTTGAGGGAGCATCTTTCTTGTCATGATACCCGCATAATTATCAAAAAATCAGGATATTATACACCTATCCCTTACCAGTAGACGCAGAATTGGCTATCTTGCGGGCCGATTTACGTACAACACGAAAAATCCCAAAACCAAATGAAAAAGATTCACGTACTCCTTCTGGCCTCCTGCGCCTTTATCTTCTCCTGTTCCAAGGACGATAACAATCACAACACCACTCCCCTCCCACAGAAGCAGAAAAGCTGCAGGCTAACCTGGCCGCCAAATGGGAACTGGACCCTGAACTGGTGAATTCACTCAGGCCCAGGAATGTGGTTACTCCTCCTGTGACAGTCAACAAAGCATTTGCAGGCATTGTAAAGACCAATGGCATCATTAAAACAAATGATATCCGCCCTCTCGCTTCAGGCGAAGCATTTGTTGAGTTCTATTCAGACAGTATTTATATTGTGTCTATCGACGGCTATCTGCTGGTGGAAGGCAAATACAAAGCAGTTGCTGCAGACTCGATCCTGCTGAGCTCCCTGGGTTCCCTGGGCGGCATCAAGATCACTGATAACAAACTGGAAGGCAGGCTTCACTACACCGAACTGGACATCAGTGTTCCAATTACAGGCCTCAGGACAGCTGCCATCAGCACATCTGAGAAGACTAAATTATTTTCCCGCCACTGGTATATTGCCAGGGAAGAAGATTACAGTAAGAATTTCGGTGAGGAAGTTGATTCCATGACAGTTCGCATCAGCAGCAGTGGTACTTACTATGCAAGAATATTCTTTCAAAAACAACTGTTGGAAAGTAAAGTAATGAAATGGAACTGGATTGGAACTGGCGAGAGCAAGTTCGGATATTCAGATCCCAGTGATCAAGACAATACAGGAGAAGTTACTATCCGTGAACTAACTGCCGACCTGATGAGAACATCTGAGTGGCTCGACAGAAACGGAGACGATGTGACGGAAGAAAACAGGATCACGCTCCGTGTTATAAAATAGATGAGCGATTCACATACTTAAAAGCCTGCTACAGCAATAGCAGGCTTTTTCTATTATTCTACTTTTTATCATAAACTGATCCCTCTTTTCCAGGGAATGAAATCATCCTGGCTCAGTCTCACGGCATTCACCAATTTTTCTCCACTGGCCACTGCTATCACGTACTCGAGTATGCGCTCACCACATTGCTCGATGGTTTCATTGCCTTCAATGATGGTGCCGGCATTGATATCGATGATATCCGGCATCCTGTTGTACAAAGCTGTATTGCTTGAGATCTTCACTACCGGTGCAATAGGGTTTCCGGTAGGCGTACCAAGTCCTGTAGTGAACAGTACAACAGTAGCGCCGGCGCCCACTTCGGCAGTAGTGCTCTCCACATCATTGCCGGGTGTGCAAAGCAGATTGAGCCCCGCCCTGCGCACCACTTCAGGATAATCCAGCACAGCAGCCACCCCGGATGTGCCGCCTTTCTTGGCTGCGCCTGCGGATTTCATGGCATCGGTGATCAGACCATCCTTTATATTTCCGGGTGATGGATTCATATCGAAACCAGATCCCACTGCTACTGCGCTGGCAGCATATGCACGCATCAGGCAGATAAATCGCTCTGCATCGCGCACATCGGAACAGCGGTCACTGATCTCCTGCTCCACACCACAGAGCTCGGGAAACTCGGAGAGGATCACGGAACCGCCGGCGCTGACCAGCAGATCGGAAGTATGACCGATCGCAGGATTGGCGGAGATGCCGGAGAAACCATCCGAACCGCCGCATTCCAGTCCGATCACCAGTTTGCTGATGGGCGCCGGTTTCCGGGTTTGCTGATTGGCGATGATCAGTCCTTCAAATGTGCGTTTCATCGCAAACTCGATCAGGTCTGTTTCCCTGCCCACTGTCTGCTGCTCGAAAATATAAAGTGGCTTATCGAATGAAGGTGATCTCTTTTCGATCTCTTCCTTCAACATGGCCACCTGTGCATTCTGACAACCGAGGCTGAGCACGGTAGCGCCCGCCACATTGGGATGAGTGATATAACCGGCCAGCAGTCCGCATAAAGTTTGTGCATCCTGCCTGATACCACCACAGCCACCAGTATGCGAAAGGAATTTGATGCCGTCCACATTTTTGAAAACAGGACTCTTTGCAGTTGCCTGTGCAGATTCGTTCAGGCTGATGGTTTCCACATCCACACCGCTCTCCATGGCAGCCACCAACTGTTTGGTGAGTGCGCGGTATTTTGGCGGATGAGCATAACCCAGTTCTTCCAGCAAGGCATCTTTCAATACTTCCACATTCCTGTTTTCGCAAAAAACCAAAGGCACTACCAGCCAGTAATTGCCGGTGCCCACGCAGCCATCGCTCCGGTGATAGCCCATGAAAGTCCTGTCTTTCCAGGATGTATCGTTTTCCGTTTTCGAATGCACTTCTTTCCTGGTTTCAGACAACGCATAGGCTGCTGAAGCATGTTTGAGATTTGACGTTGTAATGCGCGAGCCTGCAGGAAGCGCTTCAGTGGTCTTACCCACCAGTACGCCGTACATGATTACAGCTGCGCCTTTTTCAAGATCCGCAGTAACGAATTTATGTTTGGCGGCCACATCATCCAACAACGTATACTCAACGCCGTTATACAATATTTTTTCACCCTTGCTGAGGTCCTGCAGGGCCACCAGCACATTATCCTGCGGATGCACTTTCAATACTTTCTGCTTCATGGTTATTCCATTTATCCCCTGATTGGTTTCATTTTTCCGAATGATGAGAGCTGGGGGGACAGCACCACTCCCGGATCGGCCTGACTGAATGATAATATTTTCTGAACGCTCTTGTTATTGGTTTCGATGCACCAGTTCCGGTAAGATTCTGTTATCACCAGCAATTCATCTTTATATCCGGTCATCTTCTCCAGTTCCTTCTGTTGTTGCGGACTGATGGAATTCAGCACCATGCGGTCCGCCACTGAGTTACAGAAATGATTGGAAGCTTCCAGCCAATCGAGAAAAGCTGTTTCCAATCCGTTCTGATGCGCCAGTTCCAGCACAATGGCATCAAGCCCTTTCGGCTGTTCCGGACCGGTAGAATGGATGATCACCATACCGCTTCCGGCTGCACCATTGAAGTGCTTGAACCGGTGATACAGAAATGCCAGCAGTTTCCCGGGGAAGGATTTTGGTGGTTGCCAGTGTACATTGTCTTTTTTCAGCACAAGGTCTGCCGCGTTGGTCTGCGCCACCACGATCTGCATTTCAGGATTGGCAGCGCAACGCAGGATCAGGTCCCAGTGCAGGCTTTCATTCAACACGCGACTAATTGCTGCATTGATTACGAAACTGGCAGTAGTTCCTGTTTTGGCAGCAGCTCTTTCACAAATAGTGTACAGACCATCCTGTGCTGTCAACGGGTCTGTTTCATCTCCTGAAGTAACAGCAACGATGCGTCCGTTAAAGATTCCCCGCCTGTTGGCTTTATCGATGCACCAGGCAGGCAGTCCGCGCAGGAGCGCACCTGTACCAAACTGCAATACTCTTTCCGGTAATTCGAATATCGCAGCAGCCGGGACTGCCACTGTTCTTGTTTTTATCTTTTTGAGATTCCTTCTGGTCAGCAAAAATGGTATGGTCCTTTTAGCTGTCATGGTCTCCCTCCTGTCTGCCGCATCAATTCCATTTCCGCCGCACATTTTATGAATGCTCCCATTCCCTTGGGATCATTGGTGATTACCGGTTCCCTGATATAATATTCGTAACTGCCATCACGGTAAGGATTGCCGCCCAGTCCGGATACCGCTACGGTTCCTTTCAGATTGATTCCTCCGTTTGTATCCTTTTCTATGAATTCACTGATAATGCCATCGAAACCTTTCTGTACTGCTTTGTTGTAGGAAGCAGGCAAGTACTTCATCCTGATACCTTTGGCCAGCGTGTAAACGATCATGCTGCTGGCTGATGATTCGTGGTAATTGCCGGGAGCATTCTTCTTGTCAACCACATCCCACCAGGTTCCTGAGCCGGCGTCCTGGTAATTAACAACTGCTTTGGCATAACGGTTCAAAATACCGATGACGGAGTCTCTGCCTGGATGGTTGGCTGGAAAATAATCCAGCGCATCTACCATCGCCATGCCGTACCAGCCGAGAGCGCGGCCCCAGAAATTGGGCGATTGTCCTGTTTTCTTGTTTGCCCAGCGCTGTTCACGTGATTCATCCCAGCCATGATAGAGCAGGCCGGTCTTCTTATCGCGTGCATACTGTTCCATCAGCACAAACTGGCGGGTAATATCATTGAATGCTTCTGGTTCATTGAAAAGTTTAGCATATTGAGCATAGAAAGGTTGTCCCATATAAAGCCCATCCAGCCACATCTGCCAGGGGTAGATCTCCTTGTGCCAGAAGCCGCCGGATTTGGTGCGGGGGTGATGACGAAGCTGGTCCCTCAGCAGATCTGCAGCTTTCCTGTATTTCTCATTTCCCGTTTCCTCATACAGGAAAAGGATATTCTTTCCATTATTTACATGATCGATATTGAACTCATCTTTTTTATAGCCTTTGATCTTACCGTTCTGGTCAACATAGAAGTCCATCATCTTTTTGATATAGTTGAAGTACTCCTGTTGTTTGTTCTGTTTCCACACTGCTTCCATGCCTTTCAGGATCACGCCCAGGTCGTATCGCCATTTGGCAGTCTTATCCCCTTCGAGCGAAAAGGAATCAGGCCAGATACGCATAGCAGTCTGGCTCAGCTTCTCACCCCATGTGCTGGCGGCAATACGGGAAGACTGCCACTGGATATTTTCCAGACGGATACCAATGGTATCCACCGCTTCGAGGTAAGTTTCCGTTACAAAACGCATATTCTTCAGTGTTATGTTCTTCACCGGCATTTCAGGAAGTCCGCGCAGGAAGATGGCTTTGGGCGCACCGTTCACCACCACATTGCTGATACTGATATTGCGGAACTCAGGCGTTCCTTCGTTTACTGGTAACAGCTCGGCCCTGGGTGTTTCTCTTTTTTCACCAGAAAGGGGAACAGGGTCCTTTGCCATATAATACATATCGAAGAGAATTGCTTCACCAACAATATCACGCATGGCGATCTGATCTATGAAGATATTCTCTACCAATCCACCGCGACCACGCGCTGATTTGAAGCGAAGGCCAATATCCGTTCCTATGAAAGTGCAGTTGCTTACATGAATATTCTTTACACCGCCACTCATCTCACTGCCTACCACAAATCCACCGTGCGCATGGTAGACCACACAATTCCTGATGATCATATCCTGTGTAGGTATCCCTCTTTTTCTTCCTGCTTCATCCCTTCCGCTTTTCATGCAAAGGGCATCGTCGCCCACATCAAATACAGAATTCTCGATCAGTACATTTTTACAACTTTCCACATCTATGCCATCTCCGTTCTGCGCATACCATGGATTTCTCACGGTAATATTGCGTACAACAATATCTTCACTCATCAGGGGATGCAGGCACCAGGCTGGCGAGTTCTGAATGATCAGTCCTTCCAGCAATATGCGTTTGCAGTTGGTGAGCACCAGTAAATTCGGACGCAGGAAATCCTTTACATTATTGTAGAAAGCTGCATCCTTACCTGGCTCGATGGCGCCGGGATTCTTCAAGAGTGAACCTTTGTAAGACTGAATACTGGGATACCAGGTGCGCTTGTCTTCACTGAGCATACCGCCGGAAGCCACGAGGGATTTCCATTGGCTCTCGGTGAGCTTTTCTCGCTTCACCATTCTCCAGGCATCGCCGCCACCATCGATGATACCATTGCCGGTCAGTGCAATATTTTCCTGGCCTGTGGCTGAGACAGGGCTTTGATTCCGCATCTGCGGCAGCCCTTCCCAGTTGCCTTCCACCAGCAGATACTGGCTGAAATCTGTAGTGAACTGCAACAATGCATTGTACTGCAAATGCAGGTTCACATTGCTTTTCAGTGTAACCGGGCCGGAGATCCAGAGACCGGCCGGGATCACCACCACTCCACCCCCCTTTGCAGCAATAGCATCGATGGCATTGTTGATGGCATTGGTACAGAGCGTTGAACCATCTGATTTGGCGCCGAAGGCCGTGATCAGAACAGTATCTTTTCTAAAGGATGTTTCCCTGATCACCGGCAGTTGTTGCGCCTGCGAGACGCCGGCGCCGGTTATCAGCATTATCCATATAGAGACAATTCTTTTTTTCATTACTCCTTTATTTGAGATCATTGTTTTTATGAATGCGGAACCAATCGATCAGCGCATGTCCCGCATCGTTAGTGGTGGTGGTCCGGGAGCAGAACAATCCCAGTTTGGCTCCCACCCATTTGCCGGGTTTGGCAGTGAATACGCTTTCTATCGATATGAATTGATTTCCGTCTGTGCTGTAACTGAATTGGCAGATGCCGCCTTTGGTCACCATCACACGGAGATAAATATCTTTTGTGCTGATCCGGGTGAGATCTGTATTTTTCGGCAACGCTTTCTTATCTGCATTATCACAAACGGAATACACGAGGTACTGACCATCTTCACGGGCCTGTAATTCCAACGCTGCATAATCCAGCCCCAGTACCACCAGTCCTGTTTTTTCCTGCAGGTTTTTGGGTGAAGGATGGAAACTTATTTTAGTAGTTGCAGTGAATTCTTCCGCAGGGAATTTCTGTAAAAGGAGATTGGGTAAGTCCCATAGATTTTTTGTATCATCGGGTTGCTGCACAGAATACAGGCGCAGACCGCCTTTTAGTGCATCAGCAAAACTCCAGGCAGCAACAGGGTTTGCCTGCCATTGCCACTGCAATCCCAATACAGCATCATTAAATTCATCGGAGTCGGGCGGCGTAATAATTCCATAAGTTGATTTTCCTGAAGGTTTCTTATGCTTCATTACCGGTTCTCCTTTTCCATCTCCATCTTTATCGATGCCGATCACAGGCCAGTTGTTCACCCAACGCATCGGTTGCAGGTGCACGATACGGCCATAAGCATCTTTGTCCTGGAAATGAAGGAACCAGTCCTGTCCTGTTGGTGTATTCACCCAGGCGCCCTGGTGCGGGCCATTGATGGGAGAACTGCCCTGGTCCATCACCACTTTTCTTTCATAGGGGCCATAAATATTTTTGGAACGAAGCACCAGTTGCCAGCCGGTAGACACGCCGCCTGCCGGGGCAAAAATATAATAGTAGCCATTGTGTTTGTAGAACTTGGGGCCTTCGATGGTGGGATCGGTTTCATGTCCGTCATAAACCAGCCTGCCTGCATCCAGCACTTTGGTGCCTGCTGCATTCATCCTCTTCACCACGATGATGCTTTTGATACCGGCGCGGCTTCCTGCATAAGCATGAACCAGGTATACATCACCGTTATCATCCCACAACGGACAGGGATCGATCAATCCCTTGCCGGCTTCCACCAGCACAGGTTCAGTCCATGGGCCGGCGGGATGTTTGGCTTTGATAAGATAGATCCCAAAATCAGGATCGGGATAATAAATGTAAAACTCTCCTTTATGGAAGCGGATGGATGGCGCCCATACGCCATTGCCATGCTGTGGCTTGCTGAATACATCAAGGGGGATTTGCTTCGGCAATGCATAAGCGATCAGCTTCCAGTTCACCAGGTCCCGGGAATGCAGGATCGGCAGCCCCGGCGCGGCATTGAAGCTACTGGCCGTCATGTAGAAATCCTCCCCCACCCTTACGGCATCGGGATCAGAATAATCTGCATGCAGTACAGGGTTTTTATAAGTACCATCACCATTATCGGCTACCCAAACCTGTGATACGGTGGAAGCCGGCTTCTGTTGAGCAGGCAGTGCAAATGGACAGGCCAGTATTACCAGCGCCAACCCCTGCTGTAGTATTGTATGTCTTATTTTATTTTCCAATCGCCTAAAATATTTTCCAGGGTGTACAATGCTGCTTCGTCTTTCGTAAGCTGGTGGCTCCAGGCTACCCGCTTGCTGTTGCTGGCGCCGGGGCCATTGTTGTTGTATTCTGCATAAACAGTGGTGCGCTCTGCATCTGGCTTGCTCCAGTTATGCCATCCTTCCGGGCGGATCATTGCGCCCAGCTGGCAATCGATGAAAGCTGTTTTGGCAAATGGCCGCCAGGGTCTCCCGAGATAATAGGAATTTGCCGGAGCATCGCCGGTGATACTGCATTGAAAGAACACATAACCGAATTTCTTGTTCCCGGGTGTGGATGCTGCAGTAACATAGCCGCCTTTCTTACAGAAGATAGTGCAATTGCTGAACACCGCGGTAGACGCACCGAAAATAAAATCCACTGTACCTTCGATATAACAATTCTCATAATACTGGCGGCTCTCGTAACCATAGGTGTAGAGCGTATCCTGAAAACCGAGGAAGCGGCAATTTTTGAATTTCGCCCTGTCGCCCGCCACCAGTACCGCTACTGCCTGCCCTACCGGTCCGGAAGAATTTTCAAACGTGATATTCTCTGCTGTAAAGTCTTTTCCGTAGATGTAAAAACTGGAAGAACCTGAAGTACCGATCTCTTCACCGAATGCGTTCTTCTTGCTGGCAAAATCATCGTAGGTGAGAATGGTGCTGTCTTTACTCTCTCCGATAAAATGCACCAGGCTCTTGCTTTCTGCCAGCACCAGTTTCTCTTTGTAAATACCCTTCTTAATGAAGATCACCGTCTCGTTGCGGCGCATATCAGGCACTGCATTGATAGCTTCCTGGATGGTTTTGAAATTGCCGGAGCCATCTTTCGCCACTACAAAATCATATTTCTTTCCGGTCTGGTCTTGTTGTGCATATGCAGTGTGCAGCAGCAACAGAAATATAGTACTTAAGAATAATTTCATGTTATTTGATTTGTGACACTACGATCCTGGATGCCAGTTCGGGTTCCAGCGTTTTCAGATCGGCCAGCACCAGTTGTGCCACCAGCCTGGCGCCGAGCTCATTGAAATGTGTATTATCATTCCTGCCATTGGGATAGTTGGGATGTTCGCCCGGAGCGAGTTGGAGGAAAAGCCATTTTGAATTTTCTTTTCCGAACTGCTGATAAAGGGCGCGACTTTTGGTATCGAGATCGATAAAACTTACTTTCTGCGCATCCGCAATTTCTTTCACCAGCGGAGAATAGGCTTCGTGTGTGGGAATGGCATTGCCGGCAGAATCGAACCTGCGGCGGGATACAGGCGTGATGATTACAGGTGTTGCGCCCCTGGACCTGGTCTCGCTGATGAAGCGTGTGAGATTGGCGCGGTATTCATCGGGTGTAGTATATCTTTCCAGTTTTTCTTTGGCTTCATCGTTATGGCCGAACTGGATCAAAACAAAATCGCCTGCTTTCACGTCATCGATCAAACGCTGCCAGTGACCTTCAGAGATAAATGTTTTGGTGCTTCTTCCATTTTTTGCACGATTGTCTACTGAAACTGTACTATCGAAAAAATGTACAAAGGGCATTCCCCATCCGTTTTCGGGGAACACTTTTGTTTCTTTCACAGACATGGTGGAATCACCAGCCAGGAAAATGGTGAGTTTCTTCTTTTGTTGCAGGCTGAACGCCATCAGCAACAGGCAACAGGGTAGCAATATTTTCATCATCACATTTATTTATCGTATACCAGGCTATTGAGATATACCTCAATATTGGTGTATTGTTTATCGAGTTTGAAAGCCGAAGCATCTGCGGCGTTGGATGGGTCCAGTCCGTTTTTTCTTTCCCACTCATCCGGCATGCCATCCTGGTCTTTATCTTCCGGAGCGGGTAATGATTTCAATACCGGCCATCCGCCTACATCCGTCTGCGAATTGATGATGCCATTCTTTTCAGGACCATCATTCATTTTTCCATTTTTTATTCCATCGATGATGCGCGTGTCTACAGCATCGCGTTTGTAACTGGCTCCTGCTTTTGCCAGCACCAGTTCCCGGGCGCGTTCGGGCGATTGCTCTCCGATGCTTACAAAAGGAATGGGTTGATCCGTCCGGGCATCACGCCAGTGCGGCCCCTGCACGCCACCGGCCCAGTTGTTGGCTGTAATAGCCGGAAATCCTTTTACAAAATTACCCGTCACATAGAATTTACCGCTGGGGGTATCAGCTGGATTGAGTATGCGGTTGGCGACCGATTTGCGTGTAGCCGGACCGGCCTCATAATAATTATTGACCATATTGTGATTACCTCCTTCGCCGCCGTAACTGCTGTTGAAGGACCAGTTCACAATTACATTATTCCTGAAGTCCACTTTTTCAGGATTTTCAGTATTCAGGAAACGGGCGCCGTTGAAACGGGGGTTACGGCTTGTATTATGTGCTAACAGATTGTGGTGGAAGCTGGCGCCTTTGCCGCCCCAGATGCCGCCATATCCATGTGCTCCCTTGAAATGCACGCTCTGGTGCAGGCTTTCGGCAATGATGCACCATTGCATGGTGAAATTCTCGTTGTTGTAGAAAGATGCATTCTCATCCACGGCCCAGCTCATGGAGCAATGGTCCACGATGATATCTTTATGGCCGGTGCCATTGAAGGCATCATCGGCCTGTTTTCGTTCATCACCCAAACGGAAACGCAGGTAACGGACAATCACATTATCGGCAGTGATGCTGCAAACATAGTTACGGATACAAATACCATCACCGGGCGCTGATTGCCCGGCGATGGTAATATTTCCATATCTGATCTTAAGTGGCGATTCCAGTGCGATGGTGCCCGATATGGTGAACACAACGATGCGGGGGAATTTTGCGTCGATGGCTTCGCGAAGGGATCCCGGGCCGGCATCATTGAGATTGGTGACCAGTATCACTTTCCCTCCCCTTCCCCCGGTGGTGAATTTCCCGAAACCTTCCGCGCCGGGAAAGGCCGGGATTTCAGAAGAGAGAGTTTGTTCCGCCGCTTGCCGGGCCTTGCAGCCCAGTACAACAGCGCAACCCAGGAGCAGGAAGAAAGTATGTTTCACACGGTACTTCATCATTATCGGTTGTTCATGAATGTTACTAATATCCAGGGTTCTGCGTGAGCTTACCCTGGTAGGAATCCACTGTGGCCTGATCGAATGGGAACAGTTCGCTTTTGTTGGGTGTGAAGAAATAGGCGATGCCATCGATATAATGCACTTTGGCAACGCTTACATCAAGGATATTATCCGTTCTGATCAGGTCTTGCCTCCAGTTCACCCTGGTATAGCCGGAAGGCGCCGTGGCTTCATTTGGCTTGTACAATGAGCCATAGATACCATACTCTTCCCCGTTATTTTTGTAGTAAAGGTTTACCGGCACATTCGCATATTTGCCTGCACCATCCCTGAGATCGCGGAGGTCCTGGCGGATCTCGCCGGTTACCGGGTTCATTTTTGCATTCAGCAGGTTCCAGCGGATGAGGTCATATTTGCGAATGCCTTCGCCGCCAAATTCCAGTCTCCGCTCATGTACGATGGCTGTAAAGAATCCTGCTTTATCAGTGGGCGTAACACCTATCTTATCTGTATTGCCCCTGTAAGCACGCTTGCGCACTTCTTCAAAAGCACTGATGGCTTCTGGTGTGGGAGCGCCATTGATCTCGTTCACTGCTTCAGCATACATCAGCAACACATCCGAAAAGCGGATAAAGCTCCAGTTGTAGCCCACGTTCAACGCCTGACCTGGCAGCAATGGATTGCGCCAATCCCTTCTGTATTTGCCATTGGTAACGGAAGTGAGGGCCTGCGGCCTTTTGATATTGTTGGCAGGAACCTGGTACAGTCCGAATGTGGACTCAATTCTTGTATCGATGGAATCGAAAGCATAGAAATAAACCGGAAGCGCTGCGATACCTCCACCTCCCGGACCATAACGGGAAGCAGCATCCGTACGCACACCATCATAGTTGGCCATGCGGCTGTCGGAATTGCTATTACCGCCTCCTGCACCTGCTTCAAAAATGATCTCACCTTTTGGGTCGGGGCTGAATGCACTGAGTGTTTTCCAGATATTGGTGAAATCGGGATTGAGATCGTGCTGATCTCTTCTGGCCATGATATCGGCACATTCATCCCGGGCAATCTCATAGTACTTCAGGTAATCGGGCCTGCGTTCCATTTGTTTGGTTTCGTTGCGAAGGGAGTAGCCGCCACGGAAGAGTGCGATCTTTGCGCGGAGCGCTTTGGCTGCGCCTTTGGAGATACGCTCATTTCTGGGCGCCACTTCCGTGCGCCAGGGCAGGAATCCGATGGCTGTTTCCAGGTCGGCAATGATCTTGTCGTATGTTGAATCCCTGTTGGAACGGGGCACGAACAATTCCTTTTGCTGATATGCGGGGATCATTGGCGCAGGAACATCTCCCCAGTTGCGGATCAATTCGTAATAGTATTGAGCACGCAGTGCCAGCGCTTCTCCATACAATCTTCTCAGGTCCCTTTTTTCAATATCGGTGCCGCTCTCATATTGTGGCATCAACGGGATCTGCTCGATGCAGAGATTTGCTTTTTCAACACCACGATACATTTGCAGGAAGGGGTTGCGGATCTCACTGTTGGAAAACAGCAACTGGTATCTTCCAATGCCGCGGCGGCCATTATCAAGCGTGCCGGTTGTCATGAAATCATCGGAGTCGTATGGATAATACAGGTTGATGCGGATGCCGTAGCCATTGTCTCCCATCAGCTCATCGTACACGCCGATCAAAGCTGTGGTGGCATTGGATACATCTGAGAATGCCTGGTTAAGATCGTATTGCGACACCGGCTTCACTTCCATATATTTCTTACAGCCACCTGCAAACGCTGTTATTACCAGCAGCAGGTACAGTAAGGGAAGATGAGAAAATCGGGTTTTCATATAGAAAGCTTTTTGATAATTATTAAAATGTAACGTTCAGGCCAAACACCCAGGTAACAGCGCGGGGATAGGCTGCAAAATCAACCCCTGGCGTCAGTGGGTCTGTTCTCCTGGCTGTTACTTCAGGATCATATCCACTGTAGTTTGTCCAGGTATGCAGGTTATTAACGGTGCCGTATACCCTGAGATTGGAGATCCTTGCTTTGGTGCTGATCTTTTTTGGCAGGGTATAACCGAGCGTGATATTGTTCAGCCTCAGGAAGGAACCATCCTCGATAGCATAACTGGTGAGGAAGTAGCGCTGGCCATTGTTGGGCGTCCACATCTTTGGATTTGGGTTGAGCTTGGTCAGCTCCGCAGGATCTGTAACCAGGTTGCCATTGTCATCGATATTCCTCCATCTGTCTTTCATCACAGACAACATGTTGAGATGCGGAAAGCTGGCGTCTGTCCATTCGATCTTATTCGCATTGTATACATCGTTGCCATATACGAAATTCACGAACACACTCAGATCGAAATTTTTATATTGGAACTGGTTGTTCCATCCACCGGTGAATTTGGGGTTTGCATTACCGAGCACCACGCGGTCTGAATCGTTTGTGATCCGGCCATCGCCGTTGATATCTTTGATCCGCATGGTACCGGGCCTTACCAGGCCGGTGATGGCATTGGGGTTGGCGACACCTGCCTTGAGCGTATATGCCCCGGTGCCAGCATTGTAATCGAAATCCGAAACCTGGAATATGCCATCGCTCACAAATCCGTACATCAGGCCAACGGGCTCTCCTACTTTCACAAGATAATCGTCGGCGCCATCAGATCCCTGCCAGCCTGCACTGCGGGTCTGTTGTTTGAGGCCACCGAGGCTTTCCACCCTGTTCTTGTTGAAAGCGATATTGAAATTGGAAGTCCATGAGAAATCTTTGCGCTGAACAGGTGTACCGTTCAGCTGGAATTCCCATCCCCTGTTGGAAGTGGAACCAACGTTCTGCAACTGTGATGTATAACCGAGAGTTGGAGGGATGGCAACAGAAAGCAGCAGGTCATTGCCTTTATTATGGTAGTAATCCACGGTGAATTGCAGCCTGTTGCTGAGGAAGCCGAGATCGAGGCCCACACTGCGGGATACTGTCTTCTCCCATTTCAGTTCTGTATTGGCCAAAGCCGGAGGTGCAAAACCGGGAAGTACGGTATGACCAAGCGCATATTCACCGGTTACACCATAGAGTTGCATATAAAGCAGGTCTCCGATACGATTGTTACCAGCCACACCATATCCGGCGCGGATCTTGGCATCGGAAAGCCAGGCAATATCACTGAGCCATTTCTCTTCGATCAGGCGATAGGCCACGGAACCTGAAGGGAAGATGAGGAGGCCATTATCGTATTTGAATTTGCTGGACCTGTCTGCACGCAATGTGAATTGCGCGATCAGTTTATTGTTCCAGTCGTAGTTCACTCTTCCGAATACGGAGAAGATGCGGCTGGGCGGCGTTTCGTTACTGGTTGGCCTGGGCTGCTGGAAGCCGGGAGGCGGTGAACCCAGTCCCATATTGGCCAGCGCCTTGTCTGGTGAAATATCCGCGGGGAAATATCTTGTTTCGGTTGTATTGGTCTTCGCCTTCGTTTCATAGATCTCCTGGGCTACCATTACATCCAGTGAATGATCGCCGAACTTTGGCAGGGAATACTGCAGTGTGTTGGAGATATTGAAGGTAGTTGAGTTCTGTTGTGCAATGCTGGCCACGGGTAAGGATGAATTGTTTCGCGCCGTATTGGTGATCTTTCCATAGAACAGGTCTGTACGCTGGTTATTGTTATCGAAACCGATGGTAGACCTGAAAACGAGATTCTTCAGGATACTGTAGGAAACATAACCGCTCAGGTTCACAGCCCTGGTGTACTGTCTGCGGTATTCAGCCTGCGTCAGCAATACAGGGTTCACCATATTGCCGGAATTCCTGTAGAGCTCATCATCGAATTCATCCACGGAAGGTGCATTGGCAGATTCGTAGGGTCTGTACTGGATACTGTGACGAAGACGGTTGGTGGTGCGGGTTCCGGTATTGGTGGTGCCTGCGCCCTGGATCTGCTGATCGAGATAACGTGCGGTGAAGCCGATCTTGAATTTATCGCTGGCCTTATGATCGAGTTTGAAATTGGCAATCTTTCTGTCGAATCCTGTTTCCAGCTGGATACCATCTTCTTTATTACTGGTAAGACTGAGGTTGAAGGTGGTGGCCTGGCTGCCTCCGCTCACGGAGACGTTATGGTTCTGGTAGCCGGCCTTTCTTCCAAACACTTCTTCCTGCCAGTTGATGAATGGTGAGTTCTTGTATACGTTCATCGTATCCCAGGTAGAGCCGTAATTACGGCTGAAGCTGGTATCGGGGATGAGCTTATTCCTCTCCCATTGCCACATTACGAAATCATATGGATTGAGTACGTCCATTTTTTTTGCGATCTCCCTCCATCCGAATGAGCCGTTATAGCTCACCTGTGTTTTGCCGGCTTTGCCGGATTTGGTGGTGATGATCACCACGCCGTTGGCGCCGCGTGCGCCGTAGATGGCAGTGGTGGCCGCATCTTTCAATACGTCCACACTCGCGATGTCCTGCGGGGAGATGAATGAAAGGGCATTCTCCACCTGGATACCGTCTACGATATAGATAGGCGCATTATCCTGCGTGATGGAGCCGCCTCCGCGGATACGGATCAGCACATCGGCTCCGGGCGCTCCTTCCGTAGTGGTTACCTGAACGCCTGCAAGTCGGCCGGTGAGCGCTTCCGCAGCGGAGGAAAGGGGAACATCGCGCAATTGTTTGGAGTTGACGGAAGAAACTGAACCTGTAAGATTGCGCCTGCGAACAGTTCCGTAACCGATCACCACCACATCCTCAAGCGCGGTGGCAGTCCGGCTCAAAGAGATGCTGATGTTTTTTCCTGGTTCAGCAGTAACTGTCTGTGATGAATAACCGAGAAGACTGATGGTCAGGGTTAATTTCCCGGGTGAGTTGGCAGGGATGTTCAGCGTGAACTCGCCCCTGTCGTTTGTTTTGGTGCCGCCGGTTTTTCCCGGGAGTGTTACAGAAACATCGGATAGCGCAGCGCCGGTACTGTCGTCTGTGACCCGGCCTTTGATCTGGTTGGTCTGCGCCAATGAAATGGTCTGTAACCCTGCAACCAGGAGCAACAGCAGAGAAAGGTGCTTCATATGGCTTTTTTTATATTGAGCAAACGTAAAAAACAGTCAATCATTAACTGCATAAGTGTCGCGGATACAGTTATTTCTCTTCTCAATGCTAGTCAGATATTTTTATACCTGAACATTGCCTTCCTCTTTTTATTTACGCAATCGTTCCCGGCAACGATGCCAGTCAGTTGCGGATCTCAGCCATGCAGTAACTTGCTATCTTACGGCGGCCGAAAAAGTGTATATTTAACTCCTGTAAACTGCGTTCCAACGCAATTGACCGCTTATGAAATTTGAAGCAGTAACCATCAAAGATATTGCCCGGGCCCTGGGATTATCCACGTCAACCGTATCGAGAGCGTTGCGGGATAGTTATGAGATCAGCCAGGAAACCAAACAGCTGGTGCTCGATTGTGCGGAGAAGCTGAATTACCAGCCGAATCCCATCGCATTAAGCCTGAAAGAAAAACGCAGCCGCTCCATCGGCGTGGTGGTCTGCGAAGTGGCCAATAATTTCTTTTCACAGATCATCAATGGCATCGAATCCATTTCCTACAGCAAAGGCTACAATGTGATCATCTCACAGAGCCACGAATCCTACGAACGGGAAGTGATCGATCTCCGTTACTTATCTTCCCGGTCTGTAGATGGATTGCTGATCTCCGTGTCTACCGAAACAAATGATATCAGCCATTTGAAGGCGCTGCACGAGCGCGGTCTTCCCATCGTATTCTTCGACCGTATCACGGAAGAGATCAAAACGCACAGCGTGATCGTAGACAATTTCAAGGGCGCCTATGAAGCCACGGAACACCTGGTGAAGAATGGCTACCGCCGCATTGCAGCCATCGCCAATTCAGAGTTCCTCAATATCACCAGCGAAAGGCTGGCCGGCTACAAAGAAGCATTGCTCACAAACGGAATTACCCCCAGCGATACATATATCAAACATTGTTTTTACGGCGGCATGGTGTTCTCGGAGATCGAAGATGCCGTGAACCGGCTCTTCACCCTGAAGCAAAAACCTGATGCGATCTTCACTACCAGCGACAAACTCACAACCGGTCTGCTCAAAACACTGAAGCGCCGCGGCCTTCGCGTACCGGATGATATCGCCGTTGTTGGTTTTTCCAATACCGATATTGCAGAATTGCTGAACCCATCGCTTACCGTGGTGCGCCAGCCGGCCTACGAGATCGGGCAGGCAGCCACAGAACTGCTTTTACAACTGATCGAAAGTAAAAGGCCGATAAAGCAATTCGAGAAACGCGTACTCACTCCGCAGTTGATGATCGGAGATTCCTCTGCACCCAAAAAGAAAAAATAAAAGCCTTGAAGTATACCGCATTCATTGCCGACGATGAGGTCCGCAGCCGGGAGTTGTTGCAAAACCTGCTGGAAGAACTATGTCCTGAACTGACCGTTACCGGAACTGCCGCTACTGTTGATGAAGCAGTAAAAAGCATTCACCAGCTGCAACCTCAGATACTTTTTCTCGATATCGAAATGCATCCCGGAACGGGATTCGACATATTGCAGAAACTAAGTCCTTCAGCTTCCGCGCAGGTGATCTTCACCACCGCCTACGATCAATATGCCATCAGGGCTTTGCGCATCAGTGCAGTGGACTACCTGCTCAAACCCATCGATGTGCAGGAACTTCAAAGCGCTGTGCAGAAAGCCATCCGCCAGATCAACAATAAACAACCACAGCAACAATTGCAGCACCTGCTGCAAAACCTGGTGAAACAACAACAGGATTACACCATCAGCCTTTCTACTTCCGAAGGACTTGAATTCATCCCTATCGCATCGGTACTGCACCTGGAGGCCAACGGTGCTTACACCGTTTTTTACCTGAAAGAGAACAGGAAGATCATGGTGAGCAAGAACCTGAAAGAATATGAATCGATACTGGCGGACCATGGATTCTTCCGGGTGCACAACTCACATCTCATTAATCTTAAAGAAGTGAAACGCTACCTGAAAACCGATGGTGGTTATGTAGTGATGAACGACGACACCAGCATTTCCATCTCTCCCCGTAAAAAGGAAGAACTGCTTCAACTGCTGTCCGGACGCGCTTTATAGTATCCGTTAAATCAAATCACCCATTCATTAAAACCGGGTACTGAGCCCTGTTGGAGCCTGCTATTTTGCAGGCAATTAAACAGGTGCTATGAAAAAGTTATACGCTTTCCTCTTTTTACTGCAGATCATTGCTGTATCCACTGCCATCCATGCGCAGGGGATTTACCAGTTCTGGGGTACCACTCCCCGCGGTGGCAATGATGACCAGGGACTGATATTCTCCACCCGTTCCAATGGAACAGGTTTATCCACCCAACATTTGTTCGAAGTGAAGAACCCGGGAAAATCCCCGTACACAGGCTTCACGGAGTACAATGGAAAATTCTACAGGGTGATGAAATTTGGTGGAATGCTGGACAGAGGGATGATCATTGAATATGATCCCGTTGCCAATACCACCAGGAACGTTGCCAGCCTGGCCCCACTTCAGGGCGGTGGCATAACAGGAAGGCTTACCCTGGCAGGCAACAAACTCTATGGAGTACTGGCAAAAGAAACCAGCTTCTGGAAAGGTCCTGCACAACTGATAGAATTCGACCCCGCCACCGGAAGTCTTACATCGAAATACATCTTTCCTGAAACCGATGGCGGCTACACCATGTCTGACCTTACCTATTACAATGGAAGATTATTTGGTATTTCCAGCGAAGGAGGCAATAACGGTTATGGACATATCTATGCTTATGATATTGCTGCCGGCACCATTTCCAAGCGACTATCCTTCAACGTGATTCCCGGTGTCAGTTATGACCAGCAGATGCTGTTACACAATAACAGGTTCTACCTGACCGGCGATAACCTGGTGGAATACAATCCCAATACCAATATAGCTACCACCAAGCTTTCCTTTGTGGATCTTTTCGAGGCAAAAGGGAACAGGTCAATGGTGGTGTACAACAATAAGATCTATACAGGTATCTACACCGAAGAATTTACCGGCACTGAAGGTAAGCTGATCGAATATGATCCTGCCGCCAACCAGGCAATCATCCGGGGCGATTTTACAGCCATCAGTGGCACTTCACTTTATGGGCTGACAGTGTTCAACAACAGGATCATCGGTACTACCGGAGGCGGCGCCAACGGCAAAGGCATGTTGTTCGAATTCAATCCGGCAAATAATGCCTTCTATGCAAAGTTTTACTTCGGTAATAATATGGGCGATGATCCCAATGGCTTCCTGATGGAATATGCAGGCAGATTATATGGACAAACCATCAATGGCGGCCACTACAATGAAGGCACTATCTTTTATTATGACCCAAATCAAAATGCCGTATTGAGAAAGTTCGATTATGGTGGTGGTATCTATGACCCCGCAGGCAAACTGGTATACTACCAGGGCGAATTGTACGGCATTACTACAAAGGGAGGGTATAACAACAGAGGTGTGATCTTCTCCTATGACATGGCAACAGGAACATTTAAAGACAGGTATCATTTGCCTGCTGCGAATAGTCATCCAAGTTATGAGAACGGATTGATCTTATACAACAACAAATTCTATGGCACCGTCAGGCAGGAAGCGGGCGGGATATTGTTCGAGTTCAATCCTGCCAATCACCAGTTCAAGATCTTACATACATTCACTGCTGTTACGGGTACAATTCCCCTTTCCTACCCCACAGTGTACAATGGTAAATTATATGGCACCACCAGTTACGGAGGAAGTTTCAATGGTGGCGTTTTATACGAATACGATCTTTCCACCAGCACTTACACAGTGAAAGTTCAAATGGGAGATGGATTTGGTACAGAACCTGGCGCCCCGCTCATGGTGTACAATAACAAACTGATCGGCACAACCAATAAAGGAGGCAATAATGGAGAGGGTACGCTGTTTGAATATTATCCTGCCAACAATGGTATGATCGTGCGCTACCATTTCAGCATAGGATCCGGTCATGGAACACGTAATGCTCTTACGCTGCATAACAACAAATTCTATGGCATGACCGCTGTTGACGGCCCCAACAATGCAGTAGGCTCGCTCTTTACTTATGACCCCAATACTTTTGCATTCGCCAATCTTCATCCTTTCATTCCTCCGGCCAATGCACAGGGCCTGAATAGTGTAACAGTCTTCAACAATAAATTGTACGGACTTACCAGGATGGGTGGCCCACTGCTGGATCAAGGCGGCAATATGTTCGAATATGATTTGTTGAACGGGCAATTCAAGAACCTGAATGATTTCACCGGTGAGAACGGAAGACTGCCCGAAGGCAACGAAATGCTGGTGCTGCCTGCCCTCGTGGCGCCGGGAATACCAGGCTCCTGCAAAGGCATTGCTCCCGCCACCATCAATGCAGCAAATGCTACTGAATGGATCCCCTTCACCGATGAAGAAGGCAAAGCAGTTGCCGAGATCAATGCCAATGGTAATGTGCTGGGTAATGTAAGGATCAGCCTGTACACGCATGATGGTGAAACCCGGAAAGATGAAGCAGGAAGATTTTACCTTAACCGGAATGTTACCATCACTACCCAGTTTACTCCGGCAACCCCGGTTAGTGTGCGCATCTACGTGAAAAAAACAGAGCTCGATGTACTGAAAGCCACAGAAGGTTCAGGCATCAACAACCATACAGACCTTACCCTTTTCAAGAATGATGATCCCTGCAGCAAAGCAGTGAAGGCCACAGCTTTGCCATTGAGCAGCACTGCTGATTTCTGGGGACTGGATTATGTGTATAGCTTCCAGGTTAACAGTTTCTCTTCTTTTTATTTCGCCAGCAAAGCCTATACGGCCCTGCCTATCAAAATGGAATATTTCAGAGGCACTGTACAGCCTGATCATAATCTCCTGCAGTGGAAAGCCAGTTGCACCAATGATGTTGATTTTTCAGTGGAAAGAAGTACAGATGGCGTCCATTACAGTTCCATTGGTATCGTGTGGGCAAGCCAGGCAGATTGCAATACGCCATTCAAATTCAAAGACGAGCATCCTGTTTCAGGAAAAGCATGGTACCGTTTACAGATCAAAGAGCCTGATGCAACGGCAGAATATTCTTCCATCATCGAACTGAACCGCTCCATCCCCGGCAACCTGCAGGTGAAAGTAATGCCAAACCCTGTAACAGGTTCTCAGCTGGTGATGCAGATCAGTTCACCCAAAATGGAACAACTGCGTATGTTCATTATCGATATGCAGGGAAGAACGTTGATGCAGCAGTCGTTAACTGTTCAAAAAGGCGAACAGCAAATTACTGTTCCGGTAACAGGATTACCCGCAGGAGCTTATCAACTGGTATTGCAGAGCGCCATAGCAAGGGAACTGACCAGGTTTATCAAACAATGAAGATAAGAACCGCTGACCCTTCACAAAAGAAATCCCCGGCGCAATGCCGGGGATTCATATTTGTACCAAAGTAAAAAAGCGAATTAGAGCTGGATCATCTTCGACATTTTCTTACCATCGATCACATAGTGGATGATGTAAGCGCCGGAGGAGATGCCCTGGATCTCAACCTGCTGCTGTTGCACATTGCGGCTCATCAACAGGCGTCCACTCACATCATACACCTGGATCACGCCAGGAACAGAGCCGTTGAAGAACAGCACAGTTCCGCTTCCCTTGCGTATAATGCTTACACTGGATGCTGTTTCGCCTTTGCGAACCGCCGCCAGTTTAGAGTAAGTGCGGATGCCATTCACTTCGTTGGCCTGTATGCGATAGAACCTGTTGGTGAAGTTCAGATCGCTGTGCTGGAAGCTGAAGTCGCGCGTATTCGCAGGAGCGGATACGGAGCCTGCAGTGCTCCAGTTACGGCCATTGTCGCTATACTGCACATCAAAGTTCAGCAGGCCGGTAATATCGCCCATGGCCCAGTTGAGATGAACATAATTGTTCTGCAGTGTAGCAACGAAATTAGTGAAGGTAACAGGTAACACAGCTCCGGCCTGGGTTGCAGTGATCTGATCATAGATCTGACCAGTGGCTGTGTAGGAAACGAAATTCGCAACCGGATCCACATTACCGGAAGTAGTGGTAGTCCAGGTAGGGCCAGTCCGGTAAGCGATGCGTAGCGATGCTTCCGGGTTTCCTGCCAGCTCGGCATCATCATATATGATGCCAGCCTCTCCATTATAAGTAGGAAGCGCTGTAGAGAAATTGTACACCCGCGTAATGCTGAGTGCGCCACCAGGTCCTGAAATGGAACTGTAGCTTTTGGTGAGATTGGTGTTGCTGACAGTAGTATTTGTGCTGGGTATCAGAACCAGGCTGTCTACAAAGAAGGTTGTACCACTTTGGATATACAGCGGATCTGTAGACCCTACACTCAACTGGGAACTGCCCTGCAGCCAAAGCAACGCGCTGCATATGCTAAGTAATAGGTATCGCATTTTCTGAATTTTAGGTGAATGAAATAACTGCGTGGCGGAAATCATTCAACCCTTTGAATGGTGAGTGCAGCGCCCTGACCGCTCGACAGGATGATTGCAGTAGCTACCCCCCCAATTTCCAGGGATATTGTGCTTCCCGCCGCGAGAGTTACAATCGCCTCAGCAGCAAAAGAAGAGGTACTCACTAAGCCTGGATTGATTGTGAGTACAGGATTAATAGCTCCGGCTATCCTGACACGGCTGTTGGCCAGCAATCCCGCTGTAATATTGATTCTGTAGGCAATCCTGTAACGACCAGCCTGCGTTACTGTGAATTCAGTATTCCCGGCATTCTTTGTAACCAATGCACCCAGGTTCTGATCGCTTGGTAAAGCAATAGTTGCATAACTAACGAGTGTAATCCCAAGATTCGCTCCTGTAGTATTGGCTGCAAACGCTGATGATTGACCGAAAGTCAACAGATCAGCAATTGATGCCAGTCTGGTCCATGTACTATTAATGTACATCCATAAGCCAATAGGCGCGTTTGTCTGATACACCATCAAACCTTCAGCAGGTCCGACGATATTTCCCCTTTCTGTAGCTGTCATTCTCGGAACCAATACCCCTTTTGTAGTTGAAGTAACATCTAAAATAGAACTGGCCGCAGGTGATGTAGTTCCGATACCCACCTGGGCATTCAGGTTGACAATTGTTGCCATAAACAATGTCACGAGGATGCATAGTTGTTTTTTCATAGCAAATATCAAATGGTTAAAAAATACAATACAGTATGGTAGTGTAAAGACCATTACTGTCAAGGCATACGTATAACCTGAACATTGCTACTTACAGAAACCCGGAGCCAGTTGGAGGGGAATTGAACATTTGTCATTCAATTGGAAATGACGCGCTAATATACAGAGTTTGTCTTAATAACAAGCGCAATATAAAAATGAAAATCCTTTGATACCCGCATCAGGTCAGGGTTTTAGAGACACAGGTTGTAAAGATTGATTTTGTGCAAGAATGTTTCGACAACAACTTCAAAACCTTCACACAAACATCACAGCAATAGTTGAGTATTGCATTTTTTATTCCGGATTCACAGACTGCATAATTGAGAAAGGAATTGCGCAGCCTGTTACTCTGTGTATAATTCTAAACAAGGAACAGCGCTGCGGTTGCTGGCACAGGAATTATGACATTATATCCTGTAAAAGCCATGAAGCTTATGAAACAATTACTCATCCTGATGGCAGCCGCCTTCATTATCAGTTGCAATAACAGCAACAGAACAGCTTCGGAAAGCACAGACAGCACCAACAATATAGCTACTGCTCCTGTGCAGAACAGTAATAACGATACTATTGCCTCTTCAGGTCATCAACCTGATGCTTCCACTACAGGCCCTGTGATAGACAATACACCGCTCGACAAGAACAGCAGTGCCTTTGCTACAGAAGCTGCTTCAGGTGGCATGATGGAAGTAACGCTGGGTCAGCTGGCGCAGCAAAAAGCAACCAATCCACGTGTACAGGCTTTCGGCGCCATGATGGTTTCCGATCATTCAAAGGTCAATACAGATTTACAGAATATTGCAGCCGCAAAAAGTTTCCAGCTGCCTTCATCACTGGAAAAGCATCAGCAACATATCGACGAGATCAGCAAGAAAGAGGGAAAGGAATTCGATAAGGCTTATATGACAATGATGGTGAATGATCACGAGAAAGATATCAAAGCATTTGAAAAGGCTGCAGCCAGTTCTTCAGACAGTACCATCAAAGGTTTTGCATCACGTACACTGCCTGTGTTGCGGGTACACCTGGATTCAGCAAGAGCCATCAGCAAATCACTGAAATAATGTAACTATTCAACAATAATAAAATCAGCGCCTGCAGATAACACAGGCGCTGATCATATTTATGCATTGGCAGTCAGCAGTTGTTTCACTGTTTTGCTAACACCCACCTGGTACCAGGTATTGAATGCATCATTGAAGGCTTTGAATACGGCATCGATGATCATAACGGCATTCTTCCTTTCTTCTTCCGATGGCTGGTAATTGTTGTAGGAAGCGCTCTCCTGTTCTTCACTGGTTTTCTCCATGGCATGGTCAGCTTCAGCATGCGCATGTAACTGGCCGAAATACTCCAGTTCTTCCTGTCGTCCCATAGCATGCACCAGGCTGAACATAGGCTCATTGAAACAATCGAAGGTTGCTTCCAGCGCTTCAATCAGGATCAGCTTATAAAAAGGTGTATTGAAATGCTTCGCCAGGTGGATACTCTTGTACACCACTTCACGTGTGGCTTCCCAGGGCTCTGACCAAACCAGGGTGAACAAATCGGCGGGTGCAATGGCCAGGAATTCTTTTCCAAAGCTGATACGTTCCAGGTCTTTCAGGTACCATTGCCAGTGAAAGGAATCTTCTTCGCAATGTACATTCACGCTTTGCTGCATAGGATTGGTACTGCCTTCATCCTTCATTTCATTGAGGATGTCCTTAAAGCCCATCACAAAGAACAACATGGCCGGCGTGAAGGCAAGCCTTGATTCCATGGTGAGTGTTTCATCGCCTACCATTTTAACCAGGGCGGATTGCTTCAGATCTTTCTTTCTTGCTTCCAGTGTTTGAATGATTGCTTGCATCATTTTTGATTTTTGCCACCTAAACTAAAGCAAGCGTATCTCATGCAAATGTCGATACGTAGTGATGCGGCTGGAATGATCGTCAAACTGCCGGGTTTTCTCTCCCGAACCACCTGAAGTTTTTCGAGAGCCTGTCCACCGTTCAGGAACTTTCGTTAAATTGTATGACCATCCCCTTCATCCCTCATCCGGAGAAATCGACCGCATTCATTCATCGATTTAATACTTTTCATTTTTATGATCCTCCAGAAGAATACGCCCGCTCCGGCGTTTGAACTGTACACTACGCCTGATCAGCAATTGAAGCTGAGTGATTTCAAAGGAAAGAAACTGATCCTTGCATTCTATCCTGCAGACTGGAGCCCTGTTTGCAGCGATCAGATGAGTCTTTACAACGAAACCCTTCGCCTGTTCCACAAATACAATGCAGAAGTATTGGGTATTTCGGTAGACAGTAAATGGAGCCATCTCGCCTTTGGGGAGAACAGGAAGATCCATTTCCCGCTGCTGGCGGATTTTGAGCCCAAGGGAGCAGTCAGCCGCCTGTACGGGGCCTATAATGAAGAAACCGGTGAAAGCCGGCGGGCCCTGTTCGTAATAGACGAGAGCGGCATCATTCAGTGGAGCCATCTCTCGCCGGACGGCATCAACCCGGGAGCCGATGGCATACTGGATGCACTGGAAGCAATGGACAATCAAAAAAAATAAACGCTATGGCTACACTCAGGGTCCCCGTTTCGGAAAACGACCATCGTACCGGAGACGCACATGCGGAGCTGGTACTGGTTGAATATGGCGACTACCAATGTCCGCATTGCGGTATCGCCCATCCCTTCATCAAAAAATTACTGAAAGAGTTCAAAGGAAGACTTCAATTCGTGTTCCGCAATTTCCCCCTCCAGGAATCACATCCCATGGCCATGATGGCGGCCATGGCTGCTGAAGCGGCGGGAAGGCAGGACAAATTCTGGGAGATGCATGATATCATCTTTGAGCATCAGCGAACACTCGATCCCGATAGTATCCTGGGATTTGCCGCCAAACTGAAACTGAATGAAAAACAGTTTGCACATGATATCCGTGATAAGGAATTATACCAAAGGGTGGAAGATGATTTCGAAAGCGGATTGCGCAGCGGCGTGAACGGAACACCTACTTTCTTCCTCAATGGGAAAAAAGTGGATAGTTATGATGAAACTTATGAATCACTGGCAGAACTGCTAAAGTGAGGCCAATAAAAAATAGCCCCGTCAGCACAGACTGACGGGGCCATCTATGCGAAATAAATTATCACAGGTTATCTTTCGCGATCACAGACCAGTCTTTATTCCTGTAACCATTCTCGATCCATTTGTCCATTTCCCTTGCCACAGCCGGGATCACGGTGAGTGTTTTACCTCCCCTGGCGGCTTCTTCCATCATCAGGCGTGCATCTTTGCGCGCCATCTGCAATTCCCAGCTGGGATTATCATAATCTGCAGCGAGGATCCTTTTGAGTCGTGCGGGAGCTGCTGCACCAGGATTCCATTCATTGAAAAGATCGGTGATCACGGAAGCGGGCAGGTCCATGGCTTTGGCGGTGGCCAGCATGTCTGAGAAACCACCTGTAAGTGTGATCAGGAACATATTTCCGAGCAACTTCACACCTGCGGCCTTTCCGATTCGGTCGCCAAGATTGATCACTTTGCCCGTCATGGTTTCCAGCCAGGGCAATATTTTCTGAGCAATGGCCTGATCGCCGGAGATCAGCATCACGCCAGATCCTTCGAGTGCATTGGCAGGCCCCATGAATACAGGCACATGCACATACGTAATATTTTTAGCAGCCCATTCCTGCGTGCGTCTAACAGCACCTTCTACAGATGTGGTGGTATGATCGATGATAACGGTGCCTGGTGAAAATCCGGGGGCAGCCTGCAGCAAAACTTCATCCACTACACCATCGTCTGATAAAGTTACATGCACGCGTTGCGCACCGCGGACTGCATCCACTATTGAACCGAATGCTTTTGCACCGGATGCTTCCAGCGCCTTTGCTTTTTCTGCCGTTCTGTTCCATACCTGAACCGATTCTCCTTTCTTCAGCAATGCTTTTGTGAAGTTGGAACCCAATAGTCCCATCCCTATGAATGCAATCATGATTGAATAGTTTGTACCAAATGTAATGAACTTTTCAGTTTGCCGGTCAGTAGCGGCCGATGGTATGATTTATGAAGTGATCCGGTAATAAACCTTCCTGCATGGAAACGATCATCAAAAAAATACAGGTGGCGATGCCCAGGAAACTGGCATTTGACCTGTTCGTGAACCGGGTGAACAACTGGTGGCCAAAAGAGTATACCTGGTCACAGCAAAAACTGGTGGAGATCCGTATAGATCCCAAACAGGATGGTCTTTGTACGGAAACAGGACCATATGGATTCCGTTGCGACTGGGGAAGAATCACAACATTCGAGATCAACAGCTTCATCGCATTCAAATGGCAGATCAGTCCCAAAAGAATCCCGGTGCCCGATCCTGATCAGGCCAGTGATGTGCATGTTCATTTCAGGGACTCAGATGCCGGAACGGAACTGGAATTGAAACATCTTCATTTCAACCGGCACGGTGAAGGCTGGGAGGAATATCTATCAGCAATGAATTCCGAAAAAGGCTGGGACCATATCCTCGATTATTTCATCGGCTTCACTTCTTTACAGCATGTTTGATCTCGATCCATACAGGTGCATGATCGCTGGTTTTCTCCCATCCGCGCACCTGCCTGTCTACATCTGCAGCGAGCAACTTTTTATCGAAATGATTGCTTAGGAGAAAGTGGTCGATGCGCAAACCTGCGTTGCGTCCCCAGGCATTCCTGAAATAATCCCAGAAAGTATAGATCTTTTCTTCCGGATGCATTTTGCGCAGGGCATCCGTCCAGCCTTGCTTCACCAGTTTGGCGTATGCTTCTCTCGATTCAGGAAAGAAGAGCGCATCTTTTGTCCAGCTTTCGGGTTTATACACATCCATTTCAGTAGGGATCACATTGTAATCACCTGCCAGTATCACAGGAATATCTTCTGCGAGTAATTTCTTTGCATGCGCTGTGAGCCGTTTGAACCAGGCCAGCTTGTAATCGAATTTAGGGCCGGGAGCCGGATTTCCATTGGGAAGATAGAGGCATCCGATGCGAAGGTCATTTATGTTCGCTTCGATATAACGGCTATGCAGGTCTTCCGGATCTCCGGGCAATGCTCTTCTTACTTCAACGGGCTCGCCCACTTTGCTGAGGATGGCTACACCATTCCAGCTTTTTTGTCCGTGCCAGATGGCCTGGTATCCCAGGTCTTCGATGGCCTGCAGCGGAAATTTTTCCTGCGGGGCTTTCAATTCCTGTAGGCAGGCGATATCCGGAGCAGATTCTTTCAACCAGCGTAGCAACACCGGAAGCCGGCCATTAACGCCATTCACATTGTAGGTAGCGATCTTCATAAGTAAAAATTACGGAATATTTACGAAGCGGATTAATGAAGTAAAAACTCTACAACAAATTTCATGCGCATCAAGGCTGCATGGATCAATATTTTATATTATCATAAATTGAAGTGTGACAGCAAAAAAATCGGATGTGCAAAAGACGTTCATAAAATGTTCTTCAAAACAGGGGATATTTTTTGCATTCGGGGGTTTTATTTAGATGTAATTTACTTAAACTAGTTATAATAATTTATGCGTTTCAACAACCAAACCGATCACACCGGGTTCCTGTCTTTTCCCCCTGTAGTAGTACCTGCATCAATCACCCGGTATGCCTCCTACTACACATAATATCATCATCTCTTTGCACCTGATCTTTACCTGCTTGGTTGTAGTGGATTTTACAAAACCTACAACTTTAAAAAATGTTATTAGACTCAATGTATGACCGCTGGTTTGACCCCTCAAACAAGCTGATGGCGGAGCTTTATGATCGTAAATTCAGAATAGTTGTATTAGAGCTGCTGGGCTACTGTGATCTGGGAATGGCCAACCAGATTGCCGCCGAAACTTTCGATACTATTTATATTATGTGTTCAAAAGGGAAACAGTTCCCAACCGTTGCTGATGCAAGCAGGTACTGGCTTAAGATTGCCATCAGGAAAGCCCAGGCAGCGCCGGATGTGAAGATCGAAAGTTTTAACAACGAGCATCATTCACATCATCCCCAAAAGGACTATTCCGGCCGCAGATTTTTCACAGCAGAGGAATATAACCAGTTAAAGAATGAACTCCGCAAAATAGTGGAGAATCTTCCTCCGAAATATAAGCGTGTGGTGAAGCTCAGCATTTATGAAAAACTAAGACATAAGGAGATAGCCGCATTGACGGGCCTCAAAGAAGCAACCGTCCGCAAGCACTTCGAGAGAGGTAAGAAAATGGTGGGTGAAAGAATTAATGAACATCCTTCAAAGAAACTATTGAAAGATCTGTTCCTCTATTACACAATGATCATGTTTGCCACTTTGCCTCCGGAACCCCAAAAAAACTCTTCAAAATCTGTCACAAAGCTGCCAGTTTTCCCTTTTATAAGTATAGCCACAACAAGCAGGGTAAATGAACATGGCAAACAATCTTGAAAACTTACAGGAGATCTCCATTAAGATCCTGTCTGATATTCCTCTTACACCTGAGGAAGAGCAGGAATGGGATAACTGGAGAATGCAGGACCATATCCAGCGACGCCTGGAGTCCCTGGCTTCAGACAGGGTGAAACGGTTCTCTGAAATAGAAGTATTACCCTGGAAGGAATTCCGGAAGCGCTATAGAAAAGTATATCCTTTTCATTGGAAGAAATGGAGTACTGCTGCAGCGATCATATTGTTCTGCTCTTTCATTGGATGGTATCTTTTGCATAACTGGTACAAGCAAACGCCGACAGCCATCAGTGAAAAAGCCATCATTCTGATACTTCCGGATCAAAGCGCAATGGAACTGGATGTCCGGAAGTCATTCTCTTCCTTCGACCATGGGAACTTCAGTATTTGTTTAGACAGCGGACAGATATGTTTCCGGAAAAGAAAGAACATAAATGCAGATACCGGTACATATAGGGTGATTACTCCTGCAGGAAAAACCTACAGGATATCATTGAGCGATAGTAGCCTGGTCACCCTCAACAATAAGTCGGAATTAACTTTCTCTCCAATGTATGACATTCGGAACAGGAATGTCGAATTGAAAGGTGAAGGGTTCTTTGATGTACGGTCTAATCCCGATCTGGCATTCCAGGTTCGTGTACGCAATACCGTGCATGAAGTATTAGGCACATCATTCCTGATCAGTGGTTATGAAAATGATCCGCTGATTACTACCACCCTTTATTCAGGCGGATTGCGAATCTCTTCCGGAAAAACCCAAATGATGTTAAAAGACAGTCAACAGGTGGTTATCGATCCTGTCAAGCATTTTATTCGTCGGGTTGGTCTGCCCGATCTTGGGAACGCCAGCGCCTGGCGTGGTGATTATTTCTCCAACCGGAAAACCAAGATACTGTTAACAGACCTGTTCAGGAAGATCGAGCGGTGGTACGATATTAAGATCATCTACGACGACAATATCACAAACGAGTCCCTTACCATTGGGAGGATCAGCCGGAAGATGCCCGCAGACTCCGTGCTGAACCTGCTGAAAGGACCGGGTGCATTTGATTTCGTCAAAAAGGAAGACGGTTATCATATAAGATATTCCCAGCAACCATAAAACCTATCCTCTAAAACATCCCCGAACTGTACAGGTTAAGGCGGTATGACAGATAACCTATCTGTGTCCCCTACTCGGTTCTAATGATGTAATTAAGCTGACTTTATCCTTGAAAGGTGACTTTTCAAAGCACATTATTGTGCCATTATTAAACCTTAGTCGCTTATCACTATGATCCTGTCAGTTGCCTTTGCAGCTGGCAGGCCAGTGGCTTCTTTCCAGAAACCAGGTCGAACATTGAAAAATCAGATTTAATTCATCAACTTAACTGACATGAATTTATTGACACAGGGTTCATCCCTGTTAATGCTTCTTTTCGTATATACGGGAGCGTTTGCCCAGACTAATACATGGCCGGATACCTCTCAAATGATCAATGTAAAAAAGCAGATCCGCTTTGAAGAATTGATGGATCGGATCCGCGCCCAAACGAATTTCGATCCCATTTACCCAAGGGTTCCTGACGACACACTTTATTTTGAAACCGATAAAATCAGTATCGGTTACGCCATCAGGAAAGTTTGCGGAAGATTCAGTCTGGAAGTGGAATTTATGCCGCCAATCTATATGCAGTTCAGCAGGATCAGACGCAAGCCGGGAACAATTATCTTAGAAGGAAGAGTTGTGACGGAATCAGGAGAGCCACTTCCAGGTGCCTCTGTTCAAAACCTTACAACCAAAACAGTGATCATTACGAGGAACGATGGATTGTTCTCACTCAGGTCAGTAGGGAAATCAACAAAGTTCATGGTTAGCTGTGTAGGATACAGTCCGAAATTCTTCACGCCCGCTTCATCAGAACACCGCACCATTGTTTTGACCCGCGAATACACAGTGATGAACAGTATCAGCAACAAAGCATCTGCCCGGTCCACTTACAATAATAAGCCGGGCGACTGGCGAGCGGTCAAGGGCACACAGCTTCCGAGGACTTACAATGTATTACAGGGCATAAAGGGATTAATGCCAGGACTGCAGGTTTCCAACTCAAGCGGGTTCCCCAACAGTACACCGGATATACGTTTCCATGGAGACGTTCGCATGAGCAATGAACCAGGCAAAAGCAACCTGAGCAAGAATGATCCGCTTGTGCTGCTCAATGGCATTCCCTTGCCTGCCGGTGTATTACCAATCGGGCGCAACACTTCAGCAGCAGGTGACCCCACACTGATCCATGAAGGCAATGGTCCAAACATGCTCAGCCTGTTCAATATCGAAGATATTGCAGAGATCATTGTACTGCGGGATGCCGCTGCCATCGCTGCTTATGGGCCGAGGGCCGCCAACGGAGCCATACTGATCAATACCCGGATCGCCAATGGTGCTGAAGATCCGCAGGTGACTTTCAAATATGCAATGGGCCGGCACAGAACCTCGAAGAACCCCAACATGCTGAACATCGAACAATACAGGTGGCTGCGTGAAACTTACCTGGCCAATGGCGGTCCGCTTACAGACAGTTTCAAAGCGCCGGAGCTTAAACTCTGGGACCCCTACAGGAATATAAACTGGAGCGAAGAAATACTGGGCAATACCGGTCAATCGCAAAACCTGTATATCTCCGTTTCCGGTGGCGACTCCATTCAAAGGGTTTCGGCAGGGATCGGCTATTATGAACAGCAAAGCGTTCTTCCGGTGAAATTCCCTTTGACAAGGATCACACAATATCTAACGGGTATCTTCACACCTAATAAAAGACTTACACTGAATATAAGTTTCAATGCAGCCACCAGTCGTGATGAGCTTCCCTTCAACAATCCCATGGCCCTTATCAGGCTGGCCCCGAATGCGCCTTATCCCTTCAGTGGTAAGCAACTTGTTTTTGAAGAGAACAACCTGCCTTTCATCAACCCGTATGGCGCTTTCAAGAACACATACATCGCCAAAGCATCTTCTGCGCAACTGAGCAGTTCCCTGGAATATATTGTATCGCCCAATCTGAATTTCCAACTGACCGCAGGCACCCATCAAACGATCCTCAATGAAAGGAACCAGTATCCTATCGCCGCGCAACCTAACCTGATCGATTCCGCCTATTTCGAAAAGTCCATTACGGAATACAATTCTGCTATCATTGAACCGCAATTACATTTTCATAAGAGATACGCTCCAGGCCATTTTCTGTTCAACAACCGGACAGGAATAACCCTGCAATCTAAGTCTGTTCATTGGTCGGAATTCCAATCGCCCCGATTCCCCAGTGATACCTCAATGAGAAATTATTTCACCAATCAGCAGGGAAGCACAGGCAAAGGAAGCGGGCGGCAGCAAATAACAGGATTGTATAACCGTAGTCATATTAACCTGAACAATAGCCACGCTTTTTCACTTTCCGGCAGACTGGACAAAAGCAGGATAAATGGCTACGGAAAACCTTTGTTCAGCTGGTCGATGGGCTATGACTTGTTTTTCGCGCAGAAGGGGAAAGAAAAGCCAAGGATGATCAGGGGAGGCAATCTTCGTTTCTCCATTGGTAAAGTGGCAGCAGATGGGGCGCAGAATTATGGTTATGTCAACAGAAGGGATAGTAGCGGCAGAATAGAGTCGCCGGACAGAGCCACCAATATCAGTAAGCAAACTACATTGATGTCACAGTTAGGTGTGCAGGTGAATGTATTGGATTGGCTGTCTGTTGCAGGCACATATTTTCATAATATCACTTCATATCGGTTGCATACCAGTAAGCCCTTGGGAAACGACTCAGCTCTTTCTACTGATCATTCAGCATCGGTTAGGAATAACGGGATTGAGTTGGAGTTGCAGGCCGAGATTATGGAGAGCAGCAGAAAGTATTGGAATGCGAGATTCCTGATTACCATTCCAAGTAACAGGTTGTTGTATTTTACCGATATCAAAAAATCCTACTTCGGAGAAACAGCGAGCGAAGGCCAGGCCATATCTGGTATTTTGGGTTACGCTGTTAGTGGCATGAACCCTGGGACAAACGAATATATTTATGTTGATGTGAATGGAGACGGTAATATCAGTCTTCCTGATGACGCCGCAGTAATCAGCATCAGTCAACCAAAATGGTTTGCAAGCCTGATCAATAATTTCAAGCTAAATGACTTCAGCGTCGATCTTGTAATAGAAGCAAGGTCTCAACAATTACTTAATCCTTCTTTTTATTCATTTGACAACAACATGCCCGGCCGATTTCCCCCGAGCGGGTTCTCCAATCACTCACTCGAATTGATGGAACCCTGGCTGGTGAAGTTTTTCGGAAGTGGTTCTTCAGCAGTAAAAATGCTCAATACAGCTAAACAAAGTAGTATTATGTATGGGAAAGCGTCTTATATAAATCTTAGTACTTTGAAACTTAGTTACCGGATACCGGTCCACAAAATACCAAAGATGATTCTCACATCGGCAACTGTGTACTGTGAAATTCAAAATGCTTATGCCATCAGCAAATATAAATTTGCAGATCCATTAGTTGCGGGTCCCAACGCTATGCCATCGTTGCGATCAATTATTTTCGGCATCCAAATTACACCCTGACTAGTATGCAAATGCCTTTACAAATTACTATAGATGACTGCAGTGACCAAAGGATTGAAATATCCCCATTCATATTCAAGCAATCCGCCTCCGGCACTTGCGCTGAAACTTTTAGTGGGATGTAATGCGCGCAACCTGGCCAACTCATCTGCCACCGATCTAACAGAACCAACAGGGATCGTATAATCCCAGTCATAATACCAGGTATAATTCACCAAAGCTTGCTGCTTCTGCTCAATCGCAATATCGCCTGCTTCAATTTTGTTATGCGTGAAAAGACAGGCCATCATTAGAAAAATAGCCACGGATAAAGTTCTCATGGTGTTTTTTTTTAGATTATAATAATTACGATATCAGCAAGACTAATGGGTACATCAGATTTCCTGGAGTTGCCGGATTGGAGATGGATTGTTTTATAAAGACACAGGAAATCGTTTAAAAGACACTTTGCCAGTACAAAAAAACGGCAGAAATCACTCTGCCGTTTCATATTTACCCTATAGCAGGATGGAACTCATATTGCAGCCCTTTGATGAAAGATCGCAACTGCATGGGCGGGCGCCCTAATATTTTTTCGAGATCATCACCTGTATGGGAGAATTCACCTGCGCTGATACCAGAGGCCATACTGCAAAGCAATTCTGCCAGGTCAGCATCGATGGGCAGGGATTGCAGCACAGCTCTGTACTCTTCTTCGGAGATACTGATGTACCGGCAACAAAGGCGCTTCTCCTGTCGAAGCATTTCGCAAACATCATAGAACGACCAGGCCCTTGAACCGGTGATCTCATAGATACGATTCTTGTCGCTTCCCCCGGTAACCAGTTTCGACAGAGCTTCGGCAATATCATTCCTCGATACAAAACTCACACGCGCATATTTGGCCGGATAACATATATCTCCTCCTTCAAACACTTCTCCGGCCAGTTGCAGGATCAGTTCCATGTACAGGCCATTCCTCAGGAACGTGTATTGCATTCCAGACGCTCTGATGGCAGCTTCAGTAGCAGCAGCCTGTCGCGAGCAGGTAAAATCTGCTGTTGCATCGGCCTGCAAACTACTGGTATAGCAGATATGCTGTACACCTGCTCGCTTTGCCGCTTCCACTACATTCAACTCCTGCCGGACCCCGGCATCGCCGGTGCTGGTGGTGGATATCTGTAACAATGTATGCACACCATTGAAAGCAGCTTCCAGCTTACCCGGCTCTTCATAAGCGGCCTGGCGGACCTGCACCTGGTTGTTCCATAAACCTTGCACTGATGAGGGATTCCGTACAACGGCCACAAGCTGTGATGGAGATATCTTATCGAGCAGATAGTCAATAGTGGCCCTCCCCAGCTGTCCGTTTGCTCCTGTAATGGCTATCATTTTTTTACAGCAAAACTACCAGCCGTTAAAGAAGTAAAATAGAATAAAACCGACACCCCTCAGATTTTCCATTCAGGGTAATTTTCCACTACCTCTGTGGCTTTCTTCAACCATGCATTGGGAGTAACACCCGCGAACTCGCGGAACTCACGGATAAAATGACTCTGGTCCGAATACCCATATCCGTAAGAAATGTCAGATAATTTATTGTAGGTATTATTGCGCAGGGTGGTAAGTGATGCCTGGAAGCGGCAAACACGCGCAAAGAGTTTGGGCGACATACCGATATTGGTCCGGAACAGGCGTTCCAGCGACCTTTCAGACAAATTCAATTCTTCCTGTAACAGCTTCAGCATATTCGTACTGGGGTTCATCAGGAGCTTACCGGATGCATAGGCCGCAGCCCCGCTGCTTTTGTATGGATTGGTCCTGATCCTGCCCAGCAGATACTCAGCCAGCAATTCAATGCAGTGATCTGTATCAGTACTGTTCAGCAATAGTTCAGATACCCGTTCCCGTTGCAGCAGGTCAGCGTCTACATATTTATTGGTGATATCGATGGAATCTACGCCGAAAACGGATTTCACGGCGTCCGGCTGCAATACCACCCCAATATTCCTGAAGTTGCCGACGCTTGTATTGTAATCATTCCGGGTGGATTGCCCGTAAAGAAAGAAAAAGGGAAAGCGGTCGTCATTCACATCGTAGAAAGTGCGGGAAAACTGGAATACAAGTCCGGGCGCCCCATCGGCCACTATCTTGTAGGTCTTGACGGAACCATCTTCATCATTGGAATCAAATACCCAGAAATACCGGACATAGGGTTCGAGTGCAGGAGGCGGTGGTATCTGATAATAATTCATGCTTCTCTTTATTTCGAGCGGGTCCAGACCGTTGTTCTGCCGAACATGGAAATCCCTACATATCCGCGGATACTGAGCTTATCTCCATTCATGGTCATTTTACAACTATAGGTTTTCCCGCTCTTGGGATCGTATATTTTTCCTTCAGAATAAACACCATCATCGTAAATAAAGTTGGTGAGGATCACAAGATCTTTCAGATTTCTTGTTCTGAGATCCGGATTGGGATTCTTTTCGTCCTTCCTGGGTGTTTTCCCATCCTCCATATACATTCTGGAAGCCCATACGAGTTTCCCGAAATACTTATTTCCTGTTTTATAGATTTCTATTTTTCCATCCTTTTCCTCACTGAGCCATTGCCCCAGCGCTTCGTCAGCCTGCTGGCTCCGGGCGGCCAGGGAAGTGAATGCAGTGATTAAGGCAAGCAATATGAACTGTTTCATACACGGATCATTTAGGTAGTAATTTACTGAAATACGTGTAATCGGTCTGCAATTAAAATGCCCGGTTATCTAATCCACAACCAGCAGCTACCGGCAATGCCGGCAAGCATTTACGGTTCAACGCCGGGAATCCACCAATGGATGCCGGAAGCCGTTCTTCTGTACACTTATCGCATTCGCTCCGTCCTGCCCGGTCTTACTTTTGAAACAAAATTGAGTTTATGAAGAGAAGTTTTTCATTCCTGTTATTGATAATGGGAATTTGTTTCATCGCATGCTCCTGCTCGAAAGACAAGGAGGATGGCAATTACGGCAATCATCCCCGCACTGCTGTTCCTGACGATCTCGTAGGTTACTGGCTCGCCGGTTCCACATCCATCGGCAATTTCTGGGGATACGATGGAAGCTATCAGGGTGCCGCTTTCGAACTGGCCAATGGTTATATGTTGTTCAGCGATGGACGGGCACGTGAATATTTCTATTACACCAATACCAGCTATGGATGCAGAAGCCAGGTACTGGGCTACAAAGAGGGATCAGTGGAAATTGACGTAGCCAACAAAACTTTCAGATTCTATCCCAACAGCGGCAACTACAGGAATTATTCCAGTTGTAACAGTACAGGTAATGGCAAAACAAAAACATATGGAAAAGATGAATTGTACCCGAAAGTAAAAACAAGTTATGATGGGGTCGAATTCAGGAAAGAAAATGGAAAGATCAAATCCTGGCATATCCATTTTGATGACGGGTCTTCGCTGGATTTCGAAAAGACGCAGGAACCAAAGAAATAAACGGGATAATTTCCGAAAATCCTGGCGCAGACCAGGATTTTCGGAAATTATGGCGGGGTTGAGCTGGATCATCACCGGCATCATGATGGCGCATTGGGTGCATTCTGAAGCCAGTGGCTGATGATCGAAAGTTACCTTTTCGTGGTGGCTGCACTGTTATGGCTTGTACACAACAGAAACAGGAAATTACAGGCTGCCCGGGTCTGACAACCAATTCAACGGGGCTGAGGCAGTTTTCAGCCCTGTTTCCACCATAGGATACGCTTTTACCTGCACTCTGGTACGCTATTACTACCTGTCTCCCACCAGGATCATACGCTTTTACCTGCACGGTAGTACGCTCTTACTACCAATCTTTCACTATAAACTCAGGCCAGCCAAGCGTATAATAAGCCTGTTTTCACCCATAACTCACTAACCAACCCACCACTTTCCCGCCTGCATTCATTCTTTCTCAGCCAGTTTCAAAATGCCTCCCCGGAATTTGGCGTACTTTCGCGCCATGAACAACGCTTCGTTTTCTATCGAAACCACGCTGAATAATTTACGGATCAATGAATTGAACGAGATGCAGCTGGCATCCCTGGAGGCAAACAAAACGCCCCATGATATCGTTTTGCTCTCTGACACCGGCTCCGGCAAAACCCTTTCCTTCCTGCTTCCCATCGCAGAAAAACTGGACCGCAGCAAGCAATACACCCAGGCCCTGATCATTGCGCCATCCCGCGAACTGGCACTGCAGATCGAGCAGGTTTTCAAGAAAATGGGAACAGGATTCAAGATCACCTGCTGCTACGGAGGGCACCTGAGAGAAACCGAGGAGAACAACCTGAAGCAGGCCCCTGCCCTGATAGTTGGAACACCCGGCAGGCTTGCCGATCATATCCGCCGCAACAATATCGATACAACTCATATTGAAACCCTCGTACTGGATGAATTCGACAAGGCACTGGAACAGGGGTTTGAAGAGGAAATGTCTTTCATCATCCAATCCATTCCCGCTTTGAAAAAAAGGATACTCACTTCCGCAACTGATGCCGTGGAAGTTCCGGGCTTCGTGGGATTGCAGGATGATGCGGTAAAGATCAATTTCCTAACCGGCGAAAAGTCGGCCGCATTGGAAGTGAAAATGGTTTGGAGCGATGATAAAGACAAATCAGCAACCCTGTTCAAACTCATCTGCGCACTCGGGAACCGCTCTACTATCATATTCTGCAACCAGCGCGAATTTGTGGAGCAGGTAAGTGCTATGCTGAAAGAAAATGGAATTGTGAACGTATTCTATCACGGCGCCATGGAACAACGGGATCGCGACAGCGCCCTCTGCAAATTCCGCAACGGAAGCTCCAATGTTCTCGTAACAACAGATCTTGCAGCACGAGGGCTGGATATCCCCAATATCCGTTACATCATTCACTACCAGCTTCCGGACACCAAAGAAACTTTCACGCACCGCAATGGTCGTACAGCCCGTATGGACGCCAGCGGAACAGCCATCCTGATACTGGCGCCACATGAAAGGGTCCCTGCATTCATTTCACCCGCGCCAACAGTGATAGAGCTGCCCGAAAAAGTGGAAATACCGGATAAACCGGTATGGGCAACCCTATTCATCGCTGCTGGCAAAAAAGATAAAGTGAACAAAGTGGACATCGTTGGATTCCTCACCAATAAAGGACAACTGAAAAAAGAAGATGTGGGATTGATCGAAGTAAAAGATTTCTTCTCCTTTGTAGCCATCCGTAAATCCAGGGCCAGTCATACTTTGAACCTGGTGCAATCAGAAAAGATCAAGAATAAGAAAGTGAAAATAGATATCGCCAAATAATCCATCCTTCAAATTCATAAACGGCTATACTTGGACAACTCAATCAGTTTAAACAAATTCATCAGCGATACGGGCTACTGTTCCCGTCGTGAAGCGGATAACCTGATCAGGGAAGGGCGGGTGATGCTCAATGACCAGGTAGCTGTACTGGGCAACCGGTTCAGTCCGGGCGATGTAGTGGAAGTAGATGGCAGCCTGATCACTCCGGATAACAAGGGAAAACGCGTTTACCTCGCATTGAACAAACCCGCCGGCATTACTTCCACTACGGAAGAAAATGTAAAAGGGAACATCATTTCATTTGTAGGCTATCCCAAACGCATCTTCCCCATCGGAAGGCTGGATAAGGATTCAGAAGGATTGATCTTCCTTACCAATGATGGAGATATCATCAATAAGATCCTGCGTGCAGGGAACAGTCACGAGAAAGAATATATCGTTCGTCTGAACAAAGCGGCAGACCCGCATTTTGCACAAAGAATGTCCAATGGCCTGCCGATCATGGGTACTACCACCCTGCCATGCAAGGTGATCATGATCAACAGGCAGACATTCCGGATCATACTAACGCAGGGGCTTAACCGCCAGATCAGGCGCATGTGTGAGTACCTGGGTTATTCGGTAACAGGGCTGCAGCGTGTAAGGATCATGAATATCAGCCTGGGCAACCTGCCACTGGGTAAATGGCGGAACCTGAGCGATGCTGAAGTGAATATGCTGAAGGAAGCTGTATCCCACTCAACAGGAACTGCTGAGAAAAAGGAAAAAAAGAAACAGTCTGGCAGACATGAGCAGGGAAAAACTACCAGCAACAGATCAGGTACTCCCCACCATCCAAAAACCGACAGGAACAAACCTGCGTATAAAAAGATAATCCTGGATTTAAAGAGAAACACGGATCGAAAGAAAAATCTGAATTCAAGGACAAGCCCAAATTCAAAGACAGGGCCGGTTATAAAAAACAGACAGAATCCAAAGATAAACCAGGCTTCAAAGACAAACCATTCTCGAAAGACAAACCCGGTTTCAAAGAAAAACGCGGTTCAGGTGACAGGTCACAAGGTTCAGGAAAAGTGAAAAAGAGTACAGGCAGAAAAAACTTCAGGAGCAGGTAAAATATCAAGCGCCCTTTTGGATCGATCCAAAAGGGCGCTTTCTTTAATTACAGTTTACAGGAAAGTTCTTTTTCGAACCGGTTTAGAATATTTGATCTCAGCCATTTCCAGCAGGAAATGAGACTTATTGATGCTTCTGCTCTCTGAACCCAACAATTCCCACACCGGCGTCAAATCTTTCAACGCAATAACAGCAGGGCCACACTCTTCCGCAAATCCTGTCAGCACTACCGGCTGCACCATCGTAAATATATCCAGTTCAACAGGGCTTTTCAGTAACAGCTGCCAGTTGATATCAACAGCAGTGAGCCTTTTCCGGTCGATAACAGGAAGTAATGCATTATTGTTGCTGGCGATACTCACAGAGTCCACTTTTGTGCCTTGTTGGGAAAGATGGAATTTCAGCACTACTATTGCCGAACGGCAGCTATCGGACAACTGATTGCATGCCTCAGTCATGGATCTCACCAATTGTCTGGTAAGTGTCTTCTTTGCCGATTGCTGATCAGATTGCGCCATTGCAACTGAAAAAAGCAAAAAACAAACGATAACCATTTCTATTTTTTTTATCGGCATGATCATACAAATTTAAGGACATGATGTTCCGCTTGCACCTGTTCGGTGACTTTGCAATGTGCTTAAAATGCTATTGTATTTGGCAGGGTCGTTTGCCTGAAGGGCGGTCCATGCATTGGTTTGATGCAAGCCTCCCCAGCATAATGCTTCGGCATCTGCCGCCGAAAGCGTAGGATAGTAATGCATGAGTGAATCTTTCATATGGCTGAGGTAGGTTTCCGCCATTTCATTATGCTGCACCAGCTCTCCTTTCAGACCAGACCAGTTTAGGTAAGCATGTATGATCTCATGATAGATGGTGGCAGCAATATATTCCTTCGAAGCATTCTGGAGAACGGTAGTATTCAGTGTGATCTCTGCAGTGAAATAATCGCCGCTGGCGTATGCGTGCGTTACTCCATCCGTATTTGACGGCAAACTGGTACTTTCCTTAAAAACAATATCAGCCGTGTCCCACAGATTGAACACCTCATGCAGGATCCAGCCTACTGTGGTCTGCATGGATGAAGCATTGTTCAACTGCACGAAAATATTCTGAAAACATGGCGTAGTAAGCTCGCTCGTTATCTCTTCAAACGGATCATCATCGTCATCATCATCATCGTCATCATCTCCTCCTTCATCCGGTGGGATCAATCCCATTTCCAATGCACCCGTTGGGCAAACAGTGGCGCAATCGCCGGACATACTGCAATTTGCTGCTTTATATTTAAAGTTGCTGGACACCAGCACTTCATATTGTCCATCCCCAACATAGGCATCAGTGATCTCAAATGCTTCTGAAGGACAGACAGGAATACACATTTCGCACATGATGCAGTCCTCTGGTCTGATGGTGAGTGTAACATTGCCGGACCTGTAAGTATAAAAATTGTAACCTTGTTCATGAAGACTTGCCATAGGATTAGTTTTTTGATAAGGAAATAGATCGTACACGGCCAGCCTGTAACCACCTGTTAACGTCCTGCTGGTCCTTTAAGAGCCGTACCCGGGAACTGAGCAAAGCCTGTCCGTTTACATCAACCGGGATGCTGATCTTTTTGTTGAACCCGCTTACATCTGTGATCGTATACCGGGCATTGCCTGGTTTGTCCACGTGATGATTCACCTTGTACAATTGTCCTTCCTGTCTTTTTCTGACAGCAGACGATCGTCTCAGGGCTCCCGGATCTGTAGTCCGTTTCACGATCTTTTTGATGGAGCAGGACATCACCCGTGCACAACCGAATTTCTCCTGCATAGCCGCATCCTGGATATAACTGATGTCTTCAACGATCAGGAAAATTTCAGCACTGTTTGGTTTGGAATCCGGCCGGGGAGGGCTGCTCACGCTGTCTGATTTGAAACAACCGGAAAGAAAAGAGGAGGATGTAACGATGCCAACTCCGGCAAGAAGAAAATCATTAAGGAATAGTCTACGTTTCATTTTAAAGAATAAGGGTTAATAATCGAAAATCAATTTAGCGAAATATTATTGAAAAGAAAAAATGAAACTTCCTCCAACAAAACTGGCGTCCTCACAGAATCCCATTCCTGTTGAATGTATTTTGATTAATATTGCGTTTACAATAATTTACACGCTTTATCACGCTACATGTCATCCGGGATCCTGAACAATGATAAGGAACTGTTTCTGCGGATCGCAGAAAATGATGAAGCTGCTTTCCGGCTGCTCTTTGAGCAATACCGTGAGCGGCTTTTCCTGTTTGCCTGGCAGCTTTGCCATTCAGCCGCCGATTCGGAAGAAGTGGTGCAGGATGTTTTCACCAGGATCTGGGAGAACAGGGAAAAACTTACAGCCGTTGAATCTCCCAGGAACTATATCTATACTATGGTCCGCAACCGGACGCTGGACCTGCTCAGTAAGATTGTAAAAGACAAGAACCTCATCAAAGAGGTCTGGGCCAATATCTCGGAAGGCAGCAATGAAACAGAACAACTCTTACAGGCGGCAGAAAGCAAACAACTGATCGAAAAAGCGGTATCACAGCTTTCACCCAAAAAAAGAAAAGTTTTTCAGCTGAGCCGCGATGAAGGTCTCTCCCACCAGGAAATTGCCGGTCAACTGGGAATTTCCGTTCAAACCGTAAAGAATATCATCACGGAAGTGCTCCGGCAGATCAAGTCATTCCTCTCAGAACACTCGGAATTACTGGCCATCTTATTCTGGATCCAGACCTATTCCCTGCTATTCCAATAATACCCGCGGAAAAAAAGATCAGTTTTTTTCAGTACCTTCTTTCCATTGCACAGTCTATATATCCATGAGGCCTCCATTAACGGTTGCCACAATGATGCATCATGACAAACCAGGAAAGATTCAGATACCTGTACAAGCAATATACCAACCGCTCCTGCACCAGGCAGGAGATGGAAGAGTTCTTTGCATACATACAGGATCATTCCTGGAAATTGCTGCTGGAAGAAAATGCCCATCAACATTTCGAATCAATTGAACCCGGTACGGAATTGCCTTCTGTAGATTGGGAGCATATGTACTGGCAGATCACAGGAAAAGGGAAAGTATCAGGCCATGAAAATGATCTCACCGCAAACCTGCAAAAACCTGCTGCATTGCTCATTCACCTGAAACGATGGAAGGCAATTGCCGCCGTATTATTGCTGGTTACCATTGCCGGCCTGGGTTATGTTTTCTTTTCGAAAGAAAGAAAACAGGAAAAGGATATTGCGGCCGTTTCGAAAGCACAGGTATTTGCCGGAAACAATAAAGCCGTGCTGACACTCAATGACGGCAGACAGGTGGTACTCGACAGCACATCGCAATCCCTGCTATCAAAAGAATTCGGGGGAAGGATCGCCGGACTGAACAGTAGCAGTTTGAATTACCGCCCGGACACATCGATTGCCGTCACCCGGTTACCGGAAATGAACACCATCAGTACCCCCAATGGTGGTGAATACAAGATCCTGCTGCCTGATGGAACAAGGGTATGGCTCAATGCCGCCTCTTCTGTCTCTTTTCCTTCCGTGTTCGACGGCAATGAACGGAACGTAACCACCACCGGAGAGGTTTATTTTGAAGTGGCATCCAATAAATCGAAGCCATTCAAAATAAACGTGAACGATGCTACCATAGAAGTGCTTGGAACAGATCTCAATATCAATGCCTATCCTGAAGAAGCCCAGGTGAAAACAACTTTACTGAACGGATCCGTGCGGGTCAGCAAAGGTAACAACAGCCGCATACTCAAACCCGGACAACAGGCGCAGTTCAGCAACAATAACAACCATATCCGCCTGATAGAAGAAGCAGATACTGAAGAAGCCATCGCCTGGAAAAATGGTTCTTTCCATTTCAACAGTCAGCCCATCACAGGGGTGATGAACCAGGTGGCCAGGTGGTACAATATGGAGGTCCTGTATGAAGGGAAAAGGCCGGAAGGACATTTTTCGGGTATACTGAACCGTAATACAGACCTGGGCACTGTTCTTAAAAGCATTGAACTGAGCGGAATCCATTTCAGGATCGAAAGCATACCAGCCGGTAATAAACCCGGTAAACTCATAGTACTACCATAACCATTCACCAAGTCCTGTTCTCGTTTTATTGTTAAAGTTTCTCAACACAAACTAACGCTATGCGATTCTCTGATTGCAAAAGTGGCTCATTGCCCCGATTAGCCGCTTTCATTTTTACTATTGGATTATTGATCACAGGTGGTGACCTGGCAGCCCAGAAAATAACGATCTCGAAAAAGAGATAACGCCCGCTAAATTATTCAGGGAGATCAGGAAACAGACCGGCTACAATTTTTTTTACAAGGATGAATGGTTGCAGGAGATACCTGCTTTTTCCATCGATGTCAAAGATGCTACCATCGAAGAAGTGATGAGCATCTGTCTGAAAGGAAGTTCGCTTTCATATCATATATCAGACAAAACCATTACCCTTTACCAGTCGAAAAAAGAAAAGTCCTCTGTGCCACTCCAAACCGACACAGAACTGTCCGGCACCATCACCAACAGTTCCAACCAGCCGCTGGACGGCGTGAGCGTTGTGGTGAAAAGAACGAAGAACGGCACTATCACCAATGCGAAAGGCTTTTTCACATTGAAGCATATACGACCAGACGATGTATTGCAGGTGAGTATTATCGGTTACAATGCAATACAGCTGCCGGTTGAGGCGCAGTCTAGCATGAAAATCATATTGAAGGAAGCCAGTAATCAGCTGGATGTAGTGGTGAAACAGGCTTACAGCAAAACCAGCCAGCGGCTGGCCACAGGAAGCATTACCAAAATATCATCCGAAGAGATTGCCAAACAACCCGTCATGAACCCGCTCATGGCCTTGCAGGGCCGGGTACCGGGCCTGGTGGTAACACCCACCAATGGTTTTGCCAGCGCCCCTGTGAGAATGGAGATCAGGGGACTGAACTCACTCAATTCAAAAGTACCTTCCGATCCACTGTATGTAATCGACGGAGTACCTCTGACCGTTCTATCGATGGGAGATGAATTCAACCGCACTTCCACCGGCTTTATCCAGGGCATCAATTATACTTACCCGAGCGGCAATACAACTAATGGCCTGAGCCCCTGTTCAGTATCAATCCCAGAGATATCGAAAGTATTGAAATATTGAAGGATGCGGACGCAACAGCCGTTTACGGAGCGCGTGGAGCCAACGGCGTTATATTGATCACCACCAAAAAAGGGAAACCCGGTCCTGCGAGATTTGAATTCGATGTAACGCCTCCCTTCTTCACCATCGGCAAAACCACGCGTTTTGCCAAACTCATGAATACACAGCAGTACCTGCAAATGCGAAGGGAAGCATTCAAGAATTCCGGCGAAACGCCCACGATTCTCACAGCGCCTGATCTGTTGCTTTGGGATACCACCCGCTACACAGACTGGCAAAAAGAAACGCTGGGAGGCAGGGCCAAAAGCCTGAGTGTATCCATCGGATTATCCGGCGGAACAGATCAGACGATATTCCGCGTAAATGCGAATTATAACCGCGAAACCAATACCAGCAATATTTCCGGCGCTACACAACGGTACACACTGGCAGCACAGATAGGTCATACCACAAAAGACCGGAAATTCTCCATCAACTTTTCTTCCAAGCTGGCCTACATGTACGTGGATGTATTATCGCGTTCCCCCGTAACACTGGTTGCCCCTAATGCTCCCCCAATGTTCGATAAAGACGGGAACCCCAACTGGTCCGAATGGAATGCGGACGGCCTCTTGAACATTTATCCGTTCGGCCGGGACCTGAAGCCTGCCAACCCTCAAAAGACCACCGCACTCACCAACAGCCTGATGCTTGATTACAAACCATTCAAAGGTTTCACCCTGAGCCTGCTGACGGGCTATAATTTTTCCCATAACAATACAAAAGACTTTCTCACCATCGCAGCAAGAAGTCCATATATAAGCAACGTTACAGGAGAAGCCAGCTTTTCTACCACCACCAATACCAGTGTGCTGGTGAACCCACAGGCCACATACCAGACAAGACTGGGAAGAGGCAACCTGGAATTATCCCTGGTAGGCACCAGCCAGTTCACAGAAACCAATGTTACATCTCAATACGGTTATGGCTACACGAACGATATCCTCCTGGGCTCTATCAAAAATGCAGGAGGCGTAATAGTGTCAGATGCCTTCAAGCAGCTCAGGAATGCCAGCTTCATTGGTCATGTCAATTACAATTACGACAATCGCTATATCATCAACCTGAACGGAACGCGCCAGGGTTCTTCCAAATTCGGTCCGGCCAACAAATACGGCAGTTTCGGATCTGCTGCCTTCGCCTGGATCGCGTCTGAAGAGAACTGGCTGAAGCCCGTTCTTCCAAAAGCCATCAATTTTCTCAAATTCAGCGCCAGCTATGGGATGGACGGAAGCGATGGCATCGATGAATATCAGTACCTGGAGCTCTGGACCATTCAGAATATGGCTTCAGGCGGAGGTTACAATGGTCAGATGGTGCTGATTCCATCCATAAGGCCCAACCAGAAATACAAATGGGAGAACAATAGAAAATTCAACAGCAACCTTGTGATGGGTTTGTTCAAAGACAGGGTTAACCTGAGCCTCACTTATTATCAAAACCGTGTATCGAATCAACTGACGGCCTATCCTACACCAGCATACGTAAATGGGTCCGATATCAATGCGATCATCACGAATATCCCTATGCTGCTGGAGAATCGCGGGTGGGAAGGCTCCATCGATGTGAAGCTGGTGAGCACACAGGATTTTTCGCTGACCGCCCTTTTCAATTTCAGTCGCAACAGGAATCGGCTGCTTTCTTTTCCCGGCATCGATCAAACACCCTATGCAGGTCAGTATGCAATTGGCAAATCGATCAATATGGCATCGCTCCTCCATTACAAAGGCGTGGACCCGCTCACTGGAGCACCGGCATTCGAAGACTATAACAAAGATGGCAAGATCACCTGGAATGGCCTGGTGGCGCCTCCTCCCGGCAGTGATGACCGCGCAATCGTGTACGATCTGCAACCCGGCATCAACGGAGGTTTCGGCCTGCAGGGGAATTTCAAAAAACTCAGCTTCAGTCTTTTTTTCGTTTATAAAAAACAAAAAGGGTACAGCCTTTATACCAGCGTGAGTTCCCCCGGCATCTTCAATCAGAATATGCCGCCGGACATCCTGGACGGGCACTGGCAGCAGCCGGGCGATATCGCAAGCTATCCGGCCTTCAGTACTGTCATTTCCAATCCATATTTCGGCCTGATGGCCGTTTCCGATGCAGCATATACCGATGCCTCTTATATCCGCCTCAACAATATTTCACTCACATATCCCCTTCCGGAATCCTGGGGCAGAACTATCGGATTGAAGAACCTGTCTGTAAGCTTATCCGGTCAGAATATTTTCACCATCACCCGCTACAATGGAGGGGACCCTGAAACCATGAGCCTCTTCGGGATGCCGCCTTCCAATCTTTATACCATCAGGTTCAATTATAATTTTTAATGCCATGAAATCTTCCCATTCATACAAGATACTACCGGGCAGGAATATACGATTACTGTTGCTGCCTGCAATACTGATACTCTTTTCCTGCAATAAACTAGTGTCCATTTCTGATCCTACGGACCGTATAGTCACAAATGTGGCATTCAGCACCGATGATCTTGCTGAAGCCGCTGTCAACGGGCTATACAAGACCATGATGAGCACCAATTATTTCAGCAGGGGGAATGCTACCCTATACGGCGCTCTCTCCGCTGATGAACTATTGCTGACCTACCCTCTTGATCCTGCCAGCGTACTCTATGAAAACAAGATCCGCATCACGCTCGCCAACGGTACAGGCAGCGCTCCTACCGATCATATCTGGACTTCCGCCTATGCGGTCATCTATTCAGCCAATGCCGTGATACAGGGCATCGCCGAATCCAGGTCAACCCAGCTGCAAGAAAATGTCCGGAAATCGCTTACCGCTGAAGCCAAATGCATCCGTGCATTTTGTTATTTCTATCTCACCAACTACTATGATGCCGTTCCGCTGGTGCTTACCACCAACTACAATGCCGTGATCAGCATTGCACGCAGTCCGAAAGAAGCAGTGTATGAACAGATCATCCAGGACCTGCTGGATGCACAAAAAGATCTGCCGGAGAATTTCGACGCAGGAAAAGGCAAACGCGTACGCGTGAACAAATGGGCTGCTACAGCCTTGCTGGCAAGAGCTTATCTCTATACAAAGGATTATGGGAAGGCAGCGGCCAATGCCACGCTACTGATCGATAACACAGCGTTGTTCGGACTGGAATCCGACCTGAACAATGTTTTCCTGATCGAAAGCAGGGAGGCCATCTGGCAAATGAACCAGGTCATCAGCAACGACAATCAGAATCCAACGCCGGAAGGAGGAATGCTGTTGCCCAACTGGGCCACTTCAACCGATCCGCTGAAAGGTCTGATGGCGTATTATCTGTCGCCCCAGCTCGTATCTGCCTTTGAGCCCGGTGACGAAAGAAGGAAGCAATGGGTAGACAGTATTGAGCTGGAAAATATCACGCTCCTGGCCCATTTTTCTCACAAGTACAAGATCGGCAATTACAATATGAGCTATGATCCACCCATAGAATATTCGATGGTGCTTCGCCTGGCAGAGCAATACCTGATCCGCGCTGAAGCGGCGGCCAACGGCGCAGCAGGCGGAACAGCCAATGCAATTGCTGACCTGAATATGATCCGCCACAGGGCCGGTCTGCCGGACCTTCCGGATGATATCACGCCTGCTGCGCTGGAAGCCGCCATCGCCCATGAATGGCAAACAGAATTCTTCTGCGAATGGGGGCATCGCTGGTTCAACCTGAAACGTACAGGAAAGGCGCACAACATTCTCTCCGCCATCTCCTACAAACAGCCATGGGCCGGCGATCACCAGTTGCTTTATCCCATTCCGTTTGAGGAGATCAAACTCAACAACAAACTCACGCAAAATACTGGCTATTAAAAAAACAGGTATGAAACAACCAGCATCTATATACGCTTTTATGGCAATAACACTATTTCTTGCCGCCTCATGCACCAAAACCAGGCTCAGGCCGGAAGGAACGGCATCGCTTACTTTGATCAACGCCGTGGTGGGAGCCGATTCACTGGTAACTAATTTCAATAATTCGGCTACTCTTCCGGGTTACTATATCAATGCAAACTTGATCGTCTACAATAATTATGGCAGCGGTCCATATTCCGTGAACAATTACCAGCTCAGTGCCTATGCAGGCAACCAGCAGTTGATGCTCTATAAAGTTCCTGACACCCTTCCGAAAAGTGAACCACTCTATGATCTGACACTGGATCTGCCCGTAGGCTCCATCAATACCTTATTCATGACCGGTACTACTGCTGCGCCGGATACCCTTTTCACCAGGGACTATCCCAGAAATCATCCTGTAAGCGACAGCGTTACAGGTATACGGTTCGTGAATTTGTCGCCAGGCAGTCAGCCCATCAGCATCAACATTCATGGAGGACCGCCTGGATCCGAAATAAGATCAATTCCCTATAAAGGCATTACTTCCTTTAAAGACTATCCGGCAACCCATGAGATCAGCAGCTACACATTCGAATTCCGTGACGCTGCCACAGGTGAGCTTCTGGCCAGCTTCCTGGCAGACGGCATCAACATAAACGGCAGCGGTACGTTGGAATCCAATAAGTGGCGATACCGGAACTGCACACTTGCATTACTGGGACTTCCAGGCGGTTCAGGCGCCACTGCACAAACTGTGCTGCTGATCAACAATTATTAAGTGGCAATAATTTCGTGATGGACAATAGAGCGAATGAACATAACAGTTATACAACCGCCATAGCTTCAGACGAATCCGGCTTCAATTCCATTGTGAGGAATTATTCCGTGAGACTGGAAAAGATAGCTTTCCATATTACCGGCGATCAGCCCGCGTCTGAAGACATCGTACAGGAATCCTTTCTCAAGCTCTGGCAGCAGCGTGGATGCGTTGAAGTGAAGTATCCAGCCGCATGGCTATACAAAGTTGTGTCGAATGCAGCATATAAACACCTGAAAAGAGAAGCCGTTAAACACAGGCTGGTAAAGCATTTGCTCGCTGACAGCCGATCTTCCCATAATGAAGTGGAGGAACAGCTCACAAGAAAAGAGATGGCCGCCTGTTTGAACAAAGCCAGTGAAAAATTGCCCGTAAGGCAAAGGGAAGTGTACAGGTTAAGACTGGAAAAAGGATTACAACGAAATGAAATTGCCAGTTATCTCAATATTTCCCCCAACACCGTAAAGGTCCATTTGCTCCGTGCACATCAGTTCATGAAAGAACATCTTGCAATCGTTTCATTGTTCCTTATTTTTTCTGGCATTAACATTTTATTCTTTCATAACGGTAATACAGCAACCCGCGTAAAGGATCTATATAAGCTAAAGAGTTCAAATGATTTTACGAACAGAAAACCTATCGCACAGGTACAGCAGTACATGGGCCATCCGCGATATCAATATTGAGATCGAACGTACAGGGATCATTGGTCTTCTGGGTTCCAACGGTGCAGGTAAGTCCACCACCATGAACATCATCTGTGGAGCACTCAACCAAACGGAAGGCAATGTATTCATCAATGATATCGATACAAGAAAGCAACCTGAGGAAGCAAAAAAAGAGATCGGCTTCCTTCCACAGTTCCCACCGTTGTATTCAGACCTTACCATCGATGAATACCTCACCTATTGCGCGGAACTGAGGTCCATTCAAAAAACACAGATCAGGTCAGCCGTGAATGAAGTGAAAGAACGATGCGGACTGGCCCATATCAGCTCACGGCTCATCAGGAACCTTTCCGGCGGCTACAAACAAAGAGTTGGCATTGCACAGGCCATCATTCACAAACCCAGGCTGGTAGTGATGGACGAGCCCACCAATGGCCTTGATCCCAACCAGTTGATTGAAGCCAGGAAACTGATCAGGGAGATCGGACAAGACCATACCGTATTGCTATCTTCCCATATCCTGTCTGAGATCAACCTGCTTTGCCAGGAGATCATCATGATCGAATCCGGAAGGGTTGTATTTTCAGACAGTATGGATGCCTTTAACAGTTACGCACAAACGAAATCATTGCTGATGAGATTGGAAACGCCTCCCCATGCTGCCGATATCATGCAGGTAAGTGGCGTTACCCAAACAGAATTCCTGACCAGCAACCAGCTACGGATCTTCTTTGAAGGGAGTTATGACGAGATATCGGACAAGCTCATTGCTGCAAGCATCAGCGGCAGCTGGAAAATGAAAGAGATCAGTCCGGACAAGGGTTTGCTGGACGATGTATTCAAGCAGCTCACCAACCGCTCCGCATAATCATTCAATTCTACTATCATTATTTGTTGCAGGCATTACCGGCGGCATGACCCGTTATTTGCTTTTGCAGCCCGGTTCCCGCAACCAATATAATCAGTAAACAATGAAGGTAATATTCACGATCACCAGGAACGAGATCCGGAACCTTTTCTATTCTCCGGTTGCATGGTTCCTTACCATTGTATTCATGGCGCTGTCTGCTTTCTTTTATACCAGCGCCATGTACCCTTTTGCCAAATGGGCCAATATGGAAATGCGCAACGATCCTTTTTTTGCAGTGAAGGGAACAGAATCCATGACGGCCTGGATCTTTTCCGATCTCAACATGGGATTCTTTGCCCAGCTGCTCCCTAATCTCTACCTCTTCATCCCCTTGCTGACGATGAATATCATCAGCAGGGAATTCAACAACGGCACAATCAAATTACTCTACTCCTCACCACTGAAAACATCACAGATCGTATTGGGCAAATACCTGGCGGTAATGATCTACAATCTGGCGCTGGTGGCCATCACAGGAATTTTTCTATTGGCGGGTCTTACAGATATCAAATCGATGGACACCGGTCCTGTACTGAGTGCTATGGCGGGCATTTATCTGCTGTTATGCGCATACGGCGCCATCGGATTCTTTATGTCTGCCATCACCAATTACCAGATCATTTCCGCCGTTGCCAGCTTCACAACTTTTTTTGTGCTGATGAATATCGGTAGTCTCTGGCAGCAATACGATCTTATCCGGGACCTCACCTGGTTCCTTTCCTTACAGAACCGTGTTCAGAAACTGATAGCAGGGCTGGTATCCAGTAAAGACATCATTTATTATCTCCTGATCATTTTCATGTTCGTGGGATTCACCTTCCTCCGGCTGAAAGCTGCCCGGGAAACCAAACCCTGGTATGTCCATTTTTCCAGGTATCTCACCATCACTGTGCTGTGTTTACTGGTCGGTTATATTAGTTCGCAACCACGGTTCATCATTTACCGCGATGTAACAAACAGGCAATCCAATACCATCCATCCGAAAACCCGGGCCTTGCTGGACCGGTTGAACAACGGGCCGCTTGAAGTAACACTTTATGTAAACCTGCTCGATGGCAATAACATCTTCCCTGGCCTGCCCGCAGCACGAAACAGATATTTGTCCGGCTTCTGGGAACAATATCAGCGCTTCAAAACAGATATCGATTTCAAATACGTTTACTATTACGATTATGAGCCGGCCCGGGACGACAGCGCCTTGTACAAAAAATTCCCGGGCAAAAACCTTCAACAGATCGCCGGCATCATCTCCAAAGGGTACCGCCTGGATTCTGCCATGTTCATAGGCCCTGAGGAGATCCGGAAGATCATTGATCTGCGGCCTGAAAATTTCCAACTGGTGATGCAGCTGAAATACAAAGAACGCAGCGCTTTCCTGCGTGTGTTCCCCATTGCCTTTTTCTGGCCTGAAGAGATCAACGTGAATGCTGTATTGAAAAAACTGGCCGGCGAAAAAATGCCGCAAGTACTTTTTGCCAGCGGTCAGCTCGAACGGAATATTTACAAAAGAGGTGAAAGGGAATTCCAGCGCTACACCATTGCCAAAGGTTTTCCAAGGTCCCTGGTCAATCTTGGTTTCGATGCAGACACTATCAACCTGCAGACAGAGGAAATCCCTTCAGATCTGAGCATGCTGGTAATAGCTGATCCAAAAACCGAACTTAATGCCCATGTATCCGCGAAGATCAGGAACTATATCAACGGCGGAGGCAATATGATCATTTACGGAGAGCCCGGCAAACAATATGTACTGAATCCCCTGTTGCAGCAAACAGGCGTACAACTGATGAATGGCCAGCTGGTACAGAAAGACCCGAACGAAACACCCGATAAGATAAGTTTCTATTACAATTCCACATTCTACAATATGTCTGACGATCCCTGGTACCAATATATCAAATACCTGGAAGGGCACAATGCTATCAAGGACACTGCCATGTTCCGGGTTCCGGGTGTAACCGGTATCGGATACCGGGAAGACAGCGGCTTCTTGATTAAGCCAATACTCATGACTGCTCCCGGCAAAGCCTGGCTGAAGGCAGGAAAACTGATCAATGATTCAACCATGCCCGCATTCAATGCATCGGAGGGCGACAGACAGGAACATTCTTTTGCATTCGGTGTACAGCTAACGAGAAAATGGGGAACGAAGGAACAGCGAATCGTTGTGCTGGGAGATGCAGACATGAGCAGCAATAGCAGTGGCATGGATGATATTGCGCTGGCTCCCTATACCTGGCTCAACTACAAAGAGAACCCCGTATTCACTCCTCTCCCCTATGCAAAGGATAATCGTGTTGTACTGAGCCCGCGCAAAGCAATATGGGAAAAGCTGATCTATGTATGGTTACTGCCCGGATTGCTGATGATAACCGGCGCCATCGTATTGATCAGAAGAAAAAGAAAATAACGCCTTCTTAAAACAGTAAACAACTACAGATGAAACTGATCCTCAAAATAGCAAAGAATGAATGGCGCTATTTGTTCTACTCTCCCATCGCCTGGTTCATCATGCTCGTTTTTTTGGTGCAATGCGCAGTATACTATACCGGATCCTTATACGAAATAGCCAACTGGCAGGAACTGATGTTGAAAAACAGTCCAGGTTACAAAGGCGCCACAGGCTCACTCACCTTCTTTCTTTTTCTGAGATCAGGTATTTTCATAAATGTGATACAGAATTTGTATCTGTTCATCCCCTTGCTGACAATGGGCCTTATCAGTCGGGAATTCAACAATGGCACCATCAAACTCCTGTACTCATCCCCTGTAAAACTGCAGCAGATCGTGCTGGGGAAATACCTGGGCATCATGTTATACAGCCTCGTGCTGGTATTGCTGCTGGGCATCTTTGTAGTGTCCGGCATCTTCAATATCGAACATGCGGATATTGGACGACTGTTATCAGCCATGCTGGGATTCTATCTGATGACAGGCGCTTATGCAGCAATCGGCCTCTTCCTGTCTGCTCTCACCACTTACCAGATCGTTTCGGCATTCAGTACATTCATCATACTTTTTATTCTTGGCCGCATCGGCGGGCTTTGGCAGAAATATGATATCATCAGGGACCTCACCTGGTTCCTTTCTCTGCAGAACCGTACCAGCAGGATGATGGGCGGCCTGATCACCACAAGGGATCTTTTCTATTTTATCCTTGTTGCATCCCTGTTCATTTCCTTCACAATGATCAGGCTGAAGGCCGGCCGTGAAGCAAGGCCCTGGTATGTCCGTGCAGGCAGGTACCTCGCCGTACTGACCCTATGCCTCACCGTTGGTTATGTGAGTTCGAGGCCAACACTGACGGTTTACTGGGATACCACCGCTGCTCAGGCCAATACCATTCCTGCTGAAATGCAGGAACTCATCAGGGCAACAGGCGACAGCACACTGGAAGTGACCCTGTACACCAACCTGCTGGGGCCCGGCCGGGATCAGGGTTTGCCTGAAAACAGGAATGCCATTTATCTGGCAGGTTTCTGGGAACCTTACCTTCGTTTCAAACCTGATATCAGATTCAAATACGAATACTATTACGATGTAGATGCTGCAACCAATGACAGTCTTATCTACCGGCAGAATCCAGGTAAAACATTGGCGGAGATCGCTGCGGAAAGCGCCGATCTGATCGATGCCGATTTTTCAAAGTACAGGTCGCCCGAAGAAATGCGTAAGATCATCAACCTGCAGCCTGAATCATACAGGCTTGTAATGCGGCTTACATACAAAGGCCGTACAGAATTCCTGCGCACCTTTGAAGACCCGTTTTTCTGGCCGGACCTCAATAATGTATCCGCCGTATTCAAACGATTGCTGGAGCCTGAAGCGCCGAAGATCTATTTTGTGAACGGGCATCTGGAAAGGAGCATTTATAAAACCGGGGAAAGGGAATATGCTGTTCATACAGCATTGAAAGGAAGTCGTGGCGCCCTCGTCAACCTCGGCTTCGATGCGGACACCATTGATCTCGAATCGCAGGATCTCCCTGCACATACAACAGCGCTTGTGTTGGCGGATCCGAAAACGCCACTCAGTAAAGTGGTACAAAACAAGATCACCTCCTGGATCGATGCAGGTGGCAATTTTCTGGCAATCGGCAAACCCGGCAAGCAGGATATTTTGAATCCCGTACTGCAACAGCTCGGCGTTCAACTTATGACCGGCCAGCTGGTGGAGCCTACTTTCGATGAAACACCTGATAAGGTAAGACCCTATATCACAGCAGCAGGCAGTAAGCTTTCCCCGGACCTGTGGTGGATAAAACAATCACTGGAAAACCGGAAAGACACCCTGCGGCTGCTGATGCCCGGTGTAGCCGCTCTTTCTTTTGATAAAGACAGCAATGCATTCCACAAACAGGCATTGACGCAAACGGACCACAACCGCAGCTGGCTCAAAGCCGGTCAGCTCGTTATCGATTCCACCCTGCCTGCCTTTGACAACCTTGCAGGAGACAGGAAGGAAATTTCTTTCATTACAACGGCAATGCTCACCCGACAAATCAGGAATAAGGAACAAAGGATCATTATTTCCGGAGATGCAGACTTCGCCAGTAATGGCCGGCTGGGTGCCAATTATTTTATGGTGCTTCCCATCTATAGCTGGATGGACTATAACCGGCATCCCATTCATATGACGAGAACAGAACCCAAAGATATCTGGCTCAATACCAGCGAAGCCGGCGCCAGTGCGATCAGCACCATTTACGTATGGATCCTTCCGGTATTGCTGTTGCTGACCGCCACAATTTTGCTGATAAGGAGAAAAAGAAAATAAGAAACCAATCATTACATTATGTTGCTAAGGACAGATGAACAAACCATCACCGATCTCGGTATTTTCAGCAAACGGAATGGCACTGGCATATTCGATATCTACAATCATGTGCATACACGCGGAGGCGAATCCCTGCTTGAGCAAATGTTCCGGCACCCCTTATCCGATGCAACAGCGATCAATAAACGCAGCAGTATTATCGGTCATTTTGCAGACCTGAATACCCTGTTCCCCTACAATGCTTCTATCTTCGATATGGCGGAAAAATATTTATCCGGCCCGGGCGAAAAGCAGCAGCATTCCTCCGGCGCTTCGCTGATGGGAGAAAAGGAGATCCAGCAGGGAGTAAGCGCCATCATCCAGCTTTTCCATCTCACAAAGGATTTTATCGAAAGAAAGGAGATTAAGGAAATAAGCTCCTGGTCGGACGAACGCAAGGATATTGCAGCACTGCTGATGGCTCCTTCTTTCCATCCAGTATGGCAGGAAGAACCGAAGGGAAAACTATCCTATGCCGCCACCACCGCTTTCGATGCACTGTTCAGGATGAATGAAAGAAAGAAACTGGAAAGCTTGCTGCACTACCTGTACATGCTCGACATCTACCTGTCGGTCGCCAAAACAGCAAGCGGGCGGCAATTTGTTTTTCCGAAGGCGCTCCCCAAGGGGATCCTGTTCTTCGCGTGGAAGGCATATACCATCCATCGCTGAAAGAGGCAGTAGGCAATGATATTTCGATGGATGCCAACGAGAATGTACTGTTCCTTACCGGCGCCAATATGGCTGGCAAATCAACTTTCCTCCGCGCAGTCAGCACAGCCCTGTATCTGGCCCATATGGGATTTCCGGTAGCAGCACGTTCGATGGAATTCTCGGTTATGGCTGGTATTTACACCACCATCAATCTCCCTGACAATCTCGGAATCGGCGCCAGCCACTTCTATGCAGAAGTGCTGCGGGTGAAAAAAATAGCTTCCGAATTAAGCAGCGGCAGATCTTATTTCATCCTCTTCGATGAATTATTCAGAGGCACCAATGTGAAAGACGCTCATGAAGCCACTGTTGCTGTAATGAAAGGATTTGCCGGCAAACGAAAAAGCCTGTTCATCGTTTCATCCCATATCGTGGAAGCCGGTGAACAGCTGCAGGGGAAAAAGCAGATCGGGTACAGCTACCTGCCTACCAGGATGAATGGACATACCCCTGAATACACTTACAAACTGGAGCAGGGCATCACTGATGACCGTCATGGCATGATCATCATACGGAATGAAGGCATCCTTGACATTTTACAGAACGGCAGGAAACAATAATCATTTACAACTACTCATCAACGATATGCATTTCATCACAGACAGGCAAACGCTTGAAGAACTGAATCTCTCCGGCAAATTCCGGAAAGGCACGGTCCACCACTTGTTCAACCAGGTGAAAACAAGGGGCGGCGAACAATTGCTGGACGTTATGTTCAGGGAACCATTGACAAACGCAGCATCCATCAACCAGCGAAGCAGCATCTTCCAATATTTCCAGCAGGTCCGCCAGGACTTCCCCTTCGATGCGGAACAGGTGAATCTAATGCGGGAATACCTGGACGCCGGAGAAGCAAAACAGGCAGCGCTCGTACTTGCTACCACCCTCACGAGGCGCCTGCTTTCCATCCTCACAAGAGATGGGCAGTATAAGAAAAATATACAGGGCCTGCAGGCCACCATCGTGAACCTGCACAAATGCTATTCCTTCATCAGCAGGCTACAGGCAATGCCCGGACCCTGGACAGAAAAGATCGAAAGCATCGCCCGCATTCTGAACCACAAGAGAATGGAACGGCTCCGGGCAATGGATATTTACAAAGCCCTGCCTGCTACCACCATTGCATTTTATAATCACTTGCTGAAGCATGTATTGAAAGAAGAAATGGAGCAGGTTCTGCTGTTCATCTATGAAGTGGATGTGAACATCGCCGTTAGTGAAGTGGCTCACAAAAGGGGATTTTGTTATGCGAAGGCATTTCCGGAAGAAGATAATATCTTCTCTGCCCGGGCACTCTCCCATCCCTGTATCGAAGGAGGCGTGGGTAATAACCTGCTGCTGCACAGAAACAGCAATATCATATTCCTTACCGGGGCCAATATGGCAGGAAAATCAACGCTGATGAAGTCCGTGGGCATTGCAATGTACCTCGCGCATATGGGCTTCCCCGTGGCGGCATCACATTTGGAATTCTCGGTGAGGGAGGGAATATATTCTTCTATCAATGTAGCAGACAATATCGGTCTTGGATACAGTCATTTCTATGCAGAAGTGGTAAGGGTGAAACAGGCTGCAGAAGCGGCAGCAAGTGGAAAATCATTACTGCTGATGTTTGATGAGCTCTTCAAAGGCACCAATGTGAAGGATGCATACGATGGAACACTGGCCGTTACGGAAGCATTTGCATCCTACCGGAAATGTATCTTCATCGTATCCACCCATATCATTGAAGTGGGGGAAGCGCTCAGAAAACAGGACAATATCCAATTCGTATACATGCCTACGATAATGCAGGGGTCGAAACCGAAATATACCTACAGGCTGCAGGATGGAATCACAGAAGACAGGCAGGGCATGATGATCATCGGCAATGAAGGGATACTGCAAATGCTGGAGGGAGAAGTGCAGGGATAAATTCAGATATAGTAAATTGCTGCGCAAATACCCATTATGAAAATGCTGACCATTTGCTTTTGCAGCTTTCTTCTCATGAGCCCTCTGTTGCAGTCCTGTAACTCCGCGGACCATCCCTCCCCTGTTGTTGAGAAAAACACGGCACTCGACCTGGAATCGATCAATTTTACAGAAAGCGTGCCTGCTCTGTATTCTACCCATATCGAAGTGGAAGACGGAGTCAGGTATGACAGCGCCCGGGATGGACAGCTCACTGATAGTATGCTCCGCTACAGGATCAGCAACACCATGACCGATGCCATGAAACTGACCGTTCCGCAACAAGACTTTGGCTATTTGTTCAGAAGTCCGCTCATGGATAAACCGGCCAGGTTCCAGAATATCTATTTCCAAAAACTCTCTACCTTAACTGACAAGAACAAATTACCCGTTGCTTATTATGCCGAAGCTGAATTCCAGGATGCTAAAGAAAGGAAACAACTGATCGAAGCATTCAAAAAAAAATACGGCCCTCCTGTTTATTCCTTTTTCATCAGCGCTGAGTTCAACCAGTGCTCTTACGAATGGCAACTCAAAGACCGCACCATCCAGATAGAAACCTCCAATGGTATCAGCGTTACATTCGGAGGTAATGATACCGCAGCAAAACAGTCAAAATATTATTCACTCGATATGCTGATCATTAACAATAAATTCAAATCCGCCATCCATGATGCGCATATCTATGAGTTCCCTGACAAGATCATGTACAATGGAAAACTACATTCCTATAAGGATTTTCAGTTTGAGAAGAAACAAGTATTCAGGGATCGTTTTCTGCTGAACAGCACCAATGACGGGTATGTCAGGGATGAATTTGGCCAGTTCGACATCAACCGCGCAGCAGAAGACGAATAGGCAAAAGCCCGCCCCCACCCTAAAATCCAGCCTTTTATTTTGGAGAAAAATCCGATTCTTCATACATTTCATTTACATGTATTCCGGGTACACTCTTACTTTAACGCCAATCAGCAACAATGAAGAATATTTTCCAGCATGCAGTAAGTGAAGAGATCATTCAAAGGATCAATCAGCTGACTCCGGACAGTCAGCGTCAATGGGGTAAAATGAGCGTGGACCAAATGCTGGCCCACTGCAATGTGCCCTACGCCTACACATTCCATCCCGAAAATTTCAAAAAGCCGGGCGGCTTCACAAAATTCATTCTCAGGACCTTTGTAAAGAAGGCCGTAGTCAGCGAAACACCCTATAAAAAAAATGGAAGAACTGCGCCCGAATTCATTATCAATGGAGGGAGGGACTTCCAAAAAGAAAAAACAAAACTGATAGAGAATATCAGGAAAGCGCAGGAACTTGGACAGCAATACTTCGATGGAAAAGAGAACATCTCTTTCGGAAAAATGACAGCCACAGAATGGAATAATATGTTCTATAAGCACCTCGACCATCATTTAAGTCAGTTTGGAGTTTGATAACACCTAAACAGTTTATCATGCAGGATGCAGAACAATGGAAAAAAGAACTGAAGCAGATCGCCGCCATCATTCGTAAGGCTCCACTGCAAAAGACCATCAAATGGGGAGCTGACGTATTTACCTGCGATGGCAGGAACGTTGTGAGCTATGGCGGATTCAAGAACTTTTTCACTATTTGGTTTTACAATGGCGTTTTCCTGAAAGACAAATACAAAGTATTGGTAACTGCATCGGAAGGGAAAACGAAATCCCTCCGTCAGTGGAGGTTCACATCGGCAAAAGAGATCGATGAAAAGAAAATACTGGAATATATTCTTGAAGCTATTGAGATAGAAAAGAAAGGACTGAAAATAAAACCAGAGAAATTTCAACCACTCCCTCCTCCTCAGATACTCGCAGCGGTGCTGAAGAAAGATAAAAATCTGAATGCCGCCTTTGGCAGTCTCACGCCCGGCAAACAGAAAGAGTACATTGTATACCTGAATGAAGCAAAGCAGGAGACTACCCAGCAAAAAAGAATGGAAAAGATCATTCCGATGATCATGCAGGGTGTTGGTTTGAACGACAAATACAAATAAAGCAAATGGGGCTGACTTTCGGTCAACCCCATTTGCTTTATTTGTCTTACCTGTATTGATCATTGATATACTCTAACCCAGTCCACTTCCATCGTCTGTGGGAAGATGCTGTCATCGATCCCCATCTTACCACCCCAGTTGCCGCCTATCGCCATATTCAGCAACAAATGGAAAGGTTGATCGAATGGCCATTCCTTATACGTTTTCTTCTCATTTTGAAAAGTGAAATAATGTTCTTTGTCAACAAAGATCCTGATCTCATTTTCACTCCACTCGAGGGTATACACATGGAAGGCTTCAGAGAGGTCTTTCCTGGAAGTCTTTGTACCTTTCTGAGTTCCGATCACATGGTTGTAGGCTTCTGTGTGCACGGTCCCGAATACAGAATCCGGCAGGTAACCTACATGTTCCATGATATCGATCTCTCCGCTTTCAGGCCAGCCCCCATATTTCCAATCGGTTGGCAGCATCCAGATGGCGGGCCATACACCGAGCCCTTTGGGTAATTTCGCTTTTATCTCGAACCGCCCATATTTCCAGTCACCTTTGTTCTTACTCACCAGCCTTGCTGAAGTATACTTCGATCCGTTATGATCCTCTTTGATGGCAGTGATACTCAAAACGCCGTTCTTTACGGAAGCGTTCTCCAGCCTCTTGTCAGTATAAAACTGTTTTTCATTATTTCCCCAGCCATTTCCACCAACATCATAACCCCATTTTGAATCATCCGGCAATCCTGTATAATTGAATTCATCGCTCCAGACCAGTTTTGCATATTTGCCGTTTTCGTCTTTCTGCGCTTTCATGCAAAGACAGAAAGTAACTGCAACGAGCGTAAGAAGTATGGTGATCTTTTTCACTTTCTCATTTTTAGCGGTAAGAAATCTTTTACTGGTATCCTGGGTTTTGATGTCCTTGCAAAGCAGGGTTCCGGCCAATAGCGCTCAATGGTATTGGCAACAGGTAGTTTTTGGTCTTATCGAAAGTCCACTGAGGCGCTCCGGGAGGAACAGCATTGATCTTCTCATATGTATAAGCGCCTGGGCTGCCTGTTATTTTCATACCATGCATCACATGATTGAGATTCACCTCTGCAATTTCCCAGCGGATCAGGTCGAAATAACGTTTACCCTCAAACGCCAGCTCTATTCTTCTTTCCCTACGGATCAACTGGCGCATTTTTTCCTGATTAACGCCAGGGTATACATCGGTGAATGTGGGGATACCAGCCCTTACTCTGACTTCATCCAACGCTGCATATACGGATGGATCTGGCCCAACAGCTTCATTCTGCGCCTCAGCATAATTGAGTAAAACTTCTGCATAACGGAAGAAATAATAGTTCTGAGCACTGGTGCCTCCCTGGAAAATATTCACAGATGTATCCATGCGTTTTTTGGTGCAATAACCTGTGTTGGTATTATCTGAAGCATCTGCCAGATCAATGGAATTGTTACCGGAGCCTACAGCACTTAAGAAGGTTTCGCCATTGAAGGTGCTACCATTGTACAATATCGATTGTCTGAATCGTGGCTCTCTGTTGACGTATGGATTATCCTCATCGTAACCTGATCCGGGATCATCGATAGCCATTCCATTTGCCATAGCGTAGTCATCCACCAGTTCCTGCGTAGGAGTGGAACCACCCCAGCTTAACCATCTTGAACCCACATAATTCGGTCCCTGGTAACCGATAATATTGCTCCCCTGCTTTACTGACAGGTATTCGCGGAACATGATACCTTCCTTATTAGTGGTTCCTGTAGTAAAGAAAAGTTCATCATATTTGGAATATAAAACATACCCCATTTGCATTACTTCCTTATTGGTGGCTGCTGCGGTTGCCCATCTGGTTTTATCGTTAGTCGGATTGTTTCGTTTACTGGCATAAAATAATTCCACCCATCCTTTAATAGTGAGTGCAGTACCTTTTGTGACCTTCCCTTTCTGTTCACTCCAAATATTGGGAGATAGTAATGCGGCAGCCTCCGCCAGTTCTTTTTGAAGGAACTGAAAAGTTTCATCAAAGGATGCCCGGGCATGGAAAATGGCATCACCATCCTGATCACGCCTGTCGGGCTTTGTAATAAGAGGTACGCCGCCATATAACATCCATAACTGGTGGTAGAAAAATGCACGCAGCACTCTTGCTTCGGATATTTTTTTGTCTTTATACGCCTGGGGAAGCGTTGCGGATTCCTCTACTCCCTGAATAAACACATTACACTTCCTTACTCTTCTGTACAAAGTGCCCCACTCGAGCCACATGGTAGCCGCGGACCAATCATAGAAAAGGTTTGAAGAAGGGTTGATAGTAGTTTTTGTTCTGGCTGTCTGCGAACTGATGTTCCAGTTGAATCCGGTCATCAGATCATCCGTCCAGGAATCGAATGGTTCGAAAATAAAATTATTCAGATCTGGCAGATTGCTGTAAACATCGTTCAACACCACATCTGCTGATGATTCGGTAGCAAAGGCAGTTGCTCCATCTACTGCTCCGGTATTGGGCACTTCCAGGAAATCGTCTTTTTTGCAGGCAGAGAATAAGGCAGCGCAAACAAGGCCCACCATCAAAAGTCTGCCGCTATATATTGTAAGTTTCATTTTGATCATAGTTTAGTGTTAACTTAAAATTGTACTCTCAAACCTGCAGTGATGGCTTTCTGCGTGGGGAAATACCATCCTCTCTCGTTGCTGATCTCGGGATCGAAATTCTCGAATGAGGTCCAGGTGAAAATATTCTGGCCAGACAAGTAAACAGAAACCATACTCATTCCCCACCTGCTGGTAAGACTTGCAGGCAAGGTGTAAGTGAGAGTACCTGTTCTCAATCTCATGTAAGCAAGACTTCTTTGCCAGAAGGTGGAAGTCTGTGTGTTATTGGCACTGGGAATAGTTGTCATCCTTGGATAAGAAGCATTGGGGTTTTCCGGTGTCCAGTAATCAAGAACTGTAACTGGCGCATTCTTGTTATTATCGAAAGCCCAGACTGCGCTGCCGAAAAGTTGAATATCCCTTTGTCCTACACCCTGGAATAGAAGTGACAGTTCAAAGTTCTTATACCTGACATTGGGAGAAAAGCCATAGATGATACCGGGATAACCAGTTGGATGGCCCATGGCAATCTGATCATGAACATCGATATTACCATCAGGTTTTCCGTTCGGACCACTAAGATCCGCATAGCGGATATCTCCGGGAGCCAATGCCCCGGTGTAAGTTTGTTTTGCAATACCCTCTTTCAATACGCCGGGACTTTGAAAATCATCTGCCGTAAAGAAGCCAAGCGCCTTAAGTCCGAAATTTGTACCCGAAGGCCTTCCGGTCTGCCTCCGGTTAGGGTTACCAAAAATAGCAGGGTCTTCAAAAATTTCAACCATCTTATTTCTGACATAGGTAAAATTACCACTGATGCCTACGCGCCAATCCTTATTGATATTATAGCTGCTTGAAAGTGTCAGTTCAAAACCGCGGTTCTCCATGATGCCTGCATTTTCCTGCGCCAGTTCAATGCCATACTCAATAGGCACCAGAACGTTGGGCCGGATCAGCATATTAGACCTTTTCTCATGAAAATAATCGGCTTCAATATTCAGCAGTCCATTCCATAATCTCGCTTCCAGTCCGATATCAGTTTTTGAAGCTTTTTCCCAGGTGATATTTGGGTTTGCTTCAGCCCTTTCAAATAAACCCTGCGTTTGAGTACCGTTCAGGATGGCTGAAGTACTATACAAATTAAATCCGGTCTGGTATTGATAAGGCACATAAGGATTACCGGGAAGATTAGCCGATTGTCCCCAGGATCCTCTTAATTTCAATTCATTCAGCCAGGTGACACCCTGCATGAATTTTTCTTCGGAAATACGCCAGCCTACTGAAAAGGCAGGGAAAAATCCAAACCTTTTTCCGGGAGCAAATGAATAATGGCCATCATATCGGCCTGAGGCTTCCAGTAAATATTTGCTGTCGAATCCATAAGTAACCCTGTAAACGAGGGAACGTTGTTTTGTACCCATGGAATTGCCGTCATTGAAAATATCCCTTTCACCAGCTCCACCGGCAAACAGTTCAGGTATGGGAAGATTATAGTTCTCTCTTCCTGCACTGAATCTTTCAGACATCGTTCTTCTTGCTTCGAGAACTACCAGGCCTGTAACGGCGCTTTTACCAAAATTTCCGGCATAATTGATATAACCCTGGTAGGTAAAAGCCTGCGTTTGTCTGTACTCCTGGCTGAATGATGGACGGGAAGCCGGAAGTTCTTCTTTGTAGACCAATGGAGTTACAGAGGTATCGGGGATCGTGTAGAATGAATATCCCTGATACCAGCTTTTCCTGGTACTCACAATTCCGCTGTTATCAGAATTGTAAGGATCATAAGGGTTGAAATCATAAGACCCTACAAATTTTACGCTTAACCCTTTCAGTGGTAATTTCTGTTCGATGGAAACCTGACTGAGCAGTGTATTGCCGATAAGCCGCTGATAAGAGGGATTATCATAAAATGAAGCGTAGATATAAGGATGCAATCCATTACTATAGATCAAAGGAGTGCTGTTTGTATTTGTATTGATAAGATTTTCGAACATGCTTTGGTTATTATAACCTGCGCCTGTAAGATCTCTTTTTTCAACACGGCCATTCAGGGAGAGGCTTACAAGTGTAGATTTAGTAGCCTGTACCTGCATATTTCCGGAAACATTGAAGCGCTGGAATTTAATACCAGGCAACATACCTTCCTGATTCAAATAACCAAAACCCATTGCATACCTGACAGCCTCTGAACCTCCGTTAAGCGTGAGGCTATGGTTGGTGATCAATGTATTTTTGGGAATCAGATCGCCGATGGGGTCGATATTTGGATATTTATCGGGTTCTGAACCATCGCGGTATTTCTGAAGGATCTCATCGCTGAAAGGCATTACAGTGGATCCGGCATTTTTTGCCGCAACATTTTTCAACAGCCCATAATGATAAGCGTCAACAAACTTTGTTTTCACAGTTGGGTTCTGGAATCCCACATAGCCTTCATAGGCGAGTACCGGTTTCCCTACCTTACCTTGTCTGGTAGTAACCAGAATTACGCCATTGGCGCCTCCCAATCCATACGGAGCTACAGCAGCAGCATCTTTCAATACGGAAATGGTTTCAACGTCAGCCGGGTTCAACTGACTGAAATTCCTGGGAACCCCATCTACTATCAGTAACGGGGCGGTATTACCATTGGTTCCAATACCTCTGATGAGAATGCGGGAGGCATCGTTACCTGCCTGGCCACTACCCTGCGTAAAGATCACGCCTGCGGCACGACCTCCCAGCGCATTGGTGAGATCCCCTACGGGTTGACTTTTCATGTCGTTGCCCCTGATACTGGCAACAGAAGAAGTAAGAGAAGTTCTCTTCTGAGTGCCATAACCTACAATTACCACTTCATCTAATTTTCCATCAGTGGATTGCAGGGCAAACTCCTGGGCTCCACTGGCGGTGATCACTCTTTCCAGCGAAACCATACCGGCATAAGATACTACCAGTGTGCTTCCGCTTCCCGGTACAACAATCGAAAAGGAACCGTCCGAGCCGGAAATGGCAGATACAGCACCACCTTTTACAGCAATGCTGGCGCCCTGTAATGGCTCGCCGGTTAACTTGTTGATTACCTTACCAGATACCTGCAATGTTTGGGAAAAACCGCAAAGGGGGAGAAAAAAGATTAGCAGAACGGTGCATAATAGCAATGTAATATTACGTCTCATAAGCAAACAATTGTTGGCAGCTAAAGAATTAAGTTTCGTTACAGATATAAAGCTATTCAAATTTGCTCTGATACCTACTACCAGGCACTACGTCATCACTACGCCACAACTTACAAAAGCTGGAAATTGCACCACTTCAATGATACTTCATTTGATTCTTTCCATCCCTCGCCCACCACTTCGGTGTTGAAGAAAGAAAAAGTTTCTGTTCAGCAGGAATGAATGCAACCGATTTAAAAATCCGGACAAAACAAAGGTTGTCCTAACAGTTTTGCCTCGTTTGGCAACAGTGAAAACCTGACTCTTGCAACAGACAAAAGAAAGGTTCCGATACAGCTCACTGAAAACGAGAGATATAAATTGTGTGAGTGCACCAGGAGCTGGAAGATTGCGATCATGTTGTATCCATACGCAAAAGGCGCCACAGTTAACTGCGGCGCCTTACTTCTCTTCTTTGCTTTCAACTATTTCTTGATGAACTTACCACTCCATCTGTACTCACCTCCTCTTATTTCGATATAGTAAGTGCCGGCAGGTAAAAGAACGAGATTCAAATCTTCCGTTTGTCCACCCTTCACAAGCTGTGTTCTGGATTGATGTACAGTATTGCCCAGCATATTGGTAACGCGGATAACGGCGGCAATATTGGCAGGGCTCTGTATGTTCAGCTTCAGCACACTTGTTACAGGAACAGGGTACAATCTCACTTCCATGTTCTCACTGTTGAAGCGGACAAACCGGACATCGGAATATTTCACTCTTCCATCCAGGTCCTGCTGACGGATACGATAATAATTGATCGTGCCCAGCGGGTCGCGGTCGATCAGGGTATATAGTTTTTCAGCTGTTGGTGCGGGATTGAAAGGAACAAAACTTATGGTGTTCCAGATGCGGCCATCCGCACTACGTTCTACATGATAGCCGCTCACGTTTACTTCTTCGGCCACTTTCCAGGCAAGCTTCACATCATCGCCGGAACGGGCTGCTTCAAAACTGATGAACCTGACGGGAAGCGGAGCCATATTGGTCACCAGGTTCAGTACATTTCTTCCGAGGCCGCCGTTGTCGATAAAGGAAGCAGTTCCGATTGGGAGGCCCAGGTCGGTGAGAAGGATCTCTACACAGGAGGGACAGACCCAACCGGCAGGCAACGAAAACTCATACAGGAGCACCGTTCCTCCGGTACTGATGTTTTGTACATTTTCCATGGTACCGGTCACCTGGAAATACCAATAACCATCATCGGGCATTCCGAAAAAAGTGAGATCGAACATGGTCAGGTCCAATCCTGCGTTGACGAGGTCGCGTGGTTCAGCGCCGGTAAAAGCGGTGGCCTCAGCGGTCACTTCCGGTGTGATAGCCGGAGGCGTTACTGTTGGTGCAGGAACGGTGGCCGACTTTGGAATACGCCAGGTGATATTCATCGGGCCCCATGCATTACCGGGATCAGTATCAAAACCCGGCGCAGTAGCAGTGCCTATGAACTGGATCTTGTTGGCTCCTGCGTTTACAACAGACACATCCAGCATCTGTGCCTGCTGCTGCTGGAATGTCAGCATCAGCACCGCCAGTATCGATATGTTCTTTATAATTCTTTTCATACATATTCAGATTTAAAGAATTACCGGGCGGCGTTTCAGTTCCGCCCGGTTTGTTTATCATGGTAATTGTTCCCTGATGATATAAGATGTAATACCGAATGTGTTGCCCGGATGTGTTTTCACATTGCCAATGATGATCGCATGATCTGAAGGCGTGGCAGTGTAGAAAATATTGCCGTCGAGGTTCACATCAAACAGACTGTACACACTCACAAACCCGGTATAAGCAGGCGACCTGGCCGTGTTGCCTGCATGGTTGAGCACAGCATTGGCAACCGGTGTTACATCCGATGGTGCAGATGAATGCCTGATGGACTGGTCCGCATTTACGTTGCCTGCCCAGAGCGCCATCACACCACCGCCCAGATCTTTACGCGCATGGGTGCCGTAAGTGGCAGTGGACGTTTGAGTGAAGTCGATCGTACCGGTACCGGTGCTGAAATCGACCGGGCTGGCAGACATCACACCCAGGTGGTTGCGATGCCGGATAGCCACATAATAGTTGGCAGACGGCGCATTGAAGAAGGATAACGGCGTTGTATAACTGCTATCCACGATATCGCCATTACTGAGCAGGAAACCGGCCCTTTCTTCCACTACTGTGGCAGGGTTTACGGCATCTCTCAGTTCCACCTTCACCCAATCCACTACCTGTGCAACCGAAGCATTTGGTACAACAGAAGGCGTAGTGCTCAATCCGTAAGGATCGGTATCAGGCAGTACTGCTGCCGTTTTCAGGCTTGTTCTCATAGAGCTGCCATTCCAGGCGCCCTGCAAGATGGCTTTGGCATTGAGCCTGAGCGACTGCGGCCCTACAGCCAGCGTGAACACTGCATTGTGGCTGAGCGTGGTAATATTGGTGAAGCTTGCTTTATTACCTGCATAGGTAACTGCGGGGATCTGCGTAATGGTTCCGGTAGTGAAGTCACCATCACCATCCGTATCAATCAACAGGGTGAAGTCAGTCACATCCTTTCCATTGTGCGTGATGCCGGTGAGATCGAACTCCATGGCAACAGGCTGCATCTGGTTATTGAAATTGAAGAGACTCAGTTTCCATTCCTGCGTGAGGCGCTGACTGAACAGAGCAGGCAGATCTGTTGCAGTTACAGTGAGCGCTGTTGCATTGCTACCCCATACCATATAAGAGGTATCGCTGGAGAAGTTGCTGGCATTGGCCAGGTTGTCTGTAGCGATATTACCAAGGCCGATGGCTACGATGGCACCCGGCTGGATGCTCTTCGCCTGTTTCTGGCTCAATCCTTCTACATCATCGCGGCCAATGGCTGCGATATTATTGTTATGGGATGTATTGGCCGCGCCATTCCAGATCACCGTACTGTTGGTATTGAGGTAATCCCGGTAAGGCGTGGATTGATTCATCGTATATCCATTCCTGATAGCCAGGTAGGTTGATACGCGTTGACGTTCGATATCGGTGAGCACCCTGTCGAACATGATCACTTCTGTAATCGGACCGCTCCAGTATTCCGATCCCCAAATGCTGTTACCGATCCGGGCGCCTGTAGTTCCAGTATTCCAGACTTTATTGGCAGGTGTGGCCACTGGCAGCATTTTGCTGTACAGATTAGCCTGACCGCCTGCACCAGCCCAGGTACCGAACATTTCATTGGTAACATTGGGCATCCAGAAATTATTGGCAGTGATGAGATCATTGTTATACCCAACATAATATCCCGCCTGCGCTCCGGCTGCGGCAAGACCTGTACCCAGGCTTTGCCCGGCTGCACCCCAGCTAACAATGTAGCGGGTAGTGGTGGGAGCAACTGACGGCATACCTACACCGATCACCGTCCTGGCAGTTGTGCCCGTCGGCAGTTTGGTTACATCCAGGTCCAACTGCTGGTTGCTTCCATTGAAGGTGATCACTGGGTTATAGTTGATATTCGCTGATACATTATTGTTATACACCGGTTGGAAGCCTGTATTTGACTGACTGGCATTGTTCACTTCATTGCCGTAGTCGATCCAGATATCCACTGGTGTTCCATCCGTATTGTTTTCAATACCACGGTCGGCGCGCATCCAGAGATTGGTAGCACCTACTCCACCGGGCGACTTGATAAATGCAGCGATCGTGAAATACTGATTATTGTTCAGATCTGCTTTGGCAGCCCAGTGTTTCTTTCCATTGATGATGATATCATACAATGGAATATAGGTATCGGTATTATCGAACACATCATCATTGCTCACCACCAGGTAAGATTCACGTGGGTTAGGCAATGCATCGAAAGGCATAGCTACTTCCACTTCACCTACCGTGCCCGTTTCCTGTACTTTCCAGATGCGGGTCATACGGTAGTTGACGTTCGGCATACCTGTGATGGTGGTCTTGAACGAAACAGCACCATTGTCATCACCCCAGATGAGGTAAGACTTATCCGCTGTGAAGCTGTTGGCATTGATCGTATTGTTTTCAGCAAATGCGCCAAGGGCAATCGCAATACGCAGGCGGGTGCTGTCGCTGTTGCGGCTTTGCTTTTGACTCAATCCTTCCAGGTCATCACGGCCGATGCCGGTGATACTGTTCTTGTAAACGGAATTGGTAGTGGCATTCCAGATCACGGAAGCATCTGTTGCCAGGTAATCCGTGGGAATAGTCTGACTGAGCGAAACACCATATTTGATGCTCATATATGTTTCCACACGTTGTTGCTCTGTTGGTGTAAGCGTTTTGTCGTATACTACGATATCGCCCAGAGATCCGCTATAAAAGAGGCCTCCACCAAATATTACGTTATCGCCGATATACGCTGTTGGCAGCGAAGCGGTATTGATCGTCTGGTTGCCTACAGCGATCAATGAATTGGTGATACCTGCACCATTCAATCTTATCTGCGTGGCGGCATTGGTGGTGCCGGCCGCATTGGTGAACATGGTAATACCTGGGAGAAGTGTATTGGTGGCCGCATTACCGTAACGGCTATTGGAAATTTCGAGAGCCCGTATATTTCCGCCAATTTCCATGGCATAACGGGTACCATTACCTGTCGCAGCCTGATCTCCCCAACCGATAAGTCCCCTGCCGGCAGTTGCTGCGTTCGCAGTTGCAGCGATCACAGTCCTGGCTGAAGTGCCCACCGGCAATTTGGTTCCATCCAGGATCATACGCTGGCTGGTTCCGTTGAACTTCACAACCGGATTGAAGTTGATATTGGAAGTAGCATTGTTTGCAAATCCGGGCTGGTTGGCGGCTGTAGCCTGTACTGCATTATTGATGTCTGCGCCAAAATCATTCCAGTCGCTGATGGTGGTACCATCCACAACAGATGAAGTGCCGTAATCAGCACGCAGCCACAGCGTGTTTCCTGGCACACCTCCGGGAAGTTTCAGATCATTGGCGAATGTGAAATACTGTCCGTTGGTAAGATCAACTGTTGCTGCATAATGAACCTTGTTCTCGATGGTAACAGGTTCCAGTTTTACCAGCACATCCGTTCCATCAAAAACATCATCATTACTTATCACGATATAAGAAGCACCGGGGTTCGCGAGCGCATTGGCAGGAACTGCCACTTGTACATCACCGATAGTTCCGGTTTCCTGTACCTTCCAAACCCTTGCCATACGATAGTTGGCGAGTGTTGTACCGGTAATGGCTGTGCGGAAACTCACGGCTCCATTATCATCGCCCCAAACCATGTACGACTTATCATTCGTGAATGTATTGGTATTGGCGGTATTGGTAGAATCGATACTGCCAAGTCCAATGGCTACCTGTAAGCCTGCATTGATGCTGCGGGCTTGTTTCTGTCCCAGTATCTCTTCATCATCACGACCGATACCGGCGATATTGTTCTTATGCGTTGCATTGGCTGCTGCATCCCAAACGATAGTGCCATCAGTGGCGAGATAACTGGAATTGCCACTGTTGAGCGTGAGACCATATTTAATCGCCAGGTAGGTGTTCACTCTCGCCATCTCATTCGGTGTCAGCGCAGTATTGTAAACGATCAGTTCCGGCAGGCGGCCATTATAGTTCTGTGCGATGTTGAGCGGGCTGTTGTTACCGGTGTAGGTTGCATTCACGTTTCCGGTTGCCACACTTGTACCGTTCCTGAATATAGCCTGCTTGCCGGTAGCCAGACTGATATCGCTGGTGCCGGTCCAGATATTTACCTGCCCGTTTACATTACCAGCATTGTAGGTAAGGCGGGCGGCAGGGTACGGAGGATCCCAGTACACCACATTATCTCCCCATGTTGCATGAAGGTTGAAGAAACTGCTGCTCGCTGCATTTTCATTGAGGATAATGGCATTGAGAGCTGTCTGCTGGCTGTTCACTGCAAAAGCAGCAGCGCCGTTATAGGTTCCTGTTTTCAGGATAGATGCACCGGTCATAATGTAGCCGGCTCCGCCAAACCTCATCACCGGGTTGAAGTTGATATTGGTTGCTGTATTATTGAGCCATGTAGGCTGAACAGCCGTGTTTGTTTGAGTAAGGGTATTGCTGTAAGCGCTCAGGTCGCTCCAGTCGCTCACCAAAGTATTGTTCACTGTGCTGGATGTTCCTACATCTGCACGCAGCCAGAGAGCATGACCAGACACACCGCCCGGTGATTTCAATGGAGCGCCGAAGGTGAAGAAGATGCCATCTGCCAGCTGTGAAGAAGAAAGTGTTACTGTTCCATCTGCTGCTACCGGCACTTCCTCATCGATATTGGCAAAAGTTTCGTCAGTGCTGATCAGGAGATAATTGTCAACACCCAGTGGTTTCACTTTCAGGGTGATGCTCTGATCAGTCCAGTTTGTTTTCTGCACTTTCCAAACCCTTGCCATGCGACGGGTAACATTGGCACTTCCACTAACGGTGACCGTGAAATTAGCTGCACTCAATCCATTATCACCAAATACGAAGAAAGATCTGTCGTTGGTGATGGTACTGGTATTGCTTTCATTGGTAATGGCAATGGAGGAACCCAGCGCCAGCGTTACAAACCCTGTGTCTACAGAGAGGGATTGCTTCGTGTTCAGCGCGGTGCTGTCGTCTCTTCCGATACCAGTGATACGCTTATTATAAATACCATTGGTGGTATGGTTCCAGTAGGCTGTTCCGTTGCTGGCCAGGTAGCTGATACCTGGTGTCTGGTGCAGGGTGATACCATATTTAAGGGCGAGGTATGATTCCACAGACTGACGCTCAGCATCGGTTACAACACGGTTGTACACGATCACTTCGGAAATATTACCCCACCAGAAAACGCCTCTGGCAGCGATGGTCCTTGATCCGATGGATACCAGGTTGGCTGTTAGCTGAGGACTTAACCCTATGGTCCCCTGAACATCCAGCCTGTTGTTCTGGAACAGCCTTACGCCATTGGCTGCATTGCTTTGTGTAGCGCTCCAAAGATAAGGTCTGTTCTCTACTGTCGGAAGCACGCCTGCTACTGCAACAACGCTAGCATTGTTTTCAAGGTATTGAAGTATCCCTGGCGCCACCAGCCTGAGCTCCATACCATAGGCTGAGTTTACAGCGCCGCTTCCCACCAGCTCACGGCCTGTTGCAAACCCGGCTCCGGATCCTACCGCAAAGATGGTAGAGTTATCAGGATCCACGCGGGTAGTATTGATATCCAGGAAGTCATCCGTTCCATCGAATTTCAAGCCATAGTTGAAGTTGATGGCTTTAGCGTCTGTTGCAGGCCGTGAGTTGGTAACAGGCTGAACGGCTTCGTGGCCATAGCCTGAATAGTCTTTCCAGGAGCCGCCGGATGTTTGGCCATCATCGGCACGCAGCCAGAAGTTGAGGCCGGCATTTACACCATTGGGGCCCTTTATGTCTTTTGCAAACGTGAAGTAAACGCCATCAGCCAGGTTGCTGGTATTGAGCGTAACGGTACTGTCTGCATTCAGCGCATATCTTGTATCAGTTCCGTCAAACACTTCATCTGTACTAACGATAAGATAAGTATTGGCATTTCCGCCACTGAGCTTCAGGGTGATGTCCTGTTCATTCCAATTGGCAGTCTTGTCCACTTTAAAGATCCTTGTCATGCGGTTGGTGAGTCCTGACTGACCTGTTATCGCTGTCAGGAATTTGCCGGATCCACCATTATCGCTGATGAGGAAGAAAGATTTATCGTTGGTGATACTTGCAGTATTGGCAGCATTGCTTGTTGCTACGGCATTACCGAGTGCAATAGTTACCAGCCCTGTATCCACACTCACTGATTGTTTCTGGTTGAGCTCGGAAAGATCATCACGTCCGATACCAGTGATATGTTTGCTGTAAACACCATTCGTAGCAGCATTCCAATACACCGACGCATCAGAAGCAGTATAACCGGTAACACCAGTAAGGTTCAGTGTAATACCATATTTAAGGGCAAGATATGATTCGATACGAATCCTGTCAGCCACCGGCATGCCGGCATTGGTGATATCCTTATAGATGATCAGTTCAGGAATATTTCCTGTGAAATAATCCACACCATGGTACACACCGATATTGGTAGAATAGTTGCCACCGTTGTTGACACCGTAATCCCTGTGTGTATTGTCGGATGCCAGCGTATTACGATCGCGGTAGAAACTCATATGATCGAGGCTCTTCACAAAGCTCCATACATTGGCTTTGTTGAGACTGCCACCCCATGGTGCCGTTTGCCTGTAACCATAAGGCGCATCCCATTGTGCATTGCCAGCATTATGCGGAGATGCAATAACAGCGTAACCATTGGTGGTCATCTGGTTGAACAGTGCGCCATTATTGGCAACCGGAATGGATGACACACCGAAGATGGCGATATTGTTCATATTGCCATTTCCCAATACAGAAATGGAAGGATCAATTGTATTTCCAAGTCCGAAATATTGCCCGGGTGTAAAAGTAGCTGTAGGGTTGAAGTTCATACCATTGATAGAAACACCTGGCCTGTTGGGAACTCCGGGAGCAGGCAGGTTGATGCCACGTCCGCTGTAATCATCCCATTTCACTCCAGACAATCCATAGTCACCACGGTACCAGGCGCCGATGCCATTCACAACACCACCCGGTCCTTTCAGCTCATTGGCAAAAGTGAAGTAAGCGTTATTGGGCAGCTGACTGCTGTTAAGGGTAATGCTCCTGCCGGTAATGGGCAGTGCAATATCACCTGCACCAAAGCTGGCATCTGTACTGATGAGGAGATAACGGGGCGCAGTAACCGCAGAATCTGTCAGGAAGGTAATGTCCTGATCGGTCCAGTTTGTTTTCTGCACTTTCCAGGTGCGGGCCATGGCCACGTTCACACCTGTGATGCCGGTCACATTTACAGTATATTGTTTTGCACCATTGTTGCTGCCTGTTACGAAGAACGACAGGTCAGATGCAATAGCGCCGGTATTGGCAGCATTGCTCACAGCAACGGTATTGCCCAATGCAATGGTGAGGAATTTATCATCAGCACTCACCGATTGCTTCTGCAGCAGCACACTGCCATTGTCTCTTCCGATACCTGTGATATTAATATTGTACCCGTTGTTCAGTGTGGCGTCCCAGAATTTGGACCCATCGCTGGCAAGGTAGTCAACAGGAGTGGCAGGAGATAATGTCAATCCGTATTTCAATGCGAGGTAAGATTCTATCTGCTGGCGTTGTGTATTGCTGGTAGCAGCGGAATTATTGTAAACGATCAGTTCAGCAACTTTTCCATTGAAGAATCCACCTGCGGGATAAGAGCCTACATAGAACGGACTGTTGTTCCCGGCGATACTATTAAGAGGACCGGTATAACTGGCTACCGGGATCCTGTTCCTGTTACCGCTCATACCGGAAGGAGAACGGAGGAAACTCCAGAGATAAGGTGAACCAATATTTCCACCCCAGGCGTTTTGTACCCTGTAACCATAAGGAGCATCGAAGTACAGGATACCATCACTCCAGGGAACGTGCGCCAGGATCGGTTGTCCTGTACTCACCACCTCACAAAAGAGGGCCTGGGTTTGTATTGCATCTGTAATGGTTACAGCATAGATCTGAGCATTGTTAACACCTGTTCCGGTGAAGAGAGATGGGCTCAGCAGGTTATCGGTGCTGCCATCGAATTTCAACGCTGGGTTGAAGTTGATAACTGAAGGCAGAACAGCAGCCTGATTTCCTGATACAGTCTGTGCGGCGCCGTTACCATTTCCACTGGCATCATTCCAGGTAGCGCCATTCGCTGCACCATCATCTGCACGCAACCACAATGCAATACCTGCATTCACATTACCCGGTCCTTTGATGGTGCTGGCAATAGTGAAATAAGATCCGTTCGCCAATAAGGAAGAATTGAGCGTCACCTGTCCATTTGCATCAAAAGGCAGTTCCTGGCTGATAGTGCCAAATGCTGCATCGGAGCTGATGAGCAGGTAATTGTTGGCACCCGTTCCTTTTACTTTCAGCGTGATATCCTGGTTAGCCCAGGTTGCAGATTTCTCTACTTTCCAAACGCGCGCCATCCGTTGGTTCACATTGGTACCGGTAACAGCTGTAGCAAGTTTGGTGCTTCCATTGTTATCTGCAAAAAAGAAGAAAGTCTTATCAGTTGTCACCGCATTGGTGTTGGCTGCATTGGATAACATCACAGCATTACCAAGCGCAATGGTAATGATGCCTGTATCCGCACTCAGCGATTGCTTCTGGTGCAGCATTGTGCAATCATCCTTACCGATGCCCGTGATGCGGAACTGGTATCCAGTATTGGCGGATGCCGTCCACATCAGTGAAGTACCATCCGAAGCTATATAATCAGTAAGGCCACCGTTCAGTGTGATGCCGTATTTCAGCGCCATATACGACTCCAGCTTTTGAATTTCGGCCGGGGAAAGATCACGGTTGTAAATAAACACTTCCGGAACAAATACTTTACTGAAATCATTGAAGACTGAACCACCTACTTCCAGGCTCCATACCGTTGCATTGGAAGCTGTTCCTGAGTTGAGCAGTGCGCCATTGCCTTTGAATTCATAGGGGCCACTACCGGTATTGGCGCGCTTCAGGGAATATAATCTTGTATTGTTGGTGATGACGCTTGTATTCCTTTGCCAGCTTTCGATATGCAGTCCATTGTCTCCGTTTGACCACCAGCCGATCAGTTTGTTGCCTGTGTAGCTGCTGAACACACGGCCGTTCTGCGTGCCTTCCAGCTTGCCCAGTCCCATCATGGTATAGGCAGTGGTAACGGTGGCTCCTGCAGGAACCAGGTGCGCATCGTTGCCATCATAATAAAATGCTTTATTGAAGTTCACCAGGCCGGTAGTATCATCAGGATCTCCCTGGACCGTCATATTGTTACCGTTTCCGCTGATATCTCCCCACAACGTTCCATTCACACCCATATCGGCCCTGTACCAGGCAAGTATGCCATTGTTGATACAGGCAGGTGCTTTTGTGCCCAGCGGAATACTGTTGCTGAATTCAGAAGTGCCGCAGTTGTTGGCCGGGATCCGCAAGGTGGCGGTCCAGAAACCAACGCCCGTAGCACCGGGACCTGCATTGTAAGTGATGGTTTGTGTTGAAGTACCGGAAGACAATCCGGCGATAGAAGTAACAAAGTATTGTCCGCTTGTTTTTGATGTTCCCGGATCATTCGCATAGATATCAACGGTATATTGCGCTCCTGCCGTGATGTTGGGAATGGTCAGTTGCAACTGATACTGTCCGCCACCCAGGCTGGTGGAAGAAATCAAAACAGGTGTACGGCCTGCTGCATTGGTGTAAGAACAGTTACCGCCTGGCAATGAAATGCCGGCTGTACCATTATTATATATGGAGTTGTCGGAAATAATCACTTTGTTGGGCGCCTCATTGTTGATACCTGCGGCTCCATTGTCACGGATCACATTACCCGTTACCTGTATATCGGATACACTGGCACCACCATACAACCACACACCATGACCTCCACCTTTGGTGATTGTGTTTCCGGTGACATCAATGTCTGATACAGCATTGGCGGCATTGATCACTATGCTGGCCCTGGTATTACCAGTGAAGGTGGAGTTAACGATATCTACATTAGTACGTGCTGCATTGTTATAAAACTCGATGCCATCACCATTATTGGTAAATCGGCAATTGGTAACCTGAAAATTGGTATTGGCTCCGGATGCATTAATCCCATCTGAATCAAATTCATTCATGGTGATATTATCCAGTGTTGTATTGGTAGTAGCGCCAACAAATGTAATTCCGGTGCCTGCTTCCTGTGCAGCATTAAGTTTTTTCGCATCCAGCACACTATTTTTAATGGTAACGGTATTGGCAGTGCTTTCGAAACGTACGAATTGGCCACCATAACCAACCCCCGGCGTTGGATGGCTGATATTACACTGATCTATGGTGATATTTTGTGCAGCACCATTAAACCAGACGCTGTAAATATCTACATCCTTAATGGTCACATTCTCCAGGGTAATACCTGTTGCAGTATTGTCGAAGCGGATGGCATAATCACCTTCATCAGTTGTTGCCAGCACATTGAGGTCTATCGAAGTATTCCTGATCCTGATATCAGTGCTTACAAAATCTGAATAAAAGCCCAGTCCTACTCCACTATACATGGAGTCGATGGTAATATTATTCAGTTCAATATTATTGGCAGTTTCTGTTACGCCGCCGGTATTGTCCAGCACAATGCCATTCAGGAATCCGCTGATGGTACTATTGGTAAAGGTCCAGCCATTCACGGATGCATCCCTGAATACAACTGCTTCTCCACCTCTTGTATTGTTTTGAGACGAAAGGTGAATATTATCCATTACCAATCCGGTATGCATGCCACCGGCAAAATAGATGGCCCTGCCGTTATAGCCACTACCTGCGGGCTCGGTATCGGAGCACCAGAGATTGCGAATGGTGAGGCCGGTTGAACTTCCTTCCACATTCACCATGGCATTGAGAAAGTTGCCTGTGGTGCTGCTGGCGCGGATGTTATCGATCAGTACACCATTTGTATTGGCGCGAATGAAAAAGTTAATCTCACCACTATTGGTAAGTTTGAAATTCCGAACCGCTACATTGTCGGTCCTGATATCGAAGGGGATGATCACGGCATTGGTGCCGTTCGAATTGATGGTGATCTTATTCTCCCCATCGATGCTCACTGTTTGGGTGATGGCTGGTAGTGAGCTTAGCAATGTGATCTGACCATACACCACAAATTTGATCGTGTGTGGTCCGGTGCCTGCTGCATTTACATCCAGCACGGCCTGCCGGAGGGATCCCGGCCCGCTATCATTCGTATTGGTAACGATGAAGTCGGTAGCTCTTGCCAGAAAAGCGAATAAGAGAAAGAAGATTGAAAGAACTGTTTGTTTTGATCTAAAAGATAGGCATAATGGTTTCTCAGGCCGGTCTTTGACCCGCCCGCCCATGGTGGTTGTGGCTTTCATATGAACCTGTGATTAGTGTTTTTGAAGACTGTCAGGAGCACAGTCGCACGAACGTATAAAATTAGAGGATATATGTTTTCGTTAGTATAGATGGAATTCGATTGTTTTGTAGAACTAGTTCTACTGACCTTTTGTAAAAATACGGTCCCCTGCAGCAGCTATTCAAAAAACCCGGTCACTGAAAGTAACCGGGATTCCATTAAATGCTTCTCCAAAAGGGTTGCTCCTACAACTTTATGAACTTCCTTGTAATAGTTGTATTGCCATTCCTTAACTGAATAATGTATTGTCCCTTCGAAAATGACTGCACATTTACCTCATATCTATTCATACCTATTCTGCTGGTCATCGACCTTTTTTGCAACACTGTTCCATCAACACTTAGGATATTGATCACTGTTATACCCGGCGCATCAGCGGAATAATTTATATTCAATGTATGATGAACAGGATTCGGATTGATCCCAATTCTTTGTTCCAATTTTGCAGACAGCGTTTCAAGAGACGCAGCCTGCAGGTTCATTAATCCGTTGCAATCCGTGGTATCAGCGATCCAGATGAATACATTATTGGAAGATGAACTGCCGGCAGTGCTATAGGCGCTATCCCAGGTAACGGGAGAATAGCTTACCGGAATTTCAGTCAGCTTCGTCAATGGTCCTGGATTATAATTATCAGCGGAATCCTTTCCAACCCGGGCTATGTAGGGCATGTAGGGATAACCACTGGTGCTGCTTGTCCACCACCAGCTCTTCAGTGGTCTTTCTATATCTGCCCATCCCGCCGTGTTGAGATTTCCATTATCAGACTGGTCCACTGAAATATAAACGCCGAAACTTTTTCTCCATAAGGCGCTTCCCTGTCCGAATATGAAACGGTTCATCAGATAAGTGAGCTGCGTGTTGGCGCCCAGACCGATTCCCGTAAGGACATTGCGTGAACGGCGGGAATAAGTTGTATCAAAAATATGATCAGGCAGACTATCCAAAGCCAATTTGAACCCAAGCTCCATATCTGCTTTCCCCGCAGGATTCTGCAATTGCATGATCATCGTGAACACGGCAGTATCTCCATTGCAGAGCGGTTGTTTTCCATTCCATCCGTTAAGGTATTTTTTAGCGAGCCCTCTTTCCACTGCCCAGGCGGAATCCTTGTTTGCCGCATCGATCACATTCATGATGAAATAGTGTTTAAGTGAGGCGCGCTGTGCAGTGTCGGGAATGTAATACAGGAAATTCTTGCCACTGTATGTTTTCTGCCGCAATTGGCCGATCACAAATGGCCACTGAGATTGTACAGGCGGGTTCACGTTGCATTCACTGGTATCGATGATCCAGCGGAAGATATTGTTGGAAGGAGAATTGCGCGCCGTACTGTAAGCGCTGTCCCAGGTAATGGGAGAATAACTCACAGCGATCTCGGTGATCCTGGAGAGTGCACCCGGATTTCGATTATCCGCTGAATCTTTACTGATCCTGCTATTGGATGCGTAAAAAGGATAACCGCTCAGATTACTCGTCCACCACCAGCTCTTCAATGGTGTTTTAATAGAAGCCCATCCATTGCTGTTCTGATTGCCGTTCAAAGAATGGTCCACAGAAACATATGCGCCGAAATTATCCCTGAAGAAAGCAGTCCCCTGTCCACCAACAAATTTATTCATGAGATAGCTTAGCTGCATATTGGCGCCCAGGCCGATGGCAGTTAAGATATTCCTGCTCCTTCGTGATGAAACAGTATCGAAGATATGATTCGGAAGACTGTCAAGCGCCAGTTGAACGCCATATTCCAGCACCACTTTCGCAGCAGGATCATTCAACTGCGTGAACATGGAGAACACTGCAGTATCGCCTGTGCACAACGGGATCTTCCCATTCCATCCATCTTTATATTTCTTTGCCAATCCTCTCTGTACTGCATAAGCGGAATCCTTCCCTGAAGAATCCACTGTATTGAAAATAAAATAATGTTTGAGTGTTGTACGGTTAGCCGTATCCGGTAGGTAGTACAGATAATTCTTACCATTGAATGTTTTCTGACGAAGCTGCGCCACAGCAAATCCGAAATCGGGAGAAGGGCCTCCTGAGATCCCATCAGCGGGATCTACCAACCAGCGCCAGCGATTGCTTTGGGCATTGCCGCCGTGTGGTGTACCAAGACCTTTGATGCTCATACAGCTGTCCCAGATCCTCCGGCAATGACAGGAATCCTGCATCCATTGATTGGTGATCAATTTTTCATTGCTTCCGATATCCTGGTAGAGGGCAACGGCTGCTGGTCCTGGTGTTCCGCTGTTATTGTCTTTGCTGGAATACCATACCCAGTGCCTCCCTGTAGAACTTCTCGCTGTAATATCTGAACCCAGCCAGGTTGGCGACATAGAAATGGTATTGCGGAAGACCATCCTGTATGGAGAATTGCTCTGGCCCAGCCAGCTCCACATCCTTCCCGGTCCTCCGGAAAATCCGCTGGCGGAAAAATAATTCCGGTTGGAGGTATCCACTTTGTTGCCGATCACTTTGAATACAGAATCGATCGCATCTGCATACAGTTGTGGAAGTATGCCATAATTCGGAACTCCGAAAACGATGAATTTTGCTACAGTACTATCGTTCATGTGAACAGAACCATCCCAGTTGTTCTGGCTGTTGAACCATACACCGGGAACATGCGAATCCAGCTGCGTTCCGTTCAATTCCCCGTTTCCATAGAAAGCCACATGGAAAAAATAATTACTGCCTGTGGCAAAATCATCGGGAACAAAGATCTTGAAGGTTCGGCCGTGAATGGTAACGAGCTTCCAGACGCCGGGGTCGACAGTAAATTGCGCCTGCGCAAATACCAGCATCAGCAATGCCAATGAGGTGAGTAATGTTTTTTTCATATTAAGGTTATTAATTCAGGAATACAGCGTAACCACTATTACGGTTAACTGCAATAGTTCTTTCGTTTTTATGGCGATAGTAAACAGATGGGAAGTAAAACCTGAAAGAGTACGGAGAGGAGGAGTTGCAAAAGTAAAATAATCAATATCTGCACATTTTTCGCATATCCATCACCTTAATTAACTGTAACGCAACACTAAGAGTAATTTTACTAAATACACTACATCGCAGGTTTCGTTTTTACGAAAAAAAAATGCCCCGGCTGGCCGGGGCAATTATTGCAACAGGATCCAGATCAAAACCGATCAGGATATACTGACGTTCTCAACTTTCCAGCATCTCCAGTATCCCTTCGTTCCGTATGATCAGCATCCCCTGCCTGTCTTCTGTAATTCCCTGTTCCAGTTTGTAAGTATAGCGGGGCTGTACGCCTTCCATGATCGTAGGCATGAATACGAACTGTATGTTTCCCATCTGCTTCAGCGCCTCCCCTACTTCAATGATATGCGTGGATACAATGAACAGGCATTCCCGGTATTCAGAAAATGCTTCCGTTACGGCCAGTGTTCCATCATAAGCGTCTTTAACATTCGTTCCCTTGAACAGTTCATCGAACATCAGCAACAGTCGCTTTCCGCTGGCAGCCGCATCTGCGGCCTGCTTCACTCTTACCACCTCGGCATAGAAATGACTATAACCCAAACCGATATTATCTGCCACATTGATGGAGGAATAAAGTCCGTCCCTTACAGAGAATTCCATAACAGCAGCGGCCACAGGGAATCCCATATGCGCCATATACAGCGCTATCCCAACCGACTTCATCAATGTTGATTTACCAGCCATATTAGCACCGGTTAAGAAAACCACATTCTGTTGGCCATCCATCTTGACGATATTCCCTACCGCCCCATCGATGCAGGGATGCCTGAGCTCGCCGGCAGACAGGATATTTGACTCCGGAGGAAAGGCCACTGCATACATAAATCCTCTCTGTTTTGCCACAGAACTAACGGAAATGTTCAGGTCAATTTCATATATAAATTGCATCAATTCCTCTATTTCATTGCGCATCCTGTTCTGAAGCAGATGCTCATAGAAAGCAAGTGTTCTGACCGGAAGTGCCCCATAAATATCCAGATTCCGGAGATTAACCAGGTGCTTATCGTTCAGGATCTTCCTGATCTTCGCCATGCGCTGATCGAATGCTCCAAGAGGTCCCCTGACAGATCCGAGGAAAGCATCACACCTGTTGAGCGTTACGATGCTCGCCTGTAAGCCCTGAACTGATTTCCTGTATCTCTCGTCACGGGTAAGACCGGATAACACCTTTTTGAACGCAGTTTTCATCAACACCATTCCGGCAGAGCTCCCGGAACTGCTATCGATATATTCATGCATTAGCGCCAGCTGTTGCTCATCGAAAGGAAATGGCAGATCCGCTTCCTGGAAAAAGCGGAACACATTACTGCGCTCATTGATCTGGTCCGCAATCGTCAACGGATGCCTGAACATTTCATCCAGGAGGCGCTCCCCTCCCCTCGTTTTGACTTTATTGAAAAGATGGTAAACAGATCCTTGGCGGAACTTTCCCAGCAGGTTCAATTCTTCCAGGGTTTGTTTATCGATACTGAAATTCATGATTGTATTTTTTATCGGTTTCACACGGTTCGTTTATGACCGTTTTTCAAGGTGTCCAGGATACCTTCATTACGGATGATGATCATACCATGACGGTCAGCAGTAATTCCGGCTTCCAGTTTATAGGTGTACTCCGGAGTAATCCCCTCCATTCTTGTGGGCAGATATTGAAAACCGACGGAAGGATGCATCGATAATTGCTCTCCTGCTTCCACGATATGGGAAGAAATGATGAACAGGCTGTTCTTCTTTCGGGCAAAAGCCAAACTCACTGCCACCGTTGCTTCATGCGCATCCTTTACATTGGTACCACGGAACAACTCATCAAAAACAATGAATAGCGATTTGCCCATGGCCAATTCGGCAGCTACCTTTTTCACCCTCAAAACTTCGGCATAGAAATGACTGGCCCCAATTCCCAGATTATCCGGAAGATTAACTGTGGTGTAAATGCCATCCATAACCGAAAACTCCATTGCCCCGGCTGCTACCGGGAATCCCATATGCGCAACATACAAAGCAGTGCTCAACGAACGGAGAAAGGTTGATTTCCCTGCCATATTTGCGCCGGTGAGGAAGATCAGATTCTTTTCCGGATGCAGGGATATATCATTTGCCACGGGATTGGTCAATCCCGGATGATACACATCTTTCACTTTTAATATTGCTCCGCCTTTCTCCATAGCCTTCGCAAAAACAAATTTCCTCTCCCTTGCTACCCCGGCCACTGACAGGTATACGTCAAGGTTATAGATGAGCGCAAGTAATCTTTCGATCTTAGCCTTTTCCCGTACCCTGAATAACTGGTCATAGGCAGTGACAGCGCCATAAGCAATCCTGGCTTTTGCCTTTTCCCGGTACACAGGCTCAAAAGCCCCGTCTGTAAGGAGTTCCAGGATACCGATCCTTTCGGGCTGCCAGGCTTCATTGGCAAGCACTTCTGTTCTTTCCACAAAAGACCTGATCAGCTGCATCAATTCGATCACTGCCATTACACCATTGGCCACGTCCTTCTCACTCAATACAGACTGTGTCCCTGCCTGCTTTCCCTGATCATCAGTTACAAGGTATTTCTCCGCCATGTCGAAGAGCGCAGCTTCGAAAGGGAATAGTATATTCTTTTGCGCGAAACAGCTGATGATGCTGCTTCTTTCATTGATCATTTTCTTATCTGAAAGCGGTGAGCGGAACATTTGTTCCAGCACTACCTGCCCTCCACGGGTATGCGTTTGGTTGTACAGGTCGTAAATACCTCCCTCTTCACGTTTTCCGAAGATCCGGATATCCCCGATCGTTTGTTCATCTGTAATTAGGTTCATGATTTTTTATTGGCGTTTACGACGTACGAGCAATACAATCCCTGTCAGCAATACCATTCCCGGCAATACATACACGAAAATGATCTTTGTTACTTCTGCAGTGTCGGGAGATATGGTCAGTAAAGTGTCTTTATAAGGTTCGGCAGGAGCATACACGGGATACCTGTTGGAATCAAGCCAACTGTAAACCGCCCGCACCAGTTGATTTCCACCGCCGCGGAGATTACTCATGAAGTCGGCATCTCCGGCAATAAAGATGCGCTGCTCCCTGTTGTTCACTTTCCTGGTGAGCGATACGGCAGTGGTGAATTCATCCATCCTGTAATCACCTTCCTGCACATTGAACACTGGTGCTGCAGAATCGGTGACCAGGTTACCCATTTTCACCCAGGTATTCCTTCCTGCATTTATCAGCACCGGTTGTACGGTGAATGAACCGGAATCGCTACTTGTAATGCCAGCAACGCCGGGCATAAGCATTCTTACAGTATCCCAGTTTTTCCGCAGGTACAGGAACATTTGTTCATCCGCCAACCCGGCTGCAGATTTTGTATAGAAAGGCATGGTATGGTGAGGCATTTCATAATCGGTTACCTCTACCAGCGTTCCATCCATAACCTTTACTCCCATCTGCAGCAGGACCGGGTTCAGCACCTGCTGTTTGCCAGGCTCGGCAAACAACATCATATTACCACCAGCATCCACGTACTTCCTGATCTTATCCTTAACGGTACCGGAAAGCATCACTTTGGGATCTGCCAGCACAAGCATGCTGGCATCTGCCGGAATATCTTTTGTTTCCAGCGAAAGAGAATCCACTGCGAAGCCCAGGTTGATCAAGGCTTCACGGTTGATCTTGCTGATGGTATGATATTGATATTCGCGCTCACCAACTTTATAGATACTTCTCTCCAGGTTGCCGGTAGTATAGTAAACTTTGCTCTGCTCATTTGTTGTCAATTGCGTGAACACAGCAGCAATATTGCTTTGATCAGGCCAGAACTGAGTATCCGGAAAGGTTCTGAGAAAGGCCGAACGCCCCTTGTACCTTACCACCATCACCAGCCTCCTCATTTCATCTTCCATGCCGGGAATATCTTTGAAAGACCCGGGCTTTTTGAACCTGCTTACACTGATATCGTAAAAGCCTGCCATTTCCTTCGCGATCTCATCGATATTCTTTCCCGGAAAATTCCTGAACATGGTGCTATCACCTTTTGCAGTGTCGTAATAGTACTCATACTTCAGTTTGATATTTGGTTTGAAGCGGATATATTTTTCCCAGAGCGTCCACAAATAGGTATTCCTTGCTTCGGGTAAACCCAGGTCAATTCCGTCTCCCAGGAGATTGGCATACAAGGTCACTTCCACCGGTTCGTTTCCCATGTCTTTCAGTATCTGCTGCAGTTTCGGATGGATAGTATTTTCTTTGGTGGCGGTAGTATCCAGGTAACCTATCAAACCTGGCCTTGAAGTAATATATCCGATCAGCAACGCCACCACCAATACAGTTATATACCTGCCTGCCTTCACAATCCAGGGCTTAGATTCCCTGGCGCCTTTCAATTTGAGCAGTGTAAACGACAGGAACATGCCAACAATCACGATAAAATATACCAGGTCACTGGTGGTCACCAGTCCTCTGAGCATCTTTGTAGTTCTGCCGGTAATTGAAAGGAAATAAGTCAGGTCCCGGATGAAATCATACCGCTGCCACAAACCACCGATATGACTCAGCACAAATACAACGGTAAAACTGGCAACCGCCGAAACTATCTGGTAATTGGTGAGGCTCGACATGAACATGCCGATGGCGGTATAAGCGCACATCAGTAAATAGAACCCAAGTGCAGAAGAGAGCAGAATGCCAATATCCGCAGAAACGATGCTTGCACTTCCTGCAATCATGAAAATGCCCAGCACGCACAGCAGCAGCAGGTTATAGAGCATGATGGCAATGTATTTCCCGAATACGATCTGACGCAGCTTTACAGGTGAAGAATAAAGGAGCTTCACCGTTCCGGTATTCACTTCCCTACTGATCAACCCCATCGTCAGCAAGGGAACAAAGAGGAATAGATTTTCCAGTACATTGGAGAAGATCCCATCCTTATCCAGGAATAACAACTTTGTGAGCGATTGCCCGAAATCCTTGAACAGTGGATTATTCCGTTGCGCCAGGTCCTGGTACTTTGAGATCATTTGCAGTGGCTTTGTAAAGAAGATAGCACATTGTACCATGAATGCGATGGTCAGGAACCATGCCACCGGAGAATAGAAGAGATTGCGAAGTTCGGTCTTCGCTATGGTAAGCGTTTTTTTCATACAGTTACAGATTAATTGGGGGATTGATTAGAGAGTTGTTTGAAGATATCATCCAGCAGGCCTTTCTCCAGGTGTATTTCCTGTAACTTCCAACCTAACTGCACACTGGCCGTTACTATTTTTTCCGTGACGGTTTTATCGCCATCAAAATAGATCCGCGCCTGTCCATTACTAAGGTATTCCACCCTGGGGATGCCCGTTACCTGCTGCAGGTCCGTTACAGATGGAGGATTTTCAAAACGCACCAGCAATGTATTCGGTTGTGCATAATTGTTGAATGCATCCATCGAATCAGAAAAAATGATCCTTCCTGCTTCGATCATAATGATCTCCCTGCAGAGCAACTGTATTTCCGATAGGATATGAGAAGACAGCAGAACAGTGTGATCAACTGCAATTTCCCTGATCAGCTTTCTTGCTTCAATCAGTTGATTAGGGTCCAGGCCATTGGTGGGTTCATCCATCACCACCAGTTTGGGCCTGTGTACGATGGCCTGGGCAATACCTACTCTTTGCTTGTATCCGCCGGAGAGATTACCGATCAGCCTTCTGCTGAAATGGGTAATACCGGTTCGTTCCTTCGCTTCATTCACAGCCGCTCTTAGTTTTGATTTTTCTACTGACCGTAATTCCGCTGCGTAGGTGAGGTATTCGTCCACAGTAAGGTCCGTATACACGGGTGGTTGCTGGGGAAGAAAACCAATATTGGCTTTGGCGTTTTCGGGGTCCTGCCTGGTATCGCTGCCATTGATGTATACATTCCCTTCCGTTTGGTTCAGCACACCACAGAGAATGTTCATGGTTGTGGACTTGCCCGCTCCGTTTGAGCCCAACAATCCGATAACTCCGGTCTGGCTGATCTCTATGTTTATGTCACGGATCGCCCAGGAGCTGCTGTATTTGTGCGACAGCCGCTCAATTTTCAATATACTGCTCATAAAATTGCTTGATTATTTAGATAGGTGAAACGCCGGACCTCTACCTCCGGCTGGTTTTAATTTGGACTGTAAGATTCATACAGGGCAACAGTTTGTGATGCGGGAACATCTGTAGCGCCCATCAGTACAATGGTGAGGTTGCGGAATCGTCTCCTGTTAGGCTCGCCACTTGTGCCAGGAGCGTTGATACCGGCAAGCGTGTACGTTTCCAAAACGCTGCCGGAAGCAACATCCCTGAACTCGAACACATAGCTGCTGATACCTGCAGTAGCTTTATATTTTGTGAATGGTGTTACTTCCCTGTATGCAAGTGAAGCCTGTTCGGAACCATTTTGCATTCCCTGGAGATTGATGCTTACAGGACCACTGCCTTTCAACAGGTTCACAAAACGAATACCCATGGTGCTGTCTTCCACCGGATGAGAGAGCGGCAGATCCGTTGTGAAAACTGATTCTGGTGCTGTGATGGTGCCCGCCAGGAAAAGCGTATTCATCGTATTGGGCTTCAGATCAAGATTAACATTGATAACCGGACTGCTATGCAAAGTAGTATCCGGGTAGCGGTAAACAGCCAGAGGCTGTAAACCGCTATAGGAGCCGGATTGATTGAATACAGAGTACGTAGCATAACTGATCTTCATGGCTGCTGTATAACTTTGCAGGGGTTGTCCGCCACTGAAATTGGTTACCAGGTAAGGAGTGCTTCCCACCATTCCGTTTACCAGCGTGAGAGAGGCTGCGCCGGTAACAGGTTTGTCTTTTGAGCAGGAAGCAAGGATCAGCAGAACAGATAACCCTGATATATATGCGAATAATTTTCCTTTTTTCATAACTGATATTTTTTTGAAGCACAGGATGTGAGCCTCATTCATCAATAGCCCTTATTTTGCTTGAGCGCGGAATTCACCTTCAATTCTGATGGCGGGATTGGATACAACAACTGATCATCTCCCTTCCAGGGCTGTTTCAATGGGATCTGGGAAAGCATTGATGCTGCCTTACCGGTACGTTTGAGGTCAAGCCAGCGATGGCCCCATTCTGCAAATAATTCCGTTTGTCTTTCTTTTTCAACAGCAGCTTTTACCTGAGTTTCCGTTAATCCTGCAGGAAGCAGTTCTATATCTGCCCTGTGCCGGATAATATTGAGATCATCAATGGCAGCGGCTGGTCCTCCACCTGCTCCATTGGCCTGCGCTTCTGCATGGATCAGGTACATTTCCGCAAGGCGGAGCCCGGTATAATATTCAGAAGGATCCATTCCCGGAACAGAATTGTGTAAGCCCAGTTTGTATTTATGAGGGAACCGGGTGATGCCCGGGGGCATTCCAGCTACAGAGGAATTATCTGTTTGGGCAATCCATTGTACACGGCGTTTATCATTGGGTTCAAAAGCATTCAGCAATTGTTCTGTAATACAAAAGAATGCCGGACCCGTGCCCCAGGGAGATGGGATGAAGGCATTACCTTCTTTCGTGGCATTTCTCGTAGTTGGATGATCGGTTGCTTGTTTCAGCTGCCAGATGGCCTCCCTGCTGGTGGGAGCAAATACATTATCGGGGTTGTCTTCAAGATCAAACAATCCCTGTTGATCGATCACGGACTTTGCTTCTGTCAGCGCCTGCGGATAATCTTTCAGGTAAAGATGAACGCGGGCCAGCAAAGCAATGGCAGCCCATTTATTGGGACGGATCCTTTCCTGTAAAACGCCTGAAGCGGAATAATCATCTGCGAGTGCCGACTGTGCCGCATTCAGGTCATCGATGATCTGGTTGTACACCTGCTGTTGCGGTGTTCTTGCCATCCGCTGGGTTTTATTGAAGTCTACCGTCAGCGCCAGCGGAACATCGCCAAACAAATTAGTAAGGTAGAAGAATGAAAGTGCGCGGATGAATTTCGCCTCACCCGTCAATTGCTTTCTTGCCCGTACACTCAACGTGGTGGCTGTTGATTCACCGATGCCTTCGATGATGGAATTGGCCAGGTAAATGATATTGTAGGCAGAAACCCAAATCTCTTTTGTTGGAGCATTGTCTGCCAGCAGGCTATTGGTGTTGAGTTGGTATAAAGGACTTTGTGCAGCGCCATAATAAGCGTAAAGCTCATCAGCCGATAAGCCTCCTGCAATGGACACGCCACCATTGCTGAAATAACTATCGGAATTCACCATCAGGGAGTACATGGCGGCCATCGCCATTTCGGCCTGATCGTCTGTACTGAAAACATCCTTTGTAGTGATGCTATTGATGGGAGCTTCCACCTCCAGTAATTTTTTACAGGAAGAACTGATCAGGCAGGAGAAAAGCCCGATCAAAACAACCGCTATCTTTTTTATTGACCTGAACATACATGACGGTTTAAAAGTTGAGAGAAATACCAGATGCAATAGTCAGGGGCATTGGCAGCGCACTGAAAAGGGAGCCTGGATCCAGCCCCTTGTAACTGGTGATGGTGAGAAGATTCTGCATGGTCAGAAATACAGAACAGCTATGAATGCCTGCCTTCCGGGTGAGCTTTTCCGGGACACTGTAATTGATGTTTACATTGTTAAGCCGGATATAGGAAGCATCTGTATAAGCCCCGGTAGACCTGCTGAAATTGATATCACTATTGGAAGTGAGGGAGGTTAACCTGGGATATGCCGCAATGTCTCCCGGCTTTTGCCAGCGGCCTTCATAGACCTCAACCGGGATATTCCCCATCACTCCTCCCCATCCTGTGAACGCAACCACTCCAGGGCCCTTTGTATAGTTGAAGCTGAGACTAAGATCCAACCGCTTATAACTTAACTGTAAACCTGCCCCGCCATTGAAATCCGCATTAAGGTCAACAGGGATATAACGGTCATCAGCACCCGAACCAGGTGGCCTGCTGTTGTCGATGGAGATCATACCATCATGATTGAAGTCGGCATAACTGCGCTGCCCGTCAAGCGGGTTGATGCCCAGGTAATTCAGCAGGTACACTGCATTGAGGGATTCTCCCACTTTGAAAATGGTGTAAAAGGGAGAGAACTCGAAGTCAGGATAGGAAACCAGTTTGTTCCTGGCAAAACCCAGGTTGAAGTTGGCAGAGAGCCTGAAATCCTTTCCCTGGATTATATTCCCTCTCAGATTGAATTCCCATCCTGTATTTCGAACATTGGCGGGTGAATTGGCGGTTACAGAGGTAAAGCCGGTATAAGCCGGGGTAGGCATGCCCGTTATCTGGTTATCACTGCTGTTCCTGAAATAACTTACGGCAAGATTGATCCTGTCTTTCATGAACCAGATATCGATATCTGCACCCATTTTTTTGTTAGTGGACCATTGATACACCTGGTTCACTGCCTGTAAAGGAGCCAGCGGTGTTACATTATTATAGTTGGGTAATACGGAAGAACTGTAAGGCACCGTCCAGCGGGTCATATGATCGTACGCACCGGCGCCACGTCCACCGGTGATGCCGTAATTGGCAGCCAGCTTCAGTGTACTGATCCAGGCGGGCATGAATTGCTTCACCCATGACTCTTCCGTTGCGATCCAGGCAAGTCCACCCGAACCGAAAGTTCCGTATTGTCTGCCGGGACCAAATGTGGAGGATCCCGATCTGTTGCCGGTTAAATTCAAAATGTATTTGTTCTCCCAGATATACCTTACACTTCCATGTACATCCAGGTATCTTTCCTGCGAAAAATCATCCTGGTTGCTGGTAAAGGGAGCAAAAGAAATGGACGACAGCAGTCCGTCATTTGTATACCCGAATCCACTGGTGGTTTGCGCATTGGTAGCTGAATTCTGCAGTGTACCACCCAGCAACACTTCCAGTTTTCCGTTACCGATAAATCTTGTGTAGGTAAGCTCGGGATCTATATTCCAGTTATTGAGCCTTGTGGCTCCCAGGATCAGTGTCCCCATCGGCATGAATACAGGGTTTTGCGATGCGATGGAAATAACCGATTTGTTATTGTTGTGCATGATATTGTAGCCTGCACGGAAGCCAAGTACAAGACCTTTCATCACCGAGTAATTCAACGCAATGCCGCTGGTAAGAAAATTGGAGCCGGATTCGGAAGGATTCAGTACGGATCCGAAAGGGAACATTTGACCGAGCCCTGCTGCATTCCAGTCTTTATAATTAAGTCGGTTGTCTTCATCGTAAACAGCCGGCGCATTGGGCGGCAATGTAGTTAATCCAGGCATAGGGATGGAATTGACGGAAGTATATGCGTAATTGGCATTGAACGCAATATTCAGTTTCTGATCCTGGCTCTTGTGATTGAGGCTCATGGTTACATTGAAACGTTTGTTGGAACCATTGAGCGTGGTGATCTCTTTGCCGGTGTCGAAATTACCGGCCACTCTGAAACTAGTACGGTCATCTCCTCCGGCCAGTGAAACACCTGCCGATGTTTGCTGCGCCATTCCCCAAAGCTCATCCTGCCAGTTGGTGTAACGATCATTATCGAAGCCGAGAATATCCGGTGCAGTGGCTATTGAAAGACCAATGCCATCGTTCTTCAATGCTTCCCTGCGCATGTTCAGGTACTGATGGGTGTCCAGCATTTTCCAGCGTCTGGCAACCGTACTAATATCCTGCCTGACGTAAAGATCAAGTTTCGTTTTGCCGGGTTTTCCTTTTTTGGTAGTGATCAGGATCACTCCATTGGCGCCTCTTGATCCGTAGATGGAAGTGGCATCCGCATCTTTCAATACAGTAATACTTTCTATATCGCGTGGATTAATGCTGAATAACGGGCTCTGTCCTCCTGTAACGGCACTGATCCCGGCCTGCACAAATCCTGGAGAACCGCGTTCATAACTGGCATTGGAAGTGGTATTGGTCATATTGAGCACAATCAGCGGCACCCCATCTATAACATACAATGGATCAGAAACGATATTCGGGTTGAGCGTATTCCTTCCCCTGATCTCGATTTTTACAGGAGAACTTGCATAGCCCTGTGTAGGCGTGATGGTCATACCGGGCACCCTGCCCTGCAATGCAAGCAGCGGATTCATTACCGGTTGTTTACTGATCTCTTCACCGGAAACCTTGATGATATTCCCTGTTGCAAACCGGGTACTTGTTTTTCCATATCCTTTCACTACTTCTTCATCAAGCATACTGATAGCAAGCGGCAACCGGATCACAATGGTTCCCATATCTTCCTTTATCAGCATCTCCCTTGGAGAATATCCGATGAAACTGAACACCAGCACAGTATTCACGGGAATGGCAGGTATATTGAACTGACCTCTCACATTGGTGATCACACTTTTCCCGGTGGACTTCACCGTAACGGAAGCTTCGGAGAGCGGCTGATTGTTCTCTCCGAACACGACGCCTTCAACAGTCATCATCTTTACTACCGGTGTAGTATCAGCGAAAGAAGGCGGAAGTGATGATTGCTTCCTGGAAATAACGATGGTCCTTTTCTGGAACAGGAAACGGAAAGGCTGGTCTTTCATCAGTTTTTGCAGGAACTTTTCCAATGGCAGATCAACTGCATCGATGGTGACAGGCCTGGCGATCTTCAGCAGATCTTCATCAAAAAAGAATACGTAGCCCGTTTGCTTTTCAACGGCATTAAAAACTTTTTCGATCGGGATGTCCTTTCCTGAAAAGCTGACGGTCTGGGAGTAAGCGCCGGCAGCAGCCTGCAGGCATACGCACAACAATAAGACGGAAGTGAATTGCATCACTAGCAGCGTTTTGGTGAAGCAACGGCGCCCCCATAGGGCTGACCTTGCAATCAGATCCTTAAAATGCATACTTTTGCATGGTTTGGGTGATTGAATGACGTATCTGGCGATATGTTGATGTTCAGGTTACCCAAACTCTTTCCGGAAGTGGTCCAACACTTCCGGTTTTCATTTGGAAAACCTTGTATTTTCAGCCCCTGAGGGCATTGGTCAGCAGTTTATTCTGTAACAACCAATGTTCTTCCTTCTATCCTGAATTTCACGCCCACTTCCTGTAATATTACCAGCACCTGCGACAGGTTCAGGTCTTTTGTGATCTTGCCGCGGAAGGACCGGTCGGGCACTTCCCCTTCAAACTTCACGTCGATATCGTACCATCTGGACAATTGCCTTAGCACTGAAGAGAGATTGGTATGATTGAAATTGAACTGCCCGTTTTTCCAGGCTATTACCTGTTCGATATCCACTCCTTTCTCCACTGTAATTCCGGTTCCCTGCATACGGGCCTGCTGACCGGGCAGCAACACTATTTCTTCTCCTTTTCTCTGGTCTGCTTTCACCTTCACGGCGCCATCCAGTAATGTAGTATTCTGAGTGAATTCATCTGGATAAGCATTCACGTTGAAACTGGTTCCGAGCACCTGGATAGTTTGCCCGGATGTCCTCACAAGAAAAGGTTTCCTTTCATCCCGGGCCACTTCAAAATATGCTTCACCAGTGATATCCACCATCCTGCTGTCTCCCGGAAATGATACCGGAAAGCGAATGGAAGAAAGGGCATTCAGCCAAACCTTTGTACCATCAGACAAGGTCAGTGGCGCTGATTGCTGTCCAACGGCCGTGGAGAGCGTATTATAGATCAGCACTGGAGTGGTGTTGCCCGAATAGGTAACTGCGCCATTCTTATTCATCACATTGGTTTTACCTTCCAGCGCCAGCTCTCCGGCGGATGAACTATCGAGTACAATTCTGCGGCCATCCGAGAGCGTTAGTACAGCGCTCGTAATACCAGGCAAAACATCATTCTTTAATTCCGTACTGGTAATTTGTGGAGCGGGCCTTTGTTGCCGGTATAGCAAATATCCTGTTGCTCCAACCAGTATAAGCACTGCTGCTACCCATCCCCACCTGAAACGGCGCATCAATGGCACTATGCGGCCTTCCGGATTCTTTTCCTCTTCCAGTTGCTGAACAGCCTGCTGCAACTTCTCCTGCAATTCGGCAGGCATTGCCGGGTATCCTGCATGAAAACCGTGCAGGGAGCGGCATTCAGCCAACATCGAATGGAAAGTGACGGAGTCTGCTTCACTATACCATTGCAGGAATACAATCTCCTCCTCTTCTGACAGCGTACCGGCAGAGTATCCTTCTATGAGCGATATGATCTTTTCCTTTTCCATAACGGGCCAACCATATTACTGACAACCGGGGAATGAAAACAGACACCCCGATTGCATATTTTTTTAAAAAAAGTATATTGAGAGTAGTAACAACATATCCCCCGCATGCAATCTGATGTATTCCTTTACAAAATCCGTGGCAGCATATAAGTGCTTCTTAACTGCCGAAACACTGATACCAAGCGTTACACTGATCTCTTCCAGCGTAAGCCGCTCCTGGGTCTTCAATAGGAAAATACGCCGTTTCTGCTCAGTCAATAAACTGATCGCCTTCTGCGCAGTTTGATAATATTGTTTGAATAATAATGCCTGATCTGGCGAAGCGCCTGCATTGGAGATGGTTTGATCCGAAAGCGCCTGAACAATTCTCTGTCCGGTTTTCTTTCTTTTGAGCAGATTGAAGAGCAGATTTTTAGCCAGCACATACACATAATCCTCAAAGGATCTTACCATACTCAGGGTTTCCCTGGATTGCCAGATCTTCAAAAATGCTTCATGGATCACCTCCTGCGCGTCTTCCGTAGAACGCGCTATGAAAAAGAGAGAAGTAAATAGTCGGGGATAATAATAAGTGTATAACCTGCTAAAAGCCTGTTGGTCGCCCTCTGAAGCCTGCCTGATCAGCTTGTCTTCATCGGGGATTCGGTTTGAAGGGATGATATCAGGATGCTGCTGCGGCATGAAGCTCAGGAATGCGAGCAGGCAATATACAGATTTTGCGATAGATATCCCTGAGAAAGGAAATCCCGGTAGTTGATACCGGGACTTTTTTCATGGCATGTATATAGAAGGATTCAGACTATAACCTGTCTTTGATCACCAGTATTTCCTGCTCCACAGGCTGCTGCTCAAATTTCAATCCGTATTTGATCAGTGCTGCATTCAATTGTTCTATGCTTGAATAACCTGCAGACAGATTGAGGTCTATCTTTCCTGTGTAGCCAGTAAGATCCACCACCATAAACGGGAACGCTTGCATAAAATTCAGCCGCCGGATGATATTGCCGATAGAAGCATTACGCACGGACCATTCATAAGGCCCGAGCTCTGTGCTGGATTTCCCACCCTTGCTGACAAACGTGCTGCTGTTGTTCATTCTTTTCAGAACCAGGCAAATCATTTTTCGCTTTTCTATGGCGCCGGAATATTCAGGAAAGAGGAATTCAAGATCTTTCTGCATCATTTTGAAAGCCTCTTTTTCCCTGTCCAAACCAACAGCCAGCTCATAACAAAACCCATTCCCATTTTTTAACCAGTTTTCATAGTCCTCCCCGGTTTTAATTGAGTTGATCCTTGCGGTATCTTTCACTTCAAGCAGTGTATTGAAATCCCTGAATGTTTTTCCATTTTCTGAATATGCCACTCTGTAAAACCAGATACGCGGCTGGTTCCTGAGGGTGATCCTGAAATGCAGTGAGCTGTCGCGCAAAACAGAAAAACCGAAACCCAGTCCTTCAGTAAATCCTGAGAAAACCGAATGGTACAGCATGTTTGCGCCATCGCCACCATTGCCGTTGATCAGCAGTGGGCGGTAATAACTGTAAGCAACGGGTGGAACGAATCTTTTTTGTGGCACCGATGTCCAGTTCCCCGATAATGCCCGGGAAATGTTTTCTTTGGTGAGCGCCTTGAATTCTGTGAATGCCTGCACGGTGCCCAGTTCATCGATCCAGACATAATGCGGGATCGAATTGTAGTTGAACAGTTTCCGCAGGGTGGTATCGCCGGTAATCCCCTGCAGGGCAGGGATCTTATGTCCGCTTCTTTGATAGCTTTCAAAAAATCGTTTCACTTCTGACCCGGGTTGATATGTTACCGGAATGATCTGAACACGATCAGCAAATTGCTGTTGAAGCGAGTCCATCACCGGCATCATGGCAATGCAGGGCTTGCACCAGGTAGCCCAGAAATCGAGGATCACCAGTTTACCTTTGAATTTTTCAAGCCGGTCGCCGATCTGTAACTTAGTTTGTGCATTGCCGGTAATTCCAAAAAGCAACACGAATACTATCGCTGTTAATTTCATTATTATCTTTTATTTTGTTCAATACCGCTTTCCCTGATCTCGTTGTCTGGAATAGGAAATGCATAACGATTGCTTCCCGGCGGCAGTAAATATTCCTTTTGACCGATCACCCGCTTCAGTGTTACCTGGAACTCCGGTTCGTTATTGAGTCTTCTCAGATCGGACCATCTCAGTCCCCTTGCCACCAGTTCCTTTTTTCGTTCGGCCAGTATGATTGCCAGGGCCTCCTTTGCTGTATTGGTTTCCACAGGAACATATGTGCCCTGCTTCCATCTTTTGACAAGCAGTTTGTTCAGATCTTTAAGAGCCTCTTCTTTCTGCTCCCTGCGTGCGCGGCATTCTGCCCTTATCAGGTAAAGTTCATCATTGGCAGGACCATTGAACTCGCCATAGCTACCAGCATAAGTACCCTTGAACAATTTGTACTGGCCCGGCGATCCGGGCGCATTGAAATAACATCTTTTTCTCAGGTCATCGTCGTGGTAGGATGCATACAGGTTACTGTCAACCTGCGCGTAGGGTGCATACATGTAAAGCGAGTTGAGCAGTCCGTTGAAGCATAGTACTTCCGGATTCATCAAGATAGGTGTTCCGGGAAACGGCAGCAGATCATCCACATTCACGGAATTGAAATCAACCAGTGTATCGGAAAGCTGCAATGCATCATCTGCATATTTTTCTGCATTCTCATAATCGTTCATTGTAAGATACACGCGCGCCAGGAGGGCCAGGGCAGCTCCTTTTGATGGACGGTATCTCAGGGATGATGCCAGCGGAAGCAATTGCTGCGCATAGATAAGATCATCTGTGATCTGCTTATAGGTATCAACCAGATTCCCCCGCTTAGACAATACCGTTATATCCGGGCTGGTCCTGATGGGAATGCCAGGAGTAGTAGCAGCATTTTCCTTCCTGTAGGGTAATGCGAACTCCTGGGCAAGATTGAAAAAGGCAAAGGAACGGTGGTACAATGCGGTCCCTGCAACGGCTCCCCACTCTTCCGGCGACTCTTTCCCTTTGATCTTCTCCAATCCTTCAAGCGCCACGTTTGTGACGAACACGGTGTTATAGGGATAATCCCAGTCTGCTACAGTTTCCCCTCCATACACATCTTCCAGCCAGAGATAAGCATTTTGCTCCTGTACCTGTAATCCCTGTATATTTCCATCGGTAGTATAATACTCATCACCCGCTACGGTGGTAAGAGCAGGGCCCCGCGAAAAATTACCTGACATATCTTCCATCAGCGCACGAAAGTCCTGAAGTGTATTCGGTATTACCAGGGCCTTATTGGGTTTCTTGTCTAAAAATCCTTTCTGGCATCCAGCCCCGGTAAGGCAAAGTATGATGAGGAAAAATGTATATCGCATATAGTATAGAATTATAAACTGGTTCTGAATCCGATAGCAATTGTTTTCATGGGAGGAAGTACTACCTCCATATATTCAGGGTCCTGGCTTCCTTTATAGCTCTTCCATAGAATGCCCAGGTTGCTGGCATAGATATATATTTCCGCTTGCTTAAGTTTTGGCAGCTCATAACTGACACGGATATCCTGAAGACGGATATGATCTCCTTTTTCCACCAGTGCTTCAGATCTCAGATAGAATTCCTCCCTTCTTGTATTGACGGCCCCGGGCATGGATGGAACAATAGTTTTCAACTCATCACCCGGTTTTTGCCAGCGTAGTGCATAATCGGCATGACCGTATCCCCCTCGTAGCACGCTATTGAGACTTACAGAAGGCCGGCGAAAATAATACCCCATTTTGTAGCTGATATTAGCGGATACACTAAAGCGTTTGTAAGAGATGGTATTTCGCAGAGCCCCGAAAATGGTGGGCCTGGCTGATCCATGAAAAACAAGACTGTCAATCGATGGCACACTTGTAAGTGCGCTGTATTCCTTACTGGCCTTGCCATCCAGCATGCCCATAGGATCTCCGGTTTCAGGATCAAGACCAGCCCAGCGGTAACTGTATACACCATAAATGGGCTTCCCTTCTACCGGTATGAGCGAAATATCTGCCGTCAGGTAACTGGAAGCATTCACCGTTCCACCTGCCAGGTATTTTGCTACTTTATCTGAGGAATAAGAGAACATGAACTGCGTTTGCCAACTGAAGTCACCCTCTATATTCTTTGTATTGATCACTATATCCCATCCTTTCCCTTTGATATTGGCTGAATTTCCCTTGTATAAGCTAATGCCGGTCTGGGGAGCGAGTGGACTATTGCCGATCAGGTCAATCCCCTTTTTGAGATAGTATTCGATGCTGCCACTAATGCGGTCGTTTTTCAACCGGAAATCTACCCCAAAATTGATCACACGGTTCTTCTCCCATCTCAGCGAAGGCTGCGGCGGATTAGTGATCATTGCATAAGGGATCAGAACACCAGTACTGTTTATATAACGTGCTGTAGTATACGCAGATAATGTTCTGTCTATATTTCCATTATATCCATAGGTAGCTCTCAATTTCAGGTAAGGCAGTGCAGACAAGCTGTAAAAATCCTCTTTATGGATATCCCAGCCAACGCCCAGGGAATAAAGGGGAACGGTCTTCTGGTTTGTTCTCACACCAAAGAGATTCGATTTGTCTGATCTTGCACTTGCAGAGAACACATATTTGTCTTTGTAGGTATAGGCTGTATTCACATAGTAAGAAATGAACCGGTCTGTAGTACCAGTAAAGGAATTGATGGCCTGGATCTTATTATTGCGGGAAGCGGGATTTACATAAGAAGTAAAAAACGAAACGTAATCCACCACCTGTCCAAGTCCGAGTTCATCATCATAACCATACGTTCTTGTTGAAGCCCCTTCACTGTTCGCATCCCTCACTTCAGCTCCTGCAACACCTGTGATCCTGTGGTCGGCACTGAACAGCTTGTCGATATTTATCTGAGCCCGCGCGAAATGTGTAGTAGACTGCCCGTTGGTTTCATCCAGGATATCGCCCAGTGGTATATTCCTTACCAGTCCGGTTGGCGTAACCACCGTGAACCGGTTGATCATGTCTCTAACCGTCCAGCTTTCCAAAGGCTGCCTGTTTTTACGGTTGCTGATACCTCTTGCCAGTTGATATAATGCCTGCACATTGAGCCATGGAAATACCTTATACTTCAATCCTGCATTCACGCGGTATTCCATTGTACGAAGGGTAAGATCACGGGCATTCATTTCTTCCAGGGGTCTGTAGGTCCAGTCGAGGAGACCATTGGCCATGGCTGATTGTACGAAAGCAGGTCGGTAATAATGATTGAGTACAGCCGGTTTACCATCGCTATCCTTCATGGCAGCATAGGGATATACAGGTTCGGCAGAACTAAGATTCATCGTTGTAAGGCCGATGGCGTTTTGTTGCTCCGGCATTTCAGAGTAGTACAAAGCTGTATTGAATTCCAGTTTATTCTTCAGCAGCTGAAAAGTATTATTCACGTTCAAAGTGATCCTGCCCGATGAATTACCTGTACTGGATGCTCTCAATGCGTCATAGCCCGCGGAAACATAATATTTATGCGCGTTCCCGCCTCCCCTGATATCCATGAAATATTGCTGCGCAACCTGGTTGCGGTACAGATATCGATTGATATCATTACGGATATCATTATTTCTCAACGCATCGATCTTTTCTTTCACTTCTTCCGGAGAAAGCTTCCCGTCACGACGGGCAATCAATAATTCCACCACCGGTGTTAAGGCCGTTTTGTTGGCGCTGTTCTCGATGCTGGTGTAGAATCCCCGGGCAAAAGCATTCTGCTCCACATCTATATAATCCGATACGGACATCTTCGGATGATAGAACTGATCGGGCCGCTCGGACACAGCAGCATTCATATTGAAGGAGACTTCCACCTTGTTGTTGTACTTTCCTTTTTTGGTGGTGAGCACTATTACACCGTTGCCCGATTGAGCGCCCCAGATGGATGCAGCAGCTGCATCTTTCAGAACAGTGATACTTTCTATATCATTTGGATTAATGGTATTAACATCACCGGTAAATGGAAAATCATCCACAATGATCAGCGGGTCCATTCTCGCAAAGAGTGTGCTTTGCCCCCTGATACTGATATTGGTTTGCCGGCCCGTAAGAACACTGCCAGGCCTGATGATGAGACCCGGCACCATCGCCTCTAGCCTGCCCGTGATATCACTTCCAACACGCCTGTTCACAAGGTCGTTATCGAGATGCGCAAATGAACCTGTAGCTCTTTCTTTCGAAATGTACTGGTAGCCCGTGGATACGGTTACTTCTACTTTTTCCAGCTCAGCCGTTTTGATATCCAGTTCAACCAACAGGAATTCCTGGTTATTGACCGGCACTTCTTTGGTTTGATATTGAACGCTGGTGATCAATAGCCGCGCATTTCTTTTCACGCCGGGGATGATGAATTCCCCTTTTTCATCGCTGAACACAGACATATCGGTCCCCAAAACTTTGACGGTGGCGCCTGTTACAGGAAACTCCCTGTTCAGAAGTCTCCCTCTGACAGTATCAGCCGGAACAGGCGCTGCGCTCCTTTTGCTCAATAACACAGTTTCATTTTGTATTACCCAGGTAAAGGGCTGGTTTTTGAAAGCGAGCGACAAAAAATCCTTAACCGGCATTTGTTTGGCCGTTATTGAGATCAGCGGTGCGTTCCTCAACAGTTCTTCATCATAGAAGAAAACATATTTAGCCTGCTGTTCTACAATGGCAATGATCTTTGCCGGAGAAAGGTTTTTTGCTGAGACGGTGACTGTCTGGGAAATGCCTTTGAGCGTACAAAGCGCAGCAGTTAATACAATCAGGAATAATTTCACTTGAAATCAGTTTTGGTTAGAGTTACTCCATGCCCTGCCCGATGCCATACGGCAGCAGGACAAACATGTTGATTTTGATCCTTTAATTCAGGCTAAGCAACGCAGGCCGGATGAGTTTTAGCTATTTGGTTATGATCAGCTTCCTGCCTTCGATTCTAAAATGGATATTCTGACTTTCCAATGCAAGCATCAATTGATGGAGGCTAAGGTTTCGTTGTATCTTTCCGCGGAATATTCTTGGTTCAGGTTTGGATTCGTATTGGATGTCAAGATCATACCAGCGTCCAATTTCACGCATTACCGATTGCACATCATATCCATCGAAATTGAACAGGCCGTTCTTCCAGGCCATTACCTGTAACATATCTGCATCGTTTACCAGCTGTATGTTATCATGCAATCTTATCAGCGCCTGTTGTCCTGGCTTTAGTATTGCTGAACTATTGCCGGCATTCACACGAACAGCTCCATCCAGCAGGGTTGTTCTTATTCCGTTCTCATCTTCATAAGCCTTCACATTGAAATTTGTTCCCAGCACTTCAACAGCCGCTTTATCGCTGACATCAACATAGAAGGGCTTTTTTTTATCTGCTGCCACTTCAAAATACACTTCACCGGTGATCTTTACGCGACGGTGGTTTCCATTGAATGCAGCGGGATATGTAATTGAACTGGCTGCATTCAGCCATACTTTGGTACCATCAGCCAATATGAGATTGAACTGTCTGCCCCTCGGTGTGGTTGTAGTATTCTCCACTGCATTTCCGGTTGAGCTATAAATCAACTGACCGTTTTTCAGCAGTACACCTTTCTGCTTTTCTATTATTCCATTGCCCATGCTGTCGAGGGCCAGCCTTGAACCATCGCCAAGCGTAAGAATAGCGCCGTTATGGCCGGGCAATATCTCGATCTCCCTGGCAGCAGGTTGTTCTGCAACAATGGGGGAAGAAGTGTTCCGGTTGCTGAACCAGAAAAAAGTTCCGATGCCAATCATCAGGATAACAGCAGCAGCGTACTTCAACCAGGAAATATGGCGAACAGGTAGTCTGTCTACCTTCATGATCTCTTCAGCCGACCGCTCCCATCCGGCGGAATTTTCCTGCTCACCGGATCGGTCCATCAACTTATACAAGATCTCCCGCATACCGGGATCATTTTCAGATTCAGCCAATGCGATCCTGAGTTCCTGCTCTTCCGATGCAGTACTCCTGGCATTCAGCCATTGCTCCAAAAGATATTGTAAGTGATCATGGGTCATGATACTAATCCAGACAATCGGCTAAAGCGAAAGGTCTATTCGCTTATTATTTTTTTATAAAAAAGATCAGCAGGGAAAGAATATACCCCGCTTCGCCGAGCTTTTCCCTGATATTTTTGACAGCGATGGACAAGGTATTCTTAACTGTGCTGGCAGAAATTTGCAGTTCCGCAGCGATCTCGCTTACTTTCATTCCCTGTTGCCGGTGCATCAGGTAGATACGCCTTCTTTGTTCAGGCATTTCAGCAATGATACGGTGCAGGAGCAGTTGCAGCTCTCTGGCGCCTAGTTGCAATTCTATATTATCGGTATCACCGGCTACACTGAGCAAATGTTCCTGTTCCGCTTTATGAGCAACAAGATTTCGCTTAAGCCAGTTATGGGAGGTATTGGCGGCTGCTCTGAAGATATAGGCTCTTGGCTGCTCTATTTCATGCAGCCTGTTTCTCGAAAGCCATATTTTGATGAAAGTTTCCTGGATGATCTCCCGGGCATCGCGTTCAGAGCGGGCCAGTTTGCGCAGGAATGGATAGAGCTGTGCGTCGTAACGTTGGTACAATGCTTTGAACGCATGCTCGTCTCCTCCGGAGATTTTTCGCAACAGTTCTTTATCGGTAGCTGATATGTTTCCAGTTGGGTTGATGGGACCAAAAATATCAATTTATTTTTACTGAATGGTATCCCGATATAATGGAGAAACACATTTTTATTAAAGGAGGCGCGGACTTATTGTTCACGATGGGCTGGATTGGAATTATTTCTAACATTATTTAAGGTCTTTAATAGCGCATCAGCACTCTTGATCTCGTCCATGGAACTATCTTCATAAATATGATAAAAACAACCCGATTTATCAATGATCACAAATGTGGGGAAAACACCTAAACTGTAATATCTCAACCATTCATGGTTAACGCCTTTTCCACCCGTGTACAGGTTAATAGCCATACTTGAAGTGTATTTACCAGAGACCACGCTCCTACTCCAGGTATCTTTATTAGTATCTACTGATATAGATACGAATGAAATGTCCTGTCCATTTCCCAGTTTGTTCTCTACCTGTTTTAAGACATTCTGATAATAGGCTGCGCATGCGCCACAGTTGCTGAACCATAAATCAATGAAGATAACCTTGCCTTTCAGGCTTGCCAGATTAATTGACTTGCCGGTAATATCCGGCAGTTCGAAATTCAATACCTGCCTTCCTCGAAGTCTGGGCGCTACACTTCGCAAAACTCTTAAACAATCCGGATCGGTAATGATGACACTGGCCTTATCGTATATTTCATTAATATCCTGTTTCCCTTTGTCTTTAAGAATCAAATTTAGTAATAGCCTGTCCCTTAACGGGCCATTATACCTACCGGCTATCAGGGCAACATAATCTTTGCTGGCTTTGATTGAATCACACAAGGAAATTCTGAAGAAGAATTTTTCATACAGGTAATTAATATAGCTGCGGGATTTCGCTTTCACTGCATCTGTAATATCATCGGCTACTGAATCCAGACGGTTGTTAAGAGCTTTGTCAAGCAAATCTTTATCAGGGACATTACCCCGTGACAATCCGTCTATATACTGGCGCTTTAACTGACTGAATATGCCATACTGCTTTGCGATATAGTCCGCTTTGAATAATTGATAATAAAAATCAGTCAGCAGATCACGCGCTGATTCAAGACAAGTCAATGCGGCTTCGATAGCAGCAATCTCTATATTCAAAACAATGCTATCTGATAAATTTGTTGCTTCAGACATACTCCTTGAGATTGCCGTATGATAAGATTGGGAAATATTATATTCGGTCGTGTATCTTTTGGATCCTGTTCCCGTGAAAGTGATAACGTAATCCTGCTCTGGTTTGCCAGTCAGGTTTCCAGGGTGTTTCTTCGCCAACGACAAGGTAACGCTATCGCCTGCCTCCCAATAGCAGCTTCGCGTAAGCTCAATTTGCCTGCCTCTCCCGGCCCAGGTTGTACCGGCAGGCGCTTTTGCCCGGATTACAAATTGACCACGCGGAAAAGGTTCACTTCCTTTATATACAAAAGTTCCGTTACCCACAAATTGCAGCTCCTTACAATTTTCTTTATTCAATTTTGTATCATATGATAATTCAGAAAAGTAAATAAACAATGAATCAATCGCGGGCATATTCCTGCATACTACAGTGATGTTAAGCAAATAGTTTTCATGATCGTTTCTTTTTCGTACCTGAGCCTTTAGTCCATTATCTACCAGTGTTTGGCTACATAACAGACAGATCAAAAGAATCTTAAGAGTATCCATAAACTGACCGAATAAAAAATTAGCACGCGATTAGCGTTCATTTTGTTGAATGCCGCTCAACCTGATTTCATCGTTGGGAATGGGAAACAAATACCTGTTATCATTTGGAGGAAGGAGATAAGTAATACCATTCGAATTCCGCTGAAGCGACAATGCGAAACGTGTATCCTTATTGAGTCTACGTAAATCTTCCCATCGTAACAGCGCATGAAAAGCCAATTCCTTACGACGTTCATTTAATACAAGCTGAAGCAGATTGTCAGCATCCGGTTCAGTTATGTCTGTAAAAGTATTTGTGACAAACCGCAGTCGCAATAATTTATTAAGATCGGCGAGTGCAGCCGTAGGGTTTCCTAAACGAGCATTACATTCCATCCTGATGAAATATATTTCGTTTGTGGATATTCCGGCAAAAAGACGGTTTGTACCACTATATCTCCCCACTGGCTCCATTAAGCCATTGGCATGTTGGTGAAAAAAAATGGTCTTCCGCCGGTCATCATCATCATACATTAAATAGAGTTGTGGATCAGCGAAACCAGCACCTGCACCTGCGTTGACTTCGGACACAACATATCCCTGAGCATAAAAGATAATTTCAGGATTTCCACCGGAGTTCTTGTAAGCTGGGAACCGGTATGTGCTGCCAGGCTCGATTAGATTGCCATTATAATCCAACAGATCATTTTTAGCCGCCAAACAAAATTCGGCATGCTGTAACGCCTTTCCGTAGGCGCTCATATTAAGATACAGTTTAGCCAATAGTGCATTGGCCGCTGCTTTCGAAGCGCGGGTACTATATTGAGGAATTGCCGGCAACAGTTGTGCTGCTGATGTTGCATCGTCTATCATCCGCTGATAAGTCTCCGCAACCGTAGAACGTCCCAAAACAACAGACGGATCCGATATTGTTCTCAGTGGTATTCCCAGGTCAGCAGAAGCTGTTACTGAATCGTAGGCTTTGCAAAACAACTGGGCCAGATAATAATAACAGAAAGAACGGATAAATAAGGCCTGCCCCTTTATGTTCTCCCACTGCTGCTGATTAGCTGGGGTTAGAGTAATCAGATTCAATCTCTCCAACACAATATTTGCGTTTGCGATTTTCTGGTACGGATTTGTGTACTCGGGAACAGAGCCCACTCCATAAATGTCTTTAGCCCATAAATAAGCATTTCTTCCTGCTGTTGATACAGCCCCCAGCCGGTCATCGGGAATATACAGGTTATCGGTACTAACCAACCCAAGGGAAGGATAGTTGGTGTTCATATAAATATCATTATCCATTATAGCCTGTAAATCCGGCAAGGAAGTGGGTAATACATCCGACTTATTTCTTTTTATGTCAAGCCAGCCGTCCGTTTTTTTGCAGGAGATAAACAACAACAAGGAACAACAGGTGGTGAGAATCCAAACAATACAACGATGTTTATGTGTATTCATGAAAATAATAGTTTAGATTATAAGGTCAGTTTAAAACCAATCGCAACAGAAAAAGGATTCGGCAAATTATGGTCGGCCGGAGCTGCCATAGAGTTGATATCCGGATCAATGCCCAGTTTATTGGCCGTCCAGATCAGGCCTGGATTGGACAGATAGGTGTATAGCTGTGCATTTTGCAAATGAAGCTTGCGGCAAAATGCAGCACTGAACATATAGCCTACCCGGATGTCTTGTAGTCGAATCAGATCAGCTCTTTCTACCAAAACTTCTGAAAAGCGGTAAAAGGTGTTTCGGTCATAATTTGAGGGGTACACCAGTGAAGGCACCTGTGTGCTATTTTCATCACCAGGCTTTTGCCAACGATGTATATAATCCGTATGCGTATGTCCGGAAAGGATATCCTGGTAATTAAGGGAAGTGGATGGTCTGCGGAAATAATGGCCCAGTTTATACACTATATTTATTGATAAGGACCAGTTCGCATAAGTGAAATCATTGCGGAAGGCTCCGAAAACAGGCGGCTGCGAGGACCCGTGAAAGACCAGACTGTCAGGATTGAAATTGTTGAGGATTGCAGTATAGTCGTTGCTGGGTTTACCATTTAATACGCCTAACGGGTCTCCATTTACAGGATCCAGTCCTGCCCATTTATAGGAAAATGTGCTATACAGCGGTTTCCCAACAAGGCCAGGCCTTTCTGTTTCCGACCTTATGCTGCCTGCAGTTTGCGAAATCGAAAAACGTGTAAGCTTGTCCTTCACAGTACTCAGTAACAAAACGGGACGCCACTGTAGCCGGCCAACAGACAAGCGGCCATTCAATGTGATATCCAATCCCGAGGTTTGAGTAGAAGCGCCGTTTGTTGAGAATTGCGCAAAACCTGCCGATGGTGTAAGCGTTTGCCTTTCGATCAAATCGGATCCCTTCTTTTTATACCATTCAATGCTTCCACTTATCCATGCTTGTTTGCCTAATGAAAAATCGAGGGCTACATTGGTCATGTATATCGTTTCCCATTTCAGATTAGGATTAGGCGCTGTCAGGTTATTTATGCGCCTGGCTCCGGTAAGAGAACTGGTGCCGTACACACCTGTTGTATACACCGAGCCCTGGTAAACATTCCCACTATAACCAAACGAAGATCGCAATTTAAGAACGGGTAGCCAATCCTGATCGTAGAAATGCTCCTTGCTGATATTCCAGGCAGCGCCTGCGGACCAAAGTGGAGTGAACCGGTTGGCGGTATTGGCTCCAAAAATATTAGCACCATCCCTTCTTCCGCTAATGGAAAACGAGTACAGTCCGCGGTATGCATACAATGCATTCGCATAAACTGAAATAAATCGATTCACGTTTCCATAAATCTCGCCCGGCGGAGCGGGGATATTCGCTATACCTGCAGGATTGATAGGCAGTGGATCAGAATAATTCAGATTATTGGCCGATACTCCCAGCTCATCATCATAGCCATAAGAATACCGGTAATATCCTTCTGTGCGTGTTTCCCGTAATTCACCTCCAGCAATAGCCGTTACTGTATGGTCAGCACCAAACGTCCTGTCAAAGTTCAATTGTACTCTTGCATTATCGGATCGCCAGTCGCCATTGGCAATTTGAAGTACCCCCCTTTTGGGAATCTGATAAGTAACAGATCCGTTCGCATTCAATATGGAGAACTGATTAATCAAATTGCGGGCGTAGTAAGTCTCTTCGCTTTTATAATCCCAGTCACGCACCTGCTGCCGTTCATTTTGATATTGAATTTCGACGTTTAAAAAAGTAAACAATTTGTACTTAATGCCAGCCCTTAGCAATAACCCGTTCTTTGTGGAACTCTTATCTGCCAGTTCAGTTTCTTTCAAGGGGAAATATTGCCAGTTCAAAAATCCCCGGGACACTGCATCAGCTATATAACCGGTCCGGTAATCTTTTACGATGGGCAGAGCGTTCCCTTCATTATCTGCCAGGCGGGCATAAGGAAAAAGGCGGGCATAATTTCCACCCAGCGGCATAAAACCAAAACCATTTTGGTAATTGTTGGTGGTGGTTTTATTTGTACTGTAATTGATCCCTACAGAAAACTCCAGCTTCTCTGAAGGAGAATATGTATTGTTTGAATTCAGGGTAAAACGGCTGTAATCATTTCCAATTTTATCCGATAGGTTGTGATCGTATCCAGCAGAGACGGCATAGGTGGCTGTGCCCGAACCGCCTTTGATCCCTATGGAATATTGCTGGTTAAGTGCTTTGCGGTAAACATATTTCAGATAGTCATTACGCAGGTCCTGATTAGCCAGTGCTGCTATTTCCGCTTCGGCCTGCTGCACGGGTAGTCCATGATCACGAACCTGAGCCAGCAATTCCACAACCGGTGATAATGGAGGATATTGCGTGACGTTAGTAAGATCTGCATTAAAATGACCAGCTTCAAACAACCTCCGTTCTACTTCAATATAATGTGTTGAGGGAAGCCAGTTTTGATCATAAAAAAGGTCTGGTTTATTGAAGAAAGTAGTATTGGCATTTAATTCCAATCGAAGCGGCTGATTCCTTTTCCCTTTTTTGGTTGTGATTACAATTACACCATTACCCGCCTGAACACCCCAAATGGAAGTAGCTGCTGCATCGCGCAATATTGAAACAGACTGAACATCGTTTGGATTAATTTGATCCAGGTTGCCATCAAATGGAAAATTGTCAACTACAATAAGAGGTTCTCTGCTCACCTGGGTCAACTCCGCCACGCTGCTTTCTCCCCTTATTCGAATTCCAGCACCGGACCGACTGGTAATAGAACCAGATAGTGCAGCCTTCTTATTAAAATACACTCCACTTGCAATGCCATCTAATCTGTCCAAAAGATTTGAACTCACAGCCCTGTTCAGCAGTGAACTGTCAATAATTACAAAGCTCCCTGTGGCACGCTCTTTCGGAAGCACCTGGTACCCGGTCTTCACACTCACTTCAACATCTTCCAAAATAGTTACAGAAGGTTTAAGAGAAATAATGAGTGATGAACTATCAGAAACGATACGTTCTATAGTTTGGAATCCGACTGATGAGAAAACAAGCACATTCCCTACATCAACATTTGCTATGAATATGCCTCCGGCGTCTGTGACACCCAATACCCGTGATTTTTTAAGAGAAACTGTTACGCCTGAGAGAGGATTACCAGCGGAGTCGATAACATGAATTCGAACAGACAGCAGATTAAGGTTTTCGGGAGTAATGGCGGTTTTGACTGCAGTCAAAGACTTGAATAGCGATGGAATGGGAAAAAGTACAATCGTGCCGCCTTTGTTAATCTCGTAGCCAAGAGACTGGTCCTTCAACACGCGTTTTAAGAAATCGTTCAACGGCATCCTGGAAACTGACAGGGAAACAAGACGGGATTTATCAATGTGCTTCCAGTTATATAACACTACATAACCCGTTTGCTTTTTAATTGCAGCAAAAATCTGATTCAATTTTACATCGCTGCCGGAAAAAGTAACCGTTTGTGCAGCAGGCCGGGCAGAAACAGCGAGCGATGCAATGAAAAGAAAGAACGTGAGCAGTCTCATAATTTTCATCATTTGATGCGACAGCCTGAGCGAACCCTTCGTAGTGTGGAACCGGGAGAAATAAGACAGGTCGCAAGTCAGAACCTGTGATGAATACAGGGCATACGCGAACAGACCACAATTAGCAGTTTTTTGCATAACTTGTGAACAGTTTTGGTTGTTTAAAAATGGGTTGACAGACCGATTTGGGACAATCCAAACTTTTCACCGGGAGTGTTAGAGCACTTCCGGTTTTTTTTAGATGTCCGGTATATTCAATTTATGTATTGGTTGTCGCAAAAAGACTTTTCCGGATACTAAGTTTATTTTATACTATGGCAAAACAATCAGTTTTCGACCTTCTTCTATCCTATAATTCACACCAATTCGTTTCAATATTTCCAATACGTCCAACAAGCTTTCATCACGTTTCATTTCACCACCGAGCCTCAGTGCAGGAACATCTTTTTCATATATGACCGTGATGGCATACCATTTTTCCAGTTGCCTCATCACCGTTTCCAGATCAGCCCCTTCAAAATTGAATAGTCCGTTCTTCCAGGCCATTACTCTTTCCAGATCGGCATCTTTTACAATCCTTATTCCTGGTTCTGTCTTAATTCCAGGTCTCGCCTTCTGATCACCGGGAATTGCATAGGCAATTTGCGCTTGCTGTCCGGGTTTTAATAATTCTTCCTCATTCCCTTTTCTCACTTTCACCCTGCCTTCCAGCAATGTTACCGTCATTCCATTTTCGTCATCATATGCATTCACATTAAAACGCGTTCCCAATACCTTCACACGCATGTCGCCTTTAGTGACATAGAAAGGTCTGTCCTGGTCATGTGCTATCTCCAGGTATGCTTCACCATTGATATTAAGATTTCTTTCAGAACCGGTGAACGCTATGGGGTAGGTTACGGATGATCCTGCATTGAGCCATATCCGGGAACCATCCGTCAGGGTTAAATCAACAACCTTAGATCCTTTAGGATTGGAAAGCGTATTGTAAGCTACTTCCTGTGTGTTGCCTGTATAAACAATCTTGCCATCCGGCATTTTGGTGACAGCAATATTACGCAGCGACAGGGTCCTTAAGCTATCAACGTTGATAATACTACCGTCAGCCAGCGTGATCATTGCCTTTGAAGTCTGAGGTGCTTGCACATCTTCAATTACAGGGGTATGCACCACTTCCGTTGTTCTTCCACCTGAACGCAACCAAAGAAGTGCACCGATCGCCAACAAAAGCAGAATTGAGGCGGCGGCCCATCCCCACCGCCGCATGAAAGATATTCTGCGAACGGGAGGAGCAGATATCGTATCATAGGCTGCAATGCGTTTCGCCAGGGCTTCTTCCACTCGCTGAGTCACTCCTGGAAAATCCATATCACTCTTTTCAATTTCAACCCAACTTTCTTCCATGTACTCCTCAAATGCCTCCCTCAGTTCAGGATCTTTCAGTAAAGCTGCAAAAGAACGTAGTTCCTCTGCGGATAAGGTACCAGTGGTGTATTTATCAATATAGTATGTCAGACGTTGATCTTTCATTCGTTATCTTAGTATAGACAGGTTATTTTCTAAAACAGGACAGGTCTTGCACTAAAAAAATATTTTTTGCTGTATCAGAGCAATTCTTGTGCAAAAAACGGGATAAGCGATACAATGATGCCGGCGTTCTCTTTCAAATAATGGCGAAGAAATACCAGAGCCTCTACAATATGCTGCCGGACAGCACTTCGGCTGATTTGAAGCTTTACAGCAATGGCTTCATAGGTCATCCCCTCCATCCGGCTAAGTAAAAAGACCTCCTTCCGTCTCGGAGGCAATGCGCCAATGGCCTGGTCCAACAACTTCGAAAGCTCTTTCATCTCTAACAGCTGCGGAGAATCTGGTAAAGTATGGGACAGCAAACTATTCAATGTATCCGGATTGGTGGCTTCTTCCTGTACTAATCTCTTTTCAAGCACAGCCATAGCGATATTTCGAGTGGTTATATAAAGGTATCCCCCAAAGTTCTTTACATGTGTCAACTTGTCCCGCTTTTCCCATAACCGCATAAATACATCCTGAGTCAGTTCTTCCGCCATCTGCGCATTCTTTAACCAATACAACAAGTAAGGATATACTATACGCGTGTATTGTCTGACCAATTGGGCAAACGCGGCCTGGTTCCCTACGGAGATATCTTCCAGGAGAAGCAATTCCTTTTCCTTTTTCATTTTATTTATTCCAATATCTTATGAAAACAATTTGTTGCAGAACTAAATAAATTTCAGTAAAAGTGCTGCATATGGCAGGTATAGCTAAGACAAACTTGAGACTAAATTATGGCAATCAACCACAAAAAAAGCTGCCTGTGGCAGCTTTCAGCATATTTGTTACGTTGTTTCTAATTCTATAACCAAAAATAAGTTTTTTTTTAAACTCCGGCTTGACCTCTATCGAAAAAGAAAATTTTCTTCGCTATTGCTAAAACATTACACCGACTTATACAGCCTGCCCTTTCAGCTTTTCAGCATCTCCAATATCCCTTCATTCCGGATGATCAGCATCCCCTGCCTGTCTTCCGTAATACCTTCTTCCAGTATGTAAGTGTACTTTGGTCTGGCTCCGTCCATGACCGTGGGCATATAACTGAACCGGATATTCTCAGTACCCTTCAAAGCCTCCCCAACTTCTATGATATGGGTTGATACGATGAAAAGACAATCCCGGTATTCAGAAAATGCTTCGGTTACGGCCAGTGTTCCGTCATAGGCATCTTTTACATTCGTTCCCTTGAACAGCTCATCGAACATCAGCAACAACCGCTTTCCGCTGGCAGCTGCATCTGCGGACTGTTTCACTCTTACCACTTCAGCATAGAAATGACTATAACCAAGCCCGATATTATCGGATACGTTAATGGATGAATACATTCCTTCGCGCACAGAAAACTCAAAGGTTGCCGCAGCAACCGGGAATCCCATATGAGCAAGGTAGATGCCGATACCAATTGACTTCATGAGCGTACTTTTACCGGCCATATTGGCTCCCGTGAGAAAAATCACATTGAGCCTTTCACTCATCATGATATCATTGCCTACTGCCTTATCTATACAGGGATGGCACAGACCCGATGCCTTCAAAATATTTTTCTCCGGCAACAATGCTTTCGCATAGGTAAAACCATTCTTTCGGGCAACATTGCTCACAGCGATATAAAGATCCAGTTCGAAGATGAACTGCAGCAATTCTTCCATCTCTGTATGGAAGCGGCTCTTCAGCAGGTGATCATAGTGAGCGAGGGTAGTAACGGGAATCTCTGCATAGATATTTGTAGTGCGAAGCTTCTCCAGCTGCTTATCGGAAAGCAGGGTCAGCAATTGGCTGATCCGCTCATTCAGGGGACTTTGTAGTTTTTGCAGCAGCTCCAACATGCCATGGCAGCGGTTCAACGTAACGATAGTAGCCTGCAGACCCTGCACAGATTTTCTGTAACGTCCATCGCGGGTAAGCTTGCTGAGCATTTTATGCAGGAACATATTACACATAATGGCAAAAGCATTCTTTCCTGTTCCTGCATCAAGGTATTCCCGCATGATATTCAGTTGCTGCACATCGAAGGAAAAGCTCAGGTTCGATTGCTGAAAAAAATGGAATACGCTACTGCGTTGATTGATGCTTTCAGCATCCGTCAATGGATTACGGAACATCTGGTCAAGCAATTGTTCACCACCCCGCGTTTTTACCTCATTGAACAGATGGTATACCGATCCCTGTCTGAATTTTCCCAGCAGGTTCAGTTCATCCACCGTTTGCTTATCTGTATTGAAATTCATTATTGTTGTATTTTATCAGCCTGTGCCCGTTTACGGCCGTTTTTCAGCGTTTCCAGAATACCTTCATTCCGGATGATGATCATCCCGTGCCGGTCTGCAGTGATGCCATCTTCCAGCGCATAGGTATATTCGGGAACATTGTCATTCATCCGGGTTGGGAGATACTGAAATCCAATTGAAGGTGATTGCCGCAAACGCTCTCCCGCTTCTACAATATGCGAAGAGATGATGAACATACTATTCTTCTTTGCCGCAAAAGCAATCGTGATCTCCACAGTAGCTTCATGCGCATCTTTCACATTGGTGCCACGGAACATCTCATCGAAAATGATGAACAGCGATTTATTGGCCTGCAGTTCTGCCGCCACTTTCTTCACCCTCAAAACTTCTGCGTAGAAATGGCTGGCGCCGATGCCCAGGTTATCCGGCAGGTTGATGGTGGTGAAAACACCATCCAGCACAGAGAACTCCATTTCGGCTGCAGCCACCGGAAACCCAATATGCGCCACATATATGGCTGTGCTCACAGATCGTAAAAAAGTGGATTTACCGGCCATATTTGCACCGGTAAGAAATATTATATTCCGTTCAGGGCTCATGGCAAAATCATTACTGACAGGTTTCGCCAGTTCAGGATGATAAACACCCCTGATCCGCAGTATGCTTTTCCCCTTCTCTAACGCTTTGGGAAATACGAAATTTCTTTCACGCGCTACTTTGGCAACAGAGAGATAAACATCCAGCTGATAGATCTGTGTCAGCAACTGTTCGATCTTACTTCGTTCCCGGTGGCGCAACAACAGGTCGTAAGCCGTAATGGCGGCATAAGATAGCTTTGCTTTCTGTTGCTCCCGCATCACCGGATCAAAAACAGGATCAAGGAGAAGGAAGGCTATAGCCTCCCTTTCACTTGTCCAGGATTCCATGGCTACGATCTCCGGGGACTCTACAAAGCATTTGATCTGATGCATCAGGCTGATCAACGCCGTAACACCATTGGCCACTTCTTTTTCACTGAGCACGGCCTGCTGGTTACCTTGTTTCTTTTGTTCATCGGCGGCTATCAGGTATTTCTCCGCCATATCGAATAGCGCGCCTTCAAATGGAAAGCGCACACTCATACCCGCAAAACTCTTGATGATATTACTTCTCCGGTTGATCTCCTGCTGATCACTCAATGGCCTGGTGAACATCTCTTTCAATACCGTTTCTGCACCACGGGTATGTGAGTGATTGTAGAGATCGAACAATCCCGGGCTGTCTCGCTTGCCGAAGATGCGCAGATCTTCGATCGTTTGTTCATCGGTTAACAGATACATGTTCTTCTTGTTATTGTCGTTTACGCCTGATAAGGATAATGGTGCCCAAAGCCAGCACAATCGCCGGTAATATCCACACGAACAGGATACGCTGGAATTCTGCAGATTTGAGGCTGGTGTTCAACAGCACATCTTTCGGAGCATCCGGAATGATTGCCACAGGGTATCGCTCATTATCCAGCCAGGAGTAATAGAGTTTGGAAATATTATGCGTGCCCCTTCTTACTGTACTCATATAATCTGCATCCCCTGCTACAATGATCCTTTGTTCTTTGTTTCCATTTTTTCTGCTGAATGCAAGTGCTACATCGAATGAGTCTTGTTTATAATCCCCTTCCTGTGCTGAGAATACCGGAGCTGCTGAATCTGTCACCAGTATTCCGGCCTTCACCCATGCATTTCTGCCGGCCGTAACATGGAGGTGCTTTGTTGCAAACCCGCTGCCTGTGGCCCTTACCGGACTTACACCAGGAAAGAGTGATCTGGCTGTATCGCCACCCTGGGTCATTTTCCAGAGACGGTCCAGTTTGTATGCCTTCACCAAATGCATGTAGTCGTAGGTCCAGTATGCATTCACCATTTGCGGCATTTCATTTTTGGTCACTTCCACGATGGTACCGGGCATCAGTTCTGCGCCTATTGAAGCAATGAGCGGATTGACCACCTGTTGTTTTCCCGGTTCCCCGTTCACCAGCAGGTTGCCTCCTCTGCTGATATAGTCGCTGATCCTGCCTGCGGCCACTTCATTCAGTGCTGATTTCGGATCACCTATCACCAGTGTGGTTGCATCTGCAGGAATATCACGCAAAGCAGGATTCACCGTATCCATATCATAACCATGATTGATCAGTGAATTCCTGCTTAATTTCGTGATGGTGAATTGTTGATACTCGCGTTCGCCTGTTTTATGGATATCGCGCTGCAGGTTTCCGGTTGTGTGATATACTTTCGGGCCATTGCCATCCGCAAGCCTTTTCAACACTGCCGCCACCTGATCTTCGGAAGGCCAGAAATTGTTATCATTGAAAGTGCGGAGATACATAGACCGCCCTTTGTATTTCAGAAGCATCACCACACGCATGCTTTCAGCATGCAGATCGATCTTTTTCCTGATCTCTTTGGGCTCCAGGTACCAGGCAAGATTCGTTTCCTGCACCCTGGCCATTTCTGACGCTATTTCAGGGAGAGTTTTTCCCGGAACGTTTTTATAATACGTGCTATCATTATCCATCACATCATAATACAGCACGTAATTGAATTTGATGTCTGGCTTGAACCGGATGTATTTTTCCCAGAGGCCCCATGTGTAATCATTCCGGTGCTCCGGCCTTGCTCTGTCAATTCCATCTCCCAGCAGATTGGAGTAGAGCGTAACTTCAAGCGGCTCACCTTCCATCGACTTCAATATCTCCTGTGTAGGCTTACCGATGGTATTACTTTGTATGGCCGTAGTATCCCAGTATCCGATATAACCTGGCCGCGAACATGCAAAACCAACCACCAATACCACCGCAAAAACAGCTATATACCTGGCTCCTTTTTTCAACCAGGGTGTTGACTCCCTGCTGCTTTTCAACCTGAGCATAGTGAAAGAAATGAACATCCATGATATCAATATAAAATACATTACATCATTGGTTGTGATCAATCCCCTCAACATTTTTATGACCCTTCCATTGATGGAGAGAAAATAGGTAAGATCTCTGACAAGGTCATATTTCTGCCACAAATTTCCGACACGGCCGAGTACGAATAAAAGCAGGAAAGTGGCAATAGCAGAAACGATCTGATAATGACTCAAACTACTCATGAACATCCCGATAGCAGAATAGGTACAAACAATCAGATAAAAACCAAGCATTGACGAAAACAACAGCCCGGCATCAACAGACCTGATACCGAAGATCCCGGTTATCATGAACATGCCTACTACAGAAAGCAACATCAGGTTATAGGTCATTACGGCCAGGTATTTTCCAAATACGATCTGGCGGACAGTAACCGGAGATGAATACAGCAGCTTCACCGTTCCATTGTTGATCTCACGACTGATCAATCCCATGGTGAGCAATGGAATGAAGAGGTAAAGATTGTTCAATATGTTAATGAATATACCATCGCTACCGAGGAATATCATTTTAGTAAGCGACATACCGAAGTCCTTCCATTTGGGCACATTTCGAACTGCCACATCCTGCATCAGTGCCAGCTTATACAGCACTCCTGAATAGAATACCCCGCATACGATCATAAAGATCACAGCAAGAAACCAGGCTACAGGGGAATAGAATAGATTGCGAAGTTCATTCTTCGCCACTTTCACGATCATTTTCATCTGAAATATTTTACAGTTTTTTTGGCCAGAAGGAACGTAGTTCCATCTTTATATTTTTAGAAAGTCCGGGCCTTATTGAAGTGATTTTGAGGATAGTTGTTTGAAGATATCATCCAGCATGCCTTTCTCCAGGCTGATCTCGCGTATGCGCCAATCCTGTTTGCCCCCGGCATCAATGATCCTTTCGGCGATCTCTTCATCGCCTTCAAAAAATACGCGGGCCTGTTTACCGGTAAGGAATTCCACTTTGTTTACTCCATGCACTGCTTGAATATCGGCCACGGATGGTGGATTCTCGAACCTCACCAGCAAGCTGTGCGGTTGTACATAATTGTTGAATGCATCCATCGAATCGGAAAAAATGATCCTTCCACCTTCGATCATGATCACCTCCCTGCAGAGCAGGTGGATCTCAGAAAGTATATGGGAACTCAGCAACACGGTTCTCTCCTGCGCTATCTCTTTGATCAGTTTTCTCGCTTCGATGAGCTGATTGGGATCCAGGCCGTTGGTGGGCTCATCCATCACTACCAGTTTTGGTTTATGGATGATCGCCTGCGCAATGCCTACCCTTTGGCGATAGCCTCCCGATAGATTTTTGATCAGCCTGGTACTGAAATGAGTGATCCCAACTTTTTCCTTTGCCTCATTCACCGCCTCCCTGATAGTATGTTTTTCCATTTTCCGCAGCTCCGCAGTATAGGTCAGGAATTCATCCACGGTGAGGTCTGTATAAAGCGGCGGATTCTGCGGAAGAAAGCCAATGTTTTGTTTGGCAAGCTCAGGATCTTCCCGAAGGTCAATGCCATTGATAAATACTGAACCTTCAGTCTGATTAAGCACACCACAAATAATGTTCATAGTGGTGGATTTGCCGGCTCCGTTCGATCCCAGCAGGCCAATCACTCCGGCCTGGTTCAATTCAAGGTTGATATCCCTGATAGCCCAGGAACTGCTGTACTTGTGCGACAGCTGTACGGTCTTTAAAATACTGGTCATGATATTTGAAATAAGATTGTTTTGTTCACGCACTAATAATGTGGCACAAGGAATACATCCGGCGAAGTTGCACCTGTTGTTCCGGGTATTCCTGTAAAGGCAATCGTAAAGCTTTTATATATCCAGGGGTTGGGCGCTGTTTGCTTTAATCCCAATGTAGTATAGCTGGCCAGCAATGTTCCTGTTGCAGCATCGCGGAATTCAAAAACATAGTCCTGTAACTGAAGACGCACCGGGTAGTTTGCAAAACCGGTGATGGCCTTGTAGTTCAGGCTTTGCACTTCCGATCCATCGGCCAGCCCTTTGATATTGATACTTACAGGAGCGCTGCCTTTACTCAGGTTGACGAACCTGATGGCCATGGCGCTGTCGCTCTGCGGAAAGAAGGGGATCTGCTCGTTCCTGATCATCACCGTGTCCGGCGCATCCGGCGATCCGGTCAGGAATAAGGTATGTATGGATCCTACCGGAAGATCGAGGTGGAGATCGAACAGCGGCTGGTCTTTACTGGTAGTATCCGGCATCTGGTATATGCGGAGACGTTGCTGTCCACTGTAATACCTGATCCGGTTATCGGTCATGAAAAAGATCTTGTACCTCAGTATTGCGGCCTGCTTGTACAGGATAGCGCCCTCCTGTCTGAAATTCGGAAGCAGGTCATTGCTGCCGGGAATGGCATTGATGATGGAAAGGGAAGCTGTTCCGGCTGTAGTCACTTCCTTATTACAGGATGCGAAAGAAAAGACCAGCAATACAGCCATTGCAAAAAGTCTGTTGTGCAACCGGATAATTTGCGTATATGCCTTTATGTTATGCTTCATACAATATGGTTTGATCAGGGATTAGTAACCTTCGTTTTGACTCAGCAGGGGATTATCGCGGCGATCATTTCTGGGAATGGGGTAAAGGAACTGGTGATCGCCTGCCCAGGGTTGTTTCATGGGGATAACGGAAATCACATCGTGCGCCCTGCCTGTTCTTTTCAGGTCCATCCAGCGATGCGCCCACTCGCAGAACAGCTCAACCTGCCTTTCTTTTTCAATAGCGATAATCAGTTCATCCTGCGTAATAGTGGAAGGGAGTTCATCCAGCCCTGCCCTTCTCCTGATCTCATTCAGATCATTCACACCATCGGCGGGGCCGCCCAAAGCTCCGTTGGCTGTGGCTTCCGCTCTGATCAGATACATTTCTGCCAGGCGTATCACCATATAATATTCGGCAGGCATGCCTGTATTGAAATTGGCGCCACCGATCTTATACTTGGCAGGATAGAAAGTAAACGCCGGAGGCTGCCCTGAACCACTCAGGGTATTATCGGTACTATCCACCCAATCCTCCCTTCGCTTGTCTCCGGCTTCGAATGCCTGCAGGAGCTGGTCTGTCAGACAATAGATTGCTGCACTCTTATGCGCAGTTGTGGGAAGAAGTAAATAACCCTCAGGAGTGGCATCCCTGATATTGGTGGTGGTGGCTTGTTTCAGTTGCCAGATCGCTTCCGTGCTATTGGCCCGGAATACTTTATTGAGATCGGGTTCCAGTTTGTAAAGCACCTGTTCATTGATCACTTCAGTGGCGGTGGCAGCAGCAGCGGGATAATCTTTCTGATAGAGATAAACCCTTGCCAGCAATGCAGTGGCCGCCCATTTATTGGGCCTGATCCTTTCACCTTTTCCCCTTTCATAACTGGAAGGCATATCCGCTATCGCATCTTTCAGGTCTTTGATGATCTGCTCGTATACCTGTGCCTGTGTCGACTTTTTCACTTTTACGGTTTGGTGGAAATCGATAGTCAGGGCCAATGGCAGATCGCCAAAAAGATTGGTGAGATAGAAATAAGAGAGCGCGCGCACGAATTTTGCTTCGGCTGTGAATTCACGGCGGCTTTTTTCAGACAAGGTCCCTGATACGGTAGCGGCAATTCCCTCGATGATGCCATTGGCATTATAGATTGTTTTATAGGCGGAATTCCAGAGTGGTGTAATGGCTTCGTCCTGTAAGCCCGTGAGCTTATTGGTTGCCAGCAGGTAGTCCTTCAGGATGGTGGAGCCCCTGTACGGGAATAATTCATCGGAAGACTGCCCGGTGGCCACCGTGAGATAACCTGCGCTGTAATTGTTGGAGGCTATTCCCGGTTGCGCACCGGCAGCTTCGCCATTGATCATCATGGTATACAATCCCGACATGGCTCCTTCAGCCTGGGCCTCGTCCTGGAACACCTGTTCTGTAACTATGGTGTTTTTGGGAGGAGGAATCTGGATCCATTTTTTGCAGGAAGCGAACAGCAATAGGATTGCTGTAATGAGAAATCCTGTATAGAAACATTTTTGATTCAGCAGCATAGCAGGGTTTTTAGAAAGTGAAGGAGATAGTTCCATTGATCTGTTTTTGAGATGGCAGCCCCAATCCCACAACAGGGTCTATTCCCGGATACTGTGTGATGGTGAAAATATTGGAAAGGGTAAGCGACAGCATACAGGTTTTCATTCCTGCCTTATGAACAAGCTTTTCCTTCAGTGAATAGCTCAATGAGATATTATTCATTTGCAGGTAGGAAATATCCATATAACCTCCGTCGGAATTGGAGATGGAATAAGTTTGTACAGTAGTGAGCCTGGGATATTTTGCAATATCACCGGGCTTTTGCCAGTAATTGGTGATGCCTTCGGATGGTATGAAGATATTCCTCATGGCGCCGGGCCTGTTGGTGAGGAAGGATGCCATCATCCAGGCCCTTCTGAAACTGAAGTTCATGGAGAGTTGTGCTCCCTTGTAGGACAATGCAGTTCTGAAACCTCCGTCGTATTTGGGATCCATATTGATGGCTACATAGCGATCGTCAAGGCCAAGGCCCCTGGGTTGCTGTCCATCATCAGAGATCTTTCCATCCTTGTTATGATCTTCGAAACTGAATTCACCTGAGAGCGGGTCGACGCCCAGGTAATGGAGCAGATATTGTGTATTCAGTGATTGTCCGATCTGGTAAATGGATGCGTAGGGCGACAATTCCAGGCCGGGATAGGCCAGCAGCTTATTGGAGAAATTACCGATATTGAAGCCAGCCTGCCATTCGAAATCCTTGCGTCTGATCAATACGGCATCTACAGCCAGTCCCCTGGTAAGGTTCCCGATCTTAGCCGGATGATTGGCCGTTACATTCCGGAATCCTGAATATAGAGGAGTGGGAAATTGGGTCAGCTGATCCCTGGCAATACCACGTTGAAGAGTAGCCGAAACATTGATCCTGTTATCCCATAGAGCAAATTCCAATGCACCGGCCAATTGTTTATTGCTCTGCCAATGGTATACCTGGTTCACAGGCTGACTGAGGGTGAATGGCCTCACCGTGTTGTAAGGAAGCATGGAAGCGGCAGACCAGCGGGCCAGGTATTGATAATCGCCAATTCCATCTCCACCCGTGATGCCAAAACTACCCCTGATCTTGATGAACGATATCCATGATGGGAGCATTCTTTTCATCCATTCTTCTTCCGACAAATTCCAGCTGACGCCTACAGATCCGAAATTCCCGAATTGCTTGCCCGGTGCAAATCTTGAAGAGCCGTCCCTTCTCCCATTCAGGTTAATGATGTATTTATTCTCCCAATTGTATGCGATCCGGCCGAACATGGCGGTATACTTGTACTGGCCATAGCCATCGTTCACCTGGATAGTAGCTGCATTGGCAATGGTGCCGATCAGGTTGTCATTGGTATAGCCCCGGCCTGTGATGGTATTGGCAGTAGTGAGCGCATTTTGCAGACTGCCTCCCACCATCACTTCAAAACTTCCCTTACTCAAAAATCCGGAATACCTGATACCTGGCTCCACGATCCATGTGCTGGTATTGGTACTGGCAAATATGGCTGTTCCCGTGCTCACCAGCCGCGGATCATTAGAGCCGATAGTTTGAAACCTGTTGTTGGTATTGCGGGAGCTGGTATATCCGCCGGTGATTTCAATACTCAATCCTTTCAGCAATTTGTAACTGATCTGTGTATTGGCGGACAGGATATTGGTTTTGGCAATATTCGGCTGGTTCACAGAGCCGAAAGGGAATAATCTTGTTCTTGCATCAGGATTCCAGCCCAGGTAATTCAAATTCCCCAGGCTGTCAAAAACAGCAGGAGCATTGGGAGCGATCAGTTCATCGCCTCCCAGCGCCACAGCATCTATATTGGTGAACCTGTAACTAACACCAACAGACACACGTAATTTCTGGTCAGTACTGGAATGCCCGGCATTGAGTAATATCATGGCCGCTTCATTTTTTCCTTTACCTACTGTGATGGCCCTGTTATCATTATAGTTCACACTCAGGCGGAATGAATTGCGGACATCCCCTCCCGATAGTGTTGCACTGATACCGGTGTTCTTTGCTGTCTGGAACAATTCCTTCTGCCAGTTGGTATTCCTGGTAGTATCCCATAGCATCAGGTCCGGTGCAGTATTGACCGTGGGCAGTATTCCATCGTTCTTGAATGCCTCCTTTCTGTATTTGATGTATTCCTCCGTACTCAGGACCCTGGCCCTGCGCAAGGCATTGGAGATTCCCTGTGTAAAAGAAATGCCGAAACTGGTTTTGCCCGGTTTCGCTCTTTTGGTGGTGATCAGTATCACGCCATTGGCGCCGCGCGATCCGTAGATAGACGTTGCATCGGCATCTTTCAATACTTCAATACTTTCTATCTCTTTAGGATCGATACCGTACAAGGGACTTTGTCCCATCGTATTGGAGACCCCGGCCTGGATATATCCGGTAGATGCTCCTTCATTCGACATATACCTGAGATTATTGCTGAGATCGAGAATGGTTTGAGGTACGCCATCGATGATGTACAATGGTTCGGGAGAAAAGTCCCTGTTCAGTGAATTCCTTCCCATCATCACTACTTTCACCGGACTGCTGGGATTGCCGCTCGAAGGAGTAACGATCACTCCGGGCACCCTGCCCTGCAGCGCCAGCAGCGGATTCATGATCGATTGTTTACCGATCTCTTCCCCGCTGATCCTGGTGATATCTCCGGTTGCCAGCCTCCTGCTGGTTTTTCCGTATGCCTGTATCACCATTTTGTCCAGCTCATCCACTGCGATCTTCATGACCACCATGGTATATTTGTCAACCGTTGTGGTAATGGGTTGATAGCCGATCATTGTACAGGTGATCACGTCGCCCTGCTCCGTGTCTTTCAAAGTAAATTTGCCCAAAACATCAGACTGTGTGCCTTTACCGGTTCGTTTGTTCACAACACTCACACCCGCGATACCGTTTTTGGTAGCTTCATCCAGGATGATGCCAGTAGCCTGACTGACAGCTTCTTCATTCATTTGTCCATTACCGGTAGTTGATGCAGGTTTTTCTTCTTTCCGCAACACGATGGTAGTACCCACTATTTTGTAGGCAATGGGCTGATCCTGCAACACGGTCTTGATGAATGATTCGAAGGGCTGGTCTTTGGCGCTGACCGATATCATCACATTATCATTGATCACTTTGGCATTGTAGATAACAGCATATCCTGTTTGTTTTTTGATCTCGGCAAAAATCTGTTTCAGGGAAATTCGCTTTGAATTCAGCGTGATCGTTTGCGCTGTACCGGTAGCAGGCAAAAGCGTTGCAGCAATGATCAGCAGCAGGCAGATCAACCGGGGAGCAGATTGCCTGACCAGCGTATTAGCTAAGCCGGGGGAAGTGTTTGCAGTTTTGCTTTGTCTCATAATTCTCCTTTTTTGAATGCCTTCACTTTGTTGCACCGGTAATGCCGGTAACGGAAAGCAGGCAGCAGCCTGGGGTTACATGAATCGTTTTGGTGACAACATAATTTCTCCCTCAGACCAGCGGTCAGGGACTAAATACACCGGCTACCGAAACCTGCCGGTGAACGAATGTGTAAATGGATTGGTTTAATTGCTGTATTTACAGAAGAATAAGGTCAGGGAAGCACAATGAGCTTTTTGCCTTCCAGCCGGAAATGAACGTCCATGCCTTCAAGAATGCTCAATGCCTGTGAAAGTGTGTAGTCCCGGCGTATCTCGCCTGTGAATTTCTGATCAGGAATTCCTTTTTCATATTGTACATCGATATCGTACCAGCGGCTCAACTGGCGGAGCACTACATCGAAATCAGTGTAATTGTACCTGAACACGCCTTCGCGCCAGGCCATTACAATACTCCGTTCTGCCAGGTCTACTTTCATTATTCCGGACTTATCGATGCTTGCCTGCTGCCCCGGCCGTAGTACTATATTTGATGGTTCGGCTTTATCTGACTGTGATCTTTTTTGCAGGCTGGTCAATGCCGTCACTCTAACAGCTCCCTCCAGCAAAGCGGTATTGATCACGGGTTCATCGGAATAGGCGTTGATATTGAAACTGGTGCCCAGTACTTCTAAGGATGCTTTGCCATCGATGTCTACAAAGAATGGTTTTGACTTATTCTTTGCCACATCAAAATAAGCTTCACCTGTAATGGTCACTCTTCTTTCATTTCCTGCAAAGCTGGCGGGATAACGGATGGAGCTGGCTGCATTCAGCCAAACTTCTGTTCCGTCGGGCAGGAGCAGCCTGTATTGTCCACCTCTCGGCGTACTCAGGGTATTCATCATTATTTCCTTACCGGCATTCGTTCCATTGTAAACGATCTGACCATCTTCCTTTTTCTCGATCTGCGCCTGGCCCTGCATCGCCATGAGCCCGGCTTTCACGGTATCCAGCGCAATGGACCTTCCATCCGCCAATGTAAGAATGGCTTTATCTGAACCCGGTAAGATATTCTCAGGCGTTGCAACGATCTCCTGTTTGGAAGATCCGGAATTCCTGAACATCACGATGGCCATTACCGCAATGCCTGCGAGTACAATCAGTGCAGCTGCATACCTGAGCCAGGCTCTGCGCAGGAAGAATATTTTTTGAACTGGCTTGTCAGACGGTATTTCTTTAAAAATATCTCTGTCAACAGCCGCTGCCGCAAAGGCCAGGTGCTGGAATGGAGTGAGATCTTCATTCTTTTGTTCATGTTGTAACAGAAAGTCAGCCACCAGGTCAGTGAAAGATTCTTTGCTTTCATCTGCGGCCAGATAACCGAACAGTTCTTCACGCTCTGCCGCATCGGCCAGATCGTTACTGTACTGCATCAACAAATATGCGAGACGTTCCTTTTTCATGATTATCTATAGTACGACCCTGAGAATTCAATTTAGGACCCATCGGCCCAAAAAAATTTTAAGGCAGCAGTAAAAGCACCATGGGCAGGGAAACTCCTGCTTCTTTTAATCTTTTTTGAATAAGCTTAAGTGAGAGTACGAGGGTCTTGCGCACATAATTTGATGACACTCCCAGTTTATCAGCAATTTGAGGAATGGTCAATCCGGATTCCCTGCTCAACTGGTAAATGGATTTCTGTCGGGGTGAAAGATCCTGTACGATGCCCCGGATCAGCCCTTGTGTTTCTCGGAAAGCCAGATCCATATCTGTCTGATACAGCAGCTCCCCCTCCAATTCCTGTGGCTGATCGAGGGTCTTAGTGGATTTCTGGTAATCGCTTTGCTTTCGTAAATAGCGGTAACATTCATTTGAGATGATGCGCGAGAGCCATGCTTTTGGGTTATCGATCCCTGGAAGCTTATCCCTGCTCAACCAAAACCTGATCAATGCTTCCTGTAAAACATCGTTCACAGCTTCTTTGGATTTCAGCAGGCTCATCAGGTAGGAGGAGAACTCGGGTAGTACTGAAAGATAGAATTCATTGAATGCCTCTTCATTCCCTTCACTGATCAGGGTGTACAGTCCGGATTCCTTATATGGGTTATCTGCATGCAAAAGAGGAAGCTTATATAAACTTCCTCAAACATAAATAATAAGGGGAAAATATGATCAAATATTTTTTGAATCTCCGATCAGCTCAATAATACCTTCATTCCGGATAATGAGCATTCCCTGCCTGTCTTCCGTAATACCCTTTTCCAACAGGTAGGTATATTTGGGAACACTGCCCTCCATTATGGTAGGCATATAGGTGAATTGAATATTGCTTCTTTTTTTGAGCGCCTCGCCTACTTCAATAATATGGGTAGATACTATGAACAAGCAATTGACGTATTCTGAAAATGCTTCTGTAACTGCCAGCGTTCCATCATAGGCATCTTTTACATTTGTTCCTTTGAATAATTCATCGAACATTAACAGCAGGTGTTTGCCGGTAGCCGTAGCATCGGCTGCATTCTTTACCCGTACCACTTCTGCATAAAAGTGACTGTAGCCCAAACCTATATTATCCGCTACATTGATACTGGAATAAATACCTTCCCTTACAGAAAATTCCATGGATGAAGCAGCAATGGGAAAACCGATATGCGCCAGGTACATGCTGATACCGATAGACTTCATCCAGGTAGACTTACCAGCCATATTTGCCCCCGTGAGAAAGATAACATTGCTCTGTTTTTGCATTTCAATGTTATTACCGACGGCATTGTCAATACACGGATGCCTTAAGTTGGTGGCATTAAAACTATTCATTTGTTTTGGAAGCGCCCTGGCATAGGTGAAACCTCTTTCCCTTGCCACGCTACTTACCGCTATATTCACATCCACTTCCGATATAAAATCCAATACACTCTTAATGTCGTTGTTTAATTTACGCTTTAACAGGTAATCATATTCAGCAATCGTTCTAACGGATATGGATGTATAAATGTCCGTTTCAATTAATTTGGTTAATTGAGGTGAGCTGAGTATCTGCTTTATCTCATTTGCCCGGTGTTGGTACGGTCCTTCGAGCATACACAATTCAACCGCAAGTCCATAGCAACGCTTCAGTGTCACTATTGTGGCCTGCAGCCCCTGGATCAGCAACTTATACCGCTCATCACGGGTTAAACCGGACAAGGCTTTCTTTACCAGGATATTTGCAAAGCCGGCAAGCTGCCCCTGCTCATTAGAAGCATTCACATACTGGTGCATCAAAGTAACCTGTTGTATATCGAAGGAGAATGACAGGTTAGCATCCTGGAAGAACTGAAAGATGGCAGTACGCTCATTGATGATATGCTCCAATGTCAGTGGCTGCCTGAACATTTCATCCAGCAACTCCCCGCCACCCCGGGTTTTCACCCGGTTGAATAAAAAGTAAACAGAGCCCGGACGGAACTTACCCATTAAATTCAGTTCGTCCAGCGATTGTTTATCGATAGTAAAGCTCATGATTGTTTTTTTGTATTGATTGGAATACTATCCGTTTTTTTTGCCTGTTGCCAGGGTGTCTAATATTCCTTCATTGCGAATGATGATCATGCCATGCCGGTCATCGGTAATACCGCGTTCCAATGTGTACGTATATTCAGGGACTGTGCCGTTCATTCGTGTGGGGAGATAATGAAATCCAATATTGGATTTCTGTTTCAATTCCTCTCCCGCTTCCACAATATGAGAAGAAATGATAAACATACTGTTCCTTTTTCCAGCAAAGGCATGTGTTATGGCTACCGTTCCTTCATGCGCATCTTTAACGTTGGTACCTCTGAACAGTTCATCGAACAATACGAAGAGTGATTTACCGGCGCCCAGTTGCGTAGCCATTTTCTTAACTCTCAATACTTCCGCATAGAAGTGACTGGCTCCTATACCTAAATTATCCGGGAGATTGATAGTAGTATAAATACCATCCATAACCGAAAACTCCATGGCGCTTGCAGCAACAGGAAAACCCATATGCGCTATATATACTGCTGTACTGAAGGATCGCAGGAAGGTGGATTTACCGGCCATATTAGCCCCTGTAAGAAAAACCACCGATTTATCGGCATTCATGGTTAAACTATTGGCCACCGGCTTTTTTAATTCCGGATGGTACACGCTTTCTATTTTCAACAGGTTGCTTCCTTTGGGATGGGCCACCGGAAAAACAAAATTGCGTTGAGAAGCCACATGCGCTACTGATATATAAACATCCAGTAAATAAATGAACTGCAATACGGTCAGCACTTTCTCCCGTTCACGAACACGCATCAAAACATCAAAGGCAGTAACGGCCGCATAAGCCAGCTTAGCCTTTGGCTTTTCATTGAAAACGGGTTGAAGCGCAGGATCATTCAGCAGGGAAATCATTTCTTTACATGCATCTTCCAATCCGGTCACTTTTAATATATCGCCCGTTTCTACAAAACTTCGCATGGCATGGAGCAGTTCGATCAAAGCCGTTACACCACTATTGATTTCCTTCTCTCCCAGTGCAGGCTTTTGTCCGTCCTTATTTTCTCCGGAATTGCTTATGTATTTTTCAACACTATCCAGTAAGGAAGGGGCAAAAGGAAATTTTGTTTGCAGCCTGGTGAAAGCAGCTATGATCCCGGAACGTTTGTTGATAGCTTCGAGATCAGACAATGGGCTTCTGAACATCTTTTCCAACACTTCCTCACCACCGCGCGTAGAAGTATGTTTATAGATATCATAAATGCCGTTATGCTCCCGCCTGGAAAACAACCGCAGGTCTTCAATGGTTTGATCATCTGTTTGTAATAACATCGTAGCAATTTGTACTAATGGGTAAATATTATTTTCTGAACCTTCTGATTAAAATAATGGTGCCCACCAGCAGCAGAATGGATGGAAGCACATACACGAATACGTTATAAAGAACATTCCCGCCTTTTTTACCGATCGTCAGGCGGGTATCCTTTGGTAGTTTATATTTAGTATATACAGGATATTCGTTGTTCAATAACCAACTATATAAGCCTAATGCAATAGAGCCTCCATTGCCAGCACCCACCGACATAAAATCAGCATCCGCTGCTATCACGATGCGCTGTTCCTTATTGTTGATCTTTCGGTGGAGCTTAACAGCCAGAATATACTCTTCCTTTTTATAATCTCCTTCTTCCGGAGAGTAGATGGGAGCAGCAGAATCGCGCACAAATACTCCCCGCTCCATCCAGATATCATCATATCCAACAGCTTTCGGTTTGCCAGCTTTCTTTAGTTCCCGCTTCTTCTTTGCGCCCGGCTTCCAGGGAGTGGATTTTTCATCGCCATAACTGTCTTTTTTAAATTCTTCCACATCCACTACCAGGCTGGTTGTTGTAGTGTCTGTCCTGGCTTGCTTCACCTGTTCACCACGAAATTTATTACCGGGAATGCTGATGATGGGCTCTACTGTAAATCCGTTTTTTTCCATAAAACTCAGAATACCCGTTCCTCCAAAATTGGCCATGGCCGTTCTCTTGCCCAGTTGTTGGTGAAGCTGCATCACCGGCTCTTTAGCCATCCGGTTACCTGCTTTTGTCATGCCTGCGGTAAACACTTCAGTCTCCACATGCTGACGGGGCAGCACCATTACTCCTTCTTCCATGTGAACTCCTAATGGATTGATGATCTCATTAATGAAGGGTTGCTTTGATGGTTCGCCGTAGATAATGGCGTTGCCCCCATTCTCCAGGTAATTCATTATATTTTCTTTCTCCTGACCGCTCAATGAAGTTCTGGGGTCCGCAATAACGAGCACATTGGTAGAGTCTGTATTGATGTTGTTTGCCAGGGAAATAGTGTTTGTATGAACTCCCAGATTGATCAGTGAATGCCTTTCCGACCTCTCAGTAGTATTACCACCATGCTCTCTGCTGGTAAACAGGAAGGGACTTCTTTCATAATGTCCCGAGCTGAAACTCACCAGTGGCGAACGGGCACTAACCAGTTCCTTTATTGCGCCCGACACATTATACTCGAATGGCCAGGGATCGCTTGACGGATACGTTCTTAAAAAAACTTTTTTTCCTTTGTATTCCAGTTGCATCACCACTCTATAGGATTCATCCGCCAGGTTTACGGAGCTATCGATTTGCCGGGGAGTTTCAACCTTATCGTAATTCAGCTTATGCATTTTTGCCATCGCTTTCGATAACTGCAGCCTGGTTCTGTTACCATAGAACATACTCAGCAAGGCAGAATCCTGGGCAGTGTTATTGTAATAGAACCTGTAATGGAAGTTGATGTTTGGATAAAATCGCAGGTATTTTTCCCAGAATTTCCAGATATATTCATTTCTTTTCGAAGGCATGGCAAATTCAACCGTCGGTTGCAATACGTTGGTGAATAGCGTTACTTTAATTGCTGATCCGTCCAACTCTTTGATCGCAGCTTGTGTGGTGGAATCTATTGTATTACGTTGATCGCGTGTAACGTCAAGATACCCCACTGCACCCGGACGGGATGAAAAATAACCAAGCAGGAGTATCACCGATGTGAGCACCAGGTATCTCAACATAACGGTATTTTTTTTAACCGATGCTGCCAGCGACTGTAATTTGATCATACTCAGCCCGAGGAATAAAATGATGATGAGTAAGAAATAACTAATGTCCCGCGTAGTGATCAGTCCGGCCTTGAGGAAATTGATCCTTCCATCAATGGATAAGAACCAGGTTATATCACGAATGAAGTCATACTGCTGGAATGTTGAACCTGCCTTTTCCAATATGATAAACAACATAAAAGTTCCAATGCCTGCCAGTATCTGGTATTCGGTGAGGCAGGATACGAATAGTCCGATGGCTATATAGGCACTGGTAAGCAAAAAGAAGCCGAGAAGTATGGATAAGATCAATTTGAATTCAGCATGTTCTATGCAAAAATATCCGGTGATCAACAGTATAGCCAGTGCGGCGGTCAATATCATATTGAACCAGGAAAGTCCCAAAAACTTACCCATTACCACTTCACGCGTGCGGATGGGAGAAGATCTCAATAAGGCTATCGATCCGCTGGATATCTCTCTTCCAATTACCCCCATCGTCAACAGGGGAATGAATAGATACAGATGAGCGCTCATCACTTCCAAAGCATTACCAAACACACCTACAGTGAGCGACCTCCTGAATCCGGCCCAATTGGGGTTATTCAGCATTTCAACTGCCTGCTCGCGTGAAAAACCAACCAAAGGAGCTAAGAACTTCATGCTGCCCAGCACCAAATAACAGATCATGATCACCCAGGCAATGGGCGACTGGAAAAGATAACGAAGTTCTGCTTGAGCAATTCTCAGAATTATTTTCATTATTACACTATTTTGAAGGAATTACTTTTTTCGTCTGCGAATGAGGAAGGCAACTGCCAGAAAAAACACAATGGCAGGGATCACATACACATAAACGATCATCATATTCTCCAACTGATCCCTGTTGACCTTTAAGTACCGGTCATCATTGAATGGATAAAATGAGTATATGGGATATCGATTATTCAATCCCCAACTATAAAAGTGATGATTTAGTTTTTTAGGATCGATTGCATTGTTAGACATAAAGTCCGCATCTCCAGCTACTATGATTCGTTGCTCCTTGTCTCCAACCTTCCGCTTCATTGCTACAGCAATTGTATACTCATTAAGTTGTAAGTCGCCCTGCTCCTTACTGAACACGGGAGCAATAGAGTCTGCAACATATACGCCCTTCTTTAACCACAACTTCTTGTTGCCGGCTATTTTAATGATTGGCTCCACTTCAAATCCATCTACTGCCTGGTAAGACAGCGTTGTTGCTACATTGTGCACGAGCCCATTTCCCAAAGCAGGGAGTAATAGAAACCGCTCCATCTCTTGAGACATCGTCAGTGCTTTGTTGGTTAATCTGCCCCGAACCATATGCCTGTCCTGAGAATTTTCCATCAGCATTCCATCTTCAGCAACTACGCCTAGTTTCTTCAGCACCGGATCTAAAATAAATTGCTTACCGGGCTCCACGAAGAAAATAGCATTGCCACCACGTTGAATATACCGGTCGATCCTTTCCAGTTCAATGGGATCGTATGGAACTTTGGGATCAGCTACTACCAACAGTTGTACATCATCGGGAATATCTGCTTCCATCACTGAAATGGTATCAACATCTACTCCCCTGTCAACCAGGGAACTTGTTTCAAATGTTTTGGAAGTGTATACGCCAAAATCTCTCTGGGTGAATCTGAATGGGCTCCGCTCCAAATGGCCTGTCATAAAAGATACCGCCACATTGCTATCCCTGATCAGCCGCGTTAATTGTCCGGCCATATTTACCGGGTGAGGCCAGGCGCCACCACCGACAATTGATCTGACATAGGTTTGCTTATCTTTGTAGCTCACCTTCATGATCGCGTTGAAATTCTCCTTCTCCAGGTCATGAAAATTATCCAGCGAAGAACCCGGTTTGAATAAAGACTTACGCACGCCATACACTTCAGCTCTTAAAGCAGCAATCTCATCTATGTTTTTTCCCGGGTATTGTTTGTAAAGGGCGCTGTCCCCCTCTTTAATGGCGTAGTAACAAACATAATCGAACTGAACGTTAGGATAGAACCTTAGATATTCAGCCCAGAGGCCGGACGTGTAAACAAACCTTTGTTCCGGGAATCCAAATTTTTCAAACTTCTGGAATAAATTGATATACAATGTGACCTTAATTGGTGACCCGTCAAATTTCTTCAACACTTCCTGGGCGGAAGGATGTAAAGTATTCGATTGTTTTTTTGTAAGGTCTTTATACAAAATCCACCCCGGCTTCGAGCTTAGATAGACCATTAGTAGAATCCCGGAAAAAACAAGCAAATAATGAAGGGCTGTTATTCGTCTGGGGATCGCCACACGAACACTGCGCAAGCGGATCATAGCAAACAGCAGGAACATGGCAATCATCAAAATAAAATAGAGCAGATTCCTGCTTGAGATCAGGCCGGAAGTAATTTCGCCGCGTTTGTATCTAAAACTGAGCAATTCACTCACAGTGCGAAAAAAATCATATTGCTGCCCGTAATTCAATATCGTATCCAACAGGTAGAATACCAGGAAAGTGAAAACTGCAGCAACGATCTGGTAATTGGTTACGGAACTAAAGAACAAACCAATGGCTGCATAAAAGTTGGCGAGTAAAAACAATGATAACAGAATGGTCAGGAATTCAGGCGGATAACTTTCTTTTACAATTACAATACCTGTAATCAACAACAAAGCAGTTCCCAGTAAAAAGATCAAATTGAACAATACTATTCCCCAATATTTTCCCAGTACTATTTCCCTGTTACGGATGGGGGAAGAATAAAGCAATTTAATAGAGCCTGCATTCATCTCCCGGTTAATAACACCCATTGTCAATAATGCCATAAAGAGATGCACATACTTAAAGAAACCCTTGGTTACTTCAAAGTTCATGCTCTTCAATATGCCCGTCACCTTACCCACGTAGTTATCCACTGCCATCATTCCCGCATCCTGGCCTGATGCCATTCTGTCGAACCACTCGAAAAAGAAGATGGCATTGATGACATAAAAGGCCAGGATCACAAACCAGGATACGGGCGAATAAAATAAATTCCTCAATTCTGCCAGCGCGATCTTATTAATTATTTTCATAGCTGTTTCGTTTAAGGCTGCACAGATAATTCTTTAAATACATCATCCAGCAGAGAGCGCTCCAGGTTGATTTCCTGAAGTCTCCATCCCCTGGCAATACTGGCAGCAATGATGGTTTCTGCAATATTTGATTTATTGGAAAAATAGATCCTGCATTTCTTTGCAGTGAGGAATTCTACTTTGGAAACGCCATCGATGGCCTGCAATTCAGCACTTGCAGGTGGATTTTCCATCACTGCCAGCAGGCTCGTTGGTTGTACATAATTATTGAATGCATCCATTGAATCCGTGAACACGATCCTGCCGTTTTCAATCATGATCACATCCCTGCACAACAGATTTATTTCGGTGAGCACATGAGAGCTTAATAGCACTATGTGTTCCTGGCCAATCCGCTGGATCAACCTGCGTGCCTCGATAATCTGATTGGGATCCAAACCATTTGTAGGTTCATCCAATACAACGATGCTGGGCTTGTGAATGATGGCCTGTGCAATACCAACACGCTGCCTGTATCCTCCGGACAGATTCCTGATAAGCCTGGAGCTGAAATGAGCAACGCCTGTTTTATCCATGGCTTCTGCAACTGCCTGCTTTACTTTCATTTTATCAATAAAGCGTAAATGGGCAGCATAGGTAAGATATTCCTCCACAGTAGACTCCAGGTGCAAAGGAGCGGTTTGTGGTAAGAAACCTATCTGCCGTTTTACCTGTAATGGATCCTCCTTTAGATTCATGCCATTGATAAAAACATCTCCTTCCGTTTGTTTCAATACGCCACAGATGATATTCATGGTGGTTGACTTACCGGCGCCATTTGACCCCAATAATCCTACGATGCCCGTAGTGTTGATCTCGAAGTTTATGTCATGGATAGCCCATGCGGTAGCATACCTATGTGATAGGTGCTCCACTTTTAAATGGATACTCATAAAATATTTTAGAATTGACTAAATAGGAAGCTCTATTATTTATTGAGGAGTGATGTTGTTATTGCAATTTAAAACCGGCTTTCAGTAGCAGCTCTCTTACCACTTTGTATTTTTGGATCACTGCCGGGTAAGCATCATATTTTTCCAGGAAATCCTCTTCACTATACAAAAAAGCGGCTGTCATGAATGCTCGTATATCAATCGACTCGGTTGGCATGAATTCCTTGGGAATATTTGAATAGAGTGCCAATGGATGATATAACAGGCCCATCGCTTCGGGTTGTGGGATCCTGTTTACCGGCACCAATATTTCATACGGTATAAATACGTAATTAGCCGATGTGTTAACAGTCTTGAGCAAATTCCTGGTGATTTGATAAAACTCAGTTTGCAACACTGATGCGTGTGTAAGAAGAAGCCATTTTTCTGCAATCCCTGCCAATATCGAAGCCCGGTAAACTTCCTTTTCGGAAGCATTCATCATGGAAACATCTTTTACAACTACCCCTACTGTATTCAGGCCATAAATGGCCGTCCAGCCATGCTCCATTTTTTTATCTAAAGGCGTACTGAAAGTGTAAAATGAATCAACAAAAAACAAGCTGGGTATTATTTCATTAGATGGCAGTGCGGGTACAACCTGGTCCTGCATAAATGGCAACAATTCCGTGATATAAGATTTGTTGTACAAATAGGTAAACCCAGTTGCCGTCTCTCCCTGTAAAGCGTATGTCAGGGCAAGCCTGGTATAGTCGTATCTTTCGACTTTCTCTCCCGGCCGGCTTATCAACTTTCTATGAATGGTGTCGTTATAAAATCCCGCAATGCCCGTCTGTTCATAAAATTGAAATAAAGCATGATCAACAGGATCAGAAGGATTATCAGTCCTGACAAAATAATTCACATCTTCATTACTCTCTTCAAGCGTCGCTTCCTTTTTACAAGCAGTAAAAAACTGCATCATGAATGCTGCAAGGAATACCAACCTGTATTTAAAATAGAACGGTAATTGGAATATCGATAACATACAATAATATTTGATCTGCATAACTGGTTATTGTTTTAGTGGACGTTCGGGCCTGACTTCATTGGTAATTCTTCCCTGGCTAAATTCAATTTCATCATCGGCTATTGGTAACGTATAGGCAGCTTCATCTTGTGCATAAGTACCCAGTTCATAATAACCGTTCTCGATGTAAGTAGTACCCGTGAACATAATGGATCTGTGCCTGAAAGCTTTTCCATAAGGATATTTTGAGTTCACTCCATACCTTCTCAGATCGAACCATCGTATCCCCTCATAGCATAATTCCTGCCTCCTGTCTTCCCTTACTTTCTGGATCAATGCCGCATCTGCATACTGCCATTGAGGAATGTCTGCTGGTTTGAACCTGTATTTGTGGAATTCCTGAATAACAGATTTTGCTTCCTGGTTTTGTCCCAATGCGACCAATGCTTCTGCTTTATTTAAATACATTTCAGATAGCCTCAATGAATATTTATCAGAAATATCATCAATAGTAGGACTACCACCTTTTCCTCTTTTAGCGGCACGTATAACACCCTTGCCGTTTATAGTAAAAAAGAACTTGCGGCGAAGATCATTTATGTCATACCCATTGTACAAATTATCAGAAACGAAGAAGTATAAATCAGTTGGGGCTTCCTCATTCGAACGCATTCTTAATCCCAAATAATTTCCGCCCATCGTAAAAATAACTTCCCTGGAATTTCTATCCAGGAAAATGCTGTTAGCAGGAATTGTATTCAGATCAGTAAGTGTAAATTGACCGGGTTCAATTACACGATTGGCATAGTTTATACTCTTTTGATAGTTTTCCATATATAAATGGACCCTGCTCAAAAGTGCCGCTACAGCCACATTGGAAACACGCAACATGGAAAAAGTCAGGTTGGGAGAAAGATAACCATCTGCCTTTTCAAGATCCTTTACTATTTGTTCATAAACATCCTTCACTGAACTTCTGGCAACAAATTGACTGGTTATCTCAGGCGATATTTTCAGAGGAACGCCAAAGTCTGCATTTGCTGTGGAAGGACGATAAGGTTTACCATATAAATTAACCAGGTTGAAGTAATACAATGCTCTTAAAAAGTGCGCTTCTCCTGTTATCCTGTTCAACACCTCACCCGGTTCACCTTTGGTGCGCAACCTTTCTGCTTCAAATATGATGGTATTGATCCGCGCAATTTTTGCGTATGCTGTATTGTAAAAAACGTCTGACTTATGAAAATCCATCTCGAAACCGTACAATCTGGGATTAGCTTGCCAATGAAGAAAACCATGTTCATAACCGGCACCAATGGACCAGTTTTTGGTTGGAACACTTATATCAAAATCATCATCGCTAATATGAAACAAACTGATGAGTAATTCTTTGTTGTTCTGATCAGCATATACATCCCCGATGAGCAGCTCATTCAGATCAGTGGCAGTTTCTATAAAACTCATGTTCTGGGAATAAGCCTCCAAATACTTTTTACAGGAAACCAGGTTTGCACTTAGCAAACACATCCCAACTATTACTGTTATTCTGATAGCTGATTGCATAGTATATTATTTAGAAACTTATATTAACATTAAAGGAATACACAGGCCGGATAGATAAATTTATGTTTGGTGAACCTCCCGACTGTGCAGGGTCCTGACCACGCAAGGCCTTATTGGCTATCGTGAAAAGATTGTTTCCCCCCAACGAAGCTATGGCTCCCTTACAGTTCCATCTTTTAATGAATTTTTCAGGAAACCTGTAACTTAACGACACATATTGCAGTTTCAGGTAATCACCGCTTACTACACGGAGATCAGAAAAATCATACATCTGATAATAATTCTCAGCAAACGGAGTGGATAATTTCGAGTCAGTCATTTGCCACCAGGCATACTGGTCAATAGGAAGCCTGCCTGCCCCCTGGATAGCCGGGATATTGGTAAACTGTTCATCACCCGGATAGCGCCACCTGTTTACAAACTCTCTCCTGAGATTTTGCTGCGACGTGGGGCGGTAGGTTCCATAATTGCCTGAAGCAATTTTCAATAACCTTACTTTATTGCCAACACTATAGGAAAAATTTACCACTAAACTCCAGTTACCATAGATGAATGAGTTGCTGATTCCTCCCTGCAGAACAGGCTCTCTTCTCCCCGACTCTTCCATTACCATACTATACATTTCATTTTTAGTAGAAGTGGCATACAAATTTCTCAGCGCTATCCTGTTCTCAGCCTCTGCTCCATAAAATTCAGGATAGCCGAACTGAGGATTAAGCCCCTTGAATTTGTAAGAATAAAAAGTATTGACAGATTTTCCATTGACCGGAACAGCTCCATTCAAATAATCATTGAACGTCAGAGTTGCTTCATCTACCAAAACGTTTCTGCTGTTTACCGATTGGCCGAGTAACCTGTTGAAGACCTGACCTAACTGAGGATCCAGTCGCCACATGAATCCTTTTTTACCCTTAGCGCCCAGGTTGTCGATCACTTTAAAATTCAGGCTGAGTTCAAGGCCCTGATTTTCGAGCGTGCCTGCGTTCACTACATAAGTGTTGTTGACTGCACCGTTTACAGCGGACACTTTCATTGCCATGAAGGCATTGGTAGTACGGCTTAAAAAGTAACCGACTGAGCCCCTTATCCTTCCTCTCAAGAGCGAGAACTGTAAGGTGGTACTGTAGTCCTGTACTTTTTCCCAGTTTAAATTAGGATTGGGGAAATAGGATATATTGGATGAAAACTCATTGTAATAAGTATTTAAGGGCCCCTTGGTCATGATGGTGTGTACGGTTTGCCCTGGCAGCATATTGCCTCTTGTACCTAAAGAGATCAACAGCGAAGCATCGTCTATCCATGCGCGATTGCGGAGCAGATCTTCATGCATATTCCACCTTCCTGACAGCGCCCATGTAGGCAGGAATTTTTCATTGCTTCTGGAGCCAAAAGAATTGGAAAACTCCTGGCTTACAGTTCCTGAAAACACCCATTTATTCTTAAAAATGTAAGTAGAGGTTAGAAAAGGACGAATAGCTTTCCCCAATTCCTCTGTTATAACCGGACGGCCTGTTGTGGAAACCCAGTTTGCATATTGAGAGTAGCTTGTAATAGGTATGGTTGCAAAGCTTCTCCCCCGGTTGGGATAATATCCTCTTGCCATAGACAAAAAAGAATTGGTCTTATTGGAAGTAATATCTGCTGCCAGATCAACCGATATCTGATGGAAATTCCTTTTGTCTACAAAATTTGAATAATGAATACGGGCATTGACCAGGTAATTATTTCTATTCACAGACTGTGATCGCAATTCCCCACCAAAAGGCATAGGATCTGTACTGGGATTAAATAACTTTGTCACTGAATTATAAGCGTTCGAGCGTAATTGAAGTGCCCAATCGGTATTTTCACCGAACCATGTTTCCCTCGAAGAATTTCCGGCAGTATAGGCCAGCCTGGAACTAAACTGTAACCCTTTTATAATTTCATAATTGAGATTAATACTGGCATTGTATTCATTATTTTGAACAACATCACCGGTATTATTCATTTCATTTAGAATGTTCATTTTATTTGCTGCGAGAAATTTTGTTGAACCAGGATCGGAATTGATGGTAGAATAATAATACAATGAACCATCCTCATTCCGAAGCGGTATAGTTCTGCTGGTGCCATAAGCATAGTTCAATACGCCAATTTCAGCAGGTGTATAGTTCTTTCTCTCTTTATTGATCTGAACGTTGAAATCCACCATGAACTTCCGGTAATTCATCTGCAGATTGAGCGAACCGGTGTACAGGTCATTCTTTTCTTTCTTTATAACGCCAGGTTCTGAACGATACCCTAAGGAAGCCCGGTAAGACGCAGTTCTGGTTCCACCGGAAACACTCAGTGTATGGCTGCTTGCCAGTACATCTTGCATCACATTCCCCAGCCAGTCTGTGTTCACTATTTCTGCTTTACCAACTTGTTGTTTAAAGGTATCAAAGTCCATTTCGTTGTTGTAATAGGCCAGTATTGCAGATTCATATGCTTCCATACCACCACCCCGCAGTTGCAATTGCCTTTTGATCATTTCACGCGATACATCAACACGTTCCCTGGAGTTCATCATGTTGATGGCATTATCAGAATATCTGGGTCTTCGAGTAAATGTAGTAGTCACATTGTAATTGAGGCTTGGCGGACCAGGCTTGCCTCTTTTTGTAGTAATAACTATTACACCATTTGCTGCACGAACCCCATATAAGGCAGCGGCAGTAGCATCTTTTAAAACATCAATCTGCTCAATGTCGAAAGGATTAATACCAGAAATGGCATTGCCTAACAAATTCACAAAATCCGGATCATTCAATCTTTGCGGATCGAGCGGAAAAGGATTGGTGCGTACGATTCCATCCACTACCCATAAAGGCTCCCTGGATCCGAGATAAGTATTGGTGCCTCTTATGCGAAGTTTAGGGGCCGCGCCTGCCTGCCCGGAATTTTGCATATACATCATACCGGGCACCCTGCCTTCCAGCATTTTATCAACGGTAGACAAGCCTGGTTGCAGGATAGAGTCCATCTTTAGAGAGGTTACTGATCCTGTAAGGAATTTTTGCTGTATTTTTTGATACCCGTTGTAAACTACAGCTTCATCCAGTTCACTGTGAACTTTCAAACGGACATGTAATGTTTTGATGGTATCCTTTACAGTGAACAGATACGGTGTGTATCCTACGTAAGTGATTTCAATCACCTCTCCGGAACTGGCGGAAATGGTACTCCAGCCATCTTTTTTCGTTTCTTCCGCATGTTTCGTTCTTTTGTTGGTTACTGTAGCTCCAACAAGCGGATGATTTTCCTCATCAGTTACCTGTATACGCAGAATCGCCCGGTTGTTGTCCATTTCATTGCTCTTACCTTGAAGGGCATCTTCCACAACGGACTTACGGGAAAGGAAAATAGTTTTATCCTGGATATCGTATTGAACAGGCTGACCTTTAAAGACCAACTCTAAGAATTCAGGAAGCGGCAACCTGTTGGCTGAAACAGAAACGGTAATATTTGCGGAGAACAAATCCGGACGATAGGCTACAACATAGCCCGTTTGTTTTTCAATAGCAGTAAACACAGTTTTAATAGGGATCTTGTCTCCCGCAAGCGTAACGGATTGGCCTGTTCCTGTGGCAGAAGCCGACAAACAGGCAACGAAAAGAAGAAATGACAGCATTCTCATAAAGCGCATCATTTGAGCTGACCGACGGAAGTATGTATCTGTCCGGCCTGAAGACACAACCAGAAAAAACTCCCAGCCAATAGCAGTTTTTGGCATAATTTTACAGTGTTTGGTTAGAAAAAATCGATACCAGTCTTTTTGATCAACCCAAACATCACCGGGAGTGTCTCTAGCACTTCCGGTTTGTTTTTTAAGGCATAAAGCCGATGCAGGTACCAGTATGCACCGGTACAGCAAATGGCCAGTTTACCTGGACTGATCAGTATGGGAGGTTTAATGGTTGTATCCAGCCTTATGTTATTAAATGGCCGCTTACTGAAGGATGATTAATTTTCTGCCATCTAATCTGAAATGCACACCCAATGCTTCTAAATTTTTCAATAATCCATCGAGTGGTACACCTCTGGTCATTTTACCGGCTAATCGCGTAGTTGGAATTTTATTATTGTCATAAACGACCTGTATATCGTACCATCGTTCCAGTTGTCGCATGATGGCATCAAAGGTGGCGCCCTCAAAATTGATAAATCCATTTTTCCATGCCATCACCTGTTCTGTATTGGCGTCATTGATCACACTTACATGTTGCGATGCTGTTGTTTGCCCAATGGCAATCCTCGCCTGCTGGCCAGGTTTTATGATTGTACCGTTTAATTTTATACTTCCTTCCAGCAAAGTAGTGTTGATCAGGTTTTCATTTGTATAAGCATTTACATTGAAATGCGTACCCAACACTTCCACTTCAGCTATATTGCTCACCGTTACACGGAACGGCATTTTTGAATTTTTAACCACTTCAAAATAAACTTCTCCTGTCACTTCCACCTTTCTTTCCTTCCCGGTGAACACTGTAGGATACCTGATGGAACTGGCTGCATTCAACCAAACTTTTGTACCATCCGGAAGCCGCACAGAGAATTGTCTGCCTTTGGGAGTTGACATTGTATTGTAAACGATTGCTCCGGTAGTATTTTCAGTAGGGTCATAAGTCAACCTGCCATCATTCAACACCACCTGTGTACCATTTTGTGTGGCTACCACTCCATTTCCCAAACTGTCCAATACCACCTGCCTGCCATCAGCCAGCGTAAGCACAGCGCCTTCCTTACCTGGAGGAATACCTGCCGGAGAATTTGTTGTAACTGTGGTGTTGGAAGTTTCTGACCGGTGGTTATTAGAAACAGCAATAGCTATTGCTGTTCCGATTACAATAACTGCAGCAGCCGCCCAGCTCCATCTGCGGAAGTAAGGAATGCGGCGGGTAACCTGTGCGGGTTCATGGATCCTGGAGAGCAGCTCTTCGAATATTTCATCCCCTTCCTTACTCTCGATACCAAGTTCCGGCGGAGCAGCCAGTAACCCGGCAATATGATCCTTATGAAAGAACTCATCCTTCCTGATAAGCGTAAGAAGTTCTTCAGCCTCACTGGCATTCAAGGTGTCTGTAAGATAGCCTTGCCAGAGGATCTTAAAACGAGTTATTGCATCCATCGCTATAAAGACACATTTTATTCGTGCAGGTATGACAAGCGATAAAAAAAATTTAGAAAAGTTCTCCAACCAGGATTTGAAGCAATATGGCAACATGAGCCTGCTGGAGTATATAATCCCGGATAGCAGTAAGCGCGCGGGACATATGGGTTTTAACGGTTGACAAGGATATTTGAAGCCTCGAAGCTATTTCCTGCTGGCTCAAACCCTGCTCCCGGGCAAGCTGGTAAACCAGGCGCTGTTGCTCTGGTAACTGACTTACAGCTTCATTCAGCACCTGCCTTGCTTCTTTGTGAATAAGCTGTTCGAGCGCGCTGTCAGATTTTTCAGCAAAATGCCGGATGATACTTTCTGTGAAGGCCTCTTCATGGCTTTTTTTACGCAGCTCGTTGTAGATATGATTTCGCGCAACGATGTAAATGAAATTCCTTACATTCTCTTTTTCCGGTAACTGTGTACGAAGATTCCATATTTTCAGAAATACCTCCTGCAACAGATCCCTGGCCGGTTCTTTGGCTTTTACAAGGGTAAGCGTGGCTGCATACAATGGTTCCCAATATTGATCGAACAATACCCTGAATGCTTTTTCGTCCCCTTCGGCAATACGAAGAAGCAATTCCTGTTCATTATGTATTTGGTTAGGCGACAAGTATCTTCAATTACCGGGGTTATTTATCGCAAACTACTATATAAGTTCTAAACTAATGACATTAATTGTACTAATTACCTCTCCAACCAGACGGGTTTAATGACTTCATTAGAAATCAGTGGAGAACCCCGGGGAAATTTGTAGCGGATTTCTCATGGTATGAGGGGGCGTGGTTGAAATTCATCACAATAAAAAAGGAAAAGATCAATTGACCTTTTCCTTTTTTGTGACTCCGTCAGGATTCAAACCTGAAACCTTCTGATCCGTAGTCAGATGCTCTATTCAGTTGAGCTACGGAGCCTTTTGATTCTCACTGACTTCTTTTTGTCATCAGCGGGGTGCAAAAATAGGGATATTCTTTATTTCAACAAACAGATTTCCCGGTTTTTTTGATAAAATATTGAGCGCCATGCTTAAAGCCAGCTGAACCATCGCTGAAAATGCAGGCCCAGCAAGGGTAAAGGCTTTGGCTTCTCCTGCATGGCAATATTGAAACTTTATAGCCAGATCGCTAAAAAAATAATCATAGCCAATAATGTAAAAGGAGAATGCTGCAGCCCGGTTCAATTTTTTTCTAATTATTTTTACTCCATGAAATTCCAGTTCTGGACCATCGGAAAAAAACATGAGCCTTATGTACTGCAGGGCATTGAAGACTTCACCAATCGTATCTCCAACTATTACCCCGTTCAATGGAATATCATTCCCGGCCCCAGGAATGCCGCCACACTCAGCGAATCAGACCTCAAGAAAAAAGAAGGCGAGATCATCCTCAACATGCTCCAGAAAGATGATTACCTGGTTGCACTCGACGAACGCGGCAAACAATTCAGTTCTGAAAAACTGGCTCAGTTCATTGAGACCAGGGCGGCTGATCGGGTGAAGAATCTTGTCTTTTTAATCGGCGGAGCTTATGGGATCGATGAAGCGGTTATGAAACGTTCGAACTATCAATGGAGCTTAAGTCAACTCGTATTCCCCCATCAACTGGTAAGACTGATACTGGCAGAACAGATCTATCGCGCATGCACCATCACAAGGAATGAAAAATATCATCATAAATAATTATATCCACCAAAATCCTCTTGTATTCCACACGGGTATGAATATTCTACATTTTAAGTAGATTTGTTTCTTAACAGTCATTCAATGAGCATTACGCTAATAATAATCATCATTACCTGTATCGTGTCGTTCACCGCATTCACCAATGGAAAAGTGTACGACGACCTTATCTTCTATCCCCCATCTGTAACCTATGATAAGCAATGGTACCGCTTCTTCAGTTGCGGACTGATCCACGCAGACTGGGCCCACCTCATCTTCAACATGTGGGCATTGTATCTTTTCGGCACACAACTGGAGCAGGCTTTCCTGGCTGTATTTGGACAAATGGGTAAAATATTCTATCTCCTTCTTTATATATCATCTCTTTTCTTCTGTCTGCTACCCACCTATGCCAAACATAAGGACGATAGCAGCTATCGCAGCCTGGGCGCATCAGGAGCGGTATCGGCAGTGATCTTTGCAGCCATACTTTATGTACCGCTCATGAACCTGCGCTTCTTCTTCATTCCCATCGATATCAAAGGATTTATTTTCGGAGCGCTTTATCTAATTATCTCGTCATATATGGACAAGAGAGGAGGGGATAACGTGAACCACTCAGCGCATATCTATGGAGGATTGTATGGCATTGCATTCTTTATCGTGATGGCCTATGCGTTCTCAGACTACCCGGTATTTCAGATGTTCATTGCGCAGATCCAATCCTGGTTAGGCAGTTTCTAATGTGATCTTCAGGATGCTCTTTGTTGAGTTTGTGACCTTGAAACGATCATCTATCCGCATGCCCACTACCCAGATGATCTTTTTGTTCATCTCCAGCACCCAGACTTTTTCTTTGGCAGTGGCGCTGAGCTTTTGATCTATGAGGAAGCGGGCTACTTTCTTCTTCTTCTGCATGCCCAGGGGATAGAAATAGTCGCCTTTTTTCCAGGGACGAAGGATAAATGGAAAACGGATATGCTTTGCATCGAGTGCAGCGATCTTTGGATCGGCACTCAGGGTAAAATCCGCAGCAGCGCTTTCTTCCAGGCGGATCTTTCCTTCTTTGAAATTGATAGTCCCCGTGCTTTCAATGAGCAGATGCTGCGCATCTTCTGCTGCCAGTGGCGCAATGATCAGCCATTTCCGGTTCCGGAGAATGCGGTGAGAAGATGATTGCACATATTTTCCGGTTTCACTTGTCAACAGACCAACTACTTCGTTTGTCTGTGCAGGTGAGAACCGATAATCTTTGATGATCTCGTACACGATGGTGTTCAGAGGATCGGCCTTCGCCAGTTTCAATACCGGGATATGCACTTCATTGCCTTTTACTTCCAGTAACTTCTTTGTATGCATGCTGATGGCCTGGTGATACAGGCTTTCTATATCACGGAATCTTTGAATATTGGCAGCAAGATTTTCAGATACCTGCGGATAGAGCTCCTGCAAAACCGGTACCAATTGATGGCGCAGATAATTGCGCGCATATTTATCGGAGGCATTGGAACTGTCTTCCACCCACTGCAAATCCCTTGCTTCAGCATAAGCCTGCAGATCAGCCCGTGAAGCAAACAATAATGGACGGACCAGTTTATTTTGTTTTGGTAAGATGCCCCTCAAACCGGCAATGCCTGTGCCTTTGAAGAAATTCATCAAAAGCGTTTCGATATTATCATCGCGGTGATGGGCAGTGAAAACAAGATCTGCTTCATGAGCGTCAAGCAAAGAGAAGAACCAGTTGTAACGAAGTTCGCGCGCTGCAACCTGTACTGAAATCTTTTTTTCTTTTGCGTAAGCTTCTGTATCGAATTTCCGGACCAGTACTGTTTTATTGTATTTCGAAGCGAGCTTGCGAACGAATTGTTCATCACGATCGCTCTCTGCGCCGCGCAGTTGAAAATTGCAATGAGCGAGAACTATATCATAGCATGCTGCTATGCAACAATCGGTCAACACTACAGAGTCAAGGCCCCCACTTACCGCCAGCAATAGTTTGTTGCCAGGCAGGAAGAGCTGCTCTTTCTGAATGAATTGTTTAAATGATGCTAAAAGATCCATGAAGAGTAATCAACCAATTAAGTTAGAATAAAATGAAGGGAAAATTTGTTTCTCCTACCGGGGACGAGAGTTGAACTCGTGACCTAATCATTACGGATGACGTGCCCAGGACAAGATTCGAACTCTATAATCAGTTCAAACACCACACTCATTCAACAAACATCAGATGGCCGCAGCAGGTCCAAAATAATACAAATCCTCTACTCATCCAGCAACTCATCATACGCCATTCTCAACTCATTCATCGCGTGCCTGTCGCTCGCTTTCTGTGCCGCCGCCAATCCCCTTTCATACCATTCCAGGGCAAGCGTCCTCTCCCCCAATCTTTCCATCAGTTTCGCCAGTTGATAATAGCTGCCAATATACCCCGGGTCCCTCTGCAATAATGTCTCCCACACACGTCGGGCTTCGGCATCCTGTCCCAATGCCAGCATTTCCATCGCCAGCGCATGGTTCAAAAAGCTGTCTTCCGGGCTGGAAGCCAGCATCTGCCTCAGTTTATCGATCCTTTCCATCTTTTTCCCACAATTAATTTTTACTAATCCTTTCAAAACTATCTTTGCGCCACTTATATTTGTCCTAGCATTGGTTGCATAAACAACCATCTCTGGTAAACTTAATACAATCTTAAATACTTCGCTAATGAAGATCTTAGTATGTATCAGCAAAACGCCGGACACAACGGCAAAAATAGCCTTCACTGATAACAATACGAAATTTGCACAGGATGGCGTTCAATGGATCATCAATCCATACGATGAGTGGTATGCACTGGTTCGTGCTATCGAACTGAAAGAAAAAGACCCCTCCACTGTGCTGCACCTCGTGAATGTGGGAGGCGCTGATGCTGAACCTATCATCCGTAAAGCGCTTGCGCTGGGCGGAGATGAAGCGATCCGTGTGAATGCAGACAGCCATGACAGTTTCTATATCGCCAGCCAGATTGCCGAAGTGGCAAAATCCGGCGGCTATGATCTCGTGTTCACCGGCCGTGAAACCATCGACTACAATGGTTCATCCATCGGCGGTATGGTAGCCGAACTCCTGGGGCTTCCCTATGTATCCCTCGCTACCAAATTCGAACTGAATGGCACAACGGCTACCATTACCCGCGAAATTGAAGGCGGAGAAGAAATTTGCGAAGTGCAGTTACCCGTAGTAGTTAGTTGCCAGAAAGGGATGGCAGAACAACGAATTCCCAATATGAAAGGCATCATGGGTGCGCGCACCAAGCCTCTCAAAGTGGTAGAGCCTGCTGCTGTAGATGCACTTACTTCCATCGTGAGCTTTGAGCTTCCTCCTGCCAAAGCAGGTGTGAAACTGGTCCCTGCAGACAATCCGGAGGAACTGGTAAGACTGCTTCACGAAGAAGCCAAAGTGATCTAAGCCTTTCAGCAACATCATTCTTTTACTTCAATTCAACACAACGATATGTCAGTTTTAATCTTCATAGACCAGGCCGAAGGCCATATCAAGAAAGCTTCCCTGGAAGCCATGAGCTATGGCGCTAAGGTGGCAGCCCAACTGGGAACCACAGCCGAAGGCATTGTGCTGGGCTCCGTTACGGAAGATCTCGCAGCGCTGGGAAAATATGGCGTTAAGAAGATCCACCATGTGAACAATCCGGCACTGGACCATTTTGATGCACAAATATTCACTCATGCCATCGCCGAGGGTGTGAAAGCCACCGGTGCGGACGTGGTGATCTTCAGTAATAATGTGGATGGAAAGGCCATCGCACCGCGCCTCAGCGCACAACTCAAGGCAGGACTGGTTTCCGGCGCAGTAGCCCTGCCCGATACCAGCAATGGATTTGTAGTGAAGAAGAACGTGTTCTCCGGCAAGGCATTTGCCAATATCGCCATCACTACACCAGTAAAGATCATTGCACTCAATCCCAACTCATACAAAGTGGAAACCGCTGAAGGCAGTGCTGAAGTAGCCGCCCTCAATGTGAACGTGGAAGCGCCCAAAGTAAAAGTAACTGCCGTGAATAAAGTAACCGGCGAGATCCCGCTCAGCGAAGCTGAGATCGTAGTGAGTGGTGGCCGCGGTCTGAAAGGGCCCGAGAACTGGGGCTTCATCACAGACCTGGCCCATGTGCTGGGAGCAGCCACTGCCTGCAGCCGCCCCGTGGCTGATGCACACTGGCGTCCGCATCATGAGCATGTTGGACAGACTGGCCTTGCCATTGCACCCAACCTTTACATTGCCGTAGGCATCTCCGGAGCCATCCAGCACCTGGCAGGTGTGAACCGCAGCAAAGTGATTGTGGTGATCAATAAAGATCCCGAAGCGCCCTTCTTCAAAGCCGCCGATTACGGTATCGTAGGCGACGCTTTTGAAGTGATGCCCAAGATCATTGAAGCCGCCAAAAAGGTGAAAGGAATGGCCTAAAACCATTTCCGCAACAATATCATAATCAAGTTAAGCGGTTGTTATGCAACCGCTTATTTTTTTGGACAAAAAGCCTTAGTTTCGTGTCTCCGTATGAAGAAAATAGAGTTGGAAATAGTTGCACTATCACATAGTATAACCCAGACGCATTCTTACGCAGTAGTGCTGGGTGAGGTGAATGGCCTCCGCCGTTTACCCATTGTGATCGGGGGCTTTGAGGCCCAGGCCATTGCTGTGGCGCTGGAAAAAATGCATCCAAGCCGTCCGCTCACGCATGATCTCATGAAGAATTTCATGAATGCTTTCACTATTGATCTGCAGGAGATCGTTATCTGCGACCTGCAGGAAGGTATCTTCTACTCCAAACTTATTTGTGTGAGCGAACACGATACTGTGGAAATCGATTCCCGCACCTCCGATGCACTGGCCCTGGCCGTTCGCTTCGGTTGCCCCATCTACACCTACGAGAACATCCTGGAAAGCGCAGGCATCCTCATGGAAGATCCTTCCGGCAAGAAGAAGACACCAAGAGAAGCCGTAGCCGCCGAAGCCAGTTCCGGTAGCAGCAGCAGTGGTCATGATGATCTCAAAGCCATGAGCATCGATGAGCTGCACACCCTCCTGAACGAAGTACTGGAACAGGAAGATTATATCCGGGCCATCGCCATCCGTGATGAGATCAACAGCCGGAAAAAAGGCAGATAATATCCGATACAGGAAATGATCAGTTTTCCCAATTGTAAGATCAACCTCGGCCTCCATATCCTTGGCAAAAGGAATGATGGATACCACGATCTGGCAACGGTGTTCTATCCATTGCCCGTGAAAGACGTGCTCGAGATCGTGAAAGCTCCTGCTCTTCAACTTTCCGTAACCGGCATTCCCGTTGGCGGTCCCCCGGAAAAAAATCTCTGTGTAAAAGCATGGGAACTGCTGAAAACAGATTTCCCTGACCTCTCTCCCGTAACCATCTGCCTCCATAAGAATATCCCCATGGGTGCAGGACTGGGAGGCGGCTCCGCCGATGGCGCTTTCATGCTCAGCCTGCTCAACAGCAAATTCAACCTGCAACTCAGCAAAGAACAGTTACTTCAATACGCGCTGCAACTCGGCAGCGACTGTCCGTTTTTCATTCATAACCAGCCCTGTCTGGCTACTGGTCGTGGAGAAATACTTACACCTCTTACATTTGACCTTAGCAATTATTCATTCCTCCTGATACATCCGGGAGTTCATGTAAATACCGCCTGGGCCTTTTCACAGATCAGTCCTACCGGTAATAGCACAGCGCTGGAAACTATCGTGCAACATCCGGTGCAAACCTGGAAAGATCAGCTGATCAATGATTTCGAAATGCCTGTAACCCGCCATCATCCTGCATTACAAGAGATCAAAGACAGGCTCTATGAAGCAGGTGCAATATATGCTTCCATGTCTGGCAGCGGTTCTGCTTTCTATGGCATCTTCCCGAAGAATCAATTGCCGGAGATCGAGTGGCCATCAGCATACAGGGTATTCCTCCTGCCTTAGCAAGCCCCCTTCTCAACCGCTGATTTCCCCCTTCCCGCATTTTTTTGTACCTTTGAGCAAATCAGTTCATATCAGAACTAAAGCTCACATATCAGCATTCCTTCATTTCAATCTCGATTTCCTCAACCATCGAGGTTAGTTGCTGGTGTACCGGTGCCACTTCGCACCGGGCGATCTCCCCTGTCTGATCAATTCATCTTTTCTATCAGTATTCTTTTCAAAGGATACGCCCGTAAAATCGATTTGTATGCAAGCAACAGTTTCATCCTCTGCCAGAGAGCAGCATTACCTGAGTTTGGAAGACAAATTCGGCGCGCATAATTACCATCCCCTTCCCGTAGTATTGGAACGCGGACAAGGTGTGCATGTATGGGACGTAGATGGTAAACGCTATTTTGATTTTCTAAGCGGTTACTCTGCCGTCAACCAGGGACATTGCCATCCCGATATCGTTGCTGCCGTGATAGAGCAGGCACAGAAACTCACACTCACCAGCCGCGCCTTTCACAGCTCCCTCCTGGGTGAGTATGCGCAATTCATTACAGAGTATTTCGGATACAATAAAGTACTGCCAATGAATACCGGCGTGGAAGCGGTGGAAACGGCCATCAAGCTCTGCCGCCGCTGGGGATATGAAGTGAAGGGGATCGAAGAGAACAAGGCAGTGATCATTGTTTGTTCCAACAATTTCCACGGCCGTACCAGCACTGTGATCTCCTTCAGTTCCGACCCTTCTGCAAGAAAAGGCTTCGGTCCGTTCATGCAGGGATTCGTGAGCATTCCATTCAATAACCTGGATGCGCTGAGCGAAGCATTGAAAGATAAAAACGTTGCCGGTTTCCTGGTAGAACCAATCCAGGGCGAAGCAGGTGTGGTAGTACCCGATGAAGGTTATCTCGCCAAAGCAAAACAATTCTGCGCAGACGCCAATGTACTGTTCATTGCTGATGAGATCCAGACAGGCCTTGGCAGAACAGGGAAAATGCTGGCCTGCGATCATGAAAATGTAAGGCCCGATATCCTGATCCTCGGAAAAGCATTGAGTGGTGGCATCATGCCCGTATCAGGCGTGCTGGCTGACGACGAGATCATGCTCACCATCAAACCGGGAGAACATGGTTCCACATACGGAGGCAATCCGCTGGCCTGTAAAGTGGCCATTGCGGCGCTGACTGTCCTGAAAAATGAAAAGATGTCGGAGAATGCAGAAAAAATGGGCGAACTGCTTCGTCAGAAATTACGCGATCTGCAGTCTCCCCATATCAAACTGATCCGCGGCAAAGGATTGCTGAACGCTATCGTGATCAGTCATAAAAATGCCGACGCAGCCTGGGACCTTTGCCTGGCGATGAAAGAGAATGGCATACTGGCCAAACCGACGCATGGCGACAAGATCAGGTTGGCCCCACCGTTAGTGATCACTGCGGATGAGATCGAAGAGTGCGTGCAGCTGATCGGCAAAAGCCTTAAAGTGCTTGACTAATTAAATGGAATAACAAACAAATTACTGAACGGCTACTGGCCGTTCTTTTTTTGCTCAGGCAATTTGGTGTCAGGGAACACAGCCATCAACAGCATCACGATTGAAGAAATGGCCACCAGCCAGATACCAGCTTTTTTCTCAGGACAAATGCCATGATAACAACCTGTATACACCAGGAAACACCTGATGGCAAATGCCACTATGATGGCCGTAAAAAGCAGGTTCCAGCGCTTGGCCCAAACACGTGGGATCAAAAAGAAGATGGATGCAATGATGGCAAAGGTCACAAAGAATTTTCCCGGCCTTCCGTAAAGATTGTTCTCGGAAAAGAAACCGGTGAAGTTCTTTTGTACATCAGGGTGATAGGTCCAGGGAATAAAGCAGGCGATCACCAGTGTGATAGCTGCCAGAATGCCGATCCATTGCGAGTATTTCATGGCGGCAAAAATAATTGATTTTATTGATCAGTTACCGAGACGGTCGGCCAATACTTTTTCAAAATCGTTTCCTCCGATAATTCTCCCCTCGGGATCCAACAGGTAGAGAAGGGGCACGTAGGAAACCCTGTATAACCTGGCTACTTCACCCTGCTCGCCCTGCAGGTCACTGCCCTGCTTCCAGGGTACTTTATCAGTTTCTACTGCATTGATCCAGTCGCTTGCTTTTTTGTCGATCGATACACCCAGGATAGTAAAACCTTTATCCCTGTATTTATTATAGACTTTCGTTAATTCGGGTATGGCAGCCCGGCAGGGCTTACACCAGCTGGCCCAAAAATCAATCAGTACATACTTTCCGCGAAAATCAGACAGTTTCCAGCTATTACCACCGGGATCCTGCACGGTGAAATCAGGAGCCATGCCCCCGGGGCTTAGCGCCAGTTCGCTTTCAACATACTGGCTGTATTTTTTTGCACGCTCCAGTTGCCGGATAGAAACATCAAGATCCTTAAGTAACGGATACAATGAATGGCGACTTCCCCAATAATATATTAGCAAGTCCAGACTCACTGGAGAAGCAGGGTGTTGTTGAACATAACTGGTCACTTCTGCGATATTCATCTTTTTCAAATCCTGTCCGTGCTGCTGCTGCCATGCATCCCATTCCTTGTTCAAAGGCCCTGCCGTAACGATGGCCTCCGACAGTTTCTTACCGGCTTTAACATGTATCACTCCATCCTCAAGATAGATAGTCCTCGTCATCATCCCTCCCTCGAAAAATACCAGGAGATTAGCCATTATCACTTCCTGGTAGTTGCCGGAGAGATAAAATCTACCATTCTTCACTTTCGTTTTTTGAATCAACACCGGTTTATCACCCTGTGTGATCAGGGAAATGGTAGTACTGTCGGGCAGCCCAATACTGCCTTCGATCGTAAATTTTTTCTGTGCCGCAGCCAGCAGTGGCAGGAAAAGTGAAAGCAGCAGGATGTTAATTTTCATACTTTATGTTATCAGTTGCCGAGGCGTTCTTCCAATGTTTTTTCAATATTCCCTTTTTCCATTATCCTTCCATCGGGATCAATCAGGATACCATTAGGCAGGATACCGATCTGGTACAGCTTCGCAATTTCACCATTGAATCCTTTCAACTCACTCCCCTGCTTCCACTGAACATGATCTTCCGCAATGGCTTTCAGCCAGGCTTCCTTCTTATAATCCAGGGAAATGCCAAGCAGCACAAATCCCTTATCCTTGAAACGTTCGTTTATTTTGGATAACCAGGGATGTGCAGCACGACAGGGTTTGCACCAACTGGCCCAGAAATCGAGGTATACATATTTACCCCTGTAATCGGAGAGCGTCCAGGACTTGCCATCCGGATCTACCACGGTAAAATCGGGAGCCATTTGTCCAACTTTCAAAGCACGATGACCATTTACGAACCGGTCATATTCCTGCGCCCTGGGAAGGGTTTTCAACTCAGGAGCCAATTGTTCAAAAAGAGAATAGTACTTTTCTGTATTCACTTTTTCTATAACGAGATCCAGGCTCACCACAGAAGCAGGATATTTTGAAACATATGAAGCGATCAGCACGCTGTCAGGATTATCATTATCCACGCCATTCATTTTTTCCCATGCAGCCCATTCCCGGTTGACAGTTCCGCCTTTTACCGTTGCCGCCCTGAGATCCTTTCCCGCACTTATCTTCAACGGAACATTTTCCAGGTAAAAAGAAACAGAGCGGTAATCATCGTTTCCCATACGCATGGTGAGGTTCGCTTTTACAGGCTCTGTGTACTCGCCGGAAAAATGGAATTTCCCGTGCAGGAGTTTAACTGAATCCACCTGCCAGTTCTCCGGTCCGTGATAGATCAGATGCAGCATGGTATTGTCCGGCGCATCCAGACTGCCATCGATCACAAACTTTGTTTGTGCATTCCCCAGCAGGGGCAGGAGAAAAAAAAGGAAAAAGGAAATTCTTTTCATATCAACAAGACATACTGCCCTGCCAATCGAGTGAATACAGCTGTTACATTTATTTTTTCACCATTGCCAGTAGCTTTGGGAACTGTTAATTAAAACCTTTCTTATCCGCCTTTAATCCGATCTTAATCTTGTTTTATAATCCTTCGATTATTTTTGTGGCACTTTAGCACGAACCTGTGAGCTTCAGATCATTCATATTATTGTTTTGCACTTTGGTGTTTGGGATCGTACTCACCACTGAAGGCAATACCCGGCGCTATCCGGCTCCCGGCAAGCATGTGTTGGCATTGCTGGAAGAAGAGCAGGATGCACAGGATTATTTTGAAGAAACAGATCTTGTTCTGACCGAGATCAATGCCCAGCGTCCCGGACGCTACCGTTCCAGGTTCACCGCCTCTCCTACTTATTTCATCATCAGTTCCGTTTCCCGCGCTGAAGACGCTTCCGTCAAAGACATTCACGTCAGCAATAGCTACGTGTTCCAGCAACAGGCGCATACATTACCCTTCTACTACCTTTTCCTGTTCCGGCTAACGCCATTCTGATCCAATTTAGCACAGCTCAATATTCTTCGCCTGCCATTACCTGACAGGCTTCTCATCATTATATACATTAATGCCTAAGGAATTATTGAAGGCCACCAACGGCCTCCAATAAGCGCCCAATTATTATTTTATGAAGTCGATTCATTTATTCGGATTTCTGTCCGTGCTCTATCTGGCCGGATGTACAGCAAAAGGAAGTACAGAAAAAGAAAAACGCCTGGTGGAAGTACCCGTCTTTGAGCTGCAATCACGGGACACGATGCTGCACAAGAGCTATGTAAGCAGCATCGCCGCGTCTCAGAATGTGGAACTGCGCGCCAAAGTGAGTGGCTTCCTGGAAGGGGTCGCCGTGGATGAAGGACAATTTGTTCAGAAGGGACAATTACTTTTCCGGTTGAACGATGCCGAATTCAAATTGCAGCTGGCCGAAGCCAATGCAGCACTCACCAGCGCCGAAGCAGATCTGAAAAGCGCTGAAGTAGAAACCGACCGGGTAAAAAGACTGGTAGATAAAAAGATCCTTTCCCAGTCAGAGCTTGAACTGGCAAATGCCCGTCTTGCTGCAGCCCGTGCCAAAGTGCAGGAAGCTGAAGCAGGAAGGGAGAAAGCCGCCCTTCACCTCTCCTACGCCAATATCCGCGCACCCTTCAGCGGCGTGATAGACCGCATTCCACACAAGATCGGCAGTCTTATGAGTGAAGGCACCCTGCTCACCACCGTATCCGATGTTCATCTCATGCACGCTTACTTCAATGTATCCGAAAGCGAATACCTGCATTACGTGAAAGCAGGTGCAGCGCGCAACCGCATGGGTAAGCCGGTGCAACTGCAACTGGCAGACGGAACCATGTTCCCGCAAACAGGAAAAATAGAAACGATGGATGGAGAAATAGAAAAGCAGACAGGCTCCATTGCCTTCCGCGCACAATTCCGGAACCCCGACAAACTGCTCAAGCATGGAGCCAGCGGCAAAGTGCTGCTCACGAGTATGGTGCCACGCGCCATCATGATCCCACAGAGAAGCGTATTTGAAATACAGGACAAGAACTATGTATTCGTTCTGGAAAACAACAATACAGTAAAAATGAAACAGTTCACGCCGGATACACGGATCGATGATTTCGTTCTGGTGAAAGAAGGTCTGGAACCGGGAGACCGCATCATCTACGAAGGCATCCAGAACATCCGTGAAGGAGTGAAAGTAGCTCCCCGTTTCATTTCAGCAGACAGCCTGCTGACCGTTCATTAATCGCTAAAACAAATTATCCGGCGCATGTTAGAAAAATTTATCAGGCGACCAGTGTTATCGCTGGTCATCTCTTTGGTCTTTGTTCTCCTGGGTGTGCTCGCATTGTTCACTTTGCCCGTGACCCAGTATCCCGATATCGTTCCTCCCTCCGTGGTGGTGACCGCCAATTATAATGGCGCCAACGCCGATGTGTGTACGAAAGCCGTTGCCATTCCGCTGGAACGCGCCATCAACGGCGTGCCCGGCATGACCTATATGAACAGCGTCAGCAGCAACAACGGCGTTACCCTCATACAGGTCTTCTTCGAAGTAGGCACAGACCCCGACCAGGCTGCTGTGAACGTGCAGAACCGCGTAACCACTGTACTGGACGAACTTCCCGAAGAAGTGATCAAGGCGGGTGTGACCACGGAAAAAGAAGTGAACTCCATGCTGCTCTATCTCAATATCATGAGTGAAGACAGGAATGTGGACGAAGAATTCATTTACAATTTCACAGACATCAATATCCTGCAGGAGCTGAAACGTATCAATGGCGTGGGTTTCGTGGACATCATGGGTGCGCGAGATTATTCCATGCGCGTATGGCTGAAGCCGGACAAGCTCCTCGCCTACAATATATCCACCGAAGAGATCATCGCCGCATTGCGCAACCAGAACATCGAAGCAGCGCCGGGTGTTACCGGTGAGAACTCGGGAAAAGACAAACAGGCAAAACAATACGTACTCAAATACACCGGAAAATTCAATACGCCTGAGCAATACAAAGATGTGATCCTTCGTGCCGATGATGATGGCTCCATCCTCCGGCTGCGCGATATTGCAGATGTGGAATTCGGTACCGTGAGCTACGATATGGTGAGCTTCACAGATGGCAGTCCATCTGCCAGTATCATGATCAAGCAGCGTCCGGGCTCCAATGCCCGCGACGTTATCGCAGAGATCAAATCAAAAATGGAAGAGCTGAAAGAGACCAGCTTCCCGCCTGGCATGGTGTACAACTATGCCTACGATGTAAGCCGCTTCCTGGATGCCAGTATCAGTAAAGTATTGACCACTTTACTGGAAGCTTTCATACTTGTGTTTATCGTGGTGTTCGTCTTCCTGCAGGATTTCAGGAGTACGCTGATCCCGGCATTGGCAGTGCCGGTGGCATTGATCGGTACACTGGCCTTCATGCAGATGTTTGGTTTCTCTATCAATATCCTTACATTATTTGCTTTGGTGCTGGCCATCGGTATTGTAGTGGACAATGCCATTGTGGTGGTGGAAGCCGTGCATGTGAAGATGAGTGAACAACATCTCGGAGCCATGGACGCCACGCTGGCCGCCATGAAAGAGATCGGAAGCGCCGTAGTGGCCATCACACTGGTGATGTCCGCCGTATTTGTGCCGGTGGCATTCCTTTCCGGGCCTGTAGGCGTTTTCTATCGTCAGTTCTCACTCACGCTCGCCATCGCCATCGTGATCTCAGGTGTGAACGCTCTAACGCTTACGCCTGCACTCTGTGCACTTTTGCTCAAACATCCATCGCCCTCCAAAAAGAAAAACCTGCTGCAGCGATTCTATGCAGTATTCAATAAAGGCTACGATGGCGCTGAAAGGAAATTCGGCAGAACAGTCAACCGCATTGCAGGCCGTCGCGCCATCACACTCGCGATGCTGGCTGTTTTCTTCGTGGCTATCTGGGGCAGTGCCAAACTCCTGCCCTCGGGTTTCATTCCGGCTGAAGACCAGTGCATGGTATATGTAAATGTGACCACACCTCCCGGTTCCACCGTTGAACGGACGGAAGAGGTTTTACATGCCGTTCAGCGCGCATTGCAGCCCGAGAAGACCATCGAGAATATCAGTACCCTGGCTGGCTACAGCCTGATGAGCGATATCTCCGGCGCGTCCTACGGCATGGCCATGATCAATCTATCGGAATGGGACAAACGAAAAGAAAGTATCCCAGAGCTCATTGCACGCTTCAGGGACAAAACAGCACATATCTCCGATGCCAGCATCGAATACTTTGAGCCACCTACTGTTCCCGGCTTTGGTAATGCAGGAGGCTTCGAGCTTCGCTTACTGAACAAGAACCGAAATACAGACCTGGCCCAGATGGCCGCGGTGAGCGAAAAATTCCTCAATGCACTCACAGACCATCCCGTGATCGGGAATGCCACTACCAGCTTCGATCCCAATTTCCCGCAGTTCCTCATTCATGTGGACCAGGAAATGGCCGCCAAGCAAGGGGTTACCATAGACAATGCGATGAGCACCCTGCAAACCCTGCTCGGCAGTTACTATGCCACCAACTTCATCCGCTTCGATCAGATGTACAAAGTGATGTTGCAGGCACTGCCGCAGTACCGCGCCAACCCGGAAGATGTGCTCAGTCTCTATGTAAAAAACAACAAAGGGGAAATGGTACCCTATTCCAATTTCATCAGGATGGAAAAAGTGTACGGACCTGAACAGATTTCCCGCTTCAACATGTACACGGCTGCCATGATCAATGGCGATGCCGCTCCAGGCTTTACCAGCGGCGAAGCCATCACCAGCATTCAGCAGGTGGCAGACACCCTGCTGCCGAAAGGCTACAGTTTCGAATGGAGCGGTATGACAAGAGAACAGATCCTTTCAGGTAATGAAGCCATCTGGATCTTCCTGATCTGTTTGCTTTTCGTATACCTGGTGCTGGCAGCCCAATATGAAAGTTTTCTGTTACCCCTCGCCGTTATATTGAGCCTGCCGGCCGGTATTGCAGGAGCCTTTTTCTTCCTGCTGATAACAGGACTGGAGAACAATATCTACGCGCAGGTGGCGCTGATCATGCTGATCGGATTGCTGGGCAAGAATGCGATCCTCATTGTGGAAGTAGCCATACAGAAAAGAAAACATGGCATGAGCGTTCTGGAAGCCGCGCGCGAAGGCGCCGTAAGCAGGCTTCGCCCGATCCTGATGACCAGCTTCGCATTCATTGCAGGCCTGATACCGCTTTGTATCGCAAAGGGCGCTGGTGCGATGGGTAACCACTCCATCGGTATCGCGTCCGCAGGTGGTATGCTGGTGGGCACGATTGCCGGCATCTTCCTGGTGCCGGGATTGTTTGTGCTTTTCCAGCGATCAAAAAGAAAAAAGAAAAAGAAAACTATAGCAGCTGCATAAAAAAAAATCTAATGACAAGATCATCCAATCATATCGTATCCCACCGTGCACTTTCATATTTGTGTATGGGCACGGTGGTTTCGCTCGCTCTTTTGCAGAGCGGGTGCAAGGTGGCGCAGCCGGATCCGGTTCCGGTAGTGAAACAACTACCAGAGCAGTTTTCCGGCATCGCCAGCCAACAGGACACAGGCCGCCTGGTTTTCAGGGAACTGTTCCCTGATCAGCTACTGATCGCACTCATCGACTCTGCTTTGCGCAACAATGCAGATCTCAATATCGCCTACCAGCGTATCACGGTGGCGCATGCGCAGCTCGCAAACAGGCGCAGGGCATTGCTTCCTTCCGTGGATGCACGCATCGCTGCCAGTGCAGATCGTTACGGCGATTATACCCTCAATGGCGTTGGCAATTTCGACACCAATCTTTCTCCCAATATCGATAAAGATCAAAAGATCCCGGTGAGCCCAACCACCGACTATTTCATCGGCCTGCAAAGCAGCTGGGAGATCGATCTCTGGGGCAAACTGAGCTCACTCCGCAAAGCCGCACAATCCGACCTGCTGGCGCAGGAACAAGCACGGCGCGTACTGGTGACCGGTATAGTATCCGTAATGGCGCAGGGCTATTTTGAACTGATAAGCCTGGACAATGAGATCAGTATCGTCCGCAGGAATATTACGTTACAGGAAGAGGCCGTAGAGATAGTGAAAGCGCAGAAGGCCGGGGGCCGCGCAACAGAGCTGGCTGTTCAGCAATTTGAAGCACAGCTGCTCAATACCCGCGCCATCGAGCAACAATTGCTCCAACAAAGAGTGCAAACACAGAATCAGCTGAATTCCGTGGCAGGCATCTACACCAGGAATATCCCAAGGGCATCTGTATTGCCCTCCGGCATTCCTGCATTGCAGGCAGGCGTTCCTGCTGATCTTTTGCTGAACAGGCCAGACATCATGCAGTCGGAATTCCAGCTGCAATCCGCAGCACTCAATGTGAAAGCGGCCAGGGCAGCATTCTTTCCATCGCTGGTGATCAATCCTTATATCGCGCTGAATGCATTCACGCCATCCCTGTTGTTCAATGGCGGATCAGTGGCCTGGAGTGCGGCAGGCTCACTTACTGCTCCCCTCTTGAATCGCAGGCAGATCCAAACCGATTTCATCATGGCCAATGCCGCCAATAAGGAAATGGTGTTCACGTATCAGCAGAAACTGGTGGAAGCCTTCAATGAAGTAAGCACCAATATCAGCGCGGTGCAGCAGGCGCAGAATGCTTTCAATATGAAATCGCAGGAAGTGCAGGAATTGAAGGAGGCTGTGCAAACCGCCAGGGAACTGTATTTAACAGGATATGCGAATTACCTGGAAGTGATCACAGCACAGAAGAATATGCTGGAAGCAGAATTGCAAAGTGTAATTCAGAAAAATGAGATTTTTACTTCCCTGATCAAACTGTATGCTTCGTTGGGTGGAGGATGGACAAATACATGATCCTGAGAATTAATAAGAGCCTATCTTCTTCAGTCCCGGTTGCACAGGTAACCGGGACTTTTCGATTATCAGTACATGAAGAGCGTCCTGTCTTCCAAATGTACCACCTGACTGAGAGCAGCCCCATCAATAGCAGCAACTCTCAGCATCAGGAAGGCAGTGACTGTAGTATCCACTTTTTGATGCACAGCCAGCACATACAATGAGTTGGTACAGATGGGAACTTTTGTCTTGTCTGATTGAATGTTGCCACAAACCTTGATCCATGAGCCATCGCGGATCGCTTTCAGATAGTATGTTTCATTTGCGGAAAGTGGAAAATAAACTGTCATCGAATCTTTCCGGCAATTGTCAGCAACCGGTAACGCTGAAACATCAGCAGGCGTAACGGGATCACCCGCATTCTTTCGTTTGATCAGGTGCCTGCCGGTAAGGAGATTCCGTTCATAAGGAATAAGATGGGGTTCAATCACTGTATCCAGCAGATCCTCTTCATTGATCTGGTGGTATTGCTCAAGCTGCTTTGCCGCCGTCCAGGTAGTGGTTGTTTTTGGGAGTTCACTATAGTCAAACCCAAATACAATACCCAGGGCAACAATTACAAGCCATATTATGATGATTAGTGTTTTCATTTTAGACCAATCCATTTTTTAAAACGATCCCAGCCCCCTTGCCTGGGAGGAGGTTCCTCATCAACAGTATCTTTCTCATTAAAATCAAGTGAAGGTTTGAGTTTGGACAATTCCTGCCAAAGCTTAAATTCCTCAGTTGAGTTTTCCGGTTCCTTAAGATGAAATGCTGCAAACAATTTAAATCGGTTAAGATCGATAGCAGCCTGCACTACTGCAGAAAATCCCCTGTAACTCTGCACTGAGATCTGGTAAGAAATAATAATTATGAGAGGCCCCAATATGCTGATCATAGCAAAGATGATGGCACTGTCGCCTCCAAAAAAACTAACAAAGATCCAGACCAGAGTTGTAATGGAAAATACAGATGTGATGGCAATACTGAAGTCGAGTTGATTTTTCGCTTCTTCCAGCATCGGATAAAAATGTTCATCCTCACGGATTACCCTCAACAAATGCAACCAGAATCTTTCTATATCGATACCATACCTGTTAAGGCCATAATCACGATGCGCTTCCGCGAAATTAGCCATCGTTGTAGGTCTTATCCTCCCCATACTTCCGGCAAACCGCTGTCTTATTTCAGTTAACAATTTATCATAGTTTGATTCACTGCGTGAAACAATCTCCCTTACTATGTTTATGAAACCAACATGTATTTTATCCAGCCCGGTATTCTTATCCGCAGCGTTTTGTTTCAATTCCGTCACCAGCAAATCGAATACCGTTTTCACCTCATCATATGCGATAGTGCTGAACGATCTATTTTCATCCTTGATCTTTTTGTATGCTTCAACCAGTTCAGAAGTGATACCAGAAGCAGGTTGAGCGCTCCCGGATTTACGTGCCTCAGCAAGTTCCTCCTCAAATTTTTTACTGAAGCCCCTGTATGCATTAAGCTCCAACTCCTGTTTACTCCGCTCATTTTGCAATTCAAGAAATTTTTTGGAAAGTTCTCTGCAAAATATCCGTTCCAGCCATTCAGGCAGAAACTTTCCTTCCCAGAATTGCCTTAACCAGGGATTGACATTCCAGATGATCAAACTGCCAACAAAGATCACCAGCACCAGTTTAATCCAAAAGTCAAGAGGAGAATCATCGGATGGCATCAGGATGCCATGCCATTCATTATATTTTTCAGGGAATAAATAATATACCATCCCCCAGTTGATGAAAAACAGAAGAATGAACGGCACAAGCCCGCAGAGGAGAAATGCCTTACTGAGCAATCCCTGCAAACGATCCAGTAATGAGCCGATATTCGAAAACATTTGAAAAATGATTTAAAGACTAACTGTACATACATAAGGGAATCCACAAACTGTGCAGGCTTTTCCTGTCAGATCAGTTCCATCTTCCACATCGCGCAGATGTTTGTTGACACCTGTACATACACAGATCATATTTGAGCCGGGAAGCACTCTGTTGATAATGCCCCTTCTGCTGACCACATTTACCATACCCTGTATTTCATTCAACCGGGAGGTAAACACTGCAAAGTAGGTTCCAGAACCCTTCATCAGGCTTTCCAGTCCCGGGTTTGCAAATGAACTGTTTGATTTGGCTGGTAATGGTCCGATTTCCCGATCATCTAACCGAAGTAATCTATACCCATTGGACAAACTCAGTTCATTGAATGTGCCACGGTTATCCTTGTAAGCGAGAAAGATGACCCGGCTCGGAAACAGTATCCAGTCATTACTAAATTTCACAACAGCAGCCGGTGCATGCTTTTCGGTTATGATACCGAAAGCATTCCTTACAGAATCTTCATTGCTGAATAATGGAAGCTGAAGCAATACCATCATAAAAAAAGAATAATGACTGATCTTATTTGGTGGATTCAACCCTGACCATCTTACCGTTTTCAAAAGCAAGCACATACCTATCGAAAGTATACACTGTTTTGACTGCGTCTCTCATGGTTGTTTCCTCTACTTTTTTGGGCTTGCCCAATGTGAGCAAGGCCTCTTCGGCATTCATGTCCAGATCTGGTTTCCCGGCCCGGATCAACTCCCATTTTTCAATGGGGATTTTGCCCTGTTTATTTTCGCAGGTAAAGTACTTGTTGAAATGGAAGGCTTCTATATAAGCACCGGCAACATTGGTACCGCAAAGGTTGACATATACAGTGTCCGTAGCGGACGCAGAGCTGTAAACAATTCCTATTGGATTCTCCGGATGTCCGGGAATCACATTCTTTATTTTTACTTTTTCATATTTTTTTCCTCCAATGGCAAAGAGGGAATACAAATCAGGAAGCTGCAATAACCATTTCTTTGACGCCTCAAATTCATCATATGCTATGGCGCCGGCAATGAAGGCATCATTGTTCAATGACGGGTATGGGGCGGAGGGAAGAAAAGCAGCAGGGTCAACTGAAATCTCATAGGAGAATGTATCATTTTTGTCCACCACATTCATCATAGTAAAGCTGTACCTGTTTTGAATCCTGTCGTTTGAAGGTTTGCCATTATCCGGCGGCATTCGATCATAGTACAAAAGGTCTCTGAAGTTATCCATGTCCCTTATTACATATTTCTTACCAGCCAGATCATTATAGGAGGAAGCACCGATGAATCTCGGACCAAATACTGCATTCAGGCTCGGGGCTTTATCAGCAGGAAAATAGAACACCATACCCGGCTTATACGCTGCCAAAGTCAGCCGCTTGCAGGTGAAAGAGCATGGTCCGGCCTGAGCATTCACCGCTGATTGCAAAAAGATGAAGAAGCATGATAACAAAATCGATTGTCGCATAAAAACTGGTGTTAAGTAGTGCTCAGTACTTTACTGGTATGCCCATGTCTCTGGTCATGTTTATCGCTTAATCTTTGTTGTTCATTTTTGTCAGCAGAAGGAGAAGTAACCACTTTTCTTTCACTTTCGCACCAAACCTGGTAAAGCACGATCTTAAAAGCTGCGGCTGCAGCTTCACTCTTAAATTCCTTTAAGCTATTGGAGCTGGATAAATCAGGCTGAAGTATCTTACTGTTAAGAATTTTGGCTGCGGCATTCAGTGCTTTTTTCACTTTTTGAAGTTGAGTAAGCGGCTTTTTCTTAGCAGGTTTTTTTTGTGAAGTTGACATCTGAATTAATTTAAGATGTTAAAGGGTAAAGTGAATGAAAGACCTATTTCATTCCGGTTATAGAATTTACTGTCCTTACCGGCATCATTTCCTATATCGTTAAACCGGATATAGAGTTCGGTATTTACTACAGGCTGGTCTTTCACTGTATTCTTGAATGCGATAATATATCCAAAAGTGCAATCGAATACTTTTTTGGATTTCTGAAGATCAAAGGATGGGAATACATGGACGCCTGATGGCGTTTTCCCGAAAATATAATAACCATGTGCTGAAAGATTCAATCCTCCGAAGCTCTCAACAGGCTCTGTATATACGGAGTACTTTGTACTGATACTTCTGGCAGTATCCTTTCCATCGTTTGTGTACTGTTTTCGCTGCTCGAGGGTGGTAGCAGTTAAACGGCCAAGATTGCTTGCGTATATCCATGAAGCGCCGCCATTGAAAAACCAGGTGCGGTTCCTCAGTTTGTTTTGGATCAGGTGATTGATGGCAAAGCCGGTCTTATATGCATCATCCTTGTGTCCCTCCTGGATTTGTACAGCAAATGGCAATGTACTGTCATAGCTGTTGTAAGATTTACGGCCGTATTCAGCTGCAATAGTGTACCAGGTGGTGGAGAATTTCTGAAAAGTAATTCCGGAAAGAACGGAATCATAATCACTCATATATTTCTTTCTCAGATCACTTCGCCGCAGTCCAGCCTGACCACTGATCACGGCGGGAGTTAGCCTGGCGATTGAATCGATGGTCTGCTGGTTTGTTCTTACTTCCATAACAAGATCATTCACCTCCTTTTCCAGTAATCGCAGGGTATCTGCCAGACCGGTACGGGTGGAAATGGCATCACCCAATGAATCAACCGTTTTTTGCACAAGATCATGCTGCTGGTTCTTCTTGGACAGTTTATCCCTCGTAGAAAGCTGTTGCAGGTCCAACAAGTACAACTTTCTCTGAAACGCTTCATAGTTCGTTTTATCAAGGATGGCGGCAAGATCGTTGGTGTATTTTCTTCTCAGGGCATTACGTTTCTGGGCGATCTCTTCTATTTCTGCCTCGAAGTAGCTGAAGGAGCTAAACTTTCGTCCGAAATTATACTGGGCAGCCACAGAGATCCCTGCATTGAGTTTTGAATCAGAAAACAAAGCGCCATATTTCTTATCCAGGAGCGCACCCGAAACCGAGAAGCTCAGATAAGAGATTCGTGCACCTCCCCTGCTTGCCACAAAGTCAACATCTGTCTGATTCAATCCTTGTTTTTCTTTTTTCCTGATTGGGAAACTGCCTTTTATATTGAAGCTTGCATTGACGGGATCGAGTGTAGCATAATTGGCTATTTCACCCGGGCTTGGATTTCCTGCCACCAGCTTATTGAAAACAGCATTGAGAGCTCGGTTCAATTCGGAGCGGGTAAGCGGTAACTCCTGGGGTTTTTCCTTCTCCTGGGCATAGGAGAGCAGTGGCAGTATCGCGAAAAAAATAATTACTAACCGGCGCATAAGGTCGTTTTGGTTCGTGAATCGATTGTCAGGATTCAGAGTTGTTGAAGATTCCATCGGGAAGGAAGTAAAGGGATATAGTGGACCGGGAAGCGTTGCTGAAATTGAAGATATGATATCGATATGAGCTGTAATACCGTGTTTTGACGGTTTTTGAAATGGGGATTAAAAGCCTCCATATAAGAATGGATCAGTAATTCTCTATCGAATTACCTATATTTGATTCGCCTCGGTTTTCAGACGTCAAATCAGCCTCCTTACAATTGACGTATTATGTTTTATTTATTATAGATACGGGATCAGTATTCCCGATTCCAGGATTTTTCAGGTGTTCAGTTTTATTCAAGTTTAAGCAAGCCTTGTTAGTTAACTTTTAAAATTTAACGTTATGAAGCTTTCTGAATTTATTCTGTTAAATGAGGCGGATAAAAAATCCATCGTAATGAGTAATGCAGTCGTTTTAGCCCAGAGAAATTATCCTGACAGTATTGTTTTCCTCTTTCAGCTGGATTGTTATTATGTAGAGGCTTATTGTAACAAGGCCAACCAAAGTATTGAAGAATACCGGGTATTGCCTGACACCAATGCAATTAGCCATTACCTGGAAGCCATCCAGGTTAGTGACCTGATCAAATGAATAAACTGAACGTTGCTGCCTTCCAGGTAATATAACCAGGAAGGCAGTTTTTTATTTATTTGCAATACTGATAATAAAGAGTTACCTTTCATAAGTTAATTTGAGCCTCGCATTAGTATCCATTAATTACATTGCCTATTTTCCCGCATTATAGTTAGTTTCTTACTTCTTGCCTTCCTCGAAATTTTTAATCAATTTAATTTTACAAATGAACATTTTTGTTTCAAATCTAAGCTTCGACGTGCAGGATGAAGACCTGAAAGATTTTTTTACTCCTTATGGAGAAGTAACATCAGCCAGGGTTATAACAGACAGAGAAACTGGCAGGTCAAGAGGTTTTGGATTTGTTGAAATGACTGATGAAGCCGCTTCTAAAAAAGCGATTGCAGAGCTCGATGGAGCTTCTGTTGAAAACAGAACGATTAGTGTATCAATTGCCAAGCCAAAGGAAGGCAGATCTTCCCGTGGTAATGACCGGGACAAATTCAATAATGGAAATAGTTATAATCAGAATAGATACTAAATTCATTGAGATCGATTTTAAAAGCCCCTTCCGGGGCTTTTTTGTTTTTTAGTACCCTGGCCTTCCCCTACCGGCATTAATATCCTCTTCCACCCATCTGCATCAAAGTTGTTTGTGAAATTGTCAATCAACTTTAAATGCGCAGGCATCGGAACATACCGGAATGCAATTGTTATTAATTCAGGATCAGCCATATTTTGCTTCGTTGCAGCAAAATAAGCGGGATTGTATTGATATAATGCTCTTGCGCCTTTTTCACTGCTATCATAAAATGTACGGAAAGTGAAATCAGAGCTATACTCCGGCAATTTTTGCTTCTGGTTCTGATAGCTATCTTCCTGGAAGTTCACCACTGCCTGCTCAGAAAGCCATTCACTGGATTTGTTTCTAAGTACATCATTTACCAACGCTTTCTTATTGGCCAGCACAGCAGGCAGATCACCAAAATACTTTTGTCTTCCCTCATTCGACTTCTCTTCATAATTGGTGCTCTTCGGCAAATACAGTTCTTCTCTTTCGTAGAATTCCAACAGACTCTCCAGGTATTCTTTCCGGCTTACAGGCAATAGAACAGGGATATCGGATTTTTTGATAAACCAATACCGGTACACATTATCGTATGTATTTTTCCTGATCTTATTTTCCGGTACATCCTGCCAATATCCTTTGCCCGAATTGATGGTATTGATCAGGATCGCATCGTTGCACTCCAAATAATTAAACAAACTTATTTTGGGCGATACCACACCCGCCTTGTAGTTTTTCCAGTCTTTACAGGAGTATTTACTGTCTGACATGTTTCCTCTATAAGAAATATTACTCAGGAATTTAGACAGCGTATTAAGCCGAAGGCTGTTAACGAACACCCTTAACACCGTGCTGTACTCTCCATTGCGCTCCACTTTCTTTTTGACGCAGATGTAATTGTAAAACCCGATCTGCAGCCGATAGTCGGCCAATCTTTTTCATCCAGATATTGATAGCCTTCAGAAGAATAAGTGGATTCCCAGCTGCCTCCGGTGGGCGCCTGGTTGGAGCGACTTTCCTGTTCCAGTTTTTCTATTTGTGCCAGTGTTTGTTTGGCTGTGTTTTTTTCCGCAGCGGTTGTCAGTTTTTTAAAATACTCTGCCCTCGACGCCGGCCATGGATATTGATCGGCTGTAAAATACCTGCCTGGCCTGTTTTGAAGCTCCTCTGATGAAACACAGGGTTCTCCATATTGGGGAAGAAGCCCCCCATCCACCAAGGAAGCTTCCAGTTTGTCTGCAGTTCTTTTTTCTGCTTTTCTTGCTGTAACGGGTTTGCTATCGTTATTGTCCATTGCCTTACCGGTAGCTTTATCCACTGCATCATTTGCGGCTCGTGTGGTCTTTTCCGTTACTTTTTTCAGTCCCTGCGCCTGGTTGCTGTTGCTGCAAACAAGAAACAGAAATAATATAAAGAGTGATTTTAGCACTTTCATTTTTTTCAATTTATTACGGGTTATTTACCGGTGTAATATTGACTTATTTCAAAGCCTGTCCCAATACCTTAAAAAGGGGATTTTTTGTATGGAAGGTCCCTATGGAAAGGGGAAAACAGCAGGTCTACAAACAGAAAAGCCCGCGCTGAGAGCGGACTCCGGATGTATTCACCCATTACTTACTTCACAAACCTAACGGCAACGGTTACTGCTTTACAAACCTTGTTACTTTATTCTTTATCTTTTTAACCGATCCTAAATATTTGAAAATAGCAGTGAGATCTGTGCTATCCATCCCCGTATACATGAACCAGGGCATTGGCGTATTGAAATCATTTTCCCCCAGCTTTTGCTGCTGATAGGTAGAATCAGAGTAAAGTTTGAATTTTTGTACGAAGAGATCACTGGTCCAGTTCCCGATGCCGGTTTCAGCATCGGCAGTAATATTGGGTGTTGTTACAATCAAACCTCCCGGGAAATTGAATGTTCGTCCACCTCCGAATTCAGTCCCTTCGATCATATTGCCCTTGTTATCAAACTGGCTATGGCAATCTGCACAATTGGCGATGGTTGCGAGATATTTGCCGTAAGCCACTTCATCGGTCTTTGCCGGCCTCGGCGTTAATGATGCTTTAGCAGGAATGGTATTTACAATGAAATTTACAGGGAAATCCAGTTCTCTTTCCGGCACATCATTGGTGATAGCCGGAATTGTTCGCAGGTAGGCAATGATGCTGTAAACATCTTCCTTGTCCATTTTTCCATAATTCAGGTATCCCATCAAGGGGAACAGGGCTTTTCCGTGTTTGCTTTGTCCGGTAGTGATTGCCCTGAAGATCTCTCCGTCGGTCCAACTGTTAAGTGCATACGGAGTTATATTGGGAGAATACAAGGTACCAGGGAACTGCATTTCTTTCCCAAATCTCTCTCCACCGGCCCCGAATGTTCCTTCTTTGATCGGTGCACCATATACGGTCCAGTCGCGCTGGCTATGGCAATCCATACAAGCCACCACATGATTAGCCAGGTATTTACCTTTCTCTATCCTGTCTTTAGTTCTTTCCACCTGAATATCCGGAGCATCCCCTACATCAGGCAAAGCTTTCTTTACATAAAAGGCAACCAGTGCGAGGCCGGTGATCACTACCACCAGTAAAACCGCCATTACTTTAAGGATCTTTCTCATCTGTCGTATTATTTTTTTACTTGCTGTATTTCTTCTATCCCGTCGGGAGTATACTTAAGGGTGATAAATCCGGTCTCGTTTTCCAGAATTGCCTGCCAGGCAGTTTCTCCATAGGCCATTATCTGAGTGGCGTTGAAAAGACTATATGTTTTATACCTCTTATTGATCATCTTTCGCAATTCTTTGGGTAACTGATCCAGTTCACAGGTTGTAATGGCATAATTCAGTTTTCCTTTTGCGGAAAAGCAGGCGCTGGCCCTGCGGCCATTATTCAGAAATGATACAAAACTGTTTGAAGCATTCTGACTCCACTGCGGCGATGTTGCATTGGGAAACAATGTTGAGAAGAGAGCCTTTACAGCTGTGTTTTCAGTACGGTTATTGTCGCTGCCATTTACAGTTATCAATTCTCTGGCAGTGGCGTCGGAAGGTTGTTCAAGGTTATTGGCATTGATTCTTTGTGCCTGAGACAGGTTGGAAACACCAATAAAAAGGAATAAGGAGGAGATGATCAGTTTTATGCGCAGTTTCATTTTGTTGCTGTTTAGGAGTTAGCAATAAAATTGTTTTACGGCCATAAAATTACCCTTATACCCTGCCGGAGCTGTATAAGAATCGGGGCATTCACTTTTAGTATTGGGTCATTTTTGCTTTGAGATCCAGTCTGATGGCGGCAACCCGTATTTTTCCCTGAAGCAAAGGCTGAAATAGGAAGGACTGCTGAAGCCGGTTTTGTAAGCAGCAGAAGCTATATCCGAACCTGCTGCTATCAGGTCAGTGGCTTTCTGCAATCTGTATTGGCGGATCAGATCATTGGTGGAAATATCGAGTAAGGCCCTTAGTTTACGATTGAGGGTGCTCCTGCTCATGGCCATCACTTTACACAAATAGTCGATACCAAGTTCGGGATCATCCAGTTTGGCGTCCATTTCTTTATAGAGTTGTTCCAGGAAAGGATCGCTAACTACCGGCAAGGGGTCCGCAGGAGCGAGATCTGAGAATTGCGACTGCCATCGTTCCCGCTGTTTTTGCTGCAACTGCACCAGGTTAGCTGTGCGAAGTTCCAGCTCCGTCAGGCTGAAGGGTTTTGTAATATAATCATCAGCCCCCGAGCCCAACCCCTGCAGCCTGGCATCATGCGCGGATTTAGAAGTGAGTAAGATAAAACCGATATGCGATGTACGGTTATCCGACTTACAAATTTTACAAAGATCAAATCCATCCTGTCCGGGCATCATCACATCACTGATCACCAGATCAGGCAGTTCCTGTAAAATGATATCCCAGCCTTTAAGGCCATCTGAAGCCTCCAGTATCCGGTAATGATTGCGAAGAGTTTCAACCAGGAAAGAACGTAATTCATCATTATCCTCTACCACCAGTAACAATGGAGCATCTTCCATTGTGGTTTGTTCCTTTTGTTTTGGCAATTCTTTGCCCCGGACAATTGGTATTGTTTGAGAATATTCCACTTTTTTCATTGGGACTTTCACTACAAAACGCGTATACTCACCGGGCTTACTATCCAGTTCAATGCTCCCTTCCATCAATGTGGTCAGTTCCTTTACCAGCGACAAACCGATGCCTGTACCGCCGTACTTACGCAGTGCAGAATCGTCAGCCTGGAAAAACCTGGTGAATATTTTCGACTGCAGTTCCGCAGGTATACCCGGACCATTATCGCATACTTCCAGCTGCACCTGTTCCTCCGCAGTAGTGGACAGTATTACAGAAATGGCTCCATTTGCAGGCGTAAACTTCAGTGCATTGCTCAAGAGGTTGGATACAATTTTTCCCCATTTCTCTTCGTCAAAAAGGTAGAGGCCGGTTATATTGGCTGAGGTAAAACTGAGCGTAATATTTTTTTCCTTCGCAGCCATATCGAAAGCGTTCACGCAACTGGCAGTAAAAACATTCAACTCACCCGCTGCTGTTCTTAATTTGAGCTGTCCGTGGTTGAGTTTGGCAAAATCGAGGAATTCGTTTACCAGCCTTAATAATTGTTTTGAATTTCTTTGAGCCGTTTTAAGTGTGCTGATAACCGGAGCCGGCAGAGAATGGTCCTGTGTCAATTTTTCAAGCGGTGTAATGATCAGCGTTAGTGGCGTTCTGAACTCATGTGTGATATTACTGAAGAAGCGGTCTTTCAGTTCATCGATCTCTCTTAAACGCAGGGCCTCTCTTTTTTCAAATACCAGGTTTTGCTCTACCTGCAATCTTCTTTCTCTAAATACAAAATACCATCTGATCAAAGCCAGCGTTACCAGAATGTATAACAACCAGGCCCACCAGGTTCGCCAAAAAGGTGGCTCGATGTTTATTTTTATTGAAGTAACTGCTTTGCTCCATAAGCCATTGTTGTCTGTTGCATTCAACAGCAGGTTGTAATTACCCGGCGGCAGTGCAGAGTAACTGGCTACATTGGAATATCCCGTTTCAATCCAGTTCTTATCGGCACCTTCCAACTGATAACGGTACCTGATCTTTTGCGGTTGGTTGTACACCAGCGCTGCAAACTCGAAACGCAGATAGTTCTTATCATATGGCAGATCAATGGACGATAAGGTACTGATTGATTGCTTAACAATACTCCCGGGCAAGTTGATACCCTGCGGTTCATTGTTGATTTGCAGGTCAGTCAGGAGTACGGGTACCAGGCCGGTTTGGCTGGTGATCTCAAAATTTGCAGGATCGATGATCGTGTATCCGTCCAGTCCACCAAACATCAGCCTTCCATCGGGCAAAACAAATTTATGCGCCCTGTTGAATTCATTTCCCTGCAATCCATCGGTTTTCTCAAAAGCTACAACATGACTGGTTTTGGGATCAAGTCTGAATATGCCTTTGTTGGTACTGCACCAGATCTTACCGGTCTTATCAGGAAGGATACAATAGATAGTATTATTGGGAAGACCATCTTTTTCTGTGTAAATACGCTGTAATCCTTTTTGCGCATCCCACATCATAAGGCCTCCACCCCGGGAGCCAACCCAGAATTTATTTTTGTCGGCAGGATCAGCACAAATTTCAGTTAATGCATTCGGGACTGTATTTTTTCCCAGTTGTCCCGCATATTTTGCTATCAGCTTTTTTCCGTCAGACTGAAACAAACCATGCGTGGTAGTGGTCATCCAGATATAACCGCCTATGTACCGTGCATCTGCCAGTTCTACATTCCTGAAATTTTCAAGATCGGACTCCAGTTTTTGTGGAACAGTAGAATGATTGCTCCAGGCATACCATACTGCCTCCACCTGATCAAATGCCCGGATCTCATTTCCGGGCATAGCAACCACCGCGGTAAATATTTTCAGGTCAGGAAAATGCGAAAGACGCTGAAATCCCTGTTTTGTAAACCGAAAAACGCCGGTCCGTTCATACCAGTTATTACAGGAATACAATATTCCATTATCATCATATGCCTGCCGGAAATAATAAGCAGCATCCGGGATTTTCCATTCTTCCGGCAATTGAGCTTTGGTATTACCCAGCATGGCCACTACGGCTTCTATAAAATTTCCATTATTCTTGTATGATTCAAAATGAGCTGCCTTTAGGTCAATTTTCAAAAGGCCCTGTGCGTTCAGGCTAACCCATAATACATCCGATCTGTCAATATAAAATGCACTGATACGGCTCGGCGCGCCGCTAAGCTCCCAGAGCAGTTCTAGTGTACCCTTATCCGTTAGCCTGTATATTCGTCCATAATACTCAAAATAGATGCGGCCCCGGGAGTCTACCTGCAAACCATTCTCACCCCTTATCGAATTGGTTTTGGGAGGAGGCAACAGTATTATGTTGCTGCTTCTTTTGTTTATATCGAGTACGTTCAATACATTTTTTTCCAGTGTGGCCACTTTGTTGCCTGGAAAGGTTGCAATGGAAAATTTCTCTCCAAAAAGCATTCCCATATCAACTGTTGGAGATGGTGGCTTTACATTCGTTCTAAAACCAAACCATTCGAATTTATTCTGGCTGATATCACTTACCTGCACGCCAGATTCACTGATCACATATATCCTGCCTTCCGGAGATTCAGTAATGGCGCAGATCGTATCATTGTACAGTTTTCCATTGGATGTATTTGCATAGTGGGCTTTACCTGTAATTCCATTCACCCAGCCAATCCCCTTGTGATTGTTGACTGTGAAAAACCAATTATTGGTATTGAATCCAAACCGGTATGATTGCCACCGGATGCCGGGTATTTCAGCCAGGCGGCTGCGAATATTGTTTCGGGTAGCCCTGAACGTTCTAAGGTCAAACTCATCATCCTTTCCAGGACCGTAATAGAGGGTAACGACATTATTGACCAGCTTGCCCAGGCCATTGAGCGTATTGGCAGCCAGGCTTGTGCTGTCTTGCGGGTCATAACGGAATGTCCTGAACTTTCTGCCGTCATAGCGGCTTAATCCATCCATCGTGCTTAGCCAGATAAAACCATCCGCATCCTGGATAATGCCTGAAATATAACTTTGAGGAAGTCCATCTTCCACGCCAAAATGCTGCTGATTGGTGAAGAGGCGCTGCTGCCCTGAACTGATCTGGGAAATAACAAGCAAACAGGGGATCAGGAACAAACTTGCTCTTATAATAAAAGCAGGCAGACAAACAGCATTAGTCCTCAAATTCCGGGAGTTTAGAAAGATTAGTGAACAATAAAAATATTGGCTTCCGTCGAATGTAGTAAAGAAAACAGAATGTAAGAATAATCCTGTCAAAACTTTTGATTTGACATTTGTCTATCGCATATACTCCATTCAACAAAAAAAGAGGGCCTGCATTTCTGCAAGCCCCCTTCACTTTACACGTACACATTATTGATAGTTATGACCAGCATTGATCTCCACCTTCTTCAACGGGCTTATGGCCGGGCCATTGATCACCTCTCCTTCTTTCGTAAATCTTGAACCATGACAGGGGCAATCGAAAGACTTCTCATCTGCATTCCATTGCACCACACAACCAAGATGCGGACAAACGGCGCTACAAGCCTGTACCTGCCCATTTTCATTTTTATACACGGCCAGTCTTTTCATGCCCTTTCCTAATATGGCGCCATTGCCGGGTTCCAGTTCATCCAAACTTTTGATATCCGCATCGGTGAAATAATCTCCATACTGCGCGGCCATGTTCATCACTTCGGAAAGATAAGTCCCGAATTCCTTCAGGGGCTTGCGCTTGGGGGAATAGAGCCCTGCCCAGGGATTTTCGGTGCCCTGTATCAGATCGGAAATGATCATACCACCCAGCGTACCATTCGTGATACCATTGCCGGAATCGCCGGTGATGATGTAAATATTTTCATTGCCAGGATTACGGCCTATGAATCCCATGTAATCGATAGGTTCCATCACCTGTCCTGACCAATTGTATACTACTTCCCCCGCCTGCGGGAAATACACTTTCATCCAGTTGACCAAAGCCTGGTACCGGCTTTCTTCAGGAATATTTTCTTCATCGGCACGTCCTGTTTTATGATCTTCCCCACCTACGATCAGCAGATCATGTTCATTGCTGAATGATTGCGTACGTACATAATGGTAAGGCGCCGTGATCCATTTGGAATCCTGATCGCCCGTATCCCACCAGAGTGAATGCGGAAGTGAGCCTTTGGGGATCTTCGCAGCCACCACATATGTTCTGTATGGGAATTGTTTGGTATGCATCGTCACAAGATCATTCACCGGCGAGTTGGTGGCCACTACAATATGCTGTGCCCTTACAGTGAATTCATTGCATTTTGCTCCGTTCTTATCAATTTCGGATGCTCTTGTTTTGGTGAAGATCTTCCCGCCGAGGTTCAATACCACATGCGCCAGTTCGTGAAGGTAACGCATGATATGAAATTGCGCCTGCATGGGATAAGCGATACAAGGCCCGGCCGCGGCAGGCATGCCCGGTATTTCATCCAGCCATTGCGCCATGATGCCTGAACGCTTCACGGCTTCCAGTTCATCAACCAGGTATTGTTTTTTCTCTCCGGGAAATAGAAAAAGATAACCATTCAGTCTTTCGAAATTGCAGGCGATATGCTCGGCCCTTACAATTTCTTCGATGCGATCAATAGCAGACTGGTGGCTTTGTGCTGCCAGCTTGCTGCCTTCTTCACCGAATGCCTTTTCGATATGCTGATAATGATCATCCAATGCACAGGTAAGATGAGCAGTGGTACGTCCTGTTTCGCCGGATCCGATCAGCCCATCTTCCACCAGCATAACGATGCGCCCGGCTTTGGCGAGCAGATAAGCCGTAGTGATGCCCGCAATACCACCGCCAATCACCAGCACATCCGTTTCCATGTCCTGACTCAATGTACTTGTTTCGAGCGGCGGCACTGTATCGAGCCAGTAAGACAAATTTTCGCCCGAACTGAAATTACCACTGGTACCGTCAGGAGATATATTCCTACTCATGATAATCTTGTTATTGTTTGAAATCAGGAGATCAGTTGTACGCGCACAAAGTGCATACCATCCGGTAACATATTACCTGCTCCTGACATCTGTATCGGAAAGCCGCCGGTATTATCTTGCGGCTGTTGCAGAAACTACCCAATTCAATTCTCCTGTGATGTTGCCCGATTTCTGAACTTTTTTCGATAGTTTGCAACCAGTACTCTGTCCAAACTGAACGGCATTTGACCGAAGCCCTGCCCCATAACGACAAAGAGCTGTTACAAAGGATCGCATCCGGAGAAGAACAAGCTTTTACGCTCCTTTTTTTAGCGTACAGTAAATTGCTGTACCCCTTTGTGTCAGAACTGCTGGGATCATCCTCCCAGGCAGAGGAAATGATCCAGCAGACTTTCCTGAATATCTGGCTGAAGCGCGACAAGCTTCGCGAAGTGGAACATCCCCGCGCCTATATCTTCCGCATCGCAGCCAATGAATGTTATATGATCCTGCGCAAAAAGATCCTCGCAAGAAATTACCTGCAGCAATTACCGGAACAGAACGAATCAGACGAACATCCCATCGCACATTTAAGTTTGCAGGAAGTTCAGGGGCTGATCGGTGAAGCAGTAACACAATTGCCGCAAACACAAAGGCAGATCTTTTGTCTCAGCCGCGAACAACAATTGTCTGTGAAAGAGATCGCGGAGAAACTGGAGCTTTCCCCTCAGACTGTCAAGAATAATCTCACCAAGGCCCTGAAACAGATCCGCCTTCATCTGGAACAATCGGGTTATCCTATTCCTGTTATCATCGGCGCATCGGTGCTACTCCAATAATTTTTTTGAAAAATGGAAGTACCATTCCATTTTTCGCGCATCCTATATTCCACAATCCTATTTTCATGGACCAGGAAAGGATCAAATACCTGCTGCAACAATTCAGGAAACAACAATTGACTGCTGCCGAAGACCAGGAGTTGCAAACCCTGTTCAACGATGAAACATCTGCGGATCTGGTTCGCAGTACCCTGGGATCCATGATGCAGCAGCTTTCCATGCCAGGGCAGGCATCGGGGCAGCCCGATTGGGAAGCGATGTCTGAACAGATACTGGCCACTGACCGCATTGCTTCAAATCCTCCGGTAAAGAACAATACTAAATATCGCCGCCTTTTTATCAGAACAGCGGCTGCCGCAGCCCTTCTGGCTTGCATTTCAACAGCCGCCTGGTTCTGGTTCCGTCCCGCAGACAAAGCGCCTTCATCAACCATAGCCATGGAAGTTATTCCACCCGCCTCTATCCGGCCGGGCATGAATGGCGCTATCCTTACACTGGACGATAACTCACAGGTTTCGCTCGACAGTGCCGGCAATGGTCTTATCGCAGATCAGCAGGGAGCAAAAGTGGTATTGCAGAATGGAGCGCTCGTGTATGATGGGAAAGAAGCGAAAGCAATTGCCTGGAACCGGATGTCTACGCCAAGAGGAAGACAATTTCATCTTACCCTTTCAGACGGCACCCGTGTATGGCTGAATGCCGCCAGCAGTATCCGCTACCCCACCCGCTTCCAGGGAAAAACAAGAAAAGTGGAAATCAGTGGCGAAGTATATTTCGAAGTGGCGAATCAGGCCAGTAGTCCATTCATCGTGAGTATGCGTAATGGCAACAGCGTGGAAGTGCTGGGAACCAGTTTCAATCTGAATACTTACGAAGATGAATCAGCCATCCGCGCCACACTCCTGGAAGGCAGCGTGCGCGTGGCTTCCGGCAATTTCAAATCTATCGTGCTGGAACCGGGCCAACAAGCGGAAATGGGAACGGAAAAGATCCGCGTGAACAATGCAGATATTCCCAAAGTGATGGCCTGGAAGAACGGAGTGTTCGATTTCGAAGGCGCCGGGCTGGATGAAGTGATGCGACAGCTCAGCCGCTGGTATGATGTAGAAGTGCTCTATGAAAAAAACATCGTACCCAATATAAAATTCGGCGGAAAGATGAGCAGGAACATGCAGTTCGAAAATATGCTGAAAGCGCTGGAGATGTCGAAAGTAAAGGTAAAACTAGACAACCGGAAGCTCATCATTCAACCTTAGTGGCTTGAAATAATACAAAAGCCTTTTCCTTACTATTGATCAATCGCCTTTCCTGTGGATATAAAAACAAAGCCGGAAGTGTTTGCACCACTCCCGGCGGTTGTTCAGTAAAACAAAATAGAGTCGAACCTATTCTTTCACCAAACACTGCAATTTATGCAAAAAACTGCTGCGCCGGCCCCGGCCTTCATTCCGGGACTGGCAACATCAGCCACGCCGGGTATTTCCCGTGTGCAACCACAGGCAATGTCCTACGGGCTTACAGCGCAACTGCTGCGAATTATGAGATTGACCACATTATTCATTCTGGCTGCCTGTTTGAGCGTGTCTGCCAGCACCTCCTCGCAGACCATCACCCTCAAAGGCAAGGACCTTCCCATGAAGAAGATCTTTGCCAGCATCGAAGAACAGACCGGATATGTTGTGTTCTACAACCAGGGACTCCTGGCAAACACACACCCGGTAACGGTTTCAGCATTATCCATGCCACTGGACAAATTCATGGACATGGTGCTGAAAGACCAACCACTCCTGTTCATGATCAGCGACAAAACAATCGTATTGTCTGAAAAGATCATCATCCCCAAACCTGTGCCTGATCCTGTTCTTCCTCCCGTGGACATTTCGGGTACCATCCGCAATGCAGCCGGCGATCCCCTGGCCGATGTGAGCATCACCATCAAGGGCAGTTCCACCGGAACCACCACGGCGCCCAATGGTTCTTTCACCATGAATAATATTCCGGAAGATGCGGTCTTGCAGGTTTCCATCGTGGGTTATGAATCGATGGAGATCACGATCAAAAAAACGAATAATGGACATACGGCACAAACTACCGATAAGAAACAGGCGCGTCAACTATCCATTGGCGCTGGTAATCAACTAACGCTCAACATCACACTGAATGCGCAGGTGCTTGACCTGAATGAAGTGGTGGTGACCGGCTACGCCACACAACAACGCCGCGCTGTTACAGGTTCCATATCACGCGTGCGTTCAAAAGATATTGAGAAGATGCCCGTGCAAACACTCGATGCCGCTATCCAGGGCAGGATGCCGGGCGTGCAGATCCAAAGCCAGAGCGGTGTTCCAGGCGGAGCAATCAAAGTTGAGATCCGCGGACAGGGGTCCATCACGGCAGGCACCAATCCGCTTTACATAGTTGATGGTATTCCCATCAACTCAGATAATTCCACCACCACCGTCAGCACCAATCCGCTGGCAGTGATCAATCCGAAAGATATCGAGAGCATCGAAGTACTGAAAGATGCTGCCGCTGCTTCCGTATATGGTGCACAGGCCGGCAATGGTGTTGTGCTGATCACTACCAAGAAAGGAACAGCCGGCGCCACCAGGTTCAACCTCACGCTGCAAACGGGTTTTGTGAAGCCCATCAACCTGATGCCGCTCATGAACACGCAACAATATCTCGGTGGTCGCATCGAAGCCATGATGAATGCGAACCCCACACGCGATTATGCATGGGCCAAAACACAGGTGCTCACGCAATCCAAACTGCCCACCACCATGACCGATGAGGAAATGGCTGCACTACCTACCTACGACTGGCACCGCGCTGTTTACCAGACCGGCAAATCCAACAAAGCGGATTTCTCAGCAGCCGGCGGCAGCGGTAAAACCACTTACCGTATTTCAGGTTCTTACGAGAACACAACGGGAAGTATCGTGGCATCCAGATTCAAACGCGGTACCGTGAATCTTTTCCTCAACAGCCAGATCAGCAATAAACTTAGCTTCAGCGGTAATATCAATCTTACCAGCATCAAACAGAATGGCCCTTCAGGTGGTGCAGGCTCCAGCACACTCTTCTCATCCCCTGCATACGCCGGCCCGATGATGCTCCCCTTCATTCCCATCTACAAAGAAGATGGCACACTGAACTATGATTACAATGGCTTCCCGGGAATCTTCACACAGAACCCTGTGCATACTTCCCTGCTGAACGACCAGGAAGACAAGACTGCCGGTCTGCTGGCCAACCTGCAGCTGCAATACAAGATCATCAAAGGCCTAACCTACAAAACCACAGTGGGCCTCGATTACCGGAATATCCAGGGAAGACGCTATGTTGATCCCCGCACACAAGAAGGTTATGTGAAAAGAGGCGTACTCAATACTTACCAGCAGACACCAAAATCTTTCGCCAATACACATACGCTCAACTACCAGCGAACATTTAATGATAAACATGATGTGAACCTGATCATCGGCGGTGAATACCGTTCCTTCGAAAGTGAAAGCAATTCTGTAACTGGTGAAGGCTTCCCAAATTTCGAATTCAGGCAGATGCAATCCGCAGCCCTGATCACTGGTGCGTCCGGAAGCTGGACGGGTGTTAAACGCATGGGTACCTTCTTCCAGGCCAACTGGTTCGGATCGCAACGCTATATGGCCAGCGCCATCATCCGTTACGATGGCAGCAGCCGCTTTGGCGCCAACAATATGTTCGGATGGTTCCCCGCCATTTCAATCGGCTGGGATATGGCACAGGAAGATTTCCTGAATAAATATAACTGGATCGATCAGTTGAAACTGCGCACAGGTTATGGCGAAACCGGTAACGACCAGATCGGCAATTTCGTTTCCCGTTCCCTCTTCGGTGGCGGCATCACCTACAACAATGAGCCAGGTATCCAACCCAACTCACTCGGCAATGCCAACCTGCGCTGGGAGCGCAACGCAACCATCAACCTTGGTCTCGATTTCTCTTTCCTCCAACGCAGGATCTTCGGTTCAGTGGAAGTGTACAAACGCACCAGCAAGGACCTGCTCCTCAGTCAACCCGTTCCCTGGATCGCAGGCTATGAAGAGATCTACAACAACGTAGGTGAAGTGGTGAACAAAGGACTGGAACTGGAGATCGGGGTACACCTGGTGAAGTCTGCCGATTTCAACTGGGTATCCAATTTCAATATCTCTTTCCTGAATAACAAAGTGACCAAACTCTACGACACGCTCCAGGAGCTGCCTGGCGATCCCAGTGTTCGTGTGGGCTATTCACTCAAGACCAATTTCTATCCGCAGTATGCAGGCGTGAACTCAGCTACCGGAAGGCCCCTGTTCTACGACAATGCAGGCAATCTCTCCTACAATCCTCCGGCTACTACCGCCAATGCCTATACGCCATTTGGAAGAGGCAACCAGCTCTCCGATTACTATGGCGGATGGAACAATACTTTCAGCTACAAAGGATTTGAACTCGGCATCTTCTTCCAGTATGATTTCGGAAGAGAGCTGTACAATAACCAGAGCCGCAATATGGCACGCAAAGGCGATATGAATATCAACGGGATCCTCTGGTACTATGATAACCGCTGGACCACACCCGGACAGATCACTTCCGTACCCCGCACCATCAACAATGCAGCAGAAGTGAATTCCGCCCGTGGCGACCTGGCCTCCACGCGCTGGCTCGAAGATGCAAGCTATATCCGTTTGAAGACCATCAATTTTTCGTACAGGCTTCCCCGTAAGCCGGTAGAAAAACTGGGTATGCAGGAGATCTCAGTATTTGCCCAATGCCTGAACGTTCATACCTGGACCAAATGGAGTGGCTATGATCCTGAATTCTTCCTCGATGGAGAGAATTACACCACGTATACAGGTCTGATCCCGCAAACCAGGTCATTTCAATTTGGTATCACCGCAAAATTCTAACACATGGTTTCCACAACATCATTATATAAGATCCTGGCGGCCTGCTTCATCGGAAGCACATTGTTCTCCTGCAAGAAAATGCTGGAGCTGAATCCCAAACAATCGATCGATTCCGGTATCGCCCTCAATACAGAGCAGGGGGTGAATGCCGCTACCACCGGCATTTACGCGCGATTGCAAAGCTCCAACCAGTATGGCCGCAACTATTACGCCATTGCTGAAGCACTCGCCGATAACGTGTATCATTCCGGCAATTCCTCTCAAATGGCCAATGAATGCAGCAATGCTCCGGGCTCTCATTTCACCAACTGGCAATCCTGCTACTATGCCATCAACCAATCCAACCTGGTGCTGGATGCATTGAAAACACTGCCTGCCAGTCAGCTGTACAGGGATGGAATCGCTGCACAGGTGTATTTCCTCCGTGCACTTTTCTATCATGATCTCGCGCGTACACAGGCATACGATCCCACGGCCATCTACGCTCCTGCCAATAAAGGCGGCGTGCCCATCGTTACCAGTGGAGTGAATGATATCGATGAGATCAGTTTCGAAGCGCGCGCAAGTATCCCCGATGTATACAAAAGGATCTATGATGACCTCGACAGCTCCTATGCCTGTTTCAACCGCAACAATGCACAGAGCAGCATTCACAAAGCCACCAAAGCCGCTGTGGTAGCGCTCTACACGCGCGTTGCACTGTACAACGGTGATTATCAGAAAGCGGTGGACAAAGCCACGGAATCACTTACCCTCAGTGGCAGTAAGTTCATGACCAATGCCAATTACATGACAGGATGGAGAGCCGAAGTAAATCCTGAATCCATCTTTGAAATAAAATTCAATGTGAGCGAAAACCTGGGGAGCGACAATTCCCTCAGGGGCATGTTCACCACCCGCGCCTTCCTTACCGATGTTACAGCCAGCATTCACGGTGTAATAGTGGCAAAACAATCCTTCTACGATCTGATGCCAGCCAGCGATGTTCGTAAGGGGCTGTACATGTTTGGGCTGGGCGCCAACACAGCCAAACTGGAATGCACCAAGTATATCTCTAAGAATAAAGTGGTCAACCTGGACAATATACCGGTGATCAGGGTATCCGAAGTGTATCTCAACCGCGCAGAAGCTGCTTACAAAACCGGTACGCCTGCCGGTGAAGCACAAGCGCTGACTGATCTCAATACCATCCGTCAACGTGCCGGCCTCACCACAGTGAGCCTCAGCGGCCAGGCCCTGCTGGATGAGATCCTGCTGCAACGAAGACTGGAACTGGCTTTTGAAGGACACCGCTTCTTCGACCTGAAAAGGAATGGCATGGATATCATCAAGGAAACAGGCGATATCCTTTTCACAGATTATCGCATGCTCCCCCGCATCCCTATCCGTGAAGTGAATGCCAACAGCAACCTCGAACAGAATGAAGGGTACAAATGATCACCAGACAAAAATAATTACATGAAAAAGATCACTCATATCATTACAATGCTGGTGATGATACTATCACTCAGCTCCTGTTTCAAGAACTATGATGAGCGCTATCAATACACTGCGTCCACCATCGAATTTGAAAATGCCGTGTCTGTAAGCAAAGCCGCCGGCAAGAACTATCCCATCCTGCCCACCAAACAAAAGCCGTCAAGCGGTGTGGTGAAATACAGGGTGAATTTCTTCGGCGCACAACCCACTGAAGATGTGGCACTATCATTCCGCGTGGTAAGCGGCGAAACCACTGCTGTGGAAGGAACCGATTACCGTTTGCCAAATGGCACTACATTTACAGTGAGCAAGGGAAGCAGTTTCGGTTATGTGGAAGTGGAAGCCCTGAACACACTCACCGGCACACCGCTGCTGGTGTTGGAGTTGACAGGAACCGATAAAGTGAAGACAGCCGATCTGTACAAAACCATCGGAATCTCCTTTGCACCTTAACCATGGAAAAAAACATCAACTTCAGCCAACTACATACTGCCGCCGGCCGTGAAATACAGGCCGGCGGCCAGCGTTGGCTCTTCTTCGGCGGAACTGCCTATCTCGGTCTGCAACAGCATCCGCGCATGCTGGAGTTCTTTATGCAGGGTATGCAACAGTATGGCCTCAACAACGGAACATCCCGCAACAACAATGTACAATTCGCTGTATATCCGGAAGTGGAAACGGCGCTGGCCAACCGGTTCGGAAGCGAATCAGCATTGGTCACTTCCAGTGGTTACCTGGCAGCACAGATGGCGGTGAAAGATCTGGCAGGTACTGCAACTACCTTGTACGCACCCGCTACACATCCTGCATTGTGGCTGCATGAAAACCCGGGTATTGGAGGAAGCTTCAAAGATTGGGCAATCCAAACAGTGTCGGAAATCAATAAAAGTGAACAGAACAAATTCCTCGTGATCAGCAATACGCTCAACAATCTTTTGCCTGAGCTCTATGATTTCAGTGAATTCAAAAACATATTACCGGAAAAAAAGATCCATTTCCTGCTGGACGACTCCCATGGCATCGGAGTATTGACCGAACAGCAATGGATACCCGATCATCCTGGTTTCAGCATCACCGTGGTGGCATCCCTGGCAAAAGGGCTGGGTACAGATGCTGGCGTGGTATTGTCAGATGCAGCTACCATCGCTCGTTTGAAGCAGTCTCCCATTTATCTTGGTGCATCACCTCCTTCCCCTGCGGCTATGCAGGCTTTGTTACTGGCCGCGCCCATTTGCCAGGAACAAAGAGTGAAACTGCTGCTGAATATGCAGTACTTCCAACAACGTTGTAAAGCAGTTTGTCAGTATATCCCCGGCTTTCCGGTGTATTATTTTCCGGAAGCCGGGCTTTTTGAAAAGCTTTTGGAAAAAAGATCGTCATATCATCTTTCCATTATCCGCTGCCCACAGATCCTGAGTTGAACAGAGTAGTGATCAGCAGCCTGCACACCCAACAGGATCTCGATACACTCCTGCTGGCTATTCATCAAGCACAATCCTAACGCTATGCGATATTTTCTCCCAGTCCTGTTTTTCTGTTTTGGCCATTCACTCTTTGCACAATCCTATGCATTGAGCGATCTCATGGCCACACCTTATCTCTCCGGCCTCACAGCCGCTTCAAAGCAATCCACACTGTTGTTCACTGCCAACCAGCAGGGCAAACGTAATCTCTTCATGATTGACGGCCCTGATCAGCCTGCACGGCAACTCACACAGTTCAATGAAGATGATGGCCTGGAGCTCACCAGCGTGAGCATCAGTCCTGATGGCGAATGGGCCGTATTTGTTCGTGGCGGCGATCATGGCGCCAATTCCGCAGCACGCCCCACCAATGCAGCCAGTTATATCAGTCCGCAAAAGATCCAGCTATACAGCGTGAACCTGGGCAGCGGAGAACTGAAGAACCTGGGCGACGGCGATTTTCCCCAGTTCCATCCCGGTTCAAAAAAGATCGTATTCATCAATAAGAGTCAGCCCTGGATCGTACCAGCAGACGGCAGCCAGGCAGCCAAACCATTATTTCAGGTATCCGGCTCCGTTAGAGGCATGCAATGGAACCCCGATGGGAAAGCGCTTGCTTTTACCACACGCCGCGGCGCTTACTCATTCATTGGTGTTTATAACGAAGGGCAATCACGCATACAATGGATCTCCCCTTCTTTCTCACGAGATGATTATGCCAGATGGAGCCCTGATGGAAAACAGCTCGCATTCATCCGTCAGCCTGCCAGCGGCGGCGCACTGGATTCATTGCTGAAAAAGAAACACAGCACCTGGTCTGTAATGGTAACAGGGCTCGATGATGAGAACGCGAAAGAGATCTGGAAAACACCTGCCACATTAAGAGGTTCTGTTCCCTCATGGCAGGGAGCTTTCAATCTCAACTGGCCTGTGCAGGACCGTATCGTTTTCCTTTCTTACCAGGATGGATGGCCGCACCTGTATACCATACACCCACAAACGAAATCCGTTCAGCAACTCACCAAAGGGAAATATGTGGTGGAAGATATCAGTTACAGCAGCGACGGAAGCAAAATCGCCTTCTGCGCCAATACGGGCAATACGCCAGGTGATAACGACCGCAGGCATATCGGCATCGTTCCTGTAAGCGGAGGCGAGATCCGCTGGGCCACCAGCGGCGATGGCATAGAAACCTCTCCCAGCTTCACTTCCAACGATCAATCGATCGCATATTTCAGCAATACAGCACAACGCCCGCTCCTGCCCACCGTCCTGAAACTGGAGCCCAATGCGAAACCAGCACTGCAGGGCAAAGAATTACTGGGGAATTTCGATTACAATAAACTGATCACCCCCAAACAGGTAAGTTTCAAATCACCCGATGGTATAACCGTATATGCGCAAATGTTCGCACCGCAAAATGCATCGTCCAAATCACCCGCCATCATCTATGTACATGGCGGTCCCCGCAGGCAGATGTATCTGGGCTGGCATAATATGGATTATTATTTCTACGATTACCAGACCAACCAGTACCTGGCCAGTCTCGGTTTCGTAGTGCTCTCCGTGAACTATCGCATGGGAACAGGCTATGGGTACGAGTTCCAGCATCCCGACAATGCCGGCATGAATGGAGCTTCCGAATACATCGATGTACTGGCAGCAGGCAAATGGCTGGCCAAACAACCAGGCGTTGATCCGAAAGCCATCGGTATCTACGGCGGCTCCTATGGAGGCTATCTCACCGCTATGGCGCTGGGTCGCAATTCCGATATTTTCAAAGCCGGTGTAGACATCCACGGAGTACACAACAGGAAAAAGAAACTAAACGAAGAAGAGTATGCGCCCGACTTCAATGAAGCCGCACGCATCGCCTGGGAATCCTCGCCCTCCAAATGGGTGAATGGCTGGCGCTCCCCTGCACTCATCATCCACGCCGATGATGATCAGAACGTAGCCTTCTCCCAGAGCCTCGACCTCGTGAACAGGCTTAAGACCAAAGGCGTTCCCACCGAATACCTGGTGATCCCGGACGATACCCATCACTGGCTGCTCTTCTCCAACCTGGTGAAAGTGAAGACCGCTTCCATCCGGTTCCTGCAACAACAGTTGATGAAAAAATAAACAGCCCTGTTACATGAAGTATTTACCCCTGATCATCTCCGTTATATGGGTATCAGCCTGCAGTACGCAACAACGTATCGGCAATACCATACATCCGGAACGAGACACAGCCCTCGCCAATGCCTTCACCGGCATCTGCATATATGATGAAGCATCCGGCAAAATGATCGTGCAGCAAAATGCAGACAAACAATTCATCCCGGCCAGCAATATGAAACTGTTTACCAGTTACGCTTCGATGAAATACCTGCCGGACAGCCTTCCGGGCTGGTTCATTCATGAAAGCCGAGACACCATTTTCCTGCAACCCAATGGCGATCCCAGTTTCCTGCACCCCGCATTCGAAACACAAAAAGTATGGGACCTGCTGAAAACAAACCGCAAACCAGTTGTTCTGGTTATTCCATCAACACAGTTCACACCCCGTGGATTCGGTTGGGCCTGGAACAATTTCCAGGAATTCTATATGCCCGAAAGATCCGCCATGCCCATCTACGGCAACGTGGTTCGCTTCACTAAAGATGCTGGTGGTTTACGCGCCATACCGGCTTATTTCCAAACTTATCTTACCGTGAATGAACTCAACGGTAAGGGGGTGAATGTAAGAAGGGAGGAAGATGGAAATGGTTTCACCGCCAGCAGCTCCACGCTGAATAATCTTATGCGCCCGTTCACGCAGAAAGAAGACCTGAATTCGTATACAAACTGTTGGCAGATACTTTATCGAAACTGGGCATCAGCAGTCCTGCTATCCGGAAATCGGCGCCTGGTATAGATTTCAAACCATTCTACACACAGCATACCGATTCTGTTTTACAATTCATGATGCTGCACAGTGATAATTTCTTTGCCGAGCAATTATTGCTGATGGCAGGCCGTGAGATCACCGGGAAACTGGCAGACAGGACCACCATCGATTCCCTGATGAAAAAGGACCACAAAGATCTTCCCGATCATCCCCGTTGGGTGGATGGCAGCGGACTGAGCAGGAACAATCTCATATCGCCACATGCATTTGTAGCGCTGCTCAATAAGATGAAAAAGGAATTCGGATGGAAACGAGTGTCCAGCATTCTCGTAAATGGTGGAGAAGGCGGAACGCTCAAAGACTATTATTCAGATTATCCGGAAAATATTTTTGCCAAGACCGGCACCCTCAACGGCCAGGCAACACTCAGTGGTTACCTGATCACGAAAAAAGGAAGAATGCTCACCTTCTCTTTTCTAGTGAACAATCACCAGGCTCCTGCGGGTGCAGTTAAGAGCGCCGTCAAAAACACACTGTCCAAAATCATTGATCACTATTAATTGTTGTATAATGAAAAAAAGCATTCCCGGAATTGTGCTGGCAACTGTTCTGGCCAGCCCCCTTTTGTTTCCAGCTGCATTGCAGGCACAGGAATCCGGCAGTTCCGCTTCACTGGAATCCAAAGTAAAAGAATTGAAAACAGAAATTGAAAATCTGCAATTCGATAATGAGCAGCTCGCCAAAGCAGTGGATGATCTCAACTGGTATAAAAAGATGGAAGAGATAGCGTATGTAGACAAAGTAAGGATCAGCAGTCTTCCCCCCACTGTAGTAAAGAATCCTACCGGCAAGGGTGTGAAGAACCCCGTCACCATCCAGGCCTACGTGTTCATCCCGAAGAATATCGATCACAAAAAGAAATATCCGCTGATCGTTTTGCCACATGGGGGTGTTCATGGCAATTTCGGCAGTGGCAATGCGCATATCGTGAAGGAGCTGATAGCACAAGGCTATGTAGTGACTGCTCCCGAATACCGTGGCAGTACAGGTTACGGCAAAACATTCCAGCGCCAGATCGATTATGGCGGACGCGAAGTGGACGATACAAAAGCAAGCCGGGACTACATGGTGCAGAACTATGATTTTATCGACAAGAGCCGTGTAGGCATTATCGGATGGAGCCATGGCGGGATGCTCACGCTTCTCAATCTTTTCCGCTTCCCTGAAAGCTATGCAGTCGGTTATGCAGGCGTGCCTGTGAGCGACCTGGTAGCGCGGATGGGATATATGAATGAAGAGTACCGTAAACTATTCTCTGCCGATTATCATCTCGGTAAGGAAGTGTACCAGAATATTGCCGAGTACCGGAAACGTTCACCGGCCTGGAATGCAGAGAAACTCAAAACACCACTGCTCATCCATGCCAATACCAACGATGAGGATGTGAATATCCTGGAAGTGGAGCACCTGATCAAATCACTCAAGGCCGAGAACAAGAAATTCGAATACAAGATCTACGACAGCTTCCCCGGTGGCCATCATTTTGACAGGATCGATAATTACGCCAGCAAGGAGATCCGACTGAAGATCTACCAGTTCCTGCAACCCATTCTCAAACCGGCTGCTCCTTTCAAAGATCTGGATGCGCTGATCAGGGCAAGCTATTTCCCTGTTGCAGTAAAACCGGAAGAGAAGAAATAGAAAAGTGAACACATCGTATAAATAAAAATATCATCAACACTACAGCATAAGAGGCGGCCCCTGGGTCGCCTCTTCACATTTCCAACTGAAAAGTTTGCTATTTTATAATATTCGATACATTTGTTTGGATACCCATAGGCCTCATCCTACCGAAACTGCAGGATATAATTTCCATTCATAACCCCATAACAACAGGAATTACGAGTAGTTGGCAGAAATTATACCATATAATGAGAAAGACTTGCTGGAACGTATTCAGCAAGGTGACGCAGGCGCCTTTGAAACACTGTACAACCAGTACCGTCATAAGCTCTATGGTTTTATTCTGCGATTGACCAAATCGCCCGAAATGACTGCCGACATTGTTCAGGACGTATTCCTCAAGATCTGGGAAGACCGCGCCAGGTTCTCCCATGTTCAATCCTTCTCCCACTATTTCCACAGCATGGTATACAATCGCAGCATCAACCTGCTGAAGCGGATCGCATTTGAAGATGAGATTGTGAACCAGCTTTCCAAAGAGGCAGGCAACAGTGAAGAGAGCGATCCCGTGCTGTACAATGAACTTCGCCGGAAGCTGAGGCATCTGGTGGATCAGCTGCCGGAACAGCAGCGGGTGGTTTATCGCCTCAGCAAGGAAGAAGGACTGAAACAGGAAGAGATCGCCCGGCAACTGAACATCAGCCTTAGCACCGTCAAAACACATCTTTCACGCTCCATGACCTTTATCAGAAGCGGGCTCGGCTCCGGTCTGGTGATCATTTGCTGGCAAATGGCTTTGCAGCAATAATTTTTTTGGGGGCTTGTCATACTTTTATTTCTACCACTTGTCTATTTGTATAATACAATCCTATGCATCAGCAAACAGGCGATCTGTTAAGAAAATATTTCAACAGCACGATTGCACCAGAAGAAGAAAAAGAATTGTTCAGACTGTTAAGGTCCGGCACAGATAATGAAGACCTAGAAGCCATCATTGCGGAGGCCTGGCAGGGTTATGAGCCATCGGAAGAGATGCCTGACAATATCGATGCACAGATCAGGAGAAAATTATTTCCCAAAGCTGCTCCCGTACACCGTGTCCATTTTTTGAGAAGATGGGGCTGGGTGGCGGCAGTGATCCTGGTGGCCGGCGCAGGAGCATGGTTCTTTACCAGCAGACAAGCCGAATCAGGAACCGAAACCGTTCAGCAGCCAGTGATCATTCAACCGGGCGGCAACAAAGCGATGCTGACACTCGCAGATGGAAGTACCATTATCCTTGACAGTGCGTCCAATGGTTATCTCGCTGAACAGGGGCTCACCAGGATCCGCAAAACAGCGAATGGACAACTAGCCTATGAAAGCGCCAAAGGGAAGGCAGCAGGTTTCAATACCATCGCCACACCGCGTGGAGGTCAGTACCAGATCACATTGCCGGACAGTTCGCGCGTATGGCTGAACGCCATGAGCTCGATCCGCTTCCCAACCGCATTCGATGGCAAGGAAAGGAATGTGGAGATCAATGGTGAAGCCTATTTTGAAATAGTGAAAAACAGTAAACAGCCATTCATCGTAACAACAGGCAATTCCACGATACAGGTGCTCGGCACCAGTTTCAACGTGAATGCCTACAAGGATGAAGAAGGCATCAGAACCACCCTGATCAGCGGCAGCGTAAGTGTAGCGGCAGGAAATCAGAAAGTGATCTTGAAAGAAGGACAACAGTCGGAAGTGGACAGAGCCGGGAATATCAAAATTGCAGAGCAGGTGGATATGGAAGCCGAGCTGGCATGGAAGAATGGATATTTCTACTTCAAGGGACAGGACATAGAAAAGATCATGCGGCATATTTCGCGCTGGTACGATGCAGATATCATCATGCTGGCCAAACCAGAAAATAAATTCAATTCGAAAATATCAAGGGACGTTCCCATCAAAGAACTCCTGGAAGTGTTTGAGCTCACAGGAAAAGTGAAGTTCATCATAGAAGGCAAAAAAGTGACCATTACCAAATAGCACGCAACGAAACGGCACAAGAACAGAACACCAAACAACTAATTGCTTAAGTCTGTAAAACTTTTTGCTATGTATACCTGATAACAACAGGGTTCACCAATAAAAAAACCGGTCGTGTTTGCGGCACTTCCGGTTGACGATTGAGTTTACCCAAAAAAGTAATCTGCTGTAAGACGCTCTTTTGTTAACCCAACCAAAACAAAGTTATGGAATTAACCTGTCTTTCTGCGCGGCCAGCCGCGGCAGATAAGAACCTATTATGGGGCTGCTTTCCTGTTCAAAGCCCGTCAGTGCTTAAAATGTTGCGGATTATGAAACTAGCTGTGCTCTTCTGGCTTACCGCTCTCATGCAGGTTTCTGCTAATGGTCTTTCGCAAAACGTTTCCCTGAATCTCAAATCGGCTCCCCTCAAAGCCGCTTTCCGGGAAATAGAAAGGCAAACCAATTTTACGTTCACGTATACGGATGATCAACTGGAACGCGCCCTGCCGGTAAATCTCCAGGTGGCCAACACCCCACTGAAATCAGTGCTGGATGTGATTTTCCGTAATCAGCCACTGAACTATGTGATCAAAAATTCCACTATTGTTTTGGCAGACAAACCGGTGATACCTTTGAAAGACAGGCTGCTGATCACAGGCAGTGATGCCTTCAACAAGATCACAGGCACTGTTACCGGCCCCGACGATAAGCCGCTGGCCGGCGCCACCGTTGCCCTGAAGAAAGGTTCGCCCAGCACCACCACTGATGCTGAAGGTAAATTCACCATCAATGCAGAGCCGGGTGATGTACTGGTGATCAGTTTCGTGGGATATGAAACCCGCGAGATTGCTCTCACGGCCGCCAATATCAATGCAGCACATCATTACCGCCTCAACGAAAAAGTTTCCGATCTCAAAGAAGTGGAGATTGTAGTGGCCTACGGAAAACAGTCGAGAGCTTCATACACAGGCTCCGCTTCCGTAGTTTCTGGGAAAGACCTGGAAGGAAAGCCCAGGGCCTCATTCCAGGAAAGCCTCCAGGGCAATGTGGCCGGTCTTCAATCCACTACCGGTACCGGGCAACCGGGCGCCAGTGGCAACGTACGGATCCGTGGTATCGGTTCCTACAGCGCCTCCAGCTCTCCGCTCTATGTGGTAGACGGTGTTCCATTTGTTGATGGGCCTACCACCGTACTCGCTTTCTCTTCCAACACGCTGGCTGGTATCAATCCGAATGATATCGAGTCCATTACTGTATTGAAAGATGCTTCCGCCACTTCTATTTATGGTTCCCGCGGCGCCAATGGTGTGATCCTGATCACTACCAAGAGCGGTGCAGCAGGAAAAACGAAAGTGCAGCTGGGTGTGCAAACAGGCTTTAGCCAGATCGCGATGTCAGACAGGAACAAACCTCTCAACACCCGCGAAATGACCGAGCTGCTGATCGAAGGCGTTCTCAATAACAATACCACACTCGCCGGCATCACTACCAACCAGGCAGCTTACCAATACCTGGTTGATCAGGGCTTGAAACCTAATATCAATACAGATTGGGCCGATGTGATCCTCCGCCGGGGCAAATTCAGTCAATATGATATCTCAGCCTCAGGCGGCAACGATAAAACCACCTTCTTTACCTCTGCTGGTTATTACAAGCAGGACGCCACGGTGCGCGACCAGGGATTTGAAAGAGCGAATGTGCGTCTCCGTTTGAAGCATAAAGCCAGTAACCGGCTGTCCATCAACGTTGGTATGGCGCCAAACTTTCAGAAACTGAGTACCATCGGCAATGCCGGTCTGGGAGCCAATCCCATCCGCTCACTCAACAGGCTGGTACCCTGGGTTGCACCTTACAATACAGACGGCTCCTATACCGCCATCACCTACAACCCCGAGATCGTGCGTAAAGAAAACAGGTACGATACCCGCATCTATGCTTTTCTCGGTGATATCGGTGCAGAGTTCAAAATATTGCCGGGCCTCTCTGCAGAAAGCAAGATGGCTATCGATATGAGCTTTACCGATGACTACCGGTTCTGGAGCCCTCTCTGGGTGGATGCGGCCAGTGTAAAAGGAAGGGCCGCTGAATATACCAGCCTCCTGATCAGCTGGAATATCACCAACCTTCTCCGCTACAGTAAACAACTTGGTGATTTCAGCCTCAACGCCACCCTGGGTCAGGAAGCGCAGAAGTTCACCAGCAAATACATCAGTACACAGGCAGACGGCTTTGCACAGTCCGACCTGTATACGCTCGCCAGCGCCGCCACGCCATTTGTGGCATGGAGCAGCCAGGCAGCTTCTTCGCTGGTTTCTTATTTCCTCAATACCAGTATCAATTACCAGAGAAAATATTACCTGAACCTGACCGGACGGATCGATGGTTCTTCCCGCTTCGGCAGGAATGTCCGCTACGCGAAATTCGGTTCTATCGGTCTTGCCTGGAACCTCGATCAGGAAGATATCATCCGCGATCTTGGTTTCATCGATATGCTGAAGCTCCGCGCCAGCTACGGCACCAGCGGCAACCAGGCATCAGACCTCTACGGCGTACTGGGCGTGTATACAACCTCCGGTTCGTATAATAACAGTCCCGCCTACTCGATCTCGCAGATCGAGAATGCCAACCTGACCTGGGAAAAGAACAATCCATTCGATATCGGATTCGAGTTCGGCATCCTGGACAACAGGCTCACCGGCTCTTTCGATTACTATCGCCGCGTTACATCCGACCTGCTGATGGACGCCCCCATTTCCGCTACCAATGCCGCCGGCACCGCCGCCACCCAGAACCGGAATGTCGGCTCCTTTGAAAACTCCGGCATCGAAGTTTCATTGAGCTCCGAGAATATCCGCGCCGCCAACAAGAATGGACTCAGCTGGAAAACCAGTTTCAATATCTCCACCAACAAGAACAAGATGCTGACCCTGAGCGGCTCCAACCAGATCATCAGCGGTGTCTTCAACCGCGAGATCGGTGGCGATTATTACGAATACTATTTGCCCGGATGGGCTGGTGTGGATGTACAGACCGGCGAAGGATTGTGGTGGGTGGATGGCACTAAAAAAGCTACCACTACCAAATTCACCGAAGCAAAAGCTTTCAACCAGGGCAGCGCCACGCCGCATTTCTTCGGAGGTTTAACAAACACATTCGAATACCGCAACTTCAGCCTCTCCTTCATGTTCTATTTCAACTATGGCAACAAATTGTATGACAGCTGGGGAGCATTCACTTCCAACGATGCTTCTTCAGGCATTACCGATTACGGCGTAATAGCAAGAGTGGATTACGATAACCGCTGGCAGAAACCAGGCGACAAAGCCAGTTCCCCCAAAATGGTATACCGCGGAACCCAGACAGGTCTTTCCGGGCAGAATTCTTCCAGGTTCATGTACGACGGTTCGTATATCCGTCTGCGTGATGTATCCATTACCTACGACGTACCGGTAAAGAATACTGTTTTCCAGAAACTGCAGGTATACCTGAGAGGTAATAACCTGCTGACCATGGTGAAAGACGACAGACTGAGACATGACCCTGAAACCTATATCGGTGGTATCCTCAACCAGAACCTGCCAATCGCAAGGCAATTCCTCGCCGGACTCAACCTTACTTTCTGATCATTGCAGCATGTTTAAATCATTCAAGATGAAAATATCACGCTTATATATAACCGCACTCATGGTAGCAGCCTGTTGTACCACGGCATGCAACAAAGAGTTCCTTGAGCTGAAGAACCCGCAATCATTACCACTCACAGGGACCATCAAGGACCTCGCCACGCTTACTACAGCAGCCAATGGTGCCTACCTGCATTTCAAGGACAATAACTATTACTCGAGAACTTTCACACTCGTACCCGATCTGCTGGGCGATAACGTGTTCATCAGCCGCTCCAACGGAGGCCGGTTCCTGGACCACGACAATTTTGCCATCGTCAGTACCGACGGCTATACCACTGCCTGCTGGAACTCCATGTACCGCGTGATCGGCAATGCCAATCTCGCCATCGCAGAAGGAGAAAAACTCGATCCCACTGCTCCCATCCAGCAGGTGATTGGTGAACTGTACGCTGTAAGGGCCCTCGCCTATTTTGACCTGGTGCGCTTCTGGGCGCAACCCTATAATTTCACCAGCGATGCATCGCACATGGGTGTTCCCATCGTTACCGAACCGCAAACAGGCATCATCTCACCTGCAAGGGCAACCGTAAAAGAAGTGTACGAGCGTATCACTGAAGACCTGAAGAAAGCCCTTACACTGATGAATGTGTCGAAGAAGAATGGTTATATGGTGCCTGCCGCTGCGCAAACATTGCTTGCCAAAGCCTATCTCTACATGGGCAACTGGGAACTGGCAGAGCAATATGCCACCGAAGCGATCAATGGTCCCTTCACCCTCCTGCCCCGCGCCAGTTATGTAGCCAGCTGGGCCACCGATTACAGTTCCGAATCTTTGTTCGAAGTGGTGAATCTCCCAACGGATAATGCCGGCACCAACTCCCTCGGATATATCTATGAGCAATCCAGGTATGGTGAAGGCCTTGCCACGCAAGACCTCTATGATCAATACACCGGCACCGATGTGCGCCGTTCACTGATCATCGTGGGGGTTCGCAATGCCACCTTCGAGAATCCCGCCTACTTTGTAAAAAAATATCCGAGAGGAGCATCCACCAATGACGATCATATCAAAGTGCTTCGCCTGTCGGACGCTTACCTGATCAGAGCGGAAGCAAGGGCAGAACTGGGCAAATCAGATCCGGCCAAAACTACCCTTGCACAGCAGGACCTCACCACCATCGTGCAGAGGGCCGATAATGTTGCCGCCGCTATTACACTTACAGGAGATGCGCTCATAGACAGGATCATTCTGGAAAGAAGAAAAGAGTTTGCTTTCGAAGGCCACCGCCTGTTCGATCTTAACAGGAGAAAGATGGATGTGAGACATATCCGCTCCACCGACGAAACCATTTACACATATCCCAATAACAGGTTCATCATGCCGATCCCTTTCGCTGAAACGAAAGCCAACAGGAATATGAAACAGAACCCCGGATGGGCGCAATAACAAATCCCTTTCCATCAACATCGATCGTTAAAAAATAGAAATATGAAAAATATTAATTGGATCTGGATCATAGCCCTGCTCTGGTTTGCATCCTGTAACAAAAGTGATTATAAACCTGATCCGGTGGAGATACCGGAACTTCCCGGCACTTCCACGGAAGACCTGGTGCTGGAAGTGGTGGATAATGATATCGAAGCATTCATGACACGCTATAATGTTCCCGGACTTTCGCTGGCCATCACCAAAAATGGAAAACTGGTATATGCAAAAGGATACGGTTTTGCCGACAGGGAAGCCGGCCTGAAAGTGGACACCGGCAGCCAGTTCCGACTGGCCAGTCTCAGCAAATGGATCACATCCACTACCATCATGAAACTGATCCAGCAGGGAAGACTGGGATTCAACGATAAAGTATTCGGAACAGGCGCTGTGCTGGGCACCACTTTCGGCGCTGCACCCTATCCCGGCAACGTAACACAGATCACGGTGGAGCAATTGCTGCACCATACCGGCGGTGGCTGGGGCAACAGCAGTAATGATCCCATGTTCGCCAACTCCACTTACACACAGGCGCAACTGCTCGGCTGGATGATCAACGACAGGCCGCTTGCCAATACCCCCGGAACCGTTTCTGATTATTCCAATGCAGGTTTCTTCATTCTTGGAATGATCATCGAGAAGATCACCGGAAAGACCTATCAGACATATGTAACCGATTCTATCCTCAAGCCCATGGGCATTGCCAATATGAGCTTTGCCAATACCAGTCTTGCTGGCAGGAAACCAAAAGAAGTGAAATACTATGGTGTTGGTGGCACTAACCCATATGGATATGCGGAAGGAGTGATACCCCGTATCGGCGGTGCCGGCGCCTGGCTTGCTTCACCGATAGACATGATGCGTTTCCTGGTGAGGGTAGACGGGTTCAATACTGTACCTGATGTACTTGATGCCAATGCGCTCAATATCATGTCCTCCAAAACCACTGCCAGCGGCAACTACGCCTGCGGCTTCCTCGTGAGCAGCAATGGCAACTGGTACCATGGCGGCACCTACACGGGTACGCGCAACTGGATGGTGCGCACCACCACTGGTTACAACTGGGTGATCCTGATCAATACATCTGCCAGTGGCAATTTCAATACAGATCTCGACAGACTGGTATGGCCTGCAGTGAACAATTCATCCACGGCCTGGCCGGATAAGGACCTTTTCTAGTTTGGTTATGCAGTAACTGCGGAATCGTTTGAGAGCGCCGCCCACCGCGGCCTCTCCGTTTCCGCGACACCCTTTAACACTGTCTGAAAGACGGTAAGGGACTGCTTTGCCTTTAAATACTCAAACCGGAACACCATGATCAAAACTCGTTTACTAGCCCTGGCACTGTCTGCGCTGCTCCCCGGACCAACTGCCCTCAAAGCGCAGACCAATGCAGCATTGCCACAGGGACTGGACAATTACATCACGCAGGTGATGAAAACCTTTGAGGTTCCAGGCCTTTGCATTGCCGTTGTTAAAGATGGAAAGCCCATACTCACCAAAGGCTATGGCACAAAGAAACTGGGCACCACAGATCACGTGAATGAACATACGCTCTTCCCTATCGCTTCCAATTCAAAAGCCTTCACCGCCACCATGCTGGCCATGCTGGTGGAAGAAAAGAAACTCGACTGGGACAAGCCCGTGATCGATTATCTGCCCTGGTTCCGCATGTCCGATGCTTATGTGACCAGCCAACTGACCGTGAAGGACCTGCTGGTGCATCGCAGCGGTATTGGCGCTTATGCAGGCGACCTGCTGCAATTCCCTCCTACTGATTACAGCCGGGAAGAGATCGTGAAAAAGCTGAAATACATTCCGCTCACCAATAGTTTCAGGAACAATTACGCATACGATAATATCCTCTACCTGGCAGCAGGGGAGCTGATCAAACAGGTTACAGGAAATGATTGGGAAGACGAAGTGAGATTGCGCATACTGCAACCAATTGGTATGACGGAGACCCTTAGCCGCATTTCACAATTTGAAAGATCCGCCAACCGTTCTTCCTCACATGCCCGCTTCGATGGCGCTGTGAAAGAAGTGACCGGCTTCCTTCAATATGGCATTTCTGATCTTACCAATCCGGCAGGCGGCATCGCCTCCAATGCAACAGATATGGCCAAATGGATGGCGCTGCAACTGGATTCAGGCAGGGCCATCAATAGCAAGGTATTGTTCAAGCCCGCTACCACCACCACTTTGTGGAAAGGTGTAACCCCCATGCCCGTAGCGCAGTTACCAGCATATCTCAAACCCGCACAGATGGATTACCAGTCGTATGCACTTGGCTTCTACACCTACAATTACCGCTCCGAAAGGGCCATCGTGCATGGCGGCAAACTGGATGGCTTCGTCTCCCGCGTATTCATGATCCCTTCAAAAAACCTGGGCATCGCCATTCTCACCAACCAGGAATCCGGCGGGGCTATCAGCGCCATCATCAATCATATCTGCGATCATGTAATGCGCGTACCGGCTTTCGATTGGGTAGCCGGATACAAGAAAGCACAGGACATCGGTTTCGAAAATATCAGGAAAACAGAACAGGCCGCCATCACGCAACGAAACGCCGCTTCTCGTCCTTCACTACCCCTTGAGCAATATGCAGGATCGTATAAGGATGCCTGGTATGGCACCGTCACCATTACAAAGGAAGGTGGCCACCTGGTGATGAATTTCACGCATTCACCAGGAATGACCGGCGATATGGAGCATTGGCAATATGACTCCTTCATTGTAAGATGGAGGCACCGGGAGTTCAAAGCCGATGCCTATGTAACCTTCTCCCTGGAGCCCGATGGCCGCATCGGGCAGGTAAGGATGAAAGCCATTTCCCCGGTTACTGATCCCAGTTATGACTTCCATGACCTCCTATTGAAACCCATTTCAACAAATTAACCAGAACAAAATTTTCAGCTTATGAGACAATGGTATACCTACTGCTTGCTCATCGCATGTTTTCTTTTTTTCATGGCGGGGAAAAGAGCTCCCGGAGTGTTCTTCGTCAAGCCCACTGCCAGTGGCAATGGCAGTGGCAGCAGCTGGGACAATGCCTCTGCCGATCTCCAGGCCATGATCAATGCGGCTGCGGCAGGAGATGAAATATGGGTGGCTGCCGGCACTTACAAACCCGCTTCCCTTCCTGGCGGCAGCAATACATCCGGCCCCCGCGATGTAGCTTTCGTATTGAAAAGCGATGTAAAGATCTACGGCGGCTTCAGTGGCACAGAAACCGCCCTGGGCCAGCGTAATGCCACTACCAATACCACCACGCTCAGCGGAGATATCGGTGTTGCTTCCGATGCAACGGACAATGCTTATCACGTGGTAGTGTCCATCAACAATACTGCCGGCACCCTGCTTGATGGCTTTACTGTTTCAGGCGGTAATGCCAACGGAGAAGGCTTCTACTCCATCGATAACCGGTCTGTTTTCCGCTACTGCGGTGGCGGCATTCTGGCGCGCGGCAGCTCTGCCACCTTCAGCAATATTATTGTAGCCTCCAATCAATGTGCCACAGCAGGAACCGGCAATGGAAGCGGCGCAGGCATCTATTCCATCAACAGCAGCCTGGTGCTCAAAGATGCCAGACTTCAACAGAACAAAGCCAGCTCTTCAACAACATCCGGTGGACTTGGCGGCGGCCTTTGCATGATTGGCACTGCCGACTCCGTGAACAATACCAGCTTCACCAATGTAACGGTAACGGGCAACGAAACCACCAATGCAGGTGCAGGCATCTTCGTTCAGGCATGGTCCAAACCAGTATTCACGGATGTTGTTTTCACAGAGAATATCGCCGGCACATCTGCAGGAGGCCTGATCATTATCGGTAATTCAGCCGGCAACAATGTGGCCACCCTCAATAATGTGAGCTTCACAAAGAACAAGGCCAATGCCGGTAATGGCGGCGCACTTTTCCTTTCCAATTACGTGAACGCTACTATGAACAACCTCAGCTTCACCGAAAACGAATCCAGCGCCCTGGCGGGCGCATTGTATTGCATCGGCGGCGCTGACGCTTTCAGCAATCTCGAATTTACCAATACCAGCTTCACCAAAAACAAATCAGGCACATCCGGCGGAGCGATGTATATCAACAACTACAACAATTGCATTTTCAATAAAGCAAGTTTTACAGAGAACAGTGCCGGCGCCACTGGTGGAGCCATGTTTGTAATCGGAGCATCCGCTGCCTACAATACTTTCAGGGTCACCGATGCGGTTTTCTCGAAAAATAAATCCACTACGGCTGGTGGTGCAGGTTATATCTCCAGCTATAACAAGTATGTGATCGATCGTGTGAAGTTCCTGGAGAATGAAGCCACTGCCAGCGCCGGCGGCGGCCTGTTCATATTCAGTGCTGCTACCGGTTCGAATGAAGATGCGCAGATTTCCAACTGCCTGTTCTACGGCAACAGGGCCAACCTGGCCACACTCGGTGGCGGCGGCATTTTCGTCTCCAACAATTCCAGGCCCATTATCATCAACTCAACATTCTATTCCAACTATTCCCTCTACAATGGCGGAGGCATCGGTATCAACAACAGTGCAACTGCCATTGCAACTGTATACAATTCCATTTTTTACGGTAACACTACAGGTGGTGCATCTGCCGATATCGAAGAGCCGGCCAACGCAGGTTTCTTCCTGAAGAACTCACTGACACAGACCAAAGGCACCAATGGAGTGGACGGTGTGATCGTTGGCAGCAATCCTTCTTTCCTGAGCACCGATCCTGCATCCGCCGATTTCCTTCGTTTGGCATCCGGCAGCCCTGCCATAGACAAGGGAGCAAACAACCTGCTGCCTGCAGCCTATATCAAAGACCTCGCGGGTGGTTCCAGGATCAATGATAATGTGATCGATATGGGCGCGTACGAATCCGGTATCAGTCAGACGCCCACCGAATCCCAGACAATAACTTTTGAAAACGATATCAACCTGCAATACGGAGATGCAGACCATGATCCTGCCGCAACGGCCAGTTCAGGATTACAGGTTACTTATACGAGCAGCGATCTTCAGGTAGCCACCATCGTTAGTAACCAGATCCGTATCGTAGGAGCCGGAACAGCAGAGATCACTGCTTCCCAGCCAGGTAACCAGACTTATCTTCCTGCCACGCCAGTGAAGAAAATACTCACAGTAAGCAAAGCCCCGCTGATCATTAAACCAGCCAATATAAGTGTGGAGCAATACCTGCCTTTCCCGGGTTTCACAGCCGTGTACACCAGTTTTGTGAATGGTGATAATGCGGCCAGTCTCACCACCCAACCAACCATCACCACTACAGCCAATTCAGCATCCGCACCCGGTGATTACACGCTCACAGCCAGCGACGCCGCTTCGCCCAATTACACCATCACCTATGAAACAGGCACGCTCACCATTTTGCCGGGTTCCGGCTCCGGTGGCAATGTTCATTATGTGAAGCAAGGCGGTACCGGCAATGGCAGCAGCTGGGCCAATGCTTCCGGCAACCTGCAGGCGATGATCAATGCAGCTGCTGCCGGCGATCAGATCTGGGTAGCAGGCGGCACCTATAAACCAGCAACACTCGAAGGCGGCTCCGGCACAATCAGCGCAAGGGATGTAGCATTCGTGTTAAAGAATGATGTGAAGATCTTTGGAGGCTTCGCCGGTACCGAAACCATCATATCCGACAGGAATACTACGGCCAATCCAAGTATCCTGAGTGGTGATATCGGCACAGTCAACGACGCATCAGACAATGCCTATCACGTTGTGCTATCCGTGTACAATACTGCCAGCACATTACTGGATGGCTTCACCATTACCGGTGGTAATGCCGACGGGGAAGGCTTCAGCTCTGTGAATGGTAAAAGCATTCTGAGGAACAGCGGTGGCGGTATCCATGCAAGAGGAAGCAAGGCCAGTTTCTCCAATAGCATCATCAAAGGCAATAGCAGCGCCACTACTTCTACGCCGGGCTTTGGCGGCGGTGTGTACAGCTATGCCAGCCAAATTCAATTCCAGGATGCCCTCATCACGCAGAACAGCACTGTTTCCGCTTCATCTACCGGTGCAGGCGGCGGTGGGATCTACACGGAAGGAAATGCGGACACTGCATCAACGGTGACCCTTACACGATCTGATATCACATTCAACACTTCCCGGAACCTGGGCGGAGGTATCTACATGGGTATTTACTCCACCGTTACGATGAAAGACGGGAACATTGCAGACAATAAGGGAACCAATTCTTCGGGCGGAGGTGTTTTCTCCAGGTCCGTCAGCGGAGCAGACAACCACCTGATACTCGAGAGAGTGAATGTAAGCAGGAACGAAACCCTCACCGGCAGCGGCGGAGGTATGATGCTTTCTTATTACACGCATTCCACTTTTACCGATGTTGTGTTCAGCGAAAATAAATGTATCTCTTCCGGTGCAGGCTATTACCTGCAGGGAAATACAGACGACCAGATCCTGGCTCAGATCCGCATGACCAATGTGGAATTCAGGAAGAACCAGGCAAACGGACCGGGCTCAGGCACCGGTGGTGCTGTTTATCTCCAGGGTAACTGGGATGCCGTGTTCACCAATGTGAAAGCGATCGAAAACTATGGGAATGTTGCCACAGGCGCCTTCCAGATCGGAGGCAGGAACAGCAAGCCTTCGAACCTGGTGATCAACGGAGGCTCTTTCATCAATAACCGTACACCACAATTCGGAGCCGCTATCGTTATCTCCACCGGCGCCGGCTATCAAATAGACCGGGTTGATTTCTCGGGCAACAGTGCAGGCGCGCATGCAGGAGCAGTATGGGCTTCCGGTACAGGCACTGCATCAGGCCCTGTACTGAATTGCACTATTTCCAATTCACGTTTCGCCAATAATGAATCAGGCAGCCAGAACCTCGGCGCAGGCGCACTGTATATCACCACCACCTACAATACACCCCGGATCCTCAACTGTACTTTTTATAACAACAAAGCACAGAAAGATGGAGGCGCTATTTATGTTGGCGGCACTGTGAACACGAAAGCGGCTATCCATAACTGTATCATATACGGTAACTCCGTGATAAATGGAAACGGCGCAGATATTTACAAGAATGCAGATGCCATCGTGGAGCTGAAGAACACCCTCACACAAGCATATGGCACCAACGGCGTGGATGGTGTGATCACCGGTGTGGATCCGAAATTCCTCAGTACCGATGCAAATTCCAACAATTACCTCCGCCTTATGTCCGGAAGCCCTGCTATCGACAAGGGAGACAATCTCCTGCTCACCCAGGGCACTTCTCTTGATCTGGGCGGCAATGCCAGGATCGTGAATGGCATCGCTGATATGGGAGCCTATGAATATTTCTCCGGACAATCAATACCCACTGAATCACAAACTATCGATATCGCCGCCGCCATCACCAAAACCTATGGCGAAGCAGATTTCGATCCCGGCGCAACAGCCAGCTCAGGTCTCACTGTTTACTACACCAGCAACAATACCAATGTTGCCACTATCGAAAATGGGAAAGTGAAGATCAAAGCTGCAGGTACTGCTACCATCAGGGCCTGGCAGCCGGGCAACGATATTTATCTGGCCGCTCCCGATGCTACTACCACGCTCACTGTGAACAAAGCGCCACTGCTGATCAAAGCCAATGATGCAAACATGGTGCAGCAACAGGCTATACCTGCATTCACGGCCAGCTTTACCGGTTTCGTGAACGGAGAAACTTTGGGTGTGCTTTCCGGTCAGCCTGTCTTCAACACCACGGCTACTACCAGTTCTCCTATTGGCACCTATCCGATCACCGTTTCCGGCGCTGCGGCTGCCAACTACGAGATCAGTTACACAAATGGTGTTCTTACCATCCAGCCGATAGCCGTTGACAATGCAACGCTCGATGCCTGGTTCAGTAACAATACCACATTGCAGGTGAGAGTGGATATGCCAGGTGAAACAGAAGGCACCGTATCGCTGTTCACCAGCGCCGGTCAGCGCATATACCATACCGGTATTACGCTGAAACAGGGAAGGAATCAGTTCACTGTTCCTGCAGACAGGTTGATCCCGGGCATTTACATCATCAATGTAAATGGAGCCGGACTGAAGCTGGATAAAAAATTCATAAAACGCTAAAGCCTTTACAATGACTCGTCAATATATCAAGTCAACCAGAACATCATTGTCAATGCTCCTTATCGCTGCCTGTGGTCTTCTTCCACAGGCAGCCAGGGCGCAGGAAGGAACGGAATCCAAAATGGTGAATACTGCCGTTCCCATGCTGCGCATTGCCCCAGACGCACGCGCCGCCGCGATGGGAGAAACGGGTATCAGCACTTCAGCAGACGGAGCATCCATTTTTTATAATGCAGCCAAGACCGTATTCGCAAAGAATGAAGGAGGCTATTCCCTCAATTATGTGAACTGGCTGAAACAGATCACACCCGGCTTTTATATGCTCAGTCTTTCAGGCTACCAGAAACTGGACGAGAAGCAGGCAGTGAGCGGATCCATCCGTTACTACAATACAGGAAAAGTGGAAGAAAGGGATTTCAACAATACTTTGCTGCAACTTGCTAATCCCAATGAGTTCGCTATCGATGCAGGTTATGCGAGAACATTGTCCGACAAGATCTCGCTGGCCCTCACCTTCCGCTATATCCGCAGCAGCATCGGCAAGACCATCGATAATAACGGCAACGGAACAGGCAGCGCCTTCACCGGTGATATTGCCGCCTTCTACAATGGCCTCAATCAGGAGGGACAAGGTTTCACAGCGGGACTGATACTCGCCAATGCAGGCGCTTCAAAGATCAACCAGGGCAACGGTAATGCCGGTTTCATTCCTGCGAGGATCGGCGCAGGCGCAGGTTATACCTACCCGTTAGATGAGGACAGCAGGATCTCTTTTTCAGCCGAGCTCAATAAATCCCTGGCGCCGTTAATCCCCGAAGGCCCCAATGGCATGGAGGAATATTCCAGGTACAGTGTATTCAAAAGTTACAGCGAAGGATTGAGCAATTCTGCCCTCAGTATTGCCGGCGGCGCCGAATACAATTACAAAGAGCTCTTTTCTGCCCGTGTCGGTTACTTCTCAGAAAGCAAGGCCTATGGCGGCAGGAAGTACATGAGCGCCGGTATCGGAGCCCATGTAAAACAGTTCGGTTTCAATTTCGCTTACATCGTCCCCACCGGCAGGAATGCGGGCGCATATGCATTGTCGAACACCCTGCATTTCGGTCTTACGTTCACACCCGCTTTATCCAATCAATAGATTCCTTATCATAAAAATCAGTAACTCATGAAACGTTTTTTTGCAGCACTGGCATTGGGTTCCTGTTGTATTGGCGGCAACGCCAGTGCACAGGTATCGCCCAATGCCGGCGCATCGCTGGACACATTATTCAATCAGTATCTGAATGATGGTCCGGGTGCAGTATTGATCGTGTCGCGCAATGGGCAACAGCTATTCCACAAGGAATTCGGTTATGCCAGCCTTGAACACAAAGTACCCATCACCAACGAAACTGTTTTTGAAGCAGCCTCCGTGTCCAAACAGTTCACCGCTGCAGCTGTGCTGCTGCTGGTGCAGCAGGGACGGATCTCGCTGGACGATGATATCCGCAAGTTCGTGCCTGAATTGCCGGACTATGGCAACAAGATCGATGTACGCATGTGCCTCACGCATACCAGTGGGCTAAAAGACTGGCGCAATGTGACCTATCTTTCTGCATTACCAACCGGGCAGCGATTATTCAACCAGGATGATGCTATCGATATGATCTGCCGGCAATCCAATCTCAATTACAAACCGGGTACACGATATTCCTATACCAATGCGGGATTCGACTTGCTGGGGATCGTAGTGGAGCGGGTCACCAAAAAATCTTTCGCTGCCTTCGTGAAAGACAGTCTGCTTACTCCGGCAGGAATGAAACATTCCGCTTTCAGGAACAGGTTTGAAGATATAATCCCGAACATGGCCTCTGCTTATTACGGACCGGTTACCCATCTCCGTCATGGTTATACCACCGATGAAACCTATGGAGCAGCAGGACTGATCACCTGCGCCGATGACCTTCGCCGCTGGAACGAATTCATCAACAAAGGGAAACTGGCCCAGACCCGGCTTCAGCGCTATGTGCTCATTAGTGGGGACACCATCAGCTATGCTGTTGGCGGCGTGCATGTGATGGACTTCGATGGCATCCGTGAGATCAGCCATTCGGGGCTCCTTAGCGGTTACCGCGCGCTGGTACTTTATTACCCGCAATACGATATATCTGTTACCTATATGACCAATAACAAGAATATCATCACGGCAGATTTGCAGGTGAAGATCTTCGAGATCTTATTCGGAAAGAAAAGAAAAGCAGCGATCCCGGCAGTACAAACGAACTATCCTGATGTTGCCACACTCCAAAACAAGACCGGCGCTTATTATGGCGTTGAAGACGAATCAGAATTCTTCAGCTTCCATATCAGCAACAATAAACTGATCTGTCATGAAGCCCTGCTGCAACCCGTTGGAACAAATGAGTTCATCTATGAAACCACGGGGTACCGATTCTCTTCCGGCGGCGATACACTGATCGTAAAACGTGGCGGAGAAGAAACCTGGTTCAGAAAAGCTACCAGCTTCAAACCGGATGCAGCAGCCCTCAAACCCTTTACCGGAGCCTTCTACAGCAAAGATGCAATAGTGGAACTAACATTTGAACTGCGCGGCAACAAACTGGTAGCCTTCCGCAATGGCTACGATTCGGTTGTACTAACGCCGGCGTATCAGCGCGGCAATCAAACAGCCTTCAGGGGATTCGATCATGGTCTCAGGGCCATCTATCTTTTTACCCAATCCAAAAAAGGCGCAGTGAATGATTGCACCATTAACCTGCCCCGCGCCAATTACATCCCCTTCTCCAGAAGCAAAAGCAAATAATTTAAATCGATAAAAATGAAACTGACCTGGTATTTAAAAGAATTGAAAAGAAAATATCCTTTCACGATTTCCGGCCATACTACTATTGCAGACACCGTGATCATGACTGAAATTGAGCACGAGGGCATCATCGGTTACGGCGAAGCCTGTCCCGGTTACTATTTCACAGAAACACTGGACGATAGCATCAACTTCCTTTCAACCGTAAAACTGGAACAATTCAAGGATCCGCAGGACATCGAAACGATCTTATCTTATGTAAACAGTCTGCATCCCGGTCATACTGCCGCCAAAGCAGGCGTTGATATTGCGCTGCACGATCTCGTTGGCAAACTCACCAACCGTCCCTGTTACGAACTCTTCGGTTCCGATCCGGCTATGATGCCAGCCACTACCCTCACTATCGGTATCGATACGCCTGATATGATCCGTAAGAAAGTATTGGAAGCAACCGATTTCAAATTGCTGAAAGTAAAACTGGGTAGTGATAATGACAGGCAGATCATCGAAACCATCCGCTCCGTGAGTCAGCAACCTCTTACTGTAGATGCCAACCAGGGCTGGACCGATCGCAGCCAGGCACTGGAAATGATCCACTGGCTGAAAGAACAGAATACCATTTTCGTGGAGCAACCGATGCCTAAAGATCAATGGGACAATCATGCCTGGCTTACACAACACAGTCCGCTTCCCATTGTGGCCGATGAAGCCGTACAAAGGCTGGCAGATGTAGATAAGGCCAAAGGCGCCTATCACGGCGTGAATATCAAAATGGTGAAATGTACGGGTATGCATGAGGGTTATAAGATCATCAAACGAGCCAGGGAGCTCGGTCTAAAACTGATGGTAGGCTGTATGGGCGAATCCTCCGTTGCCATCCTCGGGGCGGCTGCCATTGCTCCGCAGTGCGACTGGGTGGATCTTGACAGCACCTGGCTCATCAGCAACAATCCTTACCAGGATCCCGTACTCAAAGAAGGAAAGATCATCCTGAGCAATCAGCCTGGACTTGGTCTTCAGCAACATTCAAACAAATAGCGCAACATGGTTTTACTGGCAACCGCACCCCTGATCAGCAGTGATATTGTAATATTTGCGATACTGGTCGTTTTCATGGCATTCGTTCAAAAAACGAGCACCGGCAATAATCGATTCTTCAGGAAATTCTATTTTTTCTGTCCGCCACTTTTGGCTTTGTATTTTTTTCCAGGCATCTTGAATACTGCCAATATTGTGTCGGGGGAAGAATCAAAACTATATGGACTCATTTCGCAATACTTGTTACCGGCAGGTTTGGTATTGTTCACCCTGAGTGTAGATATGAAGGAATTATGGAAGCTCAGGAAGAAGGCCGGTGTGATGTTCCTGGCCGGCGCCATCGGAGTGATCATCGGCGGTCCGCTGACGATCCTGATCGTCAAAAGTTTTGCTCCTGACCTGGTGGGTGGAGAAGGGCCCGATGCCGTCTGGCGCGGCCTTGCTACTGTGGCCGGCAGCTGGATCGGCGGCAGCGCCAATCTCGCAGCATTGAATGAAGTGTTCAAACCCAGCCCGCAGCTGTTCTCTACCATGGTAGTGCTGGATGCCGTGATCGCCAATATCTGGCTGGCCATTCTGCTTTATGGAGTGGGAAAAAATAAAAAAATCAACAAATTCTTCCGTGCCAATGATCATGATGTGGAAGAAGTGAAAGAAAAGATGCAGGCCTACCAGCAGGCTACTGCCAAAATACCAAATCTCTCCGATTCGCTTTCCATCCTGGCCGTAGCCTTCGGAGGATGCGGACTGGCCTACCTCATAGCAGGTCCGCTGGTCAGTTTCATTCAGACCAATTTTCCTTATCTCGAGAAATTCAGTCTCACTTCCAATTTTTTCTGGGTAGTGATCCTCTGCACCAGCATTGGTGTGATACTTTCGTTTACACCTTTGCGTAAGCTGGAAGGAGCAGGCGCTTCCCGCGTAGGTACAGTTTTCCTGTATCTGTTCATCACTGCCGTAGGATTGCAGATGGATATTCTCGGGGTGTTCAGGAACAGCGGTCTTTTTCTTGTAGGCTTCATCTGGCTTTGTTTCCACGCATTGGCCATGATCATTGCGGGAAGAATCATCAAAGCGCCTTATTTCTTTTTTGCAGTTTCCGGGGAGGCCAACCTCGGTGGTGCAGTACAGGCTTCGCTTATCGCTTCCGCATTTCATCCCGCATTAGCGCCGGTTGGTGTGCTGCTGGCCGTGCTCGGTTATGTACTGGGCAATTACGGCGGTTATATCAGCGGACTGCTGATGCAGTGGGTTTCCTGATAACTTGCTTGTCAATTTGGTGTACCGGGGCCGGCTGTAAAAGGCTGGCCCTTTTTCTTTCGCAGTGCTCAGTCGCTCGCTTCCCGGCGAGTGGCTTTTGTTTGTTCGCCTCCGGCGAACACGGTGTCGCCGGAGGCGACGAAATACAGGTCACTCGCCGGGAGGCGAGCGACTGCCACACTCCGCTGTATTTTCAAATTCCTGAATTCGTAAGAAAAGTTCTTGATTACTACTTCTCACCGATAGGGGTATCAATAGATTTGCCTGTTTTAGGAACATTTACTATTGACCAAATGACAAATCCGCCCCGTTCTTATCCCGTATTTTTAGTGTTGCTGCTGAGCATTGCCTCATCCGCAACAGCACAGCAGCGTATACACAGTGTAGTTATAGACTCGCTCACACGCAAGCCTGTGGCCCATGCTACCGTGGTATTATTAAATGAAAAACAGCAACAACTGGGCTCAACCACCACCAGTGAAGCAGGAAGCTTCAACCTGAATGGAATATTACAAAGCAAGTTCACTCTCCTGATCACCGCCATCAGCTACAGTAAGAAAGAACTGAATGGGCAATCCATTCCGGACACCATCTGGCTGGCACCCGCAGTGGAAGGGCTTCGCGAGGTAACGGTCAGTTCCCGAAAGAAGCTGGTGGAATCCAGGCCAGGCATGCTGGTATACCATGCTGCCAATGACGCAACCAATAAAGGAGGAACTGCTGCCGATGTATTGCGCAAAGCGCCTGTGCTGAATGTGGATGCTCAGGGCAACGTGAGTATGCGCGGAAGCAAGAATCTGAAGATCCTCGTAAACGGAAAATATTCCGGGCAGATGGCCAGGAACGCTGCTGATGCGCTGAACATGATGCCCGCAGATATTATCCAGTCTGTTGAAGTGATCACTACCCCATCGGCCCGCTATGATGCAGAAGGCGCAGCAGGCGTGATCAATATCATCACCAAAAAAGGAAGAAAAGAATTCAGCGGCGCACTGGAAGCAGCAGGCTCCAACCTGGAGCAGGTGCTGAATCCGCGCATCGCCATCAATCAGGAAAAATGGAATATTGCACTCAATGGCCATCTCCATCGTTATCGAACAAAGGAAGCCGTGAATACAAACCGGCAACAGTGGAAAGATGGGATTCCCGATGGGGAGCTTATCCAGCAACAGGAAAGCGATAACGCAGCTCCACACGGTTCCGGCGATCTCACCATCACATTCAAACCCGACTCCGTTTCCGAATTCAATTTCGGTGTGAATACCTGGTTCGGCAAATGGCCGCATAACCGTCAGCAACAAACGATCGTGAAACAGGCCGGCGGCGCTATCTCCGATCAATACCTCCAGACCACCACTGCCAAAGAAAACTATCTCGGCGCTGACTTCAACCTGGGTTATACGAGGAAATTCAAGAGACCCGGACAGGAGTTCAACCTGCTGGCGCAATTCTCACCCTCCCATAGCCGTAATCCATATCAGACATGGTTAACCGAAAACATTCATACCCTCCCCGTCTATGAGGAGATCAACAGCAACAAAACCAGGAACCGGGAATGGACAGCACAGGCGGATTACCAGCATCCCATCCTGGATGAAGACCGAATGACGCTGGAAACCGGCGTGAAGATCATCCTCCGCAATGTAAACAACCAGTACAGCACAAGCTCAGGCAACCCACAGGATCCTGCAGGACTGCAACCCGATCCATTGCGTACGGACCAGTTCAAATACAGTCAGGATGTATACAGCGCTTATGCCTTGCTGAAAAACAATTTTAAAAAGGACTGGTACCTGGAAGGCGGACTTCGCGTGGAAAGAACGGAGATCAAAGGACGATTCAGCTCAGGACCTCAGTTCAATAATAATTTCACCAACTTCATTCCGAATATTACGGTATCTAAGAAACTGAATGATGAACATCATTTGTCTCTGAGCTATACACAAAGGCTTACCCGTCCATATATCTGGGACCTCAATCCCAATATCGACGCCAGCGATCCGAAAAACCACTACAGCGGCAATCCCGACCTGGAGCCTGAAACCATGCACCAGGCCGAGCTGGTATACGGATGGAACAGAGGCACAAAATTCTTCCTCAATTCATCCCTGTTCTGGAAACAAACAGACGATGCCATTGTGGACTATACCCAGACCAATGCAGAGGGGATTTCTTCTACTAAAAAACAGAATCTTGCAGGCAACAAAATGTATGGATTGAATTTTTCTTCCAATGCAATGATCAATAGCTGGCTGAGCCTGAATGGCAACTTCAATGTAAATCACCTGGAATTCACCAGCCAGGCGCTGCACATTTTCAATGAAGGCTGGGCTGCTGATATCGACCTCAATGCTACCATCAAACTACCCAACCGTTTTTCTGTGCAGGCATTCGGAGAATACAGTACCCGCATGATCACATTGCAGGGGCATGAATCTTATCAATACATGTACACTTTTGCTGTGAAGAAAGAAATTGTAAAACCGAAACTAAGTATCACAGCTGCGGCCATCAATCCTTTCTCCACCTATATTCCGCAGGAGATCGTATTGCAGTCGGCCAGCTTCCATTCCCTGGCAACCAACAGGTACTACCTGCGCGCCTTCAAGCTCACGGTGAACTGGGAATTCGGGAATATTTTCCAGCAAAAAACAAGGAAGAAGATCGTGAACGACGATATCAAAGGGAATTCGAAGGGATAAACAGACCATTTTTTGTCGCAGTCAGCCCCTGTGAAATACAGGAAAATGGATCAATTTAGCAGCATAAAATAAATCATATGCGCAAATTGATCATTTCCATGCATACTTCACTCGATGGATATACAGCAGGTCCGAACGGCGAAATGGACTGGATCAGATTCGATGATGCATTGTTCGATTTTGTGGGAGAGTTTACAGACCGCTCCGATACAGCTTTGTACGGACGTGTTACATTTGACATGATGGATGCCTACTGGCCTACTGCAGGATCGCAACCAAATGCTAACAGACATGCCAAACATCATTCCGCCTGGTATAATAAAGTCACGAAAGTAGTAGTGTCCACTACCCTTCAACCTGATCCCTCCAAAAAACTCCAGGTGATCAGCGCCGACCTGAAAGCAAATATTGAAAAACTGAAAAAGGAAACAGGCGGCGATATCCTTGTATTTGGAAGTCCTTCCATTGTGAGGCAGCTGGAAGAACACAATCTGATCGATGAATACTGGCTGATGATGAATCCCATTATTCTGGGCTCAGGCATTTCAATGTATTCAAAAGATATTCAACAACTGAAACTGGAACCTGGCGAGACCAAAAGATTTTCCTGTGGCGTTACCGCATTAAGTTTTAGGAAAAGATAAAAACAAAATGAGTGGAAGGCGCTAATTAGAAGTTAAAACCGGGGAAACAACAGTTATCGAATCATACCAAAAAATCCTGGCATTTTCGGGGACGCCTTTCGTTCGGTATGTCTTTGCCGTTTCTTTTTCCTTTGAAAACTTGCCAGTAACTTTTACGGTAAGAGGTAGATGCACGCCATCCCACAATGAATTTGCATTGACTAATTTATTGTTGATTGGTTCTAAATAAAAACGCTCAACCCCTTCCTGGAACTTTACATTTGCATGTTTCGTTTCAAACCATTGCGGACACCTACAAGCGATCGCAGCATACGAAAAGACAATGGTAATCGACGAGTCAGACAGTGAATGAATATCAGTGTCTGCAACGCCAGAAACACTGCTCTCAGGCAGAGAGACTACATCACTATTGCCCTGATCTTGGCCAACTCCAGCTGGACCATTACAACCAATTGCAAAATGAAGGATGAATATAAGTGAGATTCTAAAAGTGGTTCTTTCGTCCATTATTATCTTCTGACAATATAAAAGAAGAGCCGCCAGCTCTCGAAATGGCGGCTAAAATCCATACTACCGTAACAGGGTACCCTTTTAAATTATTCCATCTGTCGGCTGAAACAAGTCAAGAATCATTAGGAACCAGTATTTAGAATCATTAATCTCAGCAAAGCATTGAATATTATTAACTCATTTCTAATTACCATAATTAGGCATTGGGATGTGCTATACATGCCTCCTCATACCCCCATTTAGACATTGCTTCTCCTTGCATTAAAGCTTCCTTTACTATTTGGTAATTTACATTTGTTGGTATATCTACTGCGAGCAAGGTTGGAATATCACTTATTTCAGATTCACAACCTAAATCTTCTAAAAATTTCCTGGTTTTAATAATATCATCAGCATTGTAGAAGATAATTCTTACTGTACTATGTCCAGACTCCTTAATTAACCCCGTTACAAATAACTCTCCATTTCTATTTTCAACGCTCACAACATCACCTAAAGAATATTCAGGTGCATAGAATAAAATATTATCAAGTTTATAAAATTCGCCATCAGGAATAGCCCAAGCGCTTTCGATACCAAATTTTCCTTCTGGTGTATTATTGTGTTCAAAATAAATTTTTACATGTTTCATATTAATTATCACTTTTTGTTCTATTACATCCTCGGCAAAGCACCTGCCCATTTTCAGCAGTTCCACTTCCTCCTTTAGATTTAGGTTTAATATGGTCCATCAATGTAATAAAATTACCTGGAAATCGAAAATCAAGAATAGCACAAAAAAGCCGGGCCCTTTCAGGCCCGGCGCTCATGTATAACAGTTCGTAACTGTCTATAGTGTGTGATCAACTTCCGAAGATCTCTTTCAGTTTTTTGTCCATTGCTTCATCGTTCTCACCGCCGCCACCATAACGACCAACGATCACGCCATTGGGATCGATGAGGATCTTGGTGGGCAGTGAATGGATGCCGTAATAATCACTCACATCTTCGGGGTTTTCTTCTCCGGCCATTTTCTTCTTCATGTCCAGCCCGCGCAGTACATGTTTCCATACACCGATACCGTCCTTTTCAACGGCTTTCTTCCAGGCTTCATGATTGCTATCGTCGTCGGAGATGCCGATGATCTCGAAGCCTTTGTCTTTATACTTTGAATAGAGGCTCAACAGATGTGGATTGCCTTTGCGACAGGGCACGCACCAGCTGGCCCAGAAATCCACCAATACATATTTGCCTTTGAGATCGGCAAGACTGAGGTCCTGGCCATTGATATCTTTTTTCGTAAATAAATGCGCCTTGCTGCCGGGTGATCCCATGCGCAGACCATCGATCTCTTTTTTCAATTCCTGGCCGATCGGGCTTTGACGGATAGCCTCAGGCATCTTCCCATACATCTCTTCAGATTCCTGCAATTTCATGGAGCTGACATACCATCGCATATTGGAGGCCGTTACCCAGGATGCCGGATGTTGTTTCATCCAGGTGATGGTATTGGTCCTCATTTCTTCATAGAAGGGATCCAGTTTGTCTTTGGCTTCCGTGGCCTTATCCTTTAGTTTCTCCAGTGTTGCTTCATCTTTACCGGCTTTCCTGGCAGCGATGTATGCTTCATTGGCCTTATCATAAGCGTCGCTGAAACTTTTCATTTTTTGCCTGGGTCCTGCACTAATAAGTTCCAGCTCTGCATTTTCTTTCTGCGATACTGATCCTGTGAGCGATGCCGCTTTAAGGTTTCCCTTCGTGATCGCCAATTTCATTTTTCCTGGTTCGATAAAGAGCCGGGCCATATCTTCTTTCCCCGTCCAGACTTTTACGTTTTCAAGTAGTACCGTGGCAGATACCGGATTCGGCAACTCGCCGGCGAAACTGAATTGTCCATTCTTCACCAGGGAGCTGTCCATTTTCTGTATGCGTCCCTCTGTACTATACATCAGGTACACATATCCGTTATGACTTCCTTTCAGGGTCCCTTTGATCTCGAAAGGGCCTGATTGTGCCTGCACAGCCAAACCGGCCAGTGCAAGCGCAGACATGATGATGAAATTCTTGTTCATGGGTTTGTTATTGTAATATTTCAGCGAGTTTGGTTTGCAATTCTGTGCCACGAAGGTCCTTGGCGATGATCACGCCATTGGGATCGAGCAGGAAAGAGGAAGGAATAGCCTGGATGCCGTAATATTCCGCGATCTCATTGTTGTATCCTTTGAGATCAGACAACTGTTTCCAGGGCATACCATCTTTCTCCACCGCTTCCTTCCATTTGGAAGCATTATCGTCCAGCGAGATGCCCAACACTTCGAAATTCTTTCCCTTGAATGTATTGTAAGCCCTGAGCACATTCGGGTTCTCAGCCCTGCAGGGGCCGCACCAACTGGCCCAGAAATCAACAAACAGGTATTTGCCTTTGAAGTCGGAGAATTTCACAGGCCTTCCATCGAGATCGTTCTGAGAGAAATCTTTGATGGTTTGCCCAAGCGAGCTGCGTTTGATCACTATCAGCCTTTCGCTCAGCTTCTGTCCGGATACAGATTGTTTAGCTACCGGATCCAGTTGACGGTAAAGGCTGTCGATCGGGGCAAACTCTCCCATCACCGCCATATCAGCGAGCAGGGCCACGGAAACAGGACTGGCCGGATGTTGCAGCACATAAGTTTTGATGCGTGCTCTTTTTGCCATCCTGAAAGAATCGATCCTCGCTTCCAATGCTGCCTTCACTTTATCATCCTTCGCCACATGCAATTGCTGGTAAAGAGGCCACTGGCCATCGGTAATATCTTTAACCGATTTCTCAAAACCCATGTGTTCGTCCTGCGAAGCAGAACCTGTAACCTTACTATAATAGAAAGAATCCACTGTTCCTTCGATTTTTACCGGGTTATTTTCCATGAAGAATTCCATGTATTGTCCGCTTGTGCTGATAAACACTTTTCGTGGATCCGTTACCGTTCCTGACCAGGAGAATTTTCCATCTTTCACCGGCACGGTATCGCTTTTCGCCGGCTCATCGTTCAGACCGGAAATGTACACTACCGAATCTTTGAGGCCGGTGATATGGGCGTCGATACTGGCTTTCCTGGGCGCTTCGGCTGTCTGGCAGGCATATGCGCAGCCGAGGATGAGCGCATACCCGATTGTTGTTTTCATTTTTTGCATGGCTGAATTTTTCGTTTAGGTTTCTATCGGGAATAACCCGGGTTCTGATCTCCGAACTCCGGATTGTTCAATAATTCAGTGCGGGGCACAGGCAGGATGTACTGGATCTTGTCAGTGATAAGAGGTTTCAGCTCCTTCACTTTCTCGAAAGGCAATCTGAGCAGGGCCAGCCATTCCTGTCCGTCTTCACCGGTGAGGTTCCTGGCAGTTTCCAGCCAGATCTGCTCCAGCATTGCATCCGGAGTGGCTGCATTGTCTACCGCCGTAAAGTTGGTCACTTCCGCTTTCGTCATCACTTCTTTCAGAATCGTTCTTGCATTGGCAACGGTACCGCCTGATCTCACGATGGCTTCTGCTTTCATGAGATACACCTCAGATAACCTGAATGGGTATACGCTTTCTGTGATCTGGGAAGGAGTACTTCCTTCAGCGATGTATTTTGTGAAATAATAAGAATCTTCCCTTGAATCATTTTCCGTCCCCACCATCCAGCTGTTCCTGGGATCACTCTGCAACAGGTCTTTGAATCCCTGTACAGCCACATACAGAGAAGACGCGCCGGGCCAGTATTGCTTGCTCACATTGTAGTAGTAAGTTTCCTGGTTTTGTTGCGGACGCACACCGAGGATCACTTCTTTGCTGGCCATTCCCTTTGTTCTGAACAGGTCGATGAGCTTAGGTTCCAGGTTGAATTTTCCGCTGCCGATGATCTGATCTGCCAGGGTAATAGCTGCAGTATAGTCCGCCGCTTGTCCGTGCATCAGGAGCACGCGCATTTTCAGCGCCATGGCTGTCCATTTGCTAGCATAGGAATTATCAGTAAGATCCGGGCCATTGGCGATGGCATAATCCAGGTCTTCGAAAATGCTGGTATAAGATTCAGCAACAGTGCTGCGGTCCTTGGGAACATTGCCAAGGGCAACGAGCTCTGTGCGCAGCATTACACCGTACTTGCTGTTGAGATCCCACCATTGCCCGTAATAGCTCAGTAATTTGGCATTTCCATAAGCCCTGAGAAAGCGTGCTTCGGCAAGGATGTTTTTCTTTCCGTCGCCGGTGAACTTTGTGTCTGGCAGTTTATCAACTGCACCAATCACGCCATTGGCGGCATTGATGATGGAATAGGAATAAGTCCAGAAATAATCACCTGTTACATTGTATTGATTTCTTTCTTCATTCATTTCTCCGTAACCATAACCGAGGAAGCCCGAGAAGAAACCTGGATAGGTTTCATTGGCGCCCCAGTCAGTAACATTATTACCTGCCTGCACATTGGCAAAACGATAGTACACGCCATTAAGTGCCACCACGGCAGTTTTCTGATCAAGTATGGTATTACCGTCCACTTTTGCATTTTCTGGTAATTTCCCCAGTTCCTTGCTGCAGGAAGCAAAGAGCAGCAGCGAGGCAGAAAAGATATATGTAAGCTGTTTCATTCCTTCAAATGATTTAGAGTTAATTAAAATCCAATCCTCACACCTGCACTGTATTGACGAACTGTGGGGAAGGTGCCGGAATCGGTAGCTCCGTTGATCAGGCTGTAAGGATCACCGCTCACTTCAGGATCAGGTCCGGGATAGGAAGAAATGGTGATCAGGTTGGTGCCGGAAACGTAAACATTCACGTCTCTCATTCTCCATTTCTTCATCAGGTTATCCGGCAGTCTGTAAGAAAGCGTTACGGATTTCAGTTTGATGAAACTGGCATCATACACATCATTGCTGGCTGTGTAGGCAGTAGAGTTGCCTCCCATGATCAGGCGTGGCCTGTCTGCATTAGGATTCTCCGGCGTCCACCTGTCCAGTATCGCCGTGCTCTTATTAGTTTGGCCGCTCACAAATTTATTCTGTACATCCTGGAGATAAAGCACTTCGCCACCATAGGAATATGTGAAGAGAACTATCAGGTTGAAATTCTTGTAATTGAGCGTATTGGTGAATCCGCCATAGAATTTCGGTTGTGCATGACCGATCACATCCTGCTTATCGAAACCGGTACTGTCGCGCTCATACATAGCATCCCCGATATTCACGAAAGGATTGAAATAGATCCAGTATGGATTTGCGGCCTTGTAATCATCGATCTGTTTTTGATTTTGGTAAAGTCCCTGGAAGATCTTTCCATAGAACAGTCCGATAGGCTCTCCTTTTCTCACGATGCTGTTACCGAGATAATACTGCGCCAGGGCAGGATCTCCATTCGGATCAGTGAAATCACCGGCAATATCCAGCACTTTGGATCGGTTGCCTGAAATATTGAAAGCGGCATTCCACTGGAAGTCCCTGCCGCGAATGATATCTGCGCGGATATCGAATTCCAGTCCTTTATTAACGATGGTGGCAAAATTGGAGATCACACTTGCATAGGAAGAGCTGGGAGGAAGGATGGTGCTCATCAACAGTCCATCTGTTTTCTTTTCATAATATCCGAATGATCCACGGATACGTGCATTGAGGAAACTGAAATCCAGACCAAGATCTTTCTGCATAGTGGATTCCCATTTGATATCGTCGTTGCCGAGCTGTGTGGGGATCATGGCATTCACCCTGTTGTAAGAACCTGGGGTATACAGTGTATAGAAGAGGTTATCGCCAATGTTCTGTGTACCGGTCAAACCAGCGCTGGCTCTGATCTTCAGCTCATCCAGCCATTTCACATCTTTCAGGAAATTCTCTTCGGAGATCCTCCAGGCCACGCCACCGGAAGGGAAATACCCAACCCGGTTCACCTTCGGGAATTTGGAAGATGCGTCTGAACGACCGGTGAATGTGAAAAGATAGCGCTCCTTCAGTGAGTAGTTGGCGCGCATGAAAAAGCTCAGCAGGGAGCTTTGTCCTGATGTACCGGTTGGCGCCAGGGCAACGGCGGCTGAAGAGAGATTGTTCAGGAATTTATCGTCGGGGAATCCCTGTCCGCTGGCTGAGAACGTATTGAAACGATCTTTCTGCCAGGTGGTTCCGCCTACAACATTCAGTCTGTGCTGGTCATTGAATTGCTTGTCCCATGTAAGCGTATTCTCATAGAACATGCTGGTGTTCTCGGTTTGCGACTGAGAGCCTGTACCGCCATTGGAGCTGCCGATACCATTGGGAGAGGCAATCACAGCAGTGCTGGGCACATAGTTCAGCTGATGATAGTTGGTATAGTTCACAGATACAACACTGCGGAATTTCAGGTCTTTCAGGATATCCACTTCAGCAGCGAGTGATCCCAGCAAGGTGGAAGTCTTTCCTTCGTTTATCCCTTGCAGTAAGGCGAGCGGGTTCTGGTAACCTTCGTAATCATATCCACCGATCCTGGAGCCGGTGAACTGGTATACGCTGCCATCGGGATTGTATGCAGGCAATGTGGGTGGTGCATAGAGCGCCTGTGCATAGATACCGTTGGTGATATTGTTTTTGGTAAAGCCGTAATCGAGGTTGGCGATGATGCGCAGACGATGCGTGATCTCGTTATCCAGATTGATCTTTCCGGAGATACGCTGAAAATCTGTTCCCTTCAGGGCGCCCTGTTGTTTCTGGTAAGCCAGTGAAGTGTAGTAACGGGAGCCAGTGCCACCGCCACGAACGGAGATATCTGCATTCTGTGTGATGCCAGTACGCATAACCAGTCCCAGCCAGTCAGTATTGGCTGTGCCCAGGTAATCGGGATTGGTTAAGATGGCATAGGCACGGGCATTGAGGGGAAGACCTGCATTGGCGCGCTCATCATTGAGGTTCTTCGCCGCTTCCTTCGTGATCATCTTGTATTGTTCGGCATCCAGCAGATCCTGTTTAATGGCTTTGGTGAAACCTGTGTAGTAATTAGCTTCCAGCACCGGCTTCTGGTTCTGTTTTCCTTTTTTGGTAGTGATGATCACCACGCCGTTGGCGGCGCGTGATCCATAGATGGCTGTTGCGGATGCGTCCTTCAGGATATCAATACTTTCAATGTCGTTGATATTTAAGCCGGCGAGACTGTTCAGTCCTCTGGCAAAAGCGCCGGAAACGGATGAGTTGGGATCATCGCTGCCGAAACGCTCGATGGGGTTCACCGCTTCTGCCTGGTTCTGCAGATAGCGGTTTTGGATCTGCACCTGTACACCATCGATGATATAGAGCGGATCATTGCTGCCCATGAGTGAGGTACCGCCACGGATACGGATCTTGGCCACGCCGCCGGGAGAACCATCGGCCTGTACAACCTGCACCCCTGCTGCTTTTCCGGTGAGCGCCTGATCAATGCTCACAAAGGGAGCGTCCCTCACTTCCTTCACATCCACAGACGAAACGGAACCGGTGAGGTCTTTTCTTTTGGTAGAGCCATAGCCTACCACGATATAGTCTTCGAGGGAAGAGATCTTAAGTCTGAGCATCACATCGATCTGTGTTTTCCCTTTCACGGGTACAGACTGGGTCTCATGCGAAACGCTGGTGAACACCAGGGTGCCGTCTTCCGGCACATCGATGGAATAACGGCCAGCGATATCGGTTGTTGTTGCCCGTGAGGTTCCCTTTACCGTTACACTTACCCCCTGGATGGGCACACCTTTCATATCCACTACCTTTCCGATAACGGCTTTCCGAAGTTCGATCTCCAATCCGGGAGGACGAACAAAAGCAAGCGTTTCATCCTTCTTGATGAAAACGGTATTGCCGCGGATGGTGAATTTGAGGGGAAGTCCCTTGAGCAATTCGTGGAGGGCATCGGTAAGCGGAACATTGTTCAGGTCAACCGATACTGGCTTCACTGTACTCATGTCTTCTTTCCGGAAAAAGAAAAGATAACCTGTTTGTTTCTCGAAAGCGGATAGCACTGTTGGGATGCTCGCCGCTTTGGCGGAGTAAGAAACAGTCTGGGCCGAGGTATGAGCATTTACCTGGAATACGGCCACGATCAGGAAGATGATTGTCAGTTTCATCGCATTCACAGTTGTTCCCACGGTGGACCGCCGGAACGTTCTGTACACAAGTCCTTCATCCACCGAGGCAGTTTTGGCAAAGCAGGCGGAATAATTCCGCTGCTTAACAGCATTTAATTGCATACTTTTGCAATGTTTTGGTTAAGTAATTAAGCAGTTCACGCTATTTGATCACTGACCTCAACGATAACCGGGTAAAGGGTCCAATCTTCCACCCGGTTTTTTCATTTCGATCAGGGTAACACAACTATCTTATTCCCTCCTTCGATCCTGAACTTCACATCATAATCTTTCATCTCAGCCAGCAGGTCCGCGAGGGGTATTGACCTTCCGAGCTTTCCGGTGAATCTCTGTTGTTCTGAAATTTCTCCTGCATATTCAACTTCCACATCGTACCATCTGCTGAGCTGACGCATCACGGCTTTCAGGTCTGCATCATTGAAGGAGAAGGCTCCGTCTTTCCAGGCCACTACTTCATCCAGGTCAACCTGCCTGATGCGCAGGCCTTTTCCATCTTCCGTATTGCTGTTTTGCGCCTGCTGACCAGGTCTCAGCACCACAGAATTTCCATTTTCCTGCGGACTATTCTTTGCAACTACTTTTACACTTCCTTCCAGCAGTGTGGTATTGATAGTGGGCTCATCATCATAACTGTTGACATTGAAATGAGTGCCCAATACTTCTACTTCAATTCCCTTGCCGGTTTCCACTTTGAATGGTTGGTTCTTATTTTGCGCCACTTCAAAATAGGCTTCACCAGTTATCTGTACTTTTCTTTCAGTGCCATTGAACACAGTTGGATAACGCAGTGATGATGCTGCATTGAGCCATACCCTGGTGCCATCGGGCAGGGTCACATTGAATTGCCTTCCCCTGGGCGTGGTCATGGTATTGTAGGCTACAGCGATATCAGTTGCTCCTCCATAATAAGCGAGCTTTCCGTCTTTCAATACCACCTGTGTTCCGTTCTGACTGGCCACTACACCATTGCCCATACTGTCAAGCACCAATGTTGTTCCATCTGCCAGCGTGAGGATGGCGCCATCTTTTCCCGGCGGCACTTCCTTCTGTACGATGGGCTGAGGGCTGATGGTTTCCTTTTCTATTTTTTCATTTGATCTCCAGAAACCGAGACCGGCAACAATCACAACTGCGGCAGCGGCTGCATAACGGAACCAGGACCGTTTGTACATCGGTACTGTTTTCCTATTTTTCTCTTCCTGCCTGTCTGCACTGATGATATGGCCCAGCACATGTTGCCATTGTTGCGGATTGTAGGCAGGATCGGCTTCACGGCCTTCCAGCCATTGCTGAATTCCCTGCTGCACTTCAGGGGCCGACGATTCAGTCAGCTCCTGCAGTTCAGCCATTTCAGCATCATTGATACTGCCTGTAATGTATCTTTCTAACAGGTACGCTGCTCTCTGTTGCATATGGGTATTTTGAGGGTTGGCCATGGCCGCCCTGATACTATGTAACCACAGGAAGGAAAAGGTACTATACGGTTAAGAAGAAATTTTCATAATGGCTTCCAGCAGACAGACCGGTATCCAGAAGCCTTTGTCGCGCATATGCTTGCGGATAAAATCAAGCGATTGCGCGATGGTGTTCTTAACGGTGGAAACGGAAATGTTCAGCTGACTGGCAATCTCAGATTGTTTGAGGCCTTGTTCGCGATAGAGCAACCAGATCAAACGGCGCTGGCCGGAGAGATGGTCCACTGCATCGTGAATGGCGGTTCTGATCTCTTTGAGCTCTGTGAGGACAGGTATTTCGTTCTGGCTGTCTTCCGCACGACTTGCCAGCACCCGGAGATGTTTTTCTTTTCGCAATTGTTGACGCAGGTGATTGAAACAGATATTACTGGCGATGGAGAAGATCCAGGCGCGGGGAAATTCGATACCCGGCAGCTGGTCGCGGTTCATCCATACGCGAAGGAAGGTTTCCTGTATGATCTCTTCCGCTATGGGAGCGGATTTAACAAGACCGGTAACATGCAGGTGGAGACGGGCGGTGTAAAAATGGAAAAGTTCTGCAAAAGCGGATTCATCGCCATCGGCAATCCTTATCAGCAGATCTTTCTCATTATGTAATTGCTCAGCAGCCACAGGCACAATTGTTTAGGTTTTTCTATCAGAGGATGTCAAGGTTGCCACTGGCCAATGCCCCGTAGTGGATGGGGAAGGTTGAAATGGTTCAGGCTAAAGTACAAAAAAAGCCCGTGATCCAAACATCACGGGCTTTTTTCATTTATTGCATTTATCTCTCCTCAGTTTCTTTTTTGTTTTTTCACTTCATAGTTTACAGCTTTATTGCTTTTTTGGTAGATCTTCCGGTCTGAATCCTGCATCGTTCTTACACTGTCGATACTCTTCACATAGGTTTTCATCCGTGCATGCTGTTCCCTCAGTTTTTCGGAATCGTAGGAGGCGGCCCGTAATTCCAGTTTTTGCATACTGATAGCGGCTTCTGCCTTAGCACCTTCATATCTTCCTTCATCCACATCGGCCATCAGTTTATCGAATTCTTCAGCGGATTCAAACAGCGCCAGCATTTCCTGCACCTGTTTGTCTTCCCCTTCCTTATATAGTGAAGCACTGCCGGTGGGCTTTACCAGCACACCTTTTTCAAGACTCACCTCTTTCACAGTTTCCGCATCGGTGTATTTGAGTCTGCAATTGAAAGCCAGCATTTCATTGATAGCTGGTGAAGCGGTCAGTTTGAGTAAGATGGCTTTTTCATCCTTCGCATAGATATCGTTGAAGCGGATTTGCACTTTTCCATCTTTTATTTCATGAGGATAGCCGTACACTTTTTCACATTTCACGCCGGCAGGCAGATCGATCTGCACAAGTGCATTCTGAGCCACCACACTGAGCAATCCTTTCAATTCACTGGCAAACAGTGCAGGGATCTTATCAGGGCTATCAATAAAATAATAATTGGCACGGCCTGTTTCTGCCAGCATGGTGAGCAGATCTTCATTATAATCCGCTCCCAGTCCGAACGTGGAAAGAGCGATCCCTTCATCTGTATATTTTTTCTCTACGATTTTTCTGAGGTCCTCAGGAGCTGTGACGCCGGTATTGGCAAGGCCATCGGTGAGCAGAAGCACGCGGTTCACATAACCTTCTTTTTTGGTCGACTTCACCTGTGTATAACCTTCCAGCATACCGCCACTGAGATTGGTGCTTCCGCGGTCCATGATCTTATCAATACTCTTGCGCAGGTATTCTTTGTTTTTGATGAGCTGCGAAGGACTGGTGACCTCTACATCATCATCATAATTTACGATTGACAAATAATCTTCGCTGTTCAGTTGATTCACCAGGAATTTCGCGGCCTCTCTGGCATAACGGATCTTATCTCCGCGCATGGAGCCGCTGCGGTCAAGTACCAGCGAAACATTCAATGGCGTGCGGGGCTTCTGTTGTTTTATTTCGCCGCTCTGCACCTGAACATACAGATAGATGGCATCATTGGCGCCACGCAGGTACCAGGCATTGCCGGGCTTCACGGACCAATTGATGAGTTTTGAAGTATCGATATCCGATGGCTGTTCCGGATCAGCTATTGTTGCCCTGGCCCCTTTCCGTGGCTGGCCTGCCATGAGGAAAACAATGCCCAGGATGAACAATGCCGCTGCGATGAGGAGTATGCGCATAAGTAATGGTTAAGTTGATAGAGTGGTTTCCCGGAATGATGTTCCAACCGGCAGGATTACATAAATAGAGCAGGGCCTTTAACAATTAATTGGCGGAACAAGCCATAAAAAAAGCCGCTCCGGATCACCGGAACGGCCTGCACTTTTACAGAAAATATATTTCTACAACGGATCGCCTTTTTCCATTTTGGCCAGTACGTCTTCGTAATGTTTGACTCCCTGTTTATTGTCTTTGACAAGCTCCAGCACTTTTTTCTGCATGGCGATAGCATTTTCTTTTGCGCCGCTCCTGTAGAGCAAGGTAGCATACACAAAAGCGGAACCTTCAGATGGACTTTCCTCCCAGGCTTGCTTACTCCACTCCAGTGCAGTTTTCATCACTTTCTTATCGTCACTCCGGCCCAGGCTCCTGGCAAAGGAGACCAGCTCTTCGGAATGGAGTTCATTTTTATATTTTTTCACAAAGGGGATCACCTCTTTAGCAAAATCCTCTTTTTTACCGGAGAATTGCAGGTGCAGGAGGTCCACTTTTTTGATCAGCATGTCTGCCATGCCCGGAAACTGCTGACGGATCTTTTCCTTCACCGCAGGAGCTCCATCATCTGATTTGCTCATCAGCCATTCATTGGCGCCGGATTCCATCATGGCTACGCGGGTAACTTTACGCTGTGCAAAACCTTTACCCATGATAGCATTGATCTTTGCAGGATTTTCCAGGAACAAACGGAAACTGAGATCGGAAGAATGATTGGTGAACTGGTCAAGGAATTCCAGGTTCTCTTTGGTGAACAGATTGGTCTGTTGCTTCAGGTATGCCTGAGATAAACGTGCAGCATTCACTCCATCATATTTCTGTTTTGCTTCGATAGCCATTTCCCGCAGCTTCGCAGGATTGCCTTCGGCCTCCTTCACAGCATTTTCCATTTTTGTATAATGTTGTGTGGAAGGATCAAGGGCCTGGCCTGAAACTTTTATGAACTCCTTCCCTTCTTTGGTGGAACCTACGTACAAATGCACCAGCTTGCCATCAGGATTGAAATACAGGAATGTTGGATAGGCCAGTACATTGTATTCTCTGGCAATGGCGGCAGCATCATCATACCATTTCTGAATTTCCTCATTGTCTTTGTTCGTTTTATCCATCTGCACTTTCACGTTCACGAACTTTTCATTGAAAAATTCACCTACTTCTTCCAAAGGGAACACCTGCTGGCTCATCATTTTGCAGGGGCCGCACCAGGTGGTGAAGCAATCCATGAAGATGAACTTGTTTTCTTTTTTCGCTTTCTCTTTTACTTCCTGCCAGGTAAGGCCATGTTCGAAATGAATTCCTTTTTCCTGTGCAGACACAGACAGGTTCAGCATTACAAAGAGAAAAAACGTACAACAGATGGCTAAGATCGTTTTCTTGTTTTCCATGATATCTTTTTTCAGGATGAGTGTTCATCTTTCATTGGGTACTATACCGGGACTGATCTCCAGTACTCTTGGAGGGATCGGATATGCATAGAGTTTACTATCAGGAGCCAGGGTATAGGTAGCCGACTTGAAAGTATGTATAATTGTTTTTGCAAGTGCAGCTTCTTTGTTAATTCTTTTCAGATCAAAGAACCTGGCAGCAGTACAGAACAGTTCTCTCCTTCTTTCATCCAGCACTGTATTCAATGCTTCAGCCGGTGTGGCAGCGGAAAGATCTGCATACTCCAGGGGCTTGAATCTTTTTTGCCTGAGCTGGTTCAACAGGCCAATGGCGCCATCTTTGTCCCCTGACCTGGCCAGGCATTCGGCTTTCACCAGCATCATTTCGGGAACAGTAGGCCCGGTATTCCTGGTGCGAAAATCGATGAACTCACCATAAAATGTTACGCCTACCAGGTTGAGCGTTGTTTTTCCATCTGCCGTGAACAATACGCGGCGCAGGTCCTGAGTGCCCAGCAGGTTCAGCAGATCCGGACTGATGAACATCGTCGCATAGGGATTACCGGCATGCCGCTGGTAGATCACTTCGGGGTGACTGATGTACAAAGGCAATGAGCGCGGATTCGCAACAACGGTGTTGAGGTCGAGAACAGTGCTCCTGTATTTCAAAGTGCTGTCGGCCATCTTCTCTGCATTCGCATAATCACGCATCATCAGCCTGGTTCTGCAAAGCATGGCAAAGGCCGAGGCTTTGGAAGGGATATAATTATTGGCCGTAGTAGCGGGCAATAAAGAAGCCGCCTGTTCCAGGTCTTTGATGATTTGCGTATATACTTCACTGACAGGTTTTCTCATGAGGTCAGCCTGCAGATCAGCTTGCAGCACCAAAGGCACGCCATGATCCGCTGCTGCAGTAGCTGCGTCATATGCTTTCGCATAGATATTAACCAGCGCCCAGTAGTTATGTGCGCGGAGCGTCAATGCTTCTCCCAGTAACAATTCTTTTTCGCGTTCAGTACCGCCAGTTGACTTCATCACTTCATTGATCACCACATTGGCAACATAGATCTGCGCGTACATATTATTCCACTCAGCATCATCTGCATTTTGCAGGTAGATATCGTTCTGAAAAGTGAAGAGGTTAACCGAAGTGAGTCCCAGCCCGTTCTCCAGGGCGGGATCGGAACTGTAGTCGAGGTTATCTGTCATCAGTTCCTGAGTGCCGTATCCGGGCAGCAGTTTATTGGTGTTGTTGAGCAGCAGGCGGTAGTCCCTTGTTTCCTTCGGGATGATCTTTCCCTTCGGCACAATGTCAACATATTTCTTGCAGGACGCCAGCGCCGCCATGAAACTTATACTGATTATGATTGCGATTCTCATCAGGTTGAATTTAGAAGTTAATACGAACGGCGCCGATCACGGAAGCAGCCGGAGGCAGGTTCAGCTGCCCTTCATAAGGAATGAAATCCGGATCGATACCCTGGTTGCCACTTGTCCAGATCCAGAGGTTACGGCCCTGCAGGCTCACCTGCAATCCTTTCAGGAAACTTTTGCCCAGCATTTTTGCGGGGAAGGAATAGATCAGCATCAGTTCACGAAGGCGAACATGATCTGCATTCCTGATCAGGAGATCCGCCTGTTCATAACGCGAATAATTGGAAGGCTGTCCCTGCGATGGTAAACCCGGCACATTGGTGATCGCTTCATCGCCCGCCTTGCGCCACCGGTTGGCCACATCGCTGTTCAGTCTTTTCTGTGTGATGTAGCTGGAATAATTGCCGCCGGAAGGATATCGGTACACATGCCCGAGCTTATAGGTGAAGAGTGCAGACAATTCAAATCCTTTCCAGGTGAATGTATTGTTCCATCCACCGAAATATGGTGGAACAGTACGACCACTGTATAGGAGTGCGTTATTACTGGAAATGGTTTTGGTAACGTCCATTTCTTTTCCGGTCTCATCATATACCAGGGGTTGTCCTTTTGTATCCAGCGAAGCCCAGCGATAGCTGTACAACCTGTCGAGCGGATCACCTACAACTGGATTTGCCTGGTTAAGATAATAAGTGGCGGTGTTCAGCTGGAGATCGGTCTTCACCACTTCATTGGTATTCCAGGCAAAGGTGATGCGGGATTCCCATCCGAAATCTTTTTTATCGATGATCTTTCCGTTCAGGGTCACTTCAAATCCCTTTCCTTTCATATCGGCGGTATTCACCGTTACGCGTGTGAAACCTACTGTTGGGTTCACAGCGGCAGGCCCCAGCAGGTCAGTATTCTTCTTATTGTAGTATTCCACTGATCCGGAGATCCTGTTGTTAAGAACAGCGAAATCCATACCCAGGTTCAGCGTGGTGGTTTTCTCCCAGCGCAGGTAAGGATTGGAGGGATTGGAAATGTTCGCATAGGCCTGACCGAGATTAATATCATTGCCGCTGATGGTGGCAATCAGGAATGGGCTGGTGGTTTTGTCCACATTTCCATTAACGCCATAGGTCAGACGAAGATTGAGCATATCCACCCAGGACTGATTGAACCAGGTTTCGCGGTTGATCTTCCAGGCAGCGCCGGCAGACCAGAGCGGAGTTGCCCTGTACTTGCTGTCTGCACCAAAGAGGTTACTGTCATCCATACGCGCACTTCCTGTGATGGTATAGCGGTTCCTGAAAGTATAAGCAGCGTTGGCATAGTAAGAAAGATACCTGTCTTTATCTTCGGTATTAAAGGCAGGATCAGTGAGCAAGATCTGTGAATTGGTAACGGCAGCGGTATACCTGGTGCCATATGCAACGGGCTGTGAGGTCAGATCCCTGTCGTTATAACCATATCTAGTATTGCCGGAAGCCATGCGATAGAATTCACGCATTTCTGCACCTGCCACGGCATCGATATGATGATCAGCGCCAAAATCCCTGGAATAGTTGATCAATCCACGGAGATTGTAATGATTCATTTCAGTGGTGCTTTCCGTGAGGATCCCACCTTTCTGATATCCGTATACAAGGGCCTGTGTAGCAGGATTGATGGAAGTAGCAGTGTTCACCAGGTTACGCGCCGCATAGGTATTGGGGTTAGCATAGTTGCGGGTTTTGAGATAGCTCTTCTCCAGCATGTATTTTACGCCAATGGTCAATCCTTTGATCACTTTGTAATCAAGACCGAAGTTTAGACGATAGGTATTGTCGCGGTTGGTAATGTCGCGATTATCCAGCTCATCCAGGTAGTTGAAGGTCCATGGCAGGTAGCCTTTCGAGACCAGGTCATCGATCTTGGTTCGATAATAATTCCTGTATTGCTGCACGCGGTTGCCATCGGCATCCACAATCTGATCATAGGGCATGAAAGTATTGATGCCGGGCGCGAGTGCACTGATACCGAAACCATTCCTGTTTTCCTTCACCATCGCCACATTGAAGTTGCCGGAGAAGGTGAATTTCTCCAGGAAGTTGAGGGTATGCGTGGCATCCACTGTGATGCGCTGCGCTTTATCTCCCACAGCATTTGGTTTTTCATTGGCATAGGAAGCGGAGAGATAGGTTTTGGAAAAACGTTCTCCGCCGGAAAGTGAAATACTGTGCACCTGGTTGAAAGGTTGCTGTAACAGGTATTTCTCGTACTGGTCCCTGAAATCGCGGCCACGTAATTCATCCAGCATGGCATCTTTTTGTTCGGTACTGATCATACCATGTTTATGCCTGAAGAGAATATCAGCTGCGAGTGTTGTGGGAGGCGGATTGGTTTGAGCGAAAGGATCGGCCAGCACATTCTTGCTCACCATTTCCTCTTCGAGATCTATCTGTTGCGCCGAATTGAGTGTTGGCTGGTAAGAGAGCCTGGGCTTGCCCGTCCAGCTAAGTGTGCTGGAATAATTGAAGTTCCATCCTTTGTTGAAATTTCCTTTTCTGGTTTCGATCACGATCACGCCATTGGCAGATCTTGCTCCCCAAATGGAAGCGGCGGCGGCATCTTTGAGAACAGTAATATTTTCGATATCATCGGGATTGATGAAGCGGAGGTCGAGCTCGGTAGGAAAACCATCTACCACCACCAGCGGATCCTGGTTGGCATTGATGGTATTGCGACCACGCACACGGATGCTGCTACGACTATTGGAATTGATGAGTCCTGCATCTGCCTGTGTGATGTTCACCAAAACCCCGCTGATAGTACCTTCCAGCCGGTCCACAATATTGGGTGTAGCTTTCTTGCGAATTTCTGCACCGCTCAATTGTCCGAATGATCCGGAGGATCTTTCTTTCGGCAAGATCTGGTAGCCTGTACTTACCACAGATACTTCCTGCATAGCTTCAGCCGCGGGCGACAAGCAAATATGGACTCCGCTGGCAATTTCCATTTCAGAAACTGTGTTCTTTTTTCCATTTCCAGATAATGATTGCACCAATGCCCTGGTAGCGGAAACGATCTTGCACTCTTTGCTTTCATATCCAACATAACTGATGCGCAGCACATCATTCACATTTGCATTGAGCGTAAATCGGCCATCGGGGCCGGTTACAGCCGACCTGTTGCTGCCCTTCACCAGGATAGTGGCGCCTGGTAATCCGGCTCCTCCACAATCGGTGATCACGCCAGTTACAGGGAATTGAAGCAATGGCCTGGTTACGGGAACCGGATCAGCTGCAGGCTGCGCAGTCAGGAGAATGGATTTGTTGAAATAGGTGAACTCGATCCCTCTTCCTGTAAGCACTTCTTTCAGGAATTGGTCGAGCGGCATATTGGTAGCCGTTACGGAAACAGGTTTTACCTGTTTCAGCAGATTTTCATCGTACAGGAAAATGTAGCCGGTCTGTTTCTTTACCACATCCAGTACTTTTTCCAGCGGGGCATTGTCTGCCCGGTAGTTGATCTTTTGCGAAATGCCTTTTGCACTTACGGTCAGGAAGGCGGCAGTCAGCAGAATCATTGTCAGTTTCATTACTAACAAAATTTTGGTTATGGGTCGTATACCCCCACGGGCAGTACGGTTCCCCATAGCAGTTTTTTGCATACTTTTACAGCGTTTGGGTGAAAGAATCAATCAGTCCTGTCAGACTATGGTTATTCGAATACCCGAATGTTTCCGGGAGTGTTACCAGCACTTCCGGTTTTGTTTTCAGCTACTCTTTAGAATACTTGCTTATTTGTTCCCCACGCTCAGGGTCTTCCCTTCGAGCCTGTAAGGAATATTCAGTTTGGATAAGACTTTCAGGATCTCAGACAGGCTTGTATTCCTGTCGAGCCCTCCTTTGAATTTCATGGAAGGTATCGTTCCGTCTATGATCACATGGATATCGTACCATCTTTCCAGCTGACGGAGAAAAGCCGGAATATCTTCGTTATTGAAATTGAAAAATCCGTTTTTCCATGCCAGTTCCTGTTCAGTGTCTGCTTCAACAATGCGGATGCCTGTAGACTTTCCCTGCTGGTAAAGCGCCTGCTGTCCGGGTTGCAACAGAACCTGCTCCTGCCCTGCTTTGATGCGAATGCTGCCTTCCACCAGGGTTGTTCTCATCACAGTTTCATTGGCATAAGCATTCACATTGAAAACTGTTCCCAATACTTCCACGGATGTGCTTGCATCTACCTGTACCATGAAAGGCTGCTTTGGATTGGGCGCCACATCAAAATACACTTCGCCTGTGATCTGCACCTGGCGCTTGTTTCCATTGAAGCTGGTTGGATAGGTCAATGAAGATGCTGCATTCAGCCATACATGGGAACCATCAGGCAACTGTACATGGAACTGCCTGCCATTGGGTGTGGAGATGGTATTGTAGGCAAGCTCCGATCCGTTCCCGGACCTGTAAGCCAGTTTCCCGTTTTCCATTTTCAGCGTTGTTCCGTTTTCCTGAATTTGCCAGCCGTTGCCAATACTGTCCAGCCGGATCTGACTGCCATCGGCCAGCGTAAGCAACGCACCATCTTTGCCGGGCTTGATATCGGCCACTGCTACAGGAGCAGTAGTTACTGAACTTCTCTTTTCTGATTGCGACAGCCAGAGCCAGGCTCCCACTGCCAGCAGCAAAAGCACAGCAGCAGCGTATTTCAACCAGGTCCATTGCATCTTTCTGATCCCTGGTGTTTCCAATGGTTCTGCAAACCCGATCCTTCCGGCAAATGATTGCCAGTCGGTCTCTTGCTCCTTTTCCATTTTTGCCCATTGCTGCATCGATTGCTGCAACCAGTCTTCCCGCTGCAGTTTCTCCATCACTTCCCTGTTTGCAGGCGAAGCGAGCAACCAATTGTCAAGCGCCGACTGCTCTTCATCAGCAAGCGGTTCGCCTGAACAATACCTGTACAAGAGGGCAGCTATTTGTTGATGATGGGTAGGCATATAGAAGTAAAGCGACTGAAACGCCGATTCATTACAATCTTGTCCTGAAAAATTCTGAAATAATTATTGCGATGGATGCCGGAGCTCCCAGATTCCGCTTCAGCAGTGCATTCCGTAATTTTTCCACTGCCCTGGATTTTTGTACGCGCACATGATTGGGAGTGATGTTCAGTTTTTCTGCGATAGTGGCCGCAGGCAGTTCTTCAATATAGGCCATCCTTACGATCTCCGCCAGGCCGGGAGGCAGGCGGTCTATCTCCTGGTAAATGAGTACCAATACTTCCGTGAGCACCATGCCACTGTCTGCCCCTTCACTGGTGATCGGCGCCAGCGAAGCGATCTGTTCTTCCTTACTGTTTTTCACTTTTCGATGTTTGCAGTAATCCAGGCAGTCGCGGCGGACAACAGTGAAAAGCCAGGCGGCAAGGTTAGTTTCCTTTTGCGCTGCGAATTGTGAGCGATTATTCCAGAGCTGGAGCAGCGCATCCTGCGCAAGATCCCTGGCGTCTTCTTCGTGCTCAATGATGGAGCTGGCATAATAACGCAGCCTGGAATAATAAAGATCGAAGATCATACGCATGGCTTCCTCTTCGCCCCGGGCTATGCGTAACAGCAGTTCACTTTCATTCTGTGTTTGATTGGCAGACAAAACTTCCTCACATTAATTTGTGGCAAACTAGAATAAAAATCGCAAAAAGGAAGGAAACATTTGCTACGGCAAACTGTACCAATAAAAAAAGCACCCGGATAAAACCGGATGCTTTGCCAATACTGCCTTATCGGACGTAAATGGTTAGAAGTATTTATTCAGGAATTCCTTTGTTTGCTCGGGTCTGTATTTCATTCTCACCTGCCAGATCAGCTCTTCCACATTCACTACTCTTACATTTTCATTCAGCCTCCTCGCACACCAGGTGGCGGGGGTAACACCGCGCTGATCACCGCCATTGTTCTCAGCCAGCGGATCAGTGGCATTGCCGATATCCTTAAAAGAAGACCAGGCATGCACCATGGTAAGCGTATGTGTTTTTTCATTACCCGCCGCCAGTGTATTGATCTTCGAAGCGATATAGGCCGGCGTTCCTTCACTGGCATGGTTCTGTGCGCCATGATTCCAGATGCTGTACCTTGCCGTGATCACCGGGATATCCACTCCCTGTTTGTTCTTGAACCACATGATCTCACCATTGCCGCCTGCATAGGGCGTATACTGGACCGCCACGATACCGGCCAACTGATCATTCTTATTGATATAGGCCTGATAGGCTTCTTTTGATTTTGCGGACACCACATCCCCGCAGATCAGTCCCAACACTTTTGTACGATGCTGGCGCATATGCGAACCGATCTTCGTAGCGATCAGATCCAGTAATTCAGTTCTGTTCTTCAGCTCCCCGAAATTATCGGGATAATAATAACCTCCACCGCCGTACTCCACCAGGGATGCACTCTGATGCTGCGTACCCATCAATCGCTCCAACTGGTAAGGCGATAACATACCCAGGTTGGCCACCGGCAATCCATAAGACATATTGATACCTGCACCGGCAGGATTACCATAATATGAACTATTGTTGAAATCGTTCATCATCCACATAACATTATCTCCATCGGTGAGCAGGAAACTAGCATAGTGTTTGGTGTCATCGTACTTGATGAATTGCGGATTGGTTACTTTAGCCAGACCGGCTTGTTTGTTCTCATACCCTGCACTCATCATCGTGGCATTCCAGGCCCAGTCGAAGGGCACCATCAGGTTACCGCTTTGCGAAACCATGTCCACGAATGTTTTTTCTTCCAGCCCCTGCTCCCATCCGATCACCGGCGACAGCGGCTTCAGCCATGCGAGGATATCTCTGATCAATGGCTGATTATTTCCGGAAGCAGGCTGGTTGTATTTTTTATTGTAGTTCACCATCATCAGTTTATTGGCGATGGCGTATCCGCGCTGGTTCCCGGTCATTACGGGCATCATCACCAGGGCATTGTTATTGCACTTGTCCTTGAATTCAGCCCAGGCATCGGCCAGTGTTTTGTTGGTGGCATCATACTTCATGGTATAACCCAGCGCTTTCACGCGCGCTTCGTATTTCACATCTGCAATAATGGAATGATGTACATGCGCGGCCATGGTAGCAGCATTCACACTTTCCTCCTTGTTCACATCGCAAAGGATATAACCTTCGATATAGGATTTCACATTGCCGTGATGTTCTATCAGCTCCCAGGTACTCTGGTTACCGTTATGGCTCATACCTGTTTTCTTCACCACTTCAGAATAGTTGGAATTGGGGTCCTGTGTCCAGACCATCGTTTCGCTCCTGCCTTCGTTCACAGCCAGGGCAGTAACGCCGATGATGCTCTCTGCGAGTATATGATTGCGGAGACTGTTATTATCGTCGTTATTCTCATTGCTCCGGCTATCAACCACCAGCCAGTAATTCTTTCCTGGTTTGAGTTTGGGCATCCAGTACTGACCTTCATCCGCAAAGGCGTCGAACTGTTCATTGTAAAGTTTCTTTTCATCCTGTTTGGGACGGTCGCCGGAAGGGCGATTGTATTTGTAACAGCAGGTCAGCATCGAAGAAGCGAGCGCCAGCAGTAATATATTTTTGATGAACATGATTTTTTGTTTGATGATGAGCAATACGGCTTATTTGATGTATCCCGGATTCTGGTCGAGGCCTTTGAGTTTGTTGATCTCATCCTGCGGGATGGGTCGCACCAGGTGATTCTCGTTCAGATTATCTGCTGCGATGGCCTGCGGGTTCCAGGCGAGTACACGATCGATGAGCCTGCCGGTCCTTTTCAGATCGAACCATCTGTCGTATTCACCCATCATCTCGCGGCCGCGCTCATCCAGTATGATATCGAGGCTCACGGAACTGAAGGTCATCAAGGGTTTGGCGGCATCGTTCACGGCAGCCCTGCGCCGGATATCATTCACGCGCTGCAATGCCTTGCCGGGATTGCCATCGCCGAGATGCGCTTCCGCAGAAAGCAGGTAAGTGTCTGCCAGGCGGTACACAACGGCTTCGCGGCTGCCACCACCCTGCCAGAGGATCTTCGTGTCCTTGAACTTCTTTACGATGGGCATCCTGTCTGAACCATTGGCAAGGTCGGGATACGCAGCCACCTGCGGATACCAGCGGTATTTACCGTCATTTGTTTTGAATGAAATGAATTCTTTCGCTCCCTTATTGTCGCCTGAATTGTCATTCCAAACAGGGAAGTATAAGCCCAGTTTACCGAAATCAGCATTGGAGGGATCATTGATGAAGAAAGACCGCTCGAATGTGGCATCATAACGGCTATCAATAGACGGATCGGCATACAGTTCATGAGATTTTGGATTGATCCAGAATTCACGCTGCATGTAGGAATAATCTTTCTGCACTTCTATGAACATATCAGGATAAAAGCAGGTAAGGCAGAACCCGAACATTTTTTGCAAAGGATTGCCATTCCCATTGTAGTTCCTGTCCGATGCATATTGAATGGCAAAGATCACTTCGCGGTTGTTCTGGTTGTTCTCATCAAATACGCTTGCAAAATTGGGCAACAGTTCATAAGGCTTACCGGCATCATCAATGATCAGATCGAAATATGAAGCGGCCTTATTGAAGTCAGTTGCCACTTTGAAAGGCTTGTAAGCGCGTGTGAGATGGATCTTGCCGAGCAATTGCAGTACTGCTGCATTGTTGATCCTGCCGCGGGCAGAACTTTTTACAGGCAGCACATTCTTTATTGACTCCAGTTCTGCGATCATGAAACTGTAGAGATTGGCTTCTGGTTCCTGTGTTACTTCTGTTATGGGCTGCAATTGCTCTTCCTTGATCAGTGGCACTTTGCCGAAGGTTTCTGTAAGATAGAAATAGGAAAGGGTACGAAGGAATTTCGCTTCGGCCACCATCGTATTGTAATCGGCCTGCGTTACACCCTCCCAATCAGGTTTCAGACGGGTGAGGATGATATTGGATTCCTGCACCATCTTGTACAGGTTATTCCAGTATCCGCCCACCACACCAGCCGTTGAATTGAAACTGGCATCATAGGCATTGAACATATTGGCATCGGGATTGGCTTCTGCAGCCATATACAGGTCTGTACCCCAATACTGGATCTTGCCTTCGTTATAATGATCACGAAGTTTGGAATAGATATCGGTGAGCAGGCGGTCCAGACCTGCTTTTGAGTTGTAGAGCTCATCCGTGGTATGGGATGGGTTATCAGTGTCCAGGATCTTGTTACAGCCTGCCATGGTGAGCAGCATTGCCACAGCCAGTACCGGAACCAAAAATAGCTTCTTCATATCTGCTGATTTGAATGATTAGAATGTGATGTTCAATCCGAGTGTAAAGCTCATCGGCATGATGGACAGTTCACTGTACGGATCTTCTCCGATGGATTCAGGATCAGAGCCCAGGTACTTGCTGAAAGTAAAAGGATTATTCACGGTTCCGTACACACGAAGATTCTTCATCTTCACCCTTTTCAGTTTGTCTGCATCGAAGGTGTAACCGGCTGTGAGGTTTTGTACCTTCACGAATGTTCCTTTCACTTTACTCAGCACTTGTGTATGCAGTGATACAGCGCCAATGCCGGGATATTCGTTACTGGGATTGTCCGGCGTCCAGTAATTCACGTCCAGTTTGTTCCAGTGCTCATTGTCCCAGGCCGTGAACATGAAAGTGAATGGATCATCATAGAGGCCGCCCTTGCGTACATACACGAAGGCAGAGAGATCCCAGTTCTTATAGGTGAAAGTGTTGGTGATGCCACCTGTCCAGTCAGGATTGGGCGAGCCGAGTACTTTCATATCGCGCTCATCGAAGGCATTGTCGTTGTTCCTGTCTTCGACCTTAATATGCCCCGGCGCTTTGCCGTAACGGGCTGCATCGGCTTTTTCACTGGTTTGCCAGATACCGGTGAAATTATAATCATAGATCACTCTGATGGGCTGACCAATGAACCAGCGGTTGGCAATATCATCTTTCTTATCGCCGTAGAGATCGCGGATCTTATTTCGGTTCCTGGAGAACGTTAGATCGGTCTTCCAGGTGAAGTTTTTGATGGAAACATTCACGGTAGTAAGGCCAAGCTCAATTCCTTCATTGGAAGTGCTGCCTATATTTTCGAGAAAGGACTGATAACCGTTGATATTGGCTACTTTTCTTTCGAAGATCAGGTCGCGGGTGATGCGTTTGTAAACATCGAGCGTACCGCGGATACGGTTGCGGAAGAACCCGAAATCCAGGCCGGCATTGAACTCTGAGGTCATCTCCCATTTCAGGTTGGGGTTGCCGATCTCATTGCCAAGACCAAAACCTACCGTGCCTTTGTCGCCAAAAAGATATCGGCTCATAGCAAGGCGGGTGCGGGTTACATCGTGACGAACATTGTTGTTACCTGTGAGGCCATAGCTCAGTCTGAGTTTGAGATCATTCACAAACGATACTTCTTTCATAAAGTCCTCTTCGGAGATCTGCCAGCCAACTGCGGCGGAAGGCATCATCCCCCAGCGGTTGGACTTTGCCAGACGGGAAGTACCATCGTAGCGGGTGGTGAGGGTAAGCAGATATTTTCCCTGGTAAGTATAGTTCACGCGGCCCATAAAGGAAACCATGGCAGACTCCCAGTAATCAGACTCCACACCCGTGATCTGGTCTGCGGTTTGAATGGCATGCCAGCCTGAATTGTAAGGCAATCCTTCGCCACGCATCCTGGAGCTCTCGTGCTGGTCCTGCTGAATGCTGAACAAACCGATAGCATGCAGTTTATGGGCTTTGCCGATATTCTTTTTCCAGGTTACGATATTATCCCAGACCCAGTTGAAGTTCTTTCCTGTTTCCTTGTAAGCATCCGGAGGATTCACGCCATTCTTCGCCTGCGTGTACAATCCTTTGAAAGTACCGTAGGTGTAGGTATCATACTGACTGGCGAACTGAGACTTGAAGCTAAGATCCTTGATGGGTGAGACTTCGATGTATCCGGAAATATTTGCGTAATATTCTTCGCGCTCGCGGATATCGTTTTCCATATCGATGATCGGGTTCACTTTACTGCTGGTAGGCTGCACTTTGAAAAGCCTGTTGCCATTCTCATCATAGGGGCTTACGATCGGCGGAATGAAATATGCATTGATCAGTGCTTCAGCAGAGCCTTCATCGATATTCACCTTTGAGCCATAGGTATTGAATCCCATTTTCACCTTGCTGCTCATGCGATGTTCCAGTCCGAGGTTGGCGGTCATTCTTTTGAAACGCTCGCGGCCTGTGATACCGTCTTCATCGAAATAACCAAGGCCGAAAGTATAACTGGTTTTCTCCGATCCACCGGATGCATTCACACTATGACTGTGGATCACACCGGATCTGAGCACTTCCCTGCTCCAGTCGTAATATTCGCCAAAACGGATCCTTTCCTTTTCGGCGGCTGTGAGGAAATCAGGACGGGATAATGAAGAAGGGCCATATTTGTTTGTCCAGAGTGCAATGCGGTAATCGACGTATTCGAGGCCATTACCTTCCGATCCGATCATATCGGGGATGCGGGCAGGCACTTTGATACCTGCATAACCATTGTAGTTCACATCAAAACCATCTTTCTTCCTCCCTCCTTTCGTGGTGATGATCACCACGCCATTTGAACCACGGGAACCATAGATGGCGCTGCTGGAAGCATCTTTCAAAACATCTATCGATTCGATATCGGAAGGATTCAGGTAGCGCATACCGTTGGTGGTGGGAATCCCATCGATCACATACAAAGGCTCATTGGAGAAATTGAATGAATTGGTGCCGCGAACCTGCACGTTGAAACCTGCGCCCGGCCTGTTGGAGGTCTTGAGCACATTCACACCGCTCACGCGGCCATTGAGGGCCTGCGTGATATCCGGCATCATGGATTTTTCCAGGGTGCTTCCGTCGATGGTCTGGATGGCGCCGGTCACATCCTTTTTGCGGATGGTGCCATAGCCGATCACCACTACACCTTCCATGGCGCTGACGCTCACATCGAGTTTGATATCGAGATCGCCATTGATATCTGCAACAGCGATCGTTTGTGAAGCGTAGCCCAGGAGGGAAATTTCAAGTTGAGCATTAGTGGGCGCCGTGATAGAGAAAGCGCCACTGGCATCTGAAGTAGTTCCGCGGCTGGTGCCTTTGACAGTGATGCTGGCTCCGGCAAGCGCTTTACCGGCAGTATCCAGGATAGTGCCCCTGATATTCTTAGAGGCTGGTTGCTGCGCCAGCAATGCAGACGGGCATAGCAGGCAAAGCAACAGCAGTATATTGAAACAGCGTATACGCATGATAGTAATAAGTTTCATGATGAAGTCTTTACAAATTGATAGGAAATCAAAGTGGCATCCATTTGTGCGATCCCTGGATCTTTGCAGTGAACCTGCCTGTCTTATCCGGGATATTGGAAGGATCGGCAGGCACTTTCAGGAAGTCCCAGGCGCAAAGCAGGCCGGCTTCGGTACCGGTTACATCGCCGTTCATCAGTGCTTTGATCTGGTCCTGCGTTTTGGCTGCGTTCCAGATCCTGAATTTTTTCATGTAGCCCGTCATGCAGCGGGTGGGATGGTATGGGTCCATAAAAGCGCGCATTTTTTTGCGGCTGCCGGGAAGCATGGGCCGCGGACTGCCGCCGCTGAGGATATCATTGTTCTTCTGCCAGAAAAGTTCTCCGTTCACGAACATCTTCATATGATAAGGTCTGTCTTCTCCTGCACCGGCAGTGGCATTGATATCCCATACCAGTGCCACATGGTTCCATTCTCCATAATTGGTGGGATAGGCGCGGGCCTGTTCCAGTACGCCCGAACCACAGCCTATACTGGCCCGGAGATTCCCTGAACGCTGGTAGTGTATGTTCCAGCCTTCGAATTTATTGGGGCCATCAGGACCTTCACTGGTAGTGCCCACGATGCTGGCCATTTCAAAATCGAGGAAGTTCTGATTGTACTTCACCCAGAGCTCCACCGTGAAAGTATTGGAAGCGGAGTATTCGGCATTGTCGCCGAAATCGATGCTTCCTTTCTGATCAAGACCATTGACCAGCAGCTGGCCGTCGGATCCGGCGGGGAGTGTGAAATTGTAAGAGCCCAGGAAACGGGTGATCGCCTGTTCGGCCCTGAGGCAAACGTTATCGGCCTCATACTGTAATACGAACCTGCCGGCGAGGGCTTCGGAGAGACTCGTTTTTGTTTCATCGAGGGTAAGCTGCAGATCGTCTACACTGGACTGTGGGAACATGTAATCATCTTCTCCTACCCGGGCGGTATCGAGGATGCTCCCGATCTTATCGATCTTTTCTTTGATACAATCGAGCGTGAGCTCGCGGGTGGTGTCGAATTTCTTTTTACAACCGGAGGAGCCAATAATTACCGGAATGGCAAATGCCCATAACAGGTAAGGCATCAGGGATTTTTTCATATAGCAATTATTTTGATGCAACTGGGGTTAAAGAGCCGCAATTACACTGCGAATATTTTGAAGAGACGATTAATAAAGGGGTTAAAAAAGGGATTAATACAGGTACTATTTCGCTAACCGCCCGGATTTTTAATCATTGGGAAGACAGATCGGTTTCCGGTAATGGCATCTTTTCAAATGGGATGGCGTATGCAACGCCTAATGATTTTTCATAATTCGAAGCGAAGGCCTCGTATTTTTTCCGGGCGCTTTCTCCTCCCTTCCACCTTTTCAAAGCCGCCAGTTGGTATTGAATGGCCGGTTCATTGAAGGGGTCCATTTCCAAAACCGTTTCAGCTAACCTGAGAACTGTTTTGTGGTCCTGTTGCAGGTAGGCATCCTTCATCTTTATGAAAATGAAGGGCAGCACCTCATCCTCGTAGCCCTGCCGAAAGGCATCGAGGGTGGGATCGTCCAGGTCTGTGAGCAGGTTGCCCCGGGTAAAGAGCCCGGTAATATCATTGCCTGAATCCGATTTGATTTCTTTGAGCAGCTCCAGATAATCACAGAACAAACGCTCATCCATTTCAAAAACATAGCTGTCGTTCAGGAATATCAGCCTGATACCTTCCAGGTCCGCCAGCGCATTCCTGAGATGATTGATATTCACTCCGCGTATATTCTTTGTTTTGACCACTTCCTTTTCCGGCCACAGGGCCGTGGAGATCTCCCGTGATGTGATGCCTCCTTTCCTTGTTTTCAGCAGGATGAGCACAAAGAGCTGGCGGATCTTTGGACTGAACAGGTGAGTGATATCCGTTCCCTTTTTATCATAAACAGTGAGTGGACCTAAAATATAAATGGCGTTTTTCTGAATGCCGCCGGTTGACAACTGTTCCCCCCTGCTTTCTGAACCTCCGGGCCTGGTTGCTGTGCAGGAACGTTCCCCTCTCCTTCAAACGCCTTGTTGCTTTTTCGTTTTTTGCGGAACAGTAAAAAGAGAATTCCGGACAGCGCCGCCAAACCGGCTACAGCCGCCCATATCAGGCCCCTGCCTGATCCATTTCCCTCATTTGCCGGTACTACCGGAGGATAGGCCAGAGACAAAACCTTTACATTCGAACGTTGCGCATCGGCAAATTCCTGGACCACACAGAACAGCTCTCCCGTATTGTTGTTGAGGTAAAGATTGATATCGGATTCTATTTTCTCGGAGATCAATGGCACCCTGGAACTGACGATCTCATAAGAACCATCGGCTATGGAAAACCGATATAATTGAAGGGCCGTCCGGGAAATATGGTGCGGGTAGCAGATCACATAGAAGTATTGCCTGTCCGGAGAAAGGATCAGGTTATTGGCAGGCACGAAATTGGAATCTGAGATTTTTCTCTCCCAGAGTTTCCTGATGGTCTTGTTTGTAAGATTGACCCTGTAGAGATCGTAAGTATGTTTTCCTCCCACCACCTGCTGCCCGGATGCATTCCCGAATCCCCCGAAGATGAAGACCTCATCAGGTTTCCCGGCATTGCCGGAAGCGGAAAAGAAACGGGGCGTGATGGAATCACCTTTGAAGATGGTACGTTCCCATTGATCAACTGACCTGTGGTACCGGAAGAAAGTATTGAACCAGGAAAAAGAACCATAGCCGCCGAACAGGTAGAACTGTTTACCAACACTATCGAACAAAATATTGTGATGATGCCTTTGCTCCGGCACGAATGCAGTTCCTATCACTTTCCATTCAAGTGTGGAGAGATCGAGAGCAGCAATGGTGGGATCATCTTTTTGAACATCATTCGCTTCATATAAATAGATACTGTTCTCTGAAGGGAGGTAGATCGTTTTGGCCAGGATCATTCTAACAGGCAGCTCATTGAGGTACTTCACTTCTTTCAACTGGTCCTTTGTAATATCGTATACCTGCATTGAATGCCGGCTGAGCATGTACAACCTGGAAGAATCGGGCACATAACAAACACCGGTAACATCTTCAAACCTGCGCGCCACGCGCTCTTTCCAGAAAAAGCTTTCATTGATGAGCCAGTTGGGGAAATCCACATGCCCCGTCACTTTCCCTCCGGTGCTATGAACTTCCTCTCCGCTCCATTCATTGAGCGGGAAGCGAAAATCCTGGTCATCACCGGATATCCTGAGCCCCCTGATAGCCATGGCTGGCACATCGTTGAGGTATTCAAATTTTCCGAAGAAGATACCAGGCCTCATGGTTTTGCCGAAACCGAATCCTCCTGCCCTGTACAACTGGTTGTTCACCCACATATGCATGCTGTCTGACTGGAGGAGGAAGTCAAGCCTGATGGTCATCCACTGCCTTTCCTGCAATTGTGAGGGAGTAAGCCTTATCCTGATCTTATTGCTTTCATTGCCGATATTCAGGTGCAGGTAGGCGGTATCTTTCCCCGGATACAAATAGCTCAGTGTGTAGAGCCGGCCGGCATCATCCTTCACGGTGAGTACATAGCCGAGATGTTTCTTGTCCCAGATACTCAGATCGAAACTGATGCTGAAATTATTGTTGAATTGAGGAGGCTTGCTGAACACCTGGTATGCGGTGCGCTTGAGCAGCAGGCTGTCGTTGGAATTGAAGAGAAGTCCCTGGGCCAGCAGGCAGGATGGCAACAGCAACAGCAGCACCAACAGGGCGCTGTTCAGTTGGCGATACCGCATAGTGAACAAACCGGACAGGGTCAGAGGCAGATGACCAGGCTTCACATAAAGCATACCTGCGAATAATTTTGGCGCAAAAATATGGCTCAAAGATGCTTAATTTGAAGCAGGTATTAGCGAAATATAGCGCAAACTTGTTCCGGAATCAAAACAATACATTGTACCGAAAGCGAACACAAGCATGGCATCACATCTTTCTATCTTCCTTATTTTCAATAGATAAAGAGCATGGCACTGGGTTTGCTCCCACTAAATCCGCTCTAAACAACAGTTCACCATGCTGAGAAACTATTTCATCATCGCCTGGCGTAATATTATCAAGAATCGTTTTTATTCCACCATCAATGTGCTGGGCCTTTCAGCAGGCATTGCCTTCACACTGCTGGTAGCCGCATTCGTATGGAGCCAGTTGCAGGTGAACGCACACCTGAAAAATGCCGACAGGCAATATATCATCCAGAGCAAATGGAAGAATCCCGGCATGGGCCAGGAACTGACCACCATCGAAAAACTACCGGAGGCGCTTAAGCGCGAATACCCTCATCTCGTAGCCAATTATTATCACTGGGATGGCGTTACCACCAATGTATCCAAAAGAGGTAAGGTTTTCCGCGAAGGTTTGCAGGTGGGCGACAACAGCTTTCTCTCCACCTACGGATTCAAACTCCTGCATGGGGATGCCACTACCGCACTCACCGATCCTTTCTCGGCTGTGATCACGGCAGAAAAAGCCAAAAAATATTTCGGCAGAACCGATGTGGTGGGAGAAACGATCAGCATCGAGAACTTCTCCGGTTCAAAACATGATTTCATGATCACGGCTGTAATGGATGATCAACCTGCCAATTCCGTGATCACCGTGAATGAAGACAATGCCAATGGAATCTTCCTGCCCTTTGCCGCCGCCGGCTATCTCAACAGGCAGGTGGAAGGATGGGACAAATTTTATCTCGTAGGTTATTGGGAATTGCAACCCGGCGTTCAGGCAGCAGAAGTAGACAGGGCCATGCTGCAACTGGTCAGGGCACATGCACCGGCTTTTGCGGCAGAGAACCTGCAACCGTATGTGGTATCACTCAAAGAATACTATCTGTCTGCCAATGACGGACTGATCAGGAAGATGCTCTATGCATTATCGGCCACCGCCATCTTCATTTTGCTGATGGCCATCATCAACTTTATCAATATGGCTGTAAGCCGCTCCTCATCACGTATACGCGAGATCGGTATCAGAAAGGTGATGGGAGGACTGAAACAACAACTGATCGGGCAATTCCTGGTGGAATCCATCCTGCTGGTTTTCTTTGCCATGTTACTGGCCTTCTTCCTGTATGTGATAAGCACGCCTTTCTTCAATGCGATGCTGGGAACCGAATTGCCAGGACTGGGCAGTTTTCCGGTATACTTTATCGTATATCCATTACTGTTGACGCTGGTAATCGGCATAATGGCCGGCATCTACCCTGCCTTCATTTTGTCATCTCTCAAATCTGCAGACGCTGTGAAAGGCAGGCTGGCCAGTATCAAAGAAAATATCCTGCTGCGCAAATCCTTTCTGGGTTTCCAGTTCGTAACAGCTGCCGTAGTTTTGATTGCGGCTTATATCATCAATCAGCAGATGAACCTGTTCTTTGGCCGCAGTCTCGGGTTCGATAAGGAATTCGTGATTGCTGCGCAGGTGCCCAGGAACTGGAGTGCTGAAGGCGTGGAAAGAATGGAAAATATCCGTAAACGATTTGAATCGATGCCGCAGGTACAAAACATCTCGCTCTCCTACGAAGTACCTGATGGAAAAAACTCCGGCACCATCGATATGTACAATGCCGGTGCAGACTCTACATCATTCAGCACCGCTCAAACCCTGTTCACAGACGAACGTTATGCACAAACGTATAATATTCCCATGGCAGCCGGCGTATTCTATACTGCCGATGGTTTTGCAACCGATCCGCAGAAAGTGGTGGTGAATGAATCCCAGGCAAAAGCGCTGGGCTATGCTCAGGCTGCAGATGCTATCGGCAGGCAGGTAAGATTTTCAGGGTGGCAATCCGTGTTCACTATTGCCGGCGTTACAAAGGATTTCCATTTCGGTTCCATGCAACAGGCCATTCAACCGGCTGCTTTTCTTCAGGTGAAACTGATCAGGGTATACCGTTACTTTTCTTTCAAGATCAAACCCGGAAGTATGGCAACTTCTATTGAAGCAGTGGAAAAAGAATGGGCTGCACTGATGCCGGGGTCAGCATTCGAATACCAGTTCATGGACGATAGACTCAAGTTACTCTACAAGTCAGAGCTGCGATTACAGAAAGCCTCCATGGCTGCCACAGTACTGTCCGTGATCATTGTATTGCTGGGTGTAACGGGGCTGGTTTCGCTCAGTGTTCAGAAAAGGACGCGGGAGATCGGAGTGCGTAAAGTGCTGGGCTCTCCGGTAAGCAGCATCATCCGCCTGTTCCTGAAAGAATTCCTCGGAGTGATGCTGGTCGCCTGCATGGTAGCCTGTCCGCTCGCTTTCATGATGATGCAAAAATGGCTGAACGGTTATGCATACAGGATAGATATCACAGTCCTTCCATTCCTGATCTGCATCGGCAGCCTGCTGGTGATAACTGCCCTGCTGATCATTGCACAAACAATACGGGTAGCCCTGGCCAACCCGGTAAAAAGTTTGAAAACAGAATAAAAAAATCCCGGCGTACCGGGATCATCCATTCTACACATATCACCATTTTTATAGAGTACCTATTGCAGGGCAGCTTTCTTTTCTGAATGCAGGAAGTAAACCCAGCCATTGAGCGACAGGAATCCTGCTACGGTCAGCAAGGCTGACAGTACGTAATCACTTTGACGAAAAAGAATAAAACTTGCGATACCAACTGCTACTATGAGTATAAATGTTATAAAGGAGATAAACGTTTTCATATGCTTCAGTTTTTTCAGTTATTGAATGAGCACATTTACATCTTTGACTGAAAACGGGAATGAAGTTTACTAAAGAAAACCTATCGTTTATTTAAAGAAATGTGAATAGAGAAGGCATAATCCTGTTACAATCAGACTCCACTTTGTTGCGGATACCATACGCGCTCTGTATGCCTCAAAATATCAGTGATAGCTATTTCATATGTTTATGTTTCACACTATGAGTGATTGTCCATGAGCTTTTAAGGAACTAAGGCCTTTGGGTATTTCGAATAATAAATCAATAACTGTTAGCAATAGTTGAACATTCGTTTTATCTTCAAATGAACACAAGAGTACAGCCCACTCGCTAAGATCAATTCAACCAAATCTATCTAATATGAAGAAGCTGTTTTACTTGCTTGTATTATTGGTTTTTGCCTGCTCAAAATCCAATGAATCTCCCGGCACTACAAAAAAAGTACAGTCCGATGCTAAGGCATCGCTTGAGCCAGGCGATGGCGAAGAACCCTTTAGCCTGATAAGTGTTATAGACGATGATCATTCAACTGGTACAGATCTCGCAGATGCCATTAATACTCATGATGTTTCGGGTAGCGAATCTGCTTTACAGGAAATGTCAAATAACATTGCTAATTACTATATAACAACTTATAATATAGATTTACAGCAAGAATTTGATAACGATGATTACAGAATTATAATTTTTGGCCTGATTGAAGAATTAAATAGCAAGTATGTCAGTAATCCTACATCCACCGACTTGACTTGCTTTATGACGGCGGTCTCAACTTTCATTGGTGTTACACAAGCCAGAAATATATGGAAATCTATTGCTACCGGTTCTTACAATGCAGGCACGGTAATAGATGCATTAAAATTAATGGGTAAGCGCGTGGCAACCGTAATAGGTGTAGGTATTATGGTATATGAAGTTGGTGCATGTTTACACTGGTGGGATGTTGATCCAATAGACAGGACTGAAGAATTGCCCCCACCTGTGCCCGGGACTCAATTGGACATCAATGCTATCCCTATTGAATTCTTTATAGGAATTGAAACTTTTGACGAAATACATCATTTTAAGCTCCTTAGTTTTTTAAATACAAACTATGGATTGAACACTTCAGAAGCCTATGAAGTAATCGGAACTGTAATAAACAATAATGGCGATCCATCCTATTCCGGAACAGCTATGATCGTAAACTACTTTCAATCCGACCTTGATACAAATTAATTTGTATACTCATCACCATTATTATCCGGTCAACCACAATAAAACAGAATAAAAAAGCCGAGAACACCATACAGCAGGATCATTCAAACCTGTTGTATGGTGCTTTCAGCAATTATAAATGCTACGGGAGTTAAATGCAATTATGATAAGAACAATAATCCAATATTTTACTACCTTTTTTCTTCTTGTTACAATTGTAGTTACCGGAATGCGATTACTTTACTTACATTTTAGATTCAATTGGCTTTCCAAACTCAAATTTATTCAGAATGGTCCTGATAAACTGGAAATGACATTGGTCTATTCGCTTGTTTTGGGGGTTGCCATATATTCAGTTTATCAAAAGCTTTGTTCTTTCTAAATCGATCTTCCTTAATTTGTTCCCCCTGTTTACCAGCCCTTTATCGCCCCACCCCTGAAGACTTTCTCAGCAGCTTTCACCACAGCATCAGACTGGTAGGCTTTCACGAAATTCTTTACTTTCTCCTGGTCTTTATTATCTTCTCTCGAGGCGATCACGTTCACGTAAGGTGATGTACCCTCCTCCTGGAGAATGCCGAGCGTGGCAGCATCCAGTCCCGCCTGTGCAGCAAAATTGTTGTTGATGATGGCAATGGTCACCTGGCTGTCGTCCAGAACGCGGGGTAATTGCGGCGCTTCGATCTCCACTATCTTCAGCTGCTTCGGGTTCTCCGTTATATCGATCACTTTCGGAAGCAGGCCAACACCTTCGCGCAATTTCAGTATTCCATTTTTCTGCAATAGTAATAATGCACGCCCGCCATTGGTGGGGTCATTCGGAATGGCGATGGTATTTCCTTCCTGCAATTCAGCCGCGCTCTTTATTTTTTTGGAATACGCTACAATCGGGTATACAAAGGTATTGCCTGCCACTGCCAGCTTATACCCTCTTTGCTTCGACTGTGCTTCCAGGTAAGGAACGTGCTGGAAAGCGTTCACATCTATATCGCCCTGGTTCAGCGCTTCATTGGGAACCACATAGTCATTGAAGGTTACCAGCTCCACATCGAGATTGTATTTTTCCTTTGCTTCCTTTTTGGCTGCCTCAGCAATCTCGCGCTCAGGGCCGGAAGTGATCCCTACTTTGATATGATGAGGATCATTTTTGGAAGCTGCGCCACCACAGGCCGAGAGCAGCCCGGATGCAGCTATAACAATAACCGAATAAAATGTGTTCATGTTTATCTGTGATTGAATTTTTTAGAAAGCCTGTCGCCCGCAAACTGGATAGCAAAAACCAATGCTACCAGCAACAACAGTACAGTGTTCATTATAAATGCATCGTATCCGATATATCCATACTGGTAACCGATCTGTCCCAGTCCGCCCGCGCCTACTGCGCCCCCCATGGCAGAATATCCCACCAGGGTGATCAGCGTGATGGTGGCATTGTTGATCAGGGAAGGCAACGCTTCAGGCAACAACACTTTGGTTACGATCTGCAACGGACTTGCTCCCATAGCCCTGGCGGTTTCGATCAGCCCATGCGGTACTTCCAGGAGACTGTTCTCCACCAGCCTCGCAATAAAGGGCGCTGCTCCGATACTCAGGGGCACCAACGCGGCACTAACGCCAATGGACGTCCCAACAATCATGCGCGTGAAAGGGATCATCCAAACGATGAGGATGATGAAGGGAATGGAGCGGAACACATTGATCAATGCTGACAATATCCCGTGCCATCCTGTATGTTCCAGCAACTGCCCCTTCCTGGTGAGAAAGAGCACAATGCCCGCAGGCAGCCCCAGCAAAAAACCAAAGAAACCGGAAGTGAAGGTCATGAAGACCGTCTCCCACAATCCTTTCAACAATAATGGAACAGTGGAATCATGCATATCCTTTTATTGCATTTTTGATTTTTCGTTTATTGAAATACTGCACTGCTTTTTCATTGTCCGCCACGGTTCCCTTGAGGTGCAGCAATAATTTCCCAAAACTGGCTTTACCTAAATATTCAATATCGGCTTTGATCAGTTTGTAAGGGATCTTGAACTGATTGTAAACGGTATCTATCAATTCATCGAAAGAGATATTCCCTGCGAGCTCCAGCTCTATCAATGGGGATAAACCCTCTGCGTATTCCTGTCTCAATTGCTGGTGTAATTCCTGCGGCACTGTCATGACTTTTGTATTGATAAATTGTTGGATAATCGGATTCGTATTTTCATTAAGTAATTGCTGAAGGGTTCCTTTCGCAACCAGTTTGCCATGATCTATCACAGCAACATGATTACAAATGGCTTTCACCACATCCATCTCATGCGTGATGAGCAGGATAGTGATCTTCAGTCTTTGATTGATATCGCGTAAAAGTTGAAGGATGGATTGTGTGGTAGCGGGATCGAGTGCGCTGGTGGCTTCGTCGCAAAGCAGCAACCAGGGATCATTGGCGAGTGCACGGGCAATGGCCACTCTTTGTTTCTGGCCTCCTGAAAGACTGTTGGGATAGGCTGCTGCCTTATCTTCCAGGCCCACTATCTTCAAAAGTTCCGTTACTTTTTTTTCTATTTCGGCAGCGCTCACATGATCCAGTTCCAGCGGAAGGGCCACATTATCGAAAACTGTACGGGAAGAAAGCAGATTGAAATGCTGGAAGATCATGCCGATCTTTTTCCGGTGGGATGCCAGGGCCCTGCTGTTGAGTTTGGTGAGATCGGTCCCCCGGAAAATTACCTGTCCTTCATCCGGCTTCTCCAGCAGGTTCACGCAGCGGATCAAAGTGCTCTTGCCTGCGCCTGAGCTGCCAATGATGCCAACGATATCCCCTTCATCGATACTCAGGTTGATATTATCGAGCGCCCTGAAGGCGGCATGTTTCTGCCTGAAGGTCTTTGACAACTGCTTTATCTCGATCATCGTTTACAATTCTGGTGAAAAGAAAAAATCCCCGGATCTGATTGAACCGGGGATCGTATGCTGAACTTTAAATATCGCTTACACATTACCGGGTACAATAACTTGCGTATACATGCAACAAGGCATCATCCACAGGGATGTGCTGCGCTTGCCATTGTTATTGTACAGGTTGATATTCACTATCATTTTATTTAGTCCACCGCAAAAGTAGAGTATAATTCTTATCGATCCAAATTACTTCCTGATTTAACATCCTTTTGAATGCCATCAATGCACAACAGGAGTTCGTCTTCGTGCCAGCGCCACCACCAAAATCACCAGTATACTCAGTATTCCATAGCTAATAGCCAGGTGATTACCATCCTGCGCAGGCAATACGCTGATGATGCCATAGCTGAATGCAGACACCAGCAAGAAGGTGAAGCCGCCGGTGAGACCACTGGCTACGCCTGCGTTCTGTGGAAAGCGGGTCATGCTGAAAGTCATGTAATTATTGAAAGTGAAGCCCGCACCTACATGTACTCCGAAAGCAAAAGCAATCAGTACATAGATATTGTCCACATAACGGAACGCCACCATCATAGCAATGATCAGTAAAGCCTGCAGACCGATATTGATGAAGAGCTTACGGAAAAATCCATGATGCACAACAGCCTTACTGATAAAGCCGCCCACCATCCAGGCAAAGCCAAGAATGAGTGAACAGTAACCCGTGGTCACAGCATCGAACTGAAGATGATGTTCGATGATAAAAGGCGCGGTCATATTACAGACCATCACCATTGCATAAGAAAGGCCGAGTAATGTTACACCCAGTACAAAGGGAAGATGCGAAAGGATCTCCCTGTAAACACCCAATACTTTTTTGAGCTGGAAAGAATTCCTTTTCGGCAATGTTTCCCCGCTGAAGAAAAATTCAGCAATACCCAGTGCAGCGCCCAGTACGGCGAGGAACCAGAAATTGGCGCGCCACCCATACAGTGTTTGTAAATAACCTCCCACAAAAGGCGCAATGATCGGGCCTGTTGACCAAATGATTGAAAACATGCCGAGATAATGCTTCAGCTTGCTTCCGGTATACAGATCAACAAAAAAGGCACGCTTGCCTGCCACTACAATACCCACTGTGATACCCTGCACCACACGCATGGCATAGATCATCCAGATGCTGTTGGTGATGGCAATCAGGATACTGGAAAGTGTGAATACCAGTAAAGACACCAGTCCGCTGCTGTAACGGCCATAGCTATCGAGAAAGCTGCCGATGAACAACTGGCTTATGCCATAGCTGATCAGGAAAAGTGTAATAGTGAACTGCACCTGCACTGCACTCACCTGCAGGTCTGCAGCCATTCCGGGCAATGAAGGCAGGTAAATATCTGTGGCAAATCCTGAAAGTGGTAATAAGGCAAATGCAAGAAAATTAGCGATACCAAGATTTTGCGGTTTAATAGTTCTGGCCCATTCTCCGGGCCCGAGAGATGTAGACGGATTCATGTTGCAAAGCTCGTATAAGTGTATGAACCAATGCTTATCAAATTCAATTGGATATTTATAAAATTCAAACTATCGTTGGAATTTTTGGTAGTATTGCGCTAACAATATATTCTGCCCCGGTTGGTTATACCCTCATCATATGATCAAGACGAATTCCTGCAAAGGCTTTACCATGGCGAAAAGGAGGCATTCTCTTTTGTATTCAGGGAGTATTACGCAGCCTTATGCTCTTTTGCCGAAAAGCTGACAGGTGCCCGGGACCATGCAGAGGATATCGTTGAAGAAGTATTCCTTAAAATATGGTTGAAGCAACAACCATTCGACGATCTTGCCCACCTGAAAAACTTCCTGTACAAAACAACCCGCAATGCCTGTATAGATCATCTTCGCAGGAGGGAGCACAGCCTTGAACGGCAGGCACAGTTCCAGCAATTGCAACATAACTGGGAATCAGCATCCGATCTGGATATGATCCGGACAGAAGTATACAGGAGTATTTACAGGGCCATCGAAACACTGCCGGAACAATGCGGAAAGATCGTCCGCATGGGATATATCGACGGAAAATCGAATGAAGAAATTGCCGAAGACCTCGGTCTTTCCATTCAGACTGTCAAGAACCAGAAAACCAGGGGCATTCAATTACTGAGACTCCGCATACCACCTGAATCCTTCGCCTTATTCCTCCTTATCGCCCGTTTCTGATATTTTTTTTTAAACTTTTTGGTACGGTACAGCATCTGCTGCGTATTAATAAAAAGCGCATTTCACATGAATGCATCAATACCTGATTCCTTAAGGATTGCCATGCTGATAGAGAAGCAAATCCGGTCTGAATTGACGAATGAAGAAAAAGAAGAGCTGGACAACTGGCTGAACAGCCACCCACACAATCAATTGCTGCTGGATGAATTAACGGTACAGAACGTACTGGAGGGCGCAGCATCACTGTGTGGGTTCAACGAAGAAGAAGCTCTGGGCCGTTTCTTGGAAAAGCATAAGCCGGAGGAACCGGAACAACCGATTCCGGCAATAAGAAGAATTGGAATAATAAAATGGACAGCCGCCGCTGCAGTGGTCATATTGTTGGCTGCATCGGGTTATCTCTGGTTTGCCGGCAAGCCTGCAACGCCAGAACTGGTAACCAAACCGAAACAAAGCATCGATGTGGAGCCGGGGAAGAAAGGAGCCATACTCATTCTTGCCGATGGCAAACAGGTAGTGCTGGACAGTCTGCAAAACGGACTGGTGGCCACGCAAAGCGGCATGAACGTCGTACTCCGCAATGGAGAACTACACTACGCACAGGGCAATGAGCCGGCAGGTGAAATGGTATACAATACCATCTCCGTTCCTAATGGAAGAGTATTTCATCTGCAGCTGCCGGACGGCACCAAAGTTTGGATCAATTCGGCAAGCTCCATCCGCTACCCGGTAGCATTCACCGGTAACCAGCGCCAGGTGGAAATTACAGGAGAAGCTTATTTCGATGTAGTAAAGAATTCCAGGATGCCTTTTCGTGTAAGGGTGAACGATAAAGCCGAAGTTGAAGTACTGGGAACCGGCTTCAACATCAACGCTTATGAAAATGAAGAATCCATCAGTACCACCCTCATCGAAGGATCAGTAAAAATAACCGGCAGACATATCGGGGTTTCTGGAGAACAATTTTCCAGGATACTTACGCCCGGTCAGCAATTACAACTGACAGAGAAAAATGGCATTGTCCTGGAACCGGATATCGCCAAAGTGATTGCCTGGAAGAACGGGCTCTTCAATTTCGAAGGGATGGAGCTGAAACAGGTGATGAAACAGATAGCAAGATGGTATGATGTGGAGATCGTATACAAGGGCAAAGTGCCCGATGTGAAATTCTATGGTAAGATAAGCAGGGATATCAGCCTCGCAGGACTCATAAAGGGATTTGACGGATCAGGTGTGCATATGAGTATCGAACAGGAAAAGCAACTGGTGGTGATGCCCTGAAAAAATGGACAATAAAAAACTAAAAAGTATAACGATAAAACTTCAGCTTATAGATCAAACTCTGTAAGGTTAGCATAAAAAACCGGAAGCAGGTAGGAGCGCTTCCGGAAATAGTTTGGCTAATCTTCAATTCCGTAGTAACAAAATTAATATCAACCAAAACAGCAACAAAGCTATGCAAAAAATCGCTCTGATTGAACGATGGGAGACCTTATTGCCCCTCCCCCCGAAAATTTTGCGCATTATGAGAATGACTACTTTTTTCATGTTCGCTATCATGCTGCATGTTTCTGCAAAAACTGCCTCTCAGACCGTTACACTTCAGGGACGTGATATTCCCCTCAAGAAAGTGTTTGACCAGATCTACCAGCAGACAGGATTCGTTGTATTCGGCAACGAGCGTTTATTCGAGATCTCCGTTCCGGTTACGGTGAACGTAAAGAATGCCCCGCTCTCCGAAGTACTCACGGAGCTGTTCCGTACACAGCCACTGACCTTTTCGATAGACAGCAAAACGATCTTCCTTTCTCCCAAAAAAAATACACCAACAAGGATCGTACTGTGGGGAGACAGTACCATCATCCCTGAATTGAAAGGCACCGTGCAGGACGCGGCAGGCCAGCCATTGCAGGGAGCCACCGTTGCGGTACGCAACACTAAACTGATGACGGTAACAGACCAGCAAGGCGCCTTCCTCCTGCAGAACGTTCCTAACAATGGCGTACTTACCATCAGCAATATTTCCTACCAGTCAAGGGAAATAAAACTCAATGGGAAAAACAGCCTCACCATATCATTGCAACAGGAAATAAAAGACCTGGGTGAAGTGGAAGTATCCGTGAACACCGGTTACCAATCGCTTCCCCGCGAAAGGGCTACCGGCTCCTTCAGCGTGGTCACCAGCAAACAACTCGCACAGGTTCCCGTGGTGAGCATCCTGGAAAGATTACAGGGTATGGCGCCGGGTGTGGACATTTCCACCAAAACCACTGCTGGCAAAAGCCGTAACGGCACCATGCAGATCCGCGGCCTCTCTACCATCAGAAGTGAGTATACCACCACTACCAAAGTGAGTACCGATCCGCTACTCGTGATCGATGGTTTCCCTTCACAGATGTCCATTACCAATGGCGCACTCGACTATCTGAATCCTGACGACATCGAACAGATCACTTTCCTGAAAGACGCCGCAGCAGCTTCCATCTGGGGTATCCAGGCCGCCAATGGCGTGGTGGTGATCGTTACAAAAAAAGGATCACGCAACCAGCGTCCTTCACTCAGTTTTTCTACCACCCTCGGCACCAGCAGCAAGCCAACTACCAATTATGGCAAAATGATGAGTATGCCGGATTATATTGCCCTGGAAAAAGAACTGATAGAAAAAGGAAGACTCAACGATCCCACTCTCACTACAAGCGGTTTCTTACCAGAGAACAACAGCCAGGCACAAGCGATCGTCTGGCGCAAAAGACGCGGAGAGATCACCGAAGATCAAATGAACCAGCAACTGGCTGAACTCGGCTCCTATGACAACAGCAAAGACCTTGCGAAGTATATGCTGCAACGCCCTACCACACAGCAATACAATCTTTCATTGTCCGGTGGCGGCCTCAACAGCTCCTATTTCCTCTCAGGATATTTCTATACTGATCAGCGTGTTTACAAAAGCAATGTGAACCGGGGCTACTCCCTGAGGGCCGGCGCCAATACCAATCTGCTCGACAATCGCATCGCCATCAGTACCGATATCTCTTTCGGCAACACGAGAGACAAGGTGAACGGAGCAGCCGTAAGATCGATGAGCATCTTTGCAGGTGGTATGAGACCATACGACAGACTGGTGGACGATCAGGGAAATCCAATCCATTACGACGTTATGCTTACGCCTTTTATGAGTAGAACACTGGAGCAAAAAGGATACCTGCCCTTCTCTTATTCACCCATCGAAGAACTGGATTATTCCAACGCAATTACGAACAGCAACAATATCACTTTCAATACCTCCATTACCGGTAAGATAACCCCCTGGCTCAATGCCGTTGTTTCTGGAAATATGGGACGCACTTTCAGCGACCGGGAAGAATACTGGGAGCCGGACAGCTATGAAGCAAGAATGCTGGTGAACAAAGCCACCAGTATCAATCCGGGCGGCGGCGTGATATATGGCGTACCCCCCGGCGGAAGGCTTAGCCTCAACAATAACCTGGGCAGAAGTTACAATCTTCGTGGACAGCTCAACGTTAACAAGAACTGGAATGGCAGGCATCAGCTGAACTTCCTGGTGGGATCTGAGATCCGTGAGAACTTCACTAAATCAAGCGGTGAGCTTCGCTACGGATATGATAAATCCATCAATGCCTTCAGAACAGTGAACCCAACAGTCCAGTTCAGAGACATCAATGGCAGCAACCAAACCATTGGCGCTACTTCCAGACCCGTTGAAGAATTCACTACCAGGGCTCTGTCTTACTACACCAATGGTTCCTATACTTTCGATAATACGTATACTGTTTCCGGAAGCGCACGCTTCGACGACTATAACCTGCTGGGTGTAGAACGCCGTAAGAGAGCGATCCCCTTATGGTCAGCCGGTGTAAAATGGGATGCCGGTAATGAAGAATTCCTCAGGAATGTGAAATGGATCGACAGGCTCTCTGCCCGCTTTACCTATGGATTCAGCGGCAATGCGCCGCAAGGCTATGCCCCGGTAACCACCATCAGCCTCCTGGGATCCCACTATCTCACCAATTATCCTTATGCAGTGATCTCCACTCCCGCTGTAGATAACCTCGCCTGGGAAAAAACAAGGATGATCAACTATGGGATCGACTTCTCGCTATTCAAAAATCGTGTATACGGCACCGTTGAATACTACAGGAAGAAGACTACCGATATCATCTGGCAACTGCCTATCAATGGAACTTATGGATTTACACAAACCCTGTTCAACACAGCCAACCTCGATGGCAAAGGCTTCGACATCGGAATCAATGTAGTTCCGGTAATCACAAAAGATTTCAAATGGACCAGCACTGTGAACCTGAGCTATAATACCAACGTTGTTAAAGACGCCCGTTTCGACAAACCTACCACCAGCTTCTCCACCGAGAACCTGTACAATGGTTACCCTTCCGATTATATGTTCTCTTATATCTGGGCAGGCCTGGACAATACCGGACAATCACTTATCAAAGATCCGAAGAACAAGGACAAAGTGTATAACGTAAATGAGTACCCCTTCGAAAATATCAGGACTTATTCCGGTCGTACTGCATCTCCCTGGTTTGGTAACTTCTCCAACAGCATCAATTATAAAGGGCTTGAGCTAAACTTCCAGTTCCTTTATGCATTCGGTGGCGTATTCCGTAAGCCATCCATCGTTTCCACCGGATATACCAACACTACCTATATTGGACGTAGTGGTGATGTGTCTGAGCGCTGGCGTAAACCCGGTGATGAAGCATTCACCAATGTTCCGGGGCTCGAATTTGGTGCAGGCACCAACTGGTTCCAAAACCTGGGCCGCTACACTGAAAGCGATTTCCTCGTCAGGAGCCGCAGCAATATCAGACTGCAGCAGATCATGCTCTCTTATTCAGTACCTGGCAAAATCCTTGAAAAGGCCGGAGCCAGAAGCCTCACAATTTCTGCCGTAGCACGTAATCTCGGTATGATCTGGGCCGCTAACAAAGAGAAGATCGATCCCGATTACATCTACACTACCGGCAACAACTACCAGCTGCCCCTCCTTACCTCCTATTCGTTCAGAGTGGCACTGACATTTTAACTAACGCTCAATTGAAAAAATATGCGATCATATAAATATAGCATTCTGACCCTCTTACTGATCAGTTTCCTGGCTTCCTGCAGGAAGTATGTGGAAGATGTACCTATCCAGGGGCAGCGTGTATTGGTGTATACTTCCGACTACAGGCTTTTACTCAACAACCACGACCAGCAGGAAGTGAGCTACGGACTGGCACCACTCCTCAGTTGCGATGATGTGGAATTCATTTCTCCGGACATCCAGAATAACCTGAAGAATAATACCATTCAGCAGGCCATGTACATCTGGAAAAAACCATTCTATATAGACCAGCAAACGGATAACGACTGGAACTCGCTCTATGCACAGATCTACGTATACAACGTGGTGATCAATGGTGTGAACGACAGTAAGGGAGGAGATATGATACTGAAGAATACTCTGCTCGGGGAAGCGCTCCTGCACAGGGCATTCGCTTACTTCAACCTGGTGAACCTCTATGGTAAACAATATGATGAAGCTACTGCCGCCACCGATCCGGGCGTACCCATCATGCTGAAACCCGTTCTTTTTACAGACCTCACCAGGCCCAGCGTGAAAGCCGTGTACGAACAGATCTACAGCGATATCCGCCAGTGCATTCCACTGCTGCCCCCTGTACAGGAAACCTCCTTCAAACCCAGCAAGGCCGCTGCATATGCACTGTTCAGCAAATACTATCTGAACATGCGCAACTTTACCAAAGCAGCAGAATTTGCCGACAGTACTTTGGATATCCGGAACGATCTCTATGATTACAATCTTTCAGTAACCGGCTCCAATTATACTTTCCCCGGACAATATGCAGACAAACAGGTGATCCTGCGTAAAGTACCAAGACAAATGTTTGGAGCCTACCAGCTCAGCAACTCACTGCTCGGTTTATTGAACACAAAAGATCTTCGTTATGAGATCTTCACAAGGCCGGGCAACAATTTCTATCCTGTGTTCACAGGACCCGGCTATTGGTCCAGAGACAGGTATTCGAACGACAAACCCGCCACCGGTCTGTCTGTGAATGATACCTGGCTGATCAAGGCTGAATGCCTTGCCCGCGCAGGCCAGAAAGATGAAGCAGTAAACATGCTGAACGATTTGCGAAAAAAACGTTTCCGTCCGGCAGACTATACAGACCTCAGTGCTGCCACACCAGCAGAAGCATTGCAAATGGTGATCGATGAAAGACGCCGCGAATTCTTCGGCTCCGGACTTCGCTGGTTCGATCAGCGCCGCCTCAACCAGGACGCCATGTTTGCACAGACCATTACCAGGGTTTTCAACAATACCACCTATACACTTTCACCTAACAGTAATGAATATGTGTTTCCGCTGGCCAACCTGCTGTTGACCCAGAACCCGGAAATGAAACAAAATCCTTAATCATACAATATAACCAGCCCCTCCCTGGGGCTGGTTATACCACCAGTAACACCGGAAGCATATACAATGCTACCCGGAAGGGAATGCTTTGTCCGGGTCCCTGGCTGGTTCCCGTTACCCGCCAGGGACCCGGACTTCTCTTAAACAAAAACTAGAATCATGGAAAAAACAATTGTGAAGATTGAAAAGCTGAGCCATCGCTACAGCACCAACTGGGCGATCCGTGATATCAACATCGAGATCGGTCATACAGGCATCGTGGGATTGCTTGGCTCCAATGGAGCAGGGAAATCAACCACCATGAATATCCTTTGTGGAGCCCTGAACCAGACCGAAGGCAATGTTTATATCAACGGCATCGACATGAAACTGCAGCCGGAGCTCGCCAAGAAAGAGATCGGATTTTTGCCGCAGAACCCGCCACTGTATATGGACCTTACCGTGGATGAATACCTCTGGTATTGTGCAGGCCTTCGTCACATTCCAAAGGATCTCAAGAAAGCTGCGATAAACGAAGTAAAAGAACGATGTGGCATCGCGCATTTCAGTAGCAGGCTGCTGCGCAATCTTTCCGGAGGTTACCGTCAACGTGTAGGCATTGCCCAGGCCATCGTACACCGCCCCAGACTGGTGGTGCTGGATGAACCCACCAATGGCCTCGATCCCAACCAGATCATCGAAGTACGCGCCCTCATCAAAGAAATTGCAATGGACCGTGCCGTGATCTTTTCCTCACATATCCTTTCTGAAATACAGATCCTCTGCAAGGAGATCAGGATGATCGAAAATGGCAGGATCGTTTTCTCGGACACCATGGATGCTTTCAACAATTATGCAGCACCACACAGCATGCTCATCCATTTCTCAAACCCTCCATCAGCCACCGAACTGCAGCAAGTGGAAGGCGTTACCAAAGCAGAGTTCCTGACCGAAAGACAGGTACGCGTTTTCTTCAGTGGCGACCAGGATATTGCTGAAAGAATAGTGACCATCAGTGTAGAAAAAGGATGGCGCCTCAAAGAGATCAATCTCGATAAAAGTGCGCTCGACGAAATTTTCAAACAATTATCCAATCAAACAGCAAAACAATGATGTCCATGGCAACAATACTCAGAGTGGCCAAAACGGAGCTCCGTACCCTGTTCTTTTCCCCCATCGCCTGGTTCCTGCTGATCATTTTCCTGGTCCAGTGCTCAATCAGCTACACAAACATTCTCGAAATTCTTGCAAGAGAAAAAGATGCAGGCAGCCTCATACGCTCAAGCATGACCGAGCACATTTTCCTGGGAAGGAAAGGATTGTTCGGCAGCGTATTGCAAAGCATCTATCTCTACATGCCACTCCTTACTATGGGATTGATCAGCCGCGAAACTGCCAGTGGCACTATCAAATTACTGCACTCATCTCCTGTAAAGATCCGGGAGATCGTACTGGGCAAATTCCTCTCGATGATGATTTACAGCCTGCTCCTCGTAGCCATCATTGGTTGCTTTGTGATTGCTGCCCAATTCCACATCGTTTCACCAGATAACGGAAAATTATTGAGTGCGCTATTGGGTTGTTTCCTTTTACTCTGCGCTTATTCCGCTATCGGTTTATTCATGAGCAGCCTTACCAGTTACCAGATTGTTGCCGCCATCTCCACTTTTGTGATGTTCGGGATCCTGAGCTATATCGGAAATCTCTGGCAGGGTGTTGCGTTCGTCAGGAACCTTACCTATTTCCTGTCGATTTCCGGACGTGCGGGTCAATTGCTCAATGGCCTCATCACCACCAAAGACATCATTTACTTCCTTGTGATCGTATACATGTTCCTCGGCTTCAGTATCTATAAGATGAGGGCCGATATAGAATCCAGACCACGCATGGTAAGATGGGGAAGATATGCATCCATACTGGTGATTGCACTCACCATCGGTTATATCAGTTCCATTCCTTCACTGGTAGGATACTACGACGCATCCGCTCACAAAGCCAATACACTTACCCCCAATGCACAAAGGATCATCAAAGAACTGGGCGATACACCGCTTGAAGTAACCGCCTACAACAACCTGCTGGACCGGTTTTACGATTATGGCAGCCCGGAATCCTACAACACCAACCTGGCCAGATGGGAACCCTTCCTGCGCTTCAAACACAATATCAAACTGAATACCGTCCAATACTACGATACAACATTTGAGAACCCCAACTTTGAAAGGTTCTATGGCAACAAACCAATTGAAGAAATAGGAAAAAGGGTTGCCGAAAGCCGTGATCTCCCACTCTCCTTTTTCAAATCACCTGCAGAGATCAGAAAGATCATCAACCTGAAACCTGAGCTCAACCGCTATGTGATGCAATTGAAATATGGCAACAAGACCACCTTCCTTCGCATATTCAACGACATGCATGTCTGGCCAAGTGAAACTGAGATATCAGCAGCATTCAAACGATTGCTGCAGGCCAAAATGCCGAAGATCGTTTTCCTGACCGGCAACCTCGAAAGGGATATCAATAAAGTGGGTGACCGTGAATACAAAGTATTGACAAACCTGAAAACATACCGCCAGTCTTTCATCAATCAGGGTTTCGATGTAGACACCCTCTCGCTGGCCACACAGGAGATCCCTGAAGGTATTTCCGCACTGGTGCTGGCCGATCCCAAAGTAGCCCTCACCGAAACGGAAATGAACAAACTGAAAAAGTTCATCGATGATGGCGGCAATATGCTGATTGCCGGCGAACCTGGCAAACAGTCCATACTCAATCCGCTGCTGGCCTACCTGAATGTACAACTGCTGGATGGCATCCTGGTACAACCTTCCAGGGAAATGCAACCGGAACTGCTCACGCCTTTACTCACTGAAACCGTAGCCGGTTTCTTCCCGCCGCTGGCGCATAGCCACCACGATAGTGCCAGGGCCACCATGCCCGGCGCTACTGCTCTCTCGTATTCCGACTCAGGTTCCTTCACCATCAAACCATTACTGGTATCCGATGCCAAAAGGTCCTGGCTTAAAAAAGAGAAACTGGTGAGCGATTCCGCTGAAGTGATATTTGCTCCTGAAAAAGGCGATATCAAACAGGCATTCCCAACAGCGCTGGGGCTTACCCGTGATATCAATGGAAAACAGCAGCGCATCATCGTTACCGGCGATGCCGATTTCATGAGCAATGCCGAACTGCAGCGCTTCAACCTGAGGGCCGCAAATTTCGTTTTCAATACCGGCCTCTTCAGCTGGCTGAGCTATAACGAATTTCCGATCGACAGCTCTAGGCCGCCTGCAGAAGATATCAGTATAATACCCACTAAATCGAAAGCCAAATTCATCAAACTCATTTTTGTTTGGGTGGTGCCCGCTATCCTGCTCGCCTTCGGCGCCCTCCTGCTGATCAGAAGAAAAAGAAAATAGTGGACAATGCATTTCAATACAGATAAACAAACACTGGAAGACCTGAACATGGCAGGAAAGCCCGGCAGGGATTCCATCTATACCATCTTCAGCAATACCCATACACGCGGTGGTGCAGGAATACTGGAACAAATGTTCCTGCACCCCCTCGCGGAAGAAACGCTGATCAATAAGCGCAGTCAGACCATTCAATTCTTCAGCAGGCAGCACACCACGTTCCCGTTCAACACTGCCTGGCTCGATAGTGCAGAGCTTTACCTTGAAATGACCGATGAAAGGACCAGGCTTTCGCGCGATAAAGACAATCTCGGTGGAAAGATAAAACAACTGCTGGCGGAAGATCATCATTACAGGATCATTCACAACGGCGTTGGAGCCATTCTTCGCATCCTGCACTCCCTGTATGCCTTTCTGCAACAACTGGCGGCAGAAGCCGGAACCTCTCCCTGGGTGGCCACGATGGATGAATTGTCTGATTTGCTTGCAGGGACCGAGCTACAGGTTTTCATGAAAGAGAATCCGGATGAAAAACTGAACTATGCCGATACTGCAAAATATGATGATCTGCTTCGCTTCAGAAACAGAAATCACCTGCTTCGTATCCTTTATCATATTTACCACCTCGATGTTTTCATCGCTGTGGGCAGGATAGCAGAAAAAAACGGTTTTGTTTTTCCGGAAGCATTGAACAGGGATTTGCATACCGTATACCTGGAAGGCGTTTATCATCCGCTGGTGAAAAATGCAGTGCCCAATACCTTGAGCATTACGCCCAACAGCAATATCATTTTCCTGACCGGAGCCAATATGGCCGGTAAATCCACTTTCATGAAATCACTGGGCATCGCCATGTTCCTGGCCCATATGGGATTTCCGGTGCCGGCAAAGAAGATGTGTTTCTCCGTCAGGGATGGCATCTACACTACCATCAATCTTTCCGATAACCTGGCCAGCGGCAGCAGTCATTTTTTTGCAGAAGTATTGAGGGTGAAAAAAGTGGCGCAGGAATTAAGCAATGCTAAAAATCTCTTCATCATTTTCGATGAACTGTTCCGCGGCACCAATGTGAAAGACGCATACGAAGCCACCATCGCCATCACCGAAGCATTTGCACAAAAGAAGAACTGCATGTTCATCGTATCTACACATATAGTGGAAGCAGGCGATATATTGAAAGAACGATGCAGCAATATCCATTTCGCCTATCTGCCCACTAGCATGAAGGAAGGCAAACCTGTATACACCTATACACTCGCTGAAGGTGTAACGGAAGACAGGCATGGCATGATCATCATCAACAACGAAGGTATCCTGGATATCATCAATAACAGGTTCAAAAAAACAGCAGCATCATGAGTTTCATTTCAGACAAACAGACATTGGAAGACCTGAATTTACTGGGCAGATACAAGAGTAATTCCATTTACCGGTTGTTTGATCATACCATCACAGGCGGAGGCAGACAGTTGCTGGAAGAAATGTTCAGGCAGCCATTGACCGATGCCTCGCAGATCAATGATCGCGTACGCTGCTTCCGTTATTTCGGTAACCATCGCCCGGAACTGCCTTTTTCTGCAGCGGATTTTGAAATAATGGAAAGCTACCTGAGCTCCGTAACCGGCAACCTCGTTGAAACAGGCTGGAATACCATCCTGAAAAAGGTCCGCAGTCAACTCACCGGAGGCCAGGAATATGCACAGCTGGAAGCAGGATGCCGTCAGACCATCATCACCCTGCAGTCTATCCGAAAAATGGTGATGCCGCTTACTGCATCTGATGACCATCCCGTTGCTGACCCACTGAGTATCCTTCAACAATTCTTTCAGAGAAAAGAAATGCAATGGTTGAACGAAGCCGATACCGGTACGGCCATTCCACTTGCCAAACTGATCAGGTACAACCACTGCCTTCGTGAAAAAATGAAGCAGGAAATAAAAGAATTGTTGCCAATCATTTATTGGCTCGATGTAAACATTGCAGTGTCCGGCGTAGCCGCCACCAGGGGATTCTGTTATCCGGCAGCAAGGCCCGCAGCAGAGCAGGTGATCGATATCGAGGGACTTTACCATCCCGGACTATCGAAAGCAGTCAGCAATCAAACGGAGTTCTCCGCTGCCCATAATCTCATCTTTCTTACCGGCGCCAATATGGCCGGCAAATCCACATTCATGAAATCCTTTGGCGTGGCCATTTACCTGGCGCATATGGGATTTCCGGTGGCAGCCAGCCAGATGCGATTCTCCGTAAAGGACGGCATCTATTCTTCCATCAATGTGCCCGACGACCTGGAACATGGCTATAGCCATTTTTACGCTGAAGTGCTGCGCGTAAAAACAGTGGCTACAGCTGTTGACTCGGGAAAGAACCTCGTGATCATCTTTGACGAACTGTTCAAAGGCACCAATGTGAAAGATGCGTACGAAGCCACCCTCAGTATCACAGCAGCCTTCTCCAGGCACCGGAACTGCTGCTTCATTATCTCCACACATATCATTGAAGCAGGACATGCATTGCAGGAACAAACAGCGCATATCCGGTTCCGTTATATGCCTACTGTCATGCAGGGCAATATTCCCACCTACACATACAAAATACAGGAAGGCATCACCAGCGACCGTCAGGGAATGCTGATCATTGAAAATGAAAAGATCCTCGATCTGATCCAACAATAAAACACCTCATATATCGTCCCCGGTTATTACTGTGTTAAATAGGCGCAAGCATTTTGCATTATTTTGCAAATTTGCATACTTTTGCATTATTGAATGTTTGACATGAAAGGAGGACAGCAGGGATTATTGAATGCGAAAACAGCCACACAGCTGATTTTCCTGGTTTGCGGATTGGGAGTTGCCAGTTGGGCGCCGATGGTGCCTTATGCAAAAGATCGCCTTGGTTTACATGAAGGCCAGTTGGGAATTTTATTATTATTTATGGGTGGCGGTGCATTCATCATGATGCCCCTGGCCGGCTGGCTGAGTAATAAATACGGCAACCGCGTGATCATGCTGGCGGCGGGTCTGTTGCTTGGATGCTTGCTGCCCTTACTGTTGCTGATCGATTCTGTGGCTGTGATGGCAATTGCCCTGTTACTGTTCGGCGCAGGAGCAGGCGCCATCGATGTGGCCATGAATGCACATGGCGTGCAGGTGCAAAACCTTTATGGGAAACCCATCATGTCTTCTTTGCATGGTTTATTCAGTGTGGGCGGACTGTTTGGTTCGCTTGGGCTGGGCTTTCTCGTGAAAACAGGATTGCAGCCATTGCATGCTGCCATCGCTATCGGGCTTTTGCTGATCTTCATCACACTCAGCCAATACAAACGGTTATTCAATCACCACCAGGAAAAAGAGATCATTCAACGATTCAATCAACCTGATGAACCCGGAACCAAAGGCAACCGTTATCAATGGCTGCGCGGCAGCGTACTCTTCCTGGGTTTCATGTGTTTTGCCAGCTTTCTTTCTGAAGGCGCCATGCTGGACTGGAGTGCGGTATACCTGCGCGATGTGAAAGGGGTGCAACAGGAATTGTCAGGGATTGGTTATGCCGCTTTCTCCATTGCCATGGCAGTGATGAGATTACTGGGAGATGGAATAGTTGAAAAATGGAAAAGCAAAACAGTGGTGATCACAGGCAGTCTGATAGCTACAACCGGTCTGATGATTTCCATACTCAGTCCTTCCATATACCTGGTGCTGGCAGGTTATATCTTATTGGGAATCGGAGCGGCCAATATCGTTCCCATCTTCTTTAGTGAAGGTGGCCGTCTCCCGGGCATTCCTTCTACCGTGAGCATTCCCGTTATCACTACCATTGGATATACAGGATCACTGGCAGGCCCTGCCCTGCTGGGATTCATCGCACATCATTTTTCACTGGACATGGCCTTTGGCCTCACCGCTCTGTTGATGCTCAGCATCAGTATTGCCTGGTCCTTCAAAAAGTAAACGATCCGCTATGCTGAAAGAAAACCGCTTCGATTTCATACTGAACGAACTCAAGAAAAAGAAACAACTCACCTATGAGTGGATTGCCGGCAAACTGGATGTTTCGGAAGATACCATCAGGAGGGATATTGAAATACTGCACAAGAACGGCCTGCTCTCCAAAGTGCGCGGTGGCGCCATGTTACGCGCGAGAAATCCGCTTACTTTCCAGGACCGCAGCCATTATCTGAAAAAAGAAAAAGAAGTGATTGCCCTGAAAGCGCAGCAGTTCATAAAAAACGGACAAACCATTTTCATGGATGGCGGCACCACCAACCTGGCCATTGCTTCGCTAATGCCAGCCGATCTGTCCGCAAGGATCATCACCAATAACCAGGCCCTGGTACCTGTGATGGCTGAACATAAGAATATTGAACTGATCATACTCGGCGGACAATATAACCATGCCGGCGCCACCACTTATGGGCTTGCCACCTGCAAACAGGCAGGAGAATATATTGCCGATCTCTTCCTGATGGGCACCTGCGCAGTAGATCCGGTAGCCGGTGTGTCCGGAGACGGACAGCAGGACGTTGATGTGAAACGGGCCATGATAGCGGCATCGGGCTCTGTGCTGGCACTCGCCAATCATGAAAGGCTTTTCCGCAAAGAGCCATTTAAAGTTTGCGAACTGAATGTGCTGGACACCATCATCACCGATCTGCCCAGCGATCATAAAGACATGCATGAATTCCATCATGCAGACCTGCAGATTATCTGATCAAAAAAATGTAAAAATGAAAATAGAACATCTGGCCATTTGGGTAGAGAACCTGGAACTGATGAAATCATTCTACGAACAGTATTTCGGAGCCAGGTCCAACCACAAATACCATAACCCGCTCACGCATTTCCAGTCTTACTTCCTCAGTTTCGAAAGCGGCTCCAGACTGGAGCTCATGCACCGTCCTGATATTGCAGAAAGGCAGCATGATCATCTCTCACAAAAGGAAGGTATCGTGCACATGGCCATCAGCACAGGCAGTGAAGCCAAAGTTGACCAGTTGGTCACTGCATTGAGATCAGATGGGCACAAGATCGTGGGGCATCCGCGCACCACTGGCGATGGCTACTACGAAGCAGTAGTACTGGACCCGGAAGGCAACCTGATAGAGTTGACAGCATGATCAATGCACCTGACAATAAAAAAGGCCTTCAGGGAATTCCCTAAAGGCCAACTATCTCTTTATATCACTTTTACTTCTTCATCAATTCCTTCACTGCTGCTTCCAACTGCGGATCCTTTCCGGATAGGAATGATTCATAATTCAATTCCACTTTAATATCCGGTTCCAGTTGCAGGTTCTCAACCGGACGGTTCTCTTTTCCGATCACTGCGATCATGGGGATACCAAATACGATCGTGGGATCGATCTGCGTTTCCCACCATACAGCCGTTCCTGTTCCCGGCACCGGCATTCCCACCAGCTTACCAATTCCATTATTCTTGTATGAATAAGGGAACAAATGCGCATCGCTGTAATTGCCTTCACTCATCAGTACGATGCTTGGCTTGCTCCAGCGATCAATCGGCTCCGTTACATTCAGCCTGTTGCTTTGAGGGGCAAAAGTGAAATAGGCTTTACCGCTGAGGAATGTATTGAGATCATTGTGCAACCAGCCTCCGCCATTGAAGCGGGTATCAACCACCAGTCCTTCTTTCTGGCGATGTTTCCCCATTACTTCGTCTACTACTGTACGGTAGCTGCCATCATTCATCCCCTGAACATGCACGTAACCAAGTTTGCCGCCACTGAGACTGTCTACCAAATCACTCATCATTTTCACCCAGCGCTTGTAGAGCAAGGGCCCTTCTTCATTACCGGAGATCGGTTTTACCGTTTCTTCCCAGCGATTGCCTTTGGCAGGATCAAAAATACTCAGCAATATGTCCTGTCCTTCTTTCCTGTTCAACAGTACGTCCCAGTTGTTCTGCGCGGTAATAGCCGTTCCGTCTACCTTTTCGATGATATGTCCCGGACGGATCTTGCTTGCCGCCTTGAACAAAGGCCCTCCCCTGATGATCTCGGTCACCTTCATGCCATTGCCGGCATAGGTCTCATCAAAGAAAGCTCCGATACTCGCTGTGTTATCACCGTTAGGGAACTGCGGACTGTACCTTCCGCCGGTATGTGATCCATTCAGTTCTCCCAGCAGCTCGCTCAGCAATTCCTGGAAGTCGTAGTTATTGGAAATATGAGGCAGGAACACCGCATAATCTTTTTTGTATTGCTCCCAGTTGATGCCATGGATCTTCGGATCATAGAACTTGGCTTTCACCTGGCGCCAGGCGTGGTTGAAGATATATTCACGCTCCGCCGTATTGTTCACGATCATTTCCGTATTGATGGAAACCGGACTGATCTTGCCTGTTTCATCCACTTTCATGATGCTGCCGCGGTTGTTCACAAAGAGGTTCTTTCCATCCCTGCTCATTTCAATACCACTGCCGCTGCTGCCCAGCTTCGCGATCAGGCGCGTTTGTTGGGTACGAGGCTCTGTCAGCCAGAGATCGAATCCTTTCTCAACTGCTGCGAGATAATATAATTTGCTGCCATCGGGCGATAATACATAATCACTGATCGTGGCGCTGCCGGTGGTTAGCTTCAGCTTCCTGCTATCGAGATCCGTGAGATCAGGGCTCCAGGTTTTGAGAGCAGAATCCCTTTTCTCGCCTGCTTTCTTTGCAGCGGAATCAGCGGCTGGCTTGCTTTTCTGGCCACGATCTTCCTTCTCTTTCAACAGATCGAAATCCTCTTTGCTCAATTGAAAACGGTCAAAAGCTTCCTGGTCAAAGAAAAGCGCATATACATCCATTTCCCTTGCTCCCTGGAATGCAAGCGATCTCCGGCCCTCCTTATTATTGGCCCAGGTGATAGCCCTTCCATTCATTACCCATTTCGGACGTGATTCACCAAATCCACTCATCACGGGATGCAGGATGGAACCCGTTCCATCGGCTTTCACCATTCCTGCCCGGCCTCCGTCAAATCCAAAATACTGATCAGATGCCAGCAAATATTTTCCATCGGGGCTCCAGTTGAAATTGATATCGCCATCAGCATAACTGTAATTGCGTCCCTGAGGAATGAGCGTTCGTGATTTTTTGGAAGCGATATTGTATACCCTTAGCACATTTCGGTTCTCCCAGTAAGCCACTTCTTTTCCATCGGGAGAATATTTTGGGAGGAACTCTTCCGCATTGGTAGCTATCAACGGTTCTTCTTTCAAAACGGTAGATGCATAAAAGTAAGGCTCTTCCTTACGTGTAAGAGTAACCGTATAGATATCCCAGTTGTCATTCCGTTCTGCTGCATAGATCAGGCTTCTGCCATCGGGCGCCCACTGCACCATCCTTTCCTGTTCAGGCGTATTGGTAATACGTTTGGTCTGTGATCCTTCCACGCTTGTCACAAACACTTCGCCCCTGGTCACAAATGCGATCTCTTTTCCATTTGGGCTCACAGTAAATTCCGTAACATTGCCATTCACGCGTTGCACTTTTTCTACTGCTTCCCGGCCATCATTGAAAATATTCACTGCCACTTTCTGCGCTCTGCCACCGGGCTTCAAGGTATAGATCTCTCCATTGTAAGTAAAGCAGAGCGTATTATCTGCTGCCTTCGACAAATGCCGTACAGGATGATCTTTGAAGCTGGTAAGCTGTTCCATTTTTGCAGGATCAGCAATGGAGGATTTGAAAACATTCTGTGAGATGCCCCCTTTTTCGGAGAGGTAAAAAACATTCTCATTATCGGCAAACAATGGATTGCGGTCCTCTCCATTGTATTCAGAGATCTTCTTGTAACTGTTCGCTTTTATATTGTAGATCCAGATATCACGGGTAACCGAAGAAGTATGATGTTTCCTCCAGGGGTCTTCATAGCCTTTCCTGTCTTCAAATACGATCTGCGAACCATCATTGTTGTATTTCGCCATGTCCATGCCTGCAGCGCTAACGAGGATCGACTTTCCGCCTTTCACCGGCACCTGGTAAACATTCCTGAACAACCTGGGTGAAGGGAATTTGGAACTGGTGGACGGCGCATTGCGTCCGCTGCCGAACAGTACCTGGCTGTTATCCCTTGAAAAATCGTAGGGATAATCATGAGCGCTGTTGAAGGTAAGCCTCGTTGGTGCGCCACCGTTAGCAGGCATCACAAACACATCAAAATCTCCGTAGCGATCGCTGGCAAATGCGATGGTCTTACCATCATGGCTCCATACCGGCATCATATCGTGCGCTTCATGGATGGTGAGCGGCGTGGCAACGCCACCATTAGCATCCACGCGGTAGATATCGCCTTTGTAGCCAAATGCGATCGTTTTGCCATCAGGGGAAATAGAAGGATAACGAAGCCATAGCGCATTGCCCTGGCTGAACACTGAAGCATAGCAGCCCAGCAATAGTAGAAATGTAAGGGTGTATCTCATGGGAATTTCTTTGGTCCCACGAAAGTAAAAATTTCAACATTGTTGCAAATATCTTTTTCCATCAACGGGTAAATAGAGAGGATGAATAGCGGAAAGGCGGTTACCCGCATCACTTCACAACCGGAAAAGCCACAATCCTCACTTTGGTGCAACCATAAGGAACCAGCGTGATAGTCTCTGTTTCGTTTTCCACTCTTCCCATATACAATCCATCGCGCGCTGTAACAGGTATCAGGGCAATATCATTGGCGATGGTCCAGCCTGGGATTTTTTTGGCCTGCACCTTTATTTCGATAGGCGCATGTTGCAGGTCCCACACAAAATCATCCTTTATTTGCTGTACCTCGTTTACTTTCCAGGAAGCAGGATCCTGCTTCAGCTGTTCCGCCACCAGTCCATAATTCCATTTGTCATTCGTATGAACAGTGAAATAATCTCCCTGGTGTTCATCTGTTCCTTTTTCCCATTCTTCTTTTAGTTTGAGCGCATACAACAGCGGACCGCGTTCAATGGCCCTCGAATTACTGCCCCATTGGGAAACGGAAACCTCCATCGGTAATTCAAGTTTCAGCTGATCACCGTTCTTCCAGGTGCGCGAGACCGTTATGATCTGTCCGCCTTTTTCTGTACGGAGCTTCACTCCATTCACATAGATGTTGGCTAGCCTACACCAGGCAGGAATGCGAAGCTGAAAAGGAAAGCTTACAGGCGTATTGGTAGTAAGATCGAATCGGATAATGTTCTCAAAAGGATAGTTCGTGGTTTCTTTGATTGTTACAGCCGTTTTCGATTTCCCCGGTTTCACATTCACTTCAGAGGGAGCGTAATGCAATGCAGCCAGGCCGCCGTCCTTTGTGCCGTACCAGAGATGCGTGGTGAATTTGGTCCAGCCCTGGTGCATGTTCTCCAGGCAGCAGGTATAGCCGCTGCGCATACCGAGCACATTGTTCATTTCCCTGTCGAATGGCAATGTAAAAGTGAACACTCCTTTTTTGATATGCACCTGGTTCGCGATCTGAAAATATTGTTTGTTATTGAAATCAACAGTGGTTTGTGCAGGAAGCGCATTGAAGGTGATGCGTTCCAGTGCATCCATGTATCGCACATCGCCGGTAATGCCTGTTATCTGTTCAAGTGAGAACATGGACTCAACGATAGCACAAAGTTCCGTTCCCTGCGAAGGGTTATTGCCATGCAGGTCTTCATCTGCTGAAAAACAACCAAAAGGAAGCCCATGCAATGTCATGAGATCTTTAAAACCGGTGTGCAGCGCACTGAGATATTTCTTATCACCGGTACGCTGATAATGCACAGCCGGATCTTTCAATCCCATGGCTACATTCACGCCATGCCTTGCCATCCAATGCTGGTCGTTCTGGTACGCAGCTGCATTAATAGTCCAATCCCTGCCGGCAAAGAATTTACTCCAGGGCAGGGTTTGCTTTTGCAGTGCAGCCGCCAGTTGCAACAGTTGTGGTTGTTTTGTTTTTTGATAAAGCCATTGCACTATCAGGATATTGTCCATCCCGCGCGCTTCGGCCCATTCTGTCCATTTGTTCAGCGGACATTGTTGTAGTGCCTGATACTGGTATTGAAAATATTTTGTCATGAATAGCAGCACACGCTTGTCTTCAGTAGCGGAATAATATTGCTGCAGTACTTTCAGCATTACCATTTTCGGCCACCAGTCCTCACCGTTATTACAGTCGGCGGCAGTGATGCTTTTACCGCTTTCACGTTCCTGTTTGGTAATCGGACCAAAATAGCCGGATGGACGCTGATGATCCAGCGTCCAGTTGATATACTGCATCATCCTTATTTTAAAAGCAGTATCATTCAGCAGCCAGGCCAGTGGCACTGCGCCATCCAGCCAGTAGGGCGTGGCTTCCCAGGCATCGCCATTACCGCCACGCCAGCCGTTATCGCTGATCTTCTTCAGCCACCCGTCCAGGTTTCCGGTGGTGCCTTTACGCATGATGGTCAATTGCTGCAATAACCAACCCCGTGGTTTGATAGCGCCCAATGGCAACTCCTGGTAAACGGGTGATTGAAAATTGGGCAGCGAAGAAAATTCCTGGGCAGGCAAGGTCCCCTGCAACAGCACAAAAAATATCATTACCCACCATTGCCTCCCAGGTAATCTTCTTCCTGCCCGGGAAACGACTGCTGATTTGAAAGTAAGAACTACCATTTTTATTAAGCTCATTTTTGTTTGATACTGGAAGCGCGGCAAACAAGTCTTGCTTCCAGCACAATTTTTTTGGGATTGGACTGGTAACGGTCGGCGGTTTGCAATTCGCTGAACAAGAGCGAAGCTGCTTCCTCTCCCATCGTAACTGTTTGTTGATTCACACTCGACAGACCTGGTGTCAGGAATTCACCGAACTGTTCATTGGCAAAACCGATAATAGCTATATCATCCGGAATTTTCCTGTCTGCGTCCTTGATGGTTTGCATGGCGCCGAGCGCGGTAAAATCTTCCACTGCGAAAACCGCATCCGGCGTCTGTTTCAGTGAGAGCAACTGTTGCATGCATTCCCTTCCTGAATCCACACTCACCCTTCCGTACACGATCAGGTCCTCATTCACGGCAATGCCGTGCATGTTCAGCGCATCGATATACCCTTTCAATCGTTGATTGAAAATGCTCACATGCTGCTGACCACCGATATGCGCAATATGTCTGCATCCCTGGTCTATCAAATGTTTGGTTGCCGCGAAAGCGCCGGCATAATCATCTATCACAACAGAAGGTACGCCGAGGGAATCGATGGCCCTGTCGAACAGTACCAGGGGCACTCCACGTTTTTTGATCTCAATGAAATGATCGGCATTGATGGTTTCCTTTGATACGGAAGCCAGCACTCCATCCACCTGTGCCTGCAAAAATGCCTGCACGCCGAGTTTCTCATGCTCATACAATTCATTGGATTGATAGATGAGAACACTGTACCTGTTCTGGTTGGCAATTTTTTCTATGCCATGTATCACTGATCCGAAGAAATTGATCTCTGCGCTTGGAATGATCACGCCCAGGATATTGGTGCGACCCAGCCGTAGCGATGAAGCGATCCTGTTCGGCTGGTAATGCAGCCTGGCTGCAGTTTCCTTTACTATCCTGCGGGTGTTCTCTGCAATTCCGGGATGATCATTCAGGGCGCGCGACACAGTAGCTGCCGTAATATTCAGCACCCGTGCAATGTCTTCAATGGTCACTTTATTGATCTTTTCACGCATCCATTGCAATTGTGGTGATTACTTACGTACAGAAAAACGACAAACGGAAACAGTGGAATAGTTTTCGCCGGGCTTGAGCACTGTAGAAGGCCATACCTCCATCACGATGCCTGAGCGATCGCCTTCCACCCTGGCCGCGGGTTTCATGCCTGAACCATTCAGTACGAAATTATGATCATAGCCTCCGCCCAATTTCAGTTGTTCATTCTTTTCATCCAGCCTCGCTCCTATGGTATCAGGTTTCGTAAAACCGAAAGGCGTTCCTGCCACAGCCTCCAGCTTACCCGAAGGGATATGCGTAGAGTCAACAGGTGTGTACCTGTCTGTATAAATGGTCAGCAGGTGTTGACCGATAGGGCCTGCCCCCCCGCCATTTCCCGGTCCTGCATAGTCCTGTAAGGAAGGTAATCCCAGTGCAACATCGTTGAGTGTACCGGCACTCTCCGGCGAGCGGACTTCTGCCGCGGTATTTTGTTTTACAGATGCCTGCTTTGCTTCATCTGCACAGGAGCTGATGAAGCAGGCGCTGATGGGCAGCAGGCCAAAGAAATTCCTGCGCATAGGATTCGATTATTTTTTATTGAATTGCATTTCCAGCATTTTGATGAAATAGCCCCCCACCACACTTCTTGCCTGGAAGCCCACCTGCTTTCCATTGGTGGTTTCATGCCAGTCGCTCAAAGGCACACGGGTGCTTGTTTGCAGGGCATACCTGTAAACGGGTGCTGTGAGCGCTCTGAAATCATGCTGGTTATCGGCGAGAGTGGCCGTCCAGATGATCCAGTCGGATTTGGTATAGGTCTTCCTGCTATCAAGCGGCAATCCGTATTCCTGCTGTTTGCCCAGGTAATAGCTGATCTCCTTTTTGTATACTTCTTCAGGGAAAAGTTGGAGGTCAAGTAGCTTATCCCAAACCAGGTTGTACTTCTGGCTCCAGGTTCCTTTGCCATCGAATGTAAGCGCATAATGGTCTCCGTCAGCAGCCAGCTGCATCCATTTTTCCACAAACGATTTGCTCAGTTGACCGTATTTGGCGGCAGTGGCAGTTTCATTCAATTGCTTTGCCAGCCGCGCATACACGCCCAGCGCCACGATCGTTTTCACGGAGAGATTGGCATTGCGCGCCAGATGTCCTGCAAAATCATCCGTACACAGTTGATTGGCCGGATCGAAGCCTTCTTTTGCCAGATATTCCGCCCAGGTGCTCAGCGTTTTCCAATGCTTCTTTGCGTAATTGGCATTGCCTTCAACCTTTGCGATAGCGCCTGCCAGGATCAGCATATTGCCCGATTCTTCCACCGGCATGTCTTCTCCGTAAGTCTGACCATTGGCCAGGGGATAAGTGCCGAGATCATGTGCCGCAAAAGGCTTTGTCCATTTTCCACTTTCACTGTAATAGAAAATCCCATTCATCATTCCTTTGAGTAATTCAGGATTGTAGAGCAGGTACATCGGAGCGGAGGGATAGGTTATGTCCACCGTATTGATACTGCCATTGCTGAAATTCTCTTTGGAGAGAAAGAGCAGTTCCCCCTGCGGGCCTTTCACTAATTTGTGTGCAGCGATACTTTGTCTGTATGCCAGCTCACATAATGCCGCATATTCCTCACCGCCTGCTTTGATGGCATCGCTGTGCAGCTTTTTATTGAAATTATTGCAGCGCTGAAGAATGGTCTTGTAATTCTTTGCTGCCGCAGCGAGTTGTTGCTCGATGGTACTGCCATTCATTTTCCACCAGGGCTTGAGGTCTTGTGAAAAGAATTGAACGGAGAAAAGATCATCATACCCTACCAGTATCAATTGGTCTTTGGCTGTGTTCACTTTTCCAAGATCAACAACCGTGTTCAGGCTTAATTCCGTTCCTTTATCACTTTCTGCGCCCACTGCATCGAAAGCCTGTGTCATCGGCCTTTGCACGCTCACGGATTGCTGTACATTTTTTCCGGAAGGAATGGCAACATAGAGGTAGCCCCAATCGATCCGCACATCATCCCCTTTGGTTTTGAGCACTGATTGTGCTGTAGAGCCTGCTTTCAAGATGTTCAGTCCATTGGATGAATACCGGGATGCGATCACTTCCTGCTGAGGCTTGTTGACGGCAACGGTGGAACTGGCGCCGAAATACAATTGTACCTGATGCGCAACACCATCATTGGATTGCACGCTGGCATTCACATAGCTCACGGGTCTCGCTATCAGGTCCAGGTCATTCAACAATAATGGAGAGGTGAACTGCAGGTTCAGCTCAACAGGGCCGCAGGTAAAACCATAGGAAGTTTGGGTAGCGTTCAGTTTTACATTTTTTTGAATGGCTGTCTGAATAGCGGCGTCCTTTGCCCCATCGGCTGAATTGCCGAGGAATCGATAGATCACACCATCCACTTTCAATAAACCAAGCAGTGAATGCGGCTTGCCTGTCCAGTGTTTTGTAGTTGATGCAGTCAGTTCATCGGTTGTTGACCAGATGCTGAAATAAGGATCATGTGTGATCAGAGGGTAGGCAGGTGCTGATCGTTGTGCCATCAAAATACAGGATAGCAAACAAGCAGTCAGGCCTGAGAATATCTTTTTCATTATTGTATTTGTTCTATAATGATGATTATTGATTGGCAATGTTCACAAGGCCGCTTTTGTACAATGGTTGGTGCACTGCCTTGAGCTGCGCTGCCGGTATTTTGAATTTTTTTCTGTCGTAAGTGAGCAGGCCATTTGTTTCTATTTCCACATCTGTGGTTTGTGTGTACACGGCAGCAGAAAGTCCGCTTTCGATCAAATGCGGGATACGCTGCATCAGTTCTGCATAGCGCTTGTACAGGTCCTGGCTGTTCTTGAAACTCTGGTATCCCCAGTTGTTCTTTTCCTGCCAGGTATGTCCTTCCAGGGGTAGTCCCAATCCTCCGAATTCTCCCAACACGAGTATGCGGTCTGCGCCGAACAGATCGGGCTGAGGCATTGCGGGTTCGGGGTAATTGTGGAGATCCATGATATGTCCCACGGGTTCGAAATTACCACCGCTGGCGCTGTTCACAAGACGGGAAGGATCATTTCGCATGGTCCATTCCGTTATATCCCTGGTTTTGTATTGCCCCCACCCTTCATTGAAAGGCACCCATACCACGATGCAGGGGAAATGATGGAACTGCTGCATGATCTCTGCCCATTCCTTACGATAGATCTGGTCAGACTCCGCTGTCCGGTCTTTGTCTGTGGCACGGCCATACACGCCGGGATGCGGCTCCCATTTGTTGCCGAGATCACCGCTTGGCATATCCTGCCAAACCAGCATACCCAGTTCATCGCAGTAGCGGTACCAGCGGGCCGGCTCAACCTTCACATGTTTGCGGATCATATTGAAGCCCATCTCCTTCGTTTGTACGATATCAAATTTCAGGGCTTCATCAGTTGGCGCTGTATACAATCCGTCAGGCCACCAGCCCTGGTCCAGCGGACCATATTGAAAAACGAATTCATTGTTCAGCAACATGCGTTGCATCCCTTTATCATCTTTGGCCATGGAGATCTTGCGCATGGCGAAATAACTGCCTACAGTATCGATCACTTTTCCCTTGCGCAATATTTCCAGTTTCAGATCATATAAAAATGGACTGGCCGGGCTCCAGAGAACAGGATCGGGGATAGATAACCCGACCTCTGTATTCGCAGGTACTGTCTGTTCAGCCACCTTCTCTCCGCCTTTGCTGGCTGTGATCCGCACCTGGTCTCCATCCTGCGGATTCTTAACCTCGGCTGAAATACTCAGTTGCTGCTGATCGATATCAGGCGTTTGTTTGGTAGCGCTGATATAAGTGGCGGGAACTGCTTCCAGCCATACTGTTTGCCAAATGCCAGATACCGGCGTATACCAGATACCGTGAGGCTTTACTACCTGTTTGCCGCGCGGCTGTGGCCCTTCATCGGAAGGATCCCATACACGAACAGCTATGGTTTGTGCGCCTGATTTCTTGAGGGCACTGGTAATATCGAATGAAAAAGAAGTATAGCCTCCTTTGTGATTACCTATTTCCTGTCCATTCACGAACACGGTGCAATCCCAGTCCACGGCTCCAAAATGCAGCAATACATTATTCTTTTTGAAACTGGCAGGAATGGTGAAATTGCGTTCATACCAGAGCACGCTGTCCTTTCCCACAGTCCGTTCAACACCAGACAAGGCAGACTCCACTGCAAAAGGCACCAGGATCTTTCCTGTAAAAGATGCAGGCACAGTTTGAGCGGAAGATGGCAGGATATTGTATTGCCAAAGCCCATTCAGGTTCATCCATTTGCTGCGCACCATTTGTGGACGGGGATATTCCGGCAGTGTTTGAGCAGGGTCCACTTTTTCTGCCCAGGGGCTCAGGATCTTGTTCCGTTTTACTGTCCATTCCTGTGCAAAAAGATTTGCTCCAATAAAAAGTAGTCCCAACAGAAGGCTGTTCTTCTTCATCATTATAGAAATTTAAAAAAATGAAAACTGTTCTATGAGCTGCACTAAAAACTGAGTTTCACCAATGGCGAAAAGATCCTGTCTTCCAGTCCTTCGATCTTCAATCCGATCCTCGCAAAAATGTAATTCTGTGAAGGGTTCATTGAAGGGATATTCACAGACAATGTGAGGCTTGAAGGATCTGTAATATCTCCGCCATTCACAGAAGCTGAACCATTGTTATCTGTTCCGGATACGAACTGTGTTCTGTTGATGTACAGCGCTACATTCTCGATATTCCTGGCTGTAGCGTCTGTAATGATCTTTTCGATACTGAAACTGGCACTGACTTTTCCGCTTCCAGCAGTCAGCTGCGGGTTGCGGATCATGTAGTAGGGCGTTACGGGAAGATCAATGGTCTGATTGCCGTTGACGTTGATCACTACGGAATCAGGGCCGCCCTGCGCTTTCTGTTTCCATTGAAAGGGGCCTTGTCCATTCGGCACGATCAGTTTGTATTCACCATTGAAGAGCAGCATGGAGTAACTGCCGTCCTGTTTGAATGTATTCCCCATCGGGCCGGTTTTGCCGAAACCATGCTGGTACAGTTCAAAAGTGACTTTATCATGTTCCACTCCAATTGCTTCACCATTGTAAACCAGCTTTCCTTGCAGGGTTACGGAAGGAGGATCATAATTATCTTTTTTACAGGAAACAACTGCAAAAAGTGACAGCAGTAACAATATAGAAAGAAAAAACTTTTTCATGATCTTTCAATTTGAGGCGTGAACATTACTGGTTTGGCTGGCGGACGATCTTCGGGTTATTGGCCCGAACTTCATCACTGATAAAGGAATAGTAATTGCCCATTTGAAAATTATTGACGCCGGTTACCAATGCAGGCAGTACTATCCTGAACATCCATTTACCATTATTAGGATCGCCGGGAGCGTAATATTTGTAAGGCCAGAGCCCCAGGGCTGTGTGCTGCGTTTATTGGCTTTACCGATATTGGTCACCAGTTCGGTTTCAGACATCCTGTTGCCGTCCCACCTTATATGCGCAAGCCTCCAGCGTTTCATATCGAAAAGTATATGTCCTTCAAAAGCCAGCTCTACCCTGCGTTCATGCACGATACGATCGAACGTGAGTTGCGCTTCTGTAAGCGGTGTGGGGAAGCCTGCCCTGGTCCTTACCTGATTGATATAGCCGACGGCTTCGTCTTTCCTTCCCAGTTCAAAAGCAGCTTCGGCAGCATTCAGTAATACCTCGGCATAACGGTAACGGATGAACGGAATTTCACTGTTAGTGCCGCGGGAACCGGCGCCGGGTGTGGGATCCAGATATTTCCGGATATAGAAACCAGTTTGTGCCGTGAACTCTTTTGCATTGATAGGTCCATCAAAGCCTACCACCTGTACGGGATTGGTGGTGCCTGGCAGGGGCCGCTGTGCGCCGCGGTCGTCCCCGGTAATGATATTACCATTGGCCAGCATATAACCTGCCCAGATATCTACCGGCTTGTTCTTGAAATTGGATCCGGGCAGTATAACGGTGGCGGCCAGCCGCGGATCACGGTCAGCGAAAATATCCACGGGGTTATTGTAGAAAACAGGATTGCCGCCACTGGTCACTGCCAGCGGTGCAAATGTATTGTCGAGCTTTTCAAAGGACTGCACCAGGTTGAGTGAAGGATTGATCCTTCCGCCCTCCTCTTCCTCGGCGCCATAACGTGGCTGGTTCCAGCCAGTGAAATAGTGCACTTTTCCACTTCTCAGGCGATAATCCTCGATGAAAATGGGCTCCGGATTGGTGGCTTTGTCCAGAAAAATATTGATGAAATTATCAACAGGATCGGGTTTGATCGCATACAGAGCATAGGCGCCTGCACTGCCATTGATGATATCTTTCGCAAAGGCCAGTGCTTTTTCATAATAGGCATTTGCCTTACCGGCCGGAATGCCCACTTCTTCTCCGGGCAGGGAAACTGAAGGTGTATTAGTTCCGTATTTCGCGATGCTTCCGGCATAGAGTGCAGCCCTGGCGGCCATTGCGAGCGCTGCACCTTTGGATGCGCGGTTCTTCACGGTTGCATTGGCGGGCAACAGATCCCTGATGGCTTCCGCTTCGCTGATCACGAAATCATACATCTCGGATTCCTTTGCCCTCGGGAATTGTAATGAAGCTGGATCGCTGCCCAGTTCATAGTACAGTGATTTCAGGATCAGGGGAACGCCGCCCATGCGCTTGGTCATTTCAAAATAGAAATTGGCGCGCAGGAATCTGGCTTCTGCCAGGAACCTTGATTTATCGGCTTCTTCAAGCTTCGTAGCAGCCGCACACCGTTCCAGGAAAAGGTTTACATCGCGGATATAACCATAATCCCAGGTGCCCCATTCACCAAAATTCCAACTGGTTCGTTTCACAAAGAAGTCCTGATCATTCTGCGAAGGAAAGCTTTCACTGAAATCTGCAAAGCTCTGCCAATTGTCGAAATTGGTGACGTCCAATTGCCGGTTATAAAGGTCTGCCAGTATCGAGAGCACCTGCGCAGGTTCTGAAAAAGCCTGTTCATTGGTGAGTATGGAAGTGGAAGGAACACTCAGGAACTTACTGTCCTTCATGCAGGCTGTTGTTGCCAGTAACAGCAGTATGGCGTAGGATAAAATGATCTTCTTCATCGTCTTCATTTTTTCATTGCTTAAAATGAGAGATTGATTCCAATATTGACGACCCTGTTTTGCGGGAACTGCAATCCATTCTCTTCAGTAATTTCCGGATCTACATTGTACTGGTTGAGATTGCTCAGTGTAAACAGGTTATATGTATTGATGTACACGCGTGCCCGCTGCATTTTGAATTTGTTGATCAGGTGACCGGGAACGGTGTAACCAAGCTCGATGGTCCTGGCGCGGAGGTATTTCACATTGTGCGCCCAGAAATCGGAATCGTAATAATTGCTGTGCCCGCCATCGTTGAAACGGTTGGCCGGATATTTTCCAGGGATCCATTTGCTGTTGGGATCGCGCATGTCTTCACGGTGCCAGCGATCCCTGAAGATGGTATTGAGATTACCATCATTCTGGAATGCCCAGCGTGTTTCCCAGCTCTGGTACCAGGTGAATCCGGCAGAACCAGAGAAGTCTGCGTGAAAATCGAATCCATTACAGGCAAAACCGAAATTGAATCCATAGGTGATATTCGGCTGCGTGCCTCTGCCAAAACCGATAGGACGCTGATCATATCCATCGATCTTGTTATCGCCGTTCTGATCCTTGTAAATGAGATCACCGGGCAATAAAGTAGTGTTCCCTTTTCCATCGATGTTCACAGGATGATTATTGATCTCTTCCTGGCTTTTGAATTGTCCGATGGTTTCCAGTCCCCAGTCGATCCGCAGGAAACGGTTTTCCATGCTGCTGCGGTATTGGTCCCATGAGTGGAAGAAAACAGGATTATAGGAAGAAAGGAATTTTCCTCTGGCGTACATGAAATTACCGCCCACGCTGAAGTTCACTTTTCCAATGGCGCCTGTGTAATTGAGTGATACTTCCTGTCCGTATTGCGCATCGCTGTTGATGCTTTCATCCGGCAATGCATAACCGATCTCCAGCGGGACCAGCACATCTACCTTTCGGCCACGGAGCTTGGTGCGCTTGCGGTAGAAATATTCCACAGCGCCCGTGAGCTTTCCATTGAGCAGGGAGAAGTCGAGACCGATATTGGTGATGGCGCTTCTCACCCAGGTGATATTGTCGATGGGTACGCCTTTATCGCGGGTGCCGAGAATTGCCTGTCCATCGAGGATGGCAACGGGCTGATTATAATTGTACCCTTCGATATAAGCGAAAGGTGGAACGATGGGATCGCCGTTCGCTTGTTTATCATCTCCCAATACACCATAGGATGCACGGAGCTTGAGGTCTGTAAGTATGCTCTGATCGCCCAGGATATTCTGTACAAATTTTTCGCCGGTGATCCTCCAGGCGGCAGACACGGAAGGGAAATAACCTACGCGGTTATTGGGTGCAAAGAGATAGGAAGCATCACGCCTGCCGGCCAGGTCGAGATAATATCGGTTATCATATCCGTAGCTGACACGGCCGATATAGCCAATCCGCGCTTCACGATCATCACTGTCCTGGTAAGTATCGGCTGTGTTGAAGTACACCAGTGGCAACACATTGGAGCTGGGTACCGAATGTATCCAGTTGCGGAGCCGCTGGTTCTTGATTCGTTCCGCCACCACGGTAGCGCTGATGCTGTGCAGCCCGAAAGTATTGTTATAGCTGAGTTGTACCTGTGTATTGTAATTCACCTGCTTGATCTGCTCGCGTTCGCGCCAGGGATTGGTGCTTCCGCCGGTGGCGGAGTAGGTATCGTTGTTGGGATCGTAAGTATAGGTTTTGTAAGTATACTCGTGGTTATTGAGCAGATGATCTGCATAGTAGTAAGAGAATATGCCGCTTGCCACAAGACCTTTGACGCCCGGGATCTGGTACTCGGCTGTGAAATTGCTCTGCAGCACCCGCCAGTCGCTCTTGTACTTGCCCGCATATTTTTTATTGAGATAAGCCCAGTTTGTTTCGTTGTGTTTGATATCGTTGAGGAACTCAGGGTTATCATTTGCATAAGGTCTTTCAAGTGGTGTGTTTCGAAGGATGGCGAATCGCGCCAGCCAGTAATCGTCTACATAAGGCACACCGGGATTTTCGCGTGTTTCGATACGGCCATTCACCTGTATGCCAAGTTTGAGGCGGTTGGATATTTTGGCCGTTACGTTCGATTGCATGTTGTTGCGCTCAAAAGTGAATTCACGTCCCAGCACCGAATTCTGGAACAGTCTTGTACCGGAGAGATAGTATTGAATTTTATCTGAACCGCCGGAAGCATTCACGTTCACGGAATATACCGGTGCATTTTTCTTCAGGATGAAATTGCGCCAGTCGAAGCTCTGGTAGCCGCGGTCGGTGCCAGCTTTGTATTTGTCAAGGTCCTCATCTGTAATATTTGTATTACCGTAACGGTTGATCTCCGCTTCTGCGCGATAGAGCATGTATTCGTAGGAATTGGTGAGCACTTCGGGGAAGCTGGTCCAGTTCTGTGTACCGGTATAGGCATCCACATTGAAGGTGTTGCGCGCGCCGAGCTTGCCTTTTTTGGTAGTGACCACCACAACCCCATTGGCGGCACGTACACCGTATACCGCAGCAGACGCATCTTTCAATACGGTAATACTTTCAATGTCATTGGGAGCAAGGTTGTTGAACTGTCCGGCATCCTGCTGAATGCCATCGATTACATACAATGGAGCGCCCATATTGCGGATCTGGATAGTGGCAGAAGAGCCGGGCCTGCCATCGGGCATGCGAAAGCTCACTCCTGGTATTTTCCCCGCTAATCCGCTGCTGACGGTGGATCCGCCATGCACGCGTTCCATGTCTTTGGCTGTGATGGAAGAGATGGCGCCTGTAAGACTTTCCTTCTTTTTGGCTCCGTAACCGATTACAACCACTTCGCCCAGATCGCGCCTGTCGCGCTCCAAAGTGATGTTGAATTCATTTCGGTTGCCAACTTCGGATGTCTGGCTCAGAAAGCCTACGGAGCTGAATACGATGGAATGGTTCCTGTTATGCATCCGGAGGGAGAAGCTGCCGTCGGCAGCAGTGATGGTGGCATTCTTTGTTCCGCTTTCACTCACGGTCACCTGCCCGAGGCCAATCCCCGCACTGTCTTTCACCGATCCTCGTATAATGATGCCTGTTGTATCCTGTGCAGTTACAGGTTGCTGAGCCAGGAAGAAGAATAAGGTTGCCAGTAAGATCCGGCTAACCTGCCAGAATGGAATGGCGGTAGCGTATGCAATTCCCGTACGGGATTGCCACGATAGGATTTTCATACAGCAATCAATTGTTAGTTAAGTAATGGTTGCAAACGTTTACATGATCTTTTTCATCGATAATGTTTATATTTAAATCGTATCGTGAAGTAAGCACTTGTTCCTGTATACGATCATTCCATGCGTATCATTATTTATACAAAATGTTGCATGCTCCTTTGGTTGCTCTGGTTGTTTGATATGAAACCTGCCATATCACAGGACTATTATTTCAGACACTATCAAACGGAGAACGGACTGAGCAATAATTCCATCACCTGCAGCATTCAGGACAAAAATGGATTCCTCTGGTTCGGCACCAAGGAAGGATTGAACCGGTTTGATGGTTATCAGTTCAAACTGTTTCACCTGGACGATGATCACGAACGCACCCTCACCCGCGATCTCATCTTCAGTTTGTTCACAGACCAGCAGGGCACCATGTGGGTGGGCTCCCAGAAAGGATTGTACCGCTACGATGAAAAACAGGAAAAACTCATCAGGTTCTTCAATGATGTATGGGATGTAAGCAATCTCGTTTGCGATAGAAGCGGACAACTCTGGTTCATGAGCGGGCGCACAGTGTGCCGTTATAATTTCAGTAAAAAGCAACTAAAGAAATTTGAAACACAGCTCTATTTCAGTGCAACCACTCTCTGTCTTTCGGAATCGGGTGATATGTGGTTTGCATCGCTGGACGGCGCCCTTCATAGATTCGATACTGCAACGTCTGCATTCCGTCGATATCCCCTCTCCTCTTCAAGCTGGCCTGCGGCCAGTTGTTATATCGAAAGGATTGCGTCTGCGGGTCGGAACTCCATTCTCATCGGCACATCCTGCCAGGGCCTCAAACAATTCGATATCGAAACAGGTTCGTTCAAAGAGATCCTTAAATACAATCCCGACAAAACCACCATCTATGTACGGGATATCCTGAAATATGCGCCCGGAGAATACTGGCTGGCAACTGAGTCCGGCATCTTCATCATGAAGGAAAACGGGGAACAATTGTTCAACCTGAAAAAACGTTTTCTCGATCCCTATTCCATTTCCGACAATGCAGTGTATACACTGTGCAAGGACAGTGAAGGCGGCGTATGGGCAGGAACATTCTTTGGAGGCATCAATTATTATCCGCGTCAATACACGGCTTTTCAGAAATATTATCCCGACCACTCGGAGAATGCCATCAGCGGCAGCGCCGTACGCGAGATCTGTGAAGATGGCTTCGGTAATATCTGGATCGGAACAGAAGATGCAGGCCTCAATAAATTCAACAAACTAACAGGTAAGATCACCCGCTTTCAACCCACAGGGAAGGCCGGCAGCATCTCCTATTACAATATTCACGGGCTGCAGGTGGATGGCCGGTATCTCTGGATCGGCACACATGAACATGGGATCGACAAAATGGATATCCGAACCGGTAAAGTAGTGCGTCATTACGATGCCGGTATCGAGCCCAAAGCCCTGAAGAACAATTTCGGTCTCAGTTTCGTCAAAACCAGATCAGGCGCCATCTACGCCGGAACAGGCAATTACCTCCACCGCTACGATCCTGTAAGCGATGGCTGGGACCGCGAGCCCGCCATCCCCGGTGGCACCAATATTTCCGCATTACTGGAAGACAGCAGACAGACCATCTGGGCAGGCACCCATGGCAGAGGCGTTTTCTATTTTAATCCGGCTACCGGAGAAAATGGAAAACTGGAAAATATACCCGGCAATCACAACAGCTTATCATCAAATGCCATCAACGCTATTTGTGAAGACAGGAATGGCGGGCTGTGGTTTGCCACAGAAGGCGGCGGGCTCTGCGGCCTAAGCCCGGATAAAAAACGATACAACCGCTATACCGTTGCAGACGGCCTTCCCAGTAATTATGTTTTTAAAGTAACGGAAGACAATAACGGGCATCTCTGGATCAGCACCTCCAAAGGTCTGATCAACTTTGATCCCGCCACTGAAAAAATGATCGTATACACAAAAGCCAATGGACTCCTCAACGATCAGTTCAATTACAATTCCGGTTTCAAAGACGCTGATGGAAATATGTACTTCGGAAGCATCAGGGGCATGATCAGATTCCGGCCCGAAACATTCTCCAGGAACAGTTTCATTCCGCCTGTATACATCACAGGGCTGCAGGTACATAACAAGGAACTGAAAGTGGCCAGCGACAGTTCCCCATTGCCACAATCCATCCTTCATACAAAACGAATTGAACTGCCATATGATCAATCCTCCATCAGCATCGATTTTGCCGCACTCAGCTATACCACGCCGGAGATCACTTCATACACTTACAAAATGGAAGGACTGGAGAAGAACTGGACCACCATCCATTCCAATCGCAGGGTTTATTTCACAAATATCCCTCCCGGTGAATATCATTTCAAGGTAAAAGCCGCCATCAATGATGTATGGAGCCCCGGTCTGAAGGAGCTGGAGGTGCGGATCCTTCCTCCATGGTGGCGCACAACATGGGCCTGGCTCGCATATGGATTACTGATAGGCGCACTGGCCTGGTACCTGTTCCAGACCTATCACAAAAGGATCGAAGTGCAAAAAGAGAAAGAGATCTACGAAGCCAAATTCGATTTCTTCACCAACGTAGCGCACGAGATCAAAACGCCACTTACCCTCATCAAAGGCCCAGTGGAGAATTTGATGGAACAAACAGATACCCTGCCACAGATAAAGGAAGATGTGCTGACAATGGACAGGAATACCAACCGCCTGCTCACACTTGTTTCACAGATACTCGATTTCAGGCAGACGGAAACAAAAGGATTCAGCCTGGAATTCGACAAAGTAAACATCAATGAATTACTGGAAGAAAATTATTCCGGTTTTGCGCCACTTGCAAAAAAGAGAAATCTGGAATACAGGATAGAACTTCCAGCCACTCCGGACCAGATCATGGCCGATGAAGAAGCCCTGAACAAGATACTCAGCAACCTGTTCAGCAATGCCATAAAATATGCGGACCATACTGTGCTGGTGAAACGGCTTCCCGTAGAAAAAGAGGACAGCTTTATGCAGATCGAGTTTTCCAATGATGGTCCGCCCATTCCCGCGGACCAGCGCGAAAAGATTTTTGAGCCTTTTTACCGGCTGAAACAGAACACCAGGCAAAAAGGAACAGGCATCGGCCTTACACTGGCCCGTTCCCTGACGGAATTGCACAAAGGGGAATTGTTTTTGCAGGAAAACAACGGAAGCCTCAACATTTTCGTGTTGAAAATACCTTTGAACCATCAATATTAAACCAACTAACTTATCCATTATGAAACCCACCATTCTACTGGTAGACGATGATGAGGAGATCCTGGATTTCCTGGAGCGTATTCTTCAATCCAAATACAGCATTCTCAAAACAACCGCGGCCCGCGAAGGGCTGAATATCCTGGAAGCAGAACCAGTGCATCTCGTGATCAGCGATGTGATGATGCCTGAAATGGACGGCTTTGAATTGTGTAAACTGATCAAATGCAATTTCGAATATTCGCATATCCCCGTGATTCTGCTCACAGCCCGGAACACCATCCAGGCAAAAGTGGAAGGACTTGAACTGGGCGCCGATGCCTATATCGAAAAACCGTTTTCGAAAGAGCACCTGATGGCGCAGATCGCGAGCCTGCTGAACAACCGCGCCATGCTCCGCCAATTCTTCACCAGTTCACCACTGGCGCATGTTCAGAGTATGGCGCATACCAGGGCCGACGAACGTTTCCTGGAATCTTTGAATGAAGCCATCTACAGCCACCTGGAAGAAGAAGACCTCAATGTGGAGCAACTTGCCAGGTTCATGAACATGAGCCGCATTACACTGTACAGGAAAATCAAAGCCGTATCAGAACTGAGCCCGTTGGAATTCATCAGCATCATCCGCTTGAAACGCGCCGCAGAATTACTCGCGGGCGGCGATTACAGGATCTACGAAATTGCAGCGATGGTGGGCTTCAGTTCGCAAAGCAATTTTGCCAGGAATTTTCAACGGCAGTTCAATATGACACCAACAGAATACCAGGCAACCAAATTACAGGAGCGGAAAAAGATCAGGGACGGATCATAGTTTAGCACCACAGAATTTACAGAAGCTCGCATCATGTTCGTGCCCTTCCTTGCCGCAGGATGGACAAGCCCTGTTGTCCTGCCGCTTCGATTTCACGGCCAGCGCCATTTCCGTGGTTACGATACCGGTTGGAACGGCAATGATCCCATACCCAAGCAACATGATGAAACTGGCGATGAATTTACCCAATGGTGTTGCAGGCGCCACATCGCCATAACCTACAGTGGTGATGGTAACGATAGCCCAGTAAATGGATTGCGGAATACTGGTGAAACCATGTTCCGGCCCTTCCACCAGGTAAATGATGGAGCCTAAAATAGTAACGATGGTCAATACAAAAAGAATGAAGATGCTGATCTTTCGCAAACTATTGAGCAATGCAACAGAGAGGAACCGCATTTCAGAGAGGAAATGCACCAGCCTGAAGATCCTGAACACCCGTAACAACCTGAGCGCGCGGAATACGAGCAACGACTGCGCCCCTGCGAATACGATACTAAGGTAACTCGGAATGATGGCCAGCAGATCGATGATGCCAAAACCACTGAAGATATATTTGTATGGTTTTCGTATGCAGATCAACCTTAGAATATATTCAATGGTAAAAACAATGGTAAAGAACCATTCCATTACCGAAAACAATCTGCCGTACAATTGATGCAAATGATCCACACTATCCAAAACAACTACCAGAATGCTGATCAGGATACAGGCCAGCAGGGCAATATCAAAGGCCTTTCCTTCCGGCTTCTCAGACTCGTAAATGATCTCGTGCAATTTCATCTGCCAGTTGCGCGGCGCTTTGTTCTCGTGTTGCGATTTCATAAGAGAGATTTACGCAATAAAAGTAGTTATTATATTATTAGGGTGTTGCAGTCGCCCGCCTCCCCGCTTTTTCTTACATTTAAACAACGAAAATATTGTCAATGAAAAAGATCATCACCTTAGCCTGTTTCCTTTTCTGCGTCATTATCGGCTTTGCACAAATCGATGGCGCCTGGAAACTCTCCGGAAACGGAACCATTGAAGTCACCTGCATCGTTGCAGACAATTACTTCATGCAAACCACATACGACAAAACAAATAAGCTTTTCGTGAATACCCAGGGCGGAACGATCACTGCCGGTAATGATGGAAAGATGCGCGTGACCATCGAATTCAATACGGAAGACAGCAGTAGTGCAGGACAAAGTCATATACTTGATTATAAACTGGAGAACAATGTGCTCACCATCCGGATCAATGGATCCGATAAAGCATGGCAAAGGATCGATGATGGCAAAGGCGAACTATCCGGCAACTGGCGGATCACCGAACGGGAGCAAAATGGAAAAATGAACCCCATGCGTCCCGGACCAAGGAAAACACTGAAGATACTCTCCGGCACCCGCTTTCAATGGGTGGCGATCAATACAGAAACGAAAGAATTCTTCGGCACAGGTGGTGGCACTTACACATTCAACAATGGAAAATATACGGAGAACATCGAATTCTTCTCCCGTGATAATAGTCGTGTAGGCGCTTCCCTCAGCTTCGATGGAAAAGTAGACAACAAGAAATGGCATCACTCAGGCAAGAGCTCCAAAGGCGATCCTATCGCTGAAATATGGACCAGGCAGAATTAGTTTCAGTTCATTTTTTGAAGAAAGGTTTGAAGGGATAAATATTCTGTCCATAATTTCTGATTCAGGGAACTGAGTATACCTAATTCACCACGTGATTGTTGTTTGGCAGCAAATGTTTTGAACAACTGCTCCACTGGTGCTTTTTCAAACTGTTGCCTGGCGCTTTGTAGTGCAGCAGGATCAACAGGTTTCCCCCCAGACTGAAGGTACTTTGCTCTCAGCCTGTAGGCAGGCTCCAGGCATCTTCCTGTTTCATCCAGCAGGAGCTCAAACCTGAATGTACTGCGGAACCATTCCAACTCACGGCGATATGCAGGTTCCCTGACTTTTTGCAGCAATGATTCCAGGTTCACAATCAGTTTTTGCATCCTGGCGCGTTCCTGCAGGTTCAGAGCTCCCCACTGTGGCGTATATGCGTAATATTCGGGCGACAGGCTCCCGCGCTGGCAGGCCAATGTATCCATCTCCACAAAGAATGGTGTAAGCGTATGTGCTGCCAACGGGCCGCAGGTTTCAGTCAGGTATTCAAAATACAATGCAGGAAGCGCAGCCAAATCTCCGGCATCTTTGGCAAAGCGCGCAAAGCTGCGGAGAGTGAAAGCTGTTTCTTTCGTTCTCCAATGGATAGCTGCCACACCCTGCAATCCCTGCCTCCCGGCCAATTGAACATGCTCCTTCATCAATTGCACGCGTGGCTGATAATGCCAGAGCTGGTGATCACCTTCCAGCCAGGGAATAGCCATCACCACCCTGTTTTTTGAAATCTCTGCCAGGAATGCAGGCTGTGGCGATTTCCCCAGATCAGGATTCAAACAACTGAAGGCAATGTCCTTCGGAAGTCCCTTGTTCAGTCCTTTCAATAACAATGGCAATTGATTGCCGCCTCCCCAGCCTCCCAGCATCAGTTTCACATCCGGCGCTTTGCGTTGCAGGTATTCCTTTGCCAGTCGCAGGTATTGCAGGGACCATACGCCGATGAATTTTGTTTTTTCATCAGCTCCTTCGTTTGCAAACAAGGAAATATTTTGATCATAGATGGCGCGGAAAGAGGGTTGCTGTAAAGCACGTGCAGGGTCCACTCCCATGAAAGAATGCTCATTCAACCACAACCAGATCCAATCGACTCCTTTGTAAGTTTCAAGAATATTATCGATGGCAGCATACAGTAATTGAATAGACAAAGGATGCGTCGGGTCCGGGATCATGTTTGCTTCCCCCGGCCAGTAGAATCCGCTTTGGCCGTCCTGGAGTGAAAAGAATTCCGGTGGCAGTACCCCGAACTCGAACCCCATCGCAAACTGCATCCCGCGTTCATGCGCCAGTTGCAGCACCTGCTGCATGAGAGCCTGTGTATTTGTATAGTGTTCTTCGGTTGTTCGTGACAGTATGGAGCAGTCGGCGCCGAATGCTTCCACTCCGGCCGGCAGCTTGAATGCTCCAGCTGTACCAAATGCATAATCCTGCATCTTCATTGGATAATACCCCAGCGGGCAGTAAGCGAGTTATCAAAGGATGCTGCCGGTGTGAGTCCTCTGTATTGCATCTTGATCATCGGCTCTACATAAGTGGCATAGCGTTCGCCCCCTCCGGTGTAATTGTGGAAACCGATAAAATTGATCCCTGCCTTTGCACAGGTATCGAGATATTGCCGGTAATCTTCCAGGTTCCAGGCCGAGGGGCCCGAGAGGAAATTATGCCAGGGCAATACGCCGCGAATAGTAAAACCACTGGTACCTTGTGCTTTTCCTATTAATACAATACAAAACAGTAAAAGGAAACATATACAAAATCTTTTCATAGCAGGTGATCGTTCAATAAGGCAATGAAATTAAGTGGAAAGGCAAAAATGCACTGACACTCTATTGATGAAATCGGATTGTATTTTAACCAAATGAAGGCTTTACAGTCTCAACCGGTAAAACCCTGTTTTGAATCGCAGCATTCCATTACCGGAGCAGCATTTTTCCCTGTCAAAATCATTGAATGATTGGCCAAGATCAGATGATGGCCGCAGCCTGTTAATTGGTTAAGTTGCAGGATATTTGAATCACTCAGTCATGATCAGAATAAAATACCCTCTTCTTCTTTCAGCCCTGCTGGCAGTACAACTGGCCGGCGCTCAATCAGCACCATCGGCAGATGCCAGTAAGGCCGCTCGCATGAAATGGTGGCGGGAAGCCCGTTTCGGTATGTTCATCCACTGGGGCGTATATGCGCAATGGGGCGGCGTTTATCATGGCCATAACCAGGCAAGAGGTGGTGCAGAATGGATCATGAACCGGAGCAAGATCCCCGTTGCTGAATACAAGGAAAGAGCAAAAAGTTTCAATCCGGATAAATACGATCCCGATCTGTGGGTGAAGCTCGCAAAAGATGCCGGGATGAAGTATATCATCATCACCGCCAAACATCACGATGGATTCGCCCTGTTCAATTCAAAAGCAAGCGACTGGGATATCACCGATGCCACTGCTTATGGGAAGGACCTGCTGAAGCCATTGGCGGAAGCCTGTAAAAAATATGGTGTGAAACTCGGCTTCTACTATTCACAGGCGCAGGACTGGGGCAATGCAGGAGGATCTGTGGCCAGAAAAGAAATGCGCGAAGGCTGGCCCAACCCTGACTCGGCTAAAGTGGATGCATACACGAAAGAACACAATGGTCACTGGGATCCCATACAGGAAACAAAATCCTTTGCACAATACATCGATGACGTGGCTGTGCCCCAGGTGAAAGAACTCATGACCAATTACGGAGAGATCGCAGTGCTCTGGTGGGACACGCCCACCAATATGACAGATGAGGCAGCTCTTAAACTGCAGGAACAACTGAAACTGCAACCACAAATCATCACCAACGACAGGCTCAAACGCCCGAATTTTCCCGGGGATACAAAAACACCGGAACAAAAGATCCCCACAATTGCAGAACTGGATGGAAAAGACTGGGAAACCTGCATGACCATGAATGGCAGCTGGGGTTACAAAAGCTGGGACAATAACTGGAAATCCTCCGAAACTCTTGTCAGAAACCTCATCGATATTGCCAGCAAAGGGGGCAATTACCTGCTCAATATCGGCCCCGGGGATGATGGCAGTCTGCCACAGGAAAGCATCCACCGCCTTCAGCAAATAGCCGCCTGGATGAACAGGAACCAGGAAGCCATTCACGCCACCAAAGCCAGCCCAATAGCGCCTTTAAGCTGGGGACGCGTTACCCGGAAAGAGAACGGGAAAAACACTACGCTGTATATTTCAGTATTCGACTGGCCCAAAGATGGAAAACTGAACATCCCCGGTATTAAGAATAAAATAAAATCAGTTACACTGTTGGGAGCTGATCGACTGACATCGTCAAAAAAGGGCGACCTGCTCACCATTACAGTACCCGGCACAGCACCTGATCCCATTGCCACTGTGATCAAACTGGAATTGAAAGGGAAAATGGTAAATGTGAATACAGCGGCAAATGAAAAAATGAAATCAGGAGAACTGGATTAATTACCAGGTATCGCTAATGGCGAGCCATTTCATTATTGTATTCGTTTTACCCGGAAAGTAAAATTAACAGTTTGCGAGCTGGTCGTTTTTGCATTGAAACTTCCCGCAACGTAGCCACCAACCGGTCCATATTCAGTGATATGAACATCACGTGGTCCTGTGACTGTATCGATATTATAAGTATTGGCAATTCCAGAAGGATCCTTATTATAGATTTCGGATTCCATCAATTTGGAAATACTGGTTGTTCCTTTGAATCTGATGAGAGCACCATCATAAGTGTCATTACTCCTGAAACCGGATATGGCAGTAATGGTGTCATCAACATCATATTCATAATTATAGTATATACTTCTGCTGGCGCTGAATACATCGTTTGGTGCATTGTAGGAATACTTTACACCTGCCAGGATATAAGTAAGGAACTCGCCGGCCGGTGTAGTACATGTTGTTAGTTCGCCTGCATCCACGGTTGAGCCCGAGACTGTAACCTGTTTTGCAAAGCCGGCCTGACCAGCCCCATCAAATGCTTTCAATTCAGCAATGGATCCACCGTCATCACACTTGTCCACCACCGCTGAAAAGGTTCCCGATACAATATCCGCGCTGAAATTATGTCCACCCAGATTGATATTCACATAACCGTTAGTAACAGCCGCACCATTACAATCCACCACTGTTCCGGAGAATACAACCTGATCAGCCCCTGAATAAGCGCCTGCTTCCACAACCCCCTGGTCATAATCCTCAGCAAATGCCAATGACGCCAATACGCCCCATTTTCTGCCGCAGGGACTTATGGCATACATAGACATAATTTCCGCGGCGGGAAGTTTGCAAACAAGTGCGCCGGTACTATCCGTGTATGCCTGGCTGTAAATACCTTCTTTTCCATCAGGGATGAAAAGTACTTTAACCCTTGCCAATGGTGCCCCTGCTTTTTTCAATATCGCTTTATATGTGACGGGATTCCGGTCAACTGCACTGGTCCAGTAAGAAAAATGAGTTGCCTGAAAAACATAATTCTGTCCTTGCTTTGTAGCCACTCCTTCCTGTTTCCAAAACCTGCTGGTATCATTGAAACTCCACACAGGAATGGTTGCCGGCGCAACTGCAGATGACATATCAGCAATCGGCATTGTTACTGTGGCTGGTGTGCCATTGGCTAACTGAAGTTTCTCACCCCCGCTACCCAACAACTCCACTGCCAGCATTCCAACAGGCAGCAATGCAGCCTGCTGCTGATTGGTTCTGATCCCGCGAAGTGCTCCGGGCATTTCATTGCTGTAATCATCCAGCACAGGGTTGATAAAGTAAGCATTTACCATTACAGTACCGGTATACGCAGTATTTCCCGCGGCAACAACTATACTATTTGCTGCGAAACTTATTTGACCACCATTATCCGGCACAACTACCTGTCCGCCGGATGCTGCATTGAAACTGCCTGCCAGGTTCTTTTTGATCAGTTTAATGCTTACAAAATGTTTACCTCCTGCAGTTGCCATAAACATTCGGCCACTGGTAAAGAACCCATTCTTCTCTACCTTGATAAATGCCGCATTCTTATCCAGGCTGATATTGATAAAAGTGAACTCTCCGTTATTATCTGTGGTAGTTGTGGCGGCTCCTGCACTGATAGCAGCTCCTGTTACAGGCATTGATTGATCGTCCAGTATCCGGCCCCTAACTGTAGTATTGATCATTTCAATCAGCGAAGCACCAGGAGGATTCTCTGGATCCGGACCTTCTGTATCGGGATTATTTTCTATTTTCTGACATGCGAGGAAAAAGACAAACAGTCAACAAACCAACACCCAGACCACTCAATAAGGTTGATTTCATAAGAAAAGTTTAAAGGATGACTAAGTAGGAAAACCGTATAGACATATACAAAAGAACTGTGGCTGGTCCAGTTTCAAAATTAACAAAAACTTTCTACTTAATTCCCGGCAGTTTCCGTTTTGCGTAAACAGTAATTCCCAATCCGGCTCCCTGCAATCCATCCCGACCTGCAACTTTGCACACATACTAAAACCAATCTTCATTCAACCACCATGAAAAAGATAACAATCAGTCTGGCCCTGGTCCTTATTGCATTTGCAGCCTCGGCACACGCGCTCTGGATCGAAACCGAAGCAAAAGGGAACAAGAGCAAGGCACACCATGTACGGGTATACCTGGGAGAGTTCTCCGACAATGAAAGGGATTCTGTGGCCAATTGGTTCAGCAATATGAAAGACATCGAGCTTTTTGTTACCGATCCGGCAGGCAACCGGCAGAAGATCACATTGAAGGATGCAGGGAACCATTACCTGGGAGAATTCACCCCATCCTCAGATGGCAACTATACCCTGTCTGTTGCACACACTGTGGCCGATGTATACAATGAAGGAAAAATAGAATATTATGCAACAGCTTCCGTGAATGTGGGAAAAGCTTCAGCATCATCACTGGCCAAATCCACTTTTTTGTCCGTAGTTCCTGTTGCTGCCGGCAAACTGGCATCTCCATTGGATCTCCAGGTATTCATGGAAGGTCAGCCCGTAGCAAAAACCAAGGTAATGGTTGCTTCACCTGACGGCTGGGAGAAGACCATGTACAGCAATGAAGAAGGAAAAGTGGTTTGCAGGCCCGTGCAATCCGGTACACATATGCTGGAAGCCGTGAAGGTCCTGAAAACCCCTGGCACCCATAACGGAAAATCATACAAGTCTGTTACACACCTGGTAACACACTGTGTTCAGGTGAACAAATAAACTTTATCATCATCAGTCAAAACAGAAAATGCATCAACCGCGTTGGTGCATTTTTCTTTTCGTATTACAACTGCCCTGCACCCACCATTTCATATAGTTTATACGTCATGAACAATACAGCAATTGCGATGATGATAACAAACACAAAGATCACAGGAGATCCCCACGCTCCTTTCACCGTACTCCTTTTTGGATTATTCCGCAGGTAGTAAATATCCAGTACATCACCTGCGGCATAAACAGCCGGTCCGGTAGTAAGTATGCCCGTGTATCTTTTTCCATCTTCCGCATGGAAAAAATAGGAAACGATATCCTGTTGCGGGCTACGCAAGGTTCTTCGGATATTGTAAATCGTTCCTTTGGCTTTCAGTCCTGTTGTCAGCATTTTCTTCACCAGTCTTTTCTTATACAGTACAATGGCCAGCGGCAGAAAGCCGAACAGTGCTATACCTATCAGTAAAAAATGTATTCCACTCATTACCCTTTTTCTTTTTTTATCAGAGATAGTAATCGTCCGTAAGTGAGTATTCTCCAGATCCATTCAAGCGGACCGAAACTGAAAAACCGGAACCAGGAGTTGCTGATCAATACCTGAAACGTATAAATGGCAATGATCATGGGAATAAAAACAGCAGGCCCCACTTTGCCACCCAGTCCCCAACCTATTCCATGAAAGATCATTACGCAAATCACGCTTTGAGAAATATAATTGGTCAGCGCCATTCTTCCGGCAGGCATCAGCCAATGCTAAAGGCTGAAGGAGAATGAATTATTTCAGACCAGTCTGTCGCGGATAGCTTTTGAAACTGCTTCTGTACCGGAATTTACATGCAGTTTCGCATAGATATTCCTGATATGCGACTTCACTGTATCCATGGCAATGCCTGAAGCAGCAGCGATCATTTTATAGCTTTTTCCGCTTACGAGCATTTGCAATATTTCTTTTTCCCTTTGTGTAAGCTGATAATCCACAGCAACGGTGGGATGCAGATGATCGCGGAAAAGTTCCAGCATCCGCCTGGCCACTCCTGGCGTCATGGGTGAACCACCCGACTCCACTTCGCTTAACGCTTCCAGGTAAGCCTCCGGCGATGTTGTTTTCAGGATATAACCCGAAGCCCCTGCACAAATGGCATTGAAAATATAATTATCGTCAAAGAAAGCTGTTTGTATCAGGATATGAACGGAAGGGAAATGTTGCCTGATCAGGCGGGTAGCTTCAATGCCGTTCATGCCCGGCATTTCGATATCCATCAGCGCTATATCGCAGGGAGTACCGTCCAGCTTATTCAGCAGGTCATTACAATCAGAGAAGGATCCCACACAGGAAAATCCTTCAGCGGCCCCAAGCAAAACCTCCAGGGTATTTCGCAAATGTTTATTATCCTCGAATATGACAACGCGTATCAAGTGTATTTTTTTACAAATTTGAAATGCTTCCCAACTTCTGCAATAGCGAAATAGGGTTACCCGGCCATTATAGCGGAATGCGGCTGATCACTCTGGTTCCGGAACCGGCAACGGAACTGATGATGGTCTCGCCTCCCAACTCCTTTGACCTGTTCATCATATTGTTCAGTCCGCTTCCCTTTTTGATCTTTTCAGGATCGAAACCAATGCCATCATCTGAGACCACCAGTTCTACAGAATGATCTTTCTTTGAAATCTGCACACTGATATTTTCCGTGTTGGCATATTTCAGGGCATTGTTCACTGCTTCCTTGAAGATCAGGTATAAAGCCTTTTTCTGTGGCATGCTTAATTTTATTTGTTGTAAAGCATCCCTATCGAAATGCCCATTGATATTTCTACTATTGCACATTTCAAATAGAAACCGTTGCATCCGTTCCTGCAGGTCCTGGCCATCTTCACTCCTGGGTTTGATCATCCAAACGATATCTCCCATCCTGTCCATCGTTTCTTTGGAATAACTGGTTACTTTATGCAGCATTTCCTGTTGTGAGGCAGTACTTGTTTTCCCGGAAGAAGCCATTTCGCTCAACATGTAAATACTACTGAGTGAACTGCCCACTTCATCATGCAGATCGGCCGCAATGCTGTTGCGCAATTCCATCTCCTTCATTTGCTGACGGAGACGCTGACGGCTCCTGATGAGGAAGATGCCCGCAATAGCAAGTCCCATCAGCGTCAGAGCCCCAATGATGATGATCCGCTGACGGAACAGGCGCTGTTCCTGCAATTGCCTGTCTTTATTCAACAACGCTATTTCATTATTCTTCTCTTCCACTTTGAAGGCTGTTTGCATGGATGCGATCTCCTCATCATATTTCTGCCTGGCCAGTGAATCACCGAGCTGTTTGCTTTTCAGCAGGTATTCATATGCGCCGGCATGATTACCCTGGCGCGAATAGGCTTCAGAAATGATCTCCGCTGCGGTATGCTGCTCTTCCAGTAATCCCTCATTACGGAAAATTTCTAACGCCTGCGATGCCGCCTGAACAGACTACGCGTATTTTGCCTGCTTCAGATAGATCTGTCCCAAATAATTATAGGCAATTCCTTTCTGTACATCATTGTTGAGCTGTGTTGCATATTCCATGGCCTTTGTTGCACTTTGTTCAGCTTTATCGTATTGTTCAGCCCGGGTATAAGCATCACTCTTATTTCCGTAGTACATGGAAAGATTCAACTGGTCGTTGATGTCCATCGCCAACCGGATCGCACTATCAAAATTCTCTACTGCCGCAGCATATTCCTTTGTGTTCTTGTACACATTTCCAATATTGTTCAGGATGATGGCAGACATTCTTTTGTTACCGGCCTCATTGTATAATTTGCCGGCTCTTTCATAGTAATCGCGGCTTTCATTGAACCTGTCCTGCAGGAAGTAAACCGATCCGATGGTTTGCAGGATGCGGGCCCTGCGATCATTGTTATTTGCCAGTTCCGCATAATGAAGCGCTGTATCGCAATCGATGAGTGATTGTTTGAGATGGCGGAATTGCATATGCATATCCGCCCGGTTGAGGAATGCCAGCGCCAGGCGGTTCGGCTCTCCCACTTTTTTAGACCAGATGATGGCCGTGTCTATATACAGGAGCCCTGAGTCCAGTTTTGAACCGCTGCTGAAGGCAGCTGAGAGGTTCAGGTAACAACCGGCCACGCCTTTGTGGTATCCCAATTGTTTTCCCAGCTGCACGCCTGCCTTCCCGAAGGCTATAGCTTTTTCAGGATCGGTATTCAGTACTGATCCCGCAAGCATCCGGTACAGTATCACTTTATTGGTATCTTCTTTTGCTTTGCTGAGCTCTGAAAGGAGGGAATCGATCCTGATCTGTTGCGCATGAACTGCTACAAGCAGTAAAGAAAAAGCAGCCTGGAGACATAGAATTTTCCTCATCTCCCAATTTAGAAATCTTTAAATAAAATTCAAAGCAGGCCTGAAAAAAAGCGTTTTATCCGAGCAGCAGATCACTGAATGCCGCAGCAGCGCGGTGTACGTGAACAGACCAGTCTTCAGGAGCCGCACCATCAGCGCCGTCGGATATATATTTCAGGCAGAGAAAAGGAATAGCTTCCCTTTGTGCGATCATGGCCAGTGGAAAAGCTTCCATATCTACAAGGTTATAAGCGGTGGTAGCGTGGTTCATTTCAAAACTATCGCCTGTACCACAGATCCCTTCGGGAATTCCTTCTAATTTCAATCCATGGTCCAGAACGGGGGGCATACCGGAGAATGGCGTTTCATACAAAGCGAAGCCCAATCCTCTTACATCCATATCCCGCTGAACAAAACTGGTGCAGCATATCAATTCTCCCCTGTTGAAATGATTGCTGCCGGCAGATCCGAGATTCACGATGAGTTTGGGTCTGAGCTGATAGATCGATCTGGTAAGACTGAATGCTGCATTCACTTTTCCTATTCCAGTGACCAGTTTATTCACGCCATTGAAATGATCACCGGCTTCAGCTTCCAGGGCAAATACGAACAATGTTTCTTCCAGGGAGAATCGGTTCATCAGTATACGGGTCCATTTTTCCATTACGCGAAATAATGAAAAAAGGATTATCCCGCAAAAGCCTGAATTATGGCTGATTGGGTGGGAACCGCCCCAACCGGTTCATTGCCATTAAAGGCGCCCAGGAAGAGTTTCACATGGCATATGGTTTGAGCCTATGCGAATCATATCTATTGAATTTTGGAAAAGGAGAATTTGCCATTTACATGCAGATTATAGAATACTCCCTTCTCCCTGTATCTTTTGAATTCCTCCACAACCTGTTTCGGAACCCGGTAATACAGGTACCTGCTTCCTGAAACGAATTGTATCAGGAGGGTTTGAGCTGTTTCATCATAACTGAAAGATGCGATAACAGTTGAGGGCATAACCAACATTTTCGCTAATTCAGGAATAAAATAAATGCCACACCTTCATGGACATTACACAAATAACTGGTATAGCAGCCAGCGTGGGAACAGGACTTTACCTGCTTCCCCAATTAGTTAAACTATTTAAAGAAAAGAAGGCGGAGCAATTATCTATTGGCATGATGGCAGTGCTGCTGGTCGGCCTTATCCTTTGGATACTTTATGGAATCCAGAAAAAAGATATGATCATTATCATCTCGAATGCAGTATCACTGGGGTTGAATATCGCGATCATTGCCCTGACAATAAAATACAGCAGGAAAACTCATTAGCCGAACCAATTCATTCTCCTGTTTCATCATCGGGGGCATCAACAGGCTTGGATTGCGGAGATCCCTTCTGTCTCAGAAAAACAGACAACACTACAATTGCAAAAACCGACAGGAACTCACTTTGCCAGTTCTGGAAAGACTCAAACCAGAAACGGCTTTCAGTAATATACTTACTCATTGATTCCGGAGGCAATCCTTTCCCCGCCAGGTGTTCATTCTCATCCTTAAGGCTTCCATAAAGATGCAAAGTAAAAGACAGGATGAATAATACCAGCAACGCGATACTCAGTGAATGTTTATAGAGCGCCAGTATCCAACCTCCTTTTCTCACCGGCCAGGGAGCGCCTTCGCGGTTGGGATCTGGTTCTCTGTCCACTTCTTCATCTCCCTCGAATGTTTTGGATTCTGAAGAGCCTTTCTGATAGAGGAAAATAGTCAGTATAACAAACAATGCCATTTGCAGGAATTCGCTTTCCCAGTTTTCAAAGGTGGCCTGAATGAAATGACCGGAATGGAGATATTCACCGGCGCTCAGCGGAACTTCTCCATCTTCGGTCCTGTCTTTATTGTGTTCGCTCATACCTGTAAAGAACTGTCCGGCGATGGCTAGCAGGAATAATAACAGGAAAACCACCGATAAACTATTGTTCCGGATAAATTTTATCATCGTGGCTTTTTCCCGGATCACTAAAATTCACATACCATGTGAAATGAAAAAGGATAATACGAAACTAAGTCTGGAAGCGGATTAGCCACAAACTGTTATGTATAGGAAAGTCCACAAACACATCGCAGGCACCTTTGCAATTGCTCATCAGGAAATAAAAACTTCCGGGCAGGGAAAGCCCATGATCAATAGCATCTTACCGAAAAGACCGCCGCAGGGACATCTGCAGAAGGATGCTCCACTTCAATGATCAGTTTACCTGTCACTACAGGTTGATTTAGTTTGATAGCATTATGTGTTTGGTAATTGTCATTTTTCTCTGCAATCACATTCCCTTTTTCATCTTTGATTCGATAATTCCTTACACAAAAAGGCATTGCTGTTTCAGGATGATGCATCAGTACCGATTCCATGGGATGATCATAATCGGCATCGAAAAAAAGATCGATCTGATTGATGGTTTGGGGCTCTTTCCAACTGATGGTCAATTGAGGATGGGGATCATTCCAGTCCGCCACCCAGGCATTGGGTTGCCAGGTAGGTCTGTCGATGCCATTGCGAATATTCTCTGCTCCGAACAGGTTTATTCCAGCCGGGTATTTGAAAGCAATATTATGCCCTTCGGGTCTTCGTTGCGGGCACCAGAATTCGAATGTGTCCATACCGATATGTTCCGGAGGCGTTTGTTTTCCATAATTAGACACAGCCTTGTTCACGGTATTGAAAACAGACAGCACACCAGTTAACCTCTTTCGGCTATGATGCAATTTCACTTTTGGATTTTTCATGATGGTGAGGAATGCATATCCTGCCTCCTTCATCTCTGCATCGAAATCCAGCTGCAAGCAGTTGCGACCGGGATGGACCGGCAATATCTTTCTGCCGATTGTGATATCTGGTGTATGGTTGCCAGCTTTGCTGCTCACACGCAATTCAAATTCAAGATTCGTTTCCTCTTCAGCATCAACATGCAAAACAAAGTTTTCTATTATTCCAGCTTTCAGGGGAACCATCTGAGCGAGTGAGAGCTCCAGTGTCTTCAGGAATCCACTCTCCGGCAATTCTTTCAACTCAAGTTCGCTGGAAGCTCTGATCACGGCAGATGATAATTTATCTGATTCATCGGCCAGGATCATTCCCGGGATATACTGACCGGTTTTCAATAATCTTTTTTGCAGCGTTTCGATATGTCCTTCCCGAATGATAGCAGCGGGTAGTATATTTTTTTCTTTACAAAGAGCAGCGGACATTCCTACAGCCTGAGACACATAAGCCGCCGTGGCCATTACGCGCGTTGATCCGAAAGCAACATGTGAAGCGCTGATGTTGCGACCCGCCAGGAAAAGGTTTTTGATATTCTTACTGTACAAACTGCGGTAAGGGATCTGATAAATACCTTTTGAATGCCATTGGTTGCAGCCCGGCTTCTCACTGAATACACCATCCGCAGGATGCAGATCGATACTCCAGCCGCCAAATGCCACAGCATCCTCATGCGTGCGTTGCCCAACAATGTCCTGTTGCACCAGCATGTAATCGCCTTCAAACCTGCGACTCTCCCTTTTCCCGGGAATTGTGCCCACCCATTCGAGCGTAAGATTAGCGGCTTCCGGAAATTTGCCAGAGTTTTTTATATAATTCCAAACACCATAGATGACCTTCCAGAGTTCCCATTTGATCTGCTCGGTATCGTGTACAGTATCTAACCTTCCGCCATACTCGATCCACCACAATTTACATCCGAAATCATGCGCATTGAAAGTTTTGAATCTCGGGATCTTCGTGATATCGTTCAGCGCAAAGGCAGGCGGAATGAAGTTGACAGGCCTGCCTGTATCCTTGCTATAAAAATATAAGGTATGTCCCAGCAGTTCACCATATTCTTTGGATGGCGCAAATTTTTCTCCGAACTCATCCATGCTTTCTGCTCCCATGCGGAAGGCAGCACCTGCCAGAAATCCTACTACGCCATCTCCGGATGCATCGCAATATAAGGGAGCTGATAAAATGTACTCCGTCTGGTTCTGACTGCAAAACGCTTTCAGCGATTGAATGGTATCAGCATCTTTCTTTTCAACTTCATATACGGCAGTATTCAGCAATAAGGTGATATTGGGTTCGCTTACCACTTTATCCAGCAGTATCATGTCCAGTATTACAGGATTCCCTTCCGGATTCCGATAAGTATTCTCCACGAGTATCTCATCTACCACACCGCCTTCCCGTGCCCACCGGTTGTTATTGCCCATATGTGAAGTGGCGCCCAATATCCATAAGCGTACTTCACTGCTGCAATTACCACCAAGCACAGGCCTGTCCTGCACCAGTACAACTTTACATCCCTGGCGCGCTGCCGTGATAGCGCCGCACACACCGGAGAGACCTCCACCTGTCACAATCAGATCGGCCTTCAATTCCCGGTTCACAAATGAACGTTTGCCTCCTGCACTGTTTGTATCTACTTTCATCCTGAACAATTAAGAATATTGAATAAGGTTACGGTTTGAAAATTTTATTGATCACCACAAAGCCACCAGGCTTGATAATGGAAATCGATAATCCATTTTTATCTTTTGCGGAAACCGGTAAAGTCAGCTGCTGACGTTCGCCGGGCTTCAGCGTCTTTAGTTCGATCACTGTTGTGCCGTATTGCAAGCGGTAATTACGAAGTGTGCAGGATGGAAAGTCTGCGCGCGACTGCACATCGATGATCATTTGGTCATCCTTCCATTGCACAGCCTGCAGAACCACCGGAGCGAATTCCTCCTGCATGATTTGATAAGTACCGCGTAATTGCCGCTCCGGCGTAACGAGGCCCCAGGCTCGATATCCATCTGCATCAGTGCCGGGATAACGGCTCTGGTAATCATTGAAACTCCAAACAGAGGCGCCACTCACAAAATCGAATTGCCTGATCTCCTGCAATGCTTTTTTGAAATATGCGATGCGCTCGTCCTCAGTTTTATTTTTCGTGGCGCGGATCCCGAATTCGCTGATGTAAACAGGCTTATCAGGATAGAGCTCATGGATACGCTGCAAAATCTTCTGGTGATTCCCATAAATATTTGCGCTGATAAAATCTACATACCGGGAAGCTTCATCTTCCGGCTGCTTCACATAATCCCTCCAAACATTGAAACTGGCAAAGGTGATCAGTCGTGTTGAATCGATGGATCTCACATAATCACGCATATCCTTCACCCAGGCCTGCCCTTCCGGTGTTTGAGACTGGAACTCGTTACCAAGACTGTAAGCAATGATGCAGGGGTGGTTCCAGTCGCGCTCCATCATTTCGCGGAGTTGCGATTTATATTTTTCACGCATGAGCGGATCAGCCATCTGTTGTGGCGTCATCTGCCAGTTGCCTGCTTCTGCAATGATGAACAAACCATGCTGATCGGCCCAATGGAGCATCGCTTCCGAAACAGGATAATGACTGATACGGGAAAATTCCATATTGCCCTCCTTGATCAGCTGCATATCTTTTTCCAGTATTTCCTGTGGATCGAGAGAACCAAAACCGGGATAATCTAGCGGCCTGTTGCAGCCACCTCTGCGAATGGCCTCACCATTCACTAAGAGTTTTACACCTTCTACTTTTATAGTGCGGATCCCGAATGAAGTGGAAAATGTATCCCTGCCTGCCATCACTTTTGCTTTGTACAGATGCGGCTCATCGGGCTGCCAGTATTTCACAAGGGTTGCGGGCAATTCTCCTTCCAGCACAACAGTTCCCTCCGCATTTTCTTTCAGGGTAACAACTACCGGCTTGAAACGGATATTACAAGGCTTCCCTTCAAAATCAACGCTGGCAGTAACAGGCATGGAGACCGGTTGCTGTGAAAGATTGCTGACAAAAGTTTTGATGCGGATCCTTGCATTTCCTTTTGCCTGCCCGGCATTTGTTATCACCTGCAGGTTTTGAATGAATACATCAGGACGAATGACCAATTGCACAGGCCTGGTGATGCCGCCATAGTTCATCCAGGCATACAACTGCGAATGATCAGTTCTGGTAAATGTATTGGTGGTCTTGGCGCCGGGGATGGTAGTGGTATCCCATTCATTGTTCACCGATAATGTCAGTACATTTTTCGCCTGCAACAAACTGGTCACCTCCATTTCAAAAGGCGTATAGCCTCCCTCGTGATTACCTGCCAGCTTGCCATTCAGCCAAACAGATGTTTTGTAGAATACCGCATCGAAACGAAGAAAGACCCTGTAACCCGCAGGCAGTACAGGCCCGGCGAATTTCCTGAAATACCAGGCTGTGCCGGTGAACATCGCATAACGTTCGTCTACCGAAAAACAATGCGGCACCGTTACTTTATCAAATCCTGTTGTTACGAAACCGGTATCAAACCAATGGCTTCTTTCTCCTGTTTTCACGGGGTCCAATGCAAAGAGCCATTCCCCATCCAATGAAATGGATGCGGCATTGCGGACCTGCTGCGCCATCATCGATGACGAAAAAAACAGGAATAGCAAATATGGAATGAATAGGTTGCGCATACAGGAGGATCTTATTGTCCGAGAGTGACTGATTCACTTTTCTGTTCCCGGCCATCGGTTTGAATGAGGGAGAGAAAGAACGAAACAGGTTTCGCTTCTCCCACAGGTACGGTAAATTCAAATGGATAAGCCATATCTGTGATGGTCTGCTGATGGCCATTTGCGTTGGTATATACCAGCGATGCGCTGCGGAATTTATTATCGTCATCCTGCAGGTATACATAAAGGCGACGATCATATTTCCCCAGTTGCAACAGCATGGCTTCTGCCTTCCCTGCCTTTATTTTCGCATAGTCGACAGTGATAACAGAACTACCGGTATCAAGGATCTTATTTTGAAAAGACGAACGGACCGATACACCATCGATAGCCACAGCCGCAAGGCCATTGGCAGGAACCGTTATGGTAAAACTGCTATCGATGACCGGGATGTTCTGATTTCCTGTAAATGAAATGAGCCGGGCTTTGCTGTTCAATTGAACACGGCTGGGATCGATGGTCACTCTGGCCGTAACAGCAATTGCCGACTGGTTGGTGAATGCCAGGAATAATTTGTTCCTTTTTCTGGCGGAGACATAATTCAGCTCTGTATTGGAAATATTCAATAAACCTGAAGGCATCCAGAGCTGCACATCTTTTTCTGTATAGAATTTCCCTTTTTTCGCACCATACATTTTATTCTGCAGGTAAGCATATCCTTCCATATAATCAGCCGGAAAATCGATCTGTGCGTTGCTTCGCACAAACACATCAGTTACCAGGTAATCCAGCAACATACTGGCCATGGGCAGAATATGATTGTAATGAAATGAGTTCACACTTTGATCCTTATGCTCATGCATGGGAAAATCGAATTTCTCATAGGCAGTGGTCCTTTCGGTATTGATATGGTAGCCTGGAAAATTCCTGTAACGGCCAACAATAGCCGCTTTGGCCACCTGGATAAGGAAACTGTCCCGGGTATAATATCCCAGGCGCAGCATCCAGGGTGCGTAGTTAGCCATGAAGATGCCGCGGTGGCCGGTGGCTGTACCGGAAGACTCAGGTGTGAGGCCCGTTTCAGACAATCGCCAGGCAGGGGCCTGCTCTTCCGGATAATACATCTGGCGATGTCCTTTGGAGCGCAGATACCAGTACATGGGCGCCTTGCCTCCCTTGTTGACGGTAATCAGGCTATCAGGCACCGCCGGGACCATCCAGGTAAACATCGTATAGTTGCGCGCGCCTTCGCGGGCCGCGTTCAGGTATCGTTCATAGTTAGTGAGCTCATACAATTGCAGGTATTCGATCCATCTTCCTGTAAACGTTGGCCAGAAAAAATAACCGGACTGCATGGGATCATTGAAACCGGTCTGCGCCTGTTCGATCCTTTGTGCAAGATATTTATCGGCTCCTTCGATGGATGCCTGCAGATATTTTTGATCACCGGTAGCTTTGTAGAGCCACATATCATTGATCCAGTTCTTCCCGATCTCCTTATTGTCCAGGTTCCGTACACGCGCTGTATTGTATTCCTTTTCCGCCATTTCCAGGTAGAAAGGATTTTTCTTACCGAACACTTCATACAAAGCCAGCAATTCAGAGAGCGGCGCGATAGGACCTTTAAGTTTCCGTGAAGGGCTTTGTATTTTCTGCGTACTATCCAGGGCAAAAAGGAACTTCTCCCTGGACAGCATGAATTCCATCAGCGGGTAAGCCCTTTTCTCGAACATCACCGAATCATCCATTACCAGCGCCAGTTCCAGCGGGTTGAGGCTCGATACATTTTTCACAGCGCCGGGCACATCAGTTGAATAGGCGCATCCCTTCAGGCTGTCTATGAACCAGGCATATTGCGATAAAGAATAATCCACAATATTGTCCAGCGCGGTGTTCAAAGACGCGATATCATTCCTGCGGTAATCCCTGAAACCAAAAACATCTTTTGCCAATTGGCTATAGGTTTGATTGATGGGTTTCGGTACCACAACCAGATAACAGGAAAAATCGAAAACCTGTCCTGCTTCCATTTTCGACAAATAACCGCCCGGTATTGGTGCATAGATCTGTGGTTGCAATTTTTTCTGTTCATTAACCAACGCCACGCCAAACCGGCTATTGGGCAATGCAGGCAATGGCTGGAAAGGAATTTCTTTTGATGTAGCCAGCACACCAACCGTATTGGTTCCATCATATACAAAAGTGGACGGCAGCGTAGCCATAAAAGCAGGTGTGCAATAAGCAGCATCGGGTATGCGCTTTTCCTGCCAGATCAGGGGCTGCCAGATTCCCTTAGCCTGCTCTTCAGACAAAGACGGTGCGCCGGTATATCCAATACTGTAATAACCCGCCTGCAAAGGCCTGATGGAAAAATGTAAAGATGGGTACGGACCTTTTTTTAAAAGATAAGCGGTTAAGAAAAATTTATCGGATGGTGGAAAACTGAAATGGACAGTGTCAATACCATTACGGGCGCTTGTAGCTTTTACAATGATCTTCTCGCCTGCATTGAAAATATTGGCTGTTCTCCATTCAGACTTCGTACGGAGTATACGGTCATCAAACCCGTCGCCTGCCATGGCTGCGCCAATTTTCTTTTGCCTGAAGTCATTCTTACTGCTGTCTGTCACTTTCCAGGTGAGCACATTGTATTCTACTTTTTTCAGTCCGGCAGGCTTCAGCGCCATGCCCGGATCTGTAGCATTATACAAAACAGTAAAAGCAGGTGAAAAACCGTAGGAACGTTTTCCACTTTTGATGATCATTTCTGTGTATCCTGCAGGTATCACCACCTGTGCCAGTAAACATGCAAAGGGCATACAGGCAAACAGCAAAAGCAAATAATATTTGCGTACGTAATTCATAAACTATGATCAGTTCTTTATTTGTATCAGCAGTCCGCCATTGGCGGGTATTGTAAGCTTTGTATGATTTCCTGTTTTCATTTTTTTCTCTTCTTTGATGAAGCCGGCGTCACCAGCGGCATCTCTGATCACGGTTGCAGTAAGGGTTTTCCTGGTCCGGATAAAAGAAGGATCCAGTTTGAAGGAACTGGCGCTGCCGGTTCCATTGATCACTGCCACATACCAGTTATTTCCTTTCCGGCGAGCAAATGCCGCCAGCCTGCCGATCTCACTTTGCTTCAGTACGATGGTTTCATCCCAGGTAACAGGCAGTGATCGCAGCAATGGAAGAATTGGTTTGTATTTAGGATCGTTCAGCAGCGTAAGAGGATTCTCGGCGATGCATTGGAAAGGAGAATTGAACAGGTATAGCAGGGCCAGTTGATGCGTGTAAGTGGTATTGGCCTTATTGCTGAAAAATGCAGGCGTGTAATCCCCGTGCCCCAGCAGCAGGCGCGTGAACGGCAATGCTGCATTGTGCCAGGCGGGAATGGGCTCATTCATGATATTTAGTTCCAGACCGCGGATGCCTTCACGTGTCATTTCATTGGGAAAGGGAACGCTTTCACCCGTGGGCGCCTGACAGCCATGGAAATTCACCATCAGTTTTCTCTGAGCAGCGGCACGCAACAAACCGATTTCAAAATCGACAAAGCTTTTTTCTTCACTGTTCATGAAATCGGTTTTCAGGCCAACTGCGCCACAGGAACGGATACTGTCGAGGAACTGGTTCCGCTGAATGGTATCGAGAATATCCTTCGAATGTTTCCAAACCCAGACGCCGATCTTCTTTTTGGAAGCATATTCGCAGAGCTCTTTGAGTTGTTTCCATTTGTAAGGCCATTTGGTTTCCCAGCCTTCATCTATCAGGGAGAATTGAAAATTCAGTTCTGCAGCAGCGTCGATGAATTTCATTTCTTCAGCGGGCTGCATATAGTTTTCCTCATTGCGTGTGATCCAGCTCCAGACGGAAATACCGGGTTTGATCCACGACTGATCGGCAAAAACATTTTGATCAGGAAGCGGATTCAGGTTTTCGATTATTTTATTTTTCACCAGCTCATCCAGCGACCTGGCAAAGAGGACCACACGCCAGGGAGTCTGCAATCTTTTATTTACAGCAAAGCCTGACTCTCCTTCCGTAAAATTGACCTGCACAGCATTTCCGCCGATCGCCTTCAGTCGCATCCCGCTATAACCGTAGAGCGCCGCTTCGGTGATCACCATGTATTTGTTTCCGGGGAACTCTGCCACCAGTGGCTTTCCCTGGATGGGGCCTTGTGAAGAAACTGATGGCAATCGATCAGGCGTAGTGCTCATCCACAGACCTGCATAAGATTTGAGTTTCCAGTTATTGTTCCGTTCAAAATACCAGACGCGGGAAGTAGCAGGGAATGTAAAACTGGTAAGCTCTTCCTGCAACAATGCATGCAGGTTACCTGCTGGCTGATAACGGAAAGCACAGCCATTGTCGAACACGCGGAAACTGATCGTATCCGTTATATCTTTTTGCTGAATCAAAATCGTATACTCCACACAGTGATTCAATGCCACTGTACTGTTGAGACGGGATGGACGCTGTTCCCGGATCGTTACTTGCCTGAGCAAACGCAATTGCTGTACTTCTCTGCCCAGTGTTCTGTTGTCTACCCTGAGCCCAAGTGCTGCCGGTTCGATCAGGGTCAGTGCGCCGGCAGCCACGCGATACAGCAGCTTTCCATTTTCAGTATACAAAACCACCTGCAATTGTTTGTTGGGACCAGGCAATTCAAGAGCGGGGCCGGAAGCCCAAAGCATCCCGCTCAGCATTACAAAAATCAACGAAAAGAATATCCGGTTTTTCATTCAATCATTTTTTCCAGGCTATTCGAAATGTATTTCGATCACCTGCAATCCATAAGCCGGTATGTTCAGATTCCAGTGATTCGTCCCGGAAAGCGCTGTGCGCCTGCCATCAGTAGTGATCAACTGAACTTTATTGGGCTGTAAGATTTTATTATCAAGTATTTTACTGTAATCGATCTGGATGGTGGGATGCAAAGTCTCATCATCATTGTTGAGGAGCAGCAGGAATAATTTTTTCTCTTCTCTGCTGATAGCTCCGAAATAATCCAGGTATGGAGATGCGTTTTGCAGCATTCCATCCCTGAGCAACAGTTCAGCTTTGGCGCCGTAAATATTGCCGGGCCTGAAACCATAGCTTTGATGCGGACCAACTTTGGGAGTGATCCAGCCACGGGGGAATTCCAGTTTTCCATTACTGCGAAGCTTTGCTTCAGACAAGAGATAGTCCGTGATCCATCCGATCTGCCACCAGGCATGATGCGGATATGGTCCCGCTCCCCTGTTCATCACATCCCAATAGTAACTTGCCACACTGGTGGCAGAATCAACAAATGCATCGCGGCCCAATGCAGCGGCACGCGCCATTGTCAGAAAAATAGAATCTTTAGTGAGCGAATACATACGAACGAACATTCCTGCATGACTGGCCAGCAGTATAGGTCCGCGTAAAGTTGCAGAGCCAAAACTTCCGCCATGCTCAAAGCTGAGCCCTGCCTGGCTGATCTCCCAGTCCTGGCGGCTGACGCCTCTTACCATTTTCGGCGCAGTTGATGGAATGGGATGAGTATAAACAGAAGTGGTGTACAGTTTCGCCGTAGCAATGGCAGCCTGCAGATGTTTCGGATCTTTCGTGATATCATACAGGTCCAGCAATGCCTGTGCACTCTGGCCTGTGGCAAAATCAGGAGCGAAGCGCGTATCACCGCATACTCCGGTGAATTGTCCTTTGTTCACCGCATTGCTGATATACCATTGTGCGCCTTTGATGGCAGCCTGCAGGTATTTCTTATCACCCAGTAATTTGTAAGCGATCACCAGGCCGTAGAAAGTTGGACGCAGATCCTGCAGGTCATTGAACAGGGGTTGCTGTGTTGCATGATCCCAGGCCAGCTGCCATTGTCCATCAGCGCCCATCCAGGCAAGAAGCCGGTCTGCAGCAGCTCTCACCTCATTACGAATAGCCGTATCCGTTGGATGGAAAAGGAGGATATTGCCGGCATCCATCAACACATAGTAGGTGGTGCCGATCGGCTCCACATAAGGTCCCCACTCTTCGGTGAATCTTTTGCTTCCGGGAAGATAGTATTGGCCTGCAGCTGCGCCATGAAAGAAACCGGGATCTTTATCCTGTTGCGCCAACTTAAAATTCCTGGCGAACGGTAATCTTGTTTTCTGTAAAACGGAATCATTGGTGATGCGGGCCAGCATCCACATGGCGCCATAATCGGCATTCTTGATAGCATCGCCTTCACCACCGTATACGCCTCCACGATAATCCTGCGCGCCGATCGTCAATCCTTTATATTGCTCCGTTCTCCATTTGGAACTGCTATCATCTATCACGTACTGGTGTAATCGAAGAATGCGGTTGGTGAGGGATTGTTTGGTTTGTTTGAGTTTTAGAAAATCGCTCAGCCGGTAAATATCGTTGGCTGCGTGTTTATATACAGCAAACCAGTCATCTGCTTTGATAGTATACCGGAAGGAAAAATGGACAGCTTCTCCCGTTTTCAGGTAAGAGCCTTTCTCTCCCAGCACCGGATGCCAGGCAACCGGCGTCAGTTGGGCCTCCCTGTTCATGACGGACAGGCCAAGCTGCCAGGTATTTTGCGTGCTATGGTCGTATTCCCAGGGGTCACGACTGGTACCTGGTTCTGGTATAACGGCCATGGTTATTCCTTTTTTTGTCGAAACAAGCGGACTCAGTGTAGATGCCGTCCGTTCGCGTGTAACAACAGGAAGGGCAGGAATGCCCTGTCCATATCCAAAGGCTTTCACGAAATCCTTTTCGATCGTCTTCCCCTGAAAATGACCAGGCACCATGGCCCAGTCCAGTTCTTCCGGATCCACGATGGCAAGTGAAGGAGAAGCAATGGAGAAATAACCGTCCTTTCTGGCGGTAAGTGTCATATCCACTACGATATCTCCGGAAAATTGAGGATCCATTTTCCAGGTGGCGGTAACAACTGCTTCTTTGAGCTCCTGTGAGAATTGCAATATCCCTTTCTGCTTTTTCAACAAGTCCGGAAAAAAACGTGTTGCTTCACCGGCTTTGTTCATGGCTACAGGGAGGATTGCCTGCTTCCAGGGAGGCAGGATATAACGGTATTGCGGCTCAGGGATCATCACTTCTTTTCCCTGTTCATCCAAAACAGGAGCGGGAACGGAATCGGGTTTCGACGGCGAATACAGAACAGTATATTCCCCGCTCGGGCCCGGCAGCTTTGTCCATTTGCCTGCCTGCTTTATACCGAGTTGCTGCAACTGCCATCCATTTTTCGACTTTTTCCACTCCAGTTGCAGGGAAGAGGAAGACAGTACAGCTTTTGATCCTTCCTCCTGTTGCGCAAAAATCTGGCTGCTGAACAATACAACCAGCAGTGTGGGAAGAGATAAATATGTTCTGTTTTTGATCATCAGGGTGTAATGGTAATAGTAACTTCCTTCACCACTCTGTCCGGTTCATTCTGATAGGATGAATTGGTGGCTTCAAAGATCACTTTGTATGTGCCGGGCTTATTGTAGAGATCGGTTGCCGGCGAATATCGTGTAAGGTTGGTAGTGATATTCTTGATAGGAATACCCTTGTCCGGCGAAATAGCATTAGGATTGAAGGTCTTTGACAGAATCCAATCATCATCTGCATTATTGGGAGTGGCCTGCGTTAACAGCTGTGTACTCATCACCAGCCAGTTGGACGCAGGATTTTCAAAGCTCACGGGTTTCCATCCTGCCGTGCCTACATTGGCCTGGGGTATTACTACACCTTCAGTATCTTCCATATCCATGAAAAAGCTGCGGATCACCCAGCGGTTGGGGTTCGGATTGGCCATGGCCGGTACAATATAACGGAAAGCTATAGTGGCAGATTTATTGTCTGCTGTAAACTCAGACAGGTCCACTGTTCCCGAAGGCACCTGATCCAGGCCCTGGGAAAGGGTGAACCTGCTGGTTATATCCGTCCAGGCAGCGGCCTGTACATTGGTGGCGTCGTAAGTGCCGTTAAAATTATTAGACACCAGTACTGTCAAATTGTTGAGCACTCCATATTGCTGAAATGAATTGAACCTCATCAGGAGTTTGTTGCCGGTAGTGAAAGTCCTGTTCCTGAACTCGTAGGTGCGGCCAGGCGTTCCGGGCCAGAATACGATGTTCTGCGGACTCCCTTTGAAATTGAAAACGATGGAGTCGCCCAGTTTATAAGTGGCAGCGCTGGCAGATACTTGAAATTCAGGACTGCCCACTTCATCCCTTTTGGTGCAGGAAGCCGCCAACAGGCAGATGATACTATAGAAAAATAATTTGTTCATGCGTTCGATGTTGGATGATGAATGATGTTACCAACCTGGGTTTTGTGTTACGTAAGGGTTCACTGCTATCTCCGTGTTCGGAATAGGGAACAACACGCTTCTGGAAGTTACCCTGCTGGCCTGTTTGATGGCTGCATCGGATAGGTTCGCAGGCATATTGGTCTGGTACTCGGTCACCTGCTGCTGCATGGTGGTAACGTAGATGCCCCAGCGAACAAGATCATGTTTGCGGATGCCTTCATAAGACAATTCACGGAAACGTTCTGCTCTGATGGCTTCGCGGAAATCCTGCTGCCCAAGCGCCGGAAGGTCCACTGCCGGATCAGCAACATCAACAGGTTTACCGAAACCTCTTCTGCGCACTTTGTTCACATATTCCAACCCTTCCGCAGAAGGCCCCGTTGCTTCATTCTCTGCTTCAGCAAACATCAGCAGCACATCGGAGTACCGGAGCATAGGGAAATTGATAGGTGTGAAATCCTGGTCCCTCGGTCTTGCCTTTTCGTATTCCCTTCTGTACTTACCAACGCTTCTCTCGTAGATCTGTGTGGCGCTCCAGTTAGTTCTTGTTACAGGCGCCCTGGTGCCGGAACCGTTAGGCACAAAACGGAATGGCGCCACGGTCCAATCCCTTCTCAGGTCATTCGGCTCGTAAACATTGTACACTTTTGCAGTAATGTGCACATGGTCATATCCGAATCCAGTATCGATATTAGGACAATAGATCCCCATCCAGGAACCTACATAACCACCTTCGCGGACGATGCCCTGGTTATTGCCATCAAATTCCAGTTCCCAGATCGATTCCTTGATATCATATTCATCTGCGGACAACCTGATGAAGACATTCTGGAAACTGGGATTGAGCGCGTGCTTTCCGGATATGATCACTTTGTTCGCATACTCCTTCGCGTCAGCATATTTTGCAACATCATTCAGCGGCTCGCCGGCCATTGTAAGATAGATCCTCGCCAGCATGGCCTGAACGGCAGATTTACTGATACGGCCACCAAAGCCATAGTATGTGATCTCTTTCACCAGTCCTTCCGCCTCCTTCATATCCTTCACGATCTGTGCATATACTTCAGGCAGCGGCGTACGGGGAATGTTTGGTTCCAGCGGCGATTTAGTGGAAGTAAGTTTCAAAGGAACAGCGCCGAAATTATCTGCCAGCACAAAATAATAGAAGGCCCGCAGGAAGAGCGCCTGCCCTTTCACTTCATTCTTATTGGAATCAGGCACTGCTGCACCATCCAGGTGATCCAGCAACATATTGGCCCGCTCGATGCCAACATACAAAGCCTCCCAGCAACGGTTCAGTTCCAGCATACTGGCGTCGAGTGTATTGGACATATAACCTGTTGGCTGGCTCTTCACGTAGAATTCATCGCTGAAGTTCAGGAATCCCCAGAGGCCGCATCCATAGGTGCGGCGGTCGCCCAAACGGTCATACACAGCCGCTAATGCCCTGTCAAGATCAGTTTGTGTTTTATAATAAGTTTCAGGAGTGATGGAGTCAACCGGTTTGGTGTCCAGAAATTTGTTACAGGAACCAAAAAGGATAACAACAAAAAGAACAATCAGCAGCAGTATTCCTGCATTTACAAACCGTCCGGATCCTTTGGCCGGTTGACTGTTCCCTGATGATGCAATATTCGCAATCATATTCGAAGCAATTTATTCGTTAGAAAGTTACGTTCAGGCCGAGTGTGATGGTACGCGCTTTGGGATAAGCAGACCAGTCGAAGCTGGGTGTAAGCGGTGAATTCCTTACAGACACTTCGGGATCTACACCGCTGTAATTGGTCCAGGTAACAAGGTTCTGCGCTGCGGCATATAGGCGGATGCTCTTGATCTTTATCCGTTTCATCAGGGCATCGGGCAATGAATAACCCAGTGCTACGGTCTTCAAACGCAGGTAGGACCCATCTTCTATCACGCGGTCGGAATATACGTTCGGACTTGTCACGCCGGCTACAGGCAATGTGGCATCAGTATTATCCGGCCTCCACCTGTCTTCCCATGACTTGAACATATTCAGGAAGGGCCTTGCTTCCATGCCTTCGAACACGAGACGGTTGGCATTGAGTACATCATTGCCATACGACCACTGGAAGAATACGCTCAGGTCGAAACCCCTGTAGCGGAAATTATTGGTGAAGCCCCCGATATGCAATGGCATGGGATTGCCGATGAGGGTCTGGTCATTGGCATCTACAATTCCATCACCATTGATGTCTTTGTACTTCATATACCCGGGCTTGATCAGCGTTCTATCCTGCCCGTTATTCGGCACCTCATCTTTCAGGGAATAAGAACCGTTGGGCAGTTTATTGAAGTCCTCCACCTGGTACAATCCGTTGTAGAGATAACCGAGATACATGGCTACGGGCAAACCAGGTTTAGCCAGGTAAGGAAGTGAGTTGTTGAAATTATCATTCCATCCCTGCACGCGTGTAGTGATGCTGGGTTGATCATAGTTCAACTCGAGGATCTTATTCCGGTTGAAAGCGATATTGAAATTGGTGGTCCAGCCAAAATCCTTGTTATCGATATTCACTGTATTCAAAGTGAACTCGAGGCCCTTGTTGGAGACCTTACCGATATTCTTGTATCCCGTGAGATAGCCTGTGGAAGCTGCGAGATTGGCGAGGAGCAGCAGATCGCTTGTTCTTTTGTTGTAATAATCAACAGTAAGATTGATCCGGTTTTTCAGGAAGCCGAGATCAAGGCCGAGATCCATCTGTGCAGTGCGTTCCCATTTCAGGTCCTTATTGCCTACTTCCACCGGCGCAGATCCCGGGATATGTGCATTGTTGAAATAATAACCAGGTGTACTGTTGCCACTGCCGTTGGTAAATCCGGTTTGACGTAACACAGACAGGTATGCGAAATCTGCTACCCTGTTGTTCCCGGTAATGCCATAACTGGCCCGCAGCTTGGCTTCAGACAGGAAGGAGAACTGCCTCATGAATTTCTCTTCATGGATACGCCAGGCCACAGAGCCGGAAGGGAAATAACCCCAGCGGTTTCCGCTGGCAAACTTGGATGATCCATCAGACCTGAACGATGCCGTAAAAAGATATTTCGAATTCAATGTATAATTAACCCTGCCAAGGAAAGAGGCAAGTGCTGCTTCGGATTCGGAAGAAACGTTCACGATCGGAGTGCCTTCATCCAGCCCACTGATGCCCAGTCCTTCGTTCGGGATCTTATTGGCTGTGAAACCATCGGACTGAGATCTTGTTTTCTGCAGGGTGAATCCTCCCACCACATTCAGGATATGGTTCTTGTTGAATCTTTTATTCCAGGTGAGGGTATTCTCATTCAACCAGCTGGAGAAGATATTATTGGTAACTGAACCATTCACGCCATTGGCGCGTCCGTAAGTAGTTCTGATATTACCAGCGGCAGTATTGGAGTTATTGAAGATCTCCCTTCGATTTCCATTCCTGGTAACGCCGCCGGTTATACGCAGTTTGAGGCCTTTGGCCAGGGTATAATCCAGATACGCATTTGCCAGCAATACATTGGTGAAGGCCTTATTATGGGCATTCTGTGCAGACACGAAGGGATTTACCCTGAGATCCGATTCTGTGGTGATATCGGAATCGAAAGCATCTTCAAGCAGGCTGAGATCGCTGAGTGAGTCGCCTGTAACAGGACGATAACCCCAAGCGCTGAAGAAAAGATAGGAAGAAGCATTGATGCCATTCTCACCGCCGCTTGTGGCGATCTGCCCGGTTGTTCTGAGCCAGGTGTAATTCACATTCAGGCCTACTTTCAATCTATCATTCACAGACTGGTCCAGCACCATCCTTCCCTGGTAGCGCCTGAATCCGCTGTTGATGATAATCCCCTGCTGATCCAGCAGGTTTCCGGACACAGCATATCTTGTTTTATCATTTCCTCCGGTAAGCGAAATACTATGACTTTGCATAGGCGCAGTACGGAAGATATGATCCTGCCAATCCACGCCTTTTACATCCCTGTAGGAGTCAAGCGTTTTTCCGTCTTTCAGGTAAATATCCTTGAAGGAGCTGGGATTCAGTTCCAGCTGGTATTTCACAAATTCGTAAGGGCTCATCACCTCCTGTCGCCTGATCTCTTTCTGGACGCCTGCCCATGTATTGTAGGTGAGTACAGGGATCCCCGCCTTTCCTTTCCTGGTGGTGATCATTACAACACCATTGGCGCCACGGGCACCATAGATGGCCGTAGCGGAAGCGTCTTTGAGAATTTCAATCGACTCAATATCGTCAGGATTGAAAGTATTGTTATTGGGATTCTCAACCGGGAATCCATCTATCACATAGAGCGGAGCATTGCTCTGTGTAACGGAGTTGCCGCCACGGATGGTGATCAGGTTGGAAGATCCGGGTTGTCCGTCCACCGCGCTTACCTGCACGCCGGCCACACGGCCTGCAAGCGCATCTTCGAAGGAAGGCACGGGAGCTTTTTTTACATCCTCCACCTTCACCTGTCCAACCGATCCGGTGAGGTCTTTCTTTTTGACCGTACCATAACCGATCACGATCACATCATCGAGATCAGTCTGCGTACTGGTGAGCTTCACATTGTATACCGAAGTGGTGGCATTCAGCGGAATCTCCTTACTGGAATAACCTACCATCGAAAAACTGAGCACAGCCCCTTTGATATTGGGCACTGTAATAGTGTACACTCCCTTGGCATCAGTGGTAACAGTGAGCTGTTTTCCTTTCAGCTGTACCGTAACACCTTCGAGCGGTTCATTCTCAGCATCGGTGACTTTTCCGGAAATGTTCTTTGAAGTTGAAGTGGCGGGAGCATTCTGGGCATGGAGACCGGAGAATGCAAGTGCTAACATTAAAGTAGCAAGATAGATTGCAGTCAGGCGTTTTTTCATATGCAGCGTCGTTCTCTAACAAATATGCCGAATACCTGTAGCAAGACAAAGATTCTTTACCTGTTTTTAAATTGGGAACATTCCCACAGTGCGGGAATGTTCCCATTACCACGCAATTCCCGTAATTTGTAGTTCAATTCTCAATTCATGAAGCGCCATCAGGTAACGATCGTAGACATTGCCAAAAAACTCAACCTCTCCAAATCCACTGTATCGCGGGTGTTGACGGGCCATCCAAGCGTAAGCGACAAAACCAGACAGGCCGTACTGGAACTGGCGGAGCAACTGGATTATCAGCGGAACATGCTTAGCATCAGCCTGCTCAACAGGAAGAGCAATACCATCGGCATCATTGTTCCTGAATTCATCAGTTCCTATTTTCCGCAGGTGATCATGGGTGCTCAGGAAGTGGCTGCAGAAGCGGGTTACAACACCATTATCTGTCATTCCAATGAAACCTATGAAACAGAAGTGGCCAATACGAAACTGATGCTGGCCAACCAGGTGGATGGTGTATTGGTTTCGCTTACCAAGGAAACACGCAATTTCGATCACCTGAAGATTTTCGAGCGAAAGGGTATCCCCATCGTATTCTTCAACAGGGTTTGTGAAGATATGGATGTGCCGAAGGTGATGGTGGATGATTATGAAGGAGCATTCAGAGCTGTTGAGCACCTGGTCAAAAGAAAGAAAAAAAGGATCGCGCATCTGGCAGGACCGGATTCACTGCCCATCAGTGTGAAGCGTCTTAAAGGCTACAAAGCTGCTTTGAAGAAATACAATATTCCCATCGATGAAGAACTGATCATTCCCTATGATCTCAGTATCGGGAAAGTGAAGATCTATGTGAACCATTTGCTGCGACTGGCGAATCCGCCTGACGCAATTTTCTGCATCAATGATCCCACGGCTATCGAAGCATTGCAGATCGTAAAAAAGAAAGGTCTGGATGTACCGAAAGATATCGCCATCGTTGGCTTCAGTAATGATTTCGCTTCGGATCTGATCGATCCCCCGCTCACTACCGTTTCCCAACCGGTAAGAGAAATTGGCAGCACTGCCGCTCAATTACTGATCGATCAGATCAATCGTGATGTATCGGAATGGAAATCGATCATCAAAGTTTTGAAGACAGAACTGATCGTCAGAAAATCCAGCTGAGTGCTGCCAGCGAAAAATTTTACGGCGTATTATTTTTTTCCCACACAGGCCCGGTATAAACTGTACCGAATTTCTTTCCATGTTCCCTGCTGTTGCAGGGATAAGGCTCCACTACATTGGAAGCCTGCGTCAATCCACTTACAGATGAATAAACGATAGCAGGGTATGGACATTTCCTGATCGTATTGTGATGCACATTGATCTGTCCGAAAGCTCCTGCTGCAGGGACCTGGGCCAGTCCGTTCACATACCAGACAGACAGCGCGCCCGGAGGCATTCCCTGATTGGTTTTCTCAAACATGCATTCGAACAGTGTATTATTCCTGATTTCCACATTATTGGCAAAGCCACCGCCCATCCAATGTATTTCAGGTGCTACGAGAATGCCATTCATGGCCGTGCCTGCAATTTCATTATTGTGCACAATGCCATTGGAGCTTTTGATAAGGATACCGCGTGAACGGTTATACCCGATATTATTGTTGCGGATCACGAAGCCTTTGCCGGTATGGCTTTCATTGTACACGATATCGCCAACGCCCATTGCAGGCAATGTATCCACCTGCAGGCGTGTTCCCCTGGTGTAACTTGTTTTGAAAAGAAGATCAGGATACAGGGATACTACAGCTGACTGATCTGCTGCCGATGGAACGAAGGATTCGAAAGCGGTGATCTTCATCTTTCCACTTTTCGTTCCGGCATACAAAACATGTTGCAGGGTATCGCCCACATAGAAAACAGGAAGACCTTCCCTGCTCAGTACATAAATGCTTTTGGTGGCGCTGTCGATCCTGCAAACGGGAAATGAACGGCCACATACGATGATACAATCATCACCATTGTGTTTGATATCGCAGTTCTCCACCAGCGGTCCCACACTGGCGAGACTGCTATGTATACCATCGGCATTGCCTGAACGGAGTCTGGCCGGGATACCTGCAGGCATCGGGCCCCTTCCGACCTTGCAGCCATTGTAATGTGATCCTTTACAGTCCCTTTCAAAAAATGAAAAGCTGTTGGAACCATAAATAGATACATTCTGCACTTTGGCATTGGTACATTTTTCCAGCTGGAAACAATGCGCTGCAGGATTGGCCTTGGTACTAACCACGTCCAGCACCACCAGGTCCCCCAGTTTTTCGTAAGCTACCCAGGCTGCATTCTTGGTGAGCCGGAACCTCCTTGTGGTGCCGATCCTGGCGAATGCGGAATAATGCCCTTCCCCTGTTGTGATACTGTTCCTTTTCAGTTGACGGGTAGCAGGGTCATAGAATTGTACACGGGTATTCCTTACATTGTCTACAGGATAACCCGGATCTATCTCCACCTCAAACCAGAGATTGGAAGGGTCCTTTGCAACAATCACTCCCTGAGTAAAACAAAGCGGATCATAATCGATACTGAAATCCTTTATAGTAATATTGGTGCAATTCAGAAAACGGAAAGCAAGCTCCTGTGAATTGCAGATGATGCTGGCTCCATTACCCCTGATCTCAACATTGTTCAGATTATGGAACTGATAAGCGCCATTGGTCATATTGTTCAGCAGGTAAGTTCCCGCAGGGATCTCGATAACGGCGTTGCCAGCCTGTGCGTCAAGGATAGGCTTTAGTTCCGGCAACTGGCGCGCATGGGTCGCCAGTCCAAAAGACAGGAACAATAAAAAATAAAATAGTCTATGCATGGTAGTTATTCTTTAGAATATTATCAATTGTTTTTCCGGGCCAATCAGAGCTTTACCAGTTTCTTCGTTTCCTTTTTATTGCCGCTGTTCAGCGTGAGGTAATACACTCCTTTCACCAGGGCTTCCACATCCACGGAAGTTTGTCCGGACTTCATCGATACCCCTTCTATTTTCTTCACTACCTGTCCGGCTGAATTGGTGATCACTATAATGGCATTGTTGCTTTGTTCTGTTTTGAAGGTCAGCAAAACTTTATTGTTCGCAGCGTTCGGGCTCAGCTGCATTTGCCATGGGGTTTCTTCAGCAGCAGTACCGGTGATACCGGAAAGCGATGGATCAGGAGCCATCACAATTGATCTGAAAACATTGTTCTCATTTGATCTCACGATCAGTGTTGGAGTGAGCGAAGAAAAATTGTTGTTGTGACCAGTACTATCTGTAAGTGAAACCACTTCCCCGCCGGAGTTGGTAGTATTATCATTTCTTCTGATGGCGTAAATGATCACATGTCCATTGCTGTTGATCTGTCCGGTCAAAGCGCGGTACTTATCTCCCAATGTTCCAATGGTTCCATTGCTCACCCATGCTCCTCCGGAGAGGGAATATTTTCTCAGCAGATTATCGTCTGCGATGTACAGCATATCAGATCCTGATCCTGCATTCACGATAAAGAACTGGTAAGGGCTGCCGGTGGCGGGTGTACCGGGCAGGTTCACCATGGATTGTCCGGCAGTTACCGGGAGTCCGGTGCCTACAGCGGTGAGCCGCGATGCGCCTGCAGTGGAAGTGGCGTACAGTTGTGCATTAATTACCATCAGGCAGCGTGCTGTGCTGGTAGTGATCTGCGTATATGTGGTGCCGCTTGTAGTAGTGTGCATGATACCGCCGGATCCGCCGCTTACCCAGATATTGGAGCCATCGCTAACGGCAGCGCGTATTACCTGAGAACTGAATGCGCTCAATGCAGTACTGGTATTCACTGCTCCATTTTGGTCCACAATGGCGATCACTCTTTTTACGGCAGTGGAAGTAGTGGATGAAACACCAGTGGTACCAGGGTCTGCATCATAACCGGCCAGCGCCAGTTTGCTTCCATCCTGCGAGCGACTGATATAGCCTTCCGTATAATCGCTGGTGGAAATGGGCAGCGTCAATCTTTTGTTGCTGCCGTTTACGGATACGGGCATTGCGATCGATCGCACCAGGTCGCCGCAGGGATTGTATTCATCCAGGTAAACCGGCTGTGCAATGCCCGCTGCAAGCGGCGCTTCGCCGGAACCGATCCTTAGCACAACAAAATTTCCGGGAGTAAATGACTGGGCAAGGCAGTTGGTAAATAAGAATACCAACAGTACCAGGGGGATACTTTTTTTCATATGGCAATTAGTATTGGACCAAGAAACAGAAAAAAGAATTCAGCCAGTCCAAATTGCGGAAGGTATTTTTCGTGGGAAGGCTCCCACACCGAGGGAATGTTCCCAAAGCCTGTAATATTCCGCCAATCTATCCTACTAATGATAAAACATTTCTCCATGATAGTTACTACCACCAACACCATTGAAGGAAATCCGATTCAGCAATACTTAGGTGTTATCAGTTCTGAAACCATTATCGGTGCGAATATTTTCAAGGATATTTTTGCCGGACTGAGGGACATTGTAGGTGGCCGCAGTGGTACATACGAGCGCGTGATCCAGGAAGCGAAACAAACGGCCCTGAACGAATTGCAGCAGAAGGCGGCCGCCATCGGCGCCAATGCCATTGTAGGTGTTGACCTCGATTTTGAAACAGTGGGAGGCAAAGGCAGTATGCTGATGGTAGTGGCTACCGGTACTGCCGTGAAAGTGTAATTCCTGTTTTCTATTCTGTAAAATCAAGATTCCTGGAAAAAGTTTCTTCCATTCTCCATGCTGCCAGCAAGGCCAGCACAATTGTTGCCCCGCCCACCATGGCAGCGGAACCCAGGAATCCGGCCTGTTCAACACCCATCAGGAACAAAGGGGTGAAAACATTCACGCTGCCCCTTACAAAATTGGGGACTGTGGTTGCCACAGTAGCGCGAAGATTTGTACCGAACTGTTCTGCAGCAACGGTCACAAACAGCGCCCAGTAACCGATCGCAAATCCGAGGAAGAGACATAAGCTATAAAATACTGCAACACTTTGTGTACGCTGCAACAGGTACACCAGCATGGCAAGGGCCGTCAGACAAACGAATACAGCCACCGTCTTCTTTCGGCTTTTCAAATACTGACTGAGCAGACCGCTACTCATATCGCCCAGTGATAAGCCTATATAACTGAACATAACAGCTTTTCCTGCCTGTATGGGAGTATGAAGACCAATTGCCACGCCAAACTCAGGAGAGAAAGTGATCAGAATCCCGATCACGAACCAGATAGGCAGGCCGATCATGATGCAGCGCAGGTACTTTACAAAACGTTTCCATGAACTGAAGAGGGCAAAGAAATTTCCCCGTGCAACATTCGCTTCCTTCACATGCTTGAAAATACCTGATTCAAAAACATTGAATCTTAATACCAGTAAAGCCAGCCCCAGCCCTCCTCCTATAAAATACGCGATACGCCAGTCGAAGAGATCTGCAATGAAATAAGCCAGCACAGCGCCCAGTACGCCTACCGATGCAACAATGGAAGTACCATATCCCCTGATCTCCTTCGGCAACACTTCGGCTACCAGTGTAATCCCCGCTCCCAATTCTCCTGCCAGGCCCACGCCCGCAATGAAGCGAAGGATCGCATATTGGTCAACGTTGGTCACAAAGCCATTGGCGATGTTTGCCAGTGAATACAGGGCAATCGATCCGAACAACACTGACAGCCGTCCTTTCTTATCACCCAGGATACCCCAGAGAATACCTCCCAGCAGCATGCCTGCCATTTGTGTATTGATGAGGAAGATGCCCTGCTGCAGCAATTGATCGTCTCCAACATTCAGGGCACGCAGGCTGGGCACACGCACGATACTGAACAACAGGAGATCATAGATATCCACAAAATAACCAAGCGCAGCAACAATAACGGGTACGGATAACAGTTGTTTCAAGGCAGAGGGATTACGCATCTTATGGGATCAGTTTCCTTTTTATGATAATAATTTTTTCAAATATGCCGGATAGCTTTCTTTGTCTACAGAACCATCGCCTTTGGTGATGCTGTCGCCAAAGCAAACGATGCGGCGGGCATCATGGTGATTGTACTGAATGTATTGGCTTACTGCCAGTGCGAGAAAACGGTAGCCCTCACGCGTGGGATGAACACCATCTTCTTTTCCACTATTCTCTTTATTTCGCAGCAGGCAATCTTTTTCAAGACCGATCTTTCCTACTTTTTCGAAGATACTGCCGATATCTAGCAAGCCGGCTTTCCTTTCTGCTGCTGTCTTTATGATCACTTCATTCACCTGCTTCCTTCTCCCTTCCGGCCCTTCAGGTTGAAAGAATGCCACAGGGTGCCTTAACAACAAATAAGGTTCATAGAAGGGCAGGATTGTCATCAACATCAATTGACTGCCTGAATTGATGATCCTATCAGATAGCATATTCAGATTGTTCCTGAATTTTTCGAGCGGAACATGCTTGCCATTATTCATATCGTTGGTGCCGATCATGAGAATAGTAAGCGTTGGTTGATGTGCCAGGCAATCTGTGTAGATCCGCTTCAGCAGGTTGTTCGTGTTGTTGCCTGCAATGCCGGCATTGACCAGCAGCTCCGTGCCGGCAGCATGCTGCACCGGCGTATTTGCGGAAGCTATCTTTAACAGTCCACTGCCTGCCGCCAGCAGCACAGACCTGGTAAGGAATTGTTTTCTGTTCATGAAAATTCTATTGAGCCTTCGAGAAAAGCCACTGGATGGCTTCACTCCTGGTACTTTGATTGGCTTGAATATGTTTCGGGAATTTCAGTCCGGATAATTTCTGCCATTCATCCAACTCTGTTCTTTTCACTTTTTCATCCGGTCTCACCGTCCAATCCGGCAACCATCCCTTCAATCCAATTTTTTGAACGGCCTTGAAAGAAGGATGAGCTGGATTGATATCTTTGTAATAGATCAACACTGCTCCCTGCCTGATCAATTCATCCTGGATTGTTGTTACCGGGACCTTCTGTACAGGTTTGCCTGATAATATCACTGTTGAAGCGGCAATACCTGCTGCCTGACCCAATGCCATCCAGCAGGGTTCCATGCGTAAAGTAGCGAAGCCCAGGTGAGTGGCGGAAGCAGGAACAGGCGCCAGCAGATTGGAGATCACTGGCGGTACCATCACTTCGAAGGGCACGGTATAAGGCATGGTAGGATAACTGAGAAATCCGTCCAGTACATTTTTCCCTTTTTCCCTTTTCCTTGTAGCATGTGAATCGATATCGTAATGACTGCCGGTGATGCTGCTGGTATGCAGAGGAGGCCGTCCTCCATTGATCAGCGGCAATGCATCGGCTGCCTTGAACAGATAGAGCCCTTTCATCCTTCTGCCTTCGCGCACATATGCCTGCCTGGGAAAATTGCCATTGTCTTTGAACTCATCGGCAGACAATCCCATTGCAAACAATCATTTCGAAACCATTCAGGCAGCGCTTCATCATGTTGCCCGAAATACAAAAGTCCAAGGATATAATCTTTTAACCTGTTTGCAAACTGATCACGCCATTCCCAGCCTGCCGTAGGCCAGGGCCAGTTCTCTTCGGGAAGGTCAGTAGAGAGCAATGCGCGGTGCTGATTGTTGGCATCTGTTTTTCCATTCGGCAACACCACTTTGTTCACCAGCCGCTGGATCCCTTCCGGCATCCACTTGCCAACCGGCGCTTTTCCCTGCGCCCGCAATGCAATATTACTGTCTCTTAACTTTTGCGGCATATCCGCCCATTCAATACCCGAATGTCTTCCAGATAAAACATCTTCGATCAGTGAAACATATTCTTCCCTGTTGTAAGCAGCCGGTTTTGGAACAGGTATCCTGTTGGCCGGATCAGTAGTGAGGCATAGTCTGAAATTATAAGCCTGCACCGCATTATCCGCGAGATTGGTAGTCCCTCCTCCTGCCTCTCCGCAAGCCAGAGTTTGTACACCTGGCCGGCATAGGGCTCATTGAATTCTTTCTTTCCTTCTCTTCCAAGGCTGTAAGGCACGCCGGCTGCCGCAATCAGATCGCCTTCATAGGTGGCATCGATAAAAACAGCTCCGCTGAATTGTTCCTTTTGCTGCGACTGCCGGTTCAGCACCGTGATGCTTTTGATAGTATTGTTTTCGATCAAAAGATTTTCAGGCAGCGCATCAAACTGTCGGTTGAGCAACACCGTTACCAATGTGGTTTCTTTCAGCATATCCAGCAGTACTTTCTCCCCAACAGATGGCTCAAAATGATAGCCCTGGCTGCAATCCTTTACCTGTTTGGATTGTGGCCCGTAGGCGCTCACGTAATGAGCCTTCACACGATTCACGAATTCAAGGAAAAGGCCCGCAGTGGCCCACGGGTAATGATATCCGTAGCGCCGAGACCGTTGGCAACAAGCCCTCCCACATGACTGGTGCGCTCCAGGATCAAAGAACGCTTTCCCATCCTGGCCGCAGATATGGAAGCCATGATACCGGCAGGCGTTCCACCAACCACTACTATATCAAAGGATGCACTGGTTTGCGCAGATGCCGCAAAAGGTACTGATGGCAGGATACAGATCAATATTGCACTCAGCCACCAGGCTATTATTGGTTTCTTCATTCCATTATTTTATCAGAATAATTTCTTTGTTTCTTCCGGATGGTATTGCATCCTGATACGCCAGAGCAGTTCTTCAATGCTCACTGCTCTTGTATTGGACGATAATCTATCTGCTATCCATTTGACTGGTGTTACACCCCGCTCGCCGGTACCATGTCTTTTCGCTTCCTCAGAATCGGATACTGCATGTACTATTTTTCCGGGCTCATTGAACCTCGACCATGCATGTACGATAGTCCAGGACAAAGCAGGGTCAGTTGCAGTAGCCTTTGAATCATCTTCATTGATCATCTCTACCAGCTCTGCAGGATTGCCTGAACCTTCTTTTTTCAGGTTATGCCAGAGTTGGTAGCGAGCGGTTACAACAGGTATTTCAGCACCCTTCCTGTTCTTTACCCAAAATATTTTTCCCCTTCCGGCATTATAAGGTGAATACTGAACAGCAATGATCCCGGTAAGTTCTTCGATCTCTTCCGCAAAGATCCGGTAAGCGCGCTGCGCTGCTTCTCCCGACATATTCCTGCAAATGAATCCGAGCACTTTCACACCTGTCAGTTTCATTTGTTTGTTCATGCGTTTCGCCAGTTCGCGCAACCACTTTTCAGGCTCACCAGTAGCCGTTGCAAAGAGGTCAGGGTAAAAATAGCCTCCGCCATATTCCACTACAGATACACCTGCAGGCTGTGTCCGTTGCAGCTCATCATATACATCCCTGCCCCGGCAGAAAGATTCACCACGCAGGAAGTGAAAGACATATTAATACCACTATTGGAAGGATTGGACCAGTAATCCTTGCTGCTGATGAAATCGCCGAATGTCCATTGCATATTGTCGCCATCGCTCATCACGAAAGACTGGCAATTGCGTTGATCATTCCAGTTGATCTCCTTTGGCGCCAGCGATTTGATCTTCGCAGGCGCTTTGGTTTCGTAAATACTCAGCAGGCTGAGGTTCACACACCAGTCGGACGCTGTATTGATGAGACCGCGCCGTGTACAGGGCTCTATATGCTGGAACTCACCTCCCTTGTTCCATCCGATTACGGGCGACAATGGCTGTATCCATTCCAGCAAACCTTTCAGCGTGGAATCAACCCCATGCCATACCAGGCTCTTGTGCGCAATGGCATAATCACGGTTATTACTGAATTCAGGATTGCAAAGCACCATCAGGTTCCTGTTCACTTTTTCTTTTAAAGGAAGAAAAGTGGACAGATCAGGATCGATGGCTGATGCGTCGAATAATTTCACCAGTCCTTTTTCCCTGGCTGTTGCTTCCTCAGACAGATCAACAAGGATCCCTTTCATCAGACCTGCATACACAGTGGCGAGGTTAACGGAATTGTCCATTTTTCTCACATCATACAAAACATATCCTTTGATGATGCCTATTGGGACATACCTGTCAACCAGTTGCCAGGCAGTAAGACTTCCTGCTTCCTTTGCATGCAGCCGTTTCACCAGCGACCGGTAATAGATGGCATAATTGGGATTGGATACACTAATCCACACGCCTTCCTTCGTCTTTCCTTCATTGAGCGATTGCGCTGCCAGTCCAGCCACGGATTGTGCAAGATTCATTTCCCTGAGATCACTCCCGCGCTGGATACTGCAGGTAATGATGGACGTTGGAGCTTTTTGTGCAGGCCATCCATAGGCACTGTCTGTTCTGTTGCCGGCAGCAGCAACCAGGGCGCTACATCCCAGCATCCATACGAGTACAAATTGTTTGAACATGAGACGGTAATATTTTTTTACTGTTCTTTTTTTCCTGCGGGCAGATCAGCCAGAGTTTTCAGTTTGTGCTCAAGGATAGCTCCCTGGCTCAGCAATTTTTCACCAAGCGCTTTGGTGTCCACATCCTGAACAGTTTTCTTATTCTGAATGGCCATGGTAGCGGCGTTACCAGCAGCCTGTCCGATGATCATATACTGCGGCTCCATTCGGAGGGATGAACATACAACATGGCTCATGGAGATACAAACGGTCACCAGGAGATTGGATACCTGTGATTTTTTTGGAACGATACTACGGTATGGGATCTGGTAAGGGATATGTTTCATGCGTTCCTGCTCAGTGCGTTGAACGCCGCCTTCATATTTCAAAATACCTTTTGCATCTGCATATCCCTGTACGCGGTGAACATCCAGTCCATAAGAGCCCAGACCGATGGGATCAGGCTTTTGCATTTCGGAGATCACATCCTTCTGGATCATCACGAACTCACCCAGCATACGCCTGGCTTCGCGCACATACAGTTCATAAGGCCAGTTATCGTTATCGGTGAATTCATCTTTGGAAGGGCCCCACAGGTTGATGCCTGCACGGTATTCTTCAGGTAAACGCGGATCATTGGCGAGGAAATACATGTACCCTTTTACATAATTCTCATGGTCCTTCCAAATCTCCGCCCTTCTTTTGTAAGAGCCATCCGGATAATCCCAGTTACCTCCCACATAATCCGCCGTGTTCAGGTCCACTTTATTGTTGGGAACTTTACCAGGACCGGGAAACATTTTTGCAGCGGCTTCCACAGCACCCAGGTTCTTAATGGCATCCAGGGTGGAGAGCAGCAATTCATAATAGCGATTCGTGTCATAATCCTCCGGCTTGTGATAAGGGCGTTTATTATTTGGATCGTTGGTGAGCGATAACCTGAAATTATAAGCCTGGGTCTTCTTATCACCTGCGCCAATGGGGCCGGGAGGATTTGGCTGAATGCCGAACAGGAGTTTTCCGTCAGGGCCATATGCACTGCGATGGCCTGAACCTTCACGAATGCCGGCGGAATATTCATTGTACAGGCTTTGTGCCTCACGGCCAACTACATACGATACGCCTGCAAAAGCCATCAGGTCGCCTTCATACGTGGCATCTATGAATACCTTGCCAGTGAAGGAAGTTCCGTTTTCCATTTTTATCCCGGTGATAGCTTTGTTCTTTTTAACAACGCCTCCCTTTTCTTTCAGGCGGTGCTGGAAGAATACGTCCACTTTTGCCTCTTTCACCATATCGTTGAGCATTTTTTCAGCTACATGCGGCTCAGGGAACCAGGCGATGCCATCTTTAGCAGTCACTTTGTAGTGATCCCCTGCCCTTTTGTAAACCTCCTTCACATAGCCGCCGATCACATCCTTGCGGCCCAGATCTGTAGCAGAGAGCCCGCCGGATACCATGCCACCCAGGTGGGTCTTCGGTTCAAGAATGGCTACACGCATGCCTTCCCTTGCAGCAGTTACTGCTGCAATCACACCGGAAGCTGTGCCTCCGTATACAACAACATCATAATTTTTCTTACCGGAATTTGTTTGCGCATGTACGGATACGGACGGAATGGTTGTTACCAGAATCAGTAAACAAACCAGGAAATGCTTTCTTTTCATCTCAATCAAGATTTTAGGGTATTGCTGATAAGGCGCCCTGTTAATAGTTCGGATTTTGTCTGAATTGTTCTTTATTGGTGGACAGGTCGATTTCAGATTGCGGGATCGGGAACAGGTAGTGAGTGGCAGGATCGAAGCTGGTAGCCGTGTTCACGATATTCGCATCATTGGCCGGACGGGTCAGTTCCAGAAAATACTCGAACTTACCTGTTCTTGCCAGGTCGAACCAGCGCTGGAATTCGAAACACAATTCACGTGCACGCTCCTTCAATATCTCATCGATATTGATATCTGAAGCTGTATAATTATTAAAGCCCGGCGTTTCCGCTTCGGTAACCGGAGTGCCATTCGGTTTAAGTCCACGCGCACGCTGACGCACACGATTGATGGCTTCGAGCCCTTCCGCAGAGATCGTTCCCGTTGATTTGAAATCAGCTTCTGCAAACATCAGCAGCACGTCGGCATAACGGAGTACGATCACATTATTGGGACAATTGGAATACAGGTATTGCGAACTTGCCCTCCAACTGGCGCCCCATCTGTATTTGGTAACGCCGCACCTACCCAGTATCGTTTGATTGTATTTGTCGGGATTGTATAAAGTACCCCAGATATACGTAAGACTGGCGGGCACATTGTTGGCAATATTCACAATGGAATCTGCCAGGTTCCAGACCCTTCGTTTGTCGTAGTCCGTTACCTTGGGGCCGCTTTTGTAATACTTGTAAAACTTCGGCACATACACCAGGTTACACTGGCCGATCATGGAATTGGTATAATAAGCAGGATTGCCATTGATTTGCCCTCCGGCCGCGATCATTCCATATTCCTTCGTCCATTGTGTACCATATGGAACTGTAGCGGCAAACTGGAGCTCGAACAAAGATTCAGCATTTACATTTTATTCTCTATCGTGAATACATCTCCATACACTGGAAGCAGTGATGCACCACTATTGTCTTTCACATCTCCCAACACATCCCTTGCCTTACCATAGAGCTCAGTTATATCAGCAGGAATATCTTTATACCCATCTACTTTACCGGTGGTTTTGGTGAGGGCCGTTTCCTTGGCGGATGCCATAGTGAGATACACTTTTCCCAGCAGGGTTTTGGCAGCCCAATGATTGGCATGTCCATTATTCGTTTTTTGTTTGGATAACACTCCTTCCGTAGCGGCATAAACGAGATCATTCACGATGAAATCATACACATCCCTGATGGGCCTGCGTGGCAGGCTGTAATCGAAACCACCTTTGATGGGTTTATCGATGATGGGCAATTCACCAAAAGCCTGCACCAGCCTGAAATACACGAAAGCGCGCACAAAGCGGGCCTCGCCTGTGATCATATTCCTGTCGGTTTCCGAAATGGATGATACACGGGCTGCTGCATCGATAATGGTATTGGCCCTTGCAGCGATCTCATAATGCCTTAACCAATATTCATAAATAGAGCCCTCGCGCGGAGAGAAAGAATGCCTGTCGAAACTGAAACGGACACCGGATGTTCCTTTGAACATGGCTTCGTCTGTACCCAGCTGCGTCATGAACAGCGGCGTATTGGTGTAAACGCCAAACAGATCTTTGGCAGAGGAATAGATCCCTACGATGCCGGCATCCAGCGTTGTTTTGTCAACGAAAAAATTATCTGCCGTATATTCTGTAATGGGTTTTTCTTCCAGGAATTTATTACAGGAACTTGTACCGCCAAGTATCGATACACTCAAAATACCCCAGAACAGAAAACTTGATCTTGATTGCATATGGAGGGGATTATGATAATTTAGAATTGAAGTTTTAAACCGAATGAATATACCCTGGAGCGGGGATAAGATGCATAATCGAGTGAGGGCATCAGGTCTCCGAATCCTCCCTGCCTTGTATTCACTTCAGGATCATATCCTGAATAATCTGTCAGGATCCAGAGATTCTTCCCGCTGGCGAAGAGGCTCAAACCCTGCACGCCGAATTTCTTTGTAGCTTTCACAGGGAAGGAGTATGAAAGCGTTACATCGCTTAACCTGATATAGGAGCCGTCTTCGATCCAGGCATCCATCATCAGTAATTCTTCAGGGCTGCCCGGCATCCGGTATGTATTGCCGGGATTACCTTCTCTCAGCAGTTTACCGGTATTCATGTCGTACAGAGAAGGGCTCCATGCATCAGTAGCGCCTTTGGTCATATTGTTGCTGCTTCGTCCTGCTTCCAGGGCAACACGATTGGCATTGAAGATCCTGTTACCATAACTGTACTGCACAACCGCATTCAGGGAAAATCCCTGGTAACTGAAAGTATTGGTTATGCCTCCGGTGAATTCGGGTTGGCCCTGCCCTATCACTACACGATCAGATGAGTTGATAACACCGTCATTGTTCTGATCGATGAAACGGCGTGTACCAGGGCGAATGGCGCTGATAGCCTGACCATTGATCATGGTAAGACCGGAAGCCTGGATCTCTGCATAGGATTGAAAAATACCGTTGGTCTGGTATCCATACCATTGTCCGATGGTTTGCCCGTTGCGGATGATGGCTGCGGCTCCAACGCCTGCCACTACGCCGGGATCGAGATTCAGGTCAGGTCCTACTTCAATGGCTTTGGATCTGTTGAGACCGATATTGGCATCGATGCTCCAGCTGAACCGGTTCTTTCTTACAAGGCTGGTGCCGATAGTCAATTCAACGCCTGCATTTCGTATAGAGCCGAGATTGGTCCAGGTTTTTCTGTAACCGCTGTAAGCCGGAGTTACTACCTGAATCAGCAGATCATCTGTGCGCTTGGTGTACCAGTCGATAGTGAGCGACACCTTATCGTTGAAGAGCGTCATATCGATACCGGCATCCAGTTGTGTGGTGGTTTCCCATTTGAGTGTGGGGTTTTCAGGTCTTTCCACCACTACTCCGAAATTGGGTGTAAGGCCATCCATCGGAGAAAAATAAGTAGAGATTGTACTTAACGTTAGATAAGGCGGAATGGCAGTGTTCCCGCTCTGTCCCAGGCTGGTACGCAGTTTCATGCTGCTGATGAATTTCAGGTCTTTCATGAAGGGCTCTTCCGAAACTCTCCAGGCCAGCGCAGCTGAAGGGAAGTAACCCCATTTATTGTTCCTGCTGAAACGGGAGGAACCGTCTGCACGCATCGTAACTGTAGCAAGATATTTTTCACGGAATGAGTATTCCAGTCTGCCGAGGAAAGACATCATTCTCCATTGTGTGATGGAATAGGTTGGGATGATAGGCACTGTTCCATTTCCCAATCCGTATGGCCCGAGTAATTCGATATCATAACTCTGGTTCTCCGCAGTAAGCAGGTTATTCTTGTATTGCTCCACGATAGCGCCCCCCATCGCATTGAACCGATGCTCGTCACCGATCCTGCCTTTATAATAGAGCAGGTTCTCATTCATCATTTTGGTGATGGTTCCGCGCGACAATACCGCACGGCCTTTGTACTTGGAGCCTGCCTGCGTATAACGCGGATAATATGCGTCTGTATTCGTATTGATATTTGAATAAGTACCGGTGATCCTGAAGCTGAAATTATTGGTGATGGTCCAGTCTGCGGCCATCCTGGCAAGCCATTCATTGCTGAACCTGTTGTTCGTAACTTTTTCCGCCAGTGAATAGGGATTGCTGGTGATATAGCCTTCCACTCCTTCATTGTCTTCCACATCGGTAAATGTCAATGGCTTCACAGGAGGTTGCTGCAGCATGCTGGTGACCACTGCATTTGACGTGATGCCACCATTGTAAGAGCCCGTAATGAAGCCGTTGGTTTCCGTACGTGTGCCCAGCAGATTGGCGGTGAGCTGAATGTTTTTGGAAAGTCTTTGCTGGATATTGAATCGTGCATTGTATCGCTGGTAACCACTGTATACCACCAATCCTCCCTGATTGAGATAACCACCCATGAGCGAGAATTTGGTATTGGCATTACCGCCGGAAACATTGAAACGATATTCCTGCACTTTGCTGTTCTGGAACATGGCGCGCTGCCAGTCAGTATTGGTGGAATCGGGATGATTGAAGTTTTGCCAATTGGCAAAGGCATTGTCTTCAGACACGCCCCAGAAACTACCGGTCTCTCCCAGGGGGCTGTCGCGGTAATAAGTGATACCAGCTTGTGTGGTAGCGGGTTTGTTGGGGTCATTGGGATCGGGGGCCGACCAGACATAGCCTGATGCAAGATAACGGGCATGCGCATACTCAGATGCATCCATGAGGTCGTACAGGTGACCGGCACGCTGGAAACCGATATTGGTATACAGTTCCATTCTCGTTTTTCCGGTCTTACCTGTTTTGGTGGTGATCAATATTACGCCATTGGCGCCACGCGCTCCATAGATGGCAGTGCCCGAAGCATCTTTGAGGATCTCGATCGATTCAATGTCGCCCGGATTAATATTATTGGCATCATCCTGCAATACGCCATCGATCACGAAGAGTGGCGTACTGCCCGCGCTGATGGAACTTGCGCCGCGGATACGGATCGTATTCTCCGAACCGGGAGTACCATCGTTCTGAATGATCTGTACGCCGGAAGCCTTGCCTTTCATAGCATCTGCCAGTGATAATAATGTTCTGTCTGACAATGCTTCCTTGGATACGGAGGAGATCGATGCCGTTACATCTTTTTTACGTGTAGTGCCATAACCGATCACTACCACATCGGCCAGATGATCGTCCTTGGATTTCAGGCTTATATTGATCACCTGGTTTTTCCCGACCAGGATCTCTTCGGCCAATGAGGTTACATGGGTAAAGACCAGCACCGATTTTTCATTCGGTACCGTAATGGAGTATTTGCCCAGGGCATCCGTCATCACACCACTGGAAGCGCCTTTCAGTTTGACGGTAACATTTGAAACCGGACTGGCTTTTTCATCGGTGACCAATCCCTGCACTTTGATGCCTGCCGGCGCATTGGCGGCAGGTGCCTGCGTTGCAGGCTCTTCCGCTTTTTTTCGCAGCACGATAAATTTATTATTGAAATTCCAGCCGATGCTCTTATTGTTGAAGATCTGCTGAAGCGCAGCCGTCAGTGGGGTGGACTGAAAATCGACACTGATCTTTTCTTTGTCGTTCAGCAGCTGATTGGTATAAAAAACGATCAGGCCGGTTTGCTGGCGTATCGTTTCAAAAATATCTTCATAGCTGATGCTGGCAGCAGTGAGCGTGATCTTTTTGGTGTCCTGCGCAAACAGGCAGCAGTTGGTGATGATCAAAACGATCCCGAGCAGACAAGATCGCTTCAGAACCAGGGCAAATTTCATCATGGCGCAATTAGTGGGTATTTGTTCTATGACCCCCTTTTTGAAAAAACGGGTGAACGGATCCCGGTGGAAATAAAAAAAGCCTGTAAGCAGCTATACGCTTACAGGCTGAAGATATAGTAATCAGGAATTATCTGATGAGGTATAATTGATTTTGGCGGATCTCGGTTTTGATACCGGCTGTGGTTTGCAGACTGGAAAGAAAATCTGCCAGTGGCTGATCTTTCTCGATGGCGCCGGTAACGGGGAGATTGCGTAATGATGCATCGCTGTATACAAGTGTAAGTCCAAACCAGCGCTCCAACACTTCGCCGATCTCGTAAAGTGGTATATCATGAAAATAATAAATGCCTTTCATCCAGGACAGTGTATTGGCAGATTTGAAACTGCGGACACTGGATCCTGTTGCCGTATCGATCACCGCTTCCAGTCCGGGTTTCAACATAGTTTCTTTTTCTGCACCAGGTATCCGTGTTTTAACGGAACCTTCCACCAAAGAGATGGTTGCCTTACCGGCATGATAAGCATGAACATTGAAAGCAGTGCCCAGTACACGGATATCTGCAGCCTTGCTATGTACAACAAAAGGCTGCGAAGCATTTTTACTGATCCTGAAAAACGCCTCACCTTCCACGAATACTTCGCGTAAACTGTCGGTAAAACGCAGCGGGAACCGTAGACTGGAAGAGGAATTGAGCCATACTTCAGAACCATCTGCCAGCACGATCCGGTAATCCAGTTTTGCAGGAACGGAAACGGTTGTCCATTCCTGTTTTCCTGTTTTGGCTGCCTGCAATTGCATGCTGTTGCCTGAAGTATTGAGTGCGGCATCGCCGAGATCGATCACGCGACCTGCGCTATCCGTCAAATTGATCTGTCTTCCATCTGCCATGTAGAGTCCCACTGCATGTTGCAGGCTATCTGTACTTTTTCCTGACAGTTGTGTTTGTTTAGCCAGTGGCGAAGAGCCGGAGCTCCGGAGTCTCAGGCTAAGCCAGAGCCCCGATACCAGCAACAACAGCACAGCCGCCGCAACGGCTATCCTTTTGTAAAGACGCGACCTGCCGGGAGTACCTGCCTGTATTTTGGCGGCCACCGAATCCCAGGAACGATCTGCATCGAGATTGTTCAGGAAGTCTTCTGCTTCTTCACTCTTCATAGTCCTGCAAATAGCTTCCCAACTGGCTTTTACCGCCGGGTCAAGTTCGATCTCCGCTTCGATCATCTGGTCATCTTCTTCACTGATCGTTCCCGCGATCTTTTCCATGAGAAGGCGTCTGATATGTTCCTGGGATAATTTCATCCGGTGCTGGTGATTGAATTTAATGGTCTGTTTACGCGGTGCATCATTATATGACCCGCTTTTCATTGGATCGGGTGAAGGCCCGGTCAGGAAAAGCGGCTGCGCAAGGATCTTACAGCAAGTTTAAGATGGGTTTTGACTGAATTGATTGAAATCCCCATATGATCGGCTGCCTCCTTGTATTTTTTATTTTCGATATATACGAGATGAAAAGCTTCCGAACGTTGCAGGGGCAGCTCATTCAGGAGGGAATGCATATTGAAATCCCTGTCTGCTTCTTCCTTTTCAACAGTAGTAGTTTCAGGAGTTGCATTTACAACATATAAATATTTTCCGAAATGGCGGGAAACGGACTTTCTTTTCCTGATCACTTTCAGGCACCTGTTATGAGTGGCCCTTTGAAGATAGGCTTTAACGGAACCATTGATGGCATTGAACAATTGCCTTTGCCAGAGCTCAACAAATAATGTCTGAACCTGGTCTTCCGCTTCCATAGCGTCTTCCAGGATCAGGTATGCTTCGGCGCTGAGCAGTTTGTAATATTTCTTATACAACAGCTCATAAGCCTGCATATCTCCGGCCTTTAACCTGTTTAGTAGGATGATATCTTCCTGTTTTTCCATGATGGCGCGTTAGCAGGAGGGAAAGGTAGGTATTTTTTTGCTAAATCGATATAGCTTGAGGTTTTTTTGGAAAAACACATACTGTCGCGACTACAATATCAAAGAGGCTGTCCTCCGCAGAAAGCCTCCTTCATTTTCACATTGCTGCTGCAATAGCTACGGCCTGACTGATGTAAATGTTGTAACAAACACTCTTGAGTCAGGCTTATAGCCGCTCCTGGAACAATGAAACCCGCACTTCAAAAGGCGGGCTTCATCATAGGGGTTAAAGGGCACGTCTGCCTGTTATCAGAGCCATAACGGGCCATCTCATAGCCTTCACTACAAAAGCGCGGGCTGGTCTGCCACCGGAGATACTGCAGTTTGAGAACGGAATAAACCTCCCTTACTGGAATAACCTGTAAAACCAAAAATTCCGTTTCCCGCTGCAACCGCGGTGGCGACCGTATTCCCTCTGCTGCATACTTACACTCGCTCTGCCCACGCTTTATCTGAAAGCCATACGGAATAATGAAAGCATTTAGAAACTTTATCTTGAAGGAAACGATCAGTTGTGATCAAAAAGAGGAGATACTGGAATCTATCAAATAGAGGAGGTGCGAACAAATGAAAGGCGTGTATTTCTTTCTGTAGTTCCTTTCACAATTCAATATTAGAATTATTACCTGAAAAAAATCTGCATGTAGCTGAAAAGCCACGTTGATCTGCAAAACGGCCACAACCTTATTATCCGGATGTATACTACATTTAGCGGCTGATTCTCCTTAACTAGTTTTTTATGAACAGGATATTAATTGCTGATAGCCAATTCCCCGTCCGGATCGGTTTACGAAGCCTGGTGGAAACCGCACTGGGAGATTGTATCGTAGATTTTGCAAGGAACGGTCAGGAATTGTTTGCCCTTGTTCACCAACATGTTTATGCCCTGCTGATCACTGACCTGAATATGCCATTGGCAGATCCCGCAGAATTGATCCCAACAATCCTGTCTCTTCAACCAGAGTTGAAAATTTTGGTATTCAGTGTAAACTCAAAGACCGAACTGGGCTTATTGGAATCAGGGGTATCTGGGTACCTTCATAAGGAAGCGTCAGATCAGGAGATCATGAATACCATCAGGATTGTATATAACTCAGACGGATATACGAACAATAATAAGGAGCCATGAATGCAGAACATTCTCATCCAGATGAATACACGTGGCGTTTTAGCCACATTACATTTTTTTCCGGACAATGATACTAATTTGGTAATGCGCAACGGTTTTTGTGGTTTATCATTCGCCACCTCATAGGGAGGATAGCAGTTCTCGTAAAGGGCCGCTTCATTGCGGTCCTTTAATTCAAAATCCGGATCACAGGAAACCAGTATTGGCTTCTTTCAAGATATAACGCAGTCGCGTCGATTTGGCATCGCCTCCCTAATCCTGGGGAGGCTTATTCTTGATCCCGGCTTCATGATAACAAGAAAACCAATCCCATTTTTCACTTCGCTTTCCGGGTTTAAACTCCTTAGTCAGGAATTATTTATTGGCAGATAAAGTAGAATAACTTTAATTGCCGGTAATTCGTTATCAAAGATTGACCGCTATGCTCAAAGTATTGATTGCAGACGATCATCTTCCAGTTCGCTTAGGCGTTCGCCTGCTGGTGGAAGAAGCGCTTGGACAATGCAGTACCGAGTTTGCTTCTAACGGGACCGAGCTTTTCAGGTTTTTGAAATCCCAGCTTTTTGATCTGCTCATTACAGACCTTAGTATGCCTAATGTAGACATCATGCAACTGGTGCCGGGAGTGATGGCCATCCAGCCCAGTTTGAAAGTGCTTGTTTTGAGCGTAAACTCAGAAGCAGTCTTTGCAAGAAGATTGCTTTCATCCGGTGCCTTTGGTTACCTGCAGAAGAATGCGTCCGATACGGAGATCAGGGATGCCATCCGCCATATCAGCAAGGGAAAAAAATACCTGTCTGATTCGCAAATTCAAAACATTCATGAAATACTGACGGAACCACAAAAGAACGTGTTCAGCCAACTTTCAGAAAGGGAAATGGAAGTTGCCATCTTATTGCTGAAAGGATATGGCCCCCTGGAGATCTCCAATTCGCTATCCGTGAGCGCTTCCACGGCCAGCTCCTTTAAAGCGAGGATTTTTAAAAAACTGAATGTTTCAAATCTGATCGAATTCAGTCATCTCGCCCAGGTAAACGGTATTGCAGAGAACGATTGATCTGTTTTGATGGAATAGTGGACCTGTTTTTATTTTTTCGGTTATACTTGCCGGTTATTAGGGATCACAACCCGGAAAACAGTTCCTTTACCTTTTTCACTTTCAATTTCCAGCTTACCGCCGATCATGTCCAGCATGTCTTTGATCAGGATTCTTCCCAGGCCTCCGCGATAAGTAAGCGGGTCATTGTCCAGGAATGCCATGATCTCAGTTTCATCCATGCCAATACCGGAATCTGATAATTCTATTTCAATATCATCCCCTCGTTGACGGGCCGTCAATTTTACTTCTCCTTTGTTGGTATTCTTATTGGCATTATCCACCAGGTTTCTCAGGATACCATTGAGCAAACCTGCGTCCGTGAAACAGGTCAGGTTGGTGGGTATAACCAGCAGAGTATTTCCTTCGGACTTCATCACATCCGAATACAAATGCCCGATCTCCTCAAAAACCTCTCCGAGACTAACTTCTTGCCAGGTTACGGTAAACTGTTTCTGCTGGCTTCTGACCCAGGTAAAAAATTGTGCAGTAAAATTGAACAATGCGTTAGTGCTGCTTTTTAGTTCCGACATTTTCCTGGACAGTTGACCAGGTTCCAAATGTGCATACTGCTGATTCAGATGTTTGACAAGTGTATTCAGAAATCGGATGGGCGACTGCAGATCATGCAATACCATGGAGATCATCAGATCTTTCACATGGTTGCTTTTCGACAGATCCTGCTGCGATTTTTCCAGGTCACTCACCGTCCTGTTCAGCTCTACTGTGCGTTGTTGTATTTTTTCTTCCAGCAACCTGGAACGCATTTGCAATCCGCGTATCCGCCAGCCTGCCAAAAGATAAATCACTATAGCCATCAAAGCCAATACAAGTACCCTGAACCATATAGTCTGAAAAAAGGGTGGCGGAACCTGGATTTGAAGCTGCAGCCTCACAGCATCTCTATTGTTTGTAATCACCTCCTGCCTGATGATCAATGAATATTTACCCGGTGGGAGATTCTCCAGGACTATCCTGCCATCAACCGGAACGCTTTTCCAATCCTCATTCCAGTTCTGGATCATGTATTGTAAATGCAGGTTGGCAGGATTTCCAAAATAAGGTGTGGCAACTGTAATGGCAAGCGCATGTTTACCAACAGGAAGGGAGATATTGTTGTTCAGATCTTTCTGCACGCTCCCATCGATGCTGATCATGTCCAGATAGATCTTTTTATCAGGATAAATAATTCCTGTATGGTGAGGATGGAGCCAAACCAGTCCTTTAAGTGTAGGAAGAGAAAGTGTGCTATCCGGAAACCATACATAAGGATATTGAAAGCCACCGTTGAACTCGCTTGTAGGCAACCCGTCATTCCTGTCGAACACATAAAAAAAAGCCTGCTCACGCTTCTGATGCGCTAATTCAAGGAGCTCATTTTTGTTAACCTTGAACAACCCTTTATTGGTGGTGAGCCAAAAGAAACCCCGCCCGTCATCGATAAAAGAATGTACAGCGGACAATGCTGGCACCAATTGCGGAACGGGAAAAAGCTGGCCATTTTCAAACAGGAAAGCTCCGGTACCGTAAGTGCCGATCCACAACCGCTTATTGGAACTTTCCCAATGGAGCGTCCGGATATTGATCGTATCAAGTACATTTATTTTCCGGAGCTTATGCTGCTGCCATTCATACTCGAACAGGCCTTCCTGCGTACCAATATAAAACGAGCCTGGTGAATGCTCCACCATGCAAACGATGCGTTTTTCCACTTCGATCAACCTGAGGTCTTTTACTTCATTGTTTTTGATAATTCCGATTCTGCGCGTGGTAGCAAAATATAATGTGGAATCATATAATGAAGCAAGGAATAGTGGTACCCATGATTTTACATTGGCGATTTCTTTTCGTTCCTTCTTCAGGAAATCATAAGAACATAGCGTGGAATCTTTACTGAAATAAATGAAGTGAGGATTTTTTGCGAACAAAGCTCCCCATCTGTTTCCACGGATATCGAAATAGGATGAAGCAGCATCACGGGCAAATAGAATATTATGGCAGAAAAGCCGGTTACTATCCAGCACGGCCTGAACATAAAAGTTCTGAGACAGGTCTGGCAGGCTTTCCGGTATTGCCGGCACTTTGAAGGGAACCGGTTTAAGTACATACAATCCATCTATATAACTTCCCAGAAATAAGATCTTTGTTGACGGCTGGTAATAAACCGATGAAAGCTCTTTGATGTGTAAGTTGTCTACCATTTTTTCTGCATAGACCAATTGCTGTTTGAATGATAATTTATACAGGACTCCATTGCAGTAAATGAAAGTACCTGCCGGACACCAGCAGATCGTAAATTTGCCCTGAAGGAATAATGGTTCTGAAGCCAGTGCGCCCTGAATGGAAGTAACAGACTCCAGGGGCTTGTTCTTATACCATGCTGTCAGGCGGTTTCCATTGGAGAATTTAATAGCTGCGCTGTCCAGGATTGCCAATGAGCCCTTTGGAGACGAAGGCCCCAGACGTTCATAGTGCCTGCCTTGTATATAATAAAGTTTATCTTCCAGCATCAGGTATGCCTCTTCTTCCCCTATTCCCCACAACTTATTAGCGGTATCCAACATCCCCATGCGTGGTTCTTCCGCTTTTTGATCGGTGATTAACTGCTTCACTGTTTGGGTAACGACGTCACCCGTAAAATAACCATCGCGGGGAAAAACATTATTTACTGTTCCCCGGACCATGGGGATAGCTGTTTCGAAAGGTCCTTTTGGTTCCATCGCGAGCCTGGTACCTGAAGTCATCACACCCCAGAGATTTCCTTCACGATCTGCCCTGACATCATATACACGGCTTGTTTGCGCCTGCGGAAAGTCTTGCTCTCCGTACACTTTGAAATTATTTCCATCAAAACGAACAAGCCCCATCTGGGTGCTTAACCAACAAAAACCTCCTCTATCAAAGCCAATATGACTGACAGAATTCTGTGGAAGGCCGTTATCTGTATCATACCGTTTTCCAAAATAGCGCTGAAGCTGGGCTGTAGCTGTTCCCTGAATCGACCACAGCAGTAAAAACCAATAAATCTTATTGATCAGCTTCATAAAGTAGCAGTTCATGCAATGTAATAAAAATCTGGCGGCGGTAAATATCATCGCAGCGCCGTCCGGACTTTCCTCCGGCCACACTTATAACCACAAAATCAGGCCCGGAGACTATCCGGTCCGCAACTTTAATTTTACAGCTACTTTTTTTTAAACAAAGCATAAGTCCCGATAAGGGAAAAGCACGCCAATTTTTACATTCTACGGTATAAGTCACAAAAAAGACCGCATTACTGCGGCCTTCTTTTCTTGTTGTACAGGTTGGTACACCGTTGGGAACTATGATTTCTTCAACAATGATTCTATCATCATTTCCAGCATGCGCTGATTATTACTATTGATCATGAAATTATTGTACACGATATTCCCTTCTTTGTCGATGAGGAAATTAGTGGGTTGTCCACGCACTTTGTATACTTCCATTGCCCAGTCGGAGGTTGATCTCAGGGGCGTGAAAGTATAGCCTGTTCCTTTCATGAATGGCACCACATAATCATCCTGTTCTGGGAATACATTGATCCCGATATAAGCCAGTTCATCTTTGCTATACTTGTTCACCACTTCCTGGAAATGCGGGAACTCACCACGGCAGGGGCCGCAACCGGGGAACCAGAAAGTGAGCAATACCACTTTCCCTTTGAATTCATCCAGTGTTGCTTTTCTTTTTTCGGTATACATGTCCAGTGCGAATGCAGGCGCCTGGTAAGTATTCTTATTGCGCGCACTCCATATATCCGTTTCCACCTGCGTAGCATTCAAACCCAGTTTGGATGCATATTTGGAGATGGCAGCCTTTGTATTTTCCGTGGGCGTTTTCGCAAAGATGATCAGCAGGCTATCGTATGCAGCTCTTGTATTACCTGCTGCATCGGCGATCTCAGCTTTCAGCAGGTTGATGTATTCTGCTGCGCCGGAATAACGAGGCACTTTCACATCCTTCAGCATCGCCTGTGCTTCATTCCATTTTCCCGCTGCTTTCAATTCCTGCAATTTCACGAGAGATGCAGCCAGTTCCCCCTGGCTTTTCCAGCTTTCTTTCGATCTCATTTTATTGGCAAGTGCGGAGGCTTTATCATACATGCTCTCACTTACATAAAGATCGAACAGGCCTGAAGCGCCGCTGGACGACCAGTTGAATTTTAAAGGATCGTACAAGCGGATCAGTTGCTCATATACTTTGAATTTCTCTGCCTTATCAGTGGACCTGGTAGCGAGCCAGTATAGTCCCTGTGCGCCACGTTCATGATCCGGAAAACGTTTGGCCACCGTATAGATCTCTTCCCTCCATTTTGCAGGATCGGTATGTTCAAAATCCATCGCATAGTAAAATGCGTAAGACGGATCATTGGGAGCAGCCTGTTTTGCCTTGCCCATGTATTCATGCGCAGCTTTCTCATCTCCCCAGCGCTCTGCATCGATGGATAACATCTGGTATACTTCCGCCATCTGCGGTTTCATGGCCACTACTTTTTTGAGATAAGGAGTAGCGGCAGGATCTTCCCGGTTGTACAAAGCCTTACCAATGGCAAAAGGTACTTTATAATTGGCCGGATATTTTTTCATCCAGGCATCGTACTGTGTTTTAAGATCAGGATTAGCCAGGGTCATTGCTTTGATATAATCATCATGCAGGGAAAGACTGTCGGGAAATTTCTCCACCTGTTTCTGCGCATCTGCGATGGTCTTTGCATCGGCCGGAGCTACAGATTTGTGTTGTGCGAAACTACCGGTGAAGGCAGCCGAGATCAACATACCGGTGATCATGCCGGCAAGCTTTGTTTTTTCATGAGCCAAGTATTTAATTGTTGTAATCGTTTTGTTCGATCTGTCCCCTGCTGGCGCCGATCTCCACGCCGTTGACGGGAACAGCGTAGCGCTTGCTACCAACGGGTAATGTATAGGTTTGCGGAACATCGGTATTCACCACACTGTTATTGAGCTGGAAGAAATCGCGCGTGATGGCAACATCATCTCCCGGATAATCATTCACGCTGAAGCGGCGGATATCGTACCAGCGGGTAACGAAAGGCAGCTCACGCCTGCGCTCTTCAAGCACTTTCGTGATGGCTTCGGCTTTGCTGCCGGCACTGAGTGGCAGGGAGCTGCTCATGCGTTTATCGCGCAGCAGGTTCACGGTGTTCATCGCATTACCGGGCTCATCCTTGCGGGCCTGGGCCTCGGCCTTGTTCAGCAATACTTCAGCAATGGTTGGACCTGAAGGCAGCAGACTGCCGGTCTGGAAGATCTGGTAGCGGTACATATTGGCTGTTCCGGCATCGAAATACCTTCCACCCTGCGGGAACATGAACCATTTGTATCGAAGATCATTCTGCTGATCGTATAAGGATACCAGTGAGGAGCTGGGAAGGAACCACCAGCCGGGTGTATACGTGAAACGGAGATAATAGAACTCGGGCCAGTAATAATATTTCGCAGCGGTCCAGTCGTTCAGTTCCGAAAAATTGATGGTAACGTTGGGATTGGCATACGATGCCGGAGTACCTGCCACCAGCGTCCTGTAATCTTTCAGCTGCACAGAAGCAGTGGCCAGTGCTATATCCGCCTGCTCGATGGTCTTATCATAATCGCCCGCGAAAAGATAGTACCGGCTCATGAATGCCGCCACCGCTTTTTTACTGGCGCGCCAGGGAAGTTTAACATCAACATCGTTCACCGGTGTTTTAGCAGCTTCGGACATATCTGCCAGGATGAAATCATAGGTTTCCTTCAGTGTGGCCCTTTTCAGTGACTCGGTGAACTCAGTACCTGTTTTCAAGGGCAATCCCCTGGCGCTTGTATTGGCCCCGGTATAGGGAAGGCAATAATAGTTGGCCAATAACCAGTATGAGTAACCGCGAACGAAATGTGCATCAGCTTTCACCTTTTGTTTAAGCGCTTCATCACCTGTTGCAGCTTCCACATTATTGATCACCAGGTTGGCCGTGAAGATCTTGTTGTATTCTCCCGCCCAGAGCTGGTCTGATGCGATATTGTTCTCTACCTGGTCATTGGTGAAAAGATAAAAATAGATCGCTTCAGGAGTGAACTCTCCCGCGTTGTTCTTATAATCCTCTTTCGGGATCTCCGTATCATCCGTTGAGTAAGTGGCGGTGTAATTATTTTCCTGAACAAACCTGGAAGCATTGTTCAGCAAGGCTTCCAACTGTTCCACCGTTTCGATGGTAGCGAGTTTTTTGGATTCTTTCTCCAGGTATTTCTTACAGCCGCCCGTAGTCATCAGCACAGCTGCGATCAATATGATGAAATGATTTTTCTTCATGGTCTCCGTTTTTAGAATTGAATATTACATCCCAGGGTAATGGTCCTCAATGGACGATTGCTTCCGGGCAGCCAATCGGGATGGAACCCTCTGCTGTTAGCGCGGTACACCAATCCCAGGTTCCTGGCCTGAGCATATACGCGGATGCCTTCCAGCAGCACAGCTTTGCTGAGTTTATCGGGAAATGTATAATCCAGCATGATCTCTTTACACTCGATATAGGAAGAGCTTTCCACCAGTCCCTGCAAATTCGGCGCATACCTGTCCCAGCGGTAAGTGCCGGGATCATTTGCCTGCGGAAAGGATGGTATATCGGGATTACCGGCAAATACTTCAGACACGAAGCGATCCACAAATGTTTTTCCGCCTCCGATGGTAGTGGCATAATTGAATACCGGGTTACGGTATACGCCACCCATCGTTCCGGTGAACAGCACATTCAAACTGAAACCATATGCCCTGAAAGTATTCAGCCAGCTCATCGTATGCGGAGGAATGGCCGTTCCTTCATAGTTCAGGTATTGCAATCCCAGTCCCCTGTTGTGCAATGCCAGGTCATCGAAACGGTTGGGCGTTCCTTTCACACCGGCTACATAAGGCTCTCCGTCTTTCATACCAAGATAGGTGTAAGAATAAACAGGCTGAATGGGACTACCCTGTACGAATGCATTACCACTCAGCATATCATATCCATAAATAGCGGGATAATAGAGATCAGTGATCTTGTTCTTGTTGTATGCATAAGTGACCATGGTCTGGTATTCAACAGGAATACCGGGTATATCGAATGCTGTTCCCAGCGACAATTCGATACCATTGTTCACCATTTTGGCATTGTTGAATTTCTGGCTGGTTGTGCCATTGGCAGCTGCAAGCGTAACCAGTCCCACCAGATCGGAACCATTCTTCTTGTAGTAATCGATCTTACCCACCAGCTTTCCTTTGAACAGTCCGAAATCAACACCGATATTGGTAGTGGTGGTCTTCTCCCATCTTAATAACGGGTTGCCATAGTCCGAGATAGTAGCAGTAATGGTGCCGGTGGTGGCATTCAGTGAAGTGCCCATATTCAGCAGGGTTTTGGTGGAAGTTCCCTTTTCCGCATTACCGTTCATTCCATAGGTAGCGCGCAATGAAAGATTATTCACAAAAGCAACATCTTTCATGAAATCCTCACGTCCGATATTCCAGGCGCCGCCAACGGACCAGAAGGGCGACCAGCGCAGACTGGGATCATCGGTGATATAGTTGGACGCATCGGCGCGGATGCTGCCAGACAATGTATACTTACGGTTATAGGTATACGCTGCATTGCCATAGAAGGAAACATACCTGTCCAGCCCCCAGCCGATGATGGGATTACCGCCCTGCAGGGTTATCCCGGTACTGCCGGTGATATTCTTGAAAGTATTGCCAGCGCTGCCATATCCGTAAGGGGGCGCGCTGCTCTGCAGCTTATCGGGATAATAGCCATAGAGCCAGGGATTGGCGATATTATCCACTTCATATTGCGACAACTCAAAACCGGCAATAGCAGTTACCTGGTGCTTTCTTGCGAAAACGCGGTCGAAGTTCAGCTGGTTGCGGAACACATAGCTTTCGTTGGTGGTATTGTTGATCCAGGTATTGGTACCAAACTGGCGGGGCGTTTGGATACCGCCTTTGGGCAGGAACACTTTGTTCACAGTTTGTGTGGCAGGTGTATAGTCGATATTATAATTCACCATATCACGTGCGAAGTACGTGTTCTCGCTGTAGTAGTTCTGATAATCCGTCTTGCGCCTTTCGTATTGAAGTTTTGTATCGAAAGACAATCCCTTCATGATATTGATGGTCATACCCAGTTGAAGGCGGGCATTCAGGTCTTCTGTTTTGAATTCCCTTTCACGTACTTCCTGCAGGAGGTTGAAGCTCCAGTCTTCATAAGGCAGAGATTTTGCCGGAAGAGTGGCAAACAATCCCCTGTTGATCCCTTTCAGGTTCACGCTGTAACTGCCATCAGGGTCCAGCAGGGTTTCGTAAGGCGATAACTGCTCCAGCTCTGTAACCGTTGCCCCGCTTGATGTCTGATTGGTGTATTGAATGGATGCGCTGGCGAAGAAGCTGAGGAACTTCGTGGGCCTGTACTGGTTATTGAAGTTGAACATGAAACGGTTGTACTGGTTACCCACAAAACCATCTTTATTCTTCTCGAACATAAAGGAAGCCAGGCTCCTGATCTTATCGGTTCCGCCGGAGATATTGATATTGTATTGACTGAGCACGGGACGTTGCAAGAGCAGATCTTCGATCTGCCCTCTGTTGTCGATACGGCGCAGGCTGTCCAGCCCACGGTTCATGGCATCAGCGGATATCTTACCTGTTTCATTGGCATAGAGCAGTTCCTGCGCAAGTGTGAGCGATGTGCGCAGCTGGTTGAAGGAGCCGCTGAATTTGCTGAGCGCCCAGTTGTTCTTCCAGGCGAGCTCTTCGTAGCGGATAAAATCCAGCGGAGCGGCTGTTCTTGTCACCTGGTTGAGATCGATCTTGTCTCCGATCCTGGTAAATGCGTTCACTTCCACTTTGAGCTTTTGCCCGGCCCTGGCCTGTTTGGTAGTGATCACGATCACACCGTTGGCGGACCTGGCGCCCCAGATGGAAGCTGCCGCAGCATCTTTCAACACTGTAACGGATTCGATGTCATTTGGATTGATAGTAGTGAAGCTGGTATCCGCAACAGGGAATCCATCTACTACCACCAATGGTTTGGCATCTGCATACATGGAGCTGGTACCGCGGATGAGGAAATTGAAACTGCCATCTGATTTTTCTTTTCCCTGCATGCCGGGAACCATGCCCTGCAATGCGGTAGAGAGATTAGAGATGGGGCGTTTCTGAAGCATGTCTTTATTCACTACATCATAAGCGCCGGTAGCGCGTTCTTTGGAGATGCGCTGATATCCGGTATTCACTACTACTGTAGCCAGTTCCAGTTCCCTGTCTGTACGAACCAGCGTAATGTTGATTTCCTTACCAGATTCAATTTTGATTTCCTGGCTGACAAATCCAATGAAGCTGATCACCAGGGATTCCCCTTCATTGGCTCTGATGGTAAAACGGCCTTGCGCATCTGTAACAGTAGCGTTGTTCATAAGGATGTTCCTTCGCCTGACCCTCACAGTTGCGCCGGACAAAGGGTTACCTTCTTCATCGCGGACATAGCCGGATATTGGCGCTGCTGCGCGATTGAACAGGGACAAAGGACTGATGGCCCTGGCTGCGGGTTTCTCTTTGATAAAGATGGTCTTTGATCTGATCTCGAATTCTATAGGCTTGCTTTCGAGGAGTAATTCGAGAAAACGGGAAAGCGCCATTTGCGATACCTGAAGTGAAACACGTTCCGTGCTTTTGATAGTTCTTGCACTTCCGATGATCACGTAACCTGTTTGTGCTTCGATGGCAGCAAATACTTTCTCCATCGTCACATTCTTACCGGAGAAAGTGATGGTTTGGGAAGAAGTCTTAGCGCTCAGAGACAAACCACAGATCAATAGCATCAATGCGGTTAATTTCATAACACGCAAGGTTTTGGTGATGAACCAGTGAGGCTCCTGCCGGTTTTTCAAAAAAGCAGTAGCCCGCCGGTTACAATAAGCAGTCAATAACATACTTTTGTAACAGTTTTGGGTTGATGAATAAACTTCCAACAATGGTTTTTCAACGCTATCCCGAAACAGTCACCGGGGATGGTTCCAAGCATTCCCGGTTTTTTTCGGTATAGACGCGGCTATACTTCGAGAAACAGTAAGATGAGGTTTTACTTCAGTAAAGCAGTCACACGGACCGTGTTACCTTCCAGCCTGAAAGTGGCAACTGTGCCATCCAGACCTCCTAATGCATCGTTCAATGTCAGAGTACGCTCCATTTTCCCGAACATTTCTTCTCGGGGGATCCCATTTTCATATACGATCTTCACATCGTACCACCGGGCCAGTTGACGGAGGGCCTGGTCAAAAGGTAATTTATCGAAATCAAAGTACCCGGATTTCCACGCAATGTCCTGACGAACATCGGTTGCAGCCACCACTCCGTTAGAGTAGGCCTGACCGGGTTTGAGGATTGTATTGTTGATCTTTACAGCACCTTCAACAAGGCTCGTCCTGATTGAAGGTTCATCAGTGTAGCTGTTCACATTGAAAGCAGTACCCAGAACAGTAATTTCTTCTCCGGCAGTTTTCACGATGAAGGGTTTGTTCTTCTGTTGCTTCACTTCAAAGTAAGCCTCACCGGTGATGCTTACCTCTCTCCTGCTGCCACTGAAAGCTACAGGATACGTGATGCTGCTGGCTGCGTTGAGCCATACTTTCGTTCCATCGGACAACAGCAGTTGAAACATACCGCCATTGGGTGTTGTGATGGTATTCAAAGCACCTGGATCCATTGTTGCATTGCCGGCGTAGATCAGTTGACCTTCCTGGTTCTCGATATTCATAGCGCCATCACGGATAGTGCCTGCATCATCTTTCCCCAGATCCATTTTTTGACCGTTGGAAAGTGTCAATACTGCTTTGTTGCTGCCAGGCAATACGATATTTTCTTTTTCCACTTTTTTCAGCGCCAGTTCTTTGCCTGTTGCAGCTGGTCTGAAAATAAAGTAAGCAGCAGCCCCGATGATCAGTAACGCGACAGCCGCTGCATATCTGAACCAGGCTGTTCTGAGGAAATGTGAACGGTGCATTACAATTGCCTTTGCCTCCTGTTTGATCCCTCCGGCCTGCACGATCTTCTGGTACAGCAGCTCCGCCTGTTGTGCATTTTTCCATCCTTCCCATGTCTGCTGAAGCAGATCCTGCTCCACCCTGTTGCCATAACGTTCGCGAAATCCTTCCTCTTCCAGGAAGGCAAAGAATGTATCCACCTCTTCGGGCTGCAAATGTTCAGTCACGAAGCGGTTGATCAATTCATCATATGGAGCAGAGGGTGTGGACATACAATTATAAAGTCGCGCAGCTCAGGAAAAAGTATTAGTGCCGTTTAACATTTTTTTAGAAAAAATTCGGGTCAAGCAGGATAAGGGGCAGCAAACAGGCCACCATAGCGCCATTCGGGCTATGCGTGAGTATATAATTCCGTAAAGATTCCATGGCTTTGTGAAGATGCACGCGAACGGTATTGGTGGCAATACCCATTCTCTGCCCGATCTCTTCATAGCTCAGTCCTTCTTCCCTTTGTAATTTGAAAGCAGTCCGCTGTTGCGGGCTGAGCTGGTCAACGGCCTGCTGAACCAGTTTCACCTGTTCTTTTTTCATCAGATGCAGCTCAGGACTGTCCATGGCAATTTCCATCCTTTCTTTCAGGTAATTGATATAGGTTTCATGGCTGCCCTGTTTGCGCAGGGAACTTACAATGGTATTACGAACGATCGTATAGAACCAGGAAGCAAAATGCTGAATGGATGTAAGCTCTGTTCTGTTTTCCCATAGTTTGAGAAAAACTGACTGCACGATATCTTCGGCCAGATGCGGCAATTTGAGATGCTGAAGTGCTACTGCATACACGCCGGGAGCATAACCTTCATACAACTGACGGAAAGCAGGCTCATGGTTTTCCGAGACTTGTTTTAGTAATATTATCTCATTATGAAGGGGTCTGAGTATCAAACGGGCTGGTTTAATTACAGTATAAAGATAGCAGATTGCGGGAAAAGCTCATGATAATAAGATAAATGTAGAAAGAGAACCGCTATTGCAAAAGAAAAAGGCGCAGCCTTACCGGTTGCGCCTTTCCTGTTTTGTTGAAATCCGTACTTACTGTTTTATGATCTTCAATAATTCTTTATTATTTCCCTTTATGATTTCCAGATAATAAATGCCTGCAGGCTGTTTGCGCAGATCGATCCTGTGTTGCCATGCACCTGCGCGCTGACGATAGACCTGAACACCGGACTGATCAAGTACGCGAAGCTCATCACCAATATTCAATCCGCTCACCACTGTAAATCCATTGCTCAGCGGATTAGGTGTAACAGACAACTTCCTTGCGCCTTCATATCTCACAGAAATGATCTTTGAAAGATCGCTTCTGTTATCAAGATCCAACTGCTTCAGCCTGTAGTGATTGATGCCATTGGCCGGAGCAACATCTGTAAACTGATAATTCAGCACCGTGTTGCTGTTGCCATCTTTTGCTGCCGATGGAATAAATGCCAGTTGTTGCCAGTTGGTTCCATCAACACTACGTTCAACAGCAAAGCCCTTGTTATTGAGTTCCTGAACGGTAGTCCAGTTAAGCAGGATGCCCGCTTCAGTGCTGATGGCCTTGAATGATCCAAGTTTCACCGGAAGCAATATATTCAAAGGCTCTGTGGTGGAAACATGAATGAAAGAAGAGAAGGAAGTGATATTGTGGAATTCCACATAGTTCACTCCATCCTCAACACCGGAAGCATCAGGGGTTAATGCAGTAATGAATGGCGCTTCGAATATTCCATCATTCTGCAGATCGGCAATCACCGCATTGGCGTTACCGCTGTATTTGAGCCAGGTATTGGTGATAGCGCCGGGGATCATGCTGTTATCCATTTCCTCCTGGCTGTAATAGATCCTGATCTTCGCAGCAGGGAAAGTTCCGGCCGTTGCATCCGTTACTGTAGTGATGCGGGGCATCAGCGAAGATTCGCGGGAAGCACTCGCATAACCATAACCGGCAGGTGTGATATCAACAGTGAGATTGTTCAGATAAGCCGTTGTGAAATCAGACATCGCAGTCAGCTTTTGTGCTTTTGCAGCATCTGCATAGAAGTAGATCCACTCATTGGTGGAACAATCGGCGAAATTATCAGCCTGTGTATTTTCTGAAGGCAGCACAACTACACCTGAAGAAGCAGGGTCTACCCTTGCCAGCGTGAAATAAGAAACGCCTGCCGGGAATGTATAGTCTACCACGTAGTTACTGCCATCGACAGCTACCGGCTGGATAGATGTAATGGAGGCACCGCTGATAGTTCCGGAAGAAGACGTGATCAGCTTGTATTGCTCACAGGCTCCCACCAGCGCACCCGGTTGTAATGTATTAGGAATACTGATCCTCACCACCTGGTTCACCCGGTTGTTTTCGATCCTCCATACCCTGTTGAGATGATTGATGTTCACTCCTACACCATAATCGGACACAAGTGTGGTGTTTGCATTGGTGACGCCATTATCACCCCAAACGAGATAAGCTATATCCTGGTTGAACACGGATGTGTTGGAAATATTATCCACTGCGATTTCTCCAAGCCCAACTGTGATCTGGTCACCGGAATTCACGCTGCGCGATTGCTTCTGGTTAAGATCTTCCATTTCATCAGCACCAATACCGGCCACATTGTTATGGAAGCTGCCGCTGCCTGCGCCATCCCAGATCAGGGTCCCATCTGTAGCCTCATATTGATAAGTGGTGGTATTCCTCAACGTAACACCATATTTGATGGCGAGATAAGTATTGATCCTGACCAGTTCTGCCGGAGTAAGTTTTACATTGTAAACGACATTCTCCGCTATATCTCCGATCCAGTCTTCCGAATTGGTAGTATTACCTGCCCCGATCAGGTACTGGCTGGTAGAAGGTGTTACAGGAGAACCCGTAGCGACCTCACCGTTGCCATTCACTTCTTTCAACCTGCTACCGGTGGTACCTAACAGCCAGTGTGCGTTGGCGATCTGCATTTGTCCGGCTACAGGCAATACACTATGTGTTCCGCCCAGATTCCAGTAGTTCCAGTTGGAGCCAATCACATTCAGCGTAGGCATATTGGAAGCAAAGTCCCATAGTGTGCGGGTTCCCGTTATAGTTGTTGGTCTTGCGGCGCTGAATATAGAAGCGCCTGACCCGGTTGTATTCTGAACCAGGTCCTGGTTGCGGTAGATGGAATTACCATCGAATGTGAGCACAGGATTGAAGTTGCTGACTGCAGTACCACTGGTGATGGTTGGCTGATAAGTGGTATTGGGTTGTTGCAGGTCTTTACCGGCAATACTTTGGTCCAGCCATATGCCTGCTTTACCGCTCGCGGGCAATCCTGCATCCGCCTTTATCCACAGGGCCAGATTATTCACTACGCCTCCAGGTGCTTTTACAAAAGCAGCAAAGCGGAAGTATTCACCATCATTGATGACCACATTCTCTGCCACACTGCTGGTAACAGGATAGATACGGGTTGTAGCATCAGGGAAAGCAGGATCGGCGCTCACCAGCACATAGCTGGCATACCTGAATTTATTGGTATTGATATTCACAGACCAGCTGCTTTGCGTGGTAGCATCTGCCTTCCAGATCCTGCTGGTGAGTGCATTCAGAGGCTTGCTGGTAGCACCGTTCTGAAATGATTTGCCGGCAGCATAATTCACTACCGTGTACCCATTGGCGTTATTATCTCCTAAAACCAGGAAGCTGTTGTTACTGGCGATACCTGCATTGTTATCGTTGTTCAGCCCGGCCAGACTGCCGAGATAAACAGTGATGGAAGAATCTCCATAACTGAATGCCTGTTTCTGATAGAGAGCGGAGTTGTCATCCCTTCCCAGTCCGAAAATATGATACTGGTATCCGGGGTGATCGGCGCCTGTCCAGATCAGGGTGCCATTCGGCAAAACGTAATCCGCTTGTCCTGCGGGGTCCAGTGAAATACCATATTTGATGGCGAGATAGGTTTGGATCTTTGCAAGATTGCTGGCATCGAAATCCAGGTTGGGAGCGCCTTTGTAAACGATCACTTCCTGGATATCCCCTCCAACAAAATCTGCATTGGCTACGTCTCCGCCTACTGAATAAGTGGTGCCTGTATTATTATAGTTCAGATTGGAGAAAGTTTTTACAGTGCCGTTCCAGATCACTTTGGTGGTACCGACAGTTTTCGGCATAATATGACTGGTGATGCCATACAGTACACCCGTTTTGGTATCGGCTATCTGATTACCGGCGAGGTAATTGCCGGGCGTTCTGTTGTACCAGAGTGCATTCACCCAACTATCGATCACGCCATAAGTGGTTTGCCAGGCAGTGGAACTGTTGGCATTGATCCTCGATACCACAAAAACATGCACAGCATTGTTATCGGGAAGCTGTGTATTGATATAGGCCGGTGCAGACATTTTATCATTGGTGCCATCGAACCTGAGAGCCGGCTGGTAGTTCATGAGAAAACTTCCTCCTGCGCCAACATAGGTGGGCTGTGCTCCGGCAGTTGCTTGCGTGTGTGTGTTGCCGTTACCCGACTGATCCTGCCAACCGCTTACAGATGCACCGGGTGTTGTACTGCTGGTGCCGGCATCGGCTTTGAGCCAGCAGGCCAGGTCCTGGATCACGCCTCCCGGAGCATTGGCCGGACCTGCAAAAGTGAAATATTGTCCATTGGAGAAATCAACATCCGCATATCCGTTCACCAGGGCTATCTCAACCGGCGTACCTGTGCTGAAATCCTCACTGTTATGCACCAGCAGATGAGTAGCAGTAGTTGAAACAACATGGAGGGTGCAGGCACCGGTGACGCCTGTTTCCTGCACTTTCCAGATCCTTCCGAAATGGAAATATGGAATAGCGGATGTGAAGCTATTGGGTGAATACGGAGTTGTGAGCCCGCCCTTTCCTGCATTGTCGCCAATGACAAGAAATGAACCATCAGCTGAGGGAGGATCAATTTCCAGGGTAACCATCGATCCATCATTGATGCTTTTCGATTTCAGCTGCATCAGGGCTGAAGCATTATCACGGCCAATGCCGGTGATATCATGGTGATAGCTGCTGTTGGCAACACCATCCCAGATGGTAGTTCCTGCCGAAGAAATATAATTGTAATTGACAGCTGCGCTGCCGGGATCGGCATCGAGTGTGATGCCATACTTAATGGCCAGATAGGAATTCACTTTTGCCTGATCAGTGGGAGCTAACGGTGCATCATACACGATATTCTCAGCAATGCCGCCTTCCCAGGCTTCACCGCTGCTGGTATTACCGGCACCAAGGAAATAGTTGTTCCCATTGGTATTCACCTGCTTGTTCATTACCTGCTGAAGGCCATTGATATCCATCATGGTGCTGATAGCGATATTGTGTTGCCAATGGCTGTTGACCAGGGTAGGCTTGCCTTTCAGCAATGGCGCGCTGTGATACGCCGCTCCGCTGTGGTAAAGCAACCAGCGCCCCCCCTGCGTGTTAATGGTGGGATCATTGGCATAAAAATCCCAAAGCGTGTTGTAAGCTGTACCGCTGGTGTAGCTGGCCACAGAAAAAATAGAAGCCCCGGAATTGTCAGGAAGAACATTACCAGTGTAACGGAGGAAATCTCCGTCAAAACTAAGGTATGGATTGAAATTGTACTCCGCCCCGGCCGCTACAGCCAGTGGCTGATAAGTGGCGGAGGTGGTGGTGAGATGACGGAGACCGGACGACTGATCATTCCAGGCGGTCACTTTACCGCCGGCAACAACTGTTCCGGCATTTGCCTTCACCCAAAGTCTGAGACCGGTTGAAACGCCACCGGGACTTTGAGCATAATTACATAAATAAAGAAAAAGCAGCACAGGGATCATCAAAAAACTTCTTACAGTAGAAGCTTTTCTCCCCCTACTCAGAGGTAAGTAAAAAATGGATTTCATAATTCGGATTTATTGATGGTTTGAATAGGTATGGGACAATACATGCACAGGCCATAGCAGGTCATATGCTTGCTATAACTGCACTAATCAGGAGCTCGCATTTAAGGGAAAAAGAATAGGAGTTGCTTTTGCATTGTCTGGTACAGGCAAATGCAGAGACATGGTAACAAGTCTATTGGATTTATACCCCGGAGGGACCGGGTTTCTTGGTAGGTGCGCCAAATATACAGAAAAAACAATCTGGGTAACGACAGTTGTTAATTACTTCTACAGGTCTCCCCTCATTTGGCTTTTTTATTATAGTTTGCAAACATTAACCGCCAACCCTGTTTCAAACATTGCCGATCAAAGGTTCATACGAAGAAAAAGAATTATTGGCACGCCTTGCAACCGGCGACAAATCTGCATTTGACACCCTCTATCATTATTATGAACCGCGGTTAAGACTCTTCCTTACTCCTTTTACACGATCCGACGCACATCTGTTGAATGTTATTCTTCAGGATACTTTTGTAAAATGCTGGATCAAAAGAAATGATCTGGCGGGGATCGAACACCTGGAATATTACCTGCAGCGTATGGCAAAGAACAGGTTGTTGGATTTACTGAAACTACAGAAGATTCAATCCAATCATATCGGCCACTATGCTCAGTTACAGGAGCAATCTGTTCAGCTCACCGGCAACCAGTTACAATTAAAGGAATACATGAGCATTGCTCGCCGGGGCATCGATGCACTGCCGGAGCGCCGTCGTGAGATCTTTTCCCTCAGCGTGTTCGACGGGTTGTCTATTGATGAGATCGCCGGCCGCATGAACCTGTCTAGAGAAGTAGTAAAGAAACAATTGCAGAAAGCCAGGACCTTCCTGAAAACATATATCGCTGAAAAAGGCGATCTGCCTGTAATAGTAGGTGGACTGATCATCGGCTCACTCCACAGCTAAAAAAAATTTTCACCTGCCCGTCCCCTCCCCTTACCGGCAATCGTTTTATAAAGCCGGTATGATCAATAAAGCAGAAATATTATCCCGCTACGCATTGCGCCAGGTGAGCCCTGAAGAGCAACAAGCCTTTCAGGAATGGATGCAGACACTGGATCAGCAGGAGTTCGATGCGCTGATCGATGAATACGCAGCCATCGTGGCAACATTGCCCGATCTGAATGAACTCAGCAACCCGGAACTATTGCGTTCCATTCACCAGGAGATAGCCATGAAAGAATGGGAGAATACAGAACAATCCGTTCCACGCATCCCCATCTGGCGCAGTTGGCGGGCTGCAGCGGCCGCCATCATCATACTTGCTTTATCGGCCACCATTTTCCTCAGGCTTCGCAACAACAGTGATCAACAACTGGCAGAGAGAAGATCAGTACCTGCCCATGAGATCGCACCCGGAAAATCAGGTGCTATCCTCACGCTGGCAGATGGAACAAAGCTGGTACTCGACAGCATGAACAATGGCGTACTTGCAGATCAGAATGGATCATACGTATCGATGCAGGATGGGCAACTCAAGTATAGCCCATCCGATTCTAAAGCAGAAGATATTGCCTACAATACCATGTCAACGCCCAGGGGCAGGCAGTTCGAGATCACGCTGCCGGATGGCACGCATGTATGGCTGAATGCCGCCAGCTCCATCCGCTATCCTACAATCTTCTCAGCCAAAAACAGGAAAGTGGAACTCGAAGGCGAAGCTTATTTTGAAGTAACTAAAAATGCAAAGCAGCCTTTCATAGTGAATGCAAGCAACAAAGCCAGCATCGAAGTATTGGGCACAAGCTTCAATATCAGCGCCTATGAAAATGAAAAGAGCCTGAATACCACTTTGATCGAAGGAAGTGTAAAAGTGAATGGCTCTGTTATTAAGCCCGGCCAACAGGCACGTGTAACCGATGCGCTGCATATTATCGGTAATGCAGATATCGATAAGGTGATGGCCTGGCAGCGCGGCTTCTTCAACTTCGAAGGCGCTTCACTGGAAGAAGTGATGCAGCAACTGGAGCGCTGGTACGACATCGATGTGTCATACGAAAAAGGAATTCCAGGAATCGAATTCGGCGGAGAGATGAGCAGGAATATGACGCTCAACGGCGTATTGATCGCTCTCGAGAAATCGGGTATCCGTTACCGTTTGGATGGGCGAAAACTCATCGTGTTGCCCAAATAGGGCTAGATGAAATTTAAGATGATACCATAACAATAGCAGAACCTTTCCTTCATGAATGTCCGGTGGAATACCGGCAACCATTAGCCTTCCTATTATCTTAACCGGGACCAATAAAAAAGCCGGAAGTGTTCGTGGCACTCCCGGCGACAGTTTCGTTGGCCCCAACCAGGCGATTATCCCTTATTGTTCACCACCAAAACTTACCCAAAGGTATGCAAAAAATTGCTTCCGGGTCAGGTTCAAACCCGCTCGCACCTTACAGTGAGCGGGGAAGACGAAGCCCCATCACCAAAATTCTGCTGGTTATGAAATTAACCGCCCTGCTTTTGACCCTCACTTTCTTACAGGTACATGCCGAAGGATCCGCGCAAAACGTGACGATCTCCGGAAAGGATATTCCGATAAAGCATGTATTCAACGCCATCAAACAACAAACAGGTTATGTTGTGTTCTACAATAAAGAGATCCTGAACAACACGCATCCTGTTACGCTCACTGCTTACAATATGCCTTTGCAGGAATTACTGCAAATGGTTTTCAAAGATCAACCGGTGAGCTTCATCATACAGGAGAAGACCATCATTCTTTCGCATCTTACAGCAACTGCACCACCTGTATATGAACACCTCCTCATCGATGCACCAGCTGTATTCGGGCGCATCATCGATGCAGAGGAGCAAGCCATCCTGGATGTGAGCATTCGCATCAGGGGCACCAAAAGAGGCACCACATCCGGAACAGGCGGACGTTTCTCGCTGGAAGTAAAAAACGGTGAAGTGCTCGATATCTCTGCCGTAGGCTTCAATCCTATTGCCATCCGGCTCAATGGAGAAGAATTTGAAACAATTACTGCTGACCGTTCTTCTGCCCTTCCGCAGCAACCCGGCTATACAGAAGGTATTAAACGCAGTCAGCTGCTGATCACCAATCAACAAAATGTACTGATCAAACTCACGCGCTCCAATTCCATACTCGATGAAGTGGTGATCATCCCTTACGGCAAAACATCCAGACGTTATGCTACCGGCAATGTCACCAGCATCAAGGCCACAGAAATAGAAAGGCAACCCGTAATGAACATTTTGCAGGCGCTGGAAGGAAAAGTACCCGGCATGTCTGTCAGCACCATTACCGGCAATTCCGCCGCCCCCATCAAAGTGGAGATCAGGGGAAGATCTTCCATCAATGCAGGAGCATTGGTAGAACCATTGTACATCATCGATGGCATTCCGCAAACCAGCCTTGAAATAGGCCCCTATACAAAGCGTGGAGAGATTTCAACCGGCGCTATTCAAAGCGGCATGGTGAACACGCCGGGCGAAAATCCGCTGCTCTTCCTGAATCCCCGCGACATCGAGAGTGTTGATGTGATGAAAGATGCCGATGCCACCGCCATCTATGGTTCACGCGGCGCAAACGGCGTGATCCTCATCACCACCAAAAAAGCGAAATCCGGTCCTACCCGTTTCAATATGGCCATCAACAATGGTATTCTCACTGTGCCCAAAAGAGCAAAATTGCCGGGCACGCCTGAATACCTCGCTGTCAGACGTGAAGCATTGCGCAACGATGGCGTACAACCCGGCAGGTACAATGCACCCGATCTCACCTACTGGGACACTACCCGCTATACTGACTGGCAGCGCGAGCTCATCGGCACCGGCAATGTTCTCTCTGTAAACGCACGCGTATCCGGCGGTATGGCGCAAACTGCTTACAGCATTGCTGCCAATTACCAGACCAGGAAAGAGATCATGAACAATGGCAGCAAGAACAATGTGGGCGGACTGCGACTGAACCTGAGCCATACCAGTCTCAATCAGAAGTTCCAGGTAGATGCAGGCGCAGCTTTCAGCCTTACAGACATCAATGCCTACCGGGTGGAAAACCCCATGTTCCTTCCTCCCAATGCTCCACCGCTCTATGACAAGAATGGCGACTTCAATTTCGAACCTTACAGGGAACAATACATAAGCGGCTTCCGTTTCACCGGCCTGAAAACACCCAGTGAAAGTAAGTCCACTTTCATGAACATGAACATCAGCCTGCGTTACGAATTGATCAGAGGACTCACCTTATCCTCCACTGCAGGATACAATATCACGCAGAACAACAATGCGATGTTCATGCCCGCAGCAGCTTACGATCCGGCTTTCCCCCGTCCCGCCCAGGCTGTATTCGGCACCTCAAACAATAATAACTGGACAGTAGACCCGCAATTACAATACACCACACTTTTCGGAAAGGCCAATCTGAGTGTGCAGGTGGGCGCCACCATCCAGCAGGCTATTGCGAGAAGCAATACCACTATAGCAATGGGTTTTCCCAACGATAACCTTATCAGAAGCATCAACAACGCCATGGCGAAAGAGAGTACCGATTCACGCGCCGATTACAAATACAGCGGCGCTTACGGGATCATCAATTTCCGCTGGGACAATCGATATATCATCAACCTGAGCGGAAGAAGGGATGGTTCGTCCAGGTTTGGTCCCGGAAGACAGTTCGGTAATTTCGGATCGGCAGGGCTTGCCTGGCTCGCTTCCGATGAAAAATGGATGCAGAGTGTTTTACCCGACTGGATCAGCTTTCTCAAATTCCGCGGCAGCTATGGCATCACCGGAAGGGATGCGGGTACTGATTACGGTTATATCACCCGCTGGGCCAGCGCTTATGATATCAGCAACTTTGCACAGAGAATATACGACTACAATGGATCGCCCGGCTTCCATATTGCCAGGTCCATCAACCCGGAATATGGTTGGGAAGGCACCAAAAAACTGGAAGTTGCCGCCAGCCTCTCCCTGTTCAAAGACAGGCTCACCTTCGACGTATCCTGGTACAGCAACCGTAGCGGCAATCAGATCACCGGCGTAAACACACCTTCCTATACAGGATTTTCGTCTGTTACCGCCAACTGGGATGCAGTGGTGGAAAATTCCGGACTTGAGTTTTCTTTGAACAGCAATGTTCTTCAAACAAAGGACTGGAATATCAGGCTCAACGCCAATATCGGCAGGAACAGGAACAAACTGGTCAGGTATCCCGGGTTCGAATATTCTTCTTACGCCAATTCCTATATCATCGGGAAGCCACTCACCATCAACTATCTCCTGCACTATACCGGCATCGATCCGCTCACCGGCAATTATACATTTGAAGACCGCAACAAGGATGGCAAAGTGCAGGCCGGAAGCGGTGCGATCCCCAGGGATGCCAGTGACGACCGATATATCGAATTCGATCGTGCACCCAGGTTCGAAGGAGGTTTTGGCGCTACGGCCAGCTATAAAAACTTTTCACTTTATACCCATTTCGTATTCAAGAAAAGTATGGCCCAGGATCCATTCCTCAACCTGGTAGTGGGCTCCATGAATAATTTCATGCTGCCCGATGAAGTGAAGAACAATCACTGGCAACAAGCAGGCGACAAGGCCCTCTATCCCAGGTATACCGCCACAGGTAATCTTGGCTATCTCGGCGCTTCCGACGGCGCCTTCGTGGATGGCTCCTATCTGAGATTGAACACACTGAGCATCGCTTATGATCTTCCTGCCAAATGGCTGCAGCGGATCAGGATGCAGGGTTGCAGGCTTTCTGCCGAAACCCAGAACCTCTTCGTGATCACTTCCTACAAAGGCATCGATCCCGAAGTACAAAGCCTCAGCAGCTTCACGCCACTCACCAGAGTGATCACCACCACACTCACCCTCAACTTCTAAACAACGTTCATATGTATACGATAAAATATTCTCACTGGCTGTTTGTTTTGGCGCTGACCGCTCTCATGGGCAGTTGTAAAAAACTGGTGGAGATCGATGCGCCGGTAGACACTGTTACTACCAGCCAGGCTTTTGCCGGTAATAAGGAAGCTGACTGGGCCGTATCGGCGCTGTATTCCAAAATGATCAACGGATTCACGGCAAACCTGATCACATTGACAGCTGAAAAGAATTTCTCTGCCGGGCTTTGCACTATCCTTGGCGGACTTGCCTCCGATGAGTTGCGCTCGCAATTGGACGATGAAACATATCTGTTCTTCAACACCAACAAGCTGACCGTATTCAGGGCGGGGGCCAGCATAGATCTCTGGGGCTCCGCCTACAAAGCCATCTTCGATGCCAATGCCATTATCGAAGGCATCGCTGCTTCAGAATCGGAGTATCTGACCGACAGTACAAGAAGACAACTGACAGGAGAAGCGCTTGCCATCAGGTCTTTCGCTTATTTCAACCTGGTCAATTTCTTTGGCGACCTGCCCATGCCCCTGACCACCGACTTCAATAAAACGGCCAGGCTCACCCGAACTCCTGTGGCTAAAGTGTACGAACAGATCCTGGCCGATCTGAGGCAGGCTATTCCCCTGCTTCAAACGGATTATACTGCCGGAAAATCCGAGCGTGTACGCATCAACAGGTGGTTTGCAGAAGCGCTGCTGGCCAGGGCCTGCCTCTTTGCCGGCGACTACCAGGGCGCTATCACCAGCGCTACCAACGTGATCGGACAAACGCTGTTCTATCAACTGGACGACCCTTCCAACGCTTTCCTGAGCACCAGCAAAGAAGCCATCCTCCAGCTCAAACAAAACAATATCAGCATGCTCGGCAACGCCACTCCGGAAGGATATGTGGTGGCTGTCAGATTCAGGTTGAATGAACAACTGGTGAACAGTTTTGAAGCAGGCGATAAGAGAAAAGCTGCCTGGATAAAACAGTCAGACGATATCTTTCTGCCCGCCAAATACAAGATCGGCAGCACCAACCCATATGATTCCCCGCTGGAATATTATGTGGTGATGCGCCTGCCGGAACTCTACCTGATCCGCGCAGAGGCCAGGATGCTCTTGTCTTCTTCCAACACTACCGACGCTATCGATGACCTGAATAAACTGCGGGAAAGAGCGAATGCCACCCTGCTTCCAACCGATCTTTCTGCGGAAGAAGTTACAGCCGCCATCGCAAAGGAAAGACAACTGGAACTGTTCGCTGAATGGGGCCATCGCTGGTTCGATCTCAAACGCACAGGCAAAGCCTCTGAAGTGCTCTCTGTTCTCTCTTACAAAATGCCCTGGGATGGAGATCATCAATTGTTGTACCCAATTCCATTGAACGATATCAGGGACAATAACAACCTGAAGCAAAATCCAGGATACACCAATCTCTGATTCTCCCATCACCTTAAAAAAGTTCATATGCGCATCTACAATATCAACTACCTGCTATTACTACTGCTGACAGTAGTGGCAGGCGCCTGCTCCAAACAAAAGACGCCGGAAGAAAGTCCGGCAACAGTGATGCTCTTCAACGCACTGGAAGATGGCATAACCATAAGAGCGAACCTGAGTGGCCAACATCCCATTCAATACAATACAGCATTGCTGCTGCCTCCGCGTAATCATACAAAGATCCATTCCAAACAAGCCGTTCAACCTTTTGCCTTTTATGCATCAGCAGACACGATGCCGAAGGATGAGCCTGTATGGAGTGGCGACCTCACGCTGCAAAGCGGGAATATTTACAGTCTCTTCCTTTACAGCGGAGCGCAGCAGGCAGAAGCGCTGTTGCTGGAAGAAAAGCTGCCTGGTTTCAGTAAAGACAGTGTTACCTATGTACGCTTTGCCAATATGAGCAATGGTCAGCCAGTAAGTGCTAACATACAGGGTAAGCCCCATGGATCATTGATCAGCCAACTGGATTTTAAATCCGTATCGGCTTTCATCCCGCTGCCGGCAGACATGTCGGTTTCAAATTATGTATTTGAAATACGCGATGCCACAACAGAAGCATTACTGGCTGCTTACACGGCAAATTCCATCGGGGATTATTCCAGCATCAATAATTTCCTCCATAAGCCCATGACCCTGGTGCTTACCGGTAAACGTGGAGGTACCGGAGAGAACCTGCCGAAACTTAATTTCTTTCCCAACTATTGACCCGCCCCTGAAAAACGATTCATAAAAAAGCTGAACACAATACCATGAGTGCATTATTAAAAGTAGAAAACCTTTCACACCGTTATGCCACTGCCTGGGCGATCAGGGATATCAATATCGAGATCAATCAGAAAGGCGTGGTGGGTTTGCTTGGCTCCAACGGAGCCGGCAAATCCACCACCATGAACATCATCTGTGGTGTACTGAACCAAACCGAAGGCGAAGTGTATGTGAACGGCATCGATAAAAGAAAAGATCCCAGGGGCGCCAAACGAGAACTGGGCTTTCTTCCGCAAACGCCGCCATTGTATGCAGACTTCACCGTGAATGAATACCTCACCTACGCCGCTACGCTTCGCTTCATCGAAAGAATAAAGATCAAAAGCGCTGTAGAGGAAGCAATGGAAAAGACCGGCATCACGCATTTCAGCTCGCGCCTGATCAAGAATCTCTCCGGAGGTTACCGGCAACGGGTGGGTATTGCTCAGGCCATCATTCACAAGCCAGGAATGGTAATACTGGATGAGCCCACCAATGGCCTCGATCCCAACCAGGTGATCGAAGCAAGGAAACTCATCCGTGAGATCGCCAATGACCACCTCGTATTACTGAGCTCTCACGTGCTTTCCGAGATCAACCTGCTCTGCCGCGAGATCATCATGATCGAAGGAGGGAGGATCGTGTTCGCCGATTCCATCGATGCCTTCAACAGCTATGCACAACCGCAAACCATTTTTGTGAAGATGGATAACCTGCCTGCTGCATCCGAGCTGCAAAGAATACCCGGCATCACCAAAGTGGAAGCAGTATCACCCAATAGTTGTCATTTGTACTTCTCCGGTAGTTCAACCATTACACAAACGATCATCCGCACCAGTATTGAAAACAACTGGGGCCTCTCCGAGATCAGCCTGGAAAAATCGCTGCTCGACGATGTTTTCAAACAATTGTCTCACTCACAACAATAATCCATCATGTATATCATTTTCAAAGTGGCGCAGGCAGAACTGCGCAACCTCTTCTATTCCCCTATCGCATGGTTGCTTACGGTGGTTTTCTTCGTGCTCTGTGCCGTTCAGTTCACAGCGCCGCTGGAAACTTTCAGCCGCATACAGCAAATCATGCAGGAATCCGACCCTGATTGGAAAGGATTCAATTCCGGTATGAGCTGGGGTGTTTTTGCCGGCAGTTACGGTGAAATGGTAGACAAGCTCTATCTCTTCATTCCCCTGCTGACGATGGGCATCATCAACCGGGAATTGCAAAGCGGGTCCATCAAGCTGTTATACTCGAGCCCCATCCGCACACGCGATATCGTTTTCGGCAAATACCTGGCGCTGGTAGTATTCAATAGCATCCTCATCTTTTTTGTGGCCATCTTTCTTACTACAGGCTATTTCTCCATTGAACATGCAGAATGGAAATGGTTCCTGTCTGCCATGCTGGGCATTTTCCTGCTGGCGAATACCTATGCTGCTATCGGTTTGTTCATTTCTTCCCTGACCAGCTACCAGATCGTGGCGGGCATCATCACTTTTGTTGTATTCTTTGTGCTCTATGCCATCCAGAATCTCTGGCAGCAATATGATTTTGTAAGAGACCTCACCTGGTTCCTGTCGCTTTCCGGAAGAACTTCCAATATCCTGGGAGGATTGATCACCACCCGGGATGTTTGTTATTTCCTGCTCATTATCGTACTGTTCCTCGCATTCACCCTGATCAAACTGAAAAGCACGCAGGAATCCAAACACTGGCGTGTTGCCTTCAGCCGTTATCTCGGATGTTTTCTGGTGGTGATGGCACTTGGCTATCTTACTTCCCGACCGGGTTTGATCGGTTATCTCGATATCACCAACACGCAACAGAATACGCTGAACCCCGCTACCCAGGAAGTATTGAAAGAGATGGACGGATCTCCGTTGACCGTAACACTATACACCAACCTGCTGGGTAAAGCCGTGAGGGCCGGTTTTCCGGAACATCGCAACAAATATGTATGGCATTTCTGGGAAAACGTGATCAGGTTCTATCCTAACATTAAGCTGAAATATGAATATTACTACGATGCACAGGATGGCGACAGCGCTTACCTGAAGCAGTTCAATGTAAAGACCCTGGACGAAGCTGCGGCCAGGATGGCGGAGTTCTTCGACATAAGGCTTTCTCTTTTTCAAAAGCCCGCTGAGATGCGGAAAAAGATTTCACTGAAAGAGGAGAACTACGGCCTTGTGATGCAGTTGGAATATAAAGGCCGAAAAGAATTTCTCAGGACCTTTTCCGATACCAAAGTATGGCCTGATGAGAACCATATCTCAGGCACCATCAGGAGGCTGACCAGGGATGCTGTACCGGAAGTGCTTTTCACTACCGGGCACTACGAAAGAAATCCCTACAAAGGCGGAGAGCGGGAATTTGCGAACCATACCGCCAATATCGAATCGAGAGGTGCACTCATCAACAAGGGCGTGAATACAGATACTGTGAACCTGCTACACCAGGATATCCCTTCAACAACGGATATGCTGGTGGTGGCCGATCCCCGCTCAGCCCTTGAACCGGTGGAACAACAAAAAATTCTTTCCTGGCTGGAAAAGGGCGGCGATGCCATCTTCTATGCAGAGCCCGGCAAACAGCAAATGCTGAACCCCATTCTCCAGACACTGGGTGTGACGTTGGAAGACGGCACCATTGTTACTCCCAACCCACATGAAATGCCCCATTATTTCCTGGGCATAATTACCGATACCGGCTCGAACCTGGCCGATGAGCCTGCCTTGTACGATTACCGGACCACCCGAAGAATGAAATATGGCATCAAGCATATGGGAGGAGGCCACCTGAACTATGACACCAGTAAAGGTTTCCGGATCGAGGCGATACTCGATGCAGAAGGCATGAAGAACAGGTGGATCGAAAAAGGCAATCTGGTAGTGGATTCTGCCGCGCCCATCTATGCACCGCAGGAAGGCGATGTAAAAAAAGAGAAATATATCACCGGCGTGAAACTTTCCCGAATGGTGAATGGACAGGAACAAAGGATCGTTGTAGCCGGCGATGCGGATTTTATGTCGAACAGGAATGAACATGGTGGCCCCTTCTACAATGCCGCCTATAGCTGGGCATTGAACAATGAATATCCGGTATACCACAACGGCATTTATGCCAAAGACCTGTTCCTCACTATCGGTAAACAAACAGGAAAAGCGCTGAAGCCTGTATTCGTGTACATCATCCCCTCTATCATTTTGCTCACCGGCATCATCCTGCTGATCCGCAGAAAGCGAAAATAAAAAAAGAGAAAAATGTTATTGCAAACAGATGAACAAACCATCGAAGATCTCCGCTTATTCTCCAAACGCGATCAACCGGGCATCTACGATATCTATAACAATACCTCAACCCGTGGAGGCGAAGCCGTGCTGGAACAACTGTTCCGGCACCCGCTCGCCGATAAGGAAGCCATCACCAAAAGAGCAGGTATCATATCCACGTTTGCCAGCCTGGATACAATATTCCCCTTTCAGGCAGGCATGCTGGATACAGTGGAAAAATATATGTCACATGCCGAAGAAAAAACAGATGGACAAAAAGCTGCACTGGGAGAAAAAGAGATCGGCAACGGCGTAACAGGCGTGATAGAATTGCTGCACGCCGTCAGAGATTTCGTGAACAACGGAGATATACAACGCATTCCTGAACTGGAGAAGGAAAGGACCACTATCAGCGTGCTGCTGAACGCCCCGGCATTCGCTCCCGTTTTCAATGAACAACCGAAAAGCAAGCTGTCCTATGCAGCCGTCACCGCTTACGACCTGCTTTTCCGCAACCGAGAAAAAGAAAAGATAAAAGAAGTGCTGCGCTTCATTTACGATATAGATGTGTATATCTCCGTTGCGCAGGTGGCCAATAAACGGAAATTCATTTTTCCGGTTACCCACCCCAAAAGAACAGGCTTACTGAAACTGGAAGGGGTATATCATCCGGAACTGAAGGATCCCGTAGCCAACAACCTTACGATGGACCATTCGAAATCCGTTGTGTTCCTGACAGGCGCCAATATGGCCGGCAAAAGCACTTTTCTGCGCTCTTTTAGTACTGCCCTGTACATCGCACACATGGGGTTTCCGGTAGCCGCCCGCGCCATGGATTTTTCGGTTATGGATGGACTTTACACTACCATCAACCTGCCGGATAATCTCGGGATCGGGGCCAGCCATTTCTATGTGGAAGTTTTGAGGGTGAAAAAGATGGCCAGCGAGCTCAGCCAGGGTAAATCATTGTTCGTGTTGTTCGATGAATTGTTCCGTGGCACCAACGTGAAGGATGCACATGAAGGCACAGTGGCCATCACCCACGCTTTTGCCGGGAAAAAGGACAGTATGTTCATCATTTCCTCACATATCGTGGAAGCAGGTGATGCATTGAAACAAAAACCGAATATCGGTTTCCATTATTTGCCCACAAAGATGAACGGAAATGTTCCCGAATATACGTATACGTTAGAAAAAGGCATTACCGATGACCGGCATGGCATGATCATCATCCGGAATGAAGGCATTTTGGAAACATTGAAGAACGGAAAAAAGGAATGAGCTCAGGGTGTGTCAGGAGAATAAGCACAGGGTGCGCCCAGTCGCTCGCCTCCGGGGAGTGACTGGCGGCGCCCCGACTTTTTAAAATATATTTTATGAATTTTGTTATCGATAAGCAATCCCAGGATGAATTGAACCTGCCCGGAAAATTCCGGCAGGGATCAGTGTATTTTCTTTTCAATACCGTCAAAACCCGTGGTGGCGAGCAATTGCTGGATGAATTGTTTAAAAACCCATTGACAGATGCACAGACCATCAACCAGCGCACAGCCATTTTCAGCTTCTTCCAGGATGCCCGGCTCCAATTCCCTTTCGATGTGCAACAGGTAACCCTCATGCGAGAATATACCGATGCCGGCTACGGCAACAGCCTGCCCGCCACCTGGTTCAATACCATCCTGAAGAAAACCCTGTCTGCACTCACCCGCGATGAACGCTACAAAGCCATGATCCAGGGACTGCAGGCCACTATCGTAACCCTCAAGAAATGCTATGCATTCGTAACGGAACTGGAAGCATTGGGCGGTCCATTTGCCAGCAGGATATCCGGCGTCAAAAAGATATTATCAGCGCCCGCATTACAGGAATTGCTGAACGTGGATATCTATCAATCCATTTCACTCAATACCATTGCCCGTTATGATCACCTGTTGCGCAACAAGCTCAACCAACCAATTGGAGACATCCTTCGTTTCATTTCGGAATCCGATGTATACATCGCAGTTGGCAATGTGGCCGCTGCAAAAAACTTCACTTATGCGAAGGCGTTACCACGCGAAGCCAACACCCTCAAAGCAATGGAGCTCCGCCATCCCTGCATAGATCACGCCATCGGGAATGAGATCGAAATGAGAGCAGGAAACAATGTGATCTTCCTCACCGGTGCAAACATGGCCGGCAAATCCACCTGGATGAAGAGCATCGGCATTGCCATGTACCTGGCGCATATCGGGTTCCCGGTACCAGCGCAGCACATGGAATTCTCCATCCGCGAAGGAATTTACTCCAGTATCAATGTGGCCGACAATATTGGGCTTGGTTACAGCCATTTCTATGCAGAAGTAGTGCGCGTGAAGAATGCCGCCGATGCCACCGCCACAGGGAAACATTTACTACTGATGTTTGATGAACTGTTCAAGGGAACGAATGTGAAAGATGCTTACGATGGAACTTTGGCAGTTACTGAAGCATTTTCGGAATATAAGAATTGCCTGTTCATTGTGAGCACCCATATCATCGAAGTGGGAGAAGCATTGAAAAAACTGAACAATGTGCAGTTCACATTCATGCCTACCGTAATGAAGGGAATGGTGCCTCATTACACATACAACCTGGAAAAAGGAATTACGGAAGACAGGCAGGGAATGATGATCATCAGGAATGAAGGCATTCTCGATCTGATCAGCTCCTGAGCTCAACCTGCGCCTTTTATACTCTGTAATGATCCCGATATCCCCAAAACAATAAAGCCTTCACGTTCTGGTGAAGGCTTTATTGTTTCGAGGGTCAGACAGTATTGTAAGGTAATGGTCTTTATTGTTTCGACAGTTTGGTCCTGGCATTCTGCACAGCCAGTTTCTTTTTATCTATCAACTCTCTTTTCAAGAGGAGATTATTCTGGATCTCCAGAAGCTTATCATCAATATCCTGTCGCTTTTTTTTCAAATCGGTTTGTTCATCCAATAACTGGCTGTAATATTTTTCTTCTTTGGTGATATCATCCATCTGATTGGATATATCTGCATTATCCGAATACCTGTTTGCGTCGCCTGTGAAAGATTGAAGGAATGTTTTTACTTGTACAGTGAGGGTACTATCAAAGCTGCCATGCGTAAAGTTCCTGTTCTTTCTGGAAACTGCCATGTACACGACGCTGGAATTGTACGGCCCCTTATCAACCTTCGTATAGATGTCTATTTTTTCAGGACTTATTTCAGGGAATACAACATCCTTATACATGGCTACATTATTGACTATTCTTTCCTTCAAACCTGAGCGCTCCAGGCGTAGCCTCAATGCTTCTCTCGCTTCCTTTTCCGGACGCTCAACAGACATCATTACAGTATGCCTGTTCTCTTTATTGAACATTACAGAAGTATCGCTGGTTTGCGACAAAGCAACTGAGGTAGGGAAGCAGGCAACTGCCAAAAGCAGTCCTGTTCTTATTTGTTTCATTTTTGGAATATGTTAGATTACTCTCTAATTCGTTTTAGGTCTGAGTTTGCTCTTGGCTATGTATACATTGTGGCCTTTCTTATCCACCCAGTAATATTTGGAATGCCTGTCGATATATATTTTTTGACCATTGGGGCCAACTTTATCTTTATACACCTTATCTACCAGCGTAGCTTTCCCTTTTACAGCAATTTCTGCTGTTTTATTCGCGGATTTTTCAACAAACCCTGTTGTGTCTTTTTTCGCTTTGCTCTGTGCGTTTGCCGAACAGATCACCACAACCATCAACAACAGGATTAAACCAAAGACCTTTTTCATAATTTAAATTCTCCTGCAGCAAAGGTCAGTTCATTTACCAGCACGTACGTTATACAATTTGCATTATATGTAGCAACATTCACACATTGCACCGCCGGCCAGGCAATGTGTGAATTATATAAAAGCAAAATGGAATTCGATAACGAATGCTATTCTCCGTCAATCTACCTTTAATCAGGTTTTTCATAGGATATTGGATTATCTAAACGGGCTGGATTTCTATCCTGGCCCTTCAATTAAAACTGCCCTCTTACTGACTCAATGAATCAAACTTTACGCTATGGATAGTTCCACAGAAGATAATGCGCCCTCCTATCCTGAACTGGAAAGGTCTAGAGCGCATATCATTGTAGAGATCCTCGAATATGTACCCAATTCCGTGGGAATAAGAACCATTATCAGGAAATCAACGGGTGATATCAGTATGGTTTCCTTTGATCATGGCGAAGGGTTGAAGGAAAAAACGAGCCCTTTCGAAACCTTCGTGCAGGTGATCGAAGGCAAGGCAGAACTTGTGATAGACAAACAAGTGATTCTGTTGCATACCGGTGAAGGGATCATAATTCCCGCACATGCGCCCAATCATATCGAGCCCAATGGCCGGTTTAAATTGATACTTACCACTATCAAAAGTGGTTATGAATGACCAATGAATCAACCAGCAAATTACCATTCACCTATTTCTTATAATGGCCACGATGAACGAACAACTGCTACCGGCGAGAGTCGGTCAGTTGTTATTTCAAACCAGCTTTAAAAATCAGTAGCATGATCAACATAGAACAATTCCGGATCGGTAATTATGTGCTGGTAGATAGTAAGCTACGTAAAATATGCAGCCTCAACAATAATGGAAATGAGGAAGAAAAACTGATTGGCTTTGAGCAGGACGGCGATGTACAATTTGAAAGTGCAGCCTCCGACAGGTTGGAAAATGTAAAGATCACCGATCAGTTACTGGTGCTCCTGGGTTTCACTTTCCATCCGCATTTCAGGTTATGGCAACACCAACGGCCTGAGAAAACCTATTCCATCGAATTGGACAATGATTATTTTCCACTGGATTTTGCTCATCATCCAATCGTTCAGCACATGCTCCATTTGCACCAGTTACAAAATCTTTTCTTCAGCATCCAGGGGACAGAACTGGCTTTTCAGCAAAAGCATCAGTCATAAGGTGGTCACAGGAAGATAACATAGAGGCCAATGGCAAGCGGAATTAAAATGGATGCTTTCAAATACGATTTCCAGATGCCGGTTTCCCTTAGCATTACAGCTCGTCCAGCATGTTGCGTCTCTGGGATTTGATCTGTTTGAAATGTGAAGGAGTGAGACCGGTTACTTTTTTGAATTGGGCTGACAAATGAGACACGCTGCTATAATGCATCCGGAAGGCAATTTCTGAAAGTGTGAGCTCATTGTAGACCAGCAATTCCTTAACCCGTTCGATCTTGTGTGAGATAATGAATTTTTCGATGGTAGTGCCCTGCACTTCCGAGAACACATTGGCCAGGTAAGTATAATCGTAGTTCAATTGCCGGCTCAGGTATTCAGAGAACTTTACCCTTAGCGGCTCCTCGGAGTAATGCACCAATTCGATAATCACCTGTTTGATCTTCTGGATAAGCATGCTTTTTTTATCGTCCATTAGTTCAAGTCCGGATCGTAACAGAACAGACCGGATCTCTTCCCGTTGTTCCGGGGTAATGGTTTCAAGAATTTCCGCTTCTCCGAGTTCAACTACAATACAATGAACCCCAAGTTTTGTCAATTCATCCCTCACCACCATTTTGCAACGAATGCACACCATATTTTTTATAAAGAGTTTCAAGGAGATCCGTGTTTATGCAGGCATATAAGGCAGTACATGAAATTACTCATTTTTTAGCAAAGCCGCAATTTGCGGGCCCGCATCCGGCCAACAGCATTACCTGACATAAACCCCATTTAGCCTATGTTACGAGAATCCAGGATACCCATCAAATACACTTTCGGCATCATCAAATATGAGCTGACCATTGTACTATTGCTGGGACTGGCAACCCATTTAGGAGCCTTTGAACTGATGAACACATTACCGGTGATGCCACTGGCCATTCCTGCATTCCTGGGTACTTCCATATCGGTATTGCTTTCGTTCAAGATGAACCAATCATACGACAGGTGGTGGGAAGCCAGAAGGATCTGGGGCAGTATCCTGAACGATTCCAGGAGTCTGATCATTCAACTGCAATCCTTCATCGGAGTCCCTAAAACACCCATCATAAAACTGATCGGCTACCGGCAAATAGCCTGGGGTTATGTACTGGGGAGATCATTACGCAGGCAGAATGCATTGCAGTATATCGCACACCTGCTTCCCCTGCCTGAATTAACTGCAGCAGCCACACAGAACAACCAGCCACTTTTTCTTTTGCAGAATACGGCCAGGGACCTGGAGAAATTACGCCAGCGTGATACTATCGATGTACATGCGCATATCCATCTCCAGGAAACCATTATCCGCCTTACCGATTCAATGGGAGGAGTTGAGAGGATCAACAATACTGTATTCCCCTCCACCTATCGGCTGGTACTGCATTTCATCATTTACCTTTTTGTTGTAACCCTGGCCATCTCACTGAAAGACATCGACAATCGCCTGGTGATACCGCTGCTGCTTCTGATCTCTGCCGGTTTCTTTCTCATCGAGAAAGTTGCCTACTACCTGCAGGATCCTTTCAGGAACAGGCCCAGCGATGTAGCCATAACAGAAATCGCGAAGACTATAGAAAAAGATATAAGGCAGTTATTGGGAGAAGAAGCTACAGCAACAGAACCCGATACAAGAACGTACTATATAATGTAATTATGGTCCGGCACTTTACTGCTGAATTGATCACGTAACAGTATTTTCATGAAAACGCTAAAGATCGGCATTATCGACCTTGTTTGCAAAGGCCCCAATAACACTCTATGGGCTCAAACAATGCATGCAAACCTCGCCAGCATTATGCCCCAGGTTGTTGCAACCTGGTGTGAGCAGGAAGGATGCTCTGTTACACTCGTCAGTTATACCGGAAAGGAAGATCTTACAAAAGCACTTCCGGACGGAGTTGACCTGGTTTTCATCAGCGCCTTTACCCAGGCAGCCCAGTTTGCTTACGCGCTGAGCAATTTTTTCCATAGCAGGAAAGCCGTAACTGTACTTGGCGGCCCCCATGCACGGTGTTATCCTGATGATGCCGTTCAGTATTTCGATTATGTACTGGGTTTTACGACCCGTAACATCATTTCTGAAATATTGAACAATTGCAGCCGCCAGCAGCCCGTTGGACAATTTTTATCAGCCGCTAAACAAACAATCGAATTATCCAGTGTGGAAGAACGATGGAAATTCATAGAACCTACTTTGAAAAAAGCGCCATTGCTGAAGTTTGTCCCCATGCTGGGGAGCGTAGGCTGCCCTTATACCTGCCCTTTCTGTATAGATTCCACGGTGCCTTATCAATCCATGAATTTCGACCTCATCAAAACAGACCTGCAATTCCTGCTCACTAAATTCAAATCCCCCTGGATAGCATGGCATGATCCTAATTTTGGCGTCAGGTTCGGGGAATACATGAATGCCATCTCCGAAGCTGCACCACCCGGCAGTTTCCGCTTTGTTGCAGAAAGCAGCTTATCCATTCTCACAGAAGATCATTTGAAAATTTTCAGGCAAAACGGTTTCAAGGCGCTGTTGCCGGGCGTGGAATCCTGGTACGAACTGGGAAATAAATCGAGGGCATCCAATATTACAGGCGAAGAAAAGGTGAACCGAATTTCGGAGCATGTGAATATGATCCTGAGGTATATTCCCTATGTTCAGACGAATTTTGTACTGGGACTGGACAGCGATTCAGGAGCCGACCCGTTCGAATTGACCAAACGCTTCATTGACCGCTCCCCTGGCGCATTCCCGGGTTATTCACTGCTCACCGCTTTCGGAGAAGCTGCCCCGCTTAATCTCGAATACCAAAAATCGGGCAGAGTAATTCCTTTCCCTTTCCATTTTCTCGACAATCATTCAGCCATGAACATCAAGCCAAGGAATTATGAATGGATTGATTTCTATAATAAGGTAATCAACCTCACCTCCTACTCATTCTCGGCACGGGCACTTTATCGGCGCTTTAAGGCCACGCCGGAAAGGACCCCAAAATGGATGAACCTGATGCGGGCCATCTCTTCAGAAGGATATGGCAGATTGAGGTTCTACCAAAAACTCCGGCAAAAACTTACGGAAGACAAAGCCATGCGCCGTTTTTTTAATGGCGAATCCAACGAGATCCCCTCTTTCTATACATCTATCATCAAAAAAGACCTGGGTATATGGTGGGATTGGCTGCCAAAGAGCGCTCTGCATCATGATGTGAATGCATTTTTGCAAAAGAACCATGCCTGTACATGACCCAGACAGAATAAAAGGCATAACTTTAGATGATAACCCCTGCCACTTTGCCCTGAATTCATACCCTGTTTCGCTGAAAACTTCCAATCAGTCTGCTGTGCATCTTTACAGTATTGCAAATTTGTTGATCAAAACGGAAGAGAATAAGCATGTATATATACATCAAAAACATGGTCTGTGTGCGATGTAAAATGATCGTGAAAACAGTGCTGGATTCACTGGACATCCAATTCGAGGATGTGGAACTGGGGAAAGTTGTTCTTTCATCAGATCTGAATTCCGACCAAAGAAGTGAATTGAATTCCGCTCTGAGATATTATGAGCTGGAACTATTGGATTCACCCAAACAGATCCTGGTTGAAAACATTAAGATCTCCATCATTGAAATGGTAGATACTGCCAATGGAGAGAAGTCTGTTAAATTCTCCGAATTACTCAGCAGGAAACTGAACCGGGATTATACTTATCTGGCAAATACTTTTTCTGAGATCGAAAAAAGCACCATTGAAAAATTCTACATCCTGAAGAAAGTTGAACGTGTGAAAGAATTGATGCTATACGAAGGGATGAGCATCAAGGAAATTGCTTTTCAATTAAGCTATAGCAGTGTTGCACATCTCAGTACACAGTTCAAAGCGATCACAGGAATAACGCCCGCCCGGTTCAAGAAGCTATGGCAGGCGCAAACAAGAGTTTCCTGAGCAGCAGCATTCAAACAATTTGTACCCGCAGCTAAAACAAATTTTATGAGCATACATCCGAGGATATTACTTATTGTAGATGATGATCCAGATGACCGGAATCTCTTCATTGCAGCAGTGAAGGAAGTTGAAGAAACAATGATCTGCATACCGGCTGATAACGGGCAGCAGGCACTGGAACTATTGAACAACAAAGAAATCCCCCTGCCGGATTTTATTGTTCTGGACCTTAGAATGCCGCGCTACAGTGGAAAGACATGCCTCTCTGCAATAAAAGCAGACGCCAGGCTGAAAGACATCCCGGTCTTCATCTATACAACTTCCAACAATGTGGAAGAGTCAAAAGAATTAGCCCAAATGGGAGCCTGTCATTTTATGACCAAGCCAGGGAATGCAGATGAAATTTATTACCTGGTTTCGTTCATACTGGGAGAACCCTGGCATACCTATTCGAACCGCTAAAACTGTCCGCCCCTCATTTTCCTTTTGCATCAGGAAGACTTTCTCCCTATCATCGATCATAATAGCATATTTTTATGCAATATCAGGCGCTCAGTATGCCTGGAAAAAAACGTTTTTCAATGGTAAAAAAGGTCTCTGCTGCAAGAACTGCTGCTCATAAGAAGTCTGCCAAATCATCCGGCTCAGCAAAGGAATCCTTCCCTATTGTAGCAATTGGCGCTTCAGCAGGTGGTCTTGAGGCAATGACGAAGTTGATAAAGCATCTTCCACCTACTACGGGTATGGCTTTCATTTATGTTCAGCACCTCAGCCCGGAACATGAAAGCATGCTTTCCTCCCTGCTGGGAAAGAGTACCAGGATACCTGTTCAGGAAGCAAAGGATCTGGCAAAGATCCAGCCGGACAATATTTATGTGATGCCATCGGATAAGGAAATGAAAGTAGTGGACGGAAAGCTCAAACTGTTTCCCAGATCATCGGGGCGCGGCGTGAATATGCTCATCGATCTTTTCTTTTCTTCACTGGCTGAGAAACACCGGGAAAATGTGATCGGTATAATCCTCTCAGGAAGCGCTACCGATGGGACGAAAGGAATGAAAGCCATCAAGTACGAAGGAGGATTGACCTTTGCCCAGGACGACAGTGCCAAATTCAACAGCATGCCCAAGTCTGCCATCGCAGCGGGCGTTGTTGATTTTGTTCTTCCGCCGGAAGAGATCGCCCGCGAACTTATCCGGCTCAGCAAGCATCCCTATATACGGTCCAATGGAATGCAGCAGACCACGGAGGATGATATCGACAATAACAATCCGGACCTGAAGATTATCCTGAACCTACTGCACAAATCCTCAGGCGTGAATTTTGCCCTGTACAAAATGAATACGGTAAAACGACGGATCCTGCGCCGGATGCTCCTGCACAAAATAAAAACCCTGAAAGAATATGCAGGCTGGCTTCAAGATAAAAAAGAGGAAATAACCATCCTGTATAACGACCTCCTGATAAATGTAACCAACTTCTTCCGGGATCCTGAAGCCTGTAAATATCTTAAAAACACCCTGTTCCCCAAGATATTGAAAACAAAAAAGACAGGGGAGGCTCTTCGCATATGGGTTACCGCGTGTTCAACGGGAGAAGAAGCTTATTCCATAGCAATGATGCTGCTTGAGATCCAGGAAACCCGGTTCAGGGATATCCCTGTGCAGATCTTTGCAACGGACCTGAGCAACCAGGCTGTCAGCAAGGCGCGCATTGGAGTATATACCAGGCAGGAACTGGAGCAGGTTTCTCCCAAACGTTTACAAAAATTTTTCACACGCTCCAATGGCGATTACCGCATAGCACAAACGGTAAGGGATATGTGCGTATTTGCACCACACAACCTTCTGAGTGATCCCCCCTTTTCCCGGGTGGATTTCATCAGCTGCTGCAACCTCCTGATCTACTTCGATACAGCTGCACAAAAAAAAGCGATCGAAACCTTCCATTATGCATTGAACCCTGATGGCTTCCTGCTGCTTGGAAAATCAGAAACTGTTGGTTCATCAGCCCAGCTCTTTTCTGCATTCAATAAAAATCTGAAGATCTATACCCGCAAGAAGAATTCCGGTTCAGGGATACTACCGGTGCCGGACAACCGGTTCAATCGCCCCACTATGCAGGCAGACAGTATTCCGGAATTTCTGAATAAACCATCCAGGTCCTCCAACAACACCAATGGGCTCGATAATGCCGTTAATCTACTGTTGCTGTCGCGCTATGTGCCGGCCAGCGTAGTCATTAATCAGCAAATGGAAATTCTGCAATTCCGCGGTTCCACCTCTTTATATCTTCAGCACCCTGAAGGAAGGGCCAGCTTGAATATCCTGAAAATGGCCCGGCCGGAAATTGCCTTCGAATTGAGAAATGCCATTTCCAAAGCCACAAAAACAAAAAAGCCGGTACTTAAAAAAGGGATCGAATTGAATGGAGGCAAAACAGTAATTACCCTGGAAGCTGTTCCTCTCGGCAAGGAATGGGATGAACCCGTATTACTGATACTGTTTACCCAGCAGGAACTGGAAGACCCGGTACAGTTTTCTAAAAAAGCAAAAGCTGGCCCGGGGGTCAATGAACGGAAAATCGCCAGACTGGAAGAGGAAATGGCCGCCTACAGGGATGAACTTCGCACCATCAGCCACAACCATGAGGCCGCTATTGAGGAGTTGCAGAGCGCCAATGAAGAAGTGGTCAGCAGCAATGAAGAATTACGCAGCATCAATGAGGAGCTCGAAACGTCAAAAGAAGAAATACAGTCTGCCAATGAAGAACTGGCAACCACCAACCAGGAACTGCAAACCCGCAATGAGCTCCTGAATGAATCCTATCAATATTCCGAAGCCATTATTTCCACCATACATGATCCGATGATCATCCTGGATAAAGATCTCCGGATTAAAACTGCCAACAAATCCTTTTACAGGCAATTCCATTTGAATGAAGAAGAAACAGAAGGCATGTTATTGTACGATATCGGCAACCGGCAATGGAATATACCTAAACTGCGTAAACTTCTGGAAGACATCATTTCTAAGAATTCCAGTTTCAAGGATTTCGTAGTGGAACAAACATTCCCCAGGTTAGGTAAGATCATATTGAGGCTGAATGCAAGAAGAGTGCTCCAGCAAGCCCACCGTGAACAATTGATATTGCTGGCAATTGCCGACATTACCGAGTCAGTGAACAAACAGCGCATCGATACAAAAATCCTGGAAGAAAAGATCGATATCCAGCAGGAAGCTGCCAAACTATTCCGTTTTATCGCAGACACCATGCCTCAAAAAGTCTGGACAGCCGATCCTGAAGGCAAAAGAACTTATTTCAACCAGCAATGGTTAGACTATACCGGCATGAGCCCCGATGAACTGAAATCCGTGGAAACGGAAAGCGTCATCCATCCCGAGGACAAAGCAAAAGCCAACGATTCCTGGAATGAATCGATCGCTACCGGCAGGAACTTTGAGATCGAGATCCGGTTAAGAGGAAAAGACGGCCAGTACAGGTGGCATTTAAGCCGCGGCGAAGCATACAGGGATCCATCAGGAGAAATAAAGCTCTGGATCGGCACCTACACTGAGATCCAGAAACAGAAAACACAATCACTGGAATTTGAGAATGCGGTGCTTCAACGTACAAAGGAATTGCAGGCAGCCAATGAAGAGCTCAGGAAAATGAACAAGGAACTGGAATCCTTCGCGTATGTTTCCAGCCACGACCTGCAGGAACCCCTGCGTAAGATCAGGCTCTTTGTGAATCTCATTGCCAGAGAGGAAAGCAAAAATCTCTCCAGGAAAGGACATGAGTATTTTGAAAAGGTGCAGTCATCCGCTGAACGGATGAAAGTTTTGATTGAGGACCTGCTGACCTTTTCAAGGATCAATACAACAGACACCACCATCGAACTTACCGATATTTCAAAGATCATACATGAAGTGATTGCAGAACTGCATGAAGTGATAGAACAGAAAAAAGCAATAGTGGTAGTGAACAGTGTTTGTAATGCCCGCATCATACCTTTTCAATTCTATCAGCTCATCCAGAATCTCCTGAGCAATGCGTTAAAATTTGTAGATCCTGCCAGAACCCCTCATATCATTATCGAAGGAAAAAGTATTAAAGGAGATAAATCGGATAATCCGCACCTGTTGCCACAACAAACCTATTGCCATTTAAGTATCACAGACAACGGAATAGGGTTTGAACCTGAATTCCAGGAACAGGTTTTTGAAGTATTCCAACGCCTGCATAACCAGGAAGCTTATCCCGGTACTGGCATTGGGTTAGCCATAGCCAAGAAAATAGTGGAAAACCATAAAGGACTGATCACCGCTACCAGTGGGCTGAATAAAGGAACAAGGTTCGATATTTACCTTCCGGAAAAGATATGATCTTTCCCTAAATGTGTGAATTATGTAAAAACAGCCCGGGATTCCATAAAAAATGAATTCTTCCAACTGGTTAATTTTAGGAAGGGTAATTAATCTGAATATTGGAAAATGAATTACAAGGGGCTGAATTTCCATCCAGCCCCTGTGTTTTACTTGTCTGTCCATGATCCGACAAATAGAAATTTCCTCTGCAAATAGATTCTGATAGCAGCACCACCAAATATCAACTGTCCGGCGAGAGCCTGGGCAGTTGATTGATTATTTCTTTACTTCTTCACAGGATGGGTGCATATGATTTAGCCAGCAGTATGCTTACAATTATTTCCGTTTCCTTCTTATTATCAACAAAGTTCCTGTTATCAGCAACAATCCCGGGATCACATATACATATGCATACCAGATCGTTTTTCCTGTGTTCTTTCCGATAGTCAGTTTCCTGTCCTGAATATCCACAACCCTTGTATAGATCGGGTATTCATTATTCACCAGCCAGCTGTAAATCCCTGTTCCGATCTTCATACCGCTGAACGCCACTCTCGACATGAAGTCAGCATCACCGGTTATCACTATACGCTGCAACTTATTATTGATCTTTCTCTCCAGCTTTATTGCCAGTACATACTCTTCTTTTTGAATATCGCCTTCAGCTGCTGCAAAAATTGGCGCTGCCGAATCCGAGACAAACAGGCCGTTCTCAATCCATATATTTTTGTCTCCGGGAAGTGTAACAATCGGCTCGATAGTGAATCCATCCTTTTCCTGGTAACTGATATGACTGCTGCCTTTGAAACGCGCAATCGCTCCGTTCTTCCCGGTTTGCCTGAATTTCTGCATCGATTTCTCCCTGGCCATATGATTACCTGCTGCTGTCATCTTTGAGTCGAATACTCCTGATTCCACATGTTTCCTTGGGGATACGAGTATTCCCGGATCGATGTTCACGCCCAACTGGTTCAGCAAAGGATTCAACATTTGTTGTTTTCCAGGCTCGGCATAGAACAAGGCATTACCGCCTTCACCGAGATAGCGAAGGATTTTTTCCTGCTCTGTTACAGCAAGCGAAGATTTAGGGTCAGCCACCACCAGCAGCGCAGTGGACGCAGGAATATCATTTTGCAGGAGCGAAATAGTATCTGAGTTCACGCCGGTATTGGCCAGACCAGGCCTGGCATTATCGTAATTGGTATGCGTTCCGAACTCCCTTTCGCCATTCCGCCAGGGACTGCGCTCATAGTGCCCCGTTAGGAAGAGAGCACCTGGCAAACTGTCCCTCGTGAGCCTCCTGACAGACGCAGATACATTCGGTTCATCGGGCCATACTTTGGGAGTGAAAGTCCGGAGAATTGTTTTCTTTCCTTTATAATCCAGTTCCATCACCATTCGCAAGGGTTCTTTCGACAGATCGATCTTCTTCCGGATCCCATCCGGTTTCTGATATTTGCTGAGGTCCTGATCAAAGATCTTCGCCACCTGTACTGCTATCTGATCTATATTCTTGTTGGGGAATGCCTGGAAGATGCCACTGTCGCCATTCACCACATCATAGAAATATTCGTATTTGAATTTCAGATTGGGGTAGAACCTCATGTATTTATCCCAGAATCCCCATATATACTCGTTCCTGGATTCCGGAATGCCGGCCTGCAGGTTGCCGCCGAAAAGATTTACATAAGCCGTTACAGTAACGGGAGATCCGTCGAGCTCTTTGAGTACGGATTGTGTGGCGGTATCGATAGTATTCCATTTATCTCTCGTAACATCGAGATAACCTACATATCCCGGACGTGAAGTGAAATAGCCGAGCATCACAATGCCCAGTACCCATGCAAGGTTCCGCGAAAAAGGAACGGTCCATTTTACAGATTCCTGTTTCGATCTCAGCCTGAGCATTGCCAGTCCGAGGAACAAAAGGATGATGAGGATGAAGTAAGCGAGGTCACGGGTTGTGATCAGTCCACCGATCATTTTTTCTGTCCTGCCGGAAATTGACAGGAACCAGGTCAGGTCACGGACGAAATCGTATTCCTGCCAAACCCATCCTATCACGGTGAGCAGAGTGAACACCACAAAAGTGGCGATGCCGGCCATGATCTGGTAATTGGTCAAACAGGAAATATAAAGTCCGATCGCCAGGTAGGCTGCAGAAAGCAGGAAGAAGCCAAGCATCATCGATAAGAACCAACTGAGGTCTGCCTGTACGATGGTGAAATAACCTGTTCCCAGTAATAAAGCAATTGCCAGTAGCAATGTAAAATTGAAGGTCAGCAGGCCGAGATATTTGCCCAATACGATCTCTCTTGTTCTGACCGGCGAAGATCCAAGCAGGTACATGGTGCCGGCATTCACTTCCCTGCTGATAGTGCCCATGGTCAGCAAGGGGATGAACAAGTAGAAATAAGAAAGCACCTTGTTGATGGTTTCCTCAAAAAGCCGGAAAGTCAGCGGCCCTTCAAATCCTTCCCACATGGGACTGTTCTGTGCCTTGATCTGCTGCTGCCTTGCCATATCCATCAGCGGCGTTACAAATTCCATTCCGCAGATCACAAAGAAGGTAACGATTACGATCCAGGCAATGGGAGAATAGAACAAAGTTCTGAGCTCAGCCCTTGCAATTTTGAATATGATTTTCATTTCAATGATAGTTAAGATTGATTTTAATTGCCGATCAGCTCAAGAATACCTTCATTCCTGATGATCATCATGCCCTGCCGGTCTTCGGTTATACCTTGCTGTAAGCGATAAGTATATCGCGGGATCCCCGATTCCAGTACTGTTGGCATAAAAGTGAACCGGATATTATTTTTCCCTTTCAACGCCTCTCCCACTTCGATGATATGTGTGGATACGATGAACAGGCAGTTGGTATATTCAGCAAAAGCTTCCGTTACTGCCAGTGTACCATCGAAGGCATCCTTCACATTCGTTCCCTTGAACAGCTCATCGAACATCAGCAGCAAATGCTTTCCGGTAGCAGTTGCATCTGCCGCATTCTTCACACGCACCACTTCTGCGTAAAAATGGCTATAGCCCAATGCTATATTATCTGCCACATTGATACTGGAGTAAATACCTTCCCTCACGGAGAACTCCATACGCTGCGCAGCCACAGGAAACCCGATATGCGCCAGGTACATGGCAATACCGATGCTTTTCATCCAGGTGGATTTACCAGCCATATTGGCGCCGGTGAGAAAGATCACATTGCTTCCGGGAGCCATTTCGATATTGTTCCCAACAGCATGGGTGATACAGGGATGTTTCAGATCGATGGCACTGAAACAATTGGCCTTTTTTGGTAATGCCTTCGCATATGCAAATCCGTTATTTTCTGCTACACTGCCTACAGCAATGTTCACATCGGTTTGAGCGATGAACTCCAGTACTTCGCTGATCTCATTGCTCAGCCTGCTTTTCAGCAGATGATCATAAGCAGCGATGGTGCTTACAGAAATATCGGCATAGATATCCGTATCGATCAGCCTGCGCAATCCGGGCGAGCCGAGTATGCCCTGCATGCGATCAGCCTGCTGCCGGTACGGCCCGGGCATCGAACACAGTATCGTTACAAATTCCTGGCATTTCTTAAGGGTAACGATGGTGGCCTGCAGGCCCTGGATCAGGGTCTTGTAACGTTCATCACGTGTGAGCGAGGCCAAAGTCTTTTTCAACAGGATGCCTGCCCATGTCCGCAACTGGCCGCTGCCGGCCGCTGCATCTACATACTCGCGCATCAGCACCACCTGTTGCGGATCAAAGGGGAACTGAAACTTCGCTTCCTGGAAAAAACGGAAAATATCAGTGCGCTCTGTGATCAGTTCAGGACTGTCAAGCGGCATTTTGAATATTTGATCCAGCAGTTGCTCGCCCCCTCTGGTCTTTACCTGGTTGAAGAGAAAATAAACCGACCCCTGCCGGAACTTTCCCATCAGGTTCAACTCTTCCAGGGATTGCCTGTCTATTGTGAAATTCATGGTTTAATTTTTTTTATCATGGTATGCCCGGTGTTTATTCTTTCTTTCCGTTTTTCAATGTTTCAAGAATTCCCTCGTTACGGATAATGATCATACCATGCCTGTCATCCGTAATGCCTTCTTCTAACGTATAGGTATAGTCAGGGACTGTTCCACTCATCTTCGTAGGCAAATAATGGAAAGCGATATTCTTCTTTTGCTTCAGCTCATCGCCGGCCTCCACAATATGGGAGGAGATGATGAAAAGGCTGGTCTTCTTACCTGCAAATGCATGCGTAATGGCCACAGTACCTTCATGAGCATCTTTCACATTCGTTCCCCGGAACAATTCATCGAACAAAACAAAAAGCGATTTCCCGGCGCCAAGCTCTGCCGCCACCTGCTTCACCCGCAGCACTTCTGCATAGAAATGACTGGCGCCGATACCCAGGTTATCAGGCAGGTTGATAGTAGTGTAAATACCATCCATAACCGAAAATTCAACAAGCTTCGCGGCTACCGGGAATCCCATATGCGCGATGTACAGCGCCGTACTGAAACTCCTGAGGAATGTGGACTTTCCAGCCATATTGGCGCCGGTCAGGAATACTACAGACCTGCTCCCATCCATATACAGGGAATTCGCTACAGGATGGCTCAGCTCGGGATGGTACACTCCTTCCATTTTCACCACAGAGCTCCCCTTCGGTTTCGCTACCGGAAAAACAAAATCCCTTTTTACAGAAACTGCTGCCACGGAAATGAATACATCCATCTGGTAAATGAAATCCATCACAGCCAGCATCCTGTTCTTCTCCTTTACCCTGAACAGGATATCGAAAGCAGTCACCGCAGCATAAGATAATTTCGGCTGGGACTTTTCCCTGAATACAGGTTCAAGTGCGGGATCATTCAGGAGTTTTGTCATGGCTATCCTTTCCCTTGTTAATCCTTCCACTTTTGCTATATCTCCCTGTTCAAGATAATGGCGTACAGCATGCAGCAACTCAATGATAGCTGTTGCCCCATTGCTGATCTCTTTCTCTCCCATCGTCGCTTTTTGCCCATCTTTGTTTTCATGGTGCGACAAATATTTCTCAACACTGTCCAGCAATCCTGATCCGAAAGAGAATGCCGCATTCAGCTTCGCCAGGGATGCGATGATCCCGGCTCGCTCCATAATGGCATCCTGGTCAGACAACGGATTCCTGAACATTTTCTCCAGCAGCAATTCTCCTCCCCTGGTGGCTGTGTTGTTATAGATATCGTATATGCCTCTCTGTTCCTTTTTGGAAAAGAGCCTGAGATCTCCGATGGTTTGATCATCCGTTTGCAAAAACTTCATCACTTATTATTATTTTCTGATCGGATATATTATTGCTATTTTCTTTTCCTTCTCACTAAGAGTATGGTGGCCGCCAGCAGTATGAAGGCGGGAATACCATACACATATAATTGTATCTGTCGTTTGGCTGTTTTCTCGCTGATGGTCAGGAACCTGTCTTCAGGAATAGGGTAATTGGCATATACAGGGTACATATTGTTCAGCCCCCAGCTGTAGAATGTATGACCAATATTTCCATGGCTGATCCTTTTGGACGACATGAAATCTGCATCGGCAGCTACCACGATGCGCTGTTCCTTATTGTTGATCATGCGCGACATTTTCACCGCGATGATGTATTCATCTCTTTTTACATCACCTTCGGCCGGATTAAATTTGGGAGCAGCTGAATCCACTACCAGTATACCTTTTTCCAACCAGGTATTGGGATGCCCGGGCTCGGTGATCACTGCCTCCACTTTGAAACCATCTATTGGTGAGGCGATGATATTACCTGTTCCTTCACTTGTAATCTGTCCACCGCGTTCACCATAGCGCTGGAAATATTCCATGGCCTTTTCTTTGGCCATATAGTTACCAGGTTTTGTAAACTTGCTGACGAGGATATGAGGCATCTCGTGAGCATTGGGATGCACCAGTGTGCCTGGTTCAACCTGCACTCCGATCTTCTTCAGCACGGGGTCCAGGATAAATAGTTTGGAGGGCTCGGTAAAGATCAGCGCATTCCCTCCCTCTTCGATGTAGCGGTTGATATGGTTCAGTTCTGCTTCATTGTATTCAGACCGGGGATCAGCAATCACCAGCAGATCCGTATTGCCGGGAACGGGCTTATCCGAAACAGAAACAGTATCCACATCCACACCTTTGTTCACCAGAGCAGCACGGATATACACATGCGTAGTATTATTGCCATAATCCCTGGGTGTGAATCGCATGGGATCACGTTCAAAATGTCCTGTGAGAAAATTGACGGTTACCTCTTTCGAACGCACCAGTCTCATGATGGTGCCGGCAACATCGTCCTGCATTGGCCAGACATCCTTATCGTTGTACACCGATAAGAAAGCCTTCTTTCCTTTGTACTCCAGCTCCATCAGCATCCTGAAATCTTCTTTTTTCAGGTCTGCATAATTTTCCATCTCTGCTGCTTTTTTGAACAGGGATTTCCGGATGCCCAGGATCTCAGCTTCGATCGCTGCAATTTCTTCGATGCTTTTACCAGGGTATCTTTGATAGAAGGAGCTATCCCCTTCCTTCATGCTGTAATAATATTCATACTTAAAGGAAAGGTTTGGATAGAAGCGGATATACCTTTCCCAGAAATCCCAGATATAGCGGTTCCTTTCCTGTGGCAGTCCTGCGCTCGCTTTCGGATAGAACAGGTTGGTGTACAGTGTAACGGTCACCGGTGAGCCATCCATTTTTTTCAGCACATCCTGTACAGCAGGATGCAGGGTATTGATCTTGTTCCGCGTTACATCCAGATAAGAAATATAGCCCGGCCTGGAGCTCAGGTATCCCAAAGCCAACACCAGCAATAAACAGAGTGCATATCTTGAAAAAGTGACTGTCCATTTTTTCGATTCCTGAGTACTTTTGATCCTGATCATAGCAAACATCAGGAAGAGGAAAATGATCAGTATAAAATAGATCACATCCCTGCTGGTGATCAAACCCATCAGCATGAATTGCACTTTTCCGGAAAGTGAAACGGCTCGCGTAACATCCCGAACCAGGTCGTATTGCTGTCCCATACCTGAAGTGGCAGATAACAGGAAAAAAGCACCAAAGGTCAATACTGCCGCCACCAGCTGATATTGGGTCAGACAACTGATGAACAATCCGATGGCAGTATAAGTATTCACCAGCAGGAACAATCCCATTAGCACAGACAGGAACCAACTGGTATCAGCATGTTGAATATTTACGCTGGCAGTTGCAAGTATCAGTACAAAGCCTAGCAGGAAGATCACATTGAAGCATACCATCCCCAGGTATTTGCCCAGGATGATCTCGCGCGTTCTTACGGGTGAAGAATACAATAGCCTGATGGTTCCGCTGTTGAATTCCCTGTTCACCACTCCCATGGTAAGTAGTGGAATGAAAAGATAAAGAAAAGACAGTACCGTCATCAGCATGGGTATGATAAGAACATTCCCCAATCCTTTTTCGAAACCGATCCAGTCAGGTTTATTGGACTGGAACACATCCTGCATACGCATGACGCCTGCCTGTGGCAGAAAATAGACGGCCGCTGCGAACGCATAAAAAACGAAGATAACAAACCAGGCCACCGGAGAATAGAACATATTCCTGAGCTCTGCCCGGGCTATTTTAAAAATGATTCTCATAAAGCTGGTGTTTAAGATTGCCTGGACAATTGTTTGAATACATCATCTAAGAGGGATCTTTCAAGGTTGATCTCCTGCAGCCTCCACTGGTGCTGCATACTGGCGGCAATCACCAGCTCTGTGATATTATCGGCACCGGCGAAATAGATCCTGCATTGCCTGCCCGAGAGGAATTCCACTTTGGTCACTCCTCTTAATTTCAGCAGCTCAGCTTCAGCAGGCATATTCTCCATCACGGCCAATACGCTGGAAGGTTGCAGGTAATTGTTGAAAGAATCCATCGAGTCGGAGAAAACGATGCGGCCTCCTTCGATCATGATGATGTCGCGGCATAAGAGATTGATCTCAGACAGCACATGGGAAGACAATAATACGATATGCTCATTGCCGATCTCCCTGATCAGTTTTCTCGCTTCGATGATCTGGTTTGGATCGAGACCATTGGTGGGCTCATCCAGTATCACCACACTGGGTTTGTGAATGATGGCCTGTGCAATACCAACCCTTTGCCTGTAACCACCGGAGAGGTTCTTGATCAGCCTGGAACTGAAATGTGCGATTCCTGTTTTGTCCATCGCTTCGGCCACAGCTTTCTTCACTGCTGTTTTTTCAATGAAGCGCAGATCTGCCGCATAGGTCAGGTATTCGTTCACGGTAAAGTCGAAATAGAGTGGCGGTGTTTGCGGGAGGAATCCTAACTGTCGTTTCGCCAGCCGGGGATCATCCTTTTTATTGATGCCATTGATGTACACTTCACCTTCTGTTTGTTTCAGCACGCCACAAATGATATTCATGGTGGTGGATTTACCGGCTCCATTGGATCCCAGCAATCCGATCACTCCTGTTTGGCTGATCTCGAAACTGATGTCACGGATAGCCCAGGCAGTAGAATACCTGTGGGAGAGGTTCTCCACTTTTAACACTGTACTCATAATATGTAATGGATAATTTAGATGCTCAAATGAGGACGATTATTTATCGATAATTGATCCGCGTTACAGCAGGCAGTAAAGTTCCTGTAGCGCCTTGTTTTCCTGTAAGCACAAGGGTGTTTGAACGGTTGTACCAGAAGACGCCAGGATCGTACAACTTTTCTATAACATAGGTTGTGATCAGCGTTCCGGTATTGGAGTCGGTTATTTCAAATTCATATTTCTGAATAGACTTCACAACGCTGAGCTTCACAAATTCTGAAAGGGAATATAACGGTAAGTCCTGTACGAAACTTCCTGCAGGCTCTCCTTTCAGGTTCACACTGATCACCTGGTCTTCGCTGAAGTTGGCGAACCTGATCCAGGTTACGCTGTCGGCATTACCAAGCGGCGGAATGATGTCTTTCTGCCAGGTATATTTTGCCGATGTTTTGGAACCATAAATGAACATGGAATAGATGGCGCCATTCTCAAATTTCTCTTTTGCCATTATGATGGGCTGGTCTTTCTGCATGGTGTCCGGTATGCTATACCAGGATAGTGTAACCGAAGAATTGACCGGATCATTTACATTCAGCCGCAGGGTCGCTTTATTAAGGATCTGACGGCTGAGCCGGAAATAGTCCGGCCGCTGATCAGATAAATTGGTATATAGTCTGGTGCCATCATTGAGAGCATTGAACACCTGTATGGCGGCCGGATTGCCGGGATTCAGTTCTCTCTTATTACAGGCGGACAAGAGCACCGTCAGCAGAAAAACCGTAAAGGTCAAAGGTTTCAGGCATTTCATGCCGCGCTTCTTTAATTGTATATCGGTGAATAACATGGCGCTGATTTAAAAATTATCGTATTCAGGATTCTGCTCCAGCAAAGCGTTGTTCTTTATCTCCGGAGCCGGGATGGGATAGAGTAACTGGAAGTCTCCAGCCCAGGGCTGTTTTATGGGAATAGCAGACAATACCTCATGAGCTTTGCCTGTTCGCTTCAGATCGAACCAGCGATGGCCCCATTCAGCAAAGAACTCGATCCTTCTTTCATGCATGATGGTATCCAGCACAGATGCGGCAGGCAGGTTATTGTCCAGCTCAGTAAGGTCTGCTCTTCTGCGCAACAGGTTGAGATCGGCAACAGCTGCACCTGCATTGCCTGGTGTACCACGCACTATTGCTTCTGCGCGTATCAGATACTGTTCAGCCAGCCTCATCACCATATAGTATTCCTTGCCTTCTCCATTTTTATACTTGGCAGGTGTTTGATGAGGAGGATGTGAAGCTGTCCAAACCGTTTTTCTCTTATCATTGGCTTCAAAGCTGTTCAGCAATTGTTCGCTCAATGTGAACAATGGCGCAGGCAGCTGGCCGGGAACAAACAAAAGCCTGAGTCCTTCGGGTGTTCCATTTTTCAGAAAGGCATCATCAGTGGTTTGTTTCAGCTGGAAGATGGCTTCACGGCTGTTCTTCAGGAATACATCAGACAATTCCTGGTTGAGACCGAAGAGACCTGTTTGGTTGATCACAGCTGTAGAGCTGTTGATGGCATCCTGGTACCGGCCTGTATACAGGTAAACGCGCGCCAGCAGGGCTTCGGCAAACCATTTGTTCACCCGAATTTTCTCATTGCCGGTAAAAGCAAAGTCGCTGCTCAGCAAGGAGCGGGCTTTCACCAGGTCTGAAATGATCTGATCATACACCTGGGATACCGGGGATCTTTTGAGCGCCAGTATTTTTTTGGAATCGCTGGTCAGCACCATCGGCAGATCGCCAAAATAATTCACCAGGTAGAAATAGCTGAATGCCCGCAGCGCCAGCGCCTCGCCTGTCAGCTGATCCCTTACACTGCCTATCAGTGCTGCAGATGTAGACGCTTCAATACCTTCAATCACGGCGGTGGCATCATAGATCACCTTGTAAGCGCTCTTCCATAATGCATCGGTCTTTGCGGTAGCGCCAAGGTTGATCTTATTCTGAGCAAGGCGCAGTTCCTCGCCGGTAGCCGAAGCTGGTGGCAGCAGCTCATCAGAAGAAAAGCTTCCTGTAATAGTAGACAAACCGGAAGAGAAAACGTAATCGGGTATCAGGCTGGTTATTGTGATCTGCGTTCCATGCGCCAGCGTTGAATAAACGCCGGCAATGGCCAGTTCCGCCTGCTTATTGTTAGCAAACATTTCCCCGGTAGTAACCGTATCGATTGGGGGAGATATTTCCAGCAGCTTCCTGCAACTGCTCAGCAGCAGCGATCCTGAAAAAAGGAATAAGCATGTATATATTGCCGTTAGTTTTTGCATAAACAGTGATTTAGAAACTGAACCTCAAACTGGATTCGATAGTTCTTGGAATAGGTGTTGAATAAACGCCGGATTTGATCTCAGGATCCAGTCCTTCATAAGGCGTGATGTAAAAAATATTGGAAGTCTGTATGGAAAAAGATGCGTTGTTCATACCCACTTTCTTACACCAGTTTTGAGGAAGACTGTAGGAAATCGCCAGGCTGTTCATCCGGAAGAATGATCCGTTCACATACTTGCCATCGGATTTGTTGAAGGGCGATTTATTGATGCCAGTAGGGGTTGTAGTGTACCTGGGATATTTAGCCTGATCACCCGGGTTCTTCCAATGTTTCTCCGATATTTCAGATGGAAGTGAAATATTGAACATTCCTCCCACCACCGCACTCAGATAAGGATCTTCCTGTAATGTATTCACGTACTCGAATCCGGCAGTGACCATGAGACCTTTGTAACTAAAAACAAGCCCGCCATTCAGATCATATTTCCGGGTCCTGGACATTATGATATAACGGTCATCATTATAGGTAGATGGGATAGCGCCGGCCCCGGAATTGATGGTGCCATCTTTATTGAGGTCTTCAAAAGTATAGGAGCCAGTGAGGGGATCAATGCCGGTGTATTTGAGCAGGTATTCCACATTCACCGGATATCCTATTTTAAGGCTGCTTTTATAATGTGATTGTGCAAGGTTGGGAAAGTCCAACAGGCGGTTCCTGTTCCTGGAGTAACCCGCCCTCATGGAAAGGCTCATATCTTTCTTCTGAATGAACTTCGCTTCCAGGTTGATCTCCAGCCCGGTATTGGCCACTTTTGCCTGCCAGTTGGTAACAGTATTGTCGAAGCCCGTATAAGTGGGAGTTGGGATTTCAGTCAGCTGGTCACTGGAAACATTCCTGTACGTGGATATATCCAACGTGAACAAGTAATCGAAGAAAGCCAGACTGGTGGAGATCTCCGATTTCCTGGTGGACTCCCAATGAAAGTCCTGCGCCAACGGACGCAAAACATGGAATGCATCCATACCATTGTATTTGAAAAGCGGCAGCGGGCTGTATAAAACCGAGGCCGTACCCCAGCGCGACAGATACTCATAATCCTTGCCCACATCGCTCCCCGTGATACCATAGCTTCCCCTGAACTTGATAAAATCGAGCCAGGAAGGCAGCCTGTCTTTTAACCATCCTTCTTCCGAAGCGATCCAGGATGCCCCCACGGAATAAAAATTACCGAATTGTTTGCCCGGGCCAAACCTGGAAGAACCGTCTCTCTTTAAATTCAGATTAACGATATACTTGTTATTCCAGTTATAGTTCAGGATACCTGCACCTGAAACATATTTGTATTCTTTATACCCTTCCGAGATCAGCCTGGTGCCTGCATTGTTATAGCTCTTCATCAATGCATCGTTTGCAAAATTCCTACCCTCGATGGTTTCACCACGGGTAGTGAGACTATTGTAAGTACCGATAAGTTGCACCTGCAACCTCCCCTTACCTATCGTGGTAGCGTATGCGATCTGAGGCTCGAGGCTGAATCCCTTATTGGCTGATCTACCATAGAAAGCACCGGGATTGGTTTTGTAGAATGTGTCTTGTGAAATGCCCGGTGTAATGCGGATATTTTCATTACTTGAAAAATTGAACCCTGCAAGTGTAGAAACAATGAGCCCGTTCAATATCTCATAGCTGACATTCATATTGGAACGCAGGTTAATTGTTCTGCTGTCGCTCGGAACTTTGAGACCGGAAAAAGGAAAGATAGAAGTTTGTTGTCCTCTGTATGGAACGAAATTGAACTCACCTTTTTCAGTATAGATATCAGGCGCATTGGGAGGCAAAGCGGTAATATTACCCAGCGCATATGCGCGGGAATCGGTCAGGGAAATGGTATTGCCCAGCCTCAGTTTGAATTTCTGGTTCAATCCGGAATGATTGAAATTCATATTCACATTACCCCGGATATTCTTACCTCCGTTATTCATGATCTCCTGCTGCGAAACATAGGCAGCAGAAAGCGAATAGCTGGACTGTGAATTGCCGCCGCCAATGCCAACATTCACATTAAGTGTATTGCCTGTGCCGATCAACTCCCTTTGCCAGTCGGTAAATTTTGTAGAGTCCCAAACTACCAGGTCAGGAGCGTTGAATTTATCAGGAATGATGCCATCATTGCGAAGCGCTTCTTTGCGGATGGCGAGGTATTCCTGTGTATTCAGGAGTTTGGGATAGCGCTGATTGAATTTGAGGCCATAGTTAACGCTGATGTCTAACCGGGGAGGGCCAGCCTTTGCTCTTTTTGTAGTGATCAGTATCACGCCATTGGCGCCCCTGGACCCATAGATGGCTGTTGCATCTGCATCCTTGAAAACCTCAATGCGTTCGATGTCTGCGGGATTGATACTGAATAGCGGATTCTCACCATTGGTATTGGTTAAGCCTCCCTGTACTATTCCTGTGGATACATCCAGCAGCTCTGTTTGTTTGGATGCATTCAAAAAAGTGAAGGGAACTCCATCGATCACATATAACGGATCGCCAACTGAATATTGATTGATGGTATTCCTGCCGCGGATGGTTACGCTCACCGGAGCTGCGGCATTACCTGAGGATGGCGATACCACCATGCCCGGCACACGGCCCACCAGGGCCTGCAGTACGCCCATCACCGGTTGTCTTTGGATCTCTTCCCCCTTGATGGTTGCGATATTGCCGGTAGCCAGCCTCCTGGTTGTTTTGCCATAGGCGGTTACTACGGTCTCATCCATTTCCACATCGGCGGCCAGCAGAAAAAAAGTGAATTCCGAACCGGTCTTCCGAACGATGGTCTTGTCTATAGAAAGAGTTTTTCCGTTCTCCAGCGCAAGCAGCTTCCCGAGCGGAATAGCCACTGGCTTGAAACCAATGGAAGAGATCTCCAGCACTACATTATCGGTAAGTCCTGAAAGACTGAACTTACCCAGCCTGTCGGAACTGGTGCCGCTCTTCTGGCCTTTCACGAGGATGGATGCTGAAGCAACGGCCTCACCTGTTGCGGCAGACAAGATCCTTCCGGAGATATCGGTTGTGGGTGGAGGTAAGTCCTCTGCTTCAATTCCCTGCTTATTATTTACCGGCGATCCGCCAGGTTTTTCCAGCAGGAAAATATTCTGTCCATCCAGGCGGAAGGTCAGCGGCTGATCGCGGAACAACAGTTGAAGAAATGTTTCCAGCGGCATATCCTTAACGGATACTGTAACAGGACGTGCTTTCTTCAGCGCCATCAGGTTACCTGCCACTTCAAAACCTGTTTGTTTTTTGATAGCAGTGAATACCTCTGCCATGGGAGCATCTTTAATGGAGAGCGATACTGTTTGCGCTTTTGGCCGCGCAGCAACAGTCATGCAAACGATGAAAAGCAGGAAGCTAAGCAGTTTCATTACCTTAAGCATTGGAGCCCATAACCGTATGTCTTCCTTCCCTGTGAGCAAAAAGGATCCGGCGCTACGGTCATTGGTAGCAGTTTTTGACATAATTTTGGCCTGCCAGCCGGAGCATTGCAACGGCTGGACTTGTTTTGGTTGTTAATAAATTGCTTTGACGCATTTGATTCAACCCGAACTTCACCGTCACGGGTTCGAGCCGTGGCGGTTTTGTTTTATGGGAGATGACCACAGGAAAGGTTTATGGAAAGCCGCAGTAGCGGCAGGAAAGGTTAATGATCAGGATTGCGCTAACGTTAGGAGGCAAATATTTCAAATCATTGAGCAGTTACGATCAATTTCCTTCCGGGTTCGAGCCGGAGGTTCACACCCATATCTTTCAATCCCCTGATGATCCCTTCGAGGCTCAGGTTCCTTTTCACACTACCAAACAATTGTACTTCGGGAATACCCTTTTCATACACTACTTCCACATCATACCAACGCTCGATCTGGCGCATGATCTCTTCCAGCCTTACCTGGTTGAAATAGAAGCTGCCATTGGTCCAGGCAGTAACACTTTCTATGTTGGCATCAGAGATGAAAATGTTTTGTCCGATAGCAGCCTGTTGCCCGGGCGACAATATCTCGCTTGCACTACCGGTATTCCTTACCCGAACAGCACCTTCCACCAGGGTAGTGGTGATCCCTTTTTCATTTTCGTAGGCATTCACGTTGAAAGCAGTTCCCAGAACATCCACCTGCGCCCGGTCATTGATATTCACCACAAATGGGTGTTTTTGCCGCGGCATTACTTCAAAATATGCTTCACCTGTTACTTTCACTCTTCTCTCCCTTTCGCTGAAGGTGACCGGGTAGCTGATAGAGCTGGCTGCATTGAGCCAGACTTTTGAACCATCGGGAAGCGTAAGCTGGTATTGTCTTCCTTTCGGCGTACGCATGGTATTGTACAGGGTTTCCTCCCCCATTCCTTCATATTGCAATGCGCCATTCACCACAGTAGCAGTAGCTCCCGCCTGGGTGGCCACCACTCCATTCCGGATTGTGTCCAGCAAAACTTCTGTTCCATCTGCCAATGTAAGCACTGCACCTTCTTTCCCGGGTGCGATATCCGCGATCTGTTTTGTGGCAGGCGAATTTGCTGACTGGTTAATGCGATCCGCCAGCAGCCAGGCAGCCAGGGCCAGCACAATTGTTGCGGCCACCGCTACACGCCACCAGTTCCTCCGCGGAAGACTATGCACAACAGGCACCTCAATGGGCGTGGTTTGCAGGATCGCCTGTAGAATATCTTTGGAGCGTTGCTCAGGTAAAACATCTTTTACCGGCTCACTGTAGGTCTGCTGAATTAGGTCCTTGATCTCCAAAGCATTTCCCGGATCCTGCATCAACACATACAACTCCTCTTTTTCTTCAGGAGAAATGTTTCCGGTATACAATCGTTGAAACAGGTATGAAAGCCGTTCATTCATGACAAAATAATCTTCAGTGAATATAAAGACAGTGGACAGGCGCCCAACTGGTGAGTGCTCTTAAAAATTTTTTTCGGCAAGCCAGATAAGGATAAGAGACAACTCGATCCGGGCTGTGATGAATGCCCTGATAGCCCTGACGGCGGCATCGAAATGGGATTTTACGGTATGGATAGAAATGCCCAGTTTATCTGCCACTTCCTGCTTGGTAAACCCTTCCTGTTTGATGAGCTGATACACTTTTTGTTGTTGGGCAGGCAACTGACGGATGGCCTGGAACAGGAGCTCATTGAGCTCTTTTTCTTCAAGGATCGCATCTGCAGCCACTTCATCCAAATCCCTTTCCTCAATGCCGGCAGTGCCCCCAGCTATCTTTTTTGAAATACGCTGCAGACTGTTGAATGTGTAATTGCGCGCCATCATGTAAACATAACCTTCGAGATTACCGATGTCTGTGAGGTCTTGTCTTTTGGTCCAGAGTTTCACAAAAACGTCCTGTACGATCTCTTCCGCCTCGGTTGTGGAACCGGTAAGGCGCAGGCCGGTTGAATAGATCCTGTCTTTATACCGCCAGAAAAGTGAAGTGAATGCCTGCTCATCTCCCAGGGCAATGCGCCGGAGTAATTCTTTGTCGGAGTATTGAGGGTTCGGGTCCATTTCTTGCTTTCAAAGATGAGCAGCTGAACAGCAAGAATACAATTTTTTATTGGTAGAATCCGGATCGGAATTTACCCATTGGTCTTTCAAAACCGCAGCTGCTATAACCGGAACAGTTTTTGATCTATCCGATTAGCCTAATCAAAGCAAAAAAACAATGACAACTTACCACAGGTGCTCCCTTCCGAAGCTGTTCACCTTTTTGTTAATGCTTCTTTTGCACCCAGGCCTTGCTCCGGCCCAACAGGGAAAGTATATGCATGCTGCGTTTATTGGTATGCGGTGGGACCCAAGTGCAACATTCGGTGGCGGAATGGAAAGCACTGAGATAATTTTATATTTCCGGCCAGACGGCACCTATTGCACCAATCTTGGCAATGGGTGGCAGACTGAGGTCAGTGGCCGGTATACCATTGAAAAAGGAGCCATTAAGCTAATAGATTCAAAGAAAGAAGTTTTTCCCATTCCCTATGATGGGGATGGCAGTTTCTGGTACAATGGCACCACCATCTTCAGAAAGGAACCAGCCAATAAGATACCTCCGGGATATTATAGTTTCAGTTACTCCTCCGGGAGTGGAGGTATCGGATCAGGCACTAATGCGCCCTATGTTGGAAACCGCGCGCATAAAGGGATCCGGTTCAACCCTGATGGCAGCTTCAACTCTTCCAGCGCAAGCTCTACCTATATTTCGGGAGAGAACGTAAGTGGATATGGAAAAAACAAGAAAGAAACCGATGGAAAGTACACCATCAAAGATGGAGTACTAACCCTTCATTTCAATAATGGAGAAAAAAGTGTGAACAGCTGCTTTACTTCAGATGCTGTATCCTCTATAGTGGTCAACGGCACCACTTATTATGCAGATGAAAATTTGCCAGGAAAAGATAAAGTGGAAAAAGGATCACCAAACAAGCCCGGTACCCGCCCAAAAGATATGGGCAGCGCCCGGGAGTTCCTGAACAAGGCCAATCTGGCTCTTGGAGGGAAACAACTGAATGTCATCAAAACAGTGAAACTTGAATCATCGCTTGGCAATGGCGCATTGCAGATAACCACCTATCTCGATCTCCCCTTACAAAAGATCCGCAATGAATACAGGAAACAGGGACAACTGATCGGCATCGAACAAACAGAGGGTAATACCGGATGGGAATGGTCTAACAATAAATTCACCACCCTTGTTTCCAGCCGCATCAGGGAAATCCAATTAGCCGGTCTATCCGGCATATTCAACCTGCAGGAAACGGCACTGGCAAAAATTTCCATCCTCAGCTCTCCTGAAAAAAAGGATCAGACAACAAGCATGATCGTTTCGGTCAATGGCATCAGTACAGCGTGGGCATTCGACAATGAACAAAGGCTGACAGGCTCTTCCGCCAAAATCGACAACAGGAGTATCACGTATCTTTTTTCAGATTTCAAAACTGCACAGCAGGTGCAATTGCCCTACACGGTCAAAGAGATGAGGGATAACAAAACCTTTACCTACAAATTCAGCTCGATTGTTCTGAATCCTGAACTGAATGCGAATAATTGGGCAAAGCCCCTTCAGTGAGCAAGCCAGTCAGGTATATCAGTCCATCAATTCCAGGATCCCTTCATTCCTGATGATCATCATACCCTGCCTGTCTTCCGTGATACCCTGTTGCAATTGATAAGTATATTTTGGCTTCACACCTTCCATAACAGTAGGCATGTAAACGAATTGAATATTATCCTGTGATCTCAGCGCCTCCCCTACTTCAATGATATGCGTGCTTACAATGAACAGGCAATCCCTGTACTCAGCAAACGCTTTGGTAATGGCCAGTGTACCATCATAGGCATCTTTCACATTTGTACCCTTGAACAGTTCATCGAACATCAGCAGCAGCCTTTTGCCAGTAGCAGCGGCTTCTGCTGCCTGTTTCACGCGCACCACTTCTGCATAAAAATGGCTGTATCCCAGTCCGATATTGTCCGCAACATTGATGGAGGAATACAATCCGGCACGAACAGAGAATGTCATTTCGTTCACAGCCAGCGGAAATCCCATATGTGCGAGATACAGGCTGATGCCGATGGATTTCATCAAAGTTGATTTGCCGGCCATATTGGCGCCGGTGAGAAAGATCACGTTGCTATTGGTATCCATCCGCAGATCATTCCCTATAGCTCCATCGATGCCGGGATGCGCCAGGCCTTTCACGGCAAACAGGTTCCTTTCCGGCGGCAATGCTGTTGCGTAACGGAATTTCTTCTGGCGCGCAACAGCACTAACGGCAATGTTCACATCCAGCTCAAAAATGAACTGCAACAGTTCATTCATTTCCCGTTGCAGGGAACTTTTCAATGCATGTTCATAATATGCCAGTTTCTTTAATGGCATATCTGCATAGATATCGATCTCACGAAGCTTCTGTAAACGCTTATCAGAAAGCAGTTCCTTCATGGCTAGTATCTTATCTGCATAAGGGCCTTTATCTGACTGTAGCTTTTCGACGAAGGCATAACATTTACTAACCGTTACGATGGTGGCTTGCAGCCCCTGTACACTTTTCTTGTACCGTTCATCGCGGGTCAGACCGGCCAGCACACGCTTAACGAAGGTTTGTGCCAATACCCGGATGACGCCAGGGTTAGCAGTAGAATCTACATACTCCCGCATCTGGCTGATCTGTTGTACATCGAAAGGAAAATTCAGGTCAGCCTGCTGGAAATATTGGAAAACACTACTGCGATGGTTGATGGCAGTTGCCTCTTCAAGCGGATGACGGAACATATGGTCCAGCAGACGTTCTCCTCCACTTGTTCTTACTTTATTGAATAGTGCATACACTGAGCCGGATTTGAATTTTCCGGTCAGGTTGAGTTCATCCAGTGTTTGTTTGTCTATATTGAAACTCATGATTAGCTTTTTTGAAAATTGGAGAGTCGTAAATAGCCGGAGAGCGGCAGTCGCTCGCGTCCCCGCGAGCGATTGGGCACACCCTGTATTTAATTGGGTACGCGCTGCGTTACCGAACAGCGTGTTTTCGGCCGTTGTTCAGCGTTTCAAGTATCCCTTCATTGCGAATGATGATCATACCATGACGATCATCCGTAATCCCTTCTTCAAGTTTATACGTGTATTCCGGCATATGGCCGTTCATAAGGGTAGGCAGGTACAGGAAACCGATATTGTCCAGTTCTTTCAGTTGCTCTCCTGCTTCAATGATATGGGAAGAAACAATGAAGAGACTGTCAGTTTTTTTGGCGAACGACAGTGCAACCGCCACCGATGCTTCATGCGCATCCTTCACATTGGTGCCCCGGAACAGTTCATCGAACACGATGAACAGGGATTTCTTCAAGCTCAATTCCGTAGCCACCTGCTTCACCCGCAACACCTCCGCATAGAAATGACTGGCGCCAATGCCCAGGTTATCCGGCAGGTTGATGGTTGTATAAATCCCATCCATAACCGAAAACTCCATCTTTTTTGCAGCAACAGGAAAACCCATATGCGCTATATACATCGCAATGCTCACAGCACGCAGGAAAGTGGACTTACCCGCCATGTTTGCGCCAGTGAGGAAAACCAGGTTCCGGCTGGCATCCATCTTCATGTCATTGCTCACCGGATCTTTCAGCTCGGGGTGATGAACGCCTTCCAGGTTCAATATCCCCGAACCTTTATCCAGCGCCTTTGGAAAGATGAATTTCCGTAGGATGGCTACTTTAGCTACTGATAACAGCACGTCGAGGTAATAGATATGATCCAGCAGTTTCATGATCTTATCCCGCTCCTGCGAACGGAAGAGTACGTCATAAGCAGCTATGGCCGTATAGGATAATTTTCCTTTTGCCTGTTCTTTCAGTACCGGATTGAAAGCGTGTTCAGCTAACAGCAGATCGATATTGTTTCTTTCTGCTGCATATTCCTGCAGGTACGTCACCTCCTTAGATGCAATAAAGATCTTCGTGCGCTGTATCATCTCAATCACAGCGGCCACACCATTGCCAATCTCTTTCTCGCTCAAAGCGCCTTTCTGCGAGCCCTGTTTTGCAGGCTCATCGGCCATCATATATTTCTCGGCCATATCAAACATTGACCCGGTGAAAGGGAAAGCAAGGCCGGTACGTGCAAAATGCTGAATGATGGCGCTTCTTTTATTGATGGCATCCCTGTCAGCGAGCGGACGACGGAAGAGCTCTTTCAGCAGGGCCTCACCACCACGTGTATGCGCATGATTGTACAGATCGAATACTCCACTATTGTCGCGCTTTCCGAACAGACGGAGATCATCGATGGTTTGTTCATCTGTTTGTAAATACATGATTATTTTCTTTTGCGTCTGATCAATAGAACGGTGCCGGAAAGCAGCACCAGTGTTGGCAGCAGCCACACAAAGAACAGTTTGAGCTGCGCCGCAGTCTTTCCGGTAATAGTCAGGAATATATCACGGGGCGGAGTCCCGGGAATAGCGATCGGGTATACTCCATTGGCAAGCCAGCTATACAGGAGTATGCCGGTTTTGTGTTGCATCGCTCTCATATTGCTGATAAAATCAGCATCTCCGGCTACAACTATCCGTTGCTCTTTATTTCCGATGGAGCGGTGCATTGCCAGTAAGGTTACGAATGAGCCCTGCTCATTATGCATTGTATCCGGCACTACCTGAGCCGTATTGACTGTATCCTCTTTCACTGCCGGCATTGTCTTATTTGAAAGGGAGGCGAAAAATGACCGCAGATCTCCATCCTGCTGATTGAATTCCACCATGGCAGAATCCACCACCAGCTTTCCTTTTTTCAACCAGGTAACTCCTGCCTCCGACTTCAGCAAAGGTGTAACAGTAAAACCAGCGGTATCCGTATAGTCGATCGCTGCTGCATAAGGCATGAGGATATGTTTGTCTCTTTCCGGAACTTTTTTGAAACCGGATGATGACGGGTTCTTCTCCATGCTAAGGAAAGCGTTGGTCAGGTGTAGCGACTGCATCTGTGGCATCTCCCGTTTATTTTGTGAAACCAGCACACCATCCATCAGGCTTAAGCCCAGTTGCTTCAGCACCGGGTTCACCATTTGCTGCTTACCTGGTTCTCCCATAATGAACATATTACCACCCGTTGCCAGATAAAGCCTGATCTTTTGGAGGCATACTTCGCTTAATGCAGATTTAGGATCTGCCAGCACCAGGGTGGTTGCCCCTGCAGGAATATCTTCCGTGTCCAGACTAACAGTATCCACATCAAAGCCCAGGTTCACCAACGCGCTGCGCTCCAGTTTGCTGGCAGTATGGTTCGCATACTCCCGCTCACCGGTTTTGAAAATATTCCTTTCATAATGACCGGAAACGAAAGCACATTTGGGGGCAACGCCATCGATCAATCGCTTGAACGCTGCTGCTACCTGCATTTCCTGCGGCCAAAAAATATTATCGTTGAAAGTGCGGAGGAACTCTGTGCGTCCCTTGTACTTCAACTGCATTACCAGCCGCATGTTCTCAGGCTTCAGATCGATCATCTTCCTGATCTCTGCAGGCTTCAGAAAATCATCCAGGTCAAGCTCCGAATATTCTGCTGATTTGGCTGCTATGAAATCAATCGACTTACCGGGAAATGCACGGTAAATATTTTTACCCATGATGGTGCTATCATGATCATAATAGTAAACGTAGTTGAATTTGATCCCGGGCTTGAAACGCAGATACCTTTCCCATACATTGGTGAGGTAGGCGTTCCGCGCTTCGGGAAGCCCTTTACTGCCGGAAGGCTCCAGAAAATTGGAATAAAGCGTTACCTCCAGGGGCTCATCGCCCATTTCCTTAATGAGCTGCTGCGTCTTCTCATGTATCGTGTTCACTTTTTGAGCAGTAGTGTCCCAATAGCCTGTCATGGCAGGTCTCGAACTGAGATATCCGATCATCAATCCCAATACCACAACAAAACAATAGCGCATCATATTTACATACCAGGGATTGGCTTCCCTGGCGGCCCGCAGGCGGAGGATGGTGAACATGATGAACATACTCATGATCACCAGGAAATAGATTACATCTTTGGTAGTGATCAATCCCAGTAACATCTTTTGTGTGCGGCCGGGAAGATGTAAAAAGAAAGTGAGATCGCGTACGAAATCATATTTCTGCCAGAGACTGTCCATGAAGCTCAGGCAGAAGACGATCAGGAAAGTGCCAACGGCTGCGATGATCTGATGCGTGGTAATGCTGGACATGAACATTCCGATAGCAGTATACGTGCAGGTAAGCAGGTAGAAGCCCAGCATGGCAGAGAGCAGCATTCCATGATCAACTTTGATCATCACCATCGAAGCGGTTACCATGAAGATCCCCAGGATAATTACCAGTATCAGGTTATAGATCATGATGGCAAGATATTTCCCTGATACGATCTGATGCAGTTTCACTGGGGAAGAATAAAGCAGCTTTGAAGTGCCGTTCTGAATCTCTCTGCCGATAAGCCCCATTGTAAGCAGCGGAATGAACAGGTACAGATTCTGCAACACACTTGAAAATACGCCTTCGCCACCCAGGAACAATCGCCTGGTATAACCAGCTTCAGCACTTCCTGTAAGGCCAGCATAACCGGGATTATTCTTAACTATCATATCCTGCACTTCGGCCAGGCCCGCCAATCCGGTGGTAAAAAAGTAAGCACATTGCACAAGGAATGCAAGTATCAGGAACCAGGCCACAGGGGAATAGAAAAGAGTCCTCAGTTCCGCCTTCGCAATTTGAATGATCATCCTCATCGATGATTATTTATAGTGTTTTTGTATTGGTTTCTATTTTCTTTTTCGCCTGATCAGCAGAACGGCTGCAAGCACCAGGATGATGGCCGGCAACACCCATGTATATACGAAGCTGAGCCTGATCATGGTCCTGCCTGTAACCATTACTTTATTATCAGTGGGATTACGCCAGGGAAGATATACAGGATAGGCCCCATTGCTGATCCAGTAATGGACCGTATTGTTGAAATAGTCTGCCAGTCTGTAATTGCTGATATAATCAGCGTCGCCCATTATCATAATATGTTGTTCCTTCTTACCTACCTGCCTGCTCAGTTGAACGCCTGTAGGGAATGAGCCTCTTGTATCGCCATTTTCAGGTTGAAACAAAATGGCTGCGGAATCGGTAACCAGTTCTCCTTTCCTGATCCATGTACTGTTTTTATTCGTCAGGAGGGATGCCTTCTTCTCAAAATCATTTTTATTGGTGAATGCAATTGCTGCCACTCCTGGCATAGTCAGCTTTATGGTATCATAAGGATATTTACTGTTGAACTTCCTGCTGATCATCTGCATCAGCGGCTCGTACCCCACATTGGCAATAGCAGGCGTATACAGGGCTTTCACCATTTGCGGCATTTCATGGAAGCTCGGCTCCACAACGGTCCCATCCATCAACTGAACGCCCAGTTGACTGAGCAGGGGATTCAGTATTTCCTGTTTTCCCGGCTCCCCCATTATGATCATGTTCCCACCTTTGCTTATGTAATCACTGATCTTCTTTTGTTCGTTTTCGGTTAGAGCTGAACGTGGGTCCGCCAATACGAGTGCTGTAATATTTTCCGGTATGTTCCGGGTAGCCAGGGAGATGGTATCAAATTCAAACCCGTTATTGATAAGGGTTTCGTTCCTGGTCTTGTTCAGGGTTGTATACCAGTATTCACGTTCTCCATCTTTGAAAATACTCCGCTCATAATGCCCGGTGGAGTATAAGATCCGGGGTATGGATTCCGGATGTACCAACCTCTTTAATGCAGCAGCGGTATTCATTTCAATTGGCCAGGGATCACCTGCCGGGAAGGCCGTTCCGGTACCGTATGTTCTCAGGAATTCCGTTCTGCCTTTGTACTTCAGCTGCATGATCAACCGGTGTCCTTCAGGTCCGAGATCGATGATCTTTTTCATTTCTTCCGGACTTTTGAACAATTTCAAATCGAGCCTGTACAATTTTGCGATGTCCCTTGCCATCTCTTCATTGGACTTGCCGGGGAACAGTGTTGCTTTCTGGCCCATATCCAGCGAAGGATCATAATAATAGTAATACACGTATTTGAACCTGATATTAGGTTTGAACCGAAGGAACCGCTCCCACATATTGGTCAGGTAAGCGTTACGCGCACCGGGAAGACCATAACTCATTTCATTGCCGAGCAGGTTGGTATAGAGGGTCACTTCCAGATCATCGTTGCCGATCTCTTTTACCAGTTGCCTGGTATTGATATGGAGGGTATTGTTCTCACGATCCGTTGGATCGAAGTAAAGCGTGGTCTGAGGGAATGAACAAATATATCCGGTAAGTACTGTAACGGCAATCACCAGCACATTCCGCATCGCCTTGATATACCAGGGCTTTTTCTCCCTGGCATTCCTGAGCCTGACGAGGGTAAAGCCGAGGAACATGCCGATCACCATCAAAAAATAAATGATATCCTTCGATGCGATCAACCCATTGAGCATTCTACCTGTTCTTCCTGACAGATAGAGAAAATAAGTAAGGTCGCGCACAAAGGGGGTCTCCTGCCAGAGTGTGCCGATACGGCTCAGTATGAAAATAACAATGAAAGTACCGATGGCAGAGAGGATCTGGTAAGTGGTCAGGCTGCTCATGAATAAACCGATGGCTCCATAAGCGCAGATCAGCAGATAAAAGCCGAGTGCTGCCGACAACAATAACCCATAGTCTGGTGATTTGATATGAAAAAAGCAGTGACCATGAATATGCCGATGATCCCCACCAGCAGCAGGTTGTATACCATCAATGCCAGGTATTTTCCCAGCACCAGCTGCCGCAGTTTCACCGGGGAGGAAAAGAGCAGTTTGATGGTGCCATTGTTCACTTCGCGGCTGATCATCCCCATGGTCAGCAATGGGATGAAAAGGTACAGATTCTGCAGCGCCACCTGGAACATGCCACCGGGTTGAAGAAAGAAGGAACCTGTAAGCGGGAAGTCTTCATATACATTCATGCCCGGGTACATTTCATTCATTACATCATTTCCTTTTGCCATCGGCACCATCCCCTTCATATAGAACAAGGCGCATTGTACCAGGAAGGCGATAGCCAGGAACCATGCTACAGGGGAATAGAATAGATTTCGCAACTCTGCTTTTGCGATTTGGATGAGCATCCTCATTGGTTAGCGTTTATACTTAATAGGTAGTTGAGTGAGCTAGTTGGAAAGTGTGGACAATTGTTTGAAGGTATCATCCAGCAGGCTCTTGTCTGCGCTGATCTCTTTCAGTCGCCAGTTCTGTTCCATGCTGGCAGCAACGATCCTTTCGTTGATGCCTGGGTCTCCATCGAAATAGATCCGAACCTGCTTTTCTGTGAGGAATTCCACTTTCTGAACACCTTTTACAGCCAGCAAAGCTGCCTCCGCCGGCATATTCTGGAGCATTACGAGGAGGCTGTTGGGTTGCATGTAATTGTCGAACGCGTCCATCGTATCGGCAAACACTACTCTTCCCGCTTCGATCATGATCACATCTTTACACACGAGGCGGATCTCAGAAAGGATATGCGACGATAACAGAACTGCATGTTCCTGCGCGATCTCTTTGATCAGTTTCCTCGCTTCTATCAGCTGGTTGGGATCGAGCCCATTGGTAGGTTCATCCAATACCACCAGCCTGGGCTTATGGATCAATGCCTGTGCAATGCCCACACGTTGTTTATATCCACCGGAAAGATTTTTGATGAGCCTGCTGCTGAAATGTCCGATGCCCGTTTTTTCCTTCACTTCTTCCACTGCCGCTTTGATCTTCGTCTTATCCATAGCGCGCAGGTTGGCTGTATAGTGAAGATATTCGTCGATGGTGAAATCAGCATAGAGTGGCGGCGTCTGAGGTAAGAAACCGATATTCTTTTTGGCTTCTTCCGGTTGTTCCCGGATATCGAATCCATCAACGGTCACTTTACCTTCAGTCTGGTTCAAAACACCACAGATGATATTCATGGTGGTGGATTTTCCTGCACCATTGGAGCCCAGCAGGCCCACGATACCTGTTTGACTGATCTCGATATTGAGGTCGCGAACAGCCCATGTACTGCTGTACCTGTGCGAGAGCTGTTCGATCTTTAGAATGCTGCTCATATAAGTTAGGTTAATTATTGTTCATGATCTGCACGGCCTGTTTATCTGTGCCGGTGCTGCCGGCTTTCCCATAGAACATCAGGGTATAATTGCGATAGCGCCGCTGATTGATGATGAAGTTGCCGGATTGACTGTTCCGCACATCGATGGTAAATGTGGTGATCAGATCACCATTGGATGCATCCCTGAATTCATAGTTGTACTCCTCCACTCCTTCCGTGACCGGATAGTTCGTGAACCCTGTGATCCCTTTATATTGCAGGCCGCTCACTTCACTGCCATGAGTCTCTCCCGCCAGGTTCACACTCAATTTCATATTGCCGGGCGAAAGATTCACGAAGCGTATGCCCATACTACTGTCGGTTGAAGGATGATATGGCAGATGATCACGGGTAAACAAAGTATCCGGATCAGCCAGAGAACCCGTGAGGAAGAGGCTGCTGATGGAACTAACAGGCAGGTTCACCTGTAGATCGAATACAGGCTGGCTCTTGCTGGTAGTATCGTTGTTGTTGTACAAAACGATCGGCTGATCACCTGCATAGGAATTGAATTGCCCGTTCATATTGAAAAAATATGGGCTTATCACTTCGCCATAGACCAGCCTGTTGGCAGTTTTGAAATAGCGTATGGTTTCTGTGCCGTTGAAACTGGTAACGAGCGTATCGGATCCGGTCACAGCATTGAACATCAGCAGGGTGGCTGTTCCGCGGGGATTGTCTTTTTTACAGGCTGCTATCAAAAACAGGAAAAGAAAACAGCCGTGGTTGATTTTTTTCATCTGTAATTTTTTTTAGTAACCAGGATTTTGCTGGAGGGATGGGTTGAATTCGATCTCCCTGGCAGGGATCGGATACAATAATTGATGATCGCCCTGCCAGGGTTGTTTCACCGGGATCAGAGACAGCACTGCACTTGCCTTGCTGGTCCGCTTCAGATCGAACCACCTGTGCCCCCATTCACAAAAGAGTTCCATTCTCCGTTCCTGCGCAACGGCGGCCAGCACCTGTGCTTGATCGAGATCATCGGGCAGATCTGACAATCCGGCCCTATGCCTGATACTATTGAGATCCCCGATGGCATCGGTGAGAGAGCCGGCGCCATGTGCTGCAGCTTCTGCGCGGATGAGGAATTGTTCCGCCAATCGAAGCACCATATAAAATTCCGTTGGCATTCCACCGATCACTTTGTTGTATCCGCCGGTTTTGTACTTATGCGGAAAATAAAATTGTCCGGGTACATTCTGGGGATTGGGGGCCGCAGGGGCTGTCCAGTCTGTTTTCCTTTTATCGTCAGGTTCGAATGCATTCAGCAGGTTGTCAGGCAAATTGTAATAGATATCAGAGAAAGGAATTCCGGCCAGGCCGCTTCCGGGAATGAATTGCTCGCCTTCATAAGTGGCAGTACCATTATGAGAGCTGGTATTTTGCTTCAACTGCCAGATAGCTTCCCTGCTATTGACGAGAAAAACATTTTCCGGCGCTGGTTCCAATGTGAATTGTGTAGTATTAAGGATCACTGCATTTGCCTGTTCCCAGGCATTGGGATATTCTTCCAGGAAGAGGTATACCCTCGCCAGCAAAGCAGTTGCCGCCCATTTGTCGGGATAAATGCGTTCGCCGCTGCTGTTCTGATTTACCGGTGGCAGATTATCCCTGGCAAAAAGGAGATCATCGGTCATCTGTTTGTACAATTCAGTTTTTGATGCGGCCGGAAGTCTTCGCGTTTCATTGAAGTCTGTAGTGGTCACCATTGGAACATTTCCAAAAAAATTGGTGAGGTAGAAAAAACAGAAAGCCCTGACGAACCTGCATTCAGCGATCATCTTTGTTTTCGATTTTTCAGGAAAAGCTGCAGCAGTGGAAGCCCGGATTCCTTCTATCACTGAATTGGCAGTAAAGATGATTTCGTACAATCCCGTCCAGATAGCATCACTGGAAATACTTTCTCTTGTCAAACGGTTTGCATTGAAGGGAAAATAGCTATTGGTTTGCGCATTGAAGCAATCCAGGTCGTCCGAAGAAAGGCTGGCCATCAGGGTCAGTCTTGAGGAAGTGACATGACCATTTCCCGTCTTTCCATTCATCATCAGTGTGTAAAGGCCGGCCATTGCCTGCTTTGCCTGATTTTCAGAAATGAAGACCTCGCTGGTGGTAATGGAATCGATGGGAGGATCGATTTCTACCAGTTTTTCACAGGAAAGCAGCATGGTGAAAAACAATACCGGTAGAATATATTGAGTGATCATTCGCATGGAATAGAATTTAGAAATTAACAGAAAAGCCTGCTGTAACAGTTTTCAACGGAGGCATCGACCCAAAGGTTTGTATTTCCGGATCGATCCCTTTGTAACGGGTGATCACAAAAAGGTTATTGGTGGTGATATTCAGCGAACCGTTTTTCATACCTAATCTCTGCATCCATTTTTCAGGCAGGGTGTATGAAAAGTTGATATTCCTGAAGCGCAGAAAAGAAGCATCGGTATAAGTGAGGGTTGATCCGCCGGTTGTTGCTCCAAACTGATGCTGGGGCGCGCTCTGCGTGGAAAATTTTGCGTAGCGTGCATTATCACCAGGTTTTTGCCAGCGGTGGTTGAAAAGTTCAACGGGGATATTGCTCAATGTACCTGGTATTCCGGAAGGCAGCATTCCGGCGAAAGCATTCCTTCCTTCCTGGATACGGTAATCGAAAGAGAGGTTCAGAGAAAAAATTTTGTAGTAGAATGCATGCGACATGCCTCCCGTTACTTTGGGCATTTGATCGAACACATACCGGTTGTCGTCTGCGATACCAGGCATCACGTTGGGATTATTTTTGATCCATCCGTCTTTATTGTAATCTTCAAACTGGTACCACCCTGTCATAGGATCCACACCTACGTAATGCAGCAGGTACTTCTCGGTAGTAGACTTTCCTACCGTCATGGTTCTGGCGAATGGTGAATTTTTCATGTCCGGATATTGCAGCAATTTGTTTCTGTTGATAGCAGCATTCACAGAAAAGGTCCAGGAAAAATTTTTAGTCCTGACAGGAGTAGCGCTGAACATTGCCTCCCACCCTTCATTTTGTACAGTGGCATCCCAGTTACCAAATACAGTGGGGAAGCCGGTTATAAAGGGTGTTGGGTTTTGCGTCAATTGATTCCCTACCCGCTTTCGATAATAGTTCACTGCAAGCGACAGGTCATTCCTGAAGAAACGGAGATTCATTCCCAGGTTCAGTTCACGGGTCAGTTGCCAATGGTAATCCTGGTTGAATGGCTGCAGCGCAATCATTGGATCGATATCATCATAGGTAAGCATGCCGAATGACTGCCCCCAACGGGAGAGATATTGGTAATCACTGCCGCCATCCTGCCCTGCGGTACCGGTATTGGCGTTGAACTTCAGGAAACTGATCACAGGGGCCAGTATTTTTTCAGCCATTGCTCATCGGAGGCGATCCAGGCGAGACCAACTGCGCCAAAGTTGCCGAACCTGCGGCCTGGTCCGAAGCGGGATGACCCATCCCTTCTGCCGGATAATTCCAACACATACTTATTGTCCCAGGTAAGCCCCATCCTTCCGAAGATCCCTGCATACTTGTAAGGATTGCGTTCATTTGTGATGGCCCATATGTTTCCCGGCGATAACACTCTTATCAACGCGTCATTGGAATATCCTCCTGCATAGATCGAAACGTTCTCCCTGAACTCCTGCCTGATGGTAGCTCCTGTTACCACACTGATCCGCGCTTTTCCCAACAGCGTATTTTCATAACTGGCCTGTGGTTCTATCGTCCAGTTATTGCTTTTCGATTTACCATACAATGCTTGTCCGATCGGGAAACTGGCAGGGTTTTGAGATTTGATGGTCTTGAACATCTCCATATCATTATCATTCCGGTTATACCCGACGGAAGCAATGAGGTTGAGCCCTCTCAGGATCTCGTATTTCAATCGCAGGTTGGAAGAGATGCTGTTGGTTTTGCTTAATACCGGCGTAGGCATCCAAACAAAGGATTCCAGGAAAGAAGCCTGACCAACGGCATTATAGGCAGCCCAGTTGAGACCACCGGTTTCATCATAAATGGGTGGTGCATTAGGCGGCAATGTAGAAATTGACGGAGTTCTTACTATGTCTGATTTGGTATAGTAATAGTTGGCTGTGAAGCCGAGACTGAAACGGGAATCACGGCTTCTGTGATCCAATGCTGCTGACACGCCTATCACATCGTTACTTCCTGATGCGGTAGTGATATCACTGCTGGTGTTGTAATTCGCAGACAACCGGTGCGTGAATTGAGCGGTGCCGCCGGAGATAACAGCATTGGCGCTGAAATTGGACCCCATTTTCCCCCAGATCTCTTTTTGCCAGTCCACTTGCCTGGTAGTATCCCAGACGAGAAGGTCCGGTGCATTCTGCGGAGTGGGAATGATGCCATCATTCTTAAAAGCTTCGCGGCGCATTTCCAGGTATTGCGGAGTGGTGAGCATGTTCCAGTAACGAGTGATCCTGGAGAAGCCTGTGCTTGCGTTCACCTCAACATTGTTAGATCCGGCTTTACCTCTTTTGGTGGTGATCAGGATCACACCATTGGCGCCTGCCGAACCATAGATGGAAGTAGCCCCTACATCTTTCAATATCTCGATGCTCTCAATGTCTTTCGGGTTGAGTCCGTACAATGGGTTCTGGCTATAGGCAGGTGAAAATCCTGCCGCCATCCCCTGCGCTGGCCCGTCACCGTTAGCTGCCCCCTGGTTGGAGCCAACATAAAGCGGGCTTCCATCGATCACTATCAACGGTCTCCCACTTTGCCCCGACAGTAATGATTTTCCACGGAGATCTATTTCAATGGAACTGGCAGCGTAAGTGGTGGTTGGCGTTACCACCATTCCCGGTACTCTTCCCTGTAAAGCCAGCAATGGATTCATTTCTGTTTGACGGCCCAGTTCTGCAGAGCTTACTTTACTCACACTACTGGTGGAAAGCCTCTTGGTAGTGTTACTGTAACCCTGGGCCACCACTTCGTCCAGTTGATTATCGGCTTCCTGCAGTACGATCGTTAGCTTTTCCTGTCCTTTAATGGATATCTCTACAGCCTGGTATCCGATGAAACTTACCTTCAGCAAATCTTCCGGTTTCATATTCTCCAGAACGAATGTTCCATCAGCTTTGGTGAATGTTCCTTTCAGAGTGCCTTTCACCACCACACTGGCATTGCCAAGAACCTCTCCTCGTTTATTCATAACCGTTCCACTTACCGTCATAAGCGCTGCAGGACCCGAAGTTGGCGTTCCCGGTTGTTCACTGGCAGATACCGCAATATTCTTGTCGATGATCAGGTACTTCAGCGGTTGGTTGGCAAATAGAACTTTCAGCACTTCAGACAGTGGTTCCTTCCTGAAATCCACGTCCACATTTCTTGCCTTTTCCAATACTTCCACCTTGTAATAGAAAGTATAATCCGTTTGTTTTTCGATGCTGGCGAATACAGTGGCAAGGGAAACGCCTTTGCCTTTGAATGTAATGCCCGCAGTTTGTGAGAACCCTTGCTGGAATAAAAGCAATAGCAACAGGGTAAGGCATGTTGGCCTCATAAGCAGTTTGGTTAAATGACTTAATAATTATTCAGCTACAATGATTTTCTTGCCTTCGATACGGCAATTGACACCAATATGTTGCAGCAGTGTCAGTACCTGAGAAGCGGATAGGTTTCTGGATGGTTTACCATTGAAATGGCCGGTTGGCACAGCGCCTTCATACACGATATCTACATCATACCACCTGGCCAGTTGTCGCATGATCGTAGGAATATCAGTATGATTGAAATGAAAGCGGTTGTTTTTCCAGGCCATCACTGCATCTGTATCTGCAGGCTGTACCCGGATAACGGAAGCAGCACCGGAGTTTGACTGGCTGGCTACTTCACCGGGCTTCAGTATGACGGAGTTTCCACTGACCACCCGCACACTTCCTTCGAGGAGTGTGGTACTGATGAGTGGTTCATCCGCATAGGCATTCACGTTAAAATGCGTTCCCAATACTTCCACGGTAGTGCGATCGTTCACTGTTACGCGGAAAGGCATGGAGGCATTCTTTGCCACTTCGAAATACACTTCGCCCTGTACCGAAACGTTCCGTTCTTTTCCTTTGAATTGCACAGGATAGGTGATGGATGATGCAGCGTTGAGCCAGGCCATGGTGCCGTCCGGCAATTGAATATGAAAAGTGCGTCCCCTCGGAGTTTGCATGGTATTGAAGCGAACTGTGCCGGCAGTATCTTTTTCATGGCTATATGAAATCTGTCCGTTCTCCAGTTCGATCTTTGTATTGCCATCTGTAGTTACAATGCCATTTGGCAAACTGTCTAACAGAAGCGATCTGCCATCTGCCAGGGTAAGGATGGCGCCTTCGCGGGCGGGAGCAGCATCCTGCACAATGGCAGGACGATCCGCAGGTATATTCTCTTCTGAACGGTCTTTAAGGAACCAGGTGAGGGCAACGAGACTTGCTGTAAGCAGTACCACTGCCGCTGCACGCACCCAGGGTTTGCGCAGGAAGGAAATTTTCCGGACCGGCGGTTCAACAGGCTGATCGATCTTCTCCAGCAATTGTTCCAGCAGCTTGTTGCGCAGTAAAGGATCTCCCTCTCCCTGCAATTCTCCCGATGCCAGCAATTCACCGATGGTGCCGGCAATTGAATCACTATGATCATCAGCCTGCTGTAAGAACATTTCCAGTTCCGCAGATGTCAGGTTGTTATTGAGATAACCATCCAGTAATTCTTGCCAATTCTTCATAATTTTTGCGGCTTGTACCAAATGAAGACGCACCACAAAGAACCAGGAACTACATGTACCGAAAATATTTTTTTAGAGCATGGACCGGATCAATGCCACAGTCAGCAGCAGGGTGTTATCCTGGTTCATCAGATAATCACGGATCCCCTTGATAGCCCTGACCATATGATTGCGTACGGTATGAACGGATATGCCCAGTGTGGCAGCAATGGCTTCATGTGTGAGGCCCTGTTCACGGCTCAGCCTGTAAACCTGTTGTTGCTGTGGCGCCAGTCGGGCTACTGCTTTTTCGATGAGTTCAGTGGATTCTTTATATAGCATCTGATCTTCCGGAGTCTGAAGTGCTGAATCGAAATGAGCCTGGAGCAAGGCAATATGCTCCTGCCGGATCTTTAAGCGCCGGAACTCCGAAAAGATATGGTTCCTGGCCATAATGAAAAGATAATTGTCGAACCGGTCAACGGAGGCCAGCTCCTCCCGCTTGTTCCAGACCTTCAGGAAGATCTCCTGCACCGTATCCTCTGCGAGCTGCGGCGATTTGGTGAGTACAAGCGCAACGCTGTAGATATTGTCCCAATAAATATCGAACAAGGTGGTGAATGCCTGTTTATCTCCTTCAGACAGGCGATGCAATAATTCTTTTTCCTGGTATGATGGGGTTACGGCCAAGCAGTGAACATTGTAATGGTTTACTTCAAGAATGATTCCGCAAGGAGAAGGTTGTAGGCGGGATGCTGTAACTCACCCGGAGAGATCAAATATAATAAAACAAAAAGCAACATAGCATCGCAATTTATTGCCGCTGGTTTCACTGATAAAGATTTGTTAAAAGCCCATTAACCTTCCCTTTACATTACTATTCAATCTTTGCGCTCCTCCTTACAAACAAAACCAGGCAAATGAGCAAAAAGCTACGCTACCTGCGGATACTCTGTTTATCCGTACTTACTATCTTTCCATCGATCCTGTTTGCACAACAAGTCATCAGCGGCAGGGTCACCGATCCAAAAGGCAAAAATCTTCCCTCAGTGAACGTTGTAATTAAGAACGCATCCAACGGCATTGTTACAGACACCGAAGGAAAGTTCTCCATTACAGCGCCTTCCGATGCAATACTCATTTTCTCTTCAGTAGGATTTGCCACCCGGGAAGTTCCTGTGAACGGACAATCTGTATTGAACATAACCATGCAGGAAGGTTCAAAACAACTGGACGAAGTAGTGGTAACAGCCATCGGTATCAAACAACAGAAAAAGAGGCTTGGTTTCACCACCCAGGAAGTAAAAACAGAACAACTCGCCAACTCCCGCACCATGAACCTGGGTACGGCTTTGGCAGGACAGGTGGCTGGTCTTACCGTAACCACTCCCACCGGTATGTTCCAAAGCCCACAGTTCCAGTTGAGGGGTAAATCACCCCTGATCGTTATCGATGGTGTTCCCGTGGAAACAGACTTCTATGATGTTTCCGGTGAAGACATCGATAATATCAACGTGCTGAAAGGCGTAGCTGCGTCAGCGTTATATGGCACCCGTGGTAAAGACGGCGCTATCCTCATCACTACAAAGAATGCCAAAAAAGAAGGCATGGAAGTGAATGTGAATACCAACAATATGTTCACTGCCGGCTTTACTGTTTTCCCGAAAACGCAAAAGGAATACGGAAGCGGTTCCAATGGCCAGTACGAATTCTGGGACGGAGCCGATGGCGGGATCTCCGATGGCGACATGACCTGGGGCCCCAGGCTGAATGCAGGCGTGAAAGTTCCTCAGTGGAACAGCCCCATCAGGAATAAAGAAACCGGTGAAACCATCGAATGGTATGGCGATGTAAAAGGAACCATCTATGACGATCGCTCCAAATACGAACGCGTACCCACAGATTTCGTTTACCACGATAACCTCAAAGACTTCCTGAGAACAGGTATCGTCAGCACCAATACTTTCTCTGTGGCTTACAAAGGAGAAAAAGCACGCTACTATGCTTCAGGAAAATATGCCCACCAGAAAGGACAGGTTCCCAACATGAGCCTCAACACCGGCGGACTGAACTTCAATGCCGCATTCGACATCACGGAGAAATTCACACTGGAAACCTCTCTCTCCTACAACAAGGTATTTTCACCTAACTATCCCCGTTATGGATACGGCCCCAAGAACCATATCTACACCATCCTCATCTGGATGAGCGATGATGTGAACGGACAGGACCTGAAGAACCATCTCTGGGTGCCCGGTCAGGAAGGCTATCGCCAGGCCAACTACAACTATGCCTGGTACAACAACCCCTACTTCGCTTCCTATAACCTGAAACAGGCGCAGGACAGGGATGTGGTAGACATGCAGCTCAAAGGAAGTTACAAATTCACCAAAGACCTGGTTTTACAGCTCCGTGGGAACGGAAGGAATATTTCCAATTTCGAATCCATGAAGAGCCCCAAGTCATACATGAACTATGGCGACTCCCGCAATGGTGATTACAAGAACTGGAATACACATCAGCTGAATTTTGATGCGGACGCCTTACTGTCTTATTCAAAAGATATCACAGATAATATTCAGATCGGCATCAATGCCGGTGCTTCCCTCTTCAACCGGAAATACACACAGGAATATCAATCCACAGACGGTTTGATCGTTCCCGAAGTTTACAGTCTCAATAACACGCAGGGACCTGTACAGGCCAATAACTCACGCTACGAAAAATCTATCAGGAGTATTTACGGAGCTGCCAATATCGATCTGTACAATGCAGTGTTCCTGAGCTTCACAGCGCGTAACGACTGGTCTTCCACCCTGCCCACCAGCAACAATTCCTATTTCTATCCTTCTGTTTCACTCAGCACTATGGTGTCAGAATATGTGAAGATGCCACAGTTTGTAGAGTACCTGAAATTGTATGGATCATGGGCGCATGTATCGAGCGATCTGGCTCCCTACAGCGTTTACTCTGCCTACAACAAAGGCACAACCTATGGATCCACTCAATCTGTTTATTATCCTTCCGGGATCGTAAACCCGAATATCCTTCCTGAAAAATCCTCCTCCTATGAAATGGGCCTCTCTACAGGTCTGTTCAAAGGAAGGCTCTCACTGGATCTCACTTACTACAATATCAAAGACGAGAACCAGATCATTGACCTGGGTATTTCAGAAGCATCAGGCTTCACTTCTAAAAAAGTGAACGGCAACGTGTACACCACCAATGGATTTGAAATAGTTGCAGGATTCAAAGCGATCAGGAAAAAGAATTTCAGGTGGGATATTGCCGCCAACTGGTCAACCTATGTGAAAAAGATCACAGAGATCTATGGCGATCAGTCGAAGTTCGGCAATCTCAAACTGGGCGACAGAACGGATAGCTATTATGCCACTGTATGGCAGAAAAGTGCAGACGGCCAGCTGATCCTCGGCAGTAATGGAATGCCGATCAGGGATGCATTTGCGCGAAATATTGGTCACCTGGACCCCTCCTGGAGACTCGGCTTCCAGAATAAATTCAACATCAAAGGCTTCGATATCGGTGTGGACATCGATGGTGTATGGGGCGGTATCATGAACTCTACCACGCATGAAAAAATGTGGTGGGGCGGCAAACATCCCAACTCTGTTGAATACCGTGCTGCTGAATATGAAGCAGGCAAACCCGTATATGTTCCGGAAGGTGTTGTGGTAGTGTCAGGAGAATTGAAACAGGACATCAATGGCAACGTCATTTCCGATACCCGTAAATATGCCGACAATACCACCGCTGTAAGCTGGCAGACATGGGGACAGAACTATCCCTACCGTGCCCGTGTAACCGAAAAAGAGAGCAAGAAGTTCGCCAACACTTTCGATCGTTCCTTTTTCAAGTTGCGCAGGGTATCCGTTGGCTATGAGCTCGGCAATGTGATCAATTTAGGGAAAAAAGTAAAAGGACTTTACGCGCAGGTGTTTGGATACAACCTGGCAATGTGGAAGAAAATGCCATTGCTGGATCCGGACTATGAGATCGGTAACGATGGCAACCTGCAAGATCCTTCTCCACGTTATGTAGGTTTCTCCCTCAATGTAAAATTCTAAACAGCATCCTGCACTAAAAATTCTCTACGTAATGAAAAAACTAATCATCATAGGCATCACCGTTCTCACCGGATTCAGCTCCTGCAAGAAACTGGCAGAGATCAATATAGACCCCAACAGGGTTACGGAAACGCACCCACAATTGTTGTTGACCCAGATCGAATGGGACGCCTTCCGTTATAACAACGGCACCAGCCCGCTCTATGCAGAAAAGAAACTTGTACAGACAGACGGGGAAAGCACTGAACAATATTATAAATGGGACAGGTCTAACTTCACTCCCTACTCGAAAATGAGGGATGTGACCAAAATGATGGAAGAAGCAAAACGCATCAACAGCAATGCGTACCTGGCGCTGGGTAAATTCTTCCGGGCCAGTTATTTCCTGAACCTCACACTTACTTTCGGGGATGTACCTTACTCTCAATCCTTACAGGGTGAAACACAGGAAACTTATATCCCGCCTGTGTATGATGCGCAGAAAGATGTGTTCAAAGGGATACTGGCCGAACTGAAAGAAGCGAATGAATTACTGTCGAAGGAAAACACCATTATTACCGGCGATATCATCTACAAGGGCGACCTGGAAAAATGGCGCAAAGCCATCAACGCCTTCCGTCTGAAAGTGCTGATGCTGCTGTCCAAAAAAGAAGCCGATGCAGACCTGGCTATCAAAGCTGCTTTTTCACAGATAGTAGCCAATGAGCCGCTTTTGGCCAGTAATGACGACGATGCGCAACTGGTGTTCCTCGATCAGGAAGGTAATCGCTATCCTGAATTCAACTCCAGCGGCTACGGCTCGGGTATGTATATGGATTCCACTTTTATCCGCAGGCTGCAGGACAGGGAAGATCCCCGTCTCTTTATCTTCTGCACCAGAACAAAGAATGCAGAGGATGCAGGACTGGAGATCGATGACTTCACTGCCTATGAAGGTGGCGATCCCGCTGCGCCCTATTCAGAAGTGAATACGAAAGCCGCACTCGGTAAAACTTCCAAAGTGAACAACAGGTACCATAAAGATCCAACAACAGAGCCCATGGTACTGATCGGATATGCTGAACAGGAACTGATCATTGCTGAAGCTATCGTCAGAGGATGGCTTGCCGGTAATGCAGATGACCACTATAATGCAGGTGTGAAAGCATCCTTTAAGTTCTATGAAAAATATGCGAAAGGATTAGGAAGCTATGTATCGGAAAGCATTGCAACAGCTTACCTGGGTAAGAACATCAACAACCTGGCTGCTGCTGCCACTACAGAAGGCCAGATCGAAAAGATCATCATGCAGCGCTACCTCCGTTCTTTCCTGCAATCGCCCTGGGGCCCTTTCTTCGATCATTTGAGAACGGGCTATCCTGCTTTCCGTCGTCCTGCAGGCGTGAATATCCCGTTCCGCTGGATCTATCCGCAGGCGGAATACAATAATAATGCAGGCAATGTGGGTGAAGCCATCAAGCGTCAGTTTGGAGAAGGTAATGATAAGATCAGCGCCCAACCCTGGTGGACAAAATAAGAAATCTATAATAGAATTATACAGAAAGAGGCAGTCCGGGTGACTGCCTCTTTCAATTTTGCAAAAAGGAAAACAGGAATACTATTTTTCCAAAACGGTCAGTTTCTTAAGTTTATTTTCTTCCTTATCGAGATTCTTCTTCAGCTTTTTCAATTTCTTTTCAGTTTTATCCACTGAACTTTCCGCTTTCCTTACTTTTTTGGCCGCCTTCCTTGCCGCACTGGCAGCTTTATCAGCTTTTCTGGTGGCCGTCTTGCTATGTGCATCGCGTTGCAGGTTTTGTGCATGCTGGTAATTCTTATCTGCCAGGCTTTGGGATTCCAGCTTCAGTTTGTGTAATTCATTCTTTTTTTCCTGAAGGTCCAGTTCCAGCGTTACAGAATCTATCTTATACTGACTGATGCGCTCCTGCATTTTCAGCATTTCCTTTTCTTTTTTCAACACCGCCAGTGAATCCGCTGTGGAGCTTTGGGTAAATCCGACAATCGACAAGAGCATAAGACAAAAGGTGAACAGAGCAATTTTTTTCATACGTGTTATTGATTGATCTATAAAGATGCTAAGAAACAAATCCCAGGTTGTCAGGGTAACTGGGTAAACTGCAAACCTAATGAAATTGTACATACGAAATTTATCAGTATTTCATTACAAAGGGCGGCTCAAAAAAATGAGCCGCCCTTTCCTGTTTAGGTCTATCTGTTATCAAACTGCTTTCTTATATTTTTCCAGGGTTTCTGCTGCCCTGTCTTTCACTTCCTGCTTTTGTTCTACCAGCGATGTATCAGCGAGAATGGCCACTACCCTCTCCTGTGTTTTTACAGCCTCTTTCATTTTTCCACTTTTAAAATATGCTTCGGCCAGGTTGCTGTAGGCATAAGGATCATCCGGCGCACATCTGGCTACTGCCTGCTCCATGATCTGAACTGCCAACGCATAATCCGGCTGCTGTCCCTGCGGATATCTGGTATCGGAAATGGCTTTTGAAAGAGATTGTAATAAGAGCGGATTGTTGGCATGTTTCTTTGCCGCATCCAGCGCAAACTGTTTGGCTTTTTTCGGATCGGTGGCGCGAAGGTGTTCGTATTTGGCTACCAGCAATGCATCCTGCATGAAAGGCTGAACTTCATTCACCGCTTCGGTAGCAGCGAGAATTTCGGCAGTATTGCCGGATTTTTTAGCTTCGTCCAGTTTGGCGCGGAGCTCTTTCACTTTTTCAAAATTCTTCTTTCGCTTTGCAGTAATTTCCTCCCTGGCCGCATCATCGAATTTGCGCTGGAGCACCAGGTCCACCACTTCATCCAGTCCGGACATTGGATGTCCGATCCAAACGATCTTCCCTTCCTGATCGATCACGAAAGAAGCGGGAATGCCGCCTAGGCCTGCCGCTTTCATCCAGGTATTCCAGGTAGTGCCTTCACGTACATCGGCAGCAACTGTATAGTCCATACCATCTCCCAGGTTCTTCACGAAATTCTCCACTTTGGTGATATAATCGCCGTTCTTGTTCTTACCGGCTATCAGTTCCTGTACATCAAAACCGATCACCGTTGCTTTTCCCTTGAGCTTGCCGGCCAGTTCAGAAAGATGCGGCATAGCAGCGCGACAGGGCCCGCACCAGGTTGCCCAGAACTCAACGATATACACATGGCCGGCTTGAAAAGAATTCACCGGCTGTCCTTTTATCCATTTTTCCACAGCCAGTGGTGGCGCCTGATCGCCCACTTTCAAAGTGACGGGTGGCCGCGTAGATGCGGCTGCCGCACCTTGTGCGCGGGCTATAGTGGCACCGAGCATAAATACAAAGCCCAGTGCGCAAGAAAACAAGATTATTCTTTTCATCAGTACTCTTTTATTTTTTTTAGAAAGCACGGGTATCCAAAGGAACACCCCATTGCGGATTGTATTGTAAGATGAGGTTGGAGATCGGGAGAATGAAATCATCCGAATCGATCGCTCCCTCATAAGATTGTGATCCTACCGTATGCGTGATATTTGTTTTGGACCAGGGCTTTCCTGCATCGAGCGTTAAACGTTTCAGGTCCAGGAAGCGTTTGAAGTGTGCGAGTGGCAGCTCCCTTCTCCTTTCTTCCAATACGAGTTTGATCACTTCATCCTGTGTACCGGCAGTGAGGTCAGGTGTACCGGTCACGTACCTGAACTTTCTGAGCGTGTTCAGGTCCTGAATGGCTTTATCCAGTTCATTCGTTCTTGCATAACCTTCTGCGCGCATCAGTAATACCTCAGGCCAGGTGAAGCCGGCAGTCACCTGTGTTTTGGAACCCCGATAATACTGCACCTGGTTGCCATCATCATAGATTACGCCATTGTAGGTTGTTTTGTAACCCGGCGCCGTGAGGAAAAAGTATTTGTACCGCAGGTCGGTAGCCTGATCGAACAGGGCTTTGAACTCAGCGGAAGGATAAGAGTTGGAAGAACGGCCTGCGCCATTATCTGTACTTCTGAACAGCAGGATCTCCCGGTTATTCGGTTGTGCGAGCAGGTTATCAGGGCCTTTCAGTTCGCTGGTCACCGGATTGGCAGGATCTGCCCAGAAGAATGTATTGTAATCATAGATCAGTTTGGCCGCATTGCCGCCGGAAGCTGCATTCCAGGCCAGGTTGCTGTAGTGCACCACACTGTCGAACTTTCGCGTGAACAGGTGATAGTAGGCCAGCAATGCCCATGCAGCATTCTTGTTGGGACGTGAAGGCCAGCTGGTAACAGTTGGCGCATCCGTCAGTACATTGTGTATGTCATTGAGCACTTTCGAGTATACTTCTTCCTGCGTGGACAGCATCGGCATAGGCGCACCCATATCCGAACTGGTGAGGTAAGGGATCGTTTTTCTCGAATTATCACCACCCGGTTTGTATACAGGTCCATACACCATTGTTGTGATAAAATAAGACCAGGCCCTGTTCACCGTTGCCTGCGCTACTACCTGGCGTGCATATTCATCCTTCGAATAATCGCCCAGCCCTGCAACTCCATCTATCACGTTATTGAAATAGGCCATACTGCGATAGGTGCCCCAGTCCCAGAAATAATCGGAAGTGTTGGGATTCTTGAATGGCGCCCTGAAAAGATAACTGTAATACCGGTCGATATTCGGATGGTTATTGGCTTTATAACTGACCTCTCCGATACCTTCAGACAATGCGAGATTATCAGTAAAATAGCCCAGGGTGCTGCCTGTATTATTATCGAGGAATACCCATTGAACGATATTGGTATTATCCAGCAGTTTGTCGAAGTCGGCAACATCTGAAGGGATCAGTCTTCCCTTCGGCTTCACATCGAGGTATTTATTGCAGGATGAAAAGCCAATGGCCGTCAGTAATAAAATTATTGTGCAATATTTTGTTCTCATTGTATTATGCTTTTGATCAGAGACCCAGTGTGATGCCTATATAGAATTCAGGACGCAGTGGCAGCGAAGTGAATCCCTGCTCAGTGAAAGCGCCCGTTCCGCCTGTTGTATTGATCTCAGAAGTTTCAGGATCCCTTCTGTTGGAGTTGGCAGTGATCATGAACAGATGCCTTACCTGAAGTTGTAATCTCACATCAGAGAAACCTGCTTTGTTAAAGAAGCCATTGTTCATATCATAACTCAGGGTGATATCCCGCATCTTCAGGAAATTGGCGCTTTCCACCAGCACATCGGAGTATGGGAAATAGAACATATCCATATTCCAGGCCGTGAGTTTTGGATAGATGGTATGGGCTTCATCGCCAGGTTTCCTCCACCTGTTGGCCACGTTCTTGTTGATATAGTTGGATCCGGTGAACGCATCTTTACGCAACACATTTCCCATCTTGGCGATCAGCATGAAACTCAGATCGAATCTTTTATACCTGATGGTATTGGTAAGACTGAACGCATGCGGCGGCCTCAGTGTACCCGAGTAAACCAGGTCTGCAGCCTGCACATTTCCGCCAACCACTTTCTCTTTTCCATTATTATAGAATTGTGCGATTCCATTATTATCAAGCCCTGCAAAACGATAGCTGAACAATGCATTGGCCGGGTATCCCTGCCTCAGAATAGAACCGGAAGTAAGCTGTGTTGCATACTGGTAGTTCACATTATAGTTCACCACCTTGTTGCGGTTATAGCTGTAGTTCACCAGCAGGTTCCAAACGAGATCCCTTGTTTTCAGTACATCGGTATTCAGGCTCACTTCGATACCGTTGTTATTGATCTGGCCTACGTTCTTGGTCAGTGATGCAAAACCACGGGTTGGATCGATGGCATCGCTGGCCAGCAGGTCTGTACTCTTCTTGAAATAATAATCAACGGACAGGTTCACGTTCCCTTTCGCGAAGCTGATATCCGTTCCCAGGTTGATGGTATTGGTGCGCTCCCATCGCAGTGAATTATTGGGAGGTGAAGTGATGCTGTGCGAAATACCACCGGTGAGATTGGAAAAGCTTCCGGCAGTAATGATCAGGAAGGGCCCTGAGTTCAGTGAAATATTTCCATTCACACCATAGGATCCACGCACATACAGTTTGTCGATCCAGGCAACATCAAAGAATTTCTCCCTTGAAATCTTATATGTACCACCCACTGACCATAAGGGTTTGTAACGGTATTTTGGATCGGTGCCGAAGAAATTGGTTTGATCGATACGAACACTGCCGCTTACCAGGAACCTGTTATCGTATTCATAGGAACCATTCGCATAGAAGGAAACGAAACGGTTATCCCTGAAAGCATAGGAGCCATTGTTGGCGGTAATCTTTCCGGCAGAGCGGTACATATCACTGTTGTAGATGGTGGTGCTGTAGTCGGCATAGTTGAAGGGCACAAAAGTTCCCGCAAGATCATTGTAACCGAACCTGGTGGGCATTGTGTTATTGTCTACGATATCACGTCTTACTTCGGACCCGCCCAGCACCGCGATCCTGTGCAGTTTTCCAATTCTTTTATTGTATGTCAGCTGCGCCCTGATGGTGAAGTCTTCGTTCATATTGCGAGACTCATTGATCATATCGCCATCAGGTATATAATGTTTGGAAGGATTGGAGATGGAAGTGGCATCGTTGTAAGCAGCTCTGAGACGGTATGATTCTTTGTTGTACAATGTTCGCTCCATCCTGCTGCCTCTTGTCCATAATCCGCCTGTTTCCAGGTTAAGGCCCGGGGCCAGTGAAATATTGATGGAGCCTCCCATCCTGATCTGGAAATCTTTGATACTGGTATTTTCAAGCGCCAGGTCTTCCAGGGGATTGTAATGAAGCGACTTCATATTGGTGAGCGCTCCATAACGGTCAATCGATTTTGGATTGGCATAAAATACATCCTGCGGATCACCTGTTGCAGGGTCCACCACCATATCATACGGTTGCAGTACAGAAGTGGATGTATACGACAGTATATCCTGCCAGGTGCGCACAGGTTTATCTTCGTTGTAATAATTCACGTTGGCGAATACCTGCACGGATATTTTGTTGTTGGGCTTCCAGATATTCTTCACATCAAAGATCACCCTGGAATCATCTGTACGCACCACGTTCCGGTTATTGGCCATGTATTTCAGTGAAGCAACGGTCCTGTTCTTTTCGCTGCCTCCTGAAAGAGAAATATTGTGCTGCTGTAAGAACTGTTTCCTGAAGAGATTGTCCTGCAACTGGCCGATGCCATCGTTCTTTTTCAACTGTTCGATCTCCGCATCATAAGCCTCCTGTGTGATCCAGTTCTGTGAGCGGGCAACACTCAGGTAGTTCACCCTCGACAAAACCTGGTAGTTATTATAGGAGTTGAGAAAACTGTTGGGATCCTGGTTATAAAGATCAAGCTCGGCATCCACATAATCCGCAGCAGATGTCCTGTTGAGGTAAGAAAGCTCAGGCCTCAATACCATGCCCACGCTGCCCCTGTATTCCACACTCATTTTGCCAACAGCTCCCTGTTTGGTAGTGATTACGATCACACCATTGGAAGAGCGCGCTCCATAGATGGAAGCAGCTACCGCATCTTTCAGTACAGTGATGCTTTCGATATTGTCTACGTTCACACTTTCCAGTCCGCCTGTGATAGGAAAACCATCCACTACTATCAGCACATCCCTGATGCCTGCGCTCATGGTAGACACACCCCTTACTTCGATGGCCCCTTCTTTGGTGACCACCACACCTGCCGCCTGCCCTTCAAGTGCAGCAATGATATCCGGTTTCAATTTGGAACGGAGGCGGGTTGGGTTGATGGAAGAAAATGCGCCAGTGGCCCTTTCCCTGGAAATAGCCTGGTAACCGGTGTTCACTACAGTCACTTCCTGAAGGTCGGCGGCTTTTTCAGCAGCCAGCCTGATCTCGATATTCCTGTTACCATGCAGTGAGAGTTCCTGCGTGGTGAATCCTATGGCGCTGACAGAAATGATGGCATTGGCCGGCACGCCTTTCAGCACGAACCTGCCCTGTTCATCGGTGGTTTCTCCCATTCTCGTTCCCTTCACCATTACGGAAGCGAAGCCTACGGGAATTGATTTTGCATCGAGAATACGCCCCAGGACGGTGATGGTTGTATCGATCATTATTACCGGCGCCACCGGTGTAACCGGAGAAATGCCGATAACATTCTTGTTCAGGAGCCTGTATCGCATGCCCAGTTCAGGCAGGATGCGCTCCAGCACACGCACCAGTGGTTCATCTTTTGCGATCACATCTATCTTGTGTGTGATAGGAACAAGACTGGTGCTGTAAGAAAAACGATAATCAGTTTGCTTTTCTGCAAGACGGAAAAAACGTTCCAGTTTGATCTGACGTTCTACAATAGTTACTTTGACGTTCTGGGAAAATCCATTCGCGGACACATGCAGCGTAGAGGCTACCATTATAAAGATTGTCCATTTCATCGCTCGTAAAAGTTTTTTCCTGATACTGCGGTGAAATCCGGCCTTTGGCAGGTCTGATCTCATAAGCAGGAATGCATGCTGGTCCAGGTCAAAAAACGGACCTGAGGTGTTGCAATTTTGCATACCTTTAGTTTTGATTTTTGGTTAATATTGGAAACAGCTATGTTCTCAACGCAAAACTGTTTCGATATCTGAAAATCGGGGATGTTAGCGCATCCCCTTTTTTATGCACTCATTTTTTCTCAGTATAGTATGTACAAGCCATTGTTCTCCATTTTATATTTCAGCATTGGGATCGAGTATTGAATGGCCTCCAGTACTTTCTCCAAAGTTTCTCCCTCATAGCTTCCCGTATACAGGAGATTTTTCAGGGAGTCGTTCTCAATTCTTATTTCGATCCCGTACCATTGCTGCATTCTCGCTGCTGCTTCGAGCAGGGTTTCATTATCGAAAACCAGCTTGTTCTTTGTCCAGGCAGTTTCCACCACTTCATCGAAGATCTTGTTTACATGGATGCTGTCGATCCTTGCCGGTATCATTCTCGTTTTCTTTGCGACCTGTACTGTTTTATCTTTTTCCACCTCACTGGTTTTGTTGATGATCATCTTCTGCATCGGCTTCAGCAGGTATTCTCCAGACAAACCGGTGTCTGTTTTTATCCTTACCTGGATGGCGCCTCTCACCAGCGAAGCCACTTCCGTTTCTTCCGAAGGATAGGCCCTTACATTGAATGCCGTACCCAGTACTTTTACTTCAGATGCTTTGGTATGGATGATGAAAGGTTTCTTTTCATTGCTTCTGATATCGAAATACACTTCACCTTCCAGTGTAACCTCGCGGTCAGTTACATCGAAATCTTCAGATAGAGACAGGGTGCTTCCGCTATTGATGATCACCTGTGAACCATCCGGCAGCCGAACACTCTTGCGTTCTCCGTTCCTGGCGGCAAAGACCCTGTGCTGATCAGGTTGCAGGTACAGGTAGATACCACCTGCCAATACCAGCAACAATACCGCTGCTGCTGCGTAGTATCTCCATTTTCTCCAACCTGTAATAACAACAGCGCCGTTCATCGAATCACTTTTGTCTAGCTGCTTCTCCATTTCCATACTGAAGTTTTCACTCATTTGCCTGTCCGGGAAATCCGGCAGCACCTTGTACAGCTTGTTGTAAATGGCTTTGTAATCGTCATCGTTCATGTCCTTCAATTCTTCCAGGAAAGCACGCAGCTCCTCCTCCGAATAATTGCCGGTGGCTATTTTTTCAATAATTGCATCAGTCATATCATGCCTGTTAATGTATAGTTCGTTCGAGCAGACGGAAAGTATACCTTCCGGGATAAGATTTTTTTCAGCAGTAACTGGCAGCGGCAAGCAACAAGGGTAAGAACCAGTCGGGATTCTTCCTGAGCTGCTCTTTTACCGCTCTGATAGCGGTATATAAATTCTTCTTCACCGCATGCGTAGTGATCTGAAGTTGTGCAGCGATCTGGTCAAGAGAAAGATCTTCAGACATCCGCAGATCGAAGATCTGCCGCTGCCTGGGCGGCAAAGCGGCTATTGCTTTCATGGCATATGAATGGTACTCGATATACAGCACATCCTCTTCCGGTGAAAGAGAACTGCTTTGGGAGAGCTGTTCGAGGTTACCTGCCGCTCTTTTTTTGACAGCAGACTTCCTTCTGAGATCAATCAGTTTGTTCCTGGCCATCCGGAAAAGAAAGGGTTTGAAATTCCGGATAGCAGGTAATAGTTCCCTTTTTTCCCAGATAGAAAGGAATACATCCTGTATGATCTCTTCGGCATCATGCCGGGATTCACGCGTGAGTGGATACAGCAGCCGGTACAATAGAGGGGCGTAGTGAGAATAAAGGCTGGAAAAGGCAGTTCTGTCGCCGTTTACACAGCGCCTGATTAGTAATGGTTCGTCAACAAGCTCACTTTTCATCTTCATATTTTAATCCCTTTCCTTCAATTGGGCTTAGCAAAATAAATTCCTGGCCCTCAAATAACGAGGAACAGGAAGGTTTGATTATGAAAGATTGAATGCAGTTAGTAAGAATAGTAGCCTGTTGCAATAATACAATTTTGTAAATTCATTTTCTATGGAACAATATGAATTCATTATTGTGGGTGCTGGCGCAGCCGGACTGATGGCTGCAAGGGAATTGGCAAAAGCCGGTAAAAAGACCCTGTTGCTGGAAGCAAGGGACCGCATCGGAGGACGAATACATACAATCTCCGTTGGGGACAAAGATCATATTGAATACGGGGCGGAATTCATTCATGGTGATCTCCCCCTTACAAAATCATTACTGAAGGAAGCTGGCCTGGAATTTCATCAGACCGAAGGCTCCTGGTGGCAATTCAGGAACGGAGAGCTGCAGCAAAGCCAGGAGATCATTCCAGACTGGGAAGTATTCACCGAAAAACTGAGATCATTGCAGGAAGACCTTCCCTTGCTGGATTTCCTGGAGCTATACTTCAGCGATCCCCGGTATACAGCATTATGTGAAGCGGCCGTCCGCTTCGCTACCGGCTATGATACAGCCGATCCGGCGGACGCAAGCACGTTCGCATTGCGCGAAGAATGGCTGGCGGAAGAGGATAGTCCGCAATACAGGATCAACAAGGGTTATCGCAGCCTGATGGAATTCCTCAGGGATGATTACCTGAAACATGGAGGACAATTATTATTATCAACTCCCGTGAGGGAATTGCATTGGGAAATGCAGCCGATAAAATTGATCACAGCCTGCAAGCAACAGTTCCTGGCACAAAAAGCCATTATCACTATACCGTTGAATGTGCTGAAGGCGACTCTCTCATATGAAGGGGCCATTCAATTCTTTCCTGCCATTACCGAATATATGGAGGCAGTACAAAAGATAGGCATGGGCGCCATCATCAAGATCCTGCTACGCTTTGATCATCCATTCTGGATAGAGCAGGAAGAAAAGCTCCACAACCTGCAATTCATTTTGTCTGAAGAACCGGTCCCCACCTGGTGGACACAATTCCCGCAACAATCTGCTGTACTGACCGGCTGGCTTGGTGGGCCTCCTGCAAAAGAATGGGCCAATGCTGGTAAGGAGCGATTGCTCAACCTGAGTATCAATTCCCTCGCAAATATTTTCAACAGGGATGCCACTGAATTGAATGCCATGCTCAGGGAATCGGAAATCATCGACTGGACTTCTGATCCTTATACACTTGGGTCTTATACCTACGCAACGGTAGAAACGGCAGCCGTGATGGATTTCCTGCAACGGCCCATTGCTGATACGATCTACTTTGCAGGTGAAGCTTTTTACAAAGGACCATTGATCGGCACCGTGGAAGCAGCATTGACGAGTGGAAAAAAAATTGCAGAGAAAAGCAATATGCCTTAATGCTGAATGCCCGGCATCATAATCTTGCTGTCCGTTCCTGATAAAAATTATACTTTTAGGCTGCTGAACCCGATTTCCAGCATTGATTGCATTGTTTCTAAATATTTGCACAATTGAAATGGACAACTCCTGACCGGTTTTATATCCGCATCGCCCTGTTTCTTTTACTTTTTGCTCAGGGCAGCAACCTGCTCAAAGCACAACCTGTGCAATACAGGTTCAACACCATCGGGCTCAACCAGGGATTATCCAATAATCGAATCACCGCCATTATCAAAGACCAGCAGGGTTTTCTCTGGTTCGGCACAGCCGCAGGCCTCAACAGGTTTGACGGTTATACATTCAAAGTTTTCCTGCATAAAGAAGGCGACAGCACCACCATCAACGATAATTTCATTGACAAGGTAGTACACGGTCCTTTACAATCACTTTGGGCATATACTCCCAAAGGCTGGAATAAATTCGATCCGAAAACTGAAAAATTCGTCTCCCGGCCCAAACAGTTCCTGCAGGCAATAGGCATTCCCCATGAATGGTTCTCCACCATCGTTCCTGATAAACAAGGCGGATTCTGGTTTGTTTTTCCTCATGACGGAATGTACTGCTACAACGCCACCACGGGAAAAACAGATCATTACAATGATCAGATGGGAACATCCCCCCTCTACTCCAATAATGTAACCGCCATTGCATTCGATAGCGAAGGAAATTATTGGGTGGCTTATGAAGAAGGTGTATTCGAAAAAAGAAACGGTAAAGACAATCAGTTGATGCGAAGGAATAAATCCTTGCTGCAGTCTGCCCGCGGCAATGGCCAGCAATATCGCATATTCATTGATAAAGAAAATGATGTCTGGCTGTATGTAGCCAATCAAAAACATGGTGCATGGTGGTACCAGCCGGCAACAGATACCGTGGTGCCTGTGAACAGCAATTCCGTGCAGTTGAAGCTCAATAACGATATCGTTAACGGTATCATTCAGGACCACAGGGGAAATATCTGGATAGCCACAGATCACGGAGGCATCAACCTCATCAATAAAAAGAACGGATCTGTAAACTATCTATACAGCAGTACAGGCGGCAACAGCAATAATTTCGAAAATGCCATCAACGCTATTTTCAAAGATGAACTGGGCACCATCTGGATGGGAACTTTCAAAACAGGTATCAATTACTTCAATGAAAACAAATCCTCTTTTTTACTTTTTCAGCACGATGCAGCAAATGGGAAAAGTCTTCCTTTCAATGATGTCAATTGTTTTGCAGAAGATAAAAAAGGAAATCTCTGGATCGGCACCAATGGTGGAGGGCTTCTCTATTTCAATCGCGCCACCAATACATATCAAAAATACCTGAACAATCCCGCGAATAACAACAGCGTTTCCAATAATGTCATTTCCAGCCTGTATCTCGACAAAGAAAACAAACTCTGGATCGGTACTTATTTTGGTGGGTTGAATTGCTTCGATGGTAAAAACTTCATTCGCTACAGGCATATTGAGAATGACAGTTTCAGTCTTTCAGATGATAGTATCTGGGAGATCTATGAAGACAGCCAGGGCCGCTTGTGGATTGGCACCCTCACCAACGGGCTTCAACTGTTCAACCGGAAGGAGCAAAAGTTCTATAGTTACCGTACGCAACGCGCCTATACAGTCAGCACCAACTCCATCATCGAAGACAGGAGTGGGAATATATGGGCCGGTGGATCGGCTGGCATTGAATTATACGATAAGCACGCAAAGCTCATCAGGACCTTTACCTATGATGAAAACAATCCCAACAGTCTAAGCAATACCACTGTGCTGGATATCCTGGAAGATAGCAGCGGCCTGATCTGGGTTGGCACCAGGGATGGGCTAAACCTTTACAACCCGCAGCTGGACAAATTTACCAGGTATCGAACAGAAGATGGACTTCCTCATAATACCATTCTGAGGATCTTGAAAGATCATCACCAAAACCTTTGGATCAGTACACCCAACGGTATTTCCAATGTCAGCATCATCCGCAATGGAAGCAATATGGCTCTCCAGTTCAGAAATTATGATGAAACAGACGGATTGCAGGGACGTGTTTTCAATGATGATGCAGCATTTGTTACAAAAGCAGGCGAGCTGGTATTCGGTGGCAGCAATGGTTACAATATTTTTTTTCCACCCACCCCTGTTACAAAGACTGTCCACCCGCCATTGGTGTTCACCGATCTGCAACTCTTCAATAACAGTGTAGAAACAGGAAAGCAATATGGCGGCCGGATCGTGTTATCAGAAACGATCGCAGCCACCCGGGAACTGGTGCTGCGGCACGACCAGAACGCATTTGCCATCGAATTTGCAGCACTCCAGTTTGTAGATGCAGGGAAGATCAAATACATGTACCAGCTAAAAGGATTCAATGATACCTGGATAACCACCGATGGCAATAACCGGAAGATCAGTTTCACCGGATTGAATCCCGGCACATATACTTTATCGGTAAGAGCCCGCAATGAAAATGGTGTGTGGGTGCCCGGTTCTGCCGATCTGCAAATCAGGATACTCCCCCCCTTCTGGCGCAGCGCACTTGCATATTGTCTTTATGCTTTATTGATCATTGGTTCTTTATTGTATGGAAGATACAGGATCATTCGCCGTACCAAAATGAAATTCAAAAAAGAACAGGAAGATCTTGAAGCAAGACGAAACCAGGAATTGAATGCGATGAAGATCCATTTCTTTACCAATGTGAGCCATGAATTCAAAACACCATTGGCATTGATCATCTCCCCTATTGAAAAATTGTTGCAACAGCAGTATCCCGAAAACGAGAACAGACAGTTCCGCCTGATCCACCGCAATGCCCGCCGCCTGTTGAACATGGTGAATGAACTGCTCGATTTCCGCAAACTTGAATTGAGTGAACTGAAACTGAATAAAAAGCCAGGCAATATTTTCCGGTTATGCAGGGATGTTTTCGATTCTTTTTCCGATATCGCCGAGAGGAAGACTATCGATTTCACCTATCATGCTGATGAAGCCGACCAGATCATGGCTTTCGATGCCGATAAAATGGAAAGGATCCTTTTCAATTTGTTGTCCAATGCTTTTAAATTCACTCCCGAAGGCGGCGCTGTTTCTTTACAGGTCAGTAAAATACCTGGTAATGAAAAAGCATTCATTGAAATAAGAGTCAGCGATACCGGCATCGGCATTCCGGCCGGCAAACTGGAAAAAATATTCGAACGTTTTTTCCAGCATGAAACCCCCAGTTCTATCATCAATCAGGGTAGCGGTATAGGACTGAGTATCTGTAAGGAGTTTGTAAAACTGCATGGCGGAACCATTCATGCCGAAAGCAGCTTGAATAAGGGTAGCGTATTTATTGTAAACCTTCCCGTGCAGTTACCGGAAGACATTACGGAGACTGCTCCGGCCCCCGTTCCGTTAGCGCACAAAGGGAATAACCCCAACAGGAAAACCATCCTCCTGGTAGAGGACAATGAAGATTACCGCTTCTATATTAAGGACAATCTGAAAGAACATTTCACCGTCATCGAGGCAGCCAATGGAAAAGAAGGATGGCAGAAAGCTTTATCTGAACACCCCACCTGATCATCAGCGATATCAACATGCCCGAATTGAGCGGCATAGAGCTTTGCCAGAAAATAAGGAACGATAAACGGACTTCCTTTATTCCATTTATTTTACTGACAGTACTGAGCTCTGAATTCAGCCAGCTGGAAGGGCTCGGCACCGGAGCAAGCGATTATATTACCAAGCCTTTTAATATCGAACTCTTACTATCCAAGATCCGGAACCTGCTGGCGCAGCAGGACAAGTTCAGGGAAACCTATCAAAAGCAGGTGACCGTTGCCGCTACAGAAATTATCCCTGTATCCACCGACACGGAATTTGTTCAAAAAGCCCTGGCGCTGGTGGAGAAGAATATGTCGAACCCCGATTTCTCCGTAGAAGAACTGAGCCGGGAATTACTGCTCGGCCGCCCTACTCTCTACAAAAAACTTTTTAGCCTCACCGGCCAAACTCCTATAGAGTTTATCCGCTCCATCCGTTTGCAAAGAGCCAAACAAATGCTCGAAACAGAAAAATGGACGATTGCCGAAATCGCCTACGAGGTTGGTTTCAACGACCCGAAATATTTCACAAAAGTATTCAGAGAGCAATTTCAGGTAACACCATCTGCATACCAGGAAATGCATAAAGCCCAGGGCAAGGAGAATAAGAATTCGTGATTTCTTATTGATTTTTAATCACATAGAAATAAACGGGAAACATTTCTCTCCCTATTTTGTGCAGAATTTCGCCCTCCCCCGGAACACCCGTCATTAATTTTGACCAGTTCTATCCCCTGGCTTTCAACAGCCGATAACAGGGGTTGCAACTGTTTTAAACTATCATTCTAACTGATTCATTTATGATCTGCTTGCCAATTGACAGTCCCCCCAACTGTTCAGCTACTGCTACTGTACCTTTTTTGAAAAGAGTACTTTTTTTATGGCTGGTCTCCCTCTTGCCGGTGTCGATGGCGATGGCCCAGAACCGGATCAACGGGAAGGTCACCGATAATCAGAACCTTCCGCTGGCAGGAGTTAACGTGACCGTAAAGAACAAAAGCGCGGCCACTTTTACTGATGCAGCCGGTATCTACTCACTGGCCGTTTCCCTGAACGACACATTGGTTTTTACTTCCATCGGTTATTTGAAAAGAGAAGTAAGGGTCACTTCCTTTGAACCGATGAACATTCAATTGTCTTCTGAAAGTATCCAGATGGACCAGGTGGTGGTGGTTGGATACGGCAGACAAAAACTTCCCACAGTAACGGGATCGGTGAGTGTAGTGGCCGGTAAAGACCTGGCGCAGACACCGGTTGCCAATGTTACCAATATGCTGGTGGGGATGGCGCCCGGAATTACGGGTATTCAAAACAGTGGTGAACCTGGTCAGAACGGAACCACTATCCGGATCAGGGGGCTGGCCACCCTCAATGGCTCCAATCCACTGGTGGTGATCGACGGCGTGCAACAACCGGCAGAAAATCCGTTCACCATGCTCAATGCTATCGATGCGAATGATATCGATAATATCAGCATCCTGAAAGACGCGTCTTCCACGGCTGTTTATGGTATCCGCGGCGCCAACGGAGTGATCATCGTCACCACTAAAAGAGGAAGGTCCGGACGCCCTTCCTTCAGCTTCTCCATGAACCGTGGCTACACCAAACCCACATCATTGATCCCCCTGACCAATTCTCACGACTTCGCACAGTCGAGAAATGAAAGCATCAGGAAATTACAATCGTCCGGCAATGGCGCCTACAACAATATGCTGTTTTCTGAAGATGAATTATGGAAATTCCAGAATAACCGGGATTATACACCCGCAGAAGTGGAAGCCATGAACCTTACCCCCGATCAGAAAACAGCCCTGTTGAACAGCCCGGCGCTGTATTATACCAGTCACGACTGGTACAAGGAGTTATTCAATGGCACTGGTATACAAAATCAATACAACCTGAATGCATCCGGAGGGAATGCAAAATTCCGTTACGCCAGTTCAGTAGGATATTTTGATCAGACCGGTATTTTGAATTATACCAAAGCAGCTGGCGCGGATGTGGAACCCAAATTCTCCAGGTATACTTTCAGGAACAATTTCGATATCAATATTACCAGCAATTTTCAGCTGAGCGTAAACGTTAGCGGGCAGTTCCTGCGCAACAAAACCGCCAATCCCAAATCGGATAATTTCAGCAATGTGGAATCTTCGGACCTTGCCGCAAGGTACCAGGCTATCCTGTTCAGCCTGGGATACGGGCCCTTCATATCTCCGGGTATCGTAAATGATCGTATCGTATTGCATTTTGTAGGATCAGACGGTAGTGCCACCAACCCCATCGGAACCATCAGGGGTGGAAACGGCGGTTATCCAAGCCAGGTGATCAATCCGCTGAATGTTGTAACAAGAGGTTACGGTATTACACAGGGCACCAACCTGAGCTCGCAATTGGTACTGAAACATACGATGGATTATTTCACGCCCGGGTTATCCTCCCACCTAACCGTTGCTTACGATGATAACTATACGAAGGGTTATACCATCACACCAGGCGTGCCTACCTATGCGGCCTACAGGGATCCTTCCAATCCTGCCAAAATAGTGTTCATCGGTGGCGCAGTGAATGCAGATAACAGTTTGACGGATTACCTGTTCAATGCCAATTTCCGCAGGACCTATTACGAGGCAGGCCTCGATTATGCAAGGAATTTTGGAAAGCATAATGTTTCCGGTCTTTTGCTGGGCAATGCACAAAAGTATGTGGACAACAGGCTCGCACTGAATACTCCCTCCGGCCTGATGAGCCTGGTGGGCCGCGGCACCTATAATTATGACGAACGTTACCTCACAGAGGTAAACATGGCCTATAACGGAACAGAGCAGTTTGCACCTGGCAGCCGCTTTGGTTTCTTTCCTGCCTTCTCCGCTGGCTGGATCATTTCCAATGAATCCTTCTTCAAATCAAACCCCTGGATCAGTTTTGCCAAAGTCCGTGGATCCTACGGAGAAGTTGGTAATGATCAGATCGCAGCGAGACGTTATCTCTATCTGCCCAATTCCTGGAATATGGGCGATGGCGGAAATGGCTATCACTTTGGAAATACCAATGGCTCCAATGCCAATCCCCTCATCCCTGGCGCCATCGAGTCTTCACTCGGCAACCCTGTTGTTACCTGGGAAAGAGCGCAGAAAACCAACCTGCAACTGGACCTGAAATTCCTGGACAATAAACTGGCATTTTCGGCTACCTGGTTCAGTGAGAAAAGAAAAGACATCCTGGTACAGCCATCCATTATTCCTGCCAGCTTCGGTGTTAGCGGCACTCCTGTATCCAATGTTGGAATGGTCAGCAATAAAGGATGGGAATTTGAACTGGGATGGGATGATAAGATCGGAAAAGATTTCGCCTATTTCATCAAAGCGAATTTCTCCTATGCCAGGAACAAGATCGATTATATGGCCGAAGCTCCCTTCCCCTATTCATGGATGAACCAGACAGGCTTTATGATAGGTCAGCCCAAGGGACTTATCGCCGAAGGATTTTACAATACGCAGGAAGAACTCGCCAACAGACCTTATAACACTTTCAGCAACCTGGTAGACCTGGGTGATATCAAATACAGGGATATCAATGGAGATGGAAAAATAGACAATAGCGACAGGGTTCCGATAGGATATCCTACATTCCCGCTGATCGCTTATAACCTGCGCGCAGGTTTCTCCTACAAGGGATTTGATGTTTCTGCCCTGTTCATCGGAACTGCAAAAGGCTCCTACAATATCGCCAGCACTTACTATGGAGGGAACAGGATTGTGCAGGCAGTGAATGACGGAAGATGGACGGAAGAAAAATACCAGAAAGGAGGCAATATCAGCTATCCCGCCATGAATGCCATCGACGGCGTATCACAGGCTTCAAAACAACTCAGCACATTCTGGTTGAGATCCACAGATTTTGTTCGTCTTAAGAATATTTCTGTCAGCTATACTTTACAGCGGATTGCCTTGCTGCAAAAAGCAGGCATCAAAGGGATCAGTGTTTTCGCCAATGGCAATAACCTGATCACCTGGACGGACCTGGTAGATGGAATTGACCCCGAATCAACCAGCCAGAACAGCAATGGCTACATCTTCCCTTTGATCAAGACCTTCAATTTCGGGCTTAATGTTTCATTTTAATAAACCTGCATGTATGACTAATAATAAAGAGCAGCGTTGGTATAAAAGATTGCTTGCTACAATAGGAATTGCGTGTGTATTAGGCAGCGCTTCCTGCGAAAAAGAATTTCTTCAGGTACCCCCCGGCGGTAGTCCAACCATAGATTCAGTATTCAACCGCGCATCCAATGCATACAATGCCATTGCGGCCGCCTATTTTGCCAACCTGCGCCAGGGGCTGAACTGGACTGGTTATTATTCTCCAAGTACAGATGATCAGCTGGCCGGCAGCCAGGCTTTCTGGGTACAGATCCCCGGTAGTGTTGCAGCTGTTTCCATTCTCGGAGGAGGCTTTACACCTAATTCCAATAGCCAGGACATGGGCTCCAATGGCGGATATGGTAACGACGGTTATACAGACAACTGGCAATGTATCAGAAAAGCATACCTGGTAAAAGAGAACATTCACAAAGTACCCGATATGAGCGATGCGGACAAAGCCATCATCAGAGCTGAAATGAAAGCGCTGGTAGCTTACCGTTATACACAAATGCTCATCATGTACGGTGGTGTTCCCATTGTTTCCGGAAGCTTTCCGCTGACTTCTCTCAATGATCTGGGCTCGCTGGCACTGCCACGTGGCACTGTGAAAAATGTTCTTGACACCATCGTATCCTGGTGTGATGAGGCTGCAGGAGCCCTGCCTTCCCAATGGCCGGGCAATTACCTGGGCAGAATGACGAAGAGCGCTGCACTAGCCATCAAGGCCAAAGCGCTGCTGTACGCAGCACGCCCCCTGTTCAACACTGCTACGCCTTACCTGGATTTCGGTACGAATAATTCAATGATCTGTCTCGGCAGTTTTGATGCAGGCTTATGGGAAAGAGCAAAAACAGCCAGCGAAGCTGTGATCACGGAAGCAGAAGGCCCGGGCGGATTAGCCATTATCAATACAGGCAACCCACTGGCCGATTATGGAACTGCTACATCAACTCCCAGCAACAGGGAAGTGATCCTGGCTTTCAAACAACAGGTCCCCTCTTCAGGAGGCGCAGGCCCCTACAATATCTTCAATGTAACCAACTACAACTACCAGGCCAATGGCGCTGTGCTGTCTTCCAGCATGCTGGAAAACTATTACAAAGCCGATGGTACCGATCAGAGCTGGCCGGCTGTAGGACAAACAGCTCCCTTCTCTGAATACACATCAAAGTTCCTGGAAATGGAAGCAAGGATGCAGGCAGACTTCAACGGCTGGGAAATGCAGGCAGCCAACAACCCGGGTGATCCTAACTGGCATATGACAGCGCACTATAAAGATGTGAATCACTTTGGAGCAGGACAACCAACCAAATTCTGGTACCTGGCAGGCAGCCGCGAATGGATGGACTTCCCCATATTCCGGTTGGCAGCATATTACCTCAGCGCTGCCGAAGCATACAATGAAATGGGAAAACCAACCGAGGCCCTGGCCAAACTCAACGTGGTGCATGAACGCGCAGGACTGCCACCTGTTACTGAAACAGACCAGACCAAACTCAGGAAAATCATACAACGCGAATGGGCCATTGAATTCATCCAGGAAAAATACAGGTTCAACGACCTGAAGCACTGGAAAGACCCCAATATCAACAATGGTATTATCGGTGGACCGATAAGATTTCTGGCCTTTAATAATGGCGGTGACGCATTGCCTACCGGCAATACCAATTATACCAACTCAGTACGGTATAATGGATTCTGGCATCCCAGACAATTCCTGAATCCTTTCCCGCAGGGTGAAGTGAACAAAGGATACCTGGTACAAAACCCCGGCTATTAATGTGCAAACTCATAATCATAGAAGACTTAGCTATATGAAGAATTATTTTACATCAAAAGCAGCAGGCATCCTGATGGCAGCAGCATTCACAGGTTGCACATTATCAGCCGGCGCCCAGTCTGCTTTACAGGATACACTCCGGAGAGCTGCCGGTGAAGCCGGAACGGTCTATGAACCCGGCCCGCTTTTACGCATCTCCAAAGAAAGATCCATCACTTCCAATTCCAATACCACCGGTGAAGTATTGGGAAAGATGCCGGTGGCCAACCTTACCAATACCCTTTATGGAAGGCTCAACGGATTGATGGTAACACAAAATAACGGACAACCCGGTTACGATCAGGCTTCGCTCTTTATGCGCGGCAGGGGTACTTACGATCAGCCCGGCATTGTTTGTTTCGTGGATGGGTTCCAGGTAGATATCTCCTTTTATTTTCAGTACCTGGCCGCCGGAGAAATTGAAAGCATTACACTTTTGAAAGATCCGGTATCACTGGCAACATTCGGCATGAAGGGCGCCAACGGTATTTTATGGGTAACTACCAAACGCGCGGGTTCTGGAAAATTCAAGGTAGATGCACAGCTGATAACAGGCATTCAACAGGCAACCAATATCCGCAAACCATACGATGCTTACAATTATGCCAGGTTATACAATCAGGCCATCAGCAACGACAACTATGCATTGAATGGGAATAAATATATCTGGTCGCCTGCATATAGTGATGCACAGCTACAGGACTACAAAGATGGTAAAGCCACCAATGTTGACTGGTTCAGTGAAGCGTTGAAAAAATCAGCGGCCTTTACCGATGCAAACGTGAACATACAGGGAGGTATAAGCGAAACCGCCAGGTACAACCTGTTTGTGGATTATATGAGCCAGACAGGATTGTACAACGCACCAAAAGATGGAGAGCTGGGAAGCAATACCGGGCTGCGCAGGTTCACCCTTCGTTCAAATATCGATCTCAGGTTCTTCAAAATATTTGAAGGCAGGGTAGACCTGGGAGGAAGAATTGAAAACTATCAATACCCTTTCAGCAACAATACATACGATAACGCGCAGGCTTACTGGAGGCAATTGTCAACATATCCCAACAATATCTACCCTGTAAAAGATCCTGCAACCGGCAATTGGTCAGGGAATACTTTATACCCCAACAATCCCGTTGCTCAACTGAATGCAACAGGTATTTATACTTCGCACGACAGAACGCTGCAAGGTAATTTCAGTCTGAAGGAAGACCTTGGGTTTATTACGCCGGGCTTTTATTTAAGTCAGTCTGTTTCATTCAATACCTGGTCAAGGGTGATCCAGAATAAAACAGCCACCTACGCGAGATTTTATGAAGGACAGCAGGCAACTGCCGACAGAACCACCCAGATCAATTTTGGCGTCAACACACCATACGGACAACTCACCTGGCGTCAATCCAACCTGATGGCAGGATATGATCGAACCTTCAACGATCATGCGATCACTGCTGCTGTGAATTATTATGCAAGCGATATGATCCCTGATGCAAACCAGGACCCATCCAGGATCTCCTACCATTTTCAAAATATAGGAGGACGGGCCAACTACACTTATAAAGGGAAGTACATTGGCGAGATCGGCTGGGGCTATAGCGGCTCCGATAATTATGCCGGAGGGAATCGCTGGAAATTTTATCCCGCGGTATCACTTGGCTGGATTGTTTCCGATGAATCTTTCCTCCAGGATAACAGTTGGATCAGTCATTTGAAACTGAGAGCCGCTGCCGGCAAATCCGGCAATGATCAAACCAATCAGGGCCGCTATCTCTACCAGCAATACTACAGGTATGTGCCGGGCAGCATAACGGGTAACAATAGCCTGAATTACAATAATGGCCTTAGTCTCGGCAGACTTGCATCACCTGATATCACTGCAGAAGAAAGCCTGAAGTATGAAGCCGGCTTCGATCTTGCCCTGCTTAAAAAATTGAACATCAATGCTACCTGGTTCCTGGACAAACGTAGTGGCATCATTTCAAGGAACAACCTGATACCGGGTTATCTCGGGTATACAGGATCAGATATGCTGCCATTGCAAAACATCGGCAAGGTAACCAACAGGGGAATCGAGATGGCTATCAGCTATGCAGATAAAGTGGGCGACCTGCAATATGCGCTGGATCTCATGGGGGCTTATGCCAGCAACAAAATCGATTACCAGGCAGAGATCCCCAACAAGAATAACTTCTCCAATACAACCGGCCGGCCTGTTGGCAGCCCAATGGGGTTGGTGGCCGCCGGCTTTTATCAATTGGAAGATTTCAATGCCGATGGAACATTGAAGGCAGGAGTTCCTGTTCCCGGATTCGGGCCGGTACAACCAGGCGATCTGAAATACCAGGACCTCGATAAGAACGGAGTGATAGATAACACAGATATCACCAGGATCGGCAATCCGGGGTATCCTTCATTTTATTACTCTTTCAATCTGGCATTTACTTATAAGAACTTCGACCTGTCGGCATTGTTCCAGGGAGCATCCGGTCTTAGTGTAAACCTGCTTGGATCAGCTTATAACCAGGTGGTGCCCTTTGCAGGCAATACCACTATCTACCCTATTGCCGGCAATGCCTGGGCTTATTATCCCGATCAGCAGATCGACACACGCAACACGGCAAATTTTCCACGGCTGACCACAATGAGCAACACAAACAATTACACCAATTCAACCTTCTGGATGAAGGATGCCAGTTTCCTGAAATTGCGCTCACTGCAATTGGGTTACAATTTACCGGCATCGCTGATAAAGAATTTACACCTGACCAAACTCAGGGTATTTGCTACTGCCGTCAATCCTGTTATCTGGTCATCTTTCTATAAAGAATACAAACTGGATCCGGAAGCACCCGCAGGTTATCCTGGTATCAAATCTTTCAACGCCGGTGTTTCATTATCCTTTTAAATAAAACAGCAGTTTATGAGATTACTATATAACAGAACAACCAAAGTCATCGCAGGCCTGGCAATCCTCGGGCTGACTGCCTGTAGCAAGGATTTTTTAGACACCAGGCTGGATACACAACCAGGCCAGAACAATGTGGACGGGAACTATACCAGCCTCATACAGTTTGCCAATGCTCCATATGCTTATTTCCAGCAGGTAAACCAGTTTTCGATCCTGGATGGCAACCTCTTTGCGGCAGTGACCGATGAAGCAGTACAAACAAACAGTGTTGGCTCTGTGTATCTTTTCAATAACGGGAACTGGAACCAGTTCACTAATCCCGATGACAGGTACAATCATTATTACGCCGGTATTTATTCTGTCAATTTCTTTTTGGAATATCTCGCAAAAAATGGCGGCAACTACAAAGCGCTGCTTGCTACCAACCGCGATACCATCACGGCAGATACAAAACAAAACTACCTGAATGATGTAGCGCTGATGGCCCGGGCAATTCCTGAAGCACATATCCTTCGTGCATATTTTTATTTTGAGCTGTCAAAAAGATATGGAGGTGTTCCATTGATCACGAAAACATATCCGGCATCTGAAAAACCTTCTGTTGCAGCTTCCACATTTGATGAGGTGGTATCTTATATTATCTCAGAGATCGATACATACAAAAACGACTTGCAGCCCAACTGGAAAACCTCATCCTTCACAAACCAGGATGGAAGGTGGACCGTTGGTGCAGCACTGGCCTTAAAAGCCCGCGTACTATTATATGCAGCGAGCCCGTTACATAACCCCGCCAACAATAATGCAAAATGGCTGGCTGCAGCAGACGCCGCGAAAGAAGCCATCCTTTTTGCCCAACGTACAGACAACGATGGCGGCAGGAATAGTCTAGATGGGAATTACAGGAATTACTTCCTTGGCAGCAATACCTTGTTAAGCAATGAAACGATCCTTGCTATCAGAAACCCTGCCAGCAATGACCTGGAGCGCGCCAACTATCCCATTGCCACAGCCGGTGGCAACAGCGGTATAACGCCAACGCATAACCTGGTAAATGCATATGAATATACCGGCACGCCTGTTCCGGGCAATCCATATGCCAACAGGGACCCCAGGTTAGCTGCATCCATCGTTACCAATGGAAGCACCTGGAATAATCGCGTGATCAATCAGGCGCCAGGTGGTATTGACGACCGAAGAAGGATCAATGCCAGCAAAACAGGTTATTATCTCAGGAAATTCTTGAACGACAATGTAGATCTGGTCAACAATGCAGTTACTCCTCACAACTGGCCTGTATTCCGTTACGGAGAACTGTTACTGGTATACGCTGAAGCGATGAATGAAGCATATGGTCCGGATAATGATAATGGCTCCGGACTAACTGCCCGCCAGGCGCTGAACATGGTACGCGCCAGACCCGGAGTGAATATGCCAGCCACCACCGCTACCGGACAAACAGCTTTCAGGGATGCAGTAAAACATGAACGGAGGATCGAGCTGGCTTTCGAGAATTACAGGTATTGGGATCTGGTTCGCTGGGGCGATGCCGTTACTATTCAAAACCAGCCGGTCACCGGAGTTGAAATAACTCAAAATAACCTGGGAGATTTTATTTACACGCCCAGAACTGTACAAAACCGTGTATTCATCGCTCCCAAAATGAATTACTATCCTTTCCCACAATCTGAAATCAATATTTCAAACGGAGCGCTGATACAGAATCCGGGTTGGTAACAACTAAAAAAATTCAATCATGAACGCCAAGAAAATAACAGCTGCTATATTGACTGTGTTTGCCGTATTGTATCTGTTCACTTCCTGTGAGAAAGACGATTCGGCAAAGGATTATGGCATCCCTCTCATCTATATGCCACAGAGCGTGAATGTATCCCTGGGGCTGAACGCCAATTATCCCGTTCCCAGCTCTTCGAATGGCACCAGCCCTACCGGCGTAAATTATGTGGTAGACGAAAAAAGTGGAAAAGTAAACATCATTTTAGGTGCTGCACTATCTGGTACTGCAACAGGAGCCTATAGCGTGGATATCAAAGTAAACAACGATACTATCCAGAAGCTGTTGAACAGTGGAACGCTGGGGCCTGATTATTTAGCCATGCCAGCTACAGCCTACACCCTTCCAGCCAGACTGGAAGTTCCTTCAAGCGGCTCCGCCACGTTTTATTTGTCGGTAGACAACAGCCTGATCATCGATCCCGCTTACCTCGGCAAACACCTGCTGCTGGCGGTTGAAATAACCAATGCAAGTAAATACAATATCGATAAGGCAAGGGCCACCACCATTGTTGACCTGAATATTGCCGGCCTGTTCCCATCAGCAACAGGCACATCTGAATACAACGTTTCTGAAGGTGTAACCGTTACCTTCACGGGGCAAAACCTGGATAAGGTAACGGCTCTCAATTTCACCACTTCAGCTATCAATATCCCTATCGTTTCTCAAACAGCTACCAGCATAGTAGTAAAGATGCCGGCAATGAATGAAATCTTCAGGAGCACAGTAAACCTTGTTACTCCATTCGGCACCACACAATCCGGTTTTGAACTGGTGAATACAGACAATGCCTACAGAGTATTTACCGATAATTACGGACCCAATATCGGCCGTAACAATGATGGAGATGATTATGGTTCAGAGCAGGCAGTATCCAATTCAATTGTCAAACGGGGTACCAGCTCACTGGCCATCACTTATTACGGGAACAATTACTCTCCGGGCGGACTTGTGAACGCTTCCAACTTCGTAAACGATGGCTACAACTATATCACGTTCTGGGCAAGAAGTACTACCAATGGAACAGGTAATGAAGGTATCCAGATGAGTTTGATGGGAGATGGAATGCCGGAAGGATATGGAAATGATTTCGCCGGTGTAGGCATTATCGTTTCACCCACCTGGACCTATTACAAAATACCCATTGGACCAACTTCCGGAAAACCCATGTGGAGCAAAGGAAATGCATTCAGAAAGTTTGGCTGGAGATTGAACAACTGGAACGTGCCACAGAATGAAGTGGTGTATTTCGATGATATCCTGTTTGTAAAATAGTTGTGTAAGTAATGAAAGTTTTGATAATGAAAGAAGCAACAATTATGATTAAAGCAATCCTGTGCCTGATTCTCGGGGCGAGTGCATCCCATTGCAGCAAGAACTCCACCTCTCCTTCAACACCCGAAGTACAAATACTGAACGGTACAGTGGTAGTGATGTCAGCCGATCCGGTTGCCGGTGATGAATTTACCGGTAATATGTACATCTCATATTCCGGTGGTAACGGAGCAGCTTTCGAAGATGGCAATGCCATTACTTCATCAGGTGTTACAGGTTTGAATGCAGTATTGCAAAAAGGAATATTGGAAAAAGGAATTGGCCATCTTGTTTACAAGATCAATGGAACGGCGGCCGCAGCAGGAAATGCAAATTTCACGCTCTCTTTTGGAGGACAATCTGCCAATGTGAGTGTTCTGGTAACAGAAAAACAAACTGCCAGCAAAATGACCTGGGGATTCTTTGACGATTCAGGCACACCACTCTCCTTCTATGACGGGTTTGGAAAGAAGCCAAGCATGGTAATGATGTTCGATCTCTGGGACCTGACTGGCAACAGGGACTTCCCCACTGCATTCTGCAATAATGCAGATGCTGCCGGTTACCTCCCGCATATTACCCTGGAACCAAAGATGGGACTGGTGGAACTCATGTCTGGTAAATATGATGCAGATATTCAGGAATACGGACAGGCAATTGCCGCATTCGGCAAACCCATCATCCTGCGCTTTGCCCATGAATTCAATGGCGACTGGTATCCCTGGAGCATCTTCAATGGCGCCCTGGTGCCAGCATCCACTTATGTGCAGGCGTTCAGGTATGTGCAAGACAAGATGAAAGCAGCAGGAGCCGTGAATGCCCGCTGGGCATGGTCTCCCAATAATGCAAATGGCGCCAATAATCCGCAGACACTGGACTCATACTATCCCGGTGATGAGTATGTAGATATCATCGGAATGGATGGCTATAATTTCGGAACATCCCAGAACTGGTCAAGCTGGCAAAGCTTTTCACAGGTTTTTGGAAATCTCTATAACTGGATAACCGGTACGCACCCAAACAAACCAATCTTTATTGCTGAAATGGGTTGCTCCTCTACTGGCGGAAACAAAGCCGGATGGATCAATGATATGTTTCTCCAGCTTGAAACAAATTTCCCTAAGATCAGTTCCATCGTCTGGTTTAATATCGATAAAGAAACAGACTGGCGCTTCACTGTGGACCAGAACAGTATCGATGCTTTCAAAGCCGGACTGAATGGGTCCCGCGTCATAAGTGACCGAACCCTGGGAGGGATTATTAAATAACACAAACAATGAGGAAACTATGATCAGGTTCGTACCCTATGCATTACTGATATGCACAATGGCCTGCAGCCAAACGACAGAGAAACCTGTTTATTTACGCAGTGATGCAAAAACGGAAGACCGGGTTACAGATCTGCTGAAGCGAATGACAGTAGAAGAAAAAGCCGGACAGCTCAATCAACTGGCCGGCGATCTGAATACCGGCCCTGCATCAGGAAATGCAGACTGGCAGCATAAGCTGGAAGCCATCAAAAACGGACAGGTAGGCTCTATGCTGAATGTAGTAGGCGCTGCAAAAACCCGGCAGGTGCAGGAAGCCGCGCTGGCCGGCAGACTGGGTATTCCACTGCTCTTTGGATATGATGTGATGCACGGCTATAAGACCATCTTCCCGATCCCGCTGGCAGAAGCCTGTAGCTGGGAGCTTGAACAGGTGGAACGCAATCACGCTGTTGCAGCTGCTGAATCTTCCTCCGCAGGTGTTCACTGGACTTTCGGTCCGATGTGTGATATCAGTGACGATCCACGATGGGGTCGTGTAATGGAAGGCGCTGGCGAAGACCCCTGGTATGGAGCACAACTGGCTGCCGCACGCGTCAAAGGTTTGCAGGGAAACCTGGATACCAACCATATTCTTGCCTGTGTAAAACATTTTGCAGCTTATGGAGCCGTAGAAGGCGGAAAAGAATATGCCTATACAGATCTTTCGCGTGTAGCATTGTGGAATAAATACATGCCTCCTTATAAAGCCGCTATCGATGCCGGTATCGCTACAGTTATGAACGGATTCACCACTTTTGAAGGTATACCGGTTACGGGCAACCGATACCTGGTAACGGATGTATTGAAAAACAAATGGAATTTCAAAGGCTTTGTAGTGAGCGACTGGAACTCCATTGGTGAAATGGTGAACTGGGGTTATGCTGCAGACAAAAAAGACGCAGCCTTCAAAGCCATTTCAGCCGGCAGTATGATGGATATGGAAACACAGGCCATGGTTAAGTTTATTCCCGAATTGGTGAAGGAGGGAAAAATACAGATGAAAGAGATCGATGACGCAGTGGGCAGGATATTGTATTATAAATTCAAGCTGGGGCTCTTCGATAATCCTTTTGCTTATTGCAATGAAGCAAGAGAGAAAGCAACTTTGTTCAGCAATGAGAACAGAAAGCAGTCGCTGGAAGCTGCAAAGCGATCGATAGTTTTATTGAAAAACGAAAACAAAGTACTGCCGCTGAAAAAAGAAGTAAAAAAGATAGCCCTGATCGGTTTGTATGCCAGTGACAAGTCGCATATATTCGATTTCTGGAAAGGCCAGGGTAACCCCAATGATGCCGTTTCACTGCAGGAAGGAATGGCTGCGGCTTTTGGTACATCCTCCATCAGCTACAGCGCCGGATACGTTGATCTTTCCACCACTACCAACAAATCGTTGATTGCAGAAGCCGTTGCCAAAACCCGCTCTGCAGATATAGCAGTGGTGAATATCGGGCTTTCCGGAGACCTGGCAGGAGAAGACAGGTCCCTCGCCAATATTGCGATCCCGGCAGACCAGGTTGAACTGCTGAAGGAGTTGAAGAAAACAGGTAAACCTGTAATAGCCGTGGTTTCAGCAGGCCGCCCGATGATCCTTACGGAAATAACAGATCTCTGCGATGCTATTCTCTACACCTGGATCTTAGGCTCTGAAAGTGGAAACGCCATTGCTCAGGTACTGGCTGGTGAATACAATCCGTCCGGAAAAACAGTAATGAGCTTTCCGAAAGCAACCGGACAGATCCCTGTTTATTATAATCATTTCAAAACCGGTCGTCCTTCCACTACCGACGGAAAAGGGAACTGGTACAGCCGCTATCGGGATGTAGACAATCATCCATTGTATCCCTTTGGTTTTGGCCTGAGTTATTCTCATTTCACTTACAGCAACCTGACGCTTAGTGATAGCATTTTAGATAACAACCACACTTTACAGGTGAAAGTCACCATCACCAATGATGGAGATCATGATGGAGAGGAAGTTGCCCAGTTGTACATCAATGATGTTGCGGCTTCCATTGTCCGGCCTGTAAAAGAACTGAAAGGATATCAGAAGATCATGCTGAAGAAAGGCGAATCAAAGACAATTCAGTTTACACTCGGCAGTAGTGACCTGTCTTTTTATGACGCTTCCGGAAATAGTGTTGTGGAGCCGGGAAAATTTGAAGTGTTTGTTGGAGGTAATTCAAGGGATGTGTTGCAGGAGCAGTTCTGGCTGAAGTAGAACTCCTTCCAATTAAAAAGAGGATGACTCAACTTTGAGTTATCCTCTTTTTAATTATATAAAACACTAATGGATTATCTACCTTCTTGTATACCTGATCATATTTCCTGTTCCTGGTCCGATAGAATAATTCAATAAGTATTTGCCATTATACAATCCGGCACCTGTAAAATAGCCGAACGCGCCGATGAAGTCTGTCCCATAATTGAATTCTATTTTGAACGCGGTGAGCTGCCCCTTATCCTCGATATAGGTCACGCGGCTAAAACTCACTTTGGACCAGTCCGAAAGACCGAAGGAGGCCAGGCGATTCCGCAATTTCCCGAAATCATCTCTTACCTCGGAAGTAATCTTAACGGAAGGCGCGAGACATCGCAACCAGGTTGTGCTGTCATTATTTTTTAAGGCATTCACCAGTACCCTGCCCAGTTCATCGCCCGTTTTTCCACCAACGAACTTGCGCGAAGGATCTGCATTCTCCGGACTATAGCCCTTCACCAGCGTGGGTCCGGCTGGCTCAGGAGTAGCAGAAATGGAATTATCCCACCAGTCTGCCATATGAATGTCTGACTGCGAAGACCCGGGCATCACGGTAATAATTATGCGCTGATGGGAAGTATCGGTAAAATTAGACTTCACATTGGGAGTATGATAGGCTTTTTGTCCTTTCAAAAAACCTACCATCGCATATACCTGGTAATTGCCTGCAGGCAGTTCCATTTTATAGGTTCGTTTGTCTGGACGAACATCCTGTTTTTTAGCCTGATGAACCTGGCCGGTTTGCATGCTCACTGCATAAACAGCAAAATCTGCGGGTATCTGATCACTGGGATAAAATAATTTCCCGGAAATGGTTCCTTTACCGGAGGGCTGCGCTTCGGTTGTTGTTGCAGTAGCATTCCCATCATTGTTGGCGATGGCAGGTTCTGCCTGGTTTGTTGCCGGTATTTGCTGAGCTGGGAGGGCATCCTTTGCCTTTACTGTATCGCCGGAAACTGGAGTGATGGTTGGAGCAACAGCAACCGGAGTTGACGGTGTCAGCAGTTTCACCAATTCTGCACCATAACTATCTTCCACTTTGAGCAGTCGCCAGTTTTCGAGCAGAACTTCCGATCGTTTGACTGCATAATTGGTAAAATAACCAGAGAGACCATTTCCACTTTTATCGAACTCCAGAATAAAATCACCAGCGATTAAATTAGCAGGCGCCTTCTTCAAACGCCCGTCGAATTTGAATTTCAATTGTGGGCCATTGTCACCCGAAATAAATTCGCCATCATACAACCTCGCTTCATTAAAAGCATCTTCCTTCATTTCAAAATACGACAGGAATACCTTAGTCTTACCTTCCTGATCACCAGGTTTGATCACCAGCAGGCATTTGCCTGCATCGGACCATTTGCCAGTGAACCACGACACGGTTCCGGCCCAGGTGCCGTTGAACCGGGGATCTGATTGCGCCATTGCAATGCAACAAGAGCAAACCAAAAGCCAGCAGATGCAAATCCACTTTACATAAAAAGAGAATGATCTCATATTATTGTTTTTGATAGAAATCGACGTTGAATGCCAGCAATGAAATAAGTAACGATAGGGATGACGGAAGTACACGAACTAAACAGGGCGAGGCAAAATAATCATTTTTTTCTTTTTCAACGAATCTTCAGGGATCTGATACCCGCGTTAACTCCCGGCGCCCGTTTGTCTAACTATAGTCATCTATGCTCACTTCGTATTCTTTTGTGTTGATTGGGAGGAATTCTAGTCCAATATTGAACAATCCATCGGAAAACAGAACAACCCGGTTGTTACATTTTTCCAAAATCTTTCCTGAATGCAGTTATCGGACGGCAGTAATTATTTGTAGATTTAGTAACAAGAAAAAACTAAATCTATGCGTATTGGGTTTGTTTTCATATTATCAGCAGGTTTATTCCTGCAGGCCTGCAATTCACAAAAGACTTCCGCGGGCAGCGATAGCGCTGCCACACAATATACCGGTGAAGGATACCGTCTGGTATGGTCGGATGAATTCAATCACCCAGGCCGGCCGGACTCATCCAAATGGAATTATGAACAGGGTTTTGTACGTAACGAAGAATTCCAATGGTACCAGCCGGAGAATGCCCGTTGTGAAAAGGGGGTGCTTGTGATAGAAGCACGCAGGGAAGAAAGACCCAATCCGGGATATTCAGCAGATGCGAAAGACTGGCGCGGAAAGAGGCCATCCGTCGCATATACATCCAGCTGCCTCATCACCTCAGGCAAGGCCCAATGGCAATACGGCCGTTTTGAAATGCGTGGCCGGATCGATATCAGTGATGGACTATGGCCTGCCTGGTGGACACTGGGGATGGACAAACCCTGGCCCGCCAATGGAGAGATCGATATCATGGAGTATTATCGAAAAATGTTACTGGCGAATATTGTTTGTTTAGGCAGGCAAGGCCGTCAGGAATGGCATAGCAATACTTTTTCCACTGATTCACTGGGCGGCAAAGCCTGGGCGAATAAATTTCATGTATGGCGAATGGACTGGACAGAAAAACATATTGCCTTGTATATCGATGATCAATTGCTGAACAAAGTGCCAACGGATTCATTGCTGAATAAGGATGGATCGGGATTCAATCCTTTCAAACAACCACATTATATGTTGCTGAACCTGGCCATCGGCGGACAGAATGGAGGCAATCCGGAAAACACATCTTTCCCACGCAGGTTTGAAGTGGATTGGGTGAGGGTATATCAGAAGCTGTAACATTTGATACTGTCGATCAATTCCAGAAACCCTTCGTTCCTGAAGATCTTCATACCCTGCCTGTCTTCAGTGGATTGAAGGCAGGAATTATTTTATATGACTATATACTTTAGAAACCAGTTCTACGGTATTCTTGACCTTGAACTTGTTCTTGAGGTTCTTTTTATGGGTAACCACCGTGGTTTCACTAATGAACAGGATCTGCGCTATCTCCTTGGCGCAAAGCCCTTCGGCCAGCAGCCCCAGCACTTCCTTTTCCCTCCTGGTAAGAACAGGCGCCGGCTCAAATGGCGCATGCCTTTCAACCGGTTCCATTTCCGGCTGCGCTGCTATCTTATAATCCCGCAATGATTGCTTCACCACATTAGCCTGAACCGCATTACCCAACAAATCAGGAAAATGCTGATACAGGTAGTGAATAAAATTGTGCGTACTGAAGAAATGATCACGAATGATCGTATGGATCTGTTCCAACAGCACATTGTCTTTTAGCATCATGGTTTTCGATTTTGCCTGCACAAAATGGTTATGCTAAATCAGGCGCCTGCTGCCTTTCAGCAATTTTTATTTGCCGGGTCGGGAGGTATATTGTGGTGGGGATTGCTAAGATAAGTACTAGAATATAAAGCTAAGATTATATTTCTGAAAATAATCAGAAATGAGGATACCACTTAGTGGTATTCTTTGAAAACCAGCTCCTCCAATTTTCATATTTCCTCAAAAATGAGGATTGACTTCGCTTTCACATGATCTTACTTTTGATATTGAATTAACAGGTTCTCTTACTTTATAACGATAATGAGTAACCGATTTTATCATGAAACCACATCTTATCATAAAATTGAAAACAGGAATAGACGCTATCGATGCGCCTTACTGGGTTGATTTTATAGATAACAGGTCGATGGCTGTGGACAGGTTCCAGCGGGATATCGACAAACTGATGCAGAACAACCAACTCAGGTTCTGGGTCACCAAAGAATACAAACCCAAACAACAACGCTCCGTTGATCCCGTTACCAACGGATGGAGCAAAGAAGAAGTTGAATCAGGCCTCAACCGGATTTACCGTATCATATTACAGGAAGACAAAAATCTGCCTCCTGCACTGGTAGAGCAGATCAGGCTGATCCCCGTAGTGGAAAAAGCACAACCGGGGATCATCGGCATTTCTGAACTGCCCGATGCAGCCCTCTCCTTTTCACAGGCATCCAATCTCGACAGATCGGCCAAACAGATCTTCCTTGAAGAAGCACAACTCTACAGTAAAGGACATCCCGCGGTAAAGATCGCAGTACTCGATACCGGTGTAGACCTTAGTCATCCTGAGATCCGGCATTCACTCCTTCCAGGTATGGATTTCGTGGATATCCTCGACGGCGCAGATCGTTTCATCGGGGACTTCGTGGGAGAGGATTCCGAACCGGACGATGAAGTGGGTCATGGCTCGCATGTAACCGGCATCCTCTGCGCCAAAGGGATCAAAATGCCGATGGGCGTTGTGCCTGAATGCAAAGTGATCCCCGTGCGCGTACTCGGAGCCATGAACAACCAGGGTAAGAAAGTAGGCGCCGGCCTGATCGATAATATCAGCGCAGGTATCAAATGGGCTGTTGACCAGGGCGCGGATATCATCAATATGAGCCTCGGCGTAAAACATACCGGAGGAGGACTTCCACATAAGGAAGTGATCGAGTATGCCATCAGGAAAGGAGTGACTGTAGTGGCTGCGTCCGGAAATGATGGCAGCAATGATCGCTACTATCCCGGCGCACTCAACAATGTGATAGCTGTGGGCGCCGTGGATTATGACGATAAGATCACTGGCTTCTCTACTTACGGCAATCATATTTCACTTGTTGCGCCCGGTTTCCAGGTATACAGCGCCGGCCTCGGTCATGGATACTCGTTTGCTTCCGGCACTTCCCAGGCATCGCCCTTCGTGGCGGGAGCCATCGCACTGCTTAAATCCTATGCATTGAAAAGATCCAGGAAACTGACAGACGCTCAGCTGAAACATATTCTGAAAATGACGGCAGACAGAAACTTCCCGGGGTTCAAGGATATCAGGTACGGATATGGAAAGATCAACCTGATGGACGCCATCAAGTTCATGGACTATAAATTTTTTAACAATTAAACGCCAAAGATTATGTCTTTATTCAAATCATTCAACCCATCTGATCTGGACGCCTTACCCATGAATGGCGACTCCATGCCGGATCTCGAAATACTGGAACCCACCAGGCTAAGATCGGATTTCGACATCTCCGCTCCTCCTGTAAAGGCGGACAAGATGGTTCAGAAAGCCATCGATGAGATCTGCGCCATCATTGTGCAGGACCCCTGGTATGATGCAGGAGTAACAGACAAAAACAGTGGCGACCTCCAGGAAAAAAGACAATGGAAGGACGATAATGATGCAAAGAGCGAAGCCATCGAAGCGCGTCGCAGACTGGAAGACAATCGTAACAAACTGGAGGATACGAATAACCAGCTCAAAACATTACAACCCACCAGTGCGGAATATAAAAAACTCATCAAGCTCAAAGAAGAGCTTGATGCAATCATCGCAAAAGACGAAGCACAATTGGAAAAATTCCAGGAAGAAGTGATTGTTGAAAAGATCAGCAGGAGTTCATTTGCACAACTGCTCCTTAGCCATTCCAAAACTTACCGCAAGGGAAGAAGACGTAAAGCAGGTAAACTCTCCGGCTCCGGCGGCATCTTCCTTCCCCGGCAGTACTGGATGAAACAGGAATTGCTGGCCGCAGGACTTACCGGCGAGATCGGTAAGACCTCCGCCCGGATCCGCAAAAGCAGCATCGACAACAATCTCCGCCTCCTGCTCAGCAATGAGCCCATCTATGTGGCCTGTCTCTATAAAGCATTCACGGTTGATAAAGTGAAAGACTCCGATGGATTCTTCAACCGCGTACTCCTTTATTCAGACCAGGCACAGGACGAAGTGAATGAACTGGTGGCCGAAGATTATTTCGAAAGCTCGCACCTGGATGATGAACAGGTAGACAAAACTGCATTCCTGGAACTGATCCGCAATTCCCGCTTCAGCTTTGCTTCCGGAAGGCCCGCTACTTTCATGAAGACACGCATCAGCAGCATGATGAAATACGGCAAGCTGCCCAAATACGTGAATGATTATTTCGCGCAGAACGAGATCCCCGCTTCCAAAGGCACTACCGAGATCAAGACCAAAATGGTGGAATACCTCTACAAACTGGATCTCCAGATCAGCGGCGACACATTGCCTCCTGACCAATATGATGAATACTTTGCTAACGCATATGCATATGCGGCAAAACTCGGCGCCTCCGATAGCGATCCCGTAAGGAATGTGTATTCCGATATTTCGGTAGACAGCTTCGACTTCAAAGTGGATTATTTCGATGATGAGGAAGGACAATATATCGACCGAAAGAATATCCTTGGCGCTGGTGTGCTCTTCTATACCAAGGTACTGTCCGATGATCTCGGCATCCTCCGCATTGCAGACGCTATCCTCATGGCCTGGACACAGGGCAAACTGGACATCCCGCAGGGGGAAACAGCCACTAAGCTTTACCGTTATTATAAACTCCGCAAAGAAAGAAGCACTGCCGAAGAACGCGCCATGTTCTATAAGATCGTGTTCAATACCGGCGATGCCGAAGTGTTGGAGAACAGCGTGGTGAATACAGAATTTGCGCAGCTCTGGACCGTTCTCATGAACGAGACCGTGAAATATATCCAGAAGTTCGAAGCCAACGACAACGCCTTCGAATATGTTTCCAAGATCGGGGTATACCATGCCATCAAGAACCTGCAATACAATCTTTCTGTGTTCATGAGCGGAATGATCAAAGCCCTGCTGCCGGAAATGTATGCGCAGCTCCAAAGCGCTATCGATCTGCTGAAACGCCCGGAAATAGTACAACAGCTCGGACAGGGTTACCAACGCAATATGTGGAGGGTGATTGAAAGGGTCAGCTCAGAAGCATTCGGCGTAATACCGAACGTGGCCGCTCTCCGCACCATTGCCGTGAAAGGACATAGCATCTTCACCGATATCGCTCAATTTGATGAAGCCAGTTTTCCGGAAGAAAGATTCCGCGCGCTGCTGGACAATATCACTGAGTTCATCACTGCCAACGGCAATGTGGAAGATATGCTTCAAAACAGTGAAGAGGATACAGAAACCGATCCTGAAGAAAAGGACGATTGGAAATTCTAATGCAACTACAGACAGGTATTGATCATATTCTTAAACAATCCGATTATGTCAAATTTATCACAACAGGATATTCTCAGTATGGCCCGCAGCCATGCCCGCTCGGTACTGGCTGCTACGCCCACCTATAAAGTAATGCCGCTGAACGATCAGAAGACCATCTACCAGGACCTGGTGAAAGATAAATACGATACACTTTCCCGTCAACATGGGCTGGTTACCGAAATGGCCATCAACGACAAACGGCATGAGAAGAACTTCAACGGCATGGTTGATAATTTCGAGGACCTGATAGACAGCGTGGACTTCCCTCAATTTGTGAAAGACCTGCTCAAAGCCGTGTTCGATGCGAACATCTCCGTGATGCGCGCGCAAACGGAAGAATATATCCGCCTGATGAAACAGGCTACCAAGAGTGTGGCAGATCTGATCAAAGGCGTGAAGGACGATGATACTTTTGCCTATCTCGCCGAGAACAAATCAGACCAGTTCAATATCTCCATGGACAATGGAAAGATCTCCCTCACCAAGCCTGATGGTGGAAAAGTGGACATGGAAGACAATGAGGTGAAGGCGAAGATCATGGAAGCCAAGATCGCTATGGCGCAGGAACACAGGGCTATGCTCCGCGAAGTACTGCTGATGGGCGTTACCCGCCTGGTAGTGGAAAAAGGTACAGTGGAAGCCGGTGTGATCTTCGACGTGCAGGGCAACCGGGAAGCCACACGCGCAGATATGGAAAACACCAATGAGCAATCCAACAGTGGCGGTAGTGGCGGCTTCAATCTCTTCGGGATCATCAGCGCCGGCGGCGGTGGAAATAAAACCAAATCGAAAGTAACAGTGTCTTCCGCCAACAGCAAGAACACAGACCAACTGAAAGCGAACCTCACGGGTAAGGTAAAGATCGATTTCAAAACAGATTATTTCAAGCTCGACAATTTCGCCACCATGTATGCGAACGGAGCTTCCGGCAAGCAGGCACAGCAACAACCGCAACAGGGCGGTGGCTTCCCGATTCCAGGAAAATAATGAATACAGCGTATGGCACTGGCAATTCTGAAATTATTGGACAAGTCGCCCAACCGCATCCAGTTCTACATCGATACTGGCAGTTCGCCCTGGTGGGAACTGGTGATCGGTGAAGCTGTCACCAAGCAGGGCGGTACAGACTTCATCGATGGCGCACAGAGCAGGTTACCCCTTCGCGGGCCTGAGTCCAATAGCATCAAAACAGGAAAGACCATACAACTTGATCCGGCCATCTTCAACAACGAGAGAAGATTCATTCAACTACTGACGTACAAGACGAAGAACAAACAGGGAGAAGCATTCTCCGCCGTGATTGAAGTGATGCCGAAGTTATTGTCGCGCAAACCATACAAAACCGACGATCTGCCCGATATACGGATACCAGTAAATTTTTCATTTATGAGCGAAGCGCCAACCATCCAGCCGCAACAACCATTCGATTTTGAAGAAACGCCATTGAGTGGGCCGATGTCGTTTGCATCATTGATGCCGCTGATCACCAACCTGCTGCCCATCGCTACCAATCTGCTGGGAGGACTACTCAGCAAGGGAGGCGGCAACAGTTCCAATGGAGCAGGTACAGCAGCGCCTGCAGCGGCTCCAGCCATCGATCTTAAATCATTGCTGACACCTGAAAATATCAAGGCCGTTACGGACCTGATCGCCGAACTGATGAAACAGAACAAGACCGCTGTTGCCAAATCACTTTCTGGAACTGTATCTTCCACGCTGCTCGGCGCTTCTGCCGCCATCGCTCCTGTACTGAACAAACTCATGACGAAGGAAGCCATCGCTGCTATCGGCGGCAACCCGGAAAAATTATATGCAGCCCTCGCAGATGCCATCGTGAAACTTCCTGATCAGGAACTGATGGCCGTGAAGCAGGAACTTACAAAACTACGGCCGATGGAAGCTACGCTGAAACACCCGCCCACCGTGTATTCCGAGGCCAAGATCGCTCCTGCCCTCCTCGCAGCCATACCCGCATTGATGCCGCTGGCGGAGAAAGCCATGGACCCGAATGTGATCAATGCCATCGGCGACCAGCCTAATAAATTACTGGGAACCGTTCAGAACGGTCTCCTCAATTTCAATAAAGAACAGTACCGTCATATCGAAGCCATGATGCCAAAAGGTGTGAATATGGATGATGTGATCAAACAGATGATCGGGAACATCAGCGCTTACAATATGATCACGCATATGCAGCCACAGGCAGCGCCCGCACAGCCTGTTGCACAATCCGTGATCGTAAATGCGCTCTGTAATACCATCCCCCTGGTGGAAAAAACAATGAGCCAGAACAGCATCGAAGAGATCACTGAACGCACCACGGACATGGCTGAAAAGATCAGCAATGAACTACTGCAACTACAGGAAGATCTCAAAAAGAAGATCAGTAAAATGGTGCCGGAAGTGAAGATCAAAAAAACGGAAGAGCTTCCAATCGAAAGTCTCAGTCTCAGTCAGGATCCGCAGGAGTTTGTTATGCAAGGCAACAGGATCTTCGGTAACAAGGCCAAAAAGATACTTACTAACGGTCATGATCAGGGTATCCAGTTGTTCAGGAAGACATTGCCGGTGGCTATCGCTTCGGAATACCGTCGCCAGCGCAACAGCCGTTCTCACGCAGCAGCCTTCAGTGTGCAGGATCAGCCCACAACGCCTTCTGCAACGCCGGATCCGGCAGCAGAGCTATTGCTGCAACAAATAGAAGCTGCTGAAAAGGAAAGGCCCGCTATTATGTCTGTGAAAACAGGCAGGGACTATGACCTCGAGATCGTGGGCGCAAAAACCACCGATGTGAACGGCACTCCAAAAGTGATCTATGTCCGCGATAAAGGCATCGTGTTCGCCATTAAGATCAATGGGAAATCGCCACTGGACAAAGCCATGGCGCAGATCCAGATCAGGGACCATCGCAACAAGCTGGTGTCCGAAAAGAAATTCCCTTTGAGCGATGTTCAGCCAGGCGCCATTATCGACAGGCTTCGCTTCGAACCGCAGGAGCTGAATGGTTTACCGGCCAATCACGATCTCCTGGTGCATATCGCTTTTGCCTGGAAAGAAAAATCTCAAACCAAAGTAGTACGAAAAACACATGCCATACTTATCAGTGATGGCTATACGCTGGGCCGGATCGGTGAGCCTGTTCAAACCGGCATTCCTCTCAACAATGTGAATACACACCGGAACTTCTGGCATAAGATATGGGAAAGCCCGCTGAGTAGCCTCAGGTCTGAAGTGCATATCGTTTGTAAATATTATATGCACTACAATCCACGGTCTGTACAGAATGCACAAATAGAAACGAGAAAACAGGAAAATCAGAAAGAGGAAGAACATTCCGAAAGGCAGCAGACCTTCATCAAAATGAAAACAGGCATGGACCTTTCCGCCATCGCCCTCAATAATCTCCTGCCCCTGGTTTCTTCCTATCCTTCCCTGAATGAACAGCAGCTAAAAGCTTTACGCCACTATGAATTCAAGAAACTGGTAGACACGGCGGCGCAGAGCCAGCTCAGCTTCCGCAACAAAGACGGTGTTACCAACAGCCTCTGGGTCTATCCTGAAGTGGATCTCATCAAACTAACCCTGAAGAAGGCCAACGAGATCAATCCTTACGGAAATGTATTGAGCACAGTGGATGAGGAAGTGGTATTTGCCCGCCCCACCTCCGTGCATTTTATCGGAACTCAAAACAAATGATCATGCTATCAACCATGCAGGAATTCCCGGTACTGTCAAGGGCTTCCAAAAGGGAGACCGCAGAAGCAGATAAAGGCGAACTGGTGATCAATGGCGCCAAAGTGATATTCGACAAAGAAGTAGCATTGATGCCGGTGAACCTACAACCAAAAAAAGAAAAAGAAGATGGAGCCCATTCAGCAAGATAAAAACGGATTGATCGATGAACAGATGATGAGCCCTTCTGAGATGATAGAGATGTTCACGGAGCCCGTGGAAGAGATCATCGATGAGGACGAAGGTGTGTCCATGCATATCCATGGTATCGAAATGGACCTGCCTGTGCAACTGATGGTGGCGATGGACAATGATGGCACAGTGCAGATCGGCGTCACACCTCCTTTGTATAAGATCGAGACCAGCTTTACACCGGTGATGCACCAGCTTCGTTTCAGATTTGAAAAAATAGAATAACGGAATATGCCAGCGGTCAGCAATTCATCAAACACTTACTGGAACCTGGAAACTTTCCTGGATTCCATGATCGTGGAGCTCGATAAGGCCCGCGACACGCTTGCTTTGAAGGCTATCAACAAACCGCTGACCTATGCCGTGAAAGATATAGCGCTCGACCTTCAGCTCTTTCCCGCTTTCGATGGGGACAAAGTGAAGTTCATCACGGCGCAGCCCGGTCAGGCAGGCGCTTCACGCGTGTCTATCCAACTGGGCTCCATCACTGACCAGCAGGTTAGAGAGACCAGCCGTCTCCCCACTGCAAATGATGTGAGCATCGACAGCATCGAAGGACTGGATGACGACACGAAGAAGAACCTGAAGAAGATCGGCGTCAACTCGGTGAAAGATGTGGAGAAAATAGAAAAGAAGAATGTTGCGCTGGACAAGACCGGTGCCGCCAACACCAATTACAAGAACCTGACGGCCATGATCGAAAAAGCGCGCCGCGCAAAGATCCCGCCGGCCATCAACAAGATCTCCGTCAGCAAGAGCATCGATGGCCCCGTACTTGAACTAAGCGGCAAAAATCTGTCCGTTGCCCGTAAATACAAGCCGGTAGTAGTGATCAATGATCAGCTGGCGAAAGTACTGCAGCACAAATCCGATAAACTGGTGATACAAATGTCTTCCGGACAACTGATAAAAGATGTGAACGAAGTGGTGGTTACCCTGGACCCCTTCGCCATTTTCAGGATGAATATTCACGCTAAAAAAATTGCAACATGAAGAAGGGATACCTGTTTGAGCTGAACGAGGAATTGAAAGTGCACAACAAAACCGTCAGCATCAAAAAAAGAAAAGTCATAAAGGCTCTTGAAAGCAGGACTGCTTCCGTAGAATTCTATGACGATCAGCAGCCCATTCAACTGAGCGGTCCACGGGGCTTTCAATATGAAATGTCGGTTGACTGGCAGGTGGAATCTTTTGAAGAGCAGCCAGTCACCGAAGACGCTGAATATACGGTTCAGTACTCGATGGAAGAAACTAACCCCGGCGTATATACGACGGAACAGCCTCAGCAGCAGCCGGTATTCCTGGCTGAAGAGCCACAGCCTGTTGCTACTTATGCACAGGAGCTGCCAGATGAACTGCCCGTCTACATTCCGGAGGAACTGCCATCCACCCCTTCTCAATCTCCCTCCCCCATCCTGCATCATCCCGATCCACTCAGAGCATTGGGTGAGGCCGTGAAAGGAATGAGCGATGATGAATTTGCAGCAGACCTTGCCGCCATCCTGGAAGGCAAACAGGTATTCGACCCTGAAAAGAAAGAACTGGTTGACAAGAATAAAGTGGACGATGATTTCATGACGAAACTGAAACAAGCTGACGATCAGCGCTCCGGTAATAGCGGGAATGATCAATCGAAAAACAAGAACGAAAAGGATAAAGAGAACGAAGACCGCCATGCTATTTTCGACCAGATAGCGCAGAACATGAACTTTGCCAATTCCTTCGATCTCGGGGATTTTGATATGGAACAAAGATTCGACAGTTTTGATGATGCCATTCCATCCGGACAATTACCCACGCCCTCGCTGCCCGGCTTTCCGGACATACCGGATCCGCTGAAAGGCGTACTGCCAGATCCTTTCAAAGGAGGTCTGCCTGATCCGCTGCAGTCAATCAAAAATGTGCTGCCCTTCTCCACGGAAGATTTTGTAAAGGATCTTGACCTTATCAATGTGGAATCAGGAGCTATGGAAAAAGTAGCGCAAGACCCCAACTGGCCAACAAGGCCCGCGAATTTGTCGCCACTTACATTGGATCAGAAGAAACAACTCTTCGGCATGTTCGCCTACCAGGCAGCTCCCACCGGAGATAACGCAGAAGCCATCAGGGTCACAGACAACTGGCCTTCCACCAATATCCAATGGGTGGAAATCCCACAGATGAAAGGAAAGCTCACAGGTAATTCAGGTTCCGGCAAACCCGTGGCAAAAACAGGCATGCAGTTCCATACAAAGGGCGCCAAACAACTGAAAGCCTTGTGGGCCGAATGGGAAAAGGCAGGACTGCTGGACCGCATCCATACTTTCAACGGAAGCTATGTGCCGCGCTATATCCGTGGCACCAAACCCGAGAACCGCTCCGATGGCCGTCTCAGCAATCACTCCTGGGGCACGGCTTTCGATATCAATGCGGAATGGAATGCACGCGGCTCCGTACCTGCACTCAAAGGCGTAAAAGGTTGCGTGCGTGAACTGGTGGAAATAGCCAATAAACATGGATTCTTCTGGGGTGGTCATTTCAAGGGAAGCAGCATAGACGGTATGCACTTCGAACTGGTAAAGATCATCCCCTGACATATATAACGGACACAAACAATCGAATACAATCATTTTAAACTCTTTCATATGAACAGGTTCTTCGAATTGCAGGAAGAGCTCTTCCTGAAAAACAAAAAGAAGGCAAAACGCACGCCACCACCTGTAAAGGCGCAAAGCCGCTATGGCTATCCGATGAACAAAGCGCCAAGAGGCATCAGGAACAATAACCCGGGCAACCTGGTGTACAGTAAGGTGAACGACTGGCTGGGCAAAGTGCCGAAAGACAAGAATACCGATGGTACTTTCGAGCAGTTCACCGATTACAAGTACGGTGTGCGCGCCCTGATCATCCTCCTGCGTAATTATATCAAAGCCGACAGGAATACCATCAACAAGATCTTTGCCGAGTATGCCCCGGTTACGGAGAACAATACACAGGAGTATATTAATTTTGTAGCGAAGCGCACAGGCATCAAAGCCGATGCCAAGCTCACCGCCACCAAAGACATTATCAAAGCGCTTTCACAGGCTATCGCCAAGATGGAAAACGGACAGGAAGCCATCACGGACGCACAGTTCGAGGAAGGCTTTGCCGAGCTGCCACAGAATATCAAAGATGAGCTGAGCCCGGCGCAAGCCAAATCCTTCTGGGAATCCAGCTTCGAACAAACAGCCTGGAGTTTTTCCGATGGAGGCGATGACTACTATTATGAGCAAAGCAAAACGGCTGCTGCTGTAAAGACCATCACAGTTGTGGAGAAAGAGCCTGCCAGTCCTCCAGATAATGGATTCCTGGCCGGGAAGGCCGGCAAGAATCCCGGCTGTCTCAGGGTGACCAGTGTGAAAGATATGGTAGACCAGGCCATCGCCAGCCTGCAACCGAATGAGAAGATCCAGAAGCTGGTGATCTACGGTCATGGTACCGACGGTGTGGTAGGTACAGGTGATGGCATGGGCTGGCAGACAGGCAAACATATCAACAGTGATACAGCCTGGCAGGCCGAGCTCAGAAGGCTTCGTCCTTATTTCGCACCCGGGGCCGAGATCTTCCTGGGAGGCTGCAATACAGGAGCCAATCAGAAAGGAGCAGATAAATTGAAAGAAGTAGCCGATGTAACAGGCGTTACCGTGAAAGCCCCTACCGGCAAGGTTTACGGCGATTGCACAGAAGAAGCAGGTTCTGTTCACCAGGTGGGATATCCCGGCAAGCCTGCGCAGCCTCCAATTGGTACCCCTTCCGATGAAAAGAAAAAGAAAAAAGAATCCACTGCACATAGCATCAGTATGGCTGAGATCAAGAACAATATAACCGCTGTGTACTTCCAGCCTGCCACCAATCCGGTGAATATGGCTTCCGATGCGAAGTACAAATTCACCGATGCAGCCACCGTGAAGAAATTTGTGGATGGCATCGACTACACGCATACCGTGAATGCGAAGAATGTAAGCGGTAAGCTCAATGGTCAGATCTTCTTCATCCGCAACAATGTGCCGGAAGAGTTCATCGTGTTCTCCGATTGCGATTATTTCCTGAAAAAAGGCGACTGGACAAAAGCCTATGAAGTGAAATTATCGCTGAAGGCCCTGATCAAAGGGTTGCTGGAAGACAGGAATAACCTCTTCGTATAACCGATTAAATAGTTTTACATGAACCGGTTCCTTCAATTGCAGGAAGAGCTTTTCCCTGCCGACAGGAAAAAAAGCAAAGGGTCGCTGGTAAGGCCGCAGTCGTACTATGGCCGCATGTTCACCAAGGATGCCAATACAGCCAGGGATTATTACGACTGGCCAGATAAATTCGGCAAAGGTGATGCAAACTATGATACAGCAGCATCCGCCTGGATAGCGGATAAACGTACATCCGTTCCCGATTTTACCGGTCTGGTGCAAACGAAAAGCTTCCTGGGAGGCTACTCCTACAATGGTAAACCCTCCGCAGACCCGCTTCCGGACTGGAAGGAAACCGATGCCGTAAAACTGAGGGCATACAATGCCATCAGGCTGGAACTTTTTGGTGAAGGCGCTGCCAATTCTATAAATACCTACGATAATCAGATCGTTACTTTCGGATGGGGATTCAGTATGCTCAATTCTTCAGGTAAGAACGTGATCAAATACAATATGGAATCCTCTCCTGATTTCAAAAATGCAATGCTGGAAATGGGACTGCTGATCAAAGATGGAGACGCATTGTATGTAGACACCGTCACCCGGAAGATCGTAACAGGCACCAATGCTCTTCAGAAATTGCGTTGGGACAAGAAAGTATTGAGCAGGATCATCACTGCGCTGGATGCCATCAAACAGATCAACGTGAACAACCAGGTCCGCATCCTGAAAGAGTTCCGAATCAGGTATATGCCTGCCGAAGCCTATTCCTGGCCTACTGATTCTATCAGGCTGGCCATGCACCTCTATCACTGGCTGCCCGCTTACCTCAAATGGGATGCCATCAAAGGATCCAAAGGCGATGTGGGAACCATCATCAAAAGCTTCTGCAAAACCTTCCAGGCCGCAGACAGCGACGGCTATAAAAAAGACTTCGAATTCACCAGTTTACCTAACGGTGCACTGTATGTGAAGAATGTATTATCGAGACTGGACATGGGTAATAATGCGCTGCCGAAAGCAGGAAAAGCCGGAACGATCAAAATGCTGGAGCCGGCTGCGTTCAACGAAACTTACAGGAACGATGCAGGATACAAGGATTATGTGTTTGTGGAGTTGAGTGGAAAAATATACCTGATCCCTTAGACGGGCGATAGTTTAAAGGAAATCTACTTTTTAGGACGAAGACCTGAATTGGTGAGCTCATATTGGGAAAGATCGATGCCCGATACCCTTATTACTCCTCTCCTGATATACTCACGGGTTACTGCCAGCGCTTTCTCATTCTTTGTTTTGAGCTGTTCCTGGCTGGCGAAAGAAAATATCATGGCGAGATATGAAAGTGTTTCAGAAAGCTGTTGCTTTTCAGCATTTGTTGCTTTTTGCAATTGTTCATTATTGTCCATGATGCTATGCATGTTCTGCCTGAATGCTTCGATACCTGTTTTATATTTTGCAGCATCAGTTCCCGTAATGGCCTGCCAGGATAATATGGTATAGGCGGCAAATACGTCGGCCATATTGGAACTGTTGAATCCGTATTGACGGAGAAGACTATCAAAATCCTTCAACAAACTGGATTTGCCCAGTACTTCAGCATGATGCTTCACTTTTGTTTCATCTCCTTTTGCGGCGATCCTGCCCAATGTTTCCAGTACTTTCTCATGCACTTCCTTAGAAGAAGTAAAATTCAATTTTGCCGAAGCCGCTTTGGCAGTGGTTTCATTACCCGCTGAAGGTTTTGATTTATCCGGAATACCGTACACTTTTTTGATATTCCGTTCCACCACATTTTTGGTGACAGAGAACATGGCAAGATTATAAGCTGGCTCGTAGGGGAAATATTGTGCAAGAGCCTTAGTGTTGGGAATCAAGATCAAACAAAGCAAAGAAGCCGTCAACAAAGCTTTCACAGGCAGGTTAATTGTTGTTTTTTCCATAGCGGGCATTTCGGTTAACCATGCAAATTCCTTACCAATTTATTTACAGAAAAGTGCAGCTATGTCTGGTACAATACTTAATGAAACAAGGATCGCTTCGCATTTGAGGCGATCCTTTTCAAAAGTGAATAATTCCTTAATTCCAGTTATCGATCTTGATATCCTCAGGATCCGGCTTACCCTTTCCTGTTTCTACCAGGTATTTCAGGCTGATGAGGAATACAGCCCATTTGGTGCTGCAATGATGCATGAACTCCACCCGCTCTTTCCAGTTGAAATGCCTGAATAGTACGATCACATAATCGCCGTCTTGTTTCAACTCAAATTGGATGGTAGTGGGCATCCACTCTTCCGGGCCTTCCGTCAGTTCCCACTCCACCAGCTTAGACGCATCGAGCTTTTTCACCCGCATATCGAATCCGCCGGCGCCAAACCGGAATTGTATGATATTTCCGACCTTGTCACCTTCCCCCTGGGTGTTGGAAGTCCACCAACCGGCAAGACCTTCCCTGGTGGTCAATGCGCGGTAAACATGATCGATGGAATTGGTTTTGATCCCTACACGGTGCATTATTTCTGCCATATTGATTTGTTTACTTAAAGGTAGTACTTGGTGTAATGGTGAAGGGAGTGTGAAATGGACAAAAGGAGTGGTGATTTTAGGCAACAATGAATTAAATGGCAAAGAACAAATATGAAACACTGTTGCAAAAAACAAAATTTCAACTACCTTTGGACCCATGCATGACAGAACCAGTTCCAACAGAACGATGATTGCATCGCTGCTTTTTGCAGTGATGTTCTGGGTGCATGCCATCAAATGTTTTCATACACATGAACAAGACAGTCATTACCATCACTATTCTGCCATAACATTCATTGAAGATAATGGTCACCATGCCTGTAATATCTGTGAATTCCAACCTGCAAAGGATGCAGACTTCACAACAGGCATTGGGTTCAAACACTACCTCCCTCCTGTAACGCTTTCCTGTTGCCAGTTACAGAACAGTTATATAGCAGAATGTTATTTGTCCGGTGACACACGCGGACCTCCCACTGCCTGATATTTTCATCCACAAGAATCATTACCTGTAATCCATACAGGTATCATCAAAATTGTATGCCTGCAATGCAGGCTTGAAAGTCTATTCAATTATCATTTCAACCATTCACAGAATGTCTCAACCATATAAATTACCGGTAACGGTACTAAGCGGCTTCCTGGGCGCAGGGAAGACCACACTTCTTAATCATGTCATCAACAACCGGGAAGGATTGAAAGTAGCCGTGATCGTCAACGATATGAGCGAAGTGAACATAGATGCTCAATTGGTTCAACAGCAGACCTCTCTAAGCCGAACTGAAGAACAGCTGGTGGAAATGAGCAACGGATGCATCTGCTGCACACTCCGCAACGATCTCCTCAAAGAAGTGGAAAAACTTGCGAAAGAAAGGCGCTTCGATTACCTTCTTATAGAATCCACCGGCATCAGCGAACCGCTGCCGGTTGCACAAACCTTTTGCTACCAGGATGAGTCCAATGGTATCGATCTGAGCGCTATCAGCAGGCTGGACACCATGGTTACTGTTGTGGATGCATACAATTTCATCAGGGATTTCAGCAGCCTGGAATCTTTACAGCAACGCCAGCTTACGCAAATGGAGGACAACCGGACAATCGTAAACCTGCTCACCGAACAGGTAGAATTCGCGAATGTGATCATTCTCAACAAAACAGATCTGGTAACCAGGGACCAAATTGGAATACTCAGATCTGTATTGAGAAAATTAAATGCCAATGCCCGGATCATAGAATCGTCCTTCGGTAAAGTGTCGTTACAAGACATTCTTCACACAGGCCTTTTCGATTTTGACAGCACTTCCCGGAGTGCTGGCTGGATAGCAGAAATGAACAAAACCCATCACAAACCCGAAACGGAGGAGTATGGGATCGGCAGCTTTGCATTCAAAAGCCGTCGCCCCTTTCATCCCGATCGCTGGTGGAATTACCTCAACAATCAATGGCATGGCAATATCATTCGCAGCAAAGGATTATTCTGGATCGCATCCCGGCCCAATGACGCTATTAACTGGAGCCAGGCCGGCGGCAGCCTGCGTGCTGACAAAGCGGGCGTTTGGTGGAGCAGTATGCCATTCAGTGAACGGATACGCTACAGTGCATTTACAGAGAACCAGGTGCATATAGAAAGGAACTGGGACAAGCGTTTTGGCGACCGGCACAATGAGATCGTCATTATCGGACAGGACCTTGACAAAGGTGCGATCTACAATGAAATAGAATCCTGTTTGTGCCACTCAGATGAACTTGAACAAATGCAGCAATTCATTTCCTTCAACGATCCTTTTCCAAAATTCTAACGGGTTAAAATAAACGCTATGCAAAGAAGAGGTTTTTTCAGGAACAGCTCACTTGCACTACTGGGAACAACGTTAACAGGCCATCAGGCATTGAACAATGGAACCGGGAGCAACTTCCCGAAGACGCACATCATCTTTCTGGTTAACGATGGGCCTCTATGGAACATTCCGCAGACTATGTTGAGCTGGCTGCTTACGGTCCCGGAAATGAATTACTGAAACCCTTTGTGAAAAATACTGACCTGCATTATCTCATGCTGAACGCTGCAGGAGTCAGTCTAAAAAATGGTGATATGTTACAAACGAAGGCGCTCACTTATTCCTACAAAAATGGAAATTCATTCCGTTTTCCGGATCTATCCTGTGGGCCTGGTGAGGCACTATTGATTACGGGAAATTCAGGGATGGGTAAAACCACCTTACTGCACCTGCTGGCCGGAATACTCAGGCCGGTATCAGGAGAGATAGATATCGATGAATACAGTATTGCTTCCCTGTCTGAAAAAAAGCTGGACAGGTTCCGCGGGCAAAAGATCGGTTTGGTATTGCAACAAAACCATTTTGTGCAAAGCCTCCATGTACTGGATAATATTTTACTGGCAACTAAGCTGGCCGGGAAATCTGCCAACAGGGAAAAGGCAGTCGGTCTGCTGCAACGCCTTAAGCTGGAAGATAAAATATACAATAAACCGGCTGAGCTCAGCCAGGGACAACAGCAACTTGTATCTATTGCAAGGGCGCTCATCAATGAACAAACGCTTATCCTCGCGGACGAGCCCACCTCCAGCCTTGACGATACCCATTGCCATGCTGTAGCTGAATTACTGATAGAGCAGGCAGCTATCAGCCATGCCGCACTTGTGATTGTAACCCATGATCAGCGATTACAATCAATTTTTGGAAACACAATCGCATTAAGATGATACTAAAACTCGCCTGGAATAACATCTGGCAAAAACCACTCACGTTTTTACTAAGCTGGTTACTGCTTACCGTTAGTGTAGCCATCATTTCAGTGTTGCTGCTTTTCCAGCAGCATTTTGAAAAGCAGTTCAGCAACAATATCAGTGATGTGGATTTGGTGATCGGAGCAAAAGGCAGTCCCCTTCAACTGGTGCTTTCTGCCGTTTTCCATCTCGATGCGCCCACTGGTAACATCAGCTATGCTGAGGCAGAGAAATGGATGCGCCACCCTTATGTTTCAACCGCCGTACCTCTGGCCTATGGAGACTCTTATAAAGGATATAGTATAGTAGGCACCACCAATTCCTTTTTTCAAAAACCAGGGATTGAACTACTCAAAGGGAAATTGAACAGCGCTGACTTTGAAATATTGGCCGGCCATGCCATTGCTCAAAAACTGGGCTTACAACCAGGCAATCAGTTTTACAGCGCTCATGGCAACGATGCACATGCGGAAACACATAACGATCATCCATACACTGTCACAGGCATACTGAAACCAACCGGAGATGTCACAGACAATCTGCTGATCACGAACCTGGAAAGCGTTTGGAAGATGCATGAACACGGAGAGAAGCACAAACATGAGCCCCATAACAAAGATGCACTACGCCATCAGCACCCCCAAAAAGCCACAGATTCCAGGGAACTGACAGCTGTTCTTTTGAAATTCCGTAGTCCGGTGGCCGCCATTCAGCTGCCGCGCACCATCAATGAGCAGACGGGTTTGATGGCGGCAGCACCGGCCATCGAGATCAACCGCCTGTTCTCCCTCTTCGGAATAGGAATAGATGTACTTAAAGCAGTAGGTATCGGCATCATGTCGCTTTCAGCGCTCAGTATATTTGTAGCTCTCTATAATTCCCTGAAGGAAAGAAAATATGAGCTCGCACTGATGCGAACAATGGGAGCTTCCAGGAGCAAGCTATCCTGGCTGATGCTGCTCGAAGCCGGCGCCCTTTGTGTTGCAGGAATGGTTACAGGACTGGTGCTCAGCCGGATCATTATCTGGATGATGGCAGATAAACTCCAAAGTGATTATCATCTGGACATTTCACCATTTATATTCCAAATTCCGGGAGAGCTTGTCTTATGCCTGCTTACCACCGGCCTGTCCCTTACTGCTGCATTGCTTCCTGCCATCAGCGCATGGTTTATCAATATTTCCAAAACATTATCGCATGAATAAGATCAGGCATTTCGTAATATATACCAGCCTGCTACTGCTGGTAGCCTGTACCAATATAGCATCGCTCTGCCGCCATGACTTTTCAAATGAAACTGGTTTTACATACAGGGATAGCCCGTCAAGCCCTGAGAGGCTGCAACAAAGCATTAGCATAAACTACCTGCCTGCTGCCATGCAGGGGAAAGTGATCAGCTGGCAAATGCTGAAAGATGTATCGTTTAAGTCGAAATGGAACGAAGAGTTTCAATTGGATTTTATGTACCCGGTGTTCGGAGAAAATGTAAAAAAACTAAAAGGACAAAAGCACAGGATCTCCGGATACATGGTGCCTTTAAACATCAAAGAAGGCTTGTACGCCGTTTCGCGATACACATATGCAGCCTGCTATTTTTGTGGCAAAAGCGGTCCGGAATCAGTAGTCTCCCTGAAATTCACAAAAAAGCCCCGTCGCTTTAAACTGGATGAATATGTTACCGTATCAGGAACCATGGATCTGAATGATAAAGATGTCAATGATTTTATTTACATCTTCCGGAATGCAGAAGAGGTCAGGTGATGGTCAATTTGCCTTGTCCATTTACACGTGCGGAGGACTTACGCGATTGCCTGCAGCGTTGAATATTCGTAATGTGAGCTGCGATGATCAATAGGGCAGCCAGGGGAATGCAAATGAAAAGTATTTGCTCATCTGTAACCTGGTTGATAATGAGGAAAGCAAAGCCAGCACAGAATAACAACGCTGGCAGCTTCTTTTGATGATGACGGCGATAGCCATGGTTTAACGAAAGGAAACCGAACAGGAAGGCCATCGCAATAAGCCCCCATTCTATTGCAGCGCTTTCAAGGATATCGATACCCAGGAACGGCAGACTACTGATGATCAATGGCAGCACAGTGCAATGGATAGCACAAACAATGGAAGTAAAGATGCCAAGATGATCGTAACTTATTTTCATAATGCATTTTATTAAGGTTCAACAATAGTGATCAGCCACAAAACTTACAGGACCGGCACAAACCGCGGATCAGTATCTCGGAAGGATCGAACCCGTACATGCCTTCTATATTTGCCGCTTTCGGAAAATCCAACAACACCTGAGTACCACAGGCAGTACAGACAGACCGGGCATACACTGTCTCAATCTCCTTTATACCTGCTATTCCCGGTTTAATGCAGAATTCCACTTTCCCGAGAGTGTTAGCCACCAATTGCAACAGTCCTTTCTTCTCAAAAACTTTCAGCGTCCGGTAAATGGTCACCCGGTCTGCATTGATGTACGTTTCAGCATGTATGCTGCTGGCCGAAACAACGCCTTTCATGGAAAGGATCGCATACAAGACCCTGATGCGATTCTGCGTGACATTGATCTTGTACCGTTTCAGCAGCTGGAGTACAGCTACTTCTGTTACTTTCATAACCGGATGTTTTTGGATCAGGCAATTCTTGATACAACACCCAAATCTTGATATGATGGAGCCAGGCGGCTCCATCATAATTTTCTGTCAGGTTAAGGTTTATCAAAATGATCTTCAAACTCCTTTTCTTTCCCTGCCTGGTCTATCACTTTCAGGTGAACATGATAGTGTCCCTTCGGAGCGGCGCTTATATCTAAATGCTTATGGAAATGAAAATTTGTTTGTCCAACCATGGCCGCATCCGTGAAGGAGAATTCCTTTTCCCAGTTGCCGTGGATCTCCACTTCAACTTTAGCGATCTTATTCGGGGCGGTTATATCTGTTTCCAGGTGCAACTCAGCGCCTCCATCCTCCAGCGCCAGGTCCAGTTCCGAAATCGATGGCAGTGTCGGATCATTTTTGATCTCAATTTCGACCTCGAATTCCTTTTTCTGGCCACGCTGATCAGTAACAACAAAGTGAAGATGGTAATGTCCGGTAAGTGCCTCAGCAGGGATGTCGATATGTTTATGGAACTCTGCTGATTTAAGCCCGGCAAAGCCTGTGGTATATACCGAATCGAACTTCCAGCCACTTCCCGCTTCAGGATGGATCTCAACAGTCACGGAGCCGATATTTCCCGGAGCAGTAATTTTAGCTTCGATATGAATATCAGATCCGGCATAAGCAATTTTGCTGTTGTCTGATCCGATCTCGATACCGGTGATATCGGGAGCCGGCACTGCAGCTTCATCATCTTTGGAACAGGCAGTGAACAAAACAGAAAGCAAAAGAACAGAAAGAGCCCAATTGAAAATTTGTCTCATAGATTAGCATTTAAATATTGAATGAATATTGATAGTGAGCTGTGTGGTTATTTGATTTTTATACTTAATCCTTTTATGGTCTGCCAGCCTTCGGCATCAGTTAAGAGAATCATGAAATGATAATCACCGGGATCTATATCAGAAGGAACTGCTATTTCCACATCAGCTTCAAAACTGTTCCGGCCATCGGGAATGGGAAACGACCTGATGTATAACATGGGATTGACCGGCGCTTTAACCGGATCCATGTTGCAACTATTCACTTCTGTACTGTGTGAATGGTGATCGAAGTTGTGATGGATATCCAGCGAAAAAGACCCAAGTTTTGCATTGTCTTTCAGCAGAGCTTTAAAATTGAAAGTCTCACCACGTTTCAATTCACTGCATTGTTTTGGGAAAGAAGAGGCTGCGGATAAGTCTATCACCGGATATTCGGTATCCACCGTTTTCTCATCTTTACTGCAACCGGAAAGAACTGTTGCACAGATCAGGCATAGCGCGCCTGCATATTTTATCAGTTTCATAAAAGGGGTTTTGTTTATTTTTTCATTTTATCGCAAAAGGAACCTTCAGCAACAGCACGATATTCCTTCCCTGCTCAGGAAGTTCTATCAGCCTGTAAAAGCTGGTATGGTTCATATATTTCGTGTTGAATATATTTTGCACCTGCAGGCTCATTTGCAATGATTGTTTTGCAACCACGAACCTGCTTCCCGCCTGGAAATTGAACACATTGTATCCTGGTGTTTTCTTTTCGGGCGGCACTATCTTATTTTGCTCCGTTGTGATGCGATAATCGAGGGAGAAATAAGTTTTCCGGAATGAACCGTTCCATTGGGGTGACCATGTGAGGTTGATCAAGCCTGAAGGCGGCGGGGAAAAAGGGAGTGTGTATCCTTTTTTGTTGCCGGATAATTGTTCTGCATAAAGATATTCTCCGGTGAATTCCATTGCAAGGTTCTTCACAAACCGGAACCTGGCCTGTAACTCTCCGCCATAGCGAAATACACGGCTTTGAGCATATTGAAAAACCTGATTGCCCGCTCCATAATCGTAATCATGAAAAGCAGTAGGATTGAGATAGATATAATTGGGGAAATAGTTGTAAAAAGGGCTCAGCAACACAGACCATTTACCGGCTTCCCATCCAAGACTGAGATCAATCTGGTAAGATTGTTCCGGAGATAATGTTGGATCACCTTTTTCATAACTGAAATAATGATAGTTCACACCATTGGCAGAAAGCTCTTTCGCGATGGGCATCCGGAAACTCTTGCCCAGGTTGAGCTTTGCAGAAAAACTCCCCAGGTTGTAATTCATACCAAGCGACCAAACCCAACTTTGAAAATTTCTCCTTAAAGCATCTGCCCTGATCAGGTGCTGGTTAACTGTGCTCCCTTCTATATTTATTCTTGAAGAGAACCAGTCAGTATAACCGAAAGTTTTCAACTGGCCGTGATCGAACCGGATGGCACCGTGTAACAGAAACCTGTCATTCAATTTATATTTATCATAGAGGAATGCGCCTGCGGTGAACTGCCTGAATGCTGGCACCAGGAAACTCCAGCCACTGATCTTGTTATCCTGGAACTCACTATTCAAACCCGCAGTGATTGTATGTTTTCCCCATGTGATCTTATCCCTGAAGCTGAAGGAATACACATGCTTGTCAAATTCCCGTTCAAGGTTGGAAGGGACTCCCAATGTATCAGGGTATAACGGTGGCATATAGCCGTGGTTCACATATTGATTGAACTCCTGTCTGAAATTCCGTTGATATCCAAGATCCAGCTCCAGCAGGTGCTTGCCTGCTTCGAGGCTGCTGCGGTTGATCAGTTTGAAATGATTCACTTCCTGCCTGGGTTGCAGGATATCCCTTGAAGAATGATCATGAAGTTCTGCATTTACCCTGCGCGGCTCCAGGCCATGTGCATTGGCAAAGAATCCGCTTTTACTGAAAACCTTGCTTACGTAGAACACGGACCTGAAACGATCTCCTGCATATCCGCCGGAAAAATGCAGTCCGGATTCACGCCCCGCTGTATTCCTCAAATAGTTCTTATGCAGTCCAACTGCATAACTGTATACGTACACAGTATCGGCAGGTACGCGATAATCAGCATAATCCTGCCAGCTGATCCTGGCATTGGCAAACCATTGCTTACTTCTGCTGTACAGATTTACAGAACCTCCATAGAGATGGTTATTCGATTTGCCCACAAGGTCTGCCGAGCCACCGATACTTTTCTCTGCAGGCAGCGAGACAGGTTTTACATCGATGGCGCCTCCGATGGCATCCGATCCATATACAAAGGAAGCAGCTCCTTTGATCAATTCCACTTCACCGGCTGCAAACTGGTCCAGTTCAAGGCCATGGTCTGCTCCCCACTGCTGCCCTTCGTGCTTGATGCCATTCTCCACCACCACAACACGATTGAATCCAAGTCCTCTGATCAACGGTTTCGATTGACCGGAACCGATACCAATGGTTTTGATGCCAGGTAATCGCTCCAGGGTTTTCATCAGGCTTCCACCCAGATGACGGTGAATAAAATCTGTTTTCACTACTTCCAGGTTCAATGATTCTTCTGCTTTTCTCACCTGTACCTGGTTATCGCGGACCACCACTTCTTCAAGTTCAGTCACCAGCTGGCGCATCACAATAGTTGTATCGGCAGACCGGCCCCTGATCTTTACCTGCAACCTCTGGTCGCGATAACCAGGGAACTGTGCAATAATGATGTAATCGCCATTGACAATCGGCCCGAATGAAAATCGTCCGGCAGAGTCTGTTACAGTGTTCCATCCACGGGGTAAGAGGTTCAGCGCAACACCCTTCAGCGGTGCATGATGGCTGTTTCTAACCTGCCCTGTAAGATGATGTGTTTGGCCATGAGCGGCAGCCTGCCAGAACAGGCAGACCAATAGTATAGTGTATATCCTGAACATACAATGGATACTTCACAGGCCGGAAGCCTGTAAAGACGTGGGTGAGCGCTTTCCCGTGGGAATGCTGCAGCAATAAATTGATAGAAAAAAATGTACAGGCGCAGTGCGCCGTTTCAGAAGTTCGGTTATGCCAATACGGGAGGACCTTTATTGGTAAAGGCATTGAGGGTCATCTCATATATTCCGGCGCAAACAGGACCATCGTGTTCAATGGGCGCAGGTAGTATGGGAGTGATCGTGGGAGGATATGAGAGCTGAAATTCCTTGCCTTGCTGGTGTACAAAGTGGTCGCAAATTTTACAAACCGCAGTGAGTGTGCCGGCGTCTTCCTCTGAAGATTGCTCATAGTGCCCGATGCAGGCATGCGAATGCAGCAGCGGAAAGAAGCTTGCATAGGCAAAGCAGATTAGCAACAGCATGGCAATCATCCTGCTGCTTTTCTCCGATGTATGTAAAATGCCTCTTTTCATTAATGCAACAAAGTTGCAAAATATTCCGGAGACTGCCGCATTAATTTGTGTTTAAATTGAATTTTTAAGATGACTGATGGCCAAAAGTAAATTTCTGGTCGTTAAGCTTCATCACTTTAAGGTCGCTTTCAAAAATCCCCTGTAATTTTTGTCGGATGTGATGGCCCATTTCAAAAATCAGAGAGTCCATCTCTCTTCTTTGCTGCAACGGCTTTGTATCGGAAGATGCGGTGACTTCTGCAACAGTGTCTGCCTTTTGATAGGGATCATTGTCCGATCTAATATTATGTGATGTTAGATTTTCCGGGAAGAACCCAGGCACAATTATGATAAAGTGGGGAAAAAGGCATTAATTTGGAGCATCAATCACTTTCGCTTCTTATGAAAAAAACGACCCTGTTCGTCCTGGGCCTGATGGCTTGTTTGGCAGGCTATTCCCAGGAAGAAACCACCAAAGAAAAAAGCCAGAGTATGCTCGCAAAAGTTGCCACCAAACGTTTGCAGGGTATCTCCATACTGGAAGCATTTGGCCTTCCCTCCGGCAATATTGGATTTGCTATCGACTCGGCCCTGATGACCAGGGATTTCGCTGCTTTACTGAAAACAGTGGAATACCTCGACAGCCTTGAAAAAGCAAAACGACTTAAATCGCCGTATATCGATGCCAGGTCATTGATGGATACAACTGCCGGATTGTTGGTAAAAGTAAAGGGGCGCGGGATGATGAAGCCCGAAATCAGCAATGTGTACAGAATGGCTGTTGCCTATTCCATTAACAAGGAGACCATCGCGCTTCTTGACGAAATGCAACAGGACGAACCCGTAGACATTTCTTCTCCTCCTCCGCCACCACCGCCGCCGCCTCCTGCGCTTTCGAAAACCAACCGGGGTTTCCGCGCAAAAGGAGCTCCCGGATCTGCTGCTGCAAAGCCTTCCGGCCCCATCTTGAAAGTGGTCAACAACTCTTCCAAAAATCTCTACCTCTATGTAGAGGATGAATACAAGGGTATCGTATACGCCGGAAAAGAATACCAGCTTCGCGGCGTGGCCGGCTGCCACCAGGTGATCGTGGAAAGCCTCGATCAGTTCCGCTCCGCAAAAAAGCACTGCTTCATTACAACACAACCCGGCCACTGGGTGATCACCAATAACTAACAGCCTACCACCTTATGAACATACAGCAGGCAAGCGCTGAAGAACTGGATATTCACAGATCCCCGGACAAGGTGGACCAGGCTGTGCAACTGGTTCGCCCCCGGCAGAAAATGTTTATCAGTTTTATTTTCGCCATCATCGTAGCTACCATTATCTGGAGCATCGTTTCCAGCGTACCCGTCTATGTAAAAGGCAAAGGCATTCTCATCAATGAATCCGGCATCAGTGAAATAAAAGTCCCCTTCCCCGGGAAGATCAGTCAGCTCAACGTAAAGATCGGTCAGCAGGTAGAGCAGGGCGAGATCCTGGCCACCGTAGAACAACTGGAACTGATCTTCGATATCAAAAAACTCGAAACCCAGATCCGAGACATCCGCAAAAGCCTGAACTGGCTGCTGGATAATACTGACCTGGCAGTGCGTAACAAGTCTATTCAACAGCTGAAAGCAACTATTGCCGGTTACGACAGGCAGCTCAGGTCACTTAACTCTGAAGCAGAAAACTACGAACAGGAAAAGGCAGGGCTTGAAAAGGACCGGCAAACCGAACTGCTGCGAATGACAGACCTCGTCAATTACAACCACGCCCGGATCTTCGAATTCCGGAACAACCTGCGCACTTATGAAAGCGAACTGCAATTCAAAAAGAATCAGCTCGTCAACCAGTCGCAGATCGTCAGTCCCTATAGCGGTACCGTTATCGATATGGCCTTCAACAATGGAGATATTTTCAATGAAGGCAGCACTTTCCTGGTGATGGAGAACCAGGATTATGACCGCAACGAACTGATCGCACAGGTATATGTAAACGCTAATGAAGGCAAGAAGCTGCAACCGGGCATGACAGTACAGATAGCGCCTTCCACCATTCCTCCCGAAGAACACGGTTACCTGTTGGGTACTGTCAGCTATATTTCAAAATACACCCTCACGGAAGCGGGTATGAACCGTACTTTACGCAACAGCAAACTGGTGGAAGAACTCTCCCGCGATGGTCTGCCCATGGTGGCGGAAGTGAGACTGTCTACCGATAGCAGCACCTTCAGTAAATACAAATGGACTTCCGGCCGCGGTCCGGAAACAGATGTTATGAGTGGCACACTGATCCGGGCGAATATCATTGCTGAAGAACGATCGCCCATCTCTTTCATATTTCCTTCATTGAAGCATTCCAGATGAGTGCCAGAAGAGTCAATACCCCGGTGTTGCTGCAGATGGAAGCAGTGGAATGCGGAGCTGCCTCATTGGGGATCATCTGTTCCTATTTTGGATCCTATCTTCCATTGGAACAATTGAGAACCATTTGTGGTGTGAGCCGGGATGGGACCAGCGCCAAAAATATCGTGGTAGCGGCCCGCACTCTCGGAATGAAAGCGCAGGGTTTCAAGAAGACTGCGCAGCAGGCATTGGCACTACCCTTTCCCTTTATCGTTTTCTGGGAGAGCAATCACTTTCTGGTAGTGGAAGGAGCAACTGAAAATAAAGTCTTCCTCAACGATCCTGCCCTGGGTAAGATCTGGGTAACGCCGGAAGAATTTGCCGGCTCCTATTCCGGTGTGGTGCTGCAACTGGAACCTGCGGAAGGTTTCAAAAAACAAGGTGCGCCTTTCAATGTTACCCAAAAGATATGGGAACTGCTCAGCGGTTCGAAAAGAACATTGTATTTTCTTTTGTTCGCCGGCCTGCTGGCGCTGGCTCCGGCGCTGGTAATTCCTTCCATTACCCGCATCTTCATCGATTTCGTTCTCATACAAAATAATACTTTCTGGCTGGTACCCATCATGGTCAGTCTTGGCGCCGCCATCCTGATCAATGCAGCACTCATGATGATCCAGCAGACCGTTATCCGGAGACTGAACACCAAGCTCAGTGTGCTGCTGGCTTACCGCTTGCTGGTAAAGATCTTTCACCTGCCGATGTCGTTTTATCAGCAGCGCAGCAAGGCCGAGATCAGTTCCCGTGTGGAGTTTGCCAACCTCGTAGCCGAATCGCTGACAGGCAGCCTCCTCTCAACCGTTGTATCACTGCTGTCTTCCCTATTCTTTCTCGGGGTCATGTTTGTGTACAGTGTTAAACTGGCGCTGATCTGCCTGGTGATCGCAGCAGTTACGATGCGTCTCTTCTACTGGCTGGGCCTGCGTAGAAATGCCGTTTACAACCGATTCGTTAAAGACAGCAGCAGCCTCTCCGGAGTTTCCTATACCGGACTACAGGCCATCGAGTCCATCAAATCCTCGGCCCGTGAGAACGAATTCTTCCGCAAATGGGCAGGCTTCCACGCACGTTACCTGATCAGCAGCCAGCAAACGCGCTTACACACTACCGTTAGCCGAGCACTTCCCGGCCTTCTTTCCCTGGTCAATCTGGGCCTGATCCTCCTGATCGGTGGCTATGAAGTGATGAAAGGTGATCTTTCCGTAGGCCTGCTGCTTACCTTCACCGTACTGTTCCAACAGTTCTTTGTACCTGTACAGAGAGTGGCAGACTCCAGCAGCGAGCTTTCCATGTTAGGCTCCTATTTCAGAAGCCTGTACGATATCCTTCATTACCCGGACAAAGAAAACACCCGCCAGCTTACCCCATCCGTTGTAGCAGAGCAATTGTCTGGCGCCATCAGCCTGCAGGCACTCAGCTTCGGTTATAATCAGATGGCGCCGCCCATCATCAATGATATTTCCCTGCAGATACCCCGTGGGCAAAGTTTTGCTTTTATCGGGTTGTCGGGGTCCGGCAAGTCCACCCTGGCCAAACTGATCACCGGCCTGTACGAACCCTGGAAAGGAAGCGTGCAGTTTGATGGTAAGGATCTTGAACAGTTACCGAAGGCATTACGGACAGCTTCCATCGGCATGGTGGACCAGGAGATAGAACTTTTCGCAGGCACTGTCAAAGATGTATTGACCTTCTGGGACGAGAGCATTGCCATGGAGCATATCATTCATGCCTGCCGGCTGGCAGAGATACATGATGTGATCTCTAAAAGACCGGGCGGCTATTTCAGCCAGCTCCATGAAGGTGGCAGGAATTTCAGCGGTGGCGAAAGGCAGCGGATGGAAATAGCCAGAGCACTGATCAAGAAGCCCCGCATCCTGGTGCTGGACGAAGCCACCAGCGCCCTGGACCCCGAAACGGAATTCAGGATCTGTCAGAATATAAAAGGTCTCGGCATCACCCTGGTGATCATTGCCCACCGGCTAAGCACCATCAGGGACTGCGACCAGATCATTGTATTGAATCGCGGCGTGATAGAACACCGGGGCACACACGAAGTACTGCTAAGGGATAGTCCCCTGTACCAGCAATTTTTGAAAGAAACCGAATAACAACATATTATGGCCGGGCCATCTTTTGTAGCACAAATAGAATCAGACCTGCTTTCCGTTCTCCGCCATGATAACGGGAATGGACATGCGCTCGGACATGGACTGCTGCTGCAATGCATGAACCTGGCCGGTGCCGGGCAGGGCCTGTATTTTCAGCCAATTGCGGGTAACGGCTCGCAAACCATCACACGGCAACTGCAGGCCATCGCGCGGCAATCCAATGTGCTGGCAAGAAAGGTAAGGCTGCAGGGTAACTGGTGGACATCCGATCTGGGATCGATGGTGGGATTCACGAAAGACGGGGCAGTATGCGCAATCCTCCAGGAGAAGGGAAATTATTTCCTGGTGGATCCGAAGGCAGGTCAGCGGCAGAAAATCGATGCGGCGCTGGCGGCAAATCTCAGTGAAGCGGCTTTTGTATTTTGTGCATTGCTCGGCGAAGAACCCATCTCCAACCGCTCCTTACTACAGTTTGCGCTCTCAGGGCGAAGAAAGGAATTGCTGGCATTTGCCGGCAGCTCCGTGGTCATCAGCGGCCTGAACCTGGTGCTGCCCCTGGCTTTCAGCTCACTGATCGGTAACGTGATCCCTTCCGCCAACAGTGGCATGCTGGTGCAATTATGTATTTTATTATTGCTGATCGGACTGCTTATCTTTTGTTTCTCTGTTTATCGCAACCTGGTGCTTTTACGTTTCGAAACCAAAGCAGACCTAAAACTGCAGGTCGCTTTTTTCAATAAGATCTTGAACCTGCCTGCCGGTTTCTTTGCAAAGACCAGTGCCGGTGAACTGGTGGAACGATCTCTCGGCTTCAGTAAGATCCGCGTGATGATCAGCAGCGGTGTAGTATTGGCTTTTTTCAGCAGCCTGCAGCTGCTGTTCAACCTGGGACTGATGTTCGTGTATTCCACCCGGTTAGGACTGCTGGCCCTGGCTGCTCTTTTGATCTACCTGGTGCTGCTGTTCATTTCTTACCGGAGAGAGAACCTCGCCAATAGCAGGCAGCTGCAGGCAAAGACTGCTCTCAATTCCCGCATCTATCAATTCATTTCAGGGATCGCCAAGATCAAAACAGCAGGCAAGGAACTCTTTGTACTTCGGCAATGGAGCGGACATTATGCCAAAGAAAGAACACTTGCCCAGGATACCCTGCAGGCAGAGCAACAGATCCAACTGTTGAACTATCTTTTCCCCAGCCTCGCCCTGCTGATGATCTATGGATTCTCCGGGCAGGTCATCAACAGTATTCGTCCCGGTGATTTTGCGGGATTCATCACTGCCTTCGGATTACTGGCCGCCAATGTTATTGCCCTGGGATCCAGTGTCAGCGGCATTCTCAAAGCAGTGGCCCTGTTCAAAAAACTGGAGCCCATATTAAATACAGCCGGAGAAAAAGAACCTGGTCCACAGGAACAACTCACCCTCGATGGCCGCATTGAATTCAACCAGGTATCCTATTCGTATGGAGAGGATACACCCCCGATCATAGATGGCATGTCTTTCGCGATCAACGAAGGAGAGACGGTGGCTTTTGTAGGCGCGTCCGGTTCCGGAAAATCCACCATATTCCGTTTGCTGCTCGGTTTTGAAACACCCAAAGCAGGTTCTATTTACTTCGATGAGCAGGACCTGAAACAACTGAACATAAAAGCTGTCCGGCGCAATATGGGTGTGGTGCTGCAAAACAGTACACTCACAGGGGGAAGTATCTATGAGAATATTTCCGGCGGCCACTCCGGTTATACGGCGGTGTGGGAAGCACTGGCGAAAGTGGGAATGAAAAAAGAGATCGAGGCATTACCGATGGGTTTGCATACTGTTGTGTCGGATGCAGGAGGCAGTTTTTCCGGTGGACAACAGCAGCGCCTGCTCATTGCAAGAGCGCTGTCCGGGAATCCGCGGATCATCCTTTTCGATGAGGCAACCAGTGCACTGGATAATATTTCACAGGCCATCATTACCCATACCCTGCACGAGACCAAAGCCACCAAACTGATCATCGCCCACCGGCTGGAAACCATCATGGCGGCAGACCGGGTGTATTTTATCGGCAACGGAAAGATCATCCAGGCGGGTAGTCCTGCAGAACTGATGACAACCGAAGGTCCCTTTCAAAATTTCGCAAGGCGTCAATTGAAATGAACCGGTTCTTTTCGGTTATATTTATTAGTGTTAAACTATTTATCCCAACAACCATGCTTGCCCAGTTACAAGAAAACCTGCTGCGTCTTTTTTCCGCAGCCTTATTGTTCCTCTTTATCTCTCCTACCGTGTCTGCACAGAACTTTACCGGTAAATTCCTCAAGTGGGATCTGAGCGGTGCAGGCGATAAGCGCATCACGGCATTTATCGGCTCAACGGGCTGGTCCATGGGCTCGGAAGGCACTTCCGTACTGGTGCAAAATCTTTCAGAAACCAAACTATATGTGAAATTCCTTGCCACCTATTCCGATTTCTGCGGCAACAAATCCACCCATACCTTTTCACTCACGGTGAACCCCAAAGCAAAAGCCGGAGGCAGTCCCTGGTTCGACGGACATGACTTCAGCACCAAATGCAAAAGCGATAAACAATACAACGATAAATTCAGATCCCGCCTGAGCAATATCAAGCTGGAACTGGTTTCCATCAAAGAGGCCGCCACTGCAAATACGAACACGGATAAGAACAAGGCCATTGACTGCAAACAGCTGGTCCAATACCGCGACAACAAACTGCCGGCCCTGTGGGACAGGCAACGCAACAAGTACAAGATAAAAGCAGAACTGGTATCCGATATCAAAAACTTGAAGGATACTTTGCTGAAGACATCGAAAGTAGCCACCAGTGACTGGCAAATCGTTAGGCTTACCCTGAAAATGGCCGCCAACACTATCGAGGACCTGATCAATATTTCCTCACCACAGGGCCATCTCCTGAAAACAGCTAAAGATGCCGGCGTAAAATATGTGACCAAAGTGGCGGTGTATGAAGCCATCAAAAAAGGCGATAAAGCACTGGAGGCGCTATATTCGGAAGATGTACATAATACCATCCTTACCCATGCGGTTACCGACCTGGGGAAACTGGGCAGCTTGCTGGGCGCGATCAAGAATTTTAGAGATAATATCAATAACTGGAGCGATTACCAGGAAGTAAAAGGTGAAGTGAACAAGCAAATGGCGGCACTCAACAAAGCCGTTGACAAATACAATTCAGAACTGAACAAAACTGCAGGCAGCATCAATGAGATCAATCAATACAAGAACTATATCGATGCATATCTGGCCGAACATTGCAAGGACAGCAAATAGACTTGTTTGTTATCTGAATAATAAATGCGTACAGACGGCTATTCAGGTATCAGATTTTCATTAACTTAACGCACTATACTAATTGCTTATGGGTTTATTTGATGATTACTGCCAAACCGGAGATGCCGTAAGGGTGAATACCCTTGAATGGAATGACCACCGGTATTATCTCCTGCCTGATTACCTGGAATGGTATGTACAAAAAAGGGACAGGCCCGCAAAACAACAGATCACTCCCAAAGGCTCCAAAGTACTTGGTTACGATTTCGGCGCCACGGAATTCGACCAACTGCTCATCTGCGTAACCAACCGCTGCAATATCGTTTGCGACTACTGTTTCCGCGGCTATAATTTTTCGAAGATCAAGGAGATCTCCTTCGAGGATTTCAAAATGGTGGCCGATCATTTCGACCAGAAATCCCGTAATCAGAAAACATTCCAGTTTACCGGCGGAGAAGTTTTTGTGAAGGAAGGTATAGAACACTGGTTCAAGTACATCCACGATAAAGGCTTCCGGATCTGGCTCACCTCCAATGGCGTGCACCAGAAGATCCGCGAGAATAAGCTCATCCGGGAAATTTTCGAGAACAACAAAACAGCTCATATCCGCATTTCACTGGACGGCCCCCGCGCAGAGATCCATGAAAGATACAGGCAGAAGAACACCTTTCACAAGGTGATCGAGAATATCAAATACCTGTTGTCCATCGGCGTTCCCGTGTCTGTAAAATCCGTGATCACCGAAGAGAACGTGATCCATGTGGAAGAAATGCTGGAACTCTGTCACAGTCTCGGCCTCTACGGCTGGAATTACAATGTGATCCGTTATACCGGTGCCCTGGCCGATGTACCGCCTCCGGATTCCACACCGAAGACGGATGAGAAGATCGATTATTTTGGCTACCGGGAACTGGGCCGCATCCTAACGGAGATCCTTGAGCGAAAACCTTATCTCGCCTATCTTCTTCGTCCAAGCCGGTACGGCAAGATCCTGAATACGCTGTACACGCGAACCCCGTCGGCAGTACCCATGTCTTACTACGTATTGAAGTTCGATGGCAATGTATATTACAACGACAATCTCCATAAACCGGAATTCTGTGCAGGTAATATCTGGGAGAACGGGGTGGATGCATTCAAAGGGCTGAAAGAATTCCGGCAACAATATGATTACGATTTGAATGCCTGCAAGTCCTGTGTCATTCACCGTTTCTGTTTCCAGAAAGGCGACTATGGTGAGTTGTATGATGTTGACAAAACCCTGCAGGCCGAATTCCCCAACTGCAACGATATCCGTAATCATTATTTCGATCTGATAGACCTGAAGCAAAGAGGATTAAAGATCACCAACGATATTTATCACACCTGATTTATTATTTATCCAAAACCCATACAACACTATGAGCAATTCACAATTCAGAGAGTTCATGAGTGAACTCGAAAAAGACCAGAGTCTGAAAGATCGCTTCTCCCAACTGCAGACTCCCGAAGCTATCGCCGAATTTGCTGCTTCGCTCGGTTTCAATTTCAGCGTTGAAGAGATCAGTGCACAGGCGCAGGCTTTCGGGCTGGATGCCATGAGCGATGATGACCTCGACGATATTGCCGGCGGTCAGAGCATGATGGGTTCCAAACCCACGCAGTGCTGGTACAGCGGCGACTAATTCATTATTCACTCAGTGAGGATCTCATGAGCGTACCGATCTTATCACCAGCCGGCATCCTCCGGCTGGCATCCGTTTCATCCCCCATCATCAATATCTCTGCAGGCAACAGGCGGGAATTCATTCTTTGCAGCCCTGATGCCATCAGGGCTGTGTTGTTAGAAGAAGCGCAGCGTGTTACCCGGCCTTCCAAAATTTTCTATTGGCGTCAGCTGATGGAAAGTATTCGGGAAGAAGGGCTTCCATTGGCGCTTCGCTCGCTGAAAAATGATCATGTACAAAGTTTGGATCCCGGTCTCCCCGCTGCCAGTATTTACAGCAGCGATGGAAACCATCATACGATCGATGAACGGAAACTGAACCTGGCGGTTCTTTCCCTCATGCTCTCAGGATACGGAGCTCCCATTCCTCCTGCATCCCTGGAACTGTTCATGACAGCCTCCGACAGGGTGGAATGGTACAAGTCGGAACTCAACGATAACAGAACACCCGGTTTACCGGACCGGATCTTTTTCGCACAGGCCGTAACAGACCAGCGACAGTTTGCTCTCGATATGTACAAACAGATCGGCAGGGACCTGCCCGCAGGCCTTACCGATCCTGAACTGTACAGCAGGTTCAAGGAAGAAGTGGACAGCCTGATCGGCATCATTCATTTCTCCTGCAAGAATATCAGTAATGCCATTGGCTGGATCATCTCCAACCTGGCGGCATTTGAAGATGCATTCTGCAGGAACTACGGCCAGTCTTCCGAAAAGACCGATGATCCCAACAGTCAAACTAACGGTTATCTGTATGCGGTAATACTTGAATCACTGAGACTATTCCCGCCCAACTGGCTTTTCCACCGCACTGCCATGAACAATTTCTCTCTTTGCGGGCATCATTTCATTGCCGGGGATCTTTTGCATATCTCTCCCCTGCTGACCCATCGGGTCCCTGAATGCTGGGAGTTCCCGGACACTTATCAACCTGCGCGTTTCATGGCAGGTGGAAAGGTAGATCCCTGGGCATTCATTCCATTCGGTCGCAGCTTTACCAAATGCCCCGGCACCAATCTTTCTTTCAGGATCATCCGGGCATTTGTGGAGAAGATCCTGTCGGAAAATATTGTTTCCGGCCGCGGCCACTTTGTGCCTGTGCTCCGGAATACCATCTCTCTGAATCCCTTTCCCCTTCACAATGTGTTGCTGGAAAAACGTTCCGCGCTGGTGCCGGCCTGACCGGAAAAAAGATTCAGCCAGTATTCGGTTAATGGTTCCGGTTGGTTATGCAGTAATGAACGGATCTCCGCTGGCAGCAATTGTCCGAAATGTTCGAGGTTAATTTGCAACCAGTGCCTGTATTCCTCTTCCTGCAACGGAAGCTCGTGAATGATCTCATACAAGGGCCTGGTGCGTTCATCTGTATAACGAAGCACCGCAGTAACCGACCGGGGCAATGCCGGCCTCAACAGTTTGAAACCGGAGAGCGCAGTGTAAACGTAGGAAAGACTGATGGACAATCCATCTTCCATGGAACTGATGCCTTCATGCGGAAAGAGCGCGGGAATAAAAATGAATTCGCCGGGTTCGAGGGTAAATACATGATCGGGGGGCCGTTGCTTTTGAATGGCAATACTGGTTTCTTCGGGATCTTCTCTGACAAAGCAGGATGATTCTTCGGCCGTCAGTACATTCTTGTTCCAAATATTCCAGGTTCTGCGCCCCTCGGCCTGCAGGATGAACACATGGTAATTATCGAGATGATAACCGATGCTGCCTCCTTTTTGTGAAACGGTGCCCGCCATATGCAGGAAAGGAAAAAATGTTTTTTCAGCAAACTGATCTTTCAGCGGAAGATAAGTATTGGCAAGGGTTTTGGAAGACAAAAGATTTTTCAGCACCAGAACGAGCTGAGGATACCTGACAGACAAAAAAGGTAATGATTCCCGGAGTTTGTCAAGGTCTTTGAGCCTGCCGCCATATTTTCTTTCACCCGCGGTATCGAGAAAATGAATACCGGCGGATACCGGCGCCTGCAGACCATCAAAAAAAATGGAAGGATCGGCAGGCAAACTGCCTGGATCTATTTTTCCCTTGAAGGGTTGTTCAGGAATATGGTATATTTTCATTTCAGGGATCAAATTAAAACAACTAATCGTCAGGAAACTTTTTATGGATAAAATTAATATCCCGGCCAGCAACAACCTTTCTCCCGAAACGCTCCGGAACATCCGTGAAGCCTATGACATCCATGGCTACTATGTGTTGCGCAATGTTTTTACGGAAGCGGAAATGGAACTGTTGAAACAGGAGATCAAACGCCTGTGCAGGCAGCATCCTGAACTGATCACTTTTGAAAATGCAGTGGATGGCAGCAACCGGAAAGTGATGCACAAGATCTCCAATTTCCTGGAGTGCAGCCCTGCCTTGATGGGAACCGCACAATCCCCTTACTTTTTATCGGTGGTAGCTGCCATCTTCGGGGAAGAGGCCATATTATGCACTGATAAGATCAACTTCAAGCAACCGGGCGGCCGGGGCTTTTTACCGCACCAGGACATGAGCGGTATCTGGCAGAAATATATGACCAATATCATTTCCATTTTTATCTCCTGCGAAAATGCGACGGTGGAGAATGGTTGTCTGGAGATCGCTCCCGGCGAGCACAAGAAAGGCATCATGAGTGAGTATATGCAACCTATCGAAGCAGCTGCTGCACAGGCGCTGCCGTTCGAAAAGCTGGAAACGTTGCCGGGTGATGTGATTGTTTTCGATGGTTTTGCTCCGCATCAGTCCGCCCCTAATTTCTCTGCAATGGGAAGAAGCGCCATCCTGTTCACCTACAACAAGGCTGCCGAAGGTAATTTCCGGCCGCAGTTCATGAAAGATTTTGGTTTACCCGGGTCTGGTGCTGCACAAAAAATGTAGGAAGACGGCATGCAATTATCCATCCTCGATCAAACCCTGGTGAATCCCGGCAGCACGCCCAGGGAAAGCATCCAGCACTGCATCACGCTCGCCAAACTGGCGGAGCAATGGGGCTATCATCGTTTCTGGGTTACAGAGCATCATAACTCAACACAATTTGCCTGTGCCTCTCCGGCAATACTGATGGCGAGACTGGCAGCAGAAACCAGTTCCATCAGGATCGGCGCCGGCGGGCTCCTGCTGCCTAATCATCCGGTTCAGCAGGTAGCGGATACTTTCAAAATGCTGCACACCCTGTATCCGGGCCGCATCGACCTCGGCATTGGCAGAGGCGGCAGCGAATCGACGCTGGTGCGGCAATTATTGAACCCCGCACATACTTATGATATCGGTACATACAAGCACAATATCCTCGAATTATCGGAGTTGCTTGGGCAACACGATAACGGATTGGAACAACCGAAAAACTTACCGGAACGCTGGCTCCTCAGTTCGGGCATGCCTACTGCCAGGCTGGCTGCGGAACTGGGTCTGCCCCTCTCGTATGCCCACTTCATCAATCCCACCGATGGACCAGCCACCGTACAGCTGTACCGTGATCACTTCTCACCCAATGAAGTAAACAGGATTCCAAAAATCAGTATGGCTGTTTTTGTGATCTGTGCGGAGGAAGAAAAAGATTTGAAGCGATTACTGCGGGAGCTGGACTTCGGACTGTTGCGATCAGACAGAAAAAAACAACTGCCTCTATTGCCGGGAACTGCACAGCAATATGAATTCTCCGGCGATGAACAAATTCAGGTGATGGAGAACCGGCAAAAAATTATCTGGGGTCCGCCACAAACCATCGGCCAGCAACTGCAGGCGTTCGCTGACAATTACAGCGCCGATGAGCTGATGCTGCTGGTGCATTCTTCAGATCAAAAAGATAAACTGACTATTTTCCGGCTCCTGGCAAAAGCCTGTTTCTAATTTTTCAACTACCAGACCATCCAGTCGGAGTTCTTCATCTCCTGGCGGGTGGTTGGCCTTTGCACACCATTGGTGAGCTCCATCACCCTGCGATAAGTATGCTCCTTCAACTGCCATACCGAAGCATGAGGTTGTTGTTGCAGCAACTCGAGTATGGAATAAGTAAAAATGCTGTGTTTGATCTCATCCCATTCATTGGCTGTTTGTGTACCACGGGAGGCTGAAAGAATGGTGGTACCTGAGTTCCTGCCCACATCGGGAAAGATCTCCTGCATCAGTTCGAACACTGTTTGAGGCGCCATGGCCTCTCCCTTTGACTGGTAGGAATCAGGCAGGTAGGCGATGCCGCCTTCTTCTCCCATCTTCATATCTTCCTTGTCTACCTCACCTGAATGACAGGCATCGATGATCATCAGTTTTTGTCGAGGCGGAATATTGTTGACCAGTGATTCAAGGCTGTCGTAAGGGATACCACCTTTCTCCGGTTTGCTGAAATCAACTTGCCAGGTGGGAAAGTAATAATCAAAGTCGTTGCTTAACAGGCCATGGCCTGAATAAGCAATCACCACCACATCGTTGATATCGGCCTTCAGCAGTTTTTTCTTCAATTGAAGAATGGCGGCCAGCGACACTTTTTCATTGAACAGTGTATCGATAACGATATGCGCACTGCCGTACTTTTCCTTAAAAGCACCGGCGAGTGCCCGGATATCCTTCACACTCCAGAGCAGGTTGTTGCCGGTGTCTGCAAACCGTTCTATCGCAACGCCAACAAAATAACATTTGCGCGCCTTTGCTTTTTGCTCGTCGGGCACCTTACCGATCACCATGGATTTGCGCAGGCTTTCGAGTCCCTCTGCATTCATGGCCGTACCTTCCACCAGGTTGTATCCTTCGGAAAGGGATACCGTAATGATAGTATCGAATGTACCGGAGTTCAGGTGCTTCAGGGAAACACCCCTGTTATTCCAGAGCGGCACTTCATTGACCCATACATTGAAACGATCCAGCGGCAGGTTCCTGTCCTCTACCCTGATGCGTATGGACACTTTGGAAGGATATTGTTTGGTTGAAATGAATTCCTTCCCATTCGCAAAATCGAATTGCGGTGCTGCCACCTTACTCTGAAGAGTAAGCGAATCAAATCCCTGTCGCCTGAGCCGGCGCAGGTAAGCCTCATAGAAAGTGGAGATCAGTTTTTTGTTGGCAGAACCGGCACTCTTCAATACCAGGTCGGGCCGGTTATACTTCAGGTCGAGCTGTTCAAAGGAGATCCAGTCCTGATCCTTGCTGGTGTAGTAAAGCATCCTGGAAGCCATGGGTGTGGACCGGTAATAATGCGAAGGCAGCAGGGTGAAATAATCTTCATTGCCCAGGGCAAAAAAGGTATAGACCAGGCTACCGGTTTTCAGGTCCCAGAGCTTGCCGGTAAAATCCGCGCCGCAACTGACCATCAGGTTTTCCGTAGAAAAAAAATCGATGGTATTCACACCGCCTTCATGACCTTCGAGTGTGGTGATGAGGCGCAGGGTGCCGGCTTCCCGGATCTGCATATATCCATCGTCGGTTGTTATAACAAGGGTTTTGCCATCCGGGCTGTAAAAAGCTTTCTCCAGTTTCTCGCCTGTATGTTCCTCTTTCACGATCAGCCGGTTGTTCTGCCAGTCCCAAAGCTCCATATTCTTACTGTTCAGCAGCAGCAGGCGTTCGCCGGAAGGATCGAGCCTGCCTTCCCTTCCCGCTGATCCCTGGCTTTTTGTATACAGTATCTTTCCGGTAACAGCATCCCCTACAAACGTGCTGCATCCGGTAGAGGTAAAATAATATTTACCATCGTGTGTAAATTCAAACTGATCTATCTGGCAATTGTCCACCGGCACCGTGTACAACACATCACCGTTTTTAGTGCTTCTAACCGCTATGAATTTATCGTGGTAGTGATAGAGATAGAATTTTGTGCCATCCGGGTTGAAAGCTACTTTCCGCACTTCCGGGCCGGCTTCAATGCGGAGAGTGGATTTCCGGCTGACCAGATCCCATAATTGAACGATGCCGTCAAAATCCTGTGTGATGGCCATGGAGCCGTCTTTGTTGAAACAGGCATCGATCATCAGGCTTTTATGGCCGTTCATGGTCATCCAGGTTTCACCTGATGCAACATCGATGATCCTTGCGGTGCTATCCCAGCAGGAGGCAATGAGTTTTGTGCCATCCGGGCTGAACTCCGGGCCTCCCCTGATATTCCAGACTGTCTTTTTCAATTCGCCTTTTTTCCTGTCCCATAATTTAAGGCTTCCGTCGTATGGAGAGGTAAGAAGGGTACTCCCATCCGGGCTGAAGCGGCTGGTCCAGTTCGCATGTACATGACCGTTGAAGGTCAGCCGCCAGTCGCCCTTTTCAGCATCAAAAACATCCAGGTGTCCCATAACGGTACCTGTTACGAAAGACAATCCGGTTTTGCTGAAAAGTAGCTGGGAAAGAGATTCCCGCGGATAAACATGGGTGATCTTTTTTCCGGTGGTCATATCAAATACGGCCACACCACGATCATCTCCTCCGCCCAATGCTACCTTTTTTCCATCGGGGCTGATAGCAATCAGATCAGCCGAATGCGTCAATGTACGGACCTTGCGTCCTGTAGCTGCCTCCCAGATGATGGTTTCATTACGCCAGTTACCGGAGAGAATATATTTATCATCGGGACTGAACGCGGTCATCCTGACTGCATCGCCTGCATGTTTCAGGTTCAGGTGAACTTTCCCTGTTGTTGTGTTCCAGATAGTGAGAGCAGTATCGGAGGCTACGGCCACCTTGCTCCCATCATAGCTGAAGATAGCGGCATGAACGTATTCCATGGCGCTTTGCAGGCGGTAGCGTATTTTTTTTGTTTGCACATCCCAGAGTTCCACACCGCCATGGGTACCACAGGTGAGGATCAGTTTTTCATCGGGACTGAAAACAGCCGTTATGAGGTTACCGTTACGGGCTGGAATGGTTAGCAGTGTTTTGCCGGTGAACGCATCAAAAAGTTGCGCATCAGTTACACCGAAGGCAAGGATAGAAGAATCGTTGCCGGAAAAGATGGCGCCGCCTGTGCCCCAGGATACTTTTTTGGCAATGCGGAGCTTACCGGTCTTTCTGTTGAAGACCCTTACCGAGTCTTCGCTGGCGGCTCCTACGATCCAGTTCTCGTCGTGGCTGAGCCTGGCAGCGCCAACCTGTCCTTTCATCCGGATATTGAGCCGCATGGTGCCGGTCTTGCCATCCCAGACCTTGATGGTATTATCATTGGCGCCGGTCAGCAGGAATTCCTGTTCATTGCTCAATTGGATGGAGCTGATATGTGCTGTATGCCCGATAGGAAGCATCAACCGGAGATCCTGCTCCTGGGCATGGATCTGCCCCAGCATGAATACGATGGAAAGCAGCAGGGAAACGACTTTCATGAAAACATTTTTTGGGAGAGGATGCCAATGAAGCACCCTCCTGCTTTTAATGGAATATCCATTATCTGTTTTTCTTTATACAAGTAAGGTTCAGACTGAACTGGTACGTATCATCCCGAATAACCTCGTTTTGATGTTCTTCTTTATAGTTCCGGCTAAAATCAATTTTTTGTAAGCCGCCATTCGCATCGAAAGCATTGGCGTAAGTGATGCTTTTAGTTTCAATGGTAGTTTCCTGAAACTGCGTTCCCGGGTAATCGATCCTGGTATCCACAAACTTAGAGGAGCTGATATTATTTTCAGACAGCAACATATCAGCATTGAAAACATCACCATCAAAAGCAACCATCATCATAATACCAAGACCATTCACTGAAAATGGATTGATGTTATTATCATATTTATAGTCAGCAGTGCGGGTATGCTTCAACGTTGGCTGGTCATTTGTGTAAGGTGATTCCTTGTAATTACCATTGGCATCATATTCCAAAACCCAGGTATTATCCTGATCCTCATTAAAAATGATCTTGACCAGTTTTCCATTATTATTGAAAACATAATCTCTTTTGATGGTTTCGGGTAGTTCTGTTCCATCGGAACTAAATCTTTTTATAAGAGCTTTTGTTATTCTTTTTTGTGTATCTGTTGTGAAAGTATATCTGGTGGACAGCTTGAAACTACCGTTTCTTTTATTGAAATATTCAGCTTTTACAGGAGCGCCATTCTCATAAGAAACGGTAAAATATTCGTCCAGTACCGGTGCGCCATCAGAACTTTTGTATAGTTCTATTTTTGCGGGAAGATGATCTTCATTGTACTGAAAAGCATACGCCTCTTCGGATGAACCGATCCTCTGTAACTGAATAAAGGTTTGTGGATTGTTGTCGTTTTTATTGCAGCCGGCAATAAGCAATACCAGTGAGAGGAGAGATAAAAGCGTTATTTTCATGGGTACAAATATTTTTTTCATAAGTGTTTAAATGGAACACCGCAATATATTCATTTTTTATGCAGGCTTTCATTTCAGCAGGTTTGATTGCATATGACATAGGATCCTCATTTTTCAGTGGGGAAATGGGTGGATAAACGAGGTTATAGCTTTATAAAGTTGTATCGCGGCGTTTGAAGCTCATTGTTATACTTTCCTTGTCTTCACTAAAGTTGTACAATGAAAAAAGGACCGCATAATGCGATCCTTCTTATCCTGGAGGTCCCGAGCAGACTCGAACTGCTGTAGGAGGTTTTGCAGACCTCTGCCTAGCCACTCGGCCACGGAACCATTGAGGGAGTGCAAAAGTAGGATAATTGTTCGATATTTGACAAGAACTATCGATACTTTTTATGGGAACAATTCAAGAATCTGAACTGATAATCAATGAACGGGGGGCCATTTACCATCTGGACCTCCTCCCTGAAGAGCTCGCCAGCACCATCATCACCGTAGGTGATCCGGACCGTGTAAGCAAGGTCAGTAGCCAGTTTGACCGGATCGAAGTCAAAAGACAGCACCGGGAATTTGTGACCCATACAGGGTATGCCGGCAACAAAAGACTGTCGGTGGTCTCTACCGGCATCGGCCCGGATAATATTGATATTGTTTTGAATGAGCTTGACGCCCTGGTGAATATCGATTTCAAAACCCGCACCATCAAACATGATCATACGGTGCTGAATATCGTTCGAATAGGGACCTCCGGCTCCCTCCAGGCCTCCATTCCGGTAGACAGCTGGGTGGCCAGCACACATGGCCTGGGCATCGATAACCTTCTCAATTTTTACAGGATCGAGGAAAATGAGGAAGAGAGACAAGTGCTGCAGAGCTTCATCACCCAAACACAGCTCAGCCATCGCATCTCTCAACCTTATATCAGTTCGGCAGCCCCCAGCCTGCTGAAACATTTCGTTACCAATTTCCAGCACGGCATTACGGTTACCTGTCCCGGTTTCTACGGCCCGCAGGGGCGGGTATTGAGACTGGGCCTCAGTCACCCGGACCTGATAGATCGTCTCACCAATTTTTCGTTTGGTCAGCACCGGATCACTAACTTTGAGATGGAAACTGCCGCTATCTACGGCCTGGGAAAACTGCTGGGGCATCATTGCCTTTCACTCAGTTCCATCGTGGCCAACAGGATTGACAGGACTTTTTCCGGGAATGCGGCGGCCAATATGGACAAACTCATCACCACAACAATTGATATACTCAAAGGGTTATAATACTATATGGACTTACAGTTTTTCAAATACCAGGGCACAGGCAATGACTTTGTGATCCTGGACAACAGGAATGGACAGTACGACGCATTGACCAATGAACAGGTGAACTGGATCTGCAACCGCCGCTTCGGCATCGGTGCAGACGGCCTGATGATGCTCAACACGAAAACCGGATACGATTTCGAAATGAAATATTATAACGCCGATGGACGCCCCAGCACCATGTGTGGCAATGGTGGACGCTGCCTCGTGAAGTTCGCCTGGCACCAGGGTATCCGCCGTCCCATGTATAAATTCATCGCAGCCGACGGCGACCATGAAGCTGAGATCGACGACGATGGCACGGTAGCACTCAAAATGAAAGATGTTTCCGCCATCAAAGACTACCACGGTGATTTCATCCTCGATACCGGCTCTCCTCACTACGTGAAGATCGTCACCGATGTAATGGAGATGGATGTATACAAAAAAGGAATGGACATCCGCTATAGCAACCATTTCGCCAAAGAAGGCATCAACGTGAATTTCGTTGAACAGAAAAAAGAGGACGAGATCACTGTTCGCACCTACGAACGCGGTGTGGAAGACGAAACCTATTCCTGTGGCACGGGCGTTACCGCTGCTGCACTCGTATGTTACCACAACGAACGCGGCTTCAACGATGTAACCGTTCACACCAAAGGTGGCAGGCTCACCGTGGAATACGACAGGGTGGACGACGATACTTTTGAGAACGTCTGGCTCTGCGGCCCCGCCGAAAGGGTTTTCGCAGGCACCATCAGTGTGCCGGACGCTTCCTGATCATATCTTTATATTATGTAAAAAAATATCCGGAGTACCCGGATATTTTTTTTCTGCTCCGGAAGTCAGCAAGTTAGTTCAGGACCCGCTGATGTTTGGAGCAGTTTTCATCCAAAACCCTTAAATTGCGTATAACTGTTTATGTCTGACCATTGCTTGCACCACATTCTCATAATGAAGCCGACCTGTTATTGCGGGTAGCTGAAGGCGACCAGAAAGCTTTCGCCGCCTTGTTCCATGCTTACCATCACCGGCTTGGTATCTATCTTTATCAGCTCACTTCCTCAAGAACTTTCGCCGAAGAGAATATCCAGGATATATTCTGCAAAGTATGGGAAAAACGTGCCCAGCTTCCTGAAGTGCAGAATTTCCAGCATTGGCTTTTTACTGTTTCCAAAAATCATGCACTCAATGTTCTCAGGAAAATGGTGCGGGAACGCACTGAACAGTTGAACTGGGAAAAGCAGCAGTTGAACCTTTCACCGGATGCTGAACTTACCACTGAGGATAGGTTACAATTAATTCACAAGGCAATCAGTCAACTCCCGCCCCAGCAGAAAAAAGTGTTTATCCTCAGCCGTTACCAGCGACTTAAATATGTTGAGATCGCCAAAGAACTTAATTTATCACGGGAAACTGTAAAATCATACCTGCAGATCGCTACAAGTTCCATCCGGAAATATGTGAATACCCACCTCCCGCTTTTTATCTTTTTGTTCAGCAGGTTTTTCTACTGAACCACTCTCCGCTGAAATAATTTGAAAATATTTTCCTGCTCCAATACCCCCTTTCCGAAAAAAACTGTGTCTTCCCTGCAGAACGGTCCGATCACCGTTGAATTTGTATGGATAAAAAGAATCGCCTTAAGTTTATACTGGAACGTTTCAATGAAGGCACAGCCAGTGCCGCAGAACTGGCTGAACTTGAACAACTGCTCAACGATTCCGAAGCTGTATCATTGATAGATGAGCTTTGGGATAAGGTCCCTGTCACTTCAACTTTTTTTGAAGAAAGTAAGACCGAGGCTTTGCTTGCCGGAGTCGAGGCGCGCAATCAACAGGTACAAATACGGGAAAGGATGCGTAAGAAACGAATGGCTTTCGGCATTGCTGCATCATTGGCCATTCTTCTCTCCGCTACTGCACTGTACCTGGCACTTTCAAAAGACAAGCCCGAAAAAATCATTGCCGCAACGCCTGTAACACCCGTACGCATTGCGCCGGGAGACGACAAAGCGATCCTTGTGCTGGCTGATGGCAGCACTATTCATCTGGAGGGCAGCAACACCAATAATATCCCTGCACAGGGTAATGCGCAGATCACCGGGATCAATGGCCAGGTAATTTATGCATCGAAAAATGCCGGTGCCCCTGTAGTTTACAATACCCTGAAAACACCGAGGGGCGCACAATACCAACTGCAGCTGGCCGATGGCAGCAGGGTTTGGATGAATGCGGGCTCCTCTCTTCATTTCCCCACTTCATTCCCCGGAAAAGAAAGGATAGTTGAGTTAACGGGCGAAGCCTATTTCGAAATAGCGAAAGATGCACAGAAACCATTCCGTGTTAAAGTAAATGACATGCAGGTAAATGTTCTCGGCACTCAATTCAATATCATGGCATATGAAAATGAAACTTCAAAAGCTGTTACGCTTTTGGAGGGTGCAGTAAATGTTGAGCATCGTCAGCAGTCCGTGAATCTGAAACCGGGGCAACAGACGCAGTCAAGCGATCAGACTGGACTCAGGCTTCTGAGCAATATAGATACTGAAGAAGCCATTGCCTGGAAGAACGGTCTCTTCATCACCAATCATACCAGCCTGCCGGTGCTGATGCGCCAGATAGAACGCTGGTACAATGTAAATGTGGTGTACGAAGGAAAAGTGCCTGATAAGAAATTCGGGGGAAAGATACCCAGGAAAAGCGATCTCCAGGAAGTATTGCAAGTACTGGAGTTTAGTAAAGTGTATACAAAATTGGATGGAAATAAACTAACGATACTGGACCGTTAAAAACTAAGCCGGAGTGTTGGAGCACTGCCGGCTTAAAACGTATCCATAACAAGTCTCTTTGCCAGAGCTCTCCCGGAATTCCGGGAGAGATATTGTTAATGTAAATACAACTTAAAGGTATGCTATTATGCCCTGATTGCAAACCCATGCGTCTCTGTTGGAGACCGATTGCTAAAACGCTGCTCATTATGAAACTAACTGCAGTACTACTGTTATTGTTCAGCCTGCAGGCCTGGGCCGAAGGATTCGGCCAGACCATAACAGTGAATGTTGAGAAAGCCCCGCTCGGCCGGGTTTTCAACATTATCGAAAAGCAAAGCGATTATGTTTTCTTTTTCGACCAGTCGCTGATCGAAAAAGGAGAAAAGGTAACTGTCCGTTCCCGCAACCGGCCATTGAAAGAAGTGCTGGAAGAATGTTTCAGGAATCAGCCATTCACCTGGTCTATTGTAGGTTCGATCATAGTGGTGAAGTCGAAAGAAACACCGAAACCGGTAAGGGACTCCTTGCTGGAAATAATTCCTGCATTCATCCCCATCAAAGGCCGGGTAGTAAATGAGTCAGGCCAGCCATTACCAGGCGCCACCATCATGATCAGGAACACCAACCAGGGAACCAATGCCGGCGCAGATGGAACATTCTCGCTTGATGCGAATCCCGGCGCTACTCTCGTGATCTCTTTCGTTGGATATGAATCGAAGGAAATTGTGGTGGACAGGAACAATACCATTATCAATGTAGTGCTCACTGCAGCAGAGAATGAAGAGAAAGATATTGTTGTGATCGCCTATGGCCGTGTTAAGAAGACTGATCTTACTGGTTCCGTTTCGCAGATCAAAGGAAGTGATATCAGCTCCTACCCCACTACCAATGTGATCCAGGCATTGAGTGGCCGGGCAACCGGTGTGAGGGTTATTCAAAACAACGGCACTCCCGGCAGCCCTATCAGCGTCCGCATCCGTGGCGCCAATTCCATCCTTGGAGGAAATGAACCACTATACATCATCGATGGTCTGCCCAGCAGCCCCACTTATCTCCAGACTGAGGATGTTGAATCAGTGGAGATACTGAAAGATGCCTCTTCCACGGCAATGTACGGATCGAGGGGCGGCAGTGGCGTAGTACTGATTACCACCCGTTCAGGAAAAAAGAACCAGCCTACAAAAGTAAATCTCCATCTGGGATACAGCACTCAGTCGATCACCAAAAAGCTGAAACTGCTCTCTCCGTTTCAATATGCGTCCCTTTACAACGAACGGGCAGTAAACGATGGGCTTGCTCCTTTCTTTACACAAAATCAGGTTGATTCTTTACGCAATGTAAAAGGTACAGACTGGCAGGACCTTCTTTTACGCAAGGCGCCCATGTACAACAGCAATGTGAGTGTCAGCGGTGGTTCTGAAAAAACAAGTTTCTTCCTGTCTGGTGGCGCTTTCCAGCAGGAGGGCATCATCCCCAATTCAGATTATAACCGTTATTCTTTAAGAGCAAATATCAAACACGATATCAGCAAAGCGGCCACGGTAGCATTTACAGCGGTCTATACCAGGTCAGACAGAAGTTTGCAGAACTCGCAAACGGGTAACCGTGGCAGTGATATGTTCGGCGCAATGCTCTTCGCTCCGCCCACAGTAGGGCCCTACACTGCAGATGGAAAATATGTACGGCTGACCGACGTATACCCGATCATCTCCAATGCCATCGTTAACCCGATTGCCATCAGAAATGAAGTTACCAACCGATTCCAGTCAGACGATATCGTAGCGAATGTGAATCTGCAGGTCAACCCTGCCAGGAATCTTTCACTGCGCGTTTCAGGAAATATTATCAACAACAATACGCGCAACGACAATTTCCGGAACAGAGACCCCTATGGCCTGAACTCTGCGGGCAATGCCAACGTGAACACCAACCAGTTCACCAGCCTGCTCAATGAAAATATCCTGAACTATAAAAATGTTTTCGGCGGAGTACACAGTCTCGATGTGGTGGGTGGAATAATGGCGCAGGCAGATAAAAGTACCAGCATGGGCTCAGGCAATGCACTTGATTTCCTGAGTAACGAAGTATTCACCGGAAGCATCCAATCAGCAGCCGTACCCGGATTACCTACATCCACCTATTCAAAATCAGTTCTGCTTTCTTATGTAGGCCGGATCAATTACGGGTTCGATAACCGCTACCTGTTTACATTAAGTTTCCGTCGTGATGGATTTTCGGCCTACTCCAAAGAAAACCGCTGGGCCAATTTCCCCTCTGCTGCTATTGCCTGGAGGGCATCGAACGAAAAATTCATGGAGAACCTGCATGCAGTATCCGACCTGAAGCTGCGCGCATCTTATGGCCGCACCGGTAATACTTCCATCAAATCTTACCAGACGCTCAATATCCTGCAACCATACAATACCATATTTGGCAATGACCTCTTTATCGGTTATGCTCCCCGTCCGGAATATGCCAGTAAACTGAGATGGGAGGTTACAGACCAACTGGACCTCGGCCTCGAACTCGCCCTGTTCAAAAACAAGATCCGCTTTACAGCCGATTATTATCAGAAGCAAACCAAATACCTCCTGAACAAAGTTCAGTTGCCCACATCATTCGGATACGAAACCTCATTGGAGAATATTGGCGAGATCAGCAACAAGGGAGTGGAACTGGGAATAGATGCAACGGTGGTCAACAACGCTGACTGGAAATGGGACCTCGCTGGCAATATCTCGTTCAACAGGAATAAGGTGGAAAAATTGTACAAAGGTCAGGATATCGCTGGCCCCAATGTTTTCACAGGCAATATCAATGACTATGTGAACCTGCTGCGCGAAGGTCTTCCCCTGTACGCTTTCTATGGCTACATAGAAGAAGGATATACAGAAACCGGGAATATCAAATACCAGGACAAGAATGGCGATAAGTCCATCAATAACCTTGACCGCAGCGTGATTGGTGATCCCAATCCTGATTTCATTTACGGTCTGAGCTCCGTTACAAAATTCAAAGGCTTTGAGCTCACAGTGTTCATCCAGGGATCACAGGGCAATGACCTGTTCAATCTCAACAAGGCCAGCACACTGGATATGGGATGGAGCCTGAACCAACCAGAGGAAGTGTATACCAATCACTGGACAGCGGAAAACACCAATGCCAAATACCCCAGGCCATCCAGCAAGATCACTGCAAATTTCTCGACAAGATTTGTGGAAGACGGATCTTACCTGAAGTTCAAGAACATTCAACTGGCTTACAATATTCCTGTTGCAAAACTCGGCACAAAGGCTGTAAAATCCGCTCAATTATATGTGAGCGCACAGAACATGATAGTGATCACCAATTACTCCGGTTATGATCCGGAAGTGAATGCTTATGGAGCTGCCGATTCCATTCAGCAGGGTCTGGACTATACTGTTTATCCCAACAGCAAGTCATTCACTGTTGGTATTCGTTGCGGATTCTAAAACTAATCATCGAAAAACTTTGCATATATGAAATCATTCCTGATAACTGCCGGGCTCAGCCTTTTCCTGCTGGCCTCCTGCTCCAAATGGCTCGACGAGCGCCCCCAGGCGATGGCCGAGGAAAATTTTTACACCACCAACGTAGAGATCGAATCCGGGCTGAATGCCATTTATGAAACGGTTCGCTACCTCTCCACTTTTGGTGGCTTCTATACCATTCAACATGAGATCAATACCGAATACATGTACGGCCGTGGCAGCTTTGCGCCTATGAATACTTACCAGGGGCTCGACAATAATAATGTTGGCCGTATTACCGATACCTGGAACAATTTTTATAAAGGTGTTCGCAATGCCAATCTCATCATTAAGAAAGCGCCGCTCGCAACACTTGTTACGGAAGCAGACAAGAACAAATATATCGGAGAAGCCAGGTTCCTGCGCGCGCTCTATTACTTTCACCTGGTAAGGAACTGGGCCGGTATTCCATTGCATACGGAAAACAATCTCGATTCCATCAATGTTCCCAAAACCAGTGCGGACAAAATATATGAACTGATCGAATCTGACCTGTTGTTTGCCGAACAATATCTTCCTGATAATCCACGCCTGGTAGGCGCTGCCACCAAATGGGCTGCAAAGACAACCCTGGCAGAAGTGGCGCTCACACTGAAAAAATATGATCTCGCCCGCCGTGCAGCCAATGAAGTGATAGAATCGAAAAAATATTCCCTGGTGCCGGTTTCAGTGGGTGCTGACTTTGAACAATTGTACGGACGTGATGCCAATAATACATCGGAAGAGATCCTGTATTTCAAATACTCCTCCAAAGTATCCGGACAGGGGTACCAATACCTTGCTTACCTGCATGCCTCCAAAACCACCCATTTCCCGCCAGGAGGTTTTGCCACCATTTACAGCGATTCCCTGAACCCTTTTCTGAAAAACTGGGACAGGGCCGATCTGCGTTATTATTTCAACTGGTATCCATCCGATGTAGGTGTGCCACAGAAAACTACTGTTCTCTGTAAAAAATTCAGTGACCGCCAGGCAACCGTTCAGGCAGCGGCCAATAATGATTACCCGCTTTATAAATATTCCGATCTTTTACTTTTCTATGCCGAAGCTGAAGCAGTATCCAATAACGCAGTGACTGCCGATGCGGTAGAAAAACTGAACATGGTCCGCCGCCGTGCTTACGGCAAGCCCGCCAATACGCCAGATCCGTCCGTAGATCTTGCTGTTGGTGATTTTGCATCACTCGATGCCTTTGTACGGCGCGTAGTGCTGGAGCACGGCTATGAATCGATCGGAGAAGGCAAACACTGGTTCGATCTGAAACGACTTGGATTAGTAAAAGAAGTGATCCAGGAAGTGGAAGGACTTACAGTGGCAGATAAGCATATGCTCTGGCCGATCCCTCCGCGCGAATTCAATGGCAATACAGCGCTTGACCCTACCCGTGATCAGAATCCCGGGTACTAAGCCGCTTCGATTTTCTCAATCTTAATGGAACTGGATTATGAAATATTTCAGAGGGTTATTTCTTTTCCTGTCAGGCATCGTCTGCCTGGCAGGTTGTGAGAACAACACCAATCAAACAAAGACCGATATCTGCATCTATGGCGGGAATGCGGCGGGCGTGATGGCCGCCTATACCGCAGCAAAGATGAACATGAATGTATTGCTGATAGAGCCCGGCCATCGTCTCGGTGGCCTTACTTCCGGTGGACTTGGCTATACAGATATCGGCAACAAATACGCGATCAGCGGTCTTGCTCTCGACTTCTACCGCCGTGTTGGCAAACATTATGGAAAACTGGAACAATGGATATTTGAGCCGCATGTTGCAGAGAATATCCTGAAAGATCTGATCAGCGATGCAAAAGTGCAGGTGATCTATGGTCATCAACTTTCTGCAGTGGAAAAAGCAGATGGGAAAATCATCTCCATCACTGTCGATTCTGTTGCCGGCGGCCACCCGAAAAAGATCGATGCTTCCATGTTCCTCGACTGCTCCTATGAGGGGGATCTCATGGCAAAGGCTGGTATTTCGTATACAGTAGGACGTGAGGACAACAGCTTGTACAAAGAAACATACAATGGCGTGCAGGTACTGGAAGGCCATCAGTTCCCCGATGGCATCGATCCCTACAAGATCCCCGGCAACAGCAGCAGCGGACTGATCTGGGGAGTAAGTGATGGCAGTCTTGCTGCACAGGGAAGCGGCGACAAAAAAGTACAGGCCTATAATTTCAGGATCTGTCTTAGCAGGGATCCGGCCAATCTGGTGCCCATCACTCAACCTGATAATTATGACCCGGCCCGTTACGAGCTCCTGCTTCGTTACCTCAAACACAAAGTTCCCGGCGATCTCTGGGGTTTCCTGAAATTTGATCTGATGCCCAACAACAAGACCGATATCAATAATAACGGTCCCATTTCAACGGATATGATCGGCATGAACCATAACTATCCCGAAGCCGATTACGCCACCCGTAAAAAGATCTGGAAAGAGCATGAAGATTACACAAAGGGATTACTCTATTTTATCGGACATGATGAGCGTATGCCCGAACACCTGCGCAAACAAATGCTGCAATGGGGATATCCAAAAGACGAGTACATTGAAAACAATCACTGGTCACCACAACTCTATGTTCGGGAAGCGCGCCGCATGATCGGCGCCTATGTAATGACGCAGCACAACTGCGAAGGCAGGGAGATTGTGGAAGACACTATCGGCCTGGCTGCCTACACCATGGATTCGCATAACTGTCAGCGTATAGTGGTGAACGGTATGGTGAAGAATGAAGGCAATGTGGAGATCGGTGGATTTGGCCCCTATCCTATTTCCTACCGTTCCATTATTCCCAAAGCATCGGAATGTACAAACCTGCTGGTTCCTGTTTGTTTGTCTGCCAGCCATATCGCCTATGGCTCCATACGCATGGAGCCTGTGTTCATGGTACTGGGCCAGTCCGCAGCTATTGCAGCAACACTCGCTATCAAAGAAAAGACCACTGTGCAGCAGGTTGATGCAAAAGCCATTCAATCATTGCTGGCGAAAGATCCTTTGATGAATGGAAGAACACCAGAGCTGGTTGTTGATAACGACGATACCGCGCATGTTCAGCAAACAGGCAGCTGGAGCCATCACAAAAGAGGTTCCTATGGTCAATCCATGCTGATAGACAGCAGTAAAGGCAAGGAGCCAAAATCGATCCGTTTTCTTCCACAGCTGACGCAATCCGGCGATTACCAGGTGTACACCTATATCCCAAAACTGTCAGGTATTTCTTCGGTTATACCTGTTAGTTTGTTCGATGGCGCCGTCACCAAACACATCGATATCAAAGCTGCAGACATTACCGTGGAAGGACAAACTTCCGGTGAATGGATCAGCCTGGGTAAACACCGGCTGGAAAAAGAACAGCCTGTTTACATAGAAATCTCCAACAACGGAGCCAATGGTCTCGTGTTTGCCGACGCAGTACTGCTGATCCCTATGTAGCTATTATACACTGAATTTGACAGTCGCTCGCCTCCCGGCGAGTGACTGTCCAACTCCGTTCTTTGAATCATTTATCTAACTAAACCTGCCTGCTATATGAAAAATCTACTCATACTGCTCCTGTGCACCATTGCATGGAGCAGCAGCCATGCTCAATACATCCTTATCGATGATATGGAGGGCAATGGCCCGGGCTCCGGTAACTGGATCTACAATGCCGGCGCCAATGCCACTGGTTCCGTCATCTTCAATGCAGCCAATCCTGCACCATCTGGGGTGAACTCCAGTTCACATGTGGCAAAATTCACGAAAGACACCAGCTGCTCTCCCTATATGGCTGCCAGCTGCAGCCTGCCTGCACCGCTCGATCTTTCCGCCGGCGCCACTTTCCGGATGCGCGTATACAGCAATGTACGGGAAGAAGTGTTGTTCAAGCTGCAACCCGGCAGTGATTACACACAGGCCGTTTTCAAAACATACCGGATCCAAAATCTGAACCAATGGGAAGAAGTGGAGTTCACATTTACCGGCATCAATCATCGTACTGATCTCAACCGGATCACTATTCAGTTTATCGATGGGAAAAAAGCGAATGGCATTCTTTACTTCGATCATATCGAAGCGCCGAATCCCACCAGCATCCGGCTCACCAGCCAGCATATCCCCATGGGTAATGAGAACGGGACAAATATCGAAGTAAAAATCACAGGCGATAGATTCAAACCTGTGATCATCCCTTCCCACTGGCACACCTCCATATTACCGCCGGGTATAACGGTCAGCAATATCCTAAGACAGAACGACAGCACAGTGAACATCCTGCTCAGCGGCAACTCTTCCGCTAATTATTCCACTACAACGCTCCGCCTGACGGTTGACTCTGCTGCACTTCAAAACCCAAAAGCAGTTAGCTACACTGCAAAGGGGTCTGTGGTGTTTGATGGCAATCCCGAATGGACGATGATCTATAATGATGAGTTCGATTATGAAGGTCAGCCCAACCCCGCAAAATGGACAACCGATCCTCGTCCAAAAGGATGGATCAACAGTGAACAACAGGTGTATACCGATTCATCATATGATAATGCACGGGTCCGCAATGGCAGCCTGGTGATCACAGGAAAGAAGAATTATCCTACAGGCGATCCTGCTGCACCATATTCCTCCGCACGTGTGATCTCACTCGGAAAAATGGAATTCCTTTATGGCAAAGCTGAAATGCGCGCAAAACTACCCCGCGCAAGAGGCTCCTGGCCTGCATTCTGGCTGATGCCGACCACAAACGCTTATGGTAACTGGCCAAAAAGCGGCGAAATAGATATACTGGAACATGTAGGCAATAATTTCGGAAAGGCCATGTGCGCCGTTCACACGGAAAACAAGAACTGGACAAATGGAGGAAACCTCGGAGGCAACCAGATACTCCCCGACCTCGATACTGCCTATCATGTTTACGGAGTAGAATGGAGCCCTGACTCATTACGTTTCACACACGATGGCGTCGGCTTTTACACCTATGTAAATCCGCATACCGACTGGAAGGACTGGCCTTTTGACAAGCCATTCTATGTGATCCTGAATATCGCCATGGGTGGTGGAATGGGAGGAACGATCGTTGATGCAGACTGGCCCGACAGTATGCTGGTGGACTATGTGCGCATTTCCCAGAAAGGGCTCGGCACACCTTATCCCGATTCAATTTCCATTTCACCTGCAGACATTTCCGTGCTGCCGGGAAAAACACAAATATTCACAGCAAAAGTATTGGATCAGAACGGGCATGTGATGACCGGCATAACACCGTCCTGGAGCATTTCAGGAAATGGCAATACGATCGATGCATCAGGATTGGCCACCATCAATAGCTCCGGTGTGATCACGGCCATTGCCAATGTGGATACGTTCACCGTACAGGGCAGCACCAATATCAATGTGCGGCCTGTCAATTATAAGCCTGTACCTGCCCGGATAGAAGCGGAGAACTTCGACAATTCGAATGGCGGGCGTACCGAAACTACAGCAGATACCAGTGGAGTACTGAATATGAGTTATATCGGCAATGGCACCTGGTTTGAATACGATATCGATGTACCGGATAACGCGGCTTACCGTTTGCGCTTCAGGGTTGCCGTTAGTACAGCTTCCAAATTTTCCATTTATAACGACACTACCGCGCTGGGCTCTGTAACGCTTCCACCCAGCGGCGGATGGCAGCAATGGATGACGGTCACTTCAGCTCCGATCATATTGGGACCGGGCCCAAAAACCATCAGGATCCATTCACATTCGGCTGGCTGGAATTTCAACTGGCTGCAGGTGGTGCCAGCGGGTGATCATGCAGTAGCCGCAGTTGCCATTCAACCGGATAGCGCCCGGATATTTACCGGAGGCAATGTTCAGTTAACGGCCATCGGCTATGATGCAGATTCAAATTACATCATGCTTTCACCCGCTGCAACCTGGAGTACCAGTGGTGCAGGCGCACTGGTAACCAGCAATGGATTGTTCTCATCCGATTCAGCAGGCATATTTACGGTAAGCGCCAGTTCAGGTACATTGAGCGGCCTGGCCATTGTGAATGTATCAGGCACGCCGGTCCTGTCCCGGATCAGCATTGTGCCGGATACAATCATAGTCCCCCTGGGCGCGTCACAACAATTCACAGCAAAGGGATTTGATCAGTACAATACACAGGTGCCACTAACGGGCACCATCACCTGGACTTCCACCGGATCACAAAACAGTATTACCCAAACGGGATTGTTTACGGCAGGTAATATACCCGGCAGTTTTCTTGTTGGCGCCAGCTCAGGAGGAGTTACCGGCACACTTGACCTGGAACTCGGTTATACATGTACGGTAAATAACCTTTATGAAGCAGAATCGTCCTCGGCGCGCGCTCCCGGCCTCACACCGGTTGCTACGGACGACAGCAGCGGCAGCCAGCATTTCGATGGCGTTAGTTCCGGCAAATGGTTTGCTTATAACAACCTGAAAGTGCCTTCAGCAGGCAGATACAATATCCGCCTGCGCATTTCCACCACAGCTCCGGCCAGCATCAGGATCGGGCATGGCGCTTTTACTTTCCGTATCATCCAGGTGCCATCCACCGGGGGAAACTGGCAAACCATTTCAGACACTGTAACGCTTCCCGCTTTGTCGTACACAGGCATTCACGCAGCTTCAGGTTCTTTCCGGTTCAACTGGTTCACGATAGACAACTGTGCATCCGCCCCGCCTGCTGTGCGGCTTGAACTGTTGCCCGATACTGTGGCCATGCTGGTTGGAGAAGGTCGTCAGTTCACAGCAACGGGATACGATGCAAACGATCAACCCATTCAATTGCCCGGCATCAACTGGTCAGTTAACGGGAACGGCAATACGATAGATTCAACTGGCCTGCTTTCCGCCAATGCCCTGCCCGGCAACTACCAGGTGATTGCAGACTGGCAGGCATTCAGTGATACAGCATTAGTGCAACTTTCCTGTGCGTTCACCCAGCATCACGAAGCGGAGAGCTGCGCTTTCCGCCATTCAGGTCCATCGCTGGAAGCCTGTACAGATGCAGGTGGCGGAAAAAATTTCACAGGTCTTGTACCCGGGCATTGGTTCGCGTACAATACTTTGAATGTTCCGTCTGCCGGATTATATCGCATCAGTTTCCGCGTTTTGACAACAGCACCCGCCTCCTTCAAAATAGGGCATAGTACTTTTAATTTCGGTATCAAATCCATTCCTTCAACAAACGGCGCCTGGCAAACGATCACGGATACCATTACATTACCTGCACTGACTTACACAGGCATCCATGTGATATCGGGTAATCCCAAATTCAACTGGTTCCTGATCGATAACTGCACAAATTCCGGGATGCTGACTGTACAGCAAAACAGTACAAGGGAAATAAGCATCCGGGAAAACCGGCTGGCCGTTTCTCCCAATCCGGCCACAGGCAATATCATAATCAGTACAGGCAACACAGTGTACCGGGATATTAAAGTGTTCGACATGAGTGGGCGACTGGTAGCAACATGGCCGGTTGCGCCGGGCCAGCGAACGATTACAAAAGATATCAGTCATTTTGTTTCCGGCATTTATCTGTTATTATTCCAGGGGCCTTCCGGGCAGCAATCCCTGAGAGTGGTCCGGCAATAACAGATCAGGAATTGTTCATTCAGCGCAGCGCTTTCCACAGGCTGCGCTTTTTCATGCGCAATATGTTAATTTAGTAGCCATATTCATTACCCAAGCCCGGTGATTTGCTGATCTATGAGCCGTACTTTATTCATCTTCCTTTTATTGATTTTTCCTTTTTTTCAGGCGCATGCGCAAACATTACAACTATCGGATTACCTGAAGATCTGGTCCATCAATGATATTGGCCAAACAGAGAAAGCAGCCACACTCTTTGATGACCTCAGCCTTCATAAGGATTCCGCCAGGTATTTCAACCTGGTCCGGGAACTGGACAAGCAGATCAGTGTTGAACAATCGCCCCGGCTCTTCATCCGCCTGATCATGTACAAGGCGCTCTGGTCCATGGAAACACAGGCGGATCAAAAAGATGCCATCCGTCGCCATCATCAGCAAACACTGGAAGCCATCAGGCTGGCCTGGCCACTGAAGGATAAACAACTGAACGCCGAGCTCTATGCGCTTTTCGGAGAACTGAGCCTCCGCCTGCCAGACCTGGAACAATCACTGTTGTACAATCTCCGGTCTCTTGACATGCAGGAGCAGATCGGTCAGCAATATTTCCCGAAGATCTGCTGGACTTATTTCTCCGTTGCACGTTCACTTTATCTCACCCGTGATTATGCGCAATCCGTGAAGTATGGACTGAAATGCATTGACGCACTGAAAAAACTCCCTGAAGTGAGTCGGTATGATCGCATCTTCCTTGCCGATATCATCGGTTCGGCCTACAATAAAACAGGAAAAAAAGACAGCGCTGCCTGGTATTACCAGGAGATCAAGCGGCTGATCGCTGAACAGGATCCGGCACATCCGGAAACACTCCCCCGCTGGAACTCTCTCTGGATGGGACTTACAGACGGTTATCTCGGCAGGATCGAAACAGGGAAACAAAAATTTGCAACAGCCGCCCCCCTGCTGCAACATGCCGTGCAGGCCAGCCTTAACTATGGAGATACTGCCAATGCCGCCTGCTTTCTCAACGATCTTGCCGGTATCAGTTATCAGCAGAAAAACTTTCCCAATGCCCTCGCTCAATGGAGACAGGCTTTTAACTGGAGCACACGCACCCATGAAAAACAGGCAATCGCCGATGCAGCCCAGGGACTGAGCCAGCTGTTCCGCGACCTGCAACAACCAGATAGCTCTTATTATTATTTCGGCCAATTTCACCTGGTGAACGATAGCCTGGCGGCCCTCATCAACCGCAGCCAGCTCAATGCTGCCCGCGCCAAACTGGATTATGAACAACTCCAGGAATCACTGGAAAAGGCGGAATCTGACATGCAGTCTGAAAGAGGTATGAAGAAACTGCTGGTAGCCGCCATTGCTATGCTGGTGATCATCGCAGCCTTCAGCTGGTACCGGATCAGCACCTGGCATAAAAGAAGAGCAGCGTTACACCAGAAAAAGATCCGGCAGGTACAACAGAAAGAAGCCGAAGCCAGAACAAAACTGGAACAGTTCAAAAGCCGGATCAATGAAAAGAACGAAGAGATAGAAGCGCTGCAACATCAAATCTCCCAATCCGTACAAACCAACCCGGTGGAACTTTTTCCTTCAGTTCTACTGACAGAAGAGGACTGGGTCAATTTCAAGAACGACTTCATCAAAGCATATCCCGGTTTCTTCCCCGGCCTCCGCGAAACAGTCAAAGACCTGACGCCTGCGCAGGAAAGACTGGCCGCTCTCATCAAACTCAATTTCGATAATGCACAGGCCGCAGCCTGCCTGGGCATCAGCAAAGACAGTGTGAGCCGCGGAAAAAGAAGGCTCCGCCAAAGCATGAACCTCGCTACCGATATCAACCTGGAAGAATTCATCTCCTCCATTAAGTAACTAACAGTCAAGGGATTTATTATTTGTCCGGCTTTTGTCCGCCCCTCATCTTTCCTCTCAGTATTCCGCTCCTGTACTTTTGACCGAACAGGTTCCGGCCATCCGGAACACCATTGAATCCATTACCTGTTTGATCAAACTGACCCGTCATGAATAGAACACTACCCCTTCTCTTCTTTATTACATTCTTATTCTTTTCCATTTTTGCAGCAGCCCAGACCGTACCGGACGGCAACGGTATCGTATATGTGAAAAAAGGCAGTAACGGCAATGGCAGCAGCTGGGCCAATGCAAGAGGTGAACTGGCCGATGCACTGGTGGATGCCAAAACCAATACTGCCATCAGACAGATCTGGGTGGCATACGGTAATTACCTTCCCTTATACAGGGCTGATGATCTTGCCTTCGGCACTACCAATTCCCAGTACTACACTTTCATGGCTTTCCTGATGGTAAAAGATGTAAAACTCTACGGAGGTTTCCAGGGAACTGAAACCAGTATCGATCAACGGAATATTGCAGGTTACCCTACAACGCTGGATGGTAACCAGTACGACCCAACGAAACGATTCGACAACTGCATGCATGTGGTGGTATCTGTTGGTGACGTTGGTACGGCCGAATTAAATGGGTTCTATATTCAGGAAGGAAATGCACGTTCATCGCTCAGGCCAACCTATAATGGGTATACTACTGAAGGCACAACTGGTGGCGGCCTGTTCGTGTCCGAATCCTCTCCCAAAGTAGAGAACTGCGTGTTCCTGGGGAATACTGCCTACTTCGGTGGCGCAGTGTTTTTGAATAAATCCAATACTACCCTGGTCAATTGTGTCATGGCTGGAAATCAGGCTGACTATGGTGGAGGAATATACATAATCGATGAATACGCCGGCCAGGGACTGATCAACTGCACCATTGCCTGCAATGCCGGGCTCCAGAATACCGGTTATTTCTTTTATGGAAACACTTCCATCCCGATTCGCAACTCTATCATCTGGAACAACCTTGCTGATGATATTATTGTTCCCGGCAATGGCAGCAATATCAAAAACAGCCTGGTACAGGGTTCCGGACCTGATCCCGCAAATAACAATATCGGTGATACAGATCCGAAATTCGCTTCGTGGAGACCGCCGAATGAAGCGCCTTTCGTTGGTGGCGATTACAGACCCATAGTCAGTACCAGCCCTGTGATAGACAAAGGGGATAACAGCTACTACTCCGGCCTGAATGCCAATACCCGCGACGGACGTGGCCAGATGAGATTGTTTACCATCAACGGCAACGGCACCATCGATATTGGCGCTACTGAATATTATGGAGTTCCGGTACATCCAGATCCTAACGGTGTAGTATATGTTAAAAAAGGAGGTACAGGCAATGGCTCTTCCTGGGACAATGCACTGGACGAAGCAGCACATCCACTAGTAGCAGCTATTTTAACATGGACCATCAAAGAGATCTGGATCGCTAAAGGAACTTACTATCCCCTTTACCGGGATGGCAATCTCTCCACCTTACAACCGAAAGACAGGAACAATACTTTCTGGATCCGGAATAATATAAAAGTATATGGCGGCTTTGCCGGCAATGAACAGTCAATAACTGAACGAAGTTTCAAAACAAATGATAATGAAACCATCCTGAGCGGGGACTACAATAATGATGACGTAACCGTTTACCAGTCTCACATGCCCGTCATCAGCAATACGGGAGAAAATGTTCTCAATGTGGTAAAAATCCAATCAGGCACCATCAGTGCTGTTACCATCGATGGAGTTACTATTACCGGCGCAACTGAATCAGCTATCCAGGCTTCCAGTCTGAACAGCAATACCGGTTTGCAACTCAACAACCTTACTATCAGGAATAATAAAACCACTTCCAGCCCTGTATTGATTGTCCAGGGTAATATAATATTGAAGAATTCGAAGTTTCATCTCAACCATGCACTATCAAGAGGCGGAGGAATTTCATCCAGTTATGGTAAGCTGACCGTCCTCAACTGCGTATTCACCAACAATTTCAGCCAGGAGAAAGGCGCTGCCCTGCATCATTTTAACAACAATTGTAAGATCGTCAACTGCACGATGGTAAGTAATTTTACTTCGAATGCTGTCAGTAGCGCGATTTTTTCAGACAACTCCATCACCACCTCCTATCAACTGGACATTCAGAACAGCATGATCCTGTCTTCATTGCCACCAACAGGATCAAGCACTACCCTGATCAGGACCACTAACAACACTGTAGCCAATGAATCCATCCTTGAGTTTGTAAGCAATCCTACATTTCCCATTGGAGGGAACTGGCAGGAACAAAGTAATGATATGCTATTCGACAACATGGTCCCGCAACCCATTGGTGCTGCTTACAACACGGGGAACATGCAGGCATACCTGGATGCAGGTGGCAGTGCAGCAGACCTGGATATGGCAGGCAATCCCAGAATATATGGAGCAAGCATTGACATCGGCGCTTTTGAATTCAACAGGATGAATCAGACCATCACAGCTTCCGATCTCTCAAAAACCTATGGCGATGCGGCTTTCGAGCCTTCTTCCACTACTACTTCGGGTATGCCGCTGCAATTCATCTCTTCCAATTCCAGCGTAGCGGAAATTTTCCAGGACGCAGCAGATGGCAACAAAACGAAGATCAGGATCAATAAGGCAGGCAGCACCACCATCACTGTCAGCCAGGCAGGTGATATCAGTTATTACCCTGCCACAGACCAGACATTCGTACTCACCGTCAATCCCAAAACGCTTACCATTGAAGCCAGTCCCGCCCAGATCACGTACGGAGATGCAGAACCGGTATTGAACTACAGCTCAAATGGACTGATCGGCTCCGATGCCATTACAGGCGCATTATCAAGAATGGCTGGCAATAACGTTGGCGCCTACCCGATCCTTGCAGGATCGATCGATGCAGGCCCAGATTACCAGATCGATTTCATCACAGCGGATCTCACTATCGTTCCAAAAACACTTGCCATTACCGGTAACGCACAATCGAAAATATATGGCGAAGATGACCCTGCCCTGAATTACAGTTCAAACGGCCTTGTAGGGAATGATAATATTTCCGGTGCAGCGGATAGAACTGCCGGTGAGGATGTAGGCGTTTATACCATCAATCAGGGCTCACTGAGCGCCGGGAATAATTACACGATCAATTTCACACCAGCTTCATTGACCATTACTCCCAAAGACCTTTTCCTGGAAGCAGGCAATTATCAGCGACCTTACGGGGAAGCAAATCCGGCATTGACGATCCAATACAGTGGATTCATTGCCGGTGAAAGTCCTGCCGATATCATTCCACCAGCCATCGCCACTACTGCCCTGCCAGGCAGTTCACCGGGCGATTATCCCGTTACCCTCAGCGGCGGTTCCGCAACCAACTATGTATTGAAACCCAACAACGGAATGCTGACGGTAACGGGAGCGGTGGTAAACCTTCAACAAGAACCGCAGGATCTTGCCCTCTGTGCAGGAAACGCAGGATCCTTCTCGGTTACAGCAGACGCCCCTTCTCCACTGGTCAACCTGCAATACCAATGGGAAAAAAGCGAAAACGGCAATAACTGGCAAACGGTCAACGGAGCAATGAGCAGTACTTTATCTTCCGTGAACACAATCGGTTACTATCGGTGCAGAATAAGCGCACCAGGCACAACTGTAGTTTCCGATGCTGCCAGGTTCAGCATCAACACAGCAATCAAACCCACTATTCTGATCGATGATAAGATCTGTATCGATAATACATTGCTCAACCTCAACGCCACGCCTGCAGGTGGACAATTCTCCGGCCCCGGCATCAGCAACAATGTCTGGAACCTGGAAATACCTGCAACCGGAAAACAAACGGTCCATTACCAGTACACAGATAACAACGGCTGTATCGGAGCTACTTCAAAAGTAGTGACACTCGGTACCTGCGGTGATTTCAGCAGCATCATCAGCGTGAAAGCCTGGCCTAATCCAACACCAGGGCCACTAACATTGAAACTGCTGATCGGTATTGCAGATAACTGGTACATCAATGTGAGCAATCTGGAAGGGAAGTCATTACAGCAACAAAAATTCCAGTTCCGCAAAGGATGGAATAACGCGGAGTTGAATATCGCCCATCTGCCTTCAGGCACATACTTTATAACATTGGGCCGCGGCGGATTCTGGAAACACAGCGTGCAGGTGATCAAAAAATAATACTAAACCGGATCGGGTTTTTGTATATGCAGCCGCTCCTGATGTCGGGGAGCGGTTTTTTTTATGCCGGTATTTTTGTAAGATGGATCAAAGGCAGGAATCGCGCAGTATCTTCATGTAGGCCGCTCCTTTTTCGCGTGCGAAGCGCATATTGGCTTCGGGGATCCTTTCAGGTTCAGGATAACGTTCCAGTACTTTTTCAACACTGGCCTCTCGCAGGATATGTAACATCGGGTAGATGCTCCTGTTAGTAAAGTTGGCAGCATCATCAATCGGAGCACCGGCGAAAAAATAATCAGGATGAAAACTGGCGATCTGGTAAATGCCCTCATAACCATTCTTGCGAACCAGAGATTCCGCCTTCTCCACCAGTTGCAGGTATTCCCTGAAACTTTTGAAACCTTCTGAAAAAATGAGCAGGGTGGTCTCGATCTGTTCATCGGAATCCATCATTTTGCATTCTTCCAGCAAAGCTGTCAATGCATCTTTCTGCGTCAGGTCTGGTATTACGGAATAGCGGATGCTATCGCGTTTCACTTCCCTGGCGGCAAATGGACAAAAATTACATTTGATCACCACTTCCATGATCCATTTCCGGGTACGTTCAATAATTTCCGCATTGAGTTGTGCTGACGCATTCATGGCCGCAAAGCTACGTTGCCTGCGGCAAGGGCAAACATCGATCCCAATTAATTTTCGTAAATTACAAGTCCTCATCCTCAGTAATATCCTCTAAGAACAATCCTGCCCATTCCATTTTTCCTCTTTCCATTCTTAACCTTAAAACGCTCATTATGCCAAAATTCGTCATCGAACGGGAAATTCCCGGAGCAGGCCAGCTTTCGCAGGAGCAGTTGCAGGCCATTTCACAGCAATCATGTGCTGTATTGAACGAGCTCGGTCCTTCCATTCAATGGGTGCAGAGCTATGTAGGCGGAGATAAGATCTATTGCATTTACAATGCGCCCGATGAGGAAATGATCAGGCTGCATGCCTCCAAAGGCGGTTTCCCCGCCAATGTGATCAACAGGATCTACCGGGTGATCGATCCTACTACGGCAGAACCGGTATGATCCCTACTTCCGCAAAGCGGCGGAGAGCCGGATTCCCGCTTTCCGCTGCTTTCTGAATTTCCCAATTTTCCGCCCCTTTTCCCTGATTTCCACCCCATTCCCGCCTAACCAGGCGATAACAAAAAATAAAATTGCTATTCAAAAAGCCATATTACCTTTGCGCCGCCGATGATACAATATTTCAAAAATATCAATCACCAGACGGTAGCGATAGACAGGGCCGAAAACGGTGCATGGGTCAATATTCTGCCGCCACTGAAACAGGAGGAATTCTCCGATCTGGCCGAAGGACTTGATATTCCACTCGACTTCCTGACGGACTCCCTTGATATCGATGAAAGAACGCGTTTCGAAGAAGCCGACAATGTGAAGCTGATCGTGATCAAAACGCCCACGGAGAACAACTCTTTCAACGAAAGTGATGCGTTCTATATCACCATCCCTATCAGTATCATCCTTACGCACAACCAGATCGTGACCGTTAACTCATTCGAGAACGGCGCTATCAAAAAATTCCTGCACACTTTCCAGAACCGTCATCCGGATAACCGGAAGATGATGGTGCTGAAGATCTTCGAAAAGATCATCCAGACTTATATGGAGCATCTGAAAGAGATCAACCAGCGCAGGAATCTCCTGGAACAAAAACTCTACGCCGCCAACAGGAACGAAGAGCTCCTGCAATTGATGCGAATCCAGAAAAGCATGGTGTATTTCGTTACAGCCCTCCGCTCCAATGAAATGCTGCTGATGAAACTGGAACGGACCAATTTCCTCGGACTGAACGAAACCGAGAAAGAATTCATGGCGGACCTGATAGTAGATAATTCACAGGCCCTTGAAATGGCGAATATCTACACCAATATCCTCAGCTCCACGCTCGATGCTTTCGCCAGCATCATTGCCAATAATCAGAACCAGGTATTGAAAAGACTGGCTGTGATCACCATCGTACTTACTGTTCCGGTACTTGTAGCCAGTATCTATGGTATGAACGTACCGATCCCATATGCCAATTCACCATTTGCCTTTTACATTCCTGTAGGGCTTTCGTTAATGATCTCCCTGGTGATCGGCTACTTCTTCCTGAAGAAAAAACTATTCTAGCGTATGGCACAATTCAATGTAAGAGTCTACGGTATCCTGCTGACACCGGAACGCGATATATTGGTAGCCGATGAACTGATCCGCGGTAAGTTCTATACAAAATTCCCGGGAGGCGGACTGGAATTCGGAGAAGGAACACGCGATTGTCTCAAACGCGAATTCAAAGAGGAAATGGATCTTGAAGTGCGGGTAACCGATCATCTTTATACTACCGACTTTTTCCAGATGAGCGCCTTCAAGCCAGAGGATCAGATCATTTCCATCTATTATTTCGTGGAAGCGCTGGAGCCTATCAAAGTCCCTATCCGCAGTACAGAATTTGAATTCGATGATGCGCAGATGGCCATTTACAAAGAGCGTGGCGAAACGGAAACATTCCGCTATATCAGTCTTGACAAATTCTCCGCAGACAGTGTTACGCTGCCCATCGATAAAGTGGTGGCGAATATGCTGAAACAACAACTTTCCCAATAAGATCCGGAGCGCTCGCCGGAGGCGGGTAAATAACCGGCACTCATAGGTGCGCGAGCAACTGCTCACCGATAACGCAAAAGGGCCGACAAATTTTGTCAGCCCCCCTGATATTAATTACATTATTCTATTTAGGATCGAGCATTTTTCCAAGTCTCTCCGCCATATCTTCCAGGTGATAACGGGTAAGCCTATCCGTAATGGCGGGCAATGCGGCTTTGATCTCTGCACGCAAAGCTCTCATACTCGCCCTGTAGATGGAATATGCATCGCCGGTTTCATTGATGGGCGCCGGCAATCCGAATGCAGAAGCCAGGGCGCTCACCGCGCTGGAACCCGAGCGGGTTTGAACGGGATTGAAGATGCGCTCTACACGAATGATATAATCCTTTTGCAAATTGCGGCGATATACATCGATGGGCTTGCGCGTTGACACTTCAGCCCAAACAATATTCTTCAGATCATTGATGAATTCCGTGGCAGTGTAAGCAGTGCCACCTTCAGCTTCAGCCGTGATCAGTTTGTCGATCAGACGGCCATCGAACAATTTGTTCATTGCCTGGTCCTGCAGTCTTCCCACCAGCTTAACGCCATCGATCCCGGCCTTGCCTGTGATCTCTTTATTGAGCAGCCAGTTTGGTGTGGTGAACAATTGTTTCTTCAACCATTCCATGGCGGCCTGCTGGCGCTCTTTGGGCACACGCTCATATACAGGCCCGGCCTGTTCTACCATTTTAGGCGTTTCCATTATTCCACCTACATTCTTCACCACATGACCAATATAACGTCCGAACTGACCTGCTACCTGGTTGTACATAGCAGAAAGGTTCGCATATCCTTCATTGGGAGTGGTAGTCCATTTGGGCAGTTCGGGCAGGATGCGTTGCAGGTTTTTGATGCCGTAGTTACCGGCGATCATGGCATTATCTCCCAGGTCTTCATTCTGTGATCTGGGATCATCCCTGTTGGTTTCGGTTCCGAACCAGAGTCGTTTGTTGCTTTGCTTCTCTGTTGTAAGCTTACTCAGCATGGCTGTTTCTTCTTCCAGTTTTCCATTTGTCCATTTGTAGCCCCACTCGATAGCCCATTTATCGTAATCACCGATGCGGGGGAAGATCCCTTTTTCGGAAATATTATCTTCCGGCTGCGCTACATAATTGAAACGGGCATAGTCCATGATACTGGGTGTATGTCCGTTCTCTTCCACCCATTTTTTATTACGGAGGTTTTCAACGGGCACAGTGGAACTGGATCCGAAATTATGACGGAGCCCAAGCGTATGTCCTACCTCGTGAGAAGAAACGAAGCGGATCAGCTGTCCCATCAGTTCATCATCGAACTTTACTTTCCTGGCGCGGGGGTCAACGGCTGCGGCCTGCACCATGTACCAGTTACGGAGCAGCTCCATTACGTTATGATACCAGTTGATATGCGTTTCCAGGATCTCACCTGACCGGGGATCGGCAGTGCTGGGGCCGCTGGCATTGGCCACAGAGCTGGGTTTGTATACGATCACTGAATTGCGGGCATCGTCCATACTCCAGCTGGGGTCTTCTTCCGGCGTGGGTGCAGCTTTCGCAACGATCGCATTTTTAAAACCGGCTTTTTCGAAGGCTGCCTGCCAGTCGTTCACACCCTGGATCAAATAAGGGACCCATTTCTTTGGTGTGGCCGGATCGATAAAGATGGTAATAGGTTTTTGAGGCTCTACCAGTTCGCCTTTTTTGTAGCGCTCTACATCTTCAGGTTTCGGTTCCAGTCTCCAGCGTTTGGCCAGCACCAGTTGTTTGATGCCTTGCGGGTTATGATCGAAATCAGTATAGCCTACTGCGAAATAACCTACACGCGGATCGAAATACCGGGGCTGCATCGGCACTTCGGGAAGCACTACGATACTGGTTGTGAGCTCCAGCGTAGCTGTACCCGATGCACTTTCACCGGCACGCGTATAAGTTTTTACTGTCCTGATATTTGTATTGAGCGGGAATGAGCTGACGCCTGCGATATAAGATTTGTCTGCCTGCAGGCCGCCGAGTTTCCAGGCTTTTTTCTGGTCGCCATCGAAATGCAGTACATCATTATCGCCTGCGATATAATCTGTAAAATCGATCACGATGCCATTGGACTCTGAACCATCCGCTTTGATATCGAAGCTGGCCGCAATGGGCTGTACATTGGAACGGGTAACAGCTATATACATATCGCGCGTGGAATCGGCAGAGAACTCGGAGAAACTTTTCTTCAGCAGGAAGAGTTTATTATTTGGCCCTTTTTGAAAGCTGATCACATTGAAATTAACGGCATCACCGGCATAGCCCGACATGGAGTTGGAGCTGCGCAGATCGGCGCCCGCTTTTGCAATGCGGGTGGTGAAGAGATAATCCCTGTTGAGCATGGATCCCGGGATCTCCAGGAGATACTTGTCGTCTATCTTATGCACCAGGAACAGCCCTTTTTCAGTTTGGGCTTTTGCTGTAACAACTTCACTATAAGGTTTCGGTCCGGATTTTGCCATCGCCGGCATGGCTGGGGGTTTGCCTGTGGTATCTGCGTTTGCGCCATTCTTTCCGGGTCTTTGCGCCATCACCATTATTCCGGTGGAAAGCAGCAAAGCCGTGCAGAGCCAGGGTTTCAGGCTTGGAGAGCTAATCATCCTGAAGAACTGTTTGTTTAGTAATCAATAGGGATTTCCTCGGAGTGTGCCCTGTCGCCCGCCTCCCGGCGAGTGACTTATATTGCGTCGCCTCCGGCGACGGGCCTCCTGTTGCCCCGGCAAGTTAGCAGTTTTTTAATTGATGCGACTTTCAACTCCCCGAACAACTATAGTGTTGGCAATTATTCTATATAAACGGTAATAGAGAAAAACGTTCGCCGGAGGCGAACTAAAAAGGTCACTCGCCGGGAGGCGAGCGACTGGCGGCACACTAACGAAGTATTAATGGTTGAAGATTCTTCTGCTCCACTGGTAAGGTGATGGTGAATACGGAGCCTACATTTGGTTGACTTTCGGCGCTGATGAATCCATGGTGTTTTTCCACTATTTTCTTGCAGAGCGCCAGGCCGATGCCGGTGCCTTCATAATCTTTGTTCACATGCAGACGCCTGAACATATCGAATACCTGCTCGGCATATGATTGATCAAAACCAATGCCATTGTCTTCTACAGAGATCCGGCAATACTCCGGTCTGGGTACATCCGCCAGCTGCCTGATATTTCGTATAGTGATCACCGGTAGCACATCTTTTTTGCAATACTTGAGGGCATTGCCGATCAGATTGAAGAATAATGGGCGGATAAGTCCGGGATTCACATCGATGACGGGTAATGGCTCGATGGTGATGGTGGCCTGCTTTTCCTGCACAGTTCCATCGAGGTCAGTAAGCACTTCCTGCAGGATCTGGTTGAGATCGCTGCGAACAAAATTATCTTTTTCATCACTCACGCGGGAGAAGGCGAGGATATCTTTTATCAGTGTTTGCATGCGCTCGGCTGCATTCTGGATGCGGCCGATATAGCCCTTCGCTTCATTGTCGAGCGCATCTTTATATTTCATGGTCAGCAGATCGCCGAAGGTCCGGATCTTGCGCAGGGGTTCCTGCAGATCATGAGAGGCCATGAACGCGAATCGATCCAGTTCGCGATTGGCCGTTTCCAGCAGGTGTATATTCTGCATCAGTTGCTGGTTGAGCTGCTTCACCATTTCTTCCGAAGCACGTCTTTCATTGATCTCTATCTCCAGGCTCCTGTTGATGGCTTTCAGTTTCTGTTCCTGCGCCAGCAGCTGGTAGTTCTTCCGGTAGAGGTCAACAAACACTGCCACCTTAGCGCGCAGCAGCGCAGGGTTCACGGGCTTGTAGATATAATCCACGGCGCCGGTCCGATAACCTTTGAACACATTCTCCTCTCCATAGTTGTTGGCTGTGATGAAGATGATGGGAATATGGCGCAGTTTATCGCGTTCGTAGATCAGTGCGGCTGTTTCAAAGCCGTTCAGGTTGGGCATCTTCACATCCATCAGGATGAGCGCGAAATCATGCTCGTTCAGCAGGATCTTCAGCGCCTGCCTTCCGGAGCCTGCCTTCACAAACTGGTAACCATCAGGTTCGAGAATGGTTTCCATTGAAAAAAGTGAGTCCTCCCTATCGTCTACTAATAATATTTTCGATTGCATGTAGCTTCTTTGGTAAGTCTGAATTATTTATAAAACCACACACGCATCAGGCTCAGCAGCTGGTCCATTTTCAGTGGCTTGGTGATATAGTCGGAAGCGCCTGCTTCGATACATTTCTGCCGGTCGCCCTTCATGGCTTTCGCCGTAACAGCGATGATGGGAAGCGTGTTGTTCTTGTGCTCCCTCCTGATCTTCTGCATGGTTTCATAACCATCCATTTCCGGCATCATGATATCCATCAATACCATATCTATTTTCGGTTGTTCATTCCTGATTGCCTGGATCGCATCTTTTCCACTCTCTGCTGTGATCACGTTGATATTGTACCGTTCAAACACAGTAGTGAGGGCAAAAAGGTTCCGCACATCATCGTCCACTACCAGGATATGCTTGCCCGTTAGAATGTCTTCTTTGAGGCGAACATGTTCGATCACCCTTCGTTTTTCAGGGAGCAGGTCTTTATGATTGATGTGCAGGTGCGATACGGTTTCTTCCAGCAGGTGTTCCAGCGAATCCACTCCTTTCGTCAACACGGCGCTGGTGGCGGTGTTCAGCTGGTTCATTTCCTTGTTGCTGAAATCCTTTGCCGAGTAGATGATCATCGGAGTGTTGCGGTGCTTGATCTCCTGCACTTTGTTCACCAGGTCCATTCCCGCCATATCGGGCAGCGAATAATCGAGGATGATGCAATCATATACCTGTTGCCTGATCTGACCGATAGCATCATTGGCCGTAGCAGCGATCCTCACCTGCAGGTTATCGCTTTCCAGCATCTTCACGATCTGTGAAGAATCGAGTTCATTGTCTTCCACCACCAGGATACTGCGCATGCTCTTGTTGTGATAATGGATGATATCGTTGAAGAGATCATTCAGCACATCATTGTCGAGTGGCTTCAGCAGGAAGCTGCGTGCGCCGCGCTTCAGGGCGAGTTGTTTGTTCTCTTCCCCCGATACGAGATGGATGGGGATATGACGATAGTTGAGATCATTGCGTAACAGGTCCAGCACTTTCCAGCCGCTGGTATCGGGCAGTTTCACATCGAGGGTGATGGCGATGGGCAGGAAGCGGTTCAGGAATTCGAACACTTCCAGGTAGTTGGTAGCCACAATGGCTTTGAGGCCGAACTCATGCGCCTTTTCGATGATGATCTTTCCAAAACGGAGATCATCTTCCACTACCAGCACCACTTTATCGCTGGGCTGGATATGGTTCCTGTCGTCTCCCGCATCATTGATCATTTCATTGATGATGGCGAGATTGTTATTGTCTGTAGTATCGGGAATGGCGCTGATAGTATTGAACAAGGCGTCGATCCTGCTTTTTTCAGGCACTAACTGTAACGGATATTCGGTGGAGAAGTCAGGGGTTTCTTTCACAACTATTCCTTCCACATTATGTACCGGCAGAAAAAGTGTAAAAGTGGAACCTCGGCTCACTTCGCTTTCCAGTTCGATGGTGCCTCCGAGCAATTCGGCCAGACCTCGACTGATACTCAATCCCAACCCGGTGCCTCCATACTTCCGGCTGGTAGAGCCTTCGGCCTGCTGGAAGGCTTCGAAGATGATATTCTGTTTCTCCGGTGGAATTCCGATACCGGTATCGCTGATGGCGAAGGCCACTACCCTGCCTGCATTGTCAAGCCGGAAATTATTACCTGTCTTCCAGTTTCGTTTGGCTTCATAGATCCTCAATTTCACTTCACCCTTCTCCGTAAACTTGAAGGAATTGGAGAGCAGGTTCTTTAGGATCTGGTTGAGGCGCTGCAGATCGGTTTCCATGAATTCCGGCAGCTGCGTATCTGTTTCGATGAGGAAGCGCAGATGCCTGGCTTCCGAAATAGGTTTGAAAGTGGTTTCCACAAATGCCGCGATCTCTGCAAAACGGACAGGAGAAATATTGGCAGTGATAAAACCGGATTCGATCTTGGACAGATCGAGGATATCATTGATGAGCTGGATCAGGTCATCACCACAGGAGTGAATGGTTTTGGCGTAGCGGATCTGTTTCTCGCTCAGGTTGCCTTCCACGTTCTCATACAATTGCTGTGCAAGGATGAGCAGAGAGTTCAGCGGCGTGCGGAGCTCATGGCTCATATTGGCAAGGAACTCGGATTTGTATTTAGAAGTGAGCGCCAGCTGTTCCGCTTTCTCTTCGAGCGACAATCTCGCTTCTTCCACTTCCCTGTTCTTTGCTTCCACTTCATTCTTCTGTTTTACCAGCAACAGGGCTTTATCCTGGAGCTCATCATTCGTTCTTCTCAACTCTTCCTGCTGGATCTTCAGCTCGCCTGCCAGTGATTGCGATTGCATCAGCAGTTCCTCCGTTCTGGAGTTGGCTTCAATGGTGTTCAATACGATACCAATACTTTCTGTAAGCTGACTTAAGAAGTCCAGGTGCGTTGAGCTGAAAGTTTCCAATGAAGCCAGTTCTATCACGGCCTTCACGTTGTTCTCGAACAATGCAGGAAGGATGATCAGGTTTGCCGGTCTTGTTTTACCGAGTGCGGAGCTGATCTTGATATAATTGGCAGGTACATTGCTGAGGATGATCCTTTCTTTTTCGAAAGCCACCTGCCCCACCAGTCCTTCGCCGATACCAAATTCTGTAGGGATATTCTTATCGGATTTATAACCGTATGCTGCAAAAAGATGCAGGCGAAACTCATCGGTCTCTTCATCCTGTTTGAGAATATAGAAAGCTCCGTAATGCGCCTGCACTACCTGCGCCAGTTCGGAGAGGATACGTTGCGCCACTGTTTTCAGATCGCGTTGTCCCTGCAGCATTTGACCGAACTGTGCGAGGTTGGATTTGAGCCAGTCCTGGTCCTGGTTACGTTGCGTGGTTTCACGGAGATTGCTGATCATCTGGTTGATGGTATCTTTCAGAGATTCCACTTCACCTTTCGCTTCCACACGGATGGTCCTTGTAAGGTCACCTTTGGTTACGGCCGATGCCACTTCCGAGATGGAACGTACCTGTGTGGTGAGGTTCTGCGCCAACTGGTTCACGTTCTCAGTGAGGTTTTTCCAGATACCGGATGCACCGGGCACAGAGGCCTGGCCGCCAAGTCTTCCTTCCACACCAACTTCCTTCGCCACGTTGGTAACCTGGTCTGCGAAGGTGGCGAGCGTATCGATCATTTCATTGATTGTATCTATAAGCTGCGCCACTTCACCGCGTGAAACGATGGCGAGTTTTTGTTTGAGGTTACCATTGGCAACTGAGGTCACCACTTTGGCGATGCCCCGCACCTGGTTGGTAAGGTTGCTCGCCATCATGTTCACAGAGTCTGTAAGATCTTTCCAGGTTCCGCCAACACCACGTACTTCGGCCTGTCCACCAAGTTTACCTTCCGTTCCCACTTCGCGGGCCACACGGGTAACCTCAAACGCAAATGAGTTGAGCTGTTCCACCATGGTGTTGATGGTATTTTTCAGATCGAGGATCTCACCTTTCACATCGATGGCAACGGTCTTAGACAAGTCGCCGGAAGCCACCGCCTTGGTCACTTCTGCGATATTCCGCACCTGTGCGGTGAGGTTACCTGTCATGGAGTTCACGGAGTCCGTAAGATCTTTCCAGGTACCAGCCACACCCGGCACGAATGCCTGTCCACCAAGTTTTCCATCGGTACCTACTTCGCGCGCCACGCGTGTTACTTCGGAAGCGAAGGCGCGGAGCTGGTCCACCATAGTATTGAGTGTTTCTTTCAATTGCAGGATCTCTCCGCGAACGTCCACCGTGATCTTCTTGCTCATATCACCATTCGCCACGGCGATGGCCACTTCAGCGATATTACGCACCTGGGCTGTGAGATTGCCGGCCATCTGGTTCACGGAATCGGTAAGATCCTTCCAGGTACCGGCAACGCCTGGCACATTCGCCTGGCCCCCAAGCTTTCCTTCCGTTCCTACCTCACGCGCCACACGCGTAACTTCTGATGCGAAGCCGCGGAGCTGGTCCACCATAGTATTGATCGTATTCTTGAGCTCCAGGATCTCGCCTTTTACATCCACGCCAATTTTCCGGCTAAGGTCACCGTTAGCCACAGCCGTAGTTACTTCGGCAATGTTCCGCACCTGCGAAGTGAGGTTGCTTGCCATCTTGTTCACGTTATCGGTGAGATCTTTCCAGGTACCGGCCACTCCCGGTACATCGGCCTGTCCGCCGAGCTTTCCTTCCGAGCCCACTTCACGCGCCACGCGCGTTACTTCTGAGCCGAAGGCATTGAGCTGGTCCACCATCGTGTTGATGGTATTCTTCAGTTCAAGGATCTCACCACGCACATCAACGGTGATCTTACGGCTAAGGTCACCCTTCGCTACAGCCGTGGTCACTTCCGCGATGTTCCGCACCTGCGAGGTAAGATTACTCGCCATTTTATTTACTGAGTTGGTCAGGTCTTTCCAGGTGCCGGCCACTCCTTTCACCTGCGCCTGTCCGCCAAGTTTTCCTTCTGTTCCCACTTCCAGGGCCACGCGGGTCACTTCCATGGAGAAGAGGTTGAGCTGGTCCACCATATCGTTCACTTCATTGGCGATGCGGGCGAACTCTCCCTTCAATGCATAACCGCCGATCTCCAGTGGCATGCGTTGCATGAGATCGCCTTTGGCCACGGAGCTGATCACATGCGCGATCTCGATGGTGGGCGTTACCAGGTCGGAGATGAGAAGATTCAGGCTTTCCATGCCGGCACGCCAGCTGCCTTTTGCGTTGGGTAATTCGATGCGCTGCGTGAGCTTTCCCTGCTTACCGATTGTACTGCCGGCGCGGGTGAACTCGAACATCATCTTTTCATTGAGGGATATGATCTCATTGAGGGTATTACAGATCTTTTTATCGAGGCCGGAAACGCCATTGCTCATGCGCATGGTGAAATCTCCGTTGCGCACTGCCGTTAGTACTTTCAGTAATGCGGCATGGTCGAGACTTTCATTCGCCAGTTTTGTTCCGTTGGAGGAACTGATCTTTTTACCGGAAGGTTTTTTCGGGGAACGCAGGACAGGTTTTTCAATTACAGCCGCTTTGCGGACTGCAGCTTTTTTCGGCCGGGCCATAGCTTTAGGTTTGTTAGCAATCAATTTTCGATTATGTAATGGCGGTGAAAACCATGCCAGAATCACGTTTCAGCTGAAGTGCCGGCCTATGGCTCATGGGCCGGAAAAGAACTTGAATTTATTTATTGACGCTGCGAAGCATATTCCACTATTTGGGAATTAAATTCTACAAAAGCTGAACCCTGGCACCAGGTTTTATGATAAATACTTAAACATAAAAGCTATGAAAACGAATACAACAAAGCAACAGCCACAACCGAAACAGGCCAATCCATCTGTGCAAAGGCCCGAGAATAAAGACAATCTCGACAGCCGCAAAAATGAGGAGCAGGACTTCAAGGGTGACGACATTACCCATAACCAGAAACCTCACAGTAACAAACAGCCGCATAAAAGGAAATAATAACATTGAATGCGCTGGAAACCTGAACACTATTTCATTTTTTTAGGGTATTTTAGTTATACAGACCTATAATTAAAATTTCCACGTTCATGAAATGGTACGCCCAACAATTGCGGGCAGGTTTCCTGCTCTTTTCGGTACTTGTTTGCATCAACTCCTCCATTGCCCAGGAACTCCGCCCGGGCTTCGATGCAGATGAATACCTCGAGCTGTTAAGGATCACGGCCAGGCAGGTAGATTCCGCGACCAGCGCCAGTTTTCCCGCGCCTGAGCAATTCAAAATGGAATTCCGCTCAAAGGAAGGTCCGCTGGACAATCGCTGGGAACTCTGGACCAATGCCTCCAGGTCCACCCTCGTGATCAGTATCCGCGGCACTACCCGCAAGCCCATCAGTTGGGTCACCAACTTCTACGCCGCCATGATCCCGGCCGAAGGCAGTCTCCAATTGAACGACAGCACCATTTTCGGTTATAAACTGGCAGCAGATGCCAAAGCCACTGTGCATGTGGGCTGGACCATCGGCCTGGCCACCATGGCCCCGGAGATGGTAGCAAAGATCAGGGAATATAACAGTCAGTATCATACGAAACAGGTGATCGTTACCGGTCATAGCCAGGGAGGCGCCATCGCCTTCCTTACCCGCTCCTACCTGCATTATGAGCAGGAAGCAGGCAGGCTCCCGAAGGACCTTGTATTCAAAAGCTACAATGGCGCTGCGCCCAAACCCGGTAATCTTTATTATGGTTATGATTATGACTATATCACCCGTAACGGTTGGGGATATACGGTAGTGAACGCGCTGGACTGGGTGCCTGAAACGCCTTTCTCCCTGCAAACACTGAGGGATTTCAATAACCTCAATCCTTTTACCGATGTTGAGAAGCAATTGAAGAAACAGAGTTTCATCGTTCGCCTCTATCTCAAACGCGTATACGGCCGCATGAACCGCAAAAGCAATAAAGGCCAGCGTGTGTTCACCAAATATCTTGGTAAAGATATCGGCAAACAGGTGAAGAAGGCCCTGCCACAATTCAAGGAACCGGCCTATGCCCCCAATATGAATTTCACAAGAGCCGGCGTTCCCATCGTTTTACAGCCCGATGCGGAATATCTTGAAAAGTATCCCGACAGTGGCAACCGCATCTTTATTCATCATGGCCTCTGGCCCTATTATCTTCTTACTCAGAAGATTTATGGAAAGATTCCGTAGATTGTAGCATAAACTCCACGGTTTTCCATCACCCCTCTGCCGCCAACTGCTAGAATGCTGTTTGTATTGAATACAACGGTTCAGTTTTTGAATCATTAAAGCATACAATACGAGTAATTTGTGAATTCACCCAAACCTGTATTTTACTGGACGAAGAAGATTGGAAGGATCGTTCTGAAAACGATCCTGATACTGTTGGGTGTATTGCTCATCCTTATCGTGCTGATCCAGATAGAACCTGTTCAGAACTGGGCAAAGGGAAAAGCCACCAGCTGGCTTTCCAAAAAACTCAATACAAAAGTAGAGATAGACAGGCTCTTCATCCGGTTCCCTTCTTCCGTATTGCTGGAAAAAGTGTACATAGAAGACCAGCAGAAAGATACACTCCTGTATACCGGACAACTCCGTGTGAATATCAATATGTGGAAGCTGCTCAGCAGTGAAGTATCCGTGAACGAGATCTACCTGAAGCAGGTAACGGCCAATATCAACCGCAATCTGCCTGATACCATCTTCAATTTCCAGTTCATCGTGGATGCCTTCGCATCTAAGGAGCCGCAGCCTCCAACTACAGATACATCCGGCATGAAGTTCTCACTCAACCATATCATGCTGGAAGATATCCGCGCCAGATTTGTGGATGCCGTCAGTGGTAACGATATGCAGGTGTACTTCTCACAGCTGGAAACCAACATCAAAACGTTCGATCCTTCCAAAAGCAGGTATGCAGTACCGTTGGTAATCCTGAAAGGGCTGGACGCAAAGATCCACCAGCGTAAGGCTTTGCTGGAAGCGGAACCGGAGGCTGAAGATATCGCCGATGCACAAACGCCTCCTGCTTTCGATATAGATGTAAGAAAAGTTATGCTCGAGAACTGTAACCTGGATTACGGCAATGACGTATCGGCGCTTTACGCTCTTCTCCGCCTGGGCAAGCTCAATGTGGATGCGGAAAAGATCGATCTTGCCAAACAACGCATCGAACTCGGCAAACTGCAGTTGCTGGAAACCACCGCAGCCCTGCGGCTGGGGAAAACAGAACAGGCCAAAGTGGTAACGAAGGAAACAAAGCAGGAAGCTGAAGCGGTATCACAAAGCGATTGGGTCTTTGCCGTGCAGGACCTGGACCTGAACAATAACAATATCAAATTCGATAACGATCAAAGCCCGCGCACCAAACAGGGCATGGATTATATGCACCTTGACGTGCGGAACTTCATCTTCAACGCACGTGATGTTTATTATCACACAGATTCCATCGCCGGCACCATTACCAAAGGAAGTTTTACGGAAAAGGATTTTAGACTGAATCAACTCCGCACCAGCTTCGCCTATACTAACCATCAGGCCTACCTGAAAGACCTGCTGCTGGAAACACCCGGCACCAGGGTGGAGAGGGATATCGCCATTCAATATGATTCCATCGGCGCGTTAAGTAAAGACATCGGTAAAATGAAGCTGAGCATGGACGTTAGAGACAGCCGCGTTCTCGTGCGCGATGTACTCACATTCGCTCCCATGCTGAGCACCACTCCCGGCTTCACTACCCCCAATGCCACCTGGTATCTCAGCGGCAAACTGAACGGTGCCGTCAATAATCTGAAAATCGATGCACTGAAGATCAAAGGTCTCAGCAATACCAATGCAGACCTCAGTGGCACCATCAAAGGGCTGCCCGATATCAAAAAGCTCCAGGCCAACCTCAATATCCGCAATATCAGCAGCAGTGATAAAGACATCCTCGGCATCCTGCCGCCAAAGACATTGCCGGACAATATCAAACTGCCCGCCAATATGCAACTCAGCGGCAGTTTCAATGGCAGCTACGCCAACATGCTTACCGATCTTAAACTGCAAACTTCTTCCGGTGATGCCACTGTGAAAGGAACTATCCAGCACCCGGATGATGAGAACAAACTGAAATACGATGTGGTAGTTACCACCAGGTCATTGAACCTGCAGGAGCTGCTGAAACAACCCGATCTCGGCAAAGTGACATTACACTTCACTGCTGAAGGTTCCGGCAGGAATCCGAAAACAATGGTAGCGATGATCAAAGGCATTGTAGACAGCGCAGGATACAAAGGTTATGTATATCGCAACTTCACCATCGATGCAGGTATGGACCAGCAGCAATTCAAAGTACTGGCAGGAATTCAAAATGAGCCCATCCATTTCAATCTGGATGCCGATGGCAGCCTCGCCGGAGAATGGCCCGCCATCAAATTCAATTTGATGATCGATAGTCTTAAACCCGCCGGCCTCAACCTGACCGACAGGAATATCATCTATCGCGGCAATCTCAGTGGCCACTTCCGCTCCGTTAATCCCGACAGTCTCGATGGCAATCTCTACGTGACCAGATCATTATTGGTAGACAGCGCCACTCGATTCTCCATCGATACCATCAGTCTTGCTGCCGCCGTAACCGATACCGGCCAGGTGATTGCGCTCAACAGCTCGCTCATCAATGCAAAGATGTATGGCAGGTTCAAACTCACGGAAACAGGAAAGATCTTCCAGAAAACCATCGATCCTTATTTCGATATCATTCCGGACTCGGTGAGCCTGGATACCAGTTATGATTTCCGCATCGCGGCCAGCATCGCCAATTTCAATCAATGGAAGATACTGGCGCCCGATCTCAAACAACTTGATACAGTTCAGCTCGATGGACATTTCTCCGGTAACGGTAATATACAAGCGCGTTTCACTGCGCCGGCTGTTACCTATGGCGCCAACCAGGTGCAGGGGCTGGTGATCACAGCTGAAAACAGGAATAATGCACTGCAGGTGCGCAGCAGCCTGAGCAAATTCAATATGGGTAACACCCTTGCCATCTACAACACCAACCTGGATGCCGACCTCGCCAATAACAATATCGACTTCGCAGTCAATACGCGTGACAAAGGCGATACCACCAATTACCATATCGAAGGCTTGTTTGCACTGCTGCCCAATAACAGCTACCAGTTCTCGCTCAAACCGGATTCACTGCTGTTGAATAAAGAAAAATGGAATATCACGGCAGGCAACAAGATCATCATCGATACCAATAATATCATTGCAGAGAATTTCAACCTCAGCCAGAACGGACAAAGCCTGCAGATCGCCACGCTGCAGGACCAGGCCGGCCAGCCGCTGGACGTAAGTTTCTCGAAGTTCCGCATCGGCACCCTGCTCAGTTTCATCAAACCTGATACTGCCATCGCAGACGGAGAGCTGAATGGAAAGGTAACATTACACAACCTCACCAAAGACATGACCTTTGTGGGTGACCTCACCATCAACAATGCCAGCGTGAACAAAGACACACTCGGCGACCTCAAGGTACTGGTGAGCAATCCGCAGCAAAACAATTACGAAGCAGATATTACGCTTACTGGTCAGGGTAATGATGTAAACCTGAAAGGAAATTACCTTATCAATCCCGGCGCTGACGGCAGTTTCAAAGCAAGGCTGGACCTCCGCACCCTGCAAATGAAATCAATCGATGGCCTCACATTCGGCAACCTGCGCAATTCCTCCGGCACCGTTACCGGTGGATTTGATGTAAGCGGCACTACCAGTGCACCGAAAATAGATGGCCAGCTGCAGTTCAATAAAGTGCGCACCATGCCCGCCATCATGAACAGTTTTGTGAATATCGATCTGCAGAAGATCGTGATGAACAGCGATGGTATCCTTTTCGATAATTTCACTATTACCGATTCCGTGAACAACAAAGCCACACTGGATGGACAGGTGTTTACGAAAGACTTTACGCAATACCGCTTCGACCTCAAATTCAACGCCGATAATTTCCAGGCGCTGAGCACTACCAAAAAAGACAATGATCTTTACTATGGCAGGCTGTTCTTCAATAGTCGTCTCAATATCACCGGCACCGATCTGCACCCCGTGGTAGACGGCACACTCAAGGTAAACGAGAAAACTGAGCTCACCGTGATCCTGCCACAGGATGATCCCGCAATGCAGGACAGGCAGGGAATCGTTCGCTTTGTGGACCGCGATAATATGGAGCAGGACACGCTCTTCGCCAATGCCGGATTCGACAGTCTCAATACCGCCGCCATCCGCGATTTTGATGTGAACGTGAATGTAACGGTAGATAAGAACGCTACATTCAATCTCATCATCGATGAAGCCAATGGCGACCTGCTGAAAGTGAAAGGCGAAGCCAATCTCAATACCGCCATCGACCCCAGCGGCAAGATCACCATGACCGGCACCTACGAGCTCAATGAAGGCAGCTACGATCTCAGCGTGAACTTTCTCAAACGAAAATTCAATATCCAGAAAGGAAGCCGTATCACCTGGCAGGGCGATCCCACCAGCGCAACTGTTGACCTCACTGCCATTTACATTGCCAACACAGCGCCCATCGACCTGGTTGAAAAACAACTCAGTTCCGAAACAGATACCAAACGCAATACTTACCGGCAGCGACTTCCATTCGAAGTGCACCTGATCATGACCGGTGAACTGCTCAAACCCAATCTCAAATTCGATATCAGGTTACCGGATGATAAGAATTACAATGTGGACAAGGAGATCATCACCGCCTCCAATACCAGGCTGGAGCAACTGCGGCAGGAGCCTTCCGAACTCAACAAGCAGGTGTTTGCACTGCTCCTGCTCAACCATTTCATCGGCGACAATCCTTTCTCCACCGGCAACAGCGCCATGACGGCTGAAGGTTTCGCCCGCCAGAGCGTGAGCAAGCTGCTCTCCGAGCAACTGAACTCGCTTGCCTCCAACCTCATCGAAGGCGTTGATATCAATTTCGATCTTGAGTCTTCAGAAGATTATACCACCGGTGAAAAACGGAACAGAACAGACCTCAATGTAGCCGTGAGCAAGAACCTGCTCAATGATCGGCTGACCGTTACCGTTGGCAGCAATTTCGCATTGGAAAACCCCAATGCCAACCGCGAAGCCACCAACCTGGCAGAGAATGTGCAACTCGATTATAAACTGAGCCGCGATGGCCGGTATGCCCTCCGCGCCTATCGCAAGAATGAATATGAAGGCATCCTCGAAGGCTATATCATTGAAACAGGTGTAGGCTTTGTGGTCACACTCGATTATAACCAGTTCCGCCAGATATTCAGATCGAAAAAGGAAAAAGAAAGATTGAGACTGCAGCGCGAAGCCCGCAGGAAAGCCAATGAAGAAAAAGTGGAAAAAGAAAGAGAAGAAAGATTGAAGGAAGCCCGTGAAAAAGCAGAACAGGAACAACAAAAGAACAATCAACCAGGTGAACAATAGATCATTCATACAGGCCCTGGCCATTGTTACGCTGGTAACCGGAATGGCGAGCTGCAGCAATACAAAGTATTTGCCCGCAGGTGAAAGCCTGTACCTCGGCGCTACTGTAAAAGTGGACGGCCCCACCGTGAACAGGAAGGAAAGAAAAGTATTGACATCCGATCTTGAAGCGCTCACCCGCCCGCGGCCCAACCGAAAAATGCTCGGCATGCGCATCCGTCTCCTTGCTTACAACCTGGCAGGCAATCCCAAAAAAGAGACCGGCCTACGCGGCAGGCTGAAATACAAATTCGGGGAAGCGCCGGTAGTGCTCAGCAGTGTGAGCATGACCAGGAATGCCGAGATCCTCGCCAATACGCTCGACAACCGCGGCTATTTCCGCAGCACCGTAACGGCAGACACCGTTGTGAAACGCCGCAAAGCCCGGGTGACCTACACTGTTAATGCAGCACCGCAGTACACCATCAATAAAGTGGCATTTGAAGTGGACTCCAGTTCCTTTATCGGCAGTTCCATTCTCAGCACAGCACCCAGGAGCCTGTTGCAACCCGGCCGTCCCTTCAACCTGGAAATGATCAAGGATGAACGCACCCGCATCGATGGCGTTCTGAAAGAGAACGGCTTCTACTTTTTCAGCCCGGACTTCCTGCTGATAGACGCAGACAGTACCATCGGCGATCATAAGGTAAACCTCTTCGTAACGCTCAAACAGGCTACACCCCAAAACGCAAAAGAACTCTATACCATCAAGGATATTTATCTCTATACCAACTACCGTCTGAATGTGGCGGGTGATGATACCAGTAAGAAGAATGCTGTTTTCTACAATGGCTTCTATGTGTACGACCGGCAGAAAAGATACAAACCGAAGCTCTTCCTGCAGTCGATGCAATTTGATCAGGGCGATGTATACAATCGTACAGACCATAACCTTTCACTCAACAGGCTGGTAACAATGGGCGTGTTCAAGTTTGTGAAGAACCGTTTCGAAGTGGCCGATGGTCCATTCTCACAACTGAATGCCTTCTATTACCTTACCCCCTATCCGAAAAAATCTTTGCGAATGGAAGTGACCGGTACCACCAAGTCCAATAACCTGGCTGGTGGGCAGCTCACACTTGCCTGGCGCAACCGCAATACTTTCCGCGCCGGCGAGCTCTTCACTGTGAGCGCCTCCGGTGGTGCTGAAGTGCAGTACAGCGCTGCACAAAAAGGATACAATGTATACCGGGCAGGCCTGGAAGCCAGCATGTCGTTCCCCAGGTTCCTCATTCCATTTGTACAGATCAACAAGAAAGGCGGCTTCGTTCCCAAAACAACCGTCACACTGGCTTACGATATCCTCAATAAACAGAAACTGTATACAATGAATTCTTTCCGCGCTTCCTACGGTTATTCCTGGAAAGAATCGCTGAAAAAAGAACATACTTTCAATCCTATCGCAGTCAACTATGTTCAGCCGGTTTCCGTCAGCGCGGAATATGCAGCAGCAGCCGACACCAACGCGAACCTGAGAAAAGTGATTGAAAAGCAATTCATCCTTGGATCGAATTATAACTGGACATACAATGGGCTGGCTGAAGGAGGAAGGAATATCAATGCCCTTTACTTCAGCGGTACAGTTGATCTCGGTGGTAATCTTGCCGGACTCATCAAAGGAGGAGGCAATCCCTCCAATCCATCGAAGATCTTCGGCAAAGAATTCTCACAGTTCCTGAAAGCCGAAGGTGATTTCCGCGTATACCGCCGTGCAGGCGATAATTCCACCTGGGCCAACCGGGTCATCCTTGGCGTTGGCTATCCTTATGGCAATTCCAGGGAACTGCCTTATGTAAAACAATTCTTCATCGGCGGCAACAATAGTCTCCGCGCCTTCCGCACACGGGCACTCGGACCCGGGACTTATATCGGGAATGATTCACTCATCGCAGATCAGAGCGGCGATATAAAACTGGAATTGAATACAGAATTCAGAACAAAGATCTACAGCATCTTCCATGCAGCTGCGTTTATTGATGCAGGTAATATCTGGTTGTACCGGGATAATCCCAATAAGCCTGGCGCCGCCATCTCGAAGGACTGGTTCAAGGAATTGGCTGTAGGAGCCGGTATCGGCCTGCGTGTGGACGTGAGCATCCTTATTCTCCGCCTCGATGTGGCTTTCCCGCTGCGCAAGCCATGGTATCCGGAAAAGGAAAGATGGGTGATAGATCAGATACAATTTGGTAATGGGGCGTGGAGAAGAGAAAATCTCATCTATAATATTGCAATAGGTTATCCATTCTAGTTTTTTGCTGTCTGCAATTTTTGGAGTATACCTCGCGGGCTGAGAAACGAACCGGCGCGGGAGGATATTTTTGGGGCTTTTGTTCGTTGGATCAGGCGGTGGCGCTGAGATGAGCTGTTTCGCTTACGTTTCTGAGGCCCGGAAGGTATATATCTAAAAATTGATGGCCGCAGAGAATGCATCATTTCATTTCTGTATTTCCATACTTCTGTATTTCTACATTACTGGTTATTCCATGTTACTGGAATTCTACATTCCAACATTTTCTTTTACGCCGGTGAAAATGGATTTCCAGAGGAGATGGAAAAATGAACGTTTGGTGTCCCGCTCAAAATGGACCCGGGCAGTGCGGACTTCGCCGTCTTTGCCGGGATTGGCTTTCTTGATCACGATCTTAGCCATGAGGCTGGCGAGTTTTTTCTTGTCGAGGGTTTTGTCTTCTTCATCTTTTTTCAGGAGGGTTACAGCAAGATCATCGTAGAGGATGGTGACGGGTCCGTCTGCCCGGTAATCGTTACCGGTGAAGGAGAATGTCAGTTTGCGGATTGTGCCCTTTTCTATTCTTGCCAGTCCCATGGGAACGGTGAGCTGGTTCACGGCACTGGCCGGCATTGAACCGAGTGTTCCCTGAATGGTGAATTTACCTTTGGGGTCGAGCGGGTAAAAACTGATTGTGGTTTCGATGGACGCCTTGTTCAGGAACCTTGCGTTAAACCGGAGTTTGCAAATGGGCGATGATTTCAGGATGGCCGTATCGTTGGTGAGGTTGGAGATGCGCACACTGACGTTATAGAATTGCACTTTTCCACTTTGCTCGCTCTGGCTATTCCTTTCCTTGTACTCGATGAAGCTGGAAGGGAAGCTGGCTTCTTTGATGGCCAGCGGCACATCGAGGTGCATGAGATCCTGGTGCGGCAAATGCTCCAGCCTGTTGCGGCCATCGTGGGGATAGGATATATCACGGTATATTTTGAAATGACTCTGCCCAACGATCATGGAATCAGCAGCGATCGATTGCTTCATCAGCAAAGGCAGGCTGAGGTTCACCATGCGGATATTCTTCATCTCTATGTCAAAGCGGTCGTTCGCATATTTGAACTGCTGAAGGAATTTGGCTTCTGGCAATAAAGGGTTGATGGCTATCCGCGCAATATCCATTCGCTGACCACGTGTATTGAAATCCACTTCTGAAATAATGAATTCGTACAATCCGCGTTTGTCTTTCCAACTGATCTTCCGGCAAAGCAGGCTGGCATTCTCGGCAAAGAGTAAGCGCGTGGTGTCTTTGCTGTGAATGCTGTCTACCGCCACTTTGAAGAGATCGATCTGCACACTGTCGAATTGCATCAGCTTCCTTCCATCTGAAAGATTGCGGGTAACAACTGTTGCATTCACGATAGATACCGTATCGATGGCAATCCTGGAGAGCCTGCCCAGCAATTGCTCGTAGAGCTCCTTATCAGGAACGCGTTGCAGCGAATCTTTCCCTTTATTGGTGAAGTATAATTCTATCTGAGGATTTTCTATCAATACTTTCCTGCCTTCGATCTCCTTGTTCAAAAGCGCTTTGGGCGTTTTTACACCTGTTACTTTCAGTGAAGGTACAGACAGGTGGGCCACGATGCCCGGGGCATTGTCCGTTTGTGCCAGCTCGTTATACCTGACTGTATCCGGCCGTAATTGAAGATCGGTAACGGAGAGATTGCCATTCACTTCGTCGAGATCCAGTTTACCGAATGCGATGGAATAGATACCCTGCGATTCCCCGGCTACAGCTTCTGTTACTTTAGACCGGAGGAACTGCTTCTTGTAAATGCTCCATACCAAAAAGGCAACACCGGTGAGGGTAAGGAGGGATACAACGATGATGAGGATTTTTTTGGAGATCATATGTAACAGGTAATACTAATAAAATGCCCGGAGTTGCCTCCGGGCTGAATTCGGAATTAAAATCAGATGAAACCTGCGGATGTTCTTTGTCAATCCGGCAGTATGGTAGCCCTCGCTGCCAAAGTCCTGGAGCGTGTTGCCATACTGGCAATTCATTGGGTTGCGGCTTCCCTACAGGGGAAATATAATTGAGTAGAATTATGCCGCGGGCCGCAGGTTTAAAGCATGCTGAGGACGTGGCTGGGATTTAGCTCTGCTGAAGAAATGCCACATTTGATTCCACCAGTCCTTCAACTGCCAGCTCTGTTTGTGCCTCGCTTCAAAGTATTCAGCATGTTCCACTTTTACTTTCACCAGCAATAGTTTTGAAAGAGAAGGCAGATCCACGTTGCCTGGCAGGCCGATATAGTTCAGCATCTCCTCCTTATCGATAATGATCTGCGCCTGGCCGGAGATCTTCAGGAAGAACGGCTTTCCCTTCCTGTAGAAATCAAGCTTTGCAGGGAATTCCATATCATACTCTTCCATGTACAGATCCGGTCTGTGAATGAAAAAGCATACATTCCCTTCATTGTCGATATTAAGGGCGGAAATAATACAGGTAGGCAGTTTGAAAGCCTCATTGCTTGTGTTGGCAAATAATGCACTCCGTATCTCATGGATGCGATCACGGAGAAAATCCAGTTGTTGTATTTCGCTTACCATAACCGTTCCTTTAGTAATATACTTTTCAAAAGGTATGCCCGGATTTCGGCAGCCCAAAAAAGCTGTTTTTATGTGGAATACCTGTTTACAAATGGGGAAGAACTCAATGAACCAGTTCAATCATCGCTGATAAATCCATCCGCAGAAAAGTCATTGTGACAGTTATGCACACCTGTTCGTAGACATTAATCTACAGTCAACAATCCACTAAAAACGTAACATAAACAATAGCATCGATTTAAGTCCGCAACCAGCCCTGGTACTGGATTTTATGTAATCTTCATACAAGCATAATTTCTCTTTAATACAGGGTGTTCACAACGAAAGAAGTGATCTGAGAATAAACCTGAGAACCTGATCTGGATAATGCCAGCGAAGGAAAAACACAAAGAGAAAATATGTACAGAGCCTCCGTTAACGCGGAGGCTTTTTTCTTGCATCCTGCTGGCATTGTTTTTATCCTTACTACATTACTTCTTATTATTCACATCTTTCAAATAGCAGTCATGGAAAAGAAAAAGAACTCACGCAGTACAACATCTTCCAATGGAAGAGCTAAACAAACCACAGCAAACAAATCATCACAGAACGGAAAATCCAGGCCCGGCGCAGCTTCCAGGGGTCGCTCACAGTCAGATGTAGTCGAAGGCGGCATGGATGAAATGCTGGACAAACTATTCACGGACCAGCTGAAAGACATTTACTATGCAGAGAAATTATTGACCAAAGCATTGCCCAAAATGGCCAAAGCCGCTACCACAGAAGAATTGAGGAATGCCATTATGGAACACCATGCAGAAACAGAAACGCATGTTGAAAGACTGGAACAGGTTTTTGAAATACTGGGCAAACGCGCACAATCGAAGAAATGTGAAGCGATGGATGGACTGAAAAAGGAAGCTGATTCTATCGTAGAAGAAACAGAAGCCGGTTCACTTACCCGCGACGTAGGCATCATCATGGCTTCTCAAAAAGTGGAACACTATGAGATCGCCAGCTATGGTTGCCTCACCAAACTGGCACGCACTTTCGGCATGGAAGAAGTGGCCTCCCTCCTGCACCAGACGCTGGAAGAAGAGAAAGCCTGCGATGAATTACTGACCAGCATTGCAGAGAACAACGTGAACTACGAAGCCGGACAGGAAGAAGAAGAGTAAATGCATTAATGCTCTGTACTATAGGTTTAGGGTTTTTGAAGTCAGTCAGACCATACGTGGTCTGACTTTTTTATGTGTATACAAAAAAGGGCAAAAATGAAAAAGAAGAAAAAGAACAGTCCTTCAAAACTGTTCACCCGCATATCAACTGCTGTTACCAAAGCTGCCGGAAGGCCCGTTGCATTCATCTGTGCCGCCCTGGTAGTAGTGTGCTGGGCCATTTTGGGACCAGTGTTCAATTATTCAGATACCTGGCAACTGGTGATCAATACAGGCACTACCATCATTACCTTCCTGATGGTGTTTGTGATACAGCAATCGCAGAACCGGGATACACTGGCCATCCAGCTCAAGTTGAATGAGCTTATCGCCAGTCATGCACACGCCAGCAACCGTTTGGTAGACATTGAAGACCTCACGGAAGAAGAGCTGGCTGTGATCAAGAAATTCTATATCCGACTCTCCAAGCTGGCTGGGAAGGAAGTTGATCTGCATGCAACACACAGTATCGATGAAGCAGAGGAAAACCACCAGAAGAAATCAAAAGATATCAGCAAAAATCCAGGAGATGCAGCAAGAAATAACAGCCGTTGATCTGTCTGACAAAGAACTGCTGGAACTGCACCGTGATTACCAGTCCAGTGCAGAAAAAGTATCCCTCGTATACGTGGAAGATTCTATTCCCGGCATCCGGCGCAAAAAAGCAGGAAAAGGCTTCACGTTCATATACAATGAAAAACGCGTCACTGAAAAATCCATCCTAAACAGGATCCATCGGCTTGCTATTCCGCCCGCCTGGAGCGAAGTCTGGATCTGTCCCAAAGAGAATGGTCACCTGCAGGCAACAGGGAAAGACATTGCCAATCGCAAACAATACCGCTATCATTCACAGTGGGCGGCCTGGCGCAATGAAACCAAGTTCCATCGCCTCCCGGCTTTCGGCAAAGTACTGCCCTTCCTGAGAAAACAGGTACAGAAAGATATGGCGAAGCCGGAGCTCACAGAAGAGAAAGTGATCGCTACTGTGATCAACCTTATGGAAAAAACCTATATCCGGATCGGCAGCAGCGATTATGAAAAACTGTACGGTTCCTATGGGCTCACTACCATGAAAGACAATCATGTAAAAGTGAACGGTTCCAGTATTCAATTCACTTTCAAAGGCAAGAAAGGGATCCTGCACAAGATCAGTGTCCGCAACAAGAGACTGGCGGAGATCGTTCAGGCATGTAAAGACATTCCAGGCAAGGAACTGTTCCAGTATTTCGATGCAGAAGGCAATCACAAAAGCATCGACTCAGGCATGGTGAACAACTATATCCGCAATGCCACAGGCGGCGACTTCACCTCCAAGGATTTCCGCACCTGGGCGGGCACCCTCAATATGCTGCGAACGATCAAATCCTTCGGGGACGCCGCTTCAATGAATGAAAGGAAAAAGAATGTACTTGAAGCGCTCGACAAAGTGAGTGCACTTCTGGGTAATACGAGGGCTGTTTGCAGAAAGTATTATGTGCATCCCGGTGTGATCAGGATGTATGAAGAAGACTCATTGAAAAGATACCTGGTAAAGATGCAGCGGGAAAAAGATGAAGAGAAGGTAATGATGACCATCCTAAAAAAATTACATGCATAAAAAGAAGGAAGCTGTTGTACATCCCGTTTTTCTGTGGAGATACGAACAGCTTCCATTTGTTTTCATAGCTAATACAAATACATATGTGAAGGCTGGTACTGTTATGATAATTCTACATACTGCTTTTTTTCCTGGTGGCGGCTTTTTTCCGCGGAGCTGCTTTTTTACGTGTAGCGGATTTCCTCACGGCACTCTTCCTTGTGGCAGTCTTCCTGGAAGCAGCTTTCTTTGGAGCCGATTTTTTGGAAGCTGATTTCTTACTGGCAGATTTCTTAGTGGCGGTTTTACCGGCACTTTTCTTTTTGGGCACTTTAGCGCCTTTCTCTCTCGCTTCAGACAAACCGATGGCAATAGCCTGTTCACGGCTTTTCACTTTTCCACCTTTACCTCCCGGGCCTGAGCGCAGTGTTCCTTTTTTCTTTCTTCTCATAGCGCTTTCTACAGATTTGGAAGCACCTTTTGAATATCTGGGCATCTGTGTCTTTTTTGGGTTACTGAATAGTGATGGCTTGCACCACAGTAGGCGCGGCCATCCATTGTCTGTTTTTATCGAGTTGTATACAGAGCACACCGTCTGCAAATTTCGCTATGGCTTCGCCAGCATCATCGGGTAACAGGAAAGACCTGGTAAAGCTGCCTGCAAGGAATTCCTGGCGAAAGAAACGCTGCAGTTTCTTATGACGCACGGTATGTGTTTCAGCACAAACGGTTATCAGATCATCTTCACGCTTCAGTTGAATATCCTGTCGCTGATATCCCGGCAATGCCATATCAATGAAGTAAGTGGAATCCGTTTCGTAAATATTAGTGGCGGGAGCACAGGGGCTCTTCCTGTCTGTCTGGTGCTCATCTTCCAGATGGTCCAGGTCGGAGAACATCCCATAGAATGTTTTCACGTATGCATGTTCAGGCGGTTTGATATTGATTACTTCTTTCATAGCTGGAATGATTTGAAAAGTTCCCTCCGAAGGCTTCACAGGCGCAGGTTTACATCCCATTACATGCAGGAACGCAACAGAAATAACCACTGCCAGAAGGCATTTCATTTCAGTCATACGTGTAAAGGCATGGATAAGCCTGATAATATGTATGTAATTCTTATGCCAGCGTCAGCCCCTGTTTATCAGCATTTCCACCATAGTATCGTGGTGGGACTTCTACAAATAACGCATGCCGGCACAGGAAAAAAGGAATGGTATCGTTTTTTAGACCTTATTTCCAAATTCATCACTTTAAAACTATCACTATGCAACATAATGAGGATATGGTAAGTGTATTGAACGATCTCATCCGTATTAACAATGATCGTATCAATGGTTACGAAAAAGCCATCAAGGAAACCAAAGATGCAGACGACGACCTGAAGAGTGTGTTTCGCAGAATGGCCGATGAAAGCCGTCAGCATAAATCTGAACTGGTACTGGAAGTGAAGAAAGCAGGCGGTGAACCTGTAGAAGACGCCACCACTGCATCCGGCAAGATCTATCGCGCCTGGATGGACGTGAAAGCCACCTTCTCAGGAAAAGACAGGCACTCGGTGCTCGCAGCCTGCGAATTTGGTGAAGACGCCGCTCAGAAAGCCTATCAGCAGGCACTTGAAGACGAAGGCACAGCCGGAGCAGATATCAGGCAACTTGTACTGAAACAGAAAAGCGCACTCAAAGCATCACATGACCTGATCAAAAGATACAGGGACATGCAGGCCGCCATGTAAACCGGCCCGTTCCTGAAAATAAAAAACAAAACAAATCGTATGCAAACACTGATCAACAGAATCACCATCTTTTCCCTGGTTGCAGCCTCCTTCGCAGTTGGTTGTAACAACAATGCCGACCAAAAGCCTGAAGAAAGCAAGGAAGTAGCGGAAGACAAGAACGATGCAAAATTCAAGACGGACTCCTCTGAGCACAATGCACAGTTTGTAGTAGATGCCGCCAATGGTAACCTTACCGAAATCAGGCTCGCAGAACTGGCTCAACAAAAATCGACAAATAAAGACATCAAGGAGATTGCAAAAACCCTGTATGATGATCACACCGCTGCATTGAACGACCTCAAAGTGCTGGCCTCCAACAAGAGCATCAGCATCCCGGCCGATGTAACGGATGATACCAAACAGGACCTGCAGAAACTGACAGATGAAAAACCCTCCTCATTCGACAAGGATTGGACAGACAAACTGATGAACAAACATCAGAAAACAATCAGCGATTATGAGGCAGCACTCGGAACTGTAACCGATGCAGACGTCAAGAACTGGATCAATACAGTATTACCGAAGATCCGTATGCACCACGACAAATTGATGGCCCTGAATTCAAGGCTGAAAAAATAACCAACGAGTTTCATTTAAGGCACATTGGACTGATGGGGGCTGGTTTCTACCAGCTCTCTTTTTTTGTGTTAATTCATTGTGTTTGTCAAAAGGGAGGGAGATGGTATGGCGGCGGATGAAATAAACCGGCGCTTATGAATGATAGGTCAGCTGTGGAGGGAGAGATGGGGCAATGGAATGCAATGGACCTTCTTCGCTTATATTTCATAGGCCGACCAATACCACCTCCCTCCCTTTGACATTCCCGCCAAAATGCAACTCCATAAACGCAAAAAAGAAAGCTGTAGAAACTTTGATTGGAGAGGGGGAAAGAGTGCATCCCTCCGAATAAATATAACTACCCCGGACAACCGCATTCTATTGCACGAAAGACTTTTATTTAGCACTTACATAATTCTGTTAGTGGTAAACAGGATACTGGCTCCCGTCTTCCCTATATTCCACAATTCTATGATTATATGATTTCATAATTCCATAATCACACTTTTCCATTTCTTTTCATAAATACAGATGCGCTCTCACCTCCATCTTCCTTCTTCAAAGCTCCGGGGGCTTCAAAAGTATGAAGCGGTTTGCGCAGCTATTTATTTGATTGTTGAAATATCGGGGAAAGCCTGGAGCCGGGTATGGTCAGGGGCGGCCTTCAAAACATAAGCGAAGAAGCTCCATTGCATTCCATTGCCCCATCTCTCCCTCCACAGCGGACCAAAAATTCAAAAGCGTTGGTATGTTTTACAGCCGCCCCTGACCATACCCGGCTCCAGGCTCCAGATTATAGAATAAAAAAATAAAGCGGGCATCCCACCCGCTTCAATTACTTTTGAATAACTCCGGAGCCCCACTCTACACATCGCCACGGCGAATAATCCCCACCAGTAACGATATAATAGCCAATACGATCAAAATATGTATCAACCCTTTTGCACTATACACAAATACGCCCAGGAGCCACCCGATGATCAGGATCACTGCCAGGATATACAATATGCTTCTCATAGACTTCTGTTTTCTTTAACTGTAAAAATCTATTGCCTCCAAAACAGGGTATTCGTTTGTAGACACGCCTCCACAGCTTGTGCAGGAGCGTTCCACGGGTGGCATAACATTGGTACGCATCAATGGAAAACTGAAACATATGAGTACGTTGAACAAGACCGGATTAATTATCGGCATTTCAGGAACAGTCATCATCCTGCTCGGGTTGATGTTGATGAAACAATATGATTTCGGCATTTACATTTTGTACGCAGGATTGATAGTAATGGGCGTTGTTTGGGTATGGAGCATCTGGGATGTGATCGTTGCGGACGACCTTCGTTTTTACCAGAAAATGTTCTGGCTGATCATCACCATATCTGTACCGGTGATGGGAGGACTACTGTTCTATATCCTGCATCAGAAAAGGAACAGGATCGTTACTTAGTAACCCAGATTTTTGAGGCAGGTCTTCAGATTGTTGCCTTCTTTCAACACCATAAAGAATAGATCACCGAGTTTTTTTACCCTCTTCTGAATATTGTGAATCGTGAATTGCGAAGGATGAAGACCAGCCTTCACTTCTTTCCATAGTAAAGGAGTGGATACCGTGGCGCCATCGCGCGGACGCAGGCTGTAAGCCGATGCCAGGGTTTGTCCTTTTGAATTTTGCAGAAAATCGATATAGATCTTATTCCCTCTTTTCTTAAGCGAACGTTCGATGCTGGTCATGCCGGGCAGCATCTCATTCACCATTGTAGCCACGATCCTGCCGAACTCACGCACGATCTCATAATCGTATTTGTTACCCAGGGGCATGTATACGTGAATACCCGTTGCCCCCGAGGTTTTGGGATAAGCGATGGCCCCTGCATTGGTCATCACTTCCTGCACAGCCTGGGCAACGGTGATCACCTGGTCGAAAGTATTTTTGGGTGACGGATCGATATCGATAATCATATAGGAGGGCTTGTCTGCGCTGCGTGTGGTGGAATTCCAGGGATTCATTTCGATGCAACCGAGATTGGCGAGATAGATCAGTGTTGCTTTATTGTTGCACACGATATAGTCCACTGTTTTGTTGGACGAAGGAGAAAATTCAGGGTACACTTTTACATATTTTGGTGCGTTCTCGCCGGCGTCCTTATGATAGAACCCCTTATCGGTGATCCCATTGGGGTTGCGTTTGAGCGATAGCGGCCTGTCTTTCAGATAAGGAAGTATCACCGGCGCCATCATATCATAATAGGCGATCACATCTCCCTTGGTGATCTTGTCTTTTGGAAAATAGATCTTGTTAACGTTGGTGATAGTCAGCTGGTGACGGTCTACCTGTACGATATCTTCAGTTTTTTCTGCTGCTTTCATCTGTCATTGTTTTTCGTTACTGCTGTGGCGGCTTTGTCTTCCCGTAATCCAAGGAAAACAGGGTGACGGAGAATGCCTTCATTGGTCTGTTCCGTGAACTTTACTTCACAAACAAGTTCCGGCCTGATCCAGGAGACGGGTGCGTTCACTTTTATCTTTTCTGCAAATGGCGACTGGGCCGTCATCAGGGGCTGCATGAGGTCCCATAATTCTTTCAGCTTATCGTGTGTAAAACCCGTTCCGGTATGCCCGATGTACTGCAGCCTGCGGCCTTTGAACTCGCCGAGGATCAATGCACCGAAATATTTTCGGCTTCGCCTTGGTGCAGTGAATCCTGCAATCACGGCTTCCTGGTTATTGTGGTGTTTTATTTTCAGCCACTCACGGGTACGGATACCTGAATAGTATTCACTGTCTGATTTTTTGGCCATCATGCCTTCAAAGTCAAGCTTCTTTACATGATGGAAAAATTTCTTTCCGCTTCCAATTACATGATCTGAATAGCGAATCACATCACCTTTGCAGGAGCTCAATAATTTTTTCAGCAATTCCTTGCGGCTCAGCAATGGTAATTCGCGCACATCTTTGCCATTGAGGAAGAGCAGATCGAACACGTAGTAGTGAATGGGATAGCGGGGGTCCTGCTCATATTCCTGGAGCATCTGGAAACGTGGCCGCCCATCTTCGTTCAGCACAACGATCTCGCCGTCCAGCACGCAATCATGTTTGATCTTTGTGATGGCTTCAGCAACCGGAGGATATTTTTGAACGAAGGAAAGGCCGTTGCGGGAATACAATTTCAGTTTTTTCTTTTTCCATTCTGCAATGGCGCGATAGCCGTCCCATTTCATCTCGAAGATCCATTCATCATTATCGAATGGATGATCTTCAAGACTGGCCAGCATCGGCTCAATATATTCCTCGTATTTGCGGCCTTCATTGCCGAAGACTCTAGAAGGAGGCCGTTTTTTCGTTGTAGTTTTTATAGCACCTGTAACCGGTGCTGCTTTGGGAACGGTGGTTTTCGGCAATGATGCTTTTGCTGCAGCAGCTTTACCGGAAGCCGTTTTTTTAGTGGCAGTATTCTTTGGCACAGGTTTGCCGGACCTTGCTTTTTTTGATGAAGCTTTCCCGGCAGGCTTGCCGGCTCCTGCTGTTTTTTTTGCAGGGGCCGCTTTCTTTGCTGCACTTTTCTTATCAGGCTTTTTTTGTGCCATATGCTTTTTTTGAAACAGGTTTGCGGGCGGACTTTGAAGAGGCTTTGGCAGCAGTGGCCGTTGTTTTCCGGCCAGCAGACTTCACAACTGAAACAGTCTTTGAACCTTTTGTAGTTCTTGAAGCAGGTTTTGCCGAGGAGATCCGGGGCTTACTGCCCACTGTCTTTGAAGCAACACCTGATACCGGCTTCTTTGCTTTGGCTGTTTTTTTTGCGGAACCAGCCTTCCGGGAAACTGTTGCCCTGCCGGATGTGGTCTTTGCGCTTCTGTTACTCTCCCATACCTTCTCTCCTTTTGCGCCCTTTGCAAAAATTTCCTTTTTCGATTTTCCCTTGATCAGCTTTTCCGCATCGTATTTCGTTTTCACTGCGTACTCATCATTGTGTTTGATGAGAAGCCAGTTCTTTTCATCGCGTTTCAATCTCACCAACACGAATTCACCACTGAGCTTGCTGCCCTGGATCACGAATTTGATCTCACCATTCTTCAACCATTTCAGTGCTTCCTTTTCGGAGATCGGTTCTATTTCCGCATTCACGGGAATATAATTCCCATGGTCCCAAACCTGCACCACCCCTGCGCCATAATTGCCTTCGGGGATCACACCGGCAAAATCGATATAATCCACCGGGTGGTCTTCCACCTGCACGGCCAGCCGTTTGTCTGCGGGGTTCATACTCGGTCCTTTCGGTACTGCCCAGCTTTTGAGCACGCCATCCAGTTCCAGCCTGAAATCATAGTGCAGGCGTGTGGCATCATGGCGTTGCACTACAAAACGGAGATGATCACCCGAAGATCGCTTACTACCGGCAGGTTCGGGCGTATTCCTGAAATTCCTTTTCTTCTTATAATCTTTGAGCATGATATTCCATTTTGATCAATGTTGTCAGGAAGCGCGTTTCTTTTTCGTTTCAAGGCTTGCTTTCAACTGGCTCATCAGATCGCTTGCGCGTGAGTGCACCACTTTGAGTGCCGGTGTGGTGATCTTCTTTCCTTTCGCTTTGGCCTTGATCAGTTTCATCAGCTTTTCAGAGTAAGTGTCTTTGAACTCGGAGATATCGAATGGGCCGGATAGCTGCTCTATCAGGCTCATGGCCATTTTCAGCTCACCCGGCTTTACTGATTTCGCAGTCAGGTCAGGGATATTCAACTCTGAGTGATCCCGGATCTCTTCTTCGAAACGAAGCCTTTGCACCACCAGCACCCCATCTTCCGCCTTCACCACGCAGATCGTTTCTTTGGTGCGCAGCACAAAGGAACCCAGTCCTACTTTTCCACTTTTATTGAGGGCTGCCCAGAGCAGCGCGTATGCGCGTGCACCGGATTTGTCCGGCTCCATGTAATAAGGCGTTTCCCAGTACATGCTGTCGATCTCGGATTCTTCGGCAAAAGTGGAAATGGAGATGGTCTTTGTTTTTTCGGGCATGGCCTTTTCGAAATCCTTATCATCAAGCACAACATAGCGCCCGTCGAGATTATAGGCTTTCACGATATTGGCCCACTGGACCACTTTTCCACTTTTTTCGTTGATGCGCTGGAACTTGATATTGGCATGATCTTTCTTATCGAGCATGTCCAGGTCCAGAGAGCTTTCCTGGACAGCGCTGTAGAGTTTTACGGGAATGTTCACCAGCCCGAAGCCGATGGCGCCCGACCAAATTGCACGCATACCGGTAGTTTTTAGATGAGTTACGGTACGGGCCTGGGGGGTATAGTAATTTACTCAATTTTTTCCTTACGGAAAGAAAGTACAAACATGGTGCCGCTGCCGGGTGTGGAATGAACGTCCACGCCTGCCTGGTGCGCCTGCAGGATATTGAGGGTGGCTGCCAGCCCCAGGCCGAGGCCATTGCGTTTGGAAGTAAAATAAGGCTCAAAAAGGCGCTGCAGGTTTTCAGGAGAGATGCCACAGCCATTGTCTGTGATCCGCACTTCATAGTGCTGTGGCTGGCTGCTGAGGTTGATCTCCAGCTCTCCTTCCCCTTCAGTCATCGCCTCCACGGCATTGATGATGATATTCAGGAAGGCGATCTTCAGCTTCTCTTTGTCCGCCATCACTTCCACGATATCATCGGGGTACCTGATACTGGTCTTGATCTGTTTCAGCATGATGCGGTCCATGGCAGCGGTGATGCTTTCGTCCATGATATCCTGTAATGGCACTTTGCGCAGGATGATGTCCGTGGGCCTTGCCGTATCCAGTAATTCGGAGATGATGGCGCCGATTCGTTTGGTGTTGCGGAGGATGATCTGGTAGTAGCTGAGTTGTTCCTCTGTGAGGCCATCATGACGGAGATGGTCAAGCGATAAATGGATATTCGTGAGCGGGTTCCTGATCTCATGGGCAAGTGTGCGCGCCAGACGGCCGGTTGCGGCCAGCTTCTCACTCATCACCAGGTTCTTTTCTGCCTTACGGAGACTGGTGATATCGTGCAGGATGCCCTGCATATAGAAGGAGCCATCGGGCCGTTCAACGGAAGTAGCGGAGAAAATGCAATGCAGTTCTTCTTCTTCACTGTTGAGCAGGTCAAGCTCCAGGTCTTCCACTTCTCCTTTTTCCTTCAACAGCAGGGCCAGGTATTCAGCAGCCTGTTTGTTGGGCATGAGATCATAAAGCGTGAGGCTGGCCAGTTCCTCCGATGTATAATTGAATAGCTGGTTGGTGGCCTGATTAACGGTAAGGAATTGCAGCGCAGTGTCTGCAAGGAATATAGCGTCTTTAGATTTCTCGAAGATATTACGGTATTTCAGCTCATTGTCGCGAAGCGCTTTCATGGACCGTGCATTCGCAAGCGAGTAGCGGATACAGCGTTCCAGTTTTTCTGCATTGAGTTCGCTCTTGACGAGGTAGTCGGCTGCTCCGGCCAGCATGGCTTCCATGTCTACCTTGTGATTGCCTTTGCCGGTGAGAAGAATGAGCGGCGCTTCGCAATTGCGCAGCAGCGCCTCTTTCAAAAGATCGAGGCCTGTGCGCGCGCCGAGATAATAATCTATGAAGTAGAGATCATATCTGTAATGGCAGATATGGTCCATCGCCTGTTGGTAATTGTAGCACCAGTCCACCTTGAAATTCCCGTTGATCTCTTTCACCAGTGTGCTGGTGATAAAAAAATCATCTTCATCATCGTCTATGATCAGGATACGTATGGGTTCAGTGGAAATGAGCATGGATAAGACCGGGGTTTATTGTGATTCGGGCAGGATGATGGTAAAAGCAGCTCCCTTGTCAGGAGCGCCGGTGGCAGAGATCATGCCTGCATGGTTGTCTGCAATCCTTTTGCAGATAGCCAGTCCAATGCCTGATCCGGGATATTCGGCTTTTCCATGCAATCGCTGGAAGAGCTGGAAGATCCTTTCTGCATACACTTCTTCGAAGCCGATGCCATTGTCTGACACCACAAATTTATAATAGTTACCTGCAGAACGGAGTTTCATTTTTTCTTTTTCCTCCCTGCTCAGTTTATTGCTGTTGATGCTGACACGCAGCGGCACACCGGGGCGCTGGAATTTGAGCGCATTGGTAAGCAGGTTGCGGAACAATTGTTTTATCTGCACGGGATTCACTTCAATGTCCGGCATTGGTTGTATATCGATGAAAGCATGCGAATCCTCGATGCTCAGATCTAGCTCATCTACCACCTGCTGAACAAGTGTTTTGATATCCGTTTTCACAAATGGATGCTGCATCCGCGTAACGCGGGAGAAGTCCAGCAGATTGTCTATCAGGACGCGCATGTTCTCGGCAGAAGCCAGCATGCGGTTCAGGTAAACGGTGCCTTCCTCTGAAAGCTGGTCGCCACAGCGGTTGCGAAGCCTTTCCCCGAATGTGCTGATCTTGCGCAGTGGCTCCTGCAGGTCATGCGAAGCCACGTATGCAAACTCTTCCAGTTCGTGGTTGGAGCGGTTGAGCTCGTCCACTTTTATCTCGAGTTTCTGTTCGTATTCCTTGAGCTTGGTAACATCATGTGTGATACCAAATATCTTCACGGCTTTTCCGTGTGCATCCAGCTGCACTTTACCGAAAGACTCGATGGTTTTGGATTGCCCGTCTGTAGTGAAGATAGATGATTGCCGCACATAGGTCTCGCCGTTTTCGATGATCTCATGAATGGCTTCATTGGTCTTCTTTACGTCTTCCGAGGAAAGATGTGACCGGAAGAATTCGAAGAGGTCCATTCCTGCTCCGCTCATTCCATCGGAGTAGCCGAGCAGCCTGCTCATCCCGTCCGACATCACCATCTGTTGTGTATCGAGCGACAGTTCCCAGGTACCCAGATTGAGGAATTCCTCTTTCTGTTCCACCATTTTCTTATAGTGCATCAGATCGCGGAGCAGCTGTGTTTTCTCAGTTACATCGCGGTTGATGCCGATCCCTTTTATTGCGTTACCAGCTTCATCGTATTCGAATTTCATCTTGGTGGTGATCACACGCTCACGCTTATCGTGCGTGATCACATGATAAGTGTATTCGAAAGGAGTTTTGTCTGCAATGGCCGCAGCGCGTATCTCCCGGAACTGCCTTGCATCTCCCGGCTCAAGGTGGGCAAGGTAGAAATCATCGGTTACCTCATTGCTGGCTGTTTCCTGATCATATCCCATGATCCGGAACATGCCATCCGACCAGGTGACTTTATCCGTTTGAATATCCCATTGCCAGGTACCGAAGAGTAAAAGTCCTTCCACATCATTGTACAGTTCTTTTACTTTTTTCACCTCTTCAACAGGGTTCACGGAATTCTTTCCTTCTTCGTTATCATTCGTCACCATTTTCAGATATGAGATGTTGTTATTGGCTTCTTCACGTCTCATCCGCTAACGATTATTTAATTCCTGATATAGTTTGATCTTATTGTACAGCGTTTTCCGGTCTATATTCAAAAGTTTGGCGGCTTTGCTCTTGTTGAAATTGGTTTCCTTCAGAGCTTTCAGGATCAGTTCATATTCCAGGTCGATGCTGGCTTCCTTGAGACTGTTCTCGAAGGGTGCGCGGCGTAGCGGCCTTTGTTCTTCCACCACCACGGGCGGGGCTACCTGTGCAGCTTCCGCATATTGCTCATTGTTATGCTCGAACAACAATTTCTTGTAATTGCTGATCTCGAAAGGCAGGCTGCGCACCTCGATAAAATCACCATCGGTGAGCAGGGCTGCTCTTTTAACTACGTTGCGGAGCTCTCTAAGGTTCCCATGCCATACATAATTCCTGAAAATTTCTTCCACTTCAGGCGAAAATCCTTTTACATTTTTCTGCAATCCTTCATTCGCTTTATCCAGGAAATGACGGGCGAACACCATGATATCATCCTTGCGCTGGCGCAATGGCGGCAGCTCGATGGTGAATTCATTGAACCGGTGGAAAAGATCTTCCCTGAACTTTCCTTTCTGTGCCGCATCCCAGAGCTTTTCATTACTGGCGATGATAATGCGCACGTCCAGCGGGATATCCTTTGTACCTCCCACTCTTCTCATCTTCCGTTCCTGAATCACGCGCAGAAGGCTCACCTGGATATCATAGCTCAGGTTGGCAATCTCATCCAGGAAGATAGTGCCTCCGTTGGCCAGTTCAAAGCTTCCGGGCTTCTGGTTGATAGCGCCGGTGAAAGAACCTTTTTCATGACCGAACAGTTCACTACCGGCCAGCTCCCTGCTTAATGCGCCGCAATCGATGGCCACAAAGGGAAAGGCAGCGCGTTTGCTCTTCTTATGGATCTCCTGTGCAATGGCTTCCTTGCCACTTCCGCTCTCTCCGTAGATGATCACACTGTAATCGGTTGGCCCTACCAGTGAGATCTGGTCTATCAGATGCTGGAAAACAGGACTGTTACCGAAAATATAATCGCCGTTATTGCCATTCGTTTTCTTCTTTTCTTTTTTTACATCATCGTGCACGCCGTTGGTAGGGGGTGCTGCAGGAGCAGTACCGGCCTGCTGCAGGGCGGACTGGATGGTATTGAGGATCTCTTCCGGGAACAGCGGCTTGGTCACATAATCGTACGCGCCAAGCTTCATCACATCCACAGCAGTTTTGAGATCATTATAGCCTGTAATGATGATCACGGGCATCGACGGATATTTTTCCTTGATCTTCAGCAGCATGGTCTTTCCATCCATTCCTTCCATCCGGTAATCACACAGCACAATGTCTATATCCTTCACCTCTTCCAGCAGCTCAAGGGCTTTTTTGGCAGAATAGGATTCCACGGTCTCATAACCATGCTTGGTCAGGAACTTATTCATCAGGAAACATATATCACGATCATCATCAATGACTAAGACTTTTGGCATAGCTGGCAGGTTTTTATGGTATAAATGTACGTTGAATCGATTGATAAGGTTATTATGCTGATCATCCCCAAACGGCGCGCATCTGCGCAGTAGGTATCCTCAGCAGTTCACGGTATTTGGCCACTGTTCTTCTCGCGATCTTGTAACCGTTCTTTGCAAGGATCACCACCAGTTGATGATCGGTGAAAGGGCTCTTCTTGTCTTCCGCAGCAATCGCTTCTTCCAGTGCGTGCTGGATGATCCGGTTGCTCACTACTTCTCCCTGTTCGTTGGCCAGTCCTTCCGAGAAGAGGTCTTTCAGCAAAATATTACCGAAAGGCGTTGCTGCATATTTGTTGCTGGTGATGCGGGATACGGTTGAAATATCCACGCCCACTTCCCTGGCGATATTCTTCAGGATCATTGGTTTCATCATCAGCGGATCACCTTCCTTAAAATATTCATATTGCCATTTCACGATGGTGCGCATCACGCGGAGCATGGTGCTTTCACGTTGCTGGATAGCCGAAATGAACCATTCTGCGGCCTGCAGCTTACTCTTGAGGTATTGTCCTGCCGCCTTATCATCCTTTGCACACTGGTTCTTTACGTTCTCCATCCAGCTGTGACTGATATGGAGCGAAGAGGAACGCTGGCGCGAAAGGCTCACATCGATGGTATCACCTTCCACTGCGATCACGAAATCAGGAACGATATAATTCCTGTTACCGGATTCCTCTGTTGCTGCCATAATAGGTTGCAAAGGCAATGCCGCGATCAGTTCCAGCACGATCCGTAATTCATCTTCTTCCAGTCCTATGCTCTCCATGATCTTGTCGAGCTGACGGTTCTTCAGATCATTGAAATGATCATGCACCAGCTTGAAAGCGGCCGCTACATCCGGACGGTGTGTGTTCTTTCGTTCCAGTTGCAGCAGCAGGCATTCGCGGATATCGCGGGCTCCCACTCCGGCAGGATCAAGTGTTTGGATCACTTTGAGCAAACGCTCCAGTTGCGGCGCCTCGATCCATTCGCCGTACTTAAAACTCATGTCTTCCGCCAGGGAGCTGAGCTCCTGGTCCAGCATGCCGTTCTCGTTCAGAGAATCGATCAGGTAGCAGACCTGCTGAAAATCCTTTTCTTCCATCAGCAGCAGCCTGCATTGCTCTTTCAGGTGCTCGCGAAAATCAGCCACCTGCGCAATAGGCCGGTCAGGAATGGCTTCACCTGTAAAATAATTGGCATACTCGGTCCTGTAGTCCGGGATATCATCGTAACCAAATTCATCCCAGTCTGCAAAATCCTGTATAACTTCGCTTTCTTCTCTGAGGCTGTTATCATCTGCGGGTGCTTCCTCCAGCAGGGGATTTTCTTCCAGTTCCTGCTGTATGCGATGTTCCAGCTCCAACGTATTCAGATGAAACAGGTTCAGCAACTGGATCTGTTGAGGCAGTATCCGTACCTGCTGTTTCTGAGTAAGGTGTTGATAGATCATGGCAATTGATTAATTGTGTTCAACTAGTAATGCAAGGGTTAAACCAAAAACTTGATTTTATGCATTTTCTTTTTGATTCCGCTACCACACTGATTCTTAACAGGTTTAAAATACAACCGGATCATAGCCGTGTAAACGGCCCGGTTCTTGAAGATGTAGAATTATTTCCACAAATCGAGGAATCTCTTCCATGAAGTTCAGATTTCAGTACATATATATCGCCTTCCTGCTCTCCTTTGTGATACTGACTGTTCTGGCCGTTCTCTTTTACCAGCGGCTGATGAACACGCAACGGTATTCCAATGCGGTGGAACATACATATGAAAAACTATATCTGCTCAGTCGCGTGGATGCGTATATGAAAGATGCCATCAGCAGTGAACGCGGCTTTATCCTCACGCGCGACTCAACTGTGCTGGAGCCTTTACTGAGCAACGCACCGAAGATCAATCCGCTGATCGATAGTCTCCGCGCACTCACCAATGATAACAACAGACAGCAGATCAACGTCAATAACCTGAAGCGCATCGTTTCCGAGCGGCTCAACCAGGTGCGTACTAACGTGAACAAAGCAGCGCTAAGGGAGAACAGCAGCCAGGATATTCGCCTTCTCCAATCGAAAGTGCTGATGAATGATTATTACGATGTGCTGAGAAAGATAGAAAGTGAAGAAAGAAGTATGCTGCTGTTCAGGAATATTCAGAAAGACAGTTACCAGGCCAATAACCCGAAACTGTTGTATGCTATTTTCGTTTTTGCCACTGTAGTGTTTGTACTCAGTTTTCTCTTTATCAATAGAGAACTTCGGAAAAGGCTCAGCTTTCAGCAGCAACTGCAGAACCAGGTAGGATCACTGAACCGGGCCAATATAGAGCTGGACCAATTGACCAATGCACATTCACATCATTTGCAGGAGCCACTGCGTAAGATACAGACCTTTACCACCCGCTTACTGACCAAACAAAATGGCAATCTGAATGAGGAAACCAGGATGTTGCTGGAAAAGATCAATACCACGGCAGAACATATGCATGGCCTTACGGCAGACATGGCCAAGTACTCCAACCTGATCTCAAACCGGGAAGCCGCAGTGGACGTGGACCTCAACTATGTGCTCTTCAAAGTGGCGGAACAGGTGGATGCGCGCCTCACCATGAACCACGCCAGCCTGGTAGTAGCCAATACCTTACCGGTAGTGCGCGGAATTCCAATGCAACTGGCCATCCTCTTTGAGCAACTGATAGATAATTCCATTAAGTTCTCCCGCCGCGATGTGCCGCCGGTGATCACCATCACACATGAAGAAACGGTGGGCAAAACCATTAGTGATAAACTGCTGTCCGTTTTCGGAGGCACTCTTTATTATAAGATCAGCGTGGTGGACAATGGGATGGGATTCAGTAATGAATTTGCAGAAAAGATCTTCGGCATTTTTGAAAAACTGGAAACGCAACAACTCTTCCTCAACAGCAAGGGCATTGGCCTCGCGATGGTGAAACGCATCATGATCAATCATGGCGGGAATGTTTCCGCATCGGGATATGTAGGCCAGGGTGCTGTTTTCTATTTGTATTTTCCTGTTCCTAACCGCTAGGGCTATCCCACAATTTCGCCTCCATTCACATGGATCACCTGCCCTGTGATATATGCCGCATCTTCACAGGCCAGGAAAAGGAATGCAGGGGCCAGCTCATAGGGATAACCGGCTCGCCCCATCGGTGTTTTCTTTCCAAAATCATTCACATGTGCTTTGGTGAAACTGGCAAAGATGAGCGGAGTCCACACAGGTCCCGGTGCCACGGCATTCACACGTATACCCGATTCAGCCAGGTTCTTCGCCAGTGCGCGGGTGAAAGAAACAATGGCGCCCTTGGTAGCGGAATAATCGATCAGATGTTCACTGCCCCTGAAAGCCACTACCGATGCAGTGTTGATGATACAACCATCTTTGTCCATCACTTTCAATGCTTCCTGGGAAGAATAAAAGAAAGGATACATGTTCACATCAAATGTGTGCTGGAACTGCCGGGTACTGATCTTCTGGAAATCATAATCCTCTTCGTGAGTGCCGGCATTGTTCACGAGTATCGATAACTTCTTGAAATGCCTGTATACATCTTTCACCATTTTACGTGCGAATGTTTCTTTGCTCAGGTCTCCTTTCAGCAATAGACATTCACGTTGCTCCGCTTCCACCAGTTGCTGTGTTTCCTTTGCATCCTTATCACTGCTCCTGTACGCGATGGCCACATCGGCTCCTTCACGGGCAAAGAGCACAGCTACGGAACGCCCGATGCCACTGTCGCCGCCGGTAATGATGGCTACTTTATCCTTCAGCCTTCCTGACCCAAGGTACCCGGGCCGGATGATCATATTGATCTGGTCCAGCTGTTTTTTCTGTTTGGGCTTTGCTGGTGTTTTTTTCAGTTTTGCCATTTTCCATTTTTCTGTTCCTGTAAAATTCCTGTACCAGTTACTGAGGTGTAATCTCCACAGCCAATGAGGGTATAACAGTTGATTATCCATCCGATACAAATACAGTAAAACGGAATGGATGAATTTTTATGGGGTGTGATCGGCACCGGAAATATTGCGGAAGCATTTGCAGAAGACCTGCACCTGGCAAAGAATGCCAAACACCGTATCAGCGCGGTACTGAGCCGAGAGATGAGCACTGCCCGCGAGTTTGCAGAAAAGTTTAAAGCGCCGGATTCCTTTGACGATCTGGAACAGTTTGCAGCCCACTCCCAGGTGAATGCAGTGTACATCGCCACACCGCACCCGATGCACTTCGAAGAAGCACAGGTTTGTCTGAAACATAAGTTGCCTGTGCTCTGCGAAAAACCGATGGGCATCAGCAAACGTCAGGTAGCCGAAATGTTCGAAACGGCAAAACAGTACAACACTTTTCTCATGGAAGCAATGTGGACGCGCTTCCTGCCAAGTATCGGCATGGTACAGGAGATGCTGCAGAACGAAGCCATCGGTGAGCTCAGGCATATCAATGCTTCACTCAGCTTCCTGGCTCCGCGCGAAGAAGGCAGTCGTTATTTTGAACCTTCACTCGGCGGCGGCTCACTCCTGGATCTCGGCATCTACCCCGTGTTCCTGTCGCAACTCCTGATGGGCAAGCCTACCAATATCCATTCTTCCATTAAACGCTCCGAAAAAGGAATCGACGAAAATTGCGCTATGCTGTTGCAATTCGGTGCTGATAAATATGCCATGCTGGAATCTTCACTGATCACGCAAACACCCAATACAGCCACTATTACTGGCACAAGCGGACAGATCATTATCACCAATCCCTGGAACGAAAAGCCGCCTTCCATTGTTTATGAAAAATATCATGGTGTAAAATGTGAAGAGCCGGTGCAATGGGAGGGACGCGGACTGCAGTTTGAAGTGGAAGAAGTGTATGATTGCCTCCGGCAGGGAAAGATCAGCAGTGAAAAGATGTCGCCTGAATTCAGTCTCAACCTCATCGAAACGATGGACACTATCCGACACCAGCATTCCATTCGTTATCCATTCGAATAAAAAAGTTTGCCATGGAAAAAAACTCAACGCTGTTCCAGTTCTTTCACTGGTACTACCCTGATGATGGTTCCCTGTGGGACCATTGCCGGGAACAGGCAGCCCACCTGGCATCGCTGGGCGTAACACATGTTTGGCTGCCTCCTGCTTACAAATCAGCTAACGGTACAGCAGAACCGGGATACGCAGTATATGATCTTTTCGATCTGGGCGAATTTGATCAGAAAGGGACAGTTCGCACCAAGTACGGCACCAAAGAACAATATCTTCAATGTATCAAAGCCCTCCATGATGCCGGCATCCAGGCCATCGCCGACCTGGTGCTCAATCACAAACAGGGGGCGGATGAACAGGAGCATATCATGGCCCGCCGCGTGAATGCTGAGAACCGCAATGAGATCTATCCTGAATCCATCGGTATCGATGCCTTCACCAAATTCACCTTCCCGGGAAGAAAAGGAAAATACTCCAACTATATCTGGAACCATGATTCCTTTACTGCGGTTAGCCTGGGCCGTGATAACGAGCTACAGATCTATCTGCTGGAACACCAGAACGGGCAGGACGGATGGGAACAAATGATGGACGGGGAAAAAGGGAATTTCGACTACCTCATGGGCTCAGACATCGCGTTCGATCGTGAATTCGTCAGGGAAGAGCTCAAACACTGGATCAAATGGTATATCGAAACAACGGGAGCAGACGGGTTCCGGCTCGATGCTGTTAAACATATCACCGTGAAATTTTTCAAAGAATTCATCCCGTATATCCGGGAAGTGTATGGAAGGGATTTCTTCTGCATCGCCGAATACTGGAGCCATAACAAGGATTCCATCATACAATACTGCAATGAGCTGGAACAGTATTGTCTCATGTATGATGTGCCGCTGCACTTCAATATGTATGAAGCCTCCATGAAGAAGAAAGATTACGATCTGCGGACCATGTACCAGAACACCATCCTGGAAGCATTGCCAGACAAAGCACTCACCTTCGTGAACAATCACGACAGCCAGCCGCATCAATCCCTGGAAAGCTGGGTGGATTACTGGTTCATGCAACATGCCTATGCATTCGTCTTGCTGCGTGAAAAGGGCGTGCCCTGCGTTTTCTATCCTGATCTCTACGGAGCCAGGTATGAAACCAATGGACATAACATCGAGCATGTTCCCGTATTCCCATTGGGTAAAATGATGCAGGTGCGCCACAAGCTTTCGTATGGGGAACAGGAGGATCATTTTGATCATCCCAATACCATCGGCTGGGTAAGAAAAGGAGTGGAAGAAATGGAGTTTTCGGGTTGCGCTATCGTACTCTGTAACGGAGAGGAGGGCGATAAATTGATGAATATGGGGCCTGCACACGCCAATAAAACATTCATTGACAGTACCGGTAACCGGCAGGACAAAGTGCAGACAGATGAACATGGGCAGGCAACCTTTAAAGCCAATGGGGAAAGCGTTTCCGTTTGGGTGCGCGAGGAAGCCATGGCCATGCTGGCATGAAATTTTAAACAGTATAATTAATAAAATGAAAGCCTATGTTACGCTGGACAATCATATTCTTAGTGGTAGCGATCATAGCCGCTATCTTCGGATTCGGTGGCATCGCAGCAGGTGCTGCCGGCATTGCAAAAATATTGTTCTTCATTTTTATAGTCCTCTTCTTACTGAGTTTGATTGCAGGACGACCGAAGGGTGTTGATTAATACAACTGACTTCATAAGGCAACGGACAATTATAAGCGGGCAAGCCAGGATGGTGTAATACCTCCTGGCTTTTTTTGTGTTGTTGTCAGATACCCACCTGACGGCAGGTGACCTGTATTAGTTCGCCTCCCGGGAAAGCATAAAAATAGCCCCGCCATTTCCGGCGAGGCTTTCAACCAAATCAACGTCTGCCCCAAAATCTTTCCGCACAATGTGTGGTTCTTCATTTTTATATAGAAACCGTCCTATTGCTATTGTATCGTAAATGCCAAGCTGATGAATCCACTTATCTGGCGGGTGTCTATTGCTTGATAGACGGTATTTTCTTTTCAGTTTTTTCAGGATCGTGGATCGGTGTATCGATCTCCGGATCTTTGTTATCTGAGAGATCTTTATCGTCTGAATACTTACCGCGTTGTGTTCCCTGATCTTCCGTTTCATCTATACGGTCCTGTTGGTCCGTATTGGTGATGTCGTTTTCCTCATTGGTTACTTTAGGCTGATGACCGCTTTGATTTGGTTTCTCTCTGGGTTCCTTTTCCGCATATCCGCTCTTGTTATGACCCTTATCGAAATTCTGCTCTATGTTATCCTTATTGCCGTGCTGTTTGTTCGCTGATTTATCTTCAGGTTTTTGAGCTGATTGCTTATTCGGATCATTTTGCTTGTTCATACTTCACATTTTAATGGTTCAACATTTTTGATTCCCTTTTCGCTTTGTTCTGAATGGATAAGTAAAAAAACCGTACCGCTTACCAACAGGTAAAGCTTTGTACTATTTGTACTTTTCATACTCAAAATGTTGATGGGGTGTGATTGCTACAAGCTGCCCCATAGCAGATGCTGCGGGTTTCTGCAGTGCGCTAACAGGATTTCCTGAAGCAAGAATAGAGTGGCTAAATATACCCAGTACCCATTGTTATTCCATATCCGGGAATTACATTTGTAGAAACGTTACCAACCCTTTATGCAAAAACTCTTTATCCTCATAGCCGAAGACGATGCCGACGACAGGTTCCTGTTGCAGACTGCATTCGAAGAAAACGGCTTTACGGATTCACTTGAATTTGTTGAGAACGGGATAGAGTTAATTGAATACCTTACCGGTATTATGCATAGCAAAACCCTCGATATCAATTATCCCGGTTTCATTCTTCTGGACCTCAATATGCCGAAGAAAGATGGACGTGAAGTACTGAAGGAGATCAAACAACATCCTGAATTAAAGAAGATCCCTGTTATTGTTTTCACCACCACTAAAAATGAAAACGAGATCAGGCGTTGTTATGAACTGGGAGCGAATACCTATGTAGTGAAGCCCGTGAGCTTCGATGCATTGGTGAAAGTGATCTTTGAGATCCGCAGCTATTGGATGAATACTGCTTCCATCCCATTTTAATTATTTGAGGGCCGGAATCTTTTTCTTCTTTTTGAATAATCCTGCCAGCAGTCCTGCCGCTTTTTCCGCAACATATCCTGTTGCCATATTCCTGATCACAGGTGCGCCTGTTTTCCTGAAAAGCAATCCCAGCCCAAGGTTCAGACCGGCAGCTATTATCCCCTTTCCTGAAGTGAATTTTCCTACTGAAGAAATCATTTTTGCTGCAGGAGCATATTGCTCCTTCACCGTTTCCCACTGGTCCGCAACAACGTCCTGTTGCAAACTCAGCTGATGACGCAGCGCTTCTTCCTCTTTCAGCAGGTCCGCATAAGACCGGATCACCGGATTACTCGTATATTTTACGGACGATAATGTTTCTGACATAAGCGAAGAGTTTTTTTCTTGATACAATCAGAATGAATGCTACCAGCAGGTAGAAACCAGCCGTGATCAGGTAGCCGGTGGCCATATTGCTGAGGATGTTCCCCAACCAATACCCCAGTGACAGACCTCCGAATGCGATCACCAACAGAAAGAATACAGAAATTATCAACACCACCACAATGGATGCCGCAACCCCTGAAGACTTCCTGGTGGCCGTTACCAGCGTGAGTTTGTAGTACGTTTGTACTAATTCGATCACATCATCTGCGAGTTGTCCGGTTTCATTTCTTTCTTCTACAGCCGCCATATGATTGATTTTTTTATTTTTGGAACGAAATTTTCTGCTAAAAAACAATGCCTTTCAATGCAGGCAGCTTAAAATGCAGATGGTCTTACACAACTAAACAAGTGAGCTAAACGTTAGTTCAAAAAGCCGAATACCTGAGCACCCCGAAGAAAATATTGATCATAGACGACGAGCAGGACCTTTGTTCACTGTTGAAAGTGTACTTCTCCCGCAAAAACTACGTTGTTCATTACACGCATACCCTGCAGGAAGGCGTGCAGGAAATGCAAACCCTGCACCCGGACATCCTGTTCCTGGACAATAACCTCCCGGACGGCATCGGATGGATGCAGGTGGAATCTTTTCTGAAAGTGAATCCTGAATTGAAATTATACCTGATGAGCGGCTACCAGCCAAAGACGCCGGATATTCCGGGCCTTCAGTTCCAGGTACTGACCAAGCCTATCTCCTTCGCTGATCTCGATCATCTCTGAATGCAACCTTATAGTTGACGCATGTACAACAGCCAGTCGATCATACGGCTCGTATAGCCATATTCGTTATCGAACCAGGTGATCAGCTTCAGGTGATTGCCTACCACAGTGGTGAGCGTTCCATCAACGATCACGGAATGCGTGTTACCCTTGATGTCCAGGCTTACCAGCGGATCCTCGGTATATTCCAGGATTCCCTTGTATTCATTCAGGGCAGCCGTGCGGAACAGCTTGTTGATCTCTTCCTTGGTGACTTTATTCTTCAGTTGCAAAGTGAAATCCGCCATCGCGCCATTGGCAACGGGCACGCGGGTAGACACGGCAGCGATCTTCTCCGCCATCATCGGGAATAGTTTCTCCAGCGATGTTTGCAGATCGATCTCCACAGGAATGATGCTCTCGGCAGCAGCACGTCCCCTGCGGAACTGCTTGTGCGGCGCATCCACCAGTTCCTGGCGTGATGTGTAAGAGTGCAGGATATTCAGTTGCACGGACTCAATACCAATGGCATTGAGGATATAGAGGATATGTGTGGAGCAATTGGTCATACAGCCGCCCGGGCTCAGAATTGGGGTCTCAGCGGTGAGGGCATGCTGATTGTATCCATAGATCATGAGTGGAATATCTGCTGATCCGGTGGTGGACAGCAGCACCTTTTTAGCCCCGCCCTGCAGGTGAATGCCGGCGCCGGCTTTATTGGTGAACATGCCAGAGCATTCCAGCACTACATCGATACCGAGGTCTTTCCAGGGAAGTGCGGTTGGGTCAGATTGCTGGAATACGGAAACGGACTTGCCTCCTGTTTTCAACTGGTTGTTTTCCAGGGCCATAGAGGGAGGAAATGTTCCATAGACAGAATCATATCGAAGAAGGTATTCCAGATTGGCGGGCTCCATGATATCATTCACGGCTACAAGGTCTATATCGGGATGGTTCACAAGGCGACGGAAAAGCAGTCGCCCGATCCTGCCCATCCCATTAATGGCTATTCGCATAGGTTTCTAACATTAAAGCAGGCGCAAATATAGCTGAAGCTGGCATCTGAACATCGTTAAAAGGATAAAGAACTGATAATCAGGGATGAAAAATTAACAATATCTAAAATTTACAAGCGGTACCCTCCCGGTGCATTCCGGGAAAGGATAAAGTCTTACATTTGACCTGAACCTTGGTCCTGTGGAAATATCCCAAAACCAATCCACGATTCGCCTTACCAGGCTCATTAAATTCTACCGCCCGGGTTAACGGGAAGCCAACTGACTTACTACCATTAATTCTTCTTTTTGTAAACTTTAAAAAAGAGTGGAGGAGATCCGTATGTATTCTTATGCTCTGTTAGAGACTGGCTGTTATTACCTGGTACAGGAGAAAGAAGAAAGCCCTGTTACCCTGATCAAGGTTACCGTTGACACCGATCATTGCCTGTATGTAACACGCTATGCAGAAGGTCCTGTGATGGAATGGAAGAAGAAAAATGATCCCATTTTCGACATCCTGGAATTACTGAGCGACGACAAAGTACGCGAATGGCAATCTGTGTACAACGATAATGAAGATGCCTATTATGAGGAGGATGATGAATAAAAAATTCATAGGCGGGGCCTTCCGGTCCCGCCACTACTTCTCCCACCCTATAAACATTTTTTCTTCGCTTCTGCCTGCTCCCTTTTTACACCTGCACCTGACTTCACTGCTTTGCGGTGACCGGAAGCTTTCTGCTCCGGCAGACCATTGCCTAAAATTTGCATACATTCACCCGTAAGAAAAATTTGTACCGGTCAATTGCGTTCCTATATTGCAGCATATCGTATATGGATTGTTGAATTTCATAAATTGATACGATTTGAGTTTATTAAATAAGTTGACGCCCGGCATGAACTATCAGGATGATAAGTACAAGGCAACCCGCAAATGGTTGCTGGTGATAATTAGTGCGCTTACAGTATTACCGCTTGCCCCATTGATCAACCGGTATATTCCGCCATTGATCATCGGGAACTGGAACCTCGATCTCACGGTGTCCATTATACTGGCCGCCGTATTCACCTGGATAGTTCTGCGCCTCTTCCGTTTCCTCCTCATCCCCGCAGTGGCCCTGCTGGTGCTGGTACTGCTATATAACCAGCTCACCAACGGTTACGGTTTCAAACGCATCATGTCTGATTACAGGACCATGGTGGAACAGAACTGGGGACGCAAAAGCCAGAAGGAGATCGACCTTGTACTGAGCCCCACCATCTTCGAAGGCCCCCTCGCAAAAACAGTAAAGGCCCTTCAATCCAAAGTGAATTCGCAGGACTCTGTGGTGCGTAATTTTTCGGTGGAACATTCCCTGGATTACTTCGACGAATACCATACCAAGTATGGTCCCATCGTTCGGCAGCTCTCACTCTTCAAATACATCAACAACCATTTCAAGTATGTATCGGACTCCGAGCGTGATGAATATTTCGCCACGCCAAGGGAAACCATTCAGAACGGAATGGGCGGCGACTGTGATGATCATACCATCCTCATGACCTCAGCGCTCAAAGCCATCGGCGGCCATTGCCGGATGGTATTGACTGAAGGTCATCTCTATCCTGAATTGTATGTGGGAGATGAAAAAGCATTTGAAAGAATGCAGCAGGCTATTATCCATCTCTTCAGCGATCAGGCCATCGAGAATATCTTTTATCACGAACAGGATGGACAATACTGGATCAACCTTGACTACACGGCCAAATATCCCGGCGGCCCCTACCTCAGTGAGAAAGCATTTGCTATTATCGACCTGTAGGCGCTGCTCAAAGAATTGAGCTGATTTTCTAATAAGTTGTAAAAATGGAATCTTCCTGCGATTTGTTGCGTTCGTCAGAGTTACGGTCTGACCGGATCTTTTTGTGTCGGGATTTCGCAGGTTCCTGCCTCCGAACCAGCAGGTAAGCGCAACTACCTACCGTGAGCGCAACGATACTGGAGATATAATAGATAATGAAATTATCGGTTTCATTGCTGGCTTTCACCCAGAAGTAATCGAATATATAAATGATCACATAAGTGCCATACTGGAACAGCAGGGCTGCGTCGATCAGCATCTGCGCCTTTTCGCGCGAAGAATGCTCAAGCTTGCGCAGGTGATACACCAGGTCCCAGATAATGATGGTGAACACCAGTATCAAACCCAGTCCCAGCAAGTATTTGAGACCATCATAGTTCAAACCCTGAAAAAACGGGTTCAAACAGAGCGCCAGTAAATAAATGGGAAGTACAATGCGAGTGAAATTGCGGATCCCGCTTAGTTTGGTGGTAAAACAATAAATGGCAATCACCAGCGGCATATCGAGCATATTATAAATGATGCCGATATTGACCATTACATTTTCCGGAATGCCGGTAATCTTATCTGTGATGTTGATAAATCCGCTGAGGGCCCAGTAAGCTGCAAAAACAAGTAAAGTAGTTTCCTTCCACAGTCTTCTGATCGCCACGATCGCAATGGGCAGAAAATATGCCACGACCGTCAACACTGATATCAAATGATATAATTGATTTTTCACTGCTCTTTCGTTACGCTGTAAAATCGCTTAAAAGGGTTCAAATATTGTAACCATTTCATTTTTCAGTAATTGTACTTCGCTAATTCTGCATAAAATACGATGGATTGGATCATAACTACTTGCAATGGGTTTCCACTGATGGAAAATCCTGCAACAGAACCTTCAACATCTACCATTCAACTGCTGTAATGGCCTGCCGGCCTGCACTTCTGCCATTCGCCCCGCCTCGCTTTCCGGGCTTTGTTTCTTTTTTTATATTTATGCAGTTCGCTCTAAACTCACCAAAAACAACTGTATGCGTATAAGCTTCCCTGTTATGATGTTCCTGCTGTTGGTTTCCGTTGCATCCGCACAGGAAAACAATTTACCCCAGGATTATCTCAGTCCTGAATTCCATGCAGGAAGAAGAGAAGCCCTCCGGGAACTGATGCCAGACAATTCCGTTACCGTAGTATTCGCCTATCCCATGCGGAAATTCTCCAACGACGTTGACTATGTTTATCATCCCAACCCCGATCTGTATTATTTTACCGGCTACACAGAACCCAATGCCATGCTCTTTATCTTCAAGGAGCCGCAAACTGCAGCCGATGGCAGTACTTACAAAGAACTTTTCTTTGTACAGAAACGCGATCCCGGCGCCGAACAGTGGACCGGCATCCGCCTCGGAGCAGAAGGAGTGAAACAAAAACTGAAGATCGCACAGGTGTTCAATGGCGGCGATTTCAGCAAGCATCCCATCAGCTTCGATAAATTCAGTCAGGTACTGCTCTACGGTTTTCCACAGGATATGGATCGCAAACAGACACGTGGCGAAGGGCTGTATGCACTCATGAACCAGTTCATCGCAAGGTCCGGTTATTCAGATTCCCTGAATGGAAAAGGGAAATTCAATACTACCCTTTATTACAAATACACAGCCCAGCTGCGGGAGATCAAGACCGAAGAAGAGATCGCGCTGCTCCGAAAAGCCGTGGAGATCTCCTGCAATGGACAGGTGGAAGTGATGAAAGCCGTAAAACCGGATATGTCTGAACGTGAGATCCAGGGCCTGCATGAATTCGTGCATAAAAAATACGGCGCAGAAGAAGTAGGCTACCCGAGTATCGTAGGCGCAGGCAACAACGGCTGCGTGCTGCATTACCAGGAAAACAACGATCTCCAGGTGGCCAACCGTATGGTGCTGATGGACGTGGGCGCGCAATATCACGGCTACACGGCAGATGTTACCCGCACCATTCCCGCCAATGGTAAATTCACCGCTGAACAGAAACTCATCTATCAACTTGTATACGACGCACAGGAAGCCGCTTTCAAATTATGTAAAGACGGCGCCAGCTGGCAGGAGCTCGACAAAGTTTCCCGTGAAGTGATCCTCGAAGGACTCGTAAACCTGGGCATCGCCAAAAACAAATCGGAAGCAGGCAAGTATTATCCCCATGGCCTGGGTCATCATATCGGACTGGATGTGCACGACCGCGGAAATTACGGTACCGTTAAAAAAGGAATGGTGATCACAATCGAACCAGGCATCTATATTCCGAAAAACAGCAACTGTGATCCAAAATGGTGGACCATCGCGGTTCGCATCGAGGACGATCTGCTGATCAGAGAGAAGGATTATGAGCTGTTATCACGCAATGCCCCGCGGACCATCGCGGAGGTGGAAAATACCATCGCACAGAAAAGTGCGCTGGACAATTTTGTGCTTCCCCCCTTACAATCAGGCAAAAAAGGATTCTAGACTGGTAGAATTACGCGTATTTCCATCGGAATATACGATGATATACATGTTTTTTATACTATTCTTAACGTAATAACTGAACAGCAAAAAAAGGGCATTATTGCTCTATGTCAATAAATCGAGGGTTCGTAATTTTGTTTCTACATCTGATCCAAATATCCTTCTGAATATCCCTCAGAAATCCATTCTTCCTTTCCAATACTTTTGAAAATTCAACAGTAAACCAGTATCCTTCAGTACAAGTACCTGGTCCTTTTGTAAGCGTAAAATCTTTATTAGGAAACATAATTGTCCTGGAAAAACCACCTGATCCGTGTTCAATATCATCTAGAAAACCGTTTTGAGTCCAAGTTCCATTGAAATTCTCAGTCGATATCCTTAAAACCCCGGCTCCAAACAGCCACTCGACCGAAAGATCCAATACTTAGGAAAATTATTTGCAGATCGACTGAAACAAAAAAGGCCTTAGCTGATTACTCAGCCAAGGCTTTTTCTTTTTTGGCTGTTGTGCCTGGTTGCGCAAAGCCGGTATGAACGCCGGCTGAAAAACAAACCAGCGCTGGAGAATGTTTGTTGGGCTGTAGATTGGTTGGGGTGAGGTGTGGTAATTCTATTGAAGTTATTCGCTTATGTTTTCGATGCCGGAACATTTACAGATGCAATCAAACTAATATGGAGCGATGGTCAATAATCACTACTTTTAGAGCCATTAAATCTGCTGCTATATGCAAGTTCGGTTACTCATCATCGCATGTTTACTCTCCCTTACAGGATATTCACAGAAAATAGAAATTTTGAAGACAGGCATCAAATCCAGCCTGCGCGGGCTTTGTGTGCTTAACGATAACCTGATCTGGACCAGCGGCAGCGGTGGCACCGTTGGCCGGTCTACCGATGGCGGCAAAACCTGGGAATGGAACATAGTACCGGGATTTGAAAAACGTGAGTTCCGCGACATTGAAGCATTTGACGCCAATACTGCTATAGTGATCGCTATCGCAGAGCCGGGTAATATCCTCAAAACAACAGATGGTGGCAAAACATGGAACAACGTATTCACCGATACCACCAAAGGCGTGTTCATGGACGCAATGGACTTTGCAGATGCAAAGAATGGCATCGTGATCGGAGATCCCATCAACGATGAAGTATACCTGCTCACTACCAAAGATGGCGGCAACTCATGGGACAAATACCGCGGCTCCCCTATCAAAGCCGGCAAGGGCGAAGCATTCTTCGCAGCCAGCGGCACCAATATCATTTATCATGCAAAGAATAAATTCACAGCTGTTTCAGGAGGAATGGTTTCGCGCATACTCACACCCGATAATGCCATCGAGCTGCCAATGGTAAAAGGGAAAGAGACCACCGGCGCTTATTCCCTGGCTGTTTACAAAGACCAGGCAGCCGTGGTAGGTGGCAATTATACTTCCGATACTTCCACTGAAGGTAACTGTGTGCTCTTCAAACTCAGTCAGCCTGCAGCATTCCGTAAGCCGGCTGTACCGCCACATGGTTACAGGAGCGGTGTGGAATTCATCACAGGCGGACAACTCATCTGCTGTGGCACAAGTGGTGTGGATGTTTCCAATGACCTCGGCATGCACTGGACACTCATCTCCAAAGAAAGCTACAATGTGGTGAAACGCTCAAAAGCAGGCAGGACGGTGATTCTGGCAGGAGATGGGAAGATTGCAAAATTAGTGTATTAAAAATATTCGAAGTGCTGGCAGTCGCTCGCCTCCCCGGCGAGTGACTTTTTTTTGCTCACCTCTGGCTAGCCACCGTGCACACGCTGTTTATTTCTTGAAAGCAAAATATACCGCTCCCAGCAACAGCACAAAGCTCACCAGGTACTTCCAGTGAAATGGTTCTTTCAGATAGAATACTGCAAACACCGTGAACACAACGAGGGTGATCACTTCCTGGGTCATCTTCAGCTGGAAACCGTTGAATCCGTTGCCATAGCCCAGCCTGTTGGCAGGCACCATCAGACAATACTCGAAGAAGGCAATGCCCCAGGCCACGAGGATAGCCTTCCACATCGGGATATTCTGGTTCTTGAGATGTCCATACCAGGCGATGGTCATGAAAATATTGGACGCTACCAGTAAGAGAATGGTCTTCATATATGTTGTTGAGAAGTTCACGTAAAAGCCCGTGCAAGCACGGGCTTTATATATTCATCTATATGTGAACGTTAGTAACTTAGTTGAGTCCGCGGAAATCCACGGGTACCAGTTTGCTTACACCAGGTTCCTGCATGGTAACGCCATAGATCACGTCTACGGCGCTCATGGTCATTTTGTTGTGCGTTACAATGATGAACTGGCTTTCTTCACTGAACTTGCGGATCATCTGCGTGAACTTGCCAACGTTGGCATCATCCAGCGGCGCGTCCACCTCATCCAGGATACAGAAAGGAGCCGGTTTGATCAGGTAGATGGCGAAGAGCAGCGCGGTGGCCGTAAGGGTCTTCTCTCCACCACTCAATTGCGTGATGGATGAAGGGCGTTTACCTTTTGGCTTCGCGACGATATCGATACCTGTCTCGGCCAGGTTCTCAGGATTCTCCAGGATCATGTCAGCGGTATCATCTTCCGTGAAGAGGGCCTTGAACACTTTCTGGAAGTTCTCGCGTACCTGGTTGAATGTGTCGAGGAACTGCTGGTTGGCAGTGGCTTCCACTTCCTGGATGGTCTGCATCAGGCTGTCCTTGGCCGTTACGAGGTCGTTCTTCTGTTCGAGGATGAACTCATAACGTTTCTTCATTTCCATGAAGGCTTCGATGGCTGTGGGATTCACTTCCCCGAGATTCTCCAGGCGTTTCTTCATGCGATCGCATTTTTCCTGGAGCTCTTCAGTGGGTATATCGTTGGTCCTTGGCTGATCGATGATCTCATCGAGGTCGATGCGAAATTCCACGTTGAGCCTTTCCTTCATACCGGCCAGCTGGAGCTTCAGTTCAGTGAGCTTGTCTTTGATCTCGGTGAGGAGATGATCCAGTTGCTCACGCTCTTTCACTTTGGCCCGCAGTTCGGATTCCTTTTCATTGAGCGCGTTGCGCATATTATAGAAGGCCTGGTCGGCTTCGTTCAGTTTCTTTTCTTCTTCTTCCTTGCGGCGCATCATGTCTACCAGTCCATTCTCAGCATTGGCAAGCACTTCTTCGTTTTCCGTGAGGCTCTCAACGGTCATTTTCAGTTGTGCGTTGTTGCTTTCGATCTGTGTCTTGAGGTCGCGGAGCTGATTGCCTTTGAACTCTGATTCCTGTTTCAGCTGGTTGATTCGGCTATGCTGTCGCGTTACCTGCAGGTTGAACTCGTTGTACGATGCAGTTGCCTGCTGGTACTGGCTTTCAGCATATTTGTATTCTTCTTCCGCTACGCGCAGGGTTTCGCGGATCTCATTCAGTGTGTCTACCAGTTTCATCCATTCCTGGCGTGTGCCTTCGATGGAAGCGGAAGTGTTCTGCAGGTTCATCTGCAGGTCTTCCATCCTGTTCTGGGAGGAGCTTTGCAAACCGTGCAGGCTCTCGATCTTGTTCTGGAGCGAGAATACCTGGTTGGTAAGACGGTTGATATCTTCCTGCGCCTGTTTGATGGCGGTTTCCTTCAATTGTTCATTGTAGCCGATCACTTCATTGTGCTTGGCCTGGATCGCCATTTTCAGGTCTGCAACGATCTTCTCCTGCACCTGGATCTCTTCGAATAATTTCTCGAGGTTCTTGGCGCGGCCGATCTTCTTTCCTTCGAATACTCCTACACTGCCTCCGGTGAGGGAGAATTTCCCTTTTACATATTTACCGGTCTTTTCCAGCACCACTGAGCCATTGGAATTTTCCAGGGCGCTCTCATTCTCCGCGATGAACACATTGCCCAGCAGGTGTTCTGCCAGTTGACGGTACTGCTCATCCACCTCAATCACCTGCATGGCAGGAATGGTATCGGCGGGTGCGCTGTGCGCAGAAGCATCGGCGTTAGTGAGCTTGTCCAGCAGGAAGAAGTTCGCTTTCCCTTTTTTGTTATTATCCAACAGGTGAACGGCCTGCATACCTTCCTGGAGGTTGTTCACCACATAGTAGTTGAGGTAAGGCTCCAGCACGTTCTCCACAGCTGCGCGGAATTCCTCTTTTACATAAATGATATCGGAAAGAATGGGCGCTGTATGGTTCCAGTTAGGATTGTTGTGCAGGAATTTTACGCTCTCGGGATAACCTTCCATGGAGTCGATAAGACTCTTCAGCAGGTCGTATTCGTTGCGTTTGGCATCCAGTTTACGGTTCTCTTCGGCCAGTTGCTGACGAAGGATTTCCATTTCGGACTGCGACTGAAGGATCTGCTCCTTGGTGCGCTCATGTTGCTCCTGGAGTTGTTGCAGATCGCGCTTGCGGCTTTCGAGCTCCTGCTCACGCGTCATCATTTCTTCTTCGAGCTGCTTGAGCTGGCTGCGACGAACTTCTTTCTCTTCTTCAATCTGCGAGATGCTGGATTGAAGGTTTTGAATAGAAGTATCGGCAACGGCCACTTTTTTCTCGGCTTCAAACTGGTTGCGCTGCATGGCCAGGTTCTCGCTGCGGAGACTGTCTACATGCACACGCTTTGTATCGAAGATGCCACGTTTCTCTTCTGATGAGGCTTTCAGGTCTTCGAGCTGTTGTTCGAGGCCTTCCAGTTTTCCTTCTTCCTCTCCGATCTGGAGCTTGGTGAATTCGATGCTTTCTTCCAGTCCTTTGAGTGTTCCTTCAGATTTGTTGAGGAATTCCTGGAGACTGTTTTCGCGTTCCTTGAGGAAGTTCAGTTTTTGAGAAGCGAGGTTCTTATCGTTTTCCTTGGTGCGCAGTAATTGCAGGAGGTCGTTGAACTCATGCTGCATGCTTTGCAGGGCGCGTTCTTTTTCGATGAAACCTACTTTTTCTGCTTCGATGCCTGCTTCTTCGTTGGCGATGATGGCTTCAAGGCGGATCTTTTTATCTGTTTCGGTTTCAGATTGAGTATTCAGATCGCGGTAAGTGAGATTGAAACCTTCCAGTGAAGCTTTGGCCAGTTCGATGGAGTACTCGCGGTATTCCTTCTTGATCTCATAGAATTTCTCCGCTTTCTTGGCCTGGTTCTCGAGCATTTTCAACTGGTTGTTGATCTCGAACAGCAGGTCTTCGATACGGGCAAGATCCTGTTCGGTGGCGTCCAGCTTTTGTTTGGCTTCTTTCTTACGTGTTTTATAGATAGTGATACCAGCGGCCTGTTCCAGCATGCGGCGGCGGCTGTTCTCTTTGTCTTTGATGATCTCGTCCACCATACCCAGTTCGATGATGGCATAGGAGTCTGTGCTCACCCCGGTATCCATGAAGAGGTTCTGGATATCCTTGAGGCGGCATTGCACATCATTGAGACGATACTCGGACTCCCCGCTTTTGTAGAATTTACGCGTTACGGTAACCGTATTGAATTCTGTGGGCAGGAGATTCTTGGTGTTCTCGAAGGTAAGGCTAACTTCCGCGAGGCCACTGGCGGAGCGGGTTTTGGAGCCATTGAAAACCAGGCTTTCGAGGTTTTCAGAGCGGAGATGACTGATCTTCTGTTCACCGATCACCCAACGGATGGAGTCAATGATATTACTCTTGCCACATCCATTGGGGCCGATAACGCCGGTGATACCAGTGTCGAAGTTCAGCACGGTCTTATCCGCGAAACTTTTAAAGCCCTTAATTTCTAAACTCTTTAATCGCACTTTTGTCTATTTTTTTAAAGGACAGCAAATATAACAGCTTTGAGGTACAAAATAGGTTTTGCTTTGTTACCGTCCTCCAAATTCAATAGATTCTTATGCACCATTACTTCACTTGTGCAGTTCGTGGGGATAAAAAGAGCCGGAAACGCTATAAAATACCGGTTTCCGGTACAATAATATCGCGACTAAGCTCCCATCCGAGGATGGCTTTCTTGCGTTCCGGTCCCCACATATAGTCGGCCAGCACCAGGTTCTTACGGATCACCCGGTGACAGGGGATGAGAAAAGCAACTGGATTGGCTCCTACAGCGGATCCTACGGCCTGCAGTGCACGCGGGTTCCCGATCTCCCTGGCCACATCCTGGTAAGTGGTCAGCGATCCGGAAGGAATTTTTAAGAGTGCATTCCAAACCTTTACCTGGAAATTGGTTCCTTTCACCAGCACGTTCAGTTTTTCCTTTCTTTTGGAAGGATCGAAAACCATTTCAGTCAAAAGGGCTGTCTTTTGCGGATTGTGTTGCAGCACGGCTTTCTCCCAACTCAACTGCAATTGCTGAATGGCTTTTTCATGATCTGCATCCGCCAGAAAATGCAGGTAGCAGATGCCGCGCGGCGTGGCGCCGATGATCACTTCGCCAAATGGTGTTGAATGGAAACCATAATCGATGACGATGCCCTCTCCTTTTTCCCTGAACTCCTGTGGTGTAACGGCTTCCAGCGTTACAAACAGATCGTACACACGGCTCTGGCTGCTGAGCCCTGCGGCATCGGCAGCATCGGCTATACTGGAAAAATCCCTCAGTTTCTCTTTGAGAAAATCGGCCGTCAGGTATTGCATGAAACGTTTGGGACTGATGCCCGCCCAATCCGTGAACATGCGCTGGAAATGAAAGGGGCTCACATGCACCTGCGCGGCCACTTCTTCCAGGTCAGGCTGGTCTTTGAAGTTGGCATACAGGTACTCGATGGCCCTGGCGATAGTATTGTATTGATGTTGTTCTGCTGTCAAGGAACGGTAAAGTTCTCTCTTTTCAAATAACATACGCTACAGTTTTTTGTTGTGAACGATACTATCACAAAACTCCCACAATAGCGTTGTTGAAGCAACCCGCTTCTTGCGGAAACCGTCTGAGCACCATAAGCCGCATTTTCATTAACTTGACGCCTGATATGATAAGAATCTTAGTTGCCATAGCGCTTGTTTCGTTTTCTACTTCTCCCCTTTTCGCCCAAAAGGAAAAGGAAAAAGTAAAAGTGGACAGTATCGCTTTCCATTTGTATACAGACAGCCTGAAGAAAGGCGGTGTGTACAATTACATCAACGTAGATGGAAAAATGAGCAATGGAAGATGGCAACCATTGTCTGCCGAAGACATCAGCTTCACCACATCAGGAGGTAAATTCGACGGCTGCAATTTGTATTTCGATTCAACGTTCAACGCAGACAGTGTAGTAGTAAAAGCGATCCTGAAAGCAGACACATCTTTGCGCGAAAGCATCACCATCTACATCAAGAAATTACCCGATGACGAGGTATTGAAATCGATGGAAGAAGTGATGCAACCTTCAGGCAGGCAGCCCGCCAGGAAGAGGAAGCGCGGATAAAAGCTGCTGCAACACCAGCCAGTGAGGCAAAGGTTTATGACAAGACGGCCTTCAAAACATAAGCGAAGAAGCCCAACAGCATTACCTCTGCCCCATCCAACCCACCAACGCTCATCCAACATTCTCCCGCGCCGGGTATGTTTTACAGCCGTCGGTTCATAACCTTTGCCGAACGCCCCAATACTCTAAAAGATGATCGCATAAAAAAAAGGCAAAGCGAAATCATTTCCGCTTTGCCTTTCCACCTGCCAGGCACAAGGTGTATTTCACTCCAAATACCTGGCGAGGGTTGAATTTATTTTACCGGAGCTTTCTGTTCCTGCATTTTCTTCGCGTCTTCTACAAATTTCGCGAGACCGATATCAGTCAGCGGGTGTTTCAGCAGACCCAGGATGGCATCCAGCGGGCTGGTGCAAACATCGGCTCCTACTTCAGCGCATTTCACAATGTGAAGCGGGCTGCGGATACTTGCTGCCAGGATCTCAGTCTTGAAGCCCTGCAGGCTGTAGATATGAGCGATCTGCTCGATGAGTTGTACGCCGTCCCAGTTGCTGTCATCGATACGACCGATGAAAGGAGAAACGTAGTTGGCGCCAGCTTTCGCAGCCAGGATAGCCTGACCGGCGGAGAATACGAGTGTACAGTTGGTTTTGATTCCGTTGTCGGAAAAATATTTGAGTGCTTTCACACCATCTTTGGTCATGGGGATCTTCACCACGATGTTCGGATGGATAGCTGCGAGTTTTTTACCTTCTTCGATCATACCGGCGAGATCGGTTGAAATCACTTCAGCGCTCACATCACCGCCATCCACGAGCTCGCAGATATCGAGATAATGTTTATTGATGGCTTCTTCTCCGCGAATGCCTTCTTTAGCCATCAGCGAAGGATTGGTGGTTACACCATCGAGAATACCGAGATCATGGGCTTCCCTGATCTGTGCAATATTGGCTGTATCAATGAAGAATTTCATAACAAAAAATTTAGATAAGTGGTACGGAGTATAATGGAGAGGAAAAATAGAAAAAAAATCGGCAGATTACTTACATCGCACCGCTACAACCGCGTACCCTTGCTGCCTTCCGGCCCTGGGGGAGTCTGCAGGAGCTGGTCGTGTAAGACCTGCCGGCCGCAAAGATAAGGAGAAATGAATTCATTTGAAAATCAAATGGCTCAAAATATTGAAAATCATTCTCCGCATAATTAGCTGCATCCGCCAGATCCTTTACTCCATCAGGCTTCTAATAACTCTGCCCTCTCATGATCCCCTGCCTTCCCGTATATGAATTCACTCTTCCTACCGATATCAATTCATCGGCCCTGCCACCGATCGGCCGGTAATAAACCAGGATCATGTATTCATTTTCGCTCTCCCAGAAATTACCTTCCGTGAACTCGAAGCTGGCCTGGCGTTTGGGATCATTCTTATCGATGGTCACATAACAATAATCATAATAACCCTGCTTCAAAAACAGGCTTGTTTCATACGCACCTTTTCCTTCGTTCCAAACCATTTTGGCTGAATCGTTGAGATTGTAACCTGTCAACTGACCAAAAAGATAAATGTCTTTATCCGGGAAAGGAATATTACCCTTTGGCACATACGAAAAGAAGACAGTAGCGTAATCAGTTTGCCAGAGCGGGTTGATGCTTTCCGTGGTTTCGATGGTATACATGCCATTGGCATCCCTGAAGAAATTGAATCGTTGTCCGCTTCTGTCTGTATCAGGATGCATGAAGATATCGGTGCTGGTGGGCTTGTTCTTCACACTGGCGATCTGTGCGCTGAGAAAGCGGATACTGCGAATATCCACCCATCTCCACTCCTTTCCTGCCGGAAAGATGGCATCGTTCTCTGTATTGTATTCAAGTGTATTGCGGGAGAAGAAAGTAGGCTTGAGATCGATATGGGCATTGTCCCATCGGTAATTCTGAAGAATAGCCACACGCACCTGCTGCAGGTGGTTGCTCACCCTGAGCGCATCGCTGAGCTGCACTTTGAACTGCACTTTCTGACCTGTGCGGAAGAATTGTCCGTTGAATGGCTGCTGGATCTGTACGGGAACGCTGGCTTTTTCATCCACCACCAGGAATCTTTTGGTGAAAACGGTCTTACTGGTATCAGCATTCAGAAAAACACGGAGGATATAATTGCCGGATCGGGTGGGAAAACAGTTCTGGTCCGGCAGCGAGGCCTGGTAATGCGTATACCTGGTGAAAGCGATGCTGGACGTGCGATAGGTATTGATACGCTGCTGCATGAAGCCACGCATATAATCGAACTGACTCAACAAAGCCGGCGTCCAGTCTGCATTGCAGAGCTGGAAAGTGTAGGAATATGGTTTCACGCCTCCGCCGATCTCGTCGAAATGCAGTTCCAGTTTTTCACTGCTGTTGAGGCGGATAACGGGATAACTGAGCTGATCCCCACTGCGGAACAGCTGAACAGACTTGATATTGGGCGCATAAACTGCGTCCGGGATCTGTGCCATCGACACTCCTGAGATCGCCATCAAACAAAGCAGGTACAAGGTTTTCATCGGTTGATCTGTTTACTTCGTAAATGTACTGTGCACAATTATAACATAAATAAAGAAAAAACTTTGGCAGTATTTGAAGCCAGCGGCTATTTTTGAGGCGCAATAAACATACCCATCTTGAATATCGCCGCCTATATTGCCAAACGGATCGCTTTCAACACGCAAAAATCATTCTCCAGGTTCGTGATCCGCTTATCCATAGGCGCCACTATCATCAGCGTGGCCGTGATGATCCTCACCATGGCCTTCACCAATGGATTCAAGGAAACCATCAGCCAGAAAGTTTTCAGTTTCTGGGGACATATCCGCATCCAGAGCTGGGGTGGCTCGCGTGTCACCATTGCAGAAGAGATCCCCATCCGCAAGAATGACTCCGTCACCAATCTTCCCAAACTGCATCCTCAGATCAAATCCGTTCAGGCATTCGCCACCCGCAATGCCATCCTTAAATCCGAGGAGACCATCGAAGGCGTTCTCATCAAAGGCGTGGAAAAGGATTATGATTTCTCCAATCTCAAGGGATTCCTCATAGAAGGCCGCTGGATCAATTTTCCCGATAGTGGCTACAGCAACGAGATCAATCTCTCGCAGCATATCGCCAACCGGCTCAACCTGAAAGTGAATGATGCCCTCCTCGTTTACTTCATCCAGCAGGGCGCCCCGCCGCGCACCCGCAAACTAACGGTAACGGGCATCTACAAAACCGGCATCGAGGAATACGACAAGCTCATCGCCATCGGTGACCTCCGTCTGCTCCAGCGCCTCAACAACTGGCAGCCCGAACAGATCGGCGGATACGAGCTCATCCTGAACAACCTCAACCAGATGGATGAGGTGAACGAAGCCATCATCCCCGACCTTCCCATGGGCATGCGTGGCAATACTATCAAGAATATCTTCCCCAATATCTTCGACTGGCTGGGCCTGCAGAACAAGACCATCATGATCGTGATCATCATCATGATCGTGATAGCAACGCTCAATCTCATCACCTGCCTCCTCATCCTGGTGATGGAGCGCATCCGCATGGTTGGATTGCTCAAAGCGCTTGGCGCCAGCAACTGGACCATCCAGAAGATCTTCCTCTTCCATGGTGCGGTGATCATCTTTACCGGCCTCTTCTTCGGCAACCTGATCGGTCTGGCAGTTTGCTGGCTGCAGCAGCATTACGGACTGGTGAGCCTTCCTGAAGACGCCTACTACATTTCGAAGATCGAAGTATTTATCGTGTGGTGGCAGGTAGCGCTCGTCAATGCCGGCACCTTCCTGATCTGCTTCCTGGTGCTGCTGATCCCCACCATTATTGTAAAGATGATTCAGCCGGTACGGGCGATACAATTCAGGTAACTCTTTCTTTACTGGGGGTTCGTCGAAGGATATGAACGCCGGCTGGGAAATGAACCAGCACGGGAGGATATTTGATGGACTTTTGTGGGGATAGATGGGGCTGTGGAATATTATTGTACTGCTTCGCTTACATTTCGCAAGGACGGCTTTTCATATCACTTCGACTCACTTCCCCGAATGTGCAACAACAATTGCCCTGGTACCAGCAGCCAAAATCCAGCATAGAAAGAAGCCGCATCTGCGCAACATTAAACTTGAAAGGCAAACCAATAGCGCCGATGTAGCAATCAATTGGCACTACAACGGCATCAGAAAAGTGCTGATAGAGTAGCTGCAGAGTTGATATAAGAAAGAAGAAAAAGAGAAAGGCAGGAATATAGAGGCTGAATCCATTCAATCATCCCCATTGCATATCGGTCCACTGCTGCACCAGCATCGTGCGGGGCCCGGAGGGTATGTGTAATTCCGGCCCCGGAAACGTAAGCGAAACAGCCCAACAGAATTACCACAGCCCAATCCAACCCACTATTGCCCAACATATATCCTCCCGCGCCGGTTCGTTTCCCAGCCGGATTACACATACCCCCGGGCCCTAAAAAACCATCATCCCAACGTTATACTATATGCGAAAGAATAATCCCCGTTGCCACTGCGGCATTCAGCGATTCCGCTTTGCCAACCCGCGGAATGGTAACCTTATGACTGCTCATCTCAAGAAGTTCATTGCTGATGCCCTTACTTTCGTTACCAATCAGCAGTATGCCTTCTTTCAGCTGCCCGAGCTTCGGCAGCGGCGTGCCATTCAACGTGGCCGCATATACGGGAATATCGGAGTGCTGCTGCAGGAATTGAGGAAGGTCTTCGTACAAAACGCGGACCCTGGAAATGCCCGCCATGGTGGATTGCACTACCTTGGGATTGAATACATCGGCCGAATCGCGGCTACAGATTACAGTGCTGATCCCGAACCAGTCGGCGCAACGGATGATGGTGCCCAGGTTGCCGGGGTCCTGAACGGTATCGAGCATTAACGAAATTTTATTTCGAAGGCTGAGACCCGCCGGGAAGGCAGGTTTGCGGAAAACGCCCAGCACCTGGTGCGGTGTCTGCAAGAAGGAGATGCGCTCCAGGTCGGCAGGAGTGACCGTCTGCACTGCATTCTGTGGAAGAAATGCCTGTTTCTGTATCCAGGCTTGCTCGGCGTAAAGCTGAACCAGGTCTGTATTTCCGGCCTGCAGTAACTCTTCCACGATCTTGGGACCTTCCGCTACAAATACTCCTTCTTCATCCCTTAATTTTTTCTGGCTTAAACTTTGAATATATTTGACCTGCGTTTTAACCAACATTACGCTTCGATTTTAGTGATGATATCATCCGGCCAGCAAGTTACTGCATTTGTAAAGCAATCACGGTGGGTAGTTTATTGCCTGCTTTGCATGATGCTGGGAAACAGCTGCATCCCTACTGTGAAGAAAGCCATGATCGGCAAGACATTCGTTTATCAGACCAATATCGAGATCAAAGGCAGTATGCCAGGATACAAGAAAAGGGAACTGGTGAACAAACTGCAGAACCAGCTCGACGATAGTCTTAAAGTTCGTGTGGTCTCCTGGGCAGGCATCGTGATGAATTATGTGAAGCCTCCCATCTTCGATACCACCAATATCGGACGCTCCAAGGTTTTCATGACCGCCCTTCTCAAGGCTAACGGTTTCTTTCAGTCGAATATATCAGATACTTTTTACTTCAAAACAGTCAATAAGCGGAATCGCACTTATATCACATTAAATGTAGACCCTGGTGTGCAGCTGACCATTGACAGTATCGGCTATGCGCTAACCACTCCCGAGCTGCAGCAGCTGGCGCTGGAATACCAAAACCGCTCAGATCTCAAGAAGAAGGCGCCCTACACTACAGATGTCATCTCCACGGAGATCGACCGGCTGCTGACTTCGTTCCGCGACAATGGCTATTACAAGATCACCCGGGAAAGTGTATACGCAGAAGTGGATACAGTAGTTGCCGCCCTCATCGATCCCACACTCGATCCTTTCGAACAGATCCAGCTGCTGGACTCGCTAAGGCGCAAAAGAGAAAAGCCCACCATCAATGTAGTTTTCAAACAGCGGGAACCGAAAGACAGTACACACCTGAACAAATTCTACATAGGCAATGTATCTGTGTACCCTGACCTGTACCTGATGGAAGATACTTCGGATGCCAAAAGGGATACCACTACCATCGAGCAGTTCAAATTCTTTTACAATACACGCAAGTTCAAGCTGCCTTTTATTGCCGAGAATATTTCACTCCGTCCCGGAGCACTTTACCGGCAAAGAAGGTATTACCGCACCATCAATAATTTCAACCAGCTGGGGCCATGGCAGAATGTGGACCTCGATCTTCGAGAACGTTACGATTCAGTGCCGCTGCTGGATGCCACACTCCGCCTCTATCCTGCCAAGAAACAAAGCATCACTGTGGATGTGGAAGCCAGCCGTAATGTGAGCGACTTCCTGTCCAATGGCCGCTTCTTCGGCATCGGTCTCAACTTCCGCCTGCTGGACCGCAATGCTTATCGCGAAGCCATACAGACCAGCACCAATGCACGTTTCGGGATCGAGCTGGGAACCAACCTGGTGCAGACATTGCAGGCCAGCTTTTCACACAATATCTATTTCCCGAAATTCATCCTGCCCTGGAAACAGAGCAGCAGCCGGGAAGACCGTATCCTCAGTCCACGTACCGTGCTGAGCCTGGAAGCGGGCTATACCAACCGCCGCGAATTCTTCCAGGTGCCCAGTATGAAAGCCAGCTGGGGTTACGAATGGATCAGCGGCCGCGTGCGCGGCAGCAGCGAAACACCGCGAAGAAGGGTCAACTGGCAATACATCCCGCTCAATTTCGAATATACCAGTGTGCGCAAGACCGATAGTTTACGCCGTCTGGAAAAAGATATTTCCGCGTACCGCTTCGCCTTCAACGACGGTATGATCATCAGCCAGGTGCTCAGCGCCAGCACAGTAACTACCAGGGGTAAACGAACCACGCTCCTGCGCGGACGTGTGGAAGAAAGCGGAGCCATCTTCGGACTGATCAAAAACCTGGAACTGGGTGACCTTCGCCGTTATGTGAAACTGGATGCTGAAGTGAAACATTATATCGACTACGGAAGATCCTCTCTCGCATTCCGCGCCTATGGCGGCGTGGGCCTTATCTATGGGAAGACCACAGATACCAATGGCGCCATCATCAGGGAATACAATCTCCCATTCTTCAAGGCCTTCTCCGCAGGCGGTCCATACAGCATGCGCGCCTGGCAGATCAGAAGACTTGGCCCCGGCTCTGCAACCCTGTACGAGCCCACAGACTCCACTTCCGCTATCGACCGCTTCGGCAATATGCAGCTCGAAATGAATATGGAGTACCGCTTCAACCTCACTACCATCGCAGGTATCAAAGTGGCCAGCGCACTCTTCGTTGATATCGGGAATATCTGGAGCAAGGAATTCGATAACACCGGTAAGAGCATCGATGATGCCAGTTTCCGGTTAGACAGATTGTACAAAGATATTGCCGTAGGCGGGGGCACCAGTCTTCGTTTCGATTTCGATTTCTTCCTCATCCGGCTCGACTGGGCCTATAAACTCAAGAACCCGGTATTTGCCAATACAAATGGAGGCTGGTTCCACAAGCTTGAGATCACCAGCGGACAATTCCAGCTGGGTATCGGTTATCCTTTCTGATCAGGCTCAGCGCCTGTTTTCACTACATCGATATAAGTGGCTACCTGCTCCATGGTCATGGACTGGTCCAGCGTAAAATCACCGATGCGAGTACGCACCAGGCTGCTGAGATAAGCGCCGCACCCCAGCTCTGCACCGTAATCCTGTGCCAGGCTGCGTATATACGTGCCCGTTGAACAGACCACACGGAAATGCACAACCGGCAGGTCCACGGAAGTGATCTCGAAGGTTTTGATAGTTACAGGACGCGGGTCCACTTTTACTTCCAGTCCCTTACGCGCCAGTTCATAGAGCCGCTTCCCATCTTTCTTGATGGCAGAATGCATGGGAGGCATTTGCAGGATATCGCCGGTGAAAGGAAGAGTGGCAGCGAGAAGCTGCTCATGAGTGAGGTGCTGGAACTCTTTGAAATTCTCCGGTTCACTTTCCAGGTCGTAAGTAGGCGTAGTGGCGCCCAGGGTGAAAGTACCGGTATACTCTTTTTCACGGGCCATGTATTCATTGATGCGCTTCGTGAATTTGCCGGTGCAAACGATCAGCAGGCCGGTAGCCAGCGGATCGAGGGTACCTGCGTGACCCACTTTCTTGATGCGGATCATATTGCGCACTTTGCGCACCACATCGAAAGAGGTCCATTCAAGAGGCTTATTGATCAGCAATACCGTCCCCTGCTCAAATACATTTACCGGTGTAGATTCCATGCGGCGAAGATAGGAATAGCCGGTTAAATAGCCTGCCTCGCTTTCAGCTCAAGGTATTTATTCACGGTTTCCACGGTCAGGTTCTGCGGCGTGGTGAGAATGGTGGAGATGCCATGCTGTTGCAGCTCTTTCACGATCAGTCGTTTTTCATGACCGATCCTTTCTGCAATTGTGCGCATGTAGAGACTTTCGATATCGGTCACTTTCTGTCCGGTGAGTTGTTTCAATTCCGTATTCTCGAAGAACACCACCAGCACCAGGTGGTTGCGGGCAATACTGCGGATATAAGGCAACTGTCTTTGCAGCCCTCCCACAGATTCGAAATTGGAAAACAATACTATGAGGCTGCGCTGTGTGATGCGGGTGCGCACCAGCGCATAGAGCTTTTCGTAATCGGATTCCAGGAACTGCGTTTGCTGGTTGTAGAGAGTTTCCAGCACCAGGTTCATTTGTCCGGCCTTCCTGTCGGCAGGCACAAACTGGCCGAGCGTATCCGCAAAAGTGACCATGCCGGCTTTGTCCTGCCGCAGCAGAGCCACTCTCGTGAGCACCAGCGTGGCATTGATGGCATAATCAAGCAGGCTCACACCTTCGAAAGGCATCTTCATCACTCGGCCTTTGTCTATCACACAATAGATCTGCTGGCTTCTCTCATCGGAATAATTGTTCACCATCAGTTGTCCGCCTTTGCGGGCTGTGGCTTTCCAGTTGAGGCTACGGATATCATCTCCCGTAACATATTCCTTGATCTGTTCAAACTCAAGACTATGGCCGATCTTGCGGATCTTCCTGCTGCCGGCGTCTGCCAGGTTATTGCTCATGGCGCGCAGCTCAAACTGGCGAAGGGCAAAGAAAGAAGGCATCACTTTGATCACAGTGGACTCCCCGCTTTCCTGGTATCGGCGGATGATCAGTCCCAGTACACTTTTCACAAACACATTGGTATAATGGAAAGTATACTCGCCACGCTCTACCGGCCGCAGCTTATAATGCAGTATGGTTTCTTTCCCAATGCCCAGGCTGGCTTTCATCAAAAAGTCCCTGCGCTGGAACTGCACAGGCAGCTCTTCGATCACTTTCAGGAAAACAGGAAAACTGTAACTGCTCTTCAGGTGAATGCTCACGGTATTCTCATCACCGTTGCTGAAACGGTCCGCCATATTCCGTTCTGCATTGATGCCATTTGTTTTTGCAAAGAGGATCAGGTAATCCAGCAGCACCAGGGCAGCAAAAAACAATACCGCGTATTTGGCGATACTGTACAGGTACAACCAGTTGTAGGATAGCACAAACAACAGGATCAGCACCGCAAATCCCCAATAGAATGCGCGGCCGAAGAACAATGGTTTTATGAAACGCTTCAGCATCTTTTATCTTGGAACCTCTATTTGTGTAATAATATCCCTGATCACGTCATCGGTATTGGCGCCTTCCATTTCTTTTTCGGGCGTCAGCACCAGGCGGTGGCGGAGTACAGCTGGCGTGATATGAATGATATCTTCCGGTGTGATGAAATCACGTCCACGGATAGCCGCCAATGCCTTTGCTCCGTTCAGGATACCGATACTGGCGCGGGGCGATGCCCCCAGGTAGATCGCTTTATGATTGCGTGTATTGGCTACGATGCCAGTGATGAAGCCGATCAGTTTGGGCTCAACATGCAGGGCACGCACCTGTTGACGCAGGTTTTCGATCTGCGCCCCGGTCAGCACCTCGTTCACCTGGCCCATCATATCTTTCAGGTTGCTCTGGTGATGTTGCATCACTACCTGGTATTCCTGCTCCTGTGTGGGATAGGAAACGATGATCTTGAACAGGAAACGGTCCAGCTGAGCTTCAGGCAGGTGATAGGTTCCCTCCTGCTCTATCGGATTCTGCGTGGCCACCACCATGAAGGGGGATTCCAGCGCATAACTATGACCATCAACCGTAACCTGTTTTTCTTCCATCACCTCAAAGAGGGCCGACTGTGTTTTGGCAGGCGCACGGTTGATCTCATCTATCAGCACGATATTGCTGAAGATAGGTCCACGCTTGAACTGGAAATTGCTTTCTTTCGGATTGAAAACGGAAGTACCGATCACATCGCTCGGCATCATATCCGGCGTGAACTGGATACGGGAAAAATCAACAGAGATACATTTGCTCAGCAGTTTCGCCGTAAGGGTTTTGGCAACACCGGGCACACCTTCAATGAGCACATGACCGTCTGCAAGAATGGCGGCCAGCAACAGCTCTACCATTTCTTCCTGGCCTACGATCACTTTTCCGATCTCCTGCTTCAGGATGTGTACGCTCTGGTGCAGGATGCCTAAATCGGTGCGGCTCTGAAAAATTTCGTTCGTTTCCATGTATAAGTATGCGTTTGTATAAGTAATTGTTTGATGGATCAGGTATGCTGATAGAAATGGTCCAGCTTCTGCTGCAATTCCAGCAATTCCATATCGCTTACGCCCTCGTTGGCCTGCGCGTATTTCAACTGGTACAACAGATTGGCGAGCGCTACTTTATCATATCCTGATTTATGGGATAATTTTTCAACAAATTCATCATCCATGGTAGTGCGCACATTGAACTTCCTCCGCACATGGTCCATAAAGATAGCAGCCATTTTGTAAGCGAGGTTGTTATTGTCCTTACGCTGCAGGTAGAGGCGGCCCACTGTTCTGGCAAATTCCACGGTGGCATTCTTCAATGGCGGACGCACAGGCACCACACGCTGCTTGCGTTTGGATTCGAACAGGTACACCAGCAATGCCAGCAGGAGCAGCAGCCACATGGCGGCAGCCAGCGAAGGCTGGTTCCTGAGCCAGCCCAGGGCAGAGAATTTCTCATCCTCGTTCTTGCGGTGTGTGCGGAAATATTCGTTCCATTGAATATCTGTGATAGAGGAAGGCAAATGGCTCATCACAGCATCATAATATCTTTTATTGTCTTTGTGCAACAGGAAGAAATTGCTCAGGGCCTGTGGCGCACAATGCAGGTACAGAACGCCGCCGTTGTTATAGGTAAATTTCAGGAAATTCGGTTTACCATCAGCGTTATGTCCAAGAACAGTGGTGATGCTGGAGTCAAACTTCGAGAAATAAGCTTCAAAGGGCATTCCAGGATATGAAAATGTATCGGTCTTTCCGGTAACGGGGTCGTCGATAGTCACGGCACGCTGTTGCGAAAAGAAATCGGTAGACATTTCAAGATGCAGCGAATCCAGGATATGCTCATTGAAGCGCCAGGCAGACAGAAAGAGATGACCGCCTCCGGAGATGAAATTGCCCAGCGTGATGGATTCCTCTTCTGTTGGTAGCACATTCCTGTAAATGATAATGTATGCAGTATTCTTTTCTCCCTGTTGCATCAGGCCGCTTTTGTCCACATCCACTGTAGCGTCCGGGAAAATATGCTGCAGATTCTCGAAAGCATACCACGTGCCATAGGGGATCTTGTCTGTTCGCAGCAGTGTTACGCGCTTGTCCAGGACTTTCTTTTTCTTCGGCCCACAGGACATAATGAGCACAGTGGACAGCAGTGCCAGCAGCAACCATTGATATGTCAGTAGCTTTTTCAATGGCTGTACGTATTTAGGAAATTCTGGAAATCTTTGTACACGAGACCGAACTGTTCTTTGTTCAGTTCAAATTCACCATACCATACATAATCATAGATATTGGTGAGATAAGCAAATGTTCCCTGCGGATCGTTTGCTTTCATCTGTTTCACATAATCGTGGTTGGTAGATTTGGCATCGAGATGTATCCATCCTTTTTCATCCATCCTGCGAAGCGTGAAGAGATAGCTGTAGCGGATAGCCATCCTGAATTTTTGCTGATCGATGGATTCACGGATCTTTTGCTGCAGTTCATCTTCATTCAGCTCCTCTTCTGCCGTAGCCTGTTCATCTTCTTTCAATCTTGCCGGTTGCTGCCATGGCCAGCGGTCGCCCATCAGTTTATATACCAGGAAAGCAAGGAGAGCAATCAACAGGGCAATGAATATTACTTTCACAACGCCAAACACGCCGGAGAAATCCAGCATGGAAAGGTCGCGTTCTTCTCTTTCCCTTTTGGGTTTGTTATTGTCTTTTTTCTTTTTTTGCTCTGGTTTATCCCAATATTCAGGATCATTCGCATACGCGAAATCAGGATCGGCCTTGTAGCGCTTCACGATGGAATCCGGCACTTTGCGCAATGCAGGTTCTGCAGGGGTAGTTATAGCGCCGGTTCCTTCGTCTTCCCCTTCTTCATCTTCCACGGAATACTTAGCCTGTGGCGGCGCAGTATCCACAATAACTTCCTGAGCGCTGGCCAGCGAGCAGCAAAAGACGGCTATCACTACCATCAGTAAGCGCCAATTTGCACAGGAACGATATGAGTTCAGTAAAACCATGAGTGATTATGACAATTCAGGGGATTGCGATCTTCTGTTCACAATCATAGGATAGATCACAAAATACCAGATGATAAAAATAAAGGAGATGGCCAGGATGGATATGCTCAGGGCTTTGGGCATATGCGTAAGCCTGGTGACGAAACCTTCCAGGAAGGCGGCTGCAATGAAGATCGGCACCAGTCCGATGATCAGCATGGCCCCGTGTTTGGCGCCCACTTTCAGCGAATCGATCCGTTTTCTTGTTCCGGGGAACAGGATGCTGTTACCAAGTATGAAGCCCGCCGCACCGGAGATCACGATGGCGGATATTTCCAGGGAACCATGTATCCAGATCACCAGCACGGAATCCCAGCCCAGTCCTTTTGCAAAGAACATATACTGGAATGCGCCCACCATCACGCCGTTGACGAATAACAGCCATACAGAACCGAGCGACAAAAAAAGCCCGCCCACAAATACCAGGAACGACACCTGTATATTGTTGAGCGCAATGCGGAGGAACATTTCCATCCGGTTCTCATCTTTATACACACCAAAAGGATCTCCCTGCGCGATATTGTCTTCCGTCATTTCCACATACCCGTCGCCGAGGATGCCCCTCACGAAACTGTCGTCATGAGCCGCCGAGAAAGCAGCCATGATGGCCATGGTGGTGAATATGATGAATGCCCAGAATAATTCGCGGCGGTGTTTGTAATTGACGAGCGGCAGATCGGTCTTCCAGAACCGGAGGATCCGGGAACCGGGCTCTCTTTTATTGCGGTAAATATCGAGATAGATGCGGGAAGCCATCCCGTTCAGGTAACGGGTGACTCTGCTTTCTGGATAAAAAGTTTTTGCGTATCCAAGATCATCCACCAGTTCAGTGAAACGTTTGGCAGTTTCATCGGGGTCTGCCTGCTGGTTGAATTGGTATTGCTTCCACTTCTCAACATTCTTTTTTAAGAAAAGGCCTTCTCTCACGGATCAGAAGTTTATAAATTTATGCCGGAATAAATATAATAGTTAAATCTTAGAACGTTACTATCAGGGTATTCATTTTATCTTTTTATTTGTTTATCAATGGCATTGCTCAAATTAGATACAGGTTTCAATCTCGAAGTGGAAATTCCGGTGGCGTCTTTCGGTAAACGTCTTTTGGCCTGGCTGATCGATGGGGCAGTGTGCATTGTTTACCTGATTGTGGTGAATGTGCTGGCGATAACAGCCGGCGCCGGCTGGCTGGGATATATTTTCATTCTACCCTATCTTTTGTACCACCTCCTGAGTGAGATCATGCTGAATGGCACCAGTCTTGGCAAATACGCCATGGGCCTGCGTGTGATTGCAGAAGATGGCGGCACGCCCACCATCAACCAGTACCTGATCCGCTGGCTGTTCAGACTGATTGACTCCCCCTTCGGGTTCATGGCCCTGGTAACTTCACAGGCCCTCCCCTGGTGGAGCTTTCCGCTGATCTTCACCGGCATTGCCGTAACGCTGTTCACACCCAAAAGCCAGCGTATAGGCGATATCCTGGCAGGCACCATCCTGATCGACTTCCGCACCAATCCCAATATCTACGATACTATTTTCACAGAAGTGGAATCCACCTACCAGCCACGTTACCCGGAAGTAATGAGATTGAGCGATAAAGACATCAATACCCTCAAGGGCATTCTCCAAAGCATCACCAGCCGTGGCGATATGGGCATGGCCATGCGCATAGCAGACCGCATCAAAGCCAAGCTGAACCTGCAAAGCGATGAAGATTCCTTCCAGTTCCTGCACACCCTGATGAAGGATTACAACTATTACACCACACGTTAGATCAACGGCTCATCATCAGCGCTCCGCCAATAATGGAGAAAACAAAAATGAGTACGTAGAATGCAATGATGATAATGGTGAGGATACCCCAGTATTTGGAGTATTTGCGAAAATTGTTCAGGCTCAGGTTGAGCTGTACCTGGTCATTACTCCTGACGGCAGCAATGGCCTGAACGGAGAATCTGTATCTCCAGAAATTAGGGATGAGATAGATGGCAGTGATCAGCAAATAGAAGAGCGTGATCATAACACCTCCGCCTGTTCCCAGCATGCTCATGGTGTCGCTCATGCCAGGCATGGAGCCGTACATGGTGGCGATGATACTTCCGGCAAAAAGGGAAAACACAGCCATCAGTCCACAGAGTACAAACCAAACGATGGAGATGAATTTGTTCCATTTGGCTGCTTCCAGCAAATAGTTGGCGCAGGGCTGGTCTATCGAAAGATCCAGCAGGCTTGTTGAATTTTGTTCCAATGTCTAACTTTTAAGAGGTGATCGAATGTGGATAAATGAACAGCTTCACGATATAGCTGATCATCACCAATGCCAGCACGGTCCAGGCATAATTTACCAGGAACCTCTTACTGACAATTCTTTTACTACAGAGCCAGAGCAGGGATAGAACAATCAGAACAAGTACAGGAACAAGTGGCGGGTAGAGGTAAAAGCTGGAGGCAAAATCTCCTTTGAGGGCCGCTGCCAGTGAGCGTTGTGCGCCACACATCGGGCAATCCACATTGAAGAGCTGCTTGTACATGCAGGGCAGCATAAAATTGTCCATCCAGAGGAACATGGGCCAGTGTCTTGAAAATGAAAAAGGGTGATTGAAAATAATCTTGGATTTTCTTCAATCACCCTTTGTTCATTGTAAGCAATTATAAATGTTGGTTCATGTTCCAGAAGGAAGTGGCTGCTGCGCCGAGGATCGCTATTACAACAATGTAATAGAGAATGTAAAGGGCGCTGAGCGCTAGTCCGATGATAGACATGATCCAACCTGCATTGAGTTGACCATATCCATCCCAGATTGCGGGATTCTCCTTGTACAGTTTCCTGCTTTTGTTACCTAATACCAGACCGATAATGCCCAGTACCAGACCTACAAAAAAGCATGAACATACGATTGACAAAATTCCCATTACCAGTACTGCAGTTGCATTAGGCAGCATGGCTTTAGGTTGGTTGCTTTGGGGTTGACTTAAATTTTCCATGAAATAGGCGGTTTTTTGAATATTGGGTTACAAGAAAATGAAAAAAAATGAATTCTTAAAATATATTAATTCACAAGACCTTAATAATCACTCTTATGAAATCGTTCATGCGTATCAATATGCCTGAGCGAACAATACCCGCTGTTTGCTGGGGTTACCTGTAAGCACACATTTGCCTTCTTCCTGCTCATTGTCAAGAGGAATGCAGCGGATAGTGGCCTTTGTCATCTCCTTGATCTTCTCCTCTGTTTCAGCGGTTCCGTCCCAGTGCGCGGAGATGAATCCGGCTTTGCCGTTCAGGGTTTCCACAAACTGGTCCCAGGTATCCACTTTGGTGATATGGCTGTTGCGATACTCCAGGGCTTTGTTGTAAATGGCTTGCTGGATCTCGGTCAGCAGGGCAGACACTCTTTCCGTAAGACCGTCCAGGCTCACGGTGGTCTTTTCCTTAGTATCCCTTCTCGCCAGTTCCACAACATTGTTCTCCAGGTCGCGGACGCCGATGGCGATTCGAACGGGAACTCCCTTCATTTCATATTCGGCGAATTTCCAGCCCGGCCTTGAATTATCATTGTCATCAAATTTCACGCGGATGCCGGCAGCTTTGAAACTGTTCACCAGCTCCTGCCCTTTCGCATTGATCTGCGCACGGCTGTCTTCACCTTTGTAAATAGGAACGATCACTACCTGCATGGGTGCAATTCTTGGAGGAAGGATCAGTCCATCATCATCACTATGCGCCATTACGAGAGCGCCGATCAGACGGGTGCTCACGCCCCAGCTGGTGGCCCATACGTAATCGAGTTTGTTTTCCTTATCGGAGAATTTCACATCGAAAGCCTTGGCGAAGTTCTGCCCGAGGAAATGGGATGTACCGGCCTGGAGGGCTTTACCATCCTGCATCAGCGCTTCGATACAATAAGTATCAACGGCGCCGGCAAATCTTTCACTTTCTGTTTTCACGCCTTTAATAACGGGGAGGGCCATCCAGTTTTCCACGAAATCTTCATACACGTTCAGCATTTTTACTGTTTCTTCCACGGCTTCCTGTGCAGAAGAATGCGCAGTATGGCCTTCCTGCCAGAGGAACTCTGCAGTACGGAGGAACAAACGGGTACGCATCTCCCAGCGGACCACGTTCGCCCACTGGTTGATGAGAATGGGCAGGTCGCGGTAACTCTGGATCCAGTTCTTGTAAGTGTTCCAGATGATGGCTTCACTGGTGGGGCGGACCACCAGCTCTTCTTCCAGCTTCGCTTCCGGATCAACCATCAGCGCGCCTTTTTTATCGGGATTTGATTTGAGACGATAGTGAGTAACCACTGCGCACTCTTTGGCGAAACCTTCTGCATTCTTTTCTTCGGCTTCGAAGAGGCTTTTGGGAACGAACAACGGGAAATAAGCATTCACATGTCCGGTGTCTTTGAACATCTTGTCCAGTGCATCGCGCATGTTCTCCCAGAGCGCGAACCCATATGGTTTAATTACCATACAACCGCGTACCGCGGAATAATCTGCCAGGCTCCCTTTTATTACCAGGTCATTGTACCATTGCGAGTAATCTTCGCTTCTGCTGGTGATCTCTTTGCTCATAGTTTCTTGATAATTTTTAACACTCCCCCCGCAACATTTTAATCGCTGTCACGGTCAATTTATTGTAATTTTAAATTGTGAAGTAAGCAAAAGTAGTACTTCGCATTGTAAAACGTTAAAATCGCAACCATGAAGTCCCGGTTTATCCTCTTAGCAGTACTTATAGCCACTGGTTTTACCAGTTGTTCAGTATACAAGTCTGGGCAAACGCCGGATGACGTTTATTATTCCCCTGAACGGACCGTCGTAGCCGGTGGAGGCGGAGATGATTATGTTGATGTGAGAGACAGACAAAGCTCGCGTTACCAGTCATCTTCCAGATACAATAATTACAACGATGATTATTATTACGATGATGATGCATATCTCCGCATGAGAGTGCGCAATCCATACGCATACTCACGCTGGAGCATGTTCGATAATTACTGGAACGACTGGGGAATGTACGGTGGCTACGGCCCCGGTATGAGTCTTGGTCTCGGATTCGGCAATTACTATTCTCCCTGGTATAGTGGCTTCTACAATCCAATGTACGGCTATGGCGGCTGGAACCACGGATGGAACAGCTATTACTACTGGAACAGTTTTTACAATCCCTATTGCGGTGGCGGCATTGTGGTGAATCCAAAGGACAATCCCGGAATGTACACCAAGGTGCGCAACTTCAATATGAGCAGCTATAACGGAACCTACAACAACCGTAATACTTCTCTGAACAGCAGGAATACCCGCAGTTCTTACAGACTGCCTTCCGGCATCGGGGTTTATAACAACACCAATCGCACTACAACCAACTCTTACCGCTCCGGTAACAATGGCGGAAACGGTAACGGCCGCTACTACAATACCCGCGGAAACAGCGACCGCCAGAACAGGACTTACACTCCACCTTCCAACAACACCGGCAATTATGGTCGCAGCAGCGGCGGTAGTTACGGCGGCGGCAGCTCCAGTGGTGGCAGCAGCGGTGGAAGCAGTGGCGGTGGTGGTGGCGTAAGCAGGCCAGGCCGCAACTAATTTTTACTGGTTGAGTACACTATCAACAAATTATACCGGAGGAACCAGGATTTGAGATCCCTTGAATTTTGCTTCCTCCTTTTTATTGTATTACCTCAAGGATTGCAACACAGGCAATAGCTACGATTATGAAAAAACAAGTTTATACTGCCCTCTTTCTGGCTTGCAGCGTCCCCGCCCTGGCCCAGATCCCGGAAGATGCACTGAGGATGGGCTATACCGTACCCGGAGGAACCGCCCGCTCACAGGCTATCGGAGGCGCCAATGGCGCACTCGGCGGAGATATCAGTACACTCTTCACCAACCCGGCAGGGCTCGGCTTTTACAAGACCAGTGAGATTGTGCTCAGCCCCATGTTCGGTTTCTATAATGGCAAGGGCAGCTTCCGCGGCACCGATGCGCAGGGCAACGCTTTCAACCGCTTCAGCTTGGGAACCTCCGGATTCGTTACCGGCTGGTCTGACCGCTACAGCAATTGGGGCAGCAAGGCTTTCGCCATCGGTATCAACCAGACCGCCAATTTCAATGGCATGACGCATTACAAAGGCGTGAACGATTACAGCTCCTATAGCGAGAACATGGCCGATGAATTTGCCCGTTATTATAGAAGTCAGCGCGAAAGATATCCTGATTACTCCGATGAACAGATCATAGACGATGCGCTTGATGAAAATTCTCTCTCCCTGCTCACCAAGATGGGCTTGTATACTTATCTCATCGATGCAGTAAGGGACAACAATGGAGTAGGTACTGTATTCTCCCGCGCGGAAGAAGCATTTCCCCTCAACCAGGAGAAGACCATCAAAACCACCGGAGGCATTACAGAGATCTCATTGGGTATGGGAGCGAGCATGAATGATAAGTTCTATCTCGGTGGCAGCATCGGCATCCCCATCGTGAACTACAACAGGACTTCCATATACCGGGAATCTGATGTGAACGGAACAGGCAACGATGAATTCGATTTCAGTGAATACAAAGAGGAATACAGCTCCAAAGGAGTTGGCTTCAATGCCAGGCTGGGCATGATCTTCAAACCTGTAGCGCCACTGCGCATCGGTTTGGCGGTTCACTCTCCAACATTCTATGGACTGCGCGACAAATTCAGCAGCATCATGACCACCAACCTTGATACCCTTGACGATATACGTGATGGAAATGGCGGCTTTACCAATCAGGTCTCAGTAGCCAGTCGCGATTTTTTCAACGGCTCCAACCCCAGCTTCAAATATAACAACACTTCACCCTGGCGCTTCATCGCCAGCGGTGCCTGGATGTTCAATGCGGTGGAAGATGTAACCAAACAACAGGGATTCATCTCAGCCGATATTGAATATGTTACCTACGGTTCATCAAGAATGCATTCAGCAGATGAATACGAAAATGAGGGAGATGATCAATACTTCAAGGACCTCAACAATGTGATCAAGGGAGAATACAAGGGAACATTCAATTTCCGTGTAGGTGGTGAGCTTAAGTTCAATACACTGATGACAAGACTTGGATTTGCACATTACGGCAATCCTTACAAAGATGGCGCTCTGAATGCCAGCAGGACCAATCTCAGTGGTGGCCTCGGTTACAGAGACAAAGGCATATTTGTTGATGTTACTTACGTGCACAGTATTTACAAGAACGTAGACTTCCCATACCGGCTCGATAATCCGGATCGCGCCAATACATTCGCAGAAACCACTCAGAACAACGGGCAGGTGATCCTCACCGTTGGAATCAAATTATAAAGTTCGCGTAGTACATAAATATCAAAAGCCCCCTATGGCAAGGGGCTTTTTGATTTGTAAGGTTTACTAAAACCTTAACCCTTCACTTTTGTCTCGTAACGCGATAATTTCGTGAATTCGGATAACTGAAATTACCTGAGACTCGCGTAGTACAAAGTTCGGCTAAAACATTAAAATATTTCAGTATTTAACTTTTTATTGCAATTTTTTGTAATAACTTCTGATAGGCTTCAAAACACATTTCAATACAGCCAATTACAATCGACGCTACAAGGTAAAAAATCATTTTCCTCGTTGGAAATAACCCCTGATTATTTTTTTCACATTTTATTTAATTTCTCTGTGCAGCATTTCCAGGATCGCTTCTTCCTCACCGGGCGAAAACCATTGGAATGCCTTATCTTTTTTGAACCAGGTCATTTGTCTTTTGGCGTAATACCTGGTGTTGCTTTTAATGGCTTCCACTGCATTTTCGAGGGTGCCTTTACTGTCGATATAGTTAAACAGTTCTGCGTAGCCAACTGTTCGCAGGGCATTGAGATCTTTGTAAGGATGAAGTGATTGAACCTCGGCCAGCAGTCCCTGTTCCATCATCTGGTCTACCCGGAGATGGATGCGCTGGTGGAGGATCTCTTTCGGTAATTCGAGGGACAGTTTGATGGTATCGAAATCCCTTGTAATATTCTTCTTTTGCTGGAATTCGCGAATGGAGCGGCCTGTATGCAGTTTCACTTCCAGTGCGCGGATCAGGCGCTGGGGATTGAGGATCTCCCCGTTACTGTAGTAGATGGGATCAAGAGTGGCAACCTGTTGTTGCAGCCAGACCAGGCCGTGTTGCGCATAGTCTGCATTGATCTGCTCACGGATGGCGGGATCGATAGCGGGAATATCATCCAGGCCTTCACAGAAAGCTTTGATGTAGAGCCCGGTGCCGCCAACCATAACAGCAATATCCTTTTCACTGAAAATCTCCTTTGAAGCTTCCAGGGCGTATTGTTCAAAAGTGGCGGCAGTAACACCCTGGTGAATGGAATGTGAATTGATGAAATAATGTTTCACCAGTTGCAATTCCTCCTCGGAAGGTTTTGCCACCCCGATGGTCATTTCCCGGTAACATTGCCGGGAATCTGCGGATATGATGTTGGTATTGAAGTATTGGGCCAGCCGGATGGCGAGCGCAGTTTTGCCGGAGGCTGTGGGCCCACCGATAATGATGACAGTTTTATTGGCCATGATTATTGCTCTTCCTCACCACTGGCTTCGCCGGACTCTTCGGAAGGCAGGTCTTCTCCGTCTTCATTCTTTTCTCCAAACCCTTCAGTGCCGATCAGGAGATCGTATTTCTCTTCCACTTCGGAGAGTTTATCGTGCCCCATCAGTCCTTTTGTTCCGTTCTGTGAGGGCGCAATGCCTTCTGTTCTGATCACAGCAGGATATTCCAGCCTGGAATTCTCATCCTTGGTAACGCCGATCAGCTCAACCAGGAAGCTCCAGTTCTTGACAAAGTCATAGATGTAGATGAACTTCTGGCTCGGGTTCTTGATCTCTGACCCGATCAGCGTTTCCTGCATGAGTAACGGTGGAGCTTCATATCTTTTTTCATATTTCTCCAGCGTGATCTCACGGCCGCGCTGCCAGTTATCATTACTCCTGTAAAAAGTTGCCTGGTGTTTATTATCGAATTCATACGATTTAAGTATCACCTGGTGCAATTGAAAGAATGATTGCGTATGCTTGATCGCAACATCCCGGTAGATGCTATCGTCTTCTTCTAAATAAACCCTGAATTTAAGTACAGCCATAATTACGAATATAATGATCGTTCGTTTCAAAAATAAGACAATATTCTAACTTTTCAGAAGTCCCATTTCAGCGGCTTTTTTCATCATGAAGCGGTAAGCTGCATCATAATTATTTTCTATTTCACCATCAAGAATGGCTTCCCTGATGGCATTTTTCAGGTCACCAACAGGTTTTGAAGGTGGAAGATTGAAAACCTCCATGATCATTTCACCCGTGATGGGAGGTTGCCAGTTGCGGATCTTATCTTTTTCCTCCACTTCTTTCATTCTCTCCCGCACCATTTCGAAGTTTTCGAGAAAGCGCTTCACTTTCTGTTTGTTCTTCGAAGTGATGTCCGCTTCGCAAAGCAGCATGAGGCTATCCACGTCTTCACCTGAATCGAACAGCAATCTGCGAATGGCCGAGTCCGTTATATTCTCCTTTGTAAGTGAGATGGGTCTGAGATGCAGTTCCACCAGTTTGCGCACGAGCCGCATCTTTTCATTTTGCGGCAGTTTCAGTTTGGCGAAGATCTTCGGCACCATCCTGCCTCCCACCACTTCATGCCCGTGAAATGTCCAGCCATGCCCCTGCTCAAATTTCTTGGTGGCGGGTTTAGCAATATCATGCAATAAAGCTGCCCAGCGCAACCAGAGATCATTGGTATGGCGCGAGATATTATCAACCACCTGCAAGGTGTGGTAGAAATTGTCCTTATGTCCGTATCCATCCACATACTCCGCTCCTGCCAGGTCCACGAGTTGTGGGAAGATGATATGCAGCAATCCGCTTTGATACAGCAGATCAAGCCCGATGCTGGGTTTGTTACTGCAGAGGATCTTATTGAATTCATCGGTGATGCGTTCCTGTGATACAATGCGGATCCGCTCCATATTGTCTTTGATGCTCTGGAACACCGGTGGATGGATGGTAAATTCAAGCTGGCTCGCAAAGCGGATAGCACGCATCATGCGCAATGGATCATCACTGAAAGTTTGTGAGGGGTCCAGCGGTGTACGGATCAGTTTATTTTCGAGATCAGTAATGCCATTGAAGGGATCGATGAGTTTGCCGAAATCATCTTTGTTGAGACTGATGGCAAGTGCATTGATGGTGAAATCGCGTCGGTCCTGGTCATCTTTCAAATTGCCCGGCTCCACTTCCGGATTGCGGCTATGGTAGCGATAACTTTCCTTGCGTGCGCCCACGAATTCGATCTCCCAATCATCCACTTTTATCTGAGCGGTTCCGAATGTCTTGAAGAATGCCACGGTAGGTTTGGGCTGAAAACGCTCGGCCACTTTGTGGGCCAGTGTAATGCCATCCCCAACGCACACGATGTCTGCGTCCTTCGTTTTCCTTCCCAGGATCTTGTCGCGCACAAAACCACCGATCACATAACAGGGAACTCCCAGGTCTGCGGCAGCATGCGCGATCTTATTAAAAACGAACAATTCCTTTTCCGAGCATTGAATATCCATAAGCAGTGCAAATGTAAAACAAGTGTAGCATAAGAGGGGGAAGCCGGTGGCTAGGCCCTTAAACTGTTGAGCAGTTGATCGTCCTGTATTTCTTTGGCGCATTTGAAATGACCGAGCGGACAGGCTTTCTTACCATGAAGGCCGCAGGGCCTGCAGGGCAGCGGTTCCATCACTTCCACGATGAACTGTTTATCGGACAATGGCCCGAAGCCAAAAGAAGGCAAAGTAGAACAGTAAACAGCCGTTACCGGTGCATTCACAGCAGACGCGAAATGCATGGGCGCGGAATCGTTCACATAATTCATTACAGCATCCCTCATCAGCGCGGCAGATTGCAGGAAGCTGAGCTTGCCGCAGAGATTCACCACGCCCGGATGATGCACGTTGGTGCGGATCTTTTCAGCCAGTGTTTTATCCCCCGGACCACCGAGCAGGAAAATGGTATAATACCGCGAAACCTTGTTCACAAAACTGGCCCATTGCTCAGCAGGATATTGCTTGGTGAACCAAACCGATGCGGGAGAAATGGTGATATAAGGACTACCTTTATAATGAGCCACGATCTCTTCGTCTACTGCTGAGGGATAGAGATGCGGTTTTTCCGGTGTATCATCGCCGGTGATGTCTTTGATCAGTTCATTGCATCGCTCGATCTCGTGTTTGGTAACGCCGCCACTTGCAATCACATGCTTCACACGTTTGGTGAAGAAACGACTGAGTGGATTCTTATCGTACCCAACAGTATATTTTGCGCCGGAGAAAGCAGTGAGGATGCCGGTGGCAGCAAAGCGTTGCACATTGAACACCATATCATACCTGGTAGCGCGGATCTTTTTCAGGAGCTGAAAAAGATTTTTCATTTTTCCATCTTTCTTATTCCACACGATCACTTCATGGAGATAAGGATGATCTTTCAGCAATCCTTCATTCCCTTTTCTCACCATCATATCAATAGCTGCCGAAGGGTAATGCCGGTGCAACTTTTCAACGATGCCGGTGGCCAGCACCACATCGCCGATAAAAGCAGTCTGAATAACAAGGATCTTTTCTTTAGCCATAGATATTGAATATAGATCAGGGCCTGATTACGTTGACTTCACCATTCTCCCAACGCACAACGGCGGAAGGAGCCGCAATGGAATGATCATTCTGACGATACTCCACCACATAATCGACAGCCTTTTGAATATGCTCCGGTATCTCTGCAAAATTGCGGGGCGTGGGCTCTCCGCTGAGATTGGCGGAAGTGCTTACGACAGGTTTCCTGAAACGCTTGATCAGGTGTCTACAAAAATCTTCCTTCACGATCCTGATGGCGATGGAGCCATCTTCATTCACCAGGTTATCTGCCAGACCAATGGCTCCATTATAGATCACCGTTGTTGGCTTGCTCGCATTGTCAAGATAATCGAATACGGCCAGATCGATACCTGCCACATATTGCAGGATATCCCGCTCATCCGCCAGGAGCACGATCATACTTTTGGAAGCTGCCCTTTGCTTCAGCTCATAGATCTTCTTTACAGCCTCCGCATTGGTAGCGTCACAACCGATCCCCCACACAGTGTCCGTTGGGTACAGTATCAGGCCACCCTGGTCCAGCACTTCCAGGGATTTTTCCACATCGTGGTTGAATTCCATGCTGCAAATGTAATCCATCGGAAACAAGCTTCAAAGGATGGTAATGATCCGGGCTTTTTTCCATATGTTTTATTGGCGCTCAATTGTTAAGTTTGCAGAAAATATCTCGCATGGAACTTCAACAACTGATAGCCGAAGCCTGGAACAACAGGGAACTTGTAAAAGACAATAAATATACAGATGCGGTAAGGGCAGTGATTGAAGAGGTTGATAAAGGAAGACTGCGCGTGGCTTCACCCGAAGGCGATAACTGGGTAGTGAACGAATGGGTTAAGCAAGCCATCCTCCTGTATTTCGCTACACAGACCATGCAGACCTACAGTCTCGAACCATTCGAGTTCTATGATAAAATGACCTTGAAGAAAAATTATAAGGACCTCGGCGTAAGGGCTGTTCCTCATGCTGTGGCCCGCTATGGCGCTTACCTGGCAAAGAATGTGGTGCTGATGCCTTCCTATGTGAACATCGGCGCATATGTAGATGAAGGAACGATGGTAGACACCTGGGCTACCGTGGGCAGCTGCGCACAGATCGGTAAAGGTGTTCACCTGAGCGGAGGCGTTGGTATCGGCGGAGTGCTGGAACCACTGCAGGCCTCTCCTGTGATTGTGGAAGATGGCGCATTCATTGGCAGCCGTTGTATTGTGGTGGAAGGTGTGCGTGTTGGAAAAGAAGCTGTACTCGGCGCCAATGTGGTACTCACGCAAAGCACCAAGATCATCGATGTGAGCGGATCAGAGCCTGTTGAAATGAAAGGCTATGTTCCCGAACGCAGCGTGGTGATCCCCGGCAACTACACAAAGAAATTCCCTGCAGGTGAATATGGCGTTAGCTGCGCCCTGATCATCGGTCAGCGCAAACCCAGCACAGATCTCAAAACAAGCCTGAACGACGCTCTGCGCGATTTCAACGTATCAGTGTAATTCAGCAGGTGACCCACAGGGTTATACTTGGATGGAGCAATTGAAAAAAAATAACCGGATCACACTGGCAGGTTTTGTAATCACTTTCCTGGGAGCCGTGTTATTTTCCACCAAGGCCATCATCATCAAAGTGGCCTTTGCGCATACAGCCATCAATGCGCTTACATTGCTCACATTGAGAATGATATTTTCCCTCCCTTTTTATAGTGTGGCCGCTATCTTGGCCGCAAGGAAACAAGAGAATAAACCACTATCCAGGAATCAATGGACCTGGGTAGTGGTTTTAGGCATTTTCGGATATTACCTGAGCAGCCTGTTCGATTTCATGGGACTGCAATATGTGTCTGCAGGACTGGAACGATTGATCCTCTTCCTCTACCCCACGTTTGCCGTGCTGATCAATGGTTATTATTTCAAGCAGAAGATCAACCGGCTGCAGTGGATTGCATTACTGCTTACTTATCTAGGTATTGGTCTTGCCTTTGCAGGCGAATTACAGCTGGATACAAGCAGTCCGGATTTCTACTGGGGCTGTTTCCTCATTTTCCTTTGCGCTATCACTTATTCCATTTATATCGCCGGCAGCGGGCATATCATTCCCACTGTTGGAGCAGGAAGATTCACTGCTTATGCGATGCTGGCCGCAACAGCTGGTATCTTTTTACATTTTTTGTTTGCCGGCAATTTTGAAATGCTGCGCAGTGCTGCCGGTAGCGCCTGGCTCTACGGATTGTTGCTCGCAATATTTGCAACAGTGATCCCGAGCTTTCTGATCTCGCTTGGCATGAAGCAGATCGGTTCAAATAATGTGGCGATCATTTCAGGGATCGGACCCGTTTCCACCATCTTACAGGCATACTGGATCCTGGGAGAAGAAATTTTTTTCGAGCAGATTGTGGGCACAATGCTAGTAGTGACCGGTGTTTTGCTAATCGGTTGGAAAACAGCGAGAGAAAATAGCTGACATATTTTTGGTGAGTTGAATATAATTTTTATATTTGCAACCCCGAACACGATACCGGAACATTCAAGTAACTTTGAATCAACGGTTTAACACCTGCCCAGGTGGCGAAATTGGTAGACGCACTGTGTTCAGGTCGCAGCGCTCGCAAGGGTGTGCTGGTTCGAATCCAGTCCTGGGCACGCAGAAAAAAAGGTTGTAAGCAATGCTTGCAACCTTTTTTCTTTAGTTTAGATTTCACTTCTAATTTATCTTCGTAACAACTATGGTTGGTGTCAAATCCATAATAGATGAATACCAGTCCCTGAATCTGCATGACGTAATCGATTATGACAAATTCAATCAGTTCTCTATTGTTCATCACTCCAGTAGCATAGAGGGCTCAACTCTGACGGAAAATGAAACCCGCTTACTTTTGGAAGAAGGCGTTACACCTAAAGGAAAACCTCTCGAACACAGCCTGATGGTAAAAGACCACTACGACGCCTTGCTTTTTGTGCTGGATGCTGCCCGAAAAAAAACGCCGGTTACAGTAAATTTTATACAATCCATTAACGCCAGGGTCATGAGGCATACCGGCGGTGTTTACAATACTGTTTTTGGAGAGATCGATGCTTCAAAAGGAATATTCCGCAAAGGGAACGTAAGTGCCGGTGGAAGCTATTTCGTCAACTTCGAAAAAGTAGAACGCTACACAAGCGGGTTAGTTGATAAACTAGATAAAGACTTTTCTTCCGTAAGCACTATAGAAGAACAGTTACTCCTCTCCTTTATTGCACACTTCGACCTGGTTAGCATCCATCCCTTCTATAACGGGAATGGGCGCACAAGCCGTCTATTGATGAATTATATACAGTGCTACTTTGATCTGCCGCTGGCCATCGTTTACCAGGAAGACAAAGTAGATTATTATGACGCATTACAGCAAGCAAGAAAACAAGAAGACATTTCCATTTTTACCGCATTCATGACAGAACAGTATAAGAAATTTTTACTGAACGAAATGCAACAGTTCAGAAAAGATATTGGCACGGAACCTTCTAAAAAGAATAAGAGGATCGATGGCAAAGGATTCTCCATGTTCTTTTAAATAGCATCCTGATCTAAAGATCCAACTCTCTTCCCAACAATCCTTTGTTTATAATTGTATAGAATAAATTCCTTTGGAGCTGAGTAAGAATTTGACTGGTCACCAGCAAATTCCATAATGCCAGCTAATCAGAATAATTTAATCTGAAAGAAAACATATGAAGAAGATAGGATTTCTTTCGTTTGGGCACTGGGCCAAACACCCGGCCTACCAAACCCGTTCAGCAAGCGACACATTGCTGCAATCCATTGACCTGGCTGTAGCTGCGGAAGCAATTGGCCTTGACGGAGCTTATTTCCGTGTACATCATTTTGCAGCCCAACTGGCATCGCCATTCCCCTTGCTTTCTGCAATCGGAGCCAAAACCAGTACAATCGAGATCGGAACAGGCGTGATTGATATGCGTTATGAAAATCCGCTCTACATGGTGGAGGACGCCGGTGCTGCAGACCTGATCTCACAGGGAAGGCTGCAGTTGGGTATCAGCAGAGGATCGCCCGAGCAGGTGATCGACGGCTGGCGATATTTTGGATATGAACCGGCAGAAGGAGAATCAGATGCGGATATGGGTCGCCGTAAGGCATTGGAATTCCTGGATAAACTGCGTGGTATCGGGTTTGCACAACCGAATCCTAATCCGATGTTCCCCAACCCTCCCGGACTGCTCCGGCTGGAACCATATTCAGAGGGCTTGCGCGAACGCATCTGGTGGGGAGCAGCCTCCAATGCCACTGCTGTCTGGGCTGCTGAAAATGGTATGTACCTGCAAAGCTCCACGCTGAAGTTTGACGAAAGCGGCAAACCATTCCATATACAACAGGCGGAGCAGATCAGATTGTATAAAGAGGCCTGGAAAAAAGCGGGGCATCAACGTGAACCGAGAGTTTCGGTGAGCCGTTCAATTTTCGCAATCGTCAATGAGCAGGATCACCGTTACTTTGGGCAGGAAGCCAACCGGAGGGACCAGATCGGAATGATTGAGCCGGGCAGAAATGCCATTTTTGGAAGAAGCTATGCAGCAGAGCCGGATCAGCTTATCAAAGAACTGGCTGCAGACGAAGCTATTCAGGAAGCAGATACTTTGCTTTTGACAATCCCCAATACATTAGGAGTTGACTATAATATTCATGTATTGTCTTCCATCCTGGAGTATGTTGCGCCGGGATTGGGATGGAGATAATCCAACCCTCACACGGAGAAAAGCCTTCACAAATTGTGGAGGCTTTTTGATTTCAATTCAATGCTCTTCGGATGCAGCCAATAAATTCAGGACAGAAGTTATTTATGCTATGCCATTTGATTGAACACAGGAATGTTCCCCTGCTTTCTTCTGATGTCAGCTCTCTGAATTACGTTTTTTGAAAAATAAGACATGGCGAGAATGGCCATAATTCCTGCGGGCAGTAAAATAAAACCTATGTTTCCATCTACCACGGCATGACTGATCATAGCAAATATGAGATTAAAAGTAAGTCCCGCGTAAGCCCATTCCTTTAACCGGTCAGGTATGGCAGGCAGCAATATGGCCAACGCCCCGATAAATTTAAAGAGGGCCAGTGCTACCGCAAAATAATCAGGATAGCCGAGTGGGCTGGTGCCGGCATTGATATACTGCGGTGCAAACAATAAGGTAATGAGGGGCATAATACCCTCGAATAGAAAGATAAAAATAGTTGAGGCCCAGAATATGATTTTTGTCTTTTTCATTTTGTATGATTTTATGAGTGAACACTTAATAGCCAGCTGGTCCGGTAAATGTCAACGATGTTTACCAACGGGTTGCCATTTCCCATAGCGCAGAAGTTCCTGCCGGTGAGTTTATTGATCAGCCTGGAGCGCTCGGTAAAGGAGGAGCATTCGATCAAAATGCTTACACTATTGCCTGTAACAATATTGCACTCATCCGACAAATCCGATCCCACCAGATTAAAATACTCATTTCTCAATGTGGCCCACACTACCGCCCTTCGCATTTCTTTGCTCATCCCAACACCAAGTGGCGTGTCAGCCAGCGTTTGCAACGTCAATTCTCCACCAAAACATATTTGGTAATAGTGGAATGCCTGTCTGCAGTTTCCGTTGAAGGAAAGGTGCACCGCAAATGCCAATTCATCTTTCAAAACTCAATTGGTTTATGATCCGTCACCAGATTACGCTTAGCCGGGAAATTTGCTCATGTCCATATACAATACTTCCCAATGGTTACCATCAAGGTCGCTATAGCTTCTTTGTTGCATGAAACCATAGTCCTTTGGCGAGCCGGGTTCACTGCCACCGGCATTTAAAGCTGCATCCGCCATTGCATTTACTTCTTCAGCGCTATCAACAGAAATGGAGTTGATCACACCGATATCTGTTCTGGCATCAATGATCTTTTTGCTGGTGAACTGCAAGAACTTGTCATGGGTCAGGAGCATTACGTAAATTTCTTCGCTCAATACCATACAGGCTGCAGTTTCATCCGTGAAAGCAGGATTATTGGTAAAACCAGTTTTTGTATAGAATTCCATTGACTTTTTCAAGTCAGCTACGGGCAGATTAATAAAGATTTTCTTTGCCATGTTGAATATTTTTTGGTTATTAGTTTGATAACACAAAAATGGCCCGAAAGCATGAAACCAGTGTTGTGGTAATGCGACAACTTCGGTGGGTAAAAATGACAGTGATGCACTATTTTTACTATAAAGTTTAAAGCTTATGCAGGTAACAGTTTTTGCCCCTGAGAAAGGCGTAATAGAAGCGGTAACACCGCCGTACCGCGCATTCAAGGCAGCCAATGACTTTCTTGGAGCGCTGGGCAAAAAGCCCATTTTTGAAGTGGAATACGCGGGCCTTACCAACCTGGTTTCGGCAAACGACGGTGAATACACGATCAAAACTGATCGCCTGATCAGCGATGTGAATAAAACCGACCTGTTGATCATACCGCCTGTTTACGGCGATATTGAGGATGGAATAAAGATCAATAGTGATGTTATTCCTTACATCCAAAAACTGTACAGGAATGGCTGCAGTATCGCCAGTTTGTGTTTAGGCGCCTTCCTCCTGGCGGAAACCGGACTGTTAAACGGAAAAAAATGTTCCACCCACTGGGCTTACCTCGATGAGTTCAAAGTACGATACCCACAAATAGACGTGGTGGATGGCGCCATTATCACTGAGGTGGGAAATATTTACAGCAGCGGTGGCGCCAGCAGCCTTTGGAATCTGATCTTATACCTGATTGAAAAGTTCTCCGACCGTGAAACGGCTATATTGATCTCGAAAAACTTCGCACTGGATATTGGCCGCAACAGTCAGGCCCCATTCACCATATTCAAAGGACAGAAAAAACATGCGGACGATGAGATCATGAAGGTGCAGGAGTACATCGAGAAAAACTACAACGACAAGATCACGATCGATGAATTGGCTGCCATCGTCAATTCCGGCCGCCGCACCTTCGAACGCAGGTTCCGTCAGGCAACCAACAACACTCCTCTGGAATACATCCAAAGAGTGCGTATGGAAGCTGCCAAGAGGTCCTTTGAAGCTTCACGGAAAAATGTAAGCGAAGTAATGCTTGACGTGGGATATACTGATACCAAAACTTTCCGGGATACTTTCAGGAAAGTTACAGGACTGACGCCAATCGAATACAGGAACAAATTTGCAAAGGTTGCCGTAGAGATGTAGTTCCACCGGTCTGGCTTGTTTGACAAACTATTCCCGGGAAGAATTCACTACTACAGAAAAAAATCCAGACAGTGCTCGCAAAAGTTGCCACCAAACGTTTGCAGGGTATTCCGGAACAATCTGCAATCAGCTGCAACAATCTGACAGCAGACCCTTGAAATTAGATCCACATTGACTTGACCCTTTTATTAAAGATGTTTATTGGTATCCCATTACAAAAAAGATTCCTTCTTTTTAATTTACCGCAGAAAAAATGAAGTGTAATATCAATCCAGCAACTCTGCCAGTTTCTCATCCAGCTCATTACCATCCCCAACACTCCTCAGCACTATCTTTCCATTCTTATCCACCAGGATCTTGGTAGGAAACACTTTCACTCCATACTCTTTTGCGATATCATTCGTTTCCCGGTTATTCAACACCTGCAGCCAGGTAATGCCGTCTTCTGCAATGGCTTTCTTCCAGCTTTCCTGTTGCTTTTCCTTTGTGCCGTTTTCAACTGCCACTCCTACTATTTCGAGCCCTTTGGATTTATACTTTTCATACACAGCCTTAAGATGGGGATGGCTTTTTCTACAAGGGCCGCACCAGCTTCCCCAAAAATCGATCAACACCACTTTTCCCTTCATCGCAGCAATGTCCACCATATTCCCATCAAGACCTTTCGCTTTGAAAGGCTTAATGACCCTGTCTTCAGATGTGACGCCCACATTATCCAGTTCAGTTTTTATGGTTTTTCCCAATACGCTGTTCCTTACTTTTTCCGGAAACCCTGCCAAGGTATTTGAAGCTTCCCTGTTGTTGATCAGATAATAGTACCAGGAAAAAACCTCCAGGGCGGCATATGAACTGGCATGCTGCTTTACAAAGGTCTTCTGCCATTCGCTCAGTGATGAATCTATAGCTTCCCTCCTGGCATCCTGTTCAGGACTGGCTTTCTGATCGGCTGTTTTGTAAATGCTTTTGATAATTTCCCAGCGTTCTGCTTCCATCTTTTTGGCAACAGACCGGTACTTTTCATAATCATTGATCTCCTTGTCGGCACTTTTCACAGTGAGGAACAATGGATCATTCGCATCACCTTCTACAATAACCGTTGCGCCTGCCTTCAACAGGAATACTGGTTGTGGCCCTGGGATGGATGCACCGGGAACGTTGATATTCATCGATGGATTTCGTACAATCATACGCTGCTGCCTGGGTTCCTTTATCCATAACCGGTAGATCCTGTAGCCATCTTTCAATGTATAAGCAGAATCAAAATGCCACTTATCACCAATATTGTAAGGAAAGAACATAGGGTACATCCCTGCATTGGCCATCTTCACTTTAATGGTGGCGCTGTCTTTCATGGATGAGGGTCCCGTCTGGGCACGGAGGGATGCGGAAGGGATTAAAAAGAGCATCAGTATTACAGAGCAAAAACAGGTTCTTCTGATTTTATTATCAACTATGTATTTCATCATTTAGAGATTTTGAATGTTAAGGATTGTTTTCCATTCCAGGATTCTGGCTCATCAATTTTTGCGCGAACCGCAGTGCAAATCGTTCTGGTCTCAAAGTAAAACTGGTGGTGCCCCCATCTTCTTTGTATAACGTATGTGTATAACCGACGGTGGCACTGAAATCCGGATCTACAGATAGTCTGCGCATATCGAACCACCTGTATCCTTGTACGGCGAACTCCCGGATACGCTCTTCGAGAATGAATTTTACCAGTGCTATTCTATCAGCAGTAATTGCATCGGGAACAGCTGCCTCAGCTACAGGCATTCTTTTCTTGCGAAGCGTTTCAACATCGGCCTTACCTCCGCTCAGATCATTGAGCCTTGCCCTGCACTCTGCTCTCAACAAATAAAGATCGGGCAGCATCACACCAAACAGTACGGAGATGGGACCGATACGCCGCATGAGACCATGAGGATAAGGCGTGGAAGCCGAATAAGGAATATTTGAAAAGAACTTCAAACGCCAATCGGAATTTTTGAAAAGAGAAAAGGCCTGAGGCGTGAGTACAAATTCATTATTGGTAAAACTCCAGTAATTGGAGAATTGCTTTGTATACAGGTTCTCCGCATTGTTGGTTGCATTTGGATAAACAGGACCGAATGCACCGATGGGAAGAAAGGATCCTCCAGTACCGAAGGTTGCATTATAATCATACAATTGTAACGGAATGGCAGCTTCCGTTACATTATCAACTGCCGCATTCAGTAAAGGAAGTGCTTCATTGAATTTGCCCATGAACATATACACTTTGCCCAGCAACACTTTCGCAGCTGTGCCTGACATGATATAACGGTTTGTCAGGGAAGCCGGCAGATCGGGGATCGCAGTGGTAAGATCATTCAATATGAAATCATATACCTCTTTCACTGTAGCGCGCGTAAAGGAGGTTGCAGTTACATCCGCTTCGGTAATGATCGGAAAGCCGGGATCAGTGGCTGCGCTCGATTCCTTATAGGGCAGTCCATAATAATTGATCATTAGGAAATTGGTCCAGGCCCTGCTCGCTTTTGCCTGGGCGATGAGAATTTTCCTGTCCTGTTCCGTGCCTTCAGTCAATCCCATCACTTCATTGATCACCTTATTGTACAGGTAGATCGTTTTCATCAGCCCCATCTCGTGGGCATCTTTCTCTGGTTGATACACTACATCTTCCCATTTGAAAAGTCGTTGCATCCTGATCGGGTCATAAGGAATGAACCCGTAGCTGACACCCCTGAAATGAGGCTCTACTGCCGCAATTTCATCACCGAGCGCTACCTGTGCATCCATATTCGCCCCGGCAGCATAATCTGCTACAAAGGGTGCATTGTATAATAGTCGTTGATAGTCGAGCAGGTTCTTTGCGATCAGTTTTCCCTTTGGATTGATCTCCAGGAATTCTTTTTTGCAGGAGCTCATGCTCACCAGCAACAGAACCAGGGAAAAACAATGCAGGCTATAATTTGTAATTCGTCTCATTTGTTTTCAATTGTAACTGTGATCAAAAGATTACGTTCACTCCTACCGTTATGGTTCCCTGATTCCACCTGTAATTGGGCGCTGCGGAAGCATCGGCCAGTGGATTGGATGGAAGCCTTACTCCATAAGATGGTTCATGGAATTCAGGATCGATATCGTAGCGATTGGCTTTCCACAGCATGATATTCGACACCTGCACCCTGAATGTGATCTCATCCGATCTCAATCTGCTTATGATGTTTTGGGGAAGACTGTAAGACAAAGTGATATCACGGAGTTTGATAAACGAAGCGCTTACCACATTGATATCGCCTCTCGAATAATAAGCAAGTTCTCTCCGGCTCTCACTTGTTGAAACATCGGCTACATAGGAAGGAACATTCGTTCTCTGTTCATCTCCTTCTTTTTGCCATCTGTTCAGGAAATCGGGATGGATCTGTCCACCGAGAAATCCGCTGTTATCGCTACCTCCCAATATGCTTCCATGCACCGGCCTGTTGCTGGCATAGGGAAAGTAAAATCCGGACACATCCCTTCTCATCACATGCCCCAGATTGAAAACCATATTGGTGGTCAATCCAAATCCTTTATAGCGGAAGAAATTGGTGAAGCCGCCACTCCATACGGGCTGGTAAGTGCCCATAAAAACGATGTCTTCCGGGAAAGCGGCAGATGTTTCTTTGGTAGTTTTTCCATCGGCCAGCCTGATCTTCGGATCTCCCATTTCATCGAGGCCGGCAAACTGGTAAGCAAAAATCGCAAAGGCGGCATAACCGGTCAGGTATTGTGAATTGATCTTGTCCCGGGCTGTAGTAACAGCAATAGGGCTATTGAGCTGTGTGATCGTATTTTTATTGTAGGCAATATTCAGCAAACTGCTCCAGCTGAAATTTTTTGTACGCAGATTGATGGAGTTCAGGCTGAGTTCTATTCCCGTATTTTTCAGGTCGCCAAAATTTCCAATGATGGCAGAATAACCGGTAAAGCCATTAGCCGGCATGCGACCTAACAGGTTCTCCGTTTTTTTGCTGTAATAATCCAATGACCCGCTAAGCCTGCTTTTCACCAGACTGAAGTCCAGACCCAGGTTGATCGTTTTGGTGCTTTCCCAGGTCAGGCGTGGGTTTGCGGCTGTAGCAATGCTGAGACCGATGCCGCCGGGAAGATTTGCATTGGATGCAGCAGACAATACATCGTAGGAAGAAGCAGTGCCCGGCGCAGGCGAATTACCGGTAATGCCATAGGTTGCCCTGAAAGCCAGTTGCTCAATCCAATCCAGTCCGCTCATGAATTGCTCTTCACTGAGCGTCCATTTCAAACCAGTGCTCCATACCGGTCTGTTCTGGGCAGATTTGTCCAACCCATACAGATTGCTTTTATCTACCCGCCAGCTACCGTTGATCGTATATTTTCTATTGTAGGTATATCCGGCGTTTGCATAGTAGGAAGTAAATCTTGTCTGGCTTTCCGACTGGAAAAATGGAACGCCATAGAAATAATTCCTTCCGAAAGTGGAAGGTATAACGGTATTGGCTACCCCATTGGTACGCAATGCAGCATAATCGATCAGCGCAAATGTCTGAAGGGCTTCATCATATCCCCAGACTGTACTGGCATTGGTATTGGAAAACAATTCCTGTGCTTCCTGGCCTGCCAGCAGTGTCAATTGATGAAGCCTGTTGTTCCAGGCATTATCATAGACCAATTGATTTCTGATGGTCCAGTTGGTCTGGTTCCTGTTGTTCACATTGTACTTGCCGCCTGTGGAAGGCAGGTAGTAGGTGGGCTTTCCATTGGGAGTAGTTGGAGCTACCGTTAATGCGGCCAGTTCCGTTCTTACTCCATAACTCTTTTCTCCATCGAAACTGGTGGTCTTATTGGTTCCCTTCACATACCCGTACAATCCTTCGAACCTGAGTCCATTCACGAGTCTGACAGTCAGTCCTGCTGTGATCCTTCCGAGGATGCCATCGCTTTTGGTATATCCGTAATTGAATTCATCAAGGGGAATATAGTCGAGATTCAACCGGCTCTTATTCTGAAAATCTTTCATAACGGAATCACTGGCTATGCCCATATATCCCATCGGCAGGTTATTTCCATTGGCATCCCTGAATAACTGGTAAGGATAGAATCGGTTATCGATATTGATATTCCTTTTGGATGAGGTCCTTGTATTGGTGAGGTCTGTGATCAGATAAAGCTGAATATGTTTGTTCAGATTGAGGTCTTGCCGAAAGTTTACTTTATACGAATGATTTTCATCGCCGGGCCTGGGAGAACGGGTATCTGTATAGGCCAGTGAACCATAAAAAGAATAGGCTTTTGATCCGCCTGACACAGATACCGTATGGTTCATCAGCGATGCTTTGCGGAACCAGAGGTCTTCGATCTGTTGCAGGTTGTTGATGGAAGCCAGGCTATCGAGACTTTTGCGGGCATCCGATTCGGAGATAAGCCCCCTGTACCTGTTGTATAAGATTACTTCATGTGGCGGCACACCGGAACCGGCGCTATTGGAAAAAGAACTTACATCTTGCCAGGGAAAGGTAACAGGATCGAAGATCTCTTCAACAGTTTGAATATATTGCTTGCTGCTCAGCACCGGCATATATTCCAGGTCCGGCATTCCCTGAAAATTCATGAAGGCATTGTACCTGACCCTGATCTTCTCGTTCATATTGCCTTTGCGGCTGGTGATCACTATCACACCATTCGAAGCCCGGGCGCCCCAGATGGAAGCAGCTGTAGCATCTTTCAATACGGTAATATCGGCAACGTCCTGCGGGTTGATGGAAGCAATATCATCCATTTGAATTCCATCTACAATAAAGAGCGGATTCCTGTTGGTGCCGGAATTATTGGAGTAACGGTTATAAGCATCCGGAACACCCAGGGTGTTCAGTCCGCGGATCAGGAGAGGATTAGGAGAATTCGGAGCATTGTTCACCGTTAGTCCGGGCACCAGTCCGTCAAGACGTTGCAGTATATTCATGGAACTGCTTCTTTCCATCACCACTGCAAGGTTTGGTTTGGAATAGGATCCTGCGCTTCTTTCTTTCGATAATTTCTGGTAACCGGTATTCACCACGATAGTTACTTCTTCCTCAGATTTTATCCTGACTTTTACCGTTATCGCACCCAGGTCTTTTCTTCCGTTCACTTTTACATCGATCGTTTCGATGCTGACCCCACTAATGATCAGTATTGCATTTTCATCCACATCTTTCAGCGTGAATTCTCCATTGAGATTGGTGGTAGTTGCTTTGGGGGATCCTTTTACAGTAATAGTGGCTACCACCGGTTCACCGGTTTCATTCAAAACCTTCCCTTTGAGATCAACCGGCGGAGGCCAGAGCAGTAGGACTTCTGCAGATGGTAGCATGGCAGCGGGTTTGCCGGAAAGCACAATGGTTTTGTTCCTGAACGTATACCTGAAAGGTTGTTCACTGAGCACCTGGTCCAGAAACTCAGCCAGTGGCATGTCCCGCGCGCGAATGGAAACGGGATGGGCGGATTCCAGGATCGTTTTGTCGAAGAAAAAAACATATCCGGTTTGTTTCTTGATAACATTCATGATCTTTTCGATCCTCACATTATCGCCGGAGAATGTGACCGATGCCTGCGAAAATCCATTGGCAGTTACCTGCATACAGGCGATCAATAAAAGCATGGCCGTTAGTTTCATGATCAGCAGCGTTTTGGCGGTGAGCCATCTTCCCGGTAGTGCATAGGGAATCTGAACAATTTGCATACTTTTGCATTTGTTTGGTTTGATAATTAAGCAGTCTGCGAGGACCTTTTTTATTATCCAGACGTATACCGGTTCCTGCTCCACGGGAGCCGGTTTTTATTTGGATAACATTTGATGCTGGTAAGCTTTTCGCTTATATGACGAGCAAGTTGATGTTCGGGCTGTATTAAGGTTTGATGATGAGTGTGCGCCCCTTTATCTCGTACCTGATACCGATGTCTTTGAACAATAACAGTAATTGAGATAAAGACAGATCCCTTGTGATTTCTCCGGCAAATATCCGGTCGGGAATTTCCCCTTCATATTTTATGTCGATATCATACCATCTTGCCAATTGATTCATTACAGTTGGCAAAGGCATATCATTGAAATTGAACAATCCATTTTTCCAGGCCATCACTTTTTCTATATCGGCCTTATCGATGATCTGAGGCGCTGATTGCTGATCCTGGCCGATCTGTACTTCCTGTCCCTGCTTCAGGATCACACCGGATGCTGCTTGCCGGTCCTTACCAGTATTGGTCAGCCTGCTTACTTTGATGCTTCCTTCCAGCAATGTAGTGTTGATACGTTTATCATCCAGGTAAGCATTTATATTGAACGCAGTGCCCAGCACTTCCACTTCTGCCTGATGATCTATCACAACACGGAAAGGCATTTGCGGATTGCTGGTTACTTCGAAATAGGCTTCGCCACTGATCTCCACCTTTCTTTCCTTACCGGTGAAACTGGCAGGATAACGAATGGAGCTGGCTGCATTCAGCCAAACATTTGAACCATCTGGCAGGATCACCTGGAACTGCCGTCCTTTGGGAGTAGACATTGTATTGTAAACTTCCCTTCCTGCATTTCCTTCATATCGCAGTATACCATTCTCAACACGGGCCACGGCTCCATCCTGCAGCGCCACTATCCCATTCTTCATTGTATCCAGCAGCACCACTGCACCATTGTGGAGAGTAAGCATTGCTCCTTGTTTTCCCGGAGCCACATCGTTGTTCTTTGCCACTACAGGCAGGGAGCCTGATTTTCGTTCGGCAGCACTCCACCAGAAGAAATATCCTGCCGTCAACAGCAGTACTACTGAAGCCGCTACCCACCATCTGCGCAGGTATGCTATGCGAGGTATAGAAGCAACTTTACGGGAAACCTGATCCACAGCAACGATCTGCCGGATCTCAAATTCCCAGGATACCTCATCTTCGGCAAGCTTTTCCGTTGTCTGATGAAGCTGCGCCTCCAGCACGGAAGTAAACACTTCATGGTTTTCTTCTGTAGCCAGTGTTTTCAGTTCCTGCCATTCCTGGTCAGACAACTGCCCTTTATTGCATCGGTTGATCAAGTATTGTAGCCGCTCGTTCACAGTATCAAATTAGGTTCTATCAATAATGGCTGAGCAGCCATTCATTTTGTCTATCGGGAACCAAAAAAAAGTATAAAAAAAATATAGAGGCCGGATTCAACGAGTTTGGCCCTTATGGAATCGAGTGCTGCCGCCACTGCATTCCGGGCTGTACTGGCCGAAATATTGAGTTGCATTGCGATCTCATTGTACTTTAGACCTTTCTCTTTATACAATTGAAAGATCTGTTTACGTTTGGCAGGCATTTCATCCACTGCTTCCTGCACCAGCTTCTGAGCTTCACGGAATAAGACATCCTGGTAAGTAATATCCTGTGCAGGTGCAGCACGGGATGCGGCAATGGCATCGAGCCTTTCAACAGACCTTAGTTTCGCCATCCAGGTATAGGCCCGGTTTGCAGCCACTTTATACACAAAAGCATCGAGGTTATCGATATCGGGCAGTTTAGCCCTGTCGAGCCAGATAGACAGGAAGGTATTCTGCAGCATATCGCTGGCGGAAGACTCGTCGCGGGTGAATTTTCTGAAAAAAGGCAGCAGTGTACGTGCATAGTGACGATAGAGAACAGCAAAGGAGTTTTCATTTCCTTCCGCTATTTCCCAAAGCAGTTCTTTGAAATTATATGGATGAATTTCCGGCAACGCTAACACTTGAAATTTTCAGTTAGATCAGCAAGCATCGATGATAGCAGGATAGGCAGCTGGCCGGGAGACATACCTGTATAGGGTTATCTGATCTCAGGCCTTAACTGGTGAAAGATAGCGAAAATAAAAAAATCGGGCATGAAAAAAGCCTGCAAGGAATCCTTACAGGCTTTCTCTATTATTGGCGGGTGTAATTTCCCGTGGCGGTGGATAAGAAATTTAGCAGGAAAACTGTTAATCGCAAATCTCATCAAATTGCAGGAGCAATCAACTATTGCAATATTTCATTTAATTTTTTACGCAGTGCTTCCCCTTTTACATTTCTGCCGATGATCTTACCAGTGGTATCTACCAGTACATTCTGAGGAATCGCTTTGATATCAAACAACCTGCCCGGGATATTCTCTTTTGCTTTGAGATCGGAAACATTTATCCAGGGCAAATTATCTTTTCGAATGGCAGCCAGCCAGGCATTTTTACCTTTTTCGTCGTCCATTGAAATGCCCAGGATCTCAAAGTTTTTATTGTGATACTCATTATAAATGCTGACCAAAACCGGGTTTTCCACCCGGCAGGGGCCGCACCAGGACGCCCAGAATTCGATCAGTACATATTTCCCTCTCAGGTCCGAGAGCCTTACCGGATTGCCGAGTGTATCATTTTGTGTAAAGTCTGGTGCCATTTTGCCGATGGTTGTTGCAGCAATGGCATCCAAACGCCTGGCATATTCTTTACCAGATTCCGTATTTTGTATACCGGGCGCAAGTGAATTGAATAGCGGCGCTACCAGATCATGATCGGGAATAACACCTCCAAGAGTTTTCAATGCATCCAGGCTGACGAAACTGCCAGGGTTTTGCCTGATAAAATCGATATATGCCTGTCTTTTCCCTTCTTTAATCAATATCAAACCTGCATCGAGAGCAGCTTTCAGTTGTGAATCCTTGCGTTTTTCTTCCGATAAAGACTTGAAAACATCGATCAGATCCTTCTTTCTTTGGTCCTGCCTTTTCAATGAGGCTTTCAACATCTCATTTTCTGCATTGACTGCACCACCTTCAACAGTGGCTGCTTCCAAAGAATCTGCTCCATTGATGGTGATAACACCGGGCTCCAGGTAAAGATTCAGGCTCTTCTGCCTGGCGCCATATTGGAAAATGATATTAACTGATTTAGGAGCCGTAACAGAACCTTCAAACATAAATTCTCCCTTCTTTATGCGGGCAGTGTCAGCCCGGTCTGACAATGAATTTCCATGATACAGGTAAATCCCCTGTGGTGCATTCCGGGCATCGATTTTCCCCCTGACCTTATAGCTTACCTGTTGAGAAAATAATGAGAGGGGCAGCGCCAGTATCAGGATCAGAATATTTTTTTTCATGTTTATTGCGGGTTTTGTGGCCAGTTAGTATTGTAGTAAAGTACCTGCATGGGGATCTGAAGCGTATATTTATTACTGTTAGGCGAAAGGGTAGCGATCACATTTCCCTGTCCGTCATATCTTTTCACTTCCGGCATCAATCCTTCAGCATCCAACCTGCGCATATCAAACCAGCGATGAGCAGAATATGCAAGTTCAAAAGTTCTTTCAGTGAGTACTTTTTTAAATACTTCATCCTGGTCATCAGATTCGTATTTTACATAATCAGCCGGTGCAAACCGGCACTTACGTACAAGATGCAATTCATTTATGGCCGTTGGCAGGTCATTGGCGCGTGCTGCCGCTTCCGCCAGGATCAGTCGCATTTCAGCTACGGATGTTCCATAGTTGGGTTGACTGGTTGCAAAAGAGGGATTGGGCTGGAACCTTACAGCACCTCTTGTTGGAAAACTGAAATTGCCAAGAGGGGTATAAAAGAACAGGAGGCGTTTGTCCTTGGTATCAAAGCTGCGAAGAAAATCGAGCGTTGGAATTTCCCTGTTGGCTGCCGCCACGGCCATCTGGCCCCAAATCACATCGGGCCTGTAAGCCATAAACGCAATGGGTTTGGGATCGGCCATACCGGAATAATCCACTATTTCATCAGGGCCTTTATCCAAAGCCAGTTGGGCATTCTGTGCGGCCTTCGGAAAATCTCCCATATACAGGTAAGCCCTGGCCAGCATACTATACCCTGCGGCTACGCTGCTTCTGAAACGGGTAATCTCATTATTTGCCGGAAGGTCCGGAATTGCTGCTGTTATATCCGTAATGATATGTTGGTAGATCTCCTGAACGGAGCTGCGTGCAGGTACTGATGCCTCCAGGTCATTGGATGTTACGAAGGGGACAGCCGGGTCAGTAGCCGCCGTGCTTGCTTTGTACGGTTTGCCATAAAGGTTTACGAGGTACAAATAATAAGATGCACGAACCAGCAGAGCTTCAGCTTTCAATTGCCTTTTTTTCTCTGCCGGCCCCGAAGCTTCGTCAATGCCCTGCAGCACAGTATTACAGTAATATATGTTTGAGTAGAGCCTTGCCCAAATAAGAGGAGTAGCGGCAACATCCACTGAAAACTGCGGCTGCCAGGTGTAAACAAAGTCGCTGGCACTGATAGGTGGCGTAGGAATGATAGCGTTGTCTACATTGTCTGCCAGCAAATTCAGTTCATTGGGAATACAGTTGATGATGGCAGTGCTGTTCATCCATTGGTCATAATCTGTGGTGGTGGTCAATACTTTTACCCCCTTCGGCTCCAGGTCCAGGTATTTATTGCAGGCCGTCAAAAAGCAGGCGGAGACGAGTACCAGTATGCTGTATAAAAAGATTTTTCTCTTCATTGTCTTTTTTTTAAGATCAGAAATTGACATTCAACGCCATTGTATACGTGGGCGTCATGTATGTTTTTTCATAACTGCCCGTCGCAATACTGTAATCATATTTGTTGAATGCGACAGTGTATAAATTGGATGCCTGTGCCCTTACCTCCAGATTGATACCCTGTTTCTTCAAAAACCTGCTGTTCTTGAAAGTGTAGGAGGCAGTGAGATCACCCAGAGTGAGATAGGCGCTGTTGACAATGTATTGGTCTGTATATCTCAGATAGGAATAATAGGTAGTAGCGATGGCTGGCAAGATGCCGGGTTTGGTTTCATCACCGGGCTTTTTCCAGAAATTATTGGCGCCCTCCAATGGTCTGGTCTCCCTGGCATTCGGAACGGGTACACGGATATTGAAACCGCCGTAAAAATTGATCATGCAATAAAAGTAGAAATTACCCATGTCTACCCTATTACTGAGCCCCATATTGTATTTCGGAATGGAACTGCCCAGGTATACCACATCGTTAATTCCATTATCGGTACCTGTAAAGAAACGCTTTCCTTCTCCATCCTTATCTAAGATCAGCGGATGCCCTTCAGCATCTACTCCCTTGTATCTATAACCGAACATGGCGCCCACTGCATAGCCTTTCAGGTAATTGGCATTGGTGCCAAATACATAGCTATAGGAAGTGGCGCTGCTGCCGATATCCTTATTGTAAACGTTCAGCACTTTGCTGTTGTTATAAGAGAAGATCAGACCGGAATTCCAGTTGAATCTTTTACGGGTGATCCAGTCTGCGTGGAGACTTACCTCCACCCCATTGTTACGGATCGAGGCCTGGTTCACCAGGGCCGAGGGCGCGCCTTTGGTGGCATCTATCTGGTTATTGGCGAGAATATCCGTGCTTTTTTTGACATAATAATCCACACTACCGGTAATGCCCTTGAATAATTCATAGTCGATGCCCGCATTGAAATTCTGGGTTTGCTCCCAACGCAGCCCGCTATTGGCCAATGAGAGCAGGCTCAGCATCGGCAATGCATAGGATGCGTTGATACTGTTGGTCAAACCCGCCTTTGCAATAACCTCGGGCAACGAGTTCCTGGCCACATTCCCGTTAAATCCATAAGCTGCACGGAGCTTTAAAGACTTCAACCATTCCATATTCTGCATGAAATTTTCCTTGTGGATATTCCAGGCGGCTCCCAATGACCATAAGGGCTTATAGCGGTATTTGGGATCTGTGCCAAACAAATTGGATTGATCTATCCGTAAACTTCCGGATAAAGAATATTTACCCAGGTAAGTATACACAAGATTGGAGTAAATAGATATATAGCGGTCATTCCTGTATCCGACTTTGAAAAAATCATCATACAATAACGCGGGATTCGACCTGGCCATGGTTGGAAAATAATCCTGCAATGATCGAAAGTCCAGCGGCTGGTGCAGCAGCGTCTGATCATCATATCCGAAATATGCCTCACCGTTGGAGCGCTCCAGAAGATCCCTTATTTCAGCACCCAGTATAGCATTGAGATCATGGTCACCGGCTATTTGTTTATCAAAGTTCAACTGTGCCCGAACTGTATAACTCTGTTTGCTTTGGTCTTGCTTTTGCAGGATGCCGCCATCAGGCACTCTTGAAGTATAACGGTTATTGACGGCATCAAATGAAGTATAGCGGTTAATATATTGTTGCGCTTTTGAAGATTTTTTCCCGTACAGTTGATCGCCGTCCATGCGTGATACTTCAAATACGCCGCCGAGATTGAAATTGAGCCCATAACCGATATTGTAACGGAAGTTACCGGTAATCCGGTTGATGAGGGTCACAGATTTGTTGCTTACTTCATCAACATCCACCAGTGGATAATACCTGTTGTCTTTTAAATTTTTAGACAACAGGAAATTATTATAAAAGGAATTGGAATACGATCCGTTGAACACAGGCATCGGGTTACCATTTTCATCCTGCAAATGCTCATATGGATAAATACTGTGAATATCCGGTACCGGCGCTGCATTGACCCTTGCCTGTTGAAAATCCGTAGTCATATCCAGCGATAAACGTTTGGTGATATTCAGCATCGTACGACCGGAAAGCCGGAATTGATTGTTGTTGTTGTTGATCTGTGTAGCGCGGTTACCAAGATAATTGGCCGTGAGATAATAAAGAGCATCCCTGCTGCCACCGGAAATGCTGAGGTTGTAAGTTTGGGTGGTGGCAGTTCTCAGAAAAAGACGTTTATAATCTTTGGTATTGTTGTAAGACCCGAGTTCGGCCAGTTGCCGGTCTCTCTCTTCAATTGTGATGGGATCTGTGGATGACCTCCAATGCGCCATGATCTGAGCAGGAACCCCATACGGATATTGGTCACTGTAAGCAGGCTCTGTTATCAACATCCAACCCAGGGGACTGATATTCTCGTAGACAATCTTATCAGCACTGATGATGGTGTTGGATGCGTCTTTATCCCAGCGGTAGCGCTCATAGTTCTCGCGTGGAGTAAAGCCTGTGGTGGAGCGGAAGTTGACATTCATTTTACCGGCTTTGGCTTTTTTCCTTTCGATGATGATCACGCCATTGGAGGACCGGGCTCCATAAATGGTGGCGGCGGCGGCATCTTTCAAAACGGTAACAGATTCAACTTCGTAAGGATCGATCATATTCAGCGTAAGTTCTGTTGGGAAGCCATCGACCACAATCAGCGGTTGCCTGTTGCCGTTAATAGTGGAAATGCCACGGATCTGGAACAGGGTATTTCCTTCAAACTGTATATTGTTATCGATCAGCAGGCCGGGAATCTTATTTTGAAGTCCCGTCAAAAAATCGGTGGTGTTGATACGACTGTCGTAGTCCTTGAGCCGGAGAGTACTGATACTTCCGGTGCTATGTTCTGGCTTTATTTTCTGGTATCCCGTGCTTACGGTTACTTCCACATCGCTAAGCCTGGAGTCAGACTGCTTTAAGTTGATGGTCAAAGTTCCGTTGTCCAGCATCGCCCGGGTGATGGTGATGGTATGCGATTCCATACCAATGAAGCTTGTACTAAGGATATCACCTTCTTCCGCCTGAAGGCTTATATTGCCTTTAGCATCGGTAACGCCTGAAATCATGATCCTGGTGGCCTGCTTATCCCCGGCCAGTTTATTCTTCCTCGAAAGGAGTACCGTGGCCCCTGCCAATGGGGAGCCGGTACTGTCAATGACCCTGATGGTAAGGGGTGTAGGGGCAGCGGCATTCGGCAGCAGGGCCAGGAAAGAAACAGGTTTGCGGGAAAGAAAAATGGTCTTATCCTCGATCTCATATTTCAGGGGCTGATCTTTTACGATCAACTGCAGCAATTCGGGAAGTGGCAGGTCTTTCACGAATAGAGAAATTGTCTTATTGTCCTGGAACAGGTCCTGGTCATACATCGTTACGTAACCCGTCTGTTTTTTGATAGCAGTAAATACCTGTTTGTAGGTCAGTGCTTTCCCTGAAATAGTCACAGATTGAGCATTGCCTGAAGCGGATGCCGAGAGGCAGGCTGCGAAAAGAAAAAAAGTGAGCAATCTCATAACTCTCATCATTTGAGGCGGCAGCCGGAAACGGTCAGGAGGTTGCACAACAGGTACAACCTGGCAGGGCAGGCCGCCAGAAGCAGTTTTTTGCATAAATTGCATTGTTTGGTTAGATAAAAATGGTCGTAAGCCTTTTGATCGCCCAAACGCTCCCGGAAGTGTTCAGACCACTTCCGGTTTGTTTTTGTAGCGGCGATCCTGATCTATTTTGCGTTTGTTACATCATACTATTGCAGGATCAACAGCGTTCTGTCGTTGAGTTGATAGCGCACTCCCATCTCCCCTAATTGCTTCAACAAACCATTGAGTGAAACGCCTCTTGTCATTTCTCCTGCCAGTCGCTTATTGGGTACTGTGTTGTTTTCATACACAACCTTTATATCATACCACCTTTCAAGCTGTCTCATGATCTCCCCGAAACTCAGGCCATTGAAGTTGAACAATCCGTTCTTCCAGGCCATTACTTTATCCATATCGGCATCATCTATAACTTTCATTGCCGGTGTTTGCTGACCGGTAAATAAACGGGCCTGCTGGCCTGGTTTCAAAACCACAGCTTTGCCTGTACGGTCCTGTTGTTCCATCATCTGATCCTTGCTGGCTGGCGAAACCTTTACTGTTCCTTCCAATAAGGTCAAATCGATCACCGGCTCGTTCGTGTAAGCATTCACGTTGAAGCTGGTGCCGAGCACTTCCACCCCGGCCTGGTTGGCTATATTCACCTGGAAAGGCTGGCTGGCATTGGGCGCTACTTCAAAAAAGGCTTCACCGGTGATCTCCACCCTTCTCTGTTTACCGGAAAATGTGGTGGGAAACCTCAGCGAGCTGGCAGCATTCAACCATACACGGGAGCCATCAGGCAGGAGCAGGCTGTACTGCCGTCCCTTTGGTGTGGTCATAGTGTTGTACCCGATATTTTCTGCCCCTCTCCCGTCCGGATGATAGGCAAGCCGTCCATTCTGCAATTCAATACGGGCGCCATTTTGTATGGCAATATTCCCGTCCCCCATGCTATCCAGCAACACCTTCCTTCCGTCGGCAAGGGTCAGGATAGCACCATCGCGTCCGGGCCCAATTTCCGGCGATAATTTTGGGTTGGTGCCTACTATAGCCGGAGGGTCTTTATGACGAAGCCAAAAGTATCCTCCAATTGCGAGCAGGATCAACAGCGAGGCGGCAACGGCTGCATTCCTCCATAGATTTGCGCGGAATGAATGGACCTTTGCGGGCGTTTCCCATGTTGCAATCCGCTGCTGCATTTCACGGAACATCTGTTCGTCTGCAGCGCCAAAATCCGCTTCCTGTTCAAGCATGGATTCATACTGGTCCATAAGATCGGCCACCTCTTGCTGAGGCAAGTGTTTCAACCGTTCCCAAAACAAATTGATATCCGCTTCGGAAGCGGAATTATTTGCCATTTTCTCCAGTAGTGCCCGGTTTGTCATAATGAGTTGTATTAATAAAGACGACTTTCTCAAAACATTGAGGACATCAGTCCTAAAATATTTATAGGGGGATACTTTTATTCAGGCAGGGCAATCAGCAGGCAGATCAGCGGGAAGGTCCATCCGGCCTGATGCCGCAACTGATCTTTGATGAAGCGAACAGCCCTCGTGAGATTTTTCTGAACGGCAGCCCGCGAGCTTTGGAGTGTTCCGGCAATTTCATCCAGTGTCATATCCTGCAGGTGCCGGAGGAGGAAGATTTCTTTCTGTTTTGCCGGTAATTGATTGATGGCATTCCAGGCCATCTGATGATATTCCCTGAACAGCAGATCGCTGTTGGGGTGAGAGGAAATAGTTTCTTCTACCGTTACCCTGCTGAGATATTTCTGTTCGGTAGCCTGTTTCTTTAAATTGTCCAGCAGTTGGTTCCTGGCCATCCGCATCAGGTATTTTTCCAGAGAGAGAATACCTACCAGGGTTTCCCTGCGGGTCCATAGTTTGAAAAGAATATCCTGAACAAGATCCTCAGCAAAGGGCCGGCTAAGGGCGAATGCAAGCACAAAACGGAGCAAGCGCGGCTGGTAAAATGAGTACAATTGCGCAAATGCCTGCTCATCTCCTTCAGCCATCCGGAGCAGCAGTTCATTTTCATTGAGCAATTGATGCTTTACATTGAAGGTCATTTTTGCTTCCTCGTGTTTGATTGTTTTGTAAATACAATATTACCCAAATCAGCGAAAAGCAATACATCTATTGTGAATTCCTCACCCAGGGAGAAAATATCTTATTTAATAAATTGATAATTCAATAAAAATTGTATCATTACTGCTTTGCCGGAAGTTTTATGGCTTCAGGCAAATAGTTTCGTTCAAATAATCCGGAACCCGAGATGAGAGCAGTCTGGCAGTCATATATTTTTAAGCGTGTACGCATTCACAGTTGTTTGACCATTTTGATGCTCTGGCTTTCCATTAGTACAAATGCCCAAACCGCTGCTGACTTTTCCATCAATAAGAAAGAAGGCTGCATCCCTTTAAGCGGCGTCAATTTCACTGATCAGTCTTCGGGAGGAACGGTAACGCGCCGCGACTGGAATCTCGGCAATGGCACAATCATCAATGCCGGCGCAGCTACTGTGGGCACTAACTATCTCACAGATGGTAAATTCTATGTAACGCTTACCGTTACCTTTTCCAATGGAGATATCAGAACAAAACGGGACTCTGTTATTGTACATCCCAGGCCGGTTGCGGATTTTGCTGCCGATGAGGAAACGGGTTGTTCTCCTCACCGGGTCAATTTCACCAGTCTTGCCACTACACAAACCGGAACCATCACCGAATGGCTATGGGACTTTGGCGCAGGCGGAAGCACACAAACCGATCCCTCTTTCACCTACAATGTAAATGGAGAATACAATGTATCCCTTATTGTAAAAAATAACTGGAACTGTGAAAGCGAAGCGGCTATCAGACTCCGGTATATCAAAGTGTATCCAAAAGTAAATGCCTCCTTCACCATTCCCGATAATGCGGATTGTGCAGCGCCATTCACCGTCAACTTTGTAAATACCACTACCGGCGGTGGCGTCATCACCTATGAATGGGATTTTGGCGATGGCAGCCCCAAATCAACCGATGCCAATCCCACACACACTTACACCAGTACCGGCGCTTTCACCGTAACACTCACGGCGCGTAACGGTTCCAATTGTGTGAGCACATATACCACCCCTTCCAATAGCAGGGTATTTGTAGGCAAACCACAGCCCGCTATTACAGCCCCTTCCTCTGTTTGCGCCAATACATCCGTTAATTTTTCAGGCTCAGTAACACCAGCTGATTTTCTATATTCTGTAAAATGGCTCTTCCCTGACAATGGAGCCGTGCAATATGGCCAGAATACTTCGCATACATTCACTACACCGGGCACTTACAATATTGCAATGGTGGCATTCAATTATCCGCAATGCAATGATACTGCCTGGCACACAATATCCGTAACACCCGGTCCTGTTGCCGGCTTCAGCTCCGACAAGCCACTGGGATGTTCTACCCCCTTCACCGTTCAGTTCACAGACCAGAGCAGTCCTGCATCAGGACTAACCTACGACTGGAACTTTGGCGATGGCAGTCCCCATGACGTCAATTCCAGCCCGTCGCATACCTATACAAGTTTCGGCGCTTATACTGTATCCCTTACCGTTACCGACCCCGCCACCGGTTGCGCCGCCACAAAGCAGTTGTCCAATGCCGTTAGAATAGTGAAGCCGCGCGTCGATTTCACTTATACGCCACCGGAAGGTTGTAAGCCCTTACCCGTGAAAGCTACGGCCCGACTTTCTGATATAGTTGACCCGGTAACGGATTATATCTGGGATTTTGGAGATGGCACTATCATAACCACCTCAGTGGACAATGCCACGCATACTTATACTACTGCCGGCACCTTCAATATCAAACTGACCATTGTTACACAACAGGGATGCACCGTAAGTTCCGACACCAAACCCGTAACTGTTGCGGATATCTGCGATGATGATGGGTCCGGCGGCGGAGGAGGCGGTGGCGGTGGAGCCGGAGTAATGCTGGGAAAAACCTGTGCCGATAAATATACGGTAACATTTACTGACACCGTTCAGGACTCCCAACCCATCAGCTGGGATTTTGGCGACGGCTCGCCCCTGTATACCACGGCGCCACTCAATCCCGTTACACATACATTTCCAACCACCGCAAAAAAATACCTGGTCACGCTTACAAGACGTAACACTGTTACCAATATCGTTTCCACTGCACAATTCCGTGCTGTGATCATCGATGAAAAAGCCGATTTCATACCAGATATCTTCAATATCTGTATCAACAAAACCGTCAATCTTGCTACCATTGGCATCGACTCTTCCAATATCAATAAATACACCTGGGATTTTGGAGATGGCACAACACCTTTAATGATCGATAACAAAAGCTATTTCCGGAATTATGGGAAGTACCTGAATGGCAATACTTCGCACACCTATATCAACAATGGCGTTTTCCATATTACACTCACCATTGAAGACAAACTGGGATGCACACATTCCTTTCAGTACCCCGTGCCTGTTACGGTAGAAGGACCGGTGGTGGGCTTTGAAGCATCGCCCCTGACCAGCTGCCTCAAAGATTTTACCGTAGCATTCCAGGACACTTCCAAACCCAATGGATCTACACCTATTGTAGAATGGACCTGGAACTTTGGAGATGGTAGTCCTGCTTTTGTTACCACCCGGGATACATTGCTGCATCACAACTATTCCAATGATACCTATTATCGGTTCTATAACATTACATTGAAAATAAAAGACGCCGCCGGATGTGAAGCACAGGTGACCCGTAACAACCATGTAAAGAGTTACCGGCCCAAGGCCTCCTTCTACAGCAATGATGTGCTGAAATGCGGCAATCATACTGTAACGCTGTATAATAATTCATCTGCCTATAATGCCACGTACATTTGGTATTATGGAGACGGGACCAGCTCCACAGGTTACAATGGTTCACGTACCTATACTGCCGATGGTGAATATGATATTTCGCTGGTAGTGACCGATGAAAACGGATGCCGCGACAGCCTCGCCAAAGAAGAGTATATCAAACTGGTAAAACCCAAAGCAGATTTTATCATTGGGGACGACAGCAAATGCGCTCCCATCGCCCTTCAGTTCTTCGACAACTCTGATTATGCCAATACCTATGAATGGGATTTTGGAGATGGCGGTACAGGTTCCACCGATAAAGATCCTGCTGCACATATATACGCAGCGCCCGGCTTTTACCAGGTAAAATTGAAGATTACAGGCGTGAGTGGTTGCACAGACGAAACTACAAAGACCATCCGGGTTAAGGGTCCCATCGGGAACCTGACTGTAGGAGCTGCAACAGGATGCATTCCCTTTACGCTTCCCATGAAAGTAACAGGCAGTAATATCAGTTCCTATGCATGGGATTTTGGAGACGGCACTCCGGTGCAACCCAGTACTGAAAGTGAAGTAGCTCACGTTTATCCCCTGGCAGGCACCTATCGTCCCAATGTGATATTGACAAGCCCCGAAGGATGCCCTTTCACGCTAAAGGCGCCGGATCCGGTGATTGTGGATTCAGCTTTTGCAAAGTATTCCATTGACCGGCCGATTCGATGCAATTTGGATCGTACGGTACAATTCACCAATCTGTCCACCTCCGCATTTGCACCCCGCACCTATAAATGGTTATTTGGCGATAATCAGGAATCTACTGATGAAGCTCCTGTTCACACCTATAATACGCCGGGCAAATATGATGTAACCCTGATCGTGTTCAGCCGGTATGGATGTTCCGATACCATCAGTTCACAGCCAGTAGTCATCTACAAACAACCCGAAGTAAGGATATTTGGCGATAAAGAAAAATGTGCCAAAGCACAGGTGGATTACCGGGCCGATGTAATTTCGGAAGATGCGATCACTGATTACACCTGGAAGATCGATCAATCGGTAGTAAGCCGGCAGGACCGTTTCGATCATCGTTTCAATACAGCCGGAACCTACCGGTTATCACTAACCGTAAACACACAATATGGTTGTGAGGAAACAGCAGAAGAACCAATTACTATCCGTCCGCTGCCGGTACCGGCGGCCTCACCGAAGAATACCACCATTTGCATTGGCAGCCCCGTTTCCCTGCAGGCGCATGATGGCGACCGTTTCAGCTGGTGGCCCAACCAGTGGATGAGCGGCGCCAATACCGACCATCCCCAGGTTTCACCGCAACAGGATATGCGCTATTATGTAAAGGTCACCAACCAATATGGCTGCGAAGAACTGGATAGTGTTGATGTGCATGTTGATGAAAAGGTAAACCTGCAGCACAGTAAAGACGTTATTATCTGCAAGGGAGAACGAACCCGATTATCAGCCAGCGGCAATACTCCGGATTTCGTATGGACGCCAGCGTTAGGATTGAACAATCCCAATATCGCTTCGCCGGTTGCATCCCCTCAGCAAACTACCACTTATGAGGTAACTGGTATCAGTCACAATACCTGCCCCAGTGAAACAGGCAGGATCAAAGTAACAGTAGGCGAGATCCCCACCGTGGATCTTGGGCCTGATCTCACGGTAGAGGCCGGAAAGTCCGTGACCCTGCAACCTGTTCTGAGCAATGATGTAGTCTATTACAACTGGCAGCCAGCTACCGGACTGAGTTGTATCAATTGCGCCACGCCGCGGTTCATCGCCGATAAAGACATTACCTACCGGCTCACAGTAAGAACACAATACCAGTGCGAAGCATCCGATGCCATCAACATAAAAGTTGCCTGTGGTAAAGGAGCGGTATATATTCCCAATGCATTTACACCCAATCACGATGGCAAAAATGATCGCTTCAATATCCGGGGATTTGGCATACAAAAAGTAAAAAGTTTCCGGATCTACAATCGCTGGGGGCAACTGGTATTCAACCGGGAAAACTTCCTGCCCAATGATTCAAATGCAGGATGGGATGGCCGGTTCAATGGTCAGATTGCCGAAGGAGGCACCTATGTATACATCACGGAAGTGATCTGTAATGAAGGAAAGCCGTTGGTATTGAAGGGTACGGTTATCCTTATACGATGATATGACCCTGGTAGGAGATCAGTTCGAGAATACCTTCATTGCGGATAATCATCATACCCTGCCGGTCTTCCGTAACACCTTCTTCCAATTTATAGGTGTACCTGGGTTTACTTCCTTCCATGATCGTTGGCATAAATACCGAATGAATATTTTTCCGTTGTTGCAATGCCTCCCCCACTTCAATGATATGTGTGCTCACAATGAACAGGCAGGCCCGGTAATCCGCAAATCCTTCAGTCACCGCGAGGGTGCCATCATACGCATCTTTCACATTTGTTCCCTTGAAGAGCTCATCAAACATCAGTAATAGTCTTTTGCCACTGGCAGCAGCAATAGCAGCCTGCTTTACGCGCATCACTTCTGCATAGAAATGGCTGTAGCCAAGTCCGATATTATCTGCCACGTTGATACTCGAATACAAACCATCACGGATTGAGAACTCCATGCGGGACGCAGCTACAGGAAAGCCCATATGCGCAAGGTACATACCGATCCCTATGGATTTCATCAGCGTGGATTTACCAGCCATATTCGCCCCGGTAAGAAAGATCACATTCCTTTCCCCGTTCATCAGAACTGTGTTCCCTACAGCTTTATCAATGCATGGGTGACGCAGATCCTCCACCCAAAACTTATTGTCTTCTGACGCTAACGCGGTTGCATAATTGAATCCTTTTGCCTTGGCCACATCACTTACAGCAATATACAGATCTACTTCATAGATGAACTGCAACACCGCTTCCAGCTCTGCAGCAAACTGATTTTGCAGCAGGTGATTGTAATAACCGATGGTTTGCACAGATAAGGACTGGTAGATATCAGTATTCCTGAGTGTTTCCAGCTTTTTGTTCTGCAGGATGGTTTTGATGGCTTGCACCCGGTTCTCATAGGCTCCGGAAGCGAGGCGCATGCTCTCTGTCAGCGCATAGCATTTGTTGAGGGTAACGATTGTAGCCTGCAATCCCTGTACATTTTTCTTGAAACGTTCATCCCTGGTGAGGCCGGACAGCAATTTTCTAATGAAAGTACCTGCCATTACCATCACAGCATTGCTGCTGCCACGAACATCTAGGTATTCACGCATCTGGTTCACCTGCTGCACATCGAAAGGAAAACTCAGGGCCAGCTCCTGGAAATTGCGGAATGTTTCACTGCGAGCATTGATGGCAGCAGCATCGGTGAGTGGTGAGCGGAACATATTATCCAGCAACTGCTCTCCCCCACGGGTTTTCACCCGGTTGAACAAATGGTATACGGAGTCTGTACGGAATTTCCCCAACAGGTTCAGTTCATCGATCGTTTGTTTGTCTATACTAAAAGCCATCATTAAACAATTTTCTTTCCATTTTTTAAAGTATCCAGGATGCCTTCATTGCGGATGATGATCATGCCATGGCGGTCTGCTGTAACACCATGCTCCAACGTATACGTATATTCGGGAATATTTCCATTCATACGCGTAGGAAGGTATTGAAACCCGATAGAAGGAATTTTATTCAACTGATCGCCAGCCTCCACAATATGTGAAGAGATGATGAACATACTATTCCTCTTTGCAGCAAATGCAGTGGTGATCTCTACTGTAGCTTCATGTGCATCCTTTACATTGGTGCCCCGGAACATTTCATCGAAGATGATGAAGAGCGATTTGCTGGCCTGCAGTTCAGCAGCTACCTTTTTCACTCTTAACACTTCTGCATAGAAATGGCTGGCGCCAATGCCGAGATTATCCGGCAGGTTGATGGTAGTGTAAATGCCATCCAATACAGAGAACTCCATCTCTGCTGCTGCCACCGGGAACCCGATATGCGCCACATACACTGCTGTGCTCACAGCGCGGAGAAAGGTTGACTTGCCGGCCATATTCGCCCCTGTCAGAAATAGAACATTCCGGGTAGTATCCATCGAAAAATCATTGCTCACAGGCTTTGCCAGCTCAGGGTGATAAACAGCTTTGAGCCGGAGGGTACATTTTCCTTTTTCTAACGCTTTGGGAAATACGAAATTCCTTTCACGAGCCACTTTGGCTACAGACAGGTATACATCCAGCAGATAGATCTGCTTCAGCAGTTGTTCAATCTTTCCTCGTTCGCGATTTCTGAAAAGAAGATCGTAAGCAGTGATGGCGGCATAAGAAAGTTTCGCATTTTGCTGCTCACGAAGTACTGGTTCAAATGCAGGATCAAGGAGGAGGGAGACGATCGTCCCCCTCTCTGAATATCCGTCAATCATGGCTACGGCTTTCGTTTCAACGAAAGTTTTGACTTGTTGCACCAGGCTGATCAGCGAAGTCACACCATTGCTGATCTCCCGTTCGCTGAGTATAGCATGCTGGCTTCCCTGCTTCTTTTGTTCATCTGCCGAGATCAGGTATTTCTCTGCCATATCAAACAAGGCGGCTTCAAATGGAAAGCGCATATCCATGCCTGCGAAATGTTGGATGATATTGCTTCTTCGGTTGATCTCCTGCTGATCACTCAGTGGTTTGGTGAACATTTCTTTCAATACAGCTTCTGCGCCGCGGGTATGTGAATGATTGTATAGATCGAACAATCCCTGGCTGTCTCGCTTGCCGAAGATCCGCAGGTCTTCGATCGTTTGTTCATCGGTTAACAAATACATATTGATGGGTTATTGTCGTTTACGTCTGATCAGGAGGACTGCGCCGAATACCAATACAGCAGCCGGCAATATCCATACGAACACGAGTTTTTGTGTTTGTGCTGCTTTCAGGCTGATGGTCAGCAGGGTGTCGGTAGGCGGTATTTTAAATAAATGAACCGGATATGCTTCATCGGTCATCCAGCTTAAATAATTCTGGCTAAGAACATGAGAATAAGTTCTGAGGCTGGACATAAAATCTGCGTCTCCGGCAATGGCTATTCTTTGCTCCTTGTTTCCTACCTGCCTGCTCAGGGCCAGGCCGACGGTGAATGAATCGAGTTTGTAATCCCCTTCTGCGGCAACCATTACGGGCGCAGCAGAGTCCGTTACCAACTGCCCCATTTTTACCCAGGTCCTTCCTTTATAGGCTGTCACCATTGTTCTCCTGACCCTGAATCCATTTTCAGTGAAGGAAAGTGGAACAACACCGGGGTGAAGATATTTGACAGAATCTCCATACTCATGTGCAGCTTTAACACTCAGGCTGAATATATTTTTTTCTTTCAGCAGGTCTGCATGCTGTATGGTGGCGAAAGCAACTACCTTATCCGGTGTTTCATGTTGGGATACCTGTACAAGGGCGCCCGGCATCATCGTTGCCCCCATTGGCTGAATCAATGGATTCAATACTGACTGCTTACCTGGTTCACCTGTTATCAGCAGGTTACCTCCTTTACCGATATATTGTTGGAGCCGGGTAGTTACGGTGTCGTTCAATACTATTTTGGGATCGGCCAGTACCAGGGCACTGGCATCCGCGGGTATCTCCTGTGTACTGAGGTTGAGACTATCGAATTCAAAGCCATGATTGATCAGTGCTTTCCGGCTTGCTTTCTTGATGGAATAACCAAAATATTCCCGTTCCCCCATTTTATACATGCTTCTTTCAAGGTTGCCGGTGCTGGCATATATCTTGGGGATTTTATCTGTCGACAATCTTTTCAGTGCAGTCGCCAAATGATCTTCATCGAACCAATAGTGCGCGTCTTCATAATTCCGCAGAAAAATACTTTTGCCTTTGTATTTCAAAAGCATCACCGACCGCATTCCTTCCGGCGCCAGGTTGATCTGCTTCCTGATCTCCGCCGGTTTGAGATAAGGTTCGAGACTTGTTTCACTCATCTTGGCGCATTCTTTAGCGATGGAATCCAAGCTCATGCCAGGCATTCGTTTATAGAAGTAGTTGTCATTGTCCATCACATCATAATACAGCACATATTTGAATTTGATATTGGGCTTGAACCGAACGTACTTGTCCCAGATCTTCCAGACATACGTGTTGCGTTCGCTGGGTCTGGTAAAGCCAAACCCTCTGCCCCTATCAAGCAAATTGGTATACAAGGTCACTTCCAGTGGCTCATCCTGCATATTCTTCAGAATTTCCTGTGTTTTTTCTGTGATGGTATTCATTTTGGTTCTGGTGCCATCCCAATAACCTATATAGCCGGGTCTCGAAGTAAGATATCCCACTACCATCACGGTCAGGAAAACAGTCAGATACCGTGCGGCTTTTTTTGTTCGCGAAACCAATTCCCGGCCATGCAGCAGGCTCAGATAGGTGAAGGTGACAAACAGGTAAGTGATCAGCACATAATACATCAGGTCGCGGGTGGTGATCAATCCTTTCAACATTCTTTCCGCCCTTCCGTTGATGGAAAGGAAAAATGTGAGATCACGGATGAAATCATATTCCTGCCCCAAACGGCCAACAGCCTGCAGGAAGTAAAGCAGAATAAATGTGGCGATAGCCGCAACAATCTGATATTGGGTGATACTGCTCATGAAAATCCCAATGGCCGTATACGTACAAACCACCAGGTAGAAGGTGATCAAACCAGCGCATAAATGTCCGATATCGATATCCTTGATACTGAAAGCGCCTGCCAACATAAACAACAGCATGATGGTAAACAACAACATATTATAAGCCATCACGGCCAGGTACTTCCCCCATACGATCTTACTGAGTTTTACCGGAGAAGAATAGAGCAGTTTCACGGTACCATTATTGAATTCACGATTGATCAGTCCCATCGTGAGCAGGGGAATGAACAGGTACAGGTTGGAAAGGATACCACTAAAAAATCCGCTTCCAAAAAAAATCGAAGAGGTCAGGCCCAATGGAAACTGCTTGAAATCAGATGTGGTCCGCTGCAAGGAATCCTGAAGATTTGCCGTTGAAGCAATCGAATCGCCATAGAATATGGCACAGATGACAAAGAAGATCAGGGTCAGAAACCAGGCAACCGGGGAGAAAAACAGATTCCGCAATTCTGTTCTCGCTATTTTGAAAATAAGTTTCATGACTATTTCTTATTGATGTGATTGAGTGGATAATTGTTTGAAAATATCGTCGAGCAAACCTTTTTCGAGATTGACCTCACGGATGCGCCAGTCTTTTTGTACACCGGCGGCGATAATCCTTTCAGTGATGTCTTCTTCCCCATCGAAAAAGATGCGTGCCTGTTTATCGGTCTGGTATTCTGCTTTGGTAACCCCTTGCACCTGCTGCAATTCATGTATTGGAGGTGGATTGGCGAAGCGTACCAGCACACTATGCGGCTGCATGTAATTGTTGAAAGCATCCATCGAATCGGAGAAGATAACCCTGCCCCCTTCGATCATGATCACCTCCTTGCAGAGCAAATGGATCTCAGACATGATATGGGAAGAAAGCAAAACCGTTCTTTCCTGCGCAATCTCCCTGATCAGTTTTCGCGCTTCGATCAATTGGTTCGGATCGAGACCATTGGTAGGTTCATCCATTACTACCAGTTTAGGTTTATGAATGATGGCCTGAGAAATGCCCACCCGCTGACGATAGCCACCAGACAGGTTTTTGATCAGTCGCTTACTGAAATGAGCAATGCCTGTTTTCTCCTTTGCCTCATCCACTGCTTCCTTTATCTTTTTCCCTTCTATCAATCTTAATTCTGCTGTATAACTGAGATACTCATCTACTGTTAGATCAAGATATACCGGTGGCGTTTGTGGCAGGAAACCGATAAACTGTTTGGCCAGCTCCGGTTCCTTTCTGATATCCGCGCCATTGATGCTTACATTTCCTTCGGTTTGGTTGAGTGCCCCGCAGATGATATTCATAGTAGTGGATTTGCCGGCTCCATTGGAACCCAGCAAACCAATGATGCCATTGGTTGCGATCTCGATGTTGATATCGCGGATGGCCCAACTGGCGCCATACCGGTGCGAGAGGTTTTCTGTTTTTAAGATCATGTAATGAATGTTTATGAAAATTTGATAAGGGCATAGATCGGCCTGATCAATACAATCACTGTATCAACAGGGGTTGTTAACAGGGCTGCCTGCAGGCAGCTTTTATGGTTTTAATGAAAGGTTCGCTGGCTGTACTATTTTATTCAGGCTTTTGATGGTATCCTAATTGTGATCAATCCGGCAGTTGGAATCCTGCCTGTTTGAGCAGCTCCCTGATCACACTGAATTTTTTCAGCACCAGTGTTTCATTCACATGCAGATCGGCAAATGCTGCCGGTGCATAAAAAAATGCAGCCGTGAGAAATGCCCTGCAATCATCCGCTTCGCGCGGAGCTATGAGAAATGGATTACCACCCGGGTATCGCTTCATGGGATAACGAAGAAACCCAAGGTTCTGTGGTAAGGGCGCTTTATTCGGAGGCAGCACGTACGGAAATAAGTCCTGCAGCGTATAAATATCTACCGGCACAGATGGCACTACCGTTTTGGCGGCCGTTCTCGAAATGCCAAAGAAATTATTCTGTACCTGATCCGCATATTGATTGTTGAGAACATATTCCGCAATACCGGCAAGCATCGATGCAGTATACATAGCTTTTTCTTCATCACTCATTGCTTCCACATCCTTTACTGAAATACCAACGGTATTGAATCCACGCAGTACCGTCCACCCATATGCAAACGCTGGTTCAAATATTGGATATCCGTCTGTAACCGAATCGGCCAGCAGTATGCTGGGGATCAACATTTGAGATGGCAGTTTTGGGAGCATCTTCTCCTTCAGCAGTTCCAGCAATGCCGGTATCCTTTCTTTGGAAGAAACCTTTGTATAGGAAGCAGTGGTTTGTGCATACATCGTATAACTCAGAGACAATTTGATGTAGGAGCCACGTTGTTGTCCATCAATATGGCCGGTCTGTTTTTTATAAATAGTATCGTTCATAAAACTCGCAATACCGGTGGTTTTATAGAACTCATAGATTGCGTGATCAACAGGATCATTGGGATTGTCGGTGATAACAAAATAGTTTTCGTCGATACGGCTGGGAGCCGGAGAGCTGTCTTTCCGGCAGCCAGCCATCGACAAACCAACTATCCAGCAGAGTATGATGATTGAATGAGTTAATCGCATAATATTTTATTTCATGAAATAGTAAGAGGTATTTGATCGATGAAGCCAGTTATCGTTTCAATGGACGATCAGGTCTTGTTTCATTGAAAAGTAATCCATTGTTGAATTCAATTTCATCATTGGCAATGGGCACGATATAGGCTGCGGGGTCCTGTGACCAGGTTCCTAATTCATAGTAGCCATCTTCATCGTATCCATTTCCGGTAAATGTATAAGCCCGGTGCCTGATCGTTTTTTCGAATGGATATTTTGCATTTACTGCATAGCGGCGCAGATCGAACCAGCGGTGTGTTTCAAAACAAAGTTCAAGCCTGCGTTCATCGCGGATGGTATTCATCAGCGCAGCCCCTTCGGAATGGAGAGCCGGCACTTCTCCAGGCTTGAATCGTGTTTTTCTGAATTCCTGCAAACTGTTACGGGCTTCTTCAAAACGATCAAGACCAGCCAGGGCTTCCGCCTTGTTCAGATATTGTTCAGAAAGACGGAGCAGGAACATATCCGACGCATCATCCACGGAATTGGTGAGCGTTTTTCGCTTTTTCGCCATTCTGAGATTTCCTTTGCTGTCCTGGCTAAAGAAAACTTTCCGTCTGAGATCTTCCGGTAAATAAAGCAGGGCAAGCTCTTCTGAAGCTTTATAGAAAAATACGGAGGGTGCATCTGTGCTCAGGTTAGTAACAGCGTGCATATTGGTTGTTGACATGCTGAAAATCACCTCAGGAGAATTCCGCTTCAGGAAATCGTCGCCCTGTGTATGTTGATTCAGGTCTTTCAGTTGGTACTGATTGTTATTGATCAATTTGTCCGCATACAGCAATGCTTTTTCATAATTCTCCATAAAGAGGTAAACCCTGCTGAGCAAAGCCTGTGCTGCTGCCTGATTAGCACGGATGGTAGTGGTTTGATTGGCCCCTGCCAACTGCTTCTCTGCCTCCAGCAGGTCTGATACGATCTGATTGTACAATTGTTGTGTACTGCTTCTTGCAATGAACTGATCTTTGATGGCCGGATCTGTTTTCAGCGGCACCCCGAAACCTGCTACTGCCGGCTGATAAGGCTTCCCATAAATATTCACCAGCATGAAATAATAACAGGCCCTGAGAAAACAGGCTTCTCCGTGAATCCGGTTCAATGTTTGCGCAGCTTCGCCCTTCTCCCTCAACAAGGGTATATTATGGAGAATGGTATTGCTACGGGCAATCCGGCTGTACAGATCGTTGTAGTAATCGTCAGTGGCTGTGAGTTTTCCATCGCTGTCGATGCGGGGTTGCGACTGCCAGAAATGAAAGCCGGTTTCCTGATTCGGTATCCTCACCTTTGTTGCAGGCTTTCCCAGTTCTGCATCGTCATCCATTGCATACAGCATATTGGGTGTAAAGGAGGCCACTTTATAGTAGTAAGCATTTCCTACCAGCAGTTCATCGAGGTCATCGGCCGATTCGATGAAGCTGCTGTTCTGAGAATAGGTAGACAGAAATTTTTTGCAGGAAAGGCTCATCAGGCTTATCGTGCAAATCAATGAAACCCATAAGCGGGTAACCGGTACATTCATACGGCTATTTTTAGAAGCTGAGGTTGAAGTTGATCGCATATACTGGTCTTATTGAAAGGTTGATATTGGGAGCAGATCCTGACTGGGAAGGATCCTGGCCACGCAGTGCCTGATGGGCAATGGTGAAAATATTATTACCGGTGATGGCAACGGTAGCTCCTTTTACATGCCATTTGCTGCAAATTTCCCTGGAGAATGTATGCGCCAGGCGGACGGATTGCAGTTTCAGGTAATCACCTTTTACAACCCTGAGGTCAGCGTTGTCATACATCTGGTAATAGTCTGTTGCAAAAGGCCTGGTCACCCAATAGGACGCATTGTTCCACCAGGCAGATTTGTCCTGATCATTGATCGCTGCACCACCCTGAACAGCAGGGATATTGGTAATATTTTCGTCACCCGGATAACGCCAGCGCTCCGTGAATTCTTTGCGGATATTTTGCTGAGAGCTGGGCCTGAACGTACCATAATTTCCTGAAGCGATCTGCAGCAGTCGTATCTTATTGCCAACACTGTACGTGAACGTAACATCTAGCGACCAGTTCCTGTACAGAAATGTATTGTTGATGCCACCCTGCAATACGGGTTCTCTTTTTCCAGACTCTACCATTACAATATTGAACACTTCCTCCTTCGTCATTTTATTGTATTGGGCTGTCAGTGCAGTTTTGTTTTCCGGCTCCGCTCCATAAAATACAGGATAACCATAATTGGGGTCCAGCGTTTTGAAACGATAGGAATAAAACGTATTTACCGACTTCCCATTAACAGGCACAGTTCCGTTCAGGTACTCCTGAAAGGTTAGTATGGCATCATCAACCATCACGTTGCGGCTGTTCAGTTTATTGTTGATGAGTTTGTTGAATACCTGACCGAGCTGAGGATCGAAACGCCAGGAAAAACCTTTCCTGTTACCAGATCCTTCATTGTTGATGATCCTGAAATGGAGGTCAAGTTCCACGCCCTGGTTCTCCACCGAGCCGCCATTCACTACATAGGAATTGCGCGGCGCTCCGTTGGCTGCAGATACTTTTTTAGTGAGGAAGGCATTGGAGGTTTTGCTGTAGAAATAACCCAGTGATCCCCTGATTTTTCCTTTCAGCAAAGAAAATTCCAGGCTGGTATTGTAATCATGTTTTTTCTCCCAGCGCAGGTCAGGATTAGGGAAGGATGTAACGGAAGCGGCCATCGCATTGTAGTAGGTATTGATCGATTCTTTTTTGATGATAGTGTAAGGAGTTTGTCCCTGCAGCATATTCCCCTGTGTACCGTAAGAGAGCCGCAGTGCCGCATATTCGATCCAGGATTGCTGACTGAGCAGGTCTTCATGCAAGTTCCATCTGCCAGACAGGGCCCAGGTGGGCAAAAATTTCTCATTGCTCCTCGATCCAAATGCGTTTGAATATTCCTGGCTTGTGGTAGCGCTGATCACTATGCGATCGTCGAAAACATAGGTAGATGTCAGAAAGCTGCGCAGAGAATTTTGCAGGTCTATCGTGATCATTGGCAGGCCATACGTCTGCAGCCAGCTGCCGTAATCCTTATACTTTGTGAGATCGATGTTGGCAAAACTATGCCCGCGGTTTGGATAATAGCCCCGGGTGATACGGTTGGTGCCATTATTTCGATTGGAAAGCATTTCAGCTCCGAGAGCAGCCGTCAACTGGTGTTTTTTCCGTTGATCGAGGAATTTGCTGAAATCAAAACGGCCATTGACCGTATAGTTTTGTTTTCTTGCTGTCAGCTGCCGGAGTTCGCCACCAAAAGGAAGCGGATCTCTGCTTTCAGTGAATGTTCCGTTTACAGCATCCCAGGCCCTGGACCTGAGCTGGGCAGCCCATTCCGTTCTGTCTTCGAACCAGGTTATTTGTTCTGCATTGCCACCTGTATAGGCCAGGGTTGAATTGAATTGTATGCCGTTTGCGATCTCGTAATTCAGATTGAGCCTGGCAATATACTCGCTGTTCTCGATCCTGTCCCCGGTATGGTCCATTTCATTGATGATGTTCATCGTATTGAAATCATAGAATTTGGTGGTGTGTGCAGTATTGGAGTTGACGGTGGAATAATAATACAGCGAACCATCTTCGTTGTACAGCGGGATGGCGCGGCTGGTGCCATAAGCATAATTGAGCACACCCACTTCCTGCGGAGTATACCTGCGTTTGCCTGCACTCATCTGGATATTAAATTCCGCTTTGAATTTCCGGTGGCTGAGCAAAACATTCAGCAGGGCGGTATACCTGTCGTTGCTTTCTTTCCTGATCACGCCCGGTTCGGATTGATAGCCTACCGAAGCGCGATAGGAAGCTGCGGCGCTTCCTCCTGAAACACTGAGTGTGTGATTGGTGGCGAACACATCACGCATCGTATGTCCCAGCCAGTCAGTATTGAGGGTTTCAGCACGATCTACCTGTTTTTGAAAACTATCGTAATCGATCAGGCCGGCATAATAATCGGCAATGGCTTTTTCATAGGCCACCAGGCCACCACCGCGCAGGACCATTTGTTTTTCGATCAGCTCACGGGACACATCCACCCGCTCGCGGGAGTCCATCATGTAGATCGATCTGTCTGAATAGCGCGGTCTTCGGGTATAGGTTCCGGTTACATTGTAATTGAAGACCGGCGGGCCTGGTTTTCCTCTTTTGGTGGTGATCACAATTACCCCGTTGGCAGCCCGTACGCCGTACAATGCAGCGGCAGTAGCATCTTTCAATACATCGATCTGCTCGATGTCGTAAGGATTCAATCCGGAAATAGCATTGCCCAGCAGGTTCACAAAATCTGGGTCATTGATCCTGTCGGCAGGAATGGGAATAGGATTGGTGCGCACAATACCATCCACCACCCAAAGCGGTTCGCGTGAGCCCATGATAGTGCTGGTGCCCCTGATGCGCAGTTTGGGTGCCGCACCCGACTGCCCGGAGTTTTGCATATAGGTAAGCCCGGGCACACGGCCTTCCAGCATTTTGTCTACCGTATTGAACCCCGGTTGCATGATGGAATCCATGTTCAGGGAGGTGACAGAACCTGTAAGATATTTCTGTTTGATTTTTTGATACCCGTTGAAAATAACGGCTTCCTCCAGCACAGCACTGACACGTACCATTCTGATGAGTACATATTGTTTGGCGGCAACCACCAGCTGACTCTTTCCGGATAAATCCTCCTTATCGGTTTGCTGATTGCGGGAACGCTCAGCTGATATTACCTGAAAGATCTCTCCGTTGAGCCGGAGGACAATCGGACTGAAGCCTACAGCAGAAATATCCAGTATTTCTCCCTCTTTCACATCGAGCAAAAACTGCCCGTCACTCCCAGAGGTAGTGCCTCTTTTCGTTCCCCTCACACGGATGCTCACATTGGAAAGAGGTTGGCCATCAGCATCCACGATACGACCACTTACACCTGGCATATTCACAATGAGCCTTTCGATCTGAGGAATTGTTTTTGACTGATAGGAAAGAATGATATTCTTTTCACTGATAGTAAAGCTCACCGGCTGTTCTTTAAATACCCATTGCAGCAGTTCCTGCAAGGGCATATTGTAGGCCGAAAGCGTAACAGGTTTGGAGTCTTCGAGAATGTCTTTGGTGTAGAAGACCGAAAATCCTGTCTGTTGTTTGATGGCGTTGAACACATGCTTCAGCGGAATGTCTTTTCCGGAGATCGTTACATTTTGTGCAGAACCTGCAGCATGTACCTGTAAGAAAGCGATTGTCAAAAGCAGGGTGGTTAATTTCATAACCAGCAGAATTTTGGTGAAGGGTCTTCGACTTCGCCACTGACCATTGGGCACAACAGGGCTTGAACCAGACCCGGAAGCAGTTTTTTGCATACCTTTGGGTAAGTTTTGATGGTGAACTAAAAGGAATAATCGCCGTTTGGAGCCAATGAAACTGCCGCCGGAAGTGCAACGAACACCTCCGGCTTTTTTATTGGCCCCGGTAAATGATAGGAAGGCTAATGATCACCGGAATTTCACCGGTCAGGAAAGGTTCTGCTATGGTTATGGTATGATTGAAATTTCGTGAATGGGATCACTTTGATAATACAGTAAGTATATTCCCTTCCAGTTTATATTGTATCCTTGACTTCTCAAGTGCGAGCAATATACCGTTGAGCGAAGTATTCATAGACATCTCACCGCCAAACTCGACGGACGGAATACCTTTCTCGTATTCAACACTTATATCGTACCAACGTTCCAATTGACGCATGACCTCTTCAAAAGAAGCATTATCGAAGTTGAAGAAGCCACGCTGCCATGCCATTATTTTATCTGTATCCTCAATATTGATGATGCGCACCATATCGGTAACGCGGGCCTGCTGTCCGGGTTTGATGATTGCGCCGTTCACTTTTACACTTCCTTCGATCAATGTGGTATTAAGGCTTTTCTCATTCTCATAGGCGCTTACATTGAAACTGGTTCCCAATACTTCGATCTCCGCCTTGTTGCGCGCATTTACGATGAAGGGTTGTTTTGCATTCTTCTTCACTTCAAAATATGCTTCACCTTCTAATTCCACTTTTCTCTCTTTGTCATTGAAGATGGTTGGATAACGAATGGAACTGGCTGCATTGAGCCAAACCTCCGAACCATCAGGTAGCGTCAATTTATATTGCCTCCCTTTGGGAGTGGACATCGTATTATAGACCCTGTTGCTGCCCTTGCCTTCATAAGCCAAAGATCCGTTTACAACTTTAGCGGTCACTCCTTCCTGAAGGGCAACTGTTCCATTTTGTATTGTATCAAGCAATACCCGGGAACCATCAGCCAGGGTAAGCACTGCGCCATCTTTTCCCGGTTGAATATCTTTCTGCACTAATTCAGGTAAAGTGGCAGCATTCCTCTTTTCTGAAATGATCCAGAAATAGCTGATCACAGTCAATACACCAATCAGACAAGCTGCCACCCAGTACCATTTGCGTAAGAAAGGTACTCGTCGTGCAGACGAACTCCTATTGATTACTGGTGCTTCAGAAGGTATTTTATCCATCGATAATACCGAACTCAGGATTGGTTCCCATATCGTTTCATCATAAGGGGAACTCCGTTCATCAACAGTCAGCATTTCAATAATAGCTTCTGCCATTCCTGGCTTATCCTTTTCCAGTGCTGCAAACAACAGCTCCTCTTCAGGGGTAAAGGCCTCATCGTTTGCATGTTTTTGCAGCAGCGATATGATTTCTATTTTAGTCATACTCCTGTTACTTTATCAATCAGGAAAGAGATTAGGACTATAAGGAAGGGAAAAAATTAAATAAATATCCAACAAAAGAACAGGCTGACGGAATAACCAGCCTTTTTTGCATATTCCCGGATAGATTTCAGGCTGGCGACCAATGTATTTTTTACAGTATTGGGAGAAATATTCAACCGTTCAGCAATTTCCGGAATCGACAATCCTTCCTCCCTGCTCAATCTGTATATTTTCTGTTGAGCCGGAGTAAGCTGTAAGATCCCGGTCCTGATGATCCGCTCAAGATCTTTCAGCGATACAGTTTCTGTTATTGAATTGTCTGCCTGGGGACTTCTCTTTTCCAATTCAGTCATAACACGAACTCCAATGGCGGACCGGCGTATATAGTTAACGCAAACGTAGGATGTAATTCTTAATATATATGTGTGCGGATATTCTACCTCAGCTAATCTTTCCCTTTGCAACCAAAGGCGGGCAAAAGTGTCCTGAATAACTTCCTTTACCAATTCTTCATCCTTTGTCATGCTTTTGATCAATGGGATTAAGCGGGGAACATACAAGCGGTACAGCGTGGCAAACGCCTGTTCATCTCCATTGGCAATCGGTTGCAGGAGATTAGGATGTCCATATAATGGGTTAGTTGCCAAATTGCTAAGGTACAAGTGACAAATGCAATCTATATAAAAAAAATAAAGTGCGCAGGATTTTAGAAAACACAACAGCCCGCAAAAGCGGGCTGTTTCATATTTATGAGTTCACATTATTTCTTATTTATCTTGTAAGTCTCACTTTCCCCGCCATTCCCGATCGTTTTCAGAATATAAGTACCAGCCGGTAATCCGGACATATCAATTTTCATTGAACTTGCTGATCGAACAGGTACAGCCCTGATAAATTGTCCATGTACATTGAAGAGCTGAAGTCCCGTTAATTGTTTCAAGCCAGAAACAAATAATTCTGAACTAACAGGGTTTGGATAGAAGGAAAGTTTCTCCGCATCGATGGTCAGTTGCTTCACATTACTATACTCAGATTTACCATCAAGGTCTGTTTGTTTTAACCGGTAGAAATTGATTCCGTTAAATGGAGAATGATCGGTATAGTTATACTCCAGTTTTGCATGACTGTTTCCATTCAAAGCCTTGCTTTTTACAGAAGTCACAAAGCTCCATTCTTTTCCGCTGGCGCTTCGCTCCACTTCAAAACCCAGGTTATTTTGTTCTGAAACCGTTGCCCAGTTGAGCAATACAGCATTCCCTTTCTTAGTGGCTGTAAAATTTTCCAGGGTTACTGGAAGCGTTGAAGTGGCGGAAAAATTATCAAATACGTAGTAGGCTCCATGGCCGGCTGCCAAACTTGTACCACCCGGCCTGAACTGTCCTACAGTCATGAATTGTTCTCCACCCACCGCAGTATATTGCAGGGTCACCATTACCCAGGCATTGCGTGACGCCGATCCATAAACAGCGGTATTGGATTTAGGGATCAAAGACCTGCCGCTGCCAAAATCATTTTTAATAGAATTGTACCTCGGAGATGTATTACCTACAGTATTGGCTGCTGCCGGTGCAACAGTAGAAAATACCAAACCGATAAAACCCTGCTCAGCATCTGGCAGGTCTTCATAAATAAAGTTCCCTGGCGTAGGAAAACTTGCAGGCGATGCACCATGGATATGTGCGGTATAAAAGGTAAAAGTATAGGTTACACCAGCCTGCAATGGTGCCGACAATTGACTTGTAAAATATTCCTTGTAGTCAGTGAAAGTATTATTCAGCTCCATATACACGCCCGCAAAGCCTGACCCGCTCTGGGCAACAATTTTATCAGTCATTTGAAAACCGCAGGTCTTGAAATAATCAGGCGACCCGGCAAAACCTCCAAGCGACACTAACCAATTAGAAACATTATTAATGAATCTTGAATGCTGAGAGGGGCAAGAGGTGGATGATTCAAAATCGGGATTGGGAATCAACTGGGCATTTGCATTGAACCCGGTAAGAAAAGTAAGCACTACAATCTTGATGGTAAGTTGTGGTAAAGTTTTATTCATATTCAGTTATTAAATGCGTATACAGATCCCTGGTAGTATATGGTAAACCACAGGTATTAATACCATCCATCAGATGATGGATACATCACAATAAAAATCAGGGAATAAAAAATGGACAGTACAGGGTTAATGCTCTACTCAGATCGGGGATGGTAAAACTCTATCATTTTAATTGTCCGGTCAAAAAGTCCAGTATAAGTTCCATATACCAATAGTACTTCTAATAAGCACCCATTGAAAAAGTTATAATGGAAAAATGTACTACCTTCCTGTTCATTCCTGAAAACAATAACCATGCGTACCAAATCTTTGACCATCACAGTTTCTCCGGCCATAGGAAAAGTTTCTGCCATCAGCAGCATTCCTGAAAAAGCAAAGGCAGTGATTACCCTTGCTCATGGAGCAGGCGCGGGTATGGAACATATCTTCATGGAAACCCTTGCAGCTGGTCTCGCCGGAGCAGGTATCATAACAGTTCGTTTCAATTTTCCATTTTCAGAACAAAAGAAAAAAAGACCGGACTCTCCTGCTGTTGCACACCAAACCATCGAAGCGGCTATCAACAAAGCGCTTGCCTTGTTTCCCGGGCTCCCGCTTTTTGCAGCAGGCAAATCATTTGGAGGAAGGATGTCTTCACAGTATTTGTCGGCCAATCCGCGGAAGGATGTAAATGGACTTATCTTCTACGGTTTCCCCCTGCATCAGCCAGGCAAACCTTCCATCGAAAGGGCGGAGCATTTGAAAGCAGTAAAACAGCCAATGTTGTTTTTACAGGGAACGAAGGATACTTTAGCTGATATCGTTATGATGGAGGAGGTATGCAAATCACTGAAGAAAGCCACACTCATAAAATTCGAAGGAGCCGACCATTCCTTTAAGGCCGGAAAAAAAGAGATCATACCCTTGCTGGTGGAAGCCACTCAAAAATGGGTGGAAAAGAAATCCAAATAAGCAGGTCGGTCCGGGCAACATGAATAGTTGTAACTTTAAGGTATGAAACGTTCCGGGTCCGCAGATCTCCCCCTGCATTATGGACATGTGCCGAAGTGGCTGGCAGATAGAATGGCAAAACTGGGACTGGCCATTACTGAATCCATTCTTACAGAATACAGTAAAGAAGAGATGCTTCGCAGGCTTTCCGATCCTTTCTGGTTCCAGAGTTTTGGAGCAGTACTGGGAATGGACTGGCATTCGTCCGGCATTACTACTTCCGTGCTGGGCGCATTGAAAAGAGCCATTAATCCACATTCAAAACAACTGGGTATTTATATCTGCGGCGGAAAAGGAAATCATTCAAGGGCTACCCCCGCCGAACTGCTGCGCATTGCAGCTCAGACGGGCATTGACGGACAGTCCCTGGTGCGCTGCAGCAAGCTGAGTGCAAAAGTGGACAATACCGCCATTCAGGATGGCTTTCAACTTTACCTGCATCATTTTATTGTGAGCGATAATGGCCACTGGACCGTTGTGCAACAGGGCATGGACACCAATAGCAGTATGGCCAGACGATACCATTGGCATTCCGGTTCCCTCCGTTCATTTGTAGAAGAGCCTCATACAGGCGTATGCGGCATCAACCAGGGCCCGATTCTTAACTTAACCGCTTCTGAAGCTGATATTACCCGCAACAGTATCATGGGGCTTGTTGCTGAAGATCCCGGCAGGATGTTGAACGAGGTACAGAAACTATTGCTTCCACGCCATCATGAGGTACGCGCAGAAGATGTCAACCTCAAAAGACTGGGCTCCGTTCTTTGGCTCTCGCAGGAACAACAACCTGCGGACTTTGAAGAGCTGTTACTGTTGCAAGGCGTTGGCCCAAGAACATTGCAGTCGCTCACATTGGTTAGCGAAGTGATCCACGGAACACCATCCCGCTTCAAAGACCCCGCCCGCTTTTCGTTTGCACATGGAGGAAAGGATGGTCACCCCTTCCCTGTTCCGGTGAATGTATACGATGAAACCATCAATGTATTAAAGACCGCTGTTGAAAAAGCGAAACTGGGTCATACCGATAAAACGGCCGCTATCAAAAGTCTTCATGAGATCGCAGCAAAGGCTGAAAGTAATTTTGTTCCCAATGCCAACTTCGATGAGCTGATCGAAAAAGAGAGGAACGATTCCTGGAAATATGGCGGCAGGACTGTATATGGAAAATCCAACCCGCCGCCTTCAAAAGGGAATTCGGATCAGTTAAGCCTGTTCTGATCCGGCAATCCGCCGCAATTGACCTGTTTATTGTCTCAACCACACCTGTAGAATATCAGCGCCGGCCATTAATTTTGAAAAAAAACTTATGGCAAAGACCGATTTCAAAAACGTGGATGAATATCAAAAAGGATTCCCTGCAGACATAAAGGAAAGACTTGAATCTGTCCGGCAGCTTATCAGGGAAACTGCTCCTGATGCCGAAGAGATCATCAGCTATCAGATCCCTGCCTATAAATATCATGGATACCTGATCTATTACTCAGGATACAAAGGTCATATCTCCTTATCATCTCCTTGGAGCAAGGAATTCCTGGAAACATTCAAAAGCGATCTGGCAAAATATAAGGTCAGTACTTCAGCCATCCAGCTTCCAAATGATCAGCCTTTACCAACAGCTTTCATAAAGAAAATAGTGAAATTCAGGATGAAAGAGAACAAGGAAAAAGAAAACCTGAAAGCGGTAGCAACAAAGAAGAAAACTAAAAAATAGGAAAGGGGATCTTTAAGGAACCGCTAAAAGTATTTCTCGAACATCAGCCCATAGGTCAACAGTAAATTCTCTGTTGATGTGATATTCTGCCGGTTATAGTTAAACGCAGTTGTGAGATTAAACCATTTGTACAGATTGAAAGAAACTGTAGTATTTAATTTCAGGATATAATCTTTGGAGTCGGATAATGAAGGCTGGAAAAAGTTGGATCCCTCCACCCTGATCATTTCTTTAATAACGAAACGGTATTTCAGTCGCAGTGAATTACGGACTGCCTGATAACTGCTTCGCCCGTGTATATCAGGAATACTGAGGTCAGTGGTCTCCACCAGGAATCCGTCGCTTAGCTCCAGATTGGATTTGCTGTTTTTCACAAAAACATATCCTACACCGGCTCCTGCCTGAAAACGGCTATCCACTTTTAGCGAATAACTTTTTTCAAAACCCGCCAGTCCCCAGTAATAGAACTTTTGAACGCTCTTTAAGAAATCGACGTTCAAAATACTCAGCAGATCATCATTGGTTTTGTTGGTTGGATTGCGGCCATACACATAGCTGACCAAACTATTCAAAGACAGTTTCTTCTTATCTACCTGGAACCGAAAGGCATTATTGAGCAGGTAAGTGGTGCCTGTACTGGTCTTGTTCATATTTCCGGTGCCGGAAAAATTGATATAGTGATCAACCGAATCACTGAACTGCGCATAACTGGTAAACTGTATTGTGCACAGGCTCATTATCACCATGAATGCACTCTTCACTATTTGGATCATGGCCAAATATAAAGTAAGTTCTGAATTTGGCACAAGCCTGCAGATCCGATCAACACCTGAAACCAATACAGGGCCCGTTGTTACGAGCCCTGCACGGGTTTAAAAGTTATGTTATAAAAATCTGTTTACAATTCTCCTTTTTCCATTTGCGCTAAAGTCTGGGACCATGCCTCGATCACCTGTTCCATTCCTTTTTCCTTTTCCATTTCTGTGATGGCTTTTTTCATAGTAACAATCGCATCGGCTTTCTTACCGGCTTTCAGGAGTGCTCCACTATGGATCGACAAGTTTTGCGGGGATCCATTTTCAGCAAGGGCCGCTATACTCCAGTTCAATGCCGCCTGGTGCATTTCCGGATTGTTCATGAACAAGGTCATTTGAACATAGCCGAAAACTTCAACGGGGTATAATTGCTTTTCATATTTTTTCAGGTAGGCATCCATGAGATTACGGAACTCATCATAATCCTGAATTTGTAAATGGTAATGCAGTTTCAGCATCTCCATCATCCGCTCTGCCCTGTCTGGCATCACAGATCTGATCCTTTGTTCGATGGCCGCATAATCAGGTTTTGAATTATCCGCCATGAAATTGAATGCACCCGCTTCCATGAGAATGATCTTTGCCACTTTCAATTCAGCCACTCCTTTGCCCACCACGGCGTCCACTTTTTCAGCATTGTCCCTGAAAATAGCAAAACCTTTATCGGCACTCCTGCCCGTAATTTCATCCACAAACATCAGGTGATCCTTTGTGAACAGATCTTTGGTGGCATCGAGATAAGCATTGGTGAGAATCGGAGCATTCACGCCGTCATTGTTCTTTGTTGCTTTTTTTGCCAGCTTTCTCAGTGAATCGGGATGATTGCCTGCCGCTTTGATCTCAGCTTCCATTTGTGTAAAATATTGGGTGGAAGGGTCGAATGCCTTTCCGGATATTTCAATGAATTGCTTCGGATCGGAGGTGGTTCCAACAAACAAATGCACCAGCTTGCCTTCAGGAGAGAAATAAAAGAAATTGGGAACGGCCATCACACCATATTCTTTGGCAATAGCTGCTGCGTCTTCGTACCAGCTCTTTATTTCTTCATTGTCTTTGGCGGTTTTGTCCATTTGCACTTTTACATTGATGAATTTCTGATTGAATACATCTCCTACTTCTTTCTTTGTAAAAATGCTATCGCTCATCAATTTGCAGGGAGCGCACCAGGTAGCATAGCAGTCCATGAAGATATACCTGTTTTCCTTTTTCGCTTTTTCCTTTATCTGTTGCCAGCTAAGGCCTTTCTCGAATCTGATCCCATCTCCCTGCGACCACACGATACCAGGCAAGAGCGCTGCCAGCAGGCAGGTTATTGTCAGTTTGTTCCTGAATTTCATTTTTGTTGTTTTTGAATGTTTAAAAAGCCGGATCAGTCTTCCATCATTTCAAGAATACCTTCATTCCTGATGATCATCATACCTTGTCTGTCTTCCGTGATCCCTTCTTTCAACCTGTACGTATACCTTGGTATCGCGCCTTCCATAATGGTTGGCATGAATGCGAACCGGATATTTCTCTTGTCTTTCAACGCCTCACCTACTTCGATGATATGGGTACTTACGATGAACAGGCAGTCCGTATAATCTGCAAAGGACCTGGTGATGGCCAATGTTCCATCGAAAGCATCTTTCACATTGGTGCCTTTGAAAAGCTCATCGAACATCAGCAGCAGGCGTTTACCACTTGCCGCCGCTTCTGCGGCCTGCTTCACGCGCACCACTTCTGCATAGAAATGACTATAACCGAGCCCGATATTATCGCTCACATTGATACTTGAATACAATCCCTGTCTGACGGAAAACTGCATTTGATCTGCTGCTACAGGAAATCCCATATGCGCGAGATACAGTCCAATACCGATGGATTTCATCAGGGTGGATTTACCAGCCATATTGGCGCCGGTCAGGAACAATACATTACTCTGCCGGTCCATTTGCAGTTTGTTGCCGATGGCTTTGTCTATACAGGGATGACGAAGGTTTTCCGCCTGCAGCATATTCTTCTCAGACGCCAGTGCCTGCGCATAACTGAATCCTTTGCTTTTAGACACGCCACTAACGGCAATGTACACATCCAGTTCGTCGATGAAAGCCAGCACAGCTGCCATGCCTGCATTCAATTCCGTTTTCAGCAGGTGCTCATAGTAAGCAAGCGTTTTCAGGGGAAGCGACTGGTAAATATCCATTTCCCGAAGCCGCTGTATTTTTTTATCCGCCAGGATCTTCCTGATCTGATCCACCTTTGCTTCATACACAAATGGTGGTTGTATAGTATCGATGAAATGGTGGCATCTCTGCAATACGCCGATAGTGGCCTGCAGCCCCTGTATACTTTTCCGGTAGCGTTCATCGCGCGTGAGGCCGGATAAGATCTTTTTCATGAAAGTCTGCGCCAGCACCAGCGCTGCGCTGCCGGCGCCTGCCGCATCCACATACTCCCGCATCTGGGTCAGTTGCTGCGGATCGAATGGAAAAGCGTAGCCTGCTTTCTCGAAGTACTGAAATATGCTGCTGCGCTCATTGATAGCGGATGCTTCTATAAGCGGATGGCGGAACATCTGGTCCAGCAATCGTTCTCCGCTATTGGTCTTTACCTTATTGAAAAGCGCATACACGGAACCGGTACGGAACTTCCCCGTCAGATTCAGTTCTTCCAGCGTTTGTTTGTCTATTGAAAAAATCATAGTGCTCAAAATTTGTTATGCTGTGGCCAGTCGCTCGCCTCCCGGCGAGTGACTTTTATTTAGTCGCCTCCGGGGACGCGGTGTTCGCCGGAGGCGAACAAATATTCCTCACTCGCCGGAGGCGAGCGAGTGCTCCCCGAGTAAATGCTTTTTTCCCTTTTCCAGTATTTCCAGAATACCCTCATTGCGGATGATGATCATACCATGCCGGTCGTCTGTGATCCCTTTTTCAAGCCGGTAGGTATATTCAGGTATATTTCCGTTCATCCGCGTAGGGAGATAGAGGAAACCGATATTGTTCAGTTGTTTCAACTGATCTCCTGCTTCTATGATATGGGAGGAAATGATGAACATACTATTCCTCTTTTTTGCATAAGCGAGGGCTACAGCCACAGAAGCTTCGTGCGCGTCCTTTACATTGGTACCGCGGAACAGTTCATCGAATACTACAAATATCGATCTGCCCTTGCTCAGCTCGGCAGCCACCTGTTTCACCCTCAACACTTCCGCATAGAAATGGCTGGCGCCGATGCCCAAATTGTCAGGCAGATTGATGGTGGTATAAATACCATCCATAACCGAAAACTCCATCCGCTTCGCAGCCACCGGGAATCCCATATGCGCCACATACATGGCCACACTCACGGAGCGCAGGAAAGTAGACTTACCGGCCATATTGGCGCCGGTAAGGAAGATCAGGTTCTGGCTTTCCTGCATATGCACATCATTCGCCACGGCAGATCTCAATTCAGGATGGTAAACACCTTCCAGTAAAAGCTCCACTCTTTTCGCTGCGTGGGCTTTCGGGAACACGAACCCCCTTTCCACGGCAACCGCCGCAACAGACAGAAGCACATCCAGATAATAGATATGCTGCAGCAGCCTGTTCACTTTTGCATGTTCACGATTGCGAAAGAGCACATCATAAGCGGCTACTGCAGCATAGGCCAGTCGTGATTTCCCGCTCTCCCTCAGCACGGGCTCAAAAGCAGCATCGTTGAGAATAGCGGCTATACTTTCCCTTTCGGCGGAATAAGCTGCAAGTCCCGTTACTGAAGAAGAATCGATAAAAGATCGGGTCACCTGCATCAGCTCTATCAATGCAGCAACGCCATTGGCGATCTCTTTTTCACTCAGGAGCGATTTATTATTTCCCTGCCTGTTGACCTCTTCCACACTCAGCATGTATTTTTCAGCCATATCGAACATGGAGGCGCTGAATGGAAAAGGGATCCTGTTCGCTGCAAAATGCTGCAGGATACCGCTCCTGGTATTGATCTTTTCCATATCGGACAAAGGCGCGCGGAACAATTCTTTCAGCAGGGCTTCGCCTCCGCGTGTATGTACACGGTTGTAGAGATCGCAAACACCACTGCTGTCGCGCTTCCCGAAAATGCGGAGATCATCAATCGTTTGATCGTCTGTTTGTAGGTACATGTTTTATTTTCTTTTTCTTCTGATCAGCAATACAGCGGCAAAGAGCAGCACAGCGCCAGGTAATATGTAGATGTAAATGATGCGGAATGTTTTTGCGGTATCAGGACCGAGTTTCAGCCGGTTGTCCGGTGGTGGATTCCCAGGTAAATACACAGGAAATTCACCATTGTTCAGCCAACCATAGAAGTAACTGGCATACTTGCCTACCTGCATAGATCTGATATTGCTGATAAAATCAGCATCCCCGGCCACCAATATGCGCTGATCTTTCTGGCCAACATTCCTGTGCATAGCCAGCATGGTGATGAATCCGTCTCCTTCAAAACCTGCTTTGCTGTGTTCATCCTTATTTTTCTCTTCAGAATCGGCATGAGCAGTGTGCGTTACCTGGAATGCATCTCCAAAGGTTGGCATGGAACGCTGGTCGCCTTCAGCTGCATTGAATTGTAATTTGGCCGAATCCCGCACAAATACTCCCTTCCTGATCCAGGTAATACCTCTGTCTGTAGCCAGCAAGGCTGTATTGGTGAAACCATTGGAATCCGATAACTGAATAGCAGCCGCGCCGGGCATCATCATATGTGCATGTTTTGGTTTCACCTTTTTGAATATTGCACTGGAAGGATCAGCCATCAAACTGAACATGGGGGAATTGATGGAGGGCGCCACCATATCCTGTGCTTCCTGTAGGGTTTCTGTGAGGATGATCCCATCCTGAAGCTGCACTCCTATTTGCTGCAGAACGGGATTCAGCATTTGCTGCTTACCGGGCTCGCCCATGATAAACATATTGCCGCCGCGGCGGATGTATTCACGGATCTTCAACTGGCAGGTATCACTCAATGCAGATTTCGGATCGGCCAGCACCAGCAATTGCGTATTGGCAGGAATTTCATTGTGGTCAAGCGATAAGGAATCCATATTATACCCAAAGTTCACCAGGGCATTACGTGATTCCTTCATCGCAGTATGATTACCGTATTCCCTTTCACCGAGCTTATAGATATTCCTTTCATAATGGCCGGTAATGAAAGTAACATTCGGTACTTTTTCAGGGTGCAACAACTTCTTGAACACAGCGGCAAAATTGGTTTCCTCAGGCCACATTTTGGAGTCGTTGTAAGTACGCAGGAATTCTGTTCTTCCTTTGTATTTCAGTTGCATCACCAGGGCAAGACCTTCAGGGCGCAGATCTACCTTCTTACGCATCTCTTCAGGCTTTTGAAAATAGCTTACATCGGCATCCTGGTATTCACCCATTTTCTGAATGATCTGATCTAACGACTTGCCGGGAAATCTTTTGTAGAGATGGTTTCCCATGAACGTGCTATCATGATCATAGTAATACTCGTAATTGAATTTGATATCGGGTTTGAAACGTGTATACGATTCCCAGATCCAGGAGAGGTAGAAATTGCGTGCTGCCGGCAAACCTGCATAGCCGCCTCTTCCCAGATAATTCACGTACAAGGTTACCTCCAATGGCTCGTCTCCCATTTCGCGGATCAATGCCTGTGTATTCGGATGAATGGTATTCACATTCTGTGCAGTGGTATCCCAGTAACCTGTTAGTATAGGCCTGGACGTTATATAACCGATCAGCAGGCCCGCTATCAGTACACCCAGATATCGCCCTGCCTTTACATACCAGGGTTTGGTTTCGCGCGCATCGCGCAGTTTGAAAATAGTGAACAGCATGAACATGCCAATCACTACCATGAAGTAGATCACATCCTTGGTGGTGATCAGTCCCACCAGCATTTTCTCTGTACGCCCCGGCAGGTGCAGGAAATAGGTCAGGTCCCTTACAAAATCATACTGTTGCCATACGTTGCCGATAAAGGTCAGCAGCAGGATCACCAGGAAGGTGCTGAAGGCAGATACAACCTGGTAGGTAGTGATGCTGCTCATGAATGCACCGATGGCGCCATAGGTACAGGCCAGCAGGTAAAAACCAAGCAATGCCGACACCAGCATTCCATAATCCATCGATTTCACCTGAATGGCTGCCGACACACAGAAGATTCCTACAATCAACACCAGCAGCAGGTTGAAGATCATGAAGGCTATGAATTTTCCGGTAACGATCTGCCGGATCGTTACAGGTGATGAATACAACAGCTTGATGGTTCCGTTCTGTACCTCTCTCCCGATCAGTCCCATGGTAAGCAGGGGCAGGAAGAGATACAGGTTCTGCAGCACATTGCGAAAAAAACCATCATCACCCAGGAATAGCGCTCTTGTGAAACTTGTTTTCTCAAAAAAGTCAGACTGCGGATTGTTCCTGAGTATTACATCCTGGAGGTTGGCATTCAACTCCAGGGGAGTGGAGTAATACCAGGCGCATTGCACCAGGAAGGCAATCAGCATGAACCAGGCGATGGGTGAATAAAAGAGGTTACGAAGCTCTGCTTTCGCAACTTGAATGACCATCCTCATTGATGTGAAATTTATGCAGTTACTTAATAGGTTCTATTTTCTCTTCCTTCTGACCAATACCACAATTGCCGTGATCAGCAAAATGGAAGGCAGGATCCATACAGATGCTATATGGAATATTTTCGCGGTGCGTGGTTTGATCAGGAAGAGATTATCTTTCGGCCATACGTACGGAAAGGCATATACGGGGTATGCATTCTCTGTCATCCAGGAGTAGACTGCACGATTGATCACTTCCCCATTCTTCCATCTCATATTGTTGATAAAATCCGCATCTCCGTAAATGGCGGCTTTCTGCTGCCTGTTGCCTACCTGTCTGGTCAATTGCAATACAGTTGGGAATGAACCTTTCACATCGCCATCTTCCTGGCTGTACTTTACATCGGCTGAATCCACTACCAGTTTTCCCTTCTTGATCCAGGTGCTGGTACCAACGGTGAGGAGCAGTGGCTTTTTGACGGAACCAATACTATCTGTATAAGAAATCGCAGCTACACCTGGCATCAGCATTTTCGCGGTATCCCTGAAATATTCTTCCTTCCACTTTTCACTCACTTGCCAGAGCCCTATTTCATCGGCCAATGCAGGAGCAGCACGTGTGTAATAAGGATTCACCATATCCGGCTTTTCATGCCAGGTTGGCTCCACCAGGTTACCATCCAGCATTTGCACACCAAGATCCCTGATCAGCGGGTTAAGCAATTCCTGTTTCCCGGGTTCTCCCATGAACACGATATTGCCTCCATCGTCCATATATTTTTTGATCTTTCGGTAAACAGTTTCACTGAAAGCCGTTTTTGGATCAGCTACTACCAGCGCAGTAATATTTGACGGGATCTCTTCTTTCTCAAGTGAAATGGAATCTACATCAAAACCCAGATTATACAAGCCATTGCTGAACTGCTTAGACATGAAATTATGATGTTCCCTTTCGCCTCCTCTCCAAAGACTCCTTTCCAGGTTATCGGAGGTGTATAAGATCCGTGGAATACTTTCAGGATGCGCCAGACGCTTGAAAGCCGCTGCCATATTCTCTTCTGTGGCAAAGGTGGATTCCACCTCAGAACCATTGTAAGTGCGGAGGAATTCTTTTCTTCCCTTATAAGACAACTGAATTAACAGGCGCTGTCCTTCAGGATCGAGATCGATGCTATCCCTGATTGCTGAATAAGGCTTGAATTTCTTCACATTCACATAGAAGGCCTGCGCCATTTCGCGCGCCATTTCTTCATTGTTCTTTCCGGGAAAGATCTCTGCCAACGCACCGCCATCCATACTCTTATCATAATAATAGTAATACACATATTTGAACCGGATATCGGTTTTGAATCGAAGGATCTTTTCCCAAACTTTGTTGAGGTACTCATTCCTCCACTCCGGTAATCCATATTGAGCGGCGCCGCCAAGCAGGTTCACATACAGGGTCACTTCCATCGGCCCTTCATTCAGATCGGCCACTACTTTTTTAGTATTGGGATGGATAGTATTCCGCTCTCCCGCCGTAAGGTCCCAGTACTTTGTGGTAACAGGAAGGGATAAGAAATATCCCACCGATATGGTGATCATAACAACCATCACTACGCGCAGTGTTTTTACATACCAGGGTTTGGACTCACGCAGGCTTTTCAACCTGATGAGCGTAAAGCCGAGGAACATGAATACCATCATGGCATAGTAAACGATATCTTTCGTTGCGATCAGTCCCTTCATCATCCTGCTGGTGCGGCCGGGCAGGTAGAAGAAATAAGTGATATCCCGAAGGATATCATATTTCTGCCAGAGCCCGTCGATCTTCGACAGTACAAACACGATCAGGAATGTGCCGAGTGCGGCCAGGATCTGGTAACTGGTAAGGCTGCTCACAAATAATCCTATGGCGGTATAAGCACATGCCAGAAGGAACAGACCGAGCACAGAAGAAATGAACAGACCGTAATCGGGCGACCTCATGAAGAAAAAGAAAGTGAACATGAACACACCTGCGATAGATACCAGCAGTATATTGTACACCATGATGCCCAGGAATTTTCCGCCAACGATCTGGCGGAGCTTTACAGGCGAAGAGTACAAAAGTTTGATGGTCCCCATCTGTGTTTCACGCCCCATTAATCCCATCGTCAGCAACGGTATGAACAGGTACAGATTTTCCAGCACCAGCTTGAGCACTCCATTGGGCGGCATGAAAAATGCCATCGTCAATGGAAAGGGTCCCAGGTCTTTGAAATCGGGTTTGATCTCCATATAGGCTTCCTGCATTTTCACCATCATATACAGTTGCGTGGTATACATCCAGGCGAATAAGACCAGGAAGGATATGGTCAGAAACCATGCCACAGGGGAATAGAACAGGTTTCGCAACTCTGCCTTTGCGATTTGAATTACCATCTTCATAGATTGGTATTTATGCTTGTTAAGTAGGGAAATAGTATGAAGTAAGCTATGCCATCATTTAGTTGGCAGACTGAATGGAGAGTTGTTTGAATGTGTCGTCCAGTAAGGTCTTGTCTGCGCTGATCTCCATCAACCTCCAGTTATTCTGTAAACTTGCTTCCACGATGCGTTCGTTGATCACCAGACCTGGTTCGAAATAAATGCGAACCTGTTTGCCGGTCAGCATTTCCACTCTGTTCACTCCTTTGATGGCCAGCAGGGCTGATTCCGCAGGCATGTTCTCCAATGTAACCAGGAGGCTGCTGGGCGACAAATAATTATCGAATGCATCCATGGAATCCGAGAACACCATCCTGCCCGCTTCGATCATGATCACATCTTTGCAAAGCAAACGGATCTCCGAAAGTATATGTGAACTCAACAGTACTGCATGCTCCTGCGCAATTTCCCTGATCATTTTCCTTGCTTCGATCAGTTGATTGGGATCGAGGCCATTGGTGGGCTCATCCAGCACCACCAGTTTGGGTTTGTGGATCAGCGCCTGTGCAATACCTACACGCTGACGATAACCACCGGATAAATTCTTGATCAGTCTGCTGCTGAAATGACCGATGCCTGTTTTCTCTTTTACTTCTTCCACTGCTGCTTTGATCTTCGTTTTGTCCATTGCCCGCAGGTTAGCGGTATAATGCAGGTATTCATCGATGGTGAAATCAGTGTACAGCGGCGGCGTTTGCGGAAGGAAGCCGATATCTTTTTTTGCTTCCTCCGGTTGTTCGCGGATATCGAAACCGTTAACCGTCACCTTGCCTTCAGTTTGATTCAGCACACCACAGATGATGTTCATGGTAGTTGATTTGCCGGCTCCGTTGGAGCCCAGCAATCCCACGATACCTGTTTGTCCGATCTCGATGTTGAGATCGCGCACAGCCCAGCTGCTGCTGTAACGGTGCGACAGATGTTCAATTTTTAGGATAATGCTCATAATTATTTTTTTCAGCGTGATTAATTATTGCTCATGACTACAGACCTTGGTGCGCCTGCACCAGTATCGTCCTTATCTCCAAACAGAATGATGGTGAAATTCCTGAAGCGATACAGGTTGGAAATACCATATCCGATATCCCGGTCCCTGGTGTCGATCGTTTGTGTAGTGATCAGGTTGCCGTTAGTCTTATCCCTGATCTCGAACTCGTATATTTTTGCATCTTTCTTTACCTCATGGTCTTTGAACGCCGATACAGCTTTGTACCCCAGGCTTTCCACCTCGCTGCCACCGGACTCTCCCTGCAGATTCACACTCACCGTAAGACCTTTCACAAGGTTAACCACACGGATGCCTGCTGTGCTGTCTGTTATGGATGATAAGGCAATACATCGCGAAGGAACAGGGTATCGGGAGCTTCTGTTGTGCCAGTCAGGAAGAGGGTATTGATGGAACTAACGGGAAGGTCTACCTGCACTTCCGTTACCGGCTTACTGTGCGCCAGGGTATCAGGGAATTCAAAAAAGGCAATACGCTGGTGGCCGCTATAGGAATAGAACCTGTTCCTGACTGAGTTGTACGCGGCTATATCGCCGGGGTCACCATAATACAATTTGTGGGCAGTCCTGAACCAGACCAGGGGCTCTGTACCATGGAAGTTGGTGACCAGTGTACCGGTCCCTGTTATTCCATTGAAAATATTCAGGGAAGCCACGCCTGGCGTATCATTTTTTTCGCATGCATTCAGCAGTACAATACAAAGCATGGCAATGATAGATGATCGTATATTTTTCATTTGCAGTAGGCTTTAGTTGTAACCAGGATTGGGAGCGAGATTCCTGTTATTGATAATTTCGTTTACAGGTATCGGATAGAGCAGCTGATAATCGCCTGCCCAGGGTTGTTTGGCAAACATTTGAGAAAGTACTGAGCTGGCCTTGCCGCTCCTTTTCAGATCGAACCAGCGATGGCCCCATTCCAGGAAGAGCTCAATCCTTCTTTCTTTTTCGATTGCTGTGAATACATCCTGCTGCGACAAATTATCCGGCAGATCATTGAGCCCTGCCCTGAACCTGATCACATTCAGATCATCGATAGCATCGGTAAGTGCTGCTGCACCATTGGCTGCAGCTTCCGCCCTGATCAGGAATTGTTCAGCAAGACGCAGAGCGGTATAGTATTCCGTTGCCTCGCCGCCAATGACCCTGTTATAATATCCCATCTTGTATTTGAATGCGAAATATCTTGGGCTGCCTGTATTGTTCACCGGAGAAATGCCTACCCATTGTGCAAGCCTTTTGTCTGTTGGTTCAAAAGCCTGCACCAGTTCATCGGTCATATGATAATAGATCAACGAGAACTGGGGATCAGCCTCACTGTTCCTGCCCGGGATCAGGAATGCGCCTTCTCCGGTGGCATTGCCTCTTGAATAATTGGTGGTGTAGTTCTCAAATTGCCAGATCGCTTCCCGGCTCGTTTTGAGAAATGGTTTAGTCAGATCCATTTCAAGACCGAACTGTGCTGTGTTGGCAATCACGGCGCTTGCTTCCTTATAAGCATTCTCATAATCGCGTATATACAAATACGCTCTTGCCAGGAGGGCTGTAGCTGCCCATTTATCGGCATAGATCCTGGTGTTCCCAGGTCCGGTATTCTCCGTGGGCAGATCGGCCTGCGCTTCTTTCAGGTCTTTGATGATCTGTTTGTAAACATCCGCAACAGGTGTTCTGGTGTAATACCTTGTTTGGTTGAAATCCACTGTCAATGCCAGCGGCAGGTCGCCAAAGAAATTCACGAGATAGAAATAACAGAACGCTCTGATGAATTTGGATTCGGCTGTCAGTTTTTTTCTCACCCCCTGCGAGAGCAAAGAAGAAGTGGAAGCAGCAATACCTTCTATCACACCATTGGCATTGTAGATAGTGAGATAGGCAGATGACCAGAGTGCAGGCGAGGTCGCATTCTGAACAAGGATCTTATTGGTGCTGAATTGTAAGTAGGGATTATCAGTTCCTGCTATCCTGACGGACAATTCATCAGAAGATAATCCTCCAAGCACGGTAGAGAGGCCGGCGCTGAACAGTTCGGCGGCTGAGCCTTCACCATTCCCGTTTGCCAATTTGGAATACACACCGGCCATCGCTGCTTTGGCCTGCACATCGTCCCTGAATACCTGGTTGGTGGTGATGGTATCGATGGGATCGTCTATAGTTACAAGTTTTTCGCAGGAACTCATCGCAACCAATCCTGCCAGTATGATGATGATTTGTTTTAGATTTCGCATGGCTCAGCATTAGAGGGTGATGTTAATATTCAGAACGATGTCTTTGGTGGGTGGCATCACGTTGATGCTTTGAATATCGGGATCGAGGCCCTGGTACTTCGTGATCACGAAAATATTCCCCGCATTGATGCTGACGAAAGCTCCCTTTAGTCCGAGCTTACGATAGATCTTTTCCGTGAGCGACCACGAAAAGGAAATATTATTCATGCGCAGACTGGAAGCATCCACATAACCAAGATTGGAAAGCTCTCTCGCATAAGGCTGATTGTAAGTAGTGGTGAACCTGGAGTATTTGGCATTGTCGCCTGGTTTCCGCCAGCGGTTATTGAACATCTCCACGGTAATATTTCCCATCGTTCCGGGATTCTGAGCCGTTCTGAAAGCCTCCATTCCATTCTGGAACCTGTAGCTGAAGCTTAGATTCAGTGAAAAGTTTTTGTATCGCAGGTTATGATCAATACCTCCGGTGAATTTCGGTCCCAGTAACATCACTTTCTGTACATCGCTCGGGAAGGTTAGCGGAGGATTGTTGAAATGAGAACTGGGATCGATAGATCCATCTCCATTGTAATCCTGGAACTGGTAGTTTCCTGTCATCGGATCCACGCCCACATAATTCAGCAGGTAAATATTCTGTGTTGATTCTCCCACCACGTATTTATAGAAGTCAGGAGAGTTCTCGATGCCGGGATAAGACCTCAACATGTTCCTGTTGAATCCGCCATTCACACTCATGTTCCAGCCAAAGTTTTTCTTTTGTATCGCCTGTATAACTATTCTGCCTTCATATCCTTTATTATCTACCACTGCATTCCAGTTACCATATACAGTTGGGAACCCTGTATAGATCGGTGTGGGATTGCCGAGCAGCTGATCACCTGTTCGCCTGTTGTAATAGTTGAGTGACATTGATACACGGCTGTCTTTTCCAAATCCCACTTCCATACCAAGGTTTATCTCTTTGCTCGACTGCCAGTGATAATCCTGGTTAACGGCATGCATGCTTACCATCGGCGCCACGCCGCCATACACCGGCATTTCCTTTCTTCCCCATTGGGTAAGGTACTGGTAATCGCCTCCGCCGTCTGATCCGGCTGTGCCGTAATTGGCATGGAACTTCAGCATACTTACTACAGGCGCAAGCGTTTTGGCGATCCAGGGCTCTGCAGTAGCGATCCATGCAGCGCCGATGGAACCAAAGTTCCCGAAACGATTGCCCGGACCGAACCTGGAAGAACCATCCCTCCTTCCCGTCAGATTCATTACGTATTTATTATCCCAGATATACTCCACTCTTCCCAATACGCCGAAATATTTGTAGGGAGAATAAGTATTGGCGCTAAAGGAGAATGGAGCGGCCATAATGGAGCGCAGGAGGGCATCATTGGTGAAACCAATTGCCATCGTGCTCAGGCTTTCTCTTTTCTCGTTCTTTAAAGTAGCGCCGGCAAGGATGGCCAGCTTTCCTTTACCGATCCAGGTATCGTAACTGAGCTGAGGCTCGAATGTGAACGTACTGTTCGTTCCCCTGGAATGCACGGTTTGTCCTGTTGGGTTCATCGCTGGATTCAGGGACCTGATAGGTGTCAGTGCCCAACTTTCATTGTTTGACCGGATCAGTCCAAGATTTGAAATAACGGAGAGCCCTTTCGCCAGTTGATAGCTTACTTTGAAATTGGTCATAAGGGCATTGGTGCGGCTGTCGATCGGCTGGAACAGGTTTTGAATGCCTGTACTTTCGATAACACCAATAGTTCCTGCATATCCCCTGAAGTTGATCTCACCTGCAGAGTCCAGCAGCGGTGGTGCATTGGGAGGTAGTTTGCTCAGAATGGGCGTACTCACCATATTGGCCAGCGTATAGGTGTACGCTGCTGTAGCCGATACTTTGAATTTTTGGTTATTACTGGCAAAGTCCACACCCATCCTTACATTGATGGCTTCATTCTTACCTGAGACCCTGGTAATGGATCTTACAGTATTGTAGCTTGCGCTTATGGAACTTCTGAGCTGCGGCCCGCCCCCGAATAGCTGATCATCGCATTCAGGTTGCTACCGGTGTTACCAAATATTTCCTTTTGCCAGTCAGTATACCTGGTAGTATCCCAAAGCAGCAGGTCCGGAGCATCAGCAGGCATGGGTGTAAGACCATCGTTCTTGTAAGCCTCCCTCCGCATTTCGAGATACTGTTTTGTGTTGAGCATATCGAAATAGCGCATCACTTTGGATATGCCATATCCTACACTCACATTCAGATCGGATGTATTTGATTTGGCTCTTTTAGTAGTGATCAGTATCACACCATTGGCGCCTGAAGAACCATAGATGGCAGTTGAGCCGAGATCTTTCAATACTTCTATACTTTCAATATCCTTCGGGTTGAATCCGAAAAGCGGGCTCTGGCTGCCTGCCGGACTTAGCGTGGCCATCCATCCCTGTACAGGTCCATCCCCATGTAATACGCCATCATTGGAGCCAACATTCATAGGTGTTCCATCGATCACGATCAGCGGATTGGGACTGGCTGCCGATAAAAGGCTTTTACCCCTGATGGTGATCTCAACCGGCGCTGCCGCATGCCCGGAGTTGGGAGTTACGATCATGCCCGGAACTTTCCCCTGCAAGGCCATGAGCGGATTCATCACAGGTTGACGAGCGATCTCCTCACCGGAAACACGGGCCACGGAAGAAGTACTCAGCAGCCTGGTTGTTTTACTGTAACCCTGCGCCACTACCTGGTCAAGTTCATTGGTAGCGTCTTCCAGCATAACAGTGATGCCCTGTAAAAATTCCACTTTTACATCCACTGGTTTGTATCCGATATAACTTACTCTCAGCATATCTCCCAGCTTTGCCTCCTTGAATTCGAAAGAGCCATTGGCAGCGGTACTAACACCTTTGGATGTGCCACGTAACATGATACTCGCATTGCTGAGCGGTTCAAATCTTTTATTGTACACGAATCCTTTAATAGCATTGGCGGAACTTGCAGTTGATGAAGCAGCCGGATTTCCGGCAGAATCAACAGGCAGTTTCGGTTTCTCCTTTTCCGTTACCACCACTGTTCTCCCTACGATGGTATACACCAATTCCGTCTGTTGACTGAAGATCTTCGTAAGAGCCTCAGTTAAAGTAAGTCCCTGAAAATTGAGCGTTACTTTTGAAGCCTTGTTATAAAATACTTCGTTGAAAAAAAACGAATAGCCTGTCTGGTTCTTGATCTGCTTCAGTACAGTTTCCAGTTTTGCATTCTTCACGGAGAGCGTCACCACCTGGGCTGTCCCCCGCAAACTGCAGAACAGGCAGCCTATAACCAAAATGAGCGCAGTTAGTTTCATCCGGATCTTTTTTACTTTCTTAATCTGGCCGGATGGAACTTCGCATATACACCCTCTTTGTGGGAAATTTGTTATGCTTCGTTTCATGAATTTTGCAGTTAATGTTCAGTAGTTAGTTGGTAATAGTCAATACGATTCCTGACAGCTTTGATACAAAGCCGATACAGATATCCGGAAATAAAATGTTTATGGAATAACTATGATCTTCTTCTCCTCTACAATAAATCTGATCTTCATCACCTCCATTATTTTGAGTACTTCATCCAGGTTGGCATTCCTGGGGATCTCTCCTCCGAATTTCATATCGGTTACTCCTGGCCGGTATTCGATACTTACATCATACCATCTTGCAATCTGCCGCATCACCATTTTCAGATCAGCATGATCGAAGTAGAAAAATCCATTCTTCCAGGCAAGCACTTCTTCGGGATTGATATTGTCGCTGATCCTGAACTGGCCATTGTCTTCCAGTTGGGCTTGTTGCCCGGGATGCATCAGGAACCGATCCTTTCCTTTGGCGAGTTTTATGGAGCCTTCCAGCAGGGTGGTTCTGGCCACCGGTTCGTCAACATAGGCATTGATATTGAAATGCGTGCCCAGCACTTCGATCTCCATATTGCCGCCCTCGCCGGTGAGTCCGGCCACTTTTACTTTGAACGGCATATTGCCCGGACCGCGCCTGGCCTTCATTTTGGCCACTTCAAAATAAGCCTCGCCGGTAATGGTAACGGATCTTTCCTTTCCATGGAAACTGGTAGGATAAGTGATGGAAGAAGCGGCATTCAGCCAAACTTTGGTGCCATCAGGCAAGGTAAGTTTGTATTGACCTCCGCGGGGAGTTTTCAATGTGTTGAAAGCAATAGTTTCGGTTGTTCCTGCCTGTTGTTGCCGGTAATCGATCCTTCCTTCCTCCGATTTGAACACGAGGCTTCCCTCTTGTTCCGCCAGCTGGCCATTGGCAGAGCTGTCCAGGAAGAGCTGCTTACCATTGCTCAGCACCAATACAGCCTTATCTCCCCCTGGCCTGGGCATTTCCCCTTTCACCACCATAACGCCTGGTTCAGGTTGCCGGTTATGGTTCACGATCCACCAGGCGGCAATACCGGCCATCAGTACCAGGACTGCTGCAGCAGCCCATTTCACCGGGAATCTTACCAGTTTGCGCACAGGTGTTTCCTGGGCTGCCTTCTTTGCTGCAATACCGCTGTACAAGCGCGCCCTAAGTTCCTCCGTTCCCATCCCGGTATGCAGTGGCTCCTGCAACAATCGATCGATGAGCTGCGGAAAATCAGGATGCTCACCCTTCAGGGCTTCCAGGAACAGGGAAGCTTCTTCTGTAGTGAGGGTGCCTTCCACCCAGCCATCGAAAAGTTGTTCAAAATCTTTCATCATAAATAAAGACAACGGTAAAAAAGATTCCTACCAGTGTGTTTTCAATTTTTTTAAAAAATTCTGAGATCCTGCTACAGGAAAGGTTGCCGGAGGCTATAATGCCTATTTCATCGTTTCGAGAAGGGCAATTATCATCACAGTAGGAGAAGCGTGATGACGCAGGTATTCCCTGATATATTTCAGGGCAATGGTCAGATGGTTCTTCACGGTATTGGGAGAAATATTCAATTGAGCAGCCACTTCATTGTAGCTAAGTCCCTGCTCCCGGGCGAGTTGATAAACAGCCCGCTGCTGCGTGGAAAGGTTTGCTACGGCCTTATTCAGCAGCTCTGAAGATTCCTTGAAAAGCAGTTCGCTTTCAGGGTTTTCCCTGGCGCCTTCAAACCAGTCGATAATATGTTTATTGTATTGCTCTTCCCGCTGCTGCTGCTTCAGCACGTTGTAGATATGATTGCGGGCAATGATAAAAAGATAACTGTCGGGTTTCTCCACTTCGGGCAATTCCTCACGCTTATTCCAGATCTTCAGGAAGATCTCCTGTACAATGTCTTCGGCCAGGGCTTCTGATTTGGTGAGCATGAGGGCCACTGAATACAGGTGCTCCCAATAGGTGTCGAACAAATTCCTGAAAGCAGTCTCGTCGCCTCCGGCAATTAGTTTGAACCATTCTTTATGAAGGGATCTGTCCTGCATATAGCGAATGCTTAGTTTGGGGAATTAGCAGTTTGAATAAATACAGGACAGGTTATGGAAGAATACCGGCACCTAAATTAGCGGATATTTTCAGAACAGGAAATTTTTTTGGCGGGTGTAAATCATGAGTAGCTTATCTTGTTTGCGAATCGAATACCCATGCCCACGAAACTGTATACCAAAGCTGACCCAAAGGATATTGACAAAGTAATACAACTGCTGAATGGTATTTACCCTGTGAGTGACAATTTCCGGAATGCGCTCAACAAGCATTTCATGGCCCTTGAACTGAAGAAAGGCGCTACACTGATCAAAGAAGGAGAAACCTGCCAGTATATGTATTTTATTATCCGGGGTGCATTGATGGGCCAAACCACCCATAAGAAAAAAAAGATCGTTACCTATATTTCAGTAGCGAATGAATTTGTCAGTTCTATCTCCGGTATGCACGGGATGGCGCCAACGAAAGAGGGCATCATTGCTATCGAGCCCACTTCCCTGATTGCCTTTCCCAATGAGGTGATCCTTCAATTATTCGAACAACAGTTCGACCTGAATTATGCTTTCCGAATGCTGGTGCAACAATATTACCAGGATGCACAGGAACGCTCACATATCATCCGGGTGGGGAATGCCAAAGAACGGTACCAGTATTTTCTGCAAACCAAACCAGGATATATCGATCAGATACCATTGGAACACATCGCTTCCCTGCTGGATATGCAACCCAAAACCCTGGAGAAGATCCGGAAGCAGCATGCGGACCTGCTGAAAAAAGATGAAGAAACAGAAAGGATCTGCCGTCTGCTGGAAGAGCAACTTACCAGACACAAGCGTTACGAAGAAAAAAATATCAGTCTCAGTTCGCTGGCTAAATCGATACAAATCAGCAGCCACAAATTATCATCGTTGCTGAATAATCACTATCAGCAATCCTTTGTAGACTTCATCAATTCATACCGGGTGAAGAGCATCAGGGAACAATTGGCCCAGCCCAGGCAGGAACAACCTTTCACCATCGAAGCGCTGGCATACAATGCGGGCTTCTCTTCACGCAGCGCCTTCTATAGCGCTTTCAGGAAACTGGTAGGGGTCAGTCCTGCCGAATATGCGCAACAGATGCGGCCCTGATCCTGCCCACAACAGAATGTGTTCATGAAATTAAATTGTCCCGATTTATAAAACAGGACAAAACAGAGGGGTTTTGCATTTTTAAGGACCGGAGTGTTGAATAGTTTTGCAGCACCTAAACCATTCTATACAAAAACCTCCGTGATGCCAAAACTTTTACTCTCATTGCTACTCATCTTTCAAATTTCCCATGCACAGTCCAGCAGAGTTTATGTAAATGTTGCCGCTACCGGAGCCAACAATGGAACGTCATGGGCTGATGCTTATACAGATCTGCAGGTGGCCATGGACTTCGCTTATTACAATTATAAGGATACTGTTTGGGTAGCCCGGGGAACTTATCAAAATGCTGTGGATCCATCTTTTTATCCTATGGAGAATGTAAAGGTCTTCGGAGGTTTTACCGGTTCGGAAACCATGTTTGAAGAGCGTGACTGGCGTACCAATATTACCATTCTGAAGGGCAAGACCGCTCATGTTATCTGGTGCAACAACAGAGGCGTTACCAATGCTTTCATATTGGATGGCTTCACCATTACCGGGGGCACCGGCATGGTAAGCACCAGTGGTGGTGGAATGTATATTGTTTACGATAGTCCGCTTTTCAGGAACTGTACCATCACCGGCAATAAGACAACAGGCAGTGCAAAGGGCGGTGGAGCCTGGTGCCAGATCGGAAGCCCGGTTTTCATCAATTGTGTATTTTCAAACAATGAAGCTGCCGGAGGTGGCGGGATCGCTTCGGATGAAGCCTATGTTACGCTGATCAATTGCGTCATCTCGGGGAATGTGTCCAGGAATACCGTAGGAGGTGGTGGCCTTTATATGTCAACAGGCGGAAACCTCGGCAGCCTGACCATGGTCAATTGCACGGTTTCTGGCAACCGAACACCGGGTAGTGGAGGCGGGTTCAGGCTTTTCGGTATTCCGGCAAACATCAGCAATTCGATCTTTTATGGAAATCATTCCGATTATGGGTCTACTATCTCCGTCACCAAACCCGCTACCACCACTCTTACGAATTGTATAGTAGAAGGCGGATACCCGGGAGCAGGGAATATGGATGTAAATCCTCAGTTTGTAAATGCGCCCCCTCCTTCCACCATTCCTTTTGCAACAGGTGATTACAGATTACGCGCCTGCAGCCCGGCCATTACAGCCGGCGACAATTCAAAACTGACCGTGAGCATCGATAATGATGAACTACCCAGGGTTGTAAACTCAACAGTGGACATCGGAGCGTACGAATTTCAGTCGCTTCCGGAAAGCAGCAGCCTGGCGAATGGCAATTCTAATGTCTCGAGAAATATTTATCCCGGCATCACACTCATAACGGTTCCGGGTAGTTGTGATATGATTGCGGCTCTACAGCCCAATGGAGGCAGCACGGCCTTATCAGGAGATGTTTCCACGAAATCATGGATCGATGGCAGCGTGCAAAACTGGAATGGTCAATATTATGTACAACGCCATTACGATATCAGCCCCGCAACAAATGCTGCTGCCGCCACTGCAAGGATCACTTTATATTGTACACAAGCCGAATTTGACGCATTCAACCTGGTGAGTGCAGACAAACTGCCTACCGGCCCTAGCGATGCACAAGGCATAGCCAATCTGCGGGTCTGGCAATTTCATGGGACTTCAGCTTCGGGTACACCAGGCAGTTATTCCGGATCCACGGAGACCATTGATCCTGTCAACGCAGACATTCTTTGGAACAGTACACATAATTACTGGCAATTGAGCTTTGACGTAACAGGCTTCAGCGGCTTTGCCCTAACAGCCATGGCCACAACGCTTCCATTAAAACTAACAGCATTCAACGGCCGCTTACAACACAATAAGGTCTTACTGCAATGGACAACCGCCGGTGAATACAATACGGACCATTTTGAATTATGGCGGAGCTTTGATGGCAGCCAGTATGAGTCCATCGGTAAGCTGATGGCAGCCGGGACAGGTAATAATGAATATTCTTTTACGGATATAGGGCCCGGTGAAAGAAATTTTTATCGCCTGCTCATGAAAGACAAAGACGGACAGTCTACACAAAGCCAGATCATCCAGGTGAGAAGCACCGGGATCAAACAATCCACTATCCTTTATCCTAACCCCACCCGTGATCTCGTTACCATTTCCATTGGCTCCGATGAGCTGTTGCATACAAAAGCGGTACTGATCAATGCGCAGGGGCAAGCTATCCGGCAGCTTATGATCGCAAACAATACCGAAACATTTTCAATAGCTGAATTGCCGCCGGGGCTCTATCTGCTGAAATTGCAAAACGGAGAAACGCTTAGATTGGTAAAGCAATAAGTTGAATGACTACATCTTTCAGGAAGCGATCAGCTCCAGGATGCCTTCATTGCGGATGATCATCATTCCCTGCCGGTCCTCGGTGATGCCCTGTTCCAGTTTGTAGGTATACTTCGGATGGTTTCCATCCATGATGGTAGGCATATACGTAAAATGAATATTACCGGTCCCCTTCAATGCCTCCCCTACTTCGATGATATGGGTGGATACAATAAACAGACAATCCCGGTACTCCGCGAAAGCCTCCGTAACGGCCAGTGTGCCATCATAGGCATCCTTCACATTGGTGCCCTTGAACAGTTCATCGAACATCAGCAGTAATCGCTTTCCACTGGCGGCCGCTTCTGCTGCCTGTTTTACCCGCACTACTTCTGCATAAAAATGGCTGTAGCCAAGACCAATATTATCCGCTACATTGATAGAGGAATACAAGCCCTCACGTACAGAGAATTCCATCGATGCAGCAGCCACAGGAAATCCCATATGCGCGAGATACAGACCGATGCCGATGGATTTCATGAGGGTTGATTTCCCGGCCATATTCGCACCGGTGAGGAACACCACATTACTATCTTCGTTCATGTTAATATCATTACCGATCGCCTTATCGATACAGGGATGTGCGAGGTTGGCAGCCCTCAGCAGATTTTTTCCCTGTGGTAATGCGTTGGCGTAGGAGAATCCTTTTGACCTGGCCAGGTCACTCACGGCGATGTTCACATCAAGTTCATAGATAAAGGTCAACACCTCATTCATCTCCTGCGGAAACCTGCTTTTCAGCAAGTGATCGTAATAAGCCAGCATTTTCACCGGTAAGGCGGTATAGATATCGGTATTCCGCAGCTTTTCGATGTGCTTATCGGAGAGTATTTTCCTTATTGCATCAACGCGTTCTGAAAACGGCCCTGGTATTGGTTGAAGGGCTTCCAAAAGAACATTACACCTTTTCAGCGTTACAATGGTGGCCTGCAATCCCTGTACATTTTTTTTGTATCGCTCATCGCGGGTGAGACTGCTCAGTGATTTTTTAACGATCATATTCACGAGAATGGCCAATGCACTTTTGCCGGAACCCGTATCGAGATACTCGCGCATTAGTCCAACCTGTTGTACATCGAAAGGAAATACCAGTTTCGCTTGCTGAAAGAACCGGAATACACTGCTTCTATGATTAATGTCCGTCTCGTTATCCAATGGGGTGCGGAACATTTCGTCCAGTAATTTTTCCCCGCCCCTTGTTTTCACCTGGCAGAAAAGATGATAGACTGATCCCTGCCTGAACCTGCCCAACAGGTTCAATTCGTCCAGCGTTTGTCTGTCTATGTTAAAACTCATGATAAAGTCTGTGTTTTTTATTTGCAAAATGCTAGATTATCCCGCTCGTTTGCGGCCATTCCTGAGCGTCTCCAGTATTCCTTCGTTGCGAATAATGATCATGCCGTGACGGTCGGCAGTGATGCCCTCCACCAGTGTGTAGGTATACTCAGGAGTATGCCCGTTCATATATGTAGGCAGGTATTGAAATCCAATGGTGGGTTGTTGTTGCAACCGCTCTCCTGCTTCCACTATATGGGAGGAAATAATGAACAGGCTGTTTTTCTTTTCAGCAAAAGCCCTGGTGATATCTACAGTTGCCTCATGCGCATCTTTTACATTCGTACCACGAAATAATTCATCAAAAATGATGAACAGGGATTTCTTTGCATGTAGTTCACTGGCAATTTTCTTTACCCGCAATACTTCCGCGTAGAAATGACTGGCTCCAATGCCGAGGTTATCAGGCAGGTTGATGGTAGTATAAATCCCATCCATAACCGAAAATTCCATTTTACGTGCCGCTACCGGAAATCCCATATGCGCCACATATACAGCTGTGCTCAATGCTCTTAAAAAAGTTGACTTTCCCGCCATGTTGGCGCCGGTCAGAAAGATCAGGTTCTGACCGGCATCCATGGTTATATCGTTACTCACAGGGTGTTTCAGTTCCGGGTGGTAAACCCCTTCCAGTTTCAGGTGGCTCTTACCTTTGTCCATTGCCTTCGGAAATACAAAATTCCTTTCCGTTGCCACCTGCGCTACAGAAATATATACATCCAGCTGATATATGTATGCGAGCAGCTTTTCCACTTTATTTCGTTCCCGCACCCTGAACAACAGATCATAGGCGGTAATGGCTGCATAGGATAATTTGCTTTTTGATTTTTCTCTATGTACGGGATCAAATACAGGATCGATCAGCAATGCCACAATACCTTCACGCTCCCGCTCATATCCTTTTATCCCTTTCACTTCAGTGCTTCCCACAAAATCCCGGATACGTTGTACAAGCTCAATCACAGCGGTCACCCCATTATTGATTTCTTTTTCACTGAGTACCGTTTGATGTGGTGCCTGGTTCTTTTGTTCATCTGCTGCCAGTAAATATTTCTCAGCCATATCAAACAAAGCTCCTTCAAAAGGGAAGCGTGTTTTCAATTTGGCGAATTGTTCAATGATGCCGCCGCGCTGGTTGATGGCTTCTTGATCAGACAATGGGTTACGGAACATGTCTGACAACAATTTTTCTCCTCCGCGTGTATGCGTGTGATTGTACAGATCATATATACCGCTGGCATCACGCTTACCAAAGATCCTTAGATCATCGATGGTTTGTTCATCGGTCAATAAATTCATGGCTATACTTTTATTGTCGTTTACGCCTGATCAGCAGAATGGTGGCAAGGAGGAGCAGCAGGCCAGGTAAAACCCATATGAATACTATTTTTTCTATTTTGGCCCTGGCTACACTAATGGTCATGAGCACATCTTTCGGCTCTCCAATAGGGGGGGTGTAGATAGGATATCTGTTATATATCAGCCAGCTATAGTAAGCCACCCCAAGATTGCCACCGCTTAGTCTAATCGCGCTCAAAAAGTCTGCATCACTACATACGATAATGCGTTGTTCTTTATTACCAACCTGTCTGCTTAACGAAACAGCAGTAGAGAAAGAGTCCAGTTTATAATCGCCTTCTTCTCTAACAAACACCGGGTCGGCAGAATCCGTTACCAGTTTGCCCACTTTCGCCCAGGCGTTCCTGTTTTTGGTGACCAGTAAATGCTTTACGGTAAAACCGCTGTCGCTGGTGGCAATTCCACTTACACCTTCATTCAGCACTCTCGGAATACCGAGACCCGCTTTCAACATACGGTTGTATTTTCTGAGCATTTGGTCTTCTATCGCAAGCTCAGTTCCAGCTATTGTTACACCTGGGTACACCATATGCGGCATTTCATTTTTTGTGATTTCAACCAGGGTACCATTCATGAGCTGAACACCGAATGGCTGAAGCACCGGATTAACTACCTCTTGCTTGCCAGGTTCGCCAATGATCAGCATATTGCCACCCTTATCGGCAAACTGCCTGATCTTTGCCCTCGCTACATCACTGAGCTTCACTTTAGGGTCTGCGAGTACCAACAGGTCAACATCAGGAGCGATATCATTTCTATCCAATGAAATTGTATCACAATCAACGGAGTGGTTGACCAGTGCAGCCCGCATCTCTTTTAAGGAAGTATGTAGCGCATATTCCCGCTCACCCAATTTATAAATGGAACGTTCCAGGTCACCAGTCACGAACAAAGCTTTGGGATTAGAACCTTCTGCCAGTCGCTTAAACACGGCTCCGACATTTGATTCGTCTGGCCAGAATTTTGTATCAGGGAAAGTCCGGAGAAAAGCTGACCGATCTTTGTACTTCACATGCATCACTACACCATAGCCTTCCGGTTTCAGGTCGATCATTTTACGGATCTCCCCGGGCGGTATGAACCTTGACGGATTTAAATCATTGATATCTGCTATCATTGTAGCCAATTGTTGTATGTTTTTTCCCGGATAGCGTTTATATAAAGTACTGTCTCCGTCTTCAATGTCGTAATAGTACACATACTTCAAATCTATATTTGGTTTGAAGCGTATATATTTTTCCCAGAGATCCCACACATATTCATTGCGGAATTTAGGAGCTGCTCTGTGTATTGCATCACCAAGGAGGTTGCTATAAAGTGTTACTTCAACCGGTTCGTCGCCCAGTTGTTCGATGATCTTTTGCGTTTTTTCATGGATCGTATTGGTCTGAAGCAAGGTTGTATCCCAGTACCCGATAAAACCGGGTCTGGAAGTAGCATATCCGATAATCAATACTGCTGCAAATACCGAGAGGTACCGGGTGGCTTTTACAAACCAGGGCTTCGATTCCCGCGCCCCTTTTATTCTCAACATCGTAAATGAAACGAACATAAAAATGATCAGCAAATAGTACATCACATCTCTGGTAGTGATCAGCCCTCTGATCATTTTTTCAGTTCTGCCTCTTATGGAGAAGAACCAGGTCAGGTCTCTGACCAGGTCGTACTGTTGCCATAATTTACCTATCTCAGACAGTACGTAAAAGGTGAGAAAGGTTGCCAGCGCAGACACGATCTGGTAGATAGTAAGACTAGACATAAACATGCCAATGGCTGTATAGGCACCAATCAACAGAAAAAAACCAATTGCAGGGCCAATTACCACTTCAACCTCAGGTGATTTGATACTCAATAACCCATCTATGACGAAAACACTCATAATCAGCATCAGGAAGATGTTATAGAGCAGTATTGAAAGGTATTTTCCCAAAACGATCTGACGTACTTTCACCGGAGAGGAATACAATAACTTTACTGTGCCACTATTCATCTCCTTACTGATCATACCCATTGTAAGCAGCGGGATGAACAAATAAAGATTCTTCATCAAAACCGTAAAAAAGCCTATAAAACTTCCTATAAATACCGTCTGGGTCAGTGACATGGGGTACTCTTTGAACGTGGGGTCATTTGTCAAATACCAATCCTGCCCTTTGGCCAGCGTGCCCACAATTCCGGTATAATAAATAGCACATTGCACTAAAAATGCGATGGCTAAAAACCAGGCAACCGGCGAATAAAACAGGTTGCGTAATTCTGTTTTTGCTATTTTATATATCAACTTCATGGCTCAGGGATTAATGGAGGGTTTGGGTAGATAACTTTTTGAAAATATCGTCGAGGAGACCTTTGTCGAAATTGATCTCCCTGATCCGCCACTCATGCTGTACACCAGCTGCGATGATCCTTTCTGTGATGTCTTCGCTGCCATCGTAATAGACGCGGGCCTGCCGGTCTGAGAGGAATTCCACTTTCGTAACGCCTTTTACTTGTTGAAGTGCTTCTGCTGATGGTGGATTTTCCATTTTTACCAGCACACTATTCGGTTGTACATAATTGTTAAAAGCATCCATCGAATCGGAAAAAATAATTCTGCCTGATTCGATCATGATCACTTCGCGGCAGAGCAAATGGATCTCGGATAAAATATGGGAGGATAAGAGCACTGTATGATCGGTGGCAATCTCTTTGATCAGCTTTCTCGCTTCAATCAGTTGGTTGGGGTCTAAACCATTGGTAGGTTCATCCATCACCACCAGTTTTGGTTTGTGGATGATCGCCTGAGCGATGCCTACCCGCTGGCGGTAGCCACCGGAGAGGTTCCTGATCAGCCTGGTTTTGAAATGCGCTATACCGCAACGATCCATAGCTTCAGCAACAGCCGCTTTTACTTTCCCATCTTCTATCAGCCGCAATTCTGCACAATAAGTGAGGTATTCATTCACGGTGAGGTCTACGTATACTGGTGGGTTCTGTGGCAAAAAACCAATATTCTTTTTGGCTTCTTCGGGTGCCAATCTTGTATCCAGCCCATTGATGTACACGGTTCCTTCCGTTTGGTTCAATACTCCGCAGAGGATATTCATAGTGGTGGATTTCCCGGCTCCATTGGAGCCCAGCAATCCGATTACACCTGTTTGATTGATCTCTAGATTGATATCGCGGATAGCCCAGGAACTGCTATACTTATGCGAAAGCTGCTCTATCTTTAGAATGCTATTCATTGTAAGTTGGTGATAATGAAAAAATCAGGTACGGATTATCTTATTTAGTGACTCACTAAAAAACCAGCCCTTGCGCGATCTCCCACGCCGCCTGCCTCGCCCGTCAACGCAAGAGTGAAACTGCGATATCTTCTTATGTTAGGGCTTTCGGTTCCCGGCACATTGATATCTGGAATAGTGTAGCTGGTAATCGAATCACCGCTGATTGCATCCCGGAATTCAAATACATACTCACTGATATTTTGGGTGGCTGCATAATTTTTAAAATCAGTAATGTTCTTATACCTGATAGAGCTGACTTCCGAACCATTGGCCAGTCCTTTTACATTGATGCTGATGGGATCATTTCCGGGAGAGAGATTAACGAACCGGATAGCCAATGAGCTGTCGGTTTCAGGAAAGTAGGGAATAATATTTCTGGTAAAAAATGTATCCGGTGCATCCACTGTTCCTGTCAGGAACAAGGTATTCATAGAACCAACAGGCAGGTTGAGCTGCAGATCAAATAGCGGCAGATCTTTGTCTGTAGTATCGGGATATTGGAACAGTCGCAGTCTTTGCTCACCAGAATAGGCTTTGAATTGATTAACTCTTTCGAAGAACCGGTAATTCAACTGTCTTCCCGTTTTGTAGGGAACTGGTCCTTCGCTATTAAAATTAACAGCCAGTGGTTTACTGCCCGCTACCAGATGAACAATCGCCAGGGAAGCGCTGCCAGGCGCTACACTTTCTTTTCTGCAGGAGATGAAAAGCAAGGCCGGAATAATTATCGATAGTATGCTTACTGCGGGATTGTTTTTTGGAAGCAAACCCTGGTTGCAGGTGGAGCTTTTTTGTATCATGGTCATAAGAATTATTTGGGGTTAGAAGTAGCCTGGATTTTGTGTGAGGAAATAATCGTCCCGGATCTCTTCAACAGGAATTGGATAGAGCAATTGATAATCTCCTTCCCAGGGTAGTTTCACCGGTATTGTTTTCAGTACCACCGATGCCCGGTTGGTTCGCTTGAGATCTAACCAGCGGTGGCCCCATTCGGCAAAGAGTTCTACTTGTCTTTCCTGCTCCACTGCTGCAATCACCTGTTCTTTATTCAAGGTATTGGGCAGATGTTCCAATCCAGCCCTGTGGCGGATGGCATTCAGGTCATCGATAGCCGTTGATAAATTTCCCTGGTTGCCTCTGGCTATTGCTTCTGCGCGGATCAGGAATATTTCAGCGAGACGAAGCATCATGTAATATTCTCCGGGCTGGCCGAAAGCACTGTTCGATTGTCCGATCTGGTATTTCGTTGGATAAAAATTGGCGCTGCCCGATCCACCGGTATAAATTGTACTATCCACCCAATCTACTCTGCGTTTATCTCCGGGCTCAAAAGCACCCATCAGATGACCCGACAAATAAAAATCGGCATAACCCGTATAACGAGGGGATGGAAGGGAGATCTGTCCTTCCGGGGTTGCATTTTTTAAGATACTGCTTGTACCCCCTGGTTTCAATTGCCAGATCGCTTCCAGGCTATTGCTCTTGAAGGTGGTATTCAAATCTGTTTCCAGTTGGTATAAGCCCTGCTCGTTGATAAGCGCTGTTGCATTGATGACCGCATTGTCATAATCTTCTGTAAAGAGATAAGCTCTTGCCAGCAGCGCCGTGGCAGCCCATTTATTAGGGCGGATCCTTTCGCCCAGGCTTGTAGTATATTCCGGGCTCATGCTGGTCTGCGCTTCTTTCAGATCATCGATGATCAGTTTATACACTTCTGCCTGCGGAGCTCTCGGCAGATTAACCGTTTTATGAAAATCTACCGTCAGGGCCAGTGGTACATCACCAAATAAATTAGTGAGATAGAAGTAAGCGAATGCACGGAGAAATTTTGCTTCCCCCGTTAATCTTTTGCGGTCATCCTCTCTCAGCGAAGTAGAAGCTGCTACACCTTCAATAATTGAATTGGCGCCATAGATAGTTATGTAAGCACCTTTCCATATGATCAAGGCAGTTGAACTATTATTGATTGCGGTAAGCTTGTTGGAACTAAAAGCGTAGTAATTTGCCTGGAGAGGCCCTCCGGAATTATAGAGTTCTCCGGAAGACAATCCTGCCAGCAGTCTTAATGCGCCTGCACTCCATACATTGGTTCCGGCCAGCGGAGGCGCACTATTGTTTTCACCATTGATCATCCGCGTGTAAATGCCAGCCATAGCACTTTCTGCCTGGGACAGGGAGCTGAATACCTGTACGGTTGTAAGCGTATTTTTAGGAGGAGGGATGCTGACCAGTTTTTTGCAGGACAATTGCAGCACCACTCCCAAAAAGCAACCAATATAAATTATAATCAATTTTGATTGAGTAAGCATGAGACTGGTTTTAGAAGGTTACATTTAAAGATGCATTGATGATCCTGGGAGGAGGCGGACCAGATAAACTCAACACCTGCGGATCTATCCCTTTATACCTGGTAATGGTAAAAACATTATTCAGGCCCACTGAAAAACTACAGTTCGTCAGCGCTGCTTTCTGAATCAATTTTTCAGGTAATTGATAAGAGAAGAAAAGATTTTGGAGGCGAAGGAAAGAACCATCTGAATAATATCCATCCGAGGCACGGATATCTGAAAGGGATCCATTGGTGAAACGAGGATACTGCGCCTGATCGCCGGGTTTTTGCCAATAATTGCTGAGTTCGCTGGCCGGCATGTAAAAATTTTTCATTCCCCCGATCGCATTAACAAGAAACGGGTTAGGAAGCTTTTTGGCACTATAGGTCAAAATAAATGACAGGGAAGCATTTTTGTATCTGATATTAGAAGATACACTCCCGTCAAATTCAAGGTCCGGGTTATAGGCGATATAAGAATCATCCTTTACATACCCGGGCATGAAACCACCAATCGGGATGATCTCCCCGTCCTTATTATGATCCTCAAAACTATAATCTCCCGTGAGCGGATCGATGCCAAGATAATGAAGGAGGTAAATGGTGCTCAGTGATTGGCCAATTCTGTATGCAGTAGCGTGCGGAGAATAATCAAGGCCCGGATAAGACAGTAGTTTGTTTACATTATAGGCAAAACCGTAACCGATAGACCATGTGAAATTTTTGCTGGCGATAAGTGTTGCATTCAAGGAAGCTTCCAGCCCTTTATTTTCCACCCTTCCCGGGCGATTGGCAGTAACTGTAGTAAACCCTGAGAAGCTGGGGGTTGACTGGGTGATCAGCTGATCATCGGAGATTTCCCTGTAAACACTAACACCCAGTCCAATTCTTTCTTTCAGAAAACTCAGCGTTACTCCCGCATCCCATTTCTTATTTGCCTCCCAATGGTACTGCTGGTTCACTGCCTGCCTGGGAACATAAGGCCGAACACCATCATAGCCCGGCAAGGCTGCTGTGCCAGTCACCGCCACACCCCATTGCGACAGGTATTGGTAATCACCTACAGCATTGCTTCCTGTTATACCATAGCTGGTCCTGAATTTTATGAAATTGAACCAGGAAGGCAGGATCTGCTTCATCCATTTTTCTTCTGAAAGAATCCAGGATACGCCAGCAGATCCGAAATTTCCGTACAGTCTGTCTGGCGCAAACTTGGAAGATCCATCACGGCTCCCATTCAGTGTAATAGCATATTTGCGTGCCCAGTTGTAGGACACACGCGCTTTTAAGGATGCGAATTTATACTGCGCAAAATTATCAGAGCTTCTTTGAGTGACAGCATTGGAAATACTACCAAGTAGCTCATCGTTGGTATAACCCGAACCCATCATCGTAACAGCGCTCGTAGTTGTGTTCTCGAGATTGCCAGCCACCATAATTTCCAGTGAGCCTTTACCAATGAACCGGCTAAAACTCAATTGCGGGCCAATTAACCAGGTATTGTTTTTTGTGGTTCCAAAATTGGCTTCACCCGTAGGGTTCTCCAATGGATTTCTTGATGCTATTGGCCTGTAAGTCTCACTCGTACCCATGCCGCTGGAATAAGCTGCCCTAACCATTAGTCTGAGTCCCTTCAATATTTCATAATTGATCTCCATATTACTCGCCAGGTTATTGAACCTGGTGATATTGGGCTCTCGAAGTGCAGAAAAAGGATACATGTTACCCATTACCCCTCCCCATTCCGCATAGTTCAGCGCTCCTTTACTATCGAGTATGGAGGGTGCATTGGGTGGCAGGCTGATCATATCCTCAGAAAGAGCAATAGCATCAACGTAGGTATAAGTATACCCTGCAGACATATTGAAGGAGAGTTTCTGATTCCGGCTACGTAGTCCCAGGTTGAACCTCACACTCAAAGCCTCATCTTTGCCGCTTCTGTTCAACCTCCCTTTATTGGTAGTATAACCTGTACTCAAACCATAAGTAACGCGATTATCCCCGCCTGAAAATCCTGCATTGATACCGGTATTCACGCCAGTATTAAACAGCTCTTTTTGCCAGTCGGTATAACGCGTAGTATCCCACAACACCAGGTCAGGTGCGTTTAGTTCAGTTGGAGCAACCCCATCATTTTTCAGGGCCAGGCGTCTGATGGCCAGATACTCCTTTGTGTTAAGCATTTTTACATGCCGTGGTACATCTGAGATGCCCTGCGTTAAACCTATATTAAAGGAAGGCTTACCTGGTTTAGGCTTTTTAGTGGTGATCAGGATCACGCCATTAGCCGCTCTCGATCCGTAGATGGCGGTAGCATCACCATCTTTCAATACTTCGATACTTTCAATATCATTGGGGTTCATGCCAAACAAAACACTCTGTCCTCCCGTAGTTGAAAATCCGCCCTGTGCATACCCTTTCGATAAACCAAATTCATTGGCAGCAGATCCCTTCAGATCCAAAACAGAAAGTGGAATACCATCCACCACATACAATGGTTCTCCCGAGAAATTCTTATTCAATGAATTCCTTCCTCTTATCTCTACTTTTACCGGAGAACTTGCATAGCCTGTTGTAGGAGTTACTACCATACCAGGCACTCTTCCCTGCAATGCCAGTAAAGGGTTCATCACTGGTTGCTGCCTGATCTCCTCTCCGCTTATTTTGGTAATATTCCCGGTAGCCATCCGTTTACTGGTAACACCATAGGCCTGCACTACCATTTCATCGAGTTCATTCACGGCAATATTCATCACTATCGCCATCGGCACCTCGCTTTTTACCGCCCGGATTGAAGTGGTTTGATAACCGATCATAGAACAGATGATCGTATCTTTCACCCCTACTCCTTTCAGGGTAAATCTTCCGGTTACATCTGTTTGGGTTCCCCGGCCTGTACGCTTCAATACCACGCTTACACCTGACAGCGGCCGGTTGCCTTTTTCAAATACTACGCCATGCAGCTCACCGGGTATTACCAGGGCAGGATCACTTTCAACTTCTTCCGGCCCGGAAAGATTATTTTCTTTTTTCGACACAATGATATTAGTGCCCATAATCCGGTACCGTAACGATTGGCTGGCCAGAATGTCTTTCAAAAATTCTTCCAGTGGCCGGTCCTTTACATTGATGGAAATAGTGGCAGCCGTGTCCAGTATTTTTGGATTGAATAATACGGCATAATTTGTTTGCTTTTTTATCTCGGCAAATGCAGCGGGCAGCGTAACCTTTTTTCCGCTCAAGGAGATTTTTTGGGCCATCGTAAGGGCAGGAAAATGCAGTACGACAGCAATAAGCAGCATCAGTTTTACCATAGCGGTAGTTTGGTTGAATGTATAGAAGGAGTTGTTGCACACAGGGCAGTATATCCTGTGTTCAGGTTCAATGAATCCTGACTATCTTTTTCAGTAAATGTATAGGAAGGTTATTGCGTTATGTTCAGTGTTCTGTTTTCCATCCTGAAATGGACGCCCATCTCACTTAACATGTCGAGCGACTGGGATAAGGTAAGGTCTCTTTTTAATTCTCCCGAGAACAGGATATCGGGTACCCCTCGTTCATATTGTATTTCTATATTGTACCAACGGCTCAGCTGCCGCAATACAAGATCGAGTGGATCATTGTGGAAACGGAATAGTCCGTTTCGCCAGGCCATCACCGTTTCAATATCTGCCTGATCAGTCAGTTTCATGCCTGCACTGCTGATCTGCAATTGCTGTCCTGGCTTCAGAATAGCAGCTTTTCCGCCTTGCAACATCCTGATGCTTCCCTGAAGCAAGGTTGTATTCAGCACGGGCTCATTCGTGTATGCATTGATGTTGAACTTCGTTCCCAAAACTTCTACATTGGCCCTTCCATCTATATCCACTATAAATGGTTTCTTTTTGTCTTCTGCTACCTCAAAATATGCTTCACCGGTAATGACAACTTTTCGTTCACTGTTAGTGAAGATGGTTGGATAGGTGATGCTGGAAGCCGCATTCAGCCATACATTTGTACCATCCGGCAATTTCAATTTAAACTGCCTTCCCTTGGGAGTAGACATTGTATTGAAGGCGCGGGCGCTGGTATCTTTGCCAACCAAAGGAACTTCATAGGTCAATTCGCCATTGGAAAGAGTTACAGTAGCTCCATGTTCAGTGGCCACTACGCCATTGTTCAGACTATCGAGCACTACCTGTCTGCCATCGGCCAATGTTAGCACAGCACCCTCACGGCCCGGTGCAATATCCTTTGTGAGTTTAGCCTGATCTGTTGATATTGGTTGGTTCAATAAACCTGTTGACCACCAGTAAGCTCCTGCTACCACCAGTAACAACACGGAAGCTGCTACCCACCAACGTTTAAAAGAACTGATCCGGCCAACCGGCGCTTCAATTGAAGAGATATCCTTCAGGTTGTTCCGGTGGAACTGCTGTAAAGCATCCCTTGCAGCATCATTGACTGCTTCATAGGAAGAGAGCATTGCGGATAGCTTTCCCGGTTCAGTCAGTTGCTGCAACCATTGCTGGTGTGCAGGATCCTGCAACAGCCAGGCCTGCAATTCTGCCTCTTCTGCTGACAACAACTGCCCTGCCTTTTGAAGGGCTGCCAGTCTTGCCATTCTCATCACCATCGGGATATCATCAGGAATATTTTCTTCACGCTCTGCCATGGATCAACCGGTTGTATTTAAATAGACACTCAGATTAAGGATGATTTGATCTCACCTGGAAATTTTTTTCAGATTTTTTTCAAATTGTGGATCAATTGGATAAATAAAACAGGACCAGTAAAAGGTCTGCAGGTATTTTTTCGCGCAGTAACCGCAAGGCTCGTTTTTTCTGGTGGCTCACTGCGGAAGCGGAAATACTTAATAGTGCAGCAATTTCATTGGTAGTTTGCCCATCTATGGTCAACTCCATCACTTTTTTGCATTCAGCAGGTAATTCTCTGATGGCTGAATGCAGTACCCTGATCATTTCAGTGCTGAAAAGCGCTGGTAAAAAATCATCTGATGCAGGCTCACCTTCTGTTTCAAGGGAGACATGCTGTTCATGTTTTTCAGTCTGCCTTATTTTCCGGAGGTGATTGAGCGCCCGGTTCCGGGCAGCAACATACAGATAAGCTTTTACATCCTTTACATGTGTTAAGGATTTCCGTTTTTCCCAGAGTTGCAGAAAAACATCGGAAACAATATCGCGGGCGCTTTCATCATCCCCCGTAAGGCGGGAGGTCAGAAGAAACACAGGAGCATACATTTCCATGAAAAGCTGATCAAATGAGCGGGTATCATCTTCAATGATGCGAAGAAGCAATGCAGGGCCGGTATGAGGGGGATATTCTCCAATATAAGTTGCTGCTTTTATCCCTGTAAACATACTTAAATTAGAATAATAGGCTAAAAGAAATGGGGATGTCCTTTTGAGACATCCCCATTTCAGGTGAATTTACCCTGCACTTTGTGTAGTTTCAGGCATCCATCATTTCCAGTATACCTTCATTCCTGATGATCAGCATGCCCTGCCGGTCTTCGGTGATGCCTTCCCTGAGTTGATACGTATATCTGGGCACCGATCCCTCCATGATAGTAGGCATGAATACAAAACGGATATTGTCTTTTCTTCTCAACGCCTCTCCCACTTCAATGATATGGGTACTCACAACAAACAAGCAATCAGTATAATCTGCAAATGATTCCGTAATGGCCAGTGTGCCATCATAGGCATCTTTCACATTGGTGCCCTTGAACAGTTCGTCGAACATCAACAGCAGGCGCTTCCCACTGGCAGCCGCTTCTGCGGCTTGTTTCACACGCACCACTTCGGCGTAGAAATGGCTGTAGCCAAGCCCGATATTATCGGCCACATTGATGCTGGAATACAATCCTTCCCGCACGGAGAACCGGTACTCCTTTGCAGCCACCGGGAATCCCATATGTGCCAGGTAACAAGCGATGCCGATGCTTTTCATCAGGGTGGATTTGCCGGCCATATTGGCGCCGGTCAGGAAAAGTACATTGCTGGATCCATCCATGCGTAAATCATTTCCGATGGCATTATCGATGGCAGGATGACGAAGGTCGATGGCAGACATCAGATTCTTTGCAGGCGGCAGCGCCTCGGCATAGTTGAATTTCCGGTCCTTTGCCACTTTACTAACGGCAATGAACAGGTCAACTTCATAGATAAAGTTCAGGACATCTTCCATCTGGCCATGCAGTTCCCCTTTCAGGAGATGTTCGTAAGAGGACAGGGTTTGAATGGAAAGGGATTTGTAGATATCCACCTGCCTTAGTTTTTCTATTCTCTTATCTGATAATATTTCCCGGATGGTATCCACCCTGGCAGTAAACGGGCTATCAGAACGCATAGCCTGAATAAACTGGTGGCATTTATGCAAAACCAGGATAGTGGCCTGCAATCCCTGCACCAGTTTCCGGTAGCGTTCATCCCTGGTGAGGCCTGCCAGTATCTTGTGAATGCAGGTACGGGCGAATACCAGCATCTGATTTTTAGACGACATGCTGTCGATATGCTCCCGCATCTGGTTCAACTGCTGCACATCGAAAGGAAAAGAGAATGCGGCTTCGCCAAAATACCGGAAAATACTGCTGCGTTGATTGATAGCATCTACTTCTTCCAGCGGATGACTGAACATATGGTCCAGCAACCTTTCCCCTCCATTGGTCTTCACTTTATTGAAGATCGCATATACAGAACCGCTTCGGAATTTTCCGGTGAGGTTAAGTTCTTCGATCGTTTGCTTGTCTATTTTGAAATTCATATTCAAAGTTTGTAATAATTGGCAGGCAACAAATCAGCGGCGGGCGGCCAGTCACTCGCCAGAGGCGAGCGAGTGCTCCCCGGGTAAATGTTTCTTCCCCTTTTCCAGGATCTCCAATATACCTTCGTTGCGGATGATGATCATACCATGACGGTCATCTGTAATGCCATGCTCCAGCCGGTAGGTATACTCGGGCATAGGTCCTTTCATCCTCGTGGGCAGGAAGAGGAAGCCTATATTGTTCAACCGTTTCAGTTCTTCACCGGCCTCGATGATATGGGAAGAAATAATGAACATACTATTCTTTTTCTTCGCAAAAGAAAGCGATACCGCCACGGATGCTTCATGGGCATCTTTCACATTGGTGCCCCGGAACAATTCGTCGAAGATCACGAACAGCGATCTGTTCTTGCTGAGCTCGGCAGCCACCTGCTTCACCCGCAGCACTTCCGCATAGAAGTGGCTGGCCCCGATGCCCAGGTTGTCAGGCAGGTTGATGGTAGTGAAGATGCCATCCATTACAGAAAATTCCATTTTTCTCGCAGCCACAGGGAATCCGATATGGGCCAGGAACATCGCCACACTCACAGAACGCAGGAAAGTGGATTTACCGGCCATATTGGCTCCGGTGAGAAAAATGAAATTACGGTTATTGTTCAGCATAAGATCATTTGCTACCGGTGATTTGAGCTCGGGATGGTATACGCCTTCCAGCAACAAAGTGGCCGAACCTTTTTCCAGCGCTTTGGGAAAAATGAAATTCCTTTCGTTGGCAATAGCCGCAATGGACAATAATACATCCAGATAATAAATATGTGCCATCAACCTGTTCACTTTTTGTTGTTCACGTACGCGGAACAATACATCATAAGCGGCCACTGCCGAATAAGAGATCTTTGTCCGAAGGTTCTCTTTGCGTACAGGTTCAAATACAGCATCGGAAAGGATCATGGCTATACTTTCCCTTTCCGGTCTGTAGGCAGGAACATTTTTTACGTTTTCGGTTTCAATGAAATCGCGGCACAATTGTATCATTTCGATTACGGCAGTAACGCCATTGGCAATCTCTTTTTCACTGAGCACCGCTTTATCACTTCCCTGCTTTTGGGTTTCGGTTGCACTGATCATGTATTTCTCCGCCATATCGAACAGGGAAGCGCTGAAAGGGAAAGCCGTTTTGTGAGCCGCAAAATGTTGGATGATGCTGCTACGGGCATTGATCAGCTCCTGGTCAGACAATGGCGCCCTGAACATCTTTTTCAGCAAGGATTCCCCTCCACGCGTGTGTACCCGGTTGTAGAGATCGAATACACCTGCACTATCGCGTTTTCCAAAAATGCGCAGGTCCTCTATCGTTTGGTCGTCGGTTTGTAAGTACATCGTTATTTTCTTTTTCTCCTGATCAGTAAGATGGTGGCAAAAAGCAAAACGGCTCCCGGTAACACGTAAACGTAGATGATGTTGATCATCCTGGCCGTTTTACCAGTAATGGTCAGCAGGTTATCCGGAGGCGCAGGTCTTCCTACCCGTAGAGGATAATCTCCGTGATCGAGCCAACTGAAGAAATGAGGACCCCACCGTGAAGCCTGCATCGACCTTTTATTGCTCAAAAAATCAGCATCACCGGCAAGGAGAATGCGCTGATCTTTATTGTTGATATCCCTTTGAAAGGCAACAATGGTGGAAAATCCGCTATCAGATTGATGACCGTCTTCATGTTCATGAGGATCGTTTTTGTCATATACATCTTCTGCTGGATGTGCCGGAAGCATGAATGAAGGGACCTTACTACGGTCTCCCCCTTTTTCATCAAACACCACATTGGCTGAATCAGTTACTATTATTCCCTGCTTCAACCATGCACCCCGGGATACTTTAAACAAGGGTGTTACTGTAAAATTACTGGTATCAGAAGGTACAATGGCGGCAGCAGCATCCATGACCAACTGAGCATCCAGGCTTATGGAAGCAGTTACAGGTTTTTCGGGATGATTCACTAAACCGCCGAATGCAGCTTGTGCATTGGAAAAAACCAGGGTAGGGATCTCGTGCCTGTTTGCCCTCACGATGGTGCCCTCAGCCAGTTGAACCCCAAGCTGACTGATAACAGGGTTCATCATTTGTTGTTTACCAGGCTCTCCGAGCATAAACATACAGCCTCCCTTCGCTATATAATTCCTTATTTTTTCACGGGCTGTTTCACTCAGTTCTGATTTGGGATCTGCCAGCACCAGGATGGAGGTCCTGGGAGAAATATCTCTATTGTCCAGGGAGACCGTATCCAGATCAAAGCCCCTGTTCACCAATGCGCCGCGCGATCTTTTGGAACCAACGATGGAATAGCCTCTTTCACCGCCCTTATCATAGCTCCTTTCATAATGGCCGGTGGTAAATTGAATAAGCGGTATCTCTTCCGGATGCAGCAATCTTTTGAATACAGCGGCCATCCCTTCTTCATTTGGCCAGATCTCTTTATCATCAAAAGTGCGCACAAATTCAGTCCGTCCTTTATACTTCAACTGAAGTACGAGCCGGTAATGTTCCGGCTTCAGATCGATCTTCTTTGCCATCTCTGCAGGCTTCTGAAATTTGCTGATATCTATTTCCTGGTCCTGCGACATCTTATTCACTATTTGCTCCAGGGTTTTGCCCCTGTTCACATAAGTGTACAGTTTCGTTTTCATCACAGTACTATCGTAGTTGTAATAATACTCGTAATTGAATTTGATATTGGTTTTGAAGCGGAGATATTTATCCCAGCACCTGGAGAGATAGGCGTTTCGGTTTTTGGGCATGCCTGCCTCTCTTTCATTACCCAGGAAATTTGTATAGAGGGTCACTTCCAGGGGTTCATCTTTCATTTCATGGATCAGCTGTTGTGTATTGGCGTGAAGGGTATTCACTTTTTGTTGGGTGGTGTCCCAATACAGCGTCAGCGCAGGTCTTGAACTGATATAACCGGTCAACAGCGTGATCGCTACCACGCCTGCATATCTTGCAGCTTTCACATACCATGGCTTCAGTTCGCGGGCTCCCCGCAGTTTCAGCATGGTGAACAGCAGGAACATGCTGATCACGGCGAGGAAATAGATCAGATCCTTGCTGGTGATCAATCCGGCCAGCATTTTTTCTATACGGCCAGACAGGAACAGGAAATAAGTAAGGTCCCTCACAAAATCATATTGTTGCCAGAGGCCTCCGATCACTGTCAGCAAACCGATCACCAGAAAACTGCCTAATGCCGAAATGATCTGCCAGGTAGTGAGGCTGCTCAGGTAAGCTCCGATGGCCGCATAGGCACAGGTCAGTAAAAAGAAACCCAGCGCCGCAGAAAAAAGCATCCCGTAATCGATATTGATCATGTTCATGGATGCCGTAAGGAAGAAGCCCCCAGAACCAGTACCAGTGCCAGGTTGAAGACCATGATAGCCATGAATTTCCCTATCACGATCTTCCGGATGGTAATGGGAGAAGAATACAGCAGTTTGATAGTTCCGTTCTGCACTTCCCTGCCGATCAGCCCCATCGTGAGTAAGGGGATGAACAGGTACAGGTTGTTCAGTACATTGGAGAAAAAACCACTGTCTTTGAACAGGCGTCTGGTAAAGCTGCTGCCCGCCCATTCCTTAAAATCCGGCTTGTTCCTGATATATACATCCTGCCAGTTAGCCAGATCAAACAATGGCGAAGTATAAAACCAGGCGCACTGAACAATAAAAGCAATCAGCAGGAACCATGCAACAGGTGAGTAAAAAAGGTTTCTAAGTTCTGCTTTTGCAACTTGAATAACCATCCTCATTGGAATATATTTATGCAATTAACTTATTGGGTTCTATTTTCTTTTTCGCCTGACGAGCAACACAGTTCCTGCAACCAGCACCAGGGCAGGCAAGATCCATACGAAGATCAGTTTGAGTTTTTTTGCAGTACCGGATGAAAGGTTGATCAGGTTGTCTTTGGCGTCTTCACGAGGTACATACACCGGGTATTCATTTTCGCTCAACCAGTAGAGAGCAGCACGGTGTATCGCCTCTCCATTTTTCAATCTCTCATTGACCAGAAAATCAGCATCTCCATAGATGACGGCCCGCTGTTGTTTATTGCCAATCTGTCTGTACAATTGCAGGCTTGTAGAGAACGCTCCTCTTACATCACCTTCTGCTGCATTATACACTACATCGGCAGAATCTACCACCAGCTTGCCTTTCTTCAGCCATGAGCTGGATCCCACGGTCAGCAATAAAGGTTTCTTCACAAACCCACTGCTATCAGTAAACGAAATACCTGTAACGCCTGGCATCAGCATCTTCAGGGTATCCTTATCATAAACCCGTTTCATTTTTGCCTTTACCAACTTGAATAACAATTCATCAGCCAGCTCTGCACTTGCGGCCGTATAATAGGGTTTCACCATATCCGGCTTTTCATGGTAAGTAGGCTCCACCACAGTGCCGCCGAGCATCTCAACGCCCATATACTTCAACAAGGGATTGAGTACATTTTGTTTTCCCGGCTCGCCCATGAACATGATATTTCCTCCTTCGTCTATGTACTTCTTTAGTTTCTGTTGCGAAAGCCCGCTGAGCTCTACTTTGGGATCGGCCACCACCAAAGCAGTGATGCCGGCAGGGATATCCTGTTTTTCCAGTGAGATCGTATCTACATCAAAACCCAGATTTACAGGTCCATTCTTCTCGAAATTTGCAGTAGTAGCCCGCATATAGTCCCTCTCTCCTTTTCCGTATACCTTTCTTTCGAGATTGCCGGAAGTATACAGCACTTTGGGAATGCCTTCCGGATGTAACAAGCGTTTCAATGCAGCAGCCATATTTTGTTCGTGGGGATAAACGGCGGGTGCAACGTCGGGATATTTTCCGGCAGACTGGTAGGTGCGCAAAAACTCTGTCCTTCCTTTATATTTGAGTTGCATGATGAGGCGGTATTTCTCTGGTTCGAGGTCTGGCATTTCTTTCAATGCTGAAATGGGGGAGAATAAATCGAAGTTCACCTGCATTCCTTTAGCAAATTCCCTTGCCATTTCTTCATTGCTTTTATCCGGAAAAATCCTTGCCAGGTGGCCACCATCCATTTCGGGTTCATAATAGTAGTAGTAAACATATTTGAAATGTATATTGGTATTGAAGCGGAGATATTGTTCCCAGAGCGCGCCACGATAAATATTCCTTGCCGCAGGAAACCCATATATGCCTTCGCCGCCCAGAAGGTTGGTATACAATGTCACCTCCAATGGCTCTCCTTTCATTTCTTCAAGAAGGGCCTGTGTTTTGGGGTGAATGGTATTGGCCCGGGTTGCCGTAGTATCCAGGTACAGGCTTGTTTTGGGTAATGAAAAAAGATAACCGGCAGACAATGTTATTATAACTACCACCATTATGCGCATGGTTGTTACGTACCAGGGTTTCGACTCACGCTGTTTTCTCAGTCGTATATACGTAAATCCAAGGAACATGAACACCATCATTACATAATAGATGATGTCTTTGCTCACGATCAATCCTTTCAATAGCCTTTCTATACGTCCGGGCAGATAGAGAAAATAAGTAAGGTCTCTTACAAGATCATATTGCTGCCAGAGGCCATTTGTTTTTGTGAGTACAAATATTACCAGGAAAGTGCCAATTGCAGCCACTACCTGGTAGGTAGTGAGACTGCTCATGAACAGGCCGATGGCGGCATACGTGCAGATAAGCAGGTAAAATGCAATCATTCCGGCAATAAACAATCCATAATCGGCCGACCTGATACTGCATCCTAAAATGATCAGGTAAACAGACAGTATCATCAACAGCATTACATTGTACATCATCACTGCCAGGAATTTCCCTATTATTACCTTCCATAATTTCACCGGTGAAGAATACAGTAGCTTGATCGTTCCTGCCTGTATTTCGCGCCCGATAAGCCCCATCGTGAGCAGTGGAACAAAAAAATAACTGTTTTTCAGCATCACGGAAAAAATGCTACCCGGTGTATGCAGGAATACCAGTGTGAGGGTAAGGGGACCGAAGTCCTTGAAATCGGGGCTTGAATATTTCATCGTCTCCTGCATTTTGGTCAACTGGTACAGCCCTTCAGTAAAAGCATAGCCGCTCATCACCAAAAAAACGATGGCCAGGAACCATGCTACAGGGGAATAGAAGAGATTTCGCAACTCTGCCTTTGCGATTTGAATTACCATCCTCATAGATTGGTATTTAAACTTGTTAAATGGAGTAAGATTGAGAGAATAAAAGGGCCATTACTTAGTTGGCCGACTGAATGGAGAGTTGTTTGAAGGTATCATCGAGCAATGTTTTGTCGGCACTGATCTCCATCAGCCTCCAGTTATTTTTCATGCTTGCTTCCACTACTCTTTCATTAATGATCTGACCAGGCTCAAAATATAAACGCACTTGTCTGTCTGTCAGCATTTCCACTTTATTGACCCCTTTGATGGTCATTAATGCTGCTGCAGGCGGCATATTTTCAAGCGTCACCAGCAGGCTGGATGGCGACATGTAATTATCGAATGCATCCATCGTATCTGAAAATACCATCCTGCCGGATTCGATCATGATCACATCCTTGCAGAGCAAACGGATCTCCGACAAAATATGTGACGATAACAATACAGCATGTTCCTGCGCAATTTCCCGGATCATTTTCCTGGCTTCGATCAGTTGGTTGGGATCGAGGCCATTGGTGGGCTCATCCAGCACTACCAGCTTCGGCTTATGAATGAGTGCCTGTGCAATGCCTACACGCTGGCGATAGCCACCCGAAAGGTTTTTGATCAGTCTGCTGCTGAAATGACCAATACCTGTTTTCTCTTTCACTTCGTCCACCGCAGCCCTGATCTTCGATTTATCCATGGCGCGCAGGTTGGCGGTATAATGAAGATATTCATCGATGGTAAAATCCAGGTACAGCGGGGGATGCTGGGGAAGGAATCCGATATCCTTTTTTGCCTGTTCAGGTTGTTCGCGGATATCGAACCCATTCACTGTTACAGTACCTTCAGTTTGGTTCAATACACCGCAAATGATATTCATGGTAGTTGATTTACCAGCCCCGTTGGAGCCGAGCAAACCAACAATGCCGGTTTGGCCAATTTCGATGTTCAGGTCGCGCACAGCCCAGCTACTGCTATACCTGTGCGACAAATGCTCGATCTTTAGAATAGCGCTCATAATATTTCTGATAAATGATTAGAAATTACTCATGATGGCAACCTTCGGGGCGCCTGTTCCTGTATTACCCAATTCTCCATAGATCACCAGGGTCACATTTCTGAAACGGTAATGATTGATCACAGCAGTACTGGAGCTGATGTTCCTTGCATCTGCAATGCCTGTTGCCACCAGATCACCTGTAACAGCGTTCCTGATCTCAAAAACATAACGGAGACCAGTACCCTTTACAGAATAATCTTTGAATGCAGTAACCTCTTTATATCCCAGCGAAGCCACTTCATTTCCTGAAGGATCATCCTGAAGGTTCACACTTACTGTCAATCCCGGTATAAGGTTCACCACCCTGATACTGGTAACACTGTCTGAAGGCGGATGGTAAGGCAATTGATCTCGTATAAAAAGGGTATCCGGAGCATCCGGTTTACCGGTTAAGAAAAGGCTGTTGATGGACCCGACAGGCAGGTCAAGCGTCAGTTGTATCACCGGTTTACTATGCGGTAATGTATCAGGGTATTGATAGAATTTAATATTCCTGGTGCCACTATAGGAATTGAACCGCACGCTCTTCCTGCTATCGAAGGAAGAAGGGGCGCCCACATTACCGTAAGTGATCAGGTTGGATCCCTTATACCATTGGATGCCCGTATTCCCATTGCTCAGGTCCGGAGCCAGCACACCGGATCCCACCACACCATTGAAAACATTGAGAGCCGCTATACCAGGAACCGCTTCATCTTTGGTACAGCCAGTGGTGAATGAGAAACCAATGATCAGTAAAATGAAGTATCCTTTATGGGTGGTTTGTTGTTTGTTCTTCATAAAAAAAAGTTTAGTAATAACCGGGATTGGGAATAAGATTCGGGCCTGCTTCCAGTTCTGTTTCTGGGATCGGATAAAGCAATTGATAATCGCCTTCCCAGGGTTGTTTGATCACATATTCAGACAATACATTTGTTGCCCTTCCCGTTCTCTTCAGGTCGAACCAGCGATGCCCCCACTCCATGAATAGCTCCAGTCTTCTCTCCTTTTCGATGGCATCGATCACTTGTTGCTGATTGAGTGAATGAGGAAGAGAGCCAACACCAGCCCTGTTCCGGATCACATTCAGATCATCGATGGCATCAGAGAGAGAAGAAGCGCCTTTGGCTGCTGCTTCCGCCCGGATCAGGTATTGTTCTGCCAGGCGCAGTACCATATAGTATTCTGTAGGTACGCCTCCCATCACCCGATTGTGAGCTCCTGTTTTATATTTAAATGGAAAATATTTTGGACTACCCGTAATATTGACGGGGGAAAATCCTATCCAGGAAGTGAAACGTTTATCATCTGGTTCAAAAATATTGATCAGATCCTGTGGTAAATAATAGGCTACATGATAGAAGGGCGGATTACTGCCATTGGTAGTGGGAATCAAAAAAAATCCTTCGGGAGTAGCATTGCCGGTGGCGCTCACTGATGCCTGGTTTACCCTGAACTGAATGATAGCTTCCTTGCTTGTTTTCAGAAAAGTGTTCAGCAGATCAGGCTCCAGCCTGAAGCGCTCAGTATTGGCGATCACAGTTCCCGATTGTTTGAATGCATTCACATGATCACCAGTGTAGAGATATACGCGCGCCAGCAAAGCAGTGGCGGCCCAGCTATCAGGATAGATCCGTTCACCTGCAGCATTGGTATTTTCAGGAGGCAGACCAGCCTGCGCAGCCTTCAGATCACTGATGATCTGCTTGTACACATCTGGTACGCTTGCTCTGGAGGCATTGCGGGTCTGATTGAAATCAACAGTAAGCGCCAGGGGAACATCACCAAAAAAGTTCACGAGATAGAAATAGGATAATGCCCTTACAAACTTAGCTTCGGCTGTCAGTTTCTTTCTGGCAGTTTCCGAAAGGGCTGAAGAAGTGGAGGCAGCAATTCCTTCCACCACAGCATTGGCCCCATAGATGGCAGTATAGGCAGAGCTCCATATACCGGGAGACATGCCATTGTTCCGTAACACCTTATTGGTATTGAAGGAGAAAAATCCGGTAACATCAGCGGTATTCACAACATTCAGTTCATCAGCAGAAAAGCCACCGAGCACGGTTGCAAGTCCGGCACTGAATAAAGTACGGGCAGTTCCTCTCCCATCTTCACCATTGATCATCCTGGTATACACGCCTGCCATCGCTGCTTTGGCCTGCTCATCTGTACTGAATACCTCAGCTGAGGTGATAGAATCGATAGGGGAATCGATCTCCACCAGTTTTTCGCAGGAACTCATTACGATGCCTGCTGCCAGTAATAGAAATTTATAATTGAATGTAAGCATGCAAAAGATTTAGAGTGTGATTGAAAAGCCGGCGGTGATAGTCTTAGCAGGAGGCATCCCACCAAAGAATTGCATCTCAGGATCGATCCCTTCGTACCTGGTGATGATAAAAAGATTACGGGCATTGATATTAAAGGAACCGTTCTTCATTCCGAGCTTCTTCAGCCACGGCTCAGGTAACTGACAGCTGATGGAAATATTACTGAACCTCAGAAAGGACGCATCAGAAAAACCCAGAGTAGACTGGCTTCTGGCAAAAGATGCCATAGAGGTCAGCGTTGAGAGTTTGGCAAATCTTGCATTATCGCCGGGTTCTCTCCAGTGGTTATTGAATATTTCCAGTGGCATATTGCCGAACTGTCCCGGACCGGAGAAATTATAATATGCATTTCTTCCCTTTTGCACTTTATAATCGAAAGAGAGAAAAAGCGACCATTTTCTATAAGTTATGCTTTGGCTAATGCCACCAGTAACACGAGGCTGCATGTCTAATTCTTTCTGCAGATCACTGGGAGCTGTTTTGGGGGGCAATTTAGAAGCCCTGTCGATATTTCCGTCACCATTGTAATCTTCGAATTGATAGGTTCCCGTCATCGGATCCACTCCCAGGTAATTCAACAAATAGATATTGGTTATGGGTTGTCCTACCAGGTATTTTGAAAAATGCGGGGTCTTTAAAATATCCGGATATTCCAGCAACCTGTTCCTGTTGATGCCTGCATTGACAGAACCATTCCACCTGAAGTTCTTCTTATTGATAAAAGTTGCATTGAGGCTGAATTCCCATCCCGAGTTCTGCACTGTAGCATTCCAGTTACCAAACACATCGGGGAATCCTGTGAAGATGGGCGTTGGATTTTGCAACAGCTGGTTTCCGATCCTCTTTCTGTAATAGTTCACAGATAAACCCAGCTTTCCGCTACCCATGAAATTAATTTGAAGGCCTGCATTCAGCTCCCTTGTTAGTGCCCATTGATAATACTGATTTACTGCATGAAGGTTTTTCATGGGAACCACATCATCATAATTGACCATCCTGTCTCTGGACCACTGCGATAAATACTGGTAATCGCCTCCACCATCAGAGCCTGCTGTTCCTATATTGGCATTTAATTTGAGAAAGCTGACAACGGGCGACAATGCATTCCTGAGCCACTTTTCATCAGAAGCAATCCAGGCAATACCTGCGGACCAGAAATTCCCAAACCTTCTGCCCGGGCCAAACCTGGAAGAGCCATCCCTTCTCCAGATCCCATTTATCACATACTTATTATCCCATACATACTCTGCCCGCCCCATCACCCCGGCATATCTGTACATTCTGGAAGTGTTATAAGGATAATAATTAGTTGCCAGTGCAAATGAGCGGAGCATGGCATCGTTATTATAACCCGTAGCCATAACCGACATACTTTCTGCATTGGTTTTCCTGATGGTAACGCCTCCGATGATCCCAATCCTGTCTTTCCCAAACAGGCTGCCATCATAAGAGAATTGAGGTTCCAGGTTCCAGCTCCTGGTTTGGCTTTTGCTTAAGGATGAACTTCCTGTAGGGTTCTTTGTAGGGTTCTGTGATCTGATCGGCGTGAGGGTAATGCCATCATTGTTACTGATCGAATATCCCAGCATGGTAATAAGCGATAAGCCTTTCGCTACCTGGTAAGTGATCCGGAAACTGCTGTTGAGAACATTCGATTTGCTTTCAATAGGTCTGAGTAATGATTCGAAAGAACTGAAGTTGGTTTCAAATCCGGTGCCGATCCATGGCCCGTAGTTCAAATTTCCTGCTGAATCGAAAATGGGAGGCGCGTTCGGCGGTAAGCTGGCAGCATTTGAAGCCGAGATCATGTTGAGAAAGGAATGAATATAGGAAACAGTCAAAGAAGTGTTGAATTTTTGATTGTTGCTTCTGCGATCAAGCGCCAGGTTGAATCCGATAGTTTCATTTTTCCCCGATACAGTAGTTATATCATCGGGCCTCGAGTAATTGGCTGAAATGCGATGAGAGAAATTAGGAGTACCACCGGAATAACTTACTGTAGCATTCAGCGCACCGGCTGTTCTTCCCCATACTTCACGCTGCCAGTCCGTATACCTGGTAGTATCCCAGTCTACCAGGTCAGGTGCATTTATTTTCGAAGGAACGAGGCCGTCATTATAAAGAGCCTCTCTTCGCATCTGGAGGTACTGCTTTGTATCCAGCAGATCCCAGTAACGGGTGATTTTGGAAATGCCATAATTTACATTCACCGTCAGATCGGAAGTGACAGATTTTCCCCTCTTCGTGGTGATCAGGATAACACCATTAGCGCCTGTAGAGCCATAGATTGCAGTGGCCCCAATATCTTTCAGTACTTCAATACTCTCGATATCTTTTGGATTCAATCCAAAGAGGAAATTCTGGCTCTGAACCGGGCTTAACGCTGCCATTAACCCTTGTACCGGACCGTCACCTGCAGCTGTTCCCTGGTTTGAACCAACCGGAAGCGGCATACCATCGATGATGATCAAAGGATTGCTGCTGGCATCGGACAATAGTCCGCGGCCTCTGATGTCTATCAACACCGGACTGGCCGCATATCCTACCACGGGAGTAAGCACCATGCCCGGCACTTTCCCCTGCAATGCAAGGATCGGATTCATTATTGGTTGCCGCGCAATCTCTTCTCCGCTCACTTTTGCTACCGATGAGGTACTTAATCTTTTGGTGGTTTTGCTATAGCCCTGGGCAACTACTTCATCGAGCTGGTTGGTAGTTTCCTCCAGCATGAATGTGATCGTTCCCCTGCCCTTGACGGGCATTTCTGTAGTATTGTACCCTATATAGCTGACTATTAAAACATCTTCTTCATTCAAATCATCCAGCTTGAAAGATCCATCTGTGGCAGTACTGGTTCCTTTGTTCCGTCCTTTGATCATTACACTGGCATTCCCCAATGCTTCGTATCGTTTATTGAATACAGTTCCCTTTATGCTTTTGCCGGGAACAGCAAGTGTTGTAGTTTGATCGTTACCGTTAGGTTGGCCGGATTTGTTCTGTACAACAATTTTTTCATGGATCGTTACAATCGGGCCATTGATAGAATAATCAAGCGCCGGCTGTTTACTGAAGATGGCAGACAGAGCATCTGCAAGCTGCGTATTGTTAAGCTCCAGCGTTACACGGGTTGCTTTTGCCAACAGATCCTCATTGTAAAAAAATGAATAGCCGGTTTGTTTTTTGAAGCCTTTCAGCACATTTTCGAGCTTGGCATTCTTTACGGAAAGCGTCACTGTCTGGGCTTCTCCCCGCAAACCTGCCAACAAGGCAATGATCACTAATAAAACAGCAGTTAGTTTCATGATGATGCAACAGTTGATTTCGGTGGTTAATAATTTTCGATCAATAGGATGCCTGTTGCCTTCCATGCAGGAAGCCAGTTCAGTAAAGGTTTATAAAAAATAGTTACGGGATTACGATGATCTTTCTACCTTCTGTAATGAAACGCAGTTTCGATTTTTGTAAAGTGTTCAGTACTTCCTGAAGCCTGGCATTCCTTGGAATTTCTCCGCCGAATTTCATATCGGGTACGGCACCGCGGTATTCCACCTGCACATCATACCAGCGCTCCAACTGGCGCATAACAGTCTGCAGGTCTGTATGATCAAAAACAAATAAACCATTCTTCCATGCCAGCACTTCTTCTGCATTGATCTCTGACATTATCTTATTTTCTCCGTTTGTGTTGAATTGTGCCTGCTGGCCTGGTTGCAGGAGGTATTTGTCTTTATCCTTTTTCAGTCTTACGGATCCTTCGAACAAAGTAGTTCTTATAGCCGGTTCGTTCGCATATGCATTAACGTTAAAATGGGTTCCCAACACTTCGATTTCCATGTCTCTATTTGCAGACAGGTCATTAACCACCACTTTAAAAGGCTTCTTCCTGTTACCCTTTTCAGATAGAACCTTGGCTACTTCAAAATAAACTTCACCGGTAATATCCACCTTTCTTTCGGTATGATCGAAAACGGTGGGGTACCTGATGGAAGATCCGGCATTCAACCATACTTTTGTCCCGTCGGGGAGTGTGAGTTTATATTGTCCGCCTTTGGGTGTAAATAATGTGTTATAAGCAATTTTTTCGCTGACGCCACCGGTTGATGCTTGTTGTTTATAATCCAGCTGCCCCTCTTCGGATTTGTAGATCAGGGCGCCTTCCTGTTTGGCAAGCTGGCCATTGGCAACGCTGTCTAGAATGAGTTTCTCTCCATTACTCAGCAAGAGTATTGCCCTGTCGCCACCCGGCAGCAACTGATCAGCTCCATTCACGGTCACTACAGGTACAGCCGTATCTTCATGCCCCCTGATCATCCACCAGGCTGTTGCGGCTCCAATGAACACGAGGATCGCAGCCGCCCATTTTACTGCAGCGGGGAAGAGCTTACGCACAGGTGCCTGTACAGTATCTTTCGACACCAGTATCCGGCTGTACAGTTTTTCCATCAACTCAACATTGCCAAGTCCTTTGTGTTCGGAATTATCCAGTGCAGCATCGATCAGGTTTGGATAGGCAGAGGTCTGTTCCAACCGGTCGAGGAATACATTGACCTCTTCCTTTGAAAGTGTACCGGCCATCCAGCCTTCAAATAATTGCTCAAAATTCTTCATCATAATAAAGACAATCGATTAAAGTTTGAGGTCTACGGGAATTACTAATTTTTTTAAGAAAAGATGCGGAAATCACACCGGCCTTTAAGGAATTTTCACACCCCCCTCCTCTACAACTCAATACCAGCAACAATTATAGACAAAAAGGGGAACGATAAATTATTTCAATGTTTCCAGCATGGCAATAGTGAATACCAGCGGAGATGTGTGGGTTTTAAGGTACTCCCGGATAATTTTGAGGGAATTCACCATATGATTACGAACAGTGCTCGTAGAAATGTTCAGGGTTCTGGCAGTTTCTTCATAGCTCAGTCCCTGTTCGCGTGTGAGCTTGTAAACCGTTTGCTGGTGGCTGCTTAATTGTCCTATAGCCCGGTGAAGCAATTGTGAGGATTCTTTGAACAGGAGGTCATTCTCGGGAGTTTCATTGGCAGCTTCGAACCAATCGAGCACATATTTGCGATATTTGATCTCACGCTGCTGCTGCTTCATCAAATTATATATCTGATTACGTGCAATGATAAACAAATATCCTTCCGGCTTATCTACCTCAGGCAATTCCCTTCGTTTATTCCAAACTTTAAGAAAGGTTTCCTGTACGATATCTTCCGAGAGCGTTTCAGATTTTGTAAGCAGCATGGCAACAGTATACAGGTGGTCCCAGTAGGTTTCAAACAGGCTCCTGAAAGCAGTTTCATCGCCTTCGGCTATTTGTTTGAACCAATGTTTTTGAAGGGATCTGTCCTGCATCTGGGTTTAGCGTTGTTTTGGTAATGCAAAAATAAGGAGGAAAAAACAGGACAGGTTACGAATGATACCGGCACCTAAATTAGCGGTTATTTTCAGAACAGGAAATTTTTTTGCCCGGTCGATCGACCAGAATCCATAAAAAAACCAGCCGTTTCAGGCTGGTTTTTTTATGGAGATCCTTTCAATATAACTTCCGGATTCTGCTGGTTACATTTCCAGTATACCTTCATTCCGTATGATCATCATTCCCTGCCTGTCTTCCGTGATCCCTTCTTTCAATCTGTAGGTATAGCGTGGACGTGATCCTTCCATTATAGTAGGCATATACAAAAAACGTATATTCTCTTTTTTCTTCAATGCCTCTCCCACTTCAATGATATGGGTACTCACAACAAACAAGCAATCAGTATAATCGGCAAATGATTCCGTAATGGCCAGTGTGCCATCATAAGCATCCTTCACGTTGGTGCCTTTGAACAGTTCATCGAACATCAGCAGTAAGCGCTTTCCGCTGGCAGCCGCTTCTGCAGCCTGTTTCACCCGAACCACTTCTGCATAGAAATGGCTGTAGCCAAGTCCGATATTATCGGCCACATTGATGCTGGAATACAATCCTTCCCTCACGGAGAAGCTGTATTCGGCTGCCGCTACCGGGAATCCCATATGTGCCAGGTAACAAGCGATGCCGATGCTTTTCATCAGGGTGGATTTGCCGGCCATATTGGCGCCGGTCAGGAAAAGTACATTGCTGGATCCATCCATGCGTAAATCATTTCCGATGGCATTATCGATGGCAGGATGACGAAGGTCGATGGCAGACATCAGATTCTTTGCAGGCGGCAGCGCCTCGGCATAGTTGAATTTCCGGTCCTTTGCCACTTTACTAACGGCAATGAACAGGTCAACTTCATAAATAAAGTTCAGGACATCTTCCATCTGGCCATGCAGTTCCCCTTTCAGGAGATGTTCGTAAGAGGACAGGGTTTGAATGGAAAGGGATTTGTAGATATCCACCTGCCTTAGTTTTTCTATCCTTTTATCAGATAGAATTTGTTGGATCTGCACAATTCTGTTAGCAAAAGGGCTGTCTGATCGCAATCCATGCACAAACTGATGGCATTTATGTAATGTCATAATACAGGCCTGCAATCCCTGCACCAGTTTGCGGTACCGCTCATCGCGTGTAAGACTGGCCAGTACCTTTTGGATGCAGGTTCGGGCAAACACCAGCATCGCGTTTTTCGACACCATACTGTCGATATGTTCCCGCATCTGGTTCAACTGCTGCACATCGAAAGGAAAGGAGAAACCAGCTTCGCCAAAATACCGGAAAATACTGCTGCGTTGATTGATAGCATCTACCTCTTCCAGCGGATGACGGAACATCTGGTCCAGCAACCTTTCCCCTCCATTGGTCTTCACTTTATTGAAGAGCGCATATACTGATCCGCTTCGGAATTTTCCGGTGAGGTTCAGCTCTTCGATCGTTTGCTTGTCTATATTGAATGACATAAGTTTTTTTTCTTTTTTCCTTTTTCCAGTATTTCGAGAATGCCTTCATTAAGGATGATGATCATACCATGACGATCGTCTGTAATCCCCTTTTCCAACCGGTAAGTATACTCGGGCATATGGCCGTTCATGCGCGTGGGCAGAAACAGGAAGCCGATATTGTTCAGCTGCTTAAGCTCCTCTCCGGCTTCGATGATATGAGAAGAGATGATGAACATGCTGTTCTTCCTTTTCGCAAAAGAAAGCGATACCGCCACCGATGCTTCGTGCGCATCTTTCACGTTGGTACCCCGGAACAATTCATCGAAGATTACGAAGAGGGATTTATTCTTACCCAGCTCAGCTGCCACCTGCTTCACCCGCAATACTTCCGCATAAAAATGGCTGGCCCCGATGCCCAGGTTATCCGGGAGATTGATGGTAGTATAGATCCCATCCATCACCGAGAATTCCATTTTTTTAGCAGCCACCGGAAAACCCATATGGGCCAGGAACATCGCTACACTCACGGAGCGGAGGAAAGTGGATTTACCAGCCATATTGGCTCCGGTCAGAAAAATGAAATTACGGTTGTTGTTAAGCGTAAGATCATTCGCTACCGGCGATTTCAGTTCAGGATGATATACCCCCTCCAGCAACAAAGTGGCGGATCCTTTCTCCAGCGCTTTGGGAAAAATGAAATTCCTTTCGTTGGCAATGGCCGCAATAGACAGCAACACATCGAGGTAATAAATATGCGCCATCAACCTGTTCACTTTTTGCTGTTCTCGAACGCGGAACAGTACATCATAGGCAGCCACTGCAGAGTAGGAGATCTTTGCTCTCAGATTTTCTTTATGCAGAGGTGTAAATGCTGAATCAGAAAGGATCATGGCTATACTTTCCCTTTCAGATCTATAGGCGTCTATCTTTTTTACATTTTCTGATTCAATGAATGCGCGGCAGAGCTGCATCATTTCTATAAGGGCAGTAACGCCATTCGAAATCTCTTTTTCACTGAGAACTGCTTTATCGCTTCCCTGACTGCGGGTTTCATTGGCGCTGTGCATGTATTTCTCCGCCATATCGAAGATAGAAGCATTGAAAGGGAACCCTGTTTTGTTCCCTGCGAAATGCTGAATGATACTGCTACGCGCATTGATCAGATCCTGGTCAGACAATGGCGCCCTGAACATCTCTTTCAAAAGGGATTCCCCTCCCCTTGTATGCACCCGATTGTACAATTCGAATACACCGGTACTGTCGCGCTTTCCAAAAATGCGCAGGTCATCTATCGTTTGTTCGTCGGTTTGCAGGTACATGGTTATTTTCTTTTGCGTCTGATCAATAGAATGGAGCCAGCCAGCAATACAATGGCCGGAAGGATATAGGTATACACGATACTCAGCACTTTGGCGGTAGTTCCGGTGATGGTCAGCATCTTGTCTGGCGCTTCCGCATAAGGTAAATAGACGGGAAAATTACCATAGGTAGTCCAGCTATACAGAAAGCTGCCATACTTATCCACCTGCATGACCTCAAAATTGCTCAAACAGTCTGCATCGGCTGATACAATGATACGCTGGTCCTTTTTGCCTTTGAACCGCTGAAGGGCAAGCATGGTAGTAAATGGTTTTTCCTTTTGTCCAACAACAGGAGGCAGTTCCCGCAGATCACCTTCAGTTGCATTGAACAGCACTTCAGCAGAATCGAGTACAAAACTTCCTTTCTTGAGAAAAACATTTACAGCATCATGAAACAATGGCGTGTAATTGAAATCAGTACTATCTGATTTGAGGAAAGCCGCAGCGCCTGCCATTCTTAGCGCTGCATCACTATGTATTGATTGGAATGTGGGGCTGGAAGGATCATACATCAAACCACCGAAAGCCCCGGATCCGTCAGCATTTACCATGTCCGGCGATTCCATGCTTTTAGCATTGATCAGTGTTCCTTCAGCCAATTGCAAACCCAATTGGCTGAGAACAGGGTTTACGATCGACTGCTTGCCAGGCTCACCCATTATGATCATATTGCCGCCCTGGCTGATATAGTTCCTGATCTTCTCCTGGCACAGATCGCTCAATGCCGATTTTGGATCAGCCAGCACCAGCAAGTCTGTTTTGCCGGGGATATCCCGGTTGTCCAGTGAAATGGTATCTACATTGAAGCCATTGTTCACCAGCGCTGAGCTCCTTAATTTATTGGAAGTATGCACTCCATATTCACGTTGCCCGTATTTCAGCGTGCTTCGTTCATAGTGCCCTGTTATGAAATAAACTTGTGGGATCTTCTCCGGGTACAACAACTTTTTGAATGCCGCCGCCACTTGTCTTTCACCCGGCCAAACAGGAGTACCCATCGAGGTACGAAGAAACTCAGAGCGTCCTTTGTAGGTTACTTTCATCACCAGGTGCAGGTATTCAGAACGGAGATCGATCTTCTTTCTTATTTCCGCAGGCTTCTGATAGATACTGAGGTCCCATTCCGAATGCTCCGCTTTTTTTCTGGCCATCTGGTCTACCGATTTCCCCCTGAGGTGATAAGGCATTTCAGACCCCATCGCAGTACTGTCGTAGTCGTAATAATATTCGTATTTGAAATTGATATTGGGTTTAAAGCGGAGGTACTGGTCCCAGAACTGGTGAATATATTCGCTGCGTTTTTCCGGAAGCGCAGCAAAGGCTGTTTTGCCCAGGAGATTGGAATACAATGTTACTTCAATGGGATCCTCTCCCATTTCTTTGATGATCTGCTGGGTTTTGCGATGGATGGTATTCACTTTATTCTGTGTGGTATCCCAATACAAGGTCATTGCAGGTCTTGAACTGACATAACCTATGATCAGCACTACGCCGGTAGCGCCTATGTATCTTGCTGTTTTTATGTACCAGGGCTTCAGTTCTCTCGCACCTTTTAACCTGAACATGGTGAACAGGAGGAACATGGCAATCAGCACCAGGAAGTAGATCACATCCCTGCTGGTGATCAGACCGGCCAGCATTTTTTCTGTACGCCCGGAGAGAAAGAGAAAATAAGTCAGGTCCCTTACGATATCATATTGCTGCCAGAGCTTCCCGATCATGGTCAGCACCAGGATCACCACAAATGTACCCAGTGCAGTTACTATCTGGTAAGTACTGAGACTGCTCATGAAAGCACCGATGGCGGCGTAGGTACAGATGAGCAGGTAAAAGCCCAGCGCTGCAGAAAGCAGCATGCCGTAGTCAACAGATTTCACATTGAGCATTGCGCTGACAAAGAAAATGCCTGTTATCATTACCAGCAGCAGGTTATAGATCATGATGGCCAGGAATTTTCCCAGCACTATCTGGCGGATCTTAATGGGAGAAGAATACAATAATTTGATGGTGCCGCTTTGCACTTCCCTACCAATCAATCCCATGGTGAGCAATGGAATGATGAGATAGAGGTTTTGAAGCACATGCGTGAAGAAACCGTCCTCCCCGAGGAACAGATCCCTGGTGAGGCTGCCATTTGTTATTGCAGTGAGATTAGGTCTGTTCCTGAGCAGGATATCCTGCCAGTTAGCCTTGATGAACAATGGTGTTGTATAGAAGTAAGCACAGAGCACCATAAACAGGACCAGCATGAACCATGCTACCGGTGAATAGAACAGGTTGCGCAACTCGGCCTTTGCTACTTGAATTACCATCCTCATTGATGATGATTTATACTGTTTACAGATTTGATTTCTATTTTCTTTTCCTCCTTATCAATATCACTGTGCCGGCTACCAGCATCAATAACGGCAATACCCATACGTAGATCACTTTCAACACACTTACTTTACCGGAAGAGATAAGTACCAGGTTATCATCCGGATCAGTGAAAGGTGTATAAACAGGATACTCATTTCCAGACATCCAGGAGAAAACTGCCCTGTTGATGGTTACGCCATTTTTCAATATTTCATTGCTCACAAAATCAGCATCTCCATAAACAACTGCTCTTTGCTCCTTATTACCAAACTGCCTTGTTAATTGAAGAGCTGTAGGGAATGCGCCCCTGATGTCTCCCTCCTGCTGATTGTACACTACTTCCGCAGAGTCTGTTACCAGCTTGCCTTTTTTCAACCAGGTAGTGGATTCTCTGGTCAGCAGCAGCGGCTTCTTTACAAACCCACTGCTATCAGTAAACGAAAGCGCAGCTACACCCGGCATGGATATTTTGGTAGTGTCTTTCTCATACACCCTCTTCAATTTTTCCCTCACGCCTTTCAATTCCACCTCATCTGACAGTTCTGTGCTTGCCAGCGTATAATAGGGTTTCACCTTTTGAGGCATCTCGTGAAAAGTTGGTTCCACCAGGTTCCCTTCAAGCATCTCAACGCCGAGATATTTCACCAGGGGATTCAATACATTCTGTTTTCCTGGTTCGCTCATGAATACGATATTGCCCCCTTCACTGATGTATTTCCTTACTTTCTCTTCTGCCTTTTCACTGAATGATCTTTTGGGATCAGCAATTACCAGTGCCGTGATCCCGGCTGGTATATCCTGTGTTTCCAGTGAAATGGTATCGATTTCAAAGCCAAGATTGATGAGACCATCCTTTTCAATTTTAGAGAGCGTGGCCTTCGTATAGTCTCTTTTATGTTCTGTATGCAGGCGCCTTTCAAGATTGCCTGAAGTGTATAAGATATGTGGGATGGTTTCAGGCTTTAGCAGATTCTTCAGTGTAGCTGCCATATTGGATTCATCAGGATAAGTCCGCTCAGTTCCCTTCGGAAATGGAGCTCCGTTGTAGGTACGCAAAAATGCTTTACGATCCTTATACTTTAGTTCCATCAGCAACCTGTAACCTTCCGAGGCCAGGTCTGCTGAATCTTTCAACGCTGAAAGAGGTTGAAAAAGTTTGAAATCGATCCGCATGCCGAGTGCAATTTCCTTTGCGATCTCTTCAATGCTCTTACCTGGAAAGGCTTTGGCCAGTTTTCCGCCATCCATCCAGGTTTCATAATGGTAGTAATAAACATATTTGAAATGGATATCGGTCTTGAAGCGCTGGTATTGTTCCCACAGCTCTGTCCGGTAAACGTTTCTCGCTTCAGGTATCCCATACTTCACCATCGGTCCAAGCAAGTTGGTAAACAATGTTACTTCCAGCGGACCTTCTTTCATTCCTTTCAGAATGGCCCGGGTATTCGGGTGGATCGTATTAGCATCCTTAGCAGTAGCGTCGAGATAGAGCGTGGTCTGCGGACGGGAAAAAATATAGCCGGCAGCTAACACCATCACCACTACCATCAACACACGGCTCCAGGTGATATACCAGGGTTTCGATTCCCGTTGCTTTTTCAGACGGATGAGCGTAAAGCCGAGGAACATGAACACTACCAGTACAAAGTAAAGTACATCCTTACTCGTGATCAGTCCTTTCAACATATTGGCTGTACGTCCCGGCAGATACAGGAACCAGGTAAGATCTCTCACAAAATCTATATGCTGCCAAAGACTGTTGATCCGCCCCAGCACAAAGATGATCATGAAGGTTCCGATAGCGGCCAGGATCTGGTAGCTGGTAAGGCTGCTCATGAATAAGCCGATGGAAGTATACGCACAGATCAACAGATAGAATGCAAGGGCGCCGGAAAGGATAAAACCATAATCGGCAGATCTCACACTGAATCCGAAAGTAGCCAGGAAGATGCCGAGGATAGCCAGCAAAAGCAGGTTATACACCATGATCGCCAGGAATTTCCCGACAACCACCTGACGTAATTTCACAGGCGAAGAAAAGAGCAGCTTAATGGTATTGGCATGAACTTCCCGGCCAAGCAGCCCCATCGTCAGCAATGGCACAAAGAGATAAATATTTTTCAACACGGCCGCATAGGCGCTTTCAGGGATCGAAAAAAACAGCATGGTGAGCGGGAGCTGGCCCCAGTTCTTAAAGTCAGGGCTTTCAGCCATCATCACTTCCTGGTTATGAGCCATTGTATACAGCACATGAGTGAATAAGAAACCACACTGCACCATAAATACAATAGCCAGGAACCATGCTACAGGAGAATAGAATAGATTTCGCAATTCTGCCTTTGCGATTTGAGCAACCATCCTCATTGATTGGAATTTATACTTGTTAGGAAGAAAAAGACTTTTTTTTGGACCCGATAATTAACCAGCGGATTGAACAGAGAGTTGTTTGAAAGTATCATCCAGCAGGGTCTTGTCAGCGCTGATCTCCATCAGTCGCCAGTTATTTTTCATACTGGCTTCCACTACGCTTTCATTGATGTTTTGTCCTGCTTCATAATAAAGACGCGCCTGCCTGCTGGTCAGCATTTCAATTTTGGTAACGCCCTTGATAGCCAGTAACTCTGATTCGGACGGCATATTTTCCAGTGTCACCAGCATACTGTTCGGTTGGAGATAATTATCGAACGCATCCATACTATCGGCAAAGACCATGCGCCCGGATTCGATCATGATCACATCGCGGCAAAGGAGCCGGATCTCGGAAAGGATATGGGACGATAATAAAACAGCATGATCCTGCGCCACTTCCCTGATCAGTTTTCTTGCTTCGATCAGTTGATTGGGATCGAGGCCATTGGTGGGCTCATCCAGTACCACCAGTTTGGGTTTGTGGATCACGGCCTGCGCAATGCCTACGCGCTGACGGTAACCTCCGGAAAGATTTTTGATCAGCCTGCTGCTGAAATGCGAGAGGCCGCATCGTTCTTTCACATGCTCCACCGCTGCTTTGATCTTTGACTTATCCATGGCCCGCAGATTGGCGGTGTAATGGAGGTATTCATCGATCGTAAAATCGGTATACAATGGCGGGGTCTGGGGAAGGAAGCCGATATTTTTCTTGGCCTCTTCAGGTTGCTCACGGATATCGAAACCATTGATCAATACTTTACCTTCCGTTTGATTCAATACGCCACAAATGATATTCATGGTGGTTGATTTCCCGGCGCCGTTGGATCCCAGCAGCCCAACGATACCATTTTGATTGATCTCGATGTTCAGGTCGCGCACAGCCCAGCTGCTGCTGTACCGGTGCGACAAATGTTCGATCTTCAGGATAGTGCTCATAATATTCCTCTTGTAGTGATTTAATTATTACTCATGATGGCAACTTTCGGTGCTGTAGCGCCGGTATTACCAGCCTTGCCATAAAGTATCATAGTGAGATTTTTGAAACGATAATAATTGATGAACGATGTGCTTTGTCTTCTGTCCGCAGCATCCACGGTAGCCGTGGTCACCAGGTTGCCGGTGGCAGCATCTTTTATCTCGAAAATATATTTGGCGCCCGTTCCGGTAAGTGAGAAGTCCCTGAATGCCGATATCGATTTGTATCCAAGCGATGACCATTCGTTTTCATCAGGACTTCCCTGCTGGTTCACATTGACCGTCAGTTCCGGTATCAGGTTCACCATCCTTAAGCTGGTAACACTGTCTGCGAAGGAATGGTATGCGAGCTGATCGCGTGCAAACACTGTATCCGGCGCTTCGGTTGTTCCTGTCAGGTAGAGACTGCTGACAGTTCCAACAGGAAGATCCAGCACTACATCCAGCAGTGGTTTGCTGTGCGCCAGCGTATCGGGGTAATTGAAGAATTTGAAACGCTGCATTCCGCTGTAGGAATTGAATTGAACATTGTTCCGGTTAGTGGTGGGATTCAAATTACCGGCAGCGCCATAGAGAAGCAGATTGGAGGTTTTGTACCATTGGATAGGGGATGCTTCACTCATATCAGGCGCCACAGTTGTGGCGCCAACAATCCCATTGAATATATTGAGGGAGGCAACGCCCGGCCTGTCGAAGTCTTTGGTGCAGCCAGTGAGCAGCATCCAACTGATCATCATAAACAGGAAAGCCCTTTTGAATTGTTGCAATTTTTTCATACAAATATTTTTTAGAAATAACCGGGATTCGGTGTAAGGTTGGGATTGCTCTGCATATCACTATGAGGTATCGGATAGAGCAACTGGTAGTCTCCTTCCCATGGCTGTTTGATGGGGCTTTGCTGCAATTCGGCGGAAGCCTTTCCTGTTCTTTTAAGATCGAGCCAGCGATGCCCCCACTCCATGAAGAGTTCTACCCTTCTTTCTTTTTCGATTGCCTTCAGCACTTCCGGTTGTGAAAGGGTGTAAGGAAGCGAATCCACTCCTGCCCTGTGCCTGATCGCATTCAGATCATCGATGGCATTGGTGAGCGCAGCAGCGCCATTTGCAGCGGCTTCCGCGCGGATCAGGAATTGCTCCGCCAATCGCAGCACCATATACATTTCTGTTGGCTCTGCCCCTATCACTCTGTTCTGCCCGCCTGTTTTGTATTTATAGGGATAATATTTGGTGCTGCCGGATGTGTTGGAGGTGGAAACACCCACCCAGTTTGTAAACCGTTTGTCATTCGGTTCAAAAGCATCCAGCAAATTGTCGGGTAAGTAGAATCTTACATTGAATACATCAGGGTTCCCTGCAACAGGACCTGGAATCAACTGTACTCCTTCAGAAGTGGCATTACCGATATTGGCAAGCACATTTTGTTTTAACTGGAAGATGGCTTCTTTGCTTGTTCGCTGGAAAGTTTTCAGCAGATCGGTTTCGAGATGGAATTGTCCTGCATTGGTAATAACGGCTCCTGCCTGTTTGAAAGCATTCTGGTGATCTCCGGTAAACAGATAAGCGCGCGCCAGCAATGCGGTGGCCGCCCATTTATCTGGATAGATCCTGTCGCCGGCAGCATTGGTATTCCGGGTAGGAAGAGCAGACTGTGCTGCCAGCAGATCAGCGATGATCTGTTTGTATACATCATCCTTTGAAGCTCTGGCATTGTACCGTGTTTGGTTGAAATCGATGGTGAGCGCAAGCGGTACATCTCCAAACAAATTCACCAGATAGAAATAAGAAAGGGCCCTTACAAAAAGTGCTTCGCCTGTCAGTTCTTTTCTAACGGCTTCGGTTAACCTGGTTGAAGTAGAAGCAGCTATTCCTTCAATCACTGCATTGGCCCCATAAATGGTCAGGTAAGCAGACTTCCATATGTTGGCTGTTGGTACACTATTAAACAGCAACCTGTTTGCATTGAACATGAAATAGTCATTATCGGGCACCGCTTCTGACGTATTCAGTTCATCTGCGGAAAGTCCGCCGTAAATTGAAACCATTCCTCCACTGTATTCAGAAAGAGCACCACCACTCCCCAAATCTCCATTGATCATTTTAGAATACACGCCAGCCATGGCCGTTCTGGCTTGCTGGTCCGTATTGAATACTTCTGTACTGGTAATGGTATCGATGGGAGAATCGATCTCCACCAGCTTTTCACAGGCAGTCAATAGTCCAACTACTGCCAGGAATAATATGAAACGAATATGAGTAAGCATATGAAAGATTTAAAGTGTTGCAGCAAAACCGAATTTGATGGTCCTTGCAGGAGGCATACTGCTGAAATTCTTGATCTCGGGATCTACGCCTTCATACTTAGTGATTGTAAAAAGGTTCTGTGTAAGGATGTTGAAGGAACAGTCTTTCAATCCCAGCCTGCGGGCCAGCTTCCCGGGAAAAATGTAGCTCAGTGCTACATTCGTGAACCGGAAGAACGAGGCATCAGAATAGAAAAGCGTGGAAACTCCATATTGGTAATTGGTGGCGGAACCAGTGGTGAATCGGGCATATTTGGCATTGTCACCTGGTTTTTGCCAGCGGTTGTTGAAGATCTCCTGTGGTATGTTCCCGAATCTGCCCGGGCTTGAAACACTGCCAAAAACATTCCTTCCTTTTTGGATCGCGTAATCCATGCTGATATTCAGACTGAGGTTCTTATACGAAAAGCTGTGCGTGGTTCCACCAAATACAACAGGCACGTCATCCACGGTCTTTTGTTTATCGCTCGGGTAAGCGAATGGAGCCAGTACAGAATTTGAATTGATGAGTCCATCTTTATTATAATCCTCAAACTGGTAACTGCCGGTCATAGGATCGATGCCCAGGTAGTTCAACAGGTATCTTGTATTCAGTGATTGTCCTACCAGGTATTTCGAGAAGTCAGGGGTTCTTTCAATCTGGGGGTACTCGAGCAGAATATTCTTGTTGATGCTGGCATTAACAGAAGCGATCCAGGTAAAATCCTTACCATTCACAGGCGAGGCGGTGAGTTTGAATTCCCATCCCGAGTTTTGCACGGTGGCATCCCAGTTGCCAAATACGCTTTCAAAGCCGGTATAAACGGGTGTTGGATTTTGCGTCAACTGATTTCCCTTCCTGCGTTGGTAATGCGTAATATCAAACTGAAGTCTGGCAGCGCCCTTAAAGCGCAGGTGCATTTCAGCCACCCATTCTTTCGTCAGGGCCCATTGATAGAACTGATTCACCGCATGCAGGTTTTTCGTCGGTGATATATTATCATACAATGCCAGCTGCCCCCTGCTCCATTGCGACAGATACTGGTAATCCCCGCCGCCATCTGAACCTGCTGTGCCTGTATTGGCATTGAACTTGAGATAGTTTATTACGGGGTTCAGGATATTTTTGATCCATTTTTCTTCCGATGCGATCCAGGCCACACCAATGGACCCAAAATTTCCAAACCGCCTGCCTGGTCCGAACCTGGAGGACCCATCCCTTCTTCCGATAACATTCACCACGTATTTGTTGTCCCATTCATATTCCATTCTGGCCATTACACCGGCAGTTTTGTACTGGCTCCTGGTAAAATCAGCCGCCATCACGGGAGCCTGTGAAATAGCACGCAACGTTGCGTCATTGGTGAAACCCAATCCTCTCGAAGAGGCGCCTTCGCCTACACTTGAACGAAGCGTGAAGCCTGCCATCAGACTTAGATTACTTCTTCCGAAAAGACCTTTCCTGTAAGAAAGTTGTGGCTCAACACTCCATGTTCTCGTATCTCCCTTGGAGAGAGTGACAGAACCTGTTGGATTCTTTGCAGGGTTCTGCGACCTGATAGGCACCAGACTCCATGAAGTATTGTTGGAAATGGCATAGGTCAAATTTGCAGAAAGACTCAGGCCTCTTGCCAACTGGTAATTGAATTTGAGCGAAGTACTGAGTGCAGACGAGCGGCTTTCTACCGGCTTAAGCAATGCGCCGAACGCATCAAGGTTATTTTCGAAGCCGCTACCCAGCCAATCCTTATAATTCAGTTCGCCCATGGAATCAAAAATAGGCGGAGCATTGGGAGGCAAATTCATGGTATTGGGAGCAGTCACCATATTGAGAGAGGTAGCCATATAGCTTACAGTCAATGAAGAATTGAATTTCCTGTTTTCGCTTTGGCGATCGAGTGCGAGATTTACGCCCATAGTTTGATCCTTACCGGTAACGGCCGTTATTTTTCCGGGCCGTGAGTAATTGGCTGAAATGCGGTATTTCAAAAGCGGCGTGCCTCCGGAATAACCGATGCTTGCATCCATCGTCACTCCTGCTTTACCCCAGAGTTGCCGCTGCCAGTCAGTATACCTGGTAGTATCCCAGAGCACCAGGTCCGGAGCGTTGACGGCCGATGGAATAAGCCCGTCGTTCTTCAATGCTTCGCGGCGCATTTCCACATACTGCTTTGTATTGAGCAGATCATAATAACGAAGGATTTTGGAAATGCCGAAATTGATATTCACAGAAAGGGCCGGTTCGCCGGACTTACCTCTTTTGGTAGTGATCAAAATCACACCATTCGCTCCCGAGGAGCCGTAGATAGCAGTGGCGCCAAGATCTTTCAGGACTTCAATACTTTCGATATCTTTCGGATTCAATCCAAACAAAGGGCTCTGACTGCCGGCAGGACTCAGATAAGCCATGATCCCCTGCACCGGTCCATCGCCAAAAGCAACTCCACGGTTGGATCCCAGCCCTATCGGAATGCCATCGATGATGATCAGCGGATTCTCACTGGCTTCAGACAGAAGTCCTCTCCCACGGATATCGATCTTCACAGGTGTTCCGTTATAGGTGGATACCGGCGTCAATAACATCCCCGGCACTTTACCCTGTAATGTCAGCAGCGGGTCCATCACGGGCTGGCGGGCAATTTCCTCACCACTCACTTTTGCCACGGATGAGGTACTCAAACGGTTGGTGGTTTTACTGTAACCCTGCGCCACCACTTCATCCAATTCGTTATTGACTTCTTCCAATTTCACCCTGATTATTTTGCCAGTTGAAGCAACCGGGATATCAGCAGTTTTATATCCAATGAAGCTAACCCGCAGCACATTCCCTGGTTTAGCATCCTGTAATTTGAAGCTGCCATTGGCATTGGTGGTGGTCCCCTTCCTGGTGCCCAGCAGCATTACGCTGGCATCGGCCAGCGGCTCATCCCTTTTATTGAAAACGACGCCAACAATTTCGTTTATCGTTGTATCACCACCGTTCTTCATATGCCCGTCTCCGTTATTACCTTTGTCAGGATTTTTTTCGGAGATCACCACAGTTTTACCCACCATTGAATAAACGAGATCGGGTTGACCGGCAAAGCATTTTTCAAGCGCTTCCGCCAGTGGAATGAATTTCAGGTCGAGCGTCACCTTTGCGGCTTTTCCCAATGTGGGTTCATCCACAAAAAAGGAATACCCTGTTTGTTTTTTGAAAAGTTTCAGCACCGATTCGAGCTTTGCCTCCTTCACCGAGATAGTCACTATCTGCGCTTTACCCTGCAAGCCCGCCATCAGGCAGCCTAAAACCAAAATGAAAGCAGTCAGTTTCATGAATGTTGCAGTTAAAAATTGAAATGAAAAATTGTTTTGGCAATAGGATCCCAGCCGGCCATAATAAACAGCCGTGTACCGCAACTGGTGAGTAAGGTTTATGATTATGGATGTACGATGATCTTCTTGTTGTCCACGGTAAAGCGGAGCTTTGTTTTGCCAAGTATCTGGAATACCTGGTCCAGTTGAGCGCTGCGCGGGATCTCTCCCACAAATTTCAGGTCGGGGATCTCCCCGCGGTATTCCACGCTCACATCATACCAGCGTGATAGCTGACGCATCACCGTCTGCAGATCGGTATGGTCGAAATAAAAGAATCCGTCTTTCCAGGCCAGCACTTCCTCTGCATTGATCCGGTCGATCATTTTGAAAGTTCCATTGTTTTGCAGGCGCGCCTGTTGCCCCGGCAATAGCAGGTATTGTTCATTATTCTTCTTCAGTTGAATGCTGCCTTCCAGCAATGTGGTGTTCACCTGCGGTTCGTCCGCATAGGCATTTACGTTGAAATGAGTGCCCAGCACCAGGATATCCATATTGCGGGCAGCATCTGCGGGGTCATTAACACTAACGGTAAAGGGTACCCTGTTTCCACCCGAAGCCATTTTTTTCGCCACTTCAAAATATACTTCTCCTGTTATCTTCACATTCCTTCCCGTATTGCTGAAGGCCGTAGGAAATGTGATGGAGCTTCCTGCATTCAGCCAAACACCTGTGCCATCGGACAACTGGAACTGGTACTGTCTTCCTCTCGGCGTTGTGATGGTATTGTAAACTACCGGCGCATTCAGGTTTTTCTTCGATTCATAAGCAAGTTCCCGGTTCTTCAATACCAGGTCTGCTCCCTGTTGGCGGGCGATCACTCCATCGGCCAGGCTATCCAGCAACATCTTCGATCCATCGGCAAGGGTGAGGATAGCGCCGTCACTGCCGGGAGGGATACTGACAGTAGAAGCAATAGCATGCTGTTCCTCTTTTCCATTTTTATTATCTGCAAAAAACAACCAGGTGCCGGTGGTCAGCAACAGTAATACCGCGGCGGCTATCCAGATCCAACGCCTGGAACGTTTGGGTGAGTACATTTCAACCACAGGAGCTGCTGCCCGGTCGGCCTGCATTACAGCCTTCAATACCGGCATGAGGGATTCATCAAATGGCAACTGCAGGTCCGGATCTCCGTTCAGTTCCATGAATATTTCCGATAGCAATTCCCGTTGTGCCGGATCTTTCAGCAATTGATAGAATTCCTGCTGCTCCGTTTCATTGAGTTCATTTTCGAGGAATGCCCTCACCAGGTTATGTATATGGCTGTTTTGCATGTACTGATTATATAAGATCAGGCAACAAAGGATAATGTCACTATGCGTCCTGAAAAAAATTAAAATAAAAGTAACAGCAGGAAAATTGGAAGGTCCAGGCGGAGGTTCAGCTCCTGCCTGATGGTGTCCAGCGCGGCGCTGAGCGCATTACGCACATAGCCATGTGAAAGCGACAGATCATCAGCGATCTCTTTGGTGGTTTTGCCTTCTTCACGGTTCATCCGGTAAATGGTGCGACGTTGCTGCGGGAGTTGTTCAATCACTTTATTCAATGTCTGCCGGATTTCTCTGAAGTCGATGGCTGGCAGCGGGTCTTCCTGCTGTGATGGCTGTGCAAGCCTGAGTGCGGCCAGACGTTTGTCCTGCGCAGCATTCTTATCCAGTATCAACAAACATTGATTGGTGACCACTTTTTTAAGCCAGGCAGCAGGTTGCTCTACCTGCGGAAGTTTATCCCGGTACAGCCAGACTTTGATGAACACTTCCTGCATCACGTCCCTGGCAGCCTGATCATTCCTTAAGATCTTGTTGGCGTAATGTGTAAGTGGCGTGGCCCATTGGATGAAGAATTGCGTGAATGCCTGTTCCTCTCCTTCTGCGATACGGAAGAATAATTCTTTATCCACGTATGAGGGTTCGGTCGGCAATGCAGTTGATTTGGTTGCGGGATGTAGTGCAAACTATAAAAAAATATGAAACGAAACACGTACAATAAAAAAACGCAGAACTAAAAGGTCCGGCATTCAATAAAACAGCCTGCAGGATCGCTGCAGGCTGTTTTGAATATGATCAGGATCGGATAGGCTATTTAGCCTCCCATCCATAGTCTATATACTCATAATCCACTTTATCTCCATCAACATTGATCTTTATGAATCCTTCCTCTACATTGTGCTGCTTGCTTCGCCACCATTTTCCAGACACAGAAGGGGCTGTAATAAAAGTAGTTTTGTTCAATACATTCAAGGCTTCAAAATAATGCAGATGCCCCTGCAGTACCAGGCGAAGGTTCTTCGATTCAAACAATCTGAGCAGCCGATGACTGTCAACAGCAGCCACTTTATCATCATTGGCATTGGTGCCACCACCGTACCACTGCGACAAGGTAGTGATCAATGGCACATGCATCATGATAACAATTGGCGTTTGAGCGTTGACGGCTTTCAGATCTTCCCTGATCCATTCCAGCTGTACACTATCGATCTTGCCAATATACTTTCTGTCCGGAGTAATGAAGATATTGTCCAGCACCATGAAATGCCAGCCTTTGTGATCGAAGGAATAGTATCTCTTGCCAAAGTATTTTTCATAATAGCGCTTTCCATAGAGTGCTCCATTGGTATCCGCCTCCTTTTGGTACAGCTCAAAAATTTCATGGTTGCCCACTGCGTAATGAAGCGGCGCCTTGATCCTTGAAGCCTGTTCCAGGTAGGATCTGGTATTACCGATCAGTTCTTTTTCTTTTACACGCAGCGCATCATAAATGATATCACCACCCACCATTACGAGGTCCGGGTTCAGTTTGTTCAATGTATCCACCAGCATACTGAATCCCCGGGGTGCATCGAATTTCTGCGTATAATGAATATCAGACATGAATACAAAACTGAACTTGCCCTGGGCAAGTCCAGTTGTTGTGAAATTCAATAAAACCAAAACGGCTACACTGATCTTTTTCACTTTTCAATCGCTATTTAGGGTTTGGTAAATTTATGAATGATCAGTTTCCTGTTTCGGATGTAGTTCGCATAGGCTTCTCCGTTCGGTGCAAATCCTAATGAGAGGTCCTCCCCTGTAGCCGTTTCCAGCACATGCGGAACTGACCAGTCCTGCGTTTCGTTATCGAAAGAAACGATGGCAGGATAGTTGTTGTCGTTCCTGTAAAACAAGTAAGGTACGCCATCGGGCGAAATCTCAAAATCAAGATCATACTCGGAACCGGCGACAATATAACTACCCAAAGGTGTTGGCATTGACGCACCAGGCACAAATTTGACTACCCGGTATTTGTAGGTAGACGCATTACTATTATCAGCAAAGGCTAAATAAACATTGCCTTCATCGTCCACATCCATATCGAAGTCACCGGTATTGATGAAAGTGGCGTTAGGGTCTCGCCAGGCTTCCAGCAGCGTGGACCATGCATTGTTCGCGTATTTATAAATGGTAATTGTATTACCATTTACCGGGTTGAGCGTACTCACATACACCACACCATTCTTTTCAACAGGTCTTGAACCGAAAGTGTTCAGGGTTCCCCGTCCAGGTATCTTAGAACCGATCAGCCAGTTATTGTTTTCAAAAACTGAATACCCGAATTCTCTCCTGGCGAATCCTCCGCCGGCTGCATCATAAGTTGTGAACGACATCAACTTTGCTTCGTCAGCAAAAACCAGTGAATTGTAAGAAATCTTCACACCCGTTACACCCGTTGTCGACTGTGCACCAACCAATGACCATGCAGATCCTTCGAGTTTTTTTACAGTAAGTGCCTGGGCAGGAGTTGTACCATAATCAGGAAAGCTTACATAGGGTATGCCTGCACTATTGAAAGTAAAGTCAAAATTGGAACCCATGCGCGTATCGGAGATCTGCGTATTCACCCATACTTCTCCATCCAGGTAAGCCATCGCTGGTCTTGAATCGGAGGAACTCGGTCTGCTTTGACTGTACATGAGATACGGCAACCCAGTGGCCGGGTTCACTTTCATGATCACGGAAGTGGCCGAATCATTCACCGTAAAATCGATAGCCCTCCAGATAAAATCACTACCCTTCGCAATCGTAACTGTATACTTCGCATTGTAATTACCGTCAGAAAGGAAATAATCAACTGGTATCCGGAAATCATTCGCGGTCTCACCGCTTTTCTGTGCCGTTTCTCCCACTTTGATCACATCATTATCGCTCACCGTGAACCTGGCCACCAGTGCACCCCTGTCTACATTCACAGGCATCTGCATTAAGATATTATTGTTGTTGAGATTACTCACGATGTAATCCCTCTCCAGTACACCAGGATTATCAGCCTCATAAAAACCGAAGGAAAGCAATTTCACTTCGTTCACTTCTTTGCGCTCCCATACATCCGCCTTCTTGGCGCAGGACACCAAAGCGATCAGCAGGAAGATGGAAAAAGTTATATTGAACAGTTTCATATTAATCTTTTAAAAGGTTAGACTCAGTGGAACTTTGTGATGATAAGCCTTATCTGAAGCTGGTCCTTTCCGGGAAGCCCCAGGTTGAAAGCAGGATTACTTACACTGAGCAGCTCGATCACTACAGTATTATTCTTTGCCGGATCAACAGGATTGGCCATCCATCTGATCCTTACAGGCATATCATAAATGCCGGGCAGGAACTTTACTTCAGATGCGGGATTGATCAATTCATAATCCACTCCTTCAGTCAATCCATCTCCTACTGTGATCTTGTACGTTACAGTAACAGGTTCCAGTACCTGCGGGCCACTCAGGTAAATACCATAAGTGCTTACCACATTCGCTTTATCACTGATATTGACGGTGGAAGATTCATTGTCCATGATATGAACATACCGCAGATCGTAAGTATCATTTTCGTTTTTTGAGCAGGCGCTGAAAAGGAGAACCGATACAAACAGGTATAATATATTTCTTGACAATTTCATATGCTATTTGTTTACAGTTGGGTTACCTGTCATACCCGGGTTGGCGTCTATTTCAGACTGCGGGATTGGCAGAATAAATAAGTTGCTGGGGTAATCGAGCCTCTTCACAATGGAAGTGGTGGTAGCGCCACGGACCAGGTTTTGCTTCATACGAGTGATGTCGAAAAAATTATGTCCCTCGAAACAGAATTCTTTAGCGCGCTCCTGGATGAGGGTCTTTTTCAAACCCTCTTTACTCAGGTCGGTGAGTGTAATATCTTCCGGAGCCATTCTCAACGCACGTCCGATCATCACTTTCAGATCATCCGCAGCGAGGTCCAGTCGATCTTTCGCCAAATTGGCTTCTGCCCTGATCATATACATTTCTGAAGCCCTCAATACCATCGGCTCATACTTTTCTGTGCCGCCATCGAACTGAACAGTGATGGTCCATTTCTTTGTCAGGAATTTTCCTGCGTTGTCAGGAATGGCCTGGAATAAGCCCAGCCTGATATCAGCAAGATCTTTGAACAGGCTCATCAATGTATCAGCAGGTACGTAAGTGGCATCTTTCACTGAATATACTTCACCGAGCTTTTTTGTTCTGAGCCTTCCGTTCAAACGGAAAATGGTCTCAACACCTGGGGTCAGGTTGTTGAACATGGCAGCATAATCACTATTATAAGCCAGTGCACTGTTGTCTATCACGGTGCCTGCATAGCTGATGGCATCATCCCATTTCTCAGAGTACAGGTAAACCCTCGCCAGCAATGCCTGAACAGATTTTTTGGAAGCATAATAAGAACTCAGTGGAGCACCGGAACCAAACAGAGTTTCAGCATCTTTGAGATCTTTGATCACCTGCGCATACACATCTTTCACAGAAGCCCTGCTCACCTTATCTTCCGGCGCCGGATTTTTCAGCACGATGGGTACGCCAGGATGTCCTGCATCAGCAGTGTAGTTCCAGGGCTGAGCATATACTCTGCAAAGATCGAAATGTGCGAGAGCTCTGATGAACAATGCCTGTGCTGTGATCTGATCGATCTCCGATTTATGATCGGGATTATTCTTTACGAACTCAGGCGCCTGCTCGATGATATTGTTCGCATTGGCGATAGTGGTCAGGATCCTGCGCCAGATATAACCCACAGCCTGGATCTCCTCTTCAGGATCAGACACAAAATCCTGTTGCTGCTTCATTACATTGATGCCGGTCTTGGTGATATCCACCATATTACCAGCCACTTCAGGATAATAATAAAATTCCGAAGCATAATAATCGAAGGTCAGTCCATAGGTACCGAGGATGCTTGAACGAAAACCTTCGATCTTTGAAAAGAGATTGGGGATTGTTTCCCTGTCTGAGTTGTCCACTTCAAAATATTTCTTACATGAAGTGAATGTAACCAGCAGGATCGCTATATAAATGATTTTATTCTTCATCGTTCATGTATTAGAAAGTGACATTAATAGCTAACAGGAAGCTTGTTTCCAGCGGATATCCACTTCTGGACTGTTTGTAGGAGTTCCTGTTCGTTTTATCGTACGGCGTCCAGAAACCAAGTTCATTACCGATCAGATTTACGGTACAGGCTTTCACATTCAGTTTCTTAACCGTTTTTTCAGGAAGTGCATAACCGAGTGAAAGGTTCTGAAGTCGAACGAATGTTGTTTTATGAACAAACCTTGTAGAGTTCATCACTGAACGGGTTGATATGCCCCAGATAGGTTTGGGATTGATAGCCACATCACCAGGACGCTGCCATCTGTCCAGCTGATTCACGGACTGGTTATCTGCTTCAATATTCAATCCATCGGAGTTGATACCTCTTCCGAATGTGCTGAACGCATAACCTCCGATCTGATAAGAGATGAGAGCGCTCAATGAAAATTGTTTGTATTCGATCTGGTTCCTTACGCCACCAAATAGATCCGGGTTGGCAGATTTCCACGGAACCCTGTTATCGATGCTATAAGAACGCGTAAGGTTGCCATTGAAGTCATACCACAAAGGCGCCCCATCCCGGGGATCAACACCTGCCCACCTGATGAGATAGAGCGTATTGATATCCTTTCCTTTTGTCCAGATATAGTTTCCGTTTGCCTTGCCATTATCATTATACAATTCCAGGGCGGTGTTCTTATTGTGTGCAGCATTCACTTCAACCCACCAGGAGAATTGTTTCCGCTCATTGTTGATCACATTCCATCTTACTGTAGCTTCTATGCCTTCATTGAGGAGAATACCGGTATTGCTCTGCGCTGATGTTTCACCGGTAGCCCTTGAAACAGGAACACTAACGATGGCATCCACCGTTTTCTTTCTGTACGCTTCCACCAGGAATGTCAGCTTGTTGAACAGACCCAGGTTCAGCTTCAGGTTGGTTTGATTGGCGGCTTCCCAACGCAGCAACGGATTGGGAATATTTGAAAGGATGGCACCATCTTGTCCATCGTAACCGTTGTTGGCAGTGATAGCATATATACCGAAGATCTCCTGGTTGCTCAACCTGGAGTTACCGGTCTTGCCGTAAGTAGCATCCAATCTCAGGTAGTCGATATTCTGGATATCACTGAACAAATCCTGCTTGAGGTTCCAGCCAATACCTGCTGAAGCAAAATTCCCCCATCTTGCATCACTACCGAAAGTGGAACTACCATCCCTTCTTCCTGTGAACTGGATATAATACTTCCTGTCATAGTTGTATTCCAGTTGCCCGAAATAAGAAGCTTGTTTCTCTTCCCTTTTGTTGTATGTATTGGAGACAACGTTCTTAGCGTTGGATACATCCCGGTGGTTATCGTCATCAAAACCTGATACGGACAGATAAGTGGTGTTGTATTTTTTAGAATACAATTCGAAGCCGGCAAGGCCGCTGACATGGTGAACGCCAAAACTTTTCGAATAATTCAAGCGCTCGATGAAAGTTTTGGTTACTGTTTTATTGTACGACCTGGATGCATAACCGATAGCATTGCCCTGCTGATCCATGCCAGACCAGTTGGTCCTTGCGCTATAGATATTCTGTTTGATCTCCTGGTAATCTATTCCATATTGCGTGGTGGACTTCAAACCTTTGATGATCTCATAGCCCAGAGTGAAGTTATTGTTGAGCACATTGCCTTTCTGAATATCATCATTCTGCTCTCTTTCAGCAACTGAGTTGAAGAACTTCACATCGGTATAAATTGGATCGCCATTGGGGGCAGTGCCTGTGATTTTCTTATTGTACAAACGATAGGTTCCATCGTTGTTGTACGGAGAGAAAATGGGCAGAAAATCCAGGTAGTCCATGCCGGGGTTGAATGTATTGTTCTTATTGAACGAGTATCTTGAGATTGCGCCGATCTCCAGTTTCTTTGTGATCTTATATTTCAGGTTGGCGGAAACAGATGCCCTCATCTGTGTATTGCCCTTGATGGTGGCTTTGTTATTGAAAAAACCACCGGAAACTGCATAGTCGAGCTTATCGGTACCGCCTCTGAGAGACAAGGTAGCGTTGTTCACGATGCCGGTTCCATAGAATTCATCCGTCCAGTCTGTATTGGTTTGACTATAATTGTTCTGATCGTTATCGTTGTAAGGGAAATAGGTCAGATCCCTGTCAGCATTAACGAATGACTCTTTGGCCAGCTCCATGTATTCAGCGCCATTCAGCGTTTTATACTTTGTATTCTTATTGATCCTGGAGAAACCGTTCTGTAAAGAAAGATTCCATACCGGAGCACTTTTTTTGCCGGATTTGGTAGTGATCAGGATCACACCATTGGAAGCATTGGCGCCATAGATGGCAGCGGCAGCGGCATCTTTCAGTACCGTGATCGATTCGATATCTTCCGGATTGATATAAGACAATGGAGTTACAGAAGTTTGAATACCGGGAACCATATTGGTTCGGTCACCGGTAAAAAAAGGTGTACCGTCAACAATCCACAGCGGTTCATTGGATGCATTGAAAGAACCTGTTCCCCTAAGCCTCAGGTTCATCCTGGGTTTGGTGCTGCTGGCATCATCAGTATTTAACGTTACTCTCAGGCCAGGAACCTGGCCATCCAATAATGCGTCTATACGACCGGCAGGCAGATTGGCGATCCTGTCTGCATTGACCTGGTAAGCAGATCCCACCATTTCTGTTTTCCTTTTCTTTTGTCCATAAGCCATCACCACCACTTCATCGTTGGTGTTCGGCTTGGTTTGCAACACCACCATCAGGGAATTCTTTCCTTCAGCCAGTTTTATTTCCTGGCTTACATAACCAACATAGGAAACGGTAATGATCTCGCCGGCATCCAGGTTCAGGGTGATATTTCCCTGAGCATCCGTAACACCGGACTTTTTGGATTTTGTTACAGCAACAGTGGCGCCGGTGAGCGGTTGCCCCTCCGCGTCAGTAACGCGGATCTTTACCGGATCGGCCAGGGAAAGATTCAGCTCTATTGTTCGCTTTGTTTCTGCCGGTGCAGCTGAACCGCGACTGATAAAGATGGTCTTGTTTTCGATAACATAATTGAGAGGCTGTCCGTTGAAAGCTGCTTTCAATACGTCAGCCAGCGAAGCATTCTGCAGGTCCAGCGTAACTGGTTTTGCATCTGCCAGCAGTTCTGCATTGTAAAAAACAGCGTAACCGGTTTGCTTCTTAACGGCAGCGAGCACTTCTTTCAAAGGAGCATTCTTCACTTTGAGCGTTATTGCCTGTGAGAAACTGGCGGATACATGAAAAAAACAGCCTAGCAGGAATACTGCAGTGATCTTCATCACGCGCATTGCTTTGGTGAATGACCAGGCGGAACCTGGCGGTAACGGGTGAGATACCATAACTGTATTTTGAGTTGGGGTTTACGATGAACGATGGATCGGCAATTCCGGTGAAGCCTACGGCATCACAATCAGATTCCTGCCTTCCAGTCTGAAATTGATCTTGGTTGCTTCCAGTCCTTTCAATACTTGCGACAAACTCAGGCTCCTGCTCATTTCTCCGAAGAATCGTTGTTCAGGAACTCCTTTTTCATAGATAATGTTTATGTCGTACCATCTTGATAATTGTCTCATGATGGTTTTGATATCTGCATTATTAAAGCTGAAGAATCCATTGCGCCAGGCGAGCACCTGTTCGGTATCAACCGATTCAACTTTCACATAGTCGATATTACCATTTACTATCGCTTGCTGACCTGGCCCCAGTACTTTAGCTTCGGCCGCTGAAAGTTTTCTCACTCTTACACCTCCATCAATCAGCGTTGTTTTCACACCGCTTTCATCCGGATAGGCATTCACGTTGAAGCTGGTGCCCAACGCCACGATCTCCGTACCATTGGCATTCACGATAAAAGGCTGTTTGTTGTTCTTTGCAATTTCCATGTATGCTTCACCGGAGATCTCCACTACCCTTTCAGGTCCATTGAATACAGTAGGATATTTTATGTAGGACGCTGCATTCAACCAAACTCTCGTACCATCTGCCAATGTGAGTGCATACTGACCTCCTCTTGGAACTGTCAGTGTATTGAAGGAAGGTTTTGCAGCTACACCTTTATCGATATGATAAGCCAGTAGTCCGCTATCCAGTTTCACAATCCTGGCATTACCCTGTTGTGCAAGACTTCCATTCTGCGCTTCGTCCAGCACTATTCTGCTGCCATCTGCCAGTGTGAGAACAGCTTTATCGCTGCCTGCCACAATATCTGTTTGTGGTGATGCAACAGCCACTGCCAGCTCTTTTTCTTTTTTATCGTTTTTGAACAAGAGGAAAAACAGAGCCGATACAGCTATAACAAAAACCGCTGCGGCATAACGGAACCAACCTGTTTTAAGAAAATGAACGCGGTGAACGGCAGCCACTGGTTGCTCTTCCTGTTCAGCAGCGATAGCATTCACCATCCTGGAAAACATCCTGCGGCTGGTAGACTCACTGATATTTTCCAAATGCCTGAACCGGTCACTAAGATCAACATCATGGAATTTCTCCAACAGCACCTTCGCTTCCTCCGGGTTTGCTGCCATGAAATCGAAAAGTTCATTGGCCTCGTCCGCTGATACAGCGCTATCGAGATATTTTTCCAGTAACTGCCTGTAATATGACAATGGATTTTGCATAGTTCCTGATAAGAAGACAGGAACTTCCAAAAAGAGGGTGGTTCAAAAAATGAAGAATTCTAAAAAAAATTATCAGAGAAGATCCAGGATCAGCACCAGCAAAAAGGCTAGATCACCTTTATCATCCAGAAAACTGCGGAGCGCTTTCTGCGCTTTCACCATATGTTCCTTCACGGTATTCCGGGAAATCCCAAGCAGGGCGGCCGTTTCATCGTAGGTCTTACCTTCTTCCCGGCATAGACGAAAAACTTTCCTGCGCTGGGGTGGCAGGCTTTCCAATGCGTTTTCCAGTAATTGATCGTATTCTTTCAGTGCGCCGGTATCCTGAATCTGGGTGGAAGAAATCGCTTGCAGATGCTGTATAACCCTGTTGCGCAACTTATTATCCACAGCAATTTTTTCTAAAGCATTGATGGCCTTATTGTGGCATATGCGAAAAAGATAAGAAGAAAAAGATGTGTGCACCTGGACCTGTGCCCGCATATCCCAGATCTTCATGAATACTTCATGCGTGAGATCTTCTGCCAGGGAATTATCTTTCAGGAAACCGGTCAGGTAAGCGTATACTGGTTTGTGATAGCGTTCATAGATCTCCTCAAACACCCGCTGGTCGCCACTTTGAAGTAGCCCAACCAATTGCTCATCAGTGTATGTGCTATAATGCAGCATTAGGGGTATAGCATGGGGTAAACGGGCAATAAAGGTAAGAGAATTTTAATTAAATCATATATGACAAAACGCCTGCAGGCAAGAACCTGCAGGCGTTTTTGATATGTAACAACAAAAAATTAGAATTTGAAAGCTACACCGAGACGTACGTTGGTAGAACCGGTAGCGCCGAGCTCGAGGAATCCACCGATATTTTCAGTGAAATAGTATTTACCACCTGCGAGGATACCGAAGTAAACACCACTGCCATAGCTTGATTTCAGACCTTCGCCATCATAATCGCTGTCTTTCCATTTGAAAGAACGGTAACCGAGACCAACACCGGCATATACATCAACTTTCTCGTTATTGATGTTCAGCAGGGTATTGAAATGGTAATTAGCCCTTGCACCGAAATACAATGCAGTGAATTTCCAATCATATCCGAATCCGCCGTACTTGTGAGACAGGTAATCAGCGTTGATACCAACACTGATATCCTCAGTTACACCATACTCAAAAGAAGCACCAAAAGGAATACCGCCACTGTAATAAGAGTTCAGACCAATACCCACATTCAACAGTTTGTCTCCTTTGGAATATGCGCCATTTTGTGCGCTAACAACTAAAGAAACAAACAATGCAAACAATAATACGCTCAATTTTTTCATGACTGCCGTTTAAATTGAAAAATTTTGCGGCAAAAATAAGCGTATCAGCTATTGAATACAATACCTGGATCTCATTAAACGAAAACTACCTGTTTACCGGGATAGGCAAATTATCCTGAGATGCAGAATAACCCTGTCGACTAACCGCTTTTTCTCGCCGGGTTTTCTTCGTAGGTTGGACCATATAATCCGGGCACTTTATTGCCGGTTGCACGCAGGTAAACAATCAGCTCTCCGCGATGATGGTAAATATGATTGAACAGGAAACTTCTGGCTACAATACCACGCGGCATCGGACCTACAACAACCCGCTCTCCTGCTTTCATTGTCCATTCTTCATGCAGACTATCCTCATTGATGCGCTGAAGTGCAGCCCTGGCCTGCTCTACATTCTTTTCAAATAATTCGATGGTGGCCCCGATATCTGAAGGAGCGCCGCGCTCCAGATGATCAGCAGCAAGATCATATACTTTTTTCGTGAGCGTACCAGCATACCAGTAATAGATAGTGGCAATATGCTGCGCAAGTTCTCCCATTGTCCAGGAAATGGGTGAAGGTTTGAAGTTGATATCCTTTGCAGGTACCATCTGCAGCAATTTACGCGTGTTGCTGACCTCCTGTTCAAATTCCGAACGTAATGCCTCAAGTATCATAAGTGGGTTTTGAGCATGAAGGTAAAACTAATCCGCTTGTTTACCATTTGGTCATCGTTACACCACTCAACATACCTGTGCCCGTTACTGAGCCATGTCCACTGACCAGGCTCACCCTGTCCTCCACACCCACTGAAATTTTTTGTCCCAATGCACCGGCGCCGGCTTCGGCTGTAGTGACCATATTGATATCACCAATTCCTTTCGATCCAATCTCCATTTCAACAGCACCGGTAACGGAAGCTCCAATATCTACCGGACCTTTACTGACACCAACGCCTGCTTCAACGCCCGCGCTGACAGTACCATCCCAGTCTTTTACCTGGTGGTTCTCATCCAGGTTGATATTGATATCGGCTCCAATAAAAGCTTCGATGGTAAGCGGACCATAACTGACGCCCTTGCTCAATTTCGGAGACAGCTTCACGGTACCGCCAATATATTTCACACCCAGCTCCCGCTCGGTAACTTTTACATTTCCGAAATTATAAGTAGTGGTGGTATGACTGCAATTGTTTTCCTGCACAATGATGCCGAAGTTGATAGTGCTTTTATATTTGCAGGCAATATCGTCGAACTCCGCCAGCTTGCCTGGTTTCGCATCTTCCTTTTCAACGCAGTCGGCATAGAGACCAACATAATTGTTCATTTCTTCCGGTTGCAATTCGCGGTTCTTCTCCAGCCAGAGTTTCTGGAAATCCATTTTAACCGCTGCAGCTGCAGCTTTGTCGGCACTGGTATACTGCCCCCAGTAGGCCATTTCGTTGCAGTATTGACGGAATATTTTCAGGGCCTCGTCATCATACAATTTCTTTCTTTCGTTCAACGCCTTCAGCAACTTATTGGCGGCATCACGATGCACTGTGCAATGAGCCTCCGGCGCAGGTATCTTGTGACTGGTGCGGATCTCCGTAAGGTCAGCCTTCAATTGTACATAGAGCTCTGCCATCTTTTTAAATTGTCTTCCGAAAAATTCTTCCCGCTCCTTTAATACAAATCCCGCCTTCCTTGCATACATAGTCTCGATGTTAAGTGATGGAACTTCCCCGTTCTGAATAGCAGCCATCGTTTCTGAAGCCAGTGCATTGGCAGATTTTACATATCGCCGCGATTGATCAGCCACTTCTTTCTGCAATTTCCCCATTTTGATTTCGCAGTCCTGGTTGAACTGTTTCCACAGTGGCGCCAATGCAGTAGCCTGACTGATGGTGGTGGGATAATCGGGACGCCTGGTGGTTTCCAGACCAAGCGGATCGGGATCAGAGGGAAGCTGTATCCGGATATCTTTCCTGGTGATCTTATACCCCAGCTTGCTCAGCTTATCTTCTTTATCCTTCGTATAGGCATGTCTGATAGATTTCTTCAAACACTCGATGGCTTTGGTTTTGTTTCCCTTGCTTTCTTCGATACTGGCTTTGGTGAGATTAGCCTGCGGATGATAAGGATAAATGGCGATAGCGCTATCGAGGTATCTTCCTGCTTTGGTCATATCTCCCAATCCAAACCAGGCCTGTCCGAGGTTATTGAGAATGGTATTGTTCCTGGGGAATTTTGCGTTCAGGAGATCAAGCAGGGGATTGCCAGGTGCTGCCCTCCCTGCATCACCAGCATGCTGGTGTAATTGCTGAGATTATCAGAGTTGGAAGGATCTTCAGTGCATATCCTGCCCAGGAGATATAGAGCAATATCTGGTTGCCCCGATAACCAGAACGCGAGCGACATACTCCCGGCCTTTGCCGGAGAACCGGCCATGGACTTCAGTTGCAGGAAAAGATCGCTGGCAATTTTTGTCCGGCTGGCATCCAGGGTGGATGCTGTCTTTTGCTGAAGCGAAGAAAGATAAGCCGGCAGCTTTGCAGCTGTGAGCCCTGCCGGTATCGCAGCGATACGTGCAGCATCCCTGCGCGGAACAATTCGCGAATCATCTTCCATTGCCCTGGCCAGTTGCGCATCGCTGATATTGGCCGGCATTTTGCCCATCTTCTTCATGTCCGGCATTTTGATGCCCATACTGTCCATCATCTTTTTATCCTCAGGATCCATTTCCTTCATCATTTCATCCATCATTTCCTGCGCCTGCTTTTGCATGTCTTTCATGTCTTTTTGTGTAGGCGCTTTGCTCTTTGCCGGTTTGGTCTGACCAATCACTGCCAGGCTAACTGACAATGGCAGCAAGAGAAAGAATATCTTTTTCATAATCGTTTTTTATGGCGCCGGAACCAGGCTACCCTGCTCCGGCATTACAATTTTAGCCAGATACAAATCCCTGCACAACACCCGAAAAGTGGAAAACAGTACAGCAGAGAATCCCCTGAACAGGGGATGGTGAACCGGAATAGTGATGCCAAATTTGTGGAATGCATGGGATATACTATTTTACTGGTATGAAGAGGTCATTCATCCTACTGGCGCTTGCTTTACTTTCCGGAATCGGTTTGCAGGCACAATCACTCAATAAAGACAGTCTGCTGCTGCAACTGGGCTCTCAAAGCGAAGACAGTAATAAAGCAAAAACGCTTTATCATCTTTCCATGATCTATGAGAAAAGCGACCTGGACTCCGCCAGCCTCTATCTTGAAAAACTCCGCAGCTTATCACAGCAACTGAATTACCTCCGCGGCCAATACCTGTATTATGAACGCAAAACGGTAGTGTCTTTCACCAACGGGGATTTCACCCTGGCTATGGAAGAGGCCCGGAAAGGACTTGAACTTGCAAAGCAAATGAACAATGCAGGTTTCGAGATCGTGATGCTCAACAATATTGCCATCTGTTATGAATACACAGGAAAATTCCAGGAGCAACTGGATTATACACTGCGGGTAAAAAAGAAAATTGAAGACACGAAGGATTCCGCAAAGATGTCAGGCCTCTATCATGGATTGTCCAATGTATACAGCAATCTTGGACAAAATCGCAAATCCGTTGATTGTGCATTATTTTCCATCGAGCTGTACGAAAAATATAAAAAGACGAACCATTATATCAACCGCGTGTACGCCGGCCTGGGCCAGAGCTATGAAGCGCTGGGAATAACAGACAGTGCAGAGATCGCTTACAGCAAAGGGATTACGGAATCCATCCGGCTGAACGACCGGTTTGCAGAAGGCACCCTTTACAAATTCGTTACCCATTTATATGCTGCGCTTGGCAAATACAACGAAATGCTGGATATGGCCAATCGCGGACTCAGGCTCGCAAAAGAACTGAAGAGCCGCCACCTGGAAGCATCAGCTTTATACAATATAGCTGCGGCCAGTTTTTACAATAACCAGAATGCAACAGCGAAACAATACATTCACCAGGCCATCAGAATTGCTGAAGAGGATTCACTCCGGGCCAACCTGCAGGACAGCTATAAGCTGCTTTCCTATATCGAGGCAAAAAATGGAAACCATCAAAGCGCGGCCTTTGCCATCGGCAAGGCTGACTCCCTGCAACAGGCATCACTAAACGAAGAAGTTGCCAATTCAGCTGCTGACCTGGAAAAGAAATACGAAACAGAAAAAAAGGAAGCGCAGATCGCTTTACAGGCCGCGAGCATAAAACAAAAGAATATCATCAATTATATCCTGATCGGCAGCGCCATCGGCCTGCTGGTCATCATTATCCTGATCTACCTGAATTACAGGAACAAACAGCAGCTGCAACAACAACGCATCGGTGAACTGGAAACAGAAAAACAATTACTGGCCACGCAGAGCCTCCTGAAAGGCCAGGAAGATGAAAGAAGCAGGCTGGCAAAAGACCTGCACGATGGACTTGGCGGCTTGCTGAGCGGCGTAAAACTTCAACTGGGAGCTATGAAAGGTAACGTAATACTAACGGAAGAGAATAGCCGTTCTTTCAACAATGCCCTGAGCAAACTCGATGAAAGCATCAGCGAAATGCGAAGGGTGGCGCATAACATGATGCCGGAAGCCCTGATCAACCTGGGACTACAGCAGGCATTGCAGGATTATTGCGATGGTCTCTCCGAATCCCAGTCCTTCCAGATCAATGGAGAATTCCACGGGCTGGAACAACGTATGCATCCTTCTGAAGAAGTGGTGGTGTACAGGATCGTGCAGGAGCTGCTCAATAATGCTGTAAAGCACTCAGGCGCAACCGTGATCCTGGCGCAGGTGATGCGGCAGGAGAACAAACTCACCATCACCGTGGAAGACAATGGCAAAGGCTTCAACAAGGAACAACTGAACTTCTACGATTCCGCCGGGTTCCGGAACATACAATCAAGAGTGAATTATCTTCGCGGGCAGATAGACATACAATCGGTTCCCGGAAAAGGGACTGCCATTTATATTGAATGCATAATCGAAAACAATGGATAAAATAAAAGTGCTGGTAGTGGATGATCATCCGATGGTGCTGGAAGGCATGCGCGCCATGCTGGCCCAGATCAGCTTTGCACAACTTACAGGACTTGCATCCAATGCCATGGATGCGATGGAAAAACTGAAACAGGATATACCACATATCGTACTCACAGATATCAATATGCCGGAAGTAAGCGGCATAGAGCTCACAGAAAAGATCCGGAAAGAATTCCCTGAAGTGAAAGTTGTAGCCATGAGCACCTTCAAGGAACGAAGCTATATATCAGAAATGGTGAGGAACGGCGCATCGGGCTACCTGCTGAAAAGCGCTTCCAGGGAAGAGATCGAAGAAGCCCTGCTTTCCGTATACGAAGGGAAACTGTTCATGAGCCTCGACATCAACCTGAGCCGCGCAGAAAAACAGGAAATGAAAAATACACCCGTGCTCAGCACAAGGGAAAAAGAAGTATTGCACCTGATCTCCGAAGGGCTCACCAATCCACAGATCGCGGAGAAACTATTCATCAGCCTGCACACAGTAGACAGTCACAGAAAGAATCTGCTCACCAAGTTCAATGTAAAGAATACCGCTTCACTGATCAAGACGGCCACACAAAAGGGACTGCTTTAAAAAAGGGATTTCATTTCCGTCGAAAGTCACGCTTTCGGGGGATTGATCCGGTTCATTTCTGATTGCATTTTTACAATTGTAAAAAATGTAATTATGAAACAACCGATCCTTCTCATAATACTGGCCGTATTAACAACGGGAACCATTCATGCGCAAATTCCACCTGCAATGGAAAGGCCGGTAAAGAAACCAGTGCTGAGACCCGTTCCCCCGCCACCAGCACAAAAACCCGTGCAACCTGCGCCAGCACCCGCTCCCGCGCAAAAAACAGAACCGGCAGTTACAGCTCCGGTGTATAAACTGTCATCTGCCAAAGTGATCATTCAAACAGGAAGCGACAACAAAGAATTCCCATCCATCATTACCATCAGTGTACGTACGCTCAATACCAAACAAGGATTGTATCTCCTTCCGGGAAACGGACTTACCAACGAGTTCAAAGTAAATTCCACTACAGAGATCGGGCTGGTGCAAAGCAATGGAGTTACTGCTGAAGCGCGGGATAAAATTCAGAAAGCACTCACGCTGGATTATATCCAACAATCAGGCGGCCTCAACCTGCGCATTTATTATGGTCCCAATTTCTTTATGGATGCCTGGAAGATCGAAGGCGTAAAACTGGTGATGGAATTCAGAGACCAGTACGGAAACCTTCATCCTGTGTATGGCAACAAGACCATTACCTTCAATACTGCCAGCGGATTTCTGAATAACACTTACAAAACGATGGAATGTCTTTCAGACCCGCAATTCAATCCAACCACTTCCCCTATCAGTGAATACGGAAAATTCTAGGAGACCATCCTTGCAAGCGCTCCCAGTTTCTTCAGTTTCAATTTCAGTTCATCCGTCCAGGGAAGCCCATAACACAATCGCATACAGTTGTGATATTGTTCCTGCAGGGTGAACATCCTGCCTGGTGCAATACTGATCTTTTGTTTCATGGCCAGTTCGTACAACTCAACGGTGTCAAGACCTTTATCGAATTCAACCCATAAGGCCAATCCACCCTGCGGCCTGCTGGTCCTTGTGCCTTCCGGGAAATATTGCGCAATGGCATCCACGTAATGATGGTAATTGCTGAATAATGTTTTTCGAAGATGACGAAGATGAATATCATAGCGTGCACTCTTCAGGAAACTGGCAGCAGCCTCCTGTGTTATGGAAGAACCGGAGATAGTATGCACCAGTTTTTGTTTCAGGATCCTTTCCCTGTATTTTCCCGGCGCTATCCAGCCCACGCGGTATCCCGGGGCCAGGGTCTTTGAAAGGGAACTGCACCAAAGCACATTACCATCTGTATCGAATGCCTTGCAACACATCGGTCTCTGCGGACCAAAACAAAGTTCCCCATACACATCGTCCTCTATCAATGGAATATTATGTTTGCTCAGTAACTGTACCACTTCCTTTTTATTCTCCTCCGGCATGCAACTCCCCAGTGGCGTATTGAAATTGGAGATCAGCAAACAGATATCGATCTTCGGAATGAATCTTTTCAACGCATCCACTTCAATGCCCGTTACCGGATGTGTTGGAAGTTCAAGTACCTTCAACCCCAGGCTCAGCGCCAGTTGCAGGATGCCGGGATAACAGGGGCTTTCGATGGCCACCGTATCGCCGGGCTTTCCCAACGCCATCAGGCAATAGGCAATAGCATTCAAACCACCGGTGGTAGTGATCAGTTCATCCTCCTGCAAACTTCCTCCCCAGGTCAGCGACCGTGCAGCAATCATCCTGCGTAATTTTTCATTGCCCTGCAAAGATTCATAAGCAGCTCCCCCTTCATGGAGCTCCCGCGTAGCATGTACGATCTCCTTGTTCAACTTTGCCAAAGGCAACAAAGAACCTACCGGAGCGCCCACAGAAAAAAGCGTCAGCTTTTCATTTCCCATATTGGCCGATACTCTTTCGATGAGATCTCCTGCTTCCTTCTGCTGCCTTGCAGCTGGTTTGCTCACACCAGGAAGCGGCAACTTCAGGTAAGACAGACGGCTGACGAAATAACCCGATTGTGGCCTGGACTCGATCAGGGATTGCGCTTCCAGTTCCATGAAAATTCGCTTCGCAGTATTCATACTGATACCATGCTCCTGGCATAACATCCGTACGGAAGGCAGTCGCTCTCCGGGTTTCAGCACTTCCGTCCTGATCAGCTTTGCAATCTTTCCGGAAATCTCCTGGTAAATGAAATCTTTCATAGCATCAACTGTATCCATCAAAACTAACAAAACTGAGACTGTATCCTTTCACTTCCGGCAATTATTTTTACAATATCTAAAAATGAAAAAATGAACAAAGGAATAACCCTGGCCGGGCCCAATGAAAAGTCCGCGTCAGGATGGGTTAACGGCTTCATTGGCGTTGTGATATTCAGTGGCTCCTTACCGGCAACAAAACTGGCCGTGATCGAATTCGATCCTGTTTTCCTCACAATGGCGCGCGCAGCCATTGCAGGCCTGCTGGCGCTTGCCGGGCTGCTGACCTTCAGGGAGAAGCTTCCAACAAGGCAACAACTGCTTCCGTTGATCATCGCGGCCCTTGGCGTGGTGATAGGATTTCCGTTACTGAGTGCGCTGGCCCTGCAATATATCAGTTCTGCGCATGGCATCATTTTCATTGGCTTACTGCCACTGGCCACAGCCATTTTTGCCGTGCTCCGCGGAGGAGAAAGGCCAAAACCTGCATTCTGGCTTTTCTCCATCATCGGCAGTTCCTTCGTGATCGGTTTCGCCATTGCGCAGGGAGTGAAGGCCTCTCCAGTTGGCGATATACTGATGTTGCTGGCGGTGATCGCCTGCGGCCTTGGTTATGCGGAAGGCGCCAAACTCAGTAAGGTGATGGGAGGATGGCAGGTGATCTGTTGGGCGCTTGTATTATCATTACCGGTAACCCTTCCTCTTTTGTTCATACTGCTTCCTGCGTCTTTCGATGGCATCGGAGCTCCTGCCTGGATGGGATTGATCTATGTTACGCTGTTCAGTATGCTGATCGGATTCATCTTCTGGTATCGCGGACTGGCACAGGGAGGCATAGCCGCAGTTGCTCAGTTACAATTGTTGCAACCGTTCTTCGGACTGGCGCTGGCAGCAGGCATACTGAATGAAAAAGTGAGCCCGGGCATGATCGGTATTACCATCGGCGTTATCCTTTGTGTGGCCGGCTCGAAGAAATTTGCAAAATGAAAAAATGAACGAAACAGTCAAGATCCCTGAACTGAATCGAAAACAGTTGTACCCTGCTGAGCCCGAAATTTGTCTCATGAAAAACAAATGGATTTACAATGAGGCGCTTTTCGCAATAAAACAACTATGGTTTAATGGGTAAGGGGTATAAAAAGAAACCAGAAGTTTCCTTTTTATTAGTTCCAAACAAGCAGGCTGGTGTCTACCAGCCTGCTCAATTATATTTAGTCCTCATCCGGGTCCACAACTTCTGTTTCAGCCACACGGCCCACCTGACCATCTTCCAGCCTCACTTTGATGCCTCTCGAGTGATAAGCTGCAGAAGTAAGAATATCTTTCACGATCCCGTAAGTGAGCCTGCCGGTTCGCTGGTCTTTCTTTAGAATGATCGCCACTTCCTGACCGGGGTAAATATCTTTCCTGTATTGACCATCCATATGCTTTCGGTTTTCGAAGGCAAAAATATCAATTGTTTCTTTCGTTCCAGTAATAACTATCCGGGTATTGTCTTTTACCGAAGATGGAAGTTCCCACCCGCACGATGGTGGCTCCTTCTTCAATAGCCGTTTCCAGGTCGCCGCTCATGCCCATGCTCAGTACATCGGCTCCCGGCGGCAGCAATCCGCTTCGCAATGCCTGATCCCTGATCTCACGCAATAAGCGGAAAGAGGGCCGCACTTTTTCCGGGTCAGCCGCAAACAAGCCAATGGTCATAAGACCTTTCACCTGTAATGTATCCAATGACCTCACCTTTTCGATCAACCGAAATGCATCGTCAGGGTGCGTACCAAATTTACTTTGCTCAAAGGAGGTGTTCACCTGTACCAGCACTTCCATCGTTCTTCCTTCATACACCAGGCGCTGGTGAAGCTTCTCTGCCAGCTCAGGCCGGTCCAGCGACTGTATACAATTCACATATTTCAATACCTCTTTTATCTTGTTCGTTTGCAGGTGGCCGATAAAATGCCGCTCCACCGGAAGGTTGCGAAGGAGATGATCTTTCTCTTTCAGCTCCTGCACTTTGTTCTCACCAGTCAGCGCCGATCCTGCTTCTATGGCTACACGGATCCTCTCTGCCGGTACTGTTTTGGTGGCGAGCAAAAGCCGCACTGACCCCGGCACACGGCCAGCCTTTTCAGTTGCCACTGCAATCCGTTCTTTCACGATGCCCAGATTGGAAATGATATCAGTTGCTTCGTTCATAAAAAATGTTTGGCAAAATAATACCTGTTGAAACCACTATGGTGTTCAATCAGAAGGTGAAAAAATAGAATTCAGGAAAGCGGTTCCGGCTTCTGATCATGTTCCGGGCAATCCAGCCGCAGATGATCAGGAGTCAGCGGTATTTGCAGGAGATTGCAGAAATGCTTGTTGCCGGCAGTGGAAAAATGTACGCAGGTAAAGCACATTCGCTGCATGGTGATGATCTTTTCCCTGTACAGCTGGTGTATCAGGTTGAGCAGGATGGTTTTGATTTCCGTCTGTTGCCGTTCCGTCAATTGCCCTATCTGCTCCAACATGGTATTGGCAAATCCACCCGTGGCCGCCGCCACTTTCTTTCCCTGCGATGTCAGCTTCAGCACCTGCACACGGCTGTCTGCAGGATTATCTTTTTTCACCAGCAGCTTCTTTTCTGTAAGCACTTTTACCACATCGCTCATAGTGGCCTTTGTAACATTGAACTCTTTGGACAGGTAGGTGACCGTTGCCATCCGTTCATCATGGGTATGCAGGAAGATCAGGCTCTGCACCTGGATCGGACTGAGGCCATATTCCTTTGCCTGCTCCCACAACATCACCCGGAAAGATTCCCCCACGCGTTCCAGCGCAGCCAGTATCAGTGCAGCATTGGAACTGTTCTGAGTATCCGGATTGAATGGTATATTGTCCATATTGCTCATCGCTGCAAAATAACCAAAGCTCAGCACTCTGAATAATCGGAAGCAAAAACTCCGTTGAGCGCGTACAGTTTTCCAATTTCTATCTCAAGGCTTTTATCGAGCCGCAACCACTGTTTTCCATCTTTTTCGAAAACAGCTGTGATGAATCCGTTGGCGCGTGTTACGCCATTGTCTTCATACAACATCGCGGCTTTTTGTTTTTGACGGAAGAGCGTCATCACCAGCTCCCGGAAATTTCCTTTGTTGGGTAATGTTTCCCTGGTATCAGTGTTCATGATCATAAAGTTAATGGTTAGTTGTTACATCCCTGCATCTCGATAATGGAATAACCCTGACGGTTTATATCGGTCAAGATATCTTCAGTAGCTTCTTCTATATGGCAAAAGCGGCATTCGCTGGTAGCAAGGGGCTGCCCCGCCTGTCCCTTTTCCGCCAGGTATTGTTTTCCATATTCATGCACTTTCTCTTCATTGGAAACAAGGTCCGTTGGCACCAGGATATCGAAGTGCATGATGCCGCCATTTTTCTTTGTAACGTAGGTATCGAATACTGAAACTTTCATAAAAATTGCTTTTATTGTTTTACCTGGTAAGGAAGGGAGAGATCTTTGGATAACACACTGTACACTTTGTATACGCCGAGCATCGGCATACTTCCGCCGGCTGCATGTTCACCGCCTTCTCCTGTTACCACCTGCATATAAGCGCCCACTGCATCATATTTAAAATCCGTTTTGAAACGGACCCTGTAATCCGGCACTACCACCCTGATGGCATTGGCCTCGGTCACCACCTGGAAGCCGGGTGAGTCCATATACATCGGCATACCCGGATTTGTTTTGGGAAGCACTACGGAAGTATCAGAAACATTGAATTCCTTAACAGACAAACCACCTGGTACTCTTTTATCGGAAACAAGTACCACCCAGTGAGGGTGCCAAACGATCTTATCGTTCCTGTAATCGCCATCCCCGTTTTCATCCCAGAGTGGCGTATCATCAAAATCAGGGTGGGCTGTAAGGGCAAGTGCAACGATGCCCTCTGTTTTACTGAAGCCCACATCTTCTGATTTCAGCGTGGTGGGAAACACATATCCGTCAACCGGAGCGCCATTCATTTTGCCCGCTGCTTTGGAAGTGCTTCTCCCCGCCTGCCCCTTTACTGTGATCTCGAATTCCAGTTGTCCCCATCTCTTATTATGCTTCACCGAAGCGCCGGTGATCGCATAATCGGCTTCATTGATGGTAGACTTAACTTTCTTACAACTGTCGCAATCCGGTGATGCCAGGGCTGCTGCTCCTGTGAACAGCGCCATTCCGAGTAACATAGTGATCTTTTTCATGATTGTTTATTTGGATGTTGTTTGATTTGACCATTCAAATATAGTTAGGATTCCTAACTATACAGATCATCTGATGTTAAATTATTTTTAATGGGGCATTGGAGGGGAAAAAACGGAAAGGCCAAATAGCCGATATTTGCAGGCCATGGATCAGGCCGCCAATCATCAGGAATTGTCAAATAACCGTTTCAAGAGGTTTTCACTGGAATCCCTCGATGAGACCCAGATTGCCCAGTCCGGCGCCGGCGGCCAATACGTGGAGCAGAAGGACTACCAGCTGATTACTCCGCATAGCCTGGAGGCCGATAGTGGGATTTTCCTGAACCGCCTCGCTTTTCCCCTTTTTCCGCCTGTAACTGTGTTGCGTCAGGAAGAGCAGTTACTGGTGTCCTGCACCTGCAATCAGCATTCTGACCAGTTATGTATTCATGAAGCACAGGTGCTCACAGCCCTCCTGCGAAAAGAGGAATTCGGTGTTTTCTTTTTTCCAGATCTAAGGAAGAATAAACTGCGGCAATTCGGCGCCGATTATGGTTTGGGGACTGTGCAGGAACCTGACGATTATTTTTCTGTACAATGGGAAAACAACAAACTGGTGATCGCCCCCAAACATGCTTCATTACAGGCAGTTACTCCTGCTACCCTGCAGGGCATGAACCAGTTATTATTTCCTGCGTCAGAAGCATTGCATCAGGAAGATCCGGTGGCCGAAGGCAAAACCATTATTACTGTTTTCAAACAACACAAGTATAACAGGCATCTGGTGACAGAGCTCTATTCGGCGCCGGTTTCGAAAGAAGGGAAGATCAAGAATCCTTTGACAATGATCGCACCGCTGGACCTGGCCTGGACACAGGATGATCCGGAACAGCTGAAATTCTATACAGCCGTTCACAAATTCCAGAATCATCCGTCCACTAAACGCTCACCTTCAGACCTGAAAGCGTTGAAAGCGATCATCCGCAATCCTGCACGTTACAAATTCTACCTGCATGATGCGGAGGTATCTGAGAATATTACAGCCAGCTCCATCAGGCCCGTGAAAGCAGCCCTCCTGCAAAATAGTCTGAGGCTCACCGTTACCCGGGAAGGTAATTTTTACGCCATTGCCGGAAAGCTGCAGCTGGCACAGGAAGAACTGGATCTGAAAGAGGCGCACCTGCGTTTGAACTGGTTCCTGCAGGCAGGGGAAACACTTTATCTGATTGATCAGTTACCAGCCCTGGGTATGATCGAATTATTGAAGAAGAAAGATCATTTCCTCATTCATCATAACAAGTTCAGCGAGTTCAAAAGCCAGTTGCTTGATAAGCTGGAAGATAAACTCCCCGTGGATTACCGGTACCTGCAGCACGTAACAGCAGCTGAATTGCCTGAACTGCCGGGCGGCAGCGGTCTTCAGCGCATCCTCTATCTTTCCGACCTCAAGAACTATGTGATGATCATTCCCGTGATCCGCTACGGGGACATAGAAATACCTATCCGCACCCAACGGCTGGTGCATACCACCAATGCAAAGGGAAAAGAAGTGATACTGCCCCGTAACGATGATGCAGAGCGGGCTTTCACAGCGTTGCTCCTGGGTCAGCATACTCACTTTGAAGAACAACTGGAAAACGATCTGCATTATTTTTACCTGCACCGCGACCGCTTCCTTTCGGAAGACTGGTTTCTCCAGGCATTTGAAGTATGGGAAAAAGAAAACATCAGGGTACTTGGATTCAATGAGCTGGACAGTAACCGGAAAAATCCGCACCGGGTGAAGATCGATATCAAGATCAGGACAGGCATCAACTGGTTCAATGCCGATATACGCGTACAGTTCGGCAAACAGCGTGCTTCACTGAAACAGGTTTACAAAAGCATTCGCAACCAGAATAAATATGTACAACTGGATGACGGCACTGAAGGCATCCTGCCACAGGAATGGATCCTGAAATTCTCCGATTACTTCAACAACGCGGAAGTCATCGATGAAAGCACCATCCGCATCAACAAGATCAATCTTTCCGCCATTGAACAACTGTACGAAGCGGCCCTCCCCGATGCGGCCATTGAACAGGAAATAATGGAATACAGGAATAAGCTGGAAGGGATCCGTGAGATCGAAAGGATCGAAACACCTGAAGGCCTGAACGCCACTCTTCGGCCTTACCAACTGGAAGGCCTCAACTGGCTCAATGCACTGGACGACCTGAATTTCGGTGGTTGCCTGGCGGACGATATGGGACTGGGTAAATCCATCCAGATCATCGCCTTTATTCTTTCACAAAGAAAAAAAGTGAAAAACAATACCAATCTGCTGGTAGTGCCCGGCACGCTGGTGTTCAACTGGCAACAGGAATTATTGAAGTTTGCGCCAGATATCCGTTTGCTTACGGTGCACGGCGCCAGCCGTAACAGGACTACGGAAGACTTTGACCAGTACGAGATCATACTTACCACATACGGCACCCTGCTTTCAGACATAAGGTTCCTGAAGGATTACCATTTCAACTATGCCTTCCTGGATGAGTCGCAACATATCAAGAACCCTGAAACGCAGCGCTACAAAGCAGTCCGGCTGCTGAATGCCCGCAACAGGATCGTGATCACGGGCACGCCCATCGAGAACAATACTTTCGATCTGTTCAGCCAGTTGAGTTTCGCATGTCCCGGACTGTTAGGCAACAAACAGTATTTCAGGGATATCTTTTCCATTCCCATCGATACGTTCAAGTACAGTAAACGCGCCAGGGAACTGCAACAGAAAGTGCAGCCCTTCATCATGCGACGCACCAAGGATGAAGTGGCGCCCGAACTGCCGGAAAAAACAGAGATGGTAGTGTATTGTGAGATGGATGAGGAACAACGCGGCATCTATGATGCTTATGAAAAAGAGTTCAGGGATTATGTGTCGGCCATTTCCAACGATGAGTTGAAACGTAACCCGATGAATGTTTTGAAAGGGCTCACCCGTCTCCGCCAGATCTGTGATGCGCCAGCACTGTTGGGCAATGAAGCCCTCACCGGTCATAGCTCAGCAAAGATCCACACATTGATGGAGCAGATCGAAACCAAATCGCCACACCACAAGATCCTTGTGTTTTCGCAGTTTGTTTCGATGCTGGACCTGATAGTGGCAGAATTGAAAAAAAGAAATATCGGATTCGAAACCCTCACGGGAAGTACCCATACCAAAAAGCGCGGCGAAATAGTAAACGCTTTCCAAAACAATCCCGACAGCCGGGTTTTTCTCATCAGCCTGAAAGCTGGTGGCACAGGTCTCAACCTCACTGCCGCTGATTATGTGTACATCGTGGATCCCTGGTGGAATCCAGCCGTGGAAAACCAGGCCATCGACCGAGCACACCGCATCGGGCAAAACAAGAAAGTGATCGCAATCCGGCTTATCTGCTCCAACACAGTAGAAGAAAAGATCATGCAGATGCAGGAGAATAAACAATCCCTGGCCGATAACCTCATCAAAACCGGTAATACCCTGCTTCCTGTTTTATCGAAAAATGAATTACTGAAACTGCTGAGTTTTCAACCTGCTTAGTTGGAACTGCCCATAAAGATCCTTTGTGCTGGCAATGCAAAGGAAATCCCTTCCTGTTCAAATTGCTCATAGATCCTCAGGTTAATGCTTTGCTGCCGGTCCATATACATATTGTAATCCGGTGATAGCACATAGAACACCACTTCAAACTCCAGGCTGGACTCTGCAAAGGTTTTGAAATGCGCCCTGTCGAATCTTGTATCAGTGAACTCTCCCACGATCTGTTTTACCATCGCCGGGATCCGTTTGATTTTTTCCGCGGCTGTTCCATACACCACGCGAAAAGAAAAAACAACACGGCGCTCTTTCATTTTTTTATAATTGTGCACCCTGGAATTGGTGAGATCAGTATTCGAGCAAACCAGCTGTTCTCCGCTAAGGGTGCGGATCCTGGTGGTTTTGATACCGATGTATTCCACTGTTCCCAGCTTATCATCCATAATAATGAAATCGCCGATCTGGAATGGCTTATCGAAGAAGATCACCAGGTAACTGAAAAGATCGCCGAGGATCGTTTGGGCCGCCAGCGCAATGGCGATACCGCCAATACCCAAACCAGCAACCAGCGTGGTGATATTGTAACCAAGATTATCTATCAGAAAGAGAAAACCCGCCACCCAGATCAATACCTGGATGATGAGCAGGATACCCCTGGATTGTTTCTTTCGTTGCTCATTGTCCTGTTTCACCAATGAACGTTGAAAGATATATACGATGAAACTGCTGATGATCCGCAAAACATAAAATGTGCAGATCACCATCACAACCACATGCGCGATCCTGTTGGCTTTTTCTGAAAGTGTGAGATACTGCATGCTGCTGTAAATGGCCAGCACATACAACATCGGCATTACAGAGCGCCCGATGGTACTGATGATAAAATCATCGAAATTCGTTTGTGTTCTGGCTGTTAAGGCCCTGATCCTTTTGATCACCAGGGATTGAATGATCCTGAGCGCGGTCAGCATCAACATTCCGATACCCAATGCGATGAGCCAGCTTTGTACAGTGTTCTGCAAGAAATTATATTGCAAGATTTCCTTCATAATCCGGTCATTTGAAAGATGATCGATCTGTTCACTTCACCGGCACGAAGGTATTTGCCTGGTCTTGGCAGGCTATTAATCTAAAATTAAAATGCAATTAAGTTGACAACATCAGGTGTCGCAACTCACATCATCCCATTCCTGATTTCCATAATTTATTAACCAGTTCAATGCATAATGCCGTTCGTATACAACACCGGGATGAGCTTCGGTGATTTGCTTGCCATGGATCCTGGCGTCAACACAGGCCCAGTCCAGGCGATAATAAAGATCGCTGGCATCAAGTATGTCAGCTTTGGAGCGTACAAGACCGGCAGTGCGGATAAAGTCTTCAGGAAACTTATCCTTTCCAACAGGGTATTGCTCCGGAGGAATAGTTCCGAGATCACATAACTGTGCAGGAGAAGGAAGTGCTTCCGTTTTGTTCAATGCCCACAGTAAGGTATAGATGCACTCGCATTTCCAGCTTTCGCGACTTTTCTTTTCCTCCGTGGGATCGTTGAGAAAATCCTTTTCAGCGGGCGTAACAAAGGCCCATAGATTATTTTGTTGCAGATAGTCTGTTGCTTCTTCCGGCGGGATATGACTGAAAGCAACGAGGTTCACCACTGCCAGTACAGACACGCGTTGTGCGATCTCTTCAGCTCGTCTGATGGTAACCGTTTCTTCTGAATCGATAACAGGCAGATGCTTGTTCACACTGATCTGCCAGGATCCGATCAGTTGCTCCGATCTGGATTTTCTTGCCAGCTGGTCTTCCCTGGCAGGTACCTGCTGATCGAAATATGCGGCATCAATTTTCACATCCAGGAAATCGATCCCGCTATTGCCTTCCTGGTCGATGATAAGATCGAGATGACTGTCTAAAAAATGTTGTCCCTTCGATTTACTGATCACCGTTTTGGGTTGCACAAACAGGATGGCATCGAACTCCTGAGCCAATTCCTGAATTACATTTTTCAATTCTTTTATTTCTCCTTTCGTTACAGCGATGGAAAACTCACAGTTCAGTGTAAAGATCTTTTGCAGGAATTTTTCCTGCAGGCTTTCATTGGAGAAAGGTAAAGACCTCGCATACCCATGCAATCCCCGAAGGTTATTGGTAAGCGGAGAATGATCATTCTCTGCAATTTTATAGGATGGATTCTCTTTTTCGCGATAGCTGATCTTCAATTTTCCGGAAGGCCTGAGAAATCCTCCTTTGGCCTCACATTCCAGTACATCGGATTCCCCGTCTTTACCCACAAACAGTTTGCCTTCCGGGAAAAACTCCTCTATCCTTTTTTTGATTCTGTCAAATCCTGTGTAATGTGCATACAGCGTACAGATCATTGTTGACGATTTGCTGTAAAGAAAACCAATTTAGGAATAGTACACAAATCCTCCCCCTTTCCCAATGCCTGGTTCACTGGTTCATCTGTCCACTTCACAGGAAACTGCTTATTCAGCACCCGTGTGATGAACATCTTTGTGTTATCAAACAACGCTAAAGCAATATAACATGAACACAAAAACATCAAAGATCATTTACCGGACAGGCGCTATCCTCACTTCCCTGTGGTTCGGCACCAGCGGCATCTGTGAGCTCACACAAAACAAGCTGGTTTGGGATATTACGCAGCAACTCGGTTATCCGGTCCATTTCATTTATATTCTGGGTGTGGCAAAACTGTCGGGCGTGGCCGTATTGCTGACGCCAAACAGGTTACTGAGACTGAAGGAGTGGGTTTTCGCCGGCATCTTCTTCGACATCATCTTTGCCTTCTTCTCCAAACTCGCCGTGCTTGGTTTTGCCTCAACTATCGATGCGATGATCGCATTTGCGATGGTATCCGTAACTTACATCCAGTTCAGGAAACTATACCCCGCAGATTACCGCATTACTACCACAGGCAAAAGAGACATTCTTTTTTCCCAATCATTCGGATTGGATTCAATCAGAAAATAATTAAAACATGCAACAGCTCAATGTTAGCCGCCGCTATTGGCTGGCCACCGCTTTCAGTTTCTCCGCAGTAATCCTGGGTATCTTAGGTACAAATGCACAAAACACAACAGTCATGAGTGAACGAATTGCAACCAGTGCTCTCCCCATCAAACAGATCAAAACAGCCATTCTCGATATCGGTTATGCGGAAGCCGGTCCTGCTGACGGACAGGCTGTGATCCTGCTCCATGGCTGGCCTTATGATATACACAGTTACACTGAAGTGTCAGCGCTGCTGGCGGGTAAAGGATACAGGGTACTGATCCCTTATCTCCGGGGTTATGGCAGTACCCGTTTTCTCGATGCGAAAACGCCGCGCAATGGCCAACAGGCCGCACTCGCAATGGATGTAATTGATTTTATGGATGCCCTGAAGATCAACAAGGCCATCATCGGAGGATTCGACTGGGGTGCAAGGACCGCTAATATTGTTGCCGCCCTCTGGCCGGAACGTACAACTGCATTGGTTTCTGTGAGTGGCTACCTGATCGGCAGCCAGGAAGCGAATAAGAAACCTTTATCGCCACAGGCTGAACAACAATGGTGGTATCAATATTATTTTGCTACTGAACGCGGAAAGTTGGGCTATGAAGCCAATCGAAAAGCATTCTCCAAACTGATCTGGCAAACAGCTTCTCCGCAATGGCAGTTCACTGATCCCAGCTTTGATCAGACCGCAGCCTCATTTGAAAACCCTGATCATGTAGCTATCGTGATCCACAACTATCGATGGAGGCTGGGCCTGGCGAAAGGAGAAAAGAAATACGATGCACTCGAAAAGAAACTGGCTGCATTCCCATCCATTTCCGTTCCAACCGTAACACTGGAGGGCGATGCCAATGGAGCGCCGCATCCATCGCCAACAGCTTACGCATCGAAGTTCACCGGCAAATATGCACATCACGCACTAACAGGGGGAATAGGTCATAATCTTCCGCAGGAAGCGCCGCAGGCATTTGCTGACGCAATCATTGAAGTGGCAGGATTTGTGAAATAGAAAAATGGAATAACACTGTCAACGATCAGAGTGCCGCCAGTTACCCGCCTCCCGGCGAGTGACTGGCGGCACTTCGGGTAAATACCTGAGCTTCTCAACAAACCAGCTTTGAGCTTTTCAACAAAGCAGGCGGAAGCGGACCATCCTAATTTTGTACTGTAAAAAATACAACAATGAAAAAAGTATGGTTTATCACAGGCAGCTCCCGTGGACTGGGACGCAACATTACCGAAGCGGTTTTAAAAAGCGGGGATGCGGTAGCAGCCACTGCCCGCAATACCGATCAATTGTCTGATCTCGTACAGGAGTATGGAACACAGGTCCTTCCGGTTTCACTTGATGTTACCCGTTATGAAGATGTGTACAAAGCGGTAGATAGAGCTGTCAAACATTTCGGCCGCATCGATGTGCTGGTCAACAATGCGGGATTTGGCATCGTGGGCGCTGCCGAGGCATTCACGGATGAGCAGGTGCGCAGCCAGCTGGAAACAAATCTCTATGCACCGATCGAGCTCACACGCGCAGTTCTTCCTTATATGCGCAAACAAGGCAGTGGCCGCATCCTGCAGATCAGTTCCATTGGCGGACGGGTAGGCAATGCGGGGCTTACCATCTACCAGGCGGCGAAATTCGGACTGGGGGGATTTACAGAAGCGCTGGCCAAAGAAGTGGGACCGCTTGGCATTTATGTGACCAGCGTGGAGCCCGGCGGCTTTCGAACAGACTGGAGCGGCGCTTCCATGACCTATGCCAAAGAGATCGAAGGATACGATATGGTGAAACAAAGGTCGGATCTTTTCAAAAGCGGCAAATTCATTCCCGTAGGCGATCCCGTCAAAGCAGCCAATGTGCTGGTGGAGCTGGCCATTCATCCTGAACCTCCCGTTCACCTCATCCTGGGAAGCGAAGCACTCGGCATCCTTAAATCAGCAAACGCCACAAGAGATGCAGAAATGGAAAAATGGAAAGATGTGACTGTAAGCACCGATCATGACGAGGCGGAAGATTTCCTGTCTACCACTGCCGGACAGTTCTACACGCAGAACGTTCAAAGAAAACAGTAAAACAATAGCTTTGCAATATGGTAGGACCAGATAAACAAAAGTCTCCCTTCTCTTATTCCTGCTATGTAGCGCGCAGCCGCGAAGGCGAGCAGTTTGTGCCCGAGCATGTGTTCAGTTACCAACTGTCTGGCATCCTCACCGTGAACACCGGTGTGAAGGAATATGTTTTCAGGGAAGGGGATTTCAGGTTCATCAAAAGGAATCAGCTCATCAAATTCAACAAGCAGCCCGCCCCGGACGGTGTGTTCGAAGCCGTGTCCATTTATTTTGACCAGGAGCTGCTAAAGCAATTCAGCCTGGAATACGGCTACAATACGGATTCTGGAGGAAATGGAAAAGTGGATACCGTGACAGAACTGAAAAAAGAAGCATTGTACAAGAGCTTCGTGGATTCCTTACTGCCCTATCTGCAGGGCAATCAGCTGATCAATCAGCAACTGCAAACATTGAAGCTGCGTGAAGCCCTGCTCATCCTGTTGCAATCCCAGCCATCGCTTGCCCGACTGCTCTTCGATTTCCAGGAGCCGGGCAAGATAGACCTGGAAGAATTCATGAACAGGAATTTCCATTTCAATGTGCAACTGAAAAGATTCGCCTATCTCACAGGCCGCAGCCTTGCCACTTTCAAGCGTGACTTTGAGCATATCTTTCACATATCTCCCAGCAAATGGTTATTGCAAAGAAGGTTGCAGGAAGCCCATTACCTCATCCGGGAAAAAGGGAAAGCGCCGGGTGAAGTGTACCTGGAAACGGGATTTGAAGACCTCTCCCATTTCTCCTTCGCTTTCAAAAAACAGTACGGCGTACCGCCATCCCAGGTAGCCGGCTGAAAATACCCCCGACATTTGTCCGGTTCACCCCCGGGTTCGTCCACTACAAGGGTATATTCCATGACGCACGGTAGAAGAATATCAAATTGCATCAACAATCAATTCTACCATGCAATTTCTAAGAAAGAAAACCCTGATAGTTTTACTGATTCTCGCAACAGGCGGATTGGCGCTGGCTTTCACGGCGAAGGCCCCCGTAAACAATCCGCCTGTTACCGGCGAGATCATGCTTCCTGCTGAAGTACAGGCCATCCTGGAGCGAGCCTGTTACAATTGTCACTCCAATGAAACAAAACTCAATTGGTTCGACAAACTCCCCTTCGCTTCCTCTGTAGTGGCAGAGCATGTAAACAAAGGACGTGCAAGATTGAACTTCTCCGCCTGGAACAGCTTATCTCCTGCCGAACAGCAATCCAACTACTGGCTGATCTACAACAAACTGGCCGCAAAACAGATGCCCCTGCCGGATTACCAGTTGTTGCATCCAGAGGCGAAGATCACAGACAACGACCTGTCTGTACTCCGGGAATTTCTCAATACGGTTACAACACCTGCCGAAAAAGATACGGCCCAAAAAATATCCGGTATAACGCATACCAACATACGTAATTTTCCGGTTGCCCCTAACGGTATCTCTTATGATCCTGTATACCGGAACTGGCAGGTACTGAGTACCACCTCCCGCTACGACAATGGCACCATGCGCGTGATGTATGCCAATCCCATTGCCATTGAAGCAGTAAAATCCGGGCAGATCCGTCCCTGGCCAGAAGGCTCAGTCATCGCCAAACTGGTATTCCGTAAACTCCGGGACAGCAGTGGCAATATCCGCCCCGGCAAATTCATCAATATCCAATATATGATCAGGGATAGTAAGAAATATGCGGCCACCGAAGGATGGGGCTTCGCCAGGTTCGATACACCGGAACTGAAACCTTATGGCAATATCAATACAGACAAGACCTGCATCTCCTGCCACAAACTCGTGGAAGAAACCGGATTTGTATTTGACGTAACCACCAAATAAGCAAACATGAAACCAACAATATTCTTACCTGCAATTGCTGCAATCATACTTGCCGGCTGTCAGTCCACATCGCCCTATGGCAAGATCACCCTGCGCGGGTTTTCATTCAACGACAGCGGCCTCTCCGTGATCACATACCAGATCAACGATAAAGCAGGTACCATGACCGTATTGTATAGCGATACTCCGCATCAGCAACTGAAGCTGGTCACCTACAGGCAACAGGAAAACAAATTCTGGTATGGCAGCAAGATCAATGGAGACCTGCTAAAGGTTGAAACTGCCGACAGGAAAGGATACTATCATTCTGAACCCGGCAAAGTGGTTGACACTCCGGCGCGCATAAGATTCATACTCGATCAGCAACCCGCTGCATTCCCTCAATAAATAAAACCCATCATCATGGAATTCACAAAACAAAATAGAATCGCAAAAACAGTTGCCCTATCATTCGTGCTCGGCATTGCCTCCTGCACACAGGCGCAAAACAGTAATCCTTCCGATTCCGCTCCGGGAAAGGCTTTCGCCGTAGTGGAGCTCTTCACTTCCGAAGGTTGCTCCAGTTGTCCGCCTGCCGATAAACTGATTGAACAGTTACAGGAAGAGAATCCCAATGCCCCGCTGTACATTCTCGCCTATCATGTGGACTACTGGGATCACCAGGGATGGAAAGACAGGTTCAGCAACCGCGCTTATTCCAGCAGGCAACAACAGTATGTGAACTGGCTGAACCTTACCTCGCTGTACACGCCACAAATTGTAGTGAACGGGCAATCGGAAAATACAGGTTCAGATGAAGGTGCCACTGTACAGGCCATCAACAATGCGCTCAGCCACCATTCACAGGGAAACATATCGCTCAGCACTTCAAAAAAGAATGATGTACTGGAAGTGAGTTACCAGTTCAATGGAGATCCCAAAGGCAATAGCATCCTGCTGGCCCTGGTGCAGAAAAAGGCAGAAAGCAATGTCACTGCCGGTGAGAACACGGGCCGTCGTCTTCCCCATGTTCAGATCGTGAGGGCATTACAGGCAGAAGATACCAGGAGCCAGCATAGCCTGCAGATCAAAACGCCTGACGGCTATAAACCTGAAGGATATGAGCTGATCGCCTTTGTACAAAACAAGAAAACAGGAAAGATCATTGCCGCCGCCAAATCAGATCTCGATCAATAAAAAAATATAACGATGGAATTCAAAGCACACCCAATCGACAAAGTATTGTATACCGCCAAAACACATACAACCGGCGGAAGGGATGGACAATCTCAAAGCTCAGATGGCCGCCTCGATCTAAAACTATCATCACCCGGCACAGGCGCCGGTACTAATCCTGAACAGTTATTTGCAGCGGGATGGTCTGCCTGTTTCATCGGCGCCATGAACCTGGCCGCTCATGCACTTAAGATCAGGCTGCCACAGGAAACAGCCGTTGATGCGGAAGTAGACCTTGGCACAACCGGCAATGCCTGGTTCCTGCAGGCCAGACTGAATATTCACCTGCCCGGACTGGACCCCGGGATGGCACGCACCATTGTGGAAACAGCTCATAAGACCTGTCCGTACTCAAAAGCCACCAGTGGCAATATCAATGTTGAATTGAACCTGGTATAAGCAAGGATACCGGAACAGCCTGCACAACAACGGGCTGTTCCTTTTTTTACTATTTCATTTACCTTCGGTTATTACAAATGAAAACACCCGCATTCCGCGTTTCGCATTCTGTTATCTGGGGCAGCTCACTACTGCTCGGCCTGCTTATGGCAGTGCCAAAGATCGCAGACAAGCATTTCAACCTGCATGAAACCATCGCCAACTCGGTGATCACTTTCGTGTTTTCCATTTTTGTATGGTATTACAGCATGTATACCCTTCCCGCATATTCTGCCAAAGATGTAGCGAAAGGATTTTCGGTTACCCGTTTGCTTAAGACCATCGGACTGGGCGTTGCCCTGATGTTCATCCTGGCTTATGCACAGCAGTTGCTGCTCACCCATCTCGATTTCGGACCGGTGATGCTGATGATAGAAGTGCGCGGCATCCTTATCAGTTTAACCTTTTACATGTTCATCCATCTGCTCTACCAGAATTATCATAACCAGCAGGTGAGCATCGCACTTGAACGCTCGAAGATGGACAATCTCGCGGCGCAATACGAATTACTCAGGCAACAGGTGAACCCGCATTTCCTTTTCAACAGTCTCAATACCCTCAAATACATGGTGGAGAGCGGAGACAAGCACAGTATCGATTTCATTTTGAAACTGTCCGACTTCTACCGCTTCTCACTCGAAAGCCGAAAATCAGACCTGATACAGCTTTCAGAAGAATTGAAAATACTGGAATCTTATATCTTCCTGCTGAAAGCAAGATTTGAAGAAGGAATGGAGATCAGCATCGATGTTCCGGAAAGCCGGGCCAACACGCAGATACCACCTTTCACATTGCAACTGCTGGTTGAAAACGCCATCAAACACAATATCGTTTCGCTCGATAAGCCGCTGCGCATGCGTATTTTCACCGAAGGGGATTTCCTCATCGTGGAGAACTCATTACAACTGAAAAGGACAACCGAAACTTCAACAGGGCTGGGGCTCGACAATATCCGGCAACGCTACCTGCATTTGTCCGGAAAAGCAATAGAGATCCATCCGGACAACCAATATTTTACTGTCAAACTTCCCAGAATATGAAGATCGTCATCATCGAAGACGAAATAAAAGCAGCTAAGTCACTGGCGGCGCTGATCACACAGCTCCGGCCTGAATCGCAGATCATTGCACAGCTACAGAGCGTGGAAGCCGCATTGGATTTCTTCGGCAGACAACCGCAGGTAGACCTGCTCTTCATGGACATCCAGTTGTCAGACGGCATTTCCTTCGACATCTTCAAAACTGTCAGCATCGCCTGTCCTATCATTTTTTGTACAGCATTCGGAGAGTATGCCATGGAAGCCATCAAGGCCAATGGCATCGATTATATACTCAAACCTTTCTCCAAAGAAGAGCTGGAAAAAGCGCTCGCAAGGGTGGACGCACTGAGCAATTTCTTCCAGCGCGATCATAACGCCGATCTCACAGCGCTTTTTAATAAACTTGGCAGAGAAGAAGGGAAAAAAAGTTTTCTCGTTTTCCAGAACAATAAATACATCACCATTGCCTCAGGTGATATTGCATTTTTCCACACCCGGAATGAAACAACACAGCTGGTGAGTTTCCGGAAGGAAACCTATACCATTCCCAATTCGCTTGACCAGTTGCAGGGCCAGTTGTCTGCTTCGCAGTTCTACCGGCTCAACCGGCAGTACATCATCAATTTCGATGCAGTGAAGGAAGTGGAGCATTACTACGGCCGGAAACTACTGGTACACCTGCATGTGCCGGCACCGGACGATCTCACTGTGGGGAAGGAAAAATCCACTGCATTCCTCCACTGGCTGTCTGAACGGTAATGCCGGGCATAAATTTCCTCTGGCACGGTTTCCGGAAATTCGTTATTATTGCAGCTCCCAATGAATCACTACTTCAAAATATTCGATTCGTACATGGCATTCCTGCGGAGCGCCTGTGCGAACGTGCCATAGTTCCCTGTCTCCCCTTTTCCCGCATATTGTTAACTGTAACTGGTTGAGCATTCAACCCTTCTATTCATTTTAAATTTTTTATTGTGAAACGAATTGCTGTTACCGGCATGGGTAAGGTAGGCTCGTTAGTGGGCACCTTGCTGGCCGATATGTTTTCTGTAACCGGCATCGACAGGCAGGCGCCTGCATCCCCGGTGAAATTCCCCGTCTCTCAGGGCAATGTTGCCGATCCCGCAGAACTGAAAAAACTGCTCAATGGCCAGGATGCTGTAGTATCCTGTCTCCCCTACCATCTTAATCTCGCTGTGGCAAAAGCCGCGTACGAACTCGGCATCCACTACTTCGACCTTACAGAAGATGTGGCCACCACTGCCGCCATCCGCAAAATGGCAGAAACCTCCAAAGGCGTGATGATCCCGCAATGCGGACTGGCACCGGGTTTCATCGGAATCGTTGGATCCCATCTCACCAAAACCTTCACCAAACTCAGGGACATTGAACTGAGGGTGGGCGCACTTCCCCGTTATCCAAACGGTTTACTCGGCTACTCATTCACGTGGAGCCCGGCCGGCGTGATCAATGAATACATCAACGATGCGGAGGTGATCCATAATGGCGTTCGCAAAATGGTGCCTTCTCTCGAAGGACTGGAAACCATCAATATCGAAGGACAGGAATTTGAAGCTTTCTCCACTTCCGGAGGACTCGGCACGCTCTGCGAAACACTGGAAGGAAAAGTGGACACGCTCAATTACAAGACCATCCGCTACCCCGGCCATGCCAGGCTGATGCGATTCCTCTTGTACGAACTGATCCTCAAAGAAAAAAGAGAACTCACGGAACAGATACTCACTGAAGCCAAACCTCCGGTGAAGGAAGATGTCGTATATACATATGCGGTAGTAGAAGGATGGACCGGCAATGAGCTGAAACGCGAAGAATTCTACCGGGCTTATCATCCCCGCGATATCAATGGACAGAACTGGAGGGCCATTTCATGGACCACAGCTGCTTCCGTTGCAGCCGTTGTGGAAATGGTAGCTAACGGCAAACTGCCGGCAAAAGGATTTGTGAAGCAGGAGGATATTGGCCTGGATGATTTCTATGCTACCCGCTGGGGGCGCATGTATGCAGAGTAAGTTTTTGTTGCCGGGAGCGGGGGAGGGTGAAGTCGGGCTGATGAAACAAACCAACGCATTTTGTTCGTTACTGAGCTGTGGGTTGAATGGATTGTACTGTGGTAATGTTATTGTGCTTATTCGCTTTTGTTTCAAAGGCCCTTTCCCCATCCCCGCGCTCCCGGCCCCTTCCTCACAGGCGACATTGCTGATCTGGAAAAGTTATTGAACTGTGCACAATTACAAACCCTCATTCTACTCAGACACCCACTGCAACCTTTACTCAGAGTGATGCACATTTCCCCCCATCCCACCCCTTCTATCGAGGGCTGGTGAGCGGTGGATCCATTGTTGTTACACGTCCGGGGACATGGGAGCAAAGGTGATATGAAAAGGTGGCCTTGAAAACATAAGCGAAAAAGCCCGGCTCAGCACCACCGCCCATCTCCCCAATCAAAAGCCGATCAATCATCCTCCTGCGCTGGTTTGTTTTCCAGCCGCCGTTCATATCCCTTTGCGACCCACGCCCTATTTACAACAGCTCTTTGCGCCCCGCACCCAGCCTCCGATTTTAATCCCCCTTTCATATCGATTGCAGTAAATTTGTGATGCTTGTTTAATGTCACTACCATGAATAAACACCTGCTCATATCGGGGTTAGGGATTTTATTCCTGTCAAATGTTTTTTCGCAGAATAAGGTCACCTATGCTATCCCCAGAACGTTGCCGGCGCCCATTCCGGCCATCTCGGCAACCGCTTCCCATAAATTGCTTATCGATGATCATCTTTCCCGTGTGGGTGATCAACTGACCGGACTGAGTTCCGGTGGCGATACCATTTTTGTAAGCAGCGTGAAACGCAATCAATTGCAGGGCAACTGGATGAGCTTCTACAAACCAGGCCAGGTGCTGGATTCCGGCCGTATGCAGAAATCCGTTCCCGATGGAGAATGGAAAACATATTATCCCGATGGCACGCTCCGCACCATCCGCACTTACAATGCAGAAAAGCTGGCTTATGTGAAAAATGAGATCCTGCGGAAAGATGGACGCAGTACATTTTATGCACTCACCGGAATTGCCAGACAAAATATGAATGCCGCCAAACATCTCATGACGGCCAGCTACTCTTATCATGCGCTTGACAATGATCATTCTGGAGAACAACTCAATTCATTATCGAAAAGGGTTGAGAGGAATGCAAGCCAGAACAGTTATCACGCGCCTTTCAATCAATGCCTGCATCATGGCTTATATATGAATTTCTTTCCTGACGGAAAGACCCGGGACTCGGGCTATTACAAGAATGGCGTGAGAGACGGGCTATGGAACGAATGGAATAATGATGCTACAGTGCTGGCTGTGGGCAGTTACAAACAGGGAAGACCAAACGGCGACTGGAAATTCTACAATAAACAGGGTAAACTTCTGTATATCCAATTATACTCAGACAACGGGAAATTGAAAGATGTGGTGAAGATGAAGTCCTGATACTTTTTATTTGATCCGCACAGCTTTTGAGCTCAGGCTGAATCCACTGAAACATCCGAGTACATCTTCTCCGCTGATGGTGCTGGAAATTGTTGCAGGTGTGGAGAATGGGCCACCGTTGGCGCGGGCCTTATTGAAACTGTCCCAGAAATTATATACTTTCCTTTCCACACTGGCCATATGGTAGATCACTGAATCACCCATCACAAATCCACCGCCATGTGTAAGTCTTATGTATTGCCCATTCACGAGATCATCAGTGCCGGGTGAATACCTGCCTGCTCCCATGCCACCCCATCCGAAGTGAGGGCCTTCGCTCTGCGCCTGCCAGTAATACAACTGTGTATTACCGATAGTATCAGGATCTTTGTAATGTACGGTGATCCTGCCTTTCAGAACAATGCTGCCATCATCCAGGTCATCATTGTAATAATTGCCGATAGTCAAACTATCTACCCGTACAGGAGGCAGCATGGCCGTTGTAGCTGAATATTTTTTTCCATCCGCTTCGATCTCCAGCAGGTAATGATAACCCGGCCTTCCCATCAGCGCATCAGCAGGATCAGTGATGAGTGCGGGATCAAAATATAAGCCGGGCACCAGAGCATAATCCAGTAATGGGATACGCGCTTCCGTTAGTTCCTTTTTTGAAGCCGCATTCCATTCATAGGTATTGTTTGGCAGGAGCCGGCCTTCGGTAACACTCACTTTCGCGCCGGTTACTGCGATATTTTCAAAATCAGTATTGAAGTAATCCTGGCTTCTTCCCAATATCACATAATTGTATGATGGCAGTTCATTGTTGATATACCCTTCCACAATCAGCAATGGCTTATTGGGTTTTAGATTGATATCGAAATCCTTTTCACAGGAAGTGAAAAAAGAAACAATGGTTGTCAGCACCAGGTTCTGCAAAACAGTCATTCTACACATCGCTTAAAATTTAAAATTCCAGGTAATGCCGGGTATCACCGGGAACAGGAATACTTTCTTTCCCTTGATGGTCCGGTCTTCCTCATCTGCATCGATGTAGATGAAATAAGGGTTTTCGCGGTTGTACAAATTATACAGCCCGAATACCCAGCTGCTTTTATAACGGCGTTGGGTATCCGGTTTTCTGGTATAGGTAAATGCAAGGTCCATCCGGTGATAGGCAGGCATCCTGTAATCGTTGATCTTATCGTACTGGTTGATATTGGTGAACACCGGCTGATTTTCGCGTCCGTCATAACCGATGCTGTACACGAACCTTCCGGTTGGCATCGTAAGCGCATTGCCGGTGCCGTACACGAACACAGCCGATGCATGCCATTTTTTGCTGAGCTGATAATTAGCTACCACACTGATATCATGTGTGCGATCATAACGATACGGAAATGCTTTGCCCTCGTTCATGTCCGGGAAAGTTCTCTCCGAGCGGCTCAGTGTATAACCGATCCAGCCATTGAGGCGTCCTGTTTTTTTCTGGAAAAAGACTTCGATACCATAAGCCTTGCCTTCGCCGAAGATCATTTCACCCTCTATATTCTGATTGAGTAACAGACGCGCTCCGGGCTTGAATTCGATCTGGTTCTTCAGTGTTTTGTAATAGGCTTCCACACTCATTTCATATTTTCCTTCCGCAAATCCTTTAAAGAAGCCGGCAGCCACCTGGTCGGCAATACCAGGTTTGATCAGGCGACTGGAAGGGATCCACAGATCACTGGGAAATGTGGCAGCGCTGGTGGTAGCCAGGTGCAGGTATTGATAAGTGCGCGTATACGATAGTTTGAAATTGGCGCTGGTATTGAGTTTGTACAGAAGGCTGATCCTTGGCTCAGGATAATGATAGCGCACAATGCTTTCTCCTTTTTTGTACGATTCTGTCTCTCCTGTAGGTGCACCTTCCGGATCATAGAGTACACGTTCGGTTGGGCCTACCTGGTTGAAATAACTGTAACGAAGCCCGGCAATGATATTGAAGTCGGTACTCACATCGATGTCAGCACTGAGATAAGCGGCCGCTTCCCTCGCCTGCTGATCACTGATGTGCGACCTGAACTCCTGAACACCCTGATTGGATTCCCCTGCACCCGGACGGAAGCTATGCCAGACATATTGCCATCCGGCTTTCCAGCGCATCCAGGGCTGAGGAGTATAGCTCCAGTCGTTCTTCAGCTGGTAGTCTGTAAGTCCTGAAGAAAGAATGATACTGTTGGAACCGAAAGCAATACGGCTGGACAAATTGAAATCATTGCGAACAACAGCCAGCTCCTGTTTCCACTGGTTGTTCAATTGTTGCTTCCAGGTGAGCCCTGCAATGGTATTGCCCCAGTTGGCATTGAATTCGCGGGCAGGGCCATCGTCATCGTCATCAACGAAATTGAACTTGTCTTTTCCCGTATAGAAAGTAAGATAGAGTCCATTATTCCTGTTAAGCTGGAAATCGGCCCTGGCATTTACATCGTAAAAGAAATAACCATTCCTGCCGATCGAGTCCGGCGCAATGAGTTTTGCTACCTGGTCTATATAAGTCCTGCGGAAACTGATATTGAAAGCGGATCTTTTTTTGATCACGGGTCCTTCAAGCGATAAGCGGGAAGAGATCAGCCCGATCCCACCGGAAGCTTTGAGTGTATCACGGTTGCCATCTTTCGAATTCACGGCAATCACACTGCTCAGTCGTCCGCCGTACTCAGCAGGCATTCCGCCTTTGATCACTTCGATATTTTTGACGGCGTCGCCATTGAATACACTGAAGAAACCAAGAAGGTGATTGGGATTGTACACGGGAATACCATCCAGCAGAACCAGATTTTGATCAGGCCCTCCGCCGCGCACATAAATACCGGAACTGGCATCGCCACCACTCTTCACACCAGGGAGTAGTGTGATGGTCTTCATGGGGTCCACCTCGCCCAGTATCACGGGCAGCTTCTGGATCTGCGCCATGTCCAGCGTATGCACGCTCATCTGGTTCCGTTGCAGGCTGCGACTTCCCGAAACCACCACCGCCTGCAGTGCTTGCTGCGTGAAGCGCAGCGCCAGCCTGAACTCCAGATCTTCCATCAGGGAGAGGGAAAATACTGTATCGATATAACCTATTGCTGTAACCGAAATTTTGAATTTGCCGGATGGCAGGCGAAGCGAGATCCTTCCCAGGGAGTCCGCAGGTGTGGTCCTGCCATTTACCCGCACGGAAGCATTGCTGACGGGAAGATCGAGACTATCATGAACGATCAGCGTTAACCTGTGTTCCTGCGCGTATGCAAACAGAGGCCCCAACATCAGGAACAATGCCATCAACACGGAATGCTTTATTACAGATCGTGGCGCCAGGATCATGTGTGTACATTATTACAAAACCAGGGCAAGAATGCTTTAACGAATATCTTCAACTTTAGGGACAACACCAGCACAAAACGTCCATTTTTTCAGTATTCACCACAAAACTAATTTCCACAGCTTAGGGGTTTTTCATAATATTATATTGTTGAAGCAGCAGCGCATGTATTTCACCAGCTTACCAGATCATACAGCTCCGGGATTTGACGAAACAGCTCATTTCAGTCAATTCAAAAAACACAATATTGTTTTCAATGCAGAAAGCAGCAACAGCTATTGCGATGATCATGCAGGCTGCCTGAGCATCAAAACCATTTTACAGGGCGAAGAATGGTATGGCATCGATCATCGCAGGCTGGCAGTGAGGCCCGGACAATACCTGGTCCTGAACGATGATCAGCATTATTCCTGCAGGATACATGAAGGTGAAAAAGTAAAATGCCTTTCTGTTTTTTTCCAAAAGGATTTCGCTGCTGCAGTTTTCCATGATTTGCTATACAGTACAGAACAACAGCTCGATCAGCCTCATACAAACAATGGTATTCTTCCTGAATTCTTTCAAACGCTCAATCCGCTTACTTCATCATTGCAATCGCATTTGCACCAACTGGTTGCCACACTCGAAAAACAAAACAACAACGAATTCCCCACAGATGAGCTGCTCATCTTTTTACTGGGGCATCTGATCACTGCGCACAGAACCGATCTGAAAAAGAAAGCCAGTATCAACGCGATCAAAGCAAGCACCAGGCATGAGCTTTACAAACGCGTTTGCATGGCGAGAGACCTGCTCCATTCTTCTTATTATGAACAACTGGACCTGCACAAGATCGGGGCCTGTTCACACCTTTCCGTTCCGCAACTGGTGAAGCAGTTCAGGGCTGCATTCGGATGTACGCCGCATCAATACCTTATCCGTATCAGGCTGGAACATGCCGCTTCATTGCTGAAACAAAGCAGCCTGCCCGTTCAGGATATTTCCATGGATACAGGGTTTGAATCTGTAAGCGCTTTCTGCCGCGCATTCAAATCGGCCTATGGCCTGCAGCCACTTCTTTACAGGATTACTTCATCCTGATTTGAGCATTTTTGCATATCGCTCCGGCATCCGCCAGGATACTTTTGGATTTGCTAAAATCCTTACATCATGCCTGTTTTCAAAAGTCCGAAGCGAATGATCGCTTTCTTCTTCATCGTATTGACTGCGCAGTCCATCTTTGCACAGAACAGTTTCATTCCACTTTACTCCGGTGAGGTCCCGAATTCCATAAAAGCGCCTGCCAATTACCAGGAAAGCACAGACAGCCTCAACAGGGTAAGAATGGTTACCCGTCCGGGACTGATCCCTTTTTTCCCTGCTAAGGGGAATGTCAGTGGAACTGCCGTGATCATTTTTCCGGGTGGCGGGTACTTTTTGTTATCGCTGGATGCCTGCATAGAGATCGCCAATGCATTGTGTAAAGAAGGGATCACTGCCTTCATTGCAAAATACCGCTTGCCGCACGATAGCATCATGATCAACAAATCCATCGGACCGTTGCAGGACGCACAGGCAGCCATCCAACTGGTACGCAAAAACGCAGCCTTATGGGGCATCCACTCTCAAAAGATAGGCGCCATGGGCCTTTCCGCCGGAGGTCACCTGGTATCATCTGCAGCCACACAAGTAAGTAAAATAGTGATCGACAATCCCGGCAACAACAATCTCAGTCCGGATTTCATCGCCCTGCTCTATCCCGTGATCATCTATGATCCTGCGATTCCAAGAACGCGGGAAAACCTGATCGGCAAAAATCCCAGCCCCGAAACATTGGACCTGTACAGTACAGACAAACAGGTGACCAGCCAAACACCACCCTCATTCCTGGTACACGCCATCGATGATGATGTGATCCCCGTAAAAAACACTTTAGCTTTTTTCAATGCCCTGCTGGAAAAAAATGTAAAAACGGAAATGCATATCCTTCAATCGGGTGGACATGGATTTGCACTCACGGACCTCAACAGTCAGAACAATTGGTTCAAGGCATTGCTGAGCTGGTTAAAAGAGAATGGATTCTAAGCTGCTATTTGATTGCTTTCCATTAATTTTATAGGGCCTGCTTTTGTCAGTCCTCTTGCCCCATTGGACAAAATAACAAATGGCCTATGTGGTTTTCAAAATCGATACAGCAAACGCTGGAAGAACTTCATGCGGATACAGGAAAAGGGTTGAACGACAATGAGGCTGCTGCCCGCTTGCAGCAGTATGGTCATAATAAGCTCACCGCCCGGAAACGGCGTTCTGTTTTCTCTTTATTTATTGCACAACTGAAAGACACGCTGATCTATGTACTTTTTGGCGCCGTTGTAATCACAATGGCCATGGGAGAATATATAGATGGCACCATCATCCTGCTGGTGATCATTATCAATGCTGTTCTGGGTGTGATACAGGAAGTGAAAGCAGGGAATGCGATCGATGCACTCAAGGACCTCTCCGCACCAAAAGCTCTGGTAAAGAGGAACGGAACAGTTTCGGAGATCGCATCGGAAATGATCGTGCCGGGGGATATCCTGGTGCTGGAAGCAGGCCGTTTTGTGGCAGCCGATGTGCGTTTGCTGGAATCGGCCAATCTGCAAATTGAAGAATCAGCGCTCACCGGAGAATCCGTTCCTTCTGAAAAAGACGCCAACGCAGATCTGCAGGATGGCAATATTCCTTTGGGCGACCAGGTGAATATGGCCTTCATGTCTACCGTAGTCACTTACGGAAGGGGCCTTGGTGTAGTAGTGGAAACCGGTATGAAAACAGAAGTGGGCAAGATCGCCGATATCATCAACCAGGAAAAAGAAGAAAAAACGCCACTCGAAAAAAGACTGGATGAGCTGGGCAAAACTTTGGGAAAGATTGCGATCGGTGTTTGTGTTGTCATGTTCGGACTGGCCTGGTTCCAGGGAAGGGACCTTGCAGAGAATTTCCTTACAGCCGTATCACTGGCAGTGGCCAGTATTCCTGAAGGACTGGCCGCCATCGTTGCAGTGGTGCTGTCTATCGGTGTTACCAGGATGGCCCGCAAGAAAGCCATCATCAAAAAATTACCGGCTGTTGAAACACTCGGCTCCGTTACAGTTGTTTGCTCCGATAAAACAGGAACACTCACACAAAATAAAATGACGGTGGTGCGCTTCTTCGATCTCACCGATCAGGAAGTGGAACTGAAAGAAAAAGAAAATGCTCCATCGGATGCAGCACTTCTTCTTTCAAAAGCCATGATCCTTTGTTCCGACGCCACTTTCGAGAATGGTGAAGGCACCGGCGATCCAACAGAAATAGCCCTGCTCAGACTGGGCGACCAACTGGGTATCGACAGGAATAAATTAGCAACAGAAACGAAGAGAAAAGATGAATTACCATTCGACTCCGACAGGAAACTGATGTCCACCATCCAGGAAGAAAATGGAAAACTGACAGTGTACACCAAGGGCGCAATCGACAATCTCCTCGATCGTTGTACGATGGTGCAGCATAACGGAGAAGCCATTCCCATCACCACCGGACATATCGAACAATTCAAAAAAGCCACCAAAAACATGTCTGCCAATGCGCTCCGCACACTGGCAGCGGCCTATAAATCACTGGACGGGCTCATCGATCATGAAGAAATGGAAAAAGACCTGGTGCTGATCGGCATGGTAGGCATGATGGACCCGCCCAGGCCGGAAGTAAAGGACAGTATCAGGCAGGCAAAACAGGCGGGTATCACAACGGTGATGATCACAGGAGATCACAAGGATACAGCCTTCGCCATCGCCAAAGACCTCGGCATTGCCGATAACAAAAAGCAGGCAATCACCGGTTCAGAATTGAAACGAAATCCTGACGGTGACCGGCAACTGACCTCCTACCGCGTTTTTGCCAGGGTTTCACCAGAGCACAAAGTAAAGATCGTACGCGCCTTCAAATCGGAAGGACAGATTGTTTCGATGACGGGTGATGGCGTGAATGATGCACCCAGCCTCAATACCGCAGATATTGGGGTAGCCATGGGCGTTACAGGAACGGATGTGGCGAGGAATGCGGCGCATATGATCCTGGCGGATGATAATTTCGCCACCATCATCGCCGCCATTGAACAGGGACGGAATATTTACAACAACATAAAGAAGTCTGTGATCTTCCTGCTGGCCAGCAATGTGGGCGAAGTGATCGCGATGGTAGTAGCCATCCTGATCGGCATGCCCGCGCCATTGATGGCTACACAACTTTTATGGATCAACCTGCTCACAGATACATTACCTGCCATTGCACTGGGCATGGATCCTGGTGATCCCGATGTGATGAAACAATCACCGCGCAGCCCCAATGAAAGCTTCTTCGCACATGGAGCGGCTCAAAGGATCATTATTGGAGGTATCGCCATTGGCCTGCTCACCATCGGCGCTTTCTGGTTCGGATATTACGAGCACGGTTACAGCCCATATGACAAACAAGTCCCGGATAACATACATGAATATGCGAGAACCATGGCCTTCATGACCATTATCTGCAGCCAGCTCTTCTATTCTTTTACTTTCAGGCATTCCGTAAAATCCGTTTTCCAGACAGGGATATTCTCCAACAAATACCTGGTAGGCGCAGTAGCCCTTGCACTGGTCCTTCAATTGCTGGTAATGGGATTACCGGTACTTCAAAAAGCATTCAGGCTGCAGATGCTGGACCTCCAGGGCTGGATCTATGCACTCGGACTGGGCATCATTCCCGTTGTCCTGAGCGAGATACTGAAACTATTCAAACGGATGAACAAAAGAAGTACACCCTGAGAACAGGGTGTACTACGTTCGGATATAACCCTTAACCCCAAACGTTGAAAATGAAAAGACATCATTACATTTTATCGAATCAGCGAACGCATGAAGGGCAAAAATGAAATACTGATATTCAAATAAGGTGCAGGTTTTGTTCTGTCGCGGATAAAATATTCATTGGATCGCCCGGTGGCTTTGAACATCCTCGAAGAAACGGTAGTGAAGATGCCGCCGCCAATACCCGCCACTACTTTCGGAGCGATCTCATATTCAAAATTCAATCCGTTCTTCAGTTCAAAAGTGGAATAATTAGTTGTAGTTGGAAGGCTGTACCGGCCCAGGTCCAGGAAGGAAACGGAATTGGCGACCTCTGTTCCCAGCGTAATCCAGCTCTTCTTATTGAATTGTTTTCTCAGGATGGCCCGCTGGGGCATATCGATCAGCAATTCCAGCTGACTGGACTGCAACCTGCGATAATAGCTCAGCACCGGAATGAAGGGCATTGTGAGGGAAGGATCGATGATAATGATGGCTCCCAGCGATAAGGAAGTAACCGGCGTACGTTTAAGATTGAACATCACATTGGCCATATAGCTCATTTTCTGGATTGCACCGGATGTGGCTGTTACACCCGCTACCGTCAATGAATACACTACCGGCAAATGGAAAAGTGAATCGTTCCTCACATAGCTCAATCCAAACCCATAGGTATTGGTGGAAAGTTCTTTATCGCCTTCTGCAGCCGTTCCCTGTGTATTCACCGGCTCCACATTTCCATATTGCTGGAACTGATAACTGTAGTTCAGTGAAACATTGAACACATTCCTGTTCTTCGCAAATACAGGAAGGTTGATATTGGCCCTGGTCCTGTTGGTGAGCAGCTTGCTACTGAATACCTTTTCCTTGTTGAAATCCGTGCTGGATCTTCTTTTCAATACCAGATCATTGCTAACGGAGATTTGCCGGAGCATGGGGTAGGCTTTGGCAATTTCGCTTACTCTTGCCAGTATGATACTATCTATTATCTTTTGTTTGTATTGCGCTTCATTTGTTTGAGCTTTTACCGATAATGAAGCCAGTGGCAGGGCCAGGACGATCCATTTTTGCATAGATTGAAGGGTTGAAGGCTACAAAGAAACCATGTAGCGGATTGCCCGTCAATAATATTAGACCTGCAAAGGATGCCGGTCGATGAACAGGGAAAGGCAATAGATAAAGCTAGTTCTGTGAAGGGGGGAAACATTGCTGCTGGGCTTTCCTGGCGAAGGCCGCCGCTTCCGATTTCCTGTTTTCCATAAAATCCTGCAATGCAGGTTCAGGGATGTATTGGTCTTTTATCCGCACCAGCCTGCCGGATGTTTCATCAACATAGGGAAGACAATAAAATATCATGATCATGTACATCACACTGTTCATGGACTCCAGGTCATCGTAAGCAAACCTGTCTTCCCAATGCATCCTGATCACGCGCAATGCCAGGTCGAATGCTTCCTTCTGGTCCATGAAACCATAAGCGAAATACCACAGCTCCAGATGAAAGAGCTGGTTCAGGTAACGCAGTCCCAGCTCGCTTCCGGTGCGGATCTCTTTCAGCATGCCATACTCCGTTTCTCCGGCATCACAAACCATCAGGTTATTGACAGGGGAATAATGTTTCATACGCTCGGCTTACGGCTACAAATGAAAAATGAAAGACTCCGGTAAAAAAAATTATTCGATCTACCAGCTTTGCTGACCGACCTACCCGCACTGAGAATAGATAAAGGCGTTTCCAACTATAGTTCCCACTTTCACAAACATCCCGGCTGGTGGGGCTTTTGCAACTGAAAGCCTAATTTTACCGCATCAATAAAAGCGGCATGACTTTCACTGGCAGGTATATAAGATTGATGGTCCATTTGTTCGGATGGATGTTGGTGGGATTCATCATGATCCTGCAATTGAGAATGGTGCTGGGTGTGAGCCTGCCTGCAGGCTTCTATGCCAAACAGGCCATCATGCTTTCATTGCTCATCATTTATTTCTATATCAACGAGTGTATCATTGTGCGCCGCCTGCTGTACAAACAGAAACTGGCGGGCTTTTTTACACTGCACCTTGGCATCATCGCCTCCCTGCAGGTGACCGGCAGGATCCTCGATATCATCTTCAACCTGCGCCATGAGATCATCAAAGCCATCTTCAAGGTTACACACGTTGAGCTCAACCCGAAGTACTGGGGCAACCTGGATGCCACCCTCCTGCTCACATCCATTGTAGTAGCCGGTATCAGCACCTGTATCGCCCTCATCCAGCACTGGCAATTCAATCTCCGCGCCAGTGAAGAGATCCGTAAAAAACAGCTGGACGCAGAGCTCGCATTGCTCAAGGCGCAGATCCATCCACATTTTTTCTTCAATACACTGAACAATATCTACGCCCTTTCGTATGACAATGCTGAAAGCTCCAGGACTTCCCTGTACAAGCTGAGCCGTATGATGCGTTATCTCCTTTACGAAACGCCCAATAACCTCACCAGACTGAGCAAGGAGATCGGTTTCGTGAAGGACTATATCGAACTGATGAGCCTGCGTATGTCGGACTCGATGAACATTCGTTTTGAAGTGCCGGAAACCGTATCGGAAAGATCCATTGCTCCGATGATCCTCCTGCCCTTTATCGAGAACGCTTTCAAACATGGTGTAAGTTCGCTCCGAAATGGTTCCATCATCATCCGGATCAGCCAGGATGAAAACATATTGAAACTCTATGTGGAAAACCAGATCTTCAAGGAACACAGTGTAAAAATTGAAGACGGGGGGATCGGACTGAACAATACCGAGCGCAGACTGCAAATGACCTATCCGGACCAGCACCGCCTCCAATATGGAAAAACAGAGAATGGCAGCTATATCGTTCAATTAGAACTCATGTTATGAAACCACTGCAATGCATAGCCGTAGATGATGAGCCATTGGCATTGAATCTTGTTTGCAAATTCATTGAGCAAACGCCTTTCCTTTCGCTCTCGGGCAAATACAAGAATGCCATTACTGCATTGCAGGATCTGAAAACGCTGGAGCAGGTAGACCTGGTATTCATGGACATCCATATGCCTGATCTCGATGGCATCGAACTGGCCAAAATGATCAAGGCCATCCAGGGAGAGCATGCCCCCAAACTGGTGTTCACCACCGCGTACAACCAGTATGCCATCGAAGGGTATAAACTCGAAGCGCTCGATTATCTCCTCAAACCCTTCAACTACGATGATTTCCTGCGCGTGGCGCTGAAAGCAAAAAGTCATTCGGAAAAGGCAGCCAATACAGTTCCGGCGCCTACTGCGGACCACGATGCCATTTTCTTCAAAGTGGAATACCGGTGGATCAAAGTGATGTTCGCAGAGATCCTCTATATCGAAGGCGTAAAGGATTATGTAAAAGTGCACCTCATCAATGGCAAGCCCATCATTACACTGAACTCGCTCAAGAACCTGGAAGCAAAACTCCCCTCCACTCAGTTCATGCGACTGAACAGATCAACCATCGTGTCCATTCCGCGGATCACTGCCGTAACAAAAACATCTGTCCAGATCAATGAATTGGTGATCCCTGTTGGAGAGAATTACAGGGAAAGCTTTGGCGCTTTTATCAGGGACTGGATCGATTGATAAACGGGGAAGCGAACAACTGCCAGCCCTTCGAAAAGCAAAAGCGCCCCATTCGGGACGCCTCTGCAGAGATTACCACTTGCCAAAGTTTATGTCTGAATATGACAGTCTATTTTTCTATTATTTCACTTTTTCAAGTTTCAGTACAACACTTGTTCTGCTGCCTGATACCTCAGGATTGAAACCAACAGTCATCAGGAACTCACCTGAATATTGTTTGCTGGTATCGATTGAAGACTTAACACCGGGATACAGGCTCAACTCTTTGAGTGTATACATTGCTGACGGATCCAGTCCTTTCAACTGAACCGGATACACACTGCCCTCGCCATACCGGTTGTTCACGAGGTAATTGAACAGTACGCCTTCTGACTGGTCTTTACTCAAAAAAGCCATAGATGCCACAGAGCCTTTTCGCGGATCAGATAAACGATACTGGTCCCCCTGATACACCAGGTGCCTGAATGCATTGTATTCTTTGATGGCGTTCTGACAAAACGCAAGATCCTTTTCATTCAGATGGCTCACTACAATATCGAAACCGAGCTTCCCCATCATCGCAACATCTGTTCTGAATTTGATGGGTTGTTTGCCCCAGTCGGTAACGTGATTGGCGCTGGCGATAGCAGGATAGAAATAGGAATACTCCCATTGAATAAAGATCCTTTCCAGCGGATCAGTATTGTCGCTCGGCCAGTATTCTGTGAAGTACTTCAATGCTTCATAATCCACACGACCACCACCACCCGAGCAAAGCATCATCGGAACCTTCGGATACTTTGCACGTAGGCGCTGCAATACATTGTACAGACCGCGCATGTATTCGATATAGAAATGGGATTGTTGTTTTCCGAGATAAGCGGAATGCGCATTATAGATCACGGCATTGCAGTCCCATTTGATATAGGCAAGATCAGGGTTCTTCGTAAACAGGTTATCCACCACACCGAAAACAAAATCCTGCACAACAGGATTGCTGAGGTCCAGCACCAGCTGGTTGCGGAAATAGTGTTCCTGGCGCGCAGGTTGACGCACCACCCAGTCAGGATGTTTCTCGTACAATTCACTTTTCGGGTTCACCATTTCAGGCTCCACCCAGATACCGAATTTCACGCCATTGGCAGTAGCTTCCTTCACCAGGCTTGCCACACCATTGGGTAGTTTGGATTTGTTCTCGGCCCAGTCGCCCAATCCTGCTTTATCATCATTACGCGGATACTTATTGGCGAACCAGCCATCATCTAACAGGAAGAGATCCACGCCGAGTTTTTTGGTATCGCGCAGCAGTTCCTTCAGCTTGCTTTCATTGAAATCGAAATAGGTGGCTTCCCAGTTATTGAGCAGTGTGAGCCTGTCCCCTTTTCCATCCAGCAGCCTGTAATTTCTGGCCCAGTCGTGCAGCTGACGGCTCGCAAAACCTTTGCCTTTGCTGGAAAGCAGGTGAATGAATGAGGGTGTTACAAATTCTTCACCGGGTTTCAAATTGTATGCAGATGCATAATTGTTGATACCGGAAATGATCCTGAGATTATCCTGGTAATCCAGTTCGAGATCCGTTCTGAAATTACCGCTGTATGCCAGGGAGCCATACAACACCGTTCCTTCATCTTCCGTTGCAGGTTTGTTCAGCGATACCATGAATACGGAAGGCTGGAAGATATTGGTACGCGTACCGAGTTTGGAATCGATGGTTTTGATACCATGCGTGATCTTCGATTCTTCTGGTTGCATTTCCTTTGCCCAGTCGCCATGATATTGGTTCAGCCAGAATCCTTTCGCTTTGAGATGAAGATTGGCGGAAGCGAATTTCTCCAGCACTACATTCCCTTTCTCCCTGTGTTTGATCACTGACCATTGTTCAATCACATCTTGGTGAGGATACACCTTATAATGCAGCGTCACTTCAAAATCGTATACAGGATCTTTCAGCAGGATGCTGTATTGGGTAATGCCATCGGCCAGTTGCTTTTGTTCGTGTTTTACATAACGAAGGTCCAGCGAACGGTTGCCATCGGCATGCACCACAGAGATAGCAGGTTCCACCAGGTTCCGGGAACCAGAACTGGTATAAGCTGCATTCAATACATCTGTGTAATCTCCTGTTTGTTTGTATACAGAAGAAACGAGTTGGTATTCTTTTTCGTTTGCCAGTTTCTTTCCAAAATAAATTACAGAGAGGTCTTTGTTCTTGCCGGCTTCCAGCACCAGTGCATTATTTGAAGTCACAACAGGAATGATGGTCTGTGCTTTCAGGCTGCCGGACATCCATCCGGCCATCAATGCGATACTACAGTAAACCAGTTGCCTGACAGCGATCATCCCTTTCCTTCTTCGATTCATAGTCATAATATTCAGTGATAGATATGTGTTGGATCTTTCCGGCCCTCTGTGTTATTTCAACTTCGGATCGTATTTGTTTTTGACGGTGATACCCGGCCAGTTATCAGTTCTGAAGGGCCCGGCAGGCCATCCGTCTTTGTTACTGAGATTAGCATTATCGGTTACATCCGCCCAGGCATAGCGTGCAGCCACAGGCGCTGGTACACTACCGGATTGAAGCACCACCTGATCACCAGAAATGGTAGCTTCTGCAGGATAGAATTTCTTATCTGCGCCTGCCAGTTCAAATCCGCCCAATGATTTTCCATCGCGGGCTATAAGGCCCTGGCCGGCAGCAGCAAAACTGATGGTCACTTTGTTCCCTGCAATGCTGAACGACTTGAATTCAGGTCCGGATGCAACCACTGCTTTATTATAGGTATCATGTAAGGCGATCGCAGCCAGCCTTTCTCCTACATCCTTCTTATTACGGGGATGGATATCATTGGCATCTCCAATATCCGTGATCACCGCCATGCCGCTATGGGGAACTGTTTTGGCAGTAAGTGTTTGCGATTCCCGGATCTCAGCCCAGGCGCTTCCCGCAGTGCTGTTTCCATTATTATCGTTATAGCTGGTGAGCTGTACAAAATAGAATGGCATCGCAGGGTTTTTGAAATGCTCACGCCAATTGCTGATCAGCAAAGGCATTGCGTGCCGATATTCGTATCCACGCCCGGCATTGGCTTCGCCCTGGTACCAGATAGCCCCCTTGATATTCATGCCCCTGAACTGGCTTACCATACCATTGAAAAGCAATGAAGGATAATCGTTGGGACCGATAGCATTTCTACTTGTACGCACTTCCTGGATTCGATAATTCCAGGTTCCAACCAGTGAATAACGGTTATCACCAACCGATACATAGAGTTCGCTGCTATCTCCCCATATTCCGCCGCCACCGCCGGTATCTTCCACGCGAATAGCGATCACATTCTTACCGGCCTTGAGTACGCCGTTGTAAACCCTGTCTATATTCCAGCCCTGTGTAGCGCCGAGTGCTGCTCCATTCAGGAAGCTCTGTTCATTATCGTCAATTTTTCCAAGATGGAAACTGGCAGGTTTGCCTGCATCTTCCGGTTTGACATCGATCTCTTTTCTGAACCAAACGATACCATCGAGCCCAGACAAATGCGATTGTGATTCCCAGGCTCCCGGAATCGGCATGGTAGACCATTTGCGATGATCATAATCAGCATTCCTGTACAGGGCGCTGTCACCCGCTGAGGGCAAATCTTTCAGCAGTTCCTGCTGCATGGCTTTCTCTTTTTTGTTCCGTGCTTTCAGCAGGTCCTCAAAACTTACCGGCTTCTGCACCGCCTTCATCACTTCTTTGTAGTAAGGATCATTTGAAAGCGCTGCATGGCTGATCCAGGCTTCTATCTGCGTTCCGCCCCAGGTGGAATTGATAAGTCCTATTGGCACATTCAGATCCTGTTGAAGACGACGTCCGAAAAAATAAGCTACGGCAGAGAAAGGTGCAATATTGTTGGGAGAGCAGCGCTGCCAGCTGTCCCCTTCCAGCTCTCTCAGTGGCCAGGTGGATACGCGTTTGGTAACGGTGAGCAACCTGATCTGAGGATATGATGCATTCCTGATCTCTTCATCTGCATCATTCACAGTTCCCCATCCTTTCAAAGGCATTTCCATATTGGATTGTCCGGAACAGAACCAGACATCTCCCAGGAGAACGCCATGTAAAACAGTCTTTCCCTTTTTATCGGAAACGATAAGATCATAAGGTCCGCCTGCTTTTTCAGGAGCCAGCTCCACATGGAAGCCGCCCTTGGGATTGATGGCTGCCGTTTTCGTTTGTCCATTCAGGGTAACGGTTACCGTTCCTGTCTGACCGCTGATCCCCCAGATACGAAGGGGCTGATCTCTTTGTAACACCATGCTGTCGCCAAAGAAATTCGGCAATCTCGGTTGTGCTTCTGCGTAAGCAACAGCCAGCAACAGGGCGGAAAAAGCGATTATTGATCGGATACTTTTCATTGTTGTTTTTTTATCAGCCGGAATAATTTTGTTTCATGCGGTTGGATGGAGCCGGTCCATTTGTCCTTTTTTCCAACAATGCGCTGCTTCCAGCAGTCGCGCACCGTGAAGCCGGAAGGGAGGCCCATTGTTCCGCCCGCGAAACTGTAAGATTGTAAAATCCCGGATTTATTCAAAATCGCCAACGCCATATCCCCGTTCTGAAGGGGCTTCAGAATCAGATCGAAGCTGGTATCGCTTTTGATCAGCTGTCCCTGGTTGCCGGCCGGATCCTGGTTGATGGCAATCACTTCAGGGTTGAGCAGTATTTTTTTGGTGGCCTCATTCATGGCCATGATATCATTGGTGGCGATAAGGGGAGCTGCCATCATACTCCAGAGGCTCATCTGGCTTTGATATTCGATATCTGAACAACCAATGCCGCCAAGATCCGAAGAAGGCCCTTTGGCGCCGTATAATCCTACCACCAGCATATCGGGATCGTTCCAGTGGCCGGTACCTGCGTACGCATGAAGCGATACGTTCACCTTGTAAATATCCATGATCCCTTCCCCGTCTTTTCCCTGTTCCTTTTTCCATTTGTCCCGCACATCACCTGTGGTGCGCCAAACGCTTCCGCCTGCATTGGCCGCCCAGAACCAGGGCTTACGTCCACCCCATTCGCAGATGCCGAAGACGATATCGCGTCCGGAGGCCGACAATGCCTGCGCCATTTTTGTATAGCGGGCCTTTGCCGTACCTGAATCTTCCGGCGCATTGCAGTAATCGTATTTCAGGTAATCAATGCCCCAGGAAGCAAATGTTCTGGCATCCTGTTCCTCAAAATGCAGGCTTGCTGTATAACCTGCACAGGTAAGCGAAGCTGCATCGGAGTAAATGCCCAGCTTCAATCCTTTTGCATGAACATAATCGGCGAGCGCTTTAATGCCGGAAGGGAATTTTACGGGATCAGCGATGATATTGTTCTTCTTGTCCCTTCCTCCCTGCCAGCCATCATCGATGATCAGGTATTTATAGCCCGCTGCTATCATGCCAGTAGAATCCATGGCATCGGCGATGCTGCGGATCAGCTTTTCATCGATCCGTTCTCCATACAGGTTCCAGGTCATCCATCCCATTGGAGGCAATGGCGCCAGTTTACTACGATTTGCTTCCTGGGCCTGTGTAAACATCACCAGGCATACGGATAATATCAGGCAGTGCAATTTCATTTCCCGGTACTGATGGTTTTAAGCTGTCCGTTCACTTTCAGCGTCACCTTTTTGGTGGTGGGTGAACTGATCTTATATTTTGTTACCTGTCCATTTTTCCATTCGAAATCGACGGTAAGGTTTCCTCTCGCTTTCAATCCTTTCACCGTTCCCTCCGCTTTCCAGAGATCAGGAATGGCGGGCAGTAATTCCACATAGCCGGCATGACATTGCATCAGCATTTCCATTATGGCTGCTGCTGCGCCGAAATTGCCATCGATCTGGAAGGGCGGGCCGGCGGAGAAAAGATTTGGATACACGCCGCCACCGGCGCCGTAGTTGATATCTGTACGAAGCGTTGGCTTCAGTAATTCGCGCAACAGTTTGAAAGCACGATTACCATCCAGCAATCTTGCCCAGAACAATTGCTTGTAGGCGATGGCCCAGCTGGGACCATCATCTCCTCTCACTTCCAGGCTTTTCTTTGCCGCTGCCGCCAGTTCGGGCGTGCCATTGGCAGTGATGAGATTAGCGGGATACAATGCATAGAGATGCGAAATATGACGATGCTGCGGATCTGTTTCCTTGTAATCTTCCAGCCACTCCTGTATGCGGCCATCGGGTGAGATGATACCTGCTGGTGGTAATTGTTTCAATTGCGCGCGTAAAGTATCAGCAAGATTCTTATCGATCTTCAATTTTTCAGTAGCTGTAATGATATTGTTGAACAACTCGCGGATGATCTGGTTATCGATGGCAGCCCCCACGCAAATGCTGGCGTGATTGCCATTGGGCAGGAGGAAAGAATTCTCCGGACTGGAAGAAGGTGAAGTCACCAGCCATCCTGAGTTCTCGTCTTTCACTAAAATGCTCTTATAGAAAAGCGCTGATCCTTTCAGGATAGGATAGATGCTTTTCAGGTAGGCCAGATCATCTGTGTAAACATAATGTTCCCAGAGATTATTGCAGAGCCATCCCGATCCGGATTTGGTAACGCCCCAGCTGGCGCTTTCTCCGGGCTCGGTCCAGCCCCATACATTCGTGATCACATGAGCTACCCAGCCATCGGCATTGTAATATGCTTTGGCAGTGCGTTCTCCGGGTTTCACCAATCCACGCACCAGTTCGGTGAGCGGGAGGTTCAGTTCTGAGAGATTGCTCATTTCAACAGGCCAGTGGTTCATCTGCACGTTCACGTCCAGGTGATAATCACCATTCCAGGGCGTATTCACCTGGTTGGCCCAGAGGCCCTGCAGGTTCGGGGGCAGCAATCCAACGCGTGTGCTGCTGATGCTGAGATATCTTCCGAATTGCAAAAAGAGTACGGGTAATGATTTGTCCTGTTCAGGTTGTTTGTAATAAGCCGCCAGGCGTTTGTCTGTAGTAAGTGTTTCAGCAGTGCCGGCGCCCAGGTCAACCGCTACACGACCGAACAGTTTCCTGAAATTGCGAACATGGGTCTGCTTTTGTACGGCGTAGGATTTCAGCAACGCAGTCCGCATATTCTTTTCCACTTGCATTTTATATTGCGGATTCCGAAAATCCGTAGCTGTGGAAACGAAGATCAGCGCTTCATCGGCGCCTTCCACCACCAGTTCTTTTCCTTTCAAATTTTGCTTACCGCCTGTGTTCAGTACTTTCACCTGAGTGAGGTATTGCATACCTTTTCCGTCGGTTCCATTGTTGAGCTGACCAGCTAACAGCAATGACTGACCGCTTATTGAGCTCTCCCCTCTTTCCGGGCGACTGATCCCCACCTCAAAACTCACAGCTCCTTTTTTGCTGGCGGTGATTCGGATAAGGTCCACATCATCTCCGAAACTGGTGAAATATTCTCTTTTGTATTGAACGCCATTCAAAGTGAAACTTGTTACGGCAATGGCGCTGTCCAGCGATAACCAGCGGCGGTATTCAACAGGCGTTGCAGTATTGCCACCATAGCTGTACCTGATATTGAGATCGGCCAGCATCTGGAAGCAGCCCCACTGAGGGCCGCCGGATCCGGGCCCGAGACAGATAAAACTTTTATCGATCAGTTTTTGCGCTTCATCATTTTTCCCTTGCGCGAGCAATTGCCTGATGGCAGGCAGCTGCTTGTAGGCTTCATAATTATTGGCATCCTGCGGACTGCCGGACCACATGGTGATATCGTTCAGTACAATTTTCTCTTTTTCCACTCCGCCATCGGGCGTCATACCCAGGCGGCCATTACCCAGGGGAAGCGTTTCTTCCCACTGTGCGGCAGGTTTATCGAACCATAACTGAAGGGGACGCTGCTGCGCGGATGCAGTCAGGGAAAACAGGATCGCAACAAGACCAATCGTTCGTTTCATAATTCGTTAATTGAGGCAACAAGGTCAACAAAGTTCACCTGTATACGCATTCGGGTAAATGGATTTTATTGTTGTATTAATGGAGATTCCACCGATCCTATCTCCTGTATTCAACGGTAACCTCACTCAGGTTGCTGTAAGCATTCTCACCGCTGGCCACTTTTTTCACGCGGATGCGGATATAACGGATCTGCGGAACACCGGCAGCGAAATCGACCTTGTAAGGGCCAACGCCATTATTATCGAGTGTAACATCTTTCAGCAAGATCCAGCCTTTGGCGATGGCTTCATCCTTCCAGCCCGGATCATTACCCGGCAGGTTGGTGGCGGCATTCGTTATGTCTGCAATGCCCCATATCTCAAACTCGGTTGGATTGTGGCAGCAGTCGCGGCCTGTGATCTCGATATTCTGCAGACGGCGATATCCCCTGCCCATATCGAAAGTGAAATGGTGCGGCAGCTGTTTATCACCGTTAGAGTGCCAGATATTCGGCCATCCCTGTGGCCCTACAGACCCATCCCATAATTTAGCCACACTGGTTCCCCCGTCCCATGGCTGCACATCATTGGGCAATGAACTCACAACGCTGAAGAGGCTCTTATCTGCCCTGGCGATGGTGAAAGCGATATTGGGAAACGTATCCACCAGGTTCACAGAAAATGAATCCAGCGCTGTTTCCGAAGGGGTGTATTCACTCTGGTAAGCCACTTTGGTACCGTATTTGAAATCGAGAAGCGTTATTGAATTCTCTCCCGGCAGAAGGGTCACTTCTTTCAACTCATCATTCGTATTGGTATAACGCAGATAAGTAAGCGCATTGGTGGAATCCGGTATGAGAAAATTCAGCTTAACTTCTTTTCCTTCATCATCAAGGAACTCGTACGGATCACCGCTGTTGATATAGCGGTTCATCAGGCTGTTCTGGTAGGAATTGCCATAGACCCGGGCATTCTGCACTTCCACGGGAATGGATTTGTTTCCTTTTGCATCGAAGGAATACACGAAAAATGAATAAGTGTACTCCTGCAGGTTATTGATGATGGTGTACACGGTATCTCCGGGACTGTGTGAAGTGGAGCTCACTTCAACGGAATCACGGAAATTATTCCAGAAGATCCTGTATTTGGTAACGGAAGGGTCCGGACTGGGCGACCAGCCGATACCGAGCCGGCCATTGCCGGGCCTGGTGAAAACTTTTGAAATGGAGCCGGGGTATTTGATCTCCTCATTGTTGAGGTAATCCCTGAACTCATCCATTTTTTGTGTACAGGCAAGCAGGCAAACCAGACCTGTTATCCAGAGTAGTGATGAATATTTTCTAGGCATATAGCAGCGTTTATGGTTTACCTGGGATCACCCCAGAATGTCAGTTCGGCAATATTGAAAAAGTTATTGGTACCGGATGCGATCTCCTGGCACTGGAACCGGATATACCTTATTTTGGGCAGTTCCAGGTTGAAATTGTAACTGAAGCCTGCATTCCAGAATTCGAGATCGGAATTGCTGTATGCGGGGTTGGGCAGGCCTGATGGCTTTGCCGGCAGTTTGAAAGTACCGAGATTGATCCAGCCATTGGGAGAAGTCTGGCCAACGCCGGGAGCGCCGGGACCATTGGGCAAAGTTTCATCAACTGGATTCGTCTCCCTGCCCCAGAGCGTCCAGGTAACGGGCGCACCTGCCTGCCAGAGCCAGTTTCCGCTGCCATCGATGCCACGGTTCCAGATGGTATAACGGCTAAGCTTAGCTGCTTGTCCCATATCGAAAGTGACTACAGCAGGCCATACCAGTGGCTGGATGGGCTGCTCTGTGTGGTAACCGGGAGAACCGGTATTGCCATTCCACATATTTTCGATCTCCCAGCCGAAACCTGTTTTGGCATCAGTGGGCAGCACATAGCGACCGAATTTCGATTTGTCCATTTGTCTTTCGAATATCGGCTTCACGGTAGTGAACAGGGTATCGGAAACATTGTCCCAGTCATCAGTTATGTAAATACCGAATTCCAGGTTCACCGTATCATAACCCCGAAGACTATACGCAATATCCTCCAGCTTCGTAAATCGCTGGTTCACGATCTCGAATTGATTGGTGATGCGATCCTTCATGATGGTCACCACTCCGATATCAGCTTTTGCAGGATTCTCTATATTGATATTGATACCGCCAAAATCAGGCTGGGTACTGATTGTAGGGAAAGCCATCAGGTAAGGCGGCGTGTCCGGATTCACTTTCACTTCTACCGGATCAGACACCACATTGGCCCTGCTCACCGTTTGCAGTGTAACAGTGTACTCCTGCTTTTTGGCGAAGCCGCTCACGTGGATGGTATCGGAATAATAAGAGGATTTGGTCTGACGGCTGACCTTATCGTTGATCTTGTAGGTGGCCTGCACATAGAGGATGTTCTCGGAGTTGGGCAGGTCATAGGTGATGATGGCCCTGCCCGGACCATTTTCCACTTTGATATTGGACACAGTCCCGGGTTTTGTTTTATCACCGGAAACGATGTCTTTGTATTCATCTACTTTGGAACAGGCGAACATCACAAAAGCAATGGTTGCCGGCACCAACAGCGCTAAGTATTTTTTATATCGGGTTGTCATACTCATATTTTAAGCAATGTGTGTAGAGGTTTACCAGTAGGGCGTTTGGACCAGGTTGGGATTGGTGATGAGATCATATTCCTGTATGGGGAACAGGTAATCCCTCAATCCGAACACAGGTTGATATACGGTATTAAGCTGGTAGTATCCCGCTACAGTCTGGTTGAAAACCGACCAGCCCTGAAATGGTCTGCTGAGCACAGATTGCAATTCTTTCCAGCGGCGGAGGTCCCATCCTGCCTGTCCTTCAAATGCCAGCTCGATCCTTCTCTCCTGGTGGATGATCTGCCTCAAACCATCTTTGGTAGTGGGTTTGGAAGGATTGCGGGAATGCTGTGCCCAACTGGTAAGTACTCCCTGAAGTCCGGCTTTGGTCCTTACTTTGTCCAGCCAAACTACAGCATCACCCTGCGCACCGGTCTCGTTCAAACATTCAGCATAAAGCAACCAGAGTCCGGAGAGACGGATGAATGTCCAGGGATATCCTACCCACACCGAATTGTCGCCGGGAGTAGACTGGTAATGCACCAGCTTCTTGGCCCAGTAACCGGTATTGTTGAAACGGATCTTATCGGGAGGAGAAGCAAAACCATTCACAGCATTCACATAATTCGGATTGAGGTCATCAGTCTTTCCGGAACCGAACCAAACCCCACCATCGAAGGCAACACTGGAATAGTAACGCGGCTCACGATTGAAATTGCCGGCTACCGTGGTGTAATCTTTTTTGATATAGAATTTATTGGCTTCATCGCCCACCTGCAACTGATAACGGTTGGCATAATCGAAGTTGAGATCTTCATTGATGGGCACACCATTCTTTGAATAGAAGATTTCACTTTGTGCAATGGGAACAGAAAAATTGGAATAAACTGCAAATACATTCCTGGCAGCTTCCGCAGTTACGCGTGGCATTGTCATGTACTGCCAGCCGTAATGCGGGTTAAGCGTCCAAACCTGCTCTGGATTCCACCCATCAACAAAAGCCCCCTGCAGCGTGAGTAATTGTTTTGTTTCATCAGACATATGGATGATGCTTCCCTGAACGCGCAATTCATAAGGTTGTGCTCCAGCTGCCACTGCTGCATCGATTGCAGCCTTGCAGGCCGCTGCAGCACGTTCCCATTTAACAGGATCAAAGGTTGCAGGAAAAAGACTTTCTCCATTTTTCCCCTTGAAGCCCGCATAATCAGGGTTGCCATTGAAGAGCGGACTGGCCTGCGTGGTCAGCACTTCTGCTTTCACGGCCAGCGCGATGGCTCCGGAGATCCTTCCCGCTTCGGTAGCTGCATTCTGAATAGCAGGTGGCAGATCAACTATAGCCTCATCGATCGTTTTAACTACATAATTGAAACAGGAATCTAACGACTGCTGCTTCTGGCGAACTTCTTCTGAACTGGCGTTGACAGGAATGGCCTTGTCTGCAATGGGGATAGGTCCATACATGCGCAATAACCAGTAATGATAATAGGCTTTCAGGAATTTAGCTTCCGCCGCCCAGCGCTTCCTGTTGTAAGGTTCTACATCCAGCGGTACATGGATATTGTCGAGAAATGTATTGCACATGCGAATGCTCTCATACAATTTCACGCCCATATTGTAACCATCCCAGAAATTGTGGATGGGGTTCAGACTATTTTGTAATCCGCGCATGAGGTTGAAGCCGCCATCGCCTCCAATGCCGCCGAGCGTTGTCTTATCCGCCAGATCGGTAGGGAAGAACATTTCCCCTGAAGCGGTGAAACCTGCATTCCTGCGAACATCCGCAAGGGCCTGCAGGTTGGCGTAGCAACCGAACAGGTAGGCCTGCGTTTCATTGGCATTGGTGAAGGAACTGTTGAGTGTAGCCACATTGTCCGGCGTTACATCGAGGTATTTGCTGCATCGTTGAAAAAGGACCAGGGTGCAGCCGGCGAGAAATATTTTGATGATGATTTTCATATCCGCATTTTTTGAATCGTTCGGGTAATTTCGGTTATTGATCAGTGTTACAGATCAAGTTTCAAACCGACATTGAATACTTTCTGTACCGGGTAGGCAAAGCCATTGCCGGCCAGCTCGGGATCCCAGAGTTTGAAGCTGCTGAAAGTAAGCAGGTTCAGACCGCTGAAGTAGATTCTCATATTGCTGAGATAGATCGCATTGCTCCATCTTTTCGGAAATGTAAAACCTGCTTCCACTGATTTCAAACGAATGAAACTGCCATTGCGCAACCACCAGGTGCTGGTCTGCTGGTTGTTCTGGATCTCGTAGGTGGAGAGGCGGGGCCAGAGCGCATAGAGGTTCTGGTTTTCTTCAGACCAGTGATTGTCTGCATAAGCCTGCAGGATCTGCGCGTTGTTGGCAAAAGGAGCTGTCCCGAAAATGCCGTAATCGAAATCAGTACGGGCAGTTGGATCGATGAAGAAAGAAGACCTGGCCGATCCCTGGAAGAAGGCACTCATGTCGAAATTCTTATAACCAACGGAGAAGCCGAATCCATAAATGATCTGCGGCGTGGAAGGAAGACCGATAGGCACCATGTCTTCCTGGTTGATCACACCATCCTGGTTGATATCGCGGTATTTGATATCACCCCCCCTGGGCAGGAAATCTCCGAAATTCTGTACGGGGGAATTGGCAGCTTCCTTATCATCCACAAACAATCTTTCCGCAATGAATCCAAAAGGCTGATTGATCATCCTTCCGGTGCGGTAGCTCCAGGCATTGGGATACTCAGGCTCTTCCAGGTGGACAGCCTTATTGCGCGTTGCTGTGAAGTTGCCGAGCACAGAAGCCCAGAGCCCGTTCTTGAAATCTTCCCTGTAATTGATGCTGAAGTCGAAACCTTCAGAGTTGGCCTTACCCAGGTTGGCGCGGAGATTATTCAGCGCAGCTGATTCTATGCCCACCGTAATGGGGATGTAGCCACGCGAAACAAGGATATTGTATCTTCTCTCACGGTATACTTCAGCAATGATATTGAGTTTATCGAAGAAAGTAGCTTCAACGGCAAGGTTGCTCTTGCGGGAGGTTTCCCAGGTCACGTCCGGATTTGGATAGGCCTTGATCACTGTTCCGGCCATACTCACTGAATTGTTGGTACCGAAATAGGAACGCGGACCATTATTGGGCTCTACCGTACTCAGGTAGAAGAAACGTTGTGTTTTGGGATCGCCGATGGCATCATTACCTACCAGGCCATAGCTTCCGCGGAATTTGAGGCGGGTCAGGATCTCGCTCACCCTGCCCTTCCAGAATTTTTCGTTGCTCACCACCCATCCTGCACCGATAGTGGGGAAGAAACCAAAGCGATGTGCAGGAGCAAATTTTTCTGATCCGTTGTAACCGAAATTGAACTCGGCAAAATAACGATTGTCGTATGAATAACTGGCTCTTCCTGAAACGCCGAGGTTCCGGTTGGGAAGTGATGATTGCAGATCACTCCCGTTAGCGGTCAGCGTCTGCTGACGGTTACCCACAAGCGATCCGCCTACTGAATGATCTCCGAAGGTCTGGCTGTAATCCAGCCGCCCAAGCATGTACACATAAGTATTCAGCCATTTAGGTCCTTCCTGGTATGAAAGGTATTCCTGTGCCTGCCCTGGCTGGTTATTGAGCCAGTTCAGCCTGTACGCTCCGGTTTTTTCGTCTACTGTAGCCCGTTGTACATCATAATAAAATGGGCTGTAAGACCTGCTCACATCGAAATAAGAATAACGGTTGGTGCTGAACATGCCGAAGAATGTCAGTCCGGGTGTGATAAACTTCAGGTTCTGGTTCACTTCGAACTGTGCGGAGATCCTGGACTCGGAGAAAGTTTTGTAACCACGCATCAGTGATGCATAGGGATTGGACTGAAGCTGACTATTGGCATCAATCCTGTTACCAAAGAGAATATGTTTTGTGTTCCTGTTGGCGCTGTCTGGCTGCCAGTAAGCAGGGAAGCCAACGGGGATCGAGTGCAGTACCTGTGAGTACAGGTCTGTTGCAAATCCGCCGCCCTGGTTGCTGATCGGCCCCATGTATTCGTTGAAATTACCCCAGAGCCGAACGCCTACTTCCGTTGTGGAAGTGGCTTTGATACTGGTATTGGCGCGAAGCTGGTAATTCTCGAATTTCATTCCTGAATTGAAATTGTTCACAGGGTTCATTTCCAGGATACCATTGTCTCTCGAATAGGAACCAGCGATATAATATTTTGCGAGGTTGTTGCCACCACTCACACTGAAATTGGCGCGATAGGTTTGTGTCTGGTCTTTGAAGATAGCGTCCATCCAGTCCACGGCAGGATATAAGATGGGATAGATACCACCAGCGCCTTCCAGGTTCTTCTGTGTACCGATGATCTCATTGGGCTGATAGTATTTTCCAACGCCAGGTGTTCTGGTAGTGACGGCTTCATTGTACATGCGCATATACGTTACCGGGTCCGCCAGCTTGATGCTTTTAGTAGGTGCGGAAATAGCAGTTTCGGCACGCAGCTCCACTTTTGCTTTGCCGGCCTTACCTTCTTTTGTTGTGACGAGTATCACGCCGTTGGCGCCGCGTGCACCGTATAATGCGGCAGCACTCGCATCTTTGAGGATGGAGAAACTGGCGATATCATCCACCTGTAACCTGGCCAGGTCATTGGCGGTAAGCTCAACGTTGTCTACGAGGATGAGTGGACTATTACTATAACCAAGTGTGGTAACGCCGCGGATGAAGAACTGGGAATTGTCCATACCCGGCTGGCCTCCGCGCTGGAAGCCGATCACACCGGCAATCTTACCGGCCAGCGCATTGGTGAGGTTACTGGCGGGGATCTTGAGCTCACCCGGTTGTATAGACGTAACCGATCCAACCACTGCCTCCTTTCTTTCCTTACGGCCGAAGGCAGTAACCACCACCGCGCCGAAAGTGTCTATGATAGTAGAAAGATAAACGGTAGCCGCTTTCCCTTTCGCCACCACCAGCTCTTTGGACTTGTATCCAACAAAGGAGAATTCAAGCAATGCCTGACTACCGGAGATGTCCAGGTGAAAAACACCGGATTTGTCTGTAGTGGTTCCCTGTCTTGTTCCCTTGATCACTACTGACACGCCGTTGATGGGCAGCCGGGTTGTACTGTCCATAACATAGCCGCTCAACCCACCGTTGGATTGCGCATCTGCCTGTAATGAAAATGAAAAAAGAGAAAGGGATAAAAGAAGAAATGCCAGAAAGGGGTAGGGCAAACGCTTCCGGAAGCGCAAGCAAGCAAATCTGATTTTCATATTTAAGCAATTGTTGGTTTGTTCGGCAGGGGTTGGCCCTGCCGCAGTATGATAGTATTTCCGGTGGTCGCTCCATCTATACTATCCTATACTATACCACTAAGATATGAGAATTATCCGATCTGCCAAAAAAATGTGAAGAACGCGAACTGTGGCTGTCGCTCGCCTCCCGGCGAGCGACTGGGTACACGCTGCTATTTGATTTCATAGATCCGTGCATCAGATGCGGGCACATGAAGGGTTGCTCCCGGGTTGAGCGGACCTGATTCTCCCGAGAAAAGTTCTTTACAATATTTGTTGCTGACTTTATTCAGTATAGCTGCAGGAATACTGATCTGCTGATCAGCGTTGCCATAATTGAACAGAGCGATGTACAGTTTTTTTCCATCGATACGATAGAACTGCTCCACTCCCCTGTTTCCTGTATTGCCGCGAAGCGGACGGAAGCTCTTTCCGTTCGCTGCAATTTGTAACAGCGCTTTGTTCTGTAATAATTTTCTGGCAGTGTTTGTCCATTTTCCGTGAGAGGAATAATCATCGCCTGTGATCAGGGAACCTGTCACCAGCGCAGATGCAAGCCTGGCCCTGTTCACACCATCCTGCTCAGATGCAAACACCACATGGTCCGCATCCACAAAATCATAAAGATGCGATTGCCACCAGCCATAACCGGTGCTGTTCAAAGTATATTCGGTATTGTCGAGACTGCTCCAGGCATCACATGCAATGCGGCGCATGTGCACATAGCGTGCAGTAGCAATATTGGGCGAGATGGCCGCATACACCAGCATCTTATCGTCCAAAACACTATCCAGGAATTGCATTCCTTTTTTGAAAGCCTGCATTCCGGTGGTAACGGATGGATCATAGAAACGATCGGCTTCCTGGCAACCATGACCCAGGAAATCGATCTTGATCATTTCGAAACCAAGCGCTTTCATCTTATTGATGGTATGTTGGATGCGCTTCTGCGTGGCAGGATGCGTGGGATCCATCGCACGGCCGCCATCGATATCGAGCATACGGCCATTCTGTTTTGTCCAGGTTTCCACATAAGAATAATCGGATCCTTCCACTTTTCCATCGGACTTACTCCAGTCGGCGAATGGCGTCCAGTAAATGCCAGGCTTCAGTCCTTTCTTTTTGCAATGGGCTACAAATTCCTGCAGCCTGCTCACATCTCCGTTAATACCCCGGGTAGTGAAATTGTCCCAGAAAGCATCCAGATCGATGAACAATGTCTGGTCTGCATTCCTGAATCCCCTGAGACTGTCGGCAAAGAAATCCACCACGCGGATGGCCTGATCGAAACGGATCTTTTCTTTCAGTACGCCCCAGCTGTTCCATCCCATTGGCGTAGCACGTTTCCAGTTAGCAATGGAACGTGCATGCAGTTTTCTGTTCTGCTGCGCAAAAATCTCCATGCCATCACGCCAGTCCTCACTCAGACTGATGAGGATTTTGGGAGAATACACCCTGCCATCAACAGGCAATACTTTCCCATGCGGGATCACATCATGCGTGATGGTACTATCGGTGAAGCCAGACCGTAGTTCAAGTACAGCTTTATTATCGCCGCCGGATCTCAGCAGGAAGCCTGTTTTCCAGTCGTCCTGCTCCAGAGACCCGATCACCAGTCCTTTATTATCATCTGCATTGTACACTGCTCCCAGCTCGCTGCCATTGAATGCTGCAGTTGCCAGGGGCATTGCATTGTATCTTGCCCACATATCGTTATCGAAAGGAACAAAGAGCGCGCGGTTATCTCCTTCCTGCACCCAGTTAAGATTGTCCGTCACCAGTGGTGATACCGAGCTTACCGGCCCTGCATTGCGAATGACCATCTGCGTTATGAACTGTCCCTTTCCTTGCAGCACATAGAACAACTGCGTCATCGATGGATCATTTTCGAATTGCAGATTGTAGAGTTTCGTTTTTCCCAGGTTGGTCTTCATGTCTCCGATATGGTAACTGATCTTTCCTCCCTTGCGGGTATCGCCGGCTTTGTCTGCCTGGTATGAGGCATAGGCATCCTGCACAATGATCTTTCCATTCCAGAAAATATCGTACTGGCCCTTGTCGAGTTTGTAAACGATCTTACAGTTATCCCCGATGGGAATTTCCAGCAGTTGTTGCGCCTCTGATACAACGGAAAAAAACAAACAACAAAATGTCCAGGTGATCGATCTTTTGTTTGCCATAAAATTCAGTTCAGGTGTTTAGATGAAATATTTTGTCAGCCTGCAATGCCCGGCGGTGAAAAAAGTATGAACATTCCCACCATCAAAGCCAGCAGGATCGCATAGTACAGGTGCCTTCTCTTCCAGGGAACAATATCCACTGCTGCCTGCCGGGGTAGCTGGAAAGGGCTTTCCATCGGTCTCAACCTGCCTATCAGCAGCATGATCCCGGAAGTGACCAGGAACAGGATGGCCAGTACATGCAGGTAATGCAATTGTAAATCGAAAAGGAATTGCGTGGCTGTATACACCGTAACAAAGAACAGGATGCCCACTTTCGCTGCCAGTGGCGGCACTCTTTTGGTGAGCAGCCCGATCACCATGATGGTGAAAACAGGCACACTGAAAAAGCTCGACACTTTTTGCAGGTAATTGTAAAAACCTCCTTCGAAATACATGATATAAGGAGAAAAGATGATGGCCAGTATCGTTACACATACCTGCAGTATCTTGCCGTTGCGTAACAGTTTTCGCTCATCGGCCTTTGCGCCGTTCCGTTCCAGCCAGGGCTTGTAAAGGTTCATCGTAAACAATGTGCCTGTACTGTTGAGCCCTGCATTGAAAGTGCTGAGGGCGCCACCAAACACTACTGCCGCCACGAGGCCGATGAATACAGGAGGAAGGATATCACTCACCAGCCGCGGAAAAGCGGTGGCAGTATTTTCAAGGTTGGGATAAAGATGCACGGCAATCAACCCCGGAACATTCAGCAACAGTGGTGCAAATAACTTTCCCACCACCGCCAGTGAGATACCCTTCTGGCTTTCCGCCAGGTTCTTCGATGCCAGGGCTTCCTGTACAATGTACTGTTCCATGCCCCAGTAATAGATGTTCACCAGCAGCATCCCCGTGAAGATGGTGCTGAAGGGCAATACATCTTTCGGTCCGCCGATGGCATTAAGGTGATCCTTATGCGCAACTGAGAGTGTGCGTACGCCTTCCCAAACATCGCCATCGCCCAAAAACCTGAAACCATAATACACGATCATACTGCCACCTATCAGCATACCTATACCCTGCACCACATCCGTGATGGTTATGGCCCGCAGGCCACCGAGCACATTGTACAAAGCGCCCACCACGCCAACTACCAGCACAATCAGTTGTATGGCAGAAAAATAACTGATGCCCAGCCAGCTGTCCACATGAAAGATGCCATTGATAGCCACCGCGCATCCATACAACACGGTTGGGATGAGATTCACGAAATATCCAAGGAGGAAGATGATACTGACGATGCGCTGCGTTTGCACATCAAATCTTTTTGCCAGGAAATCTGGTGTGGTCACCGCCCCGATGCGCAGATACATCGGCATGAGGAATTCCGCAACAAGCAGCATGGCCAGTACGGAACTCATGCCCCAGGCCATCACAGACATGTTGGTGGTATATACGAACTCATTCTCCCCTATGAACTGGTTGGCGCTCATATTGGTGAGGAACATGGAACTGCCGATCATCCAGAAGCCCAGGCTGCGATTGCCCAGGTAAAAGCCAACAGGCGTTTGCTGCTGCTTTTTACGGCGCGTAACGTAAATGGAAACAAGGGCAGCCGCAACCGTTACAAAAAGGAAGCTGAGTAGTATGGTCAGATTCATAATAAAGCAATCATAAGGATCCCCTTCTCAGGAGAACGGTCGGAATCACTTCCTGCACTTTTTCACGGTGCAGCACAAACGAAGCAGCCTTTTCCGCCATAATGGAAAAATCTGTTGAGTAGGTGGTGATACCATCAAAGATGATCTCTTTCACCACCTCATCGTTATGACTGAGGATGCCTACATCCTTTCCCAGCCTGAAACCCTTTGCCTTGGCGTCTTTCAGCATCTGCCAGAGCTCTGCATTGTTGATAGTGAAATACACATATCCTTTCTCGATGGAGCCGGGAATATATTCTGTTCGGATCACGCTGTTGATCTTGAAATTCTTCACAAATTTCTTGTACGCGTCCAGTATCTCGATCGGCGTATCCGATGCAGGGCGATGGTAATGGATCATGCCTTTGAAACGCCTGATGGCGGGAGCCAGCTCGGCAAAAGCGGCATAGGAAGATTTTTCGAATTCCTGCACCACATAGCTGAACTCTTCTTCCAGCTTCTGGTAACGGTCGATCATCAGGAATTTGTTCATCGGAAGTGTGCTGAGAATACCGGCGGTGCGCTTGTGCGGAATGGGCGCCACCACGTACATGCCATATTTCCCTTTTACACTTGCTACTATACTTTCCAGCACATCGATATTGTTGTGATGGAAAAAGATATCGATATGGGCAGGTTCGCCCAGGTTGTCGCGAAATGTTTTGTAGAACACTTCCTGGAAACTGTCGAATGCGAAGATGATGAGTGCAATTCGAAGGTTATTCTCCGTATTCTCGCGGGCCACGTAAAAACCAATACGGTTCTTACTTTCAACGATGCCCCTGCTCACCAGTTCCTTGTAACCCTTGGCAATGGTTTCGCGGGCGAATCCCAGCTCTTTTATGAAATTGTTCACGGAAGGCAGCATGTCTCCGCGTTGGATCAGTTTATCGTTGATGGCGTTGATGATACCCTGTACCAGTTGTTCGTGCTTTGACAGGCCCTGGATGTTTTCCAGCTCCCGGACCTGCTCATAAATATTCTGCATAGCAAACAATCTTTTAACTGTACTATTCTATCCTACTGTGTAAATGTATTCAACCTTTTGATGATTCCAAAAACATTTTAGAAAAAAAGGATACAACACGGCTATATCAAAAACAGCCTGCTGTCTTACTCAGCAGGCTGTTCACTTTTATGGAATTCTATTTTTGTTATTGCATTCTTCTGCCGCCTTTCTGTCCTGCCTGTTCTGTCTCCCTGTTGATCTCTTCAATATCCACTGGTCTTTCCGTTGTATCGCCCATGAGATGCAGCGTAAAATAATCCGCCATTTTCCAGAAGAAATATTCAGTCATATCACCGAACCCATGACGCTGACCGGGCAATATCACCAGGTCAAATCTTTTATTGGCCTTGATCAGTGCGTTGACCACACGCATGGTATTGGCAGGGTGTACGTTGTTGTCGATATCACCATGAGACAGCATGAGATGGCCTTTGAGGTTCTTCACCAGGTCCTGGTTCTTTTCGATATTGTACACGAAAGTAGTGTCCTTCTCTCCGATCACTTCTTTCACGCCATGATGTTGCTCACTCCACCAGCGATTGTAAATGGTATTATCGTGGTTGCCGGCGGAAGACACGGCCACTTTGAAGAAGTCGGGATATACCAGCATGGCAGCAGTGCTCATGAAGCCACCACCGGAGTGGCCATGAATGCCCACGCGGTTCACATCGAACCAGGGATAACGGTCAGCGAGCTGTTCGGCGGCTGCTTTTTTATCGGCAAGACCATAATCACGGAGATTGCCGTAACCATAGTTATGATACCATTTGCTGCGTGCCGGGTGTCCACCGCGGTTGCCCATCGTGATCACGATAAAACCGAGATTCGCTAACCTGTCTGTGCGATCCATGGAACGCCCGAAAGCTTTGTTCACCGCTTCTGTTTGCGGACCGGGATACACGTACTGGATCACAGGATATTTTTTGGTGGAATCGAAATCCATCGGTTTGTACATCACACCATAAATATCTGTGATGCCATCATCGGCTTTTACTTTGAAAGGCTGCGGGAATTTGAAACCGGTAGCCATCAGTGAGGAAAGATCGGCCGTTTCCAGTTCCATCACTTTACGTCCATCTGCTGCATAAAGCGCAGACCTGGGAACTGTGTTCACGCGTGAATAGTTGTCAACAAAGAATGTATTGTTATCGTTGATACTCATGGCATGCTCAAACTCACCGGGGTTCAGCAGTTTCAAACCAGAGCCATCGAAGTTCACGCGATAGGCATGAAGATAATATGGATCCTCATTGGGCTCCCTGCCATTGGCTGAGAAATAGAGCACGCGTTTGGCTTCATCTATTCCAAGAATATTCTCTGCATGCCAGGTGCCTGATGTGATCTGGTTCTTCAGATTTCCATTTTCATCATAGAGATAGAAATGCGCCCAGCCATCGCGCTCACTCCAGTGAATAAGCTCTTTGCCGGCATTTACCAGTCCCAGCCTGCGTATTTCAATATAGGTATTGAATCGTTCTTCGATCAATACTTTTACAGTTCCTGTATTGATGTCCACTTTACATACATCCACTTTTTTCAGATCGCGGCCGGTGCGGGTGAAATAGAATTGCTGATCATTGCCCAGCCATTTGGAAGGACGCCAGTCGTCATCGCGCTCTTTCGCCAATTCTTCCGCAGTCCATACATTCAGGTTCTGGTCTTTGAAAAGCGATACCTGCATTTCCTTTCCTGTTTTTGCCACGGCATCGAATAAATAAAGATGATCAACCGGCGCATCTTTTTCACCAGCCATCATGTACTTGTAGGTTTCCAGCGTGGGGCGTGGTTCAGCAACTGCATTGATCACCCACAGGTCTTTCACTTTGCGGCTGTCTGTTCGCAACAATGTGAAGTGCTTACTGTCCGGCGACCATCTCGCACCAACACTTTTCCTTTTTTTCTTATTGGTTTCCTTCTCCACATTGGTTTCATTATTCCCGAAACTGCCGCTGCCATGATAGCTGTAGTATTCAACGCCATCTGTTGTAATGGCATGTTCAACTATTGTACTGTCGTCTTCTTTCAGCAGCGCTTTTTCATAATTGGCTTTGTCCATCCAGTACAGGTTATAGTCCCTGCCGAAGAGGATGATATTGCCATCGGGAGAAATATTGGCCCAGGAAGGTTTGCGTTTGGGCTTTTTGAAATCGGGCAGCTCAATGAGCTCACCCGAATTCAGATTGTACTCAAAATAAAATATTTTTCGTTCGCGGGCCGGTGGTGTGCCAGCAGCATTCCCTTTTCCTTTGGTAGCAGCGGATGTATCTTTTTTCACTATTTCTTCCGTGCTTTTAACTTCAAACTGTATCCAGTTCTCATCACGAACAAAACGAAGGCTGTCGATATTCAGGTGCTGTGCATCGAAAGGGTCTTTCACAATGCGGGTCAGCTTTGCAGCCATGATGGCATTATCGAACATCGTTCTCTTTTCTCCTTTTGCAGGATCAACGATGTACCATTTCTTTCCGTCGGTGGTTTCATATACATACCAGAACCTGTCGCTTTTTTTCAGCCAGTGCGGATCCACTGTAGTGCTGAAAATAAGCTTGCTGAGCTTGCGGGGCGCAAACCTGGCGGCCTGCTGGTAATTGGCTTTCGTTACCGGGGTCATTTGTGCAGATGCTGCAACAACAGCCAGCATCAGCATCATGGTGTAAATAACTCTCATGCTTATTGGGGCGATTTTTTAAAGTGTGTGAAGTTCGTTCATTGAGACGTTGAAAAACAAAGAACCTCCCACCGGCTATCCACTTATAACGCCTTTTACGTAATGCAGACAGCAAAATGACCGCAACGGATATCCGCAAAAAACAAAATGCCGCCCCGTTTCCAGGGCGGCCTCATGTATAGGTGATACTGCAAAGTTCAATTCTTATTTACTCTTTGACAATTTCTGTATAGCCGTGATGCCTCCACCTTCTACGTTCAACCCTTTTACCGCAGTGGCGGTGCTGGCGTCGAACTTGTACACAGCACTCTTGCCATCGTTGAGGGAGATACCTATATAACCTGTTTTGTTATCCATCGGCGCAAAATTGGTTGTGGTAACATCTGCGATGTCTTTAGGATCAGGCGTTCCTTCCACCCATTTGAAGGTTTTATCCACCACGTTCACAATGGCGAAACGATTACCAATGGCATAAGCGCCCTTGTCCTTAGCCATGCTGAGGATGAAAGTATTATTGCCTACATACAGTTTATTGGTGAGGTACCATCCGCCGGATGCAGTCTCGATATCGAACAGATAGGTCTGATCGAATTCTGTAATGCCTGATTTCAGGCGGGTGATGGCAGAATGTTTGGTAGACGTATATACACCAACATTGGTGGCAACACCCGAGCTGAACGCATATACATCACCGTTCTCCACCACTTCCAGTCCGTCTGTGAAGTAACGGCCGATAAAGCTGGTCCTGTTGTCTTTGATCACTTTCTCCAGTGTCATGGAAGGATAAGAGAATACGGCGATCCAGGCACTGTCAGGATAGGCTGTACCAAAGTTATCACTGCAGCATCCTTTGATGCTCATGTAAGGAGCATACACTTTGTTACCTACCTGTTTCAGCCAGGTGAAATGGGCGCGTTCGCCATTGCTGGCCATGGACACGATATCTGTCTGACCTTCCCCAACGATTTCCAGTTTCTCTGTGCTCACACGATACCAGAGAGCATTGTTACCGCCTGTCTGGCTGCGTGGTATTTTGAACATCAGGATATCTTTGTCAGCAGGCGCAAAAGCCTGTACAGTTTCCGTCTGGAAATTGGTGAGCTTGTTCAGTTTTCCTGTTGCGAGATCATAAGCTGTTACAGCGCCGGGATTGCCCTGTCCGTAGAGCATGCTGAAGAATTTTCCATTGTGTGTTACGTAGTAACGATAAGTTCCGTCCTGCTCCACGCCATTTCCGGTAGTGGAGATGGTTCCGGCATCGAGGTTATCTGCAGTAAGCAGGTAATCGGCTACGTTAGTAAGGGCAGCCGGCGTAACGGCTACGATATACTTGCTTTCAACTGTCGGATCAACGGGTTCAGGATTGTTGTTATCATCCTTATCACAGGAAGCAAACAAAATAGCTGCAAGGGAAAGCGCAGAAAAATACTGGTTGTACTTTCTCATTATTCAATGAATTATTGATTGGTGAATATTTATTTGGCGTAGAAGTATCTGAATTTGATATTGAAGCTCCGGCTGGGCTTTTGGAGGCTGAAATTGTCGTATAGTTGCGCATCGTTGATATTCCTGCATTCCAGGGCAATATTGTAGCGCCCGCTCTTCATGGCATACACAATATTCACATCGTGGGAGATCTGCCGGGGAACCTGTCTTTTTTCATCGGTAGCCGTTCTTCCGCCCTGGCTTGGCCAGTAGAGCCAGAAGGTATTTACATAGAGCAGGTTGTAACCGAAACTGAGCTGATCATCCTTACCCACAAGATTCCTGAAAAAGATGCTGGCATCTGCGTTACCATATAAGTATGGAAGATTAGGCATCACGTCTTTGTATACAACACTGGGTGCGCCAGTTTTTGGATCGAGCTTTTGCAGGTTCACGATATGCTGGTAGGTCAGGTTGACACCACCTGTAATGAATGATTTATAGGAATAGCGAAGCTCTGCTTCACCACCAATATTTGACACGCCATCCAGGTTGTCTGTTGTAAGTTTGGCCTGGTTGGCATTGTAGAGGAAATAGATAAAATCCCGCGCAAAACGGTAGATGGCAGAACCTGACACCAGGAAGCGGTGATCTTTTTTGATATTGAATCCGTAGCTGGCGCCAAGATTCAGGTTATCGCTGATCTCTGGCCTGAGACTGAAATTGCTTTGCTGGTTCACTTCGTCCCCGAACATTTCTTCGTTCTCCGGTAAACGGTTGCTCTTCTCATAGGAGAATTTGAGTTGCAGTTCCGGGTGAATAAAGTAACTGCCTGCAACGCCGTATCCGAAATTGTTGACAGTATTCCTGAGTTTCCTGTAAGCCACATCCCCCAGTTTCCGGTGGGATTGTAAGAGATATCCGTTTTGGCTTCCTGCATCAAATATTTACCGAACACGGTAGCGCTCCATTTATCGGTGACCTCATATTTGTAGCCGAGCCCCAGGATATTCTTGATGGACTTTTGTGGGATCTCATATCTTTTCTCATCCGGATACAATTCATCGCTGCCTTCCCGGCTGAAAGTGGTGAACACATTGTTGAGCGACACCGATTGATGATCGTTGATCCGGTAATTGAAAGTGGCTGTAGCCAGGCCTGTATTGTTCCCATATTTGTACATGGTGCGGCTCCTTTCACTTCCCTGGCCTTCGTATTGTTTATAATTGCCGTACCAGTCGTATCTTCTGAAAGCCGTATCGATATTCTGTTCCTTGCCCAGATTATAGTTTGCATTGAATGTAAGGTCCAGTCCTTTTACAAAGAGGTTTTTCTTCTGGTATTTCAAAGTGGGCATCACCATATTCCCTCTTCTATGCCAGGCACCGAACACAGATACCATGCGGGCTCCGGTTTGCATTTCCCTGTAATTCTTACCCAGACTGATGCCCAGCAGAAGTTTATCTGCCCAGGGCTTATCAACGAAACCGATATTGGTGATCAGGGTTTCATTATGATATGTATCATGGAATCTCCGTACTGTGGTATTGGGTGAGTACTTACCCGTATGGATATCCGAAACATCCAGGGTTACCTTATAATTATTGTCGGAATAATTCTGGAAGGCATTCACCTGAACTGTGAATCCTTTTTGGGAAGTGAAGGCGGCATTGATGGCGCTGCGATGTGTATTGAAGGAGCCATAGGAATAGGAAACATCCACATAGTTCCTGTGTTTGCTGCCTGTAACGATGTTCACGGCGCCGCCGAGTGCATCCGATCCCAGCCAGATAGGTACAACGCCTTTGTATACTTCCACCCTTTCCGCAAAATTGATGGGAATATTATTGAGCTGAAAAGAGGAACCGAAATTGTCCATGGGAATACCATCCAGGAAGAAACGGACCTGGTTACCCGAAAATCCGTTGATGGCAAAATTGATGGAAGAGCCTACACCACCGGTTTCCCTGACCCTTACACCAGACACACGATCCAATGCATGCGCCAGATCGAGCGTGGAATTGTACAGTTTTTTTGCATCGATGGCTGTAACGTTGTAAGCCTGGCGGTTCACCAACTGAGTGGCTGAACGGCCCACCACCGTTACCTTTTCGAGCGCTTTTGCTTTGGTGGAATCCTGGTCCTGTGAAAATGCAGGGATTGCGGTCAGGCAAAAAGATGACTGAAGCAAAATTTTTCTAAATTGCATTGCTTGATAAATTGAACAGATTTAAAAAGCTCCACCGCAAGGTGGATGAGCCGTACAGTTGGCGCTGTGCGGCTCGCTTTTTTTTTATATGTCAGCCGTCACTACCTGCGGCTGGATCAGTGTTTTGTTTACTTTATTCGTTTTCGCGTTTTTCGAATTCTTCTTTTTCCTTTTTCCCCACCATACGAGGAAGCCCGTCACCGGCAGGCTGGCGCCGATCAATGCAGCAAAGAAGGCCATGATCTTTCCCGGAAATCCCAGGATTGAACCAACATGGATATCATAATTCATCCTGCGCAGTTTGGCGCCGAAAGCCGCCTCTTCATACGGTGTTTCATACACGGGGTTTCCTTTCAGTTGTTTTCCCGTGTGCTGGTCGAACACAAAACTCCTGTTATTGTAATATTTACCCGCCGTTGGATAGATGGTGATATTGATGGCGGATGTTGCCTTTGAAGTATCGGCAAATGCATAATAGAATCCTTCCGCTTCTGGATGCTGGTTGCTCACCTGGTTCCAGCAATTATTCATCACTTCCTGCGGGGTAAAGAATTTACCGGCCTGCAGTGAATCCGATTTCACCCTTTTGAATTCAGGGAGCGATTGTGCTCCTGAAGTAACCCAGTACAATCCATTGCTGTACCATTTGATGCCATACACCATCCCGGTAAGCGCAATGGCGAGCAGGAAGAGCAGGGAGTAGAATCCGAAAACATTATGCAGGTCGTAGTTCACTCTTTTGAAACTGGCTTTCCACTTTACTTTGAAGCTTTGGTCGCGCGTGGCTTTGGTCCATTTTCTCGGCCACCACAGTACCATTCCTGTAATAAGTAATATAACGAAGAGGAGCGTGCCATAATTGACGATGGGCCTTCCTATTTCATAGGGCAGCCAGAGAAACCGATGTCCGTTCAAAATAAAGCGGAAGAAATCCGTTTCGCCTGCTTTCTTTTCTTTTACACTGATCACTTGCCCGGAATAAGGGTTCACGCGTAATACGGTATTGCCTCTGCGCCCTTCACCGAGTGCGAGATAAATGGCTCGCCCCTGTTGATAAGTGGCGTAATTCGGTTTCTTGCCGGGAACTATCGAGTCTGCGATGCGGATCAGTTCGGAGGGAGGGATCACGGGAGCTGATTGTTTGGCCACCTTTGTTTCGGGCTCCATCAGGGCAGTGATCTCATCATTGAAAACCCAGATGCAGGCAGTGAGACAAACCACCAGCATTATCAGTCCGGTGATAAGGCCCAGCCATAGGTGCAACCAGGCAGATACACGATAGAAAATACTCCTGTTGCTTTTTTTAGCCTTAAGCGGAGTTTTGGCTTTGATCATAATTCGAACAGATTGTAATATCAAAAACCACAATTGGCGTTGTGTAACCTGCATGGTCTGTTTTTGATGCTGCGAAATTAGTCCTTCGCGTCACCGCAGCGTTGCGAGATCGGAAACAATGCATTGCGAGATCAGAAATAAGAAGAAGAAATGTGAGCATTACACATGTGCCTGACTGGTATATTGTTCCAACAATTATTCCTGACGGTTTTGTGACAAAAAACAATAAACATGGTTGCTGACTTTTCGGCTGCTGATTCCTGTTATATATTTCTCTCATTGGACCAGTTTCCCGTATTTCATTCTTCTGATCCATTAAGGTCTGTCTTTAACGGTGCAGCGAAAATCTTTTCCGGTGACTGGCTGTTCCTTTTTCGATTGTACAATTTCACTCCGGCTGCCGGTGACGTATCATTTTTCGATATTTTTACGTTCAGGCTTTTATTAGTAAGCATTGTCCACACAACTACCATACGAGGAAGCTGAGCTGCTATTGCGGGTTGCGGAAGGAGACGAACAGGCGTTCGGTCAACTCTTTGAGCAATACCGCGGTCCATTTTTCCATACCTGCCTCCAGTTGACAGGCTCCCGGGATGTATCGGAAGAAGTAGTGCAGGAAACTTTCATCCGCATCTGGGAAAAGCGGGAATACCTCCGCGATCTTCAATTTCCGAAAGGTTATCTCTACAAAATATTCCAGAACGTATTGTTCGGTTATTACAGATATGTGGCCAACCAGCGCAGGGTTCAGGGATCGATCATACAATATTATGAGCAGCAGGGCTCTGATGAAGGTCTGAACAACAAGCTCAGGCAGGAAGCGCAGCTGGCCCTGATCGAAGAGTCACTCAAACACCTCACGCCAGCACAGTTGAAAGTATTCAAACTGGTCCGCCAGGAAGGTCTGAGCAGGAAGGAAGCTGCAGAACAATTGGGCATTTCTCCCAATACCGTCAGGAACCTGCTGGCGGAAGGGATGCGCGTACTCAGGGAGCATCACCCAGGTATCCATCCTGTGGTATTGTTTTCCTTCCTTTTCTTGAAATAAGGTCCCAGGAAAATATTTTCCTTTTTTCATAGTACATCTTTTCTCCTTTTGCATTTACCTATAGACAGATTATGGAAACACCGCAGGACCGCATAGTACAATTGTTGACCCGCTATTCCCAACGCACCGCTACGGAAGCAGAGCTGGCCGAACTGACCGAATGGATGGCCAATACCAGCAATGCAGCTCCTTTCGATGCATTGGTAACGCAGCTGCTGGAACAGCAGACATCCCAGCAGTCGAAAGCTCAGGATCCCAATTGGGAGATCCTCTATGAAAAAGTACTGGCAGGCAGACCAACATTGGCAGCAATACCGGAGTCAGTTCCTGTGCGAAGTATCCGAAAACGCTGGCTGGTAGCCGCTTCTGTTGCTGTGCTATTGGGCGCCGGCGCCTGGTTATGGAGCATCAATTCCAGGGAAACAACGGCATCTGCACCAATCGTGGCCACAACTCCTATCGGCCCCGGGCAGGAAGGAGCCATCCTTACGCTGGCAGATGGAACCACCATTTTGCTGGACAGTATCGTGAATGGTTTTGTGTCTAACCAAAGCGGCGTGGAAGTAGTATTACAAAATGGTGAATTGAATTATGGAAAAGGGCAATCCTCCAACAATCCTTCTTACAATTCCATGAGTACCCCCAAGGGTCGTCAGTTCAGGCTGCAATTACCTGATGGCACCAGGGTATGGCTCAATGCAGCCAGTTCCATCCGTTATCCTGTTGCATTCGCGGAGAAAGAACGCCGGGTTGAAATACAGGGTGAAGCTTATTTTGAAGTGGCCGTCAACAAAAGCAAACCTTTCCTCATCAATATAAACAACAAGGCCGAAGTGGAAGTGCTGGGCACCAGTTTCAATGTGAATGCCTATGCAGACGAACCACAGATCAGTACCACCCTGCTGAACGGACGCATTCGCGTTTCAGGTGCGAATTCAGTAACAACATCAGACAAGCTGTTGTTGCAACCCGGGCAACAGGCGCAGTTGAAGGATGATCAGTTCGAACTGGTCAAAAATCCTGACCTCAGTAAAGTGATGGCCTGGAAGAACGGGCTCTTCAATTTCGAAGGAACAGACCTGAAAGAAATGATGCGTCAACTGGTAAGATGGTACGATATAGAAGTAGTATATGAAGGCAATGTGCCCGATGTTCACTTCTTCGGCAAAATGAGCAGAAAGCTCGATCTCTCAACAGTACTTGCTGCCCTGAAAGGTTTTGGTCTCCACTTCCGGATGGAAAACAGGAAGCTGGTGATCATGCCCTAACAGTAATATATCAACGAAGTTATAGCCGTGAAAATGAAATGACACGGTCATCCAACAAAAAACCGGAAGTGGTTGGAACACTCCCGGCAGAATTTGTCTGGTTGATCGAATAGACTGATACCATTTTCTAAACCAAACATTGCAATTTATGCAAAAAACTGCTTATTGTAGCCGGAGTGATCTGGCTGCAGCCGGCTCCCCTGTGCATGTTCAGTTGATCTCACGCAACTTAAGGACTGAATACGCTCTCCGGACATTATGGTCTGCAGCTTTCCGGTTACCGGGCCAAATGCTGCGAATTATGAGAATGATCTCCTTTCTGATGCTGATCTCGCTGATGCATGTTACTGCTGCATCAAGATCCCAAACCGTAACACTCAGTGGAAAGAACCTGACCGTTAGAGCCATCTTCTCCGCTATCGAAAAACAAACAGGCTATCTCGTCTGGGGAAAATCTGCTTTCCTGGACAGTTCCAAACCAGTGACCATCAATGTACGCGATGTAACAGTGATCACTTTGCTGGATAAAGTGGTGGAAGATCAGCCATTCACTTACAAGATCGCAGGCAACACCATCATCCTTTCCGAGAAGCCGGCCAGTATCAGCTTCAACCCGCCCATTGTACTCTACCAGACGCCACGCAATTATTTTCCCTTTGCCGGTATGGTGATCAATGCAGAAACGCAGGAAAAACTTGTCTCTGCCACCATCGGTGTGAAAGGAGCTGCTTTTGCAGTGGTAGCCGATCAGTATGGCAATTTCAATTTGGGTGACGTGAAGCAGGATGCCACCCTGCAGATTTCATCGGTCGGTTTTCAAACGATTGAAATATCTGCAAAGACGCTGATGAATATTGAGCCGAACAATACGCTGACGCTTAGAGCAGGCACCATCCGGAAAATACCCAACGGCATCTTCATCATCGCTCTTCACCCGGTACGCGCCGTACTGGCGGAAGTTGTGATCAACAACGGGATGTTCACCAGGAACAAAGAAAGTTTCTCCGGCGCAGCCACCGTATTCACCGGGGCCGAGCTGAGAGCCGTTGGCACAAAGAATGCGCTGCAGAGTTTGAAAACACTCGATCCTTCTTTCATCATCGTGGAGAACAACCTGGCAGGTTCCAACCCCAACAGGATGCCAACGATCGAGATCCGCGGAAGAACAACACTCACCAATACCAATCTGAACGACCAGTTCAGCGCAGACCCCAATCAGCCCCTTTTCATTCTCGATGGTTTTGAAACCACCCTTCAAACCATCTATGATCTGGACATGAACCGCATCGCAAAGATCACCATCCTTAAAGATGCGGCTTCCACTGCACTCTACGGCTCCAAAGCAGCCAACGGCGTTGTGGTAGTGGAAACCAAACGTCCCGTGCCCGGAAAAATGCAGGTTTCCTATTCAGCCGATTTCAGCGCTGAACTTCCGGATTTGAGCAGCTACAATCTCATGACTGCCGAAGAGAAACTACGCTGGGAAAAACTCACCAACTCCACCTTGAGCACCAGTACCGATGCATGGCGGATCGAAGAGCGCTATGCCGCACGTACCGCGGATGTTGCACGTGGCGTGAATACCTATTGGCTGCATGAACCGGTTCAAACCGGATTTGGCCAGCGGCATTCCATTCAATTCAATGGAGGCAACAGCGATCTCGTATTCAATGCAGGCGCCACCTATACCAAAAAAGAAGGAGCCATGAAAGGTTCTTCCAGAGAGAACTGGGGTGGCAACCTCGTGATCTCCTATCGCAAAGGCAGACTGAACATTACGGAGAACCTGATGCTGCAAGGTTCCAAAGGGATTGAATCACCATATGGGAACTTCGCAACCTTTGCTGCCGCTAATCCTTACTATCGCAAAACTGATGAGAACGGATTCGTCAACAGACTGCTGGATCCCATTTATGATACCACGGAGATCAATCCACTCTACAATGCGTCCCTGTATAGTATCAATCAGAACAAAGGGTTTGGGTTCACCAATAACTTAAGGGGGATTTTCACGCTCACCAATTCCCTGCAACTTGAAGCAGGACTGGCCGCAGGTAAGAACAATTCAGATGCAGTAGTATTCATACCACCAGACAATACGATGTTCGATGGCGTTGAAGCCAACAAGAAAGGAAGCTATACCAGCGCTAAAACGGAAACAAAAACAGTGAACGCCTACGCTGCGATCTCATATGGACAAATGATCGGGAAAGGCAGGCTCAGCGCCAATATCCGTGGTAATATCGAAAGCACTACCAATGAAATGCTGGGCTTCACAGCAGTTGGGTTCCCATATGGCACCAACGGCAATCCCTCTTACGCTTATGGATATGCGCCTGCATCCAGGCCCACGTCAAGCAGGGTCACCAGCCGCGGTGCAGGCGTTGCCTCCAGCATCAATTATATGTACAACAACCGTTACGGTATCGATCTCGTTTATACGCTCAGCGGCGCCAGTGCATTCGGCAGCAACAAAAGGTACAAGCCTTTCTACTCAGCCGGCGCATCCTGGAATATCAATCGTGAAGATTTCTTCCGGAATATTTCCTGGATCAACAGCCTCCGGCTGAGAGGCAATATTGGCTACTCTGGCAACCAGAACCTGGGTAATTTCACCTCTGTATCCACCTACGCATACCAATCCACCAGCAGCAATTACTTCGGTCAGGGACTGGCGTTATTATCGCTCGGCAGCCCTGACCTGGAATGGTCAAAAACCCTGAATGGAAGTTATGGACTGGAATTCTCCTTACTCAACAACCGCCTGGGAGGCTCTATCGAATATTTCACCAAGCTCACCGATCCTTTATCTGTTCCTGCTGAAGGAACTGTGCCATCATCGGTGGCTGTGAACAATAGTTATGTGATCAACGTAGGCAATCTCAACACATCCGGATGGAACCTGAACCTGCGCTACTCTCCTATCTATCAACTGGAGAAACGTATCATCTGGACCATCGCTATCACTGCCACACAAAACAAGAGCGAGTACAATGGTTTTTCCAACAGACTGTCTGCACTCAACAAGGAAGAACAGGAAAGCAATGGCCTGAGCAGGTATTATGATGGTTATAGTCCGGATGATCTCTGGGCTGTTGAATCACTGGGTATCGATCCTGCCACAGGAAGGGAGCTCTTCCGGAAACAGGATGGGACCATTACCTATGTTTATGATCCAGCGGATATCGTTCGTATTGGCAATCTGCGCCCGAAACTGGAAGGAGTGATCACCAATACTTTTGCGTACAGGGATTTTACGCTCGGTATCAGCGCCCGTTACCGGATCGGCGGATATGTATTCAACAGTGCACTCTATAATAAAGTGGAAAATACAGGCGGCGATATCAGCAGCTTTGCGCTGGTGATCGTTCGTCCCAATCTCGACAAGCGCGCGCTCTACAACAGGTGGCAAAAGCCCGGCGATGTAGCCGAATTCACTACCGTGCATGCATTCAACGCCAGTCCGATGAGCTCACGTTATGTGCAGAAAGACAATCACCTCATCGGAGAATCCATCAATCTCGGATGGAGAACAAGCGCTCCCTGGGTGAGAAGACTGCACCTGCAAACCATTGGCGCCAATTTTATCCTGAACGACATCTTCCGCATAGAAAGCGTTCTCACGGAGAGAGGACTGGAGTATCCTTTTGCGAGGACAGCTTCCCTTTCAATCAACCTTTCATTCTAATTCAAACATGAAGTTTATGAATAACAGATGTCCCATCATCATATTATTGAGCGGTTTGCTACTACTGGGCAGTTGTAACAAATATCTCGATGTACAACCCGAAACTTCCTACACGGAAACCCAGGTATACAACAACGAAGCAGCCCTTCAGCAGGCATTCAACGGCCTGTACCTCGACCTTGGTTCCACACAGCTCTATGGGTCTTATCTGAGCTCCACCATGATTGAAATGCTGGCCCAGCGCTACAAACCAACCTACGATATGCAGGGTATGAGAAACCTCTCAGGTTTGGTTTATTACGATTATAATTCAGAGCCTGTCCAGCACCTGTTCGATACCATCTGGCGGAAAGCATATGCCACAATACTTGCCACCAATGTTTTCCTTTCAAAGATCGACAACTCAATTGCCGGCAGGGTGATTTCAGAACCCAACGGAAAACTCCTCAAAGGAGAAGCCCTCGCCATCCGCGCACTGCTTCACTTTGATATGCTGAGATTGTTTGGCCCTGTTTATTCAAGTGGCAGTGGCAACAGCACCATTCCATATTACTCAGTAGCAGATGGGAAAATGCAACCGCTGCTACCCGGTAGCCAGGTGATGGACAAAGTGATGGCGGACCTTACAGAAGCGGCAGGTCTGCTGGCTAATGATCCTGTGGTGACCCAGGGAGTGAATTATAGTAACGACTTCTATTCGGCAGCCCGGAACCAGCGATTGAACTATTATGCCGTCAGATCATTGATGGCACGCGCATATCTCTGGCAGGGAAAAACAACAGAGGCTCATACCACAGCATTGTCTGTAATAACCGATGGAGAAAAATGGTTCCCCTGGACCAGCACCGATGCCGTGTTCAATGCCACTAACCCCGACAGGATATTTTCTCCCGAGATCATTTTCGGCGCTCACAATCCATTCCTTTACATCAACTACGACAGGTATTTCAATCCTGCACTATCCGATAATACCATCATGGCGCCGGACCCCACCCGGTTAACGGAAGTGTTCGAAGGATTGTTACAGGATTATCGTTTTGTACAAACCTGGCGCACGGGAAATGGAAAAGCATACCATACTTTTTACAAATACGCACCACTGCCACAACGCCAGCACCGGGAATTTGTACAACCGCTGATCCGCAAATCGGAACTGTACCTGATCCTGGCTGAAACTGAATCCGATCCCGTAAAAGCCCTGGCCTACCTGAACACAGAAAGACGCAACAGGGGCCTGGCCAATCTGGAAACGATCAGCAGCATGGATATTGAGCTCAGGAAGGAATACCAGAAAGAGTTCTGGGGAGAAGGACAGCTCTTCTTCTATTACAAAAGGATCAATGCCACCGGAGTTCCCAGTGGTGCCTCGCCTTATCCCTGGGCCACCGTTGATCCCGTATATACAGTACCGTTACCACTTTCAGAAACAACAACGCGGTAACCATCGCTAACGTAAAAAGTGAAAAAATGAAACAAGTAATCTATGCATTCCTCGCTGGCATCCCGCTGTTGATAGCAAGCTCCTGCAAGAAGGAAGCCCTGATGAAATATAAATCAGCTGATAATATCTACTTCAATTACCTGGTGGGTGTTGATCCTGCCAACAATAACCTCGGATACTATATCGATAGCATCGATCTCACTTTCTCTTTCAGTGATGCTTCTGTACAGGATTCCATCCTGAACATACCGATCGGTGTAACTGGTGTGGCCAGTGACCATGACCGCAGCTTCAACCTGACCATCGATCCCTCCTCCACAGCAAAGTCCGGCCTGAACTATGAACTGCCGGAAAGCTTTCTGATCAGGGCCGGCAAAATTGAGGACACTATCCGCATCAAAGTGAACAGAACGCCGGAATTGAAAACCAGCATGCTCACGCTGATGCTCACACTACGCGAGAACGATCAGTTCAAGACCCAATTCAAATTCAGGCCCAGACAAGGGAACAGCCAAACCAATATCCGAGACCAGGATACCATATGGACCACCACTTTCAAACTGAGAATGGCGGATATGCTGGCTGCAGGTCCGTATTGGGATACATACTATATCTGGCACTTCGGCACCTTCAGTGAAAAGAAAGTGAGACTGATGAACCAGGTGACCGGTATGCCGCTTTCCCTCTGGTCAAAACAGGCAGAAACACCACAGGAAAGATCCGAGATCACTTATTACGCCGGCTTTATGGCCAGGTATCTCAAAGACCAGGCTGCCGCAGGAAATACAATTCTGGACGAAGACGGCATTACGCCGATGAAAATGGCAGACAGATATTACTGACCCAACCTTCCTTGATTCACATGATTAAAGATTATTAACATGAAGAAATTATTGATCTGCATAATAGCCGGAACATTGGCAGGATCCAGTTCCTGCTACAAAGACAAAGGCAATTACAGTTACCGGGAAATCAATGAAGTCACATTCGCGCAAATAGATACAGCTACAGGATATTCGGTTTTCCTCGGAGACAGCTTGAAGATCTCCCCCCAACTGATCAGCAGTATGCCTGGTGAACCGCAGGACTATACTTATGAATGGAGCTTCTTCGACCGGATGAAAGGAGACAGGATCCTTTCAAAAGAAAAGGATCTCAAAATAAAGATCGATGAAATTCCAGGCCCTTATTCACTCCAGTTCAGGGTTACCGACAATTCAAATGGCAGGCTCTTTCATGTAAGAACGAACGTATTGGTGAAGACCACCGTATATGAAGGCTACCTGGTATTGAATGATGTAAATGGGAAGTCGAGGCTCGACATGATCTCCTACGACGCTACCAACGGCAGCTTCACGCAGATCACAGATGTACTTGAGCACAGGAACTCCAACCTTCCTCCGCAGGGCAAACCCATCAAGGTTTTGGCAAGCCGCGTTACCAATGCATTCAACTGGTCAGACTCCACATACGGCATCTACCTTCTCACCGAAGATGGCACCAACAGGGTCCACCCGGAATCATTCGATTATCGCCCCACCTATAATATCCGTTATGAATGTGTGGGTGATATTCCACAGGATTTCAAGGCAGACAACCTGATCGCAGATCCGTCCTTATATTATGTGAATCTTTACCTGTACTCCAATCATAATATTTATTTGAGAGGGGCTGGCGTTGAAATGTACAGCCTGCCGGTGAACAAACTCGAAGGGCAAGCGCCATTCAGGGCAGCCCCCTGGGTGGTGTCTACCGGATCACAATACCTCATGATGTACGATATCGATGCACGCAAATTCAATATGCTCAGTAACCTCAGTGGTTTCACCGCTGTACCCGCCCCTGTTGCTACTGAAGCCGGACAACTGGATTACCCCTCAGGAAGAGACCTGGTCTGGATGGAAAAAACACCTTCCGGTTATGCCTATGCGATAACCAGAGATGTAGCAGGCCCGAATTTCTACCTCACCAAATTCATCCCCGGCGCACTGCCTGTTTATTCAAAACGGATAAACGGAACAGCTATCGGGCAGGCCACAAAATTTGCTATTGGTTCAATTCCTGAATATCTCTTCTATAGCGTTGGCGGTAAAGTGTATGAGTATGATCTCTACACAGAAACCAGCAAACTGATGCTGGACAAAGGGGCATCACCAATAACACATCTTGCTTTCCAGCAGTTCTCCCCCAACAGGAGCCCCGGCACCTATGGCCAGTGGCAGCGCTGGCTCACACTGGGATACTCTGATCCCGGCGCCCCGGAGGGCAGTAATGGCACAATTGAACAATACTCAGTGCCAGACGCCAACGAAGCGCTGGTACTTCAAAAAAAATGGACAGGCTTCGGAAATATCGTAAGCGTCAGCTACCGCGAAAGATAAAAGTATAGTCAACCAAATTCTTTACAACATCATTCAGAAAAAATGGACAACCCGATCGTAAAAATTGAAAAACTGTCGCACCGGTATACCAGTTCCTGGGCTATCCGCGATATCAACATGGAGATTGGCTCCAAAGGCATCGTAGGCCTGCTTGGCTCCAATGGCGCCGGCAAGTCTACCACCATGAACATCCTCTGCGGTTCACTCAATCAAACAGAAGGAAATGTATACATCAATGGCATCAACCTGCGAGAACAACCCGAGCTGGCAAAAAAACAGATCGGATTCCTGCCGCAGAACCCGCCACTGTACATGGACCTCACCGTGGATGAATACCTCACCTATTGTGCAGGATTGCGACTGATGCCGAAAGACAAAATGAGACCCGCCATCAGGGAAGCCAAAGAACGCTGTGGTGTTGACCACTTCAGCAACCGTCTCATCCGGAACCTCTCCGGAGGTTACCGTCAACGCGTGGGCATTGCACAGGCTATCGTACACAAACCAGCGCTGGTTGTACTCGATGAACCTACCAATGGTCTCGACCCCAACCAGATCACGGAAGTTCGCGCACTGATCAAAGAGATCGCCACAGACCGCGCGGTGATCTTCTCTTCACATATTCTCACTGAAGTGCAGATCCTTTGCAAAGAGATCAAGATGATCGAAAGCGGCAGGATCGTTTTCTCAGACAGCATGGATGCCTTCAACAATTATGTGGAACCACACAGCCTGCTGATGCATCTCGAAAATCCTCCTTCAGAATCAGAGCTCGCCCAGGTAGCCGGCGTAACAAAAGTGGAATTCGTAACAGAAAGACAGGTACGCGTGCATTTCACCGGCGAACGCGAGATCACTGAAACACTCGTTGCAGCCAGCGTACAGAAAGGCTGGAGGCTGCAGGAGATCAGTCTCGATAAAAGCGCCCTCGATGAGATCTTCAAACAATTATCCAATCAAACTTCTCTGAATAACTAAAAATTAACTGATGAAAACGATAAAAAGAGTGGCAGGAACGGAGTTAAGAACTCTGTTCTACTCCCCTATTGCCTGGTTCGTCCTGGTTGTATTCCTGGTGCAGTGCGGCATCGTCTATTTCAACAGCATCGAACAGATAGCCACCCAGCAGGAAATGGGTGGTATCAGGATGAGGTTCATCAGCAACCTCATGAACCGTGTATTTGTTGGAAGAGGCGGCATCTTCAACAGCATCATGCAAAACCTGTATTTGTTCATTCCCCTCCTCACCATGGGATTGATCAGTCGCGAAACTTCCAGCGGTACCATCCGCTTATTGTATTCCTCTCCCATCAAAGTGAGGGATATCATTCTCGGAAAATATTTTGCCATGATGCTCTACAGCCTGCTGATGGTGGCCATTGTAGCGATCTTTGTGATCCTCGGCATGTTCCATGTGCAGGATGTAGACAAAGGCATGCTCCTGACCAGCCTGGTAGGTTTCTATCTTCTGCTCTGCGCATATTCCGCCATCGGATTGTTCATGAGTTGCCTCACCACTTACCAGATCGTAGCGGCTGTTTGCACCTTCGTGATGATCGGCGTACTCGGTTATATCGGATCGGTATGGCAGAATATCGAATTCGTTCGTGATATCACCTATTTCCTTTCCATTTCCGGGCGTACTGAAAAAATGCTGCGCGGATTGCTGACCACCAAAGATGTGATCTACTTCATCGTGATCATCTACATCTTTATTGGACTGAGCATCCTGAAGATCAGGTCTGGCATGGAATCCAAACCAGCGCTGGTGAAAGCTGGCAGATATATTGGTGTAGTGGCCATCGGGCTCTTTGTGGGCTATATCAGCTCACTCCCTTCCCTGATCGGATACTATGATGCCACCAGCATCAAGGTCAATACCGTTCGTCCAAACGTTCAGAAGATCATTGAAGACCTCGGGGAAGATCCACTGGAAGTGACAGTGTACAACAACCTATTGGGATCAGCTGCACAGATGGGACAGGAAAGCTTTCACAATGTTTTGCTCAGCACCTGGGAACATTACCAGCGATTCAAGAAAGGTCATAATATAAAAATAAACAAGACCATCACTTATTACGACAGCACGCTGGATAATCAATACATGATGTCAGGTTACGAAGGGAAGAGTATCAAAGAGATCGCCGAGCAACAGGCAAAAGTGCAGGGACTGAAAATGAAGAATATCAAAACACCGGAAGAGATCCGGAAGATCATCGATCTCAGACCTGAGCTCAACCGATTTGTGATGCAGCTGAAATACAAGGACAGGACCACATTCCTCCGCATCTACGACGATCAATTTGTTTGGCCCGGCGAAACTGAAGTGGCCGCCGCCTTCAAACGCCTGCAAATGGCGAAGCTGCCCAAAGTGGCCTTCCTCACCGGTAATATGGAAAGAAGCATCCTCAGAAAATCCGACAGGGAGTACATGAAAATGGCCAGTTCCAAGCCCTTCCGCAATTCATTGCTCAACCAGGGATTTGATGTGGACACGCTGACGCTGGAAACACAGGAAGTACCCACCGATGTGGCGATCCTGGTGATCGCCGATCCCAAACAGGATTTTACTGAAGCAACACTTACACACCTGAAACAATATCTTGACAGAGGCGGCAACCTGCTTATTGCCGCAGAGCCAGTCAAAGATTCTCCGTTGCAACCATTACTGAAAGAAATGGGAGTGGAATTGTTGGATGGACAAATAGTGCAGGAAGATAAAGATTATCAACCCAACCAGGTAAGGCCGGACCTCACGCCATTTGCAGCCAGCTTATCAAAATACCTCGATAAGATGCAAAAAGACACACTGACTGCTAAAGTAAGCATGACAGGCGTTTCCGCGCTTCGTTACGTCAACACCGGCAATTTCGATATTCATCCTTTGTTGATGAGCGATCCGAAATTCTCCTGGAACAGGGTGAAAGACCTCGATCCCGAAACCATGACCAGCGCATCCGGTGGCGTAATGATGATCAGCATGGGCGGCCTGGGTGGCCCTGATGAAGAAGAACCTGTTACAACCGGTCCGGCAAAAAGAACAACAGCAAAGCCCGCTGCTCCCAAATCCACTACCACACAGCAAAAAGCTACTACCGGAGCTACTGATGCCAATACAATGGCAGAAAGAAAAAAGAAAGTTGATTCCATCAAAACTGTGATGGACGGCATAAAAAATGGTGCAGGCACAGACGAAGAGAAACAAAAGAAGATGATTGAAGTGATGGCGAAACTGGAAAAAGAGAACCCGATTAGCCCGGCACAAAAAAAGACAAGGGACTCTGTTCATACGCTGATCAATGGCATCATGACCGGTTCAGGAACACCGGAAGAAAAACAGAAATCTGTTGGCGAACTCATGCAAAAGATCAGGGCAAAATCGATGGAGCAATCAAAAACACTGCAAACTAAATTGCAGGCACAACCAGAGAAACCACAGGTAACCCAGGTGAAGACCTCCCCCCAACCTGTTGCGTCTTCCAATACCGCCGCAGCCGTGAGCGAAGGGCCGCGTGGCAGAAGACGTGACCTTTCCGGCACCATCACCTTTGCTCCGCAGGACGGCGATGTGAAAGGCCCTCTCCCCACTGCCCTAAGCCTGACCCGTAAGGTGAATGGAAAAGAACAACGCATCGTAGTGACAGGTGATGCCGATTTCCTGAAAAATGGAAATTTCTCGCAATCCAATTTCGTATTCGGCACTACCATGTTCAGTTTTCTTGCCTATGGTGAATTCCCGATCGACACCTGGCGCCCTGAAAGGAACGATAAAAGTGTAAATGTTACTACAGACCAGGTGAGCGCCCTCAAGCTGACCTTCCTCTGGGGATTGCCCGCTGCCCTGATCGCATTTGCCGCTATCCTCCTTATCCGCCGAAAAAGGAAATAAAAGAGACCCATGTTATTTACCACAGATAAACAAACGCTCGACGACCTGAATATTTTCGGGAAACACGGAAGCGACTCTCTGTTCAATATCTTCAACCGTTGCGCCACAAGAGGTGGCGCAGCGGTTCTCGAAGAAATGTTCCGCTACCCGCTTTCCGATCATGCAACTATCAACCGGCGAAGCTCCATCATCAGCTATTTTGCTGCAACAGAAAAAACATTCCCCTTCCCTTCTTCCCATTTCGATGCAATTGAGCCGTATATGTCCAACCGCGATGAGCGCACCAAACTCACGCAGGAAAACAATACCATCGGCAGGAAGATGGGCAATATAATTGCTCCGGACAATACCACACAACTGATCATGAAAGGCGTAGCCGCCATAGTGGACCTGATGCAGACTTCCCGCAGTTTCATGCAGGACCTGGCGCTGTCTGACGCTCACCCCTATGCGCAGGAAAAGGATTCCATTTTTTCTATTTTGGACATGCCTGCATTTGAACCGGTATTCAGTTTGAAAGGAAAACCCGGCTTTGCTCAAATGGCAGACCTCGATGTTGTATTCCGTTTCCGCTATCGCGAAGAGATCAGGCAGCTCCTGCAGCGCCTGTACCAGCTTGATCTTTATATGAGCATTGCACGGGTGGCCGGTGAAAGGAATTTTGCTTTCGCGAAAGCACTTCCGGGCAACATGCTCAGCATTAAGCTGGAGCATGTATTCCATCCCGGTGTTCCGAAAGCCGTGCCCAATAATATCCGTATTCATCCCGATGGTAATGTGATCTTTCTCACCGGGGCCAATATGGCAGGAAAATCCACTTTCATGAAATCACTCAGCATCGCCATGTTCCTGGCCCATATGGGATTTCCTGTGCCCGCCGCCAGCATGGAGTTCTCTGTGATGGATGGCATTTACACCACTATCAATCTGCCGGACAACCTGGGCATGGGCGCCAGTCATTTCTATGCAGAAGTATTGCGCGTGAAGAAGATGGCAGCGGAATTGTCGCAGGGCAAAAAGCTGTTCATCGTTTTTGATGAATTGTTCCGCGGCACCAATGTGAAGGACGCTTACGAAGCCACTATCGCCATCACCAAAGGATTCGCCACCAGGCATAACAGCCTCTTCGTGATCTCCACCCATATTATCGAAGCAGGCGATATACTCAGGGCAGACACACCGAATGTCCGTTTCATTTACCTGCCCACCAGCATGAATGGCAATACTCCCGTGTATACCTATACGCTGGAAGAAGGCATCACAGACGACAGGCATGGTATGATCATCATCAACAATGAAGGCATTCTCGATATCCTCGAAGCAGGCATTCAACAAACACAACCAGCATGAGCTTCATAACCGACAAACAAACATTGGAAGACCTGGGATTGCTGGGAAAATTCAAACAACATTCGGTCTTCAGCATTTTCAACAAAGTGAAAACAGGCGGAGGAGAAAGACTGCTCACTGAAATGTTCCACCAGCCACTCACTGACGCAACTGCCATCAACGAAAGGAGCAGCCTTTTCCATTATTTCCAGAATGCCAACCTTAGTTTCCCTTTCGATACGGCAGATTTCAACCGGGTGGAAAATTATATGAGCAGTGTGATCAACGGGAATGGTGTCACCAACCTCGCCGCCGTTGCGCGCAAAAAATTTGCCGGCGCTTTTCTGCACGACAAACAATACGAACAGTTGCAACAAAACCTGCGGGCCACTATCGCAGCACTGGTTGCACTGAGGGCGCTTGTGAATAAACTGGATATCCCCATGACCGCACAGGCGCGCCAGTTTTTGTCAGGCAAAAAAATGCAGTGGCTGGATACAGTCAATGGACAAACACTCTCCATCTTGAATACAGCACGCTATGATTCCCTGCTGCGCAATACCCTGCGCAAGGAAATGGAATGGTTGCTGGAAACCATCTATCAACTGGACGTATACATTGCCGTTAGTTCTGTATCCCGTGAACGGGGCTTTTACTATGCTACAGCTTTGCCAGGTTCAGCAAATGTTTTCGGCAGTACGGCGCTTCGGCATCCCGGCCTTCCAAACGCTGTGCCCAATGCCATCCGCCTCGACAGTTCCACCAATCTTCTCTTTCTCACCGGCGCCAATATGGCCGGAAAGTCCACCCTCATGAAGAGCTTCGGCATTGCCTTGTACATGGGGCATATGGGCTTTCCTGTAGCTGCAGCCAATATGCGATTTTCCATCCGCGACGGGCTTTATACCAGTATCAATGTTCCAGATAACCTCAATATGGGTTACAGTCATTTTTATGCAGAGGTACTGCGCGTAAAGAAAGTGGCGCAGGAAGTGAGCAACCGGAAGAACATGGTGGTGATCTTCGATGAACTGTTCAAGGGAACCAATGTAAAAGATGCTTATGATGCCACCCTGGCCTGTACTGTAGCTTTTTCCAGGTACCGCAACAGCGCTTTCATCATTTCCACACATATCATTGAAGTAGGCGAAGCGTTGAAACCATACAATAATATCCAGTTCGGTTATATGCCTACCGTTATGAAAGGCAATCAGCCCACCTATCCATATACACTTACCAGTGGCATCACCAGCGACAGACAGGGTATGCTGATCATCGAGAATGAAAAAATACTGGAGGCACTTTATAACTGAGAGGAAAGATCTTTTTCCACAATAGCAAACCTGTTATTTTGCATTCCATAAAAGAAGCTGTTCATGCAACAGCTTCTTTCTATTTTTGGTACATGATGAAAGAAGCGATCATAAACGGAGTCAGTATCAGCGTACAGGAATTCAAAACGGGATCAACCCTTCCCACCATTATTTTCCTGCACGACAGCCTGGGCTGCATCTCGCTCTGGCGCTCGTTCCCACAGGAACTGGGGCAGCTTGCCCAATGCAATGTACTGGTGTACGACCGGCAGGGCTATGGCGCTTCCGCCGCTTTCAATTCAGAAAAACGTCAGAACGATTACCTGGAGATCGAAGCAGACAACCTGGTTAAACTGATGGATGCCTGCCGGATTGATAAAGCCATTCTTTTCGGACATAGCGATGGCGGCTCCATTGCGCTGATAGCAGCTGCAAAATATCCGGAAAGATGTACTGCCGTAATCACTGAAGGCGCGCATATTTTTGTTGAAGAGATCACACTGGCCGGTATCCGGAATGCCGTTACTGACTGGCAGACAACCAGCCTGAAACAAAAGCTGGAAAAATATCATGGCAACAAAACGGAATCCGTTTTCCATGCCTGGACAGACACCTGGCTGAACCCACAATTCAGATCATGGAATATTGAACATTTCCTTCCCCGGATCCAATGTCCTGTACTGGTGATCCAGGGGGAAAATGATGAATTCGGCAGCATTGCCCAGGTAGAAGGTATTCTGTCCGGTGTTTCAGGAAAAGTGAAAAAATGGATGGCGCCGGAATTGGGGCATACTCCGCATAAAGAAAGTAAGGCAACTGTATTGCAACAGGCGGCCGGCTTTCTCAGGGAAGTGGTTCTGTAATAATCCGTAACTTGTAAAGAGAAAATGGAGCCAGATGATCTACCACTGCATCCAGCCACCACAAAGCCTGCAATCATTTGTAAGATGTTTCTGGATCTTCGAAAGCAATTTCGATGCACAGCCTTATGCTTACCGTTCCATGGCTGATGGTTGTGCGGAACTCATCTTTCATTATAAAGGACTGTTCCGGGAACCTGATCATGCAGGCAGCAATTTCTACTCGGGCCTGCAGGCCCCTGCCCAACAATACAAACGCTACATTACACAGGAACAATTTGGGATATTCGGCGCTTATCTCTATCCATTTGCCATCCCATTTCTTTTTGATATGTCTGCTTCCAGTATCGTCAATGAAATGCCGGACCTTCCGGCTTTACTGGGCCAGGAAGGGAAAGAACTGGAAGAAAGAATGATCACTGCGCATAGCAATGAAGCAAGACTGAACATTCTCATAAAATTCCTGGAAAAGAAATTACCGGACCGGTTTGAAGAAAACCCTGCAACTTTCTGCGCCATCCGTCATGTGATTGATTCCGGCCAGCAGGTTTCCATTCCTGCCTTATCAGAAAAATTTTGCATGACCGAGCGTACACTTCAAAGACAATTCAGGGAATATGCCGGGCTCAGCCCGAAACTGCTCTCGCGCATCACCCGGTTCAAAGCTTCGCTGAATGATTACGGTAATCGTAAAAAACTATTGACGGAAATAGCACATGAATGCGGCTATTATGATCAATCGCATTTCATCACTGATTTCAAGACATTCTCGGGTTATCACCCCAAGGCATATTTTCACGGACAACCAGAAGGCGCCGAATGGCGGGATGCCTGATTGTCGGAATTCTACAATTTTGAAAACGCCAGCTAATCTAATTTTGATAAAAAGATAATTATGGACAAGGTTTTCATTCCACAGGGCTATCAGCGTGTGATGCCATACATCATCATGAAAGGGGCAGATGATTTTCTCCAATTCATGAAGAATGTGTTCGGCGCCACTGAAAAGTTGATGCACAGGCGGGAGTCAGGTGAAGTGATGCATGCTGAAGTATTCATCGGGGACAGTGTGATCATGTTCGCCAATGCTGCCGATCAATGGCAACCTATGACGGCGGGGCTTTATATCCATGTTGCGGATGTAGACGCCACATACAAACTGGCCCTGCAGCATGGAGCCACCAGCGTGAATGAGATTGCAGACCAGGACTATGGCCGCAGTGGTGGCGTGCAGGATCCTTTCGGCAATACCTGGTGGATCACTACCACCAATCCGAAATAATTATTTCAATTTAACAGGATTACTCTCCAACTGCTGCATTGCATGCGCATAAGCATACCCGAAGATCTTATGCGCTTCTTTCTTTTCCAGCATCCCGAACTGCGTCATGGCAGGCGGATCGATGAACAGATCGCAATGCCGGGATTTCGCATACACTGCATTGCCCAGCGCCAGGTGAAAGATCCTGTCGAATGTTTTCCGAACACCCAGTGGCATATCGCAACCTTTGGCGATGGAGTTCACATGCACCCCAATGAGCAGATCACATTTTTCCCTGATCGGTTCAATGGGAAGGTTGTTGAGGATACCACCATCCACATATAATTTGGGCCGGTCCATCACCGCAGGGAATACCAGCGGGATACTCGACGTTGCCAGCAACGCCTTGTACAAAGGGCCTTCATAAAAATATTCCGTTACTCCGGCAGACAACTCGGTAGCCGCCACATACAATGGCATATTCAATTTTGAAAAATCATCGGGCAGGTATTCACTGAAGATCTTTATCAGGAAGGAAGGATCGAAAAGCCCTGAAGTCCGTAACCTGAGATATGAACGGGGAAAGAATTCTTTTTTTAGAATAATGGAAAACATATCATCGGGTGAATGGCCTGCTGCATAGAAAGCAGCAACAATTGCGCCGGCGCTGGTACCTGAAAGGATCGTGGGTTTGATTCCGTGTTGTTCCAGGGCCTTCATCACCCCGAGGTGACCGATAGCGCGCAGTCCGCCACCAGACAGGGTTAGACCGATTTTCCTGGGAGACCTTTTGAATAACATTTGCAACAGAATATCTTACAATATAAGCATAACTGCATAAAAAACCGGTTGCCTGAAAAAGGCAACCGGAATGAGGTTGGCGGCCCGCAGCTGCGGAGCCTCGTCCAAATTTTATTGCAACTGCAGCTTGTAATGGCCACCGGGCTTCGTCTTCAGGTCATATTCAAGGATCGCTTTCAGATCCTTCTTATCCAGCTTTGATGGATCAGCAATCAATACCGGCTTGATGTCCGCCCTTTTGAAGAATGGATTGGGATTGATGCCTGATGCAGGTTTCAACGCCAGCTTCTCCCCTTTCAACGCATCATAGGAACGTAGTCTGCAAATGCCACCGAGACGGGAATGGATAGTCACAGAATTTACTTTTCCATTTTTCCATTCTATGTCTACTACAAACCCACCCCGGGTCACCAGCCCTTTCGCACTGCCGTTTGCCCAGTTATCAGGTAACGCAGGTAACAAATGAATGGCGCCGTCATGTGATTGCAATAACATCTCTGCTATCCCTGCCGTACAACCGAAATTTCCATCTATCTGGAAAGGAGGGTGGGCATCAAAGAGATTGGGATAAGTGCCGCCCTGTTCTCCTTTTGGTTCTTTCGGCATAGGACTGAGCTGTTCGCGGATAAGCTGCCAGGCTTTATTGCCATCCAGCAAGCGCGCCCAGAGATTTACTTTCCACCCCATCGACCAGCCGGTGGATTTATCATTCCTGCTCTGCAGCACTTTGCGGGCAGCATTGAAAAGCTCAGGTGAGCGATACGGAGAAACCTGGTTGCCGGGATACAAACCATATAAATGCGAAACATGCCGGTGATTGCTCCTGGCAGGATCCCAGTCTTCCAGCCATTCCTGCAATTGTCCATATTTCCCGATCTGCATCGGTGGAAGCCTGTCCAGCTTACTTTTCACCGTATCCGAAAAGGCGGGATCGGTCTTCAATATCCTTGCTGCTTCCAGTTGATTGGAGAATACATCAAACACCAACTGGTTGTCCATAGTGGTGCCGGAAGCCACACCGAGATCGTCACGGTAAGTATTTTCCGGCGACATCGACGGAGACACAACCAGCCATTTATTGTTGGGTTCTTCCTGTAATGCATCCACGAAGAACATGGCTGCTCCTTTCAGCACGGGGTAGTATTGGCGCAGGAATTTTTGATCTCCTGTAAAAAGATAATGATACCAGATATGTTGCGATAACCAGGCGCCGCCCATCGGCCACATACCGAAGAAGCCGCCATCCACAATACCGGTGATGCGCCAGAGATCCGTATTGTGATGCGCATTCCAGCCGCGCGCCCGGTACATTTCGCGCGCAGTCTGCTGACCTGTTACACTGAGCTCTTTCACCATCTGCAGCAGAGGCTGATGCAATTCAGAAAGGTTGGTGGACTCTGCAGGCCAGTAGTTCATTTCCGTATTGATATTGATGGTATACTTGCTGCCCCAGGGTGGCGATACCATATCATTCCATTTTCCCTGCAGGGTGGTTGGTTGTGTGCCGGGCTGTGATCCTGCGATCAGGAGGTATCGCCCAAATTGAAAATACAATGCAACCAACTGTGGATCTGTACTGCCGGCAAATTCCTCTACACGCTGGTCAGTTGGCTTTTCAGCCTGGGCACTGGTACCGAGTTCCAGTTTCATCCGGTTGAAATATTGCCGGTAACGATCGGTATGCGCATCTTTCAGCTCCTCATAAGGCTTACGCATCGCCTGTTGCAAAATGCTATTGGCCCTGAGATGCTCATTATCACTAATATCCTTATACGATTTCACATTGGTGGCAATCGAAATACAAACCACCACCCTGTCTGCTTTGCTGATGCTGATGCCTGTATCAGAGAATTGCATATTCCCGCCAAAGGCCACTGGCCTGATCAACGCTTCAAAACGAACCCGTCCCTTTTTATTCTCCGAACTGCTGCTGGTGCCGTTCAGCTGCAATTGTTTGCCGTTCTGTTTTATACTGGCTTGTTTATGCGGGCTGCTCATGGAAAAATGTACATCGATACTTCCGGGCTTATTTGCGCTCAGTTGCACCATGATCACTCCATCTGTCAATGAAGCGAATACTTCCCTTTTGTATTGAATGCCATTCAATGAATAAGAAACAGTGGCAATTGCGTTTTCAATATCCAGCTCCCGTCTGTACCCCGTAACATTTTCATGACCAGGAAAACGCATCAGCAAATTGGCTGCCGGCTGATACATCATCCCGTAGTTGTTACCTGGTGCGGCATTCCTTGGGAAAGCCCGGTTGGAGAAACTTTGCGCTTCATCATACTGACCTGCTGCTATCAACTTTCTTAATTGTTGAATGGCATCGTAAGCGCCGGGCGTTACGTTATTGCCCGGCTCCCCGGACCAGATGCTTTCCTCATTCAGTTGCAGCCGCTCCTCCCCGGAACCGCCAAAGATCATAGCAGCCAGACGCCCATTACCGATGGGGAGGGCTTCATTCCAGTCGTCCGCCGGACGATTGTACCAGAGGCGCATGTTCTGCCCCCAACATTGGCTGACTGATAAAAGAATAAAAATGGAAAACGATACAAGAAATGCGCTTGCCGGTTGATGAATCCTGGAGGAATACATAAACATTTTTTAATGAATGAAAAATGTAATAAACCGGGGCAAGCGGTATAGAGGAAGTAAGATAAAAAAATAATATCGAAAATAGATGGAAACAGGGGGTAACAAAATCAATCAGCTGTTGATATAACAATGTATAGCCAGTTGACACCCTCACATTATTCAATGCACCGGGACATGGCGACAAGCGCCACTTCATGTGGGCGACTTTTGGGCGAACAAGCAATAGGCAAGAAAGCCTCCTGAAATTCATTTCAGAAGGCTTTCTTTTTTCAATTGCTGCCATTTTTATCACTCTGTTACCGGCACCAGCCTGATATGATCGATCATGGCCTGGTTGACAGTTTCATTCATATTCTCATTTGTTTCGAGATAGCGGATACTCAACTGGTGCCTGCCTGCACTCAGATATATTTTGATCCCATTGGTGTATCCCCAGTTGGACCACTCTTCTTTCCCACGCTGGGGGAACACCCATACTCCGGTATTGGTATCATCCACCATCACTGTACGGACAGCGCATTTGTTTTCCGTATTGGTAGGGCCATTGCCATTCGCATACCTGCTATCGATAAAATACCATCCGGCTTTTTTCACTTCAACAGGAATGCTTAATGCCGTGTTCACGGTTGTGCTTAATTCCACGAAACCAGAACCGGTAAATCCTTTGTATGCATAGGATGCAGGCGCAACAAAAGTTTCCGCTTCATAAGTAAGCTGATCCTGTTTACTTACCACAAACAACGGTTCGCTGGCAAAGGAAGGGCTCCCTTTTTTATCAATCGCCAATACCTGGTATTCCGCCGGTTTTGTAATATCGATACTCACCTGCTGCGCTGTTGTATTCCTGTACCCTTTTCCATTTTTCAAAACCCTGTACTGTACGGCTCCCCTGATGGGCTTCCAGGTAAGCAGGTTTTTCTGTAATATGGTTTCTGGGGCCGGCAGGCTTGTGTAGCTGTCAGTCTTATTCATTGACTGTGCCGGCAAAGGTTTTGAAGCCAGCACAATACTGATGGCATGTGGTCCGGAGATATCGCCGGGTAATTCCGGTTGGTCCAACAATTTACCATCCAGCAGAAAGGATTGCACATGGTTTCCTTCTCCCTCCAATGTGATATCGAGTACAGCATTGCGGTATTTGAAATTCGTCAGTGTTCTTTTCCCTTTCCAGGCAGCAGGAACAAAGGGTTTGAATTGCAGTCCATCTTCCCTGAACCGGATCCCAAACAATACTTTGTGCACGATACTGATATTACCTGAAAGGCTCCACAACATATTGCTTGAATTGATCTGAGTACCGGTATAGTCGCCATTCTCTGCCACTAAATTCTCTTTGTTGGTAAGGAACAGCGCAGCCTGCCTGTAAATGGAACTGATACTTTCCATCACTTGTTTTTCATTGCCTGCCTTAGCTGCGGCCCACATCCAGTACGATTGCACGAAAGGCCACACAGCATTGTTATGGTAAGGCGGAATGCCGGGAATATCAGGCCAGATACAGGGTGCCCCAAAAGCTGTTACAGGCATGCGCGAAACGATCGACTGCTGTTGCTTTTCATCGGCAATACCAAACAATACGCATAATGCTTCGCCCAAAGTTTCAGCACGGCCTGATACTGTTTTATATTTTCTTCCATAGAGATATTGTCCATAGTACTGTTGTTCCGGCAGCCAGAGATATTTGTTGATGCCCGTTCTGATCTTTGCGGCGATGGCGGCATGCTTTTGCGCTACAGCTGGCTGCTGCAATAACACCGCCATTGCCGACAGAACCTGGTTGGCTTCATAATGCACGGCATTGGTGCCAAGGTTTTCGGATTCAAAGATATCCGCAGGCTGCATCCAGCGTGGATAGGTTTGCTCCCTCCAATCGAGAAAAGAGGATTCTCCGCGCACCATACCTGTTGACTGATCATACACATTCTGCAGATCGTCTTCGATTGAATTTTTGATGATCCCGTAAGCCTCAGCCAGCCAGGCTTTGTCGCCGGTTGCCTTGTAGATCTCCCATGCTGCGATGGCCCAGACCATCCTGTCTGTACTCACCGGCCAGGCACCGCCTGTACCGGTATCCTGAATTATCTTTTTCTTTTTGTTCACTTTTTTCATCAGGCTGTACTTTGCCACCTGTGGCTGGAGGTAAGCCATGCTGAGAATAATACTGTAACTGATATCACGCGTCCACACGCCCGCCCATTCTTTCCCGGTACGGAAAGTGCTGTCGGGCTCCACGGCTTTGATCATTTCTTCCAGGCTCAGGTTGTAGATGGCATCGGCAATGGGATAGCCCGACTGGTATTGTGGAAAGGCGCTGATATCCTTACTCAATTTCCATTGTGCATCTGTCTGATTGGATTGCTCCGGCGCATTCATCGATAGTGTGGTTTCATAAATGCCATCACCATCTTCATCTTTCAGCTGCAGCTCCGGATGATGTACCAGGTTATCGAAATCCCAGATCAGCGGCGCAGCGCTTCCCGCTACATATACACCCCTGAAATCCTCTTTGTAGATCTTATCACCTTTGAAGGTTTCAAAATATCCTTTACTGTTGAAAGCCTCCAGCACTTCGCGCAGATCAAGCCTCAACTTCAGTCTGGTATTCGGATCGAGGTATTGTTCTTTCATGCCTGCCACAGGCTTCACTTGTTTTCCAAATTTTATCAATGGCGTTTCGGCATATCCATCCTTTGCAACAATATTGAAAGCATGGTCCCTTCCGGATAGCATTTCATTATCCTTCCCGTTGATGCTGAACTTGAATGAGATCAGGGAGCTTTTGAATAGATTGGCGGGACTTTGATAATCCGAGCTCATTTCATGGGCAGACAATGCCTTTGCCGTATATTTTCCCTGCACAACCCTGTCTGGGTACACCTGGTATGCGGGGCTGGACCAAACAGGTTTTATTGCATCCTGCGCATAACCGGCCGCAGCAAGCCCCAGCATTGCTGTCAATAACCACTTTCCCTTACTGTTCATGTAACTGGTTTAAAGTAGAATTAATGTTTACTCAGTTCTATAGTGTGCGCTTTTCCGTTATCAGGTATAGTGATGCTGTAAATACCTTTTACTGCATCCCAGGATACGCCCGTTGTAAGCGGTTTCTTATCCACCAATACTTTCCCTGGCTTCTTCGCCAGGTGCAGCATAAATACCTGCTTCCGCTTAAGCGAAGGCTGAAATCCGCTGCTGTTGCGCGCCGACACAGTCAGCGTATAATATTTTTCACTGGTACGGCATTCAAATACCGTTTTGCAGAATTTGTTTTCGAGATAATCCTGCGATTCTCCATCATCCTCATACAATTCAAAAGCAACCGGGTTGGTATGCTCCGCCGGGTATACATGCAGGTAGAGAGGATGATCTTTCTTTTCACCGATAAACTGCATCACCGGCATCATGGGAATGATGGAGCCCCTTTTCACCAGTACAGGAACCACGCTCAGCGGCGCTTTGTAAGTGATGGTCTGCCCGCCTTCATACACTGTTTTACCATCATTGAAATCGATCCATTCTCCATCAGGCAACCAGATCCTCCTGCTCACCGCTCCCTTCTTCACTACCGGCGCCACCAGTATTTCTTTTCCGAACATGAACTGATCATCGGCAGAAGCAGCTGGTTCTTCTTCCGGAAATTCCAGCATCATGGCGCGCATGATGGGCATTCCTTTATCGTGCGCCTCTCGCGCATAAGAATAGATATAAGGGAAGAGACGATATTTCATTTCGATGGCATTGCGGCAGTTCTTCTCTGCCTCTGCACCAAAGAGCCATGGCTCAACCGCATTATCACCTTCATGATGTGCGCGGCTCAAAGGATTGAACACTCCGAACTGCATCCATCTGGTATAGAGCTCGGCCATTGCAGGATAATCTTTGATATCGCCGCAATAACCGGATATATCGCAGGACCAGAAAGGGATCAATCCCATTCCTGCTGAAACACCCACTGCTACCTGGTTGGCGAGCCTGCTCCATCCTTCTGTCACATTCTCTCCATTACCCGCATCTCCTGACCAGCCGAAAGTGTAGCGTTGCAGGCCTGCATAAGCCGCACGCGTCATTTGGAAGACGCGCTTGCCAGGATTATGTTTCTCGAATTGTTCTTTTACAACTTTATCCCAGGTAAGTCCATATACATTATGGATCTCGCCGTGCATGCCGGCATGATGTTTCATGAACAATCTATCGGTAGCATCTTCATTGCTCCATGCCGGTTCTCCCATATCTGTCCAGAATCCGCGAACACCATCACTGATGGGCTTCTGCTGATACATGCCCCACCAGTCGGCCACTTCAGGTTTTGTGAAGTCCACCACCCCGCAGTTGCCGCCCCAGGGCCAGGGCATATCGTAAGACTTTCCTGTACGCACATCTGTAGCGAAGTATCCTTTTCCATCAGCTTCTTTCCATTGCTCCGCTGTCTTTTGGGAGATCACCGGATCCTGCGACACGATCATCTTGAAGCCCAGTGAATCCAGGTATTGAAGCATTCCGCGGGGGTTTGCATAACGGTCCGGCGCCCATTTGAAATTCTGCAATCCTTCCGTCCAGCCGATATCCTGGTAGATAATATCGCAGGGAATTTTCCGCTTGCGGAATTCAGCCGCCACACTGCGCGCCAGCTTCTCATTGGTGTACAGTCCACGGCATTGGGAAAACCCGAAAGCCCAGTTGGGAGGCATGATGGGTTTCCCTGTCAGTTGAGTATACTGTTCGATGATCTGCGCATAATCATTTCCGTGAATAAAATAATAGATCAGCTCTCCCCCATTGGAACCAAAACTGAAATATTCAGTGGATGTTGCACCGAAATCGAATTTTGATTTCCAGGTATTATCGAAAAAAATCCCGTATTTGTAATTGCTGAAGAAAAATGGAATGCTCTTGTAGAGCGGATCTTCCTGTGGACCATAACAGGGCTTATCGCTGTTCCACATAGTATAGGTACGGCCGCGGCGATTTACCGGACCTGATTTTTCACCGAGGCCGAAGAACTGCTCATCATTACGCAATTGCTTGAAGGCATAAACATTCAAACTATCCTGCACATGCCCTTTTTCGTTATGATCACTCAGCAGCAACTTTTGCCATTTATCGAACACCTGTAACCTGAAGGGAGATTTGTTCACGCGGATACGCAGGCGACTGGTAAAGATCTCATAGGCCTGCGGCTCATCATTCACCTGAACAGGATCTGCCTGTTCCAGTTCTTCATTGATCACCGCAAAGGATTCATTGTTCCTTTTGAACTGTCCATCGGCTGCATACCATATCTTCAATACAGACGGGCTGCAGATCTTTACCGATACTTTTGCATTCCGCTCTCCATTGAACACAACCGTATTGCCGTTCACCGTATAACTATTACAATTGCCCGGCGTCTGCGCCTGCGTTACGTTTAACAACAGCATCAAAACAAGGCAACTGATGATAATTTTCTTCATTTCCATTTTCATTGAGGGTTCAATATTCCAGTACGATCATATCCCAGTATTGAAGGGATGGCACCGTTAACGTAATTGTATTTCCGGCCTGTGTGAAATTCAGCGCAGCTGCCACACCGTTATTCGAATCCGGAGACGCGATCCAGACTTTCTTTACAGTCTTTGCAGCACTCACGGTCAACTCCATATTGTCGATAACAGCAGGCTTCGCCTGTGTCCCATTACTGTCGCGCCATTCAAGCGAATTGGCATTGCTGAAGTTCACCAAATGCAGTACCTGCCGGTTGGTGAATTCCTTACCAACAACAGAAACTTCTCCTTTTGCAGGAGGCCAGTTATTGATAGTAGCTTTTCCATTTGTACAGTTTACTACAGGCGTATTGAAAATGCCGCCATCGCGCAGCAGGTTTTCATAAGCCACCATGAAATCGTAGTAGCGAACAATGGCATTGCGAAGCTCATCAGGCATCAGTAGATTATTGTTCGGAAAATATTCTTTGCCCAACATATGCTCTCCCAGTTCAAGGTGGGAACCGCCAAAGGCGAAGATCACGGCATCGGTGAGCAAAACACCAGGGGTATTGAAATAACCCGCCTGGTCTGCCTTGTTATAGTTCATGTAAGCCGCCAGTACAGTAGGTTTGGTATTGCTGCTGTAAGTATTGTTGTTCCGGATGATGTTTGAGAGATGGCTGTACTCATCATTCGGCCCCCAGACTTCGGTATACAGGAAATCGACGGGCGCTGTTGCGATCTGGTTTTGCTGACCATACTGGTTCACGGCATTCATCAGCAATTTCTTGTTGGGCGATGCAGTTTTCATCGCCTGGATGAATGGCTTGAAGGTTGCAGCCTGGTTGAGCGCAGCGCCATTGTAGGTATAGATCGAACCGCGATCCCCGAGCTGATCTATATGGAACCCATCGAAATTCAGGGCCTGGTATACATCATTGTGTTTTGCCGCGATGTATTGCTGCCAGTTGGTATTACCTGCATCGGTGAGGTAAATATCGCTTTTGAAGAAATTCAGTGGCAACGGATGTTTATCCTTCGTTGTATGGTTTTGATCTTTGAACACATACCATTCTTCCTGAACGCCATCGGCTGCCGCATCACTGAGCGCTCCGAAAGCGAGATTGTAGAACATAGCCTGCATACCGCTTTTGTGAGCCGCATCGATATAGGATCGCAAAGTGGAAAGATATACATCCCGGTTGGAAAGATCTTTCCAAACCGATTGCGGAGCCGAAGGAGAACCAGCCAGCGGCATATGATGCTTGTATTGCCAGTCGTAGAATTGAAGTCCGTTAATATGATGACGCGTGAGATTGTCCATCACGGCTTTGATCTCCGTATCTGTCAATTGTCCGTACTTCGACAAAAAGCCGTATCTCGGGAATTTCGCCCAGGAAGAACTAACGTCGATGCCTGTACTGGCATGGATCTTTTCTTTTCCGTCAATTGTTTCATAAATATCCACCATATAACCGGTGAAGTCTGCAGCAGGTGCGGTCCAGCTCCAGCTGTTTCCCGTAAAAGCCGCTTCACTGACCGTTTCCATGAGATGACGGTAGCGAAGTTTCAGATTGCCCGTGAGTGGTCTGTTAATGGAAAACTGAACAGTCTCTCCGGGCTTGTACACAGCTTTATCTGTGTTGATGGTGAGCACAAAAGAATTCCCATAGGTTATTGGATCGTTCTTTGGAGCATCTTTTTTACAGCTGCTCCAAAGAATGATTCCTGAAATGAACGCGCACAAAATATACTTACTGCTTCTGAATGCTGATGGTCTCATACAACTGGTTAATAGTAATGGTGTAGTTGCCGGCTTCTGTGATCTTCCATTTGAAGTCCGGGCTGCCACCGGGTACGAATTTCATTTGTGTGCTGCCGGGGCCGGATGCATTGAGTACCGGCATGAAATAGTCGCCGCCCCAGTCGCCGGTTTCAACAGGCATTTTAAATTCTCCTACAGACAGGGCGCCAGACCAGGTGAATACATATGGATTAACAGGATCGGGAACCATCGGAGTAGGATTATTGATATTCCATTTATCCGGCGTAGCATCGCCCACCATCCAAACCTGAGTGAATGGCGTAAAGGGTTTGATGCTAATGGTATTGGCCTGGATATCGAGTTTGATCTTATAAGCGCCTGGTGTGGTGATCTTCCATTTGTAATCGGGATCACCTCCGGGCACCAACTGCGCACCGGTTTCAGTGATCGCAGGATTATTGGTAAGCGGCATGTAATAATCTGTAGCGAAATTGCCCCTGGCAACAGGGATCTTGAACTCACCGGCAGTCAGGATCTCATTGTAAGTGAATACAAAAAGATTGGAAGAATCCACGCGCATCTCGGCCGGGTTCTGAATATCCCAGCCGGTTGGTACCGCGTTACCCAGCATCCAGAGCCGCTTGTAGAGCGGTTCCGCGGTTTCCAGCACTTCAATGGTGAGGTCCAGCAGGTCTACCGTTACACTATAAACGCCGGATTGCACCACCGTGATCTTATCATCCGGCTGATTATCGTTTTCGCGAAAAACAAGTTTTGTATTGTCCGCTCCCCTGTTATATGAAGGGGTGAACTGCCCTAATGTGGTAATGAGTTTGAATTCGCCGGGAGATAATAAACCCTGCCAGTGAAAACGGCCCGGCTGCGCGGGATCAGCATCCATAGCAGTTGCATTGCCCGCATCCCAGCCATTGGGAGTGGCATCTCCAAGCAGGTACAAGGTGGTTGACACGGGCTTGTATGGGGTGATCAATACCGTTAGTATAGCCGAGGAATCCCTTGTTCCTTTGTCATCGGAAACAGTAGCGATCACTTTCGCCTGTAAACTGGCTTCTGTTCCGGGTGTGATATTCCAGCGGGTCAGCAGCAGGTTATTCAGGTCCTTCACGGAAAACTTTTTGGAGAGAACTGCCTTTCCCAGGTCTTCCGTGAGGGCGTTGTTGAAGTTGTTACCAGACAGGTCCAGTTTCAGCACATAAGAGATGCCTGCATTGCTGCCGTTATTGGACCCAGCGGTCCAGCTGATGACTACGCCATCGGCGGATTCATTTTTCTGGTTCAGCAGGATCTTATTGGAATTGGCAGACACCGCCAGAGGTGTGCTGCCTTTGTCCGTTTCTTTATAATCTTTCCTGCAAGCCAGCGCCAGCAAAACTGCCAGGAAAGGAAAACATTTTTTTATGATGGATGATGCAATCATAACTGACTGTTTAAAGTTGAGCGGTGAACTTGTTTAGTAGTCTTTGTTTTGTGAAAGGTTGGGATTGGCATCCCTTTCTTTCTGTGGAATGGGCAGCAACAGGTGTTTCTCTGTAGCATTCGATTTACCTATGCTGTGCAGGAAATTCAAACCATATTGTCCATTATTCACCCGCACCAGGTCAAACCAGCGATGGCCTTCGAATGCGAGCTCCATTCTTCTTTCGTGCAGGATCTTTTCGCGGAGCGCATCTTTGTTGAGACCGCTTACATCTGTAAGACCGGCCCTGTTGCGAACACGGTTCAAAGGCCCGCCGGCATTGATTCCGGAGCTTGCTGCCTGCGCCTCATTGCCACGGTTCAGTTCATTCAATGCTTCTGCGTACATGAGCAAAACATCGGCAAAGCGGAGCACCACCCAATTGGAAGGATTGGTATCGTAATCGGCAGAAACATCTTTGGGCACCAGGAATTTCCTTACGTTGAAGCCGGTTGACGAGTAACTGCTTTTGTACACTTTTCCATCGAAGTCAGGGCAACCGGCATAGAGTATTGTTTTATCTTTTCTGGTATCGCCTCCTTCATAGGCATTCACGAATTCCTGCGTTGGATGATTCCAGCCATAACCACCACCTACGAAATCAGAGTTACGCGGACCAGTAAATGTACTGACCCAGCTCGCCTGGTTTTCATTGTCCCAAAAACTGTAATTGGTCTTTCCATAATACTGTACTTCGAAAAGGGATTCGATGGAATTCTTGGCAGACGGACTGAAATTATCGCTGTAATTGGCATTGAGCGCATAGCCAAGACCGTTGAGTTGTGTATAGAGATCAACCACTTTCTGATAATTGCCGAGTGTGAGGTACACTTTCATCAACATACCGATGGCGGCCCCTTTGGAAGCACGGCCAATATCGCTGCCACTATACTGGGAACGTGCCGGAAGATTGGCAATGGCTTTGGTGAGATCATCGATGATCAGTTCATACACTTTCGCTTTGGCGGTGCGCGCCGGACGCAGATCATCGGAAGGTGTTTGTGGTTCCGTGATCAGTGGCACATCGCCAAACAATTGCACCAGGATGAAATAATAGTGGGCACGCAGGAACTGCGCTTCGCCCACAATCCTGTTCCTGAGACTTTCATCGATCTTCATACCTGGCACATTCTGCAATATCAGGTTGCACCGAAGGATACCAGGAGCCGGACCACGCCAGATATCGAGCGCAGCGGCATTATCAGTGGTGGTAACGAAGTTGGAAATATCCTGCGTTTCGATACCATCGGTACCGCCACCGGCTCCGGTAACGCTGTTGCCGGCCCATATATCAGTGGTCCACATACGAAGATTGTACAGTTTGGGCCACTGCAGCGGCTGGTAAGCACCGTTGACAGCAGCGATAGCATCGTCCTCCGTTTGCCAGAAATTGGACGAATTCACGGAGTCCAGAGGCGTTTTTTCGAGAAACTTGCTGCAGCTGGACATCAACAAGGCCGCGCTGATTACCGGGATATAGAGAAAAGATTTCATAAACAAGTTTTGTGGGATTAGAAACTAAGATTAATGCCGGCACTGATAGTCCTGGTTACAGGATACACATTGAGATCGATGCCATTGGAAGGTACTTCCGGATCGAAGCCGGTATACTTTGTGAAAGTCACCAGGTTCTGACAGGAGATGTATACTCTCAGGCTGCTCATCTTTGCGCGCTGCACCAGACTGCGGGGCAGCGTATAACCAAGGGTGATATTCTTGATCCGCAGGTAGGATCCATCTTCCACAAAGCGGTCGCTCACGCGGGTATTCTTGTTGGGATCGTTGAAAACCGCGCGGGGCATGGAATTGCTGGTGCCTTCTCCTCTCCATCTGTCCAGGACCGCTGTGGTCTGGTTCTGCGCCACGGCCATACCTTCCTGCCAGATGCGGTTCGCATTGTAAATATCGTTACCGGCAATACCCTGGAGGAAGATGCTCAGGTCAAATCCCCTGTAAGCAAAATTGTTATTCATCGCAAAGATGAAACTGGGATTGGGATTGCCGATGAATGTACGGTCATCATCGTTTATTTGTCCATCATTGTTCAGGTCCCTGAATTTGACATCGCCGGGTGACGTTCTGTTGTTCGCATCCGAACCGGGCACCTGCACGGCCCAGTCGTCCACTTCTTTCTGGTTCTGGAAAATACCGCTTGTAACAAAACCATAGAATTCATTCACGGGATAACCTCCCGCATGCTGGATGGCAAGGTTCTGGTTCAGTCCAATGCTGCCGGCATATAATGGAACGCTGTCGTTCAGGCTCATGATCCTGTTCTGGTTATAACTCACATTGAAGCTGGTGTTCCATTCAAATTCACCGGTGAGATTTTTCGTATTCACTGCCAGTTCGATACCCCTGTTCTGTACATGACCAAGATTGATGCTGGGTACTACTATATCCGAATACCCGGTGGAAATGGGCACAGACATGGGCACCAGCATATCTCTTGTATTCTTCAGATACGCATCCAGTGTAACATTCACGCGGTTCCTGAGAAAGCTCGCATCGATACCGATATTTGCCTGTTCCACTTTTTCCCATCTAACGCCGGGATTTGGAATGGCCTGCGGCACGATGGCGTTCACCGGGGTTCCGTTGAAATTGTATTGAACAGTCTGTAACACGGAAGCAAATGAATAGTTGCCGATATTCTGGTTACCGGTAACGCCATAGCCTGCACGAAGTTTCAGATCATTCACAAAAGTTATATCCTTGAAGAAGTCTTCTTCAGAGATCCGCCAGGCGGCGGAAGCGGAAGGGAAAGTGCCGTATTTATTTTCATCACCGAAACGGGAAGAGCCGTCGCGGCGAATGGTTGCAGTCAAAAGATATTTGCTCTTGTATGCATAGTTGATGCGACCTATGAATGACAACAGCGCCCATTCATTACCGGTGCCGCCCACTGTTGGATCAACAGTGCCATTGTCCAGCTGCTGAGTGGCATTGCTGGCAAATTTCTGGATGGAGCCGTCCATATTGTCATAGCGATTGGTCTGTGCGCTGGTACCGGCCATAGCAGTGACGCGATGGCCGCCTTGAAAGGATCTTTCATACGTAAAATAATTATCCCAGAGCCAGGTGAGGCTTTTATTGTATTGCTGAAAAAGGGAAGAGTTGGGTTGCGGGATCGGCTGCCAGTTGTATTTGGGGCTCCAGCTCCTGCTGTCCCAGAACATCGCCTGCATGCCGCCGGTGGTTTTGAATTTGAGGTCTTTGAACAGCGTAAGCTCGGCAAACACATTACCGAGAATATTATAACCAGCCGTTTTGTTATCGTTGATAGTTGCCTTACCGATCGGGTTGGCAATATCGCCTACCCATGAGGGTTGGCCTACCGGTCCTGCATAACTTCCATCGGCATTGTACACAGCCTGCGTTGGCAGGGCTGCCATTGTGTTTCGGATATCATAGGAGCCGTTCTTTTTGATATCATGGCTCATGGTGAGGTTATTGCCGAAACGGAGCCAGTCGAACACTCTTGAATCATGATTGAACTGAAGCGTGTAACGTTTGTAACTGGTATTGATCACGATGCCCTGCTGGTCAAGCATTGCGCCGGATACATAGAAGGTGGATTTAGGACCGCCACCTGAATAGGCCATCGAATAATTCTGCATGGGAGCTGAACGGAAGAGCAGATCCAGCCAATTGGTGCCGGCTCCCAGGGAAGGGGGATTGGCGAATGCAGGATTCTGTGCCTGACCGTTATTGCTCATCATTTCATTGTGCAGGGAAGCGAACTGTGAAGCATTCAGCAGGTCCACCATGGATGTAGCATTCTGCGAACCATAAAAGGCTTTGAAATCGAGCGCGCCTTTTCCCGATACTCCGCGTTTTGTGGAAATCAGTACAACGCCGTTGGCGCCGCGGGAACCATAGATGGCGGCAGCGGATGCATCTTTCAGGATCTCGATGCTTGCGATATCATCAGGACTGATCGTATTGAGCGGAACATCGGTAGGCACTCCGTCTATCACCAGCAGCGGGTCACTGTTGTTGATGGTGCCGATACCGCGGATGCGGATAGTGGCATTGCTGCCCGGCGATCCCGAGGAAACGATCTGCACACCGGCAGCACGCCCCTGAATAGCATCACCGGCATTGGATACCGGCAATGATTTAATGTCCTTACTGTTCACAGAGCTCAGCGATCCGGTAAGATCGCCTTTCTTCTGTGTACCATAACCTACTACTACCACATCGGCCAGCGCATCATCGGCCTCTTCCAGCACAATGTTCAGCGTTGTGAGGTCTTTCACCGCTGCTTCAAACCGGCGGTAACCGATGGAAGAAGCAATGATGGTATCGGAACTGGTGACGGTGATGGAATATTCGCCATTGTCTCCTGTGGAAGTACCGGCTGATCTACCCTTGAGCTGGATCGAAACCGAAGAGACTGGCTGATTGTCTTTCCTGGCTGTTACTTTCCCTGTAAGTGTCCGGCTCTGTGAAAAAGCCAGTACGGGAAATACCAATAAGCAGAGAAGCGGGGCGTAATGTTTTACCCAGTGAGTGCTACCTGGCATAATGCAATCGTTTTGGTATAAGCGTTGATAATTGAAGAAACAGATATTCAACTACGAAAGAAAATATTATTTGTCCAGCACCGGTATCTGTCCGTTCCATTTTTTGATCAAAATGTACCAATTTAAGATACGAAGGGATAAACAACTAGCAAACAATTACTTGCGCAAATCCCTGCAACTGTCTTTTTTCAATTGCAATACCTACATTTGATCACTGGATAAATGCTCTCTCATTTCACCATACGAATGCTTGTGCTACTGCTGCTCTCCTGCACTGTGCAGTCCGGAGCACATGCACAGTCGTATTATTTCAGGAACTATCAGGCAGGCAACGGGATCTCCAGCAATACGATAACAACCATATTGCAGGATAAAAAAGGATTCATGTGGTTCGGTACGAGAAATGGATTGAACCGCTTTGATGGTAACAGCTTCCGCATCTTCAAACATGATCCGCACGACAGCACCAGTATCGGCAGCAATTCCGTATTGAGTTTGTATGAAGACGACCAGGAACAATTATGGATCGGCACTTACAAAGGCATTTACCGCTACAACCCCAAAGAAGACCGCTTCTATTTTTTCGATCAATTACCTGCCGGTGAAGTTCGCTATATCAAAGCGGATAATGAACAACAGGTCTGGATCATTTGCGATTTCCATTTGTACAAATACAATCCGTCCAACAGATCCCTGCAAAAATTCGACAGCGGCTCTGCACAGGAACTGGTACTCACATTGTCAGAGCAGGGTGATTGCTGGACAGCCAACAGTAATGGACAAATAAAAAAATATAATACAGGAAAGAAAGAATTCATCACTTATGAACTGCCTGTAAAGCAGCCCTACACCAATATTCAGGATATCTATCCTTTCAACGACAGTCTTGTGCTCTTCGGCACCATGGATAAAGTTTATCTTTTTAATATACACACAAGAACACAACAGGATGTATTTACCGCTTCCGGTAAAAAGGGTGTAATACAGTTACACAAGATCATCCGGCAATCACCCACCACCTGGTGGCTGGGTACAGAAACCGGCATCTATATTTATGACCTGTATAAGGGCATCACTAATCTTGTACAAAAAGAATATGGAAATCCCTACTCTATTACAGACAATGTGATCTATTCATTTTGCCAGGACAAGGAAGGCGGTACCTGGGTAGGAACATTCTTTGGTGGCATCAATTATTTTTCGCAACAGACGAACCGTTTCCAGAAATACTTTCCCCATAATGGTCCCGACAGGTTAGGAGGCAATCTCGTGCATGAGATCTGCCAGGATGAAAAACAAAATATCTGGATCGGTACGGAAGATGCCGGCCTGCACAAACTGGACCCGCGCACCGGCGCTATCAAACAATTCCTGCCCAATTCAGGCAGTGGCAGCATCAGCTATCAAAATATACATGGACTGGTAGCCTGCGGGAACGAGCTCTGGATCGGCACCTACGAGCATGGCCTCGATGTGATGGACCTCCGCACAGAAAAAGTGGTACGGCATTACAAGGCCGGCGATGCGCCGAACCAGTTGCACAGCAACTTCATCGTTACACTTTACAAAACACGTAAGAACGAAGTGCTGGTGGGCACCTGGACCGGTCTTCTCAAATACAACAGAGCCACCGATGATTTTACTACCATCCCCGGTTTCAATACACAGGTACAGGGCATCACCGAAGATGACCAGGGAACCATCTGGTTCTGCTCTTATGGCAACGGCGTGTATTTTTACAATCCCGCCAACAATCAAAGCGGCAATCTTCGCTTCGATCCGAATAACAGTAATAGCCTATGCAATAATTATGTGAACAGTTTGTATCGCGACAGTCGCGGTCATTTCTGGTTCTGTACCGAGAACGGCCTCTGCAGTTACGATCCGCGCACCAGGCAATTCAGGAGATACGATAACCTGCCCGACCAGGTGTTCAGGGTTTTGGAAGATGATAATGGATTGCTCTGGGTCTCCACCTCACGTGGCCTTTTCAATATGGACTCTCATGGAGAAAATGGAAAACTGTACACCACTGCACAGGGATTGCTCAGTGATCAGTTCAATTACAATTCCGGATATAAAGCGCCCGACGGCACCATGTATTTCGGATCTGTGAAAGGCATGATCAGCTTCAACCCCGCACATTTCAAATCACCATCCTTTGTACCACCTGTATATATCACGCACCTGCAGGTGAACAATAAAGATCAGCTTGTGAACCGCGATGGATCTTCCCTGCCGCAATCGATCCTCTACACGGAGGAGATCACGTTGCCGTATGACCGAAGTACACTCAGCCTGGATGTTGCCGCGCTCAGCTATTCCATGCCCGGCACCAATGAGTATATGTACAAGATGCAGGGGCTCGATAAAGACTGGATCCAGATGCAAAGCAACCGCCGCATCTACTATACCAAGTTGTCACCAGGCAAGTACCTGTTCAGGGTGAAAGGCTCTGCGGCCGGCGATGTGTGGAATCCAAAAGAAACCACACTGCGCATTCATATCCTTCCGCCATGGTGGGCCAGCTGGTGGGCTTATGCTTTGTATGCACTCACCGGAGCAGGTATCCTGTTCATCATCCTGCGCTATTACCATATTGCCGTCAAGGAAAAGAACAAGCGCATGATCGATACCCTGGAAATGGAAAAAGAAAGGGAGATTTACAATGCCAAGATCGAATTCTTTACCAATATCGCCCATGAGATCCGCACCCCGCTCACGCTCATCAAACTGCCACTGGACAAATTGATGAGAACGAATACCCACAATGCTTCATTAACAGAAAGTTTGGACATGATGAAGAAGAATACCAACCGGCTGATCGATCTCACGGATCAGTTGCTCGACTTCCGCAAGGCAGAGGCTAACAAGTTCAGCCTGAATTTTATCAGGACAGATATCAGCGATGTGCTGAAAGAACTGTTCCATGCCTTCAAACCCATTGCCGAGGAGAAGAAACTCCAGCTCAAACTGGAGATGCCGCGTATGCCACTGCAGGCTTATGTTGACACAGAAGCCTTCCGCAAGATCATGAGCAATCTCCTCAACAATGCCATCAAGTACGCTGCCGGTTCTGTTACTGTTCGCTTGAAACCATTCAATAGCAACGACCAGGTTTTCAATATCGAGATCCGCAATGACGGTCATCTCATCCCCTATGAATTGAAGGAAAAGATCTTTGAGCCCTTCTACAGGTTGAAGGAAAATGAAAAACAACCCGGCACCGGCATCGGGCTTCCTCTCTCCCGCTCACTCGCAGAGCTGCATAAAGGCATTCTCGATCTGCAGCAACCCGATGGAGCTTTCAACGTATTCCTGCTTTCCATTCCTATTCACCAGGAACATGAGATCGATCTGCAGGATTATGAAACCATCGAAACAGAACATACAACAGCGGAAGAAGAATCATCATTGAAGGATTCAGATCCCGGAAAACTGCACCTGCTGCTGGTGGAAGACAATAAAGAGATCCTCAGTTTCCTGAAAAATGAATTGCAGGCGGCTTACACTATTTCAAGAGCCGGAAACGGAGAAGAGGCATTGGAAGTATTGAACAGGGAAAATATCCACCTGGTGATCAGCGATATCATGATGCCCGTGATGGATGGAATAGAATTGTGTAAAAAGATAAAAACCGATCTGCAGTTCAGTCATATTCCCATCATACTACTGACTGCAAAGAATACGATGACCTCCCGTATCGAGGGACTGGAAGTGGGCGCCGATGCCTATATTGAAAAACCATTCGCCTTCGAACATCTGCAGGCGCAGATCAGCAACCTGCTCAGCAACCGCAATACACTCAAGGAATATTTTGCACGCACGCCACTCACCCATATCAAAGGGATCGCCAGCTCCAAAGCAGACAAAGAGTTCCTGGAGCAACTGCATACAGTGATCAATGCGCATATCACCGATACGGAACTCGATGTAGATAAACTATCCCGGCTGATGAACATGAGCCGCACCAGCTTCTATCGTAAGATCAAAGCACTGTCTGATCTGACACCGAATGAGCTGATCAATTTATCACGACTGAAACTCGCAGCCGAACTGCTGGCAGAAGGCAGTTACAAGATCAATGAAGTGGCCGGTATGGTGGGATACAGCATCAACAGTAATTTTTCGAGGGACTTCAGTAAGCAATTCGGGAAAACGCCTTCGCAGTACCTGGCGGAATTAGGGAAGAAAGTATAAAGGGGCTACCTTTTTGAGGTAACCCCGGCTCCGCACATGTGACTAAAAAAGACTTTATACTTTTATCCTTTTCGTTTCACCCTGAAGCTGCCCAGGATCATTCCATTTTCCGCATCACAGCCATCAACATGAAAGCTGCCCACAGATAAGCTGCCCTCGATGTATCCACCAACATCACCGTATTTGGTAATGGAAAGACTGCCTTGTCCGTATTCCTTTTCATTGCTTTCGCATTTGGTATGGGAAGTCTGATAGATCTTTCCGTTCAAAGAGCCTACCACAGCCAGTTTACCGCCCTGCTCCATATCACCCGGACTGAAGGAACCTGTACGTTGGCCGGAGAACTGAATGCTCAGTGAATTAGCGCCATTGTTCACTGATATTGCAGTTCTTCCATTGGCAGCCTGCGCCACAGTTATTCCTCCCGAGAACTTTGATCCTTTGAGAGACCAATAGAAATATTCTTCTTTTTCCAATTGCACATTCTCGCGTATGATAAGTGTACCACCACTACCAAAAACAGTTGGGTCTATTTCATTCAGCACATTCACAACAGTAGCTTCCACAATATCAGTAGAAGAAGCAGCGATGGCAGCCGGCGCCTTATAAGTAGCTTCCAGCGTTTTGCTTTTTGAAATTGAGCCAACTCCAAAAACTTTCCATTCTTTGATGTTCTTGTCGGCAACGCCGTATTCCGGCAGCAGCAGATGCAAATAACCATCCTGCTCTTCTTCTCCTAAAGCAGGATCTATGTACACTACAAAACTGGTGGTCTCTCCAACAGTAAGAACAGACTTCCCTTTGTTGACGAGCCGGATAGAAGTTTCTATGGACCAATCGCTGAAATGCCTGGTATTTACTTTCAGAACCTTGTTTGTTCTATCGATGGTTCTGTTACTGGCGCGAAGCCAGAATCCTTCAGCATTCTGACAGGCCAGGAAAAGATAATCTACATCTGTTCCGGCCAGATCCTGCTCATCATATTTGAAACGGATCTCTACGTCCTTGTTGAAGTTTACATTTTCCGGAAGCAGCCTGTAACTGTACCCGCTTCCGAGTGTAAGCGTATTTGTTACTGGCTGGATTGAGAAAGATGTGTTCTCATTTACTGCACCTGATGGAACAGTAATGCTCATGCGACCATCTCCACTTTCAATGCTACCACCCTGCGGGCCGATGACTTTTGATACAGCAGTTCCCACCGGAGTTCCATGCTCCTTCGGAACAGCAACACGGGGAATATTGTCTTTCCCACCCTCATTCTTCTTACAACAGATCAATAAAAACATACATGCGGCGTACAACAATAAATTTCCTGGCTTCATTTTCATATTCGATCCGAAACTCTTTTGCTGGTTTCGGAAAGCAAAGTAAATATCCGTCAATGGCATCCGTTATTACAGGAGACAGAGAAGCCGGACAGTCGACAGAAAGCGGTTTGTGCAGACAAAAAATACAATTCAATACAGCTAAAAAGAGAGGCAATAAATTCTTTGACAACCATTTTTATTGACGATGGAAATCATTTGACCCCTCAATAAAGTTCAGTATCATTTTTACGCAGTCCGGACTGGTGATCCGGCAGTTCGTATCAGCCCAAGCTCCCTGATGTACCTGATCATCCTTTTCTTTGAAGCATGAAACAATCGATGAAGCAGCAGTTGACCTTCTTATTACTGATCATTAGTCCTCTGATTGCAGTTACACAGGACCTGACCGATGAAATGAAGGAATGGAGTGGCAACGCTCTCTTCCAGCGGCACTCCGTCAGCAGCAGCAAAACCGGTAAAAGTGATGTGTTGTACAGGATCGAGATCAGTTTCAAAAACGGGATCGGTACGGCCACTGCTACCTACTCAATAGAAAACCAAGATAATTCCTATGGCTCCAGCTACTCGGAATCCGGATCGGTAACGGCTACCGCTCAAACAGAATTCAGTGTTACCATCACCGACGATAAGAAATATTATTCCGTTTATCTTTTCGTTCCTTCCTGTTCCGGAAAATTGAAGGTTACCCGGGATGGAGAAACCACTTACAGGGATTTCGGAATGGACGAAGCGCTATTTCAGCTGGAAAGCAAGGAAATGGGTGATAATCCTGATCTCCTTATTGGTAATGAAACAGACAGGAACAAATCAGGATCCGGGTACACAGAAGAGATCTACCAGTGGGCATTTGTAAGGAATCCCGTACCTGTAGACCTTATTATTGAAAGTCCGGGGTATGAGAACTGGCTGCCTGAACCAGGAATGGATGAAAACACGAAAGGCAATCATATCGATGTTGGATTGAAACTGGTGAATCCTGAAGGGAAGCCCCTGAACGTAAAAGCAAAATATTTCGAGGCAAAACTGATGAAAACCTCTCAGGAACCGGGTGTTACCATTAATTATCCCCTGGATGCTACAGCACCGGGAAAACATGATATGCGATTGCTGAATGAAGATCATCAACCTGCTTCCGGCGATGGCCAAACGCTAACGGTAAATACCAGCGATGGAGAAACCGGCTCGTTTGCAATAGGGTCCTATGACGGTGGCGGATATACGATATTGGAAGTTACCGCCTTTCTGCAGGATGGCTCACAGGTAACGGGCCATTATCTTAAAAAAGACGGCCCTACATCCATCCCTTATCCAAAGCGGGATGCAGGACGATTGATCGCAAAATCCTGGTTGGAAAAAAATGAAAATCCAAAGGAAAATGACGATAAGGAAGTAACAGCTGGTAATAACCGGAACGGCGATGGACTGACTGCTTATGAAGAATATCGTGGTATGATCTCTGAAGGCAAATTTGTTCGCCTCGACCCGGTAAAAAAAGAAGTGGCCATCAGGGTAAAACAGGAAGACCTTGAAAAATTCCGCGGCGGCTTCAAGCTCTTTGCCTCAGCTACCAAAGTGATCCCTCTGATCTGCCTGACCACAGAAATGGCTGAAAACAGGATCTTCAATAAAAACAAAACCACCGGTAAGGCCGGAGATCAATACGGACTTTTTATTGAAGAGAAAGATATGGGTGCCGATCTTGGGAAGGTTTTGCCTGCCACTCCATTCAAAACAACAAAACAAACCACCAACGTATATATCAACATCAAAGAGATCAGAAGGATTTATGAAGGCACATTAAGCCGGAATGAACTGACCAGTCTTCCATACACTTTGCAGGAAGACATCGATAACACGGTGGCGCATGAGTTAGGCCATGGCATTGGAATTCCGCATCATGGAAGTTCGGGTAAGGGAGTGATCTACACCAAGGCAGAAAATCCTTCACTTGATATCCGCTTTATATTAGAGAATGGAGAGCCAAGTCCGAAGATTCCCGAACTTGATCAGAACCTGCTCGGAGGCCCTCACAACGATGCAAGCGGTGATCTGAATTGCATCATGGCCTATACCGGCAAATACCAATGGGCATTTACAAAAGAAAACGGCAGCATTATTTACCGGCAGCTTCCTTTCATGCCTGTCGGAAAAACACTCTGTACTTCTGCCGCAGGCACCAGGGTCAATGCAAACAAACAATACTTTGAAGACGCGGAAGATGGTTATGGCAATTGCGTATCCCGTATAAAAGTGAAATGTTACTGAGCAGGGAAAGCCACGCGCTTACCCCTGCAATATTTCCAGGATCCTTTCATTGCGGATGATCATCATGCCCTGCCTGTCCTGCGTGATGCCATTCTCCAATTTATAAGTATAGCGCGGAACATTCCCATCCATCACGGTGGGCATGAATTTGAAGCGGATATTGTTATGTGATTGCAATGCCTCTCCTACTTCGATGATATGCGTGCTGAGGATGAAAAGACAATTACCATATTCAGAAAATCCTTCTGTAACGGCCAGTGTGCCGTCGTAGGCATCCTTAACATTCGTTCCCTTGAACAGCTCATCGAAGATCAGTAACAGGTGTTTGCCGGTAGCCGTAGCATCAGCCGCTGCTTTCACACGCACCACTTCCGCATAGAAATGGCTATAACCTAATCCAATATTATCCGCCACATTGATGGAAGAGAAAATCCCATCCCTTACGGAAAAGGTCATGGAATCCGCTGCCACAGGGAATCCGATATGCGCCATATACATCCCGATACCGATGGATTTCATCCAGGTACTCTTGCCGGCCATATTGGCGCCGGTGAGAAAGATCACATTCTCCTTTTTGTTCATGCTGATCTGGTTACCGATCGCGCCGGGCACCGCCGGGTGACGCAGGTTCTCTGCTTCCAGCAGATTTGCTTCCTTCGGCATGGCCTGCGCATATTTGAAGTGCTTTGACCTTGCCACATTACTAACGGCAATGTTCACATCAACTTCAGCAATGAACAGCAACAGGTCCGATACAGCAGTGTGCAGCTTCGTTCTCAACAGGTGATCGAAGCCTGCAATGGAACCGAAAGAGATATCGCGATAAATATCTGTTTCGATCACCTGCATCAGTTTTTCATCTGACAGTATTTTCTTTACCTGCTCAACCCTCGGCTGGTAAGGGCTTCCGGGTGCATGCAGCATTTCAGTCAATGCAAAACATTTCTTCAGAACAGAGATCGTTGCCTGCAGGCCCTGGATCATTTTCTTATAGCGTTCATCGCGGGTGAGCGAAGAAAGACTCTTCAGCACGAACAGGCTCCCATACACCGCAGGAAGGCTTCTCCCCGAAGCACCATCCATATATTCCTGCATCAGGGTCACCTGTTCCGCTTCGAAGGGGAAATTGATGGCAACGGACTGAAAGAAGCCGAATACAGACGACCGGTGATTGATGGCAGCTGCATCGGTGAGCGGCTGACGGAAGAGTTCATCCAGTAATTTTTCACCACCCCTGGTTTTCACCTGGTTGAACAGATGATACACGGATCCCTGGCGGAATTTCCCCAGCAGGTTCAGTTCATCCAGCGATTGCCTGTCTATACTAAAACTCATTGTATTGATTTTAATTGTTTCACTTCCGCTATTCGCTTAATCCTTTTTCCCATTTTTCAAAGTATCGAGTATCCCTTCATTCCGGATAATGATCATACCATGCCTGTCTTCAGAAACACCTTCTTCCAGCCTGTAAGTATATTCCGGCACATGGCCGTTCATACGTGTAGGCAAAAAATGGAAAGCGATATTCTCTTTTTGTTTCAGCACTTCCCCGGCTTCCACAATATGGGAGGAGATGATAAAGAGACTATTGGTCCTTCCGGCAAATCCAAGTGTAACGGCAATAGTGCCTTCATTGGCGTCTTTCACGTTGGTGCCTCGGAACAGTTCATCGAAAATGATGAACAGGGATTTGCCTGTGCTCAATTCCGTTGCCACTTTTTTCACACGCAGCACTTCCGCGTAAAAGTGACTGGCGCCGATACCAAGATTATCCGGCAGGTTGATGGTGGTGTAAATTCCATCCATCACCGGGAATTCCATTTTTTTCGCAGCCACGGGAAATCCCATATGCGCTATGTACATCGCGGTGCTGATAGCCCGGAGGAAAGTACTCTTGCCGGCCATATTGGCGCCGGTGAGGAACACTACATTGCTCTGGCTGTTCATCCCGAAATCATTGGCCACCGCTTCTTTCAACTCGGGATGATAAACGCCTTCCAGTTTCAACAGGCTATCTCCTTTTGAGTTGGGAACAGGGAATACGAATTTCCGTTGATTAGCGATACCGGCCACGGAGATGAACACATCCATCTGATACACGAACTGCAGGGCCGCCATTATCTTATCGCGCTCCCTGACCCGGATCAGCACATCGAATGCGGTCACTGCAGCATAAGACAGTTTATTGCCTGGTCTTTCATTGAACACGGGCGCCAGCTCAGCACTGTCCAGCACCGTTAGTAACGCAGACCTTTCATCATCCAGGTGTGGTATCTTACTCACATCTCCTTTCAGGAGAAAACCCTTCATCACATGCATCAGGTCCAGCACGGCAGCAACGCCATTACCTACCTCTTTTTCGCTGAGGGATATTTTCTGTGAAGCATCATTACCGGCAGCGCCACCATGGGTCATATATTTTTCCACACTGTCCAGCGTAGAACCCTTAAACGGGAATTGGGTCTGCATACCGGCGAAAGCAGCAATGATTGCGGCCCTCCTGGTGATGGCCTCCCGTTCAGCAAGAGGAGCTTTGAACAATTGTTGCAAGAGACTTTCCCCGCCGCGCGTGAAAGTATTGTTGTAGATATCGTAGATACCGGTTTGATCGCGTTTGGCAAACAACCTTAAATCCTCTATCGTTTGATCATCTGTTTGTAAATACATCATATTATTTTTATTTCCTGTTCCTGCGTACCAGTATGATGATCCCCATGATGATGAAGACAACAGGCAGCACAATAAGGTAGACAATATACAAAATCCTGCCGGTATCTTCCCCGATAAGGAATTTTGTGTCGATGGGCAGCGGCCTGTTGGTATATTTGGGGAATTCATTGTACACAAGCCAACTGTAAGCTGCATTCGCAAATGGTCCGCCTTTTCCCCGGAAATCACTCATAAAATCCGCATCACCGGTAACAACGATCCGTTGCTCCTTATTGTTGACCTTACGGGATAGCTTAACCGCTGTTGCATATTGTGTCATACGCAGATCCCCTTCTGCCGGAGCATACACGGGCGCAGCAGAATCCACTACCAGAACGCCGTTCTCTATCCAGGTGGAATCATCGCCATACTGCATGAATACCGGCTCTGCTTTGAATCCGTCTTTTTCCTGCACGGTTACAGCTGTGCTTCCGGCAAATTTATGACGCAGGGTCATTCTCTTATCATTCCTGTACCTGAACAGGAAAGGCTCATCCGCCATCCGGTTGCCCGGGCTGGTGATCACCGGCTCAAAGATATGCGGCATTTCATCTTTCGTGGGTTTTACGATGGTGCCGTTTTCCAGTTTTACACCAATGGTTTGCAGGATCGGGTTCAACATCTGCTGCTTGCCTGGCTCGCCATAGAAAATGGTATTGCCGCCTTTAGCGATCCAGCTCAGTATTTTCTCTTTTTCCGTTTCAGTATAAGCGGATTTAGGATCGGCAATTACCAGCACTGCTGTGGAGTCAGGAATGTCCTGCTGCGCAAGGTCAATCGTATCCGTATCGATCCCTTCATTGATGAGGGATTCCTCCCCTGCTTTATAGGTGGTTGATATCCTGAATTCCTTTTCGCCCGCTTTAAAAGGACTCCTCTCAAAATGCCCGGTTGTGAACAGCATCTCAGGCATTGAAGTACCTGTCAAACGCCTGATGGCTGCAGACACATGCATCTCCAGTGGCCATGGCTCGGGCCTGGAAGGGAATACGCGTAACCAGGCTTTCTTGCCCTTGTATGCCAGCTGCATCACCAGTATTTTTTCTTCCTCACTCAGATCGATGATCTTCCTGATCTCTTGCGGCATTTTGAACCGGTCAACAGAAAGCCTGCTGGCAGTAGCATTCTCCTCTGCTATCTCATGGATCGATTTATTGGGATAACGGGCATGGAAAGCCGCCGTATCCCTGTCCATCAGGTCATAATAGTAAACATAGTTCAGTTGGATATTGGGATGGAAGCGTATATACTTCTCCCAAAAATCCCAGATGTATTTATTCCTGGCCTGCGGCAATCCGTGGTGCATGGCAGGATCAAAAAGATTGGTGTACAAGGTCACTTTCAGCGTATCGTTCCCCAGCTCTGCCACTACATCCTGGGTAACGGGCATGATGGTGTTCTGCTCATTCCTGCTTACATCGGCATAGAGAATATAGCCAGGCCTCGAACTGAAATAACCTATCAGCAAAGACACAGCGATGATGGAGAGGTAACGGGAAAGGTTTGTCCGCCAGCCCACCATTTCATGAAAGCTGCGCAGCCTGATCAAACTAAAACCAATGAACATGGCAATGATCACAAGGAAATAGATGAGATCCCGGCTCGTGATCAGGCCACTGGCCAGACTCCTCACCCTGCCGTTGATAGATAAGAACCAGGTGAGATCGCGCACGAGATCATATTGCTGCCATACTGTTCCCATGATCTGCAGCAGGAAGAAAACAACAAAAGTGAACACGCCCGCCACGATCTGATAATTTGTAAGACTGGAAATGAACAAACCGATAGAAACATAAGTGGCTGCCAGTAAGAAATATCCCAACAACGCACCGGGCAACACATGGAAATCCATGTTCCCGATGGAGAATGCACCGGCGCTCATCAGCAATATCAATAACAGGAATAATATACAGATGAATCCCATCAGTCCGAGATACTTGCCAAACACAATATCCCGGGGCTTTACAGGGGAGGAATAAAGGAGTTTGATGGTACCAGCATTGAACTCCTTATTGATCACTCCCATGGTGAGTAAAGGGATGAACAGGTATAGATAATTGGTAACTGTTTCGTAAAGTCCATCGAACATCATATTGGTCAGCGAGTGGCCCCACCCGTCCCATGTGGAAGATACTTCCTGCATACCTTCCTGCCAGATAGAATACATGTACATCATGATCACGAACCGCAAACCGGTGAGCAGGAAAAAAGCGATACCAACCACCCATGCAATGGGAGAATAGAACAGGCTGCGCAGTTCGGCCCTGGCTATTTTTGCAATGATTCTCATATCAGTTGGTGGGGATGGATTGAGTGGATAATTGTTTGAACACATCGTCGAGCAGCGACTTCTCATAATTGATCTCCTTCAACCGCCAGTTCTGCTGAATGCTTTTTGCAACAACAAGCTCAGCAATATCGGCGCCGTCCTCAAAATAGACCCTCACCTGTTTGTCTGCGAGAAATTGCACTTTGGTAACGCCGGGAATGGCCATCAATGATTCTTCCGCGGGCATATTCTCCAGGCGCACCAGCAGTGTCTGAGGTTGTACATAATTATTGAAAGCATCCATTGTATCTGAAAAAACGATACGACCTCCTTCGATCATGATGATATCGCGGCAAAGTATATTGATCTCAGAAAGCACGTGCGAGCTGAGTAATACGGTATGTTCTGCTGCTATCTCCCGGATAAGTTTTCTGGCTTCGATGATCTGGTTGGGATCGAGCCCGTTGGTAGGCTCATCCAGGATGATGAGCTCTGGTTTGTGGATGATGGCCTGTGCAATGCCTGCACGCTGGCGGTAACCGCCGGAAAGGTTTTTGATCAGCCTGGAACTGAAATGCCCGATGCCACATTTTTCCATGGCTTCATGAACTGCAGCCTTCACTTTTTGTTTGGGAATGAAACGAAGGTCTGCTGCATAAGTGAGATATTCCTCAACGGTGAAATCGAGGTACAGCGGCAGGGTCTGTGGCAGAAAGCCCAGCTTCGCTTTGGCCAGCTCCGGTTGCTGCCTGATATCGATGCCATCGATCCAAACCTTTCCCTCTGTGGGTTTCAGCACGCCGCAAACAATATTCATGATGGTGGACTTGCCTGCTCCGTTGGAGCCAAGCAGTCCAACCACTCCGTGCTGGTCCAGTTCGATATTGATATCACGCACAGCCCAGGAGCTGGTGTATTTGTGCGACAGGTTTTCTATTTTCAGGATTGTGCTCATTATACTAAGTATGAGTTTAAGAATTATTTACGCTTTCTTCTGATCAGCAGGATGGTCCCTGCGGCAATAGCAATGCCCGGAAGTATGTACACGAAGACCCACCTGATCTTTTCAGAGGTTTTCCTTCTGATGGTAAGCAATTGATCTACCGGAGAGGGATAGTTGAAATAGAAAGGATATTCATTTCGAAGTAACCAACTGTATGCTGCGTTCTTCCAGGCTGCTCCCGACCCTCTGATGAGGCTCATGAAATCAGACTCGGCAGTTACAATGATCCTTTGTTCGCGGTTATTGATCTGGCGTGTCAATTTAATACCCGTCACATATTTTTTCTCTTTTACATCACCTTCTGTGGGTGAATAAACGGGCGCTGCAGAATCGGGAACAAACTGTCCACGCTCCCGCCAGGTTCCGGTTGTATCGGTCATTTCAAAAATGGGCTCGATCCTGAAACCATTGGCTTCTTCATACCTTATGCTGGCCGTTCCGGGGAAATAGATTTGTATCGGCACTTTTTCGTACCTGAATTTCCAAAGCACTTCTTCATCTGCCATGTATTTGGCTGTATCTGTGACCTCCGGCAAAACCATATGCGCCATTTCATTCTTATTGGGCTTCACGATGATGCCATCTTCAAGCTCTACGCCAATGGTTCGCAAAACCGGGTTCAGCATCAACTGCTTGCCGGGCTCTGCATAGAAAATAGCATCACCACCGGAATTGAGGTATTGTGTTATTTTTTCCTGTTCATCAGGTGATAAAGCGGATTTTGGATCAGCCAGTACAAATATGCCTTTGGAAGGAATACTGCTCTTGCCGAGATTCAGGGTATCGCTTTTTACACCCAGGTTCAACAGTGCGCCCCTGCTTAATTTCAGCATTGCCTGTCCGCTGTATTCCCTTTCCCCGGACTTGAACGGACTGCGTTCATAATGGCCGGTTGAAAAGTATAATTGTGGAATACTGTCCCGCGTGAGCATTGATATGGCGCCGGCCACCTGGTCCTGATCGGGCCAGAATTTAAAATCCTCGAAGGTCCGCAGGAAAGTTTTCTTTCCTTTATACTCCAGCTGCATCACAGCCCTCAGTCCTTCATCCTGCAGATTGATCATTTTCCTGATCTCAGCCGGGGTTTTGAAAATGGATTTCGGGAGACCATTCAGTCTGATGAATTTTTTGGCTACCTCTTCAAGAGTTTTATTGGGATAAGTTTTTCTGAACATGGTATCATCATCCATCAGATCGTAATAGTACACATACCCGAAATCGATGTTTGGATGGAAACGCTGGTATTTCCCCCATACACCCCACAGGTACTGATTCCTTGCCGAGGGAAAGCCATTGACGCCGGTAGGATGCATGAGATTTGAATAGAATGTAACTTTCAATGGCCCATCCCCCAGTTCCTCCACCACTTTCTGAATAGCCGGATGAATGGTGTTTACCTTACCTCTTGTAACATCCATGTAACCGATGAAATGTGGCTTTGATGTAAGGTAGCCCAGCGCAAGCACCACCACCAGGAGGGCAATATACCGGGCAAAGAAAAAATACCATTTCCCTGATTCCTGCCGGTTATGCAATCGCAGGAAAGTAAAGCCCACAAACAAAAAGATGATCAGAAAAAAATAGGCGAGGTTATTGGTGGTTATCAATCCACCCAGGAAACTGTCTACCCTTCCTGCAATATTCAGGAACCAGCTGAGATCCCTGAAGAAATCATGCTGCTGCCAGAAGATCGACATATTTGCCAGTACGATAAATAATAGAAAAGTACACAAGGCCGCTACCACCTGGTAATTGGTGAGACTGGAAACATACAGGCCGATAGCTGAATAGGTGCAAGACAGCAGGAAGATCCCCAGCAATGCGCTCATGAAGACCTTGTATTCTGCCTGTACGATGGAAAAATAGCCGGCGATCATCAGGAATGCCACAGGCAATAGCAGGATCATGTTATAGATCACCAGTCCCAGGTATTTTCCAAGCACGATATCACGGGTACGCACAGGCGAAGAACCGAGAAGCCTGATGGTCCCACCCTGTATTTCCCTGCTGATAACGCCCATGGTCAGGAGCGGAATAAAAAGGAAAAGATTTTCCAGCAGGTACCGGTAGGCGCCATCATACAGTAACATACTCAGCGGCCTGTCGAAGCCTTTCCATTCTTTCGAATTATCCTGGTAGAACTGTTGTTGCGAGGCAACATTCACAAGAAGGTCGCTGAACTGCATTCCTGCCAGTATCAAAAAGGCAACAACGATCACCCAGGCAACAGGCGAATAGAACAGGTTACGCAATTCCGCCTTTGCGATTTTAAAAATGATTCTCATTATGTATGGTAAGATTAGTGGATACTATTGCATTAGTACAATCTTGAAAAAGCAAATTCGGGTTCGCTATATCCGGTAGTGCCCCTGGCTCCTTTGAGTAATACCGAGTAAACCCTGTACAGGTATTGCTGACTTCCCACCAATGGCCAAACCTCTTTTGACCAGGTAGCCAATAATTCATCGGTAGCAGCATCGCGCATTTCAAATGTCAGGTATTCGATGGATCGGTTAACCGGTATCGTTATAAAATCCACCAATCCCTTATAGGGCAGATTGGCGGCTATTACATTATCGGTGGCGCCTTTCTGAATGATCTTTACAGGACCTCCCTGAATAAAATTGATGAAACGGATGGCGCAGGCGCTGTCGCCCACCCCAAAATAAGGAAGGGGTGAATCTTTGAAGAACATCGTATCCATCGATGCTATAGGCCCTCCTGCAATGAAGGTATAGCTTGCTCTTTTTTGCAGGTTGAGCATCATAGAGAAGGCGGGCTTATGACCGGGCAGTGTATCCGGTATCACATGCAGGGTAAAGGGGACCTGATCTTCATGGATATTTTGCCGCCTTTCCTCTCCCTGGGAATTGTAATCCCTTGCGAAATTATAGCTGAAAGGTTCGGTATCAGAAAACCTTGCTATCACGGGTCCATAAGCATGATAAGCGCCATATATCCTCAATACGGAAAATTCAGGTGAAACTTCTTTTTGTTTCTTACAGCCGCCCATTGCAAAACTCAACAAAGTAATGAGTAATGATAAGGAGCAGAAGGTTTTGAAATATTTTGAAAGGATCGAATGTTTCATACTTCTAATTTTTTTAACTGTTCAGAGTTGCTCGTATCCCGGGTTCTGTGAGAGCGCAAAATTTGCTTTCAACTCATTAACAGGAAGAGGATACAATAACTGAAAATCTCCCTTCCATGGATTTTTGAAGCTCACTTGTTTAAGTACTTCCACGGCCTTCCCTGTTCTTTTCAGATCGAACCAGCGGTGTGCCCATTCAGAGAACAGTTCTTTTCTTCTTTCATCCGCTACCGCTTGTATCACTTGCGGGGCAGTAAGTGAATAAGGAAGGTCGTTCAACCCGGCTCTTTCCCTGATCATATTCAGGTCATCGATGGCAACTGAAGTATTGCCTGCATTGAGCAGGATAGCGGCCTCGGCCCTGATGAGGAACAGCTCTGCAAGACGCAGTACAACGGAGTTTTCATCGGTGATGCCTGTTTTGGATCTGTTCTTGTATTTGTGCGGCATATAGATGATCTGCCCAAATCCATTCGGATATTCAGCAACCCAACTTGTACGCCGGTCATCGTTTGATTCAAAAGCAGTCAGTAAACCCGGGTAGATAGTATAAGAACCAAAACCTTCTCCAAAAAGGGGAAGCCATAATTTGGCATCCGGCGTACAGGACTCTCCATATATTCTTGTCTGCGACAATTGCCAGATGATCTCTTTGCTATTCTCTTTGAAAACGAGGTTGAGATCAGGTTCCAGCACATAGAGATCGTTCCTGTTGATCACATTGGTGGCGATGTTGATGGCGTTCTGATATTGTCCGTCAAACAGGTAAGCCCTTGCAAGCAATGCCGCTGCTGCCCATTTATTGATGCGGGTCCGTTTTCCGTTACTTGCCCTGAAGTCTTCATGCAGATCAGCGCTTGCTTCAGTAAGGTCTTTTATGATCTGTTGATAGATCACAGAAACCGGTGATCTGCTCAGGTTCTTTGTTTGGTTGTAATCGATCGTGAGCACGAGCGGCAATTCTCCGTAAAAATTCGTCAGGTTGAAATAACTGAATGCCCTGATGGTTTTGGCTTCTGCTGTGAGTTGTTTCCTGGCGCTGTCAGTGAGCAGGTCTGACTCCGATGCAGCAACACCTTCAATGATGGCATTGGCGTCATAGATAGCCCGGTAAGCAGATCTCCAGATTTCGTTCGGCAGAAAGGCGTTCAATACATTGAGATTATTAACGCTCAACATCCATTCCTGCGCAGTGTTCTGACTCCAGGGATATACTTCATCCGCCGACATGGCGCCACAGAAGCCTGCCAGGCCCGCGGAAAACTGCAGCCTCTCAGCTGTCTGGTTGGGTTGAATTCCATTGATCATCATACTGTAAACTCCACCCAGCGTCCATTCCGCCTGCTCATTGTTACTGAACACCTGCTCAGTGGTGATGGTATCTATGGGAGAATCAATGTCCACTATTTTTTTACAGGAAGCTATCGAGCAAAACAACAGTATCCATATGATCGTTCTTGTAGTGATTTGTATTTGCATAAGACTCGATTGAATGTTAAAGACCAATACCAATTCCTGTTGAGAACTGTCTTTGAACCGGGCCGGCATATAAAGACATTTGTGTTTCCGGATCAAGCCCCTTGTATGGAGTGATATAACCAAGATTGTTCACAGCAAACTTGATCCTGCAATCCTTCAAATGAACTTTATTGAGCCAGCGGTAGGGGAAACTGTAGGATACAGACAATTGGTTGAATTTGATATAGGAAGCATTGGCGTAATAACCGTCTGACCTTGTGATCTCATTTACCGGGTTGGTAGTAAAGCGGGGATATGAGGCAATATCTCCAGGTTTTCTCCACACCTTGTTCTTTTCACTATCCGGCAGATAGAAATTTTTCATTTCCCCCATAACACCGCTCAGGTAGGGGATGGCGCCTATCTGATTTCTGAAAGTCATTCCCGTACTGAATTGCAGATCTTTCCAGTTTACCACCAGTTGCAGGCCACCCTGGTATTTCGCGTCATCGGTATTAATCACTACAGAGAGGTCAGACCTGGAGTCCAGCAAAGGATACCTGTCGTACTGAGCAATATACCCATCTTTGCTCCTGTCTTCAAACGTAGGATTCCCGGAGAAAGGATCTATGCCTGTATAATGAAGCAGGTACTGATTACTGATAGACCTGCCCACCACATAAGTTTGGGCATATGGAGATTCTTCAAGATTGGGATACTCTTTTAATTTATTCCTTTGAATATCCATGTTCAGCGAAAATCCAATGGACAGGTCTTTTGAAACTGAAATCCTGCCTGAAAGACTGAATTCCCAGCCAGTATTTAGTACCAGCGCATCCAGGTTCCCAAGTGCCGAAATGAATCCTGTATATTCCGGAGTAGGGATTTCCAGCAACTGATTTCCTGAAAGTTTCCTGTAATGGGTCACATTCAGGACCAGCGCGTCTTTCAGCAGGGCTAGCTCTGCTCCATAATTCACCTGAGAGGTTGACTCCCACTGGTATTGCTGGTTCACCGGCTGGTTGATCCTCATAGCGGGAAGGTTTTCATAATCCGGGAATCGCTCACCATTGCCTGCAAGAATAGTCCATCTGCTCAGGTACTCGTAATCTCCGGTTGAACTTGAACCGGTGGTACCATATGTAGTGAGCATTTTCAGGGAGCTTACCCATTTTGGTAATATCCTGTCCAACCATTTCTCATTAGAGAGTATCCAGGAACCACTCACAGAGCCAAAATTTCCGAACTGCCTGCCGGGAGCAAACTTTGAAGAGCCATCCCTCCGAAGGTTTACATTCAGGATATATTTGTTCTCATAATCATATCTCAGTGAGGCAAGCAAGCCAATACTCCTTGCTTCCGCAAAGCTTAGCCCAACGTTACGGATCATGGCATTATTGATATTCTTCATCATGTTGTCATTCGGGTATCCCAAACCGTAAGAGGCAACTGCCTTGGAGGTTTGTTTTACATATTCAGCGGTCAGTCCGATGTCCATTGTTCCTTTTCCAACATATCTTTTGTATCGCAGTCCTCCGTTGATATTGATGGTTTTGCCGGTGGTTTTGCCGAAGTAGGCCATGGAAATTCTTGTAAATGCAGGATCCTGGGAAGCCAATGGCCTGAAACTGGAATTATCATTGTCATAAAAGATATGACCACCGGACATGCTTACAGAAAGACCACGTAACAATTCATAACTGGCGCTGAGATTGGAGGTGAAAGTAGCAGTCTGACTGGGATTGCTCAGGAATAGTCCTGCGAACGGGTATACAGTTGTAAAAGTTGTACGCCATTCGCTAAAATTGGCATTCCCTTCTTTTGTGAACGCATCAGGGGCGTTGGGAGGTAAAAAGATCGCATCGGTTCCAACTCCATAGGTTGTATTATCAGTTAATCCGAGGATGGAGTTGAAAGCAAGCTGTAATTTTTGATTAGTGCTCCTGTGAGTGATATTAGCGCTCAGTCCACCACCTTTCGATTTGCCGGAGAAATTCAGCAGCTGGTCTGTTTCAGTGTAGTTGGCACTGAACCGGTAATTGGTATGACCAACTCCCCCTGAAACATTTAGATTATAGGTCTGACTCTTTCCTGTTCCCAACAGGAAATCCTGCCAGTCCACCTGTCTGTTGGGGTCCCATTTGACAAGATCGATAGCATTGTCCAGTGTGGGAGTAATGCCGTCATTTTTGAATGCTTCTCTCCGGACTGCCAGGTAATCTGCTGTTCCCATCAGTTTGATCTTGCGCGTGGGTGTAACAATACCAAAATTGGCATCCACATCCACACGGGTGGGACCGGGTTTTCCTCTTTTGGTGGTGATCAGGATCACACCATTGGCAGCACGCGCACCGTATAGGGCGGTGGCATCTGCATCTTTCAGGAAATCTATACTTTCAACATCTTTGGGATTAACGAAAGCAAGCAGGTTCTCCCCACCGTTGTAATTCAGGCCAGCCTGCATAGGTCCGGATGTATAGCCAGGCGTGAGATAACCCATTGTTTCCTGGTGAGAAAGTGGATTCAGCGGTATACCGTCCAGCACATACAAAGGATCGGTGTACGAATTTGGGTTCAGAGAATTCCTTCCCCTGATCTGTATTTTGACAGGGGAGTTGGGTTTTCCATTGTTGAATATCACATTCACACCAGGGATCCTTCCCTGCATGGCTTCCTGCAGATTGGCCACCGGTGTTCTGCTGATATCCTCACCTTTGATAGTGCCGATACTGCCCGTAGCCATACGCCTGGTGGTGGAGCCATAAGCGATCACCACTGTTTCATCGAGCTGACTGGTACCGCGTTTCAGAAGGATGAGCTGATCAGTCAATCCTCCGTTTCCGATCACTTCAGCCTTGCCATTCTCACCCACCCTGTTCAATGAATTGTTCAGGATACGCACATGAATGGTCTGATAGCCGATAGCAGAAACAACGATCAATGCATCATCGGGAATATTGGACAAAATGAAACGTCCATCAGTACCCGCAGATACTCCTTTGGATGTTCCTTTTACAGTAACTGATGCGCCGGACAAAGCAGCGCCATTCATATCAGCGATGCGTCCTGAAATTGTAACCGGAGGAATGATCACCGGTATCTTCACCGTTACCTGCAGTTTTTCCGGAATCGCTTCCAGAGTTGGAGTGATGGTGATGGTCTTACTGGCGATGGTATAGGTAAGGGGTTGGTGTTCGAATATTTTCTTCAGGAAATCCGGCAATGGCATTTCCTTCACGGAGAAGCTCACCGGCTGTGTGTTCAGTAGTGTTTGTTTTGTGTAGAGGAAAAAATAGCCTGTCTGTTTTTCCACTTCCGTAAAAACTGTTTCCAGCGGAACATTGTTTCCCGAGTAAGTTACATTTTGCGCAAGCCCTTTGGCGCCGGCGTGGAATACAAAAGCGATCAGTAGTACAATTGTGAGTTTCATCACCATCAGTGTTTTGGTCAGGTACCGGCGCCTCCTCCAGGCAGGCCGGTACCCATGAAGGGATTTTTGCATAAATTGCATCATGTTTTGGTTGTTAGACTAATACGTAACTGTTATCTCGAATCAACCGGAACTGTTCACCGTCGCGTCTCGTACACGTGACGGTTTTTTTATGCTGCTTCGGTTAACGCATATTCATCGGCATTCAATGCCGTGCAAAATGATATTGACTAATAAACAACTACTTCTACAGAAGATCCCAGGTATTACATGCCTTGCATTTATGATCCGGAAATAATCAGAGTCCTTTCTTCCAACCTGGTCTTGATTCCAAACATCGTCAGGAAACGGACAACATCAGATAACTGAACGTTCCTGTCCATTTTCCCCTGAAAAACTATATCGGGTATTTTTCCTTCGTACAGAACATTGATATCATACCAGCGTTCCAGCTGGCGCATCATCAGCTGCAGGCCTTCGTTGTTGAAATCGAAGTAGCCATTCTTCCAGGCAAGCACTTTGTTGATGTCTGCATCATCGCGCAGCAATCGTTGTACCTCACGATCCGCGCGGGCCTGCTGACGCGGCTTCAATATCACCGATTGTGTGCCGGCATTCACGCGGACGGAGCCTTCAAGCAAGGTGGTAGAGATATTCGATTCATTATAATAAGCATTCACATTGAACCTGGTTCCAAGCACTTCCACTTCATTGCCATCATTCACCTTCACTTTAAAAGGCATTTTTGCATCAGCCGCTATTTCAAAATAAGCTTCACCTTCCAGTTCCACCATTCTTTGCTTCCCTCTGAACACTACAGGATAGCGGATTGAGCTCGCTGCATTGAGCCATACTTTCGAGCCATCGGGCAATACCAATTGGAATTGTCTTCCTTTGGGCGTGCTCATGATATTGTAAGCAATTTCTTCAGCTGGCTGCTCCGAAGAAGTGTAACTCAGTTTGCCATCAGTGAGCATGATCTCCGCATTCGATTCCTTTGCCACCATTCCATTGCGGAGACTGTCCAGCACCATTTTCCTTCCATCGCTCAACGTCAGTACTGCTCCATCTTTCCCTGGCGGCAGGTCATTGTGCATCGCCACAGGATCTCTGCTGACATTCCGGAACTGTAGCCAGAGGTAAGCACCTGCTGCCAGCAGCACCAATACTGCGGCAGCCACAGCAATGCGGGGAAATCTTCTGCGCATAGGAATAACAGTTCCTTTTTCTTCTTTTATCGTTGGATGGATCCGTTGCATGATCTTACCGGCAAAGGCTTTCCGGTAATCATCACTCCAGAATTCCAGGTCTGCACTCTGCTGATAACTTTCCCATAACGCTTCTTCCAGCGCCGGATCACTGGCATGTTCCTGCACCATGGAAAGGAACAGCTTCTCCTCTTCCGCAGTGATGTTACCAGTCACATACTTGTTCAACAATGCAACAAAACCTTCCTTGTCTGACATAATAGAATAATGTGATTATGGAAAACGCAACAGCTCCTGTGCTCAAAGTATAAAGACAGGATACCGGAAAAAAAGCGGCAACTCTATTGCAGGAAATTTTTTCTGCGTACGGAATCGGCCACAAACAGCAGCATGAAAAAAAGATCGCCGGAAGCATGCCTGTGCAGGAAATCCCGGATACCACTCACTGCGGACACAAGGTTCCAGCGAACAGTGCGTGTGGCAATACCCAGGGACTGCGCCACTTCATCCTGGCTCAGTCCCTGCTGGTGAATCATCCGGAAGATCATGCGCTTCTGTTCAGGCAATTGCTCAATGGCTTTTTCCAGCAATGCGCCCAGCTCCTTGTTCTCGAACTGGTCTGCCGGATTGCTGGAAACGGCCAGGGAATGCCAGGTGTCCGTAGACTCGAACGATTGCGCTCTCTTCTGAAGTCCGTTGATGAGAAAATTCCTGCTGACGATAAAAAGATATTTGTCCCAGTCCTCCACCGAACTGAGCTTTTCCCGTTTCTGCCAGATACGAAGGAAAATATCCTGGGTGGTTTCCTCGGCCGCATGCCAGGTTTTTAAGAAATGGAAAGCATGAAAGAAGACTTTTTCTGAATAGCGGAGTACCAACTGGTGGAATGCCTGTTCATCTCCTGCTGCTACACGGAGCAACAATTCCTGTGGGTTGTATTGCAGTTTGTCAGGCAATCAGCGCCAGGGTTTTGGTTCGTTCCTGCAAACTATGACAAAAAAAATTAAATGGGAAGATGATTTTTTATGTATACTTGGCTGATCAATCAAAGTGATTACAATGCAGGCAGACTGGGATGAGCAATACATAAAAGCAAGATGCTCCGGAGGCGACAGGCACGCATTCACTTTATTGTACAGTTACTATTTCAAGCCATTGTACAGGCATATCTTCCTCTTCATTCAAAACAAGGAAACCACGGAAGAGATCCTCCAGAATGTATTTGTGAAAATATGGGAAAACAGGACAGCACTGAATGAGATCGTGCATCTGAAACCATACCTGTACAGAACTGCCAGGAATATGCTGCTGAACCATCTGCGCAAGATGAACACTGAACAGAAAGTGCTCAGGATACGCAGCGTCACGGAAAGCAGTTCGGAAAATCCCATATCCGATCTTATTGACTCCAAAGACTACAAACGTTTGTTGCAGGAAGCCCTGGGGCAGCTGCCTGATAAAAGGAAAGAGATCTTTCTGTTGCGCATGGAAGAGAATTTGTCGCTGGACGAAATCGCATCGAAGCTTTCCATTTCAAAGAATGTGGTGAAGAAGCAATTATATGCCGCCATCGCTTTTATCAGGGATTATATCCATCGCCAGGGTGGCATCTCCGCCGGTCTGCTGATGGTGCTGATAAAAATGTTGTAGTTTTTTTTTCTGCTCAGGGGTCCGATCTGTTTCCTCGTGTGTCTTGGTTATATGGACCAATCTGCAAGAGCCGGTTTTATCAAAAAATTCATAACAGCCTCCTTCACTTCTGAAGAGCAGGAAGAATTTGTGAGCTGGGTAAAGCAGGCCAGCAAAGCTGAACTGGAAGCCGCCTGGCAGCTCTATACTGAACTGGATGCAGGCAATCCTGATCATGAAGCGCCGCCAATTACATTCCGTGAAGCATTGGAACGCAGGCTGGACCTGGCAGACAGGCCAGCACGGATCCACAGGTTTCGCTGGTATGCCGCAGCCGCAGTATTGGTGGCAACAGCGGGACTGGCCACTTTCTTTCTCATGAACCGGGAAGATAAACCTGCAGAGCAGGCCGCGCCCGTGGTAGCTAAAATAGATCTGCCACCTGGCGGCAATAAGGCAACACTCATACTTTCCGGCGGCAGGAGCATTGCCCTGGACGATATTCCCGCGGGAAAACTCGCCATGGAAAACGGAGTGAATATTCAGAAAAATGCCGATGGGCAATTGTTTTATTCTGTTACCGGAGAAGCAGGAAAATCAGATGAGCCCATTTACAATACCATCAGTACGCCGAAAGGCGGACAATACCAGGTAAGCCTGCCCGATGGCTCAATGGTTTGGCTCAATGCTGCATCCAGCCTGAGTTTCCCCGTGAACTTCACCGGTAAGGAAAGAAAGGTAAGTATTACAGGCGAAGCCTATTTCGATATAAAGAAAAACAAGGAGCAACCATTTGTAGTGCAATCAGGCAACCAGGAAGTGGAAGTACTGGGCACTGAATTCAATATCAACAGCTACCTGCCCGGCTCCATCAGTACTTCACTGTTGGAGGGAAGTGTGAGGGTGATCAATACGGATTCCCGTCAGCAGGTGGTGCTGCAACCCGGAAAACAAGCCGTCCTGAACAACCAGGAGATCACCACCAATGGATTCAATGCAGACAATGTTACCAGTTGGATAAGGGGATTGTTCAGTTATACCAATGCATCTCTCAATACCGTGATGAATGATTTTGAAAGATGGTACGATGTTGAAGTGGTATATGCAGGCAGTATTCCCGAATTCGATTTTACAGGAGATATTCCAAGAAAGCTAAAAGCCAGCCAGTTCCTCGAGATCATGAGCAGCTATCCGGTGAAATTCAGCCTGGAAGCAATTGGCGGCAAACAACGATTGACCGTTTCTGCCCGTTAATCATTTTACCCTCCCATAACATCATCTGCCAGTAACCAGCAGACCGAATCCTCTTTTTGTTAACCTCAAAATTCCAACGCCTCCCAATGAACGCAGAATTCACCTGAAATTCATTCATCAAAAAATGAAGCCGGAAAGTGTAGCGAGCACTCCCCGGCCTCGTTTGAGCACCATCGTTCCGCCTTTCAGCGGAAAGAACAGACTGTAATATCATTTAGTAACTCAAACTGACGCTAATTTAATGAAAATTACTGCGAATGCCGCTTCTATGACCATAAAGAAACGGCTGCTAAAACTAATGCTGGTTATGAAGTTGGTAACGTTATTCTTGATTGCAGGGTTGATGCACGCCAGCGCCAATACCATGGCCCAGAAGATCACCCTCACCGTTCAGGACCAACCCCTGGAAAAGATCCTGCAGGAAATCAAAAAGCAGAGTGGCCTGCTCTTCTTTTACAATGCTCAGGACCTTGCCAACCGAAAGGCAAGCCTTTCCGTTAAGGATGCTTCCATCGAAGAAGTGTTGCTGGAATGTTTCAAAAACCAGCCCATCACTTTCAAGAAAGTGGAAAACACGATCGTGTTGAGCAGGAAGATTGAAGGTCCTATCAGGTTGTCTATCCTCAATCCCGATAACCGTATCGTTGTTCGTGGAAGGGTGACCGATACAGATGGCAAAGCGCTGCAGGGCGCATCCGTAGAAGCTTTCCTCGATAAGGAAAAACTCTGCGGCACTGTTACCGATCCACTGGGAGTGTTTGTACTGCCAAACGTGGAGGAGAAAGCCGTGATCCGAATATCTTATACCGGATACAAACCCACGCAGATAAAAGCGCTCCGTGACCTCGGAGTTGTGCAACTGCAGGTAGAGATCAATGAACTGAATATCGTGAACATCGTGGTGAACACCGGTTATCAGACCATCTCAAAGGAAAGAAGCGCCGGCTCTTTTGCAAAACCCGATATGAAAGTGGTAGCGAACCGCTCAACCAGCATGAATATCCTGCAACGCCTGGATGGACTGGTGCCGGGGCTCACCATCAACAATGCCAGCCAGAGCCGCAATCCGATCGCCATCCGGGGACTTACCACTATCGGACTTATGACAGGACCAAACGAATACACCGGCACCAGCAGGAATCCCCTCTATGTAGTGGACGGTATTCCCATTGATGACCTCAGCAGCATCAATCCGCAGGACGTTGCAGATATTACCGTATTGAAAGATGCCACTGCCGCTTCCATTTGGGGCTCCAGGGCCGCCAATGGTGTGATTGTGATCACCTCCAAAAAAGGAAATCAGGGTGAAAAAATAAAAGTGCAGTACGATGGGTTCATCAACCTGATGGGAAAGCCTGACCTGGACTATACGCCCGTATTATCCAGCAAACAATTCATCCAAACCGTAAAGGAGACCATGAACGATGATTATTTCTTTTACAACAACTGGGCCGAGGCCACCGCATTTAGCTCCATCAGCGGAACCGGACTGCCACCGCATGAAGTGATCATGTACAACAAATATCGCGGGATCATTACAGCAGACCAGGCCAATAAAAGTCTGGACAGTCTCGCTTCCATCAACAACCTTCAGCAGATCGAAGACCTCTGGTACCGTAATGCGTTCCTGACAAACCATACCCTTTCCCTCACTGCTGGAGGAAAAGTATATTCCGTATATGGCTCGATGGCCTGGACCAATAATACTTCACCACGCCCCGGCGATAAGAACAATACCTACAAGATCAACCTCCGCCAGGATTTCAATATCAATAAATGGCTGCAGGCATATCTTGTGAGTGACCTTACCAATACCATCAGCTCCATCAAACGGAATATCTCCATCGACAACAGATTTTATCCCTACCAGCTGTTCAAAGATGAACAGGGAAATAATCTCAGCATGCCGTATATGGGTATCCTGTCTGACTCCACCAGACTGGATTACCAGGCCAGGAGCCGTATAAACCTTGATTACAACCCACTGGATGAATTCAATTACGGTTACACGAAAAGCGATAACATGCTCAATCGCGTTACTGCAGGCGTGAAAGTAACACTGCCTAAAGGATTCCGGTTCGAAGGCGTGTATGGTTATATCAAGGGAAATCAAAAGATCACTTCTTATGATGATGCCACCAGTTATCCGGTTAGAACCGAACTGGTATCGTTCACAGTGGCCCCTACCACAGCCTCCACTCCTGTTTATCATCTGCCCCAAACCGGTGGCCGGTTCGAAGTAAGAAATACCAACCAGCGCAACTGGACCATCAGGAATCAACTGATCTACGATATGAGCTGGAATAATCGCCTGCATCAACTCACCATGCTGGCCGGCCAGGAAGCGCAAAACCAACTCATTGTCAATAATGGCAGCCTGGTCAGAGGATACAATGAAGCATTGCAGACATTCGGACCAGTGGACTATGCAAGACTGGGCGGTGGCGGCCTCTTTGGCACTGTAATGCCCAATAACCTTGTTACCAGCGTATTGATGAACACACCCTTTACACAAACTGAATTCGAAAGCCGCTACACTTCTTATTATGGTAATGCAGCTTACACTTTCAACCGCCGCTACACCATCAACGGTAGCCTGAGAGCCGACAAGAGCAATCTTTTCGGGCTCGACAAATCTGCCCAGAACAGAGCTGTATGGAGCGCCGGAGCCAAATGGATGATGAGCGATGAACTCTTCATGAAAAATATCTTCTGGCTCAACAGGCTCGCACTCCGCGCAACACTGGGCATCACCGGTAACTCACCAGCCGCCGGCACCGCGGCTTCCAGGGATATCATGACGCCGCAGCCAAGCGGCTTCCTGCCGAACAATGTCGGACTGATCATTGCAACTGCCGCCAACCCCAAACTTACCTGGGAAAGCACCAATACGCTCAACTTTGGCGCAGACTTTTCTATCCTGAACAGCCGGATCAATGGTTCGGTTGATGTATACCGTAAGAAAACAAATGATCTGCTTGGCAATATGACTGTGAATCCATTCACCGGCTATGAGGCCATTACCGGGAACTTTGGAGATATGGAGAACAAGGGTATCGAAATTGCACTGAACACAGTGAATGTAGAAGGCCGTCATTTCAGCTGGAATTCCACCCTTGTACTGGGCTACAATAAGAATACCATCACCAAAATGAATACTCCTGAAGCCCTTAGTACGGGAGACCAGCTGGTAGGTGCGCAATATGTTACCGGCTATCCCGCATTCGCTCTCTTTGCCTACAGGAATGCCGGTCTCGATAATATGGGTGATCCGCTGATCATGCTGAACGACAAGACCGTTACCAAAGCACCCAATGTTGCCAATCCTGAAGACGTTGTTTTCATGGGAACTACCCAGCCCGTTTGGAATGGAGGCTTCTCCAATACTTTCCGTTATGATAATTTCACGCTTACAGCCAATGCAGTTTTCAATCTCGGACATGTAATGAGAAGAGATGTTCCTGGTGGTTCTTACGCAGGCAGGATCATCAGTCACAGCAATGTACTCAGCAAGAGTTCCAACGGCGGCTTCTATTCACAGTTACATCCGGATTTCCTCAACAGGTGGAAAAAACCAGGAGATGAAGCATTCACCAATGTGCCGGCTTACGATCCAAATTTTGCCGGAAGTATTTCGAGAAGGGATATAGCATATTATCATAGTGCCGATATTAATGTGGTAAGCGCATCCTATATCAAACTGAGAGACATTACACTTGCTTACCGGCTTCCATCCCATATTGCCGGTAAACTGCTTACTGAAAGTATCAATTTCTATGTACAGGTTTCCAATGTCATGCTGTGGAAGGCCAACAAATTTGGAATCGATCCTGAATTCCATGATGCCGTCACCGGAAACAGGATCCCTTCAACGCCCTACACAACCGATCCGTCTATCAATACTACCCCTTACCGTTCAGGTCAGGGAACTATCACCTTCGGAATGCATGTGAACTTTCAATAATCATTCAATTCTGTGTTCATGAAAAAGATCAAACATTCAATACTATATAGCTTCGGAATTGCCATGATGCTCACATCAGCAAGTTCCTGCAAAAAAGATTTCCTGGAAGTAAGCCCGAAAGGGAAACTCATTGCACAATCCACCAATGACTATGAAACATCACTCATTTCACTTGCTGTTCTGAATATGGATTCTGATGCCCAGCTTGCCCTGGGAGATGATGTGGCTTCCCTGGAACCCTATTTCTCCGGATCAACGCTGCGCATGCAAAGATTGTTCAAATGGGAAGACGTGATCTATCAGCGGGGAGAAGACAATTTTGAAATGAGGGTGACCATGAAGAATATCTATCTCTTCAATAAAGTGATCAACGAAGTGATGCAATCAACAGGCGGCACCGAAGCACAAAAAAAGATGGTGCTTGCCCAGGCAAAGACCGGAAGGGCCTGGACTTACTTTTTACTGATCAACTATTTCGGGAAACCTTATAACCCCGCAACAGCAGCAACAGACCCCGGGTTTCCCATTATCGAGAAAGCAGATGTGACCGAGAATAATTTCACCAGGGCCTCAGTTCAGGAAGTGTATGATTTTATTCTTAGCGACCTGAATTCAGCCCTTGCCGACCTTCCTGCACAGATCACCCACCGCATCAGGGTTTCCAGATCCGCAGGCGAAGGCATACTGGGAAAAGTGTTGTTGTTCATGAGGCGTTTTGATGAGGCCCTGCCACATTTCGATAATGCTTTCACCTATATGAACAATGCCGCCATCAATGTTGGATTGTACGATTACAATGTAACCTTTGCCCCCGGTGGCAGTTTCCTTCCCATCGGTTTCTTGGGCCCCAATTTCCCATTATCCCCCTCCCATGAGGAAAATATCCTTGCCAAGCAGAATGGCACCACATGGGCGTTCATCAGTAATGAAGTTCTGACCAGTCCGGAAACATATGATCTCTATGCCCCGGGAGATCTCCGCCTGAATTGTTTCAGCGCAACTGCCTATCCGGGAGGCGCATTTCCTCCCAAACTTTTAAGAAGAACGGGACCACTCAACAAGCAAATCGGTTTTACGGTACCAGACCTTTACCTGCTAAGAGCCGAAGCGAAAGCACGGGAAAATGATCTTGCCGGCGCAAAAGCTGATGTTGAATTTCTCAGGAGTAAAAGGATGCCCACCAATGTGGCTGTCCCTCCTGCAATAGCCAGTGATAAGAATGCCCTGATCAAATTCATCCTCGATGAACGCATCCGTGAATTTGCGCTGCAGGGCTACCGCTGGTTCGATATGCGCCGTTTGTCTGTTGATCCTGATTTCAGCAATACGATCGGCACCACACATACAGTGTATAATGCACAGGGAGCAGTATCCGCTACATACACCCTGAGACCAGAAAGGCTTACCCTTCGATTTGCACAGAAGGTAATAGACCTGAACCCGAAAATGGAAAACAACCCATAGTATAAACACACCGCCGCTTTATCATCCTTTTTTTATTCATTCATCCGGTCACCTGATAGCCCAGGTGGCCGGACAAAATTTCGCACATGAAAAACATCATGCTCGTATGTGCTGCAACGTTCTCCCTGTCAGCCCTGAACGCTCAGCAAAAATTCAAGGTAAGCGCCAAAATCAGTAATATCGCCTATCCTGCCAAAGCCTTCCTTACTTACAACAAGGGAGATCAAATGCAAACAGATTCCGTAGTGGTTGAGAAAGGGAAATTCACTTTCAGCGGAACCATACTGAATCCGTCCGAAGCTACCATTACCCTGAAACAATCTGATGGCAACACAGACATGTTCACACGAGATTTCCTGCAGATTTACCTGGAAAAAGGAAAGCTTGACATCAGTGGAGATAAACAAGTCAAATCAGCAATTGTGAAAGGAGGCGGTAAGGCCCAGGCTGATTTTAACAGGTTCAATGCCATCATGAAGCCATTGAATGATAAGATGGCTCCATTGAGTGAAAAGATGCGACAGTATTTCAACGAGAAGAATGATGCAGCAAGGGATTCCATCTTCCCCTTTCTGGTTGCCATCCGAAAAGACATGACTGCCACAGAAACCGAATTCATCAAAAACAATCCTGACTCATGGGTTACACTCGGTATGATGAAAGTCAGGGCCGTGATCATCGATGTACCACAATTTGAACCTTTATACAATGCAATGACCGATGAATTGAAAAATTCTGACGATGGCCGGAAGATGGCTGACAGACTTGTGATTGCCAAAAGACTGCAACCCGGACAGCCCTTCAAAAATTTTGTGATGAACGATACAGAGGGCAGACCCGTAAGTCTCGAAAGTTTCAAAGGGAAATATGTACTGGTGGATTTCTGGGCCAGCTGGTGTGGTCCCTGCAGAGCAGAAAACCCTCATGTACTCAAAGCCTACAATCAGTTCAAGGATAAGAATTTTGATGTATTGGCCATTTCGCTCGACCAGAAAAAAGATGCCTGGCTGAAAGCCATCAGGGAAGATGGCATGCCCTGGACACATGTGAGCGACCTGAAAGGGTTCGACAACGTGGCAGCTAAAGAGTATGGTATTATCGCCATCCCCCAGAACTTCCTCCTGGACCCGCAGGGGAAGATCATTGCGCAAAACCTGCGTGGAGAAAACCTTGCAAAGAAACTGGCAGAGATCATTCCATAATTCCATTTGTGATTTTGAACCTACAATAAGATTAAAAATGTTTCGAACAACAATCATCCGACCAATATTCACTGCCACCTGTTTAGTGCTGGCAGTGAACGCAACGATAGCTCAGGATTTCACTCCCGATGCAGCCCTGAAGCCCGGAATGGCCGCGCCGCCTATTGTTACGGCAAAATGGATAAAAGGGGAAGAAGTGAAATCATTCGAGAAAGGAAAAGTTTATGTGGTGGAATTCTGGGCCACCTGGTGCGGCCCCTGCCGTGGTGCCATGCCCCACTTCAGTGAAGTAGCCAACAAATACAAGGGTAAAGCCACAGTATTCAGCATCAACACTAACGAACTGGCATACTCGAAAAATAAGAATGCAGACTATATCGCCAAAGCCGGACATTTTGTGGAGCGGCTGGGCGATGGGATGGACTATGCAGTGGGCATCGACACCCGTGACACTACCATGTGGAGCACCTGGATCAAACCCACAGGATTCGAAGGCATCCCGAAAGCCTATATCATCGGCCGCGATCAGAAAATTGCATGGATCGGCCATCCGGCAGCAGTGGAAGAACCCCTGGAATTGATAGTGAACAACAAATTTGATGCTGCGGCTCAAAAACAACTGGCTGAGGATTCAAAAAACATAGGTGAAAAATATCGAGCAGTTTTCAAACCCTTCAGGAAATTATGGGACGATAAAGAATACCTGAAGATGCTACCGTATATGGACACACTGCAATCCATCAGGCCCAACCTGGCGGATTTCTATGATGGTTTGCGGTTCGAGATCTACTCCAGGAAGAATCCTGAACTGGCCGGCCAGCTGGGTGAACAATACCTGAAGAAATACCACAATGCGCCACTAACGCTGATGACCATGGCCTCCTTCGCACTCGACAGCGGCAGCGCAGTGAATTACCCCCTTGCCCTGAAAATGGCGGAACAGGTAGCTGCACGTAGTGAAACCACAGACAGGTCAGCACTGGGTCTGCTGGCAAAAGCCTGGTTCAGAAACGGAGATGCAAAGAAAGCCATCGAATTGCAGGAAGCAGCCATCCGCTCGATGGAGAACAATCAATTCCTGGACATAAAACCGGAAATGATAGAACCTTCCAGGAAATTGCTGGAAGAATACAAAGCCCAGGCAAACACTGCAGCCGGTATCCATTTCAGCACAGGAAACTGGAAAGAGATCCAGGAACTGGCGAAAAAAGAAAAGAAAGCCATTTTCATCGATGTGTACACTTCCTGGTGCGGCCCGTGTAAGAAAATGGCTGCCGAAGTATTCCCGCAACAACAGGTGGGCAATGTATTCAACGCCAATTTCATCAATTACAAAATTGATGCTGAGAAAGGAGAAGGGATTGAGCTCTCCAATAGATATAACGCTAAAGCATACCCTACTTATCTTTTCATCAACAGTGACGGGGAACTGATCTATCGCACTACCGGTTATATGCCTGCAGAAGCATTTCTCAAAGAAGCCAATATTGCCATCGCTGAAAAGAATGACCCGAAGCCCCTTGCCAGATGGATGGATGAATACAGGGCCGGCAACCGCAGCAAGGATTTCCTGCTCGGTTACCTCAAAAAAAGACAGGCAACGGAACTGCCCTGTGAAGAACTGATTGAAGAATTGTTCCCTAAACTGAATGCAACAGATCTTCAGGAAAAAGAAACATGGACAAAACTTCTCGCCTCCTATATTTCTGTACAGTATATTCCTGATGGATTTTTGTATAAATATGTAATTCAGCACCACGCTGCCATCGATAGCATCGGCGCTGCCAGGGCTCCTTCACTCTACATAATGCAGTTCGGGGTGAACAATTACATTTTGAAAAATATCGTACCCAATAAAAAAGAACAGGAACTGAACAAGGCGGAAACCTGTATGAAGCAGATGGCTACCCTGCTTAAGAGTCCTGATAAAGAAGTCATCTACCGGAAAGTGAAACTGGATTACTATTCGAAGAATTATGATGCGAAAAAATTCAATGCGGCAGTTACAAATTATGTAGAGAATGGTCTTTTCAAAAGAGATCCCTATCAAATGATCGCAGAGAACAAACCCAAATTCGACAAATACATGGAGCCCTATCTTTCCGGGAAGGAGGATTCCACAAAGGTTGCCAACTGGGACATGATGAAAGATATCATGCGTTTGGGAGATGCTGTTAACTGGGCATATTTTCTGCGAGATGCTGCAGAGACCGTTTATATGAACCCTGCAGACAAAGCGATGCTTCAACGCGGACTGGCCTGGGCAAAGAAAGCCAGGGATATTTTCTCTCACTTCTCCACCGAAGGCGTATATGCCGGACTATTGTTCAAAAATGGAAAACAGAACGAAGCAGTGAAGATCTATGAACAGGAACTGGTAAAATTACCTTCCGTGAAAACTGAACTTTTTGAAGCTAACACGGCCCAGCTGAAGGCCGGTAAAGCGCCGAAGAGTCTTTGGAAATAAGCAGCAATAAAAGGGCTGACCCAAAAGGTTGGCCCTTTTACTTTTTCGACGCCTGTCTCTATATGGCGTTGGTGACAAAATGAATAGTAAATTTGCTGTTCACCTTTATCCCCTGCCCCATGCAGCAACTTATCAAAAGACTTCAGCAACTCCACTATGTGAGTGAAGAAATGCAGCAGCATCTTGAATCGCAGTTCACCAGGGTAGTGCTGCCCAAAAACGAATTCCTGATCGAAGAAGGAAAGATCTGCCGTCACCTGTATTTCCTGGAGCAAGGATGTCTGCGTGGTTTCTACAACCTTGATGGCAAGGAGATCACTCACTGGTTTGGTTTCGAGAACGACTTCGTTACATCTTTCCATAGTTTCATTACCCAGGATCCCGCCGTGGAAAATATACAACTGATGGAGGGCTCCATCCTCTGGAGCATTTCCAAAGATGCACTCAATAAACTGGTGGATCAGCACCGGGAAGCTGAACGGCTATTGCGCATTGCTTACGAGAAATATTATATCCGTCTGGAAGGCCGGTTCGTGAACTCACAGTTCCGCACAGCCGCAGAACGGTATGAGAAATTGTTGACAGAAACTCCGGAGATCATAGAACGGGTGCCATTGGGCTATATCGCCTCCTTCCTGGGCATCTCGCAGGAAACCCTGAGCCGGGTAAGAAGCCGGCTTTAACATTTACGATTTTCATTTTTGACAATGGTCAAAACCTGAATGAAGGCCGCAGTATAGTTTTGTTTCCACTTAAAACAACAAAATGGAACCAAAAACGCTAATGCCTTCAGGCGCTTTCATTGCCGCTTCATGGGTGGCGCTTTTAACCGGTGTTACTGCTTTCAATATCGGACTGTGGAATGCCGATATGCAGTTGAATGAGAAAGGATACTATTTCACCGTATTGATGTTCGGTCTTTTCTCCGCCATTTCCGTACAAAAAGCTGTACGCGACCAGCTCGAAGGAATTCCTGTTACCAATATTTATTACGGATTATCATGGTTCTCTACCATACTCTCTATTCTGCTGCTGATAATCGGGCTATGGAATGCAGACCTGGCACGAAGTGAGAAAGGGTTTTACGGTATGGCCTATACGCTGGGACTGTTCGGCGCCATTGCCGTGCAGAAAAATATCCGTGATATGAAGTCAGCAGAAAAAAAGAACAATCAGCTCCCCTCAAATAAAGATGATCAGGGAATGATCAACTAACTATCCATGGATGGTTTCTTTCGGTCGAAGGCCGCCGTTTAGCACGGCGGCTTCTTTTTTATTGATAGAAGAATAAAACTAGTGAAGTTTGTACCAGTCCATCACCGTTCCGCTGCAGGCAGGAGCATTGGGACAACTAATGATCTCTTTCCCTTGTTCATCTTTAAACACTTTATACTCGCCCACAACGATCTCGCTTTTACATTGCATACAATAGCGTTTATCCGCTAGTGAAGGGATGGATGAAAAGGGGTATTTCTTATCGAGATATTCCTGTTTGTTGCTGATCTTGATTTCCTGCATTCCGGCAATTTAGATGATCACTGCTGGGTTTAAAGGTAAACCCATGCCGATGCGGGCAACATTAGAATCTTATTAGAATCGGGATGACTGATTATTTCTTTTTCAATCCCAGCACTTCCATGATCCGGTGAAATATTTCAGTATTCTCGTAAACACCTCTGAATAAATGGGACTGAGGGCCATAGGCAAATACAGGTACCGGTAAAGCTGTATGATCATCTGTGGAAAATTGTCCACTAACCGAACCTGTTCCATAATCCCCTTCCAATAAAGTGAGCCCGCCTGTTTCATGATCTGCTGTTACGATCACCAGCGTTTCGCCGTTCTTATCTGCGAACTCCAGGGCTTTGCCCACCACCTTGTCGAAGTCGAGCATCTCCGTAACCAACCAATGCAGGCTATTATCATGACCGCCATGATCGATCTGTGCTCCTTCCGTCATCAGGAAAAATCCTTTACCGGAGGACGAGAGGATGTGAAGTGATTTACTGAATGCCTTGCTCAGCCATTCGCCACGCCCACCGGCTGCAGGTTTGCCAGCCAGCGTATCCATCACTATCCATTTTTGTTTTGTTGCAGCTGGAACGCTATCCAGATCTCCAGTTATGGAGAATCCGCGCTGCTGTATAGATTGATGGAGCTCCTGGTTGAAATTCCTGTTACCGGCCCCCATCACCAGCTGAACAGGCGACGCAGCCAGGTCTTCGAAAATGGCCACAGCGCTGTCTCTCGCCATTCGATGCGCATAGAAATCCGCCGGAGTGGCATCGGTAATATCTCCTGAAGTAACAATACCACTCAGCATTTTGGGATAGATCAGTTCAGGTATCACGGCCAGTTTTGCGCCTGTATGATCCACACCAACAAAACGGTTATTTGTTTTTTCCCCGCTGGAAAATGCAGTGGAGCCGGGTGCGGAATCTGTGATGTAATGATCATGCGAACTGGTTTTCGACAATCCCGTATTACGCATATTGAACAAACTCAATTGTCCGTGATTGGCAGTGTAACCTGCATAGATCTGTGGTACCCCCATGCCATCGCCGATCAGCAGGATGATATTCTTCACAGGTTTGTTAACGCCATCAGTTTTGAAGTTGGGCCTGTACACTTCATGAGGCCGGTTGTTCAGCGAAATCCTTTGGGGTAATTTATTGAGAAAATCTGCCAAAGGCTGGATGCGATCTGTATTGATGAAATCCACTTTCAATCGAATCATCGTATACCATGTATTGATATTGTCCGGTGATCCCCAGAACCTCACAGGTTTTTGCAAAGCATGTGCATCGGCTATAGCCTGCACCAATGGCTGCAACTCCTTTTCAGGGATCCGGCCTTTTCCATTCCAGGAAGTGAATTGCTGTAAAGGCGCGCTCAGCATGGCGATCCTGCTCAATGCTGCTGCGCTGTATTGAGTTCCGATATTTCCATCGAACCAAATAAAGGATGGGAAGGAACGATAAAGGGAAGGATCAGGCCTGTTACCGGAAATCACGATTCGCAAAACCGGACAGTTGATGAGCTCCGGATATTTTTCCAGTTTTTTGATCAGCAGACCGAGCGTTGGCGCAGCGGCAGTTTTCAGATCGATCATCAGTTGCAGCCTGCGTGTGCGGTCAGTCCAGATAAAACCATTATTCTGGCGGATCTGTTTGACCAGAGGGATCAGGTAAAGGCTGTCGAGCGACCGCTTCTTCGTTTTCAATTCTTCCTTCGTATGCGCCACCCATAACTCCTCCGGTTCTGCCTGGTAGAATACATCCGCTTCGATGCTCCCGAATTGCCGGCTCACTGCATCAAAAAATGGAATGGGTTGTTCATAATCATTGTGGGAATGTGCATTGGAAGTGTTGCAATCTTTTGGCTGGGACCGGGCTGAAAGGCCTGCCAGCAAAAGCAGTATAAGTATTCCGCGCATACAGGAGATCGTTGGTGGCATAATCAATGGACGAAGGTAAACTTGCAATATTGTCAAATTATCAAAATAATCTTAACTCTCCGTGAACAGATAGAACGAAGTGTTCCGGTTTATCCGGAGGACTTTTTGTGCTATCTTTTCCCTATGAAATCTATTACACCTGTTTTGAAATCTGAGTATGAAGCTGTGACGGATTTATGGGAGCGTTCTGTCCGTGCTACCCATCATTTCCTGACGGAGGAGAATATCAGGTATTTCCGTCCGTTGATCCTGAACAATTACCTGGACGCTGTTGAACTTGGCTGCATCCGCGATCATGCAGGCAGGATCGAGGCATTCATGGGAATTTCAGATGGAAAACTGGAAATGTTATTCGTTGAGCCGGAATTGAGGGGAAGCGGATTAGGGAAGATGCTGGTGCAACATGCAGTCAATAAACTGGGGGTTACAAAAGTGGACGTGAACGAAGCCAATGAGCAGGCTGTAGCGTTCTATAAAAAAATGGGCTTTGTCCAAACCGGATACTCTGAGCTGGATGGAAGCGGTAAGCCGTTTCCCCTGATCCATATGGAAATAGTGGCGGAGTGATGGATTCCCCGGATAGTTTTATATTTAGTATAAAATCAAACCATTCCTGATATGCCGGTAACTCCATCGCCTGAATTCATCAGACTGGCCAATCATCCATTCAAGCTTCGTCTTTTTCTTTTGATGAAACTGCCTGCAGCCTTCTTTTCAGGTGTTCGTATACGTGAGATGAGCAACCGCCATTGCAAAGTGTCCGTTCCTTACCGATGGGGCACGCAGAACCCGTTCCGTAGCACTTATTTTGCCTGTCTGGCTATGGCGGCGGAGCTCAGTACCGGAGCACTGGCCATGAGCCTGATCTATAAGCGGAAGCAAGCGGTGAGTATGCTGATCGTAAAAATGGAATCGGAATATTTCAAGAAAGCAACCGGCAGAACCTGGTTTACCTGTGAAGACGGAGAGGCGATGCAGGAAGCAGTTGCCAGTGCAATCAACACGGGAACGCCTCAAACCTTTACAGCTTTGTCAGAAGGGTTGAATGAAGCCGGGGAGAAAGTGGCGGAATTCAAATTTACCTGGTCTTTCAGGGTAAAGAGTTGATATCATTTTTCCCCTTTTACAGTTTTTGTATTCTATATTGGTCAGCATTAGATCGCCAATCTTCGTTTACCCGAAACCGGTATAAATGAAATCACGGAACTTCTCAATCTCATGCAGGTTTCTTGTTTTGCAGCAGGCGCTTGTTCTTCGAATGCGTGTTTTCTTCATCACCCAATAAGCGTCCCCAGGGCTGCAGACCTTCTACCCTGTCGAATATGATCTTCAGTATTGCGATGGCCGGAATGGAAATAAACATGCCTGCTATGCCGCAGAGCAGTCCTCCAATCACTACCCCGATAATGGTCATCAGCGCATTCAACTTTACTTTGGAGCCAACAATACGCGGCATGATAATATTATTATCGATGAACTGCACCAGCAATACAACTACCATCAACCAGATAATATCACTGAACTGCTGTGAAGTGGTGAGCGTGATGAGTACGCATAAAATGGAAGCGATCAACATGCCTACGTAAGGAAGCAGGTTAAACACTGCACAGAATACCGCCAGGAAAATAGCGTATTTGATACCGATGAGCAAGAAACCAACGGCGCTGAGAACTGCCACGATGATCATCTCGATGATGAGCCCGAACATATATGCCTGCACTACTATTCTGGATTCTCCGATAATCTCTGCCACCCGTTTTTTGGGAGCATTACTGAATACATCGATAAGGAATTGTCTGATCAGGCTACGATAATATAATAATAGAAAAGTGTAAATCGGTAAAAGTGTGATCAGCACAAGCATATTCTTTAAAGAAGCAACGGTCCCTCCCAATGCGGACTTGCCGGAATCTTTTAGCGAATTGCCTGCCTGCTGCAGCAGGTCCTGCTGTTCAGCCGGCGACAATTTGAATTGCTGACGGACCCAGTTCTGAAAATTATTCAAATGTGCATCGATCCCTTTTTTGATCTGGTCGGAATCCTGAAGAAAAGAAGCCACCTGAGAAGAAAGGAACCAGATGACGCCGCCTATAAATATCACTGTAATCAATAAGGCTATGAGAATGGCAGGCACTTTTGGAATTCCCTTTTTCTGGAGCCACTGGCAAACGGGGATGAGAAGAATGGCGATCAGGGTAGCAAGTGATAATGGCACTACCAGGTCCTGCCCCAGGTAAATGATAGCCGAGATCAGCACCAGCATCAGGAGCACCATGGTTAGGCGAAAATAAAATGGTTGTGGATTGGAAGGCATAACAGGCCGATTGGTTGATACAGGCAGCCGTATTAAAATTGTGCCAGGGGGTGGCCGGCATTTTTTCGATTATCCGTTGTTTGATTCAAAAAAAGCGGCCGGGATCCGGCCGCTATACGTTAAATAGATCTGTATTAGATCAGAGTTTAAGAAAACGAATATGGACTGCAGGTCTCAATTGTCCACGAAGTACCACAGAATAATGGCCGGGTACCAGATGTGCAACGGACAAGCTCAAAGCGCGCTTTCCGGAAGGATCCATTTCCATCACTTTGGCGCCGGTTGAAAGGTTGATGATCTCCAGTTTTTTCCATTCATCATTCGGATTGATCTCATCGATGTACAGGATCCCTTTCACAGGGTTGGGAGAAAGCCTGACCTGCTCCAGCAACTGAAAACCTATCGCTTCAGTTTCGATATCGACCTTCACATCACCACAGTTGGGTGTAAGGTTCACGATACATTTCAGTTTGTCGCCCGAGGTAAGCGGAGTGTATGCAAATGTGATACTGTTAGCCCCCGGTAAAGGCTGCCAGCCATGTTGCCTGGTGCTGTCGTACCACTGGTATGAATGTACCCGGCTGGCATTGGTGACCACCACTGAAGCATTGTAAACACGAACAACTGCATCAGGGGTACTGTACCTGATTGTAGCGGAAGGTTCCAGCGGATCTTTCACTTCGATCTTTCCTGCAACAGCGAAAGCTTCGCTTCCTCCGCCACAAACCGGGTGCACCAATACATTCACAGAAATTTCATCATCGGATCTGATGGCGTTATCGGAGTATGTTGACTGGTTAAGCCCTGCATTCTGCCCATTCTTTTTCCATTGGTAAGAAACAGGGGTAAGCCCCTGACCTACCGTTGCTGTATAAGTGACAGTCTCGCCTTTACAGATCTTTTCTTTCGATGGAGTTATGATAACAACCGGGGAGCTGGGTTGTTTCACTTTTACAATTACCTCGTTTTCTGCTTTTGCATTTGTAACACAAGCCTCACTACTGGTGAGAACCACCCGTATAGTAGCGTCGGCGGTAAGCGGTCCGGCCGTAATCATTCCCGGGCCGGGTCCCAGGTCCCTGCCGTTCAGCGTCCAGTTGAATGAGGGATTATCACCACCATGAGTGACCACCGCATTAGCGCCAATGGTGGCTCCGGAGCAAATATTATCAGTTGGCAGGCTGATACTTACTGCAGGAGTAACAACAATTCCATTAACCAACAGTCTGAAACTTCTGCCTGGTTTTCCATCAACCATACATCTGACAAGATAATTATTCCATTCAACAGGTACTTGCTTCAACCTTAGGGAAGCCTCATTGATACCTGAAATAGCAGTTCCGTATTGCATATTCTCAAAACCATTTCCGATATCCCACTGCCATTGATAATTACTGCCTTCAATGCCTGCGCTCAGTACCGTGTCCCTGGACTTGCAGATATGCATAAGCGTTATATCCGCTAAACCGTTGCGTAGAGGTGTAACAGTATTGCTGCTCGCAACGGCAAGATCAAGCACACCATCTCCATCGAGATCAGCATGTAAAACGGAGGCCTGACCAAATGAATAATATTCCTGGTAGGTAGTATCAAATTGCAGCGTTTCCAGGTTGCTCTGGTTTTTCAGGAACACCAGGTAATTTTGCAGACCGGCAACAATATCCGGCCTTCCATCTCCATTCAGATCGCCTGCTGACACTGAGTAAACCACATTACTCAAATGTTTCATCGTACCAGGGTCGAAGCTGACTGATTGCAGATCGCTCTCATTCCTGTAAAGAACAAGATTGCTCAATTCAGTACTGCTTATCAGGTCGAGTTTACCGTCGCCGTTCAAATCTGCAGTTGCGAAGTTCCTGTTGTAACCCCTGTCGATCCTTAGAGCTTCAAAGGCAGTGACTGAAGATCCTGGAATATGGTTGTATACATATGCATAATAGAAAACACCACCTGATTCCGCGGATCCAACTAATATTTCCGGTTTTCCATCATTGTTGAAATCTGCAATCCTTACATCTTTCGGGTTTGCCATTCTTAGCACAAATAGAGGTGCAAATTTGATTCCGGAATTATCGCTAAGGTTTTTGAAATAATAAAGGCTATGGGTAGCCGAATTTGTAACCATCACGTCAGGCCTTCCATCACCATCGATATCATGAACACGAATATGGTTGTTGGGAGCGCTTTGTGCAATAAAAGAAACCATTCCCGATGATGCAAAAGAGATTGCAGTAACAGTACTGGTATTCCTGTAATAGCTGAAACTTTGCAGGTTTTGATTCAGAACAACCACATCCATTTTTCCATCTCCATCCAGGTCGCCGGTTGCCGAAGCAATACCCGCGTTCCCCTGGATTGCAACAGGTGATGCAAATTCGATATGCCCCGGGACCCCAGTATTTCTTGCAACCTGAAGATTTCCGGATTCTGCAATAAGCACCAGGTCTTGTTTACCATCATTATCAATATCCGCAATACTGGTGAATTTGGAATAGAGGTAGTTCCCCTTTTCAAAAGAAGTCTCCCGCAATTTGCTGGTATCACCGGGAAAGGTAACGATGAAATGCTGTGAAGAAGAACCGGTAAGCCTGTTGGCAGTTACTGTTACGGGACCAGGTGCAGCGCCGGTTGGTACAACTACAGACAGTTGAGTAGAAGATGCACTCAGTACCTCGGCCTTTGCGCCACCAAAAAGTACTAAATTATCATTTTTGTTATTCCCAAAACCGGTACCGGTAATCGTTACAACGGCTCCTGCCGGAGCTTGGGCCGGATTGATCTGGTTAATCCCAGGAACAATTCCATAGATAAAACCAGGCCTGTTATCAATACCATGCGCATTGGTAACAGCAACATCACCGGTTGAGGCTTCAGGGCTTACAACTGCAGTAAGCAGCGAGTCACTAATAATATTGAATGAAGTTGCATCGGCTCCACCGAAACTAACTTTTGTAATGCCGGTAAAATGCGATCCCTTTATCGTAACAAGCGTTCCTGCTACAGCATTTGCCGGATCGAAGCTTCCAATGTATGGCCGGGGTGAACAATCGTTCAAATAAATAAGCAATTGCTTCTCGTCTTCACCACGGATAAAAATATCAGGCTTCCCATCTCCATTGAGGTCATTAATACCAATGCCGAAACTATCGCGGTATAGATCAGCGCCTGGCTGCAGAATAACTCCACCCGAAAATGCCAGTTGATTGCCCTGGCTTCGGTTGTGAAATGAAGTAAGATGGCTATTTCTATTGGTAATGCAGATATCTGTTTTTCCATCTCCATCCAAATCGCCGAGTGCAATTGTAGTAATTTCGGTAGATGTCTCTATTTCCAACGGAGCACTAAAGGAAGGATTAGCAGTGGTGCTGCTGTTAAGCATTATCAATATCTTGTTATCGTACACTCCAATTATATCGATTTTTCCATCACGGTTGATATCACAGGATTGTATATGCGCAAAAATGGGAATTGAAGCTCCTTTCCGAAATTCGATTTTACCTGGTGTGCTTTCGTTCAGATAAAGGTTGCCTTGATTATTCTCATCGCTTGCCAGCAAATCAAGATCACCATCCAGATCCATATCAGCTAAATAATACTTGTCAGTATAAGGTAATACCTGTGGCATGTCGAAAGTCATCATTCCTGGTTCGCTAATATTCCTGAGCACGATCAACTTTCCATTTAGAGCAGTGATGATATCAGGTTTGCCATCGTTATCAATGTCATTAATAAATATTCTATTGGCTGCACTGATATTGTTATAGATTACAGGTTCGCCGAAATTGATATTACCGGGTGTTGAATTGTTCGGGAACAACAGCATTCTGCCATCTCCCATTAATATTGCCATATCCGGTTTTCCATCGCCATTGATATCAGCAGCTGTCATTGCATTGACTTCGCCTAAGAGTTTCAGTATCGGAGCGGCAAAATTGAACTGGGTAGAAGTGCTGTTATTCCTGAAAAAAGCAAGTCCCCCTCCGTTAGCTCCGCTGGTGATCAGCGCCAAATCGGGTTTGCCATCAGTATCCATATCATAGGCCAGGTATTGAGCAACAAAACTTATTTCTCCGGCGCCTATTGCCTGCCTGATGAAAGAATTGGGAGCAGGATATGCACCTCCGGTATAAGTTACTCTGAAAGGCTGTGATGACCAGGCAGTGAGTCCTCTTGCCTGAACGGATAGTGGCTGAAACGATGCGCCTGCAGGCACTTCTACAGTGAGTGATGTAGGAGAAGATGTTTTTACAACTGCTTTTACAGCACCAAAGAAAACCGTATTGTTGGTAGTAACAGGATCGAATCGTAAACCTGATATGGTAACAATGCTGCCTACAGGTCCATCAACAGGACTAATACTGGTAATCACCGGCGGTTCCAGGAAAGTAAATCCAGGTAATGATGCTGTACCACCCGGTGCAGTAAGCGTCACCATTCCACTGGCGCCTTTTCCTACCAGTGCTACGATACTGTCTGCGTTGATAATGCTGAAACTTTGTACAGCCACTCCTCCAACCTGAATACTGTTTACCTCTGAAAGCGAAGAGCCACGGATCTTCAACCAGCCAGCTTCTGTATCACGGTCAGGGGAAAACGAAAAGAAGGAAGGCTTTGCCACAAAGCCGGGTAGCTCAACGGTTCCTGCTTTTGTAACTACTTTCACTATTCCTGATTTACCGGAAGGTATCTTCGCGAGGATGGTGCTGCTATTCACCACTGTGAAAGAAACAGCCCTGGTGCCACCGATCCAGACCGATTGCACTTCCAGAAAATTGGATCCGGTTATCGTAATAGTATTACCGGCAATATCAGACAATGGAGAAAATGATATGAATATAGGAGGAGGTAAAAAGAGAAAACCAGGTAATGAAGCTGCTCCTCCATTGAGTGTAACCACCTTTACATCTCCGGAAGCGCCTTCACCTACTGTTGCACGGATCTCAATATCAGAGAGAACCGAGAACGAGAGGGCAGGCTGCCCACCAAAAGAAACCGACAACACATCCTTGAAATTCTTTCCTCTTAGAATGACTTCATGCCCGAGCGCTCCGGATCCCGGCGTAAAGGATCCCAGTTCTACCGGAGGATTGAATTCCTGATAAAGCGTAAGCGTATCCTTTGCCACTTTATTTGAAACGATCAAAGTGATGGTGTCTTTTACCGGATAATTTCCTCTGGAGTATGAAGGTTGTTGTGCGGTACTGAAATGAATGCCGTTCCGGTACCAGTTTACAACATAAGCGGGATTTGAGTAATTGATGAGTTTCACGGAAGCAGTGGCTGTATAGCCCGCTGTATCTATTTTGAACGCAGCATGAGGCAATGATTGTCCTCCGCCCTGGTTACTGTAAAAGAGCCCATCGCTGGTGCCGGCCCAGAGATGATTATTATTGAAAAGATGAAAGCCCGTCACATGTTCTGCCCTGGACTGGAAACCGGTTAAAATGAGTTTCTCCCAATACCTTCCTCCATCAGTGGTTTTGTAAAGATCCCACCGGTTGTGATCATAAGCATAACCTGTTTGACTATTCGTAAACTGTAAGTGCAAAGGGATAAATTGCAGGCCTTCGTTTGTAACGCGTGTCCAGTTATTCCCGGCATCAGAAGTGTGAAAAATAGCCGGAGCGTTTTCATTTTCTCCTCCGGTGCTGAACCATCCTTCCAGTGAGTTAAGGAAGAACCCGGCTTGAAGCGGTTGTGTAAGAGTGATTGTTTGCCAGGTATTGCCGGCATTGCCGGAATGAAGTATCTTATTTCCACTACTGATAAAAACATTGCTGGCATCTACAAAGCTGAGGGATGAAAAGTAGCTCTCAGGATCGTTACGCAGTACGGACCAGGTTTGTCCTTTATCTGTTGTTCTGAAAATATGATCAGCGTCTATGACAAATCCGGTATTGCCTTTGAATTGCATATCCTTAAGCATCCCAAAAGTCAAGCTGTTATCCAATCTATAATCAACAAGAGTGTAAGTAAGGCCATTATCAGATGAAGAAAGGATAGCGTTGGCTACTCCCAAAGTTCCATATACCAGCAGGTTCATATTGTCGAAAGCAAAAATTCCCTCCGATTGAAAAAGCAGGAGGTCGTTAGCAGGATAATTATTGTAGTTGATCTTTCCGTTGATCTGTCTTACAACGAAATTTTGTCCGCCATCCGAAGTAAATCCAATTTTACTGTTGAATGCAACATATCCTTCTGTTGCGGAATAGAAGCTGATCCCCTTTATTTCCTCTTGTTGCTGAGCCTGTGGGTATATTTTTAACAATTGCGAATAGGTACTGGTAGCAGTACACAAGAGAAAAATCAATAAAGTGGAGACGCGAATTATGTTTTGATGGACAGCCGAAAACGCAAGGCGCATAATAATGGTTTAAGCGATGAAGAAGCCGGTGAAAGATTGGCTTTTCTTTATTCCGGGGGCTGTCCAGAATCAGTTAAAGGATAGGAGAATCAAAAATAGGAAAAACGGAAGAGAATTGGTTAGTCTTTAAACGTCAAAAGCCTTGCAAAACAGATTGCAAGGCTTTTGGCTAATAAATATGGCAGCTACCTACTCTCCCGCATTGTTGTGCAGTACCATCGGCCATAAGGGGCTTAACTTCTCTGTTCGGGATGGGAAGAGGTGAACACCCTTGGTATAACCACCATAAGAAGGTTGATCTTATGATCTTAATAAATTACATATTGGGAATGTTGTAAAAAACGGTAGCAGTATACCTAACAATAAATTCTATCGAAATTTGTTAAAAAATTAAAGCGTACGGGTAATTAGTACTACTCGACTTTAGTGTTACCACTTTTACATCTGTAGCCTATCAACGTCATCGTCTCTGACGACCCTTAAAAGAATACTCATCTCGTGGAAGGTTTCACGCTTAGATGCTTTCAGCGTTTATCCTGGCCGGACGTAGCTACTCTGCACTGCACCTGGCGGCACAACAGATACACCAGCGGTCCGTACGACCCGGTCCTCTCGTACTAAGGTCATGTCCACTCAATATTCTAACGCCCATCACAGATAGGGACCGAACTGTCTTGCGACGTTCTGAACCCAGTTCACGTGCCACTTTAATCGGCGAACAGCCGAACCCTTGGGACCTTCTCCAGCCCCAGGATGTGACGAACCGACATCGAGGTGCCAAACCTCCCCGTCGATATGAGCTCTTGGGGGAGATCAGCCTGTTATCCCCGGAGTACCTTTTATCCTTTGAGCGATGGCCCTTCCATGCAGAACCACCGGATCACTTTAGCCGTCTTTCGACCCTGCTCGACGTGTCTGTCTCACAGTCAAGCTCCCTTATACTAATGCGCTCTGCGTACGATTACCAACCGTACTGAGGGAACCTTTGCAAGCCTCCGTTACTTTTTAGGAGGCGACCACCCCAGTCAAACTACCCACCATGCACTGTTTCCCGTCAGGGATTAGACTCTAAGCAAACAAAGGTTGGTATTTCAACGACCGCTCCACGGCACCTGGCGGCACCGCTTCAAAGCGTCCCAACTATTCTACACATTGTTTGCTCAAAATCAATGCAAAGTTGTAGTGAAGGTTCACGGGGTCTTTCCGTCCCGTGACGGGTAACCGGCATCTTCACCGATACTACAATTTCGCCGGGCTCGCGGAGGAGACAGTGTTCAACTCATTAGACCATTCGTGCAGGTCGGAACTTACCCGACAAGGAATTTCGCTACCTTAGGACCGTTATAGTTACGGCCGCCGTTTACTGGGGCTTCAGTCAGAAGCTTTGGCTTGCGCCGAACATCCTTCCTTAACCTTCCAGCACCGGGCAGGTATCAGGCTCTATACGTCATCTTACGATTTTGCAGGGCCCTGTGTTTTTGTTAAACAGTTGGTTGAACCATTTTACTGAGACCACATCACTGTGGTACGCTTTATCCCGAAGTTACAGCGTCAATTTGCCTAGTTCCTTCTCCGCGGCTCACCCGAGCACCTTAGGCTATTCGCCTCGACTACCTGTGTCGGTTTGCGGTACGGGCCGCTCTAGCCATGCCTTAGAGGTTTTTCTCGGCAGTTTGATTAGGACCACTATCACTTTGTCCGAAGACTCAGTGTACTATCACGTTCGCCATCCCGTCCGGATTTACCTGGACAGAATATAACTACACGCTTTAACGGGAACATCCGTTGCCCCGCGGGTCTTTCACTACTGCGTCACCCCATCGAAACTAGAGTGGGTACTGGAATATTAACCAGTTTTCCATCAGCTGCCCCTTTCGGGTTTGCCTAAGGACCCGACTAACCCTGATCCGATTAACGTTGATCAGGAACCCTTAGTCTTACGGTGAAGTAGTTTTTCACTACTTTTATCGCTACTTATGCCTACATTTTCTTTTCTGAACGCTCCAGCATACGTCGCCGTACACCTTCGACGCTGTTCAGAATGCTCCCCTACCGAATACCATCCTAGATGGCATCTTAGAGCTTCGGTGGTATGTTTGATGCCCGATTATTTTCCGTGCAGGACCTCTCGACCAGTGAGCTGTTACGCACTCTTTAAATGAATGGCTGCTTCCAAGCCAACATCCTGGCTGTTATAGAAGTCCCACCTCGTTTGATCAACTTAACATACGCTTAGGGACCTTAGCTGCTAATCTGGGTTATTTCCCTCTCGGCCACGGATCTTAGCACCCGCAGCCTCACTCCCGGAGATATTTACTAGCATTCGGAGTTTGTCAGGGTTTGGTAGGCGGTGAAGCCCCCTAGCCCAATCAGTAGCTCTACCTCTAGTAAATGTCTATATCCGAGGCTGTTCCTAAAAACATTTCGGGGAGAACGAGCTATCTCTCAGTTTGATTGGCCTTTCACCCCTATCCACAGGTCATCCCATAGCTTTTCAACGCTAATGAGTTCGGTCCTCCAGTGTGTGTTACCACACCTTCAACCTGCCCATGGATAGATCACAAAGTTTCGCGTCTACCCCCACTGACTAGTCGCCCTGTTCGGACTCGCTTTCGCTACGGCTCCGTTACTGAAGAACTTAACCTCGCCAGTGAGGAGTAACTCGTAGGCTCATTATGCAAAAGGCACGCCGTCACCCGTTGCCAGGCTCCGACCGCTTGTAGGCGTACGGTTTCAGGTACTATTTCACTCCCTTGTTTAGGGTGCTTTTCACCTTTCCCTTACGGTACTGGTTCACTATCGGTCTCTCAGGAGTATTTAGCCTTACCGGATGGTGCCGGCAGATTCAGGCAGGATTCCTCCGGTCCCGCCTTACTCAGGATACCGCTCGTCCCCAATTATTTATGCCTACAGGACTATCACCTGCTATGGTCCCACTTTCCAGAGGGTTCAGCTTGAAATTGGTTTCTAAATGCGGTCCTACAACCCCGGTGCAGCACGCTACACCGGTTTGGGCTGTTCCCTTTTCGCTCGCCACTACTCAGGGAATCACGTTTGTTTTCTTTTCCTCTCCCTACTTAGATGTTTCAGTTCAGGAGGTTGACTTTCCTTGCGGAATGATATACCTTCAGTATACCGGGTTGTCCCATTCGGAAATCTGCGGATCTAATGCTTGTGTGCAGCTCCCCGCAGCTTATCGCAGCTTACCACGTCCTTCTTCGTCTCTGAGAGCCAAGGCATCCACCATACGCCCTTAAGTGCTTTAAAAGAGTTATTATACTTATTACTCGTTTCTTACAACATTTATACTTGTTAGAATAACAATTATTTTCCCAATATGTCAAAGAGCTTTGTTTGATTGCCTGCCTCACGGCAAACAATAAACGAAGTTGATGTGTCGGTTACGAACCACTAGACCATTCACTTTTGAACGTCAACATCACAGTTTGAAAGAACTTTTTGTGGAGGATAACGGATTCGAACCGTTGACCCCCTGCGTGCAAGGCAGGTGCTCTAGCCAGCTGAGCTAATCCCCCAGGAGTTGATGCCTTGAGGTGGTTGCCCCGAGCTTTTGTGCGCTCTCGCCCAGTCTCTCGCAGCTTGTGGTAGACCCGACCAGATTTGAACTGGTGACCCCTACATTATCAGTGTAGTGCTCTAACCAGGCTGAGCTACGGATCTGTAGTAGCCCCTTTTGATCGGGTAACTAATAAAGAAAATCTGTAAAGAACTCATCTGAAAATTGAAAGAATTTGAAAGCAACAACTAAAAAGAACCAAGCTTCTCTAAAAAGGAGGTATTCCAGCCGCACCTTCCGATACGGCTACCTTGTTACGACTTAGCCCCAGTCACCAGTTTTACCCTAGGCGGCTCCTTGCGGTTACCGACTTTAGGTACACCCGGCTTCCATGGCTTGACGGGCGGTGTGTGCAAGGTCCGGGAACGTATTCACCGTATCATTGCTGATATACGATTACTAGCGATTCCAGCTTCACGCAGTCGAGTTGCAGACTGCGATCCGAACTGAGAGGGAGTTTTTGGGATTAGCGCCTTGTTGCCAAGTGGCAGCCCTTTGTCTCCCCCATTGTAGCACGTGTGTAGCCCTGGGCATAAAGGCCATGATGACCTGACATCATCCCCTCCTTCCTCGCGTCTTACGACGGCAGTTTCATTAGAGTTCCCAGCTTTACCTGATGGCAACTAATGATGGGGGTTGCGCTCGTTGCGGGACTTAACCCAACACCTCACGGCACGAGCTGACGACGGCCATGCAGCACCTTACAATCTGTGTATTGCTACAAAATGAGCTTTCACCCACGGTCAGACTGCATTCTAGCCCAGGTAAGGTTCCTCGCGTATCATCGAATTAAACCACATGCTCCACCGCTTGTGCGGACCCCCGCCAATTCCTTTGAGTTTCAACCTTGCGGTCGTACTTCCCAGGTGGGATACTTAATGCTTTCGCTCAGACACCAACAGTGTATCGCTGATGTCGAGTATCCATAGTTTAGGGCGTGGACTACCAGGGTATCTAATCCTGTTTGCTCCCCACGCTTTCGTGCCTCAGTGTCAATGATCGTAAAGTAAGCTGCCTTCGCAATTGGTGTTCTATGTCATATCTAAGCATTTCACCGCTACATGACATATTCCGCTTACCTACACGATATTCAAGACCGATAGTATCAATGGCAGTTCCCAAGTTAAGCTCGGGGATTTCACCACTGACTTATCAGCCCACCTACGCACCCTTTAAACCCAGTGAATCCGGATAACGCTTGCACCCTCCGTATTACCGCGGCTGCTGGCACGGAGTTAGCCGGTGCTTATTCTTCTGGTACCGTCAGCTGACCAAGAAAAGCCAGGTTTCTTCCCAGAAAAAAGAAGTTTACAATCCAGAGGACCTTCATCCTCCACGCGGCATGGCTGGTTCAGACTTGCGTCCATTGACCAATATTCCTTACTGCTGCCTCCCGTAGGAGTCGGGCCCGTGTCTCAGTGCCCGTGTGACTGGTCGTGCTCTCACACCAGTTACTGATCGAAGGCTTGGTGGGCCGTTACCCCGCCAACTACCTAATCAGGCGCACGCCCATCTTTAAGCGCCGGAGCTATAATAATTAAGTGATGCCACTCAATTATATTACGTGGTATTAATCCAAGTTTCCCTGGGCTATCCCACACTTAAAGGAAGGTTGCGTACGTGTTCCGCACCCGTTTGCCGGTCGCCGCCCAGTATTGCTACCTGCGATGCCCCTCGACTTGCATGTATTAAGCCTGCCGCTAGCGTTCATCCTGAGCCAGGATCAAACTCTCCATTGTAAATGAGTTTTGATCACTTAGCTAAATTCTCTAAAGAAAATTCAACGTTGTGTTCGTTAATTAAATTACGCTTTTGTTACTTACCATAACTGTTACATTATGTGCTGCTGCTTCCAAACTTTCAAAGATCTTTCGGCCTTACTTTTCCTTTTCAAACCGCCACTCTTTCGAGCGGGGTGCAAAGGTAAGTGACCATCGTATACTTACCAAATATTTCCTTAGGTTTTTTTTCGATTCTCATCTCATTTTCACCTAAACAATATTTGAAAGAACTTGCTGTTTCTGAATGGGTTGCAAAGGTATGAGGCCAATCTCTCTTCTCCAAATCTTTCTCCAAATTTTTACCTCTTTTTTTCTTTCCCTTCACCGTTCCATCATTTCTATTGCTTTGATTTTGAACGGGTTGCAAAGGTAGATGCTTTTCAATTACTCACCAAATTTTTCTTTCACTTTTTTTCATCTTCCCTGCTGCGGGTCAACCTTGAAAACTACAAAGAACTGCTTGTTTTTAAATGGGTTGCGAAGGTAGGCCGTCTGAATATTCACACCAAATTTATTTTAAAATAAATCCGATTTTCTTTCCGGTCTCCATCTTTCCAATCATTTAAAGAACTCCCTGTTTTTTAACGGGTTGCAAAGATAACAGTATTTCATTCATTCCAACAAATAAAATGCATTTATTCTCAAAATTCTTCTATTTCCCTGGTATACATATATATTATAAAGGGCTTTCCCTTTCCCATCTTCACCTCTCCCTTAAAAAACGTATATTGTATAGTATAAAACCATAGTTATGAAAACCGCAATGCTGTTCATCCTGTCCTTGTTGTTTTCTCTCCCCTCCTTCAGCCAGGACATACCGGCTGCACAAGTACCAACGGCTGTTACAAAAAGCTTCACCAGTTATTTCCCCCAGACCTCCAAAGTGGAATGGGAAAAGAAAGGCAGTCAATATGAGGCTGAATTCAATGTGAAAAGAGCAGACCATAAGGCCCTCTTCGAAAGCAATGGCAAACTCATCGTATATAAAAAGGACATCCCGCAGTCGCAGCTCCCCGCCGCAGTAAAGCAGGCCATCCGCCAGCAATATCCCAATTACAGAATAGACGATGTGGAAAGGATCGCCAGAAGCGGCCATGTTTATTACCAGGTAGAACTGGATGGTCAGCCACAGGACCTCAAGCTGGTATTCACCAAGGAAGGCAAGCCTGACAATAGCAAGGCCTATTGACATTGGGTACCATCCTCCCCATCCTTCCCGGCGGTATTATTTTTTAACCCCATTGCCTGAATCATCATCATTCATATGGGGCTTAAAGATACCTTACGTAAATTACCAGGTTGTCTGAAGAACACATACAAGGCGTGGGACAGTCGTATGCCTTTTGCCAGCAGTGCTGTTTTATCTTATTATACTATCTTCTCTCTTCCCGGATTACTGGTAGTGATCATCAATGTGGCCGGTTATTTTCTGGGCCGTGAAGCGGTGACCAATCAATTGACCACAGAATTAGGCGGACTGATCGGACACGATGCAGCGCAATATATCCAGAATGTGGTGGCTATGGCCAGTCAAACAAAGGATACCTGGATCGCATCGGTTCTGGGTATTGCCACTCTCCTCTTTGGCGCCACTGGCGTGTTTGTGAATGTGCAGCAGATCTTCAATAATATCTGGGAGATCAAACCAAAACCGCAAGGGAAGTTCCTGAAGCTGATCCGCGACCGTCTCTTTTCATTCGGATTGGTTCTGGTGATGGGCTTCATGTTGCTAGTATCATTATTGTTATCCACTCTGCTCAATGTGCTGAGCTCCTGGGTAGCGAGTTATTTATCGGAGTCCTTTCTCGTTATCTTCAAAGTGCTGGATGTAGCTTTTTCCATTACCATCATTACTTTTCTTTTTGCCGCCATGTTCAAATACATGCCGGATATAAAGATCAGCTGGAAGGCCGTAATGCCTGGCGCTCTTCTTACTTCATTACTTTTTGTGATTGCGAAATTCGCATTGGGATTATATTTCGGCACCAGTAATCCCGGCACCACCTATGGTGCAGCAGGAAGTGTGATCCTTATAATGCTCTGGGTATCCTATTCAGGGCTGCTCCTGTTGTTCGGCGCAGAGTTCACCCGCGAATGGAGTAAATGTTCCGGCATCAGGGTTAAGCCAACAGAAGTGGCAATCAAAACCGATGCAACACATACCTCCGGACTGGGCAAAAAAGAATTGAACAAGTAACTGCCGTTTATTATTTACAAATAACTGTTCCGTTTAGCAGATAACTATAATAATATTGCGGAGAAATCAAATTCAACAAACCTTCAATGTATGCAACGAAAACACTGAAGGCTTTGTCCACTGCTAAAACCCTGCCATGCGAAATTCCTTTACCCTGCTTTGTTTATTTTGTCTATTCCTCACGGGCTGCGTTTCAGAATCCTATTTTCAAAGTCCGATGCACAGCAATAATTCTTCCTACAAAACCATCCCGATGCATTCGGACAGTATCGGCTCTGCAACTTATATCGGGGGTAATTTTTTCCCGGGTTTTGCCAATCACAGGTTGAGGGACACTTATTTTGGTGGCAATGCCAGCTTGTTCAGGAGCCACAACTTTGGCAATTTCCAGGGCTATTATGGCTTGAATGCTACTGTAGGTCAGTATCGTGTCAATTATAACAAGGATATAGATGGGGATCTGCAGACTTCTCCTTATTTCAAACAAGGCGATCATTTCTTCGGCGCGGTTGGTGGAACCGGGGGCATCAATGTGGTGAGTCCTTTCAGGAAAGGAGAATGGCGCGTATTGGGCGCAGAATTATCTTATCAACAGGAATTTGGTGATTATTATAAATTCAGGAATAAACTTCCGGACTCCGCCGTAAGGTATGTAGATAAAAGAGATCACTATTTTACCTGGGGATTGAATACAGAGATCCTTGGCGATGTTGGCAAGAGCTGGCTCCTCGGTTATAAGGCCGCTTATATCATGAACCTGCATACGCTGAGAAGCTATCAATCCGGCAACAGGCTGCATCCTGCTTATTTTTCTCAAACCATTCACCTGTCTCATCTGAATACTACCGGTTATGTACAAATGAATGCAGGCACAAGAGTGCTCAGCCTCCATTTCGGGGTGAATTACAGGCTTGGCAGGTAACTTATCATCGAACATAAATAAGAACGGGAGCATCCGCCTGGATGCTCCCGTTTCATTGCCTGCCATTGATAAAGCCATTACATTTTTTCTATTATTTCATGCTCAGGTTGTGCTCTTTCAGGATCCTGCGTGTTTTTTCCGCCTGTAATTTCAGGGTTTCAGGAGTACCGCTGCCAGCTATCAATTCATTGCACATCGATACAATTTTCTCTTTCTGGTAAGAATGGAAGAACCAGCCCAATGCTTCCACTACGGTGGTCCTGATGCTCAGGTCTTCAGTGGGATCAACCGCAAGGCTGATGAGCTTCGGCACTTCTGTATGATAATTATAGTTCCTGAAAATGGTGATCTCGGCCAGTCTTTCTTTCACGGGTTTGGATTTGTCCATCACCACTTTCATATCGCGGTCGATCTTGAAGGCAGTATAATCCTGTTGTTTCAGCAGGTATTCCAGTTCTTCTTTCCCATTATGAAGGTGTGTATGTTTTGCATAGATGGAAGGCAGCAGTTCTTTCACTTTTTTAGTATCCATGAAATCCAATGCATCTTTTGCTTTGCCTGCAACGCGTTTCGAGTGGCCATCATTGATATACAATTCAACTGCAGGTACTATCATCTCTTCGCTGCCAATATCACTAATCAGGTAGGCTGCCTGGCGGCGCACGAACTCATAAGGATCGTTACAGCTGGCGAGCAGTACGGCTTTGAAGTCGGCGTTATTGATCTGCGCCAGACATTTCAGGGCTTCCATTCGGACTACTCCATAATTTGACTGAAAGTATTTATTGCGCAGCATTGCCGCTGCAGCAACACCTTTGATACGGAAGATCTTTTCCATAGCCAGGCACTGAACGTCTGCAGAAGAATGATTCAATAATGTTTCCCAGTAAGCAGCATTATTCCTTTGCAGCACAATTGCCTTATTGAAATCTGTGGATTTGTTGCCAGCGAAGCGGAAGGTTGGATCTCCAAACAAATGTGTTTCCAGGTAAGCAACATGTTTCATCCAGTTGCCGGTCCTTACATTGTATTGCAAAAGTCCCAGCATTTCGTCCGGCCAAAGGTCCTGCAGCACACCTACGCTATTGGCTAGCGCCACGATGGTTTTACCATTGTTGAATGGATAATAACCCGCCATGTAATCGTCGAGATGCAATGAGCCGGTAAGGCATGCATCCACCATCACGAACCTGGCATTCGGTTGTACATTGCGGATATCAGGAATGGCGAAATCGGTACTCGCATCAAAAATGGAATCAGCGATCTTCACCGAATCAATAAACGCATCTTCCATCCAGGCCATCGGCACTCCGAGGCTTTCCGTAAATCCTTTTTTCGTTTTTTCCACATCTCCACCTTTCCTTTCCGCTGCTGCCCGCACTTTACTGCGCAGGTATCTTCTGATATTCTCGATACTTGGCTGGGGATTGCTCACATAAGGATAACCGCTCAGCAACTGCACATCATCGGAACCATGATCATGGAAGATGGCCATATCCAGTTCTTCGCGCTGGATCTCGTTCATCAGCGTGAACTTCATATGCGTGTCCATTCTGAAGTTCATGAACTTGATTGTATTGCCGGGTTTGAAAAGATCAGGGAATTGTTCGCGCAATGAGATCTGCTCTCCTGCCCAGGCATTGAGCGATTCTGAATTATAACCATGACCCGTATACACAAAGAAATCGTTCAATGGATTGGTCTTGCTTTTTTCGGCCACTACTTTATTGAGGTAGGCGCGGATCTTTTCTACTGCATTTTCACCCTTCTGTACCGGTGGTTTGATCCGTGCAGTGTAAATATCCATTTCGATACGCTGAGGAGAAGTAGGGCTGAGCGCATAATAGAATAGGTTCTTTTGTGCAGAATCCTGTTTTAAAAAATTGAATTGCAGATCAAAATCATCATAGTAACGGTCTGACGGAACGCTGGATGATTTCCAGTTCCTTCGCTGGTCCATTTTGAATGCAGAGGTCATATGCTGCGCATCGCGGATCATGGGAACAGGGATATCGCCTACCAGCACAGCACCTTCCAGTTTGGGCGATTGTGCATACAGTTTCTGCAGCACTGTTCTGATCTCATCAGGCTTTGACCAGTTATGGGAAACGATATAAGTTCCAAGGCCATCTTTTTCCACTGCTTTTTTGTAGGCGGCGATCTCGTTCTTTACACTGCCGTAAGTTACAGCATCAATCACAATGGCAAAGCTGGTAGGGGTTGCAATGCCAGGCTTTTCGATCTGCTGGGCTTCAGCATTGATTGTTCCAAGTGCAAAACATGCACTCAGTACAGGGATGGAAATTCTTTTACTCATCATTTTTTGTTCTGTTTTATTTTCATCAGGGCAAAATCCAGGACTGTAAACGACCGATGGTCTGAATGGCTTCCGCCTTCAGTATTTCCGGCGTATCATTGGATGCGCTAAGCTTCCTGCAGGCATCGATGATCAGGCCTTTATTATATGAATTGGAAAACCAGCCAAGCGCTTCGACAATATTTTTTCTCAGTTCTACAGGCTCTGTTGCATCGGCCATTACCGGCAGCAATTGAGGGATCAACTGATGATAGTACATATTGCGCAGTAACCTTACTTTCTGGATCCTCGCCTGTTCTGTTGTATTCTTATTAAGGATACCATTCAGTGTTTCAGCAGCATCGCGTTTGCCGCTGGCAGCCAGTTTCTGCAGCTCTTCATACAGTTCCTGGTTATTGTATTCAAAACTGAAAGCAGCTTTCTTTGCTTCGATCTGTTTGAGCAGTTCGTCGCTGTTAAGAACTGAGAGCGCGCGACTGGCAGTCCAGTTGGTCCTGGCATCATCAGGGAAAGCGATGAGCAGGTCCAGCAGTTGCGGAATGAATTGATCATGTCCGGCTTTGGCGATCCATTCGGCGGATTTGCGGCGGACCAGTTCATAAGGATCATTCAGGGCATCTCCGGCTACAGCCAGGTAGTTAGCGTCACCGGTCAGACTGAGCAGGCGAAGGGCTTCCATTCTCATGTTGCGGCTGGAAGCTGTATCGTATATCTTCCGTAAAACCGGCGCATATTCTTTGGCGTTTGCTTCGAATAATCTTCTCATGGCCACCATTTGCCATACGATATCTTTTTGCGCCAGCTGTTTTTTCCAGTATTCCTTCGATTGTGTAGCTGACAGCATTTTATTGATGGATGCGGATTGCGCATGATCGAAATGGTAAGTAGGATCGCCATTCAGTGATGATTCAAGAGTATTGATGATCCTGCTCCACTGACCTGCCCTGGCGCCTCGCCCCAGGAGGCCGATATGTTCGATAGTCCATTTGTCCTGCAGCACATTGGTGGTATTACCGTGCGTCACCAGCGTTTGTCCATCACCGAAAAGATAAGCTGCGGAGATATTATCAGGATGATGAAAAGAACCGTTATAGCAGGCATTGAAGATTACGATCCTGCTTGCTGGTTTCACATTGGCGAGCTCGCTGCTGTAAATATTTCCGGAAGCTGCAAAAATGGAATCAGCAATTCGGAGCGAATCATTATCGAAAGCGCCTTCAAACCATTCCCGGGGTACTCCGTATTTTTTGATCATGGCCGTTACAGCCTGTTCTGAATCCTGTCCTTTCTGAGCCGCTCTTCGCAATGAACTGCGGAGGTATTGCTGAATGAAGGATACGGAAAAATCCATATCGTCTCCGGAAGGAGGATTATTGATGTATTGTTTTTCGATGTCCCCATGTTCGGTAAAAATGGTGAGATCGAGACCCGGTCGCTGTATCTCGCTGAACAACCTGTATTTCATTTTCTGATCCATAGAAAAATGCAAAGCGCGATAGCCCTTCGCATTCCTGAATACAGGGGGCAATGATTCCTGTAAGGCGTATTGCTCATGCATCCAGGAAGTGATACTTTCCGAGTTGTAAGCCCCGCCGGTAAAAGCCAGCATCTGATCCAGCGGGTTCTTCGTGTTGCGCGCGGCCACGGCCTTATCCAGGAAACGGCTGATCTCCTGCACACGTGTGGCGCCGGAGGCATGGCTCATGATCCTGCCGGAATACAGGTCAGAACGAATGGATTGCAGCGATGACTCATCCAGCTCATAATAGAACCAGAGCGGGTTCTTATCGTCCTGCCCGATGGCCCTGAACTTCAGGTCTACATCATCATAGAAGCGATCACTGGCAACAGAAGATTGTTTACGATCGAATTTGATCTCATCCATTTTGAAGGCAGTAGTCATATGCTGTGCATTGCGGATCATGGCCACGGGCACATTACCGATCAGCACCATGCCTTCAAGACCCGGATAAATTTTTCGGATATCCATCAACGTATTACGAACCTGATCAGGGTCTTTCCATTGAGCGGCCACCGCATACACACCCAGCGCTTCTTTGGATTCCAGCATCTGGCAATACTGCCGGAAAGATGGTGATGCCGCTACTTCTTCATCAGTAATAACGGCGATCACAGCATCAGTTCTCAGGGGCCGGGCAAGCAGCTGCTGTGCAGCAGCCTGCTGAAAGAAAAAGGGTACGGACCCGAGTAAAAGTTTAAATAGATGTTTCATTAAGGTTCAGCGCATTTAATAGGTCATGCCAATGGTAAGGCAGGCGAAATTCCTGGACGCGTTGGGAAGCTGGCTGGCGTTGATGCGCTTCCAGATATTCCCTTCCGCTTTTACAAACAAAGAAGTTTCAGAACCGCGTTTCAGGGGGAAACGGTATTCGGCCGAAAGGCCGGCTTTGAACATATCGGATGAAAGCCATTCCTGGTCCGGGTTAAGCAAACCATTCACCACTATATCGGATTGCAGTCCGGAGGGCACAAAATCGATATAATGCTTGAAGCAATCGCGCAGGGCGACATTGGCGCTCCAGATGAAATTCTTGTTATCAGCAAACACAAGGTTGCGTGTAAATGATAATCTGTATTCATTCGCATCCACGGTATTCCTGGATTTTGGATTATGATAACGGTTATCCATACCTGAATAGATAACAGATGCCTGAATTATCCACTTGAAATCGTCCTGGAACCTGTCTTTGATCCAACGGTAATGGAATGCACCTTCATTGTAAAAAGTAGTGCTGAGAATATCCGAGTTCACGAGTGGCGGCGGCTCTTTGCCTATAGCATCACCATAATGATTATCCCTTCCGTTCCCATCGAAGGTTTTCCAACCCGCTTCCCACTGGTGGGAGAATCCACCGGTGAGCAGGGTGGCATTGAGAGAGCCATGGTATTGCTGTTCCGTAAAATCCCCGTATGTCCTCGGCTGTATGGTACCGTCCTCTGCATCTTCTTTCCTGGTGGAATAACCGGCATCGAAGAGAAGCCGAAAATTCTCTTTTTCCCATTGCAGCTGTACTGATCCACCGAAAGTTTTACCGGAATAATACCGGGTTTCAGAAACGGTTTGGTCGCGGTAATAATATCCCAGTCCTGCAAGCCTGTACCTGTAATGAATATCATCATAATTGCTGGTCTCGAAACTGAGTTTCTCCTTGTAGAAATTGAAATTAGCGCTGAGGCCCAGTTTCAGCGAACCGGAGGCGGCCCAGATCAGCGATGGATTGAGTGTAATATCATTTGAATAGGCAAGTGGGCGGGGATCATTCTGCCTGGCGCCTGTTCCTACTTTGTATCGAATCCCTGCTCCCAGCATCAGCTTACGGCTATCAGTAACCGGAGTAGAGGCTTTCAGCTCCAGATCGTACAATTGTTTTTTCCAGTCGCCTCCCAGCGAATCAGCCACTACGTAGGGATTACGTCTGTAGGGGTCCAGCACATCTGACCAGCTGATGCCATCATCCCATTTTTGATGGAAGGAAAATTTTCCATAGAAGGAAGCATTTTGCAATGATTGGAATCTTTCAGACACAAAATGGAAATCCCTCGCAGTTGTTGGCTGCTGGGGCCTTCTCAGGTCTCCGTCCTCGATTGCGCCACCGATATAGGTTCTGCCGATGGAAGGAACAGGCAGTACGGAAAGCCCGGCAGCATTTTGTGAATGGAGCCAGGGGTTCCGCAATGGCGCTACTTGCAGCTTACCATTGACGGTGCTCAGTGTATCCTGTGCAACTACTGCGGTGCCGCAGAAAAGTGGAAGCAGGTATATAATTCGTTTCAACATAAACTTGGGTTTAAGGGATGGTTACTGGTGTCTTACAACAGGAGGCTTTACCATTTCAAAATCGATGTTGGAGTTATTGAGGTCCTGTAACACTCTGCGGCCATTCTCTATGCGCGCAACACGACGGCGGAGCCCTTCTCCCACGTAAGTACCGGAACAGGATTTGAAACCAGCGTCCAGTGCATCCGGGATCCTTTTGAAACTTCCTGCTGTTGCGTTGGCAAGACAATCCACGGCATCGTATACACTATCGATAGGTACCTGCATGAATTGGGAAACACTTACAGTACCGGGCTCCGTGAACAGTGGCAGGTTAGCCACATCCTTATGTTTGAAGATCACCATCCCCGGCCCGAAAACAGGAGTGAGCCAGTCGAAGCCCACACTACCAAGATAGATGGCTTCGAGATTGGGTACATCAGCATCGAGATCACGGTTATCGGCACGCGGAACATAAGTTTCCCATTGCGCATGACCGGGACCCAGGTTTACAGGCGAGTTTTTGTTGCCCAGCGGGTCATCGATATGATCGATCCCATCCTGCGCAATCACAATGGATTCGCCGGGCTGTATCGGGTGTTGATGGCCGTTACCCGGGATCATCCACACATTCTGGAGGTATACAAACTGCTTGTCAGGTCTGAATCCCCAGGTCCTGGCCGTAGGTGTTTGTCCGGAACTTCCACCGGTGTTGCCGATACAGAGACTATCGGCATAGATCACACGATCTGTATTATTGTAAATCTCATAGAATTGATCGGAGAAATATGCACCGTTGGCAGGTGTTCTTGAACCGGTATAATAGATCTCCTTAAAAACGAGTGGTTGAGGATTGGTGCCATTGAGCGGTATCACTTCTTCGGGTGCGCCTTCCCGTACGATGAACCGGGAAGAACCATTCACAGGGAAACTAACAGCTTCGTCTATCAGTTCCAGGGCTTCTTCTTCGGAGATCATTTTTGTTGCCTGCGCTGTGTATGTGCCACTGATCAGACCAGGTACAGTTACTTTTCCATTCTCATCCGTCAGAACCTCTAATACCTGACCTGTATTGATATTGGTGATAGTGACTGCTACATTACCAGCTTCCCTTTTGGAAAAATGATCAGGATAAGTGGTAGCGATGGAACTGCTCACAGTGGGCAGATCCTTATACGCCTTACGGCATGCACCCACCAATAGCAGTGCTGTTGCGATATATATGAGATGAGTCCTTTTCATGAACTTACTGTTGATAGTTTACAATTTGATGGTGACTTCTGTACCAAAGAACAGATCAGGATTTCTTCTTGAATAATTGGTAGTAAACCGCGTATTGCGCACCAGCGGCTGGTGGCTGAACACATTATTGGCGAAGAAGGCAAAACTGAAATTTGTCCCGATCTCTTTGGAGAGACGGAGATTGAAGAGCCAGATGGGTTTCCATTTTTCCACATTATGATATCCTTCTGCAAAGCTTTCCACCAATTCGGTCCTGGAGGTTGTATTAGGAGCAGTATACAACGCATCGCGTTCAGCTTTATCCAGCAGGTGGAAATTACCGGTGGCTCTGGAGATATAGCCGATGGCAACTGAATCATAGCCGATATTCCTCTCCCGCTCCAGCCAGATGGTCTGAATGGCCAGGGATACCACGAAGTTGAACTCGGGAATATTGTGAATGATACGCAGGGTGGAATTGAATCTTTCATTCTTCTTACCACGTCCTTTATCGAAAACTGCGATACGTTCCGGATCGCGGCCATTATTCTGTTTTTTCATGATGGTATAGTCTGTGGTCACAGACCTGGATTGCATGTAAGCACCATTCAATACAAATTTGGTGCGGATTGCATCAAAACGGCCCATATCCAAATCGAATTCGATCCCCCTGTTGGTATTGGTGATGAAATTCAGCGGCATCATGTAATCAGCAATGAAGTTCACGAAGCTGTCTGTATTCGTATTCACTTCCGGTTTTTGTCCGGGTGTAGTGGAAATGGTCTTGTACAATTCAAGCGGCACTATCTTCACACTGTTGAAAGAATAATCGAAATCATATCCATTGTTGGTTTTCTCATGATAGGCCATCACCGTCAGCCTTTTCTTCTTTCCAAGATTGAGGTCGAATCCAACTTCAGCCTTATTTGTTTTCATCACTCTCAGATCAGGATTCTCTGAATTGAAAACCCTGGTGGTGAGATAAACAAGGGACTCCTCTGGATTGGATGAATACCTGTTGTAATTCACGAGATCGAAATATGCGTTCTGTGGATAGAGATATAGCAATGTGGGCGCTTTGGCCGTGATGCCCCATCCCGCGCGGAGTGTGAGGTCTCGCATCACTTCATAGCTCCAGTTGAAACGTGGTGCGGCCACAGTATTCTTTTTGGTGGTCCAGATACCGGTGGGTTGAATATTATCGAAGCGGATACCTGCCTGGAGTGACATACGTTTTCCCAGTACATTGGCGATCATCATATCTTCTGCAAAGAAGGCGAGCTGGTTCATCACCGGGATATCCTTGTAAGACCTGGGCCTGAAGCCGTTTCCGCCCTGCATGCGCGGAGGTCTGCTGAGATCGTAGGTTTTTCCATTGCCGAAATTGGCATCGGTTTTCCAGTCTGCTCCCATCAGTATGCGATGGTTGATCCAATTGCCGCGGAGTGAAAATGTATTAGTGATCTTAGCGAACACATTGAGCGGTTTTCCATCGATCCAAACCTGCGAGAGATATTCGGAAGGAACGAACTGACCTTCTTTGGTTACATTTTCCATTTCAGTGGAAAGCGGATAGATGGCACCTGTGATGAGTTGCTGCTGAAATCCTTTCTGTTGCGTGTAATTCACCATCACATTGTATTGCAGCTGACGTGCAAACTTTTTTCCGAGCTCCCATTTGCCTTCCGAATTAAACCGGAAATTATAGTCCTGCGCTTTTGTTACAGCCTGTGTTCTTTTATCATCGGGATCCAGTTTTTGTTCATCCAGGTTCATGGAATAAGTGAATCCTGTGTTGGTGGTGAATGGTTTCACCTGGCCGAACTTTTTTGTATACAGCAAACTTCCGGTAAGTCTGTGGTATCCTCTGTATTCGAATCGCTGATCATCGTAGGAGCGTGTATAATCGAGGTCTGCGCGCAGGGCATCTCCATTCTTTCCAATGCCGAAACCTTTGCTGCCGGAGAGTTGTGTAATGCGCGGGTTGATCCTTGCCTTAATAGACAAAGGCTCTTTACCCGCCTTGGTCTTAATGATCACAGCACCGGAAGTGAGGTCGCCATGTTCAACAGAAGGCAGGCCCCTGATCACTTCCACCGATTCGATATTATTGGTGGAGAACTGACGAAGATCCAGGCCGCCGCCGCTGGAAGTGGCGAAGCTGGCATTGGTACCGCCGGTGCTGGTGTTGATCGCCTGCAGGTTGGCGTTATTGGAGATGGGTGCGCCGTTGATCACGATGGAAGTACCGAGGCTGCCCATATTATCAGGTTTTATCTGACGGATAGCAAACTGGTTCGGTCCATTAAGATCGGGATTAGTGGCGATGCCGCCCGGCAGCAACTGCATCACATCGGAGAGGCTCACGGCCTGCAGGTGTTCGATGGCTGTTTTGGAGATGGTGGATGAAGTAGCGCCATGCTTGTTCTCTTTGGCAACCACTGTTACTTCTTTCAGGCCAAGTGCATTGGTGCTGAGCTGAAATACCTGGATACGTTCCATCGCATTTGCCAGGTTGATATCCCTGTCTTCCCCGATCATGCTCAGACCGCTAACGGAAAGGCGTACACGTGCAACAGGAGCATCATTGAAGATATAAGCGCCCTCCTTTCCTGTAACGGTAAACAGGCCATAGGGCGAAAGTTCAATGGTAGCGCCTTCTACGGGTCTATTGGTGCCTCTTTCCCTTACCACTCCCCGCAGCACGGTAACAGCAGTCCCTTTTACAGGCTTTACGGAATCTTCCCGGATGCCCGTTTTAAGGATAATGGTGTTGGGCTGATTGTTAACATTATTATTCTCCGCAGGTTTTTTTGATTTTCTGATCGCATAATAATTATTGCCTACGGGAAGGGAGAACAATCCAACCTGGGATAACAATTCATTGAGCACATCCTGTGCTTTTTTGCTTTTTACATCGCTCCAGTTATAATTGACGCGGAGCCCTTCCACTACTGCCCTTTCAAAAATGAAACGGGTTTTCTTTTCTTTCGTCAACAGGTCCAGGGCTTCTTTCAAAGATTTCTCTGAGGACTGTGCAAAGCCTGCCGTTACCCCGCATAGGAGTACCAGCAGAAAAATTAATTTTCTACGCATGCATAGCTGTTTGATATATTGGGTTTATTCAGCTGTACTAAACACCCAGGTTTGGGCATCTGTCTGCCTCACGCGGATATCGAGGATACCCGAGAGTGCAAACAACAGGTCTTTTTCATGGCAAAGCGGCAATACGCCATCGATCTTCCGGGAAAGGAGTGTGGTATCATCCACTATCACTTTCTTTCCATAGGTCTTTGTAATGAGATCGATAATTTCAGCAACCGATGTGTTATTAAGATTGTACAGTTTATCATGGTCCGGGCCTTGCAGCACCAGGTCTGATTTCTCCTGATTGAGTTGTAATGATGAGCCGTTGATGGTAGCTACTTCTCCTGGCTTCAGCAGCATTTCTTTTGCTGATCCTTTCATACGGAGTTTCACTTTTCCTGATTCGAGTTCTACTTCTGTTTTTCCATTCCTGTTCCAGACATTGAACACGGTGCCGAGCACTTCTATATCCAGCTGGTCATTCACATGCACCAGGAATTTTTCATTATCGTTGATAGCGGCTTCGTTCCTGTTGAGGTGTTTCACTTCAAAATGAGCATCGCCTTTCAGCCAGACCTCGCGTGTTTTTTTCCTGTTCCATCTTTCATTATACCTGATATTGGAATTGGCTCCCAGCATCACTTTGGAGGAGTCCGGCAGACTGATCAGGCGGAAGGCTCCATGGTTGTCTGTTGTTTCCGAAACCTGAGCGTTACCTGCATGCTGTGCATGGTGCAGCCAGATCACGAGTGCGGCCACTCCCAGCATCAGCAATACTACTGCGGCTACAGCAGGCCAGCGGATAAGTTTTGCGGAGGAATTGACCGGCTGCAGTTTTTCAGCCTTCATTTCTTCCCGGACGGCTTTCCAGACCAGCCGCTCACCTTCCGGGTCCTGCAACAATTTTTTGGGACGCAGTTCACGAAGCAGGCCTGCCGCTTCTTCCATTACGGATCGCAGTTCAGGATAGCGTTGTTGTACCTTTATCCAGTGTGCATGCAGTTCCACGGTATCACCTGTTTCACTGACCCAGTCCTGAAATGCGGGATCCGCCATGAATTCGGCCACACCCCAGTTTGCATATTGCTGTTCAGACATACTCATAAAAGTTCCGGAATAAGGTCCTCTAATAGAAATACAGTGATGGGACGATGATTATCCCAAAAATTTAAAAAATATTTTTTAGTAGCAGAGCCAATAGCAGATCATGAAGAAAATGGGGGTGCTTTCACGCAGTCTTTCGAGAGCGCGGTAGATGAGCTTGTAGGTGCCGCCTACCTGCATTTCCATGATACCGGCTATTTCTTCGTAGGAGAGATTACTGAAGAAGCGGAGCTGGATGGCTTCTTTCTGACGCGGTGTAAGGGTGCTCAGCATTTCCTGCAGCTTTTGTGCATTATGATGAGCTGTTTCCAGCCGGATGATCTTTTCTTCGCGTGAATCCTGCACGAGGTGGATCTCATCTTCATCAACCGACAATTCTTTCCGGTATTTTTCCTGCAGGGAAAAGAGATGGTTCCTGAATGCTTTGAAGAGATATTGTTTCACATGCGGGGTGGCTGAAAGTCCGGCACGGTTAGTCCATAATTTCACAAAAAGTTGCTGAATGGCTTCCCTGGTAAGACTTTGATCGTTTGTTACACGGTAACCGTAGTTGAACAAAACAGGGTAATAGCGCCGATAGAGCTGCTCAAAAGCCTGCTCATTTCCCTGGAGGAAAAGTTCCCAACGAGTGGCGTCAGCCAATGTATCCGTTAATTCCTGGTTCATTTCTTCCTGCAATTTTACCAAGTTCAGGAGCCGGTTTCAGTAGCAATCGGGAAAAATAGTTGTGCGTTAGGGAAAGGTTTATGAAAGCGGCTGGTTGGTATAAATATATAAAAATTATCCAGTGGATACAGGGAAGATTTATTCAGGCAGGTATATAATCCAATACAACCAGGCCATTCTTTTTGATGGAACTGTTTACTAGTTTGAGATTGAGCTTGCTTTTAATGCCATGAAACATGGGTGTGCCTTTTCCCAGCGCCACGGGATTGATCATTATCTGCCAGGCATCAATCAGCCCGAGATCTGTGAAATGTGTTACGATACTGCCGCTGCCAAGAATGGTGAGGTCTTTTCCCGGGGTGGCTTTCAGTTCCCGGATCACTTTGCCTATATCACCACCAATGATCCGGCTATTATTCCAGTTTGCATCTTTGAGGGTATTGGAGAAAACGATCTTCTCTGCCCTGTTCATGCCTGCAGCCACTTCAGGCATTTGTTCCATTGCCATGGGTGTGGGCCAGAAACCAGCCATCATCTGCCAGGTCTTCCTTCCGAAAAGCAAAATATTATCGGCCTGCAATCCTGTTTTTGCATGATCGGTTTCTTCCGTATCATGAATGTTCCAGCTTATATCGCCGCCGGGACCTTCACAGAAACCATTGACTGTGGTGAAATTGAAAACCGAGAGTTTACGCATTGTAAAAAGATTTGAATTTTTATCAGGACAATACAGCAGCCCGGTGCATGGACAATAAAAATACCCAATAATAACGGCCTTCGGCACACTTGTCGCAAATACGCCTCATGAAAGTCGCGATCACACTCGGCCGGTTCGGCAAAGGCGCACTAAGTTTGTGTCATAATCAAAAACAATAAAACAACAAATATGGAAACGATCAATCAAAATGCCATCACAGTACAGGCAACTATCAACGGCAGCATAGAAAAAGCATGGAAGCAATTCAATGATCCAAAAGCGATCGTAGAATGGGCCACTGGTCACCCCGACTGGCATACGCCCAGCTCCGAGAACGATCTGCGCGTTGGCGGCAAATTCAAAACAAGAATGGAAGCCAAAGACGGCAGTATGGGTTTTGACTTTGAAGGAACATATACTACCGTTGAAGAAAACAAACTCATCGAATACACCATGGCAGATGGCAGAAAAGTGAAAGTAAGTTTCGAGACTTCCGGCAATGGCGTTCTGGTTACAGAAACATTCGATCCCGAAAACATGAATTCAGAAGAAATGCAACGCGCAGGCTGGCAGGGTATCCTGGACAATTTCAAAGCCTACGTGGAATCACATTGATATATCCGGCCGTATTTTGAAATGGGGCTTCACCGCAGGGTGCAGGCCCCTTTTCATTGGTTAGCATGATTATGCTATTGGCGCCGGCCCGCCAAAAACTACTTTTGTGGTGTCAACATACTTACTATGAAAGTTGTCATCATCGAAGAAGAAGTAAATATTGCCAGCCGTCTGCGTGAAGACATGCTGCAATCGAAAGAACGCCCGGAAAGCATCGATCATTTCACTGATTTTTTCGAGTTCGTTCGCTACCTGAAAGTAAACAGTGAGCCCGACCTGTTGCTGGTTGATATTCTCCAGCTCAACAACCGCGCCATGCGTTATCTGCAGGAAGGACATCTCAGCAGTCCGCTTCTTTTCACCAATTCCTTCAAGCATACCAGCCTGCGCAAATTTGAGCAACAGGATGCATTACCGGCTAAACTGCAGCATGTGCAGCTTGCCAAAAGCATCCTGAATCTGAACGAGCCGGAAACGCAGCCTGAAACAAGCCATCGTTCTTACGGACCAGGCAAACAATTCCAAAGCAGGTTCCTTGTGAGAACAAGGGAGAAACTGATCTCCGTGCGGGCAGAAGAGATCGCTATCTTCTTTGCAGAAGGCAGGCTCAACTTCATCAAAACGAAAGACAACAAGAAATATATCCTCCAGCATTCCATCGAAACGCTCAATCAGAGTTTGCTCGATCCGCAGAAATTCTTCCGCGTGAACCGGGCTACCATTGTGGCTTTCGATGATATCCGCGAAATGTACTCCTATTTTGGAGGCAGAGTAAAACTGGTGCTGAACACACCATTCGAGAAAGAGATCATCGTGAGCCGGGATAAGGTAGGAGAATTCAAACGCTGGCTGGGTGAATAAGATATTTTTGGACCAGGGTCGGTTTCAGGTTCCCGCTTCTTTTGGAGCGGGATTGTTTTTATGGTAGGTCATACACCCGCCGGTAGACGAACAACAGCCACACCCTGCACATTTGCAAAAAGCGAAAAAACTTTCTTTCTTTGCGGCATGTTTTTCGAAGACAATTATTATTACTACATCGTGATCGGGCTACAGGCCATTTGCGTGGTGCATGCCCTCAGGAGGAACCTGCACCAGAAATGGATCTGGCTGATCGTTTTCCTGCCGGTGATCGGTTCACTGATTTACATTTTTACAGAAATGTTCAACCGCCGTCATGTACAGAATGTACAGACGAATTTATCCAGCGTGCTGAATCCCGGCGGACAGATCTCCAAACTTGAAGATCGTCTGCGCTTCTCCGATACTTTCAATAATCGAATCGCCCTGGCCGATGCCTACCTGGCCAATAAACAAACTGATAAGGCCGTGAAGCTCTATGAAGACAGCCTTACCGGTGCGTTCACGGAGAACGAACATGTGCGCGGTCAATTGTCGCTTGCGTATTTTGCCCTCAACCGTTTTGAAGATGTGGTGAGCATGGCTTCCCAAATTGTTCATCTTCCTCAATTCGCCAAATCGCGTGTGCATGTCATCTATGCCTTGAGCCTGGCTTATTGTGGTGAAGAAGAAAAAGCGGAGAATGAATTCAAAAAGATGAACGGACAGTTCGCCAATTACGAAGCCCGATACAATTATGGCATCTTCCTGGAAAAAGCTGAAAGGAAAGAAGAAGCCATTCAACAGTTCAACCAGATCCTGCAAGAATCCACCCATCTGAGCAACCGGGAGAAAGCAAGTTACCGGGAATGGTTCCAGCTGAGCCGGGACGCCCTCAAGAAATTGACCGCCTGACCACAAGTCGGGCGTTTTTTTTGGTATCTTAACCATCATGAAACATCTGCTATTGACCGGCTGCCTGCTGGCAGCTGTACTGACTGTTGCTGCGCAACAGACACAGAAGCCTCCGCTTCATGGCAAGCATTGGATGGCCATCACCGGCAAACCACTGGCCGCCACTGCCGGCAGTATGATCTTTCAAAAAGGCGGCAATGCCATCGATGCGGCCTGCGCTATGCTGGCCGCCACCTGCACCATGTGGGATGTACTCAGCTGGGGTGGCGAAACGCAGGCCCTCATCTATAATCCCAAAACAAAAAAAGTGATCGGCATCAATGCGCTGGGTGTAGCTCCAACAGGCGCTACTGCTGCGCATTTCAAATCGCAGGGACTGGATTTTCCACCTGAGTTCGGGCCACAGGCTGCCGTTACTCCCGGAACACCTGCAGGCCTCTGTCATATGCTGGCTGAATACGGCACCATGAGCCTGAAGCAAATACTGGCGCCCGCCATGGAACTGGCAGCAGGTTATCCCATCGAAGCGCAAACTGCCAATAGTATTGAACGCGGTAAAGCACGCATCAAAGAATGGCCTTATTCCAAAGCAGTCTTTCTTACTCATCCCGGAGAAAAAAGGGAAGCGCCCGAAGCCGGCGAGATCTTCGTACAGAAAGACCTGCTGGAAACACTTAAAAAAATGGTGCAGGCAGAAGAAGAAGCACTCAAACAAAAGAAGAGTCGCAAAGAAGCCATCTACGCCGCTGCCACAAGATTTTACAAAGGTGATATCGCAAAAGAATTTGTGCGGGGATGCCAGGAGCAGGGTGGATTAATAACGATGCAGGACCTTGCCAATTATAAGATCTACGAAGAAGAACCGATGCACACCAATTATAAAGGCATCGATGTATACAAGCTCTCACAATGGACGCAAGGGCCGATGATGCTGCAGGCGCTGAATATCCTGGAAAATTTCGATCTGAAAAAGATGGGATACAATTCAGCGGAATATATCCACACCGTATACCAGGCCATGAACCTCAGTTTTGCCGATCGTGATTTCTATTATGGTGATCCGTATTTCCCACCTGAAGAGCCCATGAAGGGATTGCTGTCGAAAGCATATGCACGTCAGCGTGCTGGCCTGATCAGCGCCGATAAGAACGATGCGATGGCCGGCCCCGGCGATCCCTACCCTTTTGAAGGCAAATCGAATCCTTACCTTGAGCTGCTCAAAAAAAGAGGACTGCTCATCGATACCACCAAACGTTCCAATCCGCAGTTCATGCCATCGCATGATGTAAGGAACAGTTCTGCGTATATACATAATAGTGAGCTGGAAGACTCCCTGTACCACGACCGACTCTGGCGTGGCACCACCAGCGTTGAAGCAGCCGATGAAAGCGGATGGGTAGTGAGCATCACGCCCAGCGGAGGCTGGATCCCTGCCTGCATTGCCGGGAAAACCGGTGTTGGCATGAGCCAGCGTATGCAAAGTTTTGTGACCAATCCGGAACTCAATCCATTCAATGTGGTGGAACCCGGCAAACGGCCACGGGTAACGCTCACGCCTTCACTGGCACTGAAAAATGGAAAACCATACTTGTCTTTTGCCGTACAGGGTGGCGATACGCAGGATCAAAATCTATTACAGTTCTTTTTGAATATGGTGGAATTCGGGATGACTGTTCAGCAGGCTACCGAAGCAGCCAATATCAACAGCAATCAGCTCTGGCTGTCGTTAGGTGGAACAAAGGAAAAAGACAGACAACCACGTGCGGGACATCTGCTCCTGAAGAACACCACACCGGAACCCGTACGCAACGTGCTGAAGCAAATGGGCTATACGCTCAGCTTCGACGACAGAACAAGTGGACCGATCAACGCCATCTGGTTCGACTGGGAACATGGCAGTTTCTGGGGAGGCAGTTCCAATCATGGAGAAGACTATGGGATAGGCTGGTAAAAATATTTTTAGTTTCCCGGAAGGCTGCTGACATAAGGCTGTCACTCTGCGCTGGTAGGTTTGTATCATTAAAACAAACAACTATGTACCACGCAAAGACCCTCCTTACAGAACTGAATAACGAAGCAGCAACCACCCGTAAATTCCTGGCGCTGGTGCCTGAAGACAAATATGACTGGAAGCCGCATCCCAAGAGCATGTCTCTGAAACAACTGGCCTCGCATGTGGCGGAGTTACCCGGCTGGACGCATATGGCTTTGACCACCAGTGAACTTGATTTTGAAAACAACCCTTATACTTACCCCACCGTAGGCAATACACGGGACCTGCTGAATTTTTTCGACGGGCAACTGGAAAAAGGAAGGACTGAACTGGAGAAAGCATCGGATGCGGATCTTCTTCCTGTCTGGACGCTTCGCAGCGGCGCCAATATTTACAGCGCCGAATCGAAAGGAGAAGTGATCCGCATGAGCCTTAACCAAACTACCCATCACCGCGCACAGTTAGGCGTATACCTGCGCCTGCTGGATATTCCCATCCCCGGCAGTTACGGACCCAGTGCAGATGAAATGGAAGGATTCCAATTTTGATAATGAGTCCGGAGCCGGTTTTGTGATGGCACGATTTTTTAGATGGATCATGTTAATTTCATCATAAAATAGCACTGTTATGCAAAACTGGCTTCGTACTTTACTGGCAGGAGCCGCAGCCTGGAAATGGGGCGGGGGCTGCGTTGGAACGATTTTACTCTTTATCTTTTTCTACTGGCTGCTCGGCCATTGTTAAGACCGTTTTAATGTGACTACCCTATATTGCGGCCCGTGAACATGCCCGGTTTCCGCCGGGAAAAACATGTTCGCACGGTCACATTGAAAAACGTTCTACACAAAATACAATCGGTCTACCCGCTCTCTGCGGATGCCATGCATTTATTCATTTCCCATCTTGAACAGGTTAACCTTCCCAAAGGGCATCAGTTATTCAAAGAAGGAAGAACAGGTTCTCAGCTCTACCTGATCGAAAGGGGAATTGCACGCGCATTCTCTGTGAGAGATAATAAGGAATTGACTTTCTGGTTTGGCCTTGAAGGTGATGTAGCCATGAGCTATTACAGCTATATTGCCAACAAGCCTGGTTATGAAACGGTTGAACTACTGGAAGATTCTGTACTGTATTCCATTTCCCTCGACAACCTGCAGGAATTATTCACCACCAATATCGAGATCGCTAACTGGGGTCGCAAACTCGCAGAGTTCGAACTGGTGAGAACGGAACAAACCTTCATGACGCAGCAAAGCCTCCCTGCTGCAGTCCGTTACCAACTTTTGCTGGAACAGAATCCGCAACTGATCCGCCGCGTACAACTTGGCTACATCGCTTCTTACCTGGGTGTTACACAGGTAACGTTGAGCCGTATACGCGCCGGTCAGACAGGAAGCCGCTACTCCAGTTTTATAGCGTTACTCGCTTCATTTTCGGAACCAGCAGGTGCATCACTAACCATGCTGTGAGATAGGCCAGACCACAGATCACGAACATGATCATGTAACCAACGGTAATATCTCCCTGTCCTTTGTAGTATTCAAAAAGATATCCCGCGCTCTTGGCAATCAGGATACCACCGAGGCCACCTGCCATACCACCGATCCCGGTGATACTGGCCACTGCCCTCTTGGGGAACATATCAGATACTGTAGTGAAGATATTGGCGCTCCATGCCTGGTGTGCTGCTGCTGCAAGACCAATGATCAGCACAGCATACCACATACCGAAGGAACCAAGGTACTGCGCCGCCATTACCGGCAACACGAAGAGCGCGTAGATGAACATGGAAGTTTTCCTTGCCTTGAATACAGGCCAGTTATTCTTGATGAGATTACCCGGCACCCATCCACCGAAAATACTTCCAAATGCGGCAATGGTATACACAATGGCTACAGGTACTGCAATATCCGTGTTGGTAAGATGGTATTGTTTCTTCAGAAAATCCGGCAGCCAGAAAAGATAGAACCACCAAATGCCATCAGTCATGAATTTACCGAGCGCAAAAGCCCAGGTCTGACGATAGCCGAGCAATTGTCCCCAGGAAATTTTCTTCGCGGCATTCGCTTCGTTCTGCTCGGCTTGTTCATCTTCATCACTATGGATATAATCGAATTCGGCTTTGCTTAAACGTTTGCTGCGCGCAGGGATCTCATACAACCAGAACCAGAATATGAGCCAGATCAGCCCTACCGCGCCGGTGATCACGAATGCCATGCGCCAGTTCAATGCTTCAGCAATGAAAGGCACAGTGAGTGGTGCAATGATAGCGCCAATATTGGAGCCTGAATTGAAGATACCGGTTGCGAGTGATCTCTCTTTTTTAGGGAACCATTCAGCCGTGGTTTTGATGGCGGCGGGAAAGTTACCGGCTTCTGTAACACCCAATGCTGCACGGGCTACAAAGAAACCACCTGTACTGCTGATGAAACCGTGACCAATAGCCGCAATACTCCAGGCAATAAGAGATGCTGCATATCCCAGCTTGGTGCCCAGCTTATCGATCAACCGGCCGATGAACATCATCGCAATCGCATAGGAAAGCTGAAATGCTACGGTAAGGTTGGCATAATCAATTTCAGTCCAGTTGAATTCCTTTTCCACATAACCTTTTACAAGGCTGATCACCTGTCTGTCCAGGTAATTGATTGTGGTGGCAAAGAAAATGAGGGTACAGATTGTCCACCTGTATTTTCCTATGGCTTGCTGCATGATCGATCAGGGTTTTGGTTGTGTTGAATGAAAAGATGAAGACTACCCGTTTATCTTACCTCTTTGATGAGTTGCAATGCAGCGCTGGCGGCGGCAGTGAGCTCATCGTATTTTTTCTCCTCAAGTACAGTTTTCGTGATCAGTTTGCTGCCCATGCCCACTGCGCTCACGCCGGATCTGAACCAGGCAAACAAATTTTCCTTCTCTGCTTCCACACCACCGGTGGGCATGAAAAGCAGATCGGGGAACAGTTCGCGGATAGCGCTCATGAAACCGGGCCCCAGCAGGTTGCCGGGAAACAGTTTGATCAGCGATGCGCCTGCCTGTTCGGCTTTGATGATCTCGGTGGTAGTCATACAACCGGGGATCCAAAGCATTTCCTCTTTATGGACCGTCTCCGCCACTTCTTCGATCATACCCGGAGCTATGATGAAATCCGCGCCGGATCTGATGAAAGCTTTCGCATCTTTTTTTGTTTTGATAGTGCCGATGCCGAGCAGCAGGTCTTTGCATTCCTTGTCGCGCACTTTCAGCATCGCTTCAAAATTATCCTGCGCAGCCGCGCCACGGTTGGTGAATTCCACCACTCTTACACCACCTGCATATAGGGCTTTCATTACACCGATGCAGGTATCGGGATCCGGATGAAAATATAAAGGGATAAGCCCCTGTTCTGTGATCGTTTTCCTGATCAGTTTGTTTTTATCCATGCTTGCTGGTTCTTTTTTTAATGGTTTCCATATCCTGACTGGTGGCATCGCCTTTCTCCATGAGCTTGCCGAAAGCCGCAGCAGCTGCGGTATCGATCACTTCCTGCGGATCACGACGGTGATAAAGCCCGTAAATGAGTCCGGCCATAAAGCAATCGCCGCTTCCTACTTTGTCCACTATTTTCGAAGCCACCAGTTCGGGTGAGTGATGTTGATGACCCGCAGTGTCCAGTGATGCGTAATAGAGAACGCCGCCTTCACCATGATCGAAGCGGAAAGTATTGGCGATCGTTTTTACTTTGGGGAATTGCTTGTGAATGGCGAGCGCAGTTCTGCCTGCATGCTCCAGGAAATCCTGTTTGCTGCCATGCAGATGGATCTCCGGATCCACGGGAATGCCGAGCAATGAATTGGCTGCCCAGATATTGCCCATCACCACATCACAATATTCCACCAGGGAAGGCATCACTTCCACCGGCTTCTTTCCATATTTCCACAAACTCGCACGATGATTGAGATCGATGGATACGGTAATGCCTTTAGCTGCAGCAGCGGCTGCACCTTCGCGGCATACAGCAGCAACCTGCTCTGTGAGCGCCGGGCTGATGGCGCTGAAATGGAACCAGCGTGCATCGCGTAATACTTCGTCCCAATCGATCATTCCAGGCTTGAGTGAACCGAAGGATGAATGAGCGCGATCATAGATCACGCCTCCGTTCTTCAGGTCGGTTCCCTGCGGGAGATAATAGGTCCCGATCCGCGAACCGGAAAAGTGAACAGGCTTTGTGCTGATCCCTTTCTCTTCAATATGTTCACAGATCTCACGCGCCAGATAATTATCGGGCAATGCAGTACTGTATTCCACCGGCACTTTCCATCTGGCAAGCGCAGTAGCTACATTCAGTTCGGCCCCGCCTACGAACACGGGCATGGAAGCTTCGTGTATCCATTGCCGGTTGAGCGCAGGTGAAAGGCGCAACAGCAATTCTCCAAAACAACATACTTTCTTATTCATACCGCAATTGGTCTCGTTTGGTTTACCTGATCTCACTGATGGCAACGGCGTCCATATCAGTGAAAACTAAATTCTCTCCTGCCATTCCCCAGATAAAGGAATAGCTGGCAGTGCCTGCTCCGGAGTGAATGCTCCAGGGTGGCGAGATCACTGCATCGTGGTTGGCCATAAGCAGGTGGCGTGTTTCCGTGGGCTCGCCCATAAAATGGAAAACGCGATGCTGCTCCTGTACATCGAAATAGAAATAGGCTTCCATCCTGCGTGTATGCGTATGTGCAGGCATGGTATTCCAGATACTTCCTTCATTCAGTACAGTGAGGCCCATCACCAGCTGGCAGCTTTTGAGGCCATCGAGGTGAATGTATTTATAGATCGTGCGTTTGTTGGCAGTGCTTTGATCGCCCAGTGTTACAGGCGATGCTTCTTCCTTGCTCAGTTTACGGTTCTCATAAGTCTGATGCGCAGGTGCAGAAAGCAGGAAATAAACAGCAGGGCTCTTCGGATCATTGCTTTTGAAAGTCACGTCCTTTGTGCCTTTGCCGAGATAGAGCGCATCGAGTTTGCTGAGGGGAAATATTGTTCCGTCAGCAGTTACTGTTCCATCTCCACCTACATTGATGATGCCGATCTCTCTTCGTTCTAAAAAATATTCAGCGCGCAACTCGGGGTGATTCGCCAGTGTGATATGGCTGTTTACCGGTTTGGCGCCTCCGAGGATCACGCGGTCGTAGTGTGAATACACCAGCTGTAACTGGTCGTCTTTCATCAGACCGGGCACATGGAAATTATCACGCAGTTGCTGCGTGTTCATGGTGCTGGTCTCTTTTGGACTGTTCTGAAATCTGATCTCCATTTTTCTTATTTGTGTTGTTCTGCTCTTCTAAAAATTTATCGGCCCATCCAGCCGCCATCAACGGTGAGGATGGTGCCATGCACATAGCTGCCTGCTTCTGATGCAAGGAATATCACAGGCCCTTTGAAGTCCTGCGGCTCACCCCAGCGTCCTGCGGGAATGCGGTCAAGGATCGACTTGCTTCTTGATTCATCGGCGCGCAGCGCTTCCGTATTATCTGTTGCGATATATCCGGGAGCAATGCCATTCACGTTCACACCTTTGCCTGCCCATTCATTGGCGAGCGCTTTCACCAGTGAACCTAATGCACCTTTGCTGGCTGCATATCCGGGAACATTGATGCCGCCCTGGAAAGTGAGTAAGGAGCAGGTGAAGATGATCTTGCCGCTGCCGCGTTGGATCATGTCTTTTCCAAATTCACGCGCGAGAATGAACTGGGCATCGAGATTGATGTTCATCACTGTGTCCCAGTATTCATCAGGATGTTCAGCAGCAGGCTTGCGCATGATAGTGCCTGCATTGTTAATGAGGATGTCTGGTTGAACAGGTCCGCTTTTTACAGCATTGATGAAATCATAGACTCCACTCCTTTCAGCCAGGTTTGCTTTGTGTGTATAGAATTTTCTGCCGAGGGCTGTTACTTCTTTTTCAACATCGCTTCCGGGAGCGAGCGAAGCGGAAACACCAATGATATCGGCTCCTGCTTCCGCGAGGCCCAGGGCCATGCCCTTCCCGATGCCTTTGTTACAACCTGTTACCAGTGCGGTTTTGCCGGTGAGATCAAAATAATTTTTCATAAGTGAAGTCCTTTCGGTTGTGCATGATTACTGTTGTGCTACCAGTGTGGCCTGATCTGCAAACTGCCAGTTGAAATAATTTTTGGCATTGTTGTAGCAAATATCCTGCACTACTTTGCCGATCCAGTCGGGATCATTCGGCAATTCACCATTTTCAATTTCTTCTCCTAACAGATTACACAATATACGACGGAAATACTCATGACGGGGAAATGAGAGAAAGCTTCTCGAATCAGTAAGCATGCCTACGAAACGACTGAGCAGTCCCATATTGCTCAACGCATTCAATTGTTTTGTCATACCATCTTTCTGATCCAGGAACCACCAGCCTGATCCCCACTGCACCTTACCTGCAATGGAACCATCATTGAAATTACCGATCATGGTGGCCATCATTTCATTGTCTGCCGGATTGAGATTATAGAGTATAGTACGTGTGAGCTTGTTGTTCTTATCCAGCCGGTTGAGGAAAGCTGCGAGTGAGCGTGCCTGTGAGAAATCGCCAATGGAATCCCAGCCTGTATCAGGTCCGAGTTGCTGTAACATGCGGCTGTTATTGTTGCGCAATGCGCCGAGATGGTATTGCTGCACCCATCCACGTTCCCAGTCCCATTCTGCAAAGATCACCAGCATCGCGGATTTGAATTGTTTGCGTTCCTGCAGCTCCAGTGTTTTTCCACTGCGCACTTTATCGAAGATGGCGCGCAGCTCAGCTTCAGTGTACTCTTCTGCATAGATCTCTTCCAGTCCATGATCGGAAACGGAACAGTTCATACTGGCGAAGAAATCATGTCGTTTCTTCAACGCAGTGAGATAATCATCGAATGAACCGATATTGGTATCGGCAGCTTTTTCTAATCTGCCGAGATAATTGCTGAAGTTGGCGGGATTGTCCACATTCATTGCTGCATCCGGACGGAAGGCAGGCAGGATGGGAATTTCGAAGCCATCATTTTTTACCTGCTGATGGTATTCCAGTGAATCCACAGGATCATCTGTGGTGCATATTATGCGCACATCCATTTTGCGGAGCAGGTTACGAACAGAGAAATCAGGCGTATTCACTTTGGCGCTGCTTGCTTCGTATATTTTTTTTGCAGAGGCAGGATTCAGGATATCCTTTATATCGAAGTAACGTTGCAACTCCAGGTGAGTCCAGTGGTACAGGGGATTGCGGAGTGTATAGGGAACCGTCTCGGCCCATTTCTGAAATTTCTCCCAGTCGGATGCATTGCCGGTGCAATATTTTTCATCCACACCATTGGTGCGCATGGCGCGCCATTTGTAATGATCTCCGTATAACCATACCTGTGAGATATTACTGAATTGGGTATCTTCTGCAATCTGCTGGGGAGGAAGATGGCCGTGATAATCGATCACCGGCATGTGTTTAGCGAAATCGTGGTACAATCGTTGTGCCGTGGCGGACTGGAGCAGGAAATGCTCGTCAAGGAAATTCTTCATATCTATTTATTTGGTCCCGGCTGATTCACAGATCAGGCGGGGTTTTCGTGAAACAACAGTTCAACACCCCCAATATTAAAGGCTTTACCCGCTGAAGACTGTTGATCTATTACCAAAATATTATACTTTTTTGGCAAGCTGTCGCTCCCGGCAGGCCGCGCCCGCTTAGGCAATCATGCTGTCCGACTGAAAACGAGCGATGAGTTGCTTCGCTCCCTGATCCAGTAACTGGTTCAGAAAATTGGTAACAGCTTCTGCAAATCCGGGCAGGCTGGTAAGGTCTGCACCCCAGAAATCAGCGTCGCTCAATATGGATTGCACCAGTTCAGGCGCTTCCATTTTCTCCCATTTCTCCGCATAGGCGGCAGCGTGATCATCGTTCACCAGGTATTTCTTTCCAAAGCTGGTTCCATAATATGCTTCTCCCTCTTTAGTGCTTCTCATGAAAAGCAGATGAGCGGCAAAGCCGGCAGCCATCAACTCAGGCACATTTCCATTGCGTTCATAATGTTTCAGCAGCACAGGTATATTGCGCATCTTCATTTTGGAAGAGTATTGCATGGTGATGCTGATCCATTGATGATCGATATGCGGATTGCGATAGCGGTCCAGCACTTTCAGTGCAAAATCTTTAGCCATTTCCAGTGTAAGTCCTTCATCAGTGATGGCCGGAGCGATCTCCTGCAGCATGAGGGCACTGATCAAATGGTTGAAAGCAGGATTGGCCATTGCTTCCTTTACTGTGCTGAAGCCTGCAAGGAAAGCGAGGCCGCAGGTGAAAGTATGCGAACCGTTGAGCAGACGGAGCTTGAGCTCACGGAACACGTTGATGTCCGGAGCTATCACCACACCCGGATCCGCTTCGCGGAAAGAAAGAATATGCTTCACTCTTTCAGAACCGGATTCGATTGCCCATAAACGATAGACTTCAGATTTTATCATGAGCGCATCCTTGTAACCGGTAGCTTTTTCCATTTCCTGCTGTTCCAGGGCAGGCAGTTTACCGGGCACAATGCGGTCTACGAGCGAATTGCAGAAATCATTGCATTCATCCAGCCATTTCATGAAGGGAGAAGGCAGGTCGTTGAACACAGCCAGTTGCTGGCAGATCTTTTTGAGCCTGGTGCCATTATCCGGGATCAGTTCAGTGGGAATGATCACCATACCTTTATTGGGATCTCCGTTGAAAGCTTTGTAACGGGCATAGAGGAAGGCCAGGAGTTTTCCGGGGAAGGAGCCGGGCGGTGTGGCGCGTGTATCCTCCAGCACCAGTTCGATACCTACTTCCGTGGTATTGCTGACCACGATCTCCATATCCGGGTTCTGTGCGCATTCCAGTATTTTGGGCCAGTCGAACCGCGCAGAGAGCATGCGGCTGATGCTGGCATTCACTATATTTTCGGAAATGGTTTCTCCATTCTCCACGCCACGAACACAAAGCGTGAACATGCCGTCCTGTTGGGCAAAGGCATCGGAATCCCCACCCCGCGTGCTTTTCACTACTACCACACGCCCGTTGAAGATGCCTTGTTTGTTGGCTTTATCAATAAAAAAATCCGGCAATCCGCGCAACAGAACGCCGGTGCCGAACTGCAAAACTTTCTCGGGCAGGTCAAAATAAGACGGTGCCGGAACATTCACTTCGGGCGAAGTAATACTTACAATCGTTTGCCTTGACAGATTCATGGGGCCGTGTGTTTTTTTTGAAAAAGGTGAAGAATACCGGCTTTTCGTTCAGCAAGTGTAAAAAGTTATTCAATACCGTCAACTGAATGAACGCGGTTTATTTACGCAAACGTTACCGATGCGGAGTGGAAATGACAGCCTTTATTCAAATGGAAAGGTTGCTAAGAAAGGAGAAAGTAAAGATAGGAGAATTCGCCAGAATCAGGCCCAGTTGGCGGCAGCGCCCACAATATGGGCATCTTCTCCCAGTGTTGCGATGCGTACCGGGAGGTTGATATTCCTTTGCTGCAGGGCAATTTCCAGGGCAGGCAGGAAGAGCCGGTAACTTTTGGCGATATTACCGCCAATCACCACAACATCAGCAGGATGGGATGGCAGCACTGTTTCCAGGAAGTCCGCCAGATGCCCGGCAAACTCACCGAATATCTCGCCGATGGCGGGGTCTTCCGGTAATTTTTCCACCAGTGCTTTGGTATTGGCCAGCTCCAGCCCCGATTGTAACGCGTACCGTTGAACGAACCAGCGTGAGGCCAGCAGATCTTCGGCAATCAGTCCTTTAAAAGGCATTCGCCAGAGATCGGCATCCACCACTTTGTTATGATGGAACCAGGCAGAGCCAAGCCCTGTTCCCAGGGTAAGTCCCAGTACGCTTTTGCAGCCACGCGCAGCTCCGCCGGCTATCTCTCCTTTCAGGAAACAGAGCGCATCGTTCATCATGCGGATATGTTCCGGCAGGATACCCAAACGGGCTGCCAGCATTTCTTTGATATTGAGACCATAGAGCTGATCATATTTGCCCTGGTCTTTGATATAACAGATCCCCTGCTCATAGTCCACGGGACCAGGCATGGCAATGCCGATCCTGCGATGGCTGTTCGCTTCCGGATGATGGATATATGCAGCTTCAATGGCTAAGGCCCATGCGTGGATCACGACGGATGCCGCTTCCTGCGACTGTACCGCTCTTCTGATCAGGGTACCGGGAACGATGCTGCCTGTATGCGGATCCACCAGGGAAGCCGTGATATGAGTGCCGCCGATATCCACTCCGGCGATAAGACCTGTATTCATGTATGATAGTATGAAACCTGCTAACTAAAACGTTTTAGCTAACCTGAGGTGAAGATAATAAAAATATTGAACGCAAGTAATTTTTTGAAAAAGCCGCTGCTTTTTTTGTCTGCGGACCATGCTTTTGGCTGCCCGGTGTTTAGCAGGTTTAGATATTGTCAGCAGGTGGATTCACATTGACGTGCATCTTAAAATGATCTCAAATACATGCAAGAAGATATTTTTCGGTTATACCAAATAGTTATATATCAATTGATCAGCTGTTTTTTATTCATTGGCGGGTGCGCTTTTTGCATAGTATGCAGTAACCCATACACTATAACCAAATCTCTGCCGTTTATCTCTGCGGTATCCAATTTCCGCATCCACACTGCGTTTCGCATCAATATTTCTCTACAAGAAAAAACAATTCTGCTGCAAGAAAATACACCAACACTTTAGAATACCCGAATGAGGTCAAATATTGATCGCAGTAAAATCCAACCACGACTGTTTAGCGTAAATTCTATTTTGCTGGTAAGGATATTACCTGTAATCTTGTACCCAGATTCACTCTTTTCTCTTTTAGTAGCTTCACAAAATTGGGATAACGACTTTCAACTTTCATTAAGGCTCGCGAGGTAAGCGGGAAAATTACAGACCACGGCTCATAGAGCTGCGCGTTACTGGTTATGCCGGTTATATATCCACGCAATTGTCGGATCCCCCGCTTCACGTTACCATATTATTTTCCATTGCAAACATCTCCTGGTGTTTGATGCAATGCATTGTTCTGCCTGCTGAATCAGGCGGCCATATATCATTGTGTTTGCATCAGGGTATATATCACATGTTCACGTTGCAAAAAAAGGCGATAAATGAAAGAACAATTCCCCGGTCATTCCGGCTACGCGTATCAACAGGAGCCAACCACCAGTAATGAAACCATCACAGATCCGTACCGGCCCGCACCTGCCGCTGACCAGGACCAGGCCATGGTAGAAGAGTTGAGAAGCGGCAACTCACAGGCTATGATCTCTTTCTTCAATCTGTACTATGCCCCGCTCTGTTATTTCGCAGAGCGGATGATACACGACAGGCAGGCTGCTGAAGACATTGTGGAAGACACATTCATGAAGCTCTGGAAAAAACATACTGATTTCGCCAGCATTCAGAACATCAAGGCATTTCTCTACATCACCACGCGCAATGCCTGCCTGAACCTCCTCAAGCAATACCAGCGCGATGCAGTTTCGAGAAGGGAGCTGGCTTATCTGAATGGCGACAGTGATGATTTTGTTCTGAACACCATCATCCGCACGGAAGTGATGGCGGAGATCTACCGGCAGATAGAGAAATTACCTACACAATCCAGAAAGGTTTTGAAGATGAGTGTGTTCGACAATATGCGCAACCACGAGATCGCTGCGGCGCTGGATGTGAGCATCCATACGGTGAAGAACCAGAAAGTGAGAGCGATGCAATTGTTGAGGATGAATATCTGCCGCAATCACTCCGGCGCATAAAAAAAATTTTCGCTTTCAATAGTACCGGGGATCAGGTTTATTGTTTCTATTATTATACCGCTTGAATACACAATGAAAAACCAAATACTGCTCTAACAATTGCACTATGAAAAACTCATTCCATTTTTAATATGGTTAGTTTTTATCGCATGTGACTGTTTGGTTGGGTCACAACCGGGGAGTGTTTCTACTCTCCCTCATTTTTTTCAACCTTTGCTCCTGTTCCAATCTATCCTTACCATAATCAACATCAACTTATCATTCGCGGTTTCCTCAGGAGGCCGGGGCCGGTGATCACCGGCCTTCTTTTTTTAGTATATATATCAACGTTAGCACTGATTACGATTGATCCGGTACGGACATAAAAAAATCCGGGGTACCGGGAATGCCTCAAGTCTTTTTAACCCTCTCATGCACCAGGTATCTTCCTGTTATGTAGACCCTCTGCATCCTGTACATAACTGTCAGACACCCGTTCGGCATGCTAGCTTGCATTCCGGACGCCCGGACTATAAGTTGATAAATGGAAGAGCTGCTACCGGTATCCCATTTGTCCGTTCCGGCCTGAGCCGTAAGCGAACATTTACATACTATTCTTTCCCCCATAAATATCCCATTGATTACAGAACTGCGGTTATGTTTTCGGGATAAAAACTTTCTTTTTTTTGCATTCCTCTAGTACATATTTCCTTCCTGGTTGTTTCTATTCATACAGGGGGTTCGTTTGTCTTGATCCGGGGTTGACCTGTTCCTTTTCATTATAAAAATATTTCCCCATGAACAACCAGCAAGTGGTTGGTTCCTTTCATATTGCCAACCTTATCGTCAGGCACCTCAAAGGACAGCTGACTGACGAAGAGCTAAGGGAGCTGCATTACTGGATCAACAGCAATGAAGCCAATTACGAACTATTTGAATTATTGAAAACCACAGGGGCTACCCGGGATGCCATGCAATGTTTACGTACTTATCCTGCAGGTGAAGCGCTGTTTCGGTTTTTACGAAAACTGAACAATACCTGAATCATTTATTGCGCTTCATGGCGCTCGGAGGAAATCCCATTCTTTTTTTGAAGGCTGCAGTGAAACTGCTCACATTCTTATAACCTGTTGCAAAAGCAATTTCGTGTATCGGTGTATCTGTTTCCGTCAGCAGCGATCTCGCTTTTTCCATTCTCGCTTCCAGCAAAAAATCAAAAATGGTAACGCCGTACAATTGCTTGAATCCCTTCTTCAGCTTGAAATCGTTGATGCCTACCTTATGCGAAAGCTCTATCACGGTTAGAGGATGTTCCATATTCTGCAGCAGGTATTCCCTCGCCTCCCTGATCTTATCGATATCATACTGATGCAGCCTGATATCGGAAGCGCCGGCAGTACCAGGAACAATGCGGGTAAAGGCAAGCAATAACAGTTCGGACACTTTATTGCGCAGGTACAATGTTCTCACCTCTCCCGTGTAATCACTATACAGCATGTCACGGATAATGGTGATCATTTCCGGAGTGAGGCTGGTATTGGACGCACTAAGAAATGCCTCTTCTCCATTATCTGCACGGTCCAGGAAATGCTGGAGCGCCGGAAAATATGGCGCATATACATCCAGGTAAGATCGGTGGAAACGGATAGTAAGTGTGGTATATTCTTTCATGTCATCGAAAAAGGCCTTCACTTTAAGGGAACCGGAACAGAACAGGTTCAACTGTCCTTCTGACCATTTCAGGTTGTTGTTATCCTGGAACTGGTAACGAACATGGCCACGCAACACAATGTGAAGGTTAAGCAAAGGCTCGTCCACTGCTGCTTCCAGGCTGCCCGGCTTTTCAATGTTCAGATACTGATGCCAGATAGTGAACCAGGGCGTGCCGATCTCCGAGAACAGGATCGTGCCCAGATCAGCCTGCACAAATACCCGGCGGGCTCCCGGCAGGGGCTGATGGTTGGATAAGGCTGGTATTTCCGTGGTAAAAGACATGACTCTCTTACCTCCTGTGGTGAGTTTAACATCCATAGCTGTTCATATTATCCGTTCCATTACCAATAAAAGGCAACCGGATCATCATCGTTGTGTAACACTACCATCGAGCAAAAAAACAGGAAGACCAGGCGAGAGATCTCACCCTACAGGAACCCAGGAGTACAGAGGGAAGAATAGTTGAAGCCGGGATTTGAATCTCACTCCTTTATTCCTGCAGAAATCTCTGCAAGCTGTATGGGTAAAGTTAATCAGCTTTTCTGAGAGAATAGTCAACAGGGGTGATTTCACGGGGATCCCGCATAAGTGAATACCTATAAAATCCGGTAAGTAATTGAGCGTAGCGAACGGAATTTTTGATAAGCGTAAACTAATTGCCCCTGATCCGCCGCAGCAGACCTTTGGCAGCTGCCTTATCCCAGTTGGTGAAACGGCCGCGCTGGATCACCAGTTCATTATCGTCAGGGTTCTGCATGAAATAGTGGAAAACGAAACCAGCATCAGGATTGTTCCAACCGATGATCTGCCCGAAACGGAGATCATTGAACACCAGGGTGCTGTCGCCCCATTTTTCCACCGTATAATATCCCTGTGAGAAACGAATCAGCCTGTGTGTATCTTCTTCATCTTTCACAGGCTCCAGCAATTCTTTGTTGCGCGGAAAATAAGTGAACAGCATACTGGTATCCCTGTCGAAAAAACTACGATAACCGAGGTGGTAACCCGCAGTATCTTCCAGCACAATATACCAGAGCATATTGTTGAGTGGCGTTGGCGTACTCAGGTATCTGTTCCATTGAATGCCCTGCGCTGCAGCCATCTTTTTCACTTCGCGGTCGGTGGCGGTTTTGCTCACCACGCCGAAGCCGAGATAGAACACGCACATCACGATAGACATCCTCACCCAGTTGAGCCTTGCCTGCCTGTTCTTATTGCTCATCACCAGCAGTGCAACAAATGCCACACCAGGCCAGATGCTGAACAGCGGATCTGCCACGAAGAGCAGATCGAAACCGAAACGATGATGACTGAAAGGTTCGAACCAGCCTGTACCATACGCATTCATTGCATCCAGCACAACGTGCACCAGCATCTCCACACTAAAGAAGGCAAGCCATTTTTTGAGTGAAATATCATGCGGACGATGCACCCTTTCCGCAATTAGCGCCATGAGGGGCGTTACCAGCAAAATGAAAAGAAAGGAATGCGTGAAACCACGATGCGCAAGAAGATCGTTCACCGGGTTCAACCAGAACGATGCAACGAAGTCAACATCAGGCAGGCTCTGCATCAGAGCGCCCCAGAACATGGCTTTCTTTCCAACCTGTTTTCCTGCAAAAGCTTCGCCGATGCAGGCGCCGAGTACGATATGCGTTAGTGAATCCATAAGGCTTGCTTCAAAAATAACGGATTATAAGTATATTAGCTGACTAACTGTACACCAATTCACCCTGTCCTCCCATGACATTATTGATTGTGTTCTTTGCTTTGCTTGCACTGATCCTGCTGGTCACCTGGGGCAAATGCAACGCCTTCCTCGCCTTCCTGGTAGTTTCCATAGCTACGGGACTTTGTTTGGGAATTCCTGCAGACAAGATCACCAGATCCGTTCAGAAAGGTATCGGCGATACGCTCGGTTCCCTGGTGGTGATCATCATGCTGGGCGCCATGCTGGGCAAACTGGTGGCCGCCAGCGGCGCCGCCAAACGCATCACCGATGTGCTGATGAAAGCATTCGGCGAAAAGAATATCCAGTGGGCATTGATGGTCACCGGATTCATCGTAGGCATTCCACTTTTCTACAATGTTGGTTTTGTATTGATGGTGCCGCTGATCTTTTCAGTGGTGTACCAATACAAATTACCTGCCGTATACATCGGCCTGCCCATGCTGGCTTCATTATCGGTTACACATGGGTTCCTTCCTCCACATCCTTCACCTTCGGCGCTGGTTGGACAGTTCAATGCAAACATGGGACTGACGCTATTGTATGGTTTTGTTATCGCTATTCCAACCATCATTGTGGCAGGGCCTGTATTTGCACGTACGCTGAAGAATATAAACTCCGTGCCGCTCAAAACTTTTCAGCCGCCTGTATTGAACGAAAATGAAATGCCGGGCTCCGCCAATAGTTTCCTCAGTTCGCTCCTGCCCGTGCTCCTGCTGGCCACCACTGCACTGCTGCCATTGCTGCCTGCCATGCAGCGCGGCTTCTGGCCTGCATTGCTGGCCTTTGTGGGAGATCCAATTACCGTGATGCTGCTATCGGTGATAGTGGCTACCTTCACCCTGGGCATCGCCAATGGAAAGAGCATGAAGGATGTAATGGATATCTATGGAGATGCTGTGAAAGATGTGGCGATGATAGTGCTGATTGTTGCAGGCGCCGGTGTATTGAAACAGGTATTGGTAGACAGTGGTGTGAGCAACGCCATCGCTGCACAATTACAGAACTGGCCGATTCCCCCACTGGTACTGGGCTGGCTGATCGCTGCCGTGTTGCGCGTTTGTATCGGTTCCGCCACCGTAGCAGGCTTGACCACTGCCGGAATTGTGGCGCCCACTATCACACAACTGAATGTAGAGCCCAATCTGATGGTATTGAGTATCGGCGCAGGCAGCCTCATGTTCTCGCACGTGAATGATGCAGGCTTCTGGCTGTACAAAGAATATTTCAACCTGAGCATCAAAGACACACTCCGCTCCTGGAGCCTCATGGAAACCATCGTGGCCGTCATGGGATTGCTGGGCGTGCTCCTGCTCAACCTCGTAGTGTAAAAAAAGAAAACAATGACCCAATCCTCACAACAATGGTTCCGGATCAATGATGCGGACCAGATCGATTCCCCGGCGCTGATCATCTATCCTCAACGCGTACAACAGAATATCGATGCGCTTATTGGAATGATCGATGATATACAACGATTACGCACACACGCAAAAACACATAAGACCAAAGAAGCGGCCATCCTGCAAATGCAGGCGGGTATCCGAAAATTCAAATGCGCTACCATTGCCGAAGCAGAATTACTGGCGCAGGCCGGCGCTCCGGATGTACTGCTGGCCTATCAACCAATTGGTCCCAAACAGGAACGCTTCTTCAACCTCATCGATAAATATCCCGATACTGTTTTCAGTTGCCTGATCGATAATATCGAAACAGCCAAAGAGCTGTCAGCCCATTTCCTCACCAATGGAAAACTGCTCCCCGTATATATAGATCTGAATATTGGTCAGAACCGCACGGGCATCGTTCCTGAAAAAGCGCTGGCATTGTATGAAGCTGCTGTTGCATTACCAGGCATCGACCTGAAAGGATTGCATGCCTACGACGGACATATCCATCATCCTGTTCTGGAAGAAAGAAAAAAGATAGTGGATGCGGCATATGCGCGCGTGGAAGCACTGGTGCAGTTATATTCCGATAAAGGATATGGAGCGCCAATAATTGTGGCAGGCGGTACTCCCGGTTTTCCCATCCATGCAAAAAGAGAAAAAATAGAATGCAGTCCGGGCACATTCATTTTCTGGGACAATGGTTATCTGAACGAATGTCCCGAGCAACCATTTGTTCCCGCAGCAGTATTGCTGACGCGCGTAGTTTCATTGCCGGACGAAACGAAGATCTGCGTGGACCTGGGACACAAATCCGTTTCAGCCGAGAACGATATTTCAAAGCGTGTGTATTTCCTGAATGCGCCGGAACTGAAGCCAGTTGGGCAGAGCGAAGAGCACCTGGTACTTGAAGCTGGCGCGGATCATGGGTACAAAGTGGGAGATATTCTCTATGGTATACCACATCACGTATGTCCAACCGTTGCCCTGTATGAGCGCGGTATAACCGTGGAGAACTCGGTAGTGAGCGGAGCATGGAGGATTGCAGCGAGAGACCGGACCATTGGTATCTGATCTCATATACCTGCCACCATCAGGCTGCAGCCGCGGATATCGCTGTTGTCCACGCGGCCCTGCACTTCAAAGCTGCCATCTTCATACACGCGGCCCACATCTTCCGTTGCGATGAAGCAGCAGGAATAGATATTGGCGAGGTCGATCACATTGATGATACCGGTGCCGGATAGGCGAACATCCAGGGGATCATCTTCCTGCCTCACCCGGATCTGCATCCAGGCTGGTGTATGAAAAATGCCTTCGCCTTTGGAATAGCCCTGAGACAGGAGCTCGGTCATACCATATTCGGAATGGATGGAGCTTAGTCCGAATGCGGTTTTAAGGATATCATGCACTTCCTGGCGGGTCATTTCTTCCCTTCGTCCCTTCATACCTCCTGTTTCCATAATGATGGTGTGCCGCAGTGGCATGGGGAATTTCTCTGCAAAATCCAGCAGCCCGAATGTAACGCCAATGAGTAGTGTTTTTTGCTTCCTGGCTTCGAGCGACTGCAGTACCTGTGCTAATTTTTCATGCTCATAGAGATAGAACCCGGAATCCGGATGCCCGCTTCTGCGGACGAGATCGTCTGCCATCACCACCAGGGAGGAATTGCTGCGTTCCAGGTAGCTCGGCAGCAGACCGATGATACACCATTCGTTCACCGGGCCGTAGAATTGTTCGAAGGCGAGCAGGAAGCTCTCCCGGTACAACGCCAGGCTTTTCACGGAATGACGGCTATTGATGGTTTGCGTGGTGCCGCTGCTCATGAAAACCGCTTCCGGTTCAAATAAGGTAGTTCGCACATCGCGGGTCTTGAAGAACTGGATGGGCAGGTAAGGAATATCCTCTACCCGCTTTACATCGTCCCCAACTATCCGCAATGCATTTACGTATTCACGGTAAACGGGATTTTGTTCATATTGGAAACGGAACAGTTCCAGGGCCAGTTGATCGAAGCCCGCCTGATCCGTCAAAAAAACTTTATCTTCATATTTAGAATTCATACACTAAGCGTAAGGGACAAAGCCATTAAATTTGTACTCAACCGAGCAATGAATATGCGTAAATTATCATATTACAGCCTTCTCCTGCTGGTTCCGGCCGCCATCCTGGTCTGGAGCAGTTGCAGCAAAGATAAGCTGAGATCCAAACCGAGTATCAAACTTAGTTCTATCAGTACCCGCGAATTGCCCAGCCAGAATGATCCCCACCTGATCGTAACCTTCGATTATGCTGATAAGGAAGGCGATGTTGGCGGAGAGAGAGCACTTTGGGTTAAGAAGACCTACCTGAACGAGCGTCAGACAACCCTGCACGAACCGGACAGCTTTTCGCTGGGCGTACCTGTTCCTACTGTTCCAAGGCAGGATGGTCAGATCGAAGCCCATATGCGCGCTTCCATCTTGCACATGGCACTGGATCCTGGTAATCCGGCCCAACCGGATACCATCAATCTCCGTTTCGTTCTGAGAGATGCCGGCGGCAATACCAGCGATACCCTCGATGCAGGCACGGTTGTGGTGATCCGTTAAAAGATGTTCAGGTACTTATTTCATTTTTTTCTTTTTACCAGCCTGTTTATTTCAGGATGTGCGCTGATGATGGTCCATCAGACCAACCAACTACTGCACCTGCAGTACGATATTCCCGCATACCTCCTCTTCGTTTTTTTTGCCACCCTCTGCAGTTACAATTTCCATTGGTACCTCACACCGGATATGCCTTCGGAAACCCTGCGCATCGGATGGACACAAAGGAACAAGTCCCTGCACCTGGCATTGTTCATCATCGGGTTCATAGGAGCCGGCTGGTTCTTCATTCATTTCATCCGGCATTGGTTCTGGCTGATGGGCTCCGTGGTACTCACCTTCCTGTATTCGGCGCCCAAACTGCAGTTCCCGCCATTCCATCACCTGAAGAAAGTGGCCATCGGCAAAACCATCTTCCTTGCATTCGTATGGATGTATGTTACCACCTTCCTTCCCATTGCCATTGATGATCAGCACTGGGGACTTCCCGCCGCCCTGCTTTGCATCCATCGCTTTTTCCTGATCTACGCCATCTGTATCATCTTCGACTACCGTGACCGGTTATACGACCGGCAACAGGGCATCCGCAGCATGATCACGCATTTCAGTGAAGCCGGTGTGAATGCCATATTCCTGGTCTCCCTGCTGATCTTCGCATTGTCCACTGCCTGGTTTTGCTATCTTCTGAAAACCGGCTGGCTTTATTTTGCAGCATTGCTGATACCAGGCATCCTTACCGCCCTTCTCTATCCTTATGCGAAAAAGAATTTTTCCGATTACCTCTTCTACTTCGTTTTGGACGGCCTGATGATGCTATCTGCCCTGTTGATGCTATTACTGCCTCCCCGCTAATTCATTATGTACTATCTTTCCGGCTCAAGTTGTGATGCCTATGTTCCAACAATACAGGCTCCCGATCGCATCGATCATTTACATTGCCTTCTGCCTGCTGCTTTTTCCTGCCTACCGGTTCATCTTCGATGATGATGGCATCGGCTATATGATGGTGGCGCGCCGGCTGGCGGAAGGAGATTATCATAATGCCATCAGCAGCTACTGGAGCCCGTTACATTCCTGGCTGGTATTGCCACTGATCAAATCAGGCATGGCTGAGATCGCGGCTTTCAAAATCTCCAATTTCATCATTGGTGTTTTTATCCTGGTCCAGGTTCACCGCCTGAGCAACAAAACAGCTCTGAGCGACCTGCTGAAAACCGTGCTGCTGCTCGTTTCCATACCCATCATTATTTATTATGCCATTTTCGAGATAGCTGCGGATATATTGTTCTGCTTGCTGATACTGGTATACACCGATCTCATTACATCCAGGGATTTCTACAAGCGCCCCCTGCTGAACCTGCTTTGCGGTGTGGCAGGCGCCGCCCTCTATCTTACAAAGGCATATGGCTTTCCCTTCTTCATACTGCATTTCACTATTATTCAGATATGGCATTTCATACATTCCAAAGATGTTGAGAGAAAGAAATGGATGTTTCGCAACCTGGCGCTCGGCATCGGCAGTTTATTGTTGCTGTCTGCTCCCTGGATCTGGATCTTATACAACAAATTCCACGTGTTCACCATCGGTTACACAGGAAAATATAACATGAACGTATACCTGTATACGCGGCAACTGACCACTACAGAACTGGTTACTCCTCCCCCTTACCCCGACTCCCCCGGGAACTGGGAAGATCCCTGGTTCGATCCAATTCAAAGGACACCAGGAGAATACTATTTCCGGCCCGATATCCTGGTGAAGCAGATCAGGCTTTTCTTATCGAACCTGATCGAAGCCATATTCTGTTTCAACAGGCTTTCCTTTCTCGCATCGGCCATCCTTTTCATTATGGGGATTTACTGGTTCTATCAGCGAAACAAAAACATTTTCCTGTTCTTCCTTACGTCCGCCATTCTGCCCCTGGGTTACCTGATGGTGCATATCGAAACAAGGTTTATCTGGGCGGTTGGGCTGTTACTCCTGATCGGCGGTTCCCAGCTGTTGCAAACCCTGCTCAACAGGCTTCATATCAGGGGCAGCAAAGCGCTGCTTTGCTGGTGTATTTTTTTCGGCAGTTTCCTCATAACACCAGTCAATCATCTGAAGGATGCGGCCGGTGAGAATGCGGAACTGTTCCAGCTGGCAGATTTCGCCAGGGAAAAAAATATCCGGGGGAATTACCTGGTGTCTGACAATGCAGAATATTATTTCGTTCCCAAACTGGCCTTCCTCACCCGCAGCAGTACCTGGTTACTGACCAAACCCGATATGCCCTGGGAGGATCATCTCACCGCCATGCGGAAGCATCATATCAACTACTATTTCTACCGTTATAACAATGCCAGGGAATTGCAGGCGTTTATGCAGGGAGCGCTTTACAAAGCCGCTTACAAAGTGCATGACGCGGGCCTTTACAATTTGCTGGTCCTGGAGATAAAATGAGGCGCCGACAACAGAAAATCTGTACTTTTAATTTTCAGATAACCTAAAAGAAGCATCGATTATGGCGAAAGCATCCAAAGAAAAATCCATTCTCACCGATAAGAGCTTATCATTCCTTCAAAAATACATCAACAACGCCTCTCCCGTTGGTTTCGAAAGCAGCGGCCAACGACTCTGGCTGGATTATATCAAACCTTATGTAGACACCACCTTCACAGATCCTTACGGAACAGCTGTTGGCGTGATCAATCCCAAAGCGCCTTTCAAAGTTGTGATCGAAGCACATGCCGACGAGATCAGCTGGTTTGTGAATTATATCACACCCGAAGGACTGCTCTACCTCAAACGCAATGGTGGTGTGGACCACCAGATCGCACCAGCACAACGCGTGATCATTCATGGAAAGAAAGGTCCTGTGAAAGCTGTTTTCGGATGGCCCGCCATTCATACACGCATCCACAATGAAGGCAAGGAAACACAACCGCGGGTAGACAATCTCTTCCTTGATTGCGGAGCAAGGTCTAAAAAAGAAGTGGAAGACCTCGGCATACATATCGGCGCTGTTGTTACCTACCAGGACGGCTTTGATGAGATCGCATATGACTACTATATCGGCCGTGCATTCGATAACCGTGTAGGAGGTTTCATGATCGCTGAAGTGGCCAGGTTACTGAAAGAAAACAAGAAGAACTTACCATTCGGATTATATGTAGTGAATGCAGTACAGGAAGAGATCGGACTGAGAGGCGCAGAAATGATCGCACGCCGCATCAAACCGGATGTTGCCATCATCACAGACGTTACCCACGACACTTATACTCCCATGATCAACAAGATCATTGAAGGAGATGTTGCCTGCGGAAAAGGGCCTTCACTGGCCTATGGACCTGCAGTGCACAACAAACTGCTGCAGCTGGTACAGGATGTAGCCGAAAAAGCAAAGATCCCCGTTCAGTTGCGCACCGTGAGCCGCAGCACCGGAACCGATACAGATTCATTCGCCTATGCCAATGACGGCTGCCCTTCCGTGCTGATCTCCATCCCCCTCCGCTACATGCATACAACCGTTGAGATGTTGCATAAGCGGGACATTGAACAGACCATCCGTTTGATGTATGAGACCGTATTGACATTGACACCGAAAACAAATCTCAGTTACCTGTGATCAATACCATCTTTTTATACCTCGATCCCGGCAGCGGTAGTTACCTGATACAGGCAATTATCGCCGCCGTATTGGGCGCACTCTTCTACTTCAAAAGCTTTTGGTGGAAAGTGAAAGCCTTCTTCTTCAGACCGAAAAAGAAAGATGAAAACGGCCATGAAGATGCCCAGGGAGACATCTGATCGCATAGCCGGTTCCTACAAAGACCCCAGTGGCTTTGTATTCATGGCCGGACAACTGATTTGCCGACAGGTGAACCAGGTCTATGCCACACGCTATGACCACCTCATGCAAAGCGGCCTCTACGAGGCCCTCGCCGCCAAACACTGGCTGGTCCCTCATGCAGAAATCGACGAAAATCTTACTCATACCAGCGAATGGTACAAGACCCTTCGCCCGGAACCGATCCATTTTATCAGCTATGCATATGAATGGACCGGTTCACAACTGCGGGATGCAGGCATCCTAACATTGCTGATCATGCGAAAAGCTATGGAACACGGCATGATCCTTAAAGACGCCACACCTTACAATGTACAATTCCATTCCGGCAGGCCATTGTTCATCGATACCCTGAGCTTTGAATGGTATGATGAATCCAAACCCTGGATCGCTTACAGGCAGTTCTGTGAAACCTTCCTGTTCCCGCTTTTACTGGAAAAATATACAGGCATTCCTGTTCATCATTGGCTGACCATGCACCCTGATGGCATTCCGGCTACTACTGCAGCCTCCCTTCTGCCTTTCAGAAGCCGGTTCAACGCCGGCGTGTACCTGCATGTTTTCCTGCCTGCATCCGTTGCGCGCAAGGGAAAAACATCATCGAAGGGAATTGGTTTCAGCAGAACGAAAATGCTCAACCTCCTCCAGCACCTGGAAAGTATGCTGCGAAAAACCGGCAGACTGGATGCAGGCAGCACCTGGAGCAATTATTATGATGAAACCATTTTAGGGCAGGAATATCTCAAAGCCAAAGAGAATATTTTCCGTCAGCTGCTTTCTTCCACCGAAGCCGATACAGCGCTGGACCTGGGCGCCAATAACGGTTATTTCTCCAGGATCCTGGCCGAAAGCAACAGGCAGGTGATCGCTACCGATTTCGATCATATGTGCATCAATCACCTGCATGCGCAAACGAAAAAAGAAAAGATCAGGAATATCCTTCCCCTGGTGCTGGATATAGCCAATCCCAGTGCAGCAGGCGGATTCAACAATACAGAAAGGCCGGCCTTTCACCAGCGCATCAAAACAGACCTGGTGACTGCCCTTGCCCTGGTCCACCATCTTGCCATCAGTAAAAATATCCCCTTGCCCAACCTCGCGGCCTATTTTCATAGCATCGCACCTCAGCTGATCATCGAATTCCCCTCCAAAGAGGATGAGAAAGTACAGCTCCTGCTTGCTAACCGGGAGGATATTTTCGATGAGTACACAGAAGCAGGATTTGAAAAGTCTTTCGAAATCTATTTCGATATAAAGCAGAAAGTAAGGATACCGGGGACTCTCCGAACGCTCTATTTTATGAAAAGAAAGTAAGAACATGAAAACAGTATTAAGCAGACAACCCTGGTTCGTTCTACTGCTACCGTTGTTTTTCGTATTTCATGGGTTTGCCGGCAACTTCCATTACCTGAGCATTATTGACGTACTGTCTCTTGCGGGAATGTACATGGGAGCCTCAGTGCTCGTATACCTCATCATTCGGTTACCACTCAGGAACAATATCAGGGCAGGTCTGTTTGCAGTTTTCCTGATGGCATTTTTTTTCTTTTTCGGTTTCCTCTTCGATACCCTTAAAGCGTATGCGCCTTACCGGTGGATGTACAAATACAGTGTTCTTCTTTCTGCTTTTTTGGTGATTGCAATTATACTGTTCATTTACCTGCTTAGAACAAAAAGAGAATTCGGCAATACAGCTTTCTATCTCAATTTGCTGTTGATCTTCTACCTGCTGTTCGATATGGGCGCCATACTGTACAAAGGTATTTTCGACCCCAATGCGAATGAGAAGATCACTGCTTCCGGCGCAGCGCGTATACCCGAAGGAAAGCCGAAACCGGATATCTATTTGCTGCTGTTCGATGAATATGCAGGTGATCTGTCGCTCAGGCAATGGATGAATTACGACAATTCCGCCAACAGCAATTTTCTGCGCAGCAGGGGATTCTTTGTGGCAAAAGCACCGTTCAGCAACTACAAGTATACTGTTTTCTCAATGGCATCCATGCTGAATATGGATTTCATCTCCTGGTATATCGAGAACAAAAAGCCTTCCCGCGAGGATCTGGTGAATTGTGGCACTCTGGTTAAACACAGCGAGGTCACAAAATTCCTGGCAGCCAATGGTTATGAGATCGTCAATAACTCCATTTTCGATATAGACAAATATCCTGCACATATCAACCAACGGTTTCTCCCCGTAAATACCCGGCTGATCAGTGAGGAAACCCTGATCTACCGGTTATCCGTAGACTTTGAATGGTGGCTGAGGAAACAACCAGTTCTGAAAAAACTCCTTCCTGTGGAAACCAGGGAGGATGAAATGATGAATATCGAAAGGGCCATCGACTTTACCATGAAAGAGCCCTCCAGAGAATCCGGCAGACCTAAATTCGTTTACAGCCATTTTATGGTCCCTCATTTGCCTAATTTCTTCGATTGCACCGGTAAACGATTATCGTATGAACAATCCAGGTTCTCTTCCTTCCTCAAAGGTCATTATGACCAATACCTGAACAATCTTCAATTCGCCAATAACCTGATCAGAAAACTGGTCACCAATATCCAGCAGCAAACCGGCAACAGGGCAGTGATCATAGTTATGTCCGATCATGGATTGCGCAAGCCCTGGCACCCTTCGCAACCATGCCTGGAAAACAATAATATGAATGCCATATTTTTACCCGGTCAACAATATGACGGATGGACGGACAGCACCACCAATGTGAACCAGTTCCGGATACTTTTCAATACCTTGTTCGATCAGCAATACAAACTATTGCCGGATAGCTGTATTAAAATGGGGCATGAATGAAAAACTTAGTTCGCAAACAGCCATTATTTGTAATCCTGCTTCCTGTATTTTTTATTTTACATGGATTGGTTGCGCATGCAGGTTTCATTTCATTGAACAGTATCTGGCCATTGCTGTTGTCTATGCTGGCAGGAGCGGGAATATTGTACTTCATTTCACGCATCATATTGAAACAGCCCGTCAAAGCAGGTTTATTCACTTTGTATTGTTTAGGATTCTATTTTTTCTTCGGCGCCCTTTATGATTTTCTGAAAGTGTGGTCGCCCTGGACATTTCTGTGGAAATACAGTGTGCTGTTGGCGGGTTTTACACTTTTCGCTATTTTGCTTTTTGTTCTTCTCTTCCGCACAAAAAAGGATTTGAGCAGAACAGCATTATTCTTCAATCTCCTCTTCCTGCTCTTCATAGTTTTTGACCTTGTGAAACTGTCGGGCCATTATCTCGGGGCCGGAAAAAATCCTTCCGCTGCTTCAGGTAAAATGATCATTCCTTCCAAAATCCATAAACCTGATATCTATCTGCTGCTTTTTGATGAATATTCATCAACGCAAAGCCTGAAAAAAATGTACCGGTTCGATAACAGCGCACTGGACAGCTTCCTGGTACAACAGGGCTTTCATCTCATTTCCGGCAGCAGAAGCAATTATCATGAAACCATGTTTTCCATGGCCAGTTGTCTGAATATGGATTATCTGCACTGGGTAGAACCGGGAATGTACCTGCGTCGTGAACACTTCCAGCGATGCGCCAGTGAGATCCGGAACAATGAAGTGGTGCAGCTGCTTTCTGACAATGGCTATCAGATCGTGAACCAAAGCATCTTTCACCTCAAACATCACCCTGCTCCTGTAAGCCAGCGATGGCTGAATGTGGATACCAGGCTGATCACAGAAGAAACCCTGATGGGCAGGCTTTGTTATGAATTCAACTGGTTCTTTGAACGGTATGCTTTATTCCGGAAGATATTACCGGTAACCTCTTATCAGGAACAGATGCAGAATAATGACCGCTGCCTGGAAGCAGTGTTGAATACTTCTGCAAAACAACACAGCAGTCCACGTTTTATCTACGGACATTTTATGTTACCGCATTATCCTTTTTACAGAGACAGGAATGGGAAAATAGCACCTGACTCTGTTGTGAACGGTGTGCAACAGAACAGACTTGACCCGCTGCCCAAATACCTGGAATATGTACAGTATGCCAATATCGAAATAAAGAAACTGATCGCCGGGATCCGCGCCAACGATCCACAGGCTGTTATTCTTTTTATGTCTGATCACGGATATAGATGGAATGTTATGGCTGCTGAGATCTCCAATGTATTCTATAATCAGAATGCCATTTACCTGCCTTCGGGGAAATATGGTCAATTCTACGATAGTATCACCAATGTGAATCAATTCAGGACACTTTTTAATACTTTATTTGAACAGCATTACAAACTGCTGCCGGATAATTGTGTAAGAACAGCGCTTCCTGGTATTTACAAACCAGTTCCCAAATATGAGGATACTCCAGCTTCAAAATAACCTTTATATTCGCCCTCTCAACACCCTTAAAATATTTTTGATATGATCAGAAACGACTGGACTTTGACCGAAGTGGAAGATTTATACAATACGCCCTTATTGGAATTGATCTACAAAGCAGCTACGCTGCATCGTGAGTACAACGATACCGGCGAGGTTCAGGTGTGCACCTTGTTGTCTATCAAAACCGGCGGCTGTTCTGAAGACTGCGCTTATTGTCCGCAGGCCGCCCGTTATCATACCGGCCTGGATGTTCAGGCGCTGATGAAAAAAGATGAAGTGCTGGAGTATGCGAAAAAAGCAAAGGATGCAGGGTCCACCCGCTTCTGTATGGGCGCAGCCTGGCGTGAAGTGCGCGATAACCGCGATTTTGACCGGGTGATAGATATGGTAAAAGGTGTGAACGAAATGGGCATGGAAGTTTGCTGTACGCTGGGCATGCTCACGGAAGAGCAGGCAAAAAAACTGGCCGATGCCGGTCTCTACGCTTACAATCACAACCTCGATACATCTGCTGAATATTATGGTGATATCATCACCACCCGCACTTATGACGACAGGCTGAAAACGCTCGACAATGTCCGCAAGGCTGGCGTTTCCGTTTGCTGTGGTGGCATTGTTGGTCTGGGAGAATCCCATGAAGACCGCATCAAAATGCTTCATACGCTGGCTACAATGCCCGAGCATCCTGAAAGTGTTCCGGTGAATGCACTGGTGCCTGTAAAAGGCACGCCGCTGGAGAACAATGCAAAGGTGAATGTATGGGACCTGGTGCGTATGATCGCCTCCGCACGCATCCTGATGCCAAGAGCAATGGTAAGACTAAGCGCAGGAAGGACCAGCATGAGCATTGCCGATCAGACACTTTGTTTCATGGCCGGAGCCAATTCAATTTTTGCAGGAGAAAAATTACTTACCACGCCCAATCCAACATTTGATGAGGACATGGCCATGTTCGATCTGCTGGGACTAAAACCCCGCGAAGCTTTCAAGGGAGAAAAGGAAATGGTTCAACACTAACCGGCAGCCCGCGCTGTATTGGTTGTAGTGGAGTGGATATTGGTGATCTCTTTGCAGAAGTAGGGCTGACCTTCCAGTACCTGAAGGATGGCGGCGATCATTTCTTCGCCGGAGGAATTCTTGGTAACATAACCATTGGCGCCGGCCTGCATGAGGCCATTCACATAAGCCCAATCGGTATGCACTGATATGCCGATAATGCGGATGTCTTTGGAGAACTCGCGGATCTTGCGGGTGGCTTCAATGCCATTCATCGGTTCCATATTGATGTCCATCAATATCACCTGCGGCTGCAGGACCCTGGAAGCTTCCACCACGCGGTGGCCATTTTCACAAACAGCGATCACATCCAGCCGCGGGTCCCGGCTCAGCAAGAGCCGCCAGGCCTCCCGGACCAACCGGTGATCATCTGCAATCACGATTTTTATCATGGAACAACTAAATTAATGTAAGGCCCAAAAGTTCATTCAAATTGGCGAGAAAACCGTATTTGTTCCCATCAATTTCAGCCAAGTCAAGGAAATTTGATAAGGTCCACTAAGGGGAAACGTGTACTGGACACCCCTGCGCGTTATTTCCCGGTGCCCAGGTAGTCGTTCATCCGGAGGCTCAGCCCAAATTGATTGAAAGCGATATTACGCTGGAACCAGCTCCTTGCATACCGGATCTGTAGTTTCTTGAACAGGGCTCCCACCCCCAGCGAAAATCCATTCAGCCCATTTCCCTGAGTTCCGGCATTCAGTTCCTTCCTGCGCATATGATTGTACCCCAGGCTCAGTTCGATCTTATCTGTAACATAGCACTGGGCGCCGATCACAACATGACGGAACAGTTTGTCCAGGAAAAAATCCTTTCCTTTTCCATTCTGTTCAAAACCGTTCTCCTCATTGAATGCTGTGTCTTCATAACGGATATCGAATCTTTGCAAATGCCAGGCCGTAATGGAAAATTGAAGGGGTGCATTGGCCAAACGCTTCGAAATACCCAGTTGCAGGTCGAAAGGCAGCTCTTCTTTTTCCGATCCTGCATAGACCGTCAGCTGCGCTCCCATATTCTTTGCCACAAATGAAGCCTGCCATAATGAAGCAGAATCATAATAACTGATGCCAATATCCAGCGCCAATCCGGAAGAACGATAGATACCGTAAGAAGAATGAATGAATTTAAAAGAAGCGCCGTAATGCCATTTGTTCATGTACTGACGGCTGGCACTGGCCTGCACTACATAATCAACAGGACGGAATTCTCCGTTGATATTTCCTGAAAGATCTGTTTTCGGTACTGAACCATAATTCATGAACTGCACACCCAGGGCAAAATCGGTATTGATGGCTTCATGATGATAACCCGCCATCAGGTGATACTGCTGCAAACCGCCCTTCAGCGAATTGAAAGATAACTGCGTTTGCGTATGCATGTTATTCCTCAGCAATGCTGGATTATTGTAAGCGAGACCAATGTCGTTCGTGATCTGTGAAATATTGATACCACCGAGTGCGGTGAGTTGAGGAGCGTTGGGAAGTTTGAGAAAATTGAAGACGGTACTGCCCCCAATGTCTGGGACCGGAGCTGAAACTGTGTGAACACAGCCATCGATATGAGGAGCCATCGTCTCATGCAGTCTGGGCCAGCGAAAATAGCTATTTACTGCTCAAAAAAAATTCCTCCATTGACATGGAGGAATTCCTTTAACCCTTAAAACAACCAACATGAAAAAATTTTCAATTGATACTATAAATATAACATGATTAGAGTCCTTTTGTTGGCCTTCCCTGCTCATATATCGATTAAAATGATATTAAAAAGCCTCGCCCCGAAAAGCCAAATTCCCTGAAATACCCTACCACATTGGGTTTCGGGAGTTCAGGGAATTCAATTATCAATCGTTGGATAAATGTTAAACAAGCGCAAGTTCCAACACCTGCTGCATGGTCTTCACGAAATGGAACTTCATGCCCCTGATAAATTCAGAATCAATCTCCTGAACATCTTTTTCGTTCTGCCAGCAGAGAATGATCTCTTTGAGGCCCGCGCGTTTGGCAGCCAGCACCTTCTCTTTGATACCGCCTACAGGCAGCACCTGACCTCTTAAAGTTATTTCACCAGTCATGGCGAGATAGGATTTCACCTTACGGCCTGAAAATGCGGAAGCAATGGCCGTCATCATAGTGATACCTGCACTCGGGCCATCCTTGGGAACAGCACCTTCGGGTACGTGAATATGAATGGTGCGTTTCTCGAACATGACCGGATCGAGGTCCAGCTTTTTAGCGTTGGACTGCAGGAAAGTAAGTGCCGTAGCAGCGGATTCTTTCATCACATTGCCGAGATTGCCGGTGAGCTTGAGCTCTCCTTTTCCTTCACCGAGGCTGGTTTCTATGAAGAGAATATCGCCTCCTACATAGGTCCAGGCAAGTCCAACTGCCACACCCGGCATATTGGCCACCTTGTAAATATCATTACTGTACCGCGGTTTGCCCAGGATCTTTTCTACATCCTTTGTGGTGAGAACGGTCTTTATCTTTTCCTTCATTGCGTACTCCCTGGCTTCATAACGCATGATGCTGGCGAGCAGGCGGTCCAGTTCACGAACACCGCTCTCCCTGGTATAATCCTGCACGATCTTTTCCAGTACTTTATCACCCAGCTTGAAATTGAAATCTTTCAGTCCGTGCGCATCCTTTTGTTTGGGCACGAGGTGACGTTTGGCGATTTCCACTTTTTCCTCCACTGCATACCCGCTGAGATCGATGATCTCGAGACGGTCGCGGAGCGCAGGCTGTATATTATTGATATTATTTGCTGTGGCGATGAACAGCACTTTGCTGAGATCGTATTCCAGCTCCAGGTAGTTATCGTAAAAAGTATGGTTCTGTTCGGGGTCAAGCACTTCCAGCAAAGCGGAAGAAGGATCACCGCGAAAATCATTACCTACTTTATCGATCTCATCCAGGATGATCACAGGGTTGGATGATTTGATCTTGCGGATAGACTGTACGATGCGGCCAGGCATTGCGCCGATATAAGTTTTGCGATGGCCGCGGATCTCGCTTTCATCATGCACACCACCCAAACTGATGCGAACATACTTTCGCTGGATGGCGCTTGCAATGCTGCGTCCCAGCGATGTTTTACCGATACCGGGAGGTCCAACAAAACAGAGGATCGGGCTCTTCATATCGCCTTTCAGCTTCAGCACGGCGAGATATTCCAGGATGCGCTCCTTCACTTTCTTCATGCCGAAATGATCTTTGTCCAGCAGCTTCTGTGCCTTCCTGAGATCATAATGATCTTCCGTGTAATCTCCCCAGGGAAGGTCCAGCATCAGATCGAGATGATTGTATACTACAGAATAGTCGGGCGTGGAAGGATGCATACGCTCCAGTTTCTCGATGCCCTTGCGGAACATTTCCTTTGCAGCTTCAGGCCATTTTTTGGCTTCTGCTTTCTTCTGCATATCCCTGATCTCACGGTCGTTTGAATCGCCACCCAGCTCTTCACGGATACTCTTCATCTGTTGATTGAGGAAGTATTCGCGTTGTTGTTTATCGAGCTCTGTTTTTGTTTTGGTGGTGACCTTGTTCTTCAGTTCCGCAAACTGCAGTTCGCGCTGCAGCAATTGCATCAGCAGGTCTGCACGCGCTTCGATATTGTTCAACTGCAGCAGTTGCTGCTTTTCTTTGAGATCAGTATTGAGGTTGCTGGAAATAAAATGGATGAGGAAAGAAGGGTTCTCGATATTCTTCAAAATGATACTTGCTTCTGAAGGAATATTGGGAGAAAGCTGTATGATCTGTGTGGCCAGTTCTTTAATATTGGACACATACGCTTCAAAGTCTTCCTGATTTTTGGGCACTTCATCATCCGTTAGCAGTTCCACTTTTGCTTTGAAATAAGGATCTTCAGACACGATGCCTGCCACTTTGAAACGGCGTCTGCCCTGGATGATCACTGTGGTGCCGCCGTCCGGCATCTTGATCAGCTTCACGATCCGTGCTACTGTTCCGATATCTTCCAGGTCGGAAACGGTTGGATCTTCGATGTTGCTGTCTTTTTGCGCAACCACACCTACGAGCTTATCAGCTTTGTAAGCATCGTTCACGGCTTTGATACTTTTATCTCTGCCCACTGTGATGGGGAGCACCACACCGGGAAACAATACAGTGTTACGAAGGGGCAACAGTGGAAGTTCTTCGGGCACTACCAGTTCTTCACCATTATCTCTTTCATTCTCGTTCAGGGGAATTATCGGCAGAAAATCCATTTCATCCTCTGCCTGAAAAAGTAAACCGGGTTCTTTCATTACTTCATTTTATCTTATGACAAAATAACACACTCAGCGTGAAATACCTATGATTCTGAATAAGCTGGCTATAGTTCAAGATTGATGCCAAGCGGATAAGCCGGTGATCGCGGGCATAAATCAGGTCAAAAGGGCAGGTGACTGGTCAAAGGTTGGTTTCAAAGGTAGCAATTCCTGTAACTTTAGCTCATGTACGAACGCATTCTTCAGAACCTTTCCCGGTTCATCAGCCTCAGTCCGGAAGAGACGCAACTTTTTACCTCGTCCATCAAAGTGAAACAACTCCGCAGGAGACAGTACCTGCTTCAACCAGGTGATGTGATGCGGTACGAATGTTTTGTTACCGAAGGTTGTCTACGTCAGTATTATGTGGACGATAAAGGGGTGGAACATACGCTGATGTTCGCTTTCGAGGACTGGTGGTCCGGTGATATGTACAGTTTCCTCAGCGGGCAACCTTCCAAATACAACCTGGAAGCCCTTGAAGACTCCACGCTTCTGCTGATCGAAAGGCAAAGGCTGGAAGAGTTGTATGATGAGATACCGCAGCTGAACCGATTCTACCGAATCCTGCTCCAGAATGCATACATCGCCATGAGCGAACGGATCAATCAAACGCTCACCATGACGGCCGAAGCGCGTTACCATGCTTTCCTCAACCGGTACCCGCATTTCGAACAGCGCCTATCATTGAAACATATCGCTTCCTATCTTGGCATCACACCTGAAAGCCTGAGCCGGATCCGCAGCTACAAAAAATAAGAAAAATGGAATAATGTAAAAGCATACATTTGTGATCAAGGAAATGGTGTCTTCCTATTTGAACCGTTCTTCCCAGAACTGATGGCGCCTGCAAATAATAACTGGCCACAGGCCATAAAAAATCTATTGCAGGATGACATTTAAAAAGAATTTCCCCGGACAGGCAAATATCGCCCTACAATTACTTCACTGGACTTTACTGATCATACCTGTATCTGTGAGCATCGGCTTGCTGGTAGCCTTTTTTCTTTGGTTACTGGACCTGGCCACTGTAACCCGGCAGCAGCATATCTGGCTGATCCTGCTGCTTCCCTTCGCGGGTATCCTCATAACCTGGTTGTATAGCCGATGGGGAAAGAATTCCGATGCCGGCAACAACCTCATCATGGATGAGATCCATCAGCCCGGTGGCGGGATCCCTGCCAGGCTCACCCCTCTTATCTTATTCACCACCGTGCTCACGCATCTCACCGGTGGCTCTGCAGGCCGCGAAGGCACGGCAGTACAAATGGGTGGCAGTATGGCTGCATTGTTCAGCAAATGGTATCAACCCAATCCGCAACAGAAACGCACCCTGCTCATGTGTGGCATGTCTGCCGGATTTGGTGCAGTATTCGGAACACCCGTTGCCGGCGCCATCTTCGCGACGGAAGTACTGGCCATCGGCCGTATAAAATATGATGCGCTGATCCCCTGCTTCATCGCAGCCGTGATAGCTGATATCACCTGCTCCCTTGTAGGCATTCATCATACGCAATACTTGATTCATTTTTCTACCTCCAATAATTATGATCTGCCAAAACTGCTTTTATTATTGAAGGTGATCATCGCAGGCGTCATATTTGGTGTTGCCGGTTTTTTATTTGCAGAGCTCACTCATTTTATCAAAGACAAAAGCAGGCAGTTCATCCGCAACAAATACCTGATCCCTGTAACCGGCGCGTTGCTGGTACTGGGTATCAGCTTACTGATCGGCAACTTCGATTACCTCGGCCTTGGCGTCAGCAATCCTGCTCCGGGCAGCGTAAGTATTCAATCGGCCTTCTTTACCGGCGGAGCCACCCATTTCAGCTGGGTCTGGAAACTGCTGCTCACCGCCATCACAATAGGCATGGGATTCAAGGGAGGCGAAGTAACGCCGCTCTTCTTCATCGGCGCTACACTTGGCAACAGCATCGCTTCCATCAGCGGTGCACCTGTTGATCTTTTTGCTGGTCTTGGTTTCATTGCTGTTTTTGCTGCCGCCACCAATACTCCCATCGCCTGTACTCTCATGGGCGCCGAACTCTTTGGAGCAGGCAATATCTTTTATTTTGCAGCAGCCTGCTTCACGGCCTATTATTTCAGCGGACATACCGGTGTCTATCATGCGCAGCGCGTGGCTGTAACTAAATTTCATCATCAATTCCGCATTGAAAGATCGCTTCAGCAAATTCGCCAGCTCCGGCAGCTCCGGCAAAAAAGACAGGACCGTCCAAAGTCTTAACATAGGTCAAGATTTTTTCTTAACCTGTGGTATTGGATTACGCATCCGTTTGAAGGCAACTTTGCACCTACAAAATCTTTAAACGGTCTTTTATGAAAAGGAAAATATTCGCAACCGACAATAGCTACAACTGGTTCATTCTTCGCATAGTGCTGGGCGTTGTAGTCCTTGCCCACGGTCTTCAAAAAACCTTTGGCTGGTTCGGCGGCTTCGGATGGGAACAAAGCATGAACTATTTCACCGGCCACGTTGGATTGCCATCTGCACTGGCAGCATTAGTGATCCTGATCGAATCCCTTGGCGCCTTCCTGCTCATCATCGGCTTTGCCGGACGTATCAATGCTTTCCTACTCGGCATAGTAATGATCGGAGCCTTCTTTGTAGATCACAGACACAACGGCTTCTTCATGAACTGGTTCGGTAATCAGCGCGGTGAAGGATTCGAATTTGATCTGCTCATCTGGGCTATAACGGCAGTACTGACAGTTAATGGAAGCGGCCGGCTCTCTATTGATCGCTTGCTCGCTCGGGGTTATGATAATCAGTCTGTGAAATATACCACCGCGTGAGAATGATTATTGAGCTTTGGATGGGAGAGATGGAGCTGTAGTATAATGCCAGGCTTCTTCGCTTATATTTCAAGGCCTGATTATTCATAACCCGTCGCTCGATGAACACCCACTCCATCAGTCAATAGTAATAGTTGCAAGGGGAACCCTGCTTTTATTAGTATTTGCATTCATGTTGCATACTATTATTGTAGAAGAAAGAATGTGAACTCTAAACCAAAACGATGCTCCAGGAAAGCGCGAGATGTTTGAGAAGTAATAAAAACATAGATATAAAAGAGGTAAGAGATATAAAAGAAAATATAGAGGTGTAAAAATTAAGCACATAACCAAGGAGTAGGATATATATCTTTTTCAGATTGGCATTTAATAATTTTTTCAATGCAGTTTTCTTACCAGTATGAGTGTTGAGACAGTAATGAGTGAAACTAAAATCTCTGGTGCTGCAATATGTTAAGTATAATCAAAGTAGCGTCAATAACTAACGTACATACTTACGCGTTCCGAAGCTTTCCCCATCCTCTACCACCCAAAATCCATCGTTATTTATGTTGTAAGTCAGCGATCAAATGAATCCGGCATTGCCGGGATTCAAATTTTGTTTTGGTGATTGCTGCTTGCGGAGGGGATGCGGGCAACGGGCCTTTGAAACATAAGCGAAGTAGTCCGGCAAAGCACCACCGCCCCATCTCTCCAACCACAGCTCAAAAAACTCCTCCCGCGTTGGTTTGTTTCAACAGCCCTGGCCCGCATCCCCCCGCAAGCGCACAAAAACAAAAAATCCCGGCAGCCGAAACCACCGGGATCTTCCCTATAAATAACGTATGGATTTCATCACAACACCCTCACTCCCACATAGACCTGAAATCCCTGGTTCTTCCATTTATTACTCGTTCCCACATCATTAATATCGTTCAATCCTATCACATACCTTGCGCCTGCCTTGAACTTGAGCAGGTTAAGCTGTGCGCCTACCAGCAGGGAGAAGTCTCCTTTCTTGAATGCTTCTTTTCCATTATTGACCAGGTTCTTGTCCTGGTTCAGCAAAGTGCCGAATTGTGGACCTATCTGGAAAGCAAACAGGTTGATAGGACGGTAACTGAATAAAATGGGGATGCTCAGGTAATTCAGTTTTCCTTTCACATCGCTTACCCCTCCGGGATAGACATTATTGAAATCCGTGCCGGTGCGGAAATTCGTTTGACTGAAAAGTACTTCCGGTTGAATTCCGAACTTATCGATGATATAGATCTCACCAAAAGCTCCGATATGATAACCGAATTTGAATTCATCTTTGAACGATTGTCCGTCTACCTTGAAAATATTTGCACCTGCCTTGAACCCGATATGGAGGCTTTGTGAAAAACTGATCAGCGAGAAGAGCAGTAAGCCGGTGAGCAATACCAGCGATCTTTTTTTCATACATATTGATTTAATGGTGTAAACGAATTGATAATATTACTTATACAAGTTACCCAATTGAAAGAACATATAGAAAAAAAGCGCTGTATGTTTATCGCGCACAGCTGCGGCTTAGATGATCCTCAAACCCAGATACAACTGGAAGCCCTGGTTTTTCCATTTCTCTTTATTGTCTACATCATTGATGTCTGAGAGACCAATAACATATCGTCCACCAACCTTAACGCTGCCGAGATTCAGTTGCACGCCGCCGAGCAGGGAGAAATCACCGCTCTTGAATGCTTCTTTTCCATTCTGAAAAAGGTTCTTGTCCTGGTTCAGCAAAATGCCGAATTGCGGACCGGCCTGAAGGCTCAACACTTTGGCAGGTGAATAGCTCAGCAATACCGGGATGCTCAGGTAATTGAGTTTACCTTTTACATCATCCTGGCCGCCGGGGAATACATCTCCGAAATTTTCGCCTGAACGGTAATTCAGCTGGTTCCACATCACTTCCGGCTGGATACCGAATTTATCAGTGAAATTGATTTCAGCAAAGGCTCCGAGATTGTAACCGAATTTGTACTCTTCTTTAAAACTTTTTCCATCCACCTTAAAAATATTGGCGCCGGCTTTTACACCGAGGTGCAATCCCTGCGCAAAGGAAGCAGAGCTAAATATTAGTGCCAGGGCTAAAAGATACAGGGTTCTCTTTTTCATACATTGTAATTTGGTTCATACAGAATTTTTCAACTTATATGCCAGTAACATACAAGCCGATGTTAATATAGACTACCAACCATGCTTTGCCCCCTATTGACGGCCTCACATTATTATGTATGCGAAAATTAGAGTATATGAAACATTGGGGATTTTCCTACCCCAAAGTGATCACGGTAATTTCGGGAAGGATGCCAACACGACCAGGATAACCGATGAATCCGTAACCGCGGTTGACATAGAGTTTTTGTGATTCGTTTTCATATAAGCCTGCCCATTGTTTGTACATATATTGTACAGGGCTCCATTTGAATCCGGGCAGATCAACGCCGAACTGCATTCCGTGTGTATGGCCGGAGAGCATGAGGTCGATGTCCTTGTATTTGGGCACCACTTCAGCATCCCAGTGGCTGGGATCGTGGCTCATGAGAATTTTGAAGGGAAGACCTTCTGTGCCGGGATGTGCTTCTGTGAGTTTTCCATATTTAGGGAAATTGCCTTTGGCGCTCCAGTTCTCGATTCCGAGCAGGGCGATCTTATCTTCTCCTCTTTCGAATATTATATGTTCGTTCATGAGCAATCGCCATCCGAGCTCACCGTGTACTGCTTTCAATCTTTCCAGGTTGGCATGTTTGGCTTCCTGGGATTCCCATCGTACATAATCCCCGTAATCGTGGTTACCGAGTGTTGAATAAACCCCCATAGGTGCTTTGAGCTGGTTGAACACATCCATATAATCCGTCATTTCAGAGGCGCGGTCATTCACCAGGTCGCCGGTGAAGAGGATAAGATCAGGCTTCTCTTTCATGATCTTTTCAATGCCATGCATAACCGCTTTCTTGTCCATGAAACTACCAGAATGGATATCCGAAATATGCACGATCTTCAAACCTTTGAATGCATTTGGCAGATTGGAGAAGCTGAGCGGAATTCGGTTGATATGGTATTTGTACTTATTGGAGAAACCGTAAAGCAGGGTTCCGAAGAGGGTGCTGCCTGCAGCGAGGCCCAGCCAGCTGAGGAAGGCGGAACGGGTGATGCCATCGGATGCCTGTGTGATCTCAACAGAAGGATTGGAGAAAAGTTTCCCGATCACCCACATCCCGCCGCGGCGGATATCGTCCAGGGCAAGGAAGATAGAAACGATGAGTTTGGCAAAGAATAATCCAACGGTGGTGGCAAAAAGATAGGTGCGGAGACCCCGTGGCCAGTTATCGAAATTGATGAAGGGCATCATTACCAGGATACCGGTGACGGTAATGGAAACGAGCCAGTACAGTACGATAATGATGAGCCGGGTTTTAGGGGAATGCTCCGGAAGCACTACTTTGATGGCCTGGTATACATAAATATCGAGGACGATCATGATACCGATGATGACCCACCAGAAACCTGAATTGCGCATTGGATTAGATTTTTTTTGCCTTTGTTAAGAACTTTATTTAACAGTCGAAGCCTGTTTTGGTTGCGATTGTTGGGGCTGAAGTGTATTTTTGCCGTCCCGCCGGCCTGCCGGCACAAATATAACTGGGTTTCCGGTGGGCAAAACTAAATTTTGAAGTCTTGCCGATTGGTGACAATTTTACGATCTACTAAATAAGGTACTCTACAATGGCCCGAGTAATTGGAGTTGCAAATCAAAAAGGGGGAGTTGGAAAAACCACTTCTGCCATCAATCTGGCCGCCAGCCTGGCGGTGCTCGAATTCAGAACACTGCTGGTGGATGCGGATCCGCAGGCGAACAGCACCACCGGTGTTGGGTTTGACCTGCACAATATCCAGCAGAGCCTGTACGATTGCATGGTGAATGGTACTGCTGCGAAGGATGTGACTTTGAAATCCGAGATCCCCAACCTGGACGTGATTCCTTCTCATATCGACCTGGTAGGCGCCGAGATCGAAATGATCAACTATCCCAACCGTGAGAGCGTGCTCAAGGGTATCCTGGAGCCGGTGAAACATGAATACGACTTCATTATCATAGATTGTTCCCCTTCACTGGGCCTGATCACCGTGAATGCCCTGGTGGCAGCCGACAGTGTGATCGTTCCCGTGCAAACGGAATTCTTCGCCCTGGAAGGTTTGGGCAAGCTGCTCAATACCATCAAGATCGTTCAGAGCCGTCTGAACACCGCCCTGGTGATCGAAGGTATCCTGATGACCATGTATGATGGCCGTCTCCGCCTCTGCAACCAGGTGGTGAACGAAGTGCGCAAACACTTCGATGAAATGGTGTTCAATACCATCATCCACCGCAATACCAGGATCAGCGAAGCGCCCAGCGTGGGCAAACCCGTGATCCTGTACGACGGGCAGAGCAAGGGAGCTATCAACTACCTCAATCTTGCCAAGGAGATCCTGCAGAAGAACAATATGACCAAGATCAGGCAGGAAGAAAGGATCCTCGAGTAATCCGGGGACCAAGCACATCTAACCACCATCTGTAAACGCATACAGTTCATGAGCAAAGAAAAAAAAGATAATAACAAGGAATTGTTAGGCAAGGGCATCCGTTCCCTGTTGCAAAGCATTGACTCAGATTTGAAGACCGGCACCGGTCAGTTGAAAGGATCAGTTGTGGAGGCAGTCACTACCATGCAAAGGATTCCGGTTGCGGACATCGAGCCCAACCCCAAACAACCCCGCCGTGATTTTGACGAGACCGCGCTCAATGAACTCGCAGCTTCTATCAAACTGCACGACCTGGTGCAGCCCATCACTGTATCCGGACTGCCCGGCGGAAAGTTCCGCCTTATCTCCGGCGAACGCCGCTGGAGGGCTTCCAAGATCGCAGGACTGAAAGATGTGCCCGCTTATATCCGCCAGGCCAATGACCAGGAACTGCTGGAACTGGCCCTGCTGGAAAACCTGCAACGTGAAGACCTCAACGCCATGGAAATTGCGCTGAGCTATAAACGTATGATGGAAGAGCTCAATCATACACAGGAGCAGGTTGCGGAAAGAATGGGAAAAGAAAGAAGCACCGTTGCCAACTATATCCGCCTGCTGAAACTGCCACCAGATATCCAGGTGGCTGTTCGCACCAGCGTGATCAGCATGGGCCATGCACGCGCCCTGATCAATGTAGACACGGTGGAAACACAGCTTTTCATCTTCAACGAGATAAAGAAAGAAGGCCTTTCCGTACGCCAGACTGAAGAGCTGGTACGCAAAATGTACAAAGGGAACCAGCCTGTTAAATCTTCGGTAAAAGCCAATCTCCCACCGGCCTATAAAAAAATTGAAGATAATTTAGCCTCGCATTTCAGCACCAAGGTAAAACTCAATCATAGTAAAAAAGGCAACGGAATGATCTCGATTGAGTATTACTCTATTCAGGACCTGAACAAGATCCTGGACCAGATTGGTGTTACTGCCAACTAAGTTCATTTTTGATGATACGTTTTCTTCCTGCAATACTTCTGATATTGATGAGCCCGGCTTTTGCGCAGGCGAAAGCGGTGAACCCTGTTCTGCCTCCAACAACCAATGAAACAGTGTACCCGCTGCAATGGCGTTTGCACGATGAAGTGGAACTGGCGATCATTTACTATTGCGATACAGTGCCGGTTGCCAGAGAGATCAAAGTGGATTCCGGAAGAGTGAAAGCAGACTCTATTGTTCCCGTTAAATCAGATACTGCAGTTAAGAAAAAACACAGTCCGCGTAAAGCAGCCATCCGCTCCGCCATCATTCCGGGCTGGGGCCAGATCTACAATAAGAAATACTGGAAAGTGCCCATCGTTTGGGCAGCAGTGGGGATTCCCGCCGGCTTATTTGTATACAACAAGAACTGGTATGACCGTATCCGTTATGCGCTGGCTGTGGTGGAAAATCACAGTCAGAACAATCCCGACAGCATGAACAAAGTGCATGAGCAACTCAGGCCACTTGTTCAGCGGGGGCAAAGCACCTCCCTGTTGAATTACAGGAGTGAGTACAGAAGGAATATGGATTATTCCATCCTCTTCGGGCTCCTGCTCTGGGGCTTGAATATTGTTGATGCCACAGTGGATGCACATCTCCGCGACTTCGATGTGAGCGATAATATCTCCATGCGCGTTTCGCCTGCTGTGCTGCCCGGGAATGTGCCCGGTGTGAGCTTTGTATTTACACTAGGTGCAAATAATCGCACAAAAACTCTACCTTCGCTGCGCTAAAATTGAAGCAGCACCTGAATAGGAACTTATGAAAATCGCACTGATAGGTTACGGTAAAATGGGACAGGCTATTGAAGCCATCGCTTTGCAACGCGGACATGAAGTGGTATTGAAAGTATCCATCGAGAATCTGGAAGACAATACCATCGACAATATCCGCAAGGCAGATGTGGCTATCGAGTTCACCGGACCCGAAAGTGCTTTTGATAATATCATCCGTTGCATCGATGCGGGCGTTCCCGTGGTGAGTGGTTCAACAGGCTGGCTCAACAGGTATGAGGAAGTGAAAACTTATTGCTCCAAAAAAAACGGCTCCCTGCTTTACGCCAGCAACTTCAGCGTTGGCGTGAATATTTTCTTTGCAATCAATAAAAAACTTGCGTCCCTGATGACATCCCATCCCGAATACGATGTTCAGATGACGGAAGTGCACCATACCCAAAAATTAGATGCGCCCAGCGGCACAGCCATCACACTGGCAGAACAGATCCTCGGAGAGAACAACAGAAAATCAAAGTGGGTAAACCACAACAGCGATCAGGCAAATGAGCTGGTGATATTAAGCGAGCGCGTGGATCCTGCGCCCGGCACACATATCATCAGATACACATCCGCCATCGATGATATCGAGATCAAACACACCGCGCACAGCCGTCAGGGCTTTGCCACCGGAGCTGTTCTCGCTGCAGAATTCCTGCATACCAGAAAAGGGATCTTCTCCATGAGCGATGTGCTCGGAATTTGATCCATCACAAATTAATTGTGCGCGGATTTAATCCGCATTGATTACAATTAATGCTATATTTCAGTAAGGAACTTTTCCGGTCCTTTCATTAACCCCAACCCGGTAATAGAGTACATATCACCAATTTTCATTGTTCGCAGTGTGAGCCATCTGCAAGGAGGTTCCATTTTATCATTAACCCAATAACGTTATGAAAAAGCAAGTTGAGGTGCAGCGTACTACAGAAGTACGGTTAACAGACCGCGAACTGGAAGTACTGAGGTTGATCGAAAAAGAATACAGCAACAAAAAGATCGCAGAAACCTTGTTCATCAGTGAAAGAACGGTGGAAACACACAGGAAAAACATCCTAAGGAAAACCCGGACGGGCAGTGTGATCGGATTGATCAAATATGCTTATGAGCATAAATTGGTCTGACATCACAGCATTCAGAAAATTATTTTATCTTTCTCGCCTCGAAATCAATCCCAAATGTTATCGAAGAAAGCACAATACGCTTTTAAAGCGCTGATGTACATGGCTGAAAAGAAAGATAACCAGCCTGTACTCATTGCTGAAATAGCCAAAAAGAAGAAGATCCCGCTCAAATTCCTGGAGAACATCCTGTTGGAGCTGAAGAAAGCGGAGATACTGGACAGTAAGAAAGGAAAAGGCGGCGGATATTTTTTCAAAGTGGCGCCAAAGGATATTTCCATGGCCAAAGTGATGCGCCTGATAGACGGTCCCATTGCCATGCTCCCCTGTGTAAGCCTTTATTTCTACGAGCGTTGCAAGAACTGCGATGAAAAGCAGTGCGGCCTCCATGATATGATGATCACAGTAAGGGATGCCACGCTCAAGATCCTGGAGAAGAAATCCGTGGCAGATATTTCCAAACAATAATGTCTACGAATTGTAATTAAAAGCCTTACCGGCACAGATCTTGTAATATCTGTCCATCCTTTTTACTAATTTTGCACGCGAAATCAAACCATTTATATGTCAACAATTTCAAAGTCAACCATTGACTTTTCCTTACCGTATAAAGTGAAGGATATCAGCCTTGCTGAATGGGGCCGCAAAGAGATCCGTCTTGCCGAAGCAGAAATGCCCGGTCTTATGTCTCTCAGGAAAGAATATGGCGCCAGCCAGCCACTGAAAGGTGCGCGTGTGGCAGGTTGCCTGCACATGACCATTCAAACTGCCGTGCTGATCGAAACACTTACAGCCCTCGGCGCTGAAGTAAAATGGAGCTCCTGCAATATCTTCTCTACTCAGGACCATGCCGCTGCCGCCATTGCTGCTGCCGGTATCGGAGTGTTTGCCTGGAAAGGACAAACACAGGAAGAAGCTGACTGGTGCATCGAACAAACACTCTTCTTCGGTGGAGCCGACCGCCCCCTCAATATGATCCTGGACGATGGTGGTGACCTCACCAATATCGTGTTCGATAAATACCCTGAGCTGGTTCAGCATATCAAAGGGCTCAGCGAAGAAACAACTACCGGCGTTCACCGTCTCTACGAAAGAATGGCAAAAGGCACCCTGCCTATCCCCGCTATCAACGTGAACGACTCCGTAACCAAATCCAAATTCGACAACAAGTATGGTTGTAAAGAGAGCCTGGTGGATTCTATCCGCCGCGCTACTGATATCATGCTCGCCGGTAAAGTGGCAGTTGTTGGTGGATATGGCGATGTAGGTAAAGGTTCTGCCGCCTCCCTCGCCGGCGCCGGCTGCCGCGTGATCGTAACTGAGATCGATCCTATCTGCGCCCTCCAGGCTGCAATGGATGGTTTTGAAGTGAAGAAGATGATCGATGCCGTGAAAGAAGCTGATATCATCGTAACTGCTTCCGGTTGCCGCGACCTGATCACAGAAAAGCATTTCCGCAACATGAAGGATAAAGCCATCGTTTGTAATATCGGTCACTTCGATATCGAGATCGATATCGCATGGCTCAACAACAACTATGGCAAAACAAAAGATACCATCAAGCCTCAGGTTGATCTCTACAATATCGAAGGCAAAGATGTGATCGTACTGGCTGAAGGCCGCCTCGTGAACCTGGGTTGCGCTACAGGTCACCCCAGCTTCGTAATGAGTAATTCCTTCACCAATCAGACACTCGCTCAGATCGAACTGTGGACCAACCACGGCAGCTACGAAAACAAAGTGTATGTGTTGCCTAAACATCTCGATGAGAAAGTGGCGCGCCTGCACCTCGGAAAGATCGGTGTTGAACTGGATGAACTGACCACTGAACAGGCTGAATACCTGGGCATTCCAAAAGCTGGTCCCTTCAAGCCGGAACATTACAGGTACTAAGAGAACTTTTGCAATCTGTATATAAAGCCCGGCCCATTCGCCGGGCTTTTTGTTTTCCACCATTCACTACGGATTCCCGAAATCCCTTATCTTGCAAGCCTAACCCTTTATCCAGTTAAATTCTAACCCACTCCCCTTTTAACCGGAAATAACTCACAGGTCCAATATTTTTTTGGAACAATTGTGCTTTTGTGCAGATTGTAGCACAGGAATTGATAGAAAGCAATTATTAATAATCATATATGCGCATTCATTTTGTAAAGAATATTCAGTTCACCAAACTGTTGAAGGCGGAAGGCCGTCTGAGAGAATTCAATTTCCGTAAACTCGGCGGACAACAGGAAGGAATATTCACTGTAGATGTTGTTGATGACAGAGGTAATCGTATTCTCTTCAAAATGCAAAAGGAAGACAGCGCCTGGAAGATCATGGAGCAACCGCTTCCCCGCTGGATCTGGGATAATGAAAAGCGTCTGCACGATCTGATCGAAGATGAATTACAGAATCCTACCGCTTCTCAGTTCAGTTAAAAACCGGTAAGTTTACGCCATAATCCTTATGGTCCAATTTACCGCTACCATACAGAAGTTTGAAGAAATGGGCGAGAAATCAGGCTGGAGCTATATCAGCATTCCGGCTACAATCGCCCGGCAAATCCTTCCCGGTAATAAGAAATCTTTCCGCGTAAAAGGCAAGCTGGACAAATATTCCATCAAAGGGGTTTCGCTCCTGCCCATGGGTGGCGGCGATTTCATTATGGCTCTCAAAGCCGATGTGCGAAAAGCCATTGGCAAACAGAAAGGAGCCAGAGTGGAAGTACAACTTACGCTGGACAAAGTGCCTTACAAGATCAACCAGGAATTGCTGGACTGCCTGGCTGATGAGCCGGCAGCGCAGCAGCATTTCAACGCCATGCCTCCTTCCCACCAGGCTTACTGGAGCAAATGGATCGAAAGCGCCAAAACAGAAGCCACCAGAACAAAGCGCATCACACAAAGCGTGATCGCGCTCGCCAAAAAGTTCGACTACGGCCAGATGCTCAGATCCCTCAAACAAGACAATCAAGACAGGCGGATAAGTAATATCTAAGGAATATCTAAAGGATATCTATATAATATCCTCTGCATCCGCATGCGTCTTTCACGGCAATACCAGGCATAAAAAAAGGGTTACGCTACCGCAACCCTTTGAGCAATTTAATTGTCTTATTAATGAGCCGCGGCCCGGTCATTCTTCCTGAATCTCTCTGCAATCAACTTCAACTCATTTTCCTTCAGGGAAGAAGTCTTTTTCAATACTTCCACAAAGAAGTCCACCTCTTTTTGAGTGGCAGGGCAGCCAACATTCTGTCCCTTTGAATCCAGACTGGCGCCGGCCGGACGTTCCTGTGAATCTGCCAGGAGATTTCCTTTAGGATCCAGCACTATCCAGAATGGAATGCCAAGATCAGCTGCATGATATTTCTGCAGCAGTTCATCCGCTCCGGGATTTTCATCCTGCTTTTTAGTAGGCGCTTCTTTAACAGTGAGATGTTCTACAACATAACTTTTGTCGAAGAATGCTTTCACTGACTGATCGTTCATGGCCGTGTCCATTTTATGGCACCATCCGCACCAGCTGGCGTGAAAGATCACGAATACATTTTTCTTTTCTCTGGCAGCAGTTTTGTATGCTTCATTGAGAATGTCGGATGCAGGTTTTGCAGACTGGGCATTTGCAACAAACCCCGCAACTGTCATGGCTAATACGAGTGATAAAATGCGCAATTTCATGGCGTAAAAATGTTAGGTCTCTAAAAGTAAATAAATTAACTTAAATTGAAAGAACAGCCTGATTTTCCACACTCTGTTAATATGTAAATTTGTATAGAACCTATTCTAAAGATTAGATTTGGAATAGATGGATGGAGTTGGTGAGTATCGCAAGGTACCACTATTGTGAACTTAAACCTGACGCGCTTGACAGACACAATTATCAACCTTGAAACCGTTAACCCTATCGAGTTCTTTGGTGTTAACAATGGCAAATTAGACATCCTCAAGAAAAAATTCCCCCTCTTAAAAATCCTCTCGAGGGGCACTCAATTAAAACTAAGCGGCTCTCCGGAGCAAGTGGGAAGTGCGAAAGAAAAGATTGAACTCATTGTTCAGTATTTAGAACGCAATGGCCACATGAGCGAAAATTATTTTGAACAGGTCCTTGGCGGCGATGACGCAGAAACGGTGGATCATTTTATTGATCGTCATCCGAATGATGTCCTCGTTTTCGGACCTAACGGAAAAACGGTGCGCGCCCGCACAGCCAATCAGAAAAGACTGGTGCAGCAGGCGGAACGCAACGATATCGTTTTCGCCATCGGCCCTGCCGGTACCGGTAAAACCTACACTGCCGTTGCCATGGCAGTGAGGGCGCTCAAGAACAAGCAGGTGAAAAAGATCATCCTTACCAGGCCAGCTGTAGAAGCAGGTGAAAGCCTCGGCTTCCTGCCCGGCGACCTGAAAGAGAAGATCGATCCATACCTGCGCCCTCTTTATGATGCGCTGGACGATATGATCCCTGCAGACAAACTCGGCTACTACATGAGCACACGTGTGATCGAGATCGCGCCACTGGCCTACATGCGCGGCCGTACGCTGGACCATGCCTTCATCATCCTTGATGAAGCGCAGAACGCCACGGACCTGCAGCTCAAAATGTTCCTCACCCGTATCGGCGCCAATGCAAAAGCCATCATCACCGGTGATATGACACAGGTTGACCTTCCCAAGAACCAGCGAAGCGGCCTCGAAAAGGCAGTACGCATCCTGAAGAATGTGGATGGCATCGGACATATCGAACTGGATGAGGAAGACGTTGTCCGTCACCGCCTCGTCAAAGCCATCATCAAGGCCTACAATCTCGAAGCGGAACAAAACCCGGAACAGTCAACCAACTGGCGCCAGCAGCGTCACAGACTGGACGACAAGAGCCTCGATTAACCTTTTGGATTACCCATATTCGCCCGCCGGCTAAAAGCCCGCGGGCTTTTTTATGCCCCTTTTTCGCCTATTCACCTACAACCGTTATTTTTGTACATTATGATGAAATATCTTCTATTACCCGTTCTGGCGCTTATCTGCTGGAGCTGCAATCAACAGGACAGCTATACGAAGGCTACAGACGCCCAGGATGCAGGCAGGGAGTTCATCCGCGCCTCACTGGACGGAGATCTCAAGAAAGCTAAATTCTATCTGCTGAAAGATTCCGCCAACCTGGACCTGCTGGATACCTGGAAGAGAAAACATTATGACCAGCTCAGCAGTGAAGACCGCCGTCAATACCGCGACGCCCAGATCAGGCCCGTGACTATCGAACCGGTGAACGATTCACTGGTGAACTATGTATACACCAACAGCTTCAAAGAAAAAGACACTACCGTACTCGCTGTTGTGAAAGTAAATGATGAATGGCTCGTTGATTTTAAACAGGTGCACAGCTTCAAACATTAAGCCCCTGCTGTAATACTGCCCACCACCATCCCTGCGATTGCTTATGAAAATTTAGCCAGCTTTAATAGCCAATTAAGCTGCATTGCAGCCCGTATTTATAAACTGAAGAAGATAACCTAAGAAGTAGTATGTTAACTGTTTCCCATCCATGGCATGGCGTTCCTTATGGAGACAATGCCCCCCGTGTAGTAAATGCTGTGATCGAAATCCCACAGGGCTCCAGAGCCAAATATGAGATCGATAAAGATAGCGGCCTCCTGAAACTGGACCGCGTGATCTATTCCTCCTTCTACTATCCCTGCAACTACGGATTCATTCCGCAGACGTATGGAGATGATAAGGATCCCCTGGACATCCTGGTGATCACCTCACTGCCTGTTCAGGCCCTCTGTATCATGGAAGCCAAAGTAGTAGGCGTAATGCAGATGATCGATAACGGAGATGGCGACGATAAGATCATTGCCGTAGCCGCCAACGATCCGGGCGTGAACCACTACAACAATATGGAAGAACTGCCTCCTCACTTCTTCAGTGAGCTGCGCCACTTCTTCGAAGAATATAAAAGGCTGGAAAACAAAAAAGTGATCGTGGAAGAATTTGGCGACAAATCCACGGCCCTCAAAGTGATCCAGGAAGCCGTAGAATCTTACAAAGAACATTTTCGTAAATAACCACGATGCGCTAACTTTCACTGATTGAACTTACAAACTCGCAATATGGCAACCCAGGAAATCATCACCCTGGCGGTGATAGGACTGGCTGCCGGTATTCTCAGCGGATTGATAGGTGTGGGAGGAGGCGTTATCATGGTACCGGCGCTGGCATTCTTCATGCATTATTCACAGCACCAGGCTCAGGGCACTTCATTGGGTGTGCTGACCCTGCCTGTGGCGGCGCTGGCTTTTTCCAAATATTATACGGAATGTAAAAAGATGGGCACGCCCATCGAACCCAAAGTGGTATTGATGCTGGCCGCAGGCTTTGCCATCGGCGGATTCATCGGCAGCAGCATGGCTGTGAAGATCGATAAAGATGTACTCAAAAAGATCTTCGGAGTGATCATGCTGTACACCGCCTTCAAACTTTTCGGATGGGACCTGCTCATCATCCGCTGGATAAAAGCATTGTTCTAAACCCTTTCGAAATATCTCCGCAGCATCCTCAGCTTATGCGTACGTACGCCAGTTTCCGCATGAATGATGCCCGCATTATCGATCTTGTCTATCCGCACTTTTCCTGAAGCATGAATGATCTCCTCCGGGTTCAGCATGATGCCTACATGCGTGATCCTTCCTTCATCGTTATCAAAAAATGCGAGGTCGCCGCAGCGCGCTTCCTGCAGAAAACCGATCGGGTCTCCCTGCGTTGCCTGCAGGTAAGCATCCCGCAGTAATTTATAATTGAAGAAACGGAAAACCGATTGGCTGAACCCGCTGCAATCGATGCCGAATATGGAGCGACCGCCCCAGAGATAAGCTGTATTCAGATAGCGCATAGCCCTGGCCGTGATTGCCTCAGCGGATACAACGGCAGTTCCTGCATGCCATGGACTGGCCAGCTGATAACGAATTTTATAATGCCCCAACTGCAATTCCTCGCCTGCAGGCGCAATCACCACAGCGCCCATCGGCACATGGGCCTCCATACCGTTGATGAGTACACGATCTGTGTAATCCCCCACCAGCACCTGGCTCTGCTGATCACCAGGCACTGTTGCCATCAGCTCCAGCTGGCTGCGCTGGCACCATCCCTCATAATCATCATACAAAGTCTTGAGTTTGATAAAGTCTTTGCGCTCTTCCAGCACCTCACCACATTCACCCAGCAACAATTGACTCACCATCTCGCTGCGATGACTATCGGTTGCCCGAAGGGGTGATACCGGAACTGTACAAACAGCGTATAGCATAAAGGTATTTTTTACTAAGCTAGTGAAATAAAGAACCGTTTGATTCCGTTAGGTTTATGAAATTTTTGCCACCCTGCATCATATCAGGGAAAATAGCTAATTTTCAGACGGTGAACCAGGATCAATATGCACATATCACAGACCAGGAATTACTCGGAAAATACTACGCCGAGCGAAACAACTATTGGCTGGGATTGCTCCTGCAAAGGTATACCATGCTGCTCTTCGGTGTGTGCATGAAATACCTGAAGAATGAAGAAGAAGCCCGCGATGGCGTACAGCAGGTATTCTTGAAAGTGATACAGGAACTGCCGAAATACAAGGTGGACTATTTCAAATCCTGGCTCTACATGGTTGCCAAGAATTATTGTCTCATGAAACTGCGTTCCAAAAACGGCAAGACCACCGAGATCAAAGAGACCATGGTGGCCACTCCCGCGGAAGACAGCAGCATGCAGAACCACCTGGAAAAAGACCGTCAGCTGGAATTGATGAGCGAATCCCTGGATGAACTCAGCAAAGAGCAAAAACTCTGCGTAACTTTGTTCTATCTCGACAAAAAGAGCTACCAGGAGATCGCCGGGCAAACAGGCTTTTCCATGATGCAGGTGAAAAGCTATATCCAGAACGGAAAGCGCAACCTGAAAATAAACATGGAAAAGAAACTAAAACATTAGATAAAGGCGGGATAACCGAAAACAATGAACCGCGACCTGTTAAACATATTATCGAATTCAAACAAAGACATCGACAATCAAAAGTTGATGGATTACCTCGCAGGCAAACTGTCCGAGCAGGACAAGCATGAGGTAGAAGCCTGGATGCTCGATAATGATTTCGAGAATGAAGCCATCGAAGGGTTGCTGCAGGTGAACGGCAAAAAGAAGATCGATAATTACGTAGACCAGCTCAACAAGGACCTCAATCAATACATCCAGAAAAAAAAGAACCTGCGCGAGAAGAGAAAGATCCAGGAAGCACCATGGGTCTACATTTCCATTGTGCTCATCCTGCTGCTGGCAGTGATCGCGTATATCGTGATCAAAAAATTATATACACCTTAATACTCCACTTTTCCAGGCAACTGCGCATATTCCTCAAACAGTTTTACTGCATCGTTCCTTCCAAATTCATTCATCAGGATCTGTCTTGCTTCATAAGGGAGTTTCAGTTCTTCGTAAATGAAGGAATCGTCGAAGCCCGCCTGTTGGGCATCGTGACGGTTGGCGGCAAAGAATACGCGCTTAGGTCTTGCCCAGTAGATTGCGCCGAGACACATGGGGCAAGGCTCACAGCTGGTGTACACTTCGCAGCCGGTCAGTTGAAAACTGCGCAGGTTCTTACAGGCATCTCGGATGGCTACCACTTCTGCATGTGCGGTAGGGTCATTATCCCCTACCACAGAATTGCATCCTTTCCCCACGATCTCCTCCCCGAGTACGATCACGCAACCGAAAGGTCCACCCTTTCCCTGCAACATACCTTCCCTGGCCACATCGATGGCTGCCTGCATAAAGCGTTGTTCTCTTGTGCTCATATCCGATTCTTTGACTCAAATGTACAAAATCGAAGAAAGCCCTATCTTGTATACTATTAAACGTACATCATGAAGAAATCTCTATCCTTGTTCTTTTTCCTGCTGGTGATCGCTTCACTGCAGGCACAACAGATCAGCTATTCAGTTTCCTTCCCCAATATCACGCACCACGAGGCACAGATCAGTCTCAACGTAACCGGCATCGGCACCAAACAAAAGACGGCTGTCTTCCGCATGAGCCGCTCTTCACCCGGCCGTTATGCCACCCACGAATTCGGAAAGAATGTGTACGACGTGAAGGCCTTCGGCAAGAATAACAAACCACTCACCATTACCCGAACAGACGGAGATGTGTACGAAGTTCAGCATACAGACGGACAGATCCGCCTCGAGTATACGCTCTATGCCAATCATCCTGACGGCACTTATGCAGGGATCGATGCCACCAGCATTCATTTCAATATGCCTGCAGCTTTCATGTGGATCAAGGGATATGATAAAACACCCATCTCTGTAAAATTCAATATCCCTGAAGGCAAACAATGGAGCATTGCCACACAACTCAAGCCCACCAACGATTCCACGGCTTTCACAGCACCAGGCCTTCAGTATTTCATGGACAGTCCAACAAAGATCGGCTCCCTCACCTGGAAGGAATGGAGTCTCACCAATCCTTCCGGTAAATCATACAGGATCCGTTTTGCTTTCGAAGGCAGCAGCTCAGACAGCCTGCTCACTGCATTCACCAATAAAGTGAAACGCATCACCGAACAATCGATGGCAGTATACGGAGAACTGCCCGATTTCGATCATGGCACCTACACATTCATTGCCAGCATCAATCCCTGGGTGAAAGGCGATGGCATGGAGCATCGCAATTCCACGGTGATCAGTATTCCCATCAATTTCGATGGCAACAATGAATTGCTGGATGTATTCGCACATGAATTCTTTCACTGCTGGAATGTAGAGCGCATCCGCCCGAAAACGCTGGAGCCTTTCAATTTCGAGAAAAGCAATATGAGCAATGAGCTCTGGTTTGCTGAAGGCTTCACACAATACTACGGCGACCTGCTCACCGAACGTGCAGGCTGCATGAGCGAAGAAGATTATCTCCGCGTAATGGGCAGTCTCATCAACACCAAAGTAAATACGCAGGGCGCGAAGCGCTTCTCTCCCGTGGAAGTGAGCCGCCATGCGGTTTTCGTAGATGCCGGCGTTGCAATCGACAAAAGCAATTACGTGAACATGTACACTTCCTACTATCCGTATGGAGCCGCCATTGCGCTGGCCCTTGACCTGGAATTGCGCAGCCGGTTCAACAATCTTACGCTCGACAACTACATGACTGCCGTGTGGAAGAAATACGGTAAAACAGAGATCCCCTACAATGTAGACGGTTTGCAGGATGTACTGGCCCAGCTAACGGGCAACAAACAATTCGCTTCCGATTTCTTTTCCAAATACATCAAAGGACATGAACCGCTTGATTACGCTCCGCTTCTCGAAAAAGCCGGGCTCCTGCTGAAAAGGTCCAACGAAGGAAAAGCCTGGGTTGGAAATGTACAATGGAGGGATGGCGCAAACTCGCTCACTATCGCTTCCAATACTGTGAACGGAACGCCGCTCTATAATGCTGGTCTCGATGTGGATGATCAGATCCTCTCATTGAATGGTAAGCCGCTTCGCAAGCAATCCGATCTCACCGAGCTCTTGAAATCCCACAAACCTGGTGACAGGCTCGACATCGAATATGATCATCGCGGCAGCAAGACCAGTACAAAAATTGTGCTGGCCGAAAATCCGGCATTCATTGTGGTGCCTGCTGAAAAAGCAAATGCAGCAGCGGTTGAATTCAGAAAAAAATTACTGGGCAGCCGGTAGGCTGTTGAGGGGTAGGCCGTTGAGGGGGTATGAGAAAGCGGTCTGGGAAACAGACCGGCGCGGGAGGATTTTTTTTGAGCTGTGGTTGGTTGGGTTGGGCTATTGAGCTTAGCCATGCTTCTTCGCTTATGTTTCCAAGGCCCGTTTCCCATACCCCTTCACCGGCCCGATCCCCGGAATGTGCAGCAGTTTGATTCAGACTGCTGCATTTTTTTCTGAATTATTTTATTACACAATTCCACTTTTGATTGGCGAATTGCAGGAAACTAATGTGATTTCTTTCAGTGATCGCATTGCTTCTATTCTCTCTTGCTAAACTAGCAAAGCAATGATCCATAGTTTTTCAATGTGCTTTCTGAATGCAACTATTGAATTATCGGATTAGATTTTATGTTTTGATCAGCATTCAATAATTCCTGCTGATTACTTCGTCTTTCTATTCATTGCCGGCCATTCATCAGCATCCTGCCGCTTTTTTCCCTCTCCCCTTCTCACGCAGTGCGCTAAAGATCAGCAGCGGAGCGGCTTTCACTATACCTGCCGCTCTTGCAGAACCCAGTGGTTCATCATTTCATTAAAATGATTCAGTGAAGCGATGCAGAATCATTAACCCTGTCAGTGTTGAACATTGAAGCACAGCCTTTTTGTTTCAACCAATAATGGTGAGTGAATTTCATCATGGAGCTACCCTCATTATGATGCACCTTCAAGGTGATTTCAAAGCGGGGGAATATGGATTACGCGCCCTGGAAACATAAGCGAAGAAGTCCGGCTTGATACAATAGCCCACCCCAACCAACCACAGCTCAAAAAAAATCCTCCCGCGCTGGTTTGTTTCCCAGCTCACAATCCATATCCCCCGCTTTGAAAAAAGAAGAGCCGCCCATCCCTGAGCGGCTCCACAAAAAATTCTAAACCTCTTACTGGTATTGAATATAAACCGGCTGCGGCTTCAATTTCAAAACCTCCGCCGGGGTCATGATCCTGCTCCCTTCTCTCTAAAATCATTTTTATAGAAAAGCTTGAACCCAGTATACTGCACAGGCTCCGGATACAGGAAAGAGCGGTAGGTGCTGATCTTACGCGCCTGCGCTCCCCACCCGTCCATGTCCATGATGATCTGGGTCTCAGGACGCAGCTTGATATTTTTATAGTTGGTCACCATCGGTCTTGTGAAGCGGTGAACTACCAGCATTTTTGGAGGCAGGTTGTTTTCCTTCACGAGTTTGGCGAGATATTCTGTTGTGTAGTTGATATCCGCGGCATCGAATGATCCGATCACAGAGCCGGGCTTCTTGCCTGTTTTCATGGAAAACTCAGGATCGATACCGAGATGCACATGCGGCATTTTCAGGTATTTTTCCAGCTGTGGCACTTCAGCCTGAAGGTTGCTGAGGCCAACCTGGATATCTATGAACACGAGTGCATTGATTTTTTCGGCCATTACGAGGATCTTATCGATCTCCTTGTGTGGCATACGGAGGCGGTATTTGCCATCGGCACCTGCGCTTCCCTGGGCCGTTACTGCGATGTAGTGCAATGCGGGCACTACTTCCATGCTGGTGTCGGCGGCATGCCAGTTCTTTACTTCTTCCTGCAATTTAGCGAGCATATCTTTTTCCGGCAGTTCACCCAGGATACCCATTTTGGTGGAGTACAGGTTGCCATAAAAAGCGAGTACACGTTTGAAGGGAAGAACAGCGCCGGGGAGCGGGTAATCTGTTTTAACAGGCCATCTGCCGGAGGTATCTCCATTGGCCATGTATTTGAGTTTGGCGTCATAGAGGGCAGTATCCAGAACGGCTGCTGCAGGGGCTACTGGGGGTTGAGCTGTATCAGTATCATGTTTGGTAAAGGGAGCGGCCTGAACTTCGGCGGCTACGCCACGGGTACCAGGTTTACATCCATTGAACACGAAAGCTGAGATAAAGGTAAGGGCGGTGGCTGCCGGCAGCCAGGTAGATCTTTTCATAAGTTATTGATGTTTTGAAGGCTCGGATCGGCGCTGATTGTTTTGTTTGTAATGATTTAAGTCCGCAAAGATCAGCGCTAACACTCAAAAAAACGTGCCAGTATCGAAAATATTTTGCATTTGAAATTTAACTTGTAGCTGGCAGGGGATAAACGTAACTTTATATGGCATAATTCTTTCAATCGTTCTTTTAAAAATTACTGCCATGGGTACGCTTCAACAAATCCATAACTGGAGCTTAACGCATCACCCGCGCTGGCTGGTAGTCATCCGGGTTGCACTGGGATTATGTTTATTCATCAAGGGCTACTCCTTCATGATCAACTCTGCAGAACTGGATCTCCTGTTACAGAACAGCCGCCTGGCAGCACAAAATGATGCCATATCCATCTTTGTTACCTGGGCGCATTTGCTGGGTGGAGTGATGATCATTGTTGGCCTGTTCACCCGTTGGGCTGTGGCGCTTCAAATCCCCATTCTGCTGGGTGCGCTGATCTTCATCACCACACAACAGGGAATTTTCGCAGCAGGGTCTATGTTCCCACTTACGATAGTAACTTTTCTGCTGCTGTTATTTTTCCTGGTGGAAGGTGGCGGTCCCATTTCGCTGGACCATTTCTTCAAACATCACCAGGCGTAGCCCATTGCTGATTGCATGATCATTCTCCTTCGTACACTACGCCCGAGGTGGGCGTTTCGTGCAGTTCCAGCCGCTTCATGGCGGGGATGGAGGGTTTCAACTGGTCCCAGATCCAGACCGCGATCAGCTCGCAGGTGGGATTGGAAAGGCCGGGAATATTATTGAGACATTTATGGTCCAGTGTGGACACTACAGGTTTGATGATCTTCTTCAGTACTGCAAAGTCCATTACCCATCCGAGTTGCGGATCAGGCTTGCCTTCGATCCATACGCGAAGGCGATAGGTATGGCCATGCATCTCCTTGCATTTATGTCCGTCCGGTACATTGGGTAAGAAATGGGCGGAATCGAATGTAAATTCTTTGTAGATGAGCATAGAATAGAATGTGCGGCAAAGGTACAAAATAACAGGAGGTCTGGTTATGATACTGATCAGTATGTGCATGTAAAAATCAAAGAGGCTGCCTCTGCGGCAGCCTCCCGATCATTGAGCTGAGATCAAAAAGAAGAATATTTATTTGTGGAGGATGATCTTGTTCAGGTTCGTTTCTTTTCCTGCTGTCACTTCCACACCGGTAATGGTGGTATCGCTGTAACCATTGGAAGCATTCACGAAAACCGTATAAGTGCCTTGTTTGAGGCCGCGGGCCTTCCACTGACCATTATGCCAGGGAAGTGCATAAGCTGTATCAGATTCGTTGTAAACGCTGATAACAGGCCATGCATCCTTCGGTTCGATACGGCCGGCCACAGAGCCTGTAGCCTTCACCGTGAACAGATGGATCACCGGTTTGAGGTAGAACACGCCATCGCGTACGCGCACCACGGAACGGGTAACATCAAAGTCCAGCCAGAGACGGAACCGATCGGGCTGGTACTCATCCCAGTCGCCCCCTTTCACCGAGATCAGGATGGTAGACGACAGACCGGGCCATAGTTTCAGCGGATAGGTGATACTGTCTTTCACCAGAGAATTGTTCTCTCCCAGTTCAATCTTGATACGACGAATTTTTCCTTTTGGAATAATGCCATTCGCCAGTAAAGTATCCGTACCATTACGCAGTGTCAGCAAATCATATACACCAGGCTTGATCTCCAGTGATTGCCAGTTGACACAATCGTTGCGGTCATCATCCCAGTCGTGGTGATTACCCCGTCCATTGTCATCATCATCGTCGTCGTCGTCATCATCTCCCCTGTTATCTTTTGAACAGGTGTCTATCAGCACTTTCACTGATTTGATATCTACCATTACATTATCGAAGAAGCCGGGATCATCGGTGAGATAAAGGCTAACCTGTTGTGAGCCCGGAGGAAGCGGTTGTTGTTCCGTGGAATCGTTTTTGGAACAGGCGTAGAAAACAAGTGAGAACAATACGATAACCGCCCCAAAACCATACAGTCTTGACAGTTTCATACCTGACTTTTTTTATGTGGTTGAATGAAGTTCCAACCATAAAAAACAAATCCTGTGCCTGATCCGGTTTTGGTGGAAAACTAAAAATGATGAAATAGTGAAAAAAACGAATGCGAAATATTAGTCCACTAATTTGGTAGACTAATAATTTCACTGTAATATTGTGCTGTCATTCACAAGCAACTCAATGTCTCTGCATGAAAACATCACCTGCATATCAATGGCTGGTAGCCGTTCCGGCGCTGATCTTCAGCACAACGGAGATTTACCCGGGCAAGCCCGCTGAGATCAGTGGACAGATCATACACACAGAAACCGGCCAGCGCATAGAGAATGCCTATGTGTACATTGTTTCCGGAGAGGAAGAGAGTTTATCGGATAAGAATGGAAGGTTCTCCATCACCACCTGGCAGCAGCTGCCTGTAACGCTGGTGATAGAACATCCCCAGTACAAGAAAAAGAAAGTCCGCACAACAGATGCTTCACAAAAACAGGTGATCAAACTGGAGCCCAAAGGACAATAATCTTTTATGAGTTCTGCCGAATCGTTTCCGATGCATTAACCAACGAATAGCCATTGTATGAAGTTCAACTTATTGGCATTTGCTGTACCGTTCTTTGTCTTATTCATGACCATTGAATTTCTGGTAGCGAGAAAGAAGAAGCTGCCCTATTTCAACCTCCATCATTCCGTAGCCAATGTTAGTATAGGCATTGCCGAAAGATTGCTGGATGTGTGGGTAACCGGCGCCTTCTTTTTCTTCTATGATTACCTGCAGAGGAATTTTGGATTGTTCGAAATAAGAGCAGGCGTTCTCACCTGGATCCTGCTGCTCCTTTGTACTGATTTTTGCTGGTACTGGTATCACCGGCTGGCGCATGAAGTGAATGTATTCTGGGCTGCACATGTAGTGCATCACCAGAGTGAGGATTTCAATTATACGGTGAGTGCGCGCATCACAGTATTCCAGGCCTTTATCAGAACCGGCTTCTGGGCAATACTGCCACTGCTGGGATTCCCGGCAATGATGATCACCAGCCTCTTACTGGTACATGGGCTTTACCCGTTTTTCATCCATACCCGGCTTATCGGCAAACTGGGCATCCTGGAATATATACTGGTAACACCATCGCATCACAGGGTGCATCATGCGAGCAATGAACAATATCTCGACAGGAATTATGGAGATGTGTTCATCATCTGGGATAAGCTCTTCGGTACCTTCCAGAAAGAGGAAGACAATGTGGAGATCAAATACGGGCTCACAAAGCCATTGAACAGTTATAGTTTCCTCTGGCAGCATGTGCATTTTTTTGCGGAGCTCTGGTATGCTGTCCGGCGCACCGGCGGATTCATTAACAAACTGAAGCTGATCTTCGGAAAGCCAGACCTGGTGGATCCTGCAGCCCGCGAAGCAGTAGAAAAGAAATTCAACATCTTTCATTTGCCACAGGCGGTTGAACAGCGATTGAACAGGTATGTGATCTGGCAGATCGCACTCAGTATTGCATTGCTCTTTGTATTCATCCTGTTTGAACATTACCTGCCGCTGACGCAGCAGGCATTGATCTCGCTGGGATTGATCCTCACCCTGATCAATTGCGGCGCCATCATGGAACAGAAGAAATGGGTGTTCTACCTGGAATTTCTTCGCTTACTCACAGTGGCAATCGGCCTCGTGATAGCATACCCTGCAGGCTGGCTGAGCGTGTTGATGTTGCTGGTGACCCTCCTGCTGATCAGGTATTTTGAAACGATACGCGACCATTATCTCTACTGGGTTTACCAGCGCAGACAATAGTTCTTACAACTGATACGAGTTACGTGGCCGAGAGGCGAGGCGGAGGTACGCAAGACCTTTTACGGTGGTTCGAGTCCACCCGTAACTGCTATTTGCATCGGTTCAATATCATTGAGCCCCAGGGCGATGTTTCTACTTCGCCCTTCAAAAAAATTGTGGCTGCCATAGCCATCCCGGATTCAACTCAGTGTTTTTTTTCATATGGCAAGCAATCGTTGATGAGAGGCGGTGTTTCCACACTGCCTTCTTTTTTATTCCAAGCCAATGAAAGTTTTTGATTATATTGATATGTATCTTTAAGAGGTGTTTATGTATAGGAGGGTGGCACAATCTTTAGAAGAATCCTACGGTTATGGCAACTATAATTCAATGGCGGATCGGCTGTTCCGGCTTTCACTACCGCGAGTGGAAAGAACTTTTCTACCCTCCGGAAACACCACAGCGCAAATGGTTTGACTACTATTGCACCAGGTTCAACACACTGGAACTCAACTACACATTTTACCGCTTTCCACAGGTAGCGCCCCTGGAAAGCTGGTACGACAAAAGCCCTCCAGGTTTTAATTTTTCCATCAAAGCCCCAAGGCTTATCACACATTTCAAGCAATTCAAAGATGTACGCCCCTTGCTGGACGACTTCTACAATGTTGCGAAAGAAGGTTTGAAAGATAAGCTGGGCCCCGTTTTGTTCCAGTTTCACCCCAAAACTGTCTACTCCCCTTACCTGCTGGAGGAGATACTGGCGCAGTTGGACCAGGAAGTGACCAATGTACTCGAATTCCGGGACATCAGCTGGTGGCGGGAAGACGTGATACAGATGATGGCGGCTCAGAAAGTAGTGTTTTGCGGCGTGAGCCACCACCGGCTTCCGGATACGCCAGTCATCAACGGACCACTTGTGTATTATCGCTTTCATGGTGTACCCATTCTGTACAAAAGCGAATACTCCACAGCGTTCCTTGACGAAGTGAGCGAAACCATCAGGGCCGATGGGCAGGTACGCGAAGCTTACCTTTACCTGAACAATACGGCAAAGGGGCACGCCATCAAGAACGCTTTGTATTTACAGGAAAAACTGATGAATGGATAGAATATTACACTACACTATTTAAGGCTGTCAATTCGCAACGATGATCTCAGGTCGCTTGATGATCTGTGTATTGTATTTGAATTTGATATTGGTATTGAAGTCTACACGCCAGTGTGCCCCATAGTAATTGGCGCGGGGGAAATAATGCGCTTTCAGTTCCAGTGTTCCGAAGATCAGACTTTCGTTCCTGGCTCTCAAACCCGCCCCGATACTCTGGTACAGATCGCTCTGTTTGATACTTTCGTATGGCGGCGTCATTAAAGTGAAGTTGGCGAATGCAAATGGCGCGAAGCGGAAATTGACAAAGGTCCAGGGACTGAAGAACACAGATTCCCCTTTCAGTGTTGCCCGCATATCGCCACCGATATTGCGGCCATTGTACAGCTCACGGATACCGAAATTACTTTCCAGCCAGAGATCCTCATTCAACTCTTTATTGATCTGCCCGGTGATACCAACGTTAATGAATGTACGCTGTTTCCATCTTGGGCCCATGGAGCGTAGCCGGCTGAAAAAATCTATGTTGGCGAGGATGTCCACATCCTGCAGTGTATTCTTATTCCAGAATCCACCGGCGCGGAAAGTGAAATTCAGGTAGCTTTCCCTTTCCGTAAAATAATTGCGGCTCACATCCAGTCCCATGTAGGGCCTTTCTACACCATTCTTTTTGGTCCAGCCTGCCGTGGCTGTTACATCCATTCCTTCCGGAAGATCCTCCGATCTGCCGAAACCGTAGATATAGCGGGTCTTATAGAAGTTTTGCCCGAAGATGGACAAAGACCCCAGCACGCCATACATATCCGCAAACTGGGCATCGTAATGAACTTTGAAAGAGTCAGGGATCATTTCGAATCTTTTCTTCATCAGGCGCAGACCGAGGATGGTCCGCAAACGGCCGTCCTGGTTCTTCTCCTTCACCAGTTTGAAGGCGCCTGTATTCCATCCCATCCAGGCATCGTAGTTGTAGTATTTGTAAGCGAATCCTTTTTGGTAGATAGAATCAGGAATATACTGGTTCTCTGTTTCATGCCAGGCCAGTTCTGCTGCGTATGTAAATTTCGTATACTGGTTAACGAGAGGCCGGATGAATTTTGTGTAGAATGTGGTTTCTTCATCCCTCCCGCTGTTCAATCCGTCTGCAAAATTCTTGTACCCCACATATCCGTCAATAAAAGAACCTGCGATATTCCTTTTGATGAATTCCATACCATAGCCAACCCTGTCCACTCGGCGTGTATCATAAAGAACTGAGCCCAGCAGGCGGTCGCCCCATCCGCCGAGATTATCCTCCCTGGCGCTTACATCGAAGCTTTTCATATTCCGCAAATGCAGGGAGCCACCGATACTCAATACATCTTTCGTCAGCACGATCACATCCACTGAATCGTAACTATTCTCTGCCGGCTCAATGATGATCCGGGCATCCTGCAGATAGGTTTGGTCACGCAGGTGCCTTTCATTATCTGCCAGCAGGTAAGGGTCCACCCTGTCGCCGGGATGGAAGAAAAGGTTATTGCGGATCACATACCCTCTCGTCTTATGGTGGAAGCCATTGGCCAGCCTGGTGAGCCGGCTCTTGTACACTTTGTTGGTATCAGTAATGGCAGTACCGAAGTCAAGTCCTTTTAACGTAACGCTGCGGATCACCCGCTTATCGTAAATGCTGAACACCAGGTCATTCCTGATTGGTGTGAGAGCAGCAATATTTTCACGCAGGGTATCACGGAGAAGGTTACGCGCCAGCTTACCCAGCAGCCCCTTTCTTTTGAGGATGAAACTATCGATTCCCGGCTTCGGCGGCAGCGAATCGGACCTTTTTACCTTCACAGCCTTGATCGAGGTATCGACGGCCTTTTTGGGAGCTTTCTCCCTTCCCGACTGGGCATAAAGAGATGCAACCATGCCGCCCGGCAGGATCCCGGTACAACAAATGATCATAATCAAAAAGCATATCCTCATGTATTCCTGCCTTATATGCAGCAAAATAAGACTTTAAGAGGAAAGTGGTGGGGTTGTTAGGATTGCATTAACAGGGGGGATTATTGTTGGGGTTGAAGGGGGCGCAAAGGGATATGAACGGGCGGCTGGAAAACAAACCAACGCATTTGCGGGATTATTGGGCTGTGGGTTGGCTTGATTGGCTGTACTGCTAAACCGGACTTCTTCGCTTATGTTTTCAAGGCCGCCAGTACATTTCACCTTTGCGCCCCAGTACACCCTGCTAAGGCCAGGTTAATGCAATCCTAACAATTGGGGAAGAGGATGGGGAAAACTTCGAAGAGCAAGATGAATAGCAGGTTTACAGGTAAAGGTTCTGGTTTCAATACTGATTCAAATCTGCTTGAGTTGAAGGGTTAGATTCTTTTATTTTATGCGATTTAGAATGCGTTGATTTTTCATTGTATGATTTGAGCAGGAAAAAATGCAAAAGAAGAGAAAGAGAAAAATAGAAAACAATTACTGGTTAAAAGAAGCAGGAAACATTGGGGCAGCATTATGAACAGGAAGATCAAAACTGTGGGATATTTATGTAGCCCCCTCATTGTGCCCGGGCCGGGGAAGGGATATGGCAGGAAGGGCCTTGAAAACATAAGCGAAGAAGCTCAAAAGATTTACTGCAGTCCCATCAAACCAATCCACAGCTCAAAAAAACATCCTCCCGCGTTGGTTTGTTTTCTCAGCCCACCCTGCCATATCCCTCCCCGGCCAACAGCAAAAAAAACCTGATCAAAATGATCAGGCTCTCTGTTTTACTGTTGATTTCTTTTTACCGGAAGATGCCAAAGCATCATCGATGGCTTTGGAAAGGCCAGGCAAGCTGATCTTGCCGGTATATAGTTCGTTATTGATGAAGAAGGCAGGGATGTCCCTGATGCCTTTATCGAGGCCTTCAAGCAGATCATTCCTGACCGTCCATCCATAAAGGGAATCCACCAGCTTGGGAAGGAAATTCTTGTCCTTTGCGCCAGCTTCGCGTGCATATTCCCGTAAGCTGATACTGCCCAACTGGGTGCGGTGCGCAAAGAGCAGGTTATGCATCTCCCAGAACTTTCCTTCCTGGGCTGCTCCTACACAGGCTTCAGCAGCTTTTTGCGCGCGCTGGTGCACCTGCGTGAGCGGGAAGTGACGGAAATTGAATTTCACCCTGCCATCGTATTGCTCCATGATCTTCTTCACGATCTCATGGGCTTTCGCGCAGGCTTCGCTTTCATAGTCGCCGAATTCCACCAGGGATACAGGCGCATCGATGGCGCCCACCCAGATGTCCTTGGGAGGCTTGATCTCGATCAATTTGGGTTTATTGTTTGTTGCCATAGTATTGTTTTCTCCTTTTTTTAACATTCACAGGACCGGCAACAGTTGGTTTGGTGTGCTTGAATTATAACATTTATTAAGATGATGTTGTTCAGGCAGTAGTTGCATAAAAAACAGAATGTCACCCCGCAACGGCGGGATGACATTGCAGTTCAGTACTTAAGGCTGTTTATTTGGAAGCCGCTTTTTCTTTCTTATCGTCAGACGGCTTTGAATTGGTCTCATTCCGGAACACCACTACTCCATCGAAAACATCTACCAGCACAGGATGGGTCTTGTCTACATCCCCGGCCAGGATCTTGCGGCTCAGTTGGTTCACGATCTCTTTTTGGATCAGCCTTTTCAGCGGCCGCGCACCAAACTGAGGATCGAAACCATTCTCAGCCAGGTAATCCATGGTGTACTCACTGAACTGAAGATTGATGCCATTCTGTGCCACCAGTTTCTTCAGGTTGTTCAGTTGAATATTGATGATCCCCTTGATCTCTTTTTTCAGCAATGGCTGGAACATGATGATCTCATCCACGCGGTTCAGGAACTCCGGACGAATTGTTTCTCTCAACAAATTCATCACTTCAGTTTTCGCTTTTTCAGTGGCTTCATCACGGGTACGCTCACTCACATCTTCGAATGCCTCCTGGATAAGGTGGCTGCCGATATTGCTGGTCATGATGATGATGGTGTTCTTGAAATTCACCACACGTCCTTTGTTATCGGTAAGCCTTCCATCGTCCAATACCTGTAACAAAATATTCCATACATCGGGGTGCGCTTTCTCGATCTCATCCAACAGCACTACGCTGTAAGGCTTGCGGCGCACAGCTTCTGTGAGCTGGCCACCTTCATCATAACCTACATATCCCGGAGGCGCACCTACAAGCCGTGATACTGAATGTTTTTCCTGGTACTCACTCATGTCTATGCGCGTGAGCATGCTTTCATCATCGAAGAGGAATTCAGCAAGTGCTTTCGCCAGCTCCGTTTTACCCACACCGGTAGTTCCGAGGAAGATGAAGGAACCAATGGGTTTCTTAGGATCCTGCAATCCTGCCCGGCTTCTGCGGATAGCATCAGCTACAGCAGTAATGGCTTCTTCCTGCCCTACCACACGTTGATGAAGATGATCTTCCAGTTGAAGGAGTTTTTCTTTTTCACTTTGCAGCATGCGGGTAACGGGAATGCCGGTTGCCTTTGCTACATTCTCTGCGATATCTTCTGCATCCACTTCTTCTTTCAACATCCTCTTTTCGTTGATGCCTGCCAGTTCTTCTGAATATTTTGCAATGATCTGTTCCTGTTCTTTCACTTTACCATAGCGGATCTCAGCTACTTTTCCATAATCACCATTTCTTTCTGCACGTTCCGCTTCCTGTTTCAGTGATTCGATGCTGGCTTTTGCGCTTTGTACTTTTTCTACAATCTCTTTTTCCTCTTTCCATTTTGCACGAAGCGTATCGCGCTCCACACTGAAATTGGCGATCTCCGTGTTGAGCTCTTTCAGTTTTTCTTCATCGTTCTCACGCTTGATAGCTTCACGTTCGATCTCCAACTGACGGATCTGCCGCTCCATACGGTCCAGTTCCTCGGGCATGCTGTTCATCTCAAGCCTGAGCCTGGCGGCGCTTTCATCGATCAGATCGATGGCTTTGTCTGGCAGAAAACGATCTGTGATATAGCGATGCGATAATTCAACCGCTGCAATGATAGCTTCATCCTTGATACGCACATGGTGATAGGTTTCATACCTGTCTTTCAATCCGCGCAGGATGGAGATGGTATCTTCCACTGTAGGCTCTTCGATCATCACTTTCTGGAAGCGGCGTTCGAGGGCCTTGTCTTTTTCAAAGAATTTCTGGTACTCATTGAGTGTGGTGGCGCCAATCGCTCTGAGCTCGCCTCTGGCGAGAGCAGGCTTGAGAATATTGGCTGCGTCCATTGCGCCTTCACCGCCACCGGCACCTACCAGGGTATGGATCTCATCGATGAAGAGAATGATCTCGCCATCGCTGCCGGTCACTTCCTTGATCACGCCTTTCAATCTTTCTTCAAATTCCCCTTTGTATTTGGCGCCGGCAATGAGCTGCCCCATATCGAGCGCATAGATGATCTTCGATTGCAGGTTCTCCGGCACATCGCCATTGATGATGCGGTGTGCAAGACCTTCCACGATGGCGGTCTTACCAACACCAGGCTCACCTACGAGGATCGGATTGTTCTTGCTCCTGCGACTGAGGATATGCAGCGTTCTGCGGATCTCCTCATCACGACCGATCACCGGATCGAGCTTACCGGCACGTGCCAGTTCATTGAGGTTCTTCGCGTATTTATTGAGCGCATTGAATTGTGTTTCCTGTGTCTGGCTCTTGATGGTATCGCCTTTGCGCAGGTCTTTGATGGCGGCCACAAGACCGTTCTCTGTGAGACCTGCATCCTTCAGGAGCTTCGATGCATTATCACTGCCCTGTAAAATAGCCAGGAGCAAATGCTCCACACTCACAAATTCATCACCGAATTGTTTGAGCACGGCGCCTGCACGCAATACGGCATTGTTGGCATCACGGCCGATCATTTGGGCCGGCGTAACCCCACCACTTGCTTTGGGTAAACGGTCGATGCTTTCCTGGAGCTTTGTGTCCAGCACATTCACCGTTACATTATTTTTTTTCAGCAAATAATCCACGGGCGAGTCTTCCTGATCCAGCAGGCTCTTGAGCAAATGCTCCGTTTCAATATTCACGCTATTGTTATTGAAAGCGATCTGTTGCGCCTGCGCAATCGCTTCCTGTGCCTTAATAGTAAAATTGTTCAGATTCATATATTCCCTCCTTTTCTGTTACCCGAAACTTGTGCGTTTCAAATAACTTTATTATTGTTACAAACGATACACCAAGGCCCTAAATCCCGCAGTTATGTCATTAAAAATCAAACGAATCTGTCTCATATGCAGTCTCGCTGCATCTTTCCTGCTATTGTTGCAGTCTGTTAAAGCCCAGGATACAGCCGCTATCAGTTCCTTTCTTATCAAACAGCAAAAGTCCATCGGCAAAGCGGTGGCGTTGGTTTGGAAAGATGGCAAGATCGTTTACCAGAAAGAGTTAGGCACCGATTTCAATGCCAGGACCCAGGCTCCGATTGCAGCATCCAGCCAATGGCTGACGGCAGCAGTTGTGTTGACCTTTGTGGAAGAGGGTAAAATATCGCTGGATGATCCGGTAGGTAAATATCTCCCCGAATTCAACAAATACATGAAGAGTTACCTCACTGTACGGCAATGCCTGATGCATCTCACCGGATTTGAACGCGACAAGGGGCTGAGCACAAAGGTAACATTTGGGCGCAAATACCAGACCCTGGAAGACCAGGTAAATGCGCTGGCGGCAAAAGAGATCAGCGCCAATGCAGGAGAACAATATTTTTATGGCGCTTACGGACCGGCCATTGCTGCCCGGGTGATCGAAGTGGTGGGCAAGAAAGCATTCGAGCGGCTGGCGCAGGAGCGTATCTTCCGTCCCTGCAAAATGCGCGCAACCAATTTCGGATTTGATGGCGGTTGTCCCAATCCCGGATTCGGTGCTCAATCTACCGCCAATGACTACCTGAACTTTCTCATCATGCTGCTTAACGGCGGAACCTTTGAAGGAAAGAAAGTATTGGGCGAAGAATCCATCAAAGAAATGCAGCGCGCTCAACTGGGTTCTGAACCCGTAAGATACCTGCCAGAAGCTGTGACCGGTTTTGATGTGAGCTATGGGAATTATATCCAGGAGAAGGATGCTTCCGGTAATGCGCAGGTGCTCAGTAGTCCATCATTGGCCGGCACCTGGCCTTATATAGATCTCTGCAGGAAATATGCAGCCATCCTCTTTGTTGCTGATGCTAAGAATGAAGTGAAGAAAGATCTGGCTATTCAATTCAGGGAAAAAGTGGACGAAGCCATCGGAGCGTGTAAGTAATATCGTTTAAGTATAAACGAAAATGCCGTCTTCCGGAATAGAAGACGGCATTTTCATGTATGTTCAATTTTGTTATTACCAGAATCTCACATAGATAGCAGCAATAAGCCCCAGTATCACCAGGATCATGGCCATCATACCAGGCGTAACACGGAACATGCTCCGGTCGTACTGCGTGGCTTTTGGATTGTTCTTGCTTCCCGGATCAAGCAATGAGATCACAGCCATCACCGCCACAATGATGAAGAACACCCAGCCCATGCTGGTGAGGAATGGGATCTCATAGATGCCTTTGTTATCAGGATTGGGATAGGCTGTATACATCCAGGTTTCATTACCGAACCATTGCGGCAGGTAACCATTGAAGATCACACTCAGCAGGAAACCGCCTACAATGCCCACCACGGCTGCCAGCGATGTGGTGCGCTTCCAGAAGAAGCCGAGCAGGAACACCGCGAAGATACCAGGCGATACAAAGCCTGTGTATTTCTGAATGAAGTTGAATCCGCCTTCACCACCGATATTGAGCCAGTCGTTCCAGGTGAAGAGGATCGCTATTACCATCGCCAGTAATACGGTGAGCCTTCCGATCCATACCAGTTTCTTCTCGGTGGCATTGGCGCTTACATATTTCTTGTAAATATCGAGTGTGAAGATGGTGGAGATACTATTGGCCTTACCTGCAAGCGATGCAACGATGGCCGCCGTCAAAGCAGCCATGGATAAGCCTTTCAGTCCTTCAGGAAGGAAGCCTAACACTGCCGAGTAAGCGTTATCTGCTTTTACATGTCCATCGATATTCATGGCCTGTGTTACATCGGACTGTCCGTTCGTGTACAACACATAAGCCGCAATACCAGGCAGCACCACTATGATCGGCATCATCACTTTCAGGAAAGCAGCGAAGATGATGCCCCTGCGTGCAGTGTTGAGATCCGCGCCCAGCGCACGTTGCGTGATATACTGGTTACAGCCCCAATAGTTCAGGTTGGCGATCCACTGACCACCGAGCAGCATCGCGATACCCGGAAGACTGAGGTAATTCTTTATCTGTGCCTCGGAAGCTGTTTCCGTTGGTTTGTCGAATATCATATCGAAATGCTCAGGCGCTTTCGCAAACAGCTGGTTGATGCCCGCCAGCAGGTCCCTTCCATAACCGAAATGCTCACTCACTTTGGTAAGGGCCAGGTAAGTGGCCGCCAGGCCACCGATCACCAGGAAGATCACCTGGATCACATCGGTATAGCCGATCACTTTCATACCTCCTAACGTGATCACCAACGCGAAAATGGCCAGGAGGATCATGATCAGGTGGAAATTGCCACCGCCCGAAAGGTTATTGATGGCGATAGCACCGAGAAAGAGAATGGATGTAAGATTCACAAATACATACAGGAAAAGCCAGAAGATGGCCATCAACAGGGCCACATGTTCATTATAGCGCTGCTTCAGGAATTGCGGCATGGTGAAGATGCGGTTCTTCAGATAGATGGGCATGAAGAAAACAGCCACAATGATCAGCGAGATGGCGGCCAGCCATTCGTAGGCAGAGATGGCCAATCCCATCGCAAATCCGCTGCCGCTCATTCCGATGAACTGTTCAGCGGAAATATTACTCGCAATCATGGAAGCGCCGATCGCCCACCAGGTGAGTGATCCTTCTGCGAGAAAAAAACTCTTGGTATCATTTTCTTTGGATTGACGCTTGCGGTAAACCCAGTAGCCATAGCCGGCAACAATGAGGATGTAGATGAGAAATACGATAATATCGCCAGTCTCCAGTTTATTCTTCATAAAAGCAATTCGTTAAGGAGTGAAGGAACTAAAGTAGGAAAAACTGGCTGATTTATGCAAACGATTACATAAAATATTTGTTCAGCTGTATTGGCATTGGATTAAGCGCTGGAAACATAGCCTGAAAGCGTGTAACTTGCAGGTGCCGAGAAGCCCGATGAGTCCCATAGAAAAAAATACCCTGCTGATCAAACAGGCCGCGTCCCGGCTGGGTTTCAGCTATTGCGGCATCGCAAAGGCTGTTCCGCTGGACGAAGATGCCCGCCGTCTCGAAGCCTGGCTCAACCAGGGCATGCAGGGAAATATGAAGTATATGGAAAACCATTTCGAGCTCCGGGTAGACCCTTCGCGCCTAGTTCCGGGCGCCCGCTCAGTGATCACCCTCCTGATGAATTATTATCCGGCGCAGGCGCAACAGGAGGAAACGCCCAAAGTTTCCAAATATGCTTTTGGAAAAGATTATCACGAAGTGATCCGCGCCAAACTGAACCAGTTGCTGGCTACCATGAACCAGGAGATCGGCGCAGTAACAGGAAGAGGTTTTGTGGATTCTGCACCGGTGATGGAAAGAAGCTGGGCGCAACGAAGCGGCCTTGGCTGGATCGGCAGGAATGGCAATCTCATCAACAAACAACAGGGCTCATTCTTTTTTATTGCCACGCTGATTGTTGATATACCACTGTTATATGATGATCCCATTGCGAAGGACTATTGCGGTACCTGCCGCAAATGCATCGATGCCTGCCCAACAGGTGCGATCCATGAAAACAAAGTGATAGATGGAAGCAAATGCATTTCCTATTTCACCATCGAACTGAAAGAAATGATGATCCCTGAGAGCATGCAGGGGAAATTCGATAACTGGATGTTCGGCTGCGATACCTGCCAGGATGTTTGTCCATGGAACCGCTTCTCGGTTTCCAATACCGAGCCGGAATTCACGCCCCTACCGGAATTGCTGGAATTCTCCTTACAGGACTGGCAGGAGCTCACGGAAGAAAGTTTCAAAAAGATCTTCCGCCACTCACCATTGAAGCGCGCTAAATTTGAGGGTATCCGCCGTAACCTGCGCTTTCTTCAGCAATGATCCTTTTATTTTCTCAGGAAGAATTTCGCTCCCAATCCAAATGACCAGAGATGTTGTCCATTGGAAAGATCGCTGGTGATCAGGTTGCTCAACTGATATTTGATAGTAGGCCCGATCCAGATGGGATGCTTGCTTTCACTGAACAGCTCCACATTCACACCTGCAGTGATGCCGGCTTGAATCTTGTTGAAGTAATCGTAGTCTTTATAATATACATCGTTATTACCATCGTAATGGAGTGCGTTGGTGGAAAGCAGTTTGGCTACAGATAAACCGCCATCTACAATGATGGGCAATGATGCTTCATCACCGGTAACACGCCAGTGGATCTTCACGGGGATCTCGAGGAAATGATATTTGTTGGTGTATTCCTGTTGTTGTGGTGGTCTTGGGTAGCTGGTAGCAGCAAGTCCCCCACCCACATTGAGTGCGCTTCTTCCCTGGTAATAATCGCTCACTATCTGGTCATAATTGGCATTGCTCACGGAGATGGCGGACTTCATGAATTGTCCAACATCTGTTTTCATGCTGAAGTAACTGTACTGCACACCCGCAGAAACGCTGATGCGTTTGTTCAATTGTTTCTGAACGAATCCGCCCGCCGACCAGGCAATGCTGGATTTCAATTCGGAAGGTTTGTTATCCGGGAATTGTGTGAATCCTGCCGGACCTCCATAAAAGTTCTGATTGGGAGGCGCGGGGCTTGCCATGGCCAGGTCTTCAGGCTCGTTGTTCTTCTTGCTGAGCAGGCTGAACGGACTGCCTTTGGAAATATGGGAAGCGCCGCCTTCTGCAACAATACCAAAACTCCAGGTGGAGGGTTTGTGTGCAGGTTTCGGTGGTTCTACTACTGGTTTCTTTTTAGTTTTTGGAGCCTGGTTTTGGGCCAGGTTCACTTTTGCTGGTGCAGGTGTTGAAGAAGGGGCCGCTATACCGGCGGAATCTTCGGTATCCTGTTGTGGAATGAAATTGCTTACCACATTACCGGAATCCGTTTTTCCGGGAAGACTGGAAGGATTGGCATCATTAACGGCCACTGTGTTGGCGGCAGGCTGATCATTATTCTGTACCAGAGCCTTCAACGGACTGCCTGATGATTTGCGTGGCGGCTTATTGCCCTGTACTACTGTAACAGATTTGGTCAGATCGGCAGAAAGCCTGTTAGCCTTCTTATTGCCATTACCTGATTTGTTTACGCGGGGAACTACCGCCATTCCCTTTTCCGGTTGTACGGTACTGTTAGTAACGGCGGGTGCATTATTTTCAGGAGCAACTGCGTTGCGCTCTCCCGGTTTTTCCGGTGCGGGCTGCAATGCAGGTTGATCAGTGCTGTTCTCTGTGGGTATGGATTGCTGAGGATTACCCGTTGCTGCAGGTGAAGCATCGGTTCCGGCAACGGGCTTGTTCTCTGTGCTGCCGGCAGTTTGGCTAGTGGATTCAGAAGCGTTCTTATCGGAATGCGATTGAGTAGAGTTCAGTTCAGAAGCAGTGAATTTATTGTTGTTGGATTGGGCATCAAAATAGAAATAGCCGCCTGCGACCACGCAGAGCAAAAAAAGCGGTAACCAAAGCACCACTCTCCTGCGGCGTCGTTCCTTACGGATACGCTTATCCACTTTTGTCCAGACAGCATCAGACGGGCGCAACTTCAGTTGCTCCATTTTCTGCTGCACCTGTTTCTCAAAATCATGGTCGGACATACGATTCAGTTTTTGTTGCTTCCAGGTTGTTTTTTTTAAGCCAGGTTATCAGTAATGCACGGGCGCGCGCATATTGAGATCTGGATGTTCCTTCATTGATGCCCAGGATCTTTCCGATCTCCACGTGTGAAAAACCTTCCACCGCGTGCATATTGAAAATTGTCTGGTAGCCGGTTGGCAATTGCCGGATCAGCTCTGCCAGGTCTTTCGCATTGAGTAATACTTCAGGATTATCGTCCGATACCGGATGCAGGCCGGGATCTGTATAAGCCAGGTCGTGCTGGTAGCGGCTGTTCTTCTTGAGAAAGTTAAGCGCTGTATTCACCATGATCCTGCGGATCCATCCACCCAGTTCACCCTCCGATTTGAATTGTCCCAGATGGGTGAATACCTTGATAAACCCTTCCTGCAGCACATCTTCTGCGTCGGCCATGGACTTGGTATAGCGATAGCATACCCCTAACATCCCCTCGGCAAAATGCTCATAGAGTTGTCGCTGGGCGTCAGGGCGGCCCTTCAAACATTCTTTTACCAGCCTGCTATAGTCCATCTTTCAAGTATAACCATGACACAAATCAGGATGCAGGCGTTGCATCCCCTTTCTTTTTTGGGGCGATTGGATCACTTACCTTTGGATTATGAACACTGAATCGCTGATAACCAGGGATAAAAAGGTGATCTGGCACCCCTTTACACCGCAAAAGTATATGCCAGTTCCCATTCCAATTGTTAAAGCTTCGGGAACCCTGCTCCAGGATGCAGATGGCCGGACTTATATAGACGCTATCAGCAGCTGGTGGGTGACTTTGCACGGACATGCCCATCCCTATATCGCCCAAAAGATCTTTGAACAGGCCAGCACCCTGGAACAGGTGATCTTTGCCGGCTTCACCCACGAGCCCGCCATCCGGCTGGCGGAAAGGATCCTGGAAATCCTGCCGGGCAATCTCTCCCGTGTGTTCTATTCAGATAATGGCAGTACTTCCACCGAAGTGGCCCTCAAAATGAGCGTTCAGTACTGGTGGAATAAGGGCGAAGGAAAAAAGAGAAACAAAATTCTGGCCTTCAATAACTCCTATCACGGCGACACATTCGGCGCCATGAGTGTGAGCGACCGCTCGGTTTTCACGATGGCATTCCAGGATAAACTCTTCGAAGTGATCTTTATAGACGCTCCGGAATCAGTCAATAGGCCATATGATCTTCCCTGGAATGAGATCGCCTGTTTTATTTATGAGCCCCTGGTGCAGGGTGCAGGTGGGATGAAGATGTACAATGCGGAAGGACTGGATCAACTCATCGGCCTTTGCCAGCAACACCAGGTGATCTGCATTGCAGATGAAGTGATGACCGGTTTTGGCAGAACAGGCAAACTCTTTGCATCTTTGTACATGAGCAATGAGCCTGATATTGTATGTCTATCGAAAGGTTTAACAGGCGGCACCATGCCATTAAGCATTACCGCCTGTTCGGCCAAAGTGTATGAAGCATTTGTGGAGGAAGATTTATTGAAGACTTTTTTCCACGGACATTCCTACACTGCCAACCCTATCGCCTGTGCAGCAGCCCTGGCCAGCCTGGACCTGTTGCTGAAACCGGAATGCACAGAACAAATGGAAAATATCCATCAACAGCACCTGGCATTCAGCCAGCAGCTTCAACAAAGCAGACATCCCATCCGTAATATAAGGGTGCTGGGCACCATCATTGCTTTTGAGATCGATAAGGGGCGGGATGAGTACCTGAACAATATCAGCAAACTGATCACGCAGCAGGCAATGGACCAAAACGTTTACCTCAGACCGTTAGGGAACACCCTGTACCTGATGCCACCTTATTGCATCACAACAGAAGAGCTGAATAAAGTGTACCATGTGATCAATTCCATATTGAAGGAACTTGCAGGCTGATCCAATTTGAAGTATTTTGGAACCGGACAATATTATCATCGATGAAAACAATTGTACAATTTGCCATACCATTCTTATTTACCGGCCTTTTCAGCTGCGCGGAGAAGCCCAAGCCCGCTGCCGAACCCGCCAGCAATATCCCGGTTATCCTGGAAGGGAAACGGGTAGATGTATCGCGGCTGTACACAAAGAACAAGGAGAACCTGATCGAATCTTTATACCAGGAACTGATCAGCAAATCTGAAGAACTGAAATCCATCGATGCTGAAATAAAATCACTCAGTCAAAAACAGCAGCAGGCGCTGGACAGCTTCCGTTTGTTCAACGACAAGAACCAGTCTTATTACGAGTCTGCGAAACTAAATATCAATAATATCAGGGACTCTGTCTTCCGCAAAAAGGTACTGACGCTGGTGACTGAAAGCCTGAAAGAATACAATAAGAAGATCGCGCCACAACAGCAGCTCGATAGCCTGATGACCCGCAAGACCGCTACCATCAACGATCTTTATATCCTCCTGAAAGTGGTGACCACCCTACCCGCCATGCACAATTTCCAACAGGAGAGATTACCGGGCACTACTGCTTCGGAATTGTTCAACAAGCAGCTCGACAGCCTGCAGACCCGTCTGGATTCCCTAAGCAGGAAACTGCATTAAGATATTATTGTTCCTGGCTTCCGTACCATCATTACAGTTTTATATTTTCCGGCACTTAAATACAAAGCTCATATATGGTACATCGCATCCTGTCCATTCTTATCCTGGCATTTACTGGCACCGTCCTGTGCGCACAGTCGAATATCAGTAAAGACTTTGCCATAATAGCCTATTACACCGGCAATGAAAAAGAGATAGATGAATATCCGGTAGATAAACTCACGCATATCATTTTCAGTTTTTGTTATTTGAAAGACAACAAACTGGTGACCGGCAGTCCGGATGCAGATGCAAGGATCAAAAAGCTCGTATCGCTGAAAAAGAAATATCCTGCACTGAAAATATTGTTGTCGTTAGGTGGATGGGGCGGTTGTAAAGATTGCTCTGAGAGCTTTTCCTCTGCAGCAGGCAGAAATACTTTTGCTGTTTCCGTAAATGAAATGCTGAAAAAATATAATGCGGATGGCATCGATCTTGACTGGGAATATCCAGCAATCGAAGGTTATCCCGGACACCCCTACAAACCAGAGGATAAAACTAATTTCACAGAGCTGGTGCTGGCGCTTCGCAAAGAATTAGGTGAAAAGATGGAGATCAGTTTCGCTGCGGGTGGCTTTACCAAATTCCTGCAGGAATCTGTGGAATGGGATAAAGTGATGCCACTATTGAACAGGGTAAACCTCATGACCTATGACCTCATCAATGGCTATAGCCCTGTAACCGGCCACCATACCGGCTTGTATTCAACGGATATGCAGATTGAATCCACGGATCATGCTGTGAAATATCTCGATTCAACAGGAGTACCTAAAAATAAAATGGTGATCGGAACGGCTTTCTATGCGCGGGTCTTTGAAAGGGCCGACAGTCTGCATAATGGCGTGAACCGCCCGGCAAAATTCAAAAGCTTTGTCCCTTACAAACTGCTATTGAAGGAATTTTCGGCCAAAGATGGATTCATTCCTCACTGGGACGAACAAGCGCAGGCGCCTTACAGCTACAATCCTGAAAAGAAATTATTTGCTACCTACGATGACCTGCGCTCCATCCGCCTGAAAACAAAATATGCCATCAGTCAGGGACTCAATGGCATTATGTTCTGGGAACTGACACTCGATGTCCCTAAAGGCGGTTTGCTGGATGAAATTCACAAAACGAAAAAAGAGATGATCACTGAAAGGTAGATCAGCGTTGTTTCTCCACCATCTTCTTCAGATTGTCCAGCGACTTCTCCATCGGTGGCCCCAGTTGCTTATCGAAAATGATGCTTCCGATTTTTTCCCAGGGGTACCAGCGGAGATGGAAATCGAAATACCATTGCACAGCTGTTACTCCGTTAAAGTTGAAACAGGCCATGCCGGAAAGGATATCCCGGCCACTCTGCTGGTGCCAGGTGGTGAGCACACTGTCTGCTTTCACACCCGTCCTCACAATCTGCACCTGGTCTGAATGAAAACCATTCTCCTCGTATTTCACATCCTTGTATGCAGCATTATCCAGCATCGTATTCCAGCTTTTCCAGTTACGGATATCTGTCAGTTGCGGCATCACGGAATCCACCGGCGCATCGATATTGATGGCGCGGCTCACGCGCACATGCGAAGGGATCAGCAGGCTCAACAGAAATACTACCAGGAAGATGGCCACAAAACTGATAACGGCCAATTTTATTAAACGCATATTAAACGAATTATTCCCATTTGAATGTTTTCACTGCCAGTGCATAGGCCACAACTGCCCAACCCAGCAAAATAGCCAGTTCGCTTCCCACTTCCCAGATATGCGCGCCTTCGAAAGAGATCTTTCTCATAGCATCATTCATGGCAGTGAGCGGGATGAATTTCAATACGGGTTGTAAAAAAGCAGGCAGCAGGGTTTTAGGAAAGAAAGTGCCCGATAAAAAGAATTGCGGGAACATGAACAGGTTCGCATACACCGGTATCACATGCTGGCTCTTTGCCAGGCCACTGATGGTGTAACCGAATCCCATGAATACCACTACCCCCATCAAACAGAGCAGCATCATTTCCAGGAAGGTCATAAAACCATGCGCCAGTGTAAAATTATATAACAACACCCCAAACACGATCAGGATCACAGCAGTCATCAATTGAAAGATGATCCTGGCAAGGCTTTCGCCCAGAACGATGTATAGTCTTTTGATGGGAGTAGAAAAAAGTCTTTTGAGAACAAGTGTTTCGCGGAAGGAGAAGAAAACAAATGCCACACCAAACACAGCAGTGCCCATGAGCGAGAAACCGAGCATGCCGGGAAGATAGAAATCGATCATGCGGTATTCGCGGCCTTCTACTTTTTCGGAACTGATGGTAGCATAGGTTTTCTCACGTGGTGTGATCATGTCATTGGTCTTATTGATCACATTTTCGAGAACACCCTGCAGAACAGGCAGGTCTTTCATCCCTGCGGAAGTGGTTTTGAGATGCACATCAAAGCTTGATTTAGCGCCCGGGGTTTCTTTCACTTCAATCAGCGCTACAATCCTTCCTTTCATCAACCGGTCCTGCAATTCAGTCTCAGTGCCGGTTTCCACTTCAACGCCCGGAACAAAACCGCCATTAATGGCATGGTACACTATATTATTGGTATCACTGTTCTTCGTAAACGCAACATCGAGAGAAATCCCCCTGTTCCCACCAATTGCGCCAAAGATGGTGATCAGTACAATCGGAAAGAACAAGCTAAAAAATACGGCCTGAGGACTTTTGAGTATGCCTTTAAAGCTGGCTTTCGTAATAGCCAGCATGGCTTTGACCTGACTATATGGTTGTGACATAGAGCCGCAAAACTAAGCGGTTTCTCCCGAAATAAAAGTGATGATTTTACTCAACCACCAGTTCGAAAGGCATCCGGGCCTGGGCCTTGCCGCTCAGGTTTTTCGTTTTTTTGATTTGCTGGTATACGCGATATCCATCTTCTCCCAGTTCCTGGCGGAGTGCAGCCTGGGGAGCCTGCTCTTTCGAGCCGAGGATCATATCGAGGAAACCTCTTTTATCAGGGTACTCACGGAGGCGGTAATCTGTGATCTTCGCCATACGCGCTGCACAGGCCACGGCTTGGTCCAGGCCACCGATCCTGTCAACCAATCCCAGCTCCACGGCCTTGCTGCCGATCCATACACGTCCCTGTCCAACACTGTCAACATATTCGATGCTCAGCTTTCTTCCTTCCGCCACGCGGGATTTGAAAGTATGATAGGTGCTGTCGATATCATTCTGGAGGAATCTTTTCTGGGATTCGGTGAGCGGCTTGGAAACGGTCATGGCATCTGCATCGGGAGATGTTTTCACACCATCGAAAGTAACGCCGAGCTTTTTATTGAAGAAGCCCTGCATATTTGGAATGAGGGTGAACACGCCGATAGAGCCAGTGATGGTATTGTGTTCTGCAAAGATGCTGTCTGCATTGCAGGCCAGGTAATAACCACCGGATGCGGCCACATCGCCGAAACTCACGATCACCGGCTTATCAGCCTTCGCCAGCGTGAGCTCACGCCAGATCACTTCACTGGCAAGGGCGCTGCCACCGCCGGAATTGATCCGGAACACGATTGCCTTGATATCTTTATCCAGCCTCGCTTTGCGCACGAGCGTACGGTAGCTTTCACTGCCGATGGATTCCTTCTCCCCTTTTCCATCGATAATATCACCCTGCGCATAAATCACGGCGATTTTGCTTTTTCCACTTTTCTTATAATCTACCGCCTTCATGTATTTACCGGCAGTAATAAAGTTGATCTTATCATATTTGCCGGAACCGGTACGTTGCTTGATCTCGTCTTTCACTTCATCATCATATTTCAGTCCATCCACCAGTCCGTACTTAACTGCATCATTGGCGCTGCGGATCAGGTTTTCATTGGCATAACGATGAAGCGTAGCCGTATCCAGCTTCCTGGCTTCCGCGGTTTGCAGCAATAATTGCTCATAGAGGCCATTCATCAGCTCCGTGCTCTGCTGACGGTTGGCATCGGTCATTTTTGTTTCGCGGAATGGTTCTGTAGCACTTTTGAATTTTCCTGCGTAGAATATCTGAGGCTGGATATCGAGCTTTTCCAGCGTGCCTTTCAGGAACAACAGTTGCATCGCATATCCTTTCCAGTCTACACCGCCTTTGGGATTGCAATAGATCTTACTGGCCACGTTGCCTACACGATAACCACCTTGTGTGATCACATCGCCGTAGGCAATTACGAATTTGTTGGCGGATTTGAAATCAGCAAGTGCTTCACGGATGGCCTCACCCGTGGCAAAACCATTGGCATTGCTGCCGCAGCGGAGATAGATGCCTTTCACCGCCGAATCGGATTTTGCGTGACGGATCAAGCGGAGCAGATCATAGAGGGCAGGTGTTTGATTTTCCTCCCCTGCAGTGATTTCTGCGATCGGATTATCTTCTGCAATTTCCTTGAACTCATCTTCCAGGTTCACCACCAGTATGGCTTTGCCGCCAACGGTTGGTTTTTCAGAAGATGCCAGGCTCCCCGCCATGCCAACCAGCAAAAAGAAAGCAGCCACTGTGAACACGATCAATGCCAACAGGCTTGCGAGGAATATTTTAAGAAAGCTACTCATTTACAATAGGGTTTTAAGCAAAATTCTTTGATATTTGAACCTTGAGCAAGTGCAATATATGAATAAAGCGTATTTACTGATAGGCGGCAATATGGGCAACAGGGTTGAACAACTGCAATTGGCGGTTGACCACATCAGGCAAAGGGTTGGACAGGTGGAACAGGTTTCCGCCCTCTATGAAACGGCCGCCTGGGGCAAAACAGACCAGCCCTCCTTCCTCAACCAGGCCCTGCTGGTGCATACGCAACTGGAACCCCTGCCATTGCTGAAAGAATTGCTCTCCATCGAACTGGAAATGGGAAGGGAGAGACTTGAAAAGAACGGACCGCGTACCATCGATATCGATATTATCTTTTATAATGATGCCATAATTAGTGAACCCGGACTGCTGGTGCCGCATCCTGCCATGGCGCAACGCCGCTTTGTGCTGGCGCCTCTTGCCGAGATCGCGCCGGACCTGCAACATCCGCAACTGAAACAAACCATGCGCAAATTGCTGGAAGCCTGTACAGACCCATTACCTGTTGCCAGGTTCAATTGATTTCAATCTTTACTTTTCCACATCCACTCACCAATCCTATTTTCTGCAGGCAATTGTTTTATTTTGGCGCTCATTCCATGAAATATCACTTCATTACTATCGAAGGCAATATCGGCGCAGGTAAAACAACCCTGGCCCATTTGCTTGCCAAGAAATACGATGCCAGACTGATCCTCGAAGCATTTGCCGACAATCCCTTTCTCAGCAAATTCTACGAGAATCCCAGCCAGTTTGCCTTTCCGCTGGAATTGTTCTTCATGGCCGAACGTTACAAACAACTGAAAGAGCTGATCCAGACCCGTGATCTGTTCAACACCATCACCATCAGCGATTATCTCTTCACCAAGTGTTTGCTCTTTGCCAAAGTAAACCTGCCCGAAGAGGAATTCAGGCTCTACCAGAAATTGTTCGATATCATCCACCAGCAACTGGTGCAACCGGATATCCTCATTTACCTGCATGCACCTGTTCAGAAGTTACAGGCAAATATCAAAAGACGTAACAGACCTTACGAACAGCAGATCCCGGATGATTATCTCTTCAATATTCAGCAGACCTATACCCAGTATATCAAGCAGCACAATATCAAAACCCTGTTCATTGACGCCAGCAATGCAGATTTTCTCGGCAACGAAAAGCATCTGCAGGTGATCACCGATGCACTGGAAAAAGATTACGGTCCGGGTCAGCATTATTTCACTTTGCCATAACCGATTATTCCGGTACAACTGTATTTTTGTAACATGGAATCAGGAGACAGAGTCCCGGAAAGTTCCTTCGAAGTACTTAAGATCAAAGAATTCCGGTTATACATCATACAGCGTTTCTTTTTTACCATGGCCATGAGAATGATCGCCACAGTTGTTTGGTGGCAGATGTATCTCATCACAAAAAACCCGCTGGCGCTGGCTTTCATCGGGTTGTCCGAAGCTGTTCCCGCTATCTTATTATCGTTGTACTCAGGGCATGTGGTTGACAAGACCGATAACCGGAAGCTGATGCTCATCACTATTCTGCTTTATGTGGTCTGTGCCGGCGCATTGCTCACCATCACCATTCCTTCCATTGAACATTCCGTAGGCAAACATTTTATTCAGTATTCCATTTATGTGATCATCTTCAGCACCGGTGTGATCAGGGCTTTCCTGGGTCCCGTCACCAATGCCATCATGGCGCAGATGGTGCCCAAATCACATCTGCCCAGCGCCGTTACCTGGAGGTCCGGCACCTGGCTGGGTGCGTCTGTGCTGGGACACGCATCGGCAGGTTTCCTGATTGCCTATGCAGGTTATACCAATACTTTTGCCCTCATCATCTTTTATATCCTCATCTCGGCAACGGCCGCATATTTCATCTCTGCAAAACCACCACAGCATAATAAGAAAGAACAGAAGACCTGGGAAAGTGTAAAAGAAGGATTGAAATACGTGATGGGAACGAAGGAATTATTGGGCGCGATGACGCTTGATCTGTTTGCTGTTCTGTTCGGAGGTGCTGTAGCCATGATCCCATTCTTTGCCGGTGAGATCCTCAAAGTGGGCGCTATCGGTTTCGGATGGCTGAATGCCGCTGCAGATATAGGTTCCGCGCTGGTGATCGTATATCTCACTTTGTTCCCGCTGAAAAAGAACCAGGGCAAACTATTATTGTTTGCAGTGGCAGGTTTCGGTATCTGCATCATCACATTCGGATTGAGTACAATTTACTGGCTGAGTTTCGTAGCATTATTGTTCAGTGGTGTGCTGGATGGCATCAGCGTAGTGATCCGCGGCACTATCCTTCAACTCAAAACACCAGATGAAATGCGTGGCCGCGTATCTGCGATCAACAGCATGTTCATCAATTCGGCCAATGAGATCGGAAGTTTTGAAAGCGGCCTCGCCGCAAAATTAATGGGCGTTGTGCCTTCTGTACTTTTCGGTGGCGCCATGAGTGTATGTGTAGTGATCGGTGCCTGGATCAAAGCTCCAAGTCTTCGGAAGTTTCAATATTGATGCCGGATTATTTTCCGTTAGCTACCAATTTTTCCATCACATAAAACACAGCCGGACAAAACTCCGCATTCTTTAGCGTCAGCTGTGGACGTTTGAGGATCACGTCTTCATCAGTATAAGGGAAACGATGACAATCCGAAGGACGATCATCATAAATACTGCAATAATTATCGGCGCCTAAGAACGGACAGGGTGTAGACTTCACCACATAATCCCCTTCTTCATCCAGCTTCAGGTAAGTTTCGATAAAGGCGCTCTCCTTCATCCGCAGGAGCTTGCTGATACGTTTGATATCCGGTGTTTTGAACCGGGGAGAATAATTCTTGCAACAGGCGGCGCATTGCAGACAATCGATCTGGCTGAAAGCCTCTTCATGCAAATCAGGCAATTGTTTCAGCGCTTTGTTCTTGTCTGCCGATTTGAGAAATTGTTTGTACAATTTCTGGTGCTCCGCAGAACGCTTCTTCCACTGCATCTTTTCCAGCACTTCTATCGAATGTCCGTTTCCAAAAAGGGGTTTAGCCACCTGATGATCAATTAAAAAATGGTTAATATGAAACTGCCTGCAAAATTACTGACAAATTATTCATAACATGGTATTTAATTTGAATATCACGTGGTATGAATACGCTTCAACAGCAGTTCGTTACGCTGGTATCTACACCCTTCTATGTGATCATCATCGGGATCGAGATCCTGCTGAACAGTCTTCATCATACCCACTCCTATCATTGGAAAGATTCCGCCCGCAATTTTGCACTCAGTATTCTTGGAGGGCTCACAGACCTGCTGATGCGCGCCGTTTCACTCGCCGTTATGAGTTTCTGTTTTGCCCATGCACTGTTCACGCTTTCACATTCCTGGACCTATTGGGTGGTACTGGTGTTTGCTGTTGACTTCCTTCACTACTGGCTGCACCGGCTAAGCCATACCAGCCGCTTCTTCTGGGCTGTGCATGTAAACCATCATTCCAGTTCGCATTTCAATTTCACTACCGGTTTCAGGGCCGCCGTGTTTGAACCTTTTTATCGTTTTATATTTTACCTGCCGCTTCCATTTGCAGGATTCCAACCTATCGATGTACTACTGGTGTATTCCATTCTCGAGATCTGGGCCATCTGCACACATACAGAAAAAATAAAACAACTTGGTTGGCTCGAATATATTTTCGTTACACCATCACACCATCGCGTGCATCATGGTTCCAACATAAAGTATCTGGATAAGAACATGGCATCTGTTTTTATTTTCTGGGATAAATTATTCGGCACTTTCCAGCAGGAATTACCTGCCAGTGAATATGAACCCATCCGTTACGGACTCACCAGTCCGTTGGAAGATCAATCCATACCATCGCTTGTATTGCACGAATGGCGCGGTATCTGGACCGACCTTAAAAGAAAGGACATTACATGGAAACAAAAAATACAATATGTTTTCCGCGCTCCCGGATGGAGCCATGATGGCAGCAGAAAGACCAGTGATTCATTAAGAGAATGTGAAAAGGTTGGCAAATATGGATAAGCCGCCTATTTTTGCCCGCAGTGGAAGCCATAAGAGAACAAATACTGATCCTGATCAGCACCCCTGTTTATCTCATCATCATCGGTGCTGAAATTCTGTTGAGCAATTACCGGCACCGTAAAGCTTATACCTGGAAAGATACCGGCGTGAACGTGTACCTGATGCTGATGAATGGCGCACTTGACCTGCTGTTCCGCGGCGTGTACTTAGTGGTATTGGATTATTTCTACCGTCACCAGATCTTCAACTTCGATCACGTTATCGTATACTGGTTCATGTTAGTACTGCTGGAAGATTTCCTTTATTACTGGTTGCACCGTTTCGATCATGAGATCAGGATCTTCTGGGCCGTTCATGTAACACATCACTCTTCCGATCTTTTCAATTTCACGGTTGGCTTCAGATCATCTGTATTTCAGCCGCTCTATCGTTTCATCTATTTCATTCCACTTGCACTGATGGGCTTCTCGCCACTGGATATCATTTTCATCTATTCAGCCACTCAGATCTGGGGCATCTTCGTACATACGGAATTCATCAAAAAGATGGGATGGTTGGAACATATACTGGTTACGCCTTCGCACCATCGTGTGCATCATGCCAGCAATCCGAAATACCTGGACAAGAACATGGGCATGTTCCTCATCATCTGGGATAAGATCTTCGGCACCTTCCAGGCCGAGCTTCCCGAAGCCGAATACCAGCCGATCAAATACGGGCTTACATCGCCTCTAAAAAAAGAAACACCTGTTACAGTAGTGTTCCATGAGTGGAGCAGTATCTGGAAAGACATAACCCGCACAGATATCACCTGGAAAGAAAAATGGCATTACCTCTTCGGTCCTCCCGGCTGGAGCCACGATGGCAGCCGCCTTACCAGCGAAGAAATGCGCGCAGAAGAAGATGCACAGGCAGGCAACTCCACCGTATTTCAGGAAGAAAGGCTGAGGATGAAATAATCAGTCCAGCCCCAGTGTTCGCAGGATGAAATGGTAGAAGTTTTTGTTTTGATAGATGTAGACCGACATGGCCGTTATCGATAACAACATCCATAATGCAGTTGCCATCAGGCTCACGAGAAATACAACCAATCGCTTTCTGAATCCCCGCATCAGCAGGAAACCGCTTAGTCCCCAGCTTAGATAAATGGCGTGAAAGGTCAGTCCGCATGCGATCAGCCATTGGTTTGCATTCAGGCTTTTCCAAACCGCCTCCAGCGGTATGATGAACAAGGCGAATACAAGATTGTTATATGAAGTGAACAGGAGATTGGCGGTGAGATGCTCGCCATAATTGTATCCTTTTCTCCGGAAACAGAGCCAGGTGATCAGGCTCAGAAAAGGCACTGCAATCATGCCCACCACATTTCCGTATTTGCTCATAAACACAACGGCATTGCCAGCCCTTTCCATCGTGGCGATATAGGCAGCTTTCCCTTCTGCAGTTGGGATCCTCGCTATAATTGCCGGATCCGGCTTCACTTCCGGAAGGGTTTTGGTGAGCATGGTGGACGCAAACACGAAGACCGCCATCACCAATAGAAAGAAGGTGAAAGGGTTGAAATATTTCTTCCTTTTACCGCCGATATATTCCCTGGCCACCAGGCCCGGATGCAGGGTCAATTCCTTTAAAAGATGGAAAACACCTTTGTCGGCATGTGTGAAAGCATGGAAGAATTCGTGCAGGAAATGGGGCAAAGTGATGCGGTGCGTAGCAGTTTTTTGACCACAATCGGCGCAAAAACGCTGACTGGTAGCCAGTTCCGCACGGCAGTTCAGGCAGTTGGTTGGGTTCATGTGACAGTGTTAAAGGCTATCTAAAATAACCCTTTTTCCCCAATCAATTCACCAGCTCAACAAACAGCTGTTAGTGTGACAGAATCAGCGTAACTTTGCACCCTCTTTTTAGCGCTAAAAACAGTATTCAATTACACAATATGAATCTCTTCGAACAACAAAACGCTGAATTTATCGGCCGTCATATCGGGCCCAATGAAGCAGAGACGAAGCAAATGCTCTCTACGATAGGTGAACCAAGCCTCGAGAGCCTCGTAAGTAAAACCGTCCCCACGGGTATTCGTATGAGCAAACCGCTCAGCATCCCACCCTCCATGAGCGAATATGAGTACCTGCAGCACATCAAGGAGATCTCCCTGAAGAACAAAGTGTACAGGACCTATATCGGGCAGGGTTATTATGATACCATTACACCCAGTGTGATTTTGCGTAATGTGTTTGAAAATCCAGGCTGGTATACCCAGTACACGCCCTACCAGGCAGAGATTTCCCAGGGCCGCCTGGAGAGCCTGCTGAATTTCCAGACGATGGTAAGCGACCTTACCGGTCTTCCCATCGCCAACGCCTCTCTCCTGGACGAAGGCTCTGCCGCCGCAGAAGCCATGACCATGTTCTTCAACGCCCTCAACAGGGACCACGACCATATCACACGTCCCAAATTCTTTGTTGACCAGCATACATTCCCGCAAACACTTGACGTGATCATCACCCGCGCAACGCCTGTAGGCATTGAAGTGGTAACCGGTGATTACAGGACTGCGGAGATCGACAATACTTATTTCGGTGCACTGGTGCAGTATCCCAACGACAAAGGATCTGTGGAAGACTACCGCCAGTTCATCAACAAAGTGCACACTGCAGAAGCTTACGTGGTAATGGCCACAGATCTGCTGGCGCTCACACTGCTCACTCCTCCCGGCGAACTTGGCGCTGACGCTGCCTGCGGATCTGCTCAACGCTTTGGCGTTCCTCTCGGATTCGGCGGACCACATGCCGCTTTCTTTGCCGTGAAAGATGATTTCAAAAGATCCATCCCCGGCCGTATCATCGGCGTTAGTATCGATGCACAGGGCAACCGCGCACTCCGCATGGCCCTCCAGACCAGGGAACAACATATCAAACGCGAAAAAGCTACTTCGAACATCTGTACCGCACAGGCGCTCCTGGCCAATATGGCTGCGATGTACGCTGTATTCCATGGCCCTGAAGGACTGAAGAATATCGCCAAACGCGTTACCATCCTGGCCAATGCACTCAGCGAAGAACTCTCTGCAGACGGATACGATGTAGTGCACAACAGCTTCTTCGACACCGTAGTGATCAAAGTGAAAGATGCTGCCGCTATCCGCGCCAAAGCAGAAGCCGCACAGATCAATTTCCGCTACTACAGCAATAATGAGATCGGTATCTCCGTAGATGAAACCACTTCACTCTCCGATGTACTGGATATTCTTCTGCTGCTGGACCAACCCAATGATCACAACGTGGCCGGTTTCAGTATCAGTGATGATGCAAGTCTCTATCACCTGCCATCTTCACTTACCCGTACTTCTCCATTCCTGACACATCCTGTGTTCAACACGCACCACAGCGAAACACAGATGATGCGTTATATCAAATACCTCGAGAACAAAGACCTATCCCTCAATACAAGTATGATCTCTCTCGGAAGCTGCACCATGAAACTGAATGCAGCCAGCGAGATGATCCCTTTAAGCTGGAGCCACTGGGCAAAGATGCACCCATTTGCGCCTGTTGATCAAACTCAGGGTTACTACCAGATCGTTACAGAACTGAGCGACTATCTCTGCAAGATCACGGCATTCGACGCCTGCAGCCTTCAACCCAACAGCGGCGCCCAGGGCGAATATGCGGGACTGTTAGTGATCCGCGAATGGCACCGTTCACGCGGCGAAGGTCATCGCAACGTGATGCTGATCCCCATCTCTGCACACGGCACCAACCCTGCATCAGCCGTGATGGCCGGCATGAAGGTGGTAGTGGTGAAAGCGCTGGAAAATGGTTATATCGATGTGGAAGACCTGAAAGCGAAAGCCAACCAGTACAGCAAAGAACTGGCAGGTATCATGATCACTTATCCCAGCACTTATGGCGTGTATGAAGAAACAGTGAAAGAGATCACCAGCATCATTCACGAACACGGTGGTCAGGTGTATATGGACGGCGCCAACATGAACGCTCAGGTGGGCCTCACAGCGCCCGGTCTGATCGGCGCCGATGTTTGTCACCTCAACCTGCACAAGACCTTCGCGATCCCTCACGGTGGCGGCGGTCCCGGTATGGGCCCCATTTGTGTGAAAGAGCACCTGGCGCCATTCCTGCCCGGTCACGTTACAATCGAAAATGGAAAACAGGCTACTCATGCAGTGAGCGCAGCGCCATTCGGTTCTGCCAGCATCCTGCTGATCAGCTACGCTTATATCCGCATGCTCGGTTACACAGGAACGAAAGCTGCTACCGAATACGCGATCCTCAATGCCAACTACATGCGTTCACGCCTGCAGGGTGAGTATGAGATCCTCTATCTCGGCAGCAACGGAACCTGCGCACACGAGTTCATCATCGACCTCCGCCCCTTCAAAAAATCTGCAGAGATCGAAGCGGAAGATGTGGCCAAACGCCTGATGGATTACGGATTCCACGCACCTACTCTCAGCTTCCCTGTTCCGGGAACGATCATGATCGAGCCAACAGAGAGTGAGGACAAAGCCGAGCTGGACCGCTTCTGCGAAGCTATGCTCAGCATCCGCGAAGAGATCCGCGCTATCGAAGAAGGTAAAGCCGATAAAAAAGATAACCCGCTGAAGAATGCGCCGCACACACAGCATGTAGTGATCAGCTCCGACTGGAACCGCAGCTACAGCCGCGAAACAGCAGCATTCCCACTGCCATATGTAAGCGAAAGCAAGTTCTGGCCCAGCGTTAGCAGGGTGAACAATACGCATGGCGACAGGAACCTGATCTGTACCTGCGAGCCTGTTTCATCTTACGCTGAAGCAGAAGCGAACTAAGAAATAGAAATATTAAAATAGAAAAATGGACGGCCCGGTTTTAACTGAGCCGTCCATTTTCTTTATTCTTCGTCAAGCAATATCTTGATCATCGCTTCATGACCTGTCATGAAGCCGTGAAAGATCTTGAAGTTCTCAGTATCCGTATAAGAGGTTTTGCTGATCCCGTTGGCAGACAATTCATAGATGATCGCATGGGGATAGGCCAGTATGATAGGAGAATGCGTTGCAATGATGAATTGCGCGCCAGCGCCAATCAGCTCATGCATCCTCGTCAGCAGGGCCATCTGCCGTGTGGGCGATAAGGCCGCTTCAGGCTCATCCAAAATGTAAAGCCCATCGCCTGTGAACCGGTTCATGAAAAGCGCCCAGAAAGATTCACCATGGGATTGCTCATGCAATGATACACCTCCATAACTACGGATCAGTTTCGCTCCCCCTTCTTCTTTATCCAGGTCTTCGATATTGGTGGCAAGATTGAAGAAACTCTCACTGCGCAGAAAAAAACCATCCCGGTGTTTTGGCCCCCTCGCCAGCGTGAAATAATTGTGCAATGCCGAATGAGAAGCACGCGTGGCAAAATTGAAATTCCTGGAACCACCTTCCGGATTGAACCCGTACGCAACAGCAATAGCTTCAATCAGCGTGGATTTCCCCATGCCATTCTCTCCGGACAGATAAGTTACCCTGGGATGAAATTTGAGCGATTTCAAATGCCTGAGCGCAGGAATGGTAAAGGGATACTGATGGGGATCAGCAACCTTCTCCCGGTGATAAATAAGTTCCCTGATTCCTTTGGTTGACTGCACCATTGCCGCATTTTTAATTGAAACAGAAATTCATACCTGAAGATACAGTAATAAAATACATCCCGCCGTTCGCCAGATCAGAACCGCCGTTTCTTCAATTGCATTTGTAGCATATCAGGGAACCATTAATTTACCGGGCTACAGCAATTCATCAACAGTTATCATATGAGCTCACAAATGGAAATGAAATTCAGGCCCAAAGCCCTGAAAGTACACGGCAGCGATGAATGGATGGCCGATAGCAGTAAGAAATACCGCCGTGTATTCGACCGCTATGAACTACGGTACATCTATGTAGAATTCTCTTTTTACAATAAATTATTCGATGAGGAAGACTGGGAAGCCGAGATCACCCTCGAATGTATCGTGAATACAACAAAGCCGATCAACTTATGTAAACTCACACAGAAAAGAAAAATATCGAAAGAGGAAAATATCGTTTATGTCCGTGAATCATGGGGCAATCCGGAACTGGGCAAACACTGGCTGATGGGCGATTTCCGCTGGGAGGCATGGATCGGTGGAGTACTGGTGTCTGAAACAAAATTCCATGTGGAGGATCTCGGTCCGGATGCAGCCAGGGAGAACCATTATTTCGATATCGAATCCATCAAATTATTTGAAGACGATGTAAGCGTTGATGCCAATACTCCCAAGCAATACTACAAACAATTCAACCGAAATGAAACACGCTATGTCTGCACAGAATTAAAGATCAGGAACAAAAGCGAAAAGGCTTATCACACGGAACTCTTCTTCAACTTTTACAATAGTGCAGGATTACTGAAAGGCTCTTCTGCACAAATGCAATTTTTGAAATCAGGCGTTGTGGGAGATGTACATACCATCATCGGAGGCTGGGGCTCTCCTCATGCAGGTTCTTACAAAGAGGACGCCTATTCAATCGAGATCGTTTTCCTGGACAGGATCATAGCCACCATTCCATTCAAAGTAGGCGAAACCTGGGAAGAAGGCGATCCCGACCTGATCACAGAATCCATCAATACGCCTGCAACAGTACGCATTACAACCCCGGCAGAAAAAACGAATTCAGATGATCTGCTGCATGAAAGTCTCGCAGAGCTCAATGCACTCACAGGACTTGACAATATCAAAACGGATGTGAACGAAATGGTACAACTGGTGCGGTTCTACCAGGAAACAGGCAGGGATTTTCTGAACAAGTTTTCATTGCACACGGTATTCACCGGTAATCCCGGAACCGGTAAAACAACTGTTGCCAGGTTGTTGTCGAAAATATACAAGGGCCTTGGTATCTTATCAAAAGGTCATCTTGTAGAAGTGGACCGGGAAGCGCTGGTAGCAGGATATGTTGGACAAACAGCCATCAAAACCAAAGAGAAACTGCAACAGGCACTGGGCGGCATTCTCTTCATAGACGAGGCTTATTCACTGGGTGGTACGCATCTCGGCCACAATGATTTCGGATCGGAAGCCATTTCCACCATTCTGAAATTCATGGAAGACCAGCGGGGAAAGTTCGGCGTGATCGTGGCAGGTTATACAGGCAATATGCACGAGTTCATCAACAGTAATCCTGGCTTGCGCAGCCGCTTCGATAAGTTCTTCGGGTTTCATGATTATCATCCGCATGAAATGTTTGCCATAGCACAGAGCATCTTTGCCAGAGAAGAAGTGGTTCCGGAAAGCAAAGCAGCCGCACATCTGCAGCAATACTTCCAGTTCATACATGCCAGGAGGGATAAACATTTCGGCAATGCCCGCACGGTCAGGCAGGTGGTGGGCGAATGCATAAAGAATCAACACCTGCGTTTGGCAGCCATGAAAAAAGAGGAACGCAGTCAGGAATTGATGACTACTATTCTCTTTGAAGATGTGAAAGAATTTGAATTGACAGACAATGCAGGAAATGATGACGACAGGCGGATTGGTTTTAAGCGATAAATCCATTTGAACCGATCATCAATACGAAGGCCACCTCCTGATGAGATGGCCTCTTTTTTTCGGGTAAGCCTTACAAAAGTTGCTTTACAAAATAAGATGATTTCCGCCTTTGTTGATCACACAGAAGGGGTACTCCCTACCCAATGCGTTGAGCCTGTCCACGATCTCTTCACTCGGTGGCGGTACACTCCTCACTTCGGTTAATCCTGACTGTTGCACCTGTAATGTACCGGATAACTGTCTCGCACTTCTCGGAACTCTTCTCAACGGGGTTCTGTTGATCGTTGCTGCCAGGCTGTTTGCTTTGTTCTTTTTCATGACCCATAAGATTTAACGATGAACGGATTAATTTTCCTTCATTTTTCTCACAAGCATACAATCGGACATATAGCAAGAATCTTATGTTGAGCTCTAGGCAGGTACAGGAGTATTACACAAAATCGCGGGAGTTGCTGAAATTGTAACACCATAAAGATACTGTAAAACCTGAGTGCCCAACGCGTGTCCGATAAAATTTTACGTAAAAAAAATAATTGCCATGCATAACGCGCACATGCAATTTTAAAACCAACAATTCCTGATCTTTGTACTCCCCTGCCTTGTATTCTTCACACATTAAAAATCTAGCTATGGCCCACTCCATACAACTGGCCGGCATTTCAGGAAGTTTACGGAAAGGCTCTTTCAATACCGCCCTGCTCCACGCAGTGGAGAGTTTGCTGCCAGGAAATATGAAGATGAACATTCTTTCCATTGCAGACATCCCGCTTTATAATGCAGACTTCGACTTACCGGCCGCTGCTGAAAGACCTGCGCCTGTTGCACGCTTCCGGGAAGGCCTGGCACAGGTGGATGCAGTGCTGATCGTTTCACCTGAATACAATTACTCCATACCCGGTGGGCTGAAGAATGCGATCGATTGGGCCTCCCGTGGAGAGGACTCCCCATTGCTGGGGAAACCTGTGGCCGTAATGGGGGCTACACAGGGACTTTGGGGAACCGTCCGTATGCATCTGGCCTTCCACCCGGTTTTCCAGTTTCTCAACATGAAACCGCTCTTCCGTCCCGAAATACTGGTGGCCAGGGCAAAAGATAAATTCGATGCAGAGCTCCGGCTCACAGACGAGCCCACTATCCGGCTTATCCACAAACACCTGAAAGCTTTCAACGATCATATCCTGCATGCCAAAATGCAGGCAACCACTCCCACACCGCAGGCATAAATTTTTTTCAACTCATTTAAAATACAGGATCATGAAAAAGAATACGCAAAACGAGGGTAAAGAAAATACTCCCAACAAAAAGAAAGGAAACGCCGCGGAGGAAGATAAGTCCAGGGATGCTGCCGAAGATCCGGACACCATCGATCTGCCGGATGTAAAAGACATCCCCGGCCAGGAACATATCCGCCCTCCAAAAATGAAAGAGTTCCGCGATACCACCATCTCTTCCTCCGATGAAGAAGGTGATGATATTTTCAATGACGACGAAGAACTGCTGGATGAAGACAGCAATATCAGTCCCGAAGAACTGGAGCTCCTGGATACCGCCGGAGATGACGACCCCGATGATGAACGGATCCGCAACGCCCGCCTCGACGAAGTGGACGATGACGGCGATCCTCTCAACGAAGAATCCGATCTCGGCGGCGATGACCTGGATGTGCCCGGTGCGGAAGATGATGACGCAGACGAAGCCATCGGAGAAGAAGATGAAGCCAACAATCCTTACAGTGTAGACAAAGAGAACGAAGAAGAAGATCCAAACGCCAATTCTAATATCTGACCTGCATGCTGTCCTTAGAAGAGATCATGGAACGATTGCTGGTGGCCATGGCCATCGGTATGTTATTAGGCATCGAAAGGGAGCATCGCGATAAATCCGCTGGTCTCCGCACCATCACCCTCATCAGCATGGGCTCCTGCATGTTCATGCTGGTATCGATGATCATTGATGCCGGCAATACTTACAGGATTGCCTCCAATATTGTAACAGGTATCGGATTTATCGGTGCAGGGGTAATTTTCAAAAGCGATAAGGGCATCAATGGCATTACAACAGCGGCCACCATCTGGGCTACAGCCGCCGTTGGAATGGCCGTTGGCGGCGGGCTTTACCTGGCCGCACTGGGCGCCTGCGCACTCATCCTCATCGTGCTGGCCCTTTTCATCAGGATCGAGCAATGGATTGAACGCATCAACAAGGAAAGAGTTTATACCATCACCCGCCGGTATGAGCCCGGCATTCTACTGAAATATGAAACGCTCATGAAAAGCTTCCATTTGAAATTCGAACTGGAAAAAAGGATCAAGCTGGATGATGACATACAATGCAGCTGGAGAGTTCAGGGCTCCAAATCAAACCAGGAAAAACTGGTGGAAGCCCTGCTGGAAGATCCGGCCATCAGGAAGTTTGAAGTGTAAGACATAAAAAAAACCGCCATCCCGAAGGATGGCGGTTCAATGATATCATAGATACGGTACTATAGAAAATACAAAAACTCAGAAGTTTCTCAGAATGCCAACGGCTTTTTCCTTAACACCGGTACCTGTTGCTGATCCCTTGAGGAATATCGTATAAGAAGCGCCTTTCACAAGGTTAACATCTTCCTGTTTTGCCACCACATTCTCTGTACCAGCTTCTTTCACAGTGATGGTATAAGTTCCTGCATCGATCTGGTTATTGAAACGATTATAAGCGTTTCCGCCAACGTTATCAGCCAGGGAACGGCCTGCATCAACCAGGCTGGTGCCGATAGTGATATCTACAGGGCCAATATCATGCGCCAGATGCCAGAAACGATAGTTCACTTTTTCCGTGCTCAGTCCTTCTGTATTATCGAAGATCCTGGTAGCATGTCCCTCCCCATCTGCATCTGAAAACAACAGCAGCGTGTAAGGCATCAGTGTGTCGTACACTGCCGTTGGAATGGTAGCCACCAGGCTGTCCCCACCGCCTTTTTTATAGGTAACATCAAATGTAGCCGGTCTGATACCGGTATAGGAACCGGAAATTGTATTGAAACTGATGGAATTGCTGCTCGCTTTCTGTGTACCGAAGTAAAGGTCTACAGAAGGGGCAGTGGTTGCCATATGCATAAGATAAAGGTAGGTCAGCTTTTCAGGCTGTGAGGTACTTGATTTCAAACAACTGCTTAAAAAGGTGGTACTCAGTATCAATACCAATCCCCATGTCATTAATCTTTGCATACTTTGCACATTTAAACTTTAGTTGAGTAAAAGAGGGTAACAATTTAGAATATTCTTTAAAACCGGAAAAATATTCTACTAAAGCATTTAGACAACTTTAGAAAGATTACCGTTGCATCCCTTATTTACTCCCAAAACTGGTTCTCATCCGGGTTGCCAGTGCGGGGCCGCTCCAGGTGCCGGGAACTATGATCCTCCTGATGGTAAACAGGGGATCCTGCTGGTCCCGGGGTGCGTACAACTGAAATGCCGCCAGCATACCCCGCTTTTTCAGCTCCGGAATAGCCTGGGGATTCCAGAGACCGAACGGATAAGCAAAATACTGAATGCGTTTGCCGGTAATTTCTTCCAGTTGTTTTGACGGCTTTTCTATCTGGATCTTCCAGTCGTCCCCCTGATATTTTTTCACATTGTGATGGTCCCAGGTATGGGAGCCGATGGCATGACCGGCATCGGACAGCGCTTTCACCTGTTCTTTGCTCATATAACGGGGTCTTCCCAGGGAAACGGTCATCACAAAAAATACACCTTTGAATCCGTACTTGTCCATTTCCGGCCTGGCAAAAGTGTACTGATCCAGGTCAGTATCATCAAAGGTCAGCATTACCGGTTTGGAAGGCAGGGCCTTGCCGGTGTTCAGGTATTCGTAGAGCTGGTCTGGCAGGATGGTATGATAACCGCTGTCTGCCAGCATTTTCATCTGCGCAGCAAATGCAGCTTCGGGAACGATATAATCACGGGCGGATTTAGAGTCAGTGGGCTTCCAGTCGCGCACCTGGTGATAACAAAGAATGGGCACTTCCGGTCTGGCCAGGATGGTAGCGGCATCGGCCACTTTGATCTTTGAAGGATCGGTAATGCTTTCACCGGAACTTGATGCACTTGTATTTTCCGCAACTGTAGAATCCTTTGCAGGAACAGCATTGCTGGCTGGTTCGCCGGCTTTGGCTTCCGTACTCAGGTTGCAGGCTTGCATTACACTTCCGAAAAACAATACAAGGGCTACGGTGCGAATCCTCGCAATGGGTTGTTGGAGCAGGGTTTTCATAGTTATTGACAGTAATAAGAATCAAACTTTTTTAGAAACGGTGCAAGGTATAGTTTTGTTGCGATTCCATTCATGATTGTAAAAGATTATTATAAGGTCCTGGAGGTAACGCCTGTAGCCAGTTTGCAGGAGATCAAGAAATCATTCCGCAGGCTGGCCATCAAATACCATCCCGACAAAAACAATGGCGACCATCTGGCCGCCGCGCGTTTCGTTGAGATCCAGGAAGCATGGGAAGTATTGAGCGATCCGCAAAAAAGGGAAGAGTACAATTACAACAGATGGTACACACGCAGAACAGGCGCCGGTTACACGGAAAAACCACTCACGCCTGAAGAGATACTGGCATCCGCTGATAAAGTGAAAAACGCTATCGCCTCCATGAATTTCTTCCAGGTGGATTTTCATTCGCTCTCCAATCATATCCAACAGTTACTGAGCGAAACCAATATCAATATCCTCCACCAGTTCAATCGCATAAATACCAACCAAAGCATAATAAAGAACCTGCTGCAGGCCGCAGCCCCATTGCCTCTGAAAGAACATCTGCCGGTGCATGCATCACTGATGCAACTGGCGGGCGACGATGAGGAAATGAAACAGCTTTTGCAGCAGGCCCTTCGTACCAAAAAACAACGCGATCAGTGGGACCGCTATAAATGGCTGGTGGTGATACTGATCATCGCTTTCATTTGCTGGCTGATGGTGGCAGTATCAGACACCTGATCAATTCATTACCGGTAAAGGAATATCACGCTTCAGCATTTCATTCCTGTTGGCCATTTCCCAGGCCGTGTAAAATACCAGCTGTGCTCTTTTTGCCAGCATTTCATATCCGATCTTATCAGGCGTATCGGTTGGCCTGTGATAGTCTGCATGCACACCATTGAAATAGAAGATCACAGGAACACCTTTACGTGCGAAATTGTAGTGGTCACTGCGATAATAGATACGTTCCTTGTCGTTCGGATCATTGTATTTGTAATCCAGCTCCAGCTTCGTGTACTTCTTGTTCACGGATTCGCTGATGGGGCGCAGGTCTGAGCTGAGCTTATCATCGCCTACCACATACACGTAATTGGTGCTGTCCCCATGTTTGCGGCTGGGATCGATCCTTCCGATCATATCGATATTGAGGTCGGCAGTTGTTTTATCCAAAGGAAAGATGGGATTCTCGCTGTAGTATTCGGAGCCCCAGAGGCCTTTCTCTTCACCGGACACACACATGAACACGATGGTCCTGCGCGGGCCCTTCCCTTCTTTTTTCGCTTTCACAAAAGCTTCAGCCATTTCCAGGATGGCCACGGTACCGGAGCCATCATCATCCGCGCCATAGTTGATCTCATCGCCATGTTTGCCGATATGATCGTAGTGGGCAGTGATGAAGAGGTATTCATCTTTCTTATCAGTTCCTTCCAGCACCCCCAGCACGTTGGTGCTTTCCAGGCGCTCGATCGTTTTTTTGTTTTGCAGGATCACTTCAGCTTTGTAGGTTTTCGCTTGTGCATTACCGTTTTTCACGGCAGCGCTGTCGGATTTGTAGTTATCGGCTCCCATAATGGCCTTGCTAACTGCATCGGAAACGAAGAATATGTTCGGCCCTGCAGTTGGCTTGAAAGCGTTGGTATACATATTGCCACCAAAGCTTCTGCCGCCCCTGGTAGAAGCGGAAACATAGAACACAACAGCCGCACCATGCAGGCGGGCATTCTCCACGAAGTTGGAGCCGGGATCGGTTATACGGCGACGGTAATTTGTATTCGGTTTGCCGGGCATCACCAGCACAGCTTTGCCTGCCACGTCCAGTCCTTTGTAACTGTCGTGCGTACTGTCTGTAAGACCATCGCCTACAAATACCACTTCACTGAGGTAATAAGTGGCTTCATTGGCGCTGCCATATCCCATGATATCTGTAAAATCTTTTCCATTCACTTCGATGGATGTTTTTCCATCCTTATCACGGAAAACCGGAAATGCCTGCTGGTAGCTGCTTCCATTACCAGGCGCCAGGCCCAGTTTTTGGAAATGGTCCTGGATATAGGCAGCGGCTTTGCGTTGCCCTTCCGTGGCGGTTTCCCGTCCTTCCATTTCTTTGGAGGCTACAATGTAGAGATGCGTTTTGAGTTCAGCAGCAGTGATTGTAGCTGCATAGGGCTTCGGGTTGGCGGGCTTTTGAGCAACCGCAGCCAACGACATGCCCGTGAAAGCAAGTAGTAAGTATGATTTCATTATTCCCAATTTCTGATGGTAAAATATAAACGAGCACCGGAATACTAACAATAGTTAGGCTGAATGGCTAATTGAGAGCGTTGAGTGGTTACTCGAATTCACTCAGCTCCAGCCATCGCAGCTCTTTCTCGTCCAGTAAATCCCCGATCTCGCCTATACGAAGACTCAATGCCTGCAGCTCATCAAATGGCGTGCTGCCGCTATTGAGCTTTTCGGTAACAAGTTCTTTTTCTTTGGTAAGCGCCGCTATCTCTTTTTCCAGCAGCTCGAATTCTCTTTTTTCCTTGAAAGAGAGTCGCTTTTTCTCTTCAGGCTTTGTAGCTTTTTCCTGTTTTTGTTCTGCTTTCGGAGCGGCTGTTTCTTTCTGTTCTTCTTCTTTTTTGTTCAGGCGATACTGTGTGTAATTGCCGGGGAAGTCGCGCACCACGCCATCTCCATCGAATACGAAGAGATGGTCCACCAGTCTGTCCATGAAATAACGGTCGTGGGAAACGATGAGCAGGCAACCCTGGAACTCGCTGAGAAAATTCTCCAGCACTGCCAGTGTGGGCAGATCCAGGTCGTTGGTAGGTTCATCCAGTATGAGGAAGTTAGGATTGCGAAAAAGGATGCTCAACAGGTGCAGCCTTCTTTTCTCACCTCCGCTCAAACTTGAGATATAAGTGTATTGCTGTTCCGGAGGGAACAGGAAGAGTTGCAGGAACTGTGCAGCACTGAGGGAGCCGCCGCTGGCCAGCGGAAAACTCTCTGCGATATTCTTCACAAATTCGATCACGCGCATATCTTCCTTGATCAGCAGACCTCCCTGCGAATAGTTGCCGAAGATCACGGTTTCCCCGATATTCACTTTGCCGCTGTCTGCTTCTTCGAGGCCCTGGAGGATATTGATGAAGGTGGATTTACCAACACCGTTCTTTCCCACCACGCCTGCGCGTTCTCCTTTTTTGAAAGTATAATCGAATCCTTTGAGGATCACTTTATCGCCGTAGCTCTTGTATACTTTTTTCAATTCGATCACTTTGCCACCGAGCCGGTTCATCTTCATCTGCAACTGGAGCTGCTGCTCTTCGATGCGCTGTTTGGCCTTTGCTTCCACTTCATAGAAATTATCCTGCCTGCTTTTGGATTTGGTGGTGCGGGCCTTGGGCTGTTTGCGCATCCATTCCAGCTCTTTGCGGTAGGTATTGCGAGCCTTGTCGATACTGGCGGCTTCGCTTTCCTGGCGGGCAGCTTTCTTCTCGAGATAATTCTCGTAATCTCCTTTGTACACGAAGAGATCGCTGCGGTCCAGTTCCCAGATCTCTTCACAAACGGCATCGAGGAAGTAGCGGTCGTGCGTCACTAGCAGGAGTGTGATATGCTGCTGGCTGAGATAATGTTCCAGCCATTCCACCATTTCCACGTCAAGGTGGTTGGTAGGTTCATCCATGATCAGCAGCACATGCTTGTGCTCGAAGCCGATATCGATCAGCGTTTTGGCGAGCGCCACTCTTTTGCGCTGGCCGCCGCTGAGCGTACCCACAGGTTGATTGAGGTGATGTATATTGAGTTTACCGAGGATCTGTTTCACTTTTGCATCAAAGTCCCAGGCGCCCATTTCATCCATCTTCACGATGGCGGCACTCAGTTTCTCAGGGTCTTCCTCTTCGCTGAGGGCTTCATATTCCTTGATGGCATTGATCACGGGGTGATTGTGATGAAAGATATTATCCAGCACACTCCATCCTTCATTGAATTCAGGTTCCTGTTCAAACAGGGCAACGGTCACTTCCTTGCTGATCCAGACAGAGCCTTCGTCAGCGGTCTCAACGCCACTAAGGATACGCAGCAGGGTTGATTTTCCACTGCCATTGCGCGCCACCAGCGCGATCTTGTCGCCCTCTTCGATATGAAAGGAAATATTCTCGAACAAAGGCTTGATACCGTAAGATTTGGTAAGCCCTTCTACTGAAACATAATGCATGGCGCAAAGATATTCCTATTTTAGGTGCTTCATTCTCCTTTTTTACTTTCTGCCCTTCAACTTTTACCGCAATGCCTTATTATTGTGTTCCATTACACCCTTTATGAGAAACCCGTACACTTCCTCTATTAAACTCGCTGTTATTTTTCTTGTTTTCGGCATCACCTGGATCTTCGCTTCGGACATCATCTCCCGGCAACTGACCCGCAATGACCTGGAGCTGTACAGCATGATACAACATTCAAAAGGAGTACTGTTCATGATCCTGGCCGCCATACTGATCTATTTCGGAAGCAGGAGGATCTTCACGGACATTGAATTTGCAAGGGATAAATGGCTGCAGCAAAGACTGGAAGAAGAAAAAGAAAAACAGAACCAGGAAATGGCCAAAGCCATATTGCAGGCACAGGAAGCGGAAAGGAAAAAACTGGGCGAAGAGCTGCATGATAATATCAACCAGCTCCTGGGTGTTGTGAAATTATATGTGCAGCATGCGCAGGTGAACAAGGGCATGCAGCAGGAGCTGCTGGAAAAATGCTCCGAATACATCAAACAGGTGATCGAAGAGATCAGACAATTATCACGATCCCTCCTGCCTCCTGCCCTTCATGAAAACGGATTGCTCAGGAGTATCGATCAGCTGGTAGCGGCCATCGCGGTGGTGAATACCCTCCATATCGATCTGAAGAATGACGGCATAAAGGAAAGCGATCTCCCTGAACAGGTACAGCTGATGCTTTACCGCATCATTCAGGAACAGCTCAACAATATTCTGAAACATGCAGAGGCTGACCAGGTGAAAATACAATTGGAACAAAAGAACAAAACCGTTCACCTCAGCATTACGGATAATGGCAAAGGATTTGATCCGGATACAGTGATCTCCGGTATGGGACTGATGAATATCAGAAGCAGGCTGGAGCAGGTACATGGCACGATGCTGTTGCATGCAGCGCCGGATAACGGCTGCACACTGGCCGTGTCTTTCCATCTCTAAACAATAACTATGTATGGAGAACTGATGGCATATTGGGTGGTATTCGGTCTTACGCACAGCCTGCTGGCGGCAGAACGGGTGAAAGCTGTTGTCAGTTCCTTCATGGGCGCACATTCCAGGTACTACAGATTGTACTATTCCATTTTTTCATTTTTACTGCTGGGCTGGATCATATGGTTCCAGTATTCGCATCCGGACAGGTCATTATTTCGAAGGCCCGTTTACGTTAGTGTTGCAGCAGCAATCCTGCTCCTGCCCGCCATGATCATTATGAGCATCTGCATCCGGAAATATTTCTACCATCTCAGTGTCATTGATGTGCTGTTCCCCGGCAGGCAGTCGTCCGGTAAGCTGGAGACCGGCGGGCTGAACCGCTTTGTACGGCATCCGCTTTATTCCGGTACCCTGCTGCTGGTTTGGTGCCTGTTCCTGCTGTTCCCTACCGGCGGCAATCTGATCAGTGCCGGCATGATCACGTTATATACCATTATCGGAACCCTCTTCGAAGAAAAAAAGCTCCGCCGTACTTTCGGCGAAGCCTATATTTTGTATCAGCAGCAAGTTCCGATGCTGATCCCTTTTTTGAAACGAAACAAAAACAGTACAGGTCAGGGAAGGCCGTTGTAATAGTTCAACACCAGTTTCACATCATCGATGCTTTTACATTTCAGTTTTTGCTTGTCGATGTATTCCTGCACCTTTTCTTTTTTATCTGCCAGAATTTCCAGCAGGAATTCTTTCCCTTTTCCCCATTCTTTGATGGTGCCATTGTTAAACAAATAATAGTCTTCATTGCTCACATATTCTTTCTCAGTAGCGCCGGCATAGGCTTTATATTCTTTCAGTTTCCTTTTTGTATACTTCAGCAACTGGGCTTTTCCGTTCACCAGCCGTTCGTAAAAAGTAGCAGCAGTGTTTTTGCCGGTCTCAGGAAAACCGCTTGCGAGTCTGTATTCGGTGGGGCTGGCGCCGGTTGAATCAATCATCAATATTTCTTTGATCATTCCATCCGGAGCCACCAACTCGTTTTTTTGTGAAGTCAGGTAATGTATGGAATTGTTCACGCAGTTAAGCCGCATGGAAATGCCCGAGAAAGTTCGGTTGTCCTTCAGCGTTACAACTGCTTTTGCCCACTCCCCCGGCAGGAATGGACTGCCTTTGACCTCTACCCTGTTCCATTCTTCAGATGGACGTTGCCCCTGAATATCTGTAAGGAAAACAGTAGCGGGTAAATAGATCGTGGATTGCTTAATAATCTGGGCTGATGCCGTTTGTACAAACCCACAGAAGACCAGCAGGAATAAAATTTTCTGTTTCATAAAAAAGATTGATGGATCTACCCGATAAAATAACAAAACTCTCCCGGATAATTTACCGGAATTATCTGACCTGCCAGATTATGCCTCCAGCCGGTAACACCAGCGGAACAGTTTTCCCTGGAAATCAAAGGGAGTGGTAGCATTGGTGATGTCGCGGACAGATGGCGTATGGATACGTTCCCTGTCGAGCTCAAACTTCCTGTAGTTGGTGCTGAAGTAGATCACGCCGTCCGGAGAGAGCGCTTTCAGGGTTTTGTTTAGCAGGCTTACATGGTCGGCCTGGATATCCAGGAAATCCTTCATGCGTTTGCTGTTGCTGAAGGTAGGTGGATCAAGTATCACCAGGTCGAAGGAATCAGGTTCCAGTGTATCCAGGTATTGCAGTACGTCTGCATGAAGGAAATGATGTTTACGCGGATCGTAGAAATTATTGAGCTGCATATTGTCTTCCGCCCATTTGAGATAAGTTTTTGAAAGGTCAACGGATGTAACGGAAGCGGCATTGCCGGCAGCGGCGTATACGGAGAAAGAGCCGGTATAGCAGAAAAGGTTGAGTACTCTTTTGCCGGCGGCGGCATCACGCACCATGCCTCGGGTGATGCGATGATCCAGGAAGAGGCCGGTATCCAGGTAATCGGAAAGGTTTACTTTGAAGTTGAGCCCTGCTTCTTTCACATCGAAGAAAGCATCGGTTGTATCTACCCGTTGGTACTGGCCAAGCCTGCCTGCTTTGCGCTGGCGCTGCTTGATGAACACATTGTCTGATGGCAGTTCCAGGATCTCACTGATGATCACGATGCAGTCTTCCAGCCATTGTTCATGCTCTTCTTCTGTGAGGCTATGCCTGCGCTTGTATTCCGCGAGATAGATATGATCTTCGTAGATCTCTATGCAGAAAGGGAATTCAGGCAGGTCGTGATCATACACCCTGTAGCAGGTGATGTTCTGACGACGTGCCTGTTTGTGAATATGCTTGTACACTTTCACCAGCCTGTTGCGGAACATGTGGAACTTTTCCGTGTTCATGCCGCAAAAGTAGGGAAAGCTTATCCAAATACTTTTTTCAATGTTTCGGTTACACGGGCAGCAGGATCTTTCCTGATCTTCTGCTCTTCCTGGGCAACCTGGAAGAAGAGACCATTGAGCGCGCGCTCAGTAACATATCCGGAGAGATTGGTGTTCACTTTTTTCACCAGGGGAACTTTATTGTAAGTTTCGAAAACCGTTTTCCAGTGTTTGGTGGCGCCGGTCTTTTCCAGGGCGCTATCAATGGTTGGGCTGAAAGCGCTGGTGAGTGAAGCGAGTGTCTTGCCTTTCAGATAGCTGGTAGCTGCAGTATCCGGACCGCGGAGGATCCCGAGTGCATCCTGGAAGCTCATGCCTTTCACTGCATCCAGGAAAATAGGCGCAGCGGATTTCGCTGCTTCTTCTGCAGCACGGTTCATGCTGAGGATCGCATCGTCCACCAGTTTACCCATTCCCATACTGCGTAAAGTGGATTCCACTTTCTGTGCTTCGGGAGGCATCAGTACTTTAATAGCAGCATTGGCAAAGAAACCATCCACTGCAGAAAGCTTATTGGCGCCATTGGTAGCACCAAGGCTCAGCGCTTCTTTCAGACCGGCAACGATATCATCATTGCTCAATCCGCTTCCGCTGGTTTTATTCAGGAGCCCGCTGGCTTTTTTCAACAGTCCGCCTTGTGCAAAACCGCCAAGGGAAGCTAATAACAGGAGGGGTAAGAAGATGCGTTTCATACGATATCTTTTGTGTAAGGCTAAAGTAACGTTGCCCACCACAAAAAGTTGTTAAAGGATCATTTATTTATCCACGAAAACTCAGCTGCCCTCGGCATATTATTGAACACATGCAACACATTATCAGGAGGTACGGTGAGTTTTCTTTTGGCAACATCGATCCAGGCTCCGTCCACGGTGAGCACCGCTGAGAGTGTATCTCCGTTTTTCCAGATATTATGACGGATGCTCCAGCGGCTCTGGTCTTCACGGGCCGACAGCAATTCAACATCGATGGTGATGGTATCGCCCAGTCTGATCTCACGTTTGAATACGCATTCTTCACGGAAGAGAATGGGCCCGATCTGGTTGGCTGCCATCACTGCAGCAGTCAGACCATGTTCTTCCAGGAAACTGATACGCGCAAAGGCGCCATAATCATAGTATACGGAATGACGGAGATGAAAATTTGGATCGAGGTCCGACCAACGGACTTCCACCGGTTTGAGGAATGCACTCATGTCTGCTTTTTTTGTTCAACAAATATGGTTATTTTTCGAATAGCAAACTTTATTGCATGCAACGCCTTACAGCACTCCTGTTATTGATCTGCTTCTTTGCCATCCAGTATGGCAGGATCATGAGCTATTGGGAATGCCGCCTGATGGCAGCAACGGCCGCAGCAAAATGCGATTGCGAAAAGATCATGGCGCAGGCGGATGAAAAGAAAGGTCATTTCGCCGCTTCCTTTCCCGTAAAAGGGATTTCGGAAGAAGTGTATGATCACGCCTGTTGCAGTTTGCCCGGTCTGCTGGCAATAGCTCCGGCCAGCAAAATTATTTACACGCAGTCTTCCCCGCTCACAGATGCCGATGTCAAAGGCATCTTCCAGCCACCGCGATGCTGATTTCCATAGGAACTAATTGATTTTACTCAGAGTGTACCCAGTCACTCGCCGGGAGGCGAATGACTGCCGGTACCCGAAGTAATTGCAATAAACCATTTATTGCACAATTCCACTTTTCTATTCCATCCATTCTACTTACCAATCAAACTCATTTTATGAGAACGAATATCTTATTGTGTATACTCAGCATCGCTGTAATTTCAGATTCCTGTCAACCTAAAATAGTTCCTGCCTCATCTGTATCCAACTATGTTAACCAGATCATCCGCGATGCACAAGGAAATCCCGATCTCTATGGACAAACCACGGAAGAAGGCCTGCAACAGGCTCCATTCAGCAACTGGTATTTGCCTCAATACAATTCATATACGCCGGATAGCTCAGTATTGGCAGCACTTCGTCCTGAACTGCGCAACAAAACGATGCAGATCTTCATGGCTACCTGGTGTGGCGACAGCAAGCGGGAAGTGCCGCGCATGCTCAAACTGCTGCATCTTTGCGGCGTTCCGCCCACTGCCATCGGGATCATCAACACAGGCCGCGGCGATCATGATTACAAGCAGAGTCCAACACATGAAGAAAGAGGAAAGAACATTCACCGCGTTCCCACTTTTATCGTTTATCAAAATGGAAAAGAGATCAACCGGATTGTTGAATCTCCCGTGCAGTCTTTGGAAAAAGACCTGCTCAGCATCCTTCATCGCGAAGCCTATGTGCCCAAATACCTGGGCGCCGCCTGGATGCTGCAATGGCATAGTCATGCCGACTGGCAACAACATGAACATGATAGTACCATCCTCGCTGGCGATCTCAAAAAACTGGTTTTGAACCGCAGCGAACTGGATGGACTGGGAAAAGTTCAGTTAAGTTTGCAGGAAATTAACAAAGCACTCTTCACCCTAAAGCTGAATCTTATGCTCTTTCCGGAGGAACCCCTTGCGCTCAGGAGCTTCTCGAAAGCCTTACTGCGTAAGGGCGACACCGTGGCAGCCAATCATTACCTGGAAAAGGCAGAGCGGTATGCCCGGCAATAAACTTTCCATTATATTTGAATCCTTAAAATCAACTTTGAATGAAAAGATCGATTCTCTTTACAGCAATCTGCTGTGTGGCCCTCGGAGCTGTTGCGCAAACGAAGAAACCAGTTGCTGCTGCAAAGCCCGCCGCTAAACCTGCATCCAAACCTGTTGCAAAACCTATTGCTAAAACCGCAGCCAAACCTGCCGGAACTGTAGTACTGAAGAACGCTGCCGATTCCTTCAGCTATGCCATCGGCCTCAGCCTCGCCAGCTTCTACAAACAACAAGGCATAACCGATATCAACAATGCACTCGTAACAAAGGCACTGTCAGATCAGAAAGCCGGCAAAGCCGCACTGGACGATATGCAGGTGCAGATGTGCATCATGAATCATATGTCAGCCATCAAAGCAAAATCTGCCGGCCCCAATAAGAAAGCCAGCGATGCTTTCCTGGCTGAGAACAAAAAAAGAGCAGGCGTGAAAACCACAGCCAGCGGTCTGCAATATGAGATCATCGACGAAGGCACCGGCCCCATCGCTACCACTGCCGACGAAGTACGCGTTCATTATGCAGGCACCCTCATCGATGGAAAAGAATTCGACAGCTCCATCAAAAGAGGTCAGCCCATCACTTTCCCCGTTACCGGCGTGATCCGCGGCTGGACTGAAGCTCTCCTGATGATGCCACAGGGCAGCAAATGGAAATTGTACATTCCTTCCGAACTCGCTTATGGCGATAGCGGCGCAGGTCCGGACATCAAACCGGGATCTGCACTGATCTTTGAAGTGAGCCTGCTGGAAGTGATCAAGAAGTAAGTTTCAACAACTGAATAAAAAATGTCCTCCCGAACAGGAGGACATTTTTTTGTTGTACAATCCCCAACAAAAAAGAGCGCCCCGGCCGTAACCGGAAACGCTCAAAGTATAGCGGAACTCTATTCAGGTTATAAAGGAAGTAATTTATCCTTCGGATATTTAACGCTGTAGCTCATGCGCAGTTTGCGTGATTCCCCCGGCTTGATATCGAGATTCCAGGTGAGGAAGGATTTCTCCTTGTCCACCTCAGCACCGCTGAATTCGAGCAGTTCCACTTCGATCTCCTTGTCTGTGGGGATCGGGAACAGATCTTTCACCTGCATCTGGATGGCTTCTTTCTTATTGTTCTTCACCGTGATCTCATAAGTGAAAGTTTGTAGTTTCTTGCTGCCAAGGAATTTCACGCTGCTGAAATCCTTGAGCTTCTCGCGGGTGATCACCACGCGGCGGTCCTTGCCCAGCGTGAGGTTCAGCGTATCGCTGGTAGAACCGGGATTAAGCTGGGTCTTGCCCACATAAGTACCTTCAAAAATGATATTGGCTTCACCCGGCAGCAATTGAAGACCTTCCCAGTCAGCAATACATCCGAGCAAATATGCATCCTTGTCTTTCACCGGCGCTGCAAAATATTTGTAGATGGCAGGAGTTGTACGGTCTTTCAATGCTACCACCTGTTCCTTTCCGTTAGTAGGCACGTCATAAGGCAGATCGATCTCATAGGTTACATTGAGCTGATTATCGTTCTCCGCCACATAATCCTGCAATCCCTCCTTGAGTGTTACCACTGTTGCACCACCTGCTGCGCGGGAGCCATAGATGGCAGCGGCATTATCACCCTTCAGGATATTGATGGATTTGATAGCATTCTTGTTGATCTGGCTGAATTTTTCTTTCGATACCACATCTCCGTTCACTACATATACCGGCTCAGGAGTTTCCCTCTCCTGCCTGGCGCCTCCATATCCCATTACCACCACTTCACTGAGCGATTTATTCTCGACTATTGAATTAACACCACGGATATGCACACCCGCCACTTTTCCTGAAAGCTGATCGTGCATACTGCGATAGCTCAGCAACCAGCTTTGTAATTCAGGCGCAGTGGCATTCATATTGGGCATGGAAGTAGCCAGCACCAGCTTTATGCCTTTCCAGTCGAGGCCCGTTGTCTGGCTCACCTTTGCTTTGAAACCGATACTCACCGGCTTGCTGATGCTTTCCACACGGAGATCATAGGCCGGGTTCCAGCCTGCATAGGGAGTGATATACGAAATATTGAGTGTGTATGTTCCGGCCATCGGGGAGAAAGCCTGAAAGGCAAGCTGACCGGAAGTGACCGTATTCTTTTTCTCTTCTTCCTTTACCTGGTTTTGCAGTCGCGCGATCTGCTTCAGTAGTTTGATTTCCTTATCGGACAGCTGCAGCGACTCTTTCTGTAATTCGGTTGCCTTTGCCCGGTAGTAATCCATCAGCTTTGTCAGCTCCGCCACGCTCACTCCGGTCTGTGATCCTGCAATGGATCTGTTGGCAGACAGTACCGCCTGCAGATCTTTGACAGTAACGATATCCGATTGCACAACCGCCAGCTCCCGCTCTGCTTTTTCAACAGAATCCTTCAATCGTTTCACCTCTGGGGAAGTATTTTCTTTCTCCAGGAATTGTTTTCCGAATTCAACAGACATGATCGCAAGCCCGCTGTTATCTGAAGTCACCCGCACACTGTTGAGCTCTATCTGGTTGCTGAGCCCTTCGATCACAAATTCATTGTTGCCCTGCACCAGCGTTATCCTGGCCGTATGGAACAGCTCAGCGCCTGTTCTGTATACGATGGCCGACTTCAAAGTGGAGGATGCTGCATTCTTTCCGGGGCCGGGCTTTGCCAACGCGGAAGAAAAATGGAATAATGAAAAAACTGCGACAACAATTAGCTGCTTCATACAATCGATTTTGGTGAATACAGCTAATGGATGCGCAGTTCTCTGCAATTACACAATCCGCCAGAATTATTTATAGAGCTCCTGGTAATATTCGTTGGCCATCCTGCCCGATTCAAAACGGAAACGTACATCGCGCATACCATTGATGGCAACAGACCTCCAGGTATCGTATTGATTATAGTATAAGGGAAGGATCTCCTGTTCCAGCATATCATAGATCTTGTTCAGATCATAATCATCCTGCTCCTGCGTGTTCATGCGGGCATAATCTCCTTTCGGCACCACAAAACCATTATTGGCATTGTTGATGAACTCCGGGATCCAGCCATCATCAGTAGAGAAATTCACGGCGCCGTTCATGGCAGCCGTCATGCCACTGGTGCCGGACGCTTCGCGGGGCACACGGGGATTATTCAGCCAGCAGTCCGCTGCCTGTTTCAACCTCTTCGATAATGTCAGTTCATAACCCGTCAGAACCGCTACATTATTGTATTTCTTGCTGAGGTTCACCAGGCTGTTGAACTCGTTGATAGCGGGATAGTCCATCGGATAAGGCTTTCCGGCCCAGATGATCTGAACGGGATATTGCTTGTTCGATAATAATTTCTCGAACCTTTCCTTATTGCGTGTGAGGAAATCAGCGCGTTTGTAACCTGCAAACCTCCTGGCCCATACAATGGTGAACACATCGGGTTTGAAAAGTTTTCCGGTCTGGTCTGCCACGATCTCGAAAGACCTGCGTTTGAGATAACGTTTACGATCATCCCAGCCGGCATCATTGTTCTCTTCCATGAAGCGATACAACTGCTTATCGGCCCAGTAGCGCCAGTTCTGCGCGTTGGTGATGGAGATGATCGGGCAAACACCGGGATACTTGCCCCACATCAGCCTGCTCACCACGCCATGCAATTGCGATACACCATTGGCGAGATGTGCAAAGCGCAGCGCCACCAGCGAGTGATTGAACTGATCATCTTCGATGCCCGTGAGCTTGCGCACTTCATCCAGTCCCAGTCCGCAGAAATAACTCATCTTCTGACAGAGATAGATATCATGCTTTTCGTTACCGGCTTCTTCAGGCGTATGTGTGGTGAACACCAAACGTTTTTTGATGTCTTCCACATTACCGAATTTCTTATAGAGATAGAATACGGAAGAAACGCCATGCGCTTCATTCAGGTGGTACCTGTCCGGATTGAAATTGAGTTCGTCCACCAGTTTGGCGCCGCCCACTCCCAGTAAGATGAACTGGGCTACCTTGGTAGCCACATTGGCATCATATAAACGATGCGTGATGGTCTGGGAAACATAATCATTCTCGGGCACATCGGTGCTGAGCAGAAAGAGCGGAGCAGTACCGAATGTTTCGGGATTGAGGTACCAGACCTTTACCCATACCGGGTGATCGTGAATGATGATCTGGAACTGGATACCGGTATCTTCCAGGAAACTGTAATGTTTTTCCATCCAGGTCACCTGCAAAGTTTCATCCTGGTTGCGCGCCTGATCATAGTAACCATATTTCCAGAGAATGCCGATCCCGATCATATTCTGACGGAGCTCATAGGCACTCCTGAGATGCGATCCACTCAAAAATCCCAGCCCACCGCTGTAGATCTTCAGTGGCTGATGAACAGCAAACTCCATGGAGAAGTAAGCCACTTTGGTTTTGTAAGACTCGTTGATGGGGTACGGAACATTATAGTTGGTAAAGCTCATAGTTTCGTTTGCTTGGTGAATTCAATATGTGTACTAAATACACAAACGGTTGCAATATACTGCTTATTCTATAAAATCATAATACCGCGGGGCTTATTCTATTTTTTCTTTCCGGCGGCCTCTGAGGATTTGGGGGCTTTCTTTCTGGTGTAGCTGCCTTCAAAGAAGCATTTGATATCCCGCCAGGAGCCGCAGCCACCTGTTTCTTTCATGGTAACTGTATTTCCTTTGAAACTGAACTGCAGTTCGCAGGGATTGCCGCTTTCCTGGTATACCGCGAGTGTATTATTCACGAGTTTGGCCACGCCTTTCAGCTCACCCTTGCACTCACCATTACTTTTTTCGAAGTGAACGAAGAAGCTTAGTTCATTCGCCCGCTTGCTGTCGCGGAAGGAAATGAAATTCTTCTTGTTCTGCACATAATCGCCGGTGAGCTTATGTTTGGTGCTGAAAGTATCGATGGGATTGATCACATTCTCGATGATCTCTTCATTGGGCTCAGTCATCAGCAGCGTGAATTCATTGGCGGCGTTGTTGTAGAAATAAACATTGCGCTTGAAGGTAGAGATCATTCCACCCTGCCTGCGTTCCCTGTAAGTGATGATCTGGTATTTCTTATCCAGCAATCCGTAAGCGCTGGTGGAATTATCGAAGCCATCTTTCACCAGCGGCATGGCATTGAGGTATTTATTATCGTCGCTGAAGCATACCAGGTAGCAGGCCCGTTTGCTGCCTCCTACTGCCTTCACGAAGAGGTAGGTCTCTTTCCCTTTTTCTTTCACCCTTGCTTCCGAATAGAGTTTGAGCGTGGAAAGATTATTGAAATCTTTTTTGAGGATACTGTCTGGAATGAACTGTTGAAAGATTTTCATTCCGATGAGAAAGGAGTCTTTGGATTTTTTTACCAGTGAGGTGTCATCCATTCTGAAAGGCAGTGAGATTTCAGGGAAGAACTCGATGAAATCCCCTATTTCCACTTTATCACCATCTTTCAGAGAGGTCTTTTTGTTTTTGCACGCCACTGCAAGCAGCAGCAATACAGGCAAAAAGAAGAGAAATTTTTTCATATACCGGTATTGGTGTTGATGCGTTAAAAGTAGGCATTCAGCAGCACTCCCGGAAAAGTTATTTGATTGTTACGAATTCTTTTTAGATTTGTCTAAATTTAATTTTAGATGAGTGAAGCGAAAAGGGAATCGATGCAGAAGTTTTCCAGCAGCAAAGAAAATTATCTCAAGGCCATTTTCCATCTCCAGAAAAGTGATGGTGTGGTTACTACCAATGATGTTGCCAATGAACTGCAGACCCGTCCGGCTTCGGTTACAGATATGCTCAAAAAGCTGAAAGCGCAGAAGCTCCTCATCTATGAACGCTACAAGGGTTTCAAGTTAAGCCAGGAAGGCAGGAAAGTGGCGCTGCAGATCATCCGCAAGCATCGCCTCTGGGAATATTTCCTGGTGGAGAAACTGAATTTCGGCTGGGATGAAGTGCATGAGATTGCAGAAGAGCTGGAACATATCAGCAGCAAGCAACTGATAGACCGCCTGGATGAATTCCTCGGTTTCCCCAAAACAGATCCGCATGGAGATCCTATCCCCGATAGCCAGGGAAGGTTCACCCTCATCAGGCAGGTAGACCTGCTGCATCTTCCCGTGAACAAGACCGGTGAAGTGAGCGGCATCGGTGATCAGAGCCCGGAAATGCTGGAGCTCCTCAAACACAAACAGATCGGCCTCGGCACAAGGATAGAAGTGAAGAAGGTGTTCGCCTTCGACAATTCACTGGAATTGAAAATCAGAAATCAGACCATCGTCACCGTGAGTGAGCACGTGGCCAAAAACGTATTTGTGAAATATGATGAATAAGCACCATCCGCCAGACAGGTCGCTCAGTGAAGTACATGCTTCCGTAGATGTATCAAAACATACCAACCGCTGGAAAAGAGTTCTTTCCTTTTTCGGTCCGGCCTATCTCGTAAGCGTTGGCTATATGGACCCGGGCAACTGGGCCACCGATCTTGCAGGCGGCTCCAAATTCGGTTATGCCCTGCTGTGGGTACTGCTGATGAGCAATATCATGGCATTGCTGTTGCAGAGCCTCTCCGCCCGCCTCGGAATCGTCCGTGGCCGGGACCTGGCCCAGGCTAACCGGGAGACCTACCCGAAGGGCGTCAACTTCGTTCTTTACATCCTCGCAGAAATCGCCATTGCCGCCACAGACCTGGCCGAAGTGCTGGGTATGGCCATCGGTATACATCTCCTCACCGGTCTTCCCCTGATCTGGGGTGTGGCCATTACTGTTTTCGATACTTTATTGTTGTTGTTGCTGCAAAGACTGGGCATCCGCAAGATGGAAGCCTTCATCATCGGCCTGGTGGCCGTTGTGGCAGTGTCTTTTCTTGTGCAGATCATCATGGCGGAGCCGGTAGCTTCTGAAGTAGTGAAAGGATTCGTTCCAACCTTCCCGAATGATGAAGCGCTGTACATCGCCATCGGTATCATCGGTGCCACCGTGATGCCGCATAACCTTTACCTCCACTCTGCGCTTGTGCAAACCCGTAAGATCAGCAAAACTTCTCCGGGTATCAAACAGGCACTGAAATGGAGTTTCGTGGATTCCGCCGTGGCGCTGAATGTGGCTTTCCTGGTGAATGCCGCTATCCTGATCCTCGCTGCTGCCGTCTTCTTCAAGAATGGTCTGGGCGTTGCCGAGATCGGAGAAGCCCACCAGTTGCTGGAAGGTATGCTCGGTTCCAAACTGGCTCCCATATTGTTTGCTGTGGCATTGATCGCAGCCGGACAAAGCTCCACCATTACGGGCACGCTCGCGGGGCAGATCGTAATGGAAGGTTACCTGCGCTTGCGGATCAATCCCTGGATGCGCAGGCTGCTCACGCGACTGCTGGCCATCATCCCGGCCATCATCGTGATCGGATTGTTCGGCGATAAGGAAGTGGACAGCCTCCTCATCTTCAGCCAGGTGGTACTCAGTATGCAACTGGGCTTTGCCGTTATCCCCCTGATACATTTTGTGAGCGATAAGAAAACGATGGGGGAATTTGCTATCAAGCCGATCGTAAAAGTGTCCGCATGGCTGATCGCCTCCGTACTGGTATACCTCAATATCAAGATGGTGCTCAGTCAAACCACTGGCTTCTTCGATGAATCCGGCAGTATCTTCTGGAAGTCTGTGATCATTGCAGGCGGGTTCTTCTTCCTGGCGCTGCTCGTGTATATCACTTTCTATCCATTGTTTGCGAGAAGAAAGGCCGCGGGCTCTATCGATATGCACCCGGAACTTACAGGACTGCAGCAACTGGAAACACCATCGTACAAAAGAATTGCCGTGGCGATGGAATTCGGGGAGCACGACAGCCAGTTGATATCCCATGCGATCGGGCAGGGCAAAACAGATTCAGAATATATCCTCATACACGTAGTGGAAAGTCCTTCCGCACATATGCTCGGTCTGGAAAGCGATGATTTTGAAACGCGCAATGATGAACAGCGTTTACACTTTTACGTTCAGCAAATGCAGGAAAAAGGATTCAATGCATCCGGGCATCTCGGCTTCCGCAACCGGAGCAAGGAGATCGCGAGGCTGGTGAAGGACCAGCAGGCTGACCTGCTGGTGATCGGCGCACACCGGCACCGAGGATTGAAAGACTGGTTGTATGGCGAAACCATCAACTCGGTAAGGCATGAGATCAATATCCCTGTGCTGGTGGTGAATGTGGGGAACTAACTGAATTTGTCTTTCACTGACCGCTTGAGCCTGCTCAGGGTTTCAGGCTTCATATTGAGATAAGATGCCAGTACATTCATCGGCACGCGCCGCATCATCTGCGGATGGTTGGCTGTATAATCGAGGAATCGCTGGCGGGCAGATTTCATTCTCACATTGTATTGTCTTTTCTCCCTGGCGGCTGCCAGTTCTACCACCAGCAACCTGCCGATCGTTTCAGCCCAGGGGAAGCTCAGCATGATGGTTTCAAGTTTGCGGTGCTCGATGCGGATCAGGATGGTCTGCTCTACAGCCTGCACGCTCAGCTCTGATGGCCGCCTTGTATTGAAGCTCACTTCGGACTGAATGAAATGCCCTTCTGTGGCCAGTTGCAGCGTCACTTCCCTTTTCTTGGGAAGCGAGATGTATTTGCGGGCCATTCCTTTCACCACGATATTGAGATAATTGTCTACCTCTCCTGCGGTCAGGATCATCTCTTTTTTCTCATACAGTTTTATCTCCAGGAATGGCAGGAGCTGCAATAGTTCATCCTTGCGCAATTGCGTATAGCGATGCACGTAAGTGAACAGGGGGTCTAAATAATTTCTTACATCGATGGATCGGGACATAGGAACGACATTATTTTCCGTGAATAGCATTCACTTTTCTTTCCAGTTGCGTTTTAAGGCGGCTGTAAGTTTCAGGTTCAATGTCGAGGTAAGATGCCTGGTATTTATGTGGTACCCTGAGAAACAGTTCCGGATTGTTCTTGATGAACATCAGGAACCTTTCGCGGATGGAGTAGCGCAGGTGATTGAGCTCCCAGTGTTCCTGTTGCAGGACCTGTTCAGAAAGGATGAGTCGGGCCATACGGTTTATGCGGTTTGAATAGGGGAATAGTTGCTCGAGTTTGTTTTTTGGCAACGCCAGGGTAACGGTAGGTTCCAGTGTTTCGAGTTGGCAGAGGGAAGGGTTTCCTGAAAAAAAGGATACGAATGAACTGACGGCTTCACCTTCCCGGGCGAAGTGAATGGTTACATCCCTTATGGGATCGCGGAAGTACTGACGCACCAGTCCTTTCACGATGAAATGCAGGTATTGCTCTCTGTCGCCCGCCTTCACCAGATCCGCTCTGCGCCTGTATTGACGCAGCACCATGATATTGGCCAGAGAAGCGATATCCCCTGAACTGAGCTGGAGTGAGCGGCCGGTATACTCCTGTATCCGGTCTGCATATGCCAGCAATATGGTCATTTTATCTTCCGTAGTATGCTCCATATCCAGAAGTAAAAATAGTTCTGTTTCTAATAGAAACCATTCATATAGTCCTTTGTACTACTCATCAGCAAAAAAAACGTGTATTTCAATCCCGCGTACCTGCCCTCAACAGATTAATTTTTTGAATATGGGACTGGCTTTGCTCAATTAGCTCATTTGGCGTAGATTCGCAAACTTAACTGAGCTTAAAATCACAAGACATGGCCAAAAAAATCAAAGTAGCTAATCCGGTTGTAGAATTGGATGGTGACGAAATGACCCGGATCATCTGGAAGTTCATCAAGGAGAAACTGATCCTTCCCTATATCGATGTTGATATCAGGTACTATGACCTCGGCGTCGAGTACAGGGACCAGACCAATGACCAGGTGACCATCGACGCAGCGAATGCCATCAGGGAATTCGGCGTGGGTATCAAATGTGCCACCATCACCCCGGACGAAGCAAGGGTGAAAGAATTCAACCTGAAACAAATGTGGAAGAGCCCCAACGGCACCATCCGCAATATCCTCGACGGAACCGTATTCCGTGAGCCCATCGTGATCAAAAATATTCCGAGACTGGTTAGCAACTGGACTGCCCCCATCATTGTAGGCCGTCATGCTTTCGGCGACCAGTACCGCGCTACCGATACCGTGATCAAAGGAAAGGGTAAACTCACCATGACCTTTACTCCTGAAGATGGCGGCGAGCCACAGACCTTCGAAGTGTACAATTTCAAAGGCGATGGCGTTGCTCTTTCCATGTACAACACAGACGAGAGCATCAAAGGTTTTGCACGCAGCTGCTTCAATATGGCGCTCAGCAAAAAATGGCCTCTCTACCTCAGCACCAAGAACACCATCCTCAAAAAATACGATGGCCGTTTCAAAGATATTTTTGAAGACATCTATCAGAACGAATTCAAACAGGCATTCCAGGATGCAGGCATCGTGTACGAACACCGCCTCATCGACGATATGGTTGCTTCTGCCCTCAAATGGAATGGTAACTTCGTTTGGGCCTGTAAGAACTATGATGGCGACGTACAGTCAGACAGCGTGGCACAGGGCTTCGGCTCCCTCGGTCTCATGACTTCCGTACTGGTCACTCCCGATGGAAAGACCATGGAAGCTGAAGCTGCACACGGTACCGTTACCCGTCACTACCGCGATCACCAGGCAGGAAAACCAACCAGCACCAACCCCATTGCGAGTATCTTCGCATGGACAAGAGGTCTGGCCTTCCGCGGCAAACTGGATAACAACCAGGAGCTGATCGATTTCGCCAACGCGCTTGAAGCCGTTTGTATCGAAGTAGTGGAAGAAGGTAAGATGACCAAGGACCTCGCAGTATGTATCCATGGCAACAAAGTGAACCACGGTGAACACTACCTGTACACTGAAGAGTTCCTGGACGCTATCGACAGCAAGCTGAAACAAAAGATGGGAATGTAATCTTCCCTTTCTTAGCTCATACAAAGAAAAGCCCCGGATCGCTCCGGGCTTTCTTGTTTTGAATCCGTACCCTATTGTTTGATGAACCTTTTCGATTGCCTTTGTCCATTTTTATCAGTCAGCTCCAGCAAATAAATTCCTTTTGCCAGTTGCTGCACCGGAACAGCGATTACTGAAGACGGACGCATACCATCGTTCCTCCACTGTACAATTCCCTGCAGGTCCAGGATCCGCAGGCCGACAGTATTCCTGTGATCATATTCTACATACAATATATCCTGCACAGGGTTGGGCAACAAACGTAACGCCAGTGTCTTGCTCATACTGACTGCTACAATATCACTGTATTCATCGTTCCCATCGATATCCACCTGGCGCAGACGGTAGAAATTCTTTCCTGCTAACGGAGACGCATCGGTGAAAACATATTGCTGTGTAGTATAGGTAGTTCCATTACCGTCCACCCATCCTGTTTTCATAAAGCTTTTTCCGTCTGTACTGCGCGATACTTCAAATCCTTTGTTGTTCAACTCCTGGGCTGTGGTCCAGCGTAATTGCACTTCCTTATTTACCACTATCGCCTGGAACTGTGTAAATTTCACGGGCAATGCCGGCGAACCTTCCAGCGTTCCGAATTCAGAGAAACTGTTGGTGACAGTTTCCAGGTAAAATCCCATGGAAGTAAAATCTGCTGTTGCCGGTATCGGTAACAAATCCCCTCCACTGGTATTATTGCCCATTTCGCAATCTTCCCTGCTGCCATTGTAATGTGCAATGCCCAGCTCTGCGCGCGTGAGCGCAGGTTTTGAAACAGCCGTCTTATAATCTTCCAGTTCACTGTTCTTGTAATACAACCTGATCTTAACAGGTGAAGGGAAATTGGAAGATGGATAAAGTGAAGAAGAGAAATTGAAATAACGGGGCATGTATTTCTTCTTATTGATAGCATTGGTTGGAATAGCAGCACCCCCTGTCCCGAAATGCTTTGCATTCAGCGAAACTGTTCCCAGATCATTTCCGTTGGGATGGATGCTCGCGATCAGCTTGCCTGATCCATCGGTGATATCGAACCATTCATTCCCTTTCACATTGTTGAGGGAATAGCTGCGGCAACTGGTGTTCACATATTCAGAGATGCTGTAATCCACCCGGATGAATTCTGCAGACATCCTGCTGGTATATGTTCCCTCTTTCAACCGCAATTCCACTGTCGATTGAGCGTCCAGCAAGCCGAGCACCAGGTTAGCTGCTCCTCCTGTGTGCAGCACCACCCCATTCACGATCACCATCACCTGATCATCTACGTTGGAAAGATTGAGCGTATAATTCCCGGCGGGGAATCCCTGTCTCCTGGCGCTCATGAGAAAGTTCTCGAAGCCAACAGGACAACCCACATAATTTACGGCAGAAGAAGGAGACTCCCAGTACGACCAATGATTGGTAGTGATGATAGACAAACCTGTGGCCGTATAATAACCACGGTACTGATTGGTGGTAAGATGAATATCATTCCCATTGAATGCATAGATATTCCAGCTCTGATTTCCATACACGGCAGTATCGCCCTGTACAGCAGCTATATTCACTTTTACGATATCGCTGTAAGCAATGGCGCCTGTATTGTCGGAAGCCTTTCTTCTAAACCAGGTGGTCTGCGGCAATGCAGCGGCCTGGTATATTGCTGCAGTAGCGGCGGGAATATTCGTCCAGACACCATTCACTACAGAGTCCTGCCACTGGTAGGTGATGCTGGACGGAGCAGCGCCACCGAATGCTGCGATATTGTTCACAAAGGCCGCAGGCGCATCATTCAGACAGAGCGATTGATGTTCGCCAATATCGCCGCCATTCAATACACCGGTCCTGAATTCCAGGTTCATGAATGCATCGCTGCTGACATCCAGGAGCCTGATCTCCACTTCGGAATCATTATCGAGTGCGCCGAGTGAAATGGTGCCCGCACAACAACTGATTGCTGGCAATGCTGCGCCATTCACATATGCCCGGATTGTTCCCCTGAAATCCAGTACATGTAATACATAATTTCCTGCAGGAAACCCTTTTCGGCGCGCGGCCAATACAAAATCATTATTGTTCACCACACAGCCCTGGTAAGCGTTGGCCACGGAAGGTGAGCCAGACATGGCCCAGTCGTTACGCGTATTGAAGTTCAATACCGGTCTTGAATAGAATCCTTTGTACACCGATGTACCAAGATCGATCACCTTTGATTGATAAGTGTAAAAATTCCAGGCATTGGAGGGAAAGAAAGATGGATCGCCTGATTCAAGGAAATTCAGTTTGATCACGTTGCTATATTCTTTTACACCGCCCAATGCAGCCGTCCTCCTGTACCAGGTAGTTTCTGTGATCACTGTTGGTTGATAAGTTACGGACACTGCGCCGGAAATATTTTTCCAGGATCCGTTCTCTGCAGAATCCTGCCACTGGTACGCTGCTGCGGCATTTCCTCCGAATGCAGATTCAGCATTCGTCAATAGCGCAGCCGCTGCGGAAGCGCAAACATCCTGGCTGGATCCGATAGCGCCGCCATCTGAGTATAATGCAACGCCAACCGCGTCTATCTCATTGTAGCCACGCACGGCAGGTGAATTGATGGCGATACGGATCCTGCTCACCGGGAAAACGGTTGCAGGAAAGGCAACACTGAATGCACGTGGACAAGGCGCTCCCGCAGCGGCACTGCCCTCATATACTTTCTCGAACAATTGCGTATTGGGATTGAATACATATACAGTGTCCACCGCCCCTGCATTATAGGTTTCATGAATGAACACGCGGCTGATGGGCGCGGGATCATCGAATTCAAATTCGAGCCACTCTCGCTGATCATCCTGGGTTTTGGAAGCCCAGGCATTCCCGTAATCACCACAACCAGCTACATTCGGCAGTCCAGCAGCCTGCTGGGCCGTCCAGCTTCCCGATGCATAATATTGCGAACTCCAGGCTGTGACCCTGGCAGCATATTTTATTTGTGCTTTTGCACTATATGACCATTGCAGACACAACAACAAAACACCTAATGAATACAATTGCTTCATGCAGACAAATTGATAAGAATGATGAATGAATAAGCGGATTTGCAGGATATGCTGCAAAACTATTTCAGCAGCAGGCTGCACACAACAGCATGAATATGTGAAAATGATGTTACCTTAATACCATGTTACAGACCTATTCCATCAAAGTAACCGGAAAGGTGCAGGGTGTTTACTACCGGCAAAGCACAAAGGAAAAAGCCACAACGCTGGGCATAACAGGTTATGTGAAAAACAATCCGGATGGCAGTGTACAGATCATGGCATCGGGAACAACGGATCAGCTGCTGCAACTGGTGCTTTGGTGCAAGCAGGGGCCGGTTCGGGCTATTGTAGAGGAAGTAAATGTAGAGACGATGCCACCAGCTGTTTTTATGGGATTCAGAATTGAACGGTAAAAGAAAAGGGACTGCCTGTGCAATCCCTTTTACATCTATCATAAGTAAAAAGACCATCCGTTATTGCTTCACAAATTTCTGTGTTTGTCTCCTGCCCTGCTTATCCCTGCTCTCCAGGAAGTACACTCCATTTGCGAGTTGCTGCACCGGCACACTGATCAGCGAAGATGTTCCCTGCCCCTGATATTTCCATAGAACACGTCCCTGCAAATCCATGATAGCGAGACTGGCATTATTCTTCACATCATATTCGATGTAGAGCATATTGCTGACGGGGTTCGGGCTAACACTCAGCCTGGTGGCATTTACAGTACTGACTGCAATGATCTCACTGTAACTGAAATTACCATCGATATCCACTTGACGGAGGCGATAAAAATTCCTTCCTGCCAGCGGGGATGCATCAGTGAAATCGTATCTTATAGTTGAATGGCTGTTACCGTTTCCATCTACCCAGCCGATCTTAACGAAATTGCGGCCATCTGTGCTACGTTCTATTTCAAACCCTTTATTCTCCAGTTCCTGAGCGGTTGACCAGTTCAGCACAACCTTATCCATCACCAGTTTGGCGTTGAAAGAAGTGAGGCTTACCGGAAGCGATGCATTGGATTGCGATACGCTGAACTCGGAGAAGCTGGTAGTGGATGCCTCCAGGTAAAAACCGGTGCCCGCAATATTTCCGAGCACAGGGGATGCCAGCTCAACACCCAGCCCCTGGTTATTACCAAACTCGCAATCTTCGCTCACTCCTTTATAATGCACAAGGGCCAGATCATTCAGTGTAAGTACCGGCTTATTGATGGCTGTTTTATAATCTGCAAATTCACTGTTTTTGTAATACAACCGGATCTTAACCGGCGTTGGGAAACTGTTGGGATGTGTTACGGAACTCAATTTGAAATTCCTGGGAAGGAATTTCCTGGTGCTGGTACCGGGTATACTAGCAGCACCTGTTCCAAAATGTTTTGTATACAATTCCATGGTGCCAAGGTTATTACCATTAGGATGTAAGGAAAGCACCAGGTTTCCTGAAGCATCAGTGAAATCATACCATATATTTTGGTTGACGAAATGCAGGTAGTAAAAATTGCAATTGATATTGGTATAATCAGCTACACTATTCTCAATCCTGACAAACGTTACATCCATGGATGCAGCGTTATTGGTTTCCCGTAATCGTAATTCAACTTTACTGTTTTCATCCAGCTCACCGATGGTAATATTTGATGCCTGAGCGCTGAATACCACAACCCCATTTATCAACAACATCATTTCATCATCTACATTACCAATATTCAGTTTATATTTTCCTGCCGGGAATCCTTGTCTTCTCGCACTGATCACGAAATTATCATTATTTACAGGGCAACCGTTGTAATTAGCCGCCGCTGAAGGAGATAAATGAGGAGGGAATGAGTTGTTGGTATTGACTGCTAATCCCGCATTCGTATAAAACCCACGATATGAATTGGTGGTTAACGTTATATCGCTGCCATTGAATGCATATACGTTCCAGCTTTGATTTCCGTACACAGCTGTGTCTCCCTGCAGGGAATTTACTGAGATCTTAATTTCATCACTGTAAGCAATGGCGCCGGAATTATCTGAGGCTTTCCTTCTGAACCATGTTGTAACGGAAAGCACGCCGGCCTGATAAGTTTTATTTACTGCATTGGCAATATTTGTCCAGCTGCCATTCGCAACAGAATCTTGCCATTGATAGGTGATACTGGCAGGAGCAGATCCACCAAAGGCATCTTTGTTGCTCACCAATAATGCAGGTGTCTCGCTCATACACAATGCCTGCGGCTCACCTATATCCCCACCGTTGAGACCAGACATCCGGAACTCAGCATTCATGTAAGAATGTCCACCTTCATCAAGTAAACGGAGCTCCACTTCCGAATTTTCATCAAGGCTTCCCAGCGATACCGATGCAGCACAACAAGTCAGGTTGCTGATCAATACCCCATTAATGTATATGCGCAATTTGTTTGTAAAGTTTGGAATATTCAAAACATAATTCCCTGCAATGAAACCTTTACGGCGCGCAACCGTTGCAAAGTGATCCACAGGTACCGCACATCCCTGATAACCTGTGGCAGAAGCTGGAGAAGCGAGATAATGCCAATCATTTATTGTATTAAAATCCAACACTTCCCTGCTATAGAAACCTCTGTAATCAGCTCCAATAAGATCAATATTATTTGTTTGATAAGCATAGAAATTCCATTTGTTCAATGGAAACTCAGATGCATCGCCTGCCTGAATAAGTGATAATTTCACTGAATTACTATATGCTGTAACACCATTCAGTGTAGCAGCTCTCCTGTACCAGGTGGTATTAGATATAGGTGGCGCCTGATATGTGACAGCATTAGCGCCAGTCACAGATTGCCAACTTCCATTTTCAGTTGAATCCTGCCATTGATAAACTACTGCGGGATTACCGTTATAAGCAGCATCAATATTGGTAAAAGCTACTGGCTGAGCAGTTCCGCAAATTGTTTGATCCGACCCAATTACGCCTCCGTCACTGAAATTAGCAATCCCCACTGCGTCTATCTCATTCCAGCCGTCCACAAGGGTTGTATTCAGTGCAATACGTACCTTACTTACAGGAAAGCTGGTTGTAGGAAATACTACTGACAGAATACGGGAGCATGCCGGAAGGTTGGCTGCAGTAGCTTCATACACTTTTTCCCATTGCTGTGTATTGGGATTCATCACATAAACGGTATCAACTGCTCCGGGACTAAGGGTTTCATATACGAAGATCCGGTTGACCGGAGCTGGATTATTATACTCCAGTTCCAGCCATTCCCTGAAGCCTGCACTGGTTGAAGGGCACCAGGCCGTTCCAGCATCCGAGCAAAGCGTTGTATTTGGCTCACCAATTGCCTGCTGGGCACTATAGCTTCCGGATGAATACTGGGAACTCCAGGCAGGTACAAGATTCGCATACCTGATCTGCCCTGACACATCAATATTGAAAAGAAAACAGAAAACGAAGGTGATGGTAAAAATAATTTTCATACGCACAATGATTAACAGAGTTAGAAAAAGTCCCTTCGCCACCCGCCCGGGTCGTAGTACAGGCGGGGGCTTCGGGGACACACCCTTTACCTGATATTGTGCGAAATTATCCGTCTGATCTCTGTAAAAAACGAAAGGACCGCCCGGCGATCCTTTCAGAAGTATGAAGTGTTTGAATAATTATCCTTACTGATCTACTCGTTCTTCACTTCCGCCACTCTTCCGCTTCTGCCATTTGAGCTGAATGCTTTCATTTTGATCATGCCTTTCTCTGAAACCGGGCCTGTATACAATTTGCTGTTCAGATCGGGATCTTTACCATCGGTGGTATAACGAAGTGTCAATCCCGGCAATTGAATATTTGCTTTCACTATTCCATTTTCTACCACCAATCCGGGAGTTGGAATACGATAAGCAAATCCTCCCGACAAATAATCCAGTTTCGGCAGTTCTCTCTTACCCACGCGGTTCACAAACCGGCTCCAGTCTTTCCAGTAAGCAGCGCCTGCCATCGGCTCAGGCTCTGAAGTCCAGTCCGGATCAACACTCCAGGCCCTTTCAGAAAGTCCCAGCAATTTCGGCAGCAACATGTATTCCATCATCTGCGGCGTTACCAGTGTTTCACTCCAGAGTAATCCCTGCATGCCGGTGATATGCTGTTTTCCATAATCCGTGAGCCGCTCTTTATGCTCGAAGAAAGATGCTGGAAGATCTGTATTGAATTTATCTTTCCTTGCATTGCGGTAGTAGTCGTAAGGAATGAACTGCCATGGTTTATCCAGATCGATGAAGCCACCCCAGTAATAGCCCGGCTCATCGAAGTTCTTGTAATAGCACATATCGAAATACACATTGCTCACGGGCGACAGCACGATCTCATAACCTGCATTCGCCAAACGGTAAGCAAGGTCTTCCGCACCCCAGCCCAGCATATTGTTCCAGACATCAAGCTGAAAAACACCGCGTGCGAAATCAGGATTGGGAATATAATGGGACTTGCCATCGAGCTGCGTTTTACGCATGCCTGCTTCTTCCCATCCATATGCAGCAAGCCCTCTTTCCTTCAGCAGGTTGTTCACTTTTTCATAATAGTAATACCAGAGATCGAAAGTGGTATGCAGGTTCGGATCCTTTGCGATCAGTTCCTGCGCCACCGGCGATTTCTCCCAAACACCCGCGGGAAGCTCATCTCCGCCCACATGGATCATATCCAGCGGAACGCCTGCTTCTTTATACATTGCGATGAAATCATCAAATACACGCGCAAGAAAACGATACACTCCGGCCTGCGCCACATTCATAGCATTATCGCGCCAGCCCTGTACTGATTTGTATTCTGATTGATCATTGGGATCATGCAACATGAATTCTTCTGCCGCTTCTTTCTTCCCTTCTTTCATCAAACGCTCATAGCGGGCTTTCATACTTACAACAGCTGCACGCGCATGACCAGGAGATTCAATTTCCGGTATCACACGGATATGACGCTTTTGCGCATATTTCAGGATCTCTATGAATTCTTCTTTTGTATAATGACCAGTGCCGGAAGATTTGTTATCCGGACCGGAACCGAAGCTCGGCATCAGCTGTTTGCTTTCATCTACCGGGAATCCCCTGCGTGCGCCAATCTGCGTGAGCTCAGGAAGAGAGGGCATTTCGATGCGCCAGCCTTCGTCTTCACTGAAATGGAAATGGAATACATTGAGTTTATACAAAGCCATCAGATCCAGCACACGCAACACCTGTTGCTTTGAATGGAAGTTGCGGCCCACATCCAGCATGAAGGCCCTGAAACCGAAGCGCGGTGCATCTTTCACCTGTAATACCGGAATGCTTGCACCCGCTGCTTTTCCGGCAAATGCTTTAGCAGGCAGGAGCGAACGGATTGATTGAATGGCATAGAAAGCGCCGGCTCTGTCGCTGGCTTTGATACGAATGCGGTCTGGCTCTATAGATAACTCATATGCTTCAGCAGGCATGTCTTCTTTGGTAATCACAACAGGCCCGGTACTGCCATTGATTGATATCAGTATATCTTTTCCCAGCACTGCGCCAATTTCGATAGCCAGGTAGCCTGCTTCTTTCGTAAACATGGGGTCTGCCGCAGCTATCACGTTGATCTGATCGAGCAGGAAAACGCCCTGCCCTTCCTTGTAATAAGCGGGTGTTGGGAATATTTTGGTAAGCCCTTCTACCGGCAGCTCTTCGATCTTACTGTTCTGCAGGTAGAGATCGGCGGGAGTAGTGAATCCGTATTTATCATCCGGCGCCCGTTTGATCTGCTTCAATTGCGTGGCGGGAATAATACGATAGTTTTCCACTTTCAGTCCTTTTTCCGGCTGATCATCCAATACCCAGAACAAGCCAAGGGGCGCATCGGTGTAATTGATCACCCAGTCGCTCGCCACAAAAGGCACACGAACGGACTGGCCGGGCTTAAGTCCTTTGAAACCTGCAGCAGGCGTAAGTTTGAAGAGATCGCCATTGATATTGGCGATGGCCATTCCGCCTTCCACCGTCTCCGGCCGGATAGCGCGGGCTATATTGAAATAAAGCGACCATCCTTTGGCAGGAAGGTCGCTTTTTCCATTATTGGTGAAAGTGAATGCACTTTGAAATCCTGATTTGCCCTGGTAATGATTTTCGACGATCTCCCATTCCACTTTGATATGCTGAACAGGATGCAGCTTCGTCTTCTTCTGGGCTATTGCTGAGATGGTCATGATACAGAGAACAACAACGGGATACACAATTCGTAGCATAGGCGTGCGAAAGGTTTGTTGGGTTTTTGAAATATGCAAGCAACACAATCATATCTATGTGATCTGCATGATCAAATTGTAACCCCTGATCCCTGTCTATTTTCCCTTTCTATCCTTTTTTTTCAAGGTTCACCAGCATGTCTTTGGTCATTTTTGCCAGATCGAACTCATGCTTCCATCCCCAGTCATTTCTCGCCACGGAATCATCGATACTTGCAGGCCAGCTGTCGGCAATGGCCTGGCGGTAGTCGGGTTTATAATCGATCGTGAAATCCGGTATATGCTTTTTGATCTCTGCGCCGATCTCTTTGGGAGAGAAACTCATCCCTGAAAGATTGTAGGAATGACGCACGTTGATCTTGCTGGCCGGAGCTTCCATCAGTTCGATGGTGCCACGGATGGCATCAGGCATATACATCATTGGAAGATAAGTATCTTCTTTGAGGAAGCAGGTGTATTTTTTCTCTTCCAGTGCTTCGTGGAAGATTTCTACAGCATAATCCGTAGTTCCCCCGCCGGGAGGGGATTTAAAGCTGATCAGGCCCGGGTAACGGATGCTGCGCACATCCACTCCATAACGCTGATGATAATAGTTGCACCAGAACTCTCCCGCATATTTTGAAATACCATACACGGTAGTAGGCTCGATGATGGTCTGCTGCGGACAATTCTCTTTCGGAGAAGTAGGACCGAATACGGCAATACTGCTTGGCCAGTACACTTTATTGAGTTTCTCTTCACGAGCAATGTCCAGCACGTTCAGCAGGCTTTGCATATTGAGGTGCCAGGCCAGGTTGGGATTCTTCTCGCCGGTGGCGGAGAGGATCGCTGCCAGCAGATAGATCTGCGTGATGTTCTGACGGATCACCTGCACGTGCAGCATTTCCTTATTCATCACGTCCATGCTCACATAGGGCCGGTGCCTTTCAGCAGCTCATTTTCTTCCCTGAGGTCGGATGCTATAACATTGTTGTTTCCGTAGATATTGCGGAGAGCAAGCGTCAGCTCCACTCCGATCTGACCGGATGCACCAATAACGAGGATCTTTTCTTTCATCATATGGATACAATTTCCTTTATGGGGCGTAAAAGTAAACCGTATGCGGTCATCCTCAAAAAAATTTACTAACTACCGTTTGCTCACCCGATCCCGTAATCCGCTAAATATGTCTTCATTACGCAGCCCCTTCCGCCAAACTTTGCCGGACTGCACCCTGTTTCACTACCCGGCATGAGAAATATCAACTATACAACAATGATGGTTAAGCGCTTCTATTATCTGTGTTGTTTATTATTGTTCGGACCGTCATGCGGACAAACTTCGGAAGACAGCATCATACAGGGAAAATCAGCACCAGCGCCGGTTGACAGCGCAACGGCCAGTATCACCATCATTCGTGATGGTAATAAGATAGCCAGTTACGAGAGCCGTACCGCCAATGCAGTGCTGGATTCCGATGTGCTGATGATCGAAATGAACAGCCCTGACAGCAAGTTTTCCATGATGGGCTATATCGGCGGTTCACGCTCGGGAAAGTATGTACTGGACCAGCGGCAACAGCGTGGCAAAGCAAGTATCAGTATCTATCACGATGGCAGCGGGATCCCGGCCAGCCTGACGCCAACGGAAGGACAGTTTTCCCTCATCGCCATGAACGGAAAGAGTTGCAGCGGCAGCTTCTCCGGTTCATTGAAAGACCAGCAGGGGAATACCTATACCATACGCGGCTATTTCAGCAAGGTGGCTGTAAGGAATATCCAGGCAGGAAAATAATATTCAACCAATGGAAATCTATTCTTCAAATTATTAATGCTTAAGAATGAGATCAACACTTGTTATTGCTTCAGCCATTTGCATGCTGGCTATCTTCTCCTGCAAGAAAGGCGACCAGGGCGATAAAGGCGATCCCGGACTGGATGGCAATGCCAATGCCGTTCAATACAATTTCGGGCCCCTGGACCTGGCTGCAAATTTTTTCGGTATCCTTCAGATCAATACTACCGAAGATACCATGAACAATTCTTCCTGGCATGTTTACATTTATCATGGAACTATTAAAAGGTGGTATGCATTGCCTGGCTCAGGTGTTGGAGGTGCAACCAATTACAGGGTGAGTATCGGCTATGAAAACAACAAGGTGAACATTTTTATCGATAAGTCAGGAGCCGGTGAAGCCTATTCAAAGGTCCGGGTGATCCGTATCTACAACAACAAACAGATAAACCTGGGACTGCTTCCCGGCAACAAAGCCATTGCAGGGCCTGATGTATCCAATTATGAAGCCATGCGGGCATATTATAACCTTCCCTGACAAACCTGAATAAAATATAACGGTAGCTTCCTCAGGCTGCCGATAAATTCTAACTTGCATGTAAACCTGTTCTCTTGATTGCCATCAGATATTTTCTGGCTGCCTGCTTCCTGCTTTGCTGTCAGCAGCTTGCTGCCCGGCAACAGGACCTGTATTTTGAAAACTATACTTCGCTCAACGGGCTTTCACAAAACAGCGGTTATTCCATCACACAGGACCATCACGGGTTTATCTGGATGGGCACACAGGAAGGGCTCAACCGTTTCGATGGCTATGAGTTCATTTCCTATCGTAAGCCTTTTGCCGGATCCGCTTCCACATCCAACCAGGTAGATGCCCTGCTGGCCGGCCATTCAGGCCGCTTATGGGCAGGAACGCAGGATGGCCTCTTCCTGCTCAACCCTCAGAGCGGACAATTTGAGACCTTCAGCAAATTCTTCCGTCAGCCTGCTTCCACTCCAGACAGCGTCAGCATCCTGAAACTATTCGAAGACCATCAGCTCAATACCTGGATACTCACCCGCTACAACGGACTCTTCAAAGTGGACGGTAATGGCCACTACCAGCATTACTTCTCAGGAGAAGGGCAGAACGACCGTCTGATAGACATCACAGCAGACAACCACAACCGGATATGGATATGCGATCTCAACAATCTCTACTGGTACGATGCTGTAAGAGACCGGTTCAACCTGGTTCCCATGAACCACTCGATCAGCAAAGGCATGAAATTCCGCACCCTCTGCTGGTTCAACAATGAGCTCTGGATCGGTACTGCAGAGCATGGTATCCTGATCTACGATCCTGTAACCGGACTCACCCATGCTTTTACGCCTCCACTCATCGAAGGCACATTACACGCCGTTAACTGCATGATGGCCGATTCAGAACAACAGCTCTGGATCGGCACCCGCAATGAAGGGCTCTATCGATACAATCCTTTCACTGCACAATTCACCAGATGCCGCTACCGCGAAGATCAGCCCGGTTCGCTGCGCAAAGATTTCGTGCTCTCGCTTTTTGAAGACAGGCAGGGCATCATCTGGATCGGCCTCAGCGGAGGCGGCGTTGCCAAATACGATATTTATAATTCCATCTTTCACACCATTCGAAAGAATTACCGCAACAACACACAGCTGAACGACAATATGCTTTTCTCCCTTTACAGTAACGGAGACGGGCAACTTTTCATCGGCGCACAAAATGGCGGCGTGGTTAAATGGAATACCAACAACAATAGCTTTACCAGTTATAAAGACATCAGTCCATCCGGCGTTACGCACAATACCGTTTATGGTATCGCGCCCGGCAAAGCCGGTCAGCTCTGGCTCGCCACCTGGGGAGGACTCTGCAAACTTGACCTCAATGCTCACCCATCCAATGCTTTCACTCCCTACTCCACCGGGAAAGATATCAGCAAGACCTGGCTCTACTCCGTATTCAGACCCTCACAGGGAAATACACTGCTGGTCAGCGGTATGAACGGATTATATCAGTTCGATCCGGAAATGGAAAAATGGACGAACTGGATCGATAAAGACAGTATGCTCTTGTACAATAAGCCCGTGGTGAGATGTTTTTATGAAGATGACCGGCAACGCATCTGGATGGGTACTGAAGGCATGGGATTGCTATTGCTGGACCCCGCAAACAATTCCATCAGCTCCATCGATCTCCCTCAGCTCAATACAAGGAATGTGCGTAGTCTTTACCAGGACAGGACCGGTCAGCTCTGGATCGGCTCAGACAATGGCCTGGTGCAATATGATCCGCAAAAGAAAGCTGTGATAAAGATCTGGCAAACTGAAGATGGCCTTGCCAATAATGTGGTCTACGGCATCCTGCAGGACCAGCAGCAACGCCTGTGGCTCAGCACCAATAACGGCCTCAGCTGTTTCGATCCCGAGGCCAAAAAATTCCTCAACTATGATGTCAGTTACGGATTACAGGGAACCGAGTTCAACACCAATTGTTGCTACCGCGATGCACGCGGCATGATGTATTTCGGCGGCATAGAAGGCCTCACCTGGTTTCATCCCGGCAATGTACCGGCAGACAAATTCAATCCGCCTCCTGTGATCACCGGCTTTCATGTGATGAACCATCCTTATCAATCGGATTCTTCCCTGCAATTGCAACAGCATATCAGGTTGCAGCCCAATCAGAATTTTTTCAACATCGAATTCTCCTCACTCAATTTTTCGCATACTAACAGAACTGTATATGCGTACAAACTATCCGGCGTGGATGCAGACTGGGTGTACTGCGGAAATAAGCGTACTGCAAACTATACCAAGTTATCACCAGGGGATTATACATTCGAAGTGAGATCGGCCAATAACCAGGGCAATTGGAACAAAGCCATCACCCGGCTGCAGATCACCATCCTGCCTGAGTTCTGGCAGACCTCCTGGTTCCTGGCGCTGCTGATCCTGCTGGCCATTGCGCTCACCTGGTGGCTGCTGCGCAGAAGGATCAAACAGATCAGGCACGAAGCAGCGCTGCAGCAAAAGATCAGCACAACTGAAATGATGGCGCTCCGCGCACAGATGAATCCTCACTTCATCTTCAACTGCATCAACAGCATCGACGCACTGATCCAGAGCAACGACAAATATAACGCCACCGTATACCTGAACAAATTCGCGAAGCTGATCCGCAATATCCTGGACAGTTCCAACCAACCAGCCATTCCGCTCAGCAGGGATCTGAACACACTGAAACTGTATATCGAACTGGAACAGCTGCGCAACGAAAATAAATTCACCGTCAGTTTCAATGTGCCGGAAGATATTTTGCAGGACGATCTGAAAGTTCCACCACTCATCATCCAGCCTTATGTGGAGAATGCCATCCTGCATGGATTGCGCAACAGGCCGGGTAATGATGGCAGACTAATCATCTCCGTTTCCAGGAAAGACGATTATCTTTTGTACCTGATTGAAGACAATGGTGTGGGCCGCTCCGCCACCAAGACCAATATCCGGAAAGAAAATATTTCTTACGGAATGGCCATGACCCGCGACCGTGTAAAATTGTTCAATAAGGAAACCGATGCCTCTGTTCTGATCACAGACCTTCATGAACATGATCAGCCCGCAGGCACCCGCATTGAAGTACGACTTAAAATTCAATAAATGCTATCTGCCATCATTATCGACGACGAAGTGAAGGGCCGCATCGCCCTCAAAAAGAAACTGCAGGATTATTGTCCGGAAGTGACCGTAACCGGCGAAGCCGCGGACGGCCTGCAGGGCATTGCACTGATCAGCCAGTTGCAGCCACAGATCGTTTTCCTGGATATTGAAATGCCGCGAATGGATGGCTTTGCCATGCTGCAGCAATTGTCTGAGAAGAAATTCCATCTCGTTTTCACTACTGCTTATGATCAATATGCCATCCGCGCTATCCGTTTTGCAGCTTTCGATTATTTGCTCAAACCGGTAGACATCGAAGAACTGCGCAATACCATCAGTAAGATCCTTCAATCACATGGGAAGCCGGAAACCGGCCGTAAGCTGGAAGTACTGGCGGATAACCTGCAACGCAATGCAGCACTTAATAAAATAGCTATACCCACTTTGGAAGGATTGTTGTTTTTCAATGTGGACGATATCATTCACCTGGAAGCGCACAGCAATTATACCGTGATCCATTTCACCAATCATGCAAAGCTCACCGCCAGCAGAACGCTGAAGGAATTTGAAGAATTATTGCCGAATGATAAGTTCTTCCGGCCCCATCATTCTCACCTGATCAATCTCACCTACCTGAAAAGATACATCAAGGGCGATGGTGGACAAATAGAAATGCAAAACGGGAATTATGTGGATGTGGCGAGAAGGAAAAAAGAAGAATTCCTGCAGCGGATGCTGGCCAACAAATAGCCAAATTATTTAACATTTGACTGTCAGCCACTCATTTATGCCCAATGGATAATCTGTCTTATCTTTGCGGCCATGGAAAAAATGCTAAAAGACCTGTTCGCCAATCAGCAGTATGACGAGAATAATTTCTTCCTGATCGCCGGCCCCTGTGTAGTGGAAAGTGAAGAGTTGTTGATGGAAGTGGCCGATAAAGTTTCAGGCATCTGCAAAAACCTTGGCATCCCTTATATTTTCAAAGCCTCTTACCGCAAAGCCAACCGCACCAGCGGAAGCTCTTTCACCGGACTCGGTGATGAAGTGGCGATGCAATTATTGAAGAAGACAGGAGACAAATACAAACTCCCTGTTACTTCAGATATCCACGCACACGAAGAAGCGGCCATTGCCGCCCAATACATCGATGTGCTGCAGATCCCTGCATTCCTCTGCCGTCAGACAGATCTGCTGGAAGCAGCTGCACAAACCGGCAAGATCGTTAACGTGAAAAAAGGACAATTCCTCAGCGGTCCTTCCATGAAGTTCGCTGCCGAAAAGATCCGCAATGCCGGAAACGACAAAGTGATCCTAACAGACCGTGGCAATACTTTCGGTTATCAGGACCTGATAGTGGACTATCGCAATATTCCCTGGATGAAAGAGCATGGCGCACCAGTGGTGATGGACTGTACTCACAGCCTCCAACAACCGAATCAGACCAGCGGCGTTACCGGTGGTAATCCCCAACTGATCGGTACTATTGCCAAAGCCGCTATCGCTACCGGAGCGGATGGTTTGTTCATTGAAACACATCCCAATCCTGCAGTTGCCAAATCTGATGGCGCCAATATGCTGAAACTGGACCAGCTGGAGCCATTGCTGCAGCAACTGGTGAAGCTGAGGAAAGCAGTAGTGTAATCAACATCATTGTTTCAGAATAAACAAATCCCGGCCATAAAGCCGGGATTTTTATTGGGCACCGTCCTTCAGCAATATGTTAGCGTGGGTTCTGGGGAATTCCGCTGATATTGATAGACTGCGGTGGAATCAAAAAAGTATACCGGAGATCATTTGGCGGAAGCGTATACTCCTGACCGTTAATCACTCTGCGGAGGGTAATTTGGAAACGCGGATCCCGGTTCAGTCTCCGGAGATCGCTCCAACGCTGACCACGGAAGATCATTTCCTTTTTCCTTTCATCGAGGATCTTCACCAGCAGCGCATCCTGGTCCCTTATGTTCACAGGCTGGAATTTAGAAGGGGCCCAGCGATGTTGCAATAATGTATTCAGGCTGGCCAATGCCTCGTCCACTTTTCCTGTTCTCACTGCTGCTTCGGCTTTGATAAGATAGATCTCATCTGTTGCCAGCCCATGGAACAAATAATAACTGAAAGTATAATTTCCCCTGAAAGAAAATGAGCCATCGTGATTATCGATGAAAAAGAGTTTCTTCCGCAGGTCTCCTTCTTCAAATGAACGGTACAATACGCTGTCGATCCGCACCAGTGTGTAGCCGGCTGTGAGCGCTCCATCGTCCATTATATGATAGATCACTTCCGGATTGAAACGTTGGATGGGAAATTCAGGGCTGGGATCGATGGTATTGTAATCCATCAGATCATCTGAAACAGCAAGAGTGGAATCAGCATAATCAAATGCCTGAGTGTAATTCTCCAACAGCAGGTGCAGTCTGGCCAGCATAGCGTAAGCAGCCCATCGGGAGGGCCTGATGGGAGGATAGGTCTTTGAAGGCAGCAACGGCATGGAGGCTCGTATATCCAGCATCATCTGATCATAGGTTTCTTTCAGCGTTGACCTTGTAACCACTTTGTTGAAATCCGAGCTTGACCTCAACGGTAATCCCAGCGGAGAGTTTTCATTGCCGGGATAATGAGGCGCATATTGCTGACTAAGCTGGAATAAATTATAGCCCCTGAAATAAAGCGCCGCACCTTTACAATAATCCCATCTTACAGGATCAGAAGCCCTGTCCACTTTTTCCAATTGTTCCAGCACTGTATTGGCAATGAATATCGCTTTGTAAAATTTCTGCCAGTCGAATATTGCTTCCGTTTGTGGCGCCCAGGTATAAGGATCGCGATAGATCTGCGGCAGCCCTTCAACATCATCCGATCTCAGGTAGAACTCATCAGTGGAGCTATTCACTACACCCGAGCCGGCATTCAGATCGAATGCATTGTCCAGCATCAGTTCAAGATCTTCCAGGTTATCCGGAACAGATTGTCGCCGGTCAGCTTTCTCATCGAGGAATTTATTGCAGGCAGTGAGCGAGAAACAAACCGCCATCACCAAAATTAATTTACACTTTTTCATGTTCTGGATTTTATTAGATCAAAATGTAATCCTGCAACCAACGGTGTAATTCTTTGGGAGCAAGTAACGCCCTTCGCTACCGAAGAACTCCGGGTCCAATCTGTCTTTGGATGCACGCCAGATAAAACCAAGATCATTGGCGCTGCAGGAAAGCTCGAGCGACTGGATGAATTTTGCACCGAACACCGGTTTATTTACCTGGTAAGACAGCCGCACATACTGCAGCCGGATATTATCGCCCCTGATCACATTGGCTTCTGAGTTATTATAGAATTGGTCCCGGTAACTATCCTGAATGGGATAGATCATGGAAGGCACATTGGTGAACAATTCATCTCCCTTCTGACGCCATCTTTTTTCCATTTCCGGTTGTATGATGCCGTTATCGAAAAGAGTTTCATAAGTCACACCATTTTTCCTCACAAAAAAACCGAGCTTATACAGCACATTCACCGCCAGACTGAATCCTTTCCAGGAAAATGTATTCAGAAAATTTCCATAATACCTGGGAATGGCGGAACCATGATATACCAGCCTGGTAGTATCTGCGGCCTGTTGAAGTAAGGCATAATAATCTTTACTGATCTTATCGCCGATATATCCTCTCGGATCACCGTTCTCAGGATCCAGGCCGGCAAATGGAAAACTGAAAAGTCCATAGGGATCCTTCCCTCTCAACATCAAAAGACCAACGCCACTTCTAATCACGCCACTGGCTGTTCTTCCTTTATCATCGATCTGGTAGTCTGTAATTTTGGATGAAGTGTAATTCAACGCCAGACTGGAGGTCCACTGGAATGGTCCGTTAAGCACAACACTGCCCAGTTCAACCTGCCAGCCTTTGGTAGAAAGACTGGCACTGTTCTTCTGCACAGAGCTCAATCCGGTTGAGGGGTCTACCAGCGCATGATAAACCAGGTCAATTGCTTTCCGGTGAAAATATTCCAACGTTCCCGTCAGCCTGTTATTCTTTAATTTGAAATCCAGTCCGAGGTTGAGATCGGCTGCCGTTTCCCAGCGAAGACTGGGATCAGAGGGAGAAACGATGGTTGCAAACGGAATATTCAGCGGACTGAACATGGCAGGTTCTCGCACGATGGTAACTATTTTGCTCAGCTGATTGTTCACATTACCCCTGGTACCATAAGTTGCCCTGAGCTTCAGAAAAGGGATCAGATCGGAACGATAGAATCCTTCGCGCGATAATTCCCAGCTGGCTCCAACGGACCATAACGGTTGCCAGCGGTTATTGGTTTCAACGCCAAAAAGGTTGGAAGCATCCCTTCTGGCACTGCCAGTGATGGTTATGCGATTATCGAATATATAGGAAGCATTCATGAGAAATGAAATGAAGCGATTGGTGAATCCGGTAAAGCCCTGATTGGCCAATATCCTGCCCATTCCATATTCCAAACCATCGAACAAAGAGTACAAGGTATCATAATTCACCAGAGCTGAAGAGTAGGTTTGTTTGTTGTACCCATATGTGGTCCAGCTGGTGGACTCCTCTTTGGCATCCTTTATTTCTGAGGCAGCCAGCATTACAAGCTGATGCTTTTCTTTGAATGTTCGTTGAAAATTGATTTGTGCTCTTCCTACAGTTGATTGTACACGCCCCTCGGACTGGAAAAAAATGCCCCCCCTTGGAATACGGTTCACCAGCTTATCTCCTTCCCACCGCGAGAAAAGATTGATCTGATTTCTTGCATAATAAGTTTCGAGGCTGTGATGCCTGTCCATATTTACATTGGCAACCTGATGTTGAAAGTTAACGTTGAGTTGCAGGCCATCGATGATCTTATAGTTGATGCCTGCTTCCAGTAACAGGTCCAGTTTTTTTGTTGCATTATCTGCCAGCCTGATCTCATCCAAAGGCTTGTACTCCCAGTTCAGCAAACCTGGCACCTGCAGCGAATTGATATAACTCATCCTGTAATTTCTTGGGATACTGCGTGGGCGTCCTTCTTCATCTGCCAGTGAAGCATAAGGGTAAAGCAATTTGGAAGGATACTGATTGAAATAATTCCATGCACCGCTTCCGAATTCACCGATCGCATTGTTATTGTACAAAGCTGATGCAACATTCACCGCCAGGTGTATCTCCAGGTTTTTGGCTGGCATATAGGCATTATCCGATCTCAGCGTGATCCGCCTGGTATCATTACCAATAAGGGTGAGCAGTTCTTTATCGAACCCGGCAGACAGGGCATACTTCATATTCTGTGAACCGCCGGACAGATTCACTGCATATTGCTGCGTCACAGCAGACCTGTACACATATTTACTGAAATCATTGCGCACATCAAAATGGCTGAGGCTATCGATCATCTGGTTGGCTCTTTCTTCCGTTATCGATCCATTCTTTTGTGAGGCAAGGATCTCGATAACAGGACTAATGGCCGGCCTCATCTGGTTGCCGGGATTGATATCATTATCGTATTTACCATTAGCAAATAGCATTCTCTCCACATCGATGAAGTCCCGGGAAGACATATAGGGCATGTAAAAAAGATCCGGCTTGTTCATCACCATCAGATTGGAGTTGACGGTAACCCGCGCAGCCTGTTTATAATTCCCCTTTTTTGTTGTGATCACAATTACACCATTGCCCGCTCTCGCGCCCCAGATGGAGGCTGCGGCAGCATCCCTCAGCACGGTAATGCTTTCCACATCATTGGGATTGATGCTTTCAAGGTCGCCTTCGTAGGGGAAATTATTCACGATGATCAGTGGCGACTTGATGGTTTCCGTGATAGTGCTGAGCCCGCGTATACTGATATTCCCTTTTTCCAGTTTGTAGGAACCGGGAGAAAGGAATCTTCTGTCCATCAGGATGGTGCTGCTCAAACCTTCCAGGCGATTGAGTATACCCGTGCTGAAACGCTGATTGAATTTCTTCTCACTGATCTGCTCGAACGAGCCGGTAGCACGCTCCTTCGGCAGTTGCTGGTATCCCGTGTTCATCACTACAACTTCCTTCATTTCCGTGGGCGACAGTTTCAATACCACCGTGATCTCGGCATCGCCTGACAGTTTGATGCTGCGGCTTTCAAACCCGATATTCGATACAATGATCACTGCTCTCTTTTGCACACCCCTCAGTGTGAAGCTGCCATCGAGCGTAGTAGCGGTGGATCGTTCCGACCCTTTTACGGCAACGGTGGCCCCAATCACAGGATCGCCTTTTTCATTCAGCACTTTTCCTTTCAGGTCCAGCAGATCATTGCTGCCGGCAGGATTTGTATCGTTTTCTGTTTTCCTTTTGTTCACAATAATAGTTTTGCCTGACACTTCATAGCGAAGCGGTTGTGGCCCGAACAGTTTTTTCAACAGATCCAGGATCGGCATTCTATCTGTTTTAAGCGATACAGGCTGCGCCCCTTCCAGCGCATCCATCACATACACGAAGCGATAATCGGTTTGTTTTTCGATCTCCCGGAATACAATGCTGATCGGTTGTTCTTTTACCGATAGTGAAATGTACTGTGCCGCAGTGGTCAGCATCAGCAGCATTCCCGGAATTGTCAGTGCTAAAAATTTCTTCATAGCAGTTAGTTTGTTATGGTTTCAGATTTCTGCTGTACCCCTTGTCTGAGATCACATGCACTTTCATTCTGGTTGTGGCGGGAACAAGGTCCAGTCCATATTGCTGCAGTTCTTTCTTGAATTGTTCCGGACTGCTTAGGTAATCCGCACTGAAATTGAGATCTACCCTGGTGCTGTCTGAGTATCCGGTTTTGTTCATTATGAGATGAGGGAATTCATTGAAATAGCCATAGTCAACATTAAACAGGGAAGCCAGTGGGATATTGGTGAAATGGGAACTATCGAATGGATATACTGCTTTTGCTTTTTCTTCTTTTCCTTTTTTCGACAATGGGAAGGGTTTACCGTCCGCAGTTCTTACAAGGTCATAACAGGGAATTTCCCTCTCTTCCATTTTTGCCGTGATGCCTATTACACCCAGCCAGCGGGTAAGATCGTTTTTGATGAATTCCCCTCTTTCTTCCTGCGTCATTGAAAGTGGCAATCTTATGGTGTAGCAATAAGAATTCTTCATTTGCCAGACATTCCTGTACCCTTTTCCTTTGGTGAAAATGAACCTGTTCTTATCTCCTTCCTCAACCACCAGGAGTTTGGGATCGATCCTGCCGGATCCGAATCCGGTCAAAGACACATCGCAGATCAACCCAACAGGATGATTGTACCTGATGTACGTGTATGTATTGTTAATAGTATCCTCCAGGTTTTGGTCTATTGGATCTATTCCATCGATATGGGCAGTGAGTGCGGAATAGAAAAGTTCAGAGGGCGGTTTTACCCTGTCTGCTTCGAAATGCAGCAATGGCCTGCCCGCCTCGAAATTCAACACATCGTTTTTTACCGGCCAGGGCAGATCGCCTCCTTTCAACGCCAGTTGAATATTCTCTTCGGTAACATAATCCGAGCTGGTAATGGCTTTCACCACACCATTACCGTTGATCCAAACGAGATGGGAAATGGATTCAAATGGAAAATTCTTAAACAGCTGATCATCCAGCAGCACTGTAGGCAGTTTGAAATGCTTCAATGCGGGAAAGATCTCCATTCCCCTGGCAAACTGTTTTTTATCAGTCAGTTTGGTCACTGTGATGAACTGCATTTTGTCTTTATATTTTTCCTGCAACTTTTGCACTTTTGGAAAGATCTCCATGCAGAGGGAACAACCCTGTTCCCAGAAGTCAATGATGACCAGTTTTCCTTTGTGCGCGTTCAGACTGGTTTGTGAAGCACTGTAATTGATGAGGTTCTTGAATTGCAGGTCGGGCAGTTTGTCGCCGATCCTGTAAACCTGATCGTTGCCCGTTCCGATCCTGGCGGATACGGCGGTTTGAGCCAATACTGTTCCTGTAAAAGCAGGGAGCAGCATAAAAGCAAATTTCAGAGCAAAATAACGGTAATGCATATACTATATTTAAGGTTCAGACAATACATTTCCATTCCGGCCTTTTGGGGACTTTGCCGGATCCAATAGTGTTCTGTTGTTACCCCATGGCAACAGCTGCTTTATTGAAATATTTTTCCGGGCAGTTGCAATCTGCAACTACCATCACACAGACCAGCCGCATTTCCGCGGGAATTGTTGGGGTTAAGGAGCAATCAGCTGCTCAACACAGAGAGTATTTTTCATGGCAATACAGTTATTTTCCTGTTTTCAATTTTGAAATGGACGGCTCCTGTTTTTTCCAGGAATTCCAGAATCTCCGATAATGGTGCACTTCGCATGAAACTGCCCACAAACAGGGAAGATGTGGTATTCCCCGAATATGCTACCTCGAGATCATAGTATCTTGCCAGCTGGTCCATTACTTCATGGATTGTATTGGCGCGGAACACGAACCTGTTCTCTTTCCAGGCTATCACTTTATCAATATCCGTATTGTTGATCACGGCGATATTATTTTCCACTTTTGCCTGTTGACCAGGTTTCAGCAATGCCGCGCCTGATTTGTTTTCCACGCGCACAGCGCCTTCCAGGAGTGTGGCATTCACGGAATTTTTCTCAGGCCATGCTTCCAGGTTGAAACTGGTGCCAAGTACCAATATTTTTACTTCTTTGGATTGAACGATGAAGGGCTTGCTGTTGTCTTTCGCCACTTCAAAAAAAGCCTCACCTGAAGTGGTCACCTCCCTGCTTTTCCCGGTAAAGGCCGTTGGGAATCTTACGGATGATGCGTTATTGAGCCATACACGGGTACCATCTGGCAACAATAGTTTATAGGATGAACCCTTAGGTGTTGAGATCGTATTGAATACAACGGCGGACGCTCCTGTTGCCCCGTATTGCAGTTCATGGTCGTTCATGGCAATCACGCCCTGTGCTTTCAGTGCCAGGTGTTGACTGTTCAGGCTATCCAGCACAATGGATTCCCCGTTATCCAGGGTGAGCATCGCTTTGCCATCCGGCGGCAGGATATGACTGGCATCAGTATGCGCAATTTGTTTTGCAGGCATCTCATCTTTCTTTTTCAACATCAGGTACAAAGCCGATGCTACCAGTATGATCAATGAAGCTGCCACGGCTGCCCTTACCAGTATCCGGCGGACAGGCGTTTGTTTGTTGCCGGATAACACCAGCTGCCTGAGTTTCTCCCATTCCGTTGCCGTATCGATATGATCTTTCCTGGCCAGTTCCCGCGCCACGAATGCCGGATCGAATTGCTCAGCAAAGGATCTGGCAGCAGGATCTTCATCCATCATATACTGTAATTCCAGCTGTTCTTCTTCAGTAATAGTGGAGGAAAGTTTCTTCACCATCAATGCTATGAGCCGCTGTTTTTGTTGATTATCCTGCATGTGGAATCGTTTTTTTCCGGTCTTCCGGATATAGAAGGGTGAAAAGGAATTTATTCCCGGTCAGAATTCCTTTTTTTCTGAAAATAATTCTACAAAAGCGCTGATGAGGATCAAAGCGCCGGGATATGGCATATTCCCAAGCCACTGCCGGAGGCGGGAAATGGCAGAACCTGCGAGATTATAAACGGTCTTGGCAGAGATATTGAGCTCAGCAGCGATCTCTTCAACGGATTGCCGTTGAATGATCTTTCTTATGAATACTTTTTTCTCCTGTGGAGGAAGTTGCTGTACGTACTCATAGAGTTGCTGAAGTGTACGGGCCATCATTTCTTCCTGATCCATGGGCGACTCCGGATCAACAGAGGCCGATTGCTGCAGGTAGAAATACTCCTGTTGTTTTTTTCTCATACGGCCCTCTTGTTCATTGAAGGCGTAAGCCGCGTGCCGCACCAGCACATATAAGTATGACCTTATCTTTTCTATTGAAGCGAACTGGCCAGACCTGGGAAGGATCTTGAGAAAGACGTCGATTACGATGTCCTGCGCTGCTGTTTGCTGACCGGTAATAAAAGTTGCAAAGCTCACAAGCTCTTTGTGAAACCGCTCAAAGATTTGTTTGAAAGCCTGCTCATCGCCCTGGCGGAACCGGGCGAGCAGTAGAAGGTCAGTTTGCTTTTCCATACGTGTAGCAGTCAGGTCTGGAAAAATTCTCTACAAAAAAGAGGCCATACCTCTTTTGAAGTATGGCCCTGATTCATTTAAATCTGAATCACAATTTTTATTAATGCGCCAGTACCACAGTATCAAGCTTTGTTACTTGTCCTGTTGTTACAATAACGCCAGCCTTGTTTTGTGTATCATAATCTGCATTGCCTGGCGCATAGCCTACCGTGTAACTTCCCGGATCCAATCCGCGAATAAGATAATTACCCAGGGTATCTGTGAGGGTACCGGCTAAAGTATCCGTTCCCTGAATAGCAAAAACGGCTGTACGGAAATCATATGGCACCACCACACCTGCGATACTGCCGCCGGCTTCTTTCAATACTGTTCTGATCACAGGTTTCAGAATATATTTACCGCCTCCTGTTGTAACAATGGATCGGGCCGCATCAAAGTCCATCACCAGGGTATACAGGATACCTCCCAGTACATTTTGATGGATGTTCAGTTTGAGACCGCTTTGTTGCGCGCTGGGCGTTTGTAAAGGCTCAACCGTTCCATTATTCAATCTGATGGTATTGTTTGGCCCGAGTACCAGACGGATCTGTTGTACCCTGCCTGCCGGAATATCGGCATTCACCAGCATCGTGTCTTTGTCGTTCACCAGGTCCAGCAGGTTGTAAATGCCTTTCCTGACATTGGGCAGGCTTTGCCAGCCATTGTTGTCGTTGTCTGTAATATTGATCTGAATATCCACAATATCGATATTCACTTCTTTGTAGTCGCCGGGATCGTCTGTGAGTCTTACTTCCAGGCGTGCGGTCTGATTAACGGGATCGTCTTCGGAACAGGAGGTCAGCATCAGGGTTGAAACGGAACATAGCACTGCCCCGAAAAACCATAGTTTTTTCATAATGTGGATGTTTTGTAACAAAATGTGTAAGGCTAAAACTGTGCCATATCGGTCAGGTAAAGTGAAGGACAACCGCAATTTTGTTTTTGCAAGGCAGGGTTTCGCAAATCAGGTATGAAGGCCGGCTGGAAAACAAACCGGCGCGGGAGGATATTGCCTGAGCACGACATATGGCCTTAAGAATGTTCAGCGGACTTTCATGTTGCGGGTGAAGAGATCCAGGCCGCTCCTGTGTCAAACTACAGCGGAGATAGCTAAGCGCTTTTTTAAAAAGATCTTTCAGTTTTCTCTTTATGCTTTCTTCCGTAGGGCTCGCCCTGAGTTGAAGCATTGTTCCCTGATCTGCCGTATGCTACCGGCAGCGGATACAATAAAAAAAGCCTCTTTGCAGAGGCTGATTTTATGTAATGTTTTCAAAGGTATCTCGCGCTTTCTTGGGTGGGATTCAGGGTGAAGGCTTTTCTAGCGTTCATGGATCAAAAACGGGACTTCCTTTCGATTTTTCTTTTGGATTTTCTCGGTTCTTGTTTGCTGATGCAAAGCTACCACCCACGCAGGGCAATGTATAACCGAAGGCGTCACAGGAATGCCCGCAACGTGTACCAGCCGGTTAAAATTGTTTTAATGTCTATACCTGTTTTGACAAAAGTCTGCTCGGAAGCACCCCGAACGCTTTCTTGAAGGCGATAGTGAAATTGCTGAGGTTGGCATAGCCCAGTTCCATCGCCACTTCTTTAACAGAATATTTACCTGTTAGCAGTTTATCCTGCGCAGCCTGCATGCGGGCCTTCTGGTAATATTCATAGATAGGCGAACCGTACATCACTTTGAAATCCTTCTTCAGTTTGGATTCACTGATGCTGACCATTTTGGCCAGTTGTGAAATTGGCGGAGGGCTCTGGTAGATGTCTCTGGTGAGAATGGCTTCCACCTGCATCACCCTGTTGATGTCTTCCTGACTGAGTGGTACGCGGAAGGCGGGGTTGTGCATTTTCTCATATATGATGGCGAAAAACCTTTCGATCATCAGCATGATTCGGTTCTGGATGATGGTTAGCCGGAGGGGATTATCCTGCTCCACTTCCATAACAGTTTGCATCCATTGCCGGAACTTGTTATCGAGCGGAACGATATTGATGTTCTCCGCCTTCAGTGAGATATAGGTGGAGAGCACATTCTCGGCCGTCTCGAGGTCAAGGTACCTGGCCAGCCACTCCTTATTGAACAGGATGGATACCCCCACATAGGTGGTGCCCTTGGTACTATAGTAGCTCCAGTCGAACAGGGAACTGGTCAGGTAGGCGATGGATTTGGAAGTGTTCATGTCTTTCACCTTGTCCTCATCGATGGTCACAACAAGGGTACCCGGCACCGTGAGCATATCTACCCGCAGTACATAGAACTCTTCGGCTATCTTTTTCCGATGGATCAGCCAGTCGTCGTTGAGCACACAATTGATGAGGGTGGCCTCGAGCCCGTTGGGCAGGACCACATAGGTAAAAGTGCCTGTTGCAGTATCCTGTGGGAACTGGATCTCATTATTGATCACAGGCACATTGAGGCGCTGTCCAACATGGTGCACAAACGCTTCATAATTGGTATGAGTGTAGTCTAGATGGAACACCGAAATAATTTTAAATGATGCCGCTACCGGTGCAGGCAATTATCAGTGTGGCCTTAAAACAAAAACACCAAAAGGACTATTGGTATTTCAGCGGGTTACGACGACCGGATAAGATGTAACGTTTCATGTTCATCCAGAACGCTAAAACAAAGTAAACGATCAATGGGGAACCCATTGTGAGAAATGATATGTAAACGAACCAGGTGCGGATACGGGCCGTAGCTATACCTAATCGGTCGCCCATAGCAGAGCATACACCAAAGGCTTGCCACTCTATAAATTGTCTCAAACGATTCACAGAATAATCATTTTTAACGGGTAAAATGCCTGAGACCTGACCCAGGGGTTTGGTTCACACCACTAAATTATAAAATATAAAACACATTGTATAGCCCCCGTGTTATTTTGATAAACCATTTTTTAGGTAAATTCGCACCACTTTCCGTAAATCTAAATTATTTATCATGGTCTTTGATCTGGACTTAATCAAGAAATTGTACGCGGGCCTGCCGGCTAAAGTAGACTCCGCGCGCAAATTGACAGGCACGCCGCTGACGCTGGCAGAGAAAATATTATATGCGCATTTGTACGAACCGGCCGCCAAAGCCTATACCCGGGGAAAAGATTATGTGGATTTCGCTCCGGATCGTGTTGCGATGCAGGACGCCACTGCCCAGATGGCACTGCTCCAATTCATGACCTGCGGCCGCGACCAGGTTGCGGTTCCGTCAACTGTTCACTGTGACCACCTCATCCAGGCTAAAACTGGCGCCGTTGAGGACCTTAAGAATGCATTAAATGTAAATAAAGAAGTATATGACTTCCTGTCTTCCATCTCCAATAAATACGGGATCGGATTCTGGAAGGCCGGGGCCGGTATCATCCACCAGGTGGTGATCGAGAACTACGCCTTCCCCGGAGGTATGATGATCGGTACTGACTCCCATACCCCCAATGCGGGTGGTCTCGGCATGGTTGCCATCGGAGTTGGTGGCGCAGACGCCGTAGACGTTATGGCCGGCCTCGCCTGGGAACTGAAAATGCCCAAGCTTATCGGTGTAAAACTCACCGGTAAACTCTCCGGATGGGCTTCCGCTAAAGATGTGATCCTGAAAGTGGCAGGTATCCTCACCGTAAAAGGCGGAACAGGCGCTATCGTTGAATACTTCGGCGAAGGTGCAGACAGCCTCTCTGCCACCGGCAAAGGCACCATCTGTAACATGGGCGCCGAGATCGGGGCAACCTGCTCCCTCTTCGCTTATGACGAGAAAATGGCCGACTACCTCCGCGCTACAGGCCGTTCCGAAGTGGCTGACCTGGCCAACGGCGTTCGCGAACATCTCCGCCCGGACGAAGCAGTATACGCAAATCCCGAAAAATACTACGATCAACTGATCGAGATCGACCTCAATACACTGGAACCACACGTGAACGGACCATTCACTCCGGATCTCGCATGGCCTATCAGCAAATTCGCTGAAGCTGTAAGAGCCAACAACTGGCCCGAGCGCCTCGAAGTGGCCCTCATCGGTTCCTGCACCAACTCTTCCTACGAAGATATCAGCCGCTCCGCGTCACTGGCCGAACAAGCCATCGCAAAAAAACTGAAAGCAAAAGCTGAATTCACTATCACCCCCGGTTCCGAACTGGTAAGGCATACTATCGAAAAAGATGGATTCCTCAAAACGTTCGACCAGATCGGCGGTGTGGTACTCGCTAATGCCTGCGGTCCCTGTATCGGTCAATGGGCCCGTCATATCGACGATCCCAATCGCAAGAACTCCATCATCACTTCCTTCAACAGGAACTTCGCCAAGCGTAACGACGGTCTGGCTTCCACCCATGCATTCGTAGCTTCACCAGAGATCGTGACTGCCTTTGCCATTGCCGGTGACCTCACCTTCAACCCGCTCACAGACACCCTGAAGAACGAAGAAGGTAAAGATGTGAAACTGGATGAGCCCACAGGTGTTGAACTGCCTCCCAAAGGCTTCTCCGTGGACGATCCCGGTTACCAGGCCCCTGCTGCAGACGGTAGCAGTGTACAGGTGATCGTTAGTCCCGAGTCTCAGCGTCTCCAACTCCTGGCGCCTTTCGCTGCCTGGGAAGGAACTGACCTCAAAGGACTCCGCCTCCTCATCAAGGCAAAAGGAAAATGTACCACTGACCATATCTCCATGGCAGGTCCCTGGTTGAAATTCCGTGGTCACCTGGACAATATCTCCAACAACATGCTCATCGGCGCAGTGAATTTTTATAACGATAAAACAGACACTGTAAAGAACGAGCTCACCGGAGAATACGGTCCTGTTCCCGCCACTCAACGCGCTTATAAAGCAGCCGGTATCGGAACTGTTGTTGTAGGCGACGAAAACTACGGTGAAGGCAGCAGCCGCGAGCACGCAGCCATGGAGCCACGCCACCTCGGCGTTCGCGCTATCATCGTTCGCAGCTTCGCACGTATCCACGAGACCAACCTGAAAAAACAGGGTATGCTCGCACTTACTTTCAACGACAAAGCCGACTACGATAAGATCCAGGAAGACGATGTGATCGATCTCAATGGTCTTACCACTTTCGCTCCGGGCTCACAGATCACCATGGTGCTGACTCACAAAGACGGCAGCAAGGACAATGTAATCCTGAACCACACTTATAATGATCAACAGATCGAGTGGTTCAAAGCAGGTGGCGCACTCAATGTAATCCGTGCACAGTTCGCTAAAAAATAGTGTTTATCATTTTTAGTTGTGAAAGCCGTCCGCTCCAGGGCGGCTTTTTTTGTTTGGGTGCATTATCCCTGTGGTACTCTGTTTTTTTGGGTGGCCGTCGGGCCAGGGGTCGGCGGTGGAAAAAACAGGGTTACGCGATTGGATAAAGAATGAGCTGTAGTTGGGATGTGGACGGGAGAACATAACCGGGCTTTTGTAACGCCTGTTTTTAAGACCGTCTCTTCCCTGACCCATTCCGGTCACCTCGCACCCTCTTCAGGTGCAACAGGGATAATGCGGGTGGGTGGTGATGGGGGTAATTGTGCATCATTGTTTATTATTAGGGAAAGCTTGACTACCTGTATGGGTTATGCGCAGATGTTAGAGAACGGCTTGTTCCCTATTATTGATGGCTTTGGGCGCCGGTAACAGATATCGGGGCTACAGATTGCCGTTATGATTGGTGCTTGAGTGCAAACATTATTTTGTAGCCATCGGGATCGGAGATCATGAGGCCGTATCTGGACCAGTAGGGATTTTTGGGCGTTTCGAAGGGAATATGATGGCGTTCAATGATGCTTCTCATGGAAGCCAGTTCTGCTGGTGAGTCTTTATAGAAAACGAGAATATCATCTTCATCAAATTTGCTATGTGGTTTTTCAGGAGAGACGGTGAATTCCAGGTGCCAGTCCAGTCCCGGAATACCAAGAAAAATCCCATCATACTCCTCATGTGCCTCAAAGCTGCCTAATTTTTGAAGTCCCACTATCTCCGTATAAAATTTTTCAATTCTCTTCAAGTCTGTTGTATGTCTTGCATATCTGAATGTCATATTATACTATGTTGTATTATTAAACTAACTGTTATCAATATCTGAAAATACTATTCCATTTTTCCAGTTCATCTTCTTCCCTAACCATAAAATTTACCATTCCCAAACACTGCTGCACATTTACCCCCATTCCATTCCCCCCAGCGTGTTCACTGGAAAAATGCCCCATCAGGGTGAGTTGGGCCGTGGAGGGAGTGTGAGTGGGCGGCCTATGAAATGTAAGCGAAGCAGCCCATCAGACTTACCACCGCCCATCCCTATCACAATTGCCTAACAAAAATCCTCCCGTGCCGGTTCATTTCATCAGCCGTCCGCCACACTCCCCCACGGCCAGCAAAACAAAAGATTTTTCCAGAGAACCACGCACCCATTCCCGTAGTTCTACGCAATGGAAGACAATTGATTCTCTGTAGCTTGCCCTCATATTGATCATCACTATTGACTATTAAACCTGGTCTTTTTCCATCCTTCCGGGGACTTCCGGTATGCGATTGTTACTGGTGGGGAATCTTTATCGCATATGGATGGATTTTTTCGGTGTAACAAACCTTGAATTGATTGAGCCGCCGGTGGTTACGAACGGTTCAGTCTTCAAGGTTTTGTTTTTTGTATTTTAGCGCATTATCAGCACCGATCCAACATAATAATGACTACTTATTCTGCAACGTATAACCACCAGCCCGTAACCGTTATCCTTTCTTCGGTAACACTCACTATCAGGTATAAAGACGAGAACAACCAGCAGCAGGACATTCACTGGCTGGGAGAGCATATCAAACAACTTGAAGAAACTACCAACGGGTACATACTGCATTATGCAGGTCCGGGAGGTGAAAATTCAAATCTGCAGTTCAGCGGTCAGGAATTATTGCAGGCCATCAAAAAGAATTTCCGTCACCAGAAATTTACCGGTAATGCACCAGCGCGCGCGTTCAATTCTGTACTCAGTAAAATGGTGTTGATTGCAGGCATCATTTGCGGACTGATCCTCATCGGCTATATCTGGATAGCTCCCTGGCTTGGCGGAAAAGTGGCCGGCTCATTTTCAAAAGAAACCGAGATCAGTCTTGGTCAGGAAATGTATGAAGCCACCATCGCGGCCTATGAAGTGGATTCTGTTAAAACAAAATTGCTGAACCAGTTCTATAAACAATTGCACTACCAAACGGGTTATCCTATCGAGATCACGGTGGTGAAAAGTCCTGAAGTAAACGCCTTTGCCGTTCCGGGTGGGCATATTGTAGTGTTCGACGCCATTCTCGACAACATGAAAACACCGGAAGAACTGGCCGCATTACTGGGACATGAAGCTTCGCATATTGCTCTCCGTCACTCGCTGAACAATATGTTCAAGAGCCTGTCGAGGCAGATGTTCCTGACACTGATCTTTGGCAGTGACGCCGGTATCACTTCCATACTGGTGCAAAATGCGGACAGGCTCAAAGGTCTCGAATATTCCCGTGAACTGGAAACCGAAGCCGATAACAATGGCATGAAACTGATGCATGAGAACAAGGTGGATACCGAAGGAATGGTGCGACTGATGAACCTCCTCAACGATGCAACAAAAGGAGGTTCACAGGCAGTGAACTTTCTCAGCACACACCCTGTTTTTGATAAGAGAGTGGCCAATGTGAATGCGCAGCTGAAAAATTACCCTTCCGCTCCAACCGCCGATTCAACTTTACAGACTACCTTTCATGCACTCTATGAAAATTTCTAAACGATAACCTATGGTACCTGTTTACATCCTGCTGGGCATTGCCGCCGTTTGTGTGATCCTCTGGAAATGGAAGCCAAAACAAAAACCACCGGTTGACCTGAGCAAAGCAGACGTTGATATCCTCAGCACGCATGTCCGTTTTTACCAGCGACTGGATGAAAAAGACAAACAGCGCTTCCGTGAAAAGATCGGGTCCTTCCTCGCCAATGTTAGAATAGAAGGCATCGGCGCTACAATTGAGGAGCGCGACAGGATCTATGTTGCCAGCAGCGCCGTGATCCCCATCTTCGGATTTCCGGAATGGGAGTACCGCAATCTCACAGATGTACTCATCTATCCGGATACGTTCAACGAAGAATTTAAATTCGAAGGAAAAGACCGCGCCATCATGGGAATGGTGGGCAGCGGTTATATGAATGGAAAGATGATCCTCTCGCAACATGCGCTCCGCCAGGGTTTCGAGATCACCAGCGATAAGAACAATACCGCCATCCACGAGTTTGTGCATCTCCTGGATAAATCAGATGGCGCAGTAGATGGCATCCCCGAAAACCTGCTTGCGCATCAATATTCCATACCATGGATGCACCTCATGCAACAACAGATAGAAGAGATCAGGAAGAACCGCTCAGACATCAATCCTTACGGTGCTTCCGATAAAAGCGAATTCTTTGCCGTTATCTCTGAATACTTCTTCGAGCGGCCCGACCTGCTGAAAGAAAAACATCCCGAGCTCTACGAATACCTCGAGATGATCTTCAAACAGGATCCCGCCAGCAATTAAGAAGCGAAGATCTCGCTTACATGTTTCTTGATATTGTCCGACATCTTTTCAGTGGGAAGATCGTTCTCATCAGCGCCGAAAGGATCCTCGATCTCTTCCGCGATCATTTCAAGACTTGCCAGTACATAGAAGATGAATGCCACAACAGGTATGGCGATATAACCCAGACTGAACACAAAACTCAGTGGAAGGGTCATTACGTAGAAGAAGATGAATTTTTTCAGGAATACACTGTAGGAAAATGGAATGGGCGTATTCTTGATGCGCTCACAGGCGCCGCATACATCAGTGAATGCCTGCAACTCCGCGTTGATCACGATCAGCTGATCACCCTTGATCCTTCCCTGCTCGTACAACCGGGTCACGCGTTTGTACATCAGTGAAGCGATCTGATTCGGCATATGCTTGTTCTTGTCCAGGTGTTCCCATTCAGGATGTTCCGCAGTATCCAGCGCCAGGCGCGTTTGTTCTGTTTGCAGGTGACGGCTCAGCACGGCAGCATACATGGGAATGATGCGGCGGAAGAATTTCTTTTCTTCATCTTCTGTTGGTCCCAGGATAGCGTTGAGCTTGATGGAAAGGTTACGGCTGTTGTTCACCAGCGAGCCCCATAATTTCCTTCCCTCCCACCAACGGTCATACGCAGTATTGGTGCGGAACACCAATAGCATGGAGATCACGAAACTCAGGAGATTATTCATCATGGAGATATTCTTCAGGTGGTTGTTCTGCGACAGTTGAAAGATCTCCAGTTCAAGGTATGCGATGATAGCGCAATAGGCGCTGATACCCAGGATCAGCGGCGCCAATTTTCTCAGGGTGTCCGCCTTATGGAAGCGGAACACAAAAGTGAACCAGTCTTTAGGATTATAAGCGATCATATTTTACAAAAATAATACTCAGTGATTACCGGTCAAGCGATTCTTCTTTCACCTGCTGCCAGGTATAAGCTTCCGCATAGTACCGGGGGATAATGGGCTTGTTCTTATGTTTTGCCCAAACTTTCAGGAAACAGGCGCCATAATAAAAGATGAAGGCGCAATAGAAAATGAAGAGCAGCATCAGCACAAAGGAAGTGGACGTGCCGTATACCGTACTCATATTGGAATAAGACAACAGGAAACGGAGCAGGAACTTACCCAGCGTAAACAACAAGGCTGTGAAGAAGGCACCGCCCATGGTTATACGCCAGGTAGTATGTCCGTCCGGCAGATAACGGAACAGGATGGAGAACCAGCAGGTAACAACTGACAAAGACACTACCTGACTGGTGATAGCCCAGATCACAGATCCTTCACCGGGCAGCAGGTCCGGCAGTTGCTGACGTAGCAAAGCAACTCCGCCTTCCACCATCAGGGTAGCCAAAAAGAAAATGCCGGCAAAAAGAATGACCAGGAACGAAGTGCCTCTTTGTTTCAGTTGCCTCACCACGCCCCTGCCATTCGACTGACGGATGCGCCAGAGCTGGTTCAGGGAATCTTTGATCACTTTGAAGAGCGTGGTACTCACAAATAACAAAAAGATAAAACCGCCGGTGGCGATATACCATGTTGAAGCAAGCGTGCGCACATTCCGGAGCGTATTCCTGATCTCTTCAGCCGAGTTGGGGCCCAGCACTCCGCTCAAAGCCTCTACCAGGCTGCGTCCTACAAATCTGCGGTCCATCACCAGACCAAATACAACAATGAGGATGAGAATGATGGCAGGAAGAGCAAAAGTGGCAAAGAAGGCCGTAGCCGCAGCCATCCGCAAAGGATCGTTCTGCTGGAACTCCCCGAAGGCTTTTTTGAGTAATTGCAGGATGGTAGCCGGTTTTGGCAGCTTTTTCATACTGTTGTTTTTTCTTCGCCTGCGGTGGGCCGGGGTACAGTTGAAGATAGTGAAAATTAGCGCGGAATTTTTGATATTTGCTGCATGACGTCAATAACCCGTGTCCTCCTTTTGGGCAGCGCCCTGATATTCTTTTTGTCATGCGGCAGCAGTAAAAAAACAACCACCACCACTTCATCCGCGCCGGCACGCAGTTTACCTGCATTGCCAATGTCTTATATCAATGTTCCTGTAAAAGTATACATGAAACCTTTATTATCGGTAATGGATTCTTCCACAGCCAAAGAATTCACCAACGATAAATGGCCGAACTATACACAGAGCGGATGTGATTTCAGATATAAATACCGGTTCGTTCGTTCTCCGTTTTCATTCAGTGTGATCAACAATCGGGTGATCATCAGTTTCCGCGGCAATTACCAGATCGCCGGAAGCCGCACTATCTGCGCATTCGACAAACAGGTATCGCCCTGGGTCAATGGCAGCTGCGGATTCAACGGAGAACCACTCCGCAGGGTTGACATCGCCATCACTTCCAAACTGGACCTCCTGCCCAATCATACCATCAGCACCGTTACGAAGCTGGACAAGCTCCAGCCGCTGGACAAATGCGAGGTAACGCTCATGAACAACGATATGACAAAAGATGTGCTGGACAGTGTGAAGGCCAGTATCGAAACCTATTGCACCACCTTCGATAAATTTGTACAGGACATCAATACCAATCCCTTTCTCAACAACTGGCGCAAGAGTGGCAGCCGTGTAATGCCCGTCAACAAATACGGCTTCCTCAACCTGAACCTCTCCGCGCTCGGAGTCAGCCGCTTCAATGTGGTGAAAGACACGCTCTATTTTTCCATGGGCTTCAGCGGCTTCCCCAAATTCAATTCAGACAGTAACAAACTGGTAACGCACGCTTCACTTCCTCCTGTGTCCAACGCAGACCGCAGTGGCTATATCAGCACCTACCTGGATGCAGTATACGAATACAAATTCTTCAACAAACTGCTCAACGATAGTCTCCGCAACAAACCATTCGATATCGATGGCCGCACTTTCGTGATCAAAGACGTTAACATCAGCGGCACCAATGAAGGAAAGATAAGAGTAGACATGGCTTTCTCCGGCAATCGCAACGGTGTGCTCAGTCTCACCGGCACTCCCACCCTGGATTCCGCCCGCCAGATACTCAGTATGCCCGATATCAAAGTGGGGATCGATACCAGGGACCTGATGGTGAACCTGGCGAAAGGACTGATCAAAAAGAAGATCATGAAGGAACTGGCCGGACAGAGCGTGCTGGACCTCAATGCACTGATCCAGAAGAATAAGGCCCTGATCGAGGCCCGCCTCAATCAGCAAGTGACAGACTGGATGAGTACCGTTGGCACCCTGCACGATATCAAACTGATCGGGCTACTGCCACAGGAGAAACATATTCAGGTTCAGGCATATATCCGCGCCAGCCTTACCCTGATCGGGCGCCCTTCCGCCAACCTGATAAATATGGATTAGATCCGAGGCAACCTTTTCTGCAGGGATTACGTATCCAACAATGTATAGGAAAATTCGTAATTTAAGCAGGAGCACCCTGCTCATTGCAAACCAAACCATTGTTGCATACAGATAACCCAAAGGTGGCTACACTGATCAAGGGCTGTTTGGTCAATGACCGTAACAGCCAGAAGGAATTGTATTACCTGCTCCGTGGCTTTGCAATGAAGATCTGCTACCGGTACACCAACGCACAGGAAGAATCTGAAGAGATCGTGAATGAAGGGTTTGTAAAACTCTTCAAAAATATCCATCAATTCGATCAGCAAAGGCAGGATGATATGCTGCTGAGCCTGAAAGGCTGGTTCAAGCGGATACTCGTAAATACCTGCATCGATCATTATCGTAAGCACCACGCCTCGGTGAGCGGTCATTTGCTTACCTACGAATCTGAAACAATCCCGGACAAAAGCGAAACAGGAATTGATGTTCTCAGTTACAAGGAGATCATCGAAGCCGTGAGATCACTCTCACCGGCCTACCGTACCGTATTCAACCTGTTCGTGATCGAGGGTATGAGCCATGAAGAGATCAGCAGGCAACTGGGCATTTCAGTGGGTGCGTCCAAATCCAATCTCTCCAAAGCGAGGGATAATCTCAGAAAACTTTTACTGAACAAAAATCATTATAATATTTATGTCTCTCCTCAATGACAATGATCTTGACCGCCTGAGCCGGGAAGCTGCGGACCAGTACGATGTGGAGTCGTCCACATCAGGCTGGGAACAGCTGGAACAAAGGCTGGATGCGGAATTGCCGCAACGCCGCCGCAGGCGGGGACTGCTGCTCTGGTGGCTGCTGGCAGGCGTACTGCTGCTGGGCGGCGCATTGTGGGGGACCAAAACCTGGAATGAAAGCAAAGAGAAAAATGGAATAGTGAAAAATGAAGGCAACTTAACGGAGAGCTATAAACGAAATAGCTTTGGAGAAACAAAACAATCGTCGCAACAATCTTTTGAAAACCGAAATCCGAACCACACCGCCGCAAAAAATAGCCGGCTTGCAGATGAGCCTGCTTCCAATGCAACAGTCATCAAGCCGTCCAACCATACTCAAACCCCTTCATTGAGTTCCGGCCAGCAGCAAAGAGCTGCCTGGCTCAAGCAATCCAATGTCTCCCGTGAACCGGGCGCCAAAACTCATGATGCATTACCCGGAAACCCCAATGCAACCCAAATACCAACCAATTCGTCTTCAATTCCGTATATTACATCTAAGCAGGGCTTGCCAGATAGTATTGAAACAGTAACCAGCTCCAACCCGGTTCATACAAGCAGTATCCAAAACGCCCCTGATGTGCCGGGCATAAAGCCAACCCCACAAACCAGCATTACTGATTCAACTCAACAAAAACCTGCTTCAGTACAACCTATCCAAACAACAACCAATAAGACAAAGCCCCTGAACCTTTCTTCCAGAAAAGGTTCGTTCTATCTCACAGCCCTCGCAGGACTGGATTTCAGCAATGTGAAATTCAGCAGTGCAGGAAGAGCCGGCTTCAACGGCGGCCTGCAGATCGGATATTATTTTACAGACAGGTTGAGTGTTAATACAGGACTGATCTATAACAGCAAGAACTATAAAGCCCGCGGAAAAGATATCACCCCCAAAGGGCCCATGGTCTATTATGATATCGATAAGATCGAAGGCGGCTGTTCCATGATCGATATCCCCATCAATATCCGTTATGACCTCGGTATCAAAACCCGCTCACGTTATTTCATCAGCGCGGGCGTCAGCAGTTACCTGATGGATAAAGAGGATTACGATTACTACTTCTACAATAATGCAGGCTACTACTCGGAACGCAACTGGAAAACGAACGAGAACTCCAGCTATCTCTTCTCCATCCTCAATTTCTCTGCCGGCATAGAAAAGCAGCTGGGCAGCAGACTTCAATTCCAGGCAGAGCCCTATCTCAAGGTGCCAGTACAGGGTGTGGGTCATGGTGAGATCCGGCTCAATAGCTTCGGCATCAATCTCGGACTCAAATACCCATTCGGAAAAACAGGAAAACGATAATTATTTCGCATCGATGCATTAAGCTTGTTTTTATTGATCGTACACATGCACTATTCCCTAAATTTGAGGCATGAGTACAGAGGTTGATATCGACACCCTAAGGGAACAATTCCTGGAGCTGGCCCGGCAGGACGATGTACTGAAAGTACGTGAACTGCTGAACCACCAGAACATCAGTGATGTGGCGGAGCTCATCAATGAACTGCCCGAATACGAAAGCCAGATAGTGGCCAATATGAGTATTCACCGGGCCGCCAGCGTATTCAAGATCCTCGACCTCAACGCACAGAAGACCATCATCCGCGAACTGCCACCTTTCAAGACCGCCGAACTGCTCAATGAGCTCCCCGCGGATGACCGGACAGACTTCTTCGAAGAACTGCCCGGCAAAGTGGTGAAAGAACTCGTGAAACTGCTCAATCCCGAAGAAAGAAAAGTGACACTCTCACTCCTCGGTTATCCCGAAGGCAGTGTAGGCCGTCTCATGACTCCGGATTATATTTCTGTACAGGTTGACTATACCTGCCAGGAGATCCTCAACCTCATCCGGGAAGAAGGGAAGGACAGTGAAACCATCGACGTGATCTACATCGTGAACGACAAAGGCGAGTTTGTGGATGACGTGCAGATCCGCCAGATCATCCTCGCCAGTCCTGATAAAGAAGTAGGCGATATCATCGACTATCGTTATATCACCCTCAATGCAAACGACGACCAGGAAGTGGCCAACCAGATCTTCAAAATGAATAACCGTGTGGCCCTCCCCGTTGTAGATGATAAGAATATACTGCTGGGTATCGTTACCATTGACGACGTACTCTGGGTTGCCAACGAAGAATTCAGTGAAGACATACAGAAGATCGGTGGTACCGAAGCCCTGGACGAACCTTACCTGGAAATGCCCATCGCACGCCTCTTCAAAAAACGCATCGTATGGCTGGTAGTGCTCTTCCTCGGGGAGATGCTTACGGCTACCGTGATGAAATATTTTGAAGATGAGATCGCCAAAGCCGTTGTGCTGGCCCTTTTCATACCACTCATCATTTCCAGTGGCGGCAACAGCGGATCACAGGCATCCACCCTTATCATCCAGGCCATGGCCATGGGCGAGCTGACTGTGGCCGAATGGTGGCGCGTACTTAAAAGAGAGATCCTTTCCGGCCTTATGCTCGGCTCCGTACTCGGCCTCATCGGATTCTTCCGCGTGGTATTCTGGAATTCCATGTTCCATACCTACGGCGATAATGGCACCGAGATCGGTCTCACCGTTGGCTTCTCCCTGCTGGGCGTGGTACTCTGGGGTACCATCACAGGATCCATGCTCCCACTCCTGCTCAAAAGACTGGGCGCCGACCCCGCCACTTCCTCTGCTCCTTTCGTAGCCACGCTTGTGGATGTGACCGGACTGGTCATATATTTTTCCATGGCGTATATGCTCTTAAGTGGTATTTTGTTGTAGCATAAACCAACTTATCATTCAATGAGAAAACATGCATATGCTTTCCTGCTGTTGCTCACTGCAGCATCAGTAAAAGCACAGTCCCCGCTTACCCCGCTGACGGTAGACAAGATCATGCGCGATCCTAAATGGATCGGCAGCTCGCCTTCTTCACTCAACTGGTCAGCCGACGGCAAAATCCTCCGTTTCCTCTGGAACCCGGACAAGGCCGCCAGCGATTCAGCCTGGATCATCACACCCGCCAATCTCAAACCTCAGAAAATGGGCTGGGACGCAGGCAGGAGCCAACCCGATCCCAACAGCATTCAATACAATTCAAAGTATACCGCCTACGTATATACGAATCGCGGCGATATCTATCTCACTGAGCTGAAAACAGGTACCACCAAGCGCATCACGGAAACGATCGATACAGAATCATCACCGGTGTTCAGTTTCAACGAAACACGCATCGTATTCAACCGTGGCGGTAATCTTTATTCCTGGGAAATGAGCACCGGTGCTATCGCTCAGCTCACCAATTTCCAGCAGGGCAGCGCACCGAAAGCAGGCAGTGGCGGTGCAGGGAAATCAGTACAGGAGAAATGGCTCGAAACGGAATCGCTCGCCAACTCAGCCATCCTGCGGGAAAGAAAAGAGAAAAAGGAACAAAGTGATTCTATGGCCAAAACCTACCCGAAGATCAAAACATTGCGCACACTCTTTACTGAAGATAAAAGCGCCGGAGGCCTACAGATCAGTGCAGACGGGCGCTTCATCGCCTATCGTTTGTTCAGGTCAAATAATTCCGGCAAGGGTACTATCATTCCCAATTACGTTACCGAAAGCGGCTTCACCGAAGATATCAGGGGCAGAACGAAAGTTGGAACGCCATCAGGAATAAGTGAATTCTATGTGTTCGACAGCGGGGCCGATACTGTATTCGCAATCAAAACAGACAGCCTCCTCCCCGGCATCAAAGACATTCCTGCATTCTACAAAGATTACCCTGCCGTATATGCGCAGAAAAGCAAAAATCCCGCAGCCCGCAGCGTGAGCATACAAGGCTCTTCCTGGAGCCCCAACAGCCAGTTCGCCCTGCTCGACCTTCGTTCCAACGATAACAAAGACCGCTGGCTGGTGCTGGTGGACGGCGCCACAGGAAAGATCACTCCCCTGGACCGTCAGCATGATGAAGCCTGGATCGCAGGCCCTGGCATACAGGGATTCGGCGGCGGCAATACAGGATGGATCGATAACAACACCATCTGGTTCCAGTCCGAAGCCACGGGTTATTCGCATCTCTATACCCTCGATGTGCGCACACAACAAAAGAAAGCGCTTACCAGTGGCAACTATGAAGTGCAATCGGCGGACCTGAGCCGCAACAAAAAATACTTTTATATCAGCACCAACCAGGTGCATCCCGGGGAACAACATTATTATCGGCTGCCCGTTGCCGGTGGAAAGGCGGAGCAGCTCACGAGTCTCACCGGTTCCAACCAGGTAAGCATCTCTCCCGATGAAAAATGGCTGGCTTATCTCTATTCCTACAGCAACAAACCCTGGGAATTATATATCCAGGAGAACAAGGCCGGCGCCAAACCACAACAGGTGACCAACCTGGCAAGGTCCGCTGAATTTGCTTCCTACAACTGGCGCGATCCCGAACTGATCACATTTCCCGCAACCGATGGCGCTAACGTATATGCTCGCCTGTACCGGCCCGCCAATCCCCATCCCTCCAAACCTGCCGTGATCTTTGTACATGGCGCAGGCTACCTGCAGAATGTACACAAATGGTGGAGCAGCTATTTCAGGGAATACATGTTCCACAACCTGCTTGCCGATAACGGCTACACAGTACTGGATATAGATTATCGTGGCAGTGCAGGTTATGGCCGCGACTGGCGCACGGGCATCTACCGCCATATGGGAGGAAAGGATCTTTCCGATCAGGTGGACGGCGCAAAATATCTCGTGGACAAGCTCGGCGTGAATGCAACCAATATCGGCATCTATGGCGGCTCTTACGGAGGTTTCATCACACTCATGGCCCTTTTCACTCAGCCTGGTGTTTTCAATGCAGGCGCTGCGCTCCGCTCCGTTACAGACTGGGCGCATTACAACCACGGCTATACTTCCAATATCCTCAATGAACCAGCCACAGACAGCATTGCCTATTACCGCAGCTCCCCCATCAATTTCGCAGCCGGATTAAAAGACAACCTGCTGATGTGCCATGGTATGGTAGATGTGAATGTACACTTCCAGGATATCGTACGCCTGAGTCAGAAACTGATCGAACTGGGAAAAGATAAATGGGAACTGGCCGTGTACCCTGTGGAAGACCATGGGTTTGTTGAACCCAGCAGCTGGACCGACGAGTACAAACGCATCTTCCATCTCTTTGAGACCCACCTTAAAAAATAATTTAAGAAAGTTCTCTGGCACAATTTTTCGATAAATTGCGCAATCGATTGACTGAAAGGTTAAAAGAAATTTACTCAGGGTGCGGCCAGTCGCTCGCCCCCTGTTTCATTTTAGTCATCGTTCATGCACCTATTCACACTAAAAAATTCTTTATCACATGTGCGGCATTGTTGCTTATGTTGGACCAAAAGAAGCTTACCCTGTTATTTTAAAAGGACTGAAGCGTCTCGAGTACCGTGGCTATGACAGTTCAGGCGTGGCCCTCCTCAATTCGGGACTGAAAGTATACAAGAAGAAAGGAAAAGTGGCAGAGCTGGAAGACAGCCTCCTGGGAAAAGATGTACATGCAAATATCGGCATCGGACATACCCGCTGGGCAACACACGGTGAGCCCTGCGACAGGAATGCACATCCCCATCAGTCTGAAAATGGCAAGCTGGCCATGATCCACAACGGGATCATCGAAAACTACAGCCAGCTCAAAAATGAACTGGTAAAAAAAGGATACAATTTCATCAGCGATACCGATACCGAAGTACTGCTGAAATTCATCGAAGACATTCAGAAGAACAATAACTGCAGTCTTGAAGAAGCTGTTCGCATTGCGCTCAAACGTGTAGTGGGCGCTTATGTGATCGTATTGATCGATCAGGACAATCCGGATACCCTCATCGCCGCCCGCAAAGGCAGCCCGCTGGTGATCGGCATCGGAAAGGGAGAACATTTCCTGGCATCCGACGCATCTCCCATCATCGAATACACGAAAGAAGTAGTGTATGTGAACGATTATGAACTGGCCATCATCCGTCCTGATGAGCTCATCCTCAAAAATCTCGGTAACGAAAAGATCACTCCCTATGTAACCAAACTGGACATGGAGCTGGCCGCCATCGAGAAAGGCGGTTATGATCATTTCATGCTGAAAGAGATCTTTGAACAGCCCGATACTATTTTCGACTGTCTCCGCGGAAGGCTGGACGCAGTGAACGCCTCCATCACTATGGCCGGTGTTCAAAATAATATCGACCAGATCAAGAATGCATCCCGCATCATCATCATCGCCTGCGGAACCAGCTGGCATGCTGCGCTGCTGGCCGAGTACATCTTCGAAGAGCTCTGCCGCATCCCTGTTGAAGTGGAATATGCATCGGAATTCCGTTATCGCAACCCGATAGTGAAACAAGGGGATGTGATCATTGCCGTATCGCAGAGTGGCGAAACAGCAGACACCCTCGTTGCCATCGAAAAAGCCAAAGAGCAGGGAGCCCTGATCTTTGGTGTGGTGAATGTGGTGGGTTCCAGTATCGCACGCATCTCTAACGCCGGCGCCTATACGCACGCGGGCCCCGAGATCGGTGTGGCCTCCACCAAAGCATTTACCGCTCAACTGGTAGTACTCACCCTCATCGCTCTCAAAGTGGCGCACGAAAAGGGTTCCATCGAAACAAAACGCTTCGTTCAATTACTGAACGAGCTGCATGATATCCCTGAAAAAGTTAAGGCTGCTCTCAAAACGGCCGATGCTGTGAAAAAACTGGCAGACAAATACAAAGACGCCAAAGACTTCCTCTACCTGGGCCGCGGATACAATTTCCCCATCGCACTGGAAGGTGCGCTGAAACTGAAAGAGATCTCCTATATCCACGCAGAAGGATATCCCGCTGCTGAAATGAAGCACGGTCCGATCGCACTCGTGGACGAAACACTGCCCGTCGTTTTTGTGGCTACCAAAGATTCCTACCACGAAAAGATCGTGAGCAATATCCAGGAGATCAAAGCAAGAAAAGGAAAAGTGATTGCCATCGTAACCGAAGGGGATGAAACCATCACCGCCATGGCGGATGATGTAATAGCAGTTCCTGAAGCCGACGAAATTGTGGCTCCGATCCTCAGTGTGATCCCGCTCCAACTGCTGTCTTATTATATCGGTATCGCCAAAGACCTGGACGTGGACAAACCACGTAACCTGGCCAAGAGCGTGACCGTGGAATAATATTGATCACCATTAGCTTTCTTGTGTATGAACCAGATCCGGAAAAGCCCCATCAATACGCTGGGTTATAACTTCATTCCCGAAACCTACCTGCCCAAAGGAAAGGATGAGTACTACCTGCGCAACCAGCAATACAGGAATGGCCTTCATTACAGGCATCTTACCGCATACGAGATAGAGATGCTGGTACGCAACCGCAACACTTCAGACAACTGGAACAATATCATAGTGTCCGATGCCTTCAACCCGGAACTGGTGCAGGATTGCAAGTTCTATGGTCTGGTGCGCATCGGCAAACTGGAACCATATTACCTGGAATTCCATAATCTCCGCAGGCCTGTTGGACTTTACAACAGCACCATCATCAGTTGTGATTTTGGAGACAATGTAGTTGTAGACAATGTGAATTACATCTCTCATTATATCACCGGCAACGAAGTGATCCTGGTGAACGTGAATGAGATCGATACCACCGACCATTCCAAATTTGGCAATGGTATTCTCATGGAAGGTGAAGACGAAGCCATCCGCGTATGGATGGAAGTATGCAACGAGAATGGAGAACGAAAGATCATGCCCTTCGATGGCATGCTTCCCGGCGACGCCTTTCTCTGGGCCCGCTTCCGCGATGATAATACCTTACAACAGAAATTCAAAGATTTCACACAGCAGCAGTTCGATCTGAAAAGAGGCCGCTACGGCACCATCGGGGACCGCACCGTGATCAAGAACTGCCGCATCATCAAAGATGTGAAGATCGGCACTGATGCCTATATCAAAGGCGCCAACAAGATCAAGAATGTGACCATCAATTCTTCTGCCGACGCCAAAACGCAGGTAGGTGAAGGATGCGAGCTGGTGAACGGTATCATCGGGTACGGATGCCGTGCTTTCTACGGCGTGAAAGCTGTTCGTTTCTTCCTGGCGCCTCACTCGCAACTAAAGTACGGAGCGCGTTTGATCAACTCCTATCTCGGAGAGAACTCCACTATCTCCTGTTGTGAAGTATTGAATTCGCTCATCTTTCCTTCGCACGAACAACACCATAACAACTCTTTCCTCTGTGCAGCATTGCTGCAGGGGCAAAGCAATATGGCAGCCGGCGCTACCGTTGGCTCCAATCATAACAGCAGAAGCCCTGACGGTGAGATCATTGCCGGACGCGGGTTCTGGCCCGGCCTTTGCGTGAGCCTCAAGCACAATTCGAAATTTGCCACCTTCACCATCCTGGCGAAAGGCGACTTCCCCGTTGAGCTCAATATCACGATCCCTTTCACACTGGTGAGCAATGATGTTACCCACAACAAACTGGTGGTGATGCCTGCCTACTGGTTCCTCCACAATATGTATGCCCTGGCCCGCAATGCCTGGAAATACGGGGACCGCGACAAACGCATCAACAAAACCCAGTTGCTGGAATTCGATTACCTGGCTCCCGATAGCGTGAATGAGATCCTCGATGCCATCACACTGATGCAGCAGGCTACCGGCAAGGCCTACCTGAAAAGTACCAAAGGCAATAAGAAGTTCACTGCTGAACAACAGATCGAAGAAGGCAAACGCCTGCTTGAAACAAAGGATCCGCTTGTGAATGACCTGGAAATACTGGTGGATGGATTCGAGAACAGCAGCAGGCCCGCGCAGTTGATCAAAGTAACTGCAGCCTATCATATCTTCAAAGACCTCGTTACTTTCTATGCTGTTCAACAGCTTATCGCCAACAGTGGTAAGCAGTTCAAACAACTGGAAGAGCAGATCAACAGCATTCCGGCAAAACCTGTATTGACCAGCTGGATGAATATAGGCGGACAACTGATCCAGCGAACAGCCATCAACAAACTGGTTACGCAGATCCATCAGGGAAAAGTAAAAAGCTGGGAACAGGTGCACGCTTTCTACAAGGACCAGGCAGACAAATATCCTGCTGAGAAATTCCAGCATGCGATGGCTGCGCTGCAGACAGTACACGGCATCCACCTGAAAAAAGCAAAACCTGAACAAGTGCAGCAATTATTGCAGCAGGCGCTCGCGGTAAAGACCTGGATGGTGGAAGGCATCTATGAATCCCGCGCCAAGGATTACAAGAATCCATTCCGTAAAATGGTGTATGAAACCAATGCAGAGATGAACAAAGTGCTGGGAAAATTAGAAGATAATTCTTTTATCAAACAGGAAAGAGCATCGCTGGACCAATATAGGAAGACGATAGCTGCGCTCTCGCGCAGGATGCAATAAGTTCCGCAGCAATACTCGAAATAAAAATATCGGTTATAAAAAAACGGCAGTCCTGAGACTGCCGTTTGCATATTCAAAACCTGGGTAACATTTATTGTTTGATGAACCTGAAGCTGCCTGTTTTCTGACCATTATCCAGGTAGCCGGTGATCTGGTAAGCGCCGGCGGGGAGCTTGCTGAAGTTCAGCCATACATCCTGGCTGCCAGCGCTCAGTGCGGTCTGTTGCTGATGTATGATCCTGCCATACATATCAGTAACGGCGAGGCGGATATTTGCCCTGGACGATGCGCTGATATTGAGTTTCGCCTGACTGGTAACCAGTGTTGGCATCATGGAGTTGATCACCCAGCCTTCTGCATTGCTGAAGATGGTAACTATCTTACTCATGTTCACCACACCCTGCTGATCGATCATACGTAACTGGTAGTAAGCGGTTTTCTTTGGTAATTGCTCATCCACAAAACTGAAAGCAAGCTGTTGTGCGGCAGCGCGGACTGTTCCAATCTGGTGGAAGCTGGTGCCATCTTCCGAGCGAAGAATTTCAAACCTGTCGGGGTTGCTGCTGGCCGTAATGGTCCAGTCGAGCTTCGCAGACGTATTGGTGAGTTTCTTTCCATTGAAAGCAACCAGGTATACAGGTAATGGAGAGCCAGGTACTACACCGAAAGTAAACGGGCTGAAACTGCTGAGTACTTCAGAGGTGACAGATCCTGTGGGAGTATTGCCTGGTGTTAATTCTGTACCGGTTGCTCCTTTAGCGCTTTCCCAGCTTGCGCCATTGAAATGCGCTACCACAACTTTGTCAGGGCCAAAGGCGCCAGGCACTGCGGCTGCGAGTGAGAGTGTTACAGCAGCATTGCTTCCGGATGCTTTGCTGATATTCCAGTATTCAGAGGTGGATACCTTATAGAGCGGGGTTGAAGTGGCAGTACTACTGTAAGATGTGGGATAATACCTCGCGGAATATTCAGACGCTGTAGCATCTTCCGGAGTTACTACGCAGGGGCGGTAAGCCGTTCCGCCAACCGGAAAACTGTAAGCCACGTTGGATGCAGTTTTGCGAACTACCGCGCCACCGGCCACGAATGCATTGCTGCCTGCGCCGGAAACAGATCCGGCATCGGGGTTATTAACAGTGAGGTCATTGCCATTGGCAGTGATGATACCATTACTGCCAGTCCATTCAAGTCTTCCTGCAGACAACGGCTTCAGCAGTATCGCACCATTCACATTGTTCAATCTGAGTTTCACCTGGTTGGTGCTGTTATCGATGGTGTTGGAAACTATGTCTACATTTTGAGGATTATCACCATTCAGTTCAACCACAAAGAGGTTGGCGCCGGTTGCCGTAGATGCACAACCGAAAGTTCCGGAAGTTTGTGTAAAGCTGCCTTTGATTTTCACTACGGTCGGGCGTGTGGCAGCAGTGATGGCTGACCCGCGCAGATCAAAGCGACCGCCTGATTGAATGAAGTTGCCATTCACCTGCAGTGAACTGGAATTGTCTGCCAGGGCATTATTGTTTCCCAGTGTTACCCAGGAATTACTGCCAATCTGGAAAAATCCATTCACGAGGTAATCCAGAGCAGCCCCTGAAACGGCAAAAGCGTAAGCTAATATCAGGTTATTGTTATTGGTATTGAGTACCTGGAAATTTCCCGCGATGGTCATACCAATAGGAAGTCCCCAGTTGATCTCGTTAGACATACCAGGGCAATCGAAGATCAGGTTACCGATGGAAAAATTGTTGGGTCCGTTGATAGCGGCTGCACCGGTTACTGCACCAGTGATGCGGATGGTGGAAGTTGCGTTCCAGGTGGCGCGGGGTGTGCTCAGTCCATCCCTGGCGATCCTCAACTCAGAACCTGCATTGAAGAAAAGATAATTGAGACTGCTATTTGCAGCTTCGATCCACCCTTTATTACCGATTATGATCGAGCCACTTACATCCACACGATTTCCAAAGCCGGATGTAACCGGTAATGAAAAGCGGGGACCATTGGAAGTATTTACAACACTATTATGCCCTCCAAAATACCATGTGCCATCGATCCAGGCTCTCGCATTATTAGCGAACGCAAAATTGAACGGCACATCTGCGGACACACTGTCTTCCAGCCTGCTGCCGGTTTCAATGAGCAAAGCATAATCAGGGCTACCGGTTCCGGTTGCAGTGATCGTTGCTGATGAAGAAGAGTAAATTTTGGCGGTAACGCCATTTCTTACAATCATGGAGAGCAGGCTGATGGAAGTAATATCCACATTCACCACCGGAGCACCTGTTTCGAAGATGGCGACGTATGTTCCGCCGTTAGGCACCGAAACACCGGAAACAGAACCATCAGACCAGTTGGCAGGGTTGCTCCAGTTTCCATTTGCCGGACCAATCCAATATCTCGATTGTGCATGACTGGTAGCAATGCAACAAAGGGTGCATGCTAAAGTAAGCATGTAGAGTTTTTTCATACATGAAGTAGTTTAAGAATCAGGAAGCGAAATGCACAGGAGAATGGATCCCAGAGGTTTTTGTGGTAGGAAACAGAATGGAATTAAAAGCTAACGCTGTGGTTCAGGGGACCAATATACAATAAAATTGCCATAACCTGCAAGGCCGGATTAAAATTGATGGAAGGAAAATTCAGGCTATCCCGTTATGGGTAAAAAGACTTCAATTTCAATGCCAGGGCCACAAAAAAGCCCCGGAATTTCCGGGGCCAGTTTCTTGCAAGAAGTTTATGCGGATAGGCATTAGTGCTTCGCTGCAGCAGTGTCAACTGCTTTAGTAGTGTCTACTTTTACAGTAGTGTCTTGTACAGGGGCTACAGTTGTGTCTGGAGCTGGAGCTGCATTAGCAGTAGAATCAGCTTTAGGTTCTTCTTGTTTACCGCTGTCGTTGCAGGCTACGAGAACACCAGCTACAGCCAAAATTGCGAATAACTTTTTCATGCGAACTTGCTTTTAGAGTTTAATCAGATGGGCGCAAAGGTATAAGCTTTTTGATATTATGCAAGTGATTTGACATATATCATTTAAAACTTTTTTTACTTTTTGCGGAAAAAAAGTCTCACAGGAACACCTTTGAAATTGAAATTTTGCCTCAGCTGATTCTCCAGGTAGTTCTTATATGGTTGTTTTATATCATCTGGCAGGTTCGCGAAAAATGCAAATGAAGGTACATGAGTAGGCAGCTGGGTTACATACTTGATACGGACCGGATTACCACGCACTACCGGTGGGTGATAAGACTCGATCGCTTTCAGCATCACCTCGTTCAATTGGGAAGTAGGGACCTTTCGTTGTTTGTTGGAATACACTTCCAGCGCAGCTTCTATCGCTTTATGGATTCTTTGCTTGTCTTTCGCGGAGATGAAAAGCACTGGTACATCAGTGAAAGGGGCGATCCTTTCTTTCAATACCTTTTCATAATCCCTGGCCGTGTTGGTTTCCTTCGCCATCAGATCCCACTTATTCACCAGCAGAACGATGCCCTTACCTTTCTTAACAGCCAGGCTGAAGATATTGAGGTCCTGCTGGGTGATGCCTTTCTCGGCATCCAACAGTAACAGACATACGTCGGCTTCATCCATGGCTTTGATGGCGCGGATCACGGAATAGAATTCCAGGTCTTCATGCACTTTGGTCTTACGCCGTATACCGGCCGTATCGATGAGCATGAAATCCTTCTGGAAGAGATTATAACGTGTATGGATAGTGTCTCGGGTTGTGCCTGCGATATCGCTCACGATGGTCCTCTCCTGTCCGATCAGTGCATTCAGCAGGGAGGATTTGCCCACATTGGGTTGCCCGATGATGGCAAACCTGGGGAGCTCATTGATCTCTTCCTGTTCTGCTGCTTCCTTATCTGTGATCAATTCTGTAACGGCATCCAGGATCTCACCGGTACCGCTTCCGGTCATGGAAGAGATGAAGAAGATATTATCGAAACCGAGGCTGTAGAATTCAGTGGCTTCCAGCAGGCGCTCGGGATTGTCCACTTTATTCACGGCCATGAATACGGTTTTGGAAGTACGGCGCAGTACATCGGCCATGGCTTCGTCCAGGTCTGTGATACCGGTAGCGGCATCGGCCATGAAGATGATGGCATTGGCTTCTTCCACGGCTATGAGCACCTGCTTTTTGATCTCGCGCTCGAACACGTCCTCGCTTTGCGGAACAAAACCTCCGGTGTCTATCACGTTAAAGGTTTTGCCGTTCCACTCGCAAACACCATACTGCCGATCACGCGTAACACCGCTCTGGTCATCCACGATGGCCTTGCGCTGCTCCAGCAGACGGTTAAAAAAAGTACTTTTCCCTACATTCGGTCGCCCGACAATTGCTACAGTAAAACCTGCCATGATGTGATCCCTGAGTTTTATTAATAGTATCCGTATTCTTTGAGCATGAATTCATTGTCGCGCCATTTCGGACGCACTTTCACAAACAGCTCTAAGAACACTTTTCTTCCGAGAAAGGCTTCAATATCCTTCCTGGCCTGGGTTCCGAGTTGTTTGATCATCTTTCCGCCTTCGCCCAGCAGTATCACTTTCTGTGTTTCGCGCTGAACAACGATGTCGGCCACTATCTTGGTTAATGTTGTTTTGTCCTTGAATTCGGTGATGAGCACCGTAGTATGATAAGGTATCTCTTCCTTATATAAATAGAAGATCTTTTCGCGGATCATTTCCGCAACAAAGAAACGGGTGGGCAGATCGGTCATTTCCTCTCCGTCGAAGAAAGGATCGCCTTCCGGAAGATATTTCAGAATGGCCTGCGTGAGCTCATTCAGTTGCGCTCCCTTCAATGCAGAGATCCCGATCAGTTCTTTACAATATGATTTGGAACCGAAGAATGCATACACTTCCTCCAGCTTTTCCTTGCTGGTTTGGTCGGTTTTGTTGATCACCACAATGCTGGGCACTTTCAGTTTCAGCGCCTCGAAGATCTGACTGGCTTCTTCCAGGTTTTCGTTGGCGTCTACCAGCAACAACGCTACATCGGAATCCTCCATAGCGCTTTTCACCGCCATCATCATTTTTTCCTGGAGCTTGTATTTTGGATCGATGATGCCGGGAGTGTCTGATAAAATGATCTGGTAATCATCGGTAGTGATAATGCCCCGGATACGGTGACGGGTGGTCTGCACCTTGGGTGAAACAATGGCCAGCTTCTCCCCCATGAGGGCATTCATCAGCGTGCTCTTCCCGGCATTCGGCCGGCCAAATATGGTGACAAAACCTGTTTTCATAATCTGCTATGCCTGAGGGGATAGGAAAATCCCCTACCGTTTAGGCGCTGCAAAGGTAAAGAATAAAAGGGAGGGATATTTTTTTGTGGATATGATAGGAGAATTATATATTGCAACTAATAATTAGTTGCAAATAAAAGAAGGTATTTGCAATTCCAGAAAAATTATGATCTCAGCTACGTTTACCGAAAACCTATAGCAATGTCAACCATTCTGCGGCATTCCATTTCAACAAAACACTTTTTAAATGACCCAGTCATCAAAATTGCTGAACAGGTTTTTAAAGAATCCGAAAAACATTACCTGGAATGAATTATGCACAATACTTTTTCAGTTCGGTTTTCAGGAAGGAAACCGCAAAACCGGCGGCTCCCGTAGAAAATTCGTTGATGATCACAGAAACATCATCAGCCTTCACCAACCCCATCCGGGTAGTATTGTAAAGCAATACGCAATCAAACAAGTGATTGCCCGGTTAAAAGAATTAGGATATTTAAATGATGAATGATGTGTTTCAATACAAAGAATACCTTGCCTCTGTGCATTTCAACGCAGCAGATGAAGTACTGTATGGTAAGATCCTCGGCATCGATGACCTCATTTCCTTCGAAGGAACATCAGTAAAAGAACTGAAAAAAGCTTTCCACGATGCCGTTGATGATTATATCGAAACCTGCAAACAACTTGGCAAAGAACCCAACAAGACTTATAAAGGCAGCTTCAATATCCGCATCGGGACTGAGCTTCATCGTGAAGCGGCCATTTTCGCTGCCATGAACAATATCTCCCTCAATGATCTCATCAAATCCTGTGTTGAATATGCATTGACGCACAGGGAAGCACTCACCAAATCCATCCGGGACCAGCAATAAGGGATCACCGCCCTGATCAAAAAGCTACAACTATTTCTTATTATTGGGAATAAAACCAATGGGTAATGCTTAGAATGATCATTCCAGCCTTGCTGCTTACCATCAGTCAACTGAATTTTGCACAAACCAAACCAGCCAGCCTTAAAACACTTTGTGCCCTGGTAGATTCCCGCGTAGAACTTTCAAAAGAAGAAAAAGAAAAATACAATCACCAGCTGGTCTACAGGTTCGAAGAAAAGATCTACAAACTTGCGAATGTGGAAATCGGCAAAGACAGTGCAGGCATGATCCGAAGCAAAGTGCAGCAATTCTGGATCCAAAACGAAGAACATCTTACCTGTGATGCACTCAGTTTCAACGTTGCCAAGGGATCGATCATCAAATTCGCGATCAGCAGGATGTTCGATGATTTCATTGAAGATATTATCGAATGGGGTGTGGCATTGAACAAAGTTGACACCAGTGACAACAGAACAGTTCTTGATTATATTGCCGATGAACAAAGCAAATCAAAAGGAACAGCGCTTGAACCTGTGTATATCCGGTATTACAAACAATTTCGCACTGCCGGTGCTAAGCATCGTAAAGAACTGTAAATATAACCACTTATATATCTGCACTGCATCAAGTTCCTCAAAAGCAAAAAACCAGCCGGTAAACGACTGGTTCTTACTCTGTTGCGAAGGGGAGGATCGAACTCCCGACCTTCGGGTTATGAGCCCGACGAGCTACCGCTGCTCTACTTCGCGATGTATTGGATTGCAAATATAGGACCTTTATACATTCGCACCAAAATGATTTTCATTTTTTTACAAATTGTATATTCACTTCATGAAATTTCTCATTTCTTTTCTTTTCATCATGCCATTGTTTTTTGCTTGCAATAAAGGTGTAACACAGCAGCAGGACCAGTTGTACAGTCGCCATCTCCAGCGTCAGGTGACTCTAACGGTGATCAATACCCCTGTTCCGGATGATCATTCCAACCTCAACCTGCTTCTCCTTAATGATGGTCAGGATATCGATAAGCTCCGTGCAAAAGATATTACAGACAGCCTTTTCAAAGCCAAACGCATCCAGCCGCTCGTGATCGTGGCCATGCATGCCGGCAACCGTATGCAGGAATATGGCGTAGCCGGCAAACCGGATTATGAGAAAAGAGGAAACAAGGCAGACCATTATGATGCATTCATCAACAATGAGCTCTATCCTTACATAAAAAAGAAAGCAGGTGTAAGGAAATTCAAATCAGTAGCATTTGCGGGCTGCTCACTGGGAGGACTAAGCGCACTCGATATCGCTTTTACACATAATGATAAGATCGGCAAAGTGGGCGTTTTCTCAGGGTCTTTCTGGTGGCGCGACAAAGACACGAAAGACAGCACTTACAACGATGATAAGAACCGCATCATGATCGCCAGGCTCAAAACCTCACGCAAGAAGCCCGATCAGCAATACTGGTTCTGGGTGGGAGCAAAAGAAGAAAGCTCAGACCGCGATAAAGACGGCATCATCGATGCCGTGGATGATACACGGGACATCATCACACAACTGAAAAACAAAGGTGTGCCTGATAAAAACATCGTATATAAAGAAGCGCCCCAGGGGCAACACGACTGGCCCTACTGGAGCGCTGCTTTTCCGGATTTCATGATCTGGGCATTCGGCCGCTGATCACTCATTCCATTATTCGTTTAATTTCTTTTTTTCACGCTGCTGGCGCCACTGGCCTGCATACTCCTGATCACCGCTTCGCCTTTGTAATATATATCGCTGGCGCCGGAAGCTTTTGCATTCAATTCCTTGTTCACTGTGATCTGAACATCGGAAGCTCCGCTGGATTCAACATTACAAAAGTCCGTTACCAGCTCAAAGGCTTTCACATCGCTGGCTCCGCTGGCATCGATATTCACTGAGCTGGCTTTGCCGCTCAGCTTCGCATCGGAAGCACCGGAAAGCTTCGCAGTGAAGCTGCCTACATCCAGGGTTCCCCTGAAATCACTGGCGCCGCTCATCTCTATCGAAAGGTCTTTCACATTGATGGTATTGGTGGCAATCACGTCACTGGCGCCGGAGGCCACGATCCTTCTGAGCTCTTTGAAGCCGATATAAGCACGCAGCTTCATCGGCCCGCTAAAGCTGAAGCGGCTATTATCGAAAGAAATTTTCAATACGCCATCTTCCACTTCAGTTTTGATCCTGTCCCGAAACTCTTCTTTCAGCGCACTCACTGCAAGTGATTCCGTTTCATCCTGGGAGAGGAACAAATCGATACCATTGGTCACACGGATCGAATGGAAAGCTCCTACGGTTCTGGGGGATACATTGGGATCATTGATGATCACTTTCTGCGCCATCAATCCCATTGGGAGCAATGCCATGAAAAACAATATCCATCTTTTCATATTCATCGATCTGTTTGCTGCTTATTTACTGTTTCTGACGCTTCCACCGCTGCTGGTATTCACATCGCTGCGGGCTGCACTGCCTTTATATACCAGTTCTCCGCCGCTGCTGGCTTTGGCGGTAACTTCCTTATTGATGGTAAGCTTCACGCTGGCGCCACTGCTCACTTTCACGGTTGCTTTTTCTGTAATCAGCTCGTATCCGCTGAGATCGCTTCCGCTGCTGCCATCCACAGCAATCCTGCTGGCTGTTCCCGCGATCTTTACTACAGCGCCGCTCGAGCTCTCCACATCCAGTGAAGCAGCATCCACATTGCCTTTGAAAGTACCACCACTTTGAACATCCAGCTCCAGCTTATCCGATTTGATAGCACCTTCCACCTGCATCACAGCACCCGAAGATACTCCCAGTTTTTCTACTGTGGCAATACTCACATAAGCTTTCACCTGTTTTTTCAGGTATTTGAACTTGAACTTCAGTCCGGTATTCTCGAAAAAGATCCGCAGCACGCCGTCCTGAACAATTGTTTTCACACGCTGACGTGCTTCAGCGGATTCTGCGCTGATGGCTACCGCCTCATTTGCGTCCTGCGTAATGTACAACTGGATCCCGGTGGCCACGTTCACACCCTTGAAGCCTTTAATATCGCGGACCTCGGCATTGGGATCATTGAAAGTCTTCTGTCCCAATAAAACCACTGTAAAGAGCAGAGCCGCAAGGCTTAATCCTATTCTTTTCATAATAATGTTTTTTCAGGTGAAACGAGTTACACTATTATGGACGTACAGTGAAACAGGAATGTTACAATTATTTGAAAGTTTGTTCAGATTTTGATTTGCCCCACCATAGCGGGCGGAAAACGGACAATAAATTCAGTTCCCTTTCCCTGTACGGACTGCAGCTCCAATCCTATGCCATGATACTGGGCAATGCTTTTTACAATGGAAAGGCCCAGGCCATTGCCATCAATACCAGTCAGGCTGCTTTTCCTGAACCGGTTGAATACAGCCTCTCTCTCCTCTTCGGGGATACCGATCCCCGTGTCACGGATGGAAATGCTGAAGCCCTCTTCCCGGCTGTACCTGTCTGTGATGATGATACGCCCGCCTTCAATATTGTAACGGATGGCATTGGTGATGATATTATAGAACAGCTGGAAGATAAGATCAGGATTCAATGGCTGCAGACTGATGTCTTTCCTCAGTGAAACGGTCAGTTCCAGCCCTTTGTTTTCCATTCCTGCGGCCAGTTCCCCCGTGATCTCACTGATCAGCTCATGCATACTGACTGAACCTGTTTTGTTGTATTGCTCATTCTCGATCCGGGAGATCATCAGCAGTGCGTTCACTATTTTCTTCAGCCGGTTGAGGATCTTCATCATGTCCAGGATCTTCCTCTGCTCTTCTTCATTATCCGTACCCAGCATGAAGTTTTCCATTTTCGTTTGCAATACGCTGATGGGCGTCATCAGTTCATGGGAAGCATTGGAGGTGAAAGCCCTTTCCCTTTCAAAATCGCCGGTGATCCTTTGCATCAGCAACATGAGGCTTTGGTCAAGGTATTTGAAATCCGTTGTGGATGTTTGTATCGGTTGTAATGATTTGGTGAAAGGGAATTTTGCATTCACCAGTTTGGTGCGGATGATCCTGGCAAGCGGCCTGATCAGTAACCTGGTCACAGACAGGTCAAGCAGTAACGTGAGGAATACCAGTGCGGCCAGAACATACAGTGCCACCCGTTGTAAAGGCGTATTGTATTGCCGTATACTGGCAATGGTTTTACCGATCTCGAGTGTATAGTTGTGTTGATCGTATTCGAAATTGGCAATGAGCGTGCGGTACGTGAGCGTATCGCCTTCCACGATCCGTTGTGAAGTGAGGATAGTATCAGGCAGCTGCGGCTGTTGATTTCGTTCCAAAGAAATATACTCTTCCTTAAGCATGGTATAGCTGCCATAAGTGGAGTCACCTTCGAGATAGTAATCGATCCCATTCTTTTCGATCACTGCAAACACTTTCCGCTCCTGTTGCTTCAACCGGTTATTGGCATATTCAAAGGCTACCTTATCTGCCAGCACTGGCAATAACCACACAAACAGCAGCACAATGGCCAGTTTGGAGATGGTGGTGAACAACGTGAGTTTGGTAAGCAGCTTCATGTATGGATCAGAGTTTGATCTTATAGCCTACTCCACGAATTGTCTGCAACCATTCCACAGGAGCAAAGGCAGTCATTTTCTTGCGGATATTCTTTATATGAACATCGATATAATTGCTATCGTAATCATCATCTGTAAAACTTCCCCAGATATGTTCCCCCAATTGAAGACGGGTAAGGGGACGGTTCTTATGCAATACAAGATAACTGAGCAGATCGAATTCTTTTTTGGACAACCCCACATCCTGGCCATCAAAACTGGCCATACGCGTAACCAGGTTGATGTTGAAATCGCCCAGTTCAACAGTGGTATCCTTTAATCCGGACTTACGCCTGGAAATAGCCTGCATGCGCGATTGCAGCTCCAATAATGAAAAAGGTTTGGGAAGATAATCGTCTGCACCGAGATCGAGACCTTTAATGCGATCTTCCAATTGTCCCCTGGCAGTGAGAATGATATACGAAGCATCCGGACAAACTCTTTTTGCTTCTTCCAGCACCAGTAGTCCATCTTTATCAGGCAGTCCGAGATCCAGCAGAATGAAATCATATCCGTTTTGTTCCATTTGTTCCCTTGCCTGCCTTGCATTGAAAGCAAGATCGCAGATATAGGATGACCGCTTCAGGAAATCCTCCATTTCCAGGGCCATGGATCTTTCGTCTTCAACTATCAGTACTTTCATAAGCTTAGAACTGGTAATAAAAACTGGCGGTGAAAAATGTATTCAGTTTTCCCGGATCCGTTTCCACTTTTTGCCCGAGCAAAGAGAACAGGCAGCTCAGTTCAAACAGGCAATGCGGCCGGTAATATGCTACAGGTAATTTAAGATTATAGGAGAGAAGATCAAAACTGGAAGAAGATTTCATAATGGTTGTTGGAGGATTGTCCGGCCTGTTGGGATTGCCGGGAATCGGCAGATCAACGGGCAATCTTTCGAAAACTTTACCAAGGATACTGTCGCGCGTTTTTTTGTCTTCCTGGTAATACTCATAGAATCTTTGAGTGCCCGCAGTCACATTGATCTCCGGCGTGAACAGGATCATGGAATTTGAATCGATATCGATGAGCCTGATCTGTTTGCTGATGGCAGGTGTAACAAATATGTCGTTTGTTTTCCCGAAAGTAAAATCGAAAGCAGCGGCGGCAGTGATCCATTTTTCCAGAGTGAGGGTGGCGCTGGCGTTATGTGGATTGGCTGCCTGAAGAAAGGGCGATAGTTTCGGAAAGAACGTATAAGTATAACCGATATCGGCTTCGAGACTTTTAGATATATTGAAAGTAAAACCAGCCCCTGCTGCATAAGCAGAAGCCAGTCTTGAAGAATCTTTCAGCAACCGGTAGGCCATACTGTTCACATAAAACCCGAGCGATGATTATAAGATGCCACCAGGGCAACATAAGGCGTTTTTTCAATGGCCTTCTGCCCGTAATAGCTGGCGTTGGTGGCATACTGCGCACCGATCGTGAACGTAGATTTTTCCGGCGGGGTACTGTCTGTGGCGGCCGCTTCCTGCTCCGTTTGTGCAAGCCCTGCAATGCCAGACAGCACCAGTATCGTAATGATCATTAAGTGTTTCATGGTTGATGCAGATGGTAAGGTCAAAGCTTTATTTTACGAATAACTTTCGGTGTTTTTATCACAGGCACTTTCACCGGTAATTTGGGAGCCTGCACGGCAACCGGCCTGGGTTGCTTTTTCGATTTCGGAACTTCTTTGATCGTCTTGACTACTTCTCCTGCCTTCGATGATGATTTGGGCAATTCCTTAGCCGGTTGCACAGGCATTACAGGTTCCCCTTCCTGCTTTGCAGGTTCTTCTTTCTTTTGCGGATCGGCCGGCTTTTTGGCCGGGATGGTGTCAGAGTAAAGAACATGCCAGTTGAATTGTGGCCGGGTCAAAAAGTGAGGCAGTGGTTTAACCACACTGCCCCGGCTCTCATGGGTACAGATCATGAGTATCATCAAAACTCCTGTATAACAGAACTGTTTCATTTCAATGTTGAGGGGTCACTTACTTTTAATGGAGACCAACACGTGTGCTGCCATTTACTTTTACGGCTGCCTTTGCGGATTTGGTTTTCACCGGTTTCACTTTCACCTTCGCAGCAGCAGAAGTAGTGGCGCCTGTGTTCACTTTTACTGTTTTGTCCTGAGCGGCGTGTACCGCAGCTTTCACATCTGCGCCTGATCCGGACACCAGTTTCACCTGTTGTCCTTTATTGGCTTCAGCAGTTTTTTCGATGGCTTTTACTTCTGCGGTTGTAACACTCGTAGCTGCTGCAGAAACTTCATTACCTTTTTCAGCGCCTTCTTTCACAACTTCCTTTGTTTCTTTAACGGTAGCTTTCACTTCTTTATTGGCTTGCTTTTCCGCTTTGGTCGCTGATTTTTCCACTTTTGCAGCTGTTCTTTCTGCGCTTGCTTCTGTTTTTACAACCGCTTTCGTTTCCATTTTCGCCGCTGTTTTCTGGTGGCCATCCTGCACGGAGTTGTTCACTTTCACGGAACCATCTGATTTCACTTTTGCTTCCTGTGCCATTGCTGTGCCGGAAACCAGCGCCATTGCAATAATAATCAATCCTGTTTTCATACAATTTGTTTTTAGTGTAGCAGATTGTTTACCATACAAACCTATTCCGGCAAGATGAAGGGAAAATGAAAAATGGGCTATGAAACTGATCTTTTGCATGTATCTTTACGCCCTCTTTGGCCAAAGAGACATTTCAGATTCCCCGGGGTGCTGCCTGTATAACAACTGGCGGCTGAGATAATACCCGTTGAACCTGGTCAGGGTAATGCCTGCGCAGGGAAGGTAGCTCGAGTCTATTTAACTTCTACTTTTCGCTCCCGCAGCATTTTCTCTCAAATCAATTTTATCACGGGAAACCAGTTCCCACCATTAAAATGTAATGGACATGCAAAAATTGTTTTTGGGGATATGCTATTTATTATGTTCCCAATGGTTGACCGCCCAGCAAATTTCGGGTAAGGTCACCGACCTCAACTCAGGAGCCGCCGTAGCATCGGCTACTGTTGAATTAAGCAATATCGCCACTACCACCACCAACGCATCCGGCGATTTCATTTTCAGGAAGATCAGATCAGGAGATTATCGCATCCGCATTTCCAGTATCGGTTACAAAGCAGTAGATACCACTGTTGCAGCCGGTTCCAACCTGGAATTCAAACTGCAAAGACTCAATCTTTTCATGCAGCCCGTGGAAGTGAGAGCCATTCAGGCCGGCGACAAATCGCCTTTCACCAAAACCAATCTTAGTAAAAAAGAGATCGAAAAACTGAATCTCGGACAGGATATCCCCTTCGTGCTGAACCAAACACCTTCAGCAGTGGTGAGCTCCGATGCAGGCACTGGCATCGGTTATACAGGTATCCGCATCCGGGGTACAGACGCCACGCGTATCAATGTTACCCTCAATGGTATCCCCTACAACGATGCCGAATCACAGGGAACATTTTTGTGAACCTCCCGGACTTCACTTCGTCCGTGAACAATATCCAGGTACAGCGAGGCGTGGGAACGTCCAGCAATGGAGGCACCGCATTCGGCGCCACCATCAACCTCAGCACCAATGAAGTGAATACGCAGGCTTACGGAGAACTGAACAACAGCGCCGGCTCTTTCAATACCTGGAAGCATACGGTAAAAGCCGGAACCGGACTGATCAACAATCACTGGACTGTAGATGCGCGTCTCTCCAAAGTAAGCAGTGATGGTTACGTAGAACGCGCCAGCAGCGATTTGCGTGCATTCTATATTTCCGGCGCCTATATCGCAGAGAAAACATCCGTAAGGCTCAATGTATTTTCAGGAAAAGAAAAAACCTACCAGAGCTGGTACGGTGTTTCAGATGAAGACCTGAAAACGAACCGCCGCATCAATTATGCAGGCATGGAAAAACCCGGAGCACCTTATGATAACCAGACCGACAATTTCCAGCAGGACCATTATCAGCTCTTCATCAATCACCAGTTCAATCCCAGGCTCACCGTTAATACCGCTGTGTTCCTCACAAAAGGCGCCGGTTATTATGAAGAATACAAAGCAGAACAAGCATTCAAGGAATACAAAATGCCGGACTTTGTTTCGGGAGGCGAAACCTTCGAAACCACCGATCTCATCCGCCAGCTGCACCTGAAGAATGATTTCTACGGCCAGATCTTCTCCGTTCAATACAAAACCGAAAAAGACCAGCTCACTGTTGGCGGCGGCTGGAACCGCTTCGACAACCATCATTTCGGACAAGTGATGTGGGCCGGAATGGGCATTCCCTACAAACACCGCTGGTATGATCTCACTGCATACAAAACTGACGTGAATGGTTATGCGAAATATTCACGCAAACTCAGCACAGCTTTCGAAGCCTTCGCCGATATCCAGTACCGCCGCGTATTGTACCAGATGAACGGTTATCGCAAAACTCCTGATGCCGTTGTGCGTGAGACTTACAATTTCGTTAATCCCAAGGCAGGCATCACCTATACAAAAGATGATTACTTCTCTTACCTCAGCTACTCCATGGGCAGCAAAGAACCCAATCGCAATGATTTTGAAGCGAACCTGGGACAGGACCTCAAACCTGAAAAGCTCCATGATCTCGAACTGGGATTTGAAAAGAGGAACAATAAACTCTCCTACGGCGCTACTTTGTATTATATGCTGTACAAGGACCAGCTGGTGCTCACCGGCAATATCAATGATGTAGGCGAGTACCTTCGCGCCAATGTGCCGGACAGCTATCGCATGGGCATCGAGCTGCAGGCAAGGAACCGCTTCACCCAATGGTTACAGGCCAGCGCCAATCTTACGCTTAGCAATAATAAGATCAGGAATTATGGCGATGAGAAGAAGACCACAGATATCGCCTTCTCTCCGAATGTAGTTGGTGGAGCCGTGATCACCTTCCTTCCGTTGAAAGACCTGGAGATCAGTCTGCCCGCCAAATATGTAGGCCGTCAGTATCTCACCAACAACTCCCGCAAGGAAAACAGCCTGGAAGAATTCTATGTGCAGGATGCGAAAGTGGCTTACACCCTGCGAAAGCTGTTGTTCAAAGAAACAACGATAGCATTCCAGGTGAACAACGTGTTTGACAGGATGTATACCCCCAATGGTTATACGTACAGTATGGATGATGGAGCAGGAGGATTAGCAGTAGTGAATAACTACTTCCCTATGGCAGGAACCAATTTCCTGGTAGCACTGCAGATCAAATTGTAGAAACATCCGGAAGAACCATAGATCAATGAATGAGGCCGCAACACCCTGACGGCCTCATTTTTTTTTGGAACAGACCTGACCAAAACAAAATGGCCAACCTGTATCAGGCTGGCCATTTCGATATCGATAAGAAGCTTCTTAGCTGTACAGTTCCTGCCAGCGCATCATGCCTCCGGCGAGATTGTTCACATTGGTAAAGCCCAGTGTTTCCAGCAGCATTGCGGCTTGTCCGCTCCTGTTGCCACTGCGGCAATACACGATCACTTCGGCATCTTTCAGGTTGTCGATGGCATCGGTTTCAAAATTCCTGATCTGTCCTAACGGCAACAGCTGACCGCCGATATTGAATTCAGCATGCTCATTGGGTTCGCGTACGTCAACGAGATTCACTTTTTCACCAGCATCGAGACGTGCCTTTAATTCTTCTGCAGTGATGATTTGCATTATTTCAGTTTTTATCTGTTTGTTAGTAATTGCGCTCCTCTGTAGGACCTCCCTGCGTTGCGCTGGAATCTGCTGCAGGTCGTTCAGGTTTGGTAGTACCGAGCCAGAGGTCAATTACCTGGCCCTGGCGTATCCGGTTGATCTGTCTGTCTGGCCCGATGCGTTCGGGGATCTGGCGGTAAATATACGCATTCCCTGTATCCCGTACTGCGGGGTCCAGCACTGGCATTCCGGGCGTGAGGCCAATGGATTCCAGCAATACCCTGGCTTCGGAGTAAGTCATGCCGAAGAGATCAGGCACTGCAAATTCATCCGTACCCAGTCCGCTTCCCAGCACCAGTGAGATGCTGCTGCCCTGTGGCAGTTTGGTGCCGGCTTTGATCCGTTGTCCGTTATAATGTTGCTCCAGAACGGAGTTCTTGGCAAAATCAGGTTTGAAGGTGGTATCGCCCAGTTTAAGATGGTATTGCTTCAGCGCAATTTCCGCGCTGCGAAGACTGAGCCCTTCCAGGTTCGGCATTTCGATATTGGGAGGCACGGCCCTGTTGATGGTAAGGTATACGGTCCGGTTCTCCTTCACAAACTCATCGGCATCGGGAAACTGGCGAAGCACGGAGAGTGCAGCGGCAGTATCGTTGTATACAGAGTCCTGTATTGCTACATCAAAGCCTTTGTCTTCAAGGATCTTCTTCGCTTCATCATAGGTTTTTCCGGTAACCGCGGGGATCACCAGCGTATCGCCGTGCTTTGTTATCCAGTTGAGGGACACTAGGAAGATGAACAAAGCCACCACTATCAGTCCGATCGCAAACAGGATATTTGCCCAGAGGGGTTTGCTGGTTATGAATTTGAACAATCGATATTGATTTTAGATGATATAAATTATGAGCTTTTTTTACGGCTCAATGCGTCTTCGATCATTTCTGTATACAATCCTTTCAAAGTCCATCCCATGGCGCGCACCTGCTGTGGTACAATGCTGGCTTCGCTTTGACCGGGAATGGTATTCACTTCCAGGAAGAAAGGAGCATCCTTTGCTTCGTTGTAAATGAAATCCATTCTCACCACACCGCGGCAATTCAGCGCGTCATAGATCTTACGGGCAGTGGAACGTACTTTATCGGCCATGACATCGCTGATCTGCGCCGGTGTTGTTTCTTCATTGAGGCCCTGGTATTTGGCTTCAAAATCGAAGAATTCGTTCTTGCTCCGAACTTCAGTAATCGGCAAAACCAGCAGCTCTTTGGTGGTCCTGATCACACCTACTGTGAATTCACGGCCCTGGATGAACTCTTCCACCAGCACCTGGTCGTCTTCCGCGAATGCTTTAAGCAAAGCCCCTGCCAGTTCTTCAGCTTTGTTCACTTTACTCATTCCGATGCTGGATCCGCCATTATTGGGCTTTACAAACACGGGAAGCGACAATTGCTGCAGCACCTCTTCAGCACTGAGCGGATGTGATTTGAAAATATGTACCGAACGGGCCACATTCACTCCGGCAAATCCGGCTACGGCCACGCTGTAACGCTTATTGAAAGTGATAGCAGAACTGGCTGTATCACAGGTATTGTAAGGAATATTCAACAGATCTAAATACCCCTGCAGCCTGCCGTCCTCTCCCGGAGTGCCGTGGATACCGATCAGGGCGGCATCGAAAAGGATCTTCTTTCCGGCGATCTGAAGGGAGAAATCACTCTTGTCTACATTTATTTTCTCACCAGCCTTGGTTTGGTGAAACCAACCATCGGGGGTCAGATCGATCCTGTATACATCATATTTTTCTGTATCCAGGTTGTTTTCGATAGTAACGGCGCTTTTGTAGGAGATAACGGATTCCGAAGAATAACCGCCTGTAACGAAGGCAATAGCAGGTTTCATTAGATTGTTTGTGTCTGAATTTTAAGCAAATAAACGAAAAAAAATAAGAAAGGTGAAGGACGTTATCCCTTCACCTTCATAGCGGGAAATATCACCCGCCTTTAATAAAGTAGCACATGGCTACAATCACTATTTGTGTACTCGTAAGTTACAACTCCGGAGAGGCCCTTTCCAAATTTACAGGGTGTTAATTTGGCATGGAGCGGCTTTTATACGTGCAGCTTCTCTTTTTTGGCCATCAGTTCCTCTACCGTTTCCTGGTACATTTCATCAGGCACACAGCAGTCTACAGGGCAAACCGCTGCGCACTGGGGCTCTTCATGAAAGCCCTGGCACTCAGTACATTTATTGGGAACGATATAATATGTATCCACACTGATGGGAGCATTGCGCTGATCTGCATCCATCACAGTGCCATCCAGCAGGGTAAAGGGCCCTTTGATGGAGGTTCCGTCTGTGATAGCCCATTCCACACCGCCTTCATAAATGGCATTATTAGGACATTCAGGTTCGCAGGCTCCGCAATTAATACATTCTTCAGTTATTTTGATTGCCATATACTCATCAATTTTAATGGGTTGAATCCTATTTTTGCACCACAAATATAAGTTGTAATGAATTTACAAAATAGGCTTGATTTATTGGAAAGATTGGGACAGTATATTTCAGCAGACGGAGAACCCTGGCAAACCGCTGTGGAACGGGCTTCCAGGGAAAATGCCTGGTTTACGCCTGAATTCATTCAGCTTGCCGCCAACCGCATCGCCACCCATTTCCTGGCAAAAGATAAGCTTTCCGCCTGGGCCACCCAATACAAAATACCCGCAGAAAACCCTCATCCCAAAAATGTGGGCATCATTATGGCCGGCAATATTCCGCTGGTAGGATTCCATGATTTCCTCTGCGTATTCATCAGCGGTCACCGCCAAACCATCAAACTCTCGTCCAGAGATGAAACCCTGCTCAAACACCTGGTGGAGCAATTGTATGAATGGGATGCACAAACGAAGGAACTGATCAGGTTTGAGACCATGCTCAAGGGATGCGATGCCTATATTGCCACCGGCAGCAACAATTCTGCCCGCTACTTCGATTATTATTTCAAGAAATACCCGCATATCATCCGCCGCAACCGCACGTCCGTTGCCATTCTCGACGGAAATGAATCAGAAGCGGATCTCGGCAAACTTGCAGATGATGTGCATGAATACTTCGGAATGGGGTGCAGGAATATCACCAAGATCTATGTTCCGAAGGATTACGATTTCCTTCCACTGCTCAATGTATTCAGGAAATACAACCAGTTTGCCGAGCACAACAAGTACAAGAACAATTACGATTACCAGCTGGCCGTGCTCATCATCAACAAGCAGTACTACATGACCAACGACAGTATCATACTGCATGAGAACCCGTCTGTGTTCTCGCCTGTCAGCCAACTCAATTACGAGTTCTATACAGATCTGGCCGCAGTGGAAACATCGCTGTCCGCCAATAACGATATACAGGCAATCGCAGGCATCAACCATCTTCCCTTTGGTCAGGCTCAGCAGCCTTCGCTCACAGATTATGCAGATGGCGCAGACACACTGCAATTTTTGCTGGAGCTGTGACAAATCATGTAAATAATTGTGACAAGAATTCATAAGCCCATTCTGGCAATCATGACTTTACCCTACATTTGTATCAACGAAGTACGAAGACTTTAGTAAATTAATTGTTAAACGTGTTTTGCGGATTAACTGTCGTTATTTTTAGGCGTTAATTTGTTTGTGCTTAGGCATGTAATTTGAAACGGGTTTACTACATTTAAATTGAAATATTCCAAAATTGTCGCAATATGAAGTTGAAACAAATTGTAGCGGTTGTCATTCTCAGTGCTGCTACCACTGTTGGTACACTCTGGATGTATAATCACTTTTCAAAGAGTGGTACTTATGTTTATCAGAACAGCCAGGACAATAACGACACCGGCAAAGTGCCCTCCAATTATGCTGGGTTCAATGGTCTCGGCGAAGCTGCAGCTGTAGATTTCACAGCCGCCGCCGGTGCAGCTATTCCCGCAACAGTGCATATCAAAACAAAAGCCACGCGCCAGGTCAGCAATAACCTGCCCCGCAGTCCGTTCAGTGAACTGTTTGATATGGACCTGGACGATTTCTTCGGCGGTGGCGGCGGCCGCATGCGTTCCATCCCTCAGATGGCTTCCGGTTCCGGCGCCATCATCAGTGAAGACGGTTATATCGTAACCAACAATCACGTAGTGAGTGGTGCAGATGAGATCACCGTTACACTTAACAATAAGAAAGTATTCAAGGCAAAACTGATCGCCGCTGACCCCAGCAGTGACCTGGCCGTGATCAAGATCGACGCCAAGAACCTGCCCTTCCTCATCTATGGTAACTCCGATGATGTGAAAGTTGGGCAATGGGTGCTGGCCGTAGGTTACCCCTTAACGTTAGAGACCACTGTTACTGCCGGTATAGTGAGTGCCAAAGGCCGTACACTGGAAATCAACCGTCGCCAGAGCGATAGCCCCGTTGAGTCTTTCATCCAGACTGACGCTGCCGTTAACCCTGGTAACTCCGGTGGTCCGCTCATCACCACTGACGGCAAACTGATCGGTATCAACTCAGCTATTGCATCGCCCACAGGCGCCTATGCTGGTTATTCTTTCACTATTCCTGTGAACATCGTGAAGAAGATTGTTTCTGACCTGATGAAACATGGTACAGTGCAAAGAGCATACCTTGGTATACAATATGCGCCGGAAGGAGTTCCCGATGAGGAAAAAAGCAGAGCTGGCATTAAAGACGAGAATGGTATTTATGTAGCTGAAGTGTCGCCTTCAGGAGCTGCGGAAGCCGCCGGTGTTAAAAAGGGAGACTACATTACCAAGATCAATGGAGTACCCGTTTTATCAGGTGCTGATATGGTTGGTCAGATTGCCACCTACCGCCCCGGCGATAAGATTACAATTACTTACAGGAGAGATGGAAAAGAATACACCAATAGTGCAACACTCCGCAATATTTCCGGAACTACCGATATGGTAAAGAATTCCAATCTCGATAAACTGGGAGCAGATCTGCAGACACTCGGCAAAAACGATGCAAAGGAATATGGCATCAATGGTGGCGTGGTCATCAAAGCCATCAGACCACTCGGCGTACTGAGCAAAGTGCGGATCCAGGAAGGATATGTGATCCTGAAAGCGAACAACAAAGAGGTGAAATCCGTAGAAGAGCTGAGGAAAGTGCTTGATGAAGCTACAGGGTCCGTTAAGCTGGAAGGCATGTACCCCGGATATGAAGGAATTTATCCGATCGTGATCAATCTGAACAACTAAGCAGAACTTTTCATAAACGTAATCAGATCCCTGGCAGTTTTTGCCGGGGATTTTTTTTGATTATCCCTTCCACACCCTCTATCGTATACCCGCAAAATAACCGTAAGGCGGTAGTTCAATAGCAGATGAATGCAGCTCTATTGAGTTACCGGAAATAGCATCAGTGTAGGCGCCATTCACTGCGGGAGAAGGAAATTGAACTACCAGGGAAGATGATGAACAATTCAGGATAACCAGCAGCTCGCTGTTCTGATGCGTTCTGGTGAATGCAAGCACCGCTTCGTTTTTGTCCGTTGCCGCCCACTGCGGCCTGGCGGCTGCTCCCGCGAGAATGGCAGGATGCGTTGCATGCAAACGGATGAGGGATCGAAAGAACTCGTGCAGTTCAAGTTGGTCCGTCCATTCGATCTCATCCTTATCGAAGAATTTAAGGCGCTTGTGATTGGGCAGTTCCTGGCCACTGTAAATGAGTGGCATGCCATGCCAGGTGAAGGAAAATACAGCCAGCAGCCTGGCGGCATCTCCGTACTTCTCGAACTCTGTGCCATTCCAGCTGTTCTCGTCATGATTGGAGGTGAAGAAAAGTGGCAGGGTTCCTTCAGGGAAATCTTTTTCGTATGTGCTTAGTAGTTGTACCAGGCTTCTGAGATCGGTTTCGCGGCGGAAATATTTTTCAGTGGCATGCATCCAGCGCCAGGCATAGCAGCTGTCGAATACATCCAGGTAATGGAGATCCTCCGTTTCGGCCAGCCAGAACAATGGCTTCAGGGGATCGAGGGCAGTACGCGCCTGCTGCCAGAAATCGCGCGGAACAAGATGCGCCATATCGCAACGGAAGCCATCGATATCACATTCATCGATCCAGAATTTCATGGCTTCGATCATCTTGCGGCGCATGGGCTGATCGTAATAGTTGAGATCGATCACATCATCCCAGCCATGGGTATCGTAGAACTCTCCCGCTGCATTCTTTTTATAGAATTGCGGATGCGTTTGCGTCCATACATGATCCGTTCCGGTATGATTGGCTACCCAGTCGATAATCACTTTCATGCCAAGCGAGTGTGCCTGATGAACAAGATTCCGGAAATCATCGAGGTTACCGAACTCGGGGTTTACAGAAACATAATCTGAACAGGCATAGTAGCTACCGAGTGAGCCCTTCCGGCCTGTCAGGCTGATAGGTGTGATGGGCATGAACCAAAGCATTTGCACGCCCATGTCCGCCAGACGGGGAAGATGGGAGGCGAATGCGTTGAAACTGCCTTCAGGCGTGTATTGTCGTACGTTCACTTCATAGAGGGTAGCGGACTGCATCCAGGGAACTGCAGGGAATTTTCTAGCCATATTGCGAATATAATTCATAAATATATGCCTGCCGGCACTACGCCTGTTAGTGGCGCACAGATAAGCTTTGAAAGATTCTTATTTCCTACCTTTGCCGGGATGAAAACCTTCAACGTTCCGGTCATTTACCGCAGTCCGCTTATCAGCGCTGTAAAGAACAAACGCAAGCAGCAGGATAAAATGAAGAAAGACTTCACGCCTACCCTGCTCAACTTCGGTCCTTTACAGATCTTCCTGGCGCGGCATTTCGGTTTCTGCTATGGCGTGGAAAATGCCATCGAGATTTCTTTCCGCACTATCGAAGAGAATCCCGGCAAACGCATTTTCCTCCTCAGCGAAATGATCCACAACCCGCAGGTGAATGCAGACCTGATCGAAAAGGGCGTTGAGTTTTTACAGGACACTTACGGGAAACAGCTCATCCCCTTCGAGCAGCTCACTGCTGATGATGTGGTGATCATCCCGGCCTTCGGCACTACGCTGGCCATTGAAGAAAAACTCAATCAGCTGGGCATCCCTACAGAAAAATACAATACTACCTGCCCGTTCGTGGAGAAGGTCTGGAACAGAAGCGAGCAGATCGCCAAAAAAGGCTACAGCATCGTGATCCACGGCAAACCGAAACATGAAGAAACCCGCGCCACATTTTCACACGCCGCTTACAATGCACCTGCAGTGGTGGTGAACGATATGAAGGAAGCAGAATTACTGGCCGCATTCATCACCGGCACTGCCGATCCTGATGAATTCTACACCCTGTTTGCAGGCCGCTTCTCTGAAGGTTTCGATGTAACCAAAGACCTGCAGCGTATCGGCGTGGTGAACCAAACCACACAGCTGGCCACCGATACACAGGCCATTGCCGATTACCTCAAACAAACCATCAGCAATCATTATGATCTCGATGAAAAGACTATCGGGGAACGATTTGCCGATACCCGCGATACGCTCTGCTACGCCACTAACGACAACCAGACCGCCGTTACACATATGCTCCACACTCCGGCCGATATGGCCATCGTGGTGGGCGGATACAATTCAAGCAACAGTACACACCTGGTAGAGCTCTGCGAGCTCAAACTGCCTACTTATTTCATCAACTCTGAAGAGAAACTGATCAACGGCAAGAATATCCTTCATTACAATTATCACCAGAAAGATGAGCAGTTTGTGGTGGACTATCTCCCTGCTTCTTCGCCTGCCAGGATCCTGATCACCAGCGGCGCCAGTTGCCCCGATGCACTGGTAGAAGGCGTGATCCGCAAACTGGCATCCTTCTACGGCGTTGAGAACAAAGTAGATGAGCTGTCGCAGGATTTCTGATACCCACATTAAACTTCCGGCCTGCTTTCCCCTCTAAGTACTGCACCCCACGGGGCCCGCAGAACAATATTATCTCTCATCAAAAAAGGTATACATGAAATGCCCATAAATGTAGCATCCCTTTGAATGAACATTTCAGGCATTCCATCTGACCATTAAAAACAATAAAAAATAAACAGATGAAAAAAATCATCGTATTGGCCCTTGCAGTGATTGGTGTTCAATTTGCTGCATCTGCCCAGGAAAAAAGAGACACTATCCGTTCTCATCATAAGTCTGAGGCCAGAGCCAAAATGAAGGAAGAACTGAACCTCTCCCAGGAACAAAGTGAAAAGATGAAAGCCATCAATGCAGACACCAAAGCAAAAATGCAGGCATTGCGTGACGATAAAAGCCTTAGCCAGGAAGAACGCGGCACCAGGGGAGCCGCTATCATGAAAGAAAGGAAAGAAAAGACCGATGCCATCCTCACTCCCGAGCAAAGAGAGAAAATGAAACAGTGGGGAGAAAAAGCAAAAGAGCACAGGAAAGGCGACAAAAAACATTGGAAAGACAGGAAGGATAAAGTAAAAGGCGAAAAAGCGAAAGAAAAAGAATCCAAATAGTCTGAAACCATAGCCACTTGAACGTGGACCACTTATAAAAGCGCCCTCCGGCGCTTTTTTTATTTTTGTATATTCATACTGACATAAGGCTGTCACTACCCCATCCCATCTTTGTATCAGCAAATCAATTTAAACTCTTAAAAATAATCATATGGTACGCACAGCAACCGCCCAGGTAATTACAGCCCGTCAGGTATTGGATCAATGGCAGGGACATAGACGTCTCACCCGGCGTGTAATTGCAGCATTTCCTGAAAAAGAATTGTTCGAGTTCAGCATTGGAGGCATGCGTTCCTTCGCACTGATGGCAGAAGAGATGATCAAGATGAGCGGCCCCGGCGTAAAAGGGCTTGCTACCGGCATCTGGGAAAAACTGGAATGGAGGGAACAGACCTACAAAACAAAAGATGAACTGCTCAAGGCATGGGACGATACCACCGAAACCATCGAAGAGATCTGGAACAAGATCCCACCCTATCGCTTCCAGGACAATGATCTGGCCTTCGGCGAGTATGAGGGACCGTTATATGGTACACTTTTGTATTTTATCGATAATGAAGTGCATCACCGCGGCCAGGGATATGTGTACCTGCGAGCGCTGGGCATTGAGCCACCGGCATTCTGGATGAGATAACAACTATACACAGTATAAAAGAGAACGAGGTTGTCCCGCAAGTGGCAACCTCGTTTCTATTGAGATAAACTTTGTAAACCTGACTTATACCATCTTGAAACCTTCGAGGAATTTGGTATTGAAGTTTCCTGCGCGGAAATCTTCATTCCTCATCAGTTGCTGATGGAAAGGAATGGTTGTTTTCACTCCTTCGATCACATATTCACTGAGGGCGCGGCTCATGGTGTTGATGGCTTCCTCACGTGTACGTGCAACCGCAATGATCTTTGCGATCATAGAATCATAATAAGGAGGGATCACATAACCGGCGTACACATGCGAATCGATGCGGATACCGTGACCGCCGGGCTGATGCAGCGTAGTGATGCGGCCGGGGCTCGGACGGAAATCGTTATAGGGATCTTCGGCATTGATACGGCACTCGATGGCATGCATCTGGGGCTCGTAGTTCTTTCCGCTGATAGGCTCGCCCATAGCGATCTTGATCTGTTCCTTGATGAGATCGAAGTTGGTCACTTCTTCTGTAACGCAATGCTCTACCTGGATACGTGTGTTCATTTCCATGAAGTAGAAATTGCGATGCTTGTCAACCAGGAACTCGATAGTGCCCACACTCTCATAACCGATTGCGGAAGCAGCTTTGATAGCCGCATCGCCCATGCGCTGACGCAGTTCTTCAGTCATGAAAGGAGATGGAGACTCTTCCACCAGTTTCTGGTGACGGCGCTGAATGGAGCAGTCCCGCTCACTGAGATGACAAACTTTTCCGTAGCGGTCGCCTGCGATCTGGATCTCGATGTGACGGGGCTCTTCCACGAATTTCTCCATGTAGATGCCGTCATTCTTGAAAGCAGCGCCGGCTTCCACTTTGGCAGTATTGTAGTTATGTTCCAGATCTTCTTCTTTGAATACCACCCTCATACCTTTACCACCGCCACCGGCAGTAGCTTTGAGGATGATGGGATAGCCAATGTCTTTCGCCATGGCCTTGGCTTCTTCGAGGCTTTCGAGCAGACCTTCACCACCGGGAACCACGGGTACGCCTGCGCGGATCATGGTTTCTTTGGCAGTGATCTTATCTCCCATGGAGCGGATCTGATCAGGAGTGGGTCCGATGAATTTGATATTATGTTCACCGCAGATCTCCGCAAAGCGGGCATTCTCGGCCAGGAATCCATATCCCGGGTGGATGCCATCCGCATTGGTGATCTCGGCTGCGGCCATGATATGTGCGATGTTCAGATAACTGTCGGCACCGGCAGGGCGGCCGATACAAACAGCTTCATCTGCAAACTTAACGTGCAGGCTGTCTTTGTCTGCGGTGGAATAAACAGCTACGGTTTTGATACCCATCTCACGACAGGTACGGATCACCCGCAGGGCTATCTCTCCACGATTAGCGATTAATATCTTTTTAAACATGCATTCTTTTTGAAAATTTGACAAGCGAAAAAACCTTATCAGGCAGGTTCAACGAGGAACAGCGGCTGATCGTATTCAACCGGTGAAGCGTCGTCCACCAGGATTTTCACGATTTTACCGGATACTTCGCTTTCAATTTCATTGAAGAGTTTCATTGCCTCGATAATGCAGACTACTTTACCGGGAGCAATTTCTGAGCCTACTTCTACAAATACAGGTTTGCCGGGGGCCGGGCTGCGGTAGAAAGTTCCTATCATCGGGCTCTTGATAGTAATGAGGTTGTCTGCGGCGGGTTCTGCAGCTTTGGTTGCAGGAGCTGCTGGGTTTGATGCGGCGGCAGGCTGGGGTGCAGCTACTGCAGGTGGAGCATAGGCAGGCATGGCAGCATGCACAGGGGCAGCAATTACGTTCTGGGCTGGTTCTTCTTTCTGCTTGATGGTCAGCTTGAATCCTTTCTCCTCGATGCTTACTTCGCCGATGTTGGATTTGTTGATCATCTTGATCAACTCCTGAATTTGTTTAAAATCCATCTGAAAATAATTTTTTTTGACGGTTATTTCGGAAAAACAGGCGGCTAAGATAAGGCATTGTGAACTAATAATACCCAATTCGCCTATAAAATAGCGGCAGGCCCGTTATAACAAAAAGCCACCTCTGAAAGCGAGGCGGCCTCTGTAAATCTGTTATTTAGGAGTTATTCCTTTACGCGTTCCACGTATTCTCCGGTTTTGGTATTCACCCGGATCAGTTCACCTTCATTCACGAAGAGAGGAACGTTCACGGTAGCACCGGTTTCAACCGTGGCAGGTTTCAGGGTACGAGTGGCAGTATCTCCTTTAACACCTGGCTCTGAGTAAGTTACTTTCAGAACGATCTTGTCTGGCAGTTCCACGCTCATGGGCTGCTCGGTTTCTGTATTGAACAGGATAGAAACCTCCTGTGATTCCTTCAGGAACTGGGGAGCGTCTACCAGGCTTTCAGCAACAGCGATCTGTTCGAAAGTCTCGTTGTCCATGAAATTATAACCTGTATCATCTTTATAGAGGTACTGGTAATCTTTCCTTTCAACCCGAACAGGATGGATGTTATCACCTGAGTTCCAGGTTTTTTCGATGCTGCGGCTATTGTCAACACCTTTTAGTTTAGCCCAAACCTTCGCGGCTGCGCGGGCGGTTTTGTTTTCACCGAATTCCACCACGGTGTAAAGGCTGCCATCCAGTTTGATGATCATACCGCGGCTGATATCTGATGTAGTTGCCATAATACTAAGTAAGTTTTGAATGATGCGTCTCTGAAAGGAGGCAAAACTACAGCAAAAAGCTTACCCGGCAAAGAAGAGCGGAAGCATTTCCTTCCGCTGTTTTTCATGGCTAATCAGTGGTCTTTTTCGTTTTTATCACAATGGCATTTGTAGCAGTTTTCCCGGTAGCCTCTTTAACTCGGTCCGCACCTTTGATGATATCCACGGACATGATATTGCTCCTGTTGCTTTTCACAAAAGCGTTTGCATTCTCACAGCCCATCTCTTTGTCATCGATAATAATAATGGCATTCAGTAAACAGAGATCATCATCGAAGAAATTTTTCTTCTTTTGTTCAACAACTATTCCGGCTGCTGCTTTTGTAGTGACCACTATCACGCCATCCTTTGCTCTGTCACCATATTTATCGGTTGCAGTACTGCCTTTCAATATATTCACCTGGGCAATGGTTTCAGGCGGGATGCTGCCCAGTCCACCCTTCGGAATGATCTTTCCATCAACAACGATCAGCGGGTCATTGTCAGTATCAGACTTTATTCTGAAGGTGGATTCATCCTTCAGCGTGACAGTTGACTTATCATCTTTCTTCACACCATATCCGACCACTACCACTTCATCATTGGGATTTTTTCTGCTCCTTTCGGCAACACCCGCTTTTGAAGTTGCCCTCACACCAACAGCAGTGACCTTAACCATCTCTCTCTCTTCAGCTACAGGTTTCACCACGAAAAGTGGTTTGGTTGTCTTCTCCCCTGTTCCTTCAACAGTTACAACACGTTCCTCTATCATTACCCCTTTCTCATTTTCATTTGCAGGAGGCCTGGGTGGAGCAGGCGGAGCTGGTGGCGCAGGCGGTGTTGGTACTGATTTCCATGAATCAGCGGGAGGAGGAGGTGGTGGTGGAGGCGTTGAGATCTTTCCATATTTCTTTTCGAATGCCTCTTTCTGTTTGGGATCGCTCAGATCAAATTTCTCTACCGTGCCATCCTTCAGGCGAACAGTTACCAGGTTATTCTTTTTGTGAATATCGATGCGTTCGATATTGTCTGTTTTCTTTTGGGTACTGTATCGTGAATGGGCTTTACTGCCTGAAAGCGAAGGGTATCACCATCGGCAAGCGCGATAAATGAATCCCTCTCAACAGCAGTATCGGCAAAGATCTTTTCAGCAATGAGGCCGGAAGGCGAAGGCAGGTCCAAACGTGTAACGCTCCTGAACGCCAGCAGTAATACGGCCAGCACGGGAACGATCAGCACGAAGCGCAGCAGGTGCACGCTTGCACTCGTTTTCTTATTCATCATGACAATTCTTTTTTTGAGGGATGATAGATTGAAGTTATTCGCAACGGAAAAGGACGACATCCCCGTTACTTTCAGCAGCATGTACTGGTATTGCTTCCTGTCGATCCCATTGGCCAGTACCTGGTGATCGGCTATGAATTCCAGGTTCTGCCTGATGGCATTGCGAAGAAGCCATGCGAAAGGATTATACCAGTTGATGATGCACAGCAGTTCCCCCCACATCATATCTAGACTGTGACGCTGCTTCACATGAATGAATTCATGCCGCAGGATCTCCCGCAACTCAGCTTCAGTATGCAGGTGCTTGTTGAGATAGATGGAACGGCCAAAAGAGAACGGAAGGATACGCTTATCCACATGATAGAGCCTGGCTTCGTCGTCTGCCAGCAAAACCGCTCCGGACACGGCTTTTCTGAGACTCCAATATTGCCAGCAAAATCGCGCGGCCATAATGATACTACCTGCAGCCAGCACCAGCCCTCCAATGAAAGCAGGATCAGACCAGATGGATCTTTCCTGCAATTCAAAACGGAATGAGTATTGCTCAAGTACGGGGATAGCCCTGAGCCAGGCTTTATCATCCCCCTGGTGAAGCAGACCGGTAATATCGATGAAAGGAACTAAATATGCCATCGCAGGATATACCAGCAGAAAGAGCCGGTTCCAGCGATAGAAAGTGAGCCTGCGCAATAAGAGCCAGTAAAAGAACCAGGTAACGGCCAGGCCTATACTAAGTTTAAGAATGAAATCCATTGGAATGATTTATCAGGTTACTTACCTTCGATCAGTTTCAGAATATCTTTCAACTCCTCCGGGCTCAGTTGCTTCTGGTCCACGAAGAAATTCACCAACTCCTTATAAGAGTTATCGAAATAATTCTTCACCACACTATTCATGAATTTCTTTTTATACTCCTCCCCGCTGATAGCAGGAAAGTATAAATAAGTATTACCTGCCAGCCTGCTCTCCACATAACCTTTCTTCTCCAGGTTCTTAACCGTGGAGGCCAGTGTAGTATAAGGAGGCTTCGGCTCTTCCAGGTGATCCAGCAACTGCTTTACGCTGCCGCTGCCGGCTCTCCAGACAGCCTTCATGGCTTCCTCTTCCTGGGGCGTTAATTTTTCCATCTCTACGAAGTTTTCGTAAACCTACGAAATATTCGTAGACTACCAAAGTTTTTTCCGGTTAATTTTGGGAATTGGTCTAATCAATTAAATATGTCACTCTTATGAAACAATGGGTCCTTCTCCTCTGCACCGCGTTCATCACCACCATGGTCATGGCGCAAACACCCAATGAACCGCCCTACAAACGTTTTCCTTCCGTTCCGCCGCTGCAGTTACTAATGAAAGACAGCAGCATCTTCACAAAAGACAAAGTGAAGAAACAACCACTGATCATTATGTATTTCAGTCCGAGCTGCGATCATTGTCAACACCAGATGGAAGACCTGATCAAAGACATGAGTAAATTCAACGGGACACAGATTGTGCTGGCCACTTACCAGCCCTTCGAAGAAATAGATGAGTTCTACAATAAATACCAATTAAGCAAGTATCCCAATATCACTATTGGAAGAGACAGCAAATACCTGCTGCCGCCTTTTTATAATATCCGCAGCCTGCCTTACCTGGCGCTGTATAATAAGAAAGGCGATCTGCTTACCACATTTGAAGGGAACGTGAAAGTGGCAAAGCTGGTACAAGCCTTTAAATAACTACCCCAACTTCCCTACCTTTGCCCTCGCAAACATTGAATCACATTATAAAAAATTGTTTTCAGATGAAAGTAACTGTTGTAGGCGCCGGCGCCGTAGGTGCAACCTGTGCCGATAATATCGCCCGTAAGGAACTGGCCACAGAACTGGTATTGCTGGATATCAAAGAAGGACTGGCAGAAGGAAAAGCACAGGACATGATGCAAACCGCCACCCTCCTGGGCTTCGACACCAGGATCACTGGCAGCACCAACGATTATTCAAAGACTGCCGGCTCTGATGTGGTGGTGATCACTTCAGGTCTTCCCCGCAAACCAGGTATGACCCGCGAAGAACTGATCGGTACCAATGCCGGTATTGTAAAGAATGTATGCGAGAATATCCTGAAACATTCTCCCAATGCCATCATCATCGTGATCAGCAACCCGATGGACACCATGACTTACCTGGCGCTGACTGCAACAGGCCTCCCAAAGAACCGTATCATCGGAATGGGTGGCACACTGGACAGCTCACGCTTCAAATATCAACTGAGCCAGCACCTCAACTGCAGCCCTTCTGATCTGAATGCAGTAGTGGTTGGCGGTCATGGCGACACTACCATGATCCCTCTGATCCGCTTCGCTACCTGGAACAGCGTTCCTGTTACCAACTTCCTCAGCGAAGAACAACAAAAACAAATCGTTGCCGACACAATGGTTGGTGGTGCCACCCTCACCAAACTGATCGGTACTTCTGCATGGTATGCACCTGGCGCTGCCGGAGCTGCACTGGTGGAAAGCATCGTGCGCGATGAGAAGAAACTCTTCACCTGCTGCGTATCGCTGGAGGGCGAATACGGTCAGAAAGATATCTGCCTGGGTGTGCCTGTTACAATCGGCCGCAATGGTTGGGAGAAGATCGTTGACTTCAAACTGAACGCGGAAGAGCAGGCTTTATTCAACAAGAGTGCTGATGCCGTAAGAAGCATGAACGATGTGTTGAAAACACTCTAATCTGTTATTATATTTTTTGTGGAGCGCGTATCATTCATGATGGTACGCGTTCTTTTTTTGCAGTTTATCGCAATGGGGGGCTTGATGCGGGCTGTAAAACAAACCGGCGCGGGAGGATATTTATTGGGCTATTGCTAGGTTTGATTGAGGAGTAGTACTGGGCCGGGCTTTATCGCTTTTGTTTTGAAGGCCCGCATCAAGCCCCCATTGCTCACTTCCCCGATAGTGCAGCACCAATGAGGCACTGTTTATCGATACGCTGAATTAATCAGAACATAATATTTAACACAGGTACACTTCACCGTTATACACCAGCGAGATCTAACCTGGATCTTATTCATTGCAGGCATTCTTCTCAATTCATTTTGCTCATTTCATCCGGCGTATCAAAACTCACACAATGCTTCCAGCAATGCGACCTGGCGGCATTTAGTAACAACATATCATATCATTTCCTTCCCTTAACCTCATCGCGTTCCACCCTGAAGCGTTTTGCTTAATACTGAGTATCTGTAGCCGTTCTTGCATCTGGCTTATTTCACCTGTATTGATTCTCGCTCAGTCGAACCTTGAATTGATCTATCAGCAATGATGCGATCTCAAACACCCATTGCCTCCTTCCATCCGCACTGATGCGTCCGCGGTCCATGCGGCGAGTGTTATGAAAATTCAGGCCCTGGAAACATAAGCGAAGAAGTTCCTCCATGCACTACTGCCCCATCTCTCCAACCACAGCCCATCAAAAATCCTCCCGCGCCGGTTTGTTTCCCAGACTGAATTTTTATAACCCGAGCCGCGCTGCTCATCCGTCAAAAAGCGGCATTCATCATAAATATCTGCCTATTGGTGTGTGGAGATAAAAAAATATTGAAATTTTGTCCTCTGCTGGAAATCCATTTCGTCATTAGCCTGAAAGCAAGCATTGTTTCAATTTAAAAAAACTGATTATGAAAGAGTTTATGTTCATTTTCACAGGCCCCACTTACGACGAATTGAATATGAGTGCGGAAGAAGCGCAGTCGCAGATGATGAAATGGTTCAGCTGGATGGATGATCTAAAGGCAAAAGGACTGTATGTGGAAGGCCGTCCCCTGCTGCCCGACAGCAAGCGGTTGACAGGTGTGAACAAGGTAGTGACCGATGGCCCCTTCGCTGAAAGCAAGGAACTGGTAGGCGGCTACCTGATTGTGAAAGCAAAAGATTTCAAACAGGCCGTTGAAGCAGCCAAAGGTTTCCCTGATTTTGAGTTGAACGGAACAGTGGAAGTACGGGAATGCGTGGACCTCACCGGCCAGTATAATGATTAAAACAATTGCCATGGAAAGGGAAACAGCTCCGATACGCCGATCAGTAAACTCCTATGGTATGACAGGAAAAATGCTGAACTGGTTTGAATTACCGGTGTCCGATTTTCAGCGGGCAAAACAATTCTATGAGCAGATCCTGAACATCAGGATGGATACTGAAGATGCAGGCGCATACAAGATGGGCTTTTTCCCTTTTCAAAATGGCAAACCTGCAGGATGTATCACGCATGGTTACGGATGCATTCCCGATAATACCGGCACACTTATTTATTTGAATGGCAATCCTGATCTCTCCATTATTCTGGCAAGGGTGGAAGCGGCAGGCGGAAGGATACTGCTTCCCAAAACCGCTGTGGGAGCCAATTTCGGATACTTCGCCCATTTTGAAGATACAGAAGGAAACAAAGTGGGCCTTCACTCTGAGAACTGATCATTCATGTCTGCATCATCTCCCCATCAACTGGTAGATCACCTGTTCCGCCATGAAGCGGGCAGAATGACTGCCGTACTCACCCGCATCTTCGGTACAGAAAACCTCTGCGTTGTGGAAGATGTGGTGCAGGATGCTTTTGTAAAAGCAGTGCAGACATGGAGCTTCAAAGGCGTTCCGGAAAATCCAGCCGGATGGCTCATGACCGTTGCCCGCAATAAAGCGCTGGATATCGTAAGGCGCAATCATAATTTCCGTCATATTTCCCGCGAACTGGCCGGACATCTGGAACAGATAACCGAACAACAGATTGAGCAACTGTTCCTCGATCATGAAATTGCCGACAGTCAGCTACGCATGATCTTCGCCTGCTGCCATCCTGCTCTCAACGAAGAAGACCAGGTAGCCATGACGCTCAAAATAGTGAGCGGTTTCAGTGTTACTGAAATTGCCAAAGCCCTGCTGATGCAGGAAGCCGCGGTACAGAAAAGATTATACCGCGCGCGAAAAACACTGGAGGAAAACAACATTCCGCTGGAGATCCCCTCAGGTGCGGCTTTGGAAGCAAGACTGGATATTGTATTACTGGTGATCTACCTGCTTTTCAATGAAGGATACAATTCCCAGAAATCGGATGAGCTGATCCGGAAAGACCTTTGCGTGGAAGCGATCAGGTTATGCTTCCTGCTCACAGAACATGCAGCCGGTAAGAAACCGGTTGTATTCGCTTTGTTATCGCTTATGTGTTTCCAGGCATCCAGGTTCGATAGCAGGATGGAGAATGGAGACACCATCATTTTGTTGCAGCACCAGGACCGCAGCCGCTGGGACCAGGACCTGATCGGTAAAGCTTATCAATTCCTCAATCACTCTGCACAGGGATTGCAACTCACCGTGTACCATATCGAATCTGCAATTGCAGCGGAACATGCGCTCGCCGCCAGTTTCGAAACCACCAACTGGGTGCGCATGTTGAAACTATATGATCTGCTGGCTGCACAGAAACCTTCTCCCATCGTATTGCTTAACAGGGCTGTAGTAAAGGCGCAGCTTGAATTGTACGGTCAGAGCCTGGAAGATATCTGGAACATAAAGAACATTGAAGGTTTACTGGCATCGCAATATATCTACAGTGCAGTGCTGGGAGATATTTATCTGCGTGCAGGAGAAAAAGCATACGCGAATCAATACCTCACGCAGGCATGGGAGATGACACAAAGTATTGCAGAGAAAAAACTCATCGCGCAGAAAATAGAAAAATGTAATTGAACCGGGGTCATTTTCTCCCCAATCTTTCTTTCACTTTCTCATACACAGATTCCGGAGAAGTCAGCTCCATGCATTTGAAATGCTTCTTTGGGCATTTATCATACCCGATCTTGGAACAGGGGCGGCAGCCCAATCCCTTCACTTCCATGATATCGAACATGGAAGGCGCGCCGGGGGCTGCTTTCGGATAATAAGGATACATGCCGAACTCGGGAACGGTATTACCCCAGATAGAGATCACAGGTTTGCGGAAGGCCGACGCAATATGCATCAGGCCTGTATCATTGGAGATGATCAGCTTTGCCCTGCGCACCAGGTCGGCCGATTCATTGATATTGAATTTGCCGCAGGCATTGTAGATCTTCACGGGATCGGGCGCAGCAATGGCATCGCCCTCTTCTCTGTCTTCTTTCCCTCCCAGTAACATAATCGGGTGGTCGATGATGGAGCACAACTCTTTCAGTTTGTGCAACGGATATTTTTTCGTGTTCAGCGCAGCGCCGATCACTACGCCAATGTATCCTGCATGGTGCGAAGCAGGAATATCCTCTTCCTTCACCTGGTCCTTTTCAGGAATAAAGTAATCCAGGCCCTGTCCGTCATTTTTGATATTGAAAGATTTCAGCGTATCGAGATAACGGTCCACGATATGTACATCGGGCATGCGGTTGATCTTGAAACTGGTAAGCAACCATTTTTTGATATTGAGCTTATCAAAAGAAAAGGATTGCTTGTCGAGCCCCCGTTTCACGCGCAGCGTACGCAGGTTATGATGCAGGTCTATCACGTAATCGAAATCCTCGTCCTGCAATTTATTGATCACTGCATCGAGGTCATTCTCCAGCGTGTGGATCTTATCGATATAAGGATTGGCTGCCAGTACAGGCAGGAATGTCTTCTTGGTCAGGTAATGCACTTCAGCAGTGACTGCCTGTTTTTTCAGGCAGCGCACCACAGGGGTGGTCAAAACAATATCACCGATAGAAGAAAATCGAACGATCAGAAACTTCATTGATTCAAAATTAAGACAGGAGCCTTTACCGGCGCCTTATCACTCTTCCACAAAATTCAGGTCTTTCCCGAAAGTCTCTTTGGTCATGGCCGCTGCAATCAAAGTTACTGCCATCAGGATGATGGCTGCATACATGCCGCCCTGCACATATCCCAGGCCTTCAATTCCACGCAGCCATTTGAAGAGCGGGATGATAGCAATGGCAAGCAGACCGCGCACCATATTTGGAATAGTGGTGGCAGCAGTAGCGCGCAGGTTGGTACCGAACTGCTCCGCTCCCATGGTTACGAAGATGGCCCAGAATCCGGTGCCAAAGCCCAGTCCGGCGCATACCCAGTACATGGCGGATGCAGTACTGTTCCAGAGAACGGTAAAGTAGAGCACCATAAAGAAGATCGTGATGCCATAAAAAAGGAACAATGCCTTTTTTCGGCTGCGGAACCATTGGCTCACAAACCCGATGATGATATCACCGGCAGAGATGGCTGCATAGGCGAACATGATCGCTTTGCCGGAGTCCACTTTTTCTTTTATACCGAAATGTTCTGCAAATTCTTTGGAGAAGGTAACCAGTACGCCGATCACGAACCAGGTGGGTAACCCGATCAGGATGGCGAGGATATATCTTTTGAGGCGATCGCCATTGGTGAAGAGCATGAAGAAACTGCCCCGTTTCACATTCATCTTCTTTACTTCATTGAACATGCCTGATTCAAATACGGAGATACGAAGAAGCAGCAATGCCAGTCCGAGACCGCCGCCGATGAAGTAACAGGTCCGCCAGTGAAAATTCTCTTTTACAATAAAAGCGACCACGGCTCCGGTCAAACCGATACCTGCCACCATGGAAGTGGCAATGCCTCTTTTTTCTTTGGGAGTCATTTCAGAAACCAGGGTGATGCCGGCCCCAAGCTCACCTGCCAGGCCAACGCCGGCTATGAAACGAACCATCGCATATTGGTCTACGGTAGTAACAAGTCCGTTCGCTATATTGGCCAGTGAATACAATATGATAGATCCAAACAATACGCTGAGCCTTCCTTTTTTATCGCCGAGCATCCCCCAGAGGATCCCGCCGATAAGCAGCCCTCCCATTTGCCAGCTGATGATGCTTTCGCCGTCAGTGGTGAGTTGCTCGGGAGTTAATCCCAAAGAGGTGAGGCTTTCCACGCGGATGATACTGAACAGTAACAGGTCATAGATATCTACAAAATAGCCGAGGGCGGCAACAATCACTGTTACATTGAAAATAGAATTGGATTTGGGTTGCATAGAGCTTAAGCAGGTGTTTGTGGTGGTTCGTTTGGTTTCCTTTTACTGAAAAACAATTTATATACAACGGGAGCAGTAGTAACCAGAACGATACCGATCACGATCACTTCCAGGTGTTCTTTCAGATCGAACTGGAACCAGTCCAGGATCCATTTCTGCAGGAAGTGTCCGGCAAACAACATACTGAATACCCAGGCCAGGCAGCCAACGATATTGTAGTAGTTGAATTTCTTTTTGTCCATTTGCACAATGCCTGCTATGATGGGCGCAAATGTGCGGATGATGGGGAGGAAACGGGCCACCACAATGGCGCCGCCGCCATGTTTCTCATAGAAGTCGTGCGCATCATGGAGGAATTTCTTCTTGAAGAAGAAGCGGTCCTTCCAGTGGTACATGGCCGGACCAACCTTTTTACCTGTCCAGTACCCGACCATATTTCCGAGGATACCGCAGATGGATATGAGTAGCCATAGCACAATGAGATCTACATATTCGTTCCTCACCTGTTCCATGCCGAAGAGTTTGAGGAACTGGTGTGTGATGCCGGGCTCCCCTGGCTTGAGCTCATGCGCATAGATGCCGGCAACAAACAGAAGGGAATCCCCTGGCAGGAAGAAGCCGGCAAAGAGACCGGTTTCAGCAAACACCACAAAGAGGAGTAACCACAGACCGCCGTTCTCGATATAGAATTGCGGTTGCAACAGTTGGGACCACGTAAAATCTAACAGGATCAAATGCATAGCTGTTACTTGTATTGTTTAAGCAAGGGTTAAGCCTCTGCTGCTGCTCCGCTCTCGCTGGGTCCAAGCTCGCCTTCCCACTTACTTACCACGCTGGTGGCGAGTGCATTTCCGATCACGTTGGTCATACTGCGGAACATATCACAGAAGTGGTCGATCGGAAGGATAATGGCTACGCCTTCGGGTGGAATACCGAACATGGCGCAGGTGGCCAGTACAATTACCAGTGATGCACGCGGCACACCGGCAATACCTTTACTGGTGATCATCAGTACCAGCAGCATGGTGAGCTGGGTAGAGAGATCGAGGTGCACGTTATAAGCCTGCGCAATGGCAAGACTGGCGAAAGTCATATACATCATACTGCCATCGAGATTGAAAGAATAACCGAGGGGCAGTACAAATGATACGATCTTGTTCTTGCAACCGAAACGCTCCAGCTCTTCGGTGAGCTTGGGAAATACGGCTTCACTGCTGGTGGTGCTGAACGCGATGAGCAGCGGCCCGCCAATTCTTTTCAGCAGGTCTGCTATGCGTTTAGGGCCGAGGATCATAGTGCCCACACCCAGGAGGATGATCCAGAGTATGAGAATGCCGAGCAGGAAGAATGCAAAATATACAAGATAGAATTTGAATATACTTAATCCTTTGGTGGCCACAACAGCAGTGAGTGCGCCAAACACACCGAGTGGTGCGAAGTTCATTACGTAACCCACCATTTTCAGGATCACATGTGAAACGATGTCCAGCGCTTTGATCAGTGGCTTCGCATAGTCGCCAAGGGTAGTAAGTGCTACACCGAAGAAGATGCTGAACACAACCAGCTGCAGGATCTCGTTGGTGGCCATGGCTTCGATCACGCTGCGCGGGATGATATGTTCCACGAATTTTTCGAGAGAGAAAGCGGAAGTGTTCTTCATGAGGTCTTTCACACCCTCAGTGTCAGCCTGGGAAAGATCGATATAATGACCAGGCTGGAAGATATTTACGAGCACCAGTCCGAGCAGAAGGCTCACGAGTGATGCGGAGATGAACCAGAGAATGGCTTTGCCGCCTACTCTTCCCACTGCCTTGAGATCGCCGAGTTTGGCGATGCCCACTACCAGTGTGGAGAATACGAGAGGAGCAATGATCATCTGTACCAGGCGAATGAAAACCTTACCGAGCAGGTTGATATTCTTGGAGAAAGGTGTGATGAATTCTGGTGATGCGAACTCGTGAACAGCATACCCGGCAACAATGCCAAGCGCCATCGCAAGCAGGATAAAAATCGTCAGCCTGTTCTTTTTCATTTCAGCTTGTCTGGTGAATAATGGTCTGCAATATAATACTTAAACAATAAAAAGCATTTTTTGCAAACCCTTATTCTCACTCGCGTACAGGGCAGCCGGATTGGTCAATCTTTTAATTTGCGGGTATTAATAAATCCTTATCTTTCCGCCTTATATCTTGTAATAAACCCTATTCAATCATTACAAAAAATAGATAACCGACTGTTATGAGTTTGTTCCGTAAAAAATCATTAACTGCTCTGCTGGCACAGGCTGCCGAATCGGAGAAAGGGTTGAAAAGAACCCTCGGTGCCGGTAACCTGGTTGCACTCGGCATTGGCGCCATTATTGGCGCCGGTTTGTTTGTAAGAACTGCTGCAGCGGCTGGTGGTCACGCAGGGCCTGCGGTGACTCTTTCCTTTATCATCGCGGCTATTGGTTGCGCTTTTGCCGGTTTGTGTTATGCTGAATTTGCTTCCATGATCCCCATCGCAGGTAGCGCTTACACCTATGCTTATGCTACCATGGGCGAACTGGTTGCCTGGATCATCGGATGGGCACTGGTACTTGAATACGCATTGGGTGCCGCTACTGTATCTATTGCATGGAGTGAATACTTAAATAATTTGCTGGGGGGGGCAATACCATATGAATGGTGCCACTCGCCGCTGGAAAAAGCGGTTGATGCAGCAGGTGTTGTTCATCACGGTATCGTGAATGCTCCGGCCCTGTTGATCCTGCTCCTTCTTTCTCTTCTGTTGATCAAGGGTACTGAAGAGTCTGCCTGGGTGAATGCCATCATCGTGTTTGTGAAAGTAGCCATCGTACTGGTGTTCATCGCTATCGGCTGGCAGTTCATCAAACCAGAGAACCATACGCCGTTCTTCATTCCTGCCGATCAGCCGTCTGCCATTCTACCAGACGGTACTGAATATTCTTACGCACCCAAATTCAACCACGGCTTCTGGGGCGTACTTCGTGGTGCAGCCATCGTGTTCTTCGCCTTCATCGGCTTTGACGCGGTTTCCACTGCGGCACAGGAAGCCAAGAATCCAAAGAGGGACATGCCAATCGGTATCCTCGGATCACTGGTGGTTTGTACCATTCTCTACATCTTATTCTCTTACGTACTCACAGGTGTTGCTCCGTTCACCGACTTCCAGAAGTCTGGCCGCGAAGCATCTGTTGCTTACGCTATCGAAACATATATGCACAATTACCAATGGCTCGCAACCGCTGTATCCATCGCCATCCTGGCGGGTTTCAGCTCTGTGATCCTGGTGATGCTGCTCGGTCAGAGCCGCGTGTTCTACTCCATGAGCAACGACGGTCTCCTGCCGAAAGTGTTTGCAGACCTGCACCCCAAATTCAGAACGCCTTACAAATCTAACCTGATCCTCTTCATTTTCGTGGGAGCATTTGCCGGATTTGTACCGGGCCACCTTGCTGGTGACCTCACCAGTATCGGTACCCTGTTTGCCTTTGTGCTGGTAAGCGCGGGCGTATGGATCATGAGAAAATCAGATCCCACTGTGCCCCGGCCGTTCAGAACGCCTGCCGTTCCGTTCGTATCCACCATGGGCATCCTGGTTTGTACGGCGATGATCATTTCGCTGGATCATGTTACCCAGCTCACAGCCCTGGCCTGGATGGCCATCGGTCTGGTGATCTACTTCGGCTACAGCAAGAGCAGAAGTAAACTGGGAAAATCTTAATCTCCACATCTTCTTCATAAAAAACGCTCCGGAACCCTCCGGGGCGTTTTTTTATAAGGTACACATCAATTAAATTTGCAGCCCTGAGGCTAAGGCCCGGTCAATCTGTTTTATCAAGAAATAAGTAATCAATACCAATATGGGTAGGATATTTGAAGTTCGGAAGTCCACCATGTTTGCCCGGTGGGACAAAATGGCTAAACAATTCAGCCGTATCGGAAAAGAGATCGTGATCGCCGTTAAAGCCGGTGGCCCCGACCCCAATACCAACCCGGCCCTCCGTCGCTGCATGGCTAACGCCAAGAGCGTGAACATGCCGAAGGACCGCGTGGAAGCCGCCATCAAACGCGCCTCCGGTAAGGAAATGGATAACTATGAGGAGATCCTTTACGAAGGATACGGCCCTCATGGCGTAGCCATCCTGGTGGAAACTGCCACCGATAATCACGTTCGTACCGTTGCCAACGTGAAATCCCATTTCAACAAAGGGAATGGCGCACTCGGCAACAGCGGCAGTGTAGCCTTCCAGTTTAAAAAGATGGGCGTTTTCAAACTGAACCCCGAAGGCCTTAGCCAGGAAGACCTGGAGCTGGAGCTGATCGATTTCGGCCTGGAAGAAATGGGAGAAGGAACCGGAGAGAACGGCGAAACAGTACTGGTACTGCGCGTAGGCTTCACCGATTTCGGTAACATGCAGAAAGCACTCGAAGAAAAGAACATCACTCCCATCAGCGCCGAACTGGAATGGATCCCCGGCACTACCGTTGAATTAGGTGAAGAACAGGCACAGGAAGTACTGAAACTGGTAGACAGACTGGAGCAGGATGAAGATGTACAGAAAGTGTTTCACAATCTCGCATAAGCGAAAAAAGAATATCAAGAGCCTCCGTCAATGTAATATTGATGGAGGCTTTTCTACTTATGATAAAATTTCAGTTTCATGAAAGCTAAACATGCTTTGTTCTTACTGGCAATCGGATTTGTGCTGGATCTTATTGGCAGCTGGCTGAAGATCGTGCACTGGTCCAATGGGGAATACTGGTTTATTGCTGGCGTGATATTGAAGATTGCCGGGGTTGTGTTGCTGGCTTATAAGGTTGTGACGTATCCGGGATGGAAAGGGTTTTGGAATAAGTAAACGGACTCAAAAAACACCTGACGAGAGTATTACAAAAAGTGTGTCAGTAAAAAGTTTAATAACTTTAAACTGGCAACATGGAAAAGAAAAACTTTGATTTCGAGAGCTTCAAGAAGCAGGCAACAAGTCGTTTGAAGAACGGCGAAAGCCTTTTAGGTAAGGATGGAGTACTCACCCCATTGCTGAAAGAGTTCCTGGAAGGGGCTCTGGATGGGGAACTGGAAGCTCATTTAGAGGAAGATCCTGCAGAGAACAATCGTAAGAATGGCAAAGGCCGCAAACAGGTAAAGACTTCGATTGGTACTGTAGACATCAACCCACCGCGTGATCGCAATGGCAGCTTCGAGCCGGAGCTGATTCCCAAAAGACATAAGACGTTAGGAGTAGATCTGGACCGCCAGATTATAGCCTTATATGCTCGTGGAGCAAGCTATAGTGATATTCGGGACCATCTGATGGATATGTATGGCCTGGAAGCCTCCACAGCAACCATCAGCCGTGTTACTGATAAAATTCTTCCCCTGATCCAGGAGTGGCGCAGTCGTCCATTGGAGCGGGTCTATCCGTTTGTATGGCTGGATGCCATTCATTACAAGGTTCGTCATGAAGGTCGTGTGGTAAGTCGTGCTGTCTATTGCATTATCGGCCTCACTCAGGAAGGGTACAAGGAACTGCTGGGTATGTACATCGGAGAAAATGAAGGTGCAAAATTCTGGCTGCAGGTACTTACTGATCTGCAAAACCGAGGTCTGGAAGATATTTTCATTGCCTGTATTGATAACCTGACTGGCTTTGCCGATGCTATCGAGAGTGTGTTTCCGAAAACAGAAGTCCAGTTATGTATTGTGCACCAGGTCCGCAATTCTCAAAAATATCTCTCTTACAAAGACCTCAAGCCTTTTATGAAAGACTTGCAAAACGTCTACAAAGCAACTACCATAGAACTGGCGGAACGCAGCCTTGATCAGCTGGAATCCAACTGGGGAGAGCGTTATCCGAAGGTTATCGAATCCTGGAGAAAGAACTGGCCCAGACTGAGCAACTACTTCCAGTATAACAAAGATGTTCGAAGGATCATGTACACCACTAACATCATTGAAGGCTTCCATCGTCAACTAAGAGCTGTCACCAAATCAAAAGGCGCCTTCCAATCGGAAGACGCCCTAATGAAGCTTTTATTCCTGGTGCAGGAAAATATATGTGCCAGGTGGAATAAGCCTGTCCACAACTGGAACCAGACATTGGCTCAATTATCCATTATCTTTAGTGATAGATTAAAACTCAATCTTTAAAAAGTGACACACTTAATGTAACACTACCCACCTGACTATGGCATACGAGTATTACTTACAGGCCTATCTTAATCAGGAACCGCAAGAAATCCAGGTTGACTTTATTATTGCTTTACTCACCAAATACATTTCAAGCGCAGGAGAAAATTTTGTTGACATCTGTTTTGATCATGAAAACGGATGTACGATTTTCATGGATAGGAATAGTAAATTTATTGGAAACCTTACTATCAGCAGACCTTGTTCGGGTCCGGATTTCAGTGAATTGATCTATCAATTAATGCAAACAGGTAACTTTATTTTTTTCGAACCTGATGGAAAATACCCGATCATTTTGTCTGCGAATATTGAAGCTCATCTCCCCCCTGAAATGATCGAAACTTTGGGAAAACCCAAAACAGCTGTAAGCAAGGAGCACTTTTTTGAATTGTTGGCGAATGCAAGGTAAGCAGGAGCTCTCTTTTACCCGAAGCTTTTCTGCAATCCTCCCATAATATGAGACACTCTATTCTGCTCGTTGTAATCGAGATGTACGCCTACCCATTCGAACATATAGTGATGCGAAAGAAGTCTTCCAAATTCATTTTGAAAATAATTTCTCAACGGTTCAGGAGCAGCATCCATTTCATCCCAGATACTGGTTCTGTTGTTTAGTACAAATATAATATCCTCAAAATCGCTGCTCAATCTTCCATCCTTATCTCCCCTACCCTTAAATGCTTCAAGCTTGGAGGCAATAAACCATGCTGGTTGAAAAATCCTGACCATACAATTTTCATCGAGATGAAAATTCATGGCAGTCTTGAATCCATCGGGATACCATTTATTCGAGAAACCCAGAATATTTTTCTCTGTAGGCATAACATCTACAATTACACCATTGACGCAGTAACGGCAAATCACACCTGACTCGATATAATTCTCAAAACCTTTTGCACGCAACTTGTTTTCTATGTCAGAATAACCTGAGTAATTCAAAAAGCTCCACCAGAATATCAACATCATCTGTTGGTCTTATTTCAATAGCGGGACGATCCGCATACAAAGCAACTGTGGCTCCTCCAACAAACACTACTTCATTTCCTAATTCTTCAAGAGCATTATAAACGGCTTTTATTCTGACAAGATTTTGATGCATACTCAAATCAATATTTCTTTCTTCAGCATATTCAATGCCAACTTGAACTCTCTTACTCGCCCTACTCTTAAAATATCGATCGCTGCCAACCATCTGTAAAGCTTTGCATCCAATTGCGCGGCAGCTGGAACGCCTTTATGCAATGGAATAATTGAAAGCCCTTTAATAGTCCCGTTTTCATCCGGCCAAACGTAATTGAATTCTGAATCGAAATGTTTTTTAAAAAAACTATGTGAATGCCCAGTGGGAACTCCTGTTACAAATGAACCGGGTACCTGAGGAAATACATAATGTAGCCCATGCTCGATAAACTCCATTAGCGATTGACGATATACATAACGACGCGACTGATCTATCAAACCTCCCGTATGGCTTCTATGAAGAGACTCTGAAATTTCTGAAACACTAATAAAAAGTTGTGCAGATAAATCCCTGTATTGCCAATCAGACTTGTCAAGACTAATAATTTTCAGCAGAATGACTATGTCCTGCGGCCGCATGCCATTGTGAGATTTCATTCCATAAATATAAGTGTTTTCTGTTCGCGAATCGCGATCAGCGATCAAATATAATATTTAAAAATACATATAATTGATAATCAATTTTATAACCAAAAACGAGCGATATTTATCAGGTGAAAAAGCTGGACAAGCCAAAGAATAACCGGTGGATACAAAAGCGATCTGTGGTCAAATGCAATATTTCAATGTACAGAATTTCAATGCATATTTCTATTTACCATTGGTATGATTCTCTCCATCGCCCATCCCCTCTTCCATCTCCCGCTTAACAATCTCCTTAAACCTTTTCTCATTCCTTTTCCATGTTGTCACAGAAATCACGGTGATCGCAATCACACTGATCACAGGCACCATCCAAATAGTGCCTTCCAGGTCAATACCCAGCATCGCAAACAAAAAGAACACAATGATGGTTGAAATGAACGTACCTGTCAGGATATACAAAATGAGATAGGGTCTTTGTCCGCCTACTCTTTGCTCTTCCCAATACTTGATGAACCTTCTCTCTTTAGCTGATAACATGTGGAACTATTTATTGTAACTCGCCGGCAAAGATATTTTATATCTCACAGCAAACACGCGGATCAATACAATGAACACAATGGTAATAGTGGTGATATACTCCACCAGGATCCCGGTCTGCAACAAGCCGAAGTACAGAATACCACCTGCAATACAGGCTGAAGCATAAATCTCTTTCCGGAAAATGAGCGGGATATTGTTGAGCAGTACATCGCGGAGCACGCCTCCGAAACAACCGGTAGTGGTGCCTAAGGCAATACAGATCAGTGAACTGAGACCAGCCTCCTGTCCTTTTTCGATCCCCACAACAGTAAACAGTCCCAATCCGAGTGAATCGAAAAAGAACATTGTTTTACTGAGCTGCTTGAGGTATTTGCCGAAAAGGAGCGCCGCAATGGCAGTGCCTAGAATTATCAGTGCAGTGGAATTGTCCTGCAACCAGGTCACCGGGGTTTTGCCGATCAGCATATCACGAACGGTACCACCACCGATGGCTGTTACAAACGTAATAATGATCACTCCAAAAGGGTCTAACCTTTTTTCCATGGCCATGAATGCGCCTGACAATCCAAAGGCGATGGTACCGCCGGTCTCGATAATGTCGAGGTAGAATTTATTCATTTACCATTTCAGTTACCACATCCACGATCTCTTCGGTGTTGGGCTTGCTGAAATAATCGCCGTCGCTGCCGTAGCTGGGCCTGTGCGCTTTACCGGTGATGGTGCGGGGGGCCACATCCAACCAGCGGTAACCGCCTTGTTTTTCCATCACTTCGTTGAACATGTATCCGCATGCGCCGCCCGGCACATCTTCGTCCACGAACACGATGCGATTGGTTTTCTTCAGGCTTTGCAGGATCACCTGATGTGTATCGAATGGCAGCAATGTTTGCACATCCACGATCTCGCAACTGATGCCGTGCTTCGCCATAATATCGGCCGCTTCCTGGATCACGCGGAGCATGGAGCCATAGGAAACGATGGTGATATCTGAACCTTCACGGATCACTTCAGGAACACCGAGCGCCACTGTGTAGTTCAGCAGATCATTGGGAAGTTTTTCTTTCAGACGATAACCATTGAGACATTCCACAACAATGCCGGGATCATTACCCTGCAGCAGGGTATTGTACATACCGGCTGCCTGCACCATATTGCGTGGTACGCAGATATGCATGCCGCGGAGGGAATTGATCATCATACCCAGCGGAGAGCCGCTATGCCAGATACCTTCCAGCCTGTGGCCACGTGTGCGCACAATCACCGGACAGCTTTGGCGGCCCTTGGTGCGCCAGTGGAGGGTGGCAGCATCATCGCTGAGTGGCTGCAGACCGTATAAAAGATAATCGAGGTACTGGATCTCTGCGATGGGACGCAAACCGCGCATTGCGAGGCCAATGCCCTGTCCCATGATAGTGAGCTCGCGTATACCGGTATCAAACACACGCTCGATGCCATGTTTGGCCTGGAGGCCCGCGAAGCCCTGGTTCACATCGCCGATCTTACCTACATCCTCTCCGAAAGCCACTACTTTGGGATTGTTGCTCAGCAACGCATCGAAATAGCGGTTGAGGATCTCGTAGCCATTCACCATCGGTGCGTCGTAGGCGTAAGTCAGTTCTGAAGTTTGAATATTGAGAACGCTCTTCGGGCTTTCATCGTACAATTTGGACGCGTACATGGCATAGCCTTCGGCTTTCATTTCTTTGTAATATGATCTGAGACGATCAGCAGCGGAAGCATTGCCGGCATGCAGCAGGGCATTGTGCATTACCTGCAGTATATCGCGGCGCACGGGCTCGCGGTTGGAAGCAAGTTGCTGCCTGTCTTTCGCCAGGTCGCCGTGCGCATCGAGGCCTGCATTGATCAGTTCATCGATCATGCCCAGGGCTTCAGTCACCTGCTCTTTCACAGGCGTGATGTATTTTTCCCAGGCGCGGTTCTTACTGTCGCGCACATGCTCTTTCGCTTTGATCTCCACATTGTGCAGTTCCTCTTCGGAGCAGAGCTCGTTCTCGAGGATCCATTCGCGGAACTTCTTGTTCCCGTCCCACTCACGTTCCCATTCCAGCTGCTCGGGGCTCTTATAACGCTCATGGCTACCTGAAGTAGAGTGGCCTTGTGGCTGAGTTACTTCTTCTACATGGAAGAGGGCCGGGATATGTGTATCGCGGATCTTCCGGATAGCTGTTTCAAATACTTCGCACATGCCGGCATAATCCCAGGCGCGTACTTTGTAAATATCGAAACCATTGGTGCCATCTTTTTTCTGGAAGCCTTTGAGTGCTTCGGAGATGGAGCCTTTGGTAGTTTGAAATTCTTTGGGAACTGAGATACCGAAGCCATCATCGTACACGAGTACTGCGAGTGGCACCTGCAGTACGCCGGCGGCGTTGATGGTTTCCCAGAAATGTCCTTCAGACGTGGAGGCATCACCGATAGTAGCGAAGCAAACTTCATTGCCTTCGTTGCTGAGATGGTGAAGGTCCTGCAACACACCTGAATTGCGGAATAATTTTGAAGCGAATGCCATGCCGAGGGCTCTCGGCATTTGTCCGGCTGTAGGGGCCAGTCCGGCTGCGATGTTCCTGCGGTTGACGAGATCGAGGAATTCCCCGTCTTCATCAATGGTTTGAGTGGCGAAGTGGGAGTTCATCTGGCGGCCACCGCTATGCGGGTCATTGGCAGTATCGGGATCAGCATAGAGCTGGGCAAAGAACTCTTCCACAGTGGCCTGTTTGGAGGCAAATGCAAAGGTTTGATCACGATAATAACCAGATAACCAGTCTCCGCGACGGAAGAATTTAGCTGCTGCAATCTGGGCAACTTCCTTTCCGTCGCCGAAAATGCCGAATTTGGCTTTCCCGGTCAGTACTTCCTTACGGCCTAAAAGGCTGGCTTCCCTGCTCTCGCAGGCCATACGGTAGTCGTTCAACACTTCCTCCCGGAACTTGTCGAACGATAATTTTTCGTTGGCAAACAATGGGTTGTGTATGGCGTTTTCCATGCGTCAAAAGTAGGTATTAACTCCATATAATATGTTCGAAAGCGGGCAATATTTGCAGTTGTTAAAAAATTGTCATTAACCCCGAAATTTATTGGCAGATAGAGCGTTAAAAATGTAATTTTGAATACGTTAACATTAAAAATAATCAGGTCATGATCAGAAGGTTTTTAGCATTTGCCATCGTCATATTCCTGTCCGGATCCGTTTCGTTGAAAGCGCAGACCGCCACTGCCGCGCAGGCCGGCACTGAAGTGCTGCAACTGAAAGAAACAGGGTACGATTTTGGCAAGATCCCACAGGGGAGGCCCGTGACACATATTTTTGAAATAGTGAACACAGGTAAAACTCCTTTGTTATTGACCAATGTGCAGGCATCCTGCGGCTGTACCACTCCCGAGTGGAGCAGGGATCCGATTAAACCCGGCGCCACTGCACAGATCAAAGTAGGATATAATTCGGCTGCTGAAGGATACTTCAACAAGTCGATCACGATCCTCTACAACAATAACCAGTCAAAAACGCTGTTGATCTCCGGTACTGTGTACAAGACACCAGTTACTGCAGCGCCGGTCAACGCGTCTATCGCATTATTAAAAAACATTAATGGTCACTAATCAAATTCAATCGAGTATGAAACATCTCCTTCTGGCACTCAGCGTATTTTTCGTATCAGCAACAGTATTCGCCCAGGCCCCTGCTACAGTGCAGAAAGCAGAAAATGTTGTGAAGTTCAAAGAACTGGTTCACGATTTTGGTAAGATCAAACAAGGTGTACCTGTAACGTACAATTTCGCTTTCACCAATGTTGGCACAAAGCCTGTTGTAATTGAAGCTGCTACTGCATCCTGCGGTTGCACCACTCCGGTAAAACCTGAAGCTCCCATTGCAAAAGGAAAGGCAGACAAGATCACTGCCGGTTTCAACGCTTCTGCACTCGGGCCCTTTAACAAAACCATCACCATCAAGGTAGCGGGTATCGATGCCCCACTGGATCTTCGTATCACCGGTGAAGTGCTGAATGAAGTGGATTATGCAAAATATCAGCAATCAAAAGGGAACAAGTCCAAGTAAAAGATACACATTAGCTGCGCGGGGTCTTCCTGTTGTCTTTGGCAATACATGGAAGACCCCGCATTTTTTTGTGTATTTCCCGGAAAACAGATAACAATACTCCCCTATCTTTGCCGCATGTTAACGATTAGCCAGCGTGGCAATGCAATGCCACCATCACCCATCCGTAAACTGGTTCCCTTCGCGGAAGCAGCCAAGAAAAAAGGAACGAAAGTATACCATCTCAATATTGGTCAGCCGGATATTGAAACGCCTCCCCAGATCCTGGACGCTGTTCGCCATGCCGATTTCAAAGTGCTGGAATACAGTCACAGTGCGGGCAATGAGAGCTATCGCCGCAAGCTGGTCGATTACTATAAGAAAGTAGGTATTGAAGTGGACCATAACCAGATCATCATCACTACCGGCGGATCCGAAGCCATCATCTTTGGTTTCATGGCCTGCCTCGATCCCGGTGATGAAGTGATCATTCCCGAGCCTTTCTACGCCAACTACAATGGATTTGCCGTGGAAGCTGAAGTGGTGGTAAAGCCCATCACCTCCTCCATCGAAACCGGATTTGCACTGCCCGCCATCAGCGAGTTTGAAAAAATGATCACACCCCGCACCAAAGCCATCGTGATCTGCAATCCCAACAATCCTACCGGCTACCTCTACAGCCAGGAAGAAATGGACACCCTGAAACAGATCGTGATTAAGCACAACCTCTTCCTGTTTTCGGATGAGGCATACCGTGAGTTCGCATACGATGGCAAACAGATCAGCGCCATGCAGCTCGAAGGAGCCGAGCAGAACGTGATCCTGATGGATACTATCTCCAAGCGATACAGCGCCTGCGGCGGTCGTATCGGAGCATTCGTAACCAAGAACAAACAAGTGCTGGATGCCGCCATGAAATTTGCACAGGCGCGCCTCAGCCCTCCCTCCTTTGCACAGATCCTCGGAGAAGCAGCCGTAGACCTGCCTGAAAACTATTTCGACGCCACACGCGCCGAATACCTCAGGCGCAGGGATGTACTGGTAAAAAGACTGAATGCCATGGATGGCGTATTCTGCCCCAATCCCGGCGGCGCCTTTTATGCTATGGCCAAACTGCCCATCGATGATTCCGATAAATTCTGCCAGTGGCTGCTGGAATCTTTCAATCACAACAACGCCACTGTAATGCTGGCGCCTGCCACCGGTTTCTACGGAACGAAAGGACTTGGATTGAATGAAGTTCGCCTGGCCTATGTACTGAATGTAGACGATCTCAATGGCGCCATGGATTGCCTGGAAGCTGCATTGAAAGTTTACCCGGGAAGAACGAAATAATCCCGCTTCAACATAATTCAAAAGGAAGGCCGCTCCGATATTATCAGAGCGGCCTTTGCTTGTTATCAGGAACCGGGTTATTTACGTTTCGTCAGTTTTACTTTTACTGCCCTGAAATAATTTGTGTTCTGCGACATGGTACTCCAGATCCCCACTGCCACCTGCTTCGGCTCCGTCAGTTGGAATGCGATGGAAGTGCGTGGACTGAGCGTGGAGAAACCCAGTGCATTGGCTGCCGATGGAGTATTCGGGATCGTGGTTCCCAGGGCTGCCGCCACTCTTGAACCTGTGCCGGCTGCAATGGAATAGCCTGCTTCGGGCTTACCATTGAAATAAACGATGAAATTGTATTCACCTGCCGGCAGGTTCACTACCTGTGAGATCTTTCCGTTGGTCACCACTGCATTGTCATCCGTCATTTTGGAAATGCTCATATAAGCCCCATCATCGATATTGTCGAAACTGCCAAAGCCTCCCTGGTTGTTCACATTGGCGGTTACCGTCCAGTCTTTGAGCGTGCCATAACGCGTACCATCATACGTAGCATACTCGAAGGGGTTACCGGGGTTCAGCAGATACAAATGCGTTACATCGTCCATCAGGATTTCAGCAGAGGTTGCCGCACTGTACAGGGTGTCGATCATATTGGGTTCAGGCTGGTACATCGTCCTGTAGGAATAAGGAGCGCCATCCTTGAAATCCTCCATCACACCCTCCAGCTCGGAAGCGGGCAGCATTGTTACTTTCTCCTGGTCATCGATACCGGTATAGCTCATCTCCGTTCCGATCACCAGCGGATCTGCTGTATACCATGTGATCAGCGCATCGCCCTGCGGTGTCATTTCGCTGGTGCGCATAGGCCTGCTGGTTAGAAAGCTTTCATAATTGCTTCCATATACATTGCCGGGAATATCTACTGACACGGAGGAATTTCCCTGGTTATCGTAAGTGACAAATGTAAAAGTGTAAGTGCCTTCTGCTATCTGTGGAATCAGCGTGGTAATGGTGTCGATGCCCGGTTTGCGCTGCACGGGCTGCACCATCGAATCTTTCCGGTTATTCCAGTAGATGACCGTTTTGATGATCTTGGGATCTGAACGGAGCTGATAGGTGAACTGGATCCTGCCCTTTCCGGGAAACACTTTCACGGAGTCTGCCTTGCCGGTATAATTGATCGCTCCCCCTTTCACAAAATCCTTGTATACATCGTTCATCTTCCCGCAGGAAACAGACAGGGAAACCAATAATACCGTTACAACTGTATTGAAGATTAGTTTCGTCATAAAAAATTTGTATTAAGACCGGAAATATTATTGATCGTTTCCGTAAACGATAATGTCACCCAGCACCTGGAAATCAGTACCTGCCCAGGAAGAAAGCGTCTTCCATCTGATATAGCGGCAGGGTGGCGCATCCAGCGGGAAATTGAATTCCAGACCAGCTTTCAGCTTCTCCAGATCCTCCGCTGTATTCTCACCGGGCGGCAGGCCGCTTGGTTTCACATGCTCGCAACTGAGCAGCTTTACCCAACTGGCATCGAAACTTCCATCGGGGTTGGGATCGTTGGAGCCATAGAGCTCCCAGTACTGCGGACCCTGTGCATAGTAAGAAGCGTCTGTCCGCTGCCAGTACTTATAACGGCTTAGCTTATACGTTTTTCCCAGATCCATGGTGAAGGACTGAGGCATGCCCGTACCTACCTGTGTAACCAGGAATTTGTTGGCAGTATGTTCAATGATACCATCCCAGATCCACTCCCATTTCCAGGGGCTGCGCGGCGTGAATACATCACCGGTCATTTTTTTAAGCGTGATGGTATTATCAGGCACCTGTACTTCATAGATAGGCGTCAGATCGGCTGTGAGTGTATCGGAATGATTGTCCCACCTGTCACGCAACACCACGCCAAAAGTGACGGGCTCGGAAGGCATACCCCGCACGGAGAAAGTACCTGCCGTATCTTTTGTATAATATTTCTGTATCTCCTGGAATTCACTGCCACTATTCTTTTTCATCACACTGAAAACGATATTACCGCCATCGGGATTCTTGAACCTTACGTTCAGGCCACCAAAATCTTCTTTCAATTCCACCGAAGCATACACTTTCTGAATGGGAGGCGTAGCAGGATTCACAGTAACTATAACAGGTTCCGACCTTTTCTCTTCCTTGTCAACCGCATACAATCTCACTTCAAATGGTTTGCTCTCTCCAAATCCATCCACCACCAGAGAATTGTTATAGAAAGATGATTTTACATCCCTGTTGCTGTTGGTACGTGGACTGAATTCAGCCACCACATACATGAGATCGGGATCAGAAGGAAGTGTATACGTAAGTTTGGCAGCGCCAGGCAGGTTCTCCACGCTTACGTTCGAAACCGGTCCGGGTCCTTTTCCATCTCCTCCCGGAGGCCCAATCAATTCTTCTTTACAGGCGAATACTGTCAGAGCAACCAACAGCAGGAGCATTATATTTTTAGGAGCACACATAAAAGAACATTTTATGATGATGTAATGAAAGGGTTTACCAGCCTGGGTTTTGTACCAGTTTCCTGTTCACGGTGATATCATTCTCCCTTATTGGCCAGAGATAATCGCGGGTCTGGAATTTCTGCGGGAACAATATCTTCTTCTGGTAGTAGAGCACTGTTTCCGACTGCAGGATATCCCATCCTTCCACAGGGGAATTCTGATAGGACATAGCCTTTTTCCAACGTCGAAGATCATACGCTCTTTTACCCTCAAAGGCAAGCTCGATCAATCTCTCCTGGTGGATGATCTCGCGCAAACCTGATTTGTGTGTGAACTTGTCGGGCTGCGTTGAATAAGTGGTCCATGCATCCTGCACGGTAGGGATATTGGCTCTCTCACGTACGAGATTCACATAATCATACACTTCCTGAGTGGGGCCGTCCGATTCATTCAATGCTTCAGCATACAGGAGATAAAGATCAGCGAGCCTGTATAACGGCCATGGATAGCTTTCGATGGGATAGGCAGACGCCGTTGCTGTATTGGTAAAGAACACGAGCTTCTTCGGCTGATAGCCCGTGATGGAGTATCCGTAGGTATTTTTCCTGGCGGCAGTTTGTCCCAGCTTCATTTCCGCCACCCAGGGATTATTATCATCGAATCTTCCATGCCCATACCAGGTGCCTCCATCGAAGCCCAGGTCTGCATAGAAGCGGGGTTCCCTGTCGAAATTCAGTTTGGCAGTGGTATACCCCATCTTGATGGCATGCTTGTTCTCATCCTCCGAAACACGCAGTCCGTAACGGTTCTGGTAATCCCAGGTCTTGTCCTCACTGATCGGCACACCATTTACTGTATAGAAAGTTTCAGCCATCTTCAGGGTTGGCGCCAGGTCGCCCAGCGCAGTGGAGTTATTATTGGCTACCGGGTCGAGGGCGCGGATAAAAGCATAACGCTGGATAGCGATGGCCTGGCTCTGACTATTGGCCCAGATAACCTCCTTGTTCCATCTTTGTGTAACTGAATTTCGGATACTCATCTGCGTTTTAGTCCAGTCAGACATGATATGACTGGGGTTGGCATTGATGTACTTGAAAATATAATGACCTGCGCCATGGGCCTGATCGATGGCGGCCTTGCAGGCTGCTGCAGCCTTCGCCCATTTTTCCTGGCTATAGGTTGCGGGGAAAAGATTCACTTCATCATTGTCTTTGAAAGAAGCGTAATCAGGATTGCCATTGAACAACGGGCTGGCAGCAGTCACCAGCACATCGGCTTTCAACGTCATGGCAATTGTTTTGGTGATCCTTCCCAGTTCGGATGCTTCATTCTGGATGAAGTCCGGCAACACAGGAATGGATTCATCCAGTAATTGTATCACATAGTCCACGCAGGAATCAACGGGCATCCTTTTGATCTTCACTTCTTCCACGGAAGCAGAAATAGGAAGATTGTTTTTGATCAAAGGAATGGGGCCATATAATCTGAACAGGAAGTAATGATAATAGGCTTTGAGGAATTTCACTTCGCCCGACCAGCGGTCTTTTTCCATCTGGTCCATATCAGGCACTTTATTGATATTCTCGAGGAAGATATTGCAGTCGCGCAGCGCCTGGAACAATGGCTTCCCGGTATTCAATCCACCCCAGTAATTCAGGTAGGGATTCACTTTATTCTGTAAGCCCCGTGCAATATTCCAGGCATTGGAGCTGAAGCCGGGATAATAGAACCAGAATTCATCTGCCGTTAGCATACCCGGATTGGCGAAGATGCTGGCATCATCCGGCATATAGGAATAACAGGTGAAGAGATATTTCTCCGCCACATTCCTTGCCCGGAATGCGTAATCGATGGTAGCGATATTGTCCGGCACAATATCGAGGTATTTCTTGCAGCCGCTGCCCGCGAGTATCGCCAGTAGGGCTATCATTGTAAAAACTTTCATCCGAAAGTTTTCTAATTTTATATATGGTCGGATGGAACTTCGTTTCATCTTATTTATATTATTACTGATCATTAAAAATTGATATTGAGCCCTACATTGATCACACGCTGGATAGGATAGCCCAGTCCATTGCCTCCCATTTCAACATCCCATAATTTAAAAGGGCTGAACGTGAGAAGGTTGATACCACTGGCATAGATCCTGGCATTAGTGAGATGCACTTTACTGATCAGCTTCCTTGGGAAAGAATAACCCAGCTCCACTGTTTTCAACCGCAGGAATGCTCCATTCCGGAGGAACCAGGTACTGGCCTGCAGGTTATTGTTGATATTGGTATTGCTCAGCCGTGGCCAAAGCGCATATATATTCCTGTTATCTTCGGACCAGTAGCTTTCCGAATAGGCTTTCAGCAATGCCTGGTTCTCCACAAAGGGCGATGTATTTTCAGCATCGATATAAAAAGAAGATCTTGCAGATCCCTGGAAGAAACAGGAAAGATCCAGGTTCTTATACCCGGCAGAGAATCCGAATCCATACACTATCTCAGGAACGGTAGGGAAACCGATCGGCACACGATCCAGGGAAGTGATCACGCCATCACCATTCAGGTCGCGGTACTTGATATCGCCCGCCATGTATTCTCCGAAATTCTGCCGCGGTGAATTGGCAACGTCTGCATCGTCCACGAATAATCTTTCTGCCACATAGCCCCAGGTCTGGTTAAGACTATAACCGATCCTCGACAAATATTTTTCTGCATAATCAGGTTCATCATATACTTTGAAGGAACTGGTAGCGTAAGTAAAATTACCTCTCGCCTGCAACCAGATATCCTTGTTGAGGTTGAGCGAATAATCAACAGAAATATCCATACCCTCTCCGGAAGCCTCGCCCACATTGGATTTCTGGGCGGCCTGCAAACCGGCGGTATTGGGGATGCTGGAACGGTTCATGAGAATCTTGCTCCTGTTCTCCCTGAACACTTCAGCAATCACATTGAGTTTGTTCCAGAGACTGATCTCCATGCCGAGATTCACTTTCTGCGCTACTTCCCAGGTGATCTCCCTGTTGTCGTACCGGGAAATGGAAATACCCGTTCTGGAATAACCGTAGTTGGTGCCGAACGTAGCGCCCCTTGCACCATCTTCCATATTCACATTGGAGAGATAGAAGAACCTGTCTGCCGGACCGCCGATGGCATCATTTCCGACAAGGCCATAAGTTGCCCTCAGCTTCAGGTTGGTAACGATATCTTCCAGCGGTTTCCAGAATTTTTCGTTGGACACAGACCAGGCGATACCTGCTGACGGAAAGAATCCGAATCTTTTTCCATCATAGAATCTTTCAGATCCGTTATAGCCGAAATTGAATTCAGCAAAATACCGGCGGTCGAATGAATAGGTGAACCTACCGGACAATCCGATATTACGATAAGGAAGTGAGGTTTGAAGATCGCCGGAATTAGCGTCCAGCCTGTTATTCATCAGCAATACGAGAATGCTGCTCACACCATGCTTCTCGAAACTTCGGTTATAGTTCAACGATGCTTCAATATAGGAAGTGGAGCTGATCAGCTTCTGTCCTTCCCGGTAATTGAGGTATTCAGTACCCTGCGCTTCATTGAGCAGGGTAAGGCTGTATTTATTCTTTGCCGGATCGTAGTTGGTAGCCTGGTAATAGAATGGATTATAAAAGCGGGATACATCGAAATAGGAACGGCGGGTAGTATTGATGATGCCACTGAAGTTCAGGCCCTGCGTAATGAAAGCCAGGTTTTGTTTCAGCTCGAACTGTGCCAGCATCAGTGATCTTGAATAATCTTTATATCCCTTTACCATATCGGCATAGGGGTTGATATAATCCCCGCTCTCGAAATTGCCGAACAGGATATGTTGTGTATGCGCATGCTCCGCATCTACCGGGTAATAGGCCGGGAAGAAAACAGGGTTGGTGCGCATGATCTTATTGTACAATGTGGTGCCGCCATCGATGGGCCCATTGTATTCATCAAATGAGCCATACAGCTTGATGCCCGCCTCGGTTGTTTTTGTAAGATTGATGTTCACGTTCGAACGCAGCAGGTAGGTCCTTAGATCGATATTGTTGTTGAAGTTGCTGCGCTTCGGCACACGTAGCATGCCATTGTCCTTGGTCACGGAAGCAGACAGGTAATACTGTGTGGTCTGACTACCACCAGTGACGCTGAAGTTGGCACGCTGGTTCATCGTGTAATCTTTGAACAATTCCTTTCTCCAGTCCGTTGCCGGGAACATGTACGGATCGGTGCCTTCGATGGTATTATCGATCTTGTATTGCGAATAAGGCAGGATGCCGAGCGGATTGCGCGTGAGCACTGCTTCATTGCCGAGTTTCATATAAGTTACAGGATCGGCCAGCTCGATATTGCGCGTAGGTTGCGAAACGGAATTCTCCACTCTTAAATTGATCTTCGCTTTCCCTTCCTTACCTTTTTTGGTGGTGATAAGAATGATACCGTTAGCGCCGCGTGCTCCATACAAGGCAGTTGCCGTTGCATCTTTCAGGATCGCGAAACTGGCGATATCATCGGGTTGCAGACGCGCAAGGTCCGTAGCCGTCAGCTCGATATTATCAACCAGGATCAGCGGGTCTGTCTTGTAACCAAAAGTGGTGACGCCGCGAATAAAGAAATTGGCATTGTCGGCTCCGGGCTCGCCGCTTCGCTGGTAAGCCACCACACCTGCCAGTCTGCCGGCCAGTGCAGTAGTGAGATTACTGGAAGGAATTTTCAGTTCGCCGGGATCGATACTGGTAACGGATCCTACCACTTCCCTTTTTTTCTGTTTGCCGAATGCAACAGTCACCACCACATCTTCAAGTTGGTTGGCGGAAGAACGCATCGTTACATTGATCACTGATTTTCCTGTGGACAATATCTCCTGTGTACCGAAGCCCACCATACTGAACACGATCATCGAACCCGCCGGAACTTCCAGGATATATTTACCATTCAGATCGGAAGTGGTGCCGATCTGGGAATTGCCCTTTACAGAAACCGATACCCCCGGCATCACCGCCATGGAACTGTCGGTGATAGTGCCCCTGATCTCTGTTTTTTTATCAGGGCTCTTTTTGTCCTGCGCCTGAGTGAAGAGCATCACACCAGGACTCAGCAGCATAAAGAGGATGAAGATCGACCTCAATAAAAGGTCAGTCCGCTTGCTTTTCATAAACAAGTTAATTTGGTTAAGATTCAATAAGCTTCAACAGGTCAGTAGGAAGGCTAATGGCTATGGCCCTATGGAAGGCCGGTAATTTTTTTCACGAGGATATCGAGGTCTTTGAAGAAATCTCCTCCCTGTTTGGTATTCACCAGAACGGCGCAACAATAGCCGCCGCCCGTACGGATCATTTCTGCACCAGTACCGGGAAGGCTGCCGGTGTGTTTCCAGGTGGCGCCGGCTACACTCCATCCCAAAGCATAGGAGGGGTTGGGTTGGGATGGCGTGGTCATTTCACGGATCGATGCGGATTGCAGGATGTCTGGCCTGTTATCGAAACCATCCACCTGCCATAAGAATTTTACCAGGTCTGTAGGCGTGGCGATCCAACCGCCATGTGCATCCATACGGGTAACATTGTCGAGGTAAGCACTCCTGTCCCGACTATAATACACTACTTCATGCTTTCTCTTTTCATCGGCAGTATTGCCGCCTACTTCCATATGTTTTACACCGGCAGGACGCAGGATCTCAGTCAACATGAACTTTTCATAAGGCTTGCCGGTCACCTTCTCAATCACACGGCCCAGAACGCAATAACCAAAATTCGAATAGGCATAGGCGGTACCCGGCCTGTTCTTCAATGGCTGATTGTTGAGCGTATGCGAGATCAGCTGATCGGCAGTGAGGTCTTTATTGTGGAACATGGGATCATCACCATTGTTCTGCCAGCCGCCACTGATATGCGATAGCAGCTGACGGATGGTGATGGACGAAATGCCTTCGGGGTAAGGTTGCGTACCGTAGGCAGTTCCCAGTACGCCGCCTTCGCCGAACACTTTATCATCCAGTGAAAACTTTCCCTGTTCCGCCAGTTTAAGAATGGCAACAGCCGTGATCGGCTTGGATAAACTGGCAATGCGGAACTGACTTTGCGTATTCACTTTTTTATCGGCAGCCGAATCCGCAATACCAAAGCCACGGGCATATACTATCTTGCCATCTTTCCCCACGGCAATGGAAAGTCCCGGTACCTTGTATTTGTCCATGAATTGTTTGATCGCTTCTTCTGCGGCAGCAGCAGAAAAATCATGACTGCTGTCTCTTGTTACAGGAGCTGCAGTGAGCCGTTGAATATTTACATTGATTAGAATGATAGCCGGTAACAAACTGGCGTAGATCGATTTTTTCATACCCGAATTAATTAAGCAGGGTTTAGCATTAAGTTGATCAAGGGATGGTAAGAAGCCGGCAATTATCCGAAACTGACATCATTGAATTCGAATTGCTGGTCATCCTCCGTTTTGTATTTGTCCAGATAAGGTGAATAGGTTTGTACAGAAATCTTCTTCTTACGTAGATTCACTGTTACAATGCGCAGGTAGCCGTTCCCGCCGTTTTCCGTTCCGATCACTCCTTCCTGGTAATTGGCCAGCATCTGGTATACATCGTTCCCATGAATGCCTTTGCTTACCAGTTTCCCTGTACCATCAAACAATACATGTCCGCTGAATACCATCTTCATGTTGGCATGTTTGCTCACCAGTTTTTCCCAGATCTGATCACCATCATTCACCGCATCATCGCCCTGGTCTTTTCCGATGCCATATGCCTGTGGTCTCCACTTATCTCCCTCCCCGATCCTGGTATCATCTGCATACATGTATGCATGTGTGAGAAGGATCACCTGGTGTTTGGGATGTTGCGCCACCACTTCGTTTGCCCAGGCAATGACTTTATTCCGTGGGCCGAACTCCAGCGAAAGGACCATCCAGTTCTCACCTGCAGCACGGAAACTGAACCAGGTATTATCCATCCTCCCCTTTTCATATGCACCACCAAATTCAGGCTGGGCGCTATATTTATCATAGGGGAAGAAGCGGTTGAAGAGATCCGAGTTCCGCACATCACAGGAAAGTTTTGGCTTGCTGCCGATATCATGATTGCCCGGTACAATGCTTACGGGAACTTTTCCATCCAGCAGGCTCATGGCATCCACAGCTACTTTCCATTGCTCTTCGCTGTTGTGATCAGTGATATCGCCGGCATGCAAAACGAATGCGATGTCCTTCGCATGCTTAGCAATCCAGGCAGTCTGCGCTTTGAAAATTTCCGGGTAGCGTTTCGAATAGGTTTGTGTATCTGGCAGGATCACCAACCTGAAAGACCTGCTGAAAATGGAGGAAGAAATAAAACCCGGACCCGTGATCACGCCACCTGCCAATACACCGATCCGGTACAAAGCATCTCTGCGATTCATGATTATTTCAATTGATTTTATTTAAGTACCAGGGCCGGGAAGGCTGTTGACAGACTGCAGGCCAAAGATAAATTCCGGGTATGCTCCGGCTATTTACCAGGTTATCTCATTTTAGCACTATCTTATCCTTTCTATCCTTTTCCCAGTAAGGTTTTCCACAGTATTCCATGTTAACGGAATATGAAGTACAGTACCGCCATCAGCAGTAACAGGAACAGTGAAATGATCCTGGCATCGCCAATACCTGTCAACTTCCCATACAGGAAACTCAATGGGGAAGCAAGCGTATAATTTTGAACTTTTTCAGGAGGTGGTGGCGGCGTGAGTTTGCTTACGATCACAAATACCAGGCAACAGAATACGAATAACCACCAGCACTGCATCATATAGGGAATGCCCAGCACATCCGTAATCATCTTTTGATTGCCGATGATGGGGAAATCCAGCAGGAATACAAGAACACCTGCAACAATGCCCGCTACCATGGAACTTACCGCTCCCTGGTGATTGCCTCTTTTCCAGCATACGCCTAAAACAAAAACAGCTGCGATGGGTGGCGAGAGCACGGCCAGGATCTGGTTGATGGCATCGAAGATGCTGATGAACCGCTCGATCATCGGGCACCAGGCAATGGACAAGATCATCACCACCACTGCAGTGATCTTTCCGATCATCACCTGGCGCTGATCGCTCATGTCAGGATTCCGCCTTTTACAGATATCGATCGAAACCAGTGTTGCAGCACTGTTCAATGCAGATGCGATCGAGCTCATCAAGGCTGCCAGGAGGGAAGCGCTGAAAAGACCGATCAGTCCCACCGGTAATAATCGGGTGATCATTACCGGTAGTGCATCGTTGGGATTGTGGATCTCGTTCCTGAAAAGAATATAGGCCATTATACCCGGGAATACCATCAGGAACACCGGCAGTACCTTCAGCACACCGGCAAACAGCGGCCCTTTGCGTGCATCCTCCAGTGATTTTGCCCCCAATACCCTTTGCACAATGGTCTGGTCCGCGCACCAGTACCAGATGCCGATCACGGGATATCCCAACAGAATGGAATACCAGGGCAGTTTGGGATTTTGTTCTGAAGTTTGCAAGAGACTAAGCTGGTTGGGTTTGGTTGCCTGTTGAAAGTCCGCCCAGGAATGAATGCCGTTCTCATTCAATGCATGGATACCATACCCTACCAGGAAAAATGCACCCACCAGGAGGATCACTGTTTGGATCGTTTCCGTGATCACCACACTTTTCAATCCGCCATACACGGTATAGATGCCGGTGATGATGGAAATGATAATAATGGACGTCCATTTATCCACTCCGAAAAAATTCTCAAATACTACAGAACCTGCATACAGACTGATCCCTATATGCATGAACAAGGCGCCGATGATACCAAAGATGGCCAGTAAGGTACGGGCCGTTCCATTGAATCTTTTTTCCAAAAATTCAGGAAGCGTGGAGATCTTGTTCCTGAAATAGAATGGTGCAAACACAAGACCGAGGATAATGAGTATGAAAACAGCCATCCATTCAAAATTTCCCTGTACGATTCCATCGGAGAAACCGGCCGAGGCCAGTCCTACCATATGGATCGTTGATATATTCGAGGCAAAGAGCGCACAACCGATGAGCAGCCAGTTGAGGGAGCGCCCTGCCAGGAAATAATTATTGCTGTTCATCTTGTCTTTCCGGATGGAGAGGATCCCTACCACCAGGATCAGTACGAGATAGGCCAGGATGATCATCAGATCGATCCATGATATTTTCAATTGGTCGAACATAAGCAGTTGAAGGGTTAAATATTTTTACGCATATATAGCACCGTAAGTATCGCATGCACGGTAGTCAGCTGATTCGGCATCCATGCCAAAGGCGCTCCAGGCGGAAGGACGGAAGATCCTTTCATCAGGGACATTGTGCATGCAGACAGGAATTCGCAACATCGCGGCCAGTGTGATCAGCTCATGGCCGATATGGCCATAGCTGATGGAACCATGATTGGAGCCCCAGTTGGCCATCACGGTATATACATCGCGGAAATTTCCCTGACCGGTGATGCGCGGCACAAACCAGGTAGTGGGCCATGTTTTGTCTGTACGGTCATCGAGAACGGAATGAACATGCGCCGGCAGACTGATGGTTGTTCCTTCCGCTATCTGCAATACAGGCCCGATCCCTCTCACAAGGTTGAGACGGCACATGGTCACCGGCATACCGCCTTTGGTTACGAACTTGGAAGAGTAACCGCCTCCGCGGAAATAGCCGCGGTTGGCGGGATGCCAGGACGTTGCAGACAAACAGTCGGCCGCTTCTTTTTCGCTGATCTCCCAGAATGGTTTCATGCAGGGTTGACCATCTTCCTCCTGTTGTCCGCTTCCATCAAGTGTAGCAGAACCGGAATTGATCAGGTGAATAAATCCGGATGCGGCTTCTCCTTCCGGTTTCCAGCCCGATACACGCTGTACCGCATCAGGGCTCCAATAAGTGCGCACATCGGCGAAGATCTGTGCACGGTTGGTCAACAGGTAACCGAAGAGCATGGATACACCATTCAGCGCATCATTCTCTGTAGCTACCATATAGGGAGCTCGTATTCCATTCCAGTCGAACGATGAATTGAGAATAGCTTCAGAGAAATCACCATTCGGTAAGAAATCTGTCCATTGCCTTTGGCCCTGGAATCCGGATACGATTGCATGATGGCCCTGCGCTTCTTCGGGAAATCCTTTCTCTTTCAATACCGGATTGCCTTTCATGAGGTCGCGGATGATGATGGTCATCTTTACTACAAATGCCCATTGCTCATCTTTTTCTTCGCGCGAGAATTGTTTGGCAGCTGCGTTGGTGTCTTCTCCTTCCTGGCAATGTTTTTTTGTCCAGGCCAGTGCACGTTCGAATTCCTTTTCATCGTAGATCTTTTGTTCGATGCGGCGGAGGATCTCGGATGAATCAACATATTCATTCCGCATGCCGAGGTATTCACGGAAGAGATCGGGAACAACGATAGAGCCTGCGATGCCCATCGATACTGATCCAATAGCGAGATACGAGGTACCGCGCATCATCGCCACTGCCAGTCCTGCGCGCGCAAATGAGAGCAGTTTTGCCTGCACATCATCGGGGATCGATGCATCATGCAGGTCCTGCACATCATGTCCATAGATACCGAAAGCAGGGAGCCCCATCTGGTTATGTGCAGCCAGTGTAGCGGCCAGGTACACAGCGCCGGGTCTTTCTGTTCCGTTGAAACCCCAGATGGCTTTGGGCCAGGTGGGATGCATGTCCATGGTCTCACTGCCATAGCACCAACATGGGGTGACCGACAACGTTAGTCCAACGTTTTGCTGTTCAAATTTCCTGGCGGCCGCTGCAGCTTCCGTGACGCCGCCGATACAGGTATCTGCGATAACGCAGCGCACCGCACTGCCATCGGGATAATGCAGGCTGTTTTCGAAAAGAAGGGCTGCTGCACGGGCCATCTCCATCGTGGTTTGTTCGAGGGATTCACGCACGCCCCCGTACCTGCCGTCAATAACAGGCCTGATCCCGATTGCGGGATAATCAAAATGCTTTGTCATGATATGTATGAATGAATGATTTACTTAGCGACTGGGCACACGCTATTTTATTATTGAAATGATGGAATTTCCTGGATAGACAGTCCGAACAATTTTTTCACAATTGCATCCAGGTATTGTTCAGGTCCTGTTAAATGAAGTACGGTATGCTGGTGATCGATCTTCTCACCAGGCTGAAGCAATGCTGCAGGCGATACACTTTCGATCTCATAGAAGGGTCCCATTTGAGAACCATCTGCCAAAGGCCCGTCGTTGTAAGCATTCACAGCATCACCACTGAAGGGTAGTACGTTCGTTTTCCATTCCTGGTTAAGGTATTTCCCATTGCGATCCAGATCGAAGAAGGTAATGGTAAGGATCTTTTTTGTTGCATCATAACTACCCGCCAGCGGTTTTGCCTTGCCGGGCACAATCCCCATCTTTCCTCTCGATTTACCATCCGCCCTGAAACAAACTACGCCTTTGTGATATTTGATGCGGGCAGGATCTATTTCACCGAAGTATCCTGTATTTGCAATTTTTTCTCCTGCTTTCACTGCATTGGAATCGTAAGGGATCAGGATCACTGCCTGTTCTGAAGGATTGAACATATCCAGCATCCAGATGCAGGGCATTCCTGTTTTCTCGTTCCAGGCATTTGTACCTGTATTGGTGATGGCATTGTCTGTCCGATAACCCACAGCCTTAACCGAAGTATCAGGGATCAGTCCCAGCAATCGGCTGATAGTGTCCGCTTCCAGGAGCGTAATGCTGCGGTCTGCGCGAAGGGATAAACTTGTTCCTGCATAATTGACGAGCTGCATTTCTTTTTGCAGGTGCACAGCATGCTTGCTTTGTTGGGTCAGGCTCCAGGCTTCCGAATCGATGGGCGCTGGTGTATGCCAGTTATCAAAGGTCATGGGAGTTCCCGGTGCAAAATACAATGAATAAGGGCCACCTTCCGGACCAAGCCAGAAGCGGTTCTCACCACCATAAGCATTCATATGCGGGTCAGGCGCTTCCGTAAAGGCTTTGTAATGGATCCAGCCAAAGCTACTCCCATTTGCACCGGTGGCGGTTGAAGTGAATACCTTGGCCTGGTATTTAGGAGAGACGATCACCTGCGCTTGTTCATCTTCCGATGTAAGCACTATCACACTATCATGCTGAAGAAGGAATTGCAGGTCGTGGCCAAAAGATCCTTTTTCAAAATGGACAGAAGAGGATTCAGGACTATCCTGGCAGGAGGCGATGATCATACAGCAAAGCATTGTTAGGTAAGGAAATGAGGTCAATGACATTCGTTTCATATAGCAGCGTTAATTGTTTCGAAAACGTTTTCTTCTACAATCAATCTCGTTGGGATCGAGCGGCAGTGGGATCCTGCGAATGCAGGAACACCGGGACCACCAGCCGCTCTTTCCAACGCTTCAGCCAAACAAATCAGAACAAAAATATGCTTACACGTTTAAGCAAGATAAGCAAAAAAAATCCGGGGCCTATTTCTTTTTTCCGGCGGGTTTGGATCCGCAGGATTCGCGCTTGACGAGTTTTGCGGGGATCTCCAGTTGTACCGGCTCGCTCTTCTTTCCATCTTCGATCTGACTGATCAGCATTCGAACAGTTTCCTGACCGATAGCCAACAGGTTCTGGCTTACATAGGTTACGGGAGAATAGAAAAAATCGAAAGCATCATGTTCATCAAAACTGATCAGTCCCAGTTCCTGCGGCACCCTGATGCCCATCCGATTGATGATCTTGAGCCCCTGCACCGCCAGCGAGTTGGTAGCGAAGAACAGGGCATCCGGCGCATTAGGACCGCGCAGCAGGTTGCTCAATAAACTCTCCATATCTGTATTGGCCGTTGCATAAGGGATACGCGCCAGCCATTCAGGCTTTCTCCTGATATGCGCTTCCTTCAAAGCCTGTTCATAGCCCCTGATCCTTTCCTGCATATGCGGAAGTGAATTATCATAGGCCAGCATACCAGGCTTCTTGTATCCATTCTTGATAAGAAGTTTCACTGCATTGAAAGAAGCTTCATGATTATTGATAGTAACACGGTTGGTATTGATCTTATGATAATAACGGTCAACCAGCACAAAAGAGATCCCCTTACGGCGAAGCTCCTGGATCTGGGCATCTCCATGTTCCACCGGCGCAATGATCATTCCATCTACCTGCCTGTTCAGCAACGCAGTGATCAGGTCAGCCATTTTGCCGGGCTGCTCGTCGCTGCTTCCGAAGATGACTGTGTATCCATGTTGTTTGGCTTCATCTTCGATGATGCGTGCGAGGCTTGAAAAAAATGCGTTGGAGATATCCGCCACAATCAGACCGATGGTCTTTGTTCTTCCATCTTTCAATCCGCGCGCAATCAGGTTGGGCTGATAGTTCATCTCTCTCGCCACTTTACTGATCTTCTCGGCCATCTCTTTGCCAACCCGCGCCTGCTCTGCCTTTCCGTTGAGTACATAAGAAACCAGCGCTGTAGAAACACCAACCTTGCGGGCAATATCTTTTATGGAAACTTTCTTTATGATGGAGCTAAAATATGCTTAAACGAATAAACTAACAAATTTTTATTGCTATCTTTCGTGCTTAAACGTTTAAGACATGCACTCTTCGTATGTGATCGGGGTCGACTTCGGAACAGATTCAGTCCGCTCCTTACTCCTCAACACCAGCACCGGCGCTCAACTCAGCAGTCATACCTTTTTTTATCCGCGATGGAAAGCAGGATTGTATTGCAACAGGTCAGCCAATCAATACAGGCAACATCCGCTCGACTATATCGAAGGCCTGGAACATACCATCAAAGCCTGCCTTGCAGATGTATCACCTGAAATAAGATCGCAGATCAAAGCCATCGGTATCGATACCACAGGATCCACGCCCTGCCCCGTTTCCGCAGAAGGCATTCCCCTTGCCATGTTGCCTGCATTTGCAGAAAATCCAAATGCCATGTTCATCCTCTGGAAAGATCATACTGCATTGCAGGCCGCAGAACAGATCAATGCTGCCAGCCTTCGCTTCCCCACCAATTACCTCGCTTATGTTGGCGGCGCTTATTCCACCGAATGGTTCTGGGCAAAAATGCTGCACATCTCGCACACAGACCATACAGTGCGTGATGCAGCCTTCACCTGGCTGGAACATTCTGACTGGATGCCAATGTTACTGACAGGAAAAAAATTGCAGGATGTTCAGCGTAATATCTGCGCCGCCGGCCACAAAGCTTTATGGAGTGAGGCTTTCAACGGCTTTCCTCCTCTTGCTTTTTTTGAAGCGATCGATCCGCACCTGAAAAAAATGGCGGCACAGATGCCGGGAACATTTGTAACCTCGGAAAAATCAGCAGGCACCATTTCCCCGGAATGGGCAGCAACACTTGGACTTTCAACCAACGTCATCGTCTGCAATGGCATCATCGATGCGCATGCAGGCGCCATCGGGGCAGAACTCACTCCGTATCACCTGGTGAAGATCATGGGCACTTCCACCTGCGATATCATGGTGGTGCCGCCACAGGACCTGCAAGGGAAGAACATCAATGGGATATGCGGCCAGGTGATGGGTTCCGTACTTCCGGAATTTGTTGGACTGGAAGCAGGACAATCAGCCTTTGGCGATATCTTTCAATGGTATGTTTCATTGCTCACCTGGTCCATCCAGTCAACAGGCGGTCACAGCACAGATCTTTCGTCTCAACTATTATCAGCGCTTGCAAACGAAGCAGCAAAAATCCCCGGCGATGCTCATACTGCATTATCCATCGATTGGTTCAATGGCCGCCGCACGCCCAATGCCAATCAATCATTGCATGGCGCATTATTAGGATTGACATTGGGCTCCGATGCAGCCAGCATCTTCCGCTCACTTGCAGAAGGCGCCTGTTTCGGCGCAAGGGCCATCAATGATTGCTTCATTTCGCAGGGCATACCTATTCATGGCATCACAGCCATTGGAGGCATCGCAAAGAAATCTCCCTACATCATGCAGATGCTGGCCAATATCCTGCAATTGCCTATCCGTGTTCATCGCAGTGAAAATACCTGCGCCATCGGCGCCGCCATGAATGCCGCTACAGCAGCGGGCATCCACCCATCCGTATCCGATGCCATCCGCGCCATGGGACAGGGTTTTGAGCAAACCTGGCAACCTGATCCGGCCATGCAACAATCAACAGACCACCGATACAAGCAATACCTGCAGTCTGGCAAATACATTGAAACAGTCCATTTATGAACCTGCAATTACAATCGCAGGTAATACTGGTCACAGGCGGCGCCGGCGGTATCGGCGAAGCGATCGTTCAAACGCTCGCCGCAGAAAGGGCTATCCCCTGCGTCCTCGACCGTAATGAAGAGAATGGTGAACGATTAGTGCAACGATTGCTATCGCTCAGATCCGAAGCATATTTTTTCCCATTGGAATTGTCAGATCCCGAAGCCTGTGAATACACTGTTCACCAGATCGTAGCAAGGATCGGAAGGATCGATGGCATCGTGAACAATGCAGGCGTCAATGATGATATTGGACTCGCCAAAGGAGATCATCATCGTTTCCTGCAATCACTGGAGAACAATGTTGGTCATTATTACAGTATTAGTCGCGCTGCCTTGCCGGCTCTAAAGCGTACCGGTGGAAACATCGTCAATATCATTTCCAAAACTGCGTTTACTGGTCAGGGTAATACATCAGGCTATGCAGCGGCCAATGGCGCCAGATCCGGACTGGTCACAGGTTTAGCCGATGAGTTAAAACCTTATCAGATCCGTGTGAACGGGATCGTGGTGGCAGACACACAGGCTCCACTGGGCAAAAGATGTACCAGCCCGCGTGAAGTGGCCAACATGACTGCCTTTCTATTATCGTCTGTGTCAGCAGCCATCAACCGGCAAACTATTTTTGTGGATGGCGGCTATGTGCACCTGGACAGATCGATACGATAGAAGAAGTTCTCAGTAAGTCTGTGCCTGCAGGAACTGTTTTTTATATTGAAGGGGAGAGATCCCCTTCATCTTTTTGAATTGCCTGTTGAAATAGGATAGATTGTTGAAACCCGCCCTGAAGGCCACCTGCGTGATATTGAATGAATCACTCAGCAATAATTTACAGGCATAATTCAGTCTGGTTTCCAGCAGAAAAGTGGAAAAGGTCTTATTGGTCACACTCTTGAAATAACGGCAGAATGCAGTCAGGCTCATATTGGCAACACCTGCCACATCCTGCAGGTTGATCTCATCCGTAAAGTTCTCCATGATATAGGCATATACCCGGCTGATCCTTTCCGTATCGCTTCTGGTGTAAGATTGATCGATGCTTGTTCCTGATAACACTGCATACTCATTGGACGCAGCAATATTCGAGAGGATCAGCAATAGGCTGGCGATCCTTTCGATAGAGTTCTGATGCAACATGGCGATCATTCTCTTGGCCACTTTTTGCCTCGTTGCTCCCACGATCTTAAGCCCGCGCTTGGCGAGTGTAAGCATGTTCCGGATATCAGCCATCTCGGGCAATTCGCCCGCATCGCTGCGCAGGAAATTTTCACGGAACTGGATCACGATGGCGCGGCTGTAAAGATCATTGTCCAGTTCATAATACACTTTATCGTTCTTCCAGCGATGCGGAAGATTGGCACCCACCAGCACCATATCACCACTCCCGAAGTATTCAATATTATCTCCCACGAAACGGATCCCTGAGCCCTGCACAATGAAGGTCAGTTCCAGTTCAGGATGAAAATGGAACGGGTTGGAAAAATAAGGAACGATCATATCCCTCAGCAGGAAGGATGATGTTCCGGGTAAATGGGGTACATTTTTCAATTGAGGTTGCATTCAAGGGAAAACTAGTAAAACTCTATCGTTCCCCGCCCTGCCGATTAACGGATGAGGCATTTGAATTGACGGATCGGGTTCCCGGCAACATAGTATCACTTTCTGGTAATACAGGTAAAAGCAAGGCTTTGCCGACCCTTTACATTTGTTTCCACATCATTCAAATTCAATCAACTTATGGCGCTCTGGAAAGATGACGATGCTTTATTCGGAATTGCAAAACAGGAATTATTTCCGGCACTGGTGGGAGATGTGCTGGACAAACTCGGATTGTTGCAACAATTCCTTCCGCCTTCCATCAAACCACTCGACAGTAAAATGGTGGTGATCGGCCGCGCCATGCCTGTACTGGAAGCCGATGTATATGGAGAGAAGATCGATGAAGGAAGCAACGCACTGCTCCGCAAGCCATTCGGGCTGATGTTCGAAGCGCTTGACAGTCTTCAGCGGAACGAGATATATGTTTGCTCCGGAGCTTCGCCGCGCTATGCGCTCTGGGGCGGACTCATGACCACCAGGGCTTCCCGGCTCGGCGCCGCAGGCGCCGTAGTGAATGGCTACACGCGAGACACCAATGAAGTGCTTCGTTTCAACTACCCCATCTTCGGAATGGGCACTTACGCCCAGGACCAGGGACCGAGAGGTAAAGTGCTGGACTATCGCATCCCCATCCTCTTCGACCAGACCATCATCAAACCCGGTGATATCATCTACGGTGATCTGGACGGCGTGATCGTTATCCCGCAGGAAGTGGAAACAGAAGCATTCACCAAAGCCATCGAAAAATGCCGCGGGGAACAACGCGTAAAAGAGGCGCTGGAAAAAGGAATGAGCTCAAAGGAAGCATTCGAAACATTCGGCATCATGTAATGCAAAGCAACATGAACAAACAACCATTCAGACTCGATAATAAAACCGCACTCATCACCGGCGGTGGAACCGGTATCGGGTTCGGTATCGCCTCCTGCTTTATTGAAGCCGGCGCAACAGTAGTGATCACCGGCAGAAGAGAACAGGTATTACAGGAGGCCGTCAGCAAACTGGGTAGCAATGCCCACTATGTTACGGGAGATATCGATCAGCTTCAAACCATTCCACAGCTCCTTCAGCAGGTGGAACAAAAAGCAGGTGTGGTGGACATCCTGGTGAACAATGCCGGACGCAATCAGAAAAAACCACTGCTCGATACCACAGATGAAGATCTAGCTGCAATCCTCCAAACCAATGTGCTGGGCGCTTTCGCACTCAGCCGTGAAGTGGCCCGCCGTATGATCGAAAACAAAAAGAACGGTTCCATCCTCCTGATCAGTTCAATGGCGGCAGTAATGGGCATAGACCGTGTGGTATCTTACTCAACCGCCAAATCAGGTCTCACCGGAATGATGCGCACTATGGTAGCCGATCTGGCGCCTTTCAACATCAGGATCAATGCCATTGCACCGGGATGGATCCAATCGGAAATGCTGGCCGCTGCGCTCGATGGTGATAAAGCCAGAAAGGAAAAAGTGATGAACAGGATACCGGCAAAAGCATTGGGCAAACCTGAAGACATCGGGTATGCCGCACTATTCCTGGCTTCCGATTCCGCAGCCTATATCTCCGGCGTATTACTTCCGGTAGATGGTGGCGCAGCTTATAACTTCTAACAGCATCATACAACCGAAAACACAACACTACAGTTTAAGTTGAACCACATGCAGCCCACAGGAAAATACAGATGGAAGATCGTAGCGCTGTTGTTCTTCGCTACCACCATCAATTATATCGACAGGCAGATCCTGGGGGTGCTTGCTCCGTTATTGCAGGAAAACATGAACTGGTCGGAGTCCGCTTATGGATGGATCGTAGCAGGTTTCCAGGCAGCCTACGCTATCGGGCTGCTGGTCTCGGGTGCATTGCTTGACAGGTTCGGTGTGAAATGGGGATATACCATCGCGGTTGCTATCTGGAGCCTGGCCTGTATGCTGCATGCAGCCGCGGGAACGCTCTTTCTTTTTGTGATCATGCGTTTCCTGCTGGGGCTCGGTGAATCAGCCAATTTCCCGGCAGCGGTAAAAACAGTGGCCACCTGGTTCCCCAAAAAAGAAAGAGCCCTGGCAACGGGTATTTTCAATTCCGGTTCCAATATCGCAGCCATCATCACACCGCTTGCCATTCCCTGGATAGCATTGCAGGCCGGCTGGCAATGGGCTTTCATCATCAGCGGCATGCTTGGTATCCTCTGGCTCATCTGCTGGCGCAAATGGTACCATGCACCACAGGACCATCCAAAAATTTCTGAAGCGGAAAGGGATTGGATCGAACAGGATGGACCCGAACCAATGGACAAATTACCGTGGAAGCAATTGGTACTGCGCCGGCAAACATTAGGCTTTGCTGTATCACTCTTCCTAACTGCTCCTGTATGGTGGTTCTTCCTGTACTGGCTTCCGAAATTCCTGCATTCCGAACATCAGTTGAGCATCACCGGTATGGCATGGCCCCTGGTGATCGTGTACCTGATATCCGACGCAGGCGCACTGGCCGGAGGATGGTTCTCTTCAAGAATGGTCAGCAAAGGCGCAATCCCTGTAACCGCACGCATCTACACCATTCTGTTGCTTTCCCTGCTGGTGATACCTGTAATGATCGTTCCCTTCATTCAGCAACTGGGTTGGGTGATCGCGCTGATAGCGCTGGCCACTTTCGCGCACCAGGGCTATGCGTCCAACATCTTTACACTGGTATCGGATATCTTCCCAAAAAATGCAACTGGCGCCGTAACCGGCATAGCCATGTTCTCCGGAGCAATCGGGGGAATGATCTTTTCTTCCATCACTGGACTTGTACTGGAAAGAACAGGTGATTATACACCCATTTTCATATTCTGCGGTTGTGCTTATCTGTTATCCTGGGCAATACTGGCCGTAATGGTCAGACCACGCTACCGCAGGCATTTACAAATCGCTGACCAAAACTAACATCGCTTATGCACTTAGGCATGGGACTATACAGACACATGCTTCACCGCAGCAATTACCAATTTGTGCGGCAATGCGGGGCCACCCATGTGGTGGTACACCTGGTGGACTATTTCGCCGGAAGCAGCCAGCAACAAAGATCCGATCAGCCTCTTGGAAACCTCCAGGGATGGGGCTTTACAAAAGGCGATGAAACGATCTGGGAATACGATTCGATCTGCGCCATCAAAAAACAGATCAACGATGCCGGACTGATCTGGGAGGCCATCGAGAACTTCGATCCGGCACACTGGTCGGATATCCTCCTGGATGGTCCGCGTAAAGAACAACAGGTTGAACGCATCAAAAAGATCATCCGCAGCATTGGTAAGGCCGGTATTCCCATTATCGGATACAATTTTTCACTTGCAGGAGTGGCCGGTAGAAGTAAAGGACAATACGCACGCGGTGAAGCCATATCAGTGGGGATGGATGGAACAATAGACCAGACGCCCATCCCAACCGGAATGGTCTGGAACATGCAATACGAAGAGAACCCAGAGGAAGGATTCATTCCCTGGATCACTCACCAGGAGCTCTGGCGCCGCTTCGCATGGTTCCTCGAACAGGTGCTTCCCGTTGCTGAAGAGGCAGGAGTAAAACTGGCAGCACATCCGGATGATCCACCGGTGCCGTATATGCGCGATACGCCCCGTCTCGTGTACCAGCCTTATATGTACCAGCAATTGCTAGACCTGCATAAAAGCAATCACAATGTACTGGAGTATTGTCTCGGCTCACTCGCCGAGATGACAGAAGGTGATATCTATCAATCCACCCAACAATATGCTCAGCAACAAAAGATCGGGTATGTCCATTTCCGGAACGTGAAAGGCAAAGTGCCCAACTACCGTGAAGTGTTCATCGATGAAGGGGATATCGATATGTTCCGCATTCTTCGTATCCTCAAAAATAACGGATACAACGGCGTACTGATACCTGACCATACGCCGCAAATGAGCTGCGATGCCCCCTGGCATGCAGGCATGGCCTATACTGCAGGATATATGAAAGCAGCCATGGCTTTACTGTGATCCCGCCCCAAACACCAACATATTATGCAATTAAGATACTACACTTACGATCTGATCAGGAAATATCCTTTCACTATATCAGGACATACCACTACTGCAGCCACCGTTGTTTTTACCGAGCTGGAACATGAAGGCATGATTGGCCGCGGCGAAGCATCTCCCGGACATTACCTGCCTGAAAATGCAGGCACCATCACATCCTTTCTCTCATCACTCAAACTGGAACAATTCAATCATCCTTTCCAGATAGATGAGATCCTGGATTATACAGACAGTGCAGCTCCGGGTAATACCGCAGCGAAAGCGGCCCTCGATATGGCCCTGCATGACCTGGCCGGCAAACTCTGTCAGAAGCCCTGCCATCAGTTCTTCCATGCCAGCGCTTCACAGATGCCGCTGACCTCCTACACCGTTGGGATAGATCATCCTGATGAAATACGTGAGAAAGTTAGACAGGCAACGGATTTCAGGATCATCAAGGTAAAGCTCGGATCAGATAATGATAAAGCCATCATCGATGCCGTACGTGCAGAAACAAACAAACCTATAACAGTAGACGCCAACCAGGGATGGACAGACCGCCAACAGGCGCTGGACATGATCGGCTGGCTGAAAGAACAAAATGTATTGTTCATTGAACAACCCATGCCTGCTTCCGACCCCGATGGTAACGCCTGGGTAACTGCACACAGTCCGTTGCCCGTGATCGCAGATGAAGCGGTGCTCCGATTGCCGGACGTAAAAAAAGCAGTACAGGTTTATCACGGCATCAATATCAAGCTGGTTAAATGTTCGGGTATGCGGGAGGGTTATGGAATGATCCGGGAAGCGCAATCGCTCGGCCTCAAAACCATGATCGGATGCATGGGCGAATCCTCCAATGCCATCCTCGCTGCAGCTGCGCTGGCGCCACTCTGTGATTGGGTAGACCTCGACAGTCCCTGGCTGATCGCCAACAATCCCTATAAAGACCCTGTTTTGTCGGAGGGCAGGATCCTGCTGAACAATAAACCGGGATTAGGTCTTGAAAAAAGAAGCGTTCATTCTAAAAAGCCTGTATGATATTCCTGAAAGCACAATCTTCCCTGGTCTCGAATGATGTAGCCACTTTTGGTATCCTCATTGCCCTGCTGGCCCTCATCTTCACTTCTGCACAAAGCAAACATCCCACGCTCAGGAAATTGTACACCATCTTTCCGCCACTCCTGCTCTGCTATTTCATTCCTTCCCTGCTGACCAGTTTCCATATCATTTCCATCGACAATACTGATCTGTATAAGATCGCTTCCCGATACCTGCTGCCTGCAAGTCTTGTATTGTTCACCATCGGAGTGGATTTCAAAGAGCTCTGGAAACTAAGGCACCAGGCGGGACTGATGTTCCTTACCGGCGCCATCGGAATTATCATTGGCGGGCCGCTTGCCATGCTCATCGTTTCTTCCTTTTCTCCCGAAACAGTTGGCGGAGAAGGAGCCAATGCCACCTGGCGCGGACTGGCCACTGTTTCCGGAAGCTGGATCGGAGGCACCGCCAACATGACTGCACTCTATGAAGTTTTCAAACCAAGTCCTGCCCTCTATTCTTCCATGGTGATGCTGGATGTAGTGATCGCCAGCTCCTGGATGGCCATATTGCTCTATGGTGCAGGCTTCACCAAAAAGATCGACAGACTACTGAAAGCCGATGTGAGTACGGTGGAAAAACTGAAGGACAAAGTAGAATCCTATCAACAGGGCTTGCTACGCATTCCTTCTGTGAATGATCTGCTGCTGATACTCGGCATCGCATTCGGTGTTACCGGCTTCGCCTACCTGGTGGCCGACAATATCGTTCCCTTCATCAGCAGGAAGGCGCCTTATCTGGAAAAACTGAGCCTCACTTCCGTTTTTTTCTGGGTGGTGATCATCTCTACGCTTATAGGGTCTGCACTATCGTTTACCAACATACGAAAACTGGAAGGCGCCGGCGCCTCGCGTATCGGCAATATCTTCCTGTACCTGCTCATTGCCGCCATCGGCATGCAGATGGACCTGCTGGCTATCTTCAAAAGTCCGGGAGTGCTGATGGTGGGTGCTATCTGGTTACTGATACATATCCTGCTGCTGGTACTCGTGGCCAGAATGATGAGGATCCCTTTCTTTTTTCTTGCTGTCAGCAGTGAAGCCTGCCTGGGAGGTGCAGCGCAATCTTCCGTAGTAGCGGCAGCCTTTCACCCGGCGCTTGCACCTGTAGGCGTGTTGCTGGCCATTTTCGGATATGTGTTCGGTAATTATGGCGGCTATCTCTGCGGGCTCTTACTGCAATGGGTAGCCTGATCCCTGATAAAAAAATTTAAAAGATATGAAGATAACGCACATCGACATCTATCGTTTCAACATTCCCATGGAGCCATTCACCATTGCCACCGGCACCATGGATTGCTCACGCAATATGCTGCTTCGTGTACATACCGATACTGGCATCACCGGCATTGGAGAATGCTCTCCCTTTCCATTCATCGTTGGCGAAACGCAGGACACCTGTATAGCCATGGCCCGTGATTTCGCCAATGTATGGAAAGAAAAAGATCCGCTCGATATCCCTGCCAGGATGCAGGAACTGCACAGATGCACAGCTGGCAACTACACTGCCAAGAGCGCCTTCGATATGGCCCTCTATGATATTGCAGCAAAAGCCACCAATCAACCCTTGTACAAATTCCTGGGAGGAGAAGAGAGAACCGTTGAAACCGATATCACTATCGGTATCGACACTGCGGAAAAAATGGCTGCGCAGGCCCGCGAATTCAAAGCCGCCGGCGCCACGATGATCAAAGTGAAACTCGGCAAGCAACCGGCAGAGGACCTGGACAGGATCCGCAGCATCCGCTATGCTGTGGGAGATAAGATCGCATTACGTGTAGATGCCAACCAGGGCTGGACTTTCGATGAAGCATCACAGATGCTGAACTGGCTGGGAGACCTGAAGGTCCAGTTCTGTGAACAACCGATGCGCACCTGGTACAATGACCTGCTTCCCGCATTGCGCGAACAATCGCCCATTCCCATCATGGCAGATGAAAGTTGTTACACGCATCACGATGCCCGCCAGCAACTGAATTCAGGCTCCGCCGACTACCTCAATATCAAACTCGCGAAAGCAGGAGGCCTGCTGGAAGCCATGAAGATCCATGAAGTGGCGCAAAACGCAGGTGCAGCCTGTATGATCGGCGGCATGCTGGAAAGCAGGATCGGCGTTACCGCCAATCTTCATCTCGCCTATGCCTGCCCCGGTATCAGTTTCTTCGATCTCGACTCCGCTATGACCGGCCAGTTGATAGACCCCGTACAGGATGGCGTTATCTACGACGGATTCTTTTTGTCGGCCCCCGACCTGCCCGGCATCGGCGTTAGTGTTGATCCTGCCTTTCTGCATCAATGCGAATCAATTACAGTTTGATTGCAGCATCAGCAATATATCGATCATCAAAAACTAATTGCATATGAAACAAAACGCCATCGTATTGACCAATGGAATGCTGGCCGATGGTTCAGCCAAAACAGCGCATGGCCTTATCCGTGGGTCAGATCGATTTTCACTGTTGGGAGTGATCGATCATGAACATGCCGGGAAAGACGCCGGTGAAGTACTGGATGGTAAACACAGGAATATACCTGTATGGTCCTCAATCAACGCAGCACTGGCGCAACCGGTAAAGATAGATGCCTGCATCGTAGGCATCGCACCTGTTGGCGGCAAACTGCCCGCGGAACTGAAACTCATCCTGGAAGAATGTATCCGCAACGGCATCTCCATCATTAGCGGCCTGCATGATTTCATTTCCGATATGGAAGACATGTCCCTGCTCGCCAACCGATACCATGTAACGATCACCGATGTACGAAAACCAAAAAACAGGAATGAACTTCATTTCTGGAACGGAAAGATCTTTGAAGTACAATGCCCAATCATTGCTGTATTAGGCATGGAAACCAACCTCGGTAAACGCACCACTACCAGGATGCTGACAGAAGCCTGCAGACGCGAAGGCCTGAACGCACAAATGATCTTTACCGGACAAACCGGATGGATGCAGGATGGCGCTTACGGATTTGTGCTGGACAGCACCATCAATGATTTTGTAGCGGGCGAACTGGAACATGCCATCCATACCTGTTATCGCGAAACCAATCCTGACCTTATCCTGCTGGAAGGCCAGGCCGGCCTTCGCAATCCTTCAGGGCCCTGCGGCTCCGAATACCTTATCTCCGCCAATGCGAAAAAAACAGTACTGGTATTTGCTCCGAAGCGCACTTACTATGTAGATGATCCCTCCTGGGGGCCGCTGCCTTCCATTGAAAGCGAGATAGAACTGGTACGCATGTATGGAAGCGAAGTGATAGCACTGGCGCTGAACACTACAGGGTGCAGTACGGAAGAAGCTTTCGGATTCCAGCAAAAACTGGAACAGCAATTCGGCATTCCGGTATTACTGCCCATCCAGGAAGGTGTAGGAAAACTGGTACCCCTGCTTCGCCCGCTCGTGAACCAATAACAACCTGATTCCTCTATTTCAAATTAATCATTATGAAACTACGATTGACCAGCTACGTTATGTTATTACTGTTGATCCTGGCAACAGGCACAACAGTATTTGCAAAGCCAACCGCACCTCCCGCTTATGAAAGAATGGAAGTGCTCATCACCATGCGTGACGGCGTTAAGCTGAACACCGTGATCTTCACTATCCCCAACAGTTCAGAACCCCTTCCCTTTCTTTTTCTCCGCACTCCTTATGGCGTCAGCGGCTACCCTTCCCCCAACGAAATGATGAGTACCAAAGAGATGGCCAATGAAGGCTACATCTTCGTATTCCAGGATATCCGTGGCCGTTATAAGTCGGAAGGGAAATTTGAAATGATGCGGTTCACCCGCGACAAATCAAAACCCGGCGCCATCGATGAGAGCACAGACACTTACGATACCATCGAATGGCTTTTGAAAAACATAAAGGGCAATAATGGAAAAGTGGGCATGTTCGGCGTATCCTACAATGCATGGACCGCCATGCAGGGCGCTGTAGACCCGCATCCTGCACTCAAGGCCATTTCAGAGGAAGCCACACCAGCCGATATGTATCTCGGCGACGATTTCCACCACAATGGCGCATTCCGCCTCAGCTACGGATTTGAATATGCTTTCCGCGAAGAGATCAGCAAAACAGACTCTGCCTTCCCTTTTACCAAACTGGATACTTACGAATGGTATCTGCAACTCGGTGCCCTCTCCAATGTGAACAAAAAGCATTTCTACAACAAGATACCTTCCTGGAATAATTTTGTAAACCATCCCGACTACGATGATTTCTGGAAAAAACAAGCGCTGGCTTACAGGCTGGATTATCCACGCGTGGCTGTTCTTCATACCGCTGGTTGGTGGGACCAGGAAGATTTCTACGGTCCGCTGAAAGCTTATGAGCTGCTGGAAAAAAGAGACAGCAGTCATCGCAATTATTTTGTTGCCGGTCCCTGGAACCACGGCGGATGGGCAAGAGGAGATGGAAAAACATTAGGCAAGATCCGCTTCGATCAGCCTACTTCCGAACAGTATCGTGCAGAGATCCAGGCGCCCTGGTTTGCCTGGCACCTGAAAGGAAAAGGTGATGGCAAATTCCCCGAAGCACGCACTTTCCAGACAGGTTCCAATACATGGCAATCCTATAACAGCTGGCCTCCTCAACAGGCAAAAGCCACCAACCTGTACATGCATCCTGATGGAAAACTTTCTTTCACCAAACCTGCTGGTGGTGAGCAGGCATTCGATGCCTATGTTTCAGATCCCGCCAATCCTGTTCCCTATCGCCCACGTCCGATCGTACCTACCTATTCCGCTACTTCCACCTGGAGAACATGGCTGGTAGATGATCAGCGTTTTGTACATCACCGTCCCGATGTGCTCACCTGGGAAACAGAAGCACTGGAAGAAGAGATCACCATCACCGGGGAAGTATTCGCGAAATTATTTGCTTCCACTACAGGTTCCGATGCAGACTGGATCGTAAAACTGATAGATGTATATCCCGATCATTTTCCCGAAGAGCCACTCATGTCGGGCTACCAACTGATGATCTCCAATGATGTATTCCGCGGACGTTACAGGCAAAGCTTCGAAAAACCAACGGCCCTGCAACCGGGAAAAGTGAACAATTTCACCATCGATCTGCATGCAGCCAACCATGTATTCAAAAAAGGACATAAGATCATGGTACAGGTACAGAGCACCTGGTTCCCCATCATCGACAGGAATCCACAAACCTTCGTTCCGAATATTTTTGAAGCTAAAGACAGCGATTACAAAAAAGCGACACACAAAATATTCAGGAGTGCTTCGTTTCCATCGCATATTCAATTACCCCTGGTCAAATAATTCTCCATCATGAAACGTATATTTTTTCTCTCGCTTGCTTTCACCACAACAGCTTCAGCTGTGGTGGCTCAATCAGATCTCCAGCCTCCTCCCAATATCGATGCCGTGGTGCAAAATGCACTCAGTAGTTTTGAAGTACCTGGTATCAGCATTGCCATTGTGAAAAATGGAAAAGTAGTATTGGCGAAAGGATACGGCGTAAGACAATTAGGACAACCCAAATCCGTAGACGAACATACTTTGTTCCCAATTGCCTCCAATACCAAGGCTTTCACCGCAACAGCGCTGGCCTTGCTGGTGCAGGAAGGAAAGATCAAATGGGATGATCCCGTGATCGATCACCTGCCCTGGTTCCGCATGTCTGATCCTTTTGTTACAGCCAACATGACCATCCGCGATCTGCTGGTGCACCGCAGCGGATTACCTGCTTATGCAGGCGACCTTCTGCAGTTCCCGCCTACGGATTACAGTCGCGAAGCCATCGTGCGCAAACTGAAAGATATTCCGCTGGCCGCTTCATTCCGGAGTACTTATGCTTACGACAATATCCTATATCTCGCAGCAGGTGAAGTGATCAAAGCCGTGAGCGGCCAAAACTGGGAGGATTTTGTACAACAGCGCATACTCGACAAGGTGGGTATGAGGGAATCCGTTCTTCGATTTTCCAAACTGAAGCAGCAACCAAATCTCGCTACCTCACATGCTCCTGTGAATGGGAAAGTACAGGTCCTTGACAATTTCTTTGAACAGGGCTTTTCCGATGTATCGGCTCCTGCCGGCGGGATCGCTTCCAATGCTGTGGACATGGCTCAATGGATGCTGGTACAACTCGATTCAGGACGCGCCACCAATGGCAACCAGGTTTTCAAGCCTTCGGCTATCCATGAACTTTGGAAACTGGTCACACCCATGCCATTCGGCAAGGCGCAGGATGCTGTGAAGCCCGCCAATATGGACTTCCTGGGATATGCTTTAGGATTCAATGTGTTCAATTATCGTGGCGTAAAAGTAGTAGCGCATGGCGGAAAGCTGGATGGCTTTGTTTCCCGCATGACATTGTTCCCTGATCTCGATCTCGGCATTGCCGTTCTCACCAACCAGGAAGGCGGCGGCCCCTACGCAAGTATCACCAATACCATTGCCGACTATTATTTGAATGCACCATCCTTCAACTGGGTGGAAGGATATAAAAAGATAGCAGTCGCCAACCGGGACGCCATCCTGAAAAAGGAAAGCGGACAGGCGCAGCTGCGCAATACACAATCCAGCCCTTCACTTCCGCTGAGCGCTTATGCCGGAACCTATTCAGACAAATGGTATGGAGATGTGATCATTTCTCAGGAAAACAACAAATTTTCCATTCGCTTCGCTCATTCGCCACAGTTAGCAGGTGAGCTGGAGCACTGGCAATACAATACATTCATCGCCCGATGGAAGAACCGCGGCCTGAGGGCAGACGCCTACATCACTTTCTCCCTTCGCGCAGACGGCAGTATCGAACATGCCACCATGAAAGCCATCAGCGCACTCACAGACCCCAGCCACAACTTCCACGATCTTCTGCTGAAGCGGAAATAGACTACCGGCTAACATAGTGCAAAATTCAGGCAGGAATATCCAATTCCTGCCTGTTGCCATTATTTACATTAGTGCATAATCGGATATACAGTCCCTGAAAATTTTATTCCATTATGATGAGGTCAATGCTCCTATCCCTGGCCACTTTATTGCTGCTGTCAGGACCTTCCACATTGAAAGCGCAGGCGCAGCCGCCTGTGACGATCGTATCGAAACCCGTTGCCGGCGCTTTTCCCCTCGCAGGCAGCAACAATGCGGCTCCATTATTTTTCGATGCCGGTGAAACAAAAGTGATCGGCATCGCATCGAAAGCTTTCGCCGATGATGTTCAGCGCGTAACCGGCCTCAGACCGGCCATCCGGAATGATCAGCAACCGGTGGCAAAGTATGCGGTGATCGCAGGCACCATCGGCCAATCGAACCTGATCGATAAACTGATCAGCAGTAAAAAGATCTCTGTTGATAGCATTCGCAACAAATGGGAAACTTTCCTGATAGCCGTGGTGGACCAGCCATTCGCAGGCATGGAACAGGCGCTGGTAGTGGCTGGCAGCGACCGCCGCGGTACCGCCTTCGGCCTGTTTGAATTATCCGGAATGATGGGTGTATCGCCACTCTACTGGTGGGCAGATGTTCATCCGGAAAAAAAACAAGCCCTGTATATTACCAAAGGCAGCAGCCTGATCGGCCCGCCATCCGTGAAGTACAGGGGAATATTCATCAATGATGAAATGTGGGGATTGGCACAATGGTCTGCCAAACATCTCGACAAGGATGTTCAAAGCATCGGCCCCAAAACCTACGAGAAAGTTTTTGAGCTCCTGCTCAGACTGAAGGCCAATTATATCTGGCCTGCCATGTTTTATGAGACAAAACCTTTCTATTATTTTCCCGGCAATCCTCAAACCGCGGACGATTATGCCATCGTGGTTGGCTCCAGTCATTGTGAGCAAATGCTTCGAAACAATATCTCCGAATGGGATGTGTTCTTTGAAGAAGAATACAAAGAAAAGAAAGGAGCCTGGCGCTATGATCTCAACAAAACCCAGATACATCGTTACTGGAATGATCGTGTGAAGCAGTCGAAGAACTATGAATCAACTTACATGATCGGTATGCGCGGCGTGGGTGATTCCGATATGCCCGGATCTGCCACGAAAGAAGAAAAGATCGCACTCTGGAATAATATCGTCCGAGACCAGCGTGCTATGCTGGAAGAACATACAGGTAAGGCAGCCAGTGAAGTGCCACAATTGTTTTGCCCTTACAATGAAGTGCTGGATTGGTACAGAACAGGAAAAATGGAAATCCCCGAAGACATCAGTATGTTATGGGTAGACGATAATCATGGCTATGTTCGTCAATTACCTACCAGCAATGAGCAGCAAAGGACCGGAGGACATGGTATGTACTATCATTTCTCCTATCTCGGCCCTCCCGAAAGTTTCATCTGGTTATCCACTGTAGCTCCCGCACTCACGTCTTATGAAATGACCAAGTCCTACGCCTATGGCGCCGACAAGCTCTGGATCTTCAATGTGGGCGATATCAAACCGGCAGAAATGGAAATTGAACTGGCCATGGAAATGGCCTGGGATATCAACAAATGGACTCCCGAAAAAGCATATCTTTTCCCTCGTTACTGGGCAGCAAAAACATTCGGAGAAACCTGGGCAGATGAGATCGGGAAGATCAAGCATGAGTTCTTCCTGCTGGCGAATTCTGGCAAACCCGAATACATGATCAAAACGCCGGTAACAACAGAGGAAGCGGAAAACAAGATCCGCCGCTATGAACAACTGGCGAAAGCCACCACTACACTGGGCAAAAAAATCCCTTCACGTCTCAAAGATGCCTGGTATCAATTAATTGAATATCCTGTACTCGGATCTTATTACATGAACCAGAAATCCTGGTATGCACGGAAAAGTGTAATGCTTGCCAAATACGGCGATGCAGCTGCATTGCAATTTGCAGCTAAAGCAAAAAAGGCACACGAAGAGATCGGCAGGATCACCAGGAGATACAACAAGGAAATTGCAAATGGAAAATGGGATGGCATCATGGTGGAGCAGATCAAGGCACGTTGGTTCAATATGTCGATGCCCCCGGTTGCCACAGACAGCAGCCTGGCCGCTGCAAAGTCTCAACCACTGGTTGCTGCACCGGCAGAAGCTGTGCCATTTATGATCAGCGCTGCCAGCTATACTTCTAAAAAAGATAAACCAGGTTACACATTGAATGGTTTCAAAGGACTCGGCATTTCAGGAGAAGGGATCAGCATCATGCCTTTCACAGCTCCTCCAATCAGCGATAGTGCCGTGGAAAGTGCGCCATATCTCGAATATACAACCAGGTTAGTACTGGGCTATGCTACGATCCTTGCTAAATTCCTGCCTACTCATGCCATCAACAGCAAGTACAAATTGCGTTATGGCATTTCAGTGAATGGCAGTAAACCCCAGGTCATTAATATCGAAGGGGCAGATCAATGGCGCAAAGGCTGGAGCACGAATGTATTGAGAGGCTACAATGCCGGTGAGACCAAACACCGGATCACACAACCAGGAGAAAGCATCATCCGCATTTACCTGCTTGATCCCGGCCTGGTGCTGGATGAGCTCGCTATTTACTGATAGTAACCGCTTCCCTTTTATACTGAATAGACAAACGATCGCCTTCTGCAGAAGCTCCATCGGTTTGTCTATTCGCTTTTTATAACACCCGTCCCGGCAATAATCCGGTAAAACGTATCTATCATGCGTATACATCATTTACTTTATTCGGTCCTTGCCCTGGCTGCATTGCCTGTACAGGGGCAGGCCATCAAAACCAACAGCGATCATCAACCGAAATCTTCCCTGCATGTAATATTCCAGTCATCAGCCAATGCTTTTCCATTGGTAAGAAAAGGCCTGGCGGCGCCTATTTGTTACGATGCAAAAGATGCAGCTGTTGTTGGGATAGCAGCAACTGCACTTAAATCGGATATCAAACTGGTAACGGATATTGAGCCTGCAGTGCAAACCGATGCGCCTGCGCAGGAATATATGGTGATAGCAGGGACCATCGGTCAATCAGCCATGATCGATCAATTGATTGCTTCCAACAAACTGAAAGCAGAACGCGTACGCGGTCAATGGGAAACCTTCATCATCGCGGTGATCGATCAACCATTTCCCCGGGTAAAACAGGCACTTGTCATTGCCGGCAGCGACAGGCGGGGAACAGCTTTCGGCATCTTTGAATTGTCTGCCATGATCGGCGTTTCTCCTTTTTACTGGTGGGCCGATGTTCGGCCGGAAAAGAAAAAGGAATTGTATCTGGCGCCCGGTACAGCCATCATCGGGCCTCCATCCGTCAAATACCGCGGCATCTTCATCAATGATGAAAAATGGGGGCTTGTTTCCTGGTCAAACAAAAACACGAAAGATGGACAGAATAATCTCGGCCCCGCTGTTTACGGAAAAGTGTTTGAGCTGTTGCTGCGCCTCAAAGCCAATTATTGCTGGCCTGCCATGTATTATGGCACAACAGCTTTCTATAACACACCTGCCAATCCGAAGCTGGCGAATGATTATGCCATTGTGATCGGCTCTTCACATTGCGAGCAGATGCTTCGCAATAATTTGTTCGAATGGTCTGTGAATTTCGAGAAAGAGTACAATGAAAAACGAGGGCCCTGGCGATACGACCTGAACAAAGACCAGATCCATCGTTACTGGGAAGACCGTGTTGCGCAATCCAGGAATTATGAATCCACTTACATGATCGGCATGCGTGGCGTGGGTGATTCAGAAATGCCAGGGCCGGCCTCACGTGAAGAAAAAATAAAATTATGGAATAGCATCGTGAAAGACCAACGGGCGATGCTGGAGAAATATATTCAGCAACCAGCCTCGCAGGTACCGCAAACTTTTTGTCCGTATAACGAAGTATTGGATATGTACCGCACTGGTCAGCTGGAATTGCCGGACGATGTTACGATGGTTTGGGTAGACGATAATCATGGCTATGTAAGGCAACTGCCTGTTCCGGAAAAACAATCAAGGTCCGGTGGACATGGGATGTATTATCATTTCTCCTATCTCGGTGAACCGGAAGCCTATATCTGGTTATCCAGCATCTCTCCAATGCTGACCGCATTCGAAATGAAAAAATCATACGATCTCGGCATATCTCAACTATGGATAGTAAATGTAGGTGATATCAAGCCGGCGGAACTGGAAACAGCATTCTTCATGGAGATGGCATGGGATATCGAAAAATGGACACCTGAAAATGCGCATAAGTATCTGCGTAAGTGGGCAGCAGGGATATTTGGACATGCATTGGCTGATGAAATTGCACAGATCAAAGCGCAGTATTATGAGTTGGCGGCCTCCGGAAAACCGGATCAGCTACTGAATATCCCTTTCCGAACTGATGAAGCGGACCAACGTATCGGACGCTATCGTTCGCTGGCTGCAAAAACGATCGCACTGGGAAAGAAAATCCCTGATCGCTTACAGGATGCCTGGTTCCAGCTGGTCCAGTATCCCGTGCTGGGCGCATCATGGATGAATCAGCAAACGCTGTATGCAGCCCGCAGCCTGTCATTGGCCAGGCAGGGAGATAAGCACTATGCTCATTATTCAAAACTGGCAAAAGCGGCTCATGATAGTATTTTGACTATCACAGTGCATTATCACAAAGGCATTGCAGGTGGCAAATGGGATGGCATGATGAATACTACTGCAAAAGAGATCACCAACCGGTTCTTCAATTATGCTGCACCTGTTGTTGGAACGGATAGCCTGTATCGTGCAGTTATTGCCGGCAGAAAAATAACTGCATCAAAAGACATGGCAGCAATACCTAAACCGCTGCTAAGCATCGGCGCAAAGGACTTTTTCATGAAGAAAGAAATGAACGGTTATCGTCTGACCAATATCCGCGGATTAGGTATTACAGGAAATGGTCTGGCGCTGCTCCCATTTACCGCCGCCTCCGTGAAGGGCAATACCGTGGAAGGCGCATCCTGGGTGGAATACAGGGGTAAAGTGCCGCCAGGAAATTACACTGTGAGAGCAAAGCTCCTACCTACACATGCATTGAATGCTGAACATGGACTACGTTACGCCATTTCTGTGAATGGATCCTTACCTGAATTTGTTAATCTCGATGGGCAGGGAGAGCACTGGAGCCAGCGCTGGGGCAATAACGTTATACAAGGCTTCATGTCAGGCACTACCAGGCATTATTTTCATTCATCCATTCCGGCCACGATCAGGATCTACCTGCTGGATCCGGGCCTGGTACTGAACGAACTGACCATTGAAGAATGATCAAAAACCAGGGCGCCGCAGAACCCATCTTTGAAGAATGGATGCTGCGGCGCTCCCTGGTTTTCCTACCTGATTCGAAACGGCTTAATGCACCCTCAGGTAGTCAAGCCCGAAATAAGCTGTCTTCTTTTCATTGGGTCTTGCATCAGTGATCTCCACTTCCAGCAGGTTCTCCCCTTTCCTGATCCTGAAATTGCCCAGGTACAACATCTTCACTTTTGTTTTTTCTTCGTGACCATCAAAGGTGATTGCAACAGGTTGGCCGTTCAGTTTCATTTTCACTTTTCCATAATCCGGAGCGCTGGTGAGGCGGGCGCTCAGGTGGAATTGCCCTTCTTCCTCTGATACAAATTTCAGCACCATCTTATCACCGGGCTTTCCTTCAGACCAGAATGCCTGTGTATTATCGCTCCAATCGTATCCCTTCAGATTCTGGTAAGTGAGTTTGCCCCCGGAAACACTCACCAGTTCCATATTCTCCCCTTCCACTTTTCCATGATTGATTGTAGGAGAAACGATATCTGAGCGTTTGATCACCACCGGTAGTTTGGCAGTAGCGATTTCAGGTTTGATATTGGTAGTTCCGCCAGGTTGCATATACCAATAAGTTACCGGCGCATAATTGATCAGGGCCCTTCCCCAGTGCCAGAGCTCCATATCGAAGGTCAATTGCTTGTTGAAAGGAATGGCATCAAGATTGCGGTAGCGCATATTCACAGTGAATCCTGGCGTGAAATTGCCGCTGCCATCGGGTTGTGCGATGAAAGGATGGTTGGAGAATTTTTCCGGGCGGCACCAGGCATAGCCATAATAATCTTCAGTGCCGGTTCCGATATGGGAAGGGAATTTTTCACCATCGATATAAACTTTTTCATCGCCTTCTCCCCACCAGCGATGAATGGTATTGAACAAAGTAAGTCCATCGCCTGCATACACACCTTTTCCTTTCAATTGCACATAGTTCACATCGAAGGGCTCGCCTGTTGCTTCCATGTTCTTCACTTCGCCGGTGAATACATTGGTGTACTGACGCCAGTTAGCACCAAAGTGCATGGATCGGTCGTCCCATTTCCAGGGAGCTGTCTCAATCAGTCCTTCCACCTGCACAGATGCATCTTGCAGATTGTGCAGTGTAAGCGTTGCTTCTTTTTGGAAGGGCATTACCCACCAGGTTTCCATGGTTCCGTTGTTGTTCACCTGTGAATACCAGGTATTGGAATAACGAACCTGGTAACCGGTTCCAAAGAAATCGCCCGCAGGCACCCATACGGTTTGTTCTCCATCGAATTTGAACGAAACGATGGTGCTGCGCAAAGCCTGCTCCAGGTTGGCAGCCGACAATTTCAAGCGGAAATGCCTGACTGCGTTTGACCCTGATGGTAAGTTGATGGTGGAAGATTGCCCGGCTGCAATTGTAGTATTGATATTGACCGGATTGAGTGAGAGGCCCTGCAAACCTTTGTCGCGTGTAGACAGTTTTTCCTGTACTGATTGCAGCAGCGCCTGGTGTTTCTTCAGGTCTTTTAGTGAAAAGCTGGTAACGGAAGCCTGTTGATAAGTACGGTAGTTGATATTGTAATACACGGCCTCGCCTTTTTTGGCGCCGTAGTCGGTGATATTATTGGTTTCGTAAGTGATCCTGCAGCTTTTGGCGTATGGGATGGGCAGATAGAGATTGTGCCCGCGCATAGAGTATTTCACGCTATCGCTTACTGATGCAGCCAATGGACCATTCACGAGGGCAGTTCCACTGATCACTTCTTTGGCTGATCCCTGGATCACTGGTTCAGGTTTCCCATCGAGATAGAACCGAAGGATCCCATCACCGCTATTGGAGCCGGAGAAGGTCATCCAGAAGCGGACGATAGCGCCGGGTCCTGTGGTATCGAAAAGTACATACTCTTTTCTTCCTTTATCTGAATCGAGACGAATGAACATGGAGCGGTCCCAATTGGCGTACCAGCTGGAATCCCCCGGAACCGTGGTAGCACGGTCGTAGCTGCTGAACTGGGCCAGCGTGTAGGCCTGCGAAGGATAACGGGCGATGGCCTCTCTGTCTGCCATTTCGCGGAGCAGTGATTCAAAATTGACTTGTTGCGCCTGGATGGATACTGTAAAACAAGAAAAGAGGAATAAACAAATGGCAATCGTGCAGGTCTTTTTCATATACATAGTAATACTATTTTATTGATGTGGGGGTTGGTATGGAAATGGCGGAGGGCAACGCTTTCCCGCTTTTGTGAAGTAAAAGTAGACGGGGACAATGTAAGAAGTTGATGTAGGATTAGCAGGATTTTGTACCGGATTAGCACCGGTGTTTGCAAAGCAGCCCTGGCAGCCACGGACCACAGACTACCTGCGAACCCGGGAAAGTTTTTTGAATTTCTTTTTTAAATAACAGGAATTTCACTATTTTTGCCACCCATTTGGAGAAATGCTGTACGAATTGATTATCAATTGATCTGCGGCGTGAACTGAATGAAACGCCGGGGTAGCTCAGGCGGTTAGAGCGCAGGATTCATAACCCTGAGGTCACGAGTTCAACTCTCGTCCCCGGTACCAGAAAAAAGACACAAAAGCCGCTACTACAGCGGCTTTTGTGCGTTAATAAAATTCTATTTATATAACTGAGACAAAAGCAAAAGCTTCCGGCATGAACCGGAAGCTTTTGTTATTTCAGGTGCATTGCTAATCTATTGCTACCGGGTGCGTATTATCATACACCCGAATTGAAACCGTTTTATTCTCTGCAGTAGCTTTTATGGTAAAGTTTTCCTCCCAGCCAGCATTCCACAATTCAATGTTTTTCAGGATCCAGTTACCACTCCGGTCTGCAGTTAGCTTAAACTTCCTGTTCATTCTATTTATTGGCCCGGCTCCTTTGCTTACTTTTTGCCGGCTATCACGTGCAGTTTTATAATAGGTGCTACTGATATGGAGAACAACTACGGAGCCAGGCCTTGCTTTACCATAGACCTTATACTCTCCACGTACTTTCTGATTATTTTTTGGGAACAGTATTGAAAGTTCCCTGTTTTTTTCAATACCTGCTAGTACAAGACTGCTATCAGCCCTGCTTTTCTCAACACTACCGCTACCTGCCAGGCATAAACAACTAATTAATAATAAAACCTGCATATCGATTTGTTTGACGGATGAGATAATAAATTGACCGCATCATTCAGAACGCAGCGCGTAAGCAATCCTCCAGGATAATTCAATACTTCTTGTTGGTGATGGCGCATCTGCATATTGTGTTGCAGAGATCATAAAAGCATTGTTCCTGATCTCCACAAAACGTTTGATGCCACCCATATGATAAACAAGTGCTTTCGTTAGCGTTGTGAAGCATGGAGGCACTTTACACTTCGCTTCAATTTTTATGGTAGAAAGCTGGGGAACTAATTTGTAATTGTTCAGCAGCTTATCATTACGGAAAATCCTCAGGCCATTTTTCGTGGATATTCTTACGATATCTCCCTTTTTCAAATCCAGCACATTATCATCCACTCCAATTACTGTAAACTCCTTCTCTACCGGAAAAGGATCTGTAGGTTTGGCATCGCTGACAATGATCTTATTGGTAGTCTTTTCTTTTTTCAGATTTGCAAAGTACTCCGGATAATCACCCTGTGCTGCTTCCGGGAAATCATCCGGCTTATATCCGGCAGCCACAAAGGGTTTAAAGCCCTGCTTAATTGAAAACCTGGTTGGAAAACTGGCCACCATTTTACAGGAATCGTTGTAATACTTAGTACTGGCGGGTTCATTCATATTACAACCGATCGATGCCTGCGAATGCAATACATACAAGATCTTTCCATTCTCCATTGTGTATGTTTTCCGGAATTGTTTGGCTCCAATTGAAGCCCGTATAACTTTTCCCGGAGGAGCAGTAAGTTTTTTTATGCACTCAGGAAGTACAACAGAGTCGGAGTTCAGCAAATTACCATCGGAAGTATTCTTTGCTGGCAGTTCCAATCCACTCCCCAAACCATTTATTGCAAATAGTAAAAACACAGCAAAGAGTGGGAAATACAATCTGTTTTCCATAGTATAATATTTACCCTGTTTCAGTATCGATTTTTGTTAGAATTCCAACAACCTGGCATGAACAAGTTCCATCTGGCTTCCGACAATATATCCTCCCTTTACCACTTTAGTTACTGTAAACTTTTTGTCAACAGTATAAACACTTTGGGAATGTTTAAACTGAATATCATATCCTCCACTTACCGGCATCATTTTTCCCAGGTAACGTTTATTATCCGCTTTAAAAGTGGCAATCACAACATATTGGTTTTTTAGCGGAGCTGTAGACAGATCGCATGGAGCAGGGTCTGCCATATAAACATTAATTATAAAAACCGACCCTGCCTTATAACCTCCACCTTTACTGGATCTTACTGCTGCCTGCATGATTGCAGCAGAACCTTTGTCTGCCGTTTTAAAATCAGTTAGCTGATACACGGAATTGGAATGAAGGAACCGGCAACTGAAATCAGTTCCATTTACAGACAACACTTCAGCCACATAAACTGTATTTCCCTCTAGCTGGGGAGTACACAAAACAAACATGCCTTTTTCCAGTTGCCTGCCGGAAATCCTCTCTTCACATTGGGCTTGCGTAACAAGAGTCCATCCCATCAACGCAACAATAGTTAATAAGATCTTCATCACTGATAAATAAATTAATTGATTAAGTAATTATTGTGCTGGTGGTCTTTGCGCCACTTTTACAGTATAGTTGAAACTGAAGATCCTCCCATTGATATGCACCGGCACATCAAACGTGGAAATACTACCAATATCTTTGAGTCGTTTATCACTTCTCTGTTTCTGGTTATTCTCATTTTTACTGCCGCCAACACTCGTGCGATAGGTAACTATCCGTTGCGTCTCCACCCTGAACATCGGGTTCTGTTCGTATTCATCATTGCTGATGGTGTACCTGCGGGTTGCATCCCCTATCCGGTGAGGTTGCCTGAAATCTATATGCGGCGGGGTCTGGCAGCCCTGCCAGCCTTCCATCCAGCAAATGATCGGCTTGTCCAAACCAGCATTTTCGTTCTTCCATTGTCCGTTCACCGAAACACCTACCGATTGTGAAATACCCAGCTTGGCGCTCTCTCTTTTGTTATTGCTGATGCTATTGAGTGTAACGGTAATGTCCCATGGCTGCGGTGCTGCGGCGGCAGGTGGTTTGGGAACGCATTGCTGGTAATTGATATTACTGGCAACACTTTCCCAGCGCATTCCTATATCCCGCATATTCTTGAAAGTATATTCGATGGGCACCGCTGCCTGCGAAGAAGTACTTGTCATCCACTGGTTGATGGTGGCCTGTACAGATGCAGCTGTAGGATTCGGGATCGTGATCACATCACCATTGCCTCCGATAAACAACAAGCGAACAGTGGTTTTGGCCCGGCTCATTTTATCTACAATGCCTAAACCAAGATTTGCTGAAACACCAAACCCATCATAAGAGGCTTTAGCACCCACTTCCATATGTTCCTGGTCCAGCTCCGTTTCGATGATACCTATCACACGCCTTCCATAGGTTACGGACGACATGTATACGTTTTCGTTTTTTGCATTCTCTGATTCATCTACATAGAAACCTCCTGTTGCATTATCCGGACGGTTGGCAGTGATCACATAATTCTTTTGTTTGGCATCGATGCTCATGTAAGTTTTCTTACTATCGTATTTCAAACCAAATTTTGCACTGGCCTTGAAACCATATCCACCACCACCCGCTTCAACATTGAGTGCGAACGTGGCCTCATTCACGATAGTTTGCACATAGATTTCAGTACTCAGGTTATTCGCTTGTTTAGGCAAAGAATATTTAAGCTTACCTGCCGCTTCATCGAGATTATTCTTAGTGGGATCTTCCACCAATAGCTGCTTCCCGTTTCCACTGCTGGAAGACACCTGCAAAATGATGGGATTACGCTTTGATCTATTATGAGGCGGCTGAGTGTTGTTCTTGATATAGTCGTTGTAGTTGTAAGCCGCGCCGGGATAGGTGTGAGACATTTTATCGGCAAGCGGCGCATCAAAACTTTCCGACTCGGGGCTCAGGGAAATACTATAGGCAGTACAGATAAGCCCGTTGTCTTCTTTGGTTCCCCTGTTTCTTGCTTTTGGATTTCTGCCGGCACTCACGGTAGACCTCACACGATCGAGCGGTTCAATGTAAGTAGTTATTTTAGTGCCTCCAACTGTAGCAATGATGGGAGTTCCCCTCAATACATTTGGAATATTGCCATTCATTTCTTTGGAAAGATCAGTTCCTGTCAGCTTTTTCCCGGAAGTCTCCACCTTTTTTTCTCCCTTCTTATCTGCATTGGGCTTCGTTACAGTTTTATCCAGGACTTTAGGCTTTGTAACAATTTTTGTTTCTTTCGAAATTTGGGCGTTGGTGGTCAGGCTGACCATCACCAGAAAGATCAGTAAGGCAATTCTCATATGGTATGAAACTTCAACTTTGATAAATAGAAATGTCTGCGCCAAAAGTATGCGCAAATCGTGCCAGGGAGATAGTACAAACGCGACAAGTTTGGGAATCAGGGATTGTTATCCCTGTAGTGAATGGTCAGGAAAGAGCAGCATACTAGAGGAATTGCCATTCATATCCAGCTCGCCCGGATTGAATGCAGCGAAAGTTCTGAAATCGCGGATCAGATGCATTTGATCATAATAGCCACAACGCATGGAGATCTCACTCCATGTCAATTGAGGAAGTGAAGTCCTCATCCGGTAAGCTGTAGTAAATCGCACCAGTTTCGAATAGTGCTTGGGCGACATACCGAAATGATCCAGGAACCTTCTTTGCAATTGCCGGATACTCATGCAGGCAATAGAGGCGATATCATGGATGGGAATATTGCCGTTGCTGCACAGCAATTTTTCAAAGGCATAATCAATTGGCTGCACCGGTGTTGCATTGGCAACCCTGGCCAGCAGGAATAATTCCACCAGGTTAATTTTTTCGGCCAGCGGCTCAGCATTGAGAATCTGTTCAAAAAGATCTCCAAAATCCTTATTCAGCACATCTCTTGCGTTGTAGCAGTCATTTTTAAAAAGCGGCATAGGAATTTTGAACAGCCTGAAAAAACCGCCATGTCTGAATTTGACCATGATCGCTTTCATGGTCTTTCCTTTCAATTCAGTTTTGTCTAATTGCGGGGGGATGATAGTGGTTGTATGCGCCTCAACAAATCCATTCGTCTTTACGGTCCTTACCATAAAGTCAGTCTCATATTCAAAACTCAGGAAGCATTCATGATTGGGCAGGCTGGTTTGCAAAAATTCTCCGGCATCATCAACGCCTCTGTTGACGCACATGATCACCTCTACGAATTGACTGAGGGCGGGATGTACCTTGTGAAATGCAACATTCATCTCGTAATAAAAATAACGAAATCCGGGACTTACAAACGCAAATCCCGATATTACCCAGATGCCCCAGTCGTCTTTATTGTTCCATCGGAAAAGGCAGATATACTTTCGCCCCTTACTGCCAGTTCATTATTTGATCGAGATCAAATAATGAACTGGCAGCGGGATCTATATAACCATCTTTATCTCTTTACAAACTTAAATGCCTGAATACCTCCAGTCCTGTTAACCACCGTTACGGTATACATTCCCATCACAAGGTTGGCTACATTGATATCCTGAACAGCTTTACTGATCCTGCCCTGCAATACTATTCTTCCCGCATTATCGTACACCGTATACTGATCACCCGGGTTTGCTTTTTCCAGGTAAATAATATTATCTGCCGGGTTGGGGAAGAGTTTGATCTTTCGTGCGCTACAGCCCGCAGGAGCAGTAAGTCTGACAATTTTGCTATATGTGGTTGTTCCATCTATATCCACCATTTTAAGCCGATAGAAATTCATTTGTACATCGATGTTTACTTCTGCATTGTACTTATGCTCTCCGGTTGTATTGTTAGCTTTCAGTTTCGATATGAAACTCCAGTGAGTACCATCTGTACTTTGCTCCACCTCAAAATGAGAAACGCCAGTTTCTTCAGCCGTTGTCCAGCTCAGTTTTGCTGTACAGTTTTCTTCTCTTACAGCAAAACTCAGCAAACGGAGTGGCAGTGCTGCATTGTTTTCAGTGAACACATAGAATTTACTGAAACTGGTTACGTCAAAGCTCAGCTCCCAGCGCTCCCGGGATGCATTCCAGTTTATCGTATGAGGGATAACGGTAGTTGATACGGCACCAGACACCTTACGGATCCTGATATTGACAAAATCATCATTCATTTCAGGATCATCTTTATCAGGTAACGGCAATTTATTGGTTCCGTTGTTGGCGGTATTGTAGGCACTGAACTCTGACTGTGAAAAATACAAAGTGATGGTACCGGAAGATGAACCACCATTTTGTTCCGGTTCAATTTCATAATAACGGCTTACAAATCCGGGTAACAGGTTTGCTTCCATATCCACGGAAGCAGTTGTGATACCGCTTACCGGATTGGAGCCGCTGCCGGTGACTGCTGCAATCAGCGTGGTACAATCGGTACCATACCATGTTGTATTATCCTTCAACTGGAAGGCAGTACCTGATGCAGCTGTTGACGGGATGGAAGCAGCATTGGCATCGGTATAACTGTTAGCCTCATGCGGACCAAGGTCGATCCGGCCCAGCTGAATGCGCGGTAAACCAATAGCTACCTCATAAATTGGCAGATTTAGTCCTGTAGTATCGGTTGTACCGGCATTGATAGCTGGGCTGCAGGTTTTGAGACGAAAATCGCCCTGCGTATAAGGTGCAGTATATACTGGAGCTACATACATCGGATCCAGAGAGGAATTCAGATTGCCGGTACCTCCGCCACTCCAGTATTCAATCAGACTATAGCTTGCACTGGTGGTGGAGCCATTATCATTTGTAATGCCACCGTCGTTTCCATAAGATATGCTGTTCCTGATTGTAAGATGACTTCCATAATTATAGATCGCACCTGTGCCTCCCGTTCCTTCATTCCCGTAAAAATTACAATTGGTAACAGTTGCAGTTGAATTAATGAAATTGGACAGTCCGCCACCATAACCATTGGTGGCTATGTTCCTGATGAAATGTGTGTTGATGATTACCGGCGAAGCATTATTATTTCCGATACCTGCGCCGCCAAGGGTATTACCTGATTTATTACCGGCAATGAAACAATTTGTGATTACAGGTGCTGAATGCTCGTTGCCTATAGCTCCTCCAAAGCTGGCGGTATTATCAAGGAAACGGCATTGATCGATCTTTGCATCTGAGTTTTGTGAATTATAAATGGCGCCACCCGATGATGCCTCATTATTGGAAAATTCACAATTAGCAATTAGGGTTTTGGGCGATTGCTGGTTCATAATAGCTCCTCCCTGCCCATACACAGCAATATTACCGGAGAAACTACAATGTATAACCGAAGGCGCAGATTGTTCGTTATGAATGGCAGCGCCTGAGCCAAAAGTAAAATGATCAGCAAATCGACAATTCCTGATAGCGATCTTTCCTGCTTCGATATTATTGTTGACAAGATAAAGACCCATACCATTGCTATTGGACAACTCCACTCCATTGTAAAAATAATTTGCTCCATTTCCTCCATATCCACGAATGACAGACACTCCATCTATCACAATACTATCCGAAGCTGAGCTAATACCTGCAATCACCAGTACATGGTGCGAATTATCTCCATTACCGGGATTCCTGATCTCACCGCTCAATACAGTGGCGTTCGCATCGATATCACGCAAGCCGCCTCCCGAAGGATAGCCGCCGATCAGTTTCAGTCCACCACTTTGTCTGAACAGGAAGGCACTGTCTCTGTTCCCAGTTGCGGATCCGCCCAATGGGGTATAGGTTCCTTTGGCCACCAAAATACTATCGATACCGCTACAGGAAGCAGCTGCTTTGAATGCATCGCTCAAATGTTTAAATGCCTGGCTCCAGCTGCTGCCATTTCCTGAAACAGCCACAGATTTGTCTACAAATATTTTGTTCCCACTCAGTACAAGATTATTGATGGTAACCTGTTTGTTCACCACACATCCATTGGCGTCAGTGATCACACAGGAATGATCACCCACAGCAAGCCCCTGAACAAATGCAGCAGTACTGCCATTGGACCAGAGATAATCATATGGCGCTATGCCACCTGAAACTTGCAACAATGCCTCTCCGGTATTATCTAAACCACAAAACACATTGTTCAACGAAATCACCTGTGCATTTAATGCAGCAGGCTGAAGAATGTTCAGGTACTCCCATTTGCGGCATCCGTTAGCATCTCTTACATCAACAAAATACAGGCGGGGAGCCAGATTACTGATAGCTGCACTCTCAGCCCCATTATCCCAGTTATAAGTATAGGGAGATGTACCGCCAGTAACATTTACAGCTGCAGTTCCATTATTTGCCCCGTAACACAACACATTGGTTGTTGAAGGGTTCAAAACGAGAGGATCAGGCTCTGAAACAGTAATAGTTTCTGATGCTTTACAGCCAAGTGCATCTGTAACGGTACAGGAAAAAGTTCCTGCAAACAACGCTGAAACATAATAGGCATTCCCCCCGTTACTCCATGAATAGCTGTAAGGAGGAGTGCCTCCGCTTACATTCGCTGTTGCAGATCCGTTATTCCCGGTATTACAGGACACATCAGTTTTTTGAATGCTGAGCGTCAGTCCCTGAGCAGGCTGGATAATTGATACCTGTACAACTTTAGTGCAGCCATAGTTATCAGTGATGGTACAGTTATAGTCTCCTGCAACCAGGTTTTCGATCTGTGCAGAACTTCCTCCATTGCTCCATGAATATGTATAGGGAGCAAGGCCACCGGAGACTATCACTGAAGCTTTTCCGTCACCAGCGTTGAAACATGCAATATCTGTTTTGCCAACTGTTACCATCAAAGCTGTTGCGGGTTGAGCGATGGTAAACGTTTTTGAAGCTGAACATCCGGCAGCATCTGTAACGGTACAGGTATGGATCCCGGCAGTAAGCCCTGAAACAGCATCTGCAGTACTACCAGTTGACCACAAGTAATTATATGGAGCAATTCCTCCGCTTGCCGCCACACTCACAGAGCCGGTATTGCTATTGTAACAGGCAACCTGTGTTACTGTTCCGTCAAGCGTAATGGCAGTGTTTTGCGTGATGGTGAAAACACTCATATCAGTACATCCCGCAGCATCTGAAACGGTACAGGAATAGGTGCCGGCACTCAAATTATTTACAGATGCTGTTGAAGCTCCATTCGACCATAGATAATTATATGGAGCAGTACCACCACTGGCAACCACTCCGGCATATCCGGCATTACTGCCATAGCAGATAACACCCGATTGATTGGTGGTAACCGAAAGGGCAGCTGCCGGTTGCGTGATGGTAAATGAAGCTGATGCCTGACAGTTGGCAGCATCTTTTATTATGCAGGAATATGTGCCCGGTGCCAAATTATTCAGGCTGCTACTGGTTTCGCCGTTGTTCCAGCTATAACTGTAACTACCTGTTCCTCCAGCAGGGGTCAATTCGATCTTTCCATTATTAGCGCCTAAGCAGCTGACATTTGCCACTACATTGGCAACACTCAATGCAGCGGGTTCAACAATGCTGATCGATTTGCTGACAATACACCCATTGCCATCCGTTACAGTACAGGTATAGGTTCCTGCAGCCAAACCAGTCAGCGAAGAAGTAGTTGCATTATTGTTCCATTCATAAGTGTATGGCAGTGCACCACCCGAAATAACTGCATTGGCTATACCAGTATTCTGACCGTTACACACAATATCTGTTTTGGTGATATTCAGATTCAATGCAGCAGCAGGTTGCGTAATCGTTACCGATTTTACAATGCTGCATCCATTGGCATCTTTAATTGTGCAATCATATACACCAGCAGGCAGATTGCTGATGGCGGAAGCTGTACTGCCATTTGACCAGCTGTACTGGTAAGGAGCCTGACCTCCGCTTACCGTGAGAGACGCACTGCCTTCGCTGTTCCCAAAACATTTTACATTATTGAGAATTACTGTAGCATCAAGTGGTGCAGCTGGCTGCGCAATGGAGATCGTTTTAGAAATACTGCATCCATTCGCATCTGTAACTGTAACAGAATAATCACCCGCTGCCAGGTTACTGATTGCCGCTGTTGCAGCACCATTGCTCCACGCATAAGTGAATGGACTTTTCCCGCGCAGCATAAGTACAGATGCTTTACCTGTAGCAGCTCCATAACATAGCACATTCGTTTTACTGCTGTCGATCTTCAAGATATCGCAATTGAAAAAAGGACTTTCATACGCTCCGATATCAGGGTAAGCCTGCAGCGTTCTCGGCACTCCGGTTATATCATTCCAGCTACCGGCTGGCAACAGAACAGAACTTCCTCCATCAATCAGCGAACTGCCTGCCTGCGCCTGGTAATTACCTGAAGTATGAGGTGTATTGGCGGTTGTAGGATTTATCCTTTCCACAAACTCAGGATCCCCAAACAGATTATTCCCATTATCTGTTCCCAATGCGGCTTCCCAGGCTACGGAAGCAGTTTCGATCAAACTATAAGTGAAGTTCGACTTACCACCCTGGGTATTGAGAATATTGGAAATTGCTCCACCGCCATTCCTGTTTCCATAGACTACTGAATTGCGGAAGGTAAGTTCGGCAATACCGAGCCTGTTATAAAATCCACCTGCATCACCAGCCGCCCAGTTGTCTGTAATGGTACAGTTAATGATATAAGGATTGCTGTTATCATTGAAAACTGCTGCTCCATATCCGGCGCGGTTCCCGGAGATCAGAACATTCATCAGCACCGGTTGTGAGGAATTGTAGATACTGATGCCACCGCCATTATCGCTGGAACTATTCCCCTGCAACATTGTACTGACGATATATGGCGAAGTTGCCAGACAGTAAATCCCTGCCCCCTGCAGGGCCCTGTTATTGACAGAACGGCAATTACGGATCATTGTCTTGTAATTGGCATTGTTGATCAGACATATACCACCGCCTGTATTCCTCGCCACCGCTACTCCATTAATTGTATTGCTTCCACTTCCATCTCCATTCGCCTGTGTAAAAGTGAAACCATCCAGCACCACACTATCTGTTCCGGATGCAAGATTCGCTAACACCATAATATGATAACTGTTATCAGCTATATTGGAAGCGGCTCCGATATCGCCACTCAATATCGTTTTATACGTGTTGAAATCCCTGGCCCCACCACCACTGGCATATCCGCCATATATTTTAACATTGCCCCGGGCAGGTATCAGGAATGCAGCATCCCTGTCGTTTGTACTGGTGGGATAGTAAGTTCCTTCCGCAACCATGATGGTATTGATAGTAGCACAGGAATTCAATACATCAAATGCTTCCTTCAGTGTTTTGAAAGCAGCTGCCCAGCTCGATCCATTTCCAGGCTGGGCTACAGCAGCATCTACATATAAAGTATTGTATTCTCCACAGCGGATAAATGGACTTTCATAAGCGCCCATATCGATCCTGCCACGTTGTACGCGCTCCGTTCCCTGCAGGTCAAACGGATCGAGGCCGAGTCCTGAAATATCAGGATTACCATTATTGATCAAAGTACTGGCATTCTGCAATTTCAGCCCATCATCAGCTGTACGCCAGATACCATCCGCTCCGGCAGCATTTGCACTGTTCACAAATAACGGATCAGCATTGATATTTCCCGTGCCTGCATACACACCGCTGGCCTGCTGTATATTACTGTAACCTGCATTCAGGGTAGCTGCATCGGAAATGCTATTGTTTCCATTATTCCATACAATAGAATTCTGGATTGAAATGGAACCAGGAAAAGTATTAAGAACTGCACCTCCCTGAACACTGGCAGTATTGCCGAAAATAGTATTGTTGACGATGGTGATGGCTGCATTTCTGTTATACATTGCTGCGCCATTGGTACAGGAGTTTCTGATGAACGCACAATTGATCAGCCTCGTGGTGCCACTTTCCTGGTTGTACAATCCGCCGCCGTCACTGCCACTGCTATTGTCTGCAATCACACAATTGATTATGGAAGGAGTGGTTTGCCAGACATAGATACCTCCGCCCAATCCATTTGCGTGATTATTCACCACATTACAATTCCGGATCGCCACTTTGCTTCCAATATTCGGATTCACGCGTAAGAGGATGCCACCACCTTCATGCTGATTAGTGAGTACATCATTGTAGTAGTTGGTGCCGCCATCGCTATAACCACGGGTAACAGTGAATCCATCAATTACTACGCTGTCTGCGCCAGGCAATGATCCGGTCATTACCAGCACATGATAACTGTTGTCGTAATGAAATCCCGCAGTGCCGATATCTCCGCTCAAAACAGTAGGGTTAGTTACCGGGTTCCTTGTGCCGCCGCCATTAGGATAACCACCATAGAGCTTGAGTCCACCGCGCGCGGGAATGAGGAAGCTGCTGTCTCTTAGTATGCTGCTTTGATCTCCTGTTGGATAATAAGTTCCTTTTGCTACATGGATCTCCGCAACATTATTGCATTGGAGCGCCCTGTGCATAGCTTCACTCATTGTTTTGAAAGCCTCACCCCAGCTGGCTCCGGTGCCGGAGCTGGCTTTACTGCCATCTACATACAATTTAGTTGAACCGCAATTGAGGACATGTGAACTTTCATAAGCGCCCATATCGATTGTGCCACCCTGAATACGGGTTGCTCCTGCAAAATCAGTCAGCACACCGGCAGGAAGCAATGTATTGTTTCCCATATTTACAGCTGGGCTGAGCACCTGGAGCCTGTAACCATCATCGGTTGTACCCCAGATCCCATCTGCACCAACTGCGTTAGCCGCATTCACGAACAATGGATCCTGGCCTTCAATTGTATTTACTTTTTCTATTATAATTGTGCTACTTGCCGAAGTATGTCCTTGTATTATGCTGTTATGGATCTGTACAACATTCCTGTAAAGATCTATACCGGAACTATTCGCATAGAGGATAGAGTTATGAATAACGACGCAGGGCACCGTGTAATTTGAAAATACTTCTTCACTTGAAATGTCCCCACCGCGCAACTCACCGATATTCCCCGTGATAGTGCTGCTGGTGATAGTGCATTTTGCATACCGGTTATGAATTGCTCCTCCGTTACCACTTCCACCTCCACCTATCGCCCTGTTGCCAAAAAGCAGACAGTTTTCCAAACTCAGCTCGCTGAAATAACCGTTGGCTATCGCACCACCATTACCGCTATTGTTATTGTTGAAGTTGCAGTTTTTGAATTTGATATTGGCATTTGAATAATTATAAAGAGCTCCTCCGTACAATGCACTCGTATTTCCCGAGAATTCTGTATTGCTGATGGTAGCACCCGATTTATAGTTGAACATCCCGCCACCATCGTAACTTTTATTCCCGAAGAATTTACAACCAGTCAGAACAGGATTGGATTCGCTGTTGTACATCCCACCACCTCCTGTACCCGCGCCCCCAGTCAGAACGCGATTATTCTGGAACACGCAATCATTGAATACAGGCGTTCCATAAACATTGGCCACAGCACCGCCCTGCCCATTATTATCCTTACCAGAGATATTGGAAAGAAATGTACAATTTGTTACAACAGGGCTGCTGCCGAAATTATACAAACCGCCTCCTTCACTTCCAGCCGCATTTTGTGTAATAATGCAATTACTGATTGTGGGGGACGCTCCAATGTTGGAAATTCCTCCACCATGATTGGATCCGGCAACATACCCATTTGTAATGGTGAATCCGTCCAGCAAAGCCGCAACCGTCAGTGCAGTTCGATTTTCAATTACTCTGTTACCGGTATAAGGGTTTGTAACCCCCAACAGGCGGGTGATATTCGTTGTAAAATTCCTGTTAGCCCAGGCTGGTGTTCCGGTATTAGGGAAACCTCCGTAGATCTTCACTCCTTCTTTCATAGTGAAGGGCGAGCCGGCAGGCGTTTGATAATCGCCTCCCGCCACCCATACCTGGTCTCCGGCAGAAGACGCATCGATCATGGCCTGGAAATTCCCCGATGCACTGGCCCAGCTGGAGCCATTGCCTGAGCCGCCCTGTCTTACATAACGAATGGTTTGCGCCTGCAATGCGGCAACAAGGGTACATAACAATACAACAGGGAGGGATATGCGGAGCAATATCTTTTTCATTTTTTTCAATATGGATATTAGGGTCATAGCGGAACCGACTGGCAGTCCAGCCCATAAAGAAACGAGAAGTAAGATGATGTTTATACTGTGAGCCGCATAACTGAAGGGCTTCAGTGAAATTTCACAAAACGAGTGACCGAGCCAAATCCAGAGCAGATGCGACTTTCAGACAAAGTGTATAAGCAACCCCGGAGTGGCTTTTTTGACTCAGATCAAATTAAAAGAAAAGTATTGCTGTAATGCGGAGATACGCTTAAAGGTCTTTGACAGATTTCTTTCTGCTACGCGTATGCGCTTTGGCCCTTACCCGGCTAAGGGTTTCAATGGTAATGCCTAAAAATGAAGCGATGTATTTTAGAGGAATGCGATTAAGGTAATGAGGATACAGGTCCATCAGGATCTCGTATTTTCTTTCTGCTTCATGAAAACGTGTGATATAGGCTCTTTGTTCTGCATACACATAATAAAGCTCCGTGATCTTTCGCCCAACAATATTGAAAGATGGATACTTGAGGTATAGCCGGTTCAGGTCTTCGAATTTGATACCAAGCAATTCACAATCTTCAATCGCCTGGATATTTTCCATGGTAGGCTTTCTCAACAGGAATCCGGTGATGGTTGCCACGATCTCATTCTCCACAGTCAGCCAGGTAGTGATCTCCCTGCTACCCTCTTCTATAAAACCGCGTAATACGCCACGTTTGATGAAATAGATGCTATCGCAGACCTCCCCGCTTTTCACCAGCAGTTCGCCTTTTTTGATTTCGCAACAGTATATATTTTTCTGCAGATAAATCTCCACCCTTTTGCCGATAGGGTGCAAGACATTGAAGAGTTCGAATACGGGTTGTAATTCGGTTGCAGTGGGACGGGTGGCAGCGCTCATATATCGAAAATAAAACAAATAGTAGCTCAATCTTGATTTATTTCCAGTATTACATTGAGGCCGTGAAACAGCTATGGACATCCCCATTTCATAGCTCATTTTCGCATACTCGTCTACGATTAAATATAACTGATCGGTGCAGCCGCCGTTCTTCATAGAATAATTTGTCTATTAGTAAAAAATGTAACCCATGAAATCACTATGGCTGGCCATGAGTATGGTCATTGTATTGGGCTCTTCCTGTAAGAAAGATAAGAAGGAGCACATATTATCGGTAGATAAAACAGAAGTAAATATCTCCGGACTGATTAATGGCCAGGCGAGCCTGAAGATCACATCCAGCACCAACTGGACAATCAAAGCAGCAGGAAGTGCGGACTGGCTGCAGATTGAACCTTCCAGTGGTACAGGAGATGCTACGGTTCAGCTGAAAAACAAAGTAACCAATAACTCGGGACCGGCTGAAATAACGCTTACACTTAGCGGAGAGGGGAATGCTCCCGTTAACATCAAGGTAACCAGGATCCCTTTGTTTCACCAACCTATATTGAATGTTCTCGGAGGCAGCAATAGCGAGGAGTTCAATAATGGCGCTGCAACACCGGATGGTGGATATATATTGATAGGAAATACCTATAGCACCGATCATGATTTTAGTGAACGTCCAGGTTCGGAACGTGATGCCATTGCAGTAAAATATACTGCAACAGGCTCCCTGGAATGGAAAAAGACCTATGGCGGAAACAATAACGACTATTTCTATTCGGTAATCGTTACGCAAGATGGCGGATTCCTGTTAGCAGGTTCCAGTGAAAGTGATTTTCCCGATCGAAGAGGAAGTTATGACTTCTGGATCACTAAAATGGATAAGAATGGTATTGTACAATGGACAAGGATGTATGGGAGCGAAGAAAATGATCAGGCTTTTGCGTGCGTAGCTGTAAATGATGGCTACATCATAGCAGGGAGTGTAACAGGAGCTGAAGGTGATGTCACTGACCATTTTGGTTCCACCGATGCATGGATCATCAAACTGGACCTGACCGGTAAATTACTATGGCAAAAATCACATGGAGGTTCAGACCATGAGAGTGTGAGAAGTCTGCTCCGTACATCCGATGGAAATTTTGTATTAGCTGGAAACTATGGCAGCTCCAACGGTAGCGGAGCTGAAGATCCGCATGGTTCACAGGACGCCTGGTTGATGAAATTTGATGCAAATAATGGTAATAAAATTTGGAGCAAAAGATATGGAGGTAGTGGGATCGATGTACTTTACAATGTTTACCCTGTTGAAAATGGGGAACTGGTGGCTGTTGGAACAAGCGCCAGCAATGACGGACAGCTGGCAGGGAAAAATCAGGGGGGAGAAGATGGCCTGGTCCTAAGAGTGGCAGCAGACGGCCAATTGCAAAATATCTCATTATATGGTGGCGCAGAAAACGACCGCATACAAGCAGCAGTTCATAATCGTGAACAGGGATTGGTTGTTGCTGGATTCACGTTAAATGACAAATATGGACCTAATAAAGGAAAGGCTGACGCAATGCTCCTGTGGATCAATAATGATGGCACAGTTGTCAACAGTAAGTTGATCGGTAGTAGTGGCAATGATTTAGGCCTATTGTTATTTAAGACAACGAATGGACGCTATGTGACAGGCGGCTACTTCTCAGGAGAAGATGGCGATTTTTCAACACGTCGCGGCGCAGAGGACTGCTGGTCTATCAGCTTCCAGTAATATCATGCCTGTATTGCTTTACCGGCTGGTATTATGAAACTTCAATCCATCTGCATCTCTTGAAAAAAGCCCGCCTGCATTCTCCTTGCAGACGGGCTATACTCTACTCAACAATCCGGCATTTACTGCAGGAATATCTTTCTGACGCTTTTGTTGGTGGCATCCAGGATATAGATACTGCCATCAGCGCCGATACACATATCGGTCATCGAATTGAATTTAGCTTCGCTCAATGTTCCATCCTGGTAACCCCAGCTGAATCGCTGGATAGTGCTCACCGTTCTGGTAGCCATTTCCACTTTTCTCAGCGCCTTGTTATTGTTATCAGCCACCAGCATCTCTCCGGCATTAGCAAATACAGCGCTGCCGATACCGTTGAATTGCGCCATATAACTCACTCCATCAGCAAAACCTGCTTCAGAGTTGCCCACAAAATCAAAGCTCTGTCCAGCTGTTGTTGTGGTTCTAATTCCATTTCCACTATTTGCATTCTGGTCAGGATAATAGATATTGCCGGAAGCATCCACCACCACACGCGTCATCACCCAATAAGGTCCGTTAACCTTTGTGTAGGTACCAACGGTTGTTACCCTGTTGATCCCCTGGGCAAAGCCCGACACATTCGCATATATCACTCCGTTACCATCCACGGTGATCTGAGTGGATGCAAATCCTGAAGTATGTACAGTGTTAACACCAGCAGGTGTGATCTTCCTGATCTGCATAGCTGTCTGATCAGATACAAAGATATTATCGTTCTTATCGATGGTGATACCAGAGGGCATACCAAAAATGATATCCGATCCACCAGCCTGCAGATTGGATACAGTTCCATCAGGCGCGATCTTCTTTACCAGTTTTGCCTGCTGGTCCACTACATAGAGGTTACCATCACTATCAATGGCCATCGCGGCAGCGCCGGAAGTGAACACTGAACTGGCAGGTCCTCCCGCCAATGTCATTACACCTGCACGTTTGAAAGGCACAGGAGACAAAGCTTCCAGTCCATTCACAACTACTTTCAACTGACCTGTGCTCACTGTTGCAGGCGCCGTCAGCACCAGGCTTGTTTCCGTTGCAGTGGTTACCGTTGCAGGAACGCCATTGATGGTAACGATATTCTCAGCGGTAACTGCACTGAATCCTGTACCGGTTACTGTAATGTTCGTTCCTGCCAGACCGTTATCAGGTGTGATGCGGGTAATACCCAGGGTCTGGTCTTTAAATTGTGGGCCTTCCGTAGCCTGGTCATTTACCACCACTCTCACAGTTCCCGATCCGGTTCCACCGGGCAGGGTTAGCTGCAGTTGGTTCTTTGAAGCGGTAGTTACAGGTACTTCAACATTATTGATGAATACCTTGTTCTCATCCGGCATGGTGCTGAAGATATCACCAGTGATGGTCATGATGGATCCCTGCGGACCGCTCAGCGGAGACACCACATTGATCACGGGCTTGCCAACTACCGTGAAAGCTGGACCTATGATCTTTTGTCCGTTGATGTTCACACTTACCGGCCCGGTGCTCACTTCCGCCGGCGCCTGCACCACGATCTCCGTTTCTGTAGCAGATATTACAGTAGCAGGCTTGCCATTGAAGTCGATAATATTGCCATCAGTTGTTGACTCGAAACCACTACCGCGGATGGTTACACGCGTAGCCGCACCACCGCTCAATGGTTTGATGGCGCTGATGGCCTGGTATTTGAAATCCTGGCCCTTCGCTTCCATGCCATCCACTTTTACGGTAACCGGACCGGTACCTGCTTCAGCAGGGATCTCGGCAACAATCAAAGTATCCGTCACACTCACAATCAGCGCGGCCTTACCATTCACCAGCACCGCTGCAGGCTCCTTCACACTGCTGAATCCTGCACCACTGATCCTGATCTGCGAACCCACAGTACCGTTATTAGGGAACACACGACTTACCGTCAATGCCTGGTAAGTATATTGTCCAACCTCATAAGTTTTCTCCTGGTAAACAAAAGACAGATTTCCCGTTTTACCGGCAACCGGCATCCTCAGCACCAGGGCTTCGGAAGTGGCGCTGACCATTTCTGCATCAGCGCCGGCGATTGCTGCTTTGTATTGTGAAATATTATTGGAGAAACCTGTACCCTCGATGGTTACCAGGGTTCCTGCCTGGCCACTGTTGGGATAATAATTTTTGATGATCATCTGTACAGGCGGCGCCTTATCATCCTTCTTGCATCCGGTGGCAATCAACACTACCGAAGAAATAAGCAGGAGGCTGAAAAGGAATAACCATTTACTGTAAACTTTCATATTGATGTGCATATAATCAGTTTAAAACTTAGAATGTATACCTGACACCCAGCTGCATCTGTGTTCTGGAGCCGAAATAATCGATGCTGTACGATTTACCCGGATCATTGAACGTATACACAGGATAGTTGCCGGGGTTCTGTAACGGCGGGAACAGTGTTGGCGTTAAACCCACGCTGGCCGTACTGTTGAAGGTATTGGGCGAGAAATATTGTATACCCCAGTTCTTGTTAAGCAGGTTGGTGACATTCATCACGTCCACTACTACAGTGATGAATTGAGACCTGGTTTTGTTCAGGAAGATATCATGCGATACATGCAGGTCAGCCTGTACATTCCAGGGTGTCCGACCCAGGTTCCTTTCAGTAAAATCTCCTCTCCTGCTCCTGAGGTATTTGTTCTTATCGATAAATGCATTGAACTCATCAGCCTGCTGCTGTGCAGTTTTCCCATTTACATCCTTGAAAAACCTGATAGCCTCTTCCCAGTTGGGAATATATACCAGCGATACCTGCTGCGGCAGTCCCTGGATACTGTTGTTCACTATTCCATAAGTGAAAGGTGCGCCGGATTGCGCGCTGAAGAAAAGACTCACATTCGTCTTACCAGCCTTCTGCCAGTAATGCGTATACGATGCATTGGCAACGATCCGGTGACGCACATCGAAATTGCTGTATGCCAGGCCAGGATTATTGGGCACCAGGCTCTGGTTCAATTGCCAGTTACTCTCCATGGAGTTCCTGACCCCATTGCTCAGGTCTTTGGATTGACCATAATTGTAAGCCACAGTAGCATTCAGTTTGCTGCCGATGGTTTTGGTAACAGAAGCGGTTACACTATAGCGGTAGCCCTGATTGGTATTGCTCAACAGGTAAGTGTTGGAGAAACGGGGATCGACCGTACCACTGTAAACCGGCTGTTGGCGGTTCAGATCATAACCATAGTAATGAGGATCATCGCTGGTGTTCAATTGCTGGAACATAATGTCTTTGATCACTTTGGTGTACAAACCTTCCAGCGTGAATTTCCATTTGTTCATTGTTTCATAATCCACGCCCAGGCTTCCACGAAAAACCTTGGGCATCACAAAGTCATTGTCCACCAGGTCCACCTGGGTTTTGCCGCTGTTCGGATTATTGATCACAGCGCCGTTCTGCTGAATGAATTCGCCAATACCATTAGGATTGGGTTTGATAGCATCGCTGCCGGGAGCAAAACCCTTATCGTCTGCACGCTGATCGAAAGCTCCATAGCTGCTGCCTGTATTGTAATAGGCGTATGCCAGCCAGGCAAAAGGAATACGACCGGTGAAGAGACCAGCCCCGCCACGCAGGATCAGATCGCCATTTCCAAGGGCATCATAACGGAAACCAATACGTGGAGATAACTGCACCTTGTTGAGGAATTTGTTTTCGATGCGGTTCAGCGGCGTATAGGTATAAGTGTTACCAAAGTTGGGATCGGCAAGGATACTTCGAACCTTATCGCTCATTACCGGCATATCCGGCAGGTAAGCCATATCCGCACGGAGACCCGGCGTAATGCGCAACTTATCGTTCACCCTGATCTCGTCCTGCACATATACACTGTACAGATGTACATTGAAACTGGCAGCAGGATTATTCATGATATACTCACGCGTGTTGTTGGTATAGTTGTAGCTTCCACGTACCCGGTAAGGATTATTGCTTAAGAAATCTTCGATATTCAAATAATCCACGCGGCCATTCCAACCGTTCACGAATCCATAGCGGATATTGTAAAGTTCATTATGTGTACCCACCAGGAATTTGTGTGCGCCGGAGCTGTAATTCAGGTTGGCAGTGAATTCCCAGGTGCGCTGCCGCATATTGAAAATGCTGGCTTCGCGGTCAGTACCAAGATAAATGGTAGTGCCGGGGGTACGTCCCATGATCTGAACCTGCGGCAGGCTGGGATCACTGAGAGGATCACGTTTGTCATTCACCTGCGTGAAACCAACTACCAGGTTGCCGGAGAGCTGATTGCTGAATCTGCTCTTCAGTTCAGCTACAGTGCTGGTCTGGTTATTGGTTTGCTCAAATGCCATGCTGCTGAAACGGAAATCCTGCTGGTCACGGTCCATATGCGTGGCCTTGCTCAGGATAGTATTGTTGCGAATGGCGAGCTGGTGATTGTTGTTGATATTCCAGTCGAGGCGGTTGAAGAATTTCTTAGACTCGCTGGTATTGGTGTAAATCCCTGCAGTACCGGCATCGAAGATATTGCCATAGCGATTTTTCACCGCGCCGCTGATAGCGTCAGCATCGGCAGCGGAAAGGATATGACTGGTCTCTTCCGTACCAACAGTAAGCTGTGTGGGATCCTGTCTTTTTGTGATCTCTTCGTTGGTGAAGAAGAAGAGTTTGTTTTTGATGATGGGGAAGCCGAGGCGGAAGCCGGCCTGGTAATCATAGAAATCATCGTTCATCTTTCCCAGTTTGCCTGCTTTGTCCTTTCCCGTGATGGCGGCAAATCTGCCGAAACCATATACAGAGCCGGTAATATTGTTGGTGCCGCTGCGGGTAACGGCATTCACGGAACCGCCTGTGAAGTTACCGATCTTCACATCGAAAGGCGCGAGATACACCTGCATATCCTCGATGGCATCGAGAGAGACAGGATTGGTGCGGGTGCTGCTGCCGGCCATTCCGGAAGTGCCGGTCTGGCCACCGAGTGAAGGACTGAAACCAATAGCGTCATTGTTGATGGCGCCGTCGATGGTGACGTTATTGTAACGGAAATTAGAACCTCCGAAACTGTTATCGCGACTACCCTGCGGCGTTAGTCTCGTGATATCCGTGATGCTCCTGTTCACGGTGGGCATATTACGTACCTGGTCTGCACTGATATTTTTTCCGGCTCCATAGGTATCTGCACGGGCACTGAGTTTTCTTCCTTTGGCGGAAACGGTTACAGCGCTTAATTGCTGGCTGCCGGTCGTAAGGATGATATCGAGCTGCTGAGAACCTCCCAGCCTGATATCCACGTTTTCCCTGGTTTCGGGTTGCATACCAACCATAGACACTGTGATCTTATATCCATTACCGATACGCATATTGTTGAGGAAGTAAAATCCCTTATCATCGGTGGCTACCGAATATTTTGTTCCCGATGCCGTATGAATGGCGGTGATGCTGGCTCCTGCCACAACCTTTCCTGCTGTATCCTTTATCTTCCCGCTAAGTGATCCGGTAGTTTCCTGCGCATTGCCGGCAAGGCTCAGCAGCATTACCAGGCAAAAAAGAAAACAACCGGCTTTTCCAATATTCTTCATGAGTTATTTTTTTCGATCTTTTTGAAGCAGACTATTGAGTAATGCGAAGTGTATTATTGATCACATGTAATACGCCGTTACCGGTAAGCACATCTCTTTTCACCAATGCCACATCAGTGGTATTACCGATCCCCCGCAATGAAATGCTGTTGAAGCTACCCGGCGCCTGAGGGTCTGCCAGCAGTTTTATATCCACCGTATTGCCATTCAACATGGCTTGTTTTGTAGTGTTTGAAGAACCGGTGCTGAGGATATAATCATAAATGAATCGCCTGTCGCGCACCACATGATAGTCAACCAGCGCTTTCAATTGCAGAGGATCGGTCCCGAGTATCTGTTGTACAGTTTGATAGCCCCTTGCCTTCATGGCCGCATTGTTGGGAGCGAATATGGTGAAGGGGCCTGTTCCGTTGATGGTTTCCAGCACACCGGAAGTTTTCAGGGCCTGTGAAAAAAGCGTGATATCATTCTCAGCGGCAATAGCATCACCCAGGTGATCGTGCGTGTAAGGCGCCAGTACCTGGTTGATCACCTGGATCAGTCCGTTGGAAGCAGGAATATTGGAAGCCAATACCCGGGAGCCATTAATGGTAAGCACAGTATCATTTCCCTTGATCCAGTGTGTAGCAAACATTTTTCCACCACGCGAACGCAGTTCCTGGTTAAAGAGATAAGGCAGTTTGCTGAGCTCATACTTTCCATCCATGGTATGATATTGCGCGATGCGTGCAATCACATCCCCTTTGGCGCCAAGCACCGCTAATGCACTCCCGTAACCGGCATTATTGAAAGCAAGATCCGAAGGAGCCAGTAAGGTAAATGGTCCCTCACCATCCTGGAGCGGTTTATCGAGGCCGCTACGGCGCAGGGTTGCGCTCATTGCAGAGAGATTGAAATTATCGGCCACTACCAGGTTGATCTTGTTGTTATCGTAATTGCTCAGTTGCTCGTCATTTTCTTTTACACAGGAACCCATTCCCAATATGGATAGCAAGGAAAAGAAATATATTTTTTTCTTCAGCTTCATGTTAGTTCATTTTAAGGTCTTTGGGAATCAGTAAACGGTCAACCACGTGCAGAGGCCCACTCAGGGTGGGGATGGTTTCCAGTACAGTGGCTGGTTCTGCAGTGGAACCTTTTACCTGCACGGTAGGTTTACCATCCTTCTCTCCGAAGTTGAAAGGCATTCTATAGTAGAAGTAGCCCACATAACTACTGATCATAAAATCTCCCAGGTATTCATTCCTGAGATCGTTCGCATAGAACAGGTTGGCTACCGGCCCACGCTTACCATAAAGACCTGTATAAGGCTGGTTGTCCAATCCGTAATCCCAGTGGTAGGTAAAAATGGAATCGGTCACATAACCAAAGGAAGAAATCTCCCAGGTGTTGAAGTCGAATACTGGTTCCCTGAAGAGCTGTTCATTCATAGCCAGCACATCATCGATGGTCTGGAAGCCGGCTGCATGAAAGGCATCATTGGTTGGAGCAAACATGGTGTTGAAACCGGTATAGCTATCGCCATTCGGGTCATACGGGTCAGCCTGAATATCATAGTACAGTGTATATTGTGTTCTCCTGGAATCTACCCAGCCCCAGCCTCCGGGGTCCCAGCCGGTATTCTCTTCATACACTTTCCTGTATTTGAGATCGAACAGCTCGTCTACTTTCTTCTGCAGCTGAATGAACATGCTGAACCTGGGATCAGTTTCCAGGTAAGACCAGAATGATTGGCCCACTGGTCTTACCTGTACTTTATCCAGCACATATACATAACCATATTCAGCGGGCTTCGCTTTATTGAGGTCTCCGGAAGGCACACCATTCACCCATAATTTATCACCCAAACCTTTCAGCATCTGCCTGTACCAAAATGCATCGCGTGAAATATTGTTCGTCTGTCCATCACCGTAATAGTATCCCCGAACATAGAGGCCTTTCTTTTTGAGCAGGCTGGCAGTTTCCAAATTGCCTGCAACACGCAGCAACTCATCCTTTGTAATGGTATTCCTTACTACGTGAAGGGCTACGATGGTATCCGCGTCCAAAGCCGCCATACCTGCTATGGTTGTTTCCGTATACCCTGCCGCCTGCATGGCGGCATCGGATGGAGCCAGGATGGTGAGGGGCATTTTTGTAGTTAGCAGGGAATCCATATTGCTTTGTTCTATCAGTTTGCGGAACAAAGGAGTGTTCGTCAAAATTTCAGCAACAGGCTGGTGCATGGGGTCCTGGTATGGGATCTTTTCTCCCTCGGGCGGCGGGATGTATTCATCCTTTTTGCATCCTGTGATCAATGCCAGGAGCATCAATGCAATGAACCCGTATTGTATGTAAGTTTTCATGTGTAATCTTTTTTAACTCAAAACGATTATTTGCTGGCATCTGCAGGAAGCGCGAGCAGTCCGTGCAGGCGGTGAACGATCCCATTTTCACAGAGATGGTCATACCATACAAGGGGCTTCGAATTGTAAGAGCTTTGTGTGACCATTCCTATCACCACAGGCAATCCTCCCGGAACTGGTCTGAAGTATGTCAATTCAGGATAGGGCGTAAAGAATATATCGGAAGGATTGGTCTGCAGCAGGCTTGTTCCGAAGTTCACATACCAGGTATCATTCCTGAGCGTGTATGGATAGGAATATTCTGCCCCAAGAGATTTGAACACGTGCTGATCAGATACAAAGAAGTGACTTTGATATATGATATAAGCACCGAACAAACGTTGCGCATGGAACAGATCCACATTGAGATTATTGATGGTTTCAGCTGTGATGCCTTTGGCGGCGAACGCATCGTTATCGGGCGCGAAAATGGTAAAAGGACCTTTGTTAGCCAGTTCATCCCAGATTCCGAATTTCTTCAGTCCGGTTACAAACAGGCTGAACTCAGGCTTTGCAGCGAGGTGATCCTGCACTGTTTTCCCTTTATGGTACTGCATGAATTTGTTCATCACCTGCATTACTCCGTTTGCGAGAATGATATCCTTGCGGGAGATCCTGGCGCCCCCGAAGAAATAATCGTTGTTCTTGTTTACTGCAGAAACATACACGCTTTCCCCGGCCAATGTTTCGAGGCGAACGTCCACCCCATTGGTAGCGAAATCGGTAGTGATCCATCTCCTGTTCTTCAACACATGGTATTGCAGGGCATGACGGAGACTGTCTTTATTCAAACTGCGGACCTGTTGTTCCGTATTCACTCCAATGGCACTCCAGCCATTATCAGGCACAGCCAGCACCGTAATAGGGCCCGGCGCGTTGAGCTCGTTCACCAGGCCAGTATATTCGAGGGCCGAATAGAATAAGCGGAAATCATAGTTGTTCCTGATGAAGTCAGCCGCAGGACGGATATTCTCGTTTGGCTTCGGCACTTCCAGGTTGTCGTGCTCACAGGAACTCAGTAATACTACCGCCGCGAGAGCTATTTTGAGTGACTTGAAAAATGTATTCATACAAAGAATTAATATTCAGATTCGGTTATACGTTTCCGGTATCAATACACCGGAGCCGGATATTTCCGTTGTATTGTGGTGAGATATACGCCGCCATTTATCACTTCAATCGTATTCACCGTGGCGAATGTTCTGGGATTATGAACACCGGAATGGATATTCACCAGCATATTGGGCAATACGGCGCCATTGTGAGGGCTGGGTTTTTCCAGCCCAAGATTAAGGCAGGCCAGAGAAGCCCAGTTGCCATCTGTTTTAGTATCCATTACGTGGTAAGGTTTATTGGCCGGGTTCATGCCAGGGCTTAAGAAGTCCCACATCTGCCAGCTTTGTGTAACGTTGCCATTCTCTGCGGGATTCGGAAAAACAGGGTAACTATGATAGGAGGCCACGGCAGCAGAACTGATATTACGTTCAACGGAAGCAAAGTATTTACCCTTATATCCCGGTATTGCGTTGAACCTGTATCTGCCGCCATCCGTGAGGGCAGACACCTGGTCGGAATAGATAGTAAGGAAAATATCCATCTTGTCTTTGATGCCATATTGGAACTGGCCCATCTTGAACACTTCGGGTTTAATATCATCGGAAGATTCCTGGAAGCCACTGGCGCTGTAATTATAGAAATTCACGTAAGCAAGGGAATCGCTCAGAGGCTGCTTGAGAAAGGTTTCCTGTCTCAGGAGAACACCATTCTCTTTCGTCAAATAATCTTTCTGCAGAAGGTGCATCGTATACACTTCATGGTGAGTAAGCGTAAGGGTGGTGTCCTTCATCACATCACCAATCAGGTTGCGGTCCAGTTTAAAATAAGGCACGCTGTTCTTTGGTCTGTAAAAGAATACGAAGCGATGCGTTCCGGACGGGATCTGCGCCCAGCTGCTGAGATCGTAACCATTCACGATCGGTCCAACCAGTACGTTTTCCTTGCCGGGATATTCCGGATTGTTCACGGAAGTGCTGGAGCCAACATGTGAAGGATAAGGAGGCGCATAATAATCCCGAACGTCCAGGAAATCTCCCACGATCTGTCCGCCATTGGGCTTGCCTTCGGCATCGAAAGTAGGATTGATGATCATACAGAGAAAGGGTACTTTCTTATCCTTATCGCCCAGGCTGAAGCCGTAGTTGAAATTATTGAACACGCGCAGGTAAGCTGGCTCATCGATCTTCGTATAGTCCACCTTGGTACATCCGGTAACACAACTTACCACCAGGATGAGCAGGAGTATCTTTTTTATCAGTTGCATTGTCATCATTTGTTATGTTTTACGATCATCATTTTCGCTTTGGGCGCAATGCTGCCGGCACTTCCGATAAGCGCCACCGTGAAGATCCCGTTCTCATGTACCGGCAAAGCCTTGCCGGCGTTGTTGTACAGGGATTTTCTTGCGATGAAATCTTCCGAATGCAATACAGGTATATCATTTGCCCAGGTACCGGGAACAACAGCTGGCGCTGAGCGGTAAGCCATGATCTGGTAGGAAGGCGTATGGATTGTTGTGCCCAGGTAAGGCTGTACTATAACGGGAATGCCTGGTTGCAGATTCACGCTGCCATTGGTGCTGATCGGTTGTCCGTTATCCAGTGTGTAAGTGATGTATTGATTGTCGGGAGAGAAATTCAGGAAGCGTTTGAAGAGGAAGAAGCTATGCTTCAACCTGTCGTAGGTGCCATCTTCCGATCCGCCGGCGTATTGCACGCCACTCAGATCATTGGCAACGATCAAGAGTTTTGCCGCTCCATCTGCTGCAGGATACAACCAGGCTGTATAATTCATATTGGCCCTCAATTCCTGCTCAGCAGTTGCGATTACCTGTCCTGCTGCATTCTTCGCTTCCACCTTGAAAGCGCCATTGATCAGGTTGGCATAAGTACCAACTTCGCCAAATTTCAATGCGCCGCCTACTGCCTGGCTGTTTGCAACAAAACTGATCTCCTCATCGCGCAGCGCATTCACAGCCTGCATCCTGAAATAAGTAGCATTGGCAGCTGGACTGATATCAGTGATCACCTGCATAGAATTCTGATAGAGGAATGATTCCTCCGTCATTTCATTGATATGATAATTGAATCGCTGAGGCGTTACGATCACCGTATACACACCACCGGGCTGATACACGGCAACGGGATTGAACACAAGATTGGAGCTGGATCCGTAATCATCGGAATAAGTGGAGGTAACCGGATCGATGATCCTGTAATTGAGTCCGGAAAATGGAGAAGGGAACTGTTTTCCATTTTCAGTCAACACCCTGAACTGGTAAGTACCGTAAGGGACCTCCACATATTCAGATACCATGGCGGTTGTACTGATATGGCTTGTTTTATCGCTTACCGGTGTTCCATCTGCATAGGCGAGGGTAACAGCGCCGTTCAGTGTTTCCTGCGTACCAAATTCAGTGAATACAGGATTATTGATATTGCCTGTGAGGTTGATGATCCTGATCTTGATATGATCAGGTTTGGACGGACCAGTTACGCCTCTTGTTACCGGCACTATCTTAGGCTGGCCGGTAAAATATTCGAAGGGAAGCAGGATATAATCTGTAGGATTGCTGTAACTGTTTTCGGCAGTAAAGCCAACGCTGCTATTGAAACCACTGTAACTTTTATCTGAAATGGTCAGCTCCGTTTTATCCCCGGTGCCGAAAAGATCCATAGGTATCTCCCAGATCTTACCCAGCCTGCCATCAGCAGGGAAATATTTAGTACCGGGATATCTGCCGGTCATGGGATCGCTCGGGCCCCGCACTACAAAATTGGTGAGACTGTCGCCATCGGCAACTACCTGGTTGTAAGCGCTGAGGTTCACGATGCGCACATTCGATTTCTTCTGGTTGTCGATCACCGGCCGGTTATCGAATCCGAAATCAGACTTATCTTTTTTACAGGCGGCCAGCAGCAACAAAGTTGCCATCAGACCTGAACTGTATTGTAAACGTATTGACATTCGTAGTTCTTTTGAATTCGATTATTCTCAGAATGGGTTGTAAGTAAATCCGAACATGATCTCTGCGCCTCTTTTGAAGCTGCGGTTGATATACTCGTTGCCATACCATTTACCACCGGTTTGCGGATTGGCATACACGGTTTTGATGGCAGGGTTCAGGATATTCTTTGCATAACCTTTGAACAACACTCTCTTGCTGATGCGCTGGCTGAGCACCAGGTCCAGGAAAGGAACAGGCTGTGTATAGAGGTCAGGCTCACCGGTGAGATTGATCTGCACCAGGCGCTCTCCCACCATGTTGAAGGTTAGCGTGATGTCCGTTCCTGTTTTATTGTTTTCATAGTTGAGCCATGCATTGATGCTGTAGGGAGCCTGCTCGAATAATGGACTGTTCTGCGGGGTATGTCTGTCAAGCGATTTATTGGCGGCATAACGCTCTGTTGTTTTTTTGATCTCGCTCTGAGCCAGCAGCAGGTTGGATCCGAAGAAGAATTTTTTCAGCGGTTTCCAAAGCCTGCCGAGATTCTGTACCACTTCGAATTCCATTCCCCATACCTTACCGGTATTGGGATCGTTCTGGAACTGGATCACGGGGAACTCAGGATATTTGGCTGCAAGGCCATCCGTTTTCAGCGTGAACACTTTTACCAGCTGGTTTTCGATCTGCTTACCAAATGCAGAGATGGCAATCACTTCACCTTTACCTGTGAACCATTCCCAACGGAAATCCAGGTTCTTCGTTTGTTGGTTGATGAGGTTCGGATTACCTACCACCAGGCCCATCTGGAAGGCATCGAATTCGAAGATGTTGGTGATCTCCCTCAATTCAGGTCTTGCCAGCGTGGTATTGAAAGCTGCACGGAAATTCATATTACTGTTCAGTGTGTAAGTGGCATTCACTGAATAATAAGGTTTGTAATCAGCTTTATAAACAGTATTGGGATTGATAGGATTGATGGGTACGGAAGAACCATCGGGCCCTTTCACGGTGAGTGAAGGATCCAGGAAAACGCCGGCCGTATCAACGGAAGAGCCGATATCCGTCATCTCGAAACGCACACCGCCGGTCATTCTGAACTTATCATTCAACCGAAGATCCAGCATGCCATAAAAGGCATTGGTCTCATAATAACCAGTATAGTTGTTGGGAGATTTCTGGCTATTGTACAGAAAACCATTCAATGGCATTTGTCCCTCTCCATTACTGCCGGAAGGCAGGAAGAGACCGATCACTTTATTACTCACCAATGTGTTCAGATTTCCATAAACATCGTAAAGGGTTACAGCTTTGTTGGGTGAGAAATTGGAACCGGGCAGGAAGAGCTGGTTCTCCGTGAAGCTGCGATCACGGTAGAGATAGTTCACACCGGTCTTGAATTCCTGGCGTTGGCCCAGGAGTTTGAAAGGAAGGATAAGGTCTGCTTTATAGTTGTAATTCTGTTCATCCAGGTTGCGCCAGCGACGGCCATTCGGCTCGGCCTGCATCAGTCCGATAGCGCCCACGCCATTCACATATCCTGAAGTGAGCGCATACAGGTGATCGGTATACACATAACTTCCTGCACCGCTCATATCCCCGATAGCAGGCTTGAAATAATAAGCGCCATTGCGAGGTCTGTAATCCGTGAGACTTACGAAACGAAAATCTGGATCATTCTGTTTGGAGGAAGAGGATGCGAGGTTGTAGCTCAGGCGGGGAGAGTATTCTTTATCGAAAAATTTATGCTCTCCCTGCAGGTTGAAAGTGTTCAGGTTCCTGAAAGTTTGTTTCAGGGACCAGGTTGTCGTATATACATCACCGGGAAGTCCGGTATATTCATACTTTCCATAGAGATTAGTGGCCGTGTTCTCGCCACCCCAGCTGCCGAGGTATTGCATGCTGATCTCATGCAGGGTGCTGAAACGGTATGTGACGCCCGCGAGCGTTCCGTAGTTCAGGGTCTCCACACCAGTATTCTCCTTGTAGGTCTGGTACTTTCCCATGAACAGGCTGTTAGGGGTTATATAGTTCGGAATGTTCCGCGGGCTGTACACATCCGGATTTCCTGTTACCACACCCTGGTAAATGCTGTACTGGGTAAGGTCACCACCGCTGATATCAGTATAACGGCGGTAGTAGTTCCCTCCCAGTATCAACCCCAGCTTGTGTTTTTTGAATACGTCGAAACTATTTCCATAGGTTACGGAGTACAATTGATTCAGTGGCGCTTTTTTGTATTCAGTGGTCATCACGGGATCGAAGCCACGCATGATATTGTTGATGCGATTCACTTCTTTGTAGGCATCAGGACTGTAATTACTGTTGGCGATCATTTTCTGGACCGCCCCCAAACCGCCGGGATACTGTGTGGCGAGGTTCTTGAAATCGGAAGAAAGATTCTTGTCTTTTATCTGGTTTCCGAATGCGCCTATTTCACTATTCCAGAAACTATTGTATTTACCGCCTATGCCGATATTGGAATTGAATCCTGTCTGTGCAATGAACTCCAGCGTTTGTTGTTCCGGAACTGATTTCGTTTTCAGTTCCACGATGCCCGCTGCAGCATCAGCGGGCTTATCCGGAGTAACTGTTTTGTAGATGGTGATATTATCCAGCAGGGATGCCGGCACCAGGTCCAAAGGGATGGAGCTCCTGTCGGGATCCGAGGATGCCAGCCTCACGCCGTTGAGCTGCCCGATCACCGATCTGTCGCCCAATCCGCGAACCGCCACATATTTATCATCTGTGATGGTAACGCCAGATACTTTTGAAAGCGCCTGTGTGGTGGTGATGGAACCCGTTTTCAGGATCTGTTCGGCAGAGATCGCATCCTGCACGATGGCTGCCCGGCGTCTTTCATTCAATACAGAAGCGGAGGTATTGGTGCGTCGTCTGGCCTGCACCGTTACAGATTCGAGCGAAGCGGTATTTGATTGCAAAACTACGCGGAGGTTCTGCGACTCACCCGTTACTTTCATTTCCCTTTCCTTAAAACCAACCATGCTGAATACGAGCGTGGCTCCTTTTTCAGGAACGGGAAGAGAAAAGGCGCCATTCTCATCGGTGATATCTCCATTCTTCGTTCCCCTGATATGAACAGACACACCACTGAGGGCGCGGCCTTCAGCATCGAATACCCGGCCGGCAACATTGCCGCGGACCGGCGCTGTTTCCACTACAATATATCCTTCCACCACACGATAGCGAAGACCGGTGCCAGACAATACCATTGTCAGCGCTTCGCCTGTTGTGAGCGTTTGCGAAGCAACTGAGACGCGTTTGGTACTGCCTGACAACAGCTTCTCCCTGATAGACAGGCGGAGATCAGCTTTTTTGGCCACCTCATGAATACTTTGTTCCAGGCTTGCACTGTCCAGGCTCAGGATGATCCTTTTATTCAGGTCCTGCGCGGATAAGCTACCGGTGGACAATAGCAATAAAAAGAAACAGCAGAGCCCTGGTTGTTTTACAAACCGGTTTAAAAAAGATGATCTTGTACAGATTCGCATACCGTTTATTGTTGATTATTGTGCATAGCACTGCCTGCTGCCCGGCAGGCAGGAATTTTTTCCCGTCTTGACTTAATTATTTTGCTACCTTCTATCTGATGGTAACGGTCCTGGATAATGAATCGATTGAATGATCGAACCCTGCTGTCACAGACAGCACATTCATCGCCTTTTCAAGTGGCATTTTCTCGTCCAGTGTGAGAGAAATCTTCTCGCGTAAAAATCCTTTATTGATCACTGTTATATTAACTCCGTAATGCCTGCGGAACACATCGAGAATATCATCCAGGGATTGCTTCCTGAATACCATCATCTCATGCTTCCAGGCCAGTACATCTTTCGGGTCCATTTTCAATTTGGTAAGACGACTGTTCTTCCAGCTTATCTTATCTCCCGGCAACATGGTGGCCAGATCGTTTTCTATTTTTCCACTATGATAACTTACCCTCACTTTACCTGTGACCACAGCAACTTCCACGGCTGATTTCGGCAATGCAGACACTTTGAAGGATGTGCCCAGAACCTGAGTACGAACATCTCCTGAGAAAACCGTGAATGGCTTGTTCACGTCTTTGGCTACTTCAAAGAATGCTTCACCTTCCAGGTAAACATCCCTGGTATTTCCTTCAAAACCTGCCGGGTACCTGATCTTTCCCTTCCTGCCGATAGTAACCACAGAACCATCAGCCAGCTTCACTTTCAAACGACGCTTCCCCTGGTTGAAATGCTCTGTATACTGAACGGGTTCTTCTACCGGTACCGGATACTCGTTTTTTTTATTGATCTCCTGTGCTACAGAAGTATTATGTTCTTTTGCTGAATTGGACCACCAGAACAACAGACCGCTGGCTGCTGTAATCAAAGCTGCAGCATAAGGCAGTATCCTTTTCCATAACGGCCTGTGTATGCTGAATACAGGTGCTTCTGAATCTTCTACTGGTAATTGTTGATGGAACCAGTCCAGCTTTTCATTGGTGAACAATTGCGCCTGTTCATCCTGCTCCATCACCAGCTCCCCTCCCTGCTCATCCAGTAGTGTATTGAACAGTGAGCTGAAAGCAGGATCTGCCATCAACTGACTGAGCTGATGTTTTTCCTCCTGGCTGATATTGCCGGACAACATTCTTTTGATCAATTCCTTTTGCTGATGCAGATCTTTCAAGTTGGTTGCTGTTGATTTTTTTGACGCAAACGCCGGTGTTTACCGGCCTCATTACTATAAACACGGAATTGAAAAGCTACCACCCTAAAAAATACGGAGTTTACATTTTGGTAACATAGGCGGTAAAATAAAAACTATTTCATCTTTTCTTTCACATGGGAAAGGGAGGCTGAAATATAGTTCTCCACTGTGTTTACAGAGATGTTGAGTTGGCGGGCGATCTCTTTATAGGTAAGACTTTCCTCGCGGCTGAGGATGAACACTTCCCGTTTTTTATCCGATAAGGAAGAAAGGGCATCGAGATAACGATCCCGGGTTTCATCGTGGAGCAATTTGTGATCGGGGGAAACAGCTGCGGGAATTTCTTCACCGGCAGGTACATCTTCGAGGGAAACAATGGCAGGAAGGGAGGAGCGGAAATGGTTAAGGATAGCATTCTTCAATGCACGTAATATATAGGGCCTGAAACCGGCGGGACAATGGATCTGTCCATTTGTTTTCCAGATCCTCATCATCACATCCATCACCAGTTCTTCCGCCAGCATAGACTGCTGCAGGTTATTGAAAGCATATTGACATAGAGGTTGAAAATACCGCCTGAACAGTTCATCAAAGGCTTTAGCATTGCCGTTCTGCCAGAGCAACAGCAGATCCTCATCCTGTGAATTATGAATTTTTGCCTTTTGCATGCGGGGTACCTGCTCTCCTTAGGGCTTTAGCAGCATGACCGCAAAAGTATAGCAAATCGTTGTTTGGGTAAGATTACCTAATTATTACCTCCGCCTTCAACGCTGAAATTTCCTAAACTATCTCTACGCGTTTTTTTGTTTCCATGGCTTTGTAGATCGCTTGCAAAATTTTCACATCCTGTCTGCCCATTTCTCCGGGCACAGGTGTGGCTCTTCCTTCCAGGATGGCCAGCGCAAAATCATCCATCTGTCTGGCCTGCTGGTTCACGGAGGGGAAGTTCATCTTTCCTTCTGAAGTTTCGCCCTGCTGTCCGCGGTAAGGATACGCAGGTGATAATTTGAACCAGCCTTTTTCTGCATTGGCCTGCAAAAGGTTCATATTTTTTGTATAACTGGTTTTGCAATGTGCTTTGATACCACCTGGAAATTCCAGGGTCCAGTCAAGCGATTCCTCCACGTCTTTGAATTTTTCCGGTTTCGTTTTCGGTCCTTCTACAGCAGTTACGGCAATGGGCTCCAATCCTGTAGTATAGCGGCATCCCTGTACACAGTAGATGCCAACATCCATCAAGGGGCCGCCGCCTGCCAGCTTTTTATCGAGCCTCCATCCATTGGTATCACCCATACCATCATGCGCTTCAATGGTTTTGATCTCACCGAAGATTTTTTTTGTCCCCAGTCTCATCATTTCCTGGTTATAGGGTTCAAAATGCAGGCGGTAGCCGATGGACAGCATCTTACCGGCATCCTTACACGCAGCGATCATCCTGTCGCATTCCTCCACGGTAATGGCCATCGGCTTTTCACAGATCACATGCTTTCCTGCTTTGGCTGCGCGGATAACGTATTCACAGTGCATCGCATTGGGCAGTACCACGTAAACGATATCGATATCCTTGTTATCGATGATCTGATCAAAGTTTTCGTAATTGTAAATATTCTTATCGGGAATATTGTATTTCGTTTTCCAGTCAGCCGCTTTTTGTGGCGTACCTGTTACGATGCCGGCCAGGTAACAGTGTTCCGTTTCCTGTAAGGCAGGCGCCAGCTGGCCTCCGGCATAGCCGCCCAGGCCCACCAGGGCTATTCCCAATTTTTTTGCAGCAATGATCTGCTCTTTTGCCAGCGGTTGTTCCAGCAAGATGCCTTCCGGCGGAAGCAATTCTTCCACGGGCTCCAGTTCTTCAGCGAGGGCAGGAATAGCCTGACTGCCTAATGCCAGCAAGCTGATCTTCTGTGTGGCGCTTCTGATAAAGGCCCTTCGGGTATTGCGGAATTGTACCATGGTGGCTGATTTTATAAGCCAACAGTCGCAATTGTTATGCCTGATTTCGCACTGCATAACAGGCTGAAGGATGTGGATTTACATGCACACAAAAAAAGGAGCAGCTTTCGACGCTCCCTTCAGATGCCTGCCATGAAACTATCATTATGGTTTTTCGTTCACAAACAAAGCGGGATAATCAGTTTCAATGATATCCGGGCGCTTGATCAGTTCTTCTGAATAACCTTTCACTTTTTCAAGATCTGTTTTCAGTTTGTCCTGTGTAGGATGAATAGAAATGAAGATCATTACACCTTTGCTGCGCAGGAAATCATATACTGCCTGGTGTTTGGGATCCATCGTATAACCAACATAAGCCACCAGCCTGTTATAAGGTATGCGGGTTTTCTTCCAGGCATCCAGATCGCTTTGGTTCCTGATGGCCACACAGAGCATCACTTCTTTCAGGTGTGTGTAGTAGTAAGATGCTTCTTCCATGGAACGTACGCTCAGCAGGATATTCGCATACTTCTTATCCTTCAGCATGTCCACATACTTTGACCAGGGAATGCCTTTGTTATCGAGATTGAAAATGGTTTTGTCTTTTCCCCATTCCAGCGCTTCCATGAGTGTAGGGATCTTGAAATCAGTTATGTTACCCTGACGGTCTTTCAGCCGCGCCTGCTTCAGTTCTTCGTATGTGTAGTCGGATACTTTTCCTTTGAGCGTGGTAGTCCTGTCGAGCGTGGCATCATGCATCAGCACCAGCACACTGTCTTTGGTGAGCCTTGGATCGATCTCGAAAAAAGAAGGGAGGATGGTCAGCGTTTTTTCCATCGCTTCGATACTGTTCTCCGGGAAATAAGGCAGCATGCCACCACGATGACCTGAAATGATCACCGGTTTGGAATCCTTGTAGGTAAAGTATTGCTGCAATTCCTTGAAATTATTGGCCACCACTTTCTGCATCGGTTTCTGAGCAAATGAAAAAGCAGATTGAAAAATCAGACAGCCTAACAATATTCTTTTACTGATCATATCTGTGATTTTATTGGTACTGAATTAAGTCGATCGATTGTTTGAAACGCAGGAGATCATTCTCATCGTAAACGGGACAGGCGCCCGCCTGCGTGGCGATGAATCCTGATAAAAGGCTGGCGCGATCCAGGGAATCGGCAATGGAGCTACCTTTCAGCTTATTGGCGAGGAAGGCCGCCAGGAAAGAATCGCCGCTACCAACGGTATCCTTCACACGAACTTTATTGGCTTTCTTTTCCACGAATTCATTAGTGGAAAAATAGACAGATCCTTCTGCTCCAAGCGTGAGTATGATCTCTGCGATATTCGGGAACTGTTTCCTGATGGTCTGCAATTGTTGCTGTTTCTCTGTGCTGTTCTCTCCCAGCCATCCGGACACAATGCCCAGCTCATCCTCATTCAATTTCAGCAGATCCGTTTTATTCATCAGACGAAAAATGCCATCCCGATCATAAAATGGCGCACGCAGATTCATATCAAATACCAGGAACCTGCTTTCTTCCATCAGGCGGAACAAGGTTTTTCTCGAGATCTCCGATCTGGTGACCAGGCTCCCAAAAACCAGTGCATCAGCGGCTTTCACCAGTTCAATCATTTCAGGAGTGGTTTCAATATAATCCCAGGCCACATCTTCCACGATCTCGTAACGCAGTTCCTGTCCGTTCATATGAACTTCCACTGTGCTGGTTGGCTTCTCCATGCTGATGGCGCAGAACCTGGTATCAACCCCAAGCTTTTTCAGTTCAGTGAAAATAGCTTCACCATTCTGGTCATTACCTACCTGGCTGATGATACTGCTTTCAATGCCCGACTTGGTAAGGTGATAGCAAACATTCAGCGGCGCGCCGCCCAGTCTTCTTCCTTCCTTCAGATTATCCCACAATATTTCTCCAAAACAAACTACTCTTGTATGCTTCATATTTACTGTAAACTTTTAATGGCCTGCTCGCAGGCGTACAACATATCATGCTTCCTGATCAACGCAGCGAATAACTGCACCTGTTCACAAAACAGGGTGTTGAGCGATAGCTCGCCGAACAGATCCTGTTTTCCTAAAAATGCTGACAACGTATCGTCTGCATTTTCCCTGAACAATTGTTTCCATTCCGGAGCTGCCGGATCATCGATGGCTGTACCACTACCGATCTGCGTATCCAGGTAATGCCACCAGGCTGCCACGATCAATGCACCGGTAACAGGCTTGATGCCTTTGCTTACCTGGTGCTGGATCACAGGCAATACGAACTTGGGGATCTTGGCAGTGGAGCCTGAAATGATCCTGTCTGTACTATCGTTGATCAGCGCATTGGCAAATCTTGATTTCACTTTTGCGGCATAGGCTGCGTAATCCACGCCAGGCAAAGGCTCCAGGGAAGGATGTACTTCTTTTACATTGTACAGATCAAAAAGAACAGCAATAGTGGGATCCTGCACGGCATCATGAATGAACTGGTAGCCCATCGCTTTTCCGGTAAGACCGGTTAAACTATGTCCTCCATTGAGGATGCGCAGCTTCATGCTTTCATAAGCTTTTACATCTTCTACCAGATCCACACCCACCAGCTCAAGTGGTGGAAGCTGTACATTTTTCTCTTTTTCAATCACCCATTGAAAGAAGGGTTCACAAACCACCAGGCAATCATCTTTATAACCATATGCTGTTTCCAGCAATGCCCGGTCAGCAGCTGTAGTAACCGGCGTGATCCTGTCTACCATGCAATTCGGGAAGCTTACCTGCTGATCCAGGTAAGTGATCAATGAAGCATCATATGCATTCACAAAACTGTACAGGGCCAGTTTCAGCACATCGCCATTGCCCTGGATATTATCGCAGGACAATAATGTAATGGGGCCCCCATCACTACTCATTCGTTTTTGTAATCCTCTCGCAAGAAATCCGAAAACAGTTTTAGCCGCATTGGCTGGCTGGAGATCATTCAGGATCTCTGCCTGTTGCAAATTGAATGCGCCACTGGCTTCATCAATATTGTAGCCTCCTTCAGTGATAGTGAAGCTGATCAGTTTTGTTGAGGCAGCAGCGATCCTGTGTATAATTTCATTTTGTTGTTCCGGCCCGAACAGTAATTCTGTAATGGCATCCACCACCATCACTTCTTCCTTTGTTCCCGATGCACAGATGCGAAGCGAATAAAGCAGATCCTGCTGCTTCACCCTTTCAACAAATGCTTTGTCGGAAGGCATGATGCAAATACCACAGATGCTCCATTCCGCATACTTCACAGGATCCAGCTGGAGCAATTGCTGCAATGCATAAGCCTGGTGCGAACGATGGAATCCACCCACACCAAAATGCATCACCGCCGCAGGCGGCCGCTGAACAGCTTTGTTCTTTTTTATAGTATCAGGCAGTTTTGTAACAGTTTCTTTGTTGAGGTACATCGTACTAGTTTTTTTGATAACGCTGAGCAATCACAGCCATGAGAATTATAACGCCCTTGATCACCTGCTGCAGGTAGCTGGCCACATCCAGCAGGTTCATCACATTGCCGATCATAGCCAGGATGAAAGCACCCAGCAGGGTGTTCACCACGCTCCCCTTTCCACCTGAAAGACTGGCGCCACCGATCACCACTACGGCTATCACATCCAGCTCCATGCCCACGCCGATATTGGGCGTACCCACACCTGTTCTGGAAACCATCAGCAGGGCTGCAATAGCAGAGAATACGGCAATGATCACATATACCCAGAATTTATATTTGCTGACAGAGATCCCTGATAAACGAACCGCTTCTTCATTGCTGCCAATTGCTATCAGCATCCTCCCGAACGCATTGTACTTGAGCAGGAGATATACCAGTGCAAATACGATCAGCAGCACGATGGCCGACCAGGGAATGCCCAGAAAATCACCACTTCCGAATGACAGAATGGATTTCGAGTATTCACCAACGGTAATGGGCGAGCCTTTCGAGATCAGGTAGCCAGTACCACGAACCACCGTCATCATTGCCAGTGTAGCGATGAATGGCGCCACACGCTGATAGGCCACCAGGTATCCGGAGATCATGCCCACACCTGCACCGATCAATACTGAGAACAATAATGCCCAGGGGAAATACACCTGGTGCGACAATAACGCGAAACTCACGCCGATGGCCGCTACCACAGAACCTACAGACAGATCGATACCACCGGTGAGGATCACCAGCAACATTCCGAAGCTGATCAAACCCACTGGAGCTGTTTGCCTGAGCAGGTTGGAGATATTGTTAGCAGTGAAAAAAGAATCGGAAATGATGGCGGAAAAGATCACCATCAACACAAAAATTATCAGTGTATTGTTTTCTATCAACCAACGTTTGATATTCAGTTTCATTTAAGCTTTGTTTTGTTCGTTAACAGCTCCAATAGCTAATCTCAATAAACTTTCTTCTGCAAACTCAGAACGACTCAATTCGCCCTGCACCTGTCCGCTTTTCATCACCAGGATGCGATCGGATAGCCCCATCAGTTCTTCCCAGTCGGAAGACACCATAATGATGGCCATCCCCGCTTCTGACAATTCATGGATGATCTGGTAGATCTCGGAACGTGCGCCCACATCCACCCCTCTTGTTGGTTCGTCAATCAATAGCAAACCCGCATCCACATTCAGCCATTTGGCCAGGATCACTTTTTGCTGGTTACCGCCACTCAAAGAACTCAACGGCGCCATCAGGGACGACAATTTGGTGTTCATTTTTTGGGTGAACATCGAAGCAGTTTCCTTTTCCATTTTTTGATCTATGAAACCGGCTTTGCGCGTGATCTTTTTGTAATTGGTGATGGAGATATTTTCCAGGATGCTGAGGTTCAGCAAACCGCCGTGATGCTTCCTGTCTTCCGGTACCATACCAATACCTGCTTTCACGGCATCTTTGGGAGAATGGATATGAAGTTCTTCCTGGTTGCGACGGATCTTCTTTTCAGGATGCTTATCCGCACCAAAAACAGCACGAAGGAATTCTGTTCTGCCACTGCCTACCAGTCCACCGATGCCTAAAACTTCACCAGATTGCACGGTAACGGAGAAGGGCGACTGTCCCAGCACTGCAATATTTCCCATATGATAAGTAGCAGCATCGGGAATTTCCTTGCGTGCGGACCTGTCCGGGAACATTGCGCTCAGGCTTCGTCCCAGCATTGCCTGTACCAAAGCATCTTTGGAAGTAGCAGCCGTTTCAAAAGTTTTGATCGTGATACCATCTTTCAAAACAGTGATACGGTCACAGAGCTCGAACAATTCATCCAGGTGATGCGAGATGTAAATGATGGCAACTCCTTTATCCCTGAGAGATCGAAGTGTAGCGAAAAGCTTATGTGTTTCCGCAGGTCCCAGTACAGCAGAGGGTTCATCGAGGATCAACAGCCTGACATCTTCAGTCAATGCTTTTGCGATCTCCACTACCTGTTGCTGTGAGATGCTCAACGCAGCTACAGCTGTTTTAACGTTTAACTGAAAGCCTAAATTTTTTATAAGCTCATCGGCTGAGCGATAGAGTGAGTTCCAGTTGATCACAGCCTTATCGTTCAGCCTGTGCAGGAAAATATTTTCAGCAACGGAGAGTGCAGGCACCAGTGAAAATTCCTGGTAGATGATCCCTACACCTGCTTTCTTTGCAGCGTGCGTATTGCTGAAATGCACTTCCTTTCCATCCAGCAGGATGGTTCCTCCGTTCCTTTCAACAGCGCCGGCGATGATCTTCATCAGGGTGGATTTTCCTGCGCCGTTCTCACCGAGTATCGCGTGGATCTCTCCCTTCTTCACCTGAAGGTTCACATCCTTCAGCGATTGCACGCCTCCGTAGGATTTCGATACATTTTTTATTTCAATCATAGCAGCAAGATTCAGGTTGTATCAAAATAATGCGTTCACGTTGTAGAAGCGGTCAACATTGGATTTGTCGATCAGTACAGAAGGCGTATAGTTGATACGCTTCAGCGTTTCGTCTTTATTCAGTCTGCGCGCCACTACTTCCACCATGGTACTGCCAAGGATGGAAGGACTGTTCTGAGCAGTAGCGGCATATTGTCCTGATTTGATCAGCTGCAAAGCTTCTTTCTGTGCATCGTATCCAAGGATGGTGATCTTATCCTGCATGCCCATTTCGCGAATCGCTTTGAGCGCTCCCATGGCCATGGCATCGTTCTCCGCCAACAAAAGATTCACGTAAGGATGCGCCACCAGGATATCTTCCATTGCTTTCAATCCTCCGTTATTGTTCCAGGCTCCCCAGCCCTGCGCCACTACTTTGATACTGGCTTTGCTGCTTGCATGCAATTGCGCATCGGCAATGCCTTTGATGAAACCCAATCTTTTTTCACGGCCAACAGGATTGCCCTGGTTGCCGCTGATGATGGCGATATTCATTTCTTTCTGCGTGAAATTCTGCACTACCCATTCGCCCAGGATCTCTCCGTTCTTTTCATTGTCGGCAAACACGGCAGCTTCATAGGGCGCTTCATCATCGATATAGCTGTCCAGCACAAATACCATCACGCCCTGTTGTTTGGCAGCTTTCACTACGGGCACCAGGGCTTTGGGATCGATTGGATTGATGATAAGCACATTCACTCCTTTGGTGAGCAGGTCTTCCACAGCCATCACCTGTTTAGCGATATCAGCCTGCCCATCAGTGGAGAGGTATTTCATCCCATAACTTTCCACTTTTTCCTTTACCGCTCTTTCCAACGCCACATAAAATGGAGCATCCAGTGTTGGTGTGCAATAGCCCACTGTGAATGAGGAAAGATCAGCAGCACTCGCATATCCATTAGCGCTAGTTTTTGAATCGGCAGCCTGCTGTTTGTTCTTTGGAATGCATCCAAACAGCAGCGATACAATCGCCACGAGCATCGTCAGTTTCAATGTTGATTTCATTTAGCCGGTGAGTTTTTATAGGTTTTCAGCAATTCTTTGAGCAGGGCCGGTTTGTTGGTGGTGATAAAGCTCACGCCAAGATCAAGCTGATGTTTCATTTCTGCGGGATCGTCTATCACATAAGCACCTACCAGCAATCCCTGTTCCCGGGCTTCGTTCCTGTTGTATTCTTTTTCGTAGCGTTGATATTGCAGGTTCACACCGTCGATGCCCAGGTAGCGGAGGGTTTCAGGGGTTTTATCGGTACCAATATAATGAAGTTTCATGGCAGGTACCCGCATTTTCAATTTCATCAGCGCATCGAAGGAAGGCGTGATGGCTTCCATCCTGCCCGCTGCGTGATTGGCATCGATCACATCGGCCACAAACTCAGCCAGCAATACATCCCGCGCTTTGCTGACCCTGGACCTTTTGAGATCAAGCCAGAGCTTGATCCGCGGATGCTGCAATGTAGCTTTGATGAACTGGTCCAGCGTTGGAATCAGCTCGCCATTTGACAGACGAACTTTTCCGAGGTCTTTGAAATCTGTTTTCTCAACGTCCAGTCCTTCTATATCATGATCATGCAAAACGATGGGCACATGATCCCTGGTAAGATGCACATCCATTTCGGCAGCATAACAGTCAAGCTTCATCGCTTCCTGCAAGGCAGCTATGGAGTTCTCAGGTTTAGCAGGATCATTGTAAATACCACAACGATGCGCCACAATACCGTTGAAATTGAATTGCGCAAAAGCCTGCATCCCAATGATGCAGGCTATCAACAATAATTGTATGTGTTTCATGTTCATTTTTTATGGTACATATACAACACGTAATCCGGTAAGACCAGCATTGGCATGGGTTCCGGTATAGGTAACTGTATTGTTGCCGCGATAATACACGGTGGTTTGCAGGTGCCACCAGCTTCCGCCCCTCATCACCTTGTTGGTGCCGGTAGCAGGGCCAGTGGGGTTCACCTGGTCATCCGCAGTATAAGCTGCGAAATAATCACTGCACCACTGATAGAGGTTTCCGCTCATATCATAGATGCCGAGCTCATTAGGCAGGAAGGTTCCGCCGGGTGTGGTTCTACTATTATCACGGTCAGCAGTATTCGCAACAAAATTGGCTACCACCGCACTGGCATTGCCACCGGAGAAAACATAGCCATTGCTGTTTTTACCGCCTCTCGCTGCGTACTCCCACTCAGCTTCTGTTGGAAGGCGGAAGGTTTTGCCGGTCTTCAGACTGAGCTTAGCCACGAAATCGGCAGCCATGGTCCAGTTCACATATTCCACCGGATTGTTGTTGCCAATGTTCTTTGAAGGATTGGTGCCCATCACATCTACCCACTGCGCCTGTGTGATCAAATACTTTCCGATATAAAATTCAGAGAGCGTCACGTTATGAATTGGTCCCTGGTTGGCGGCATATCCTGAACCCGTTGCGATCACACCATAATTGGCGGCAGTAGCATCAGTATTCTGGGCGCCCATTTTGAATGTACCTGCTTCCACTCTCACCAGCTCGATGCCGCTCACGGTGATATTGTTTATATCATCGGCCTTCGCCTGTACTACACGCAAGGTGGCCTTGGCTGTATTGGGCGCTACGCCTGCTACGATATTCACCACTGCTTCGCGTGGTGCATTGCCGGTATTGGCAGTAACGGCGATGATCAGGTCTTTTCCATTTTTTGAAATAGTGAACCAGGTAGCATCACTGGTTGCTGTCCATTCGGTTTGATTGGTGGTAAGGGTGACTGTTTTATTTTCAGCAGTTGCTGTAAAATTCAAGGTGGTGGCCGGCAGGCTCACTGCGGGCTCGGGCAATGCAGAAGCCTGTGTAACGGTAAAGGTTTTGGTAACTTCTTTTTCTGTTCCTTCCAGTTTAATGGTTACTGTGGCCTTCCTGGAATAACCTGTATTGGTAGCAGCGGAGAGCTTAACCACCGGTTCCTCTTTTCCATTTTCTGAGGTTGTTCCTTTTTCAACGGTGAGCCAGCTTTCGGAAGAAGTGACCGTCCAACCGGAATGGGGGCCGGTAATAGCTATGATATTTTGTGCTCCTTCACCCTGTACATTCAGATTCACGCTGGTATTCAGCAGACCGATACGATCGGGTTGTAAAAAATCCCCGTATTCATCTGATGCGTCTACTTTGTTGCAGGAGTGATTGACCAGCATTGCCGTTACCAGCAACGAAACAGCCAGGCAATATTTGAAAATATGTTTCATGATTAGAAAGATCGTTGTTTGAAATAAAGAGTTTACTGCCAGCCCGGTGTTTGTCCTCCGAGATTTGGGTTATCATTGATGGAATTATCACTGATGGGCCAGAGCAGGATATTCTGCTGGTTCTGTTTGGCAGCGAGGAAGCTGTTCCAATCGAACGCAACGCCGAGCCTGATGAAATCCCACCAGAGTTTTCCTTCTGCCGGGAACTCACGCATCCTCTCTTTCACGATGATATCATGCGCCTGTGGCAATGTGGAAGAAGTGGAATAATAAGCATCCACGCCATATGCACGTTTTACCAGCTTGTTCACTTCCTGTACCGCACCGGTGGCGTCGTTCCTGTAGTACTTGATCTCAGCATTGAACATATAGGCATCTGCAAGACGATAAAGAATGATATCTGCATCAAGAATCAAAGTCTTGTTCAGCCAGGTTCCCTTGTATTTATTCGTCCAGTGGAAGGTCTGGTTCATCTGGTTATCGAAGAATACCTGGTAGTTGGTAGCAAGTCTTGTATCAGCAGCATTCTGTGTGAGTACATTTACATAGTCATCTGTATAGAAACACCATTGCTGATTGCCACCTACTGCAACAGGATTGAAATGATACGCAGGAGTAACAGTAGCAGAGTTGAACTGGTAATCGGCTGCATAACCGCCGGTGTATTCATCCTGTGCATAATTCCAGGAATAGATCACTTCCTTACCGGATTCAGATGCAGTTGCGAAAATGGATGCATAATTTGTTTCCAGTCCGAGCGCTGAATTTCCCAATACTGCCGCAACAGCCGTTTCAGCTTTATCGAGATAAGTATTGCCTGCATTTTTCACTTTGTACATCCAAAGGGAAAAGTCTGCTTTCAACATATTCAAGGAAGCCAGTGAAGCAGTCTTCTTTGCAGTAACAGAGGCAGGCATATTGCTCAGGGCAGCATCGATATCCTGTTCAACCTGTGCCAGGATATCGGTTACAGATGAACGTTGTGGAAGCAGCTCCTGCGAAGGAGACTCAACCGCCTCGAGTACAAGCGGTGCATTGCCCCAGATCCTGGCGATCCAGTAATAACAAACCGCTCTCACGAAGTAACCATTCGCCAGTACTTCCTTCTTCTTGTCTGCATTGGCGAAAGAAATATTGGGTGTGTATTTAAGCAGCAGATTTGCATTATTGATAACCTTGTAAATATTCTCCCAATCTGCATAGTCATGCGTATTGGGCATGGAGCTTTGATATACCTGGTCTCTTGGTGTCTGCGACAATCCCTTGTGATTGCCTGGTCCCCAGAGGCCGGTACGGTATTCGCCCCAATACACAAGCCCCTGGCTGAATGCAGCTCTCAGTAATTGATGTGATCCGAACATAGCGGAATTGGCATCGCCTTCAGACTTCCACATGCCCGATGCCGTGATCTGATCTGTTTGAATAACGTCCAGGTCCTTATGACATGCCGTGAGCATCAGGGCAGCCAACACTGGTAAAAAATATTTAGATTTCATTGCGCTTTCTTTAATTGATTACAAAGTGAGTTTGATGCCTGCCGCCATTCTTCTCGTAGCAGGGTAAGGGTTATAATCAGTATCGTAGGTTGATCCTGTTCCTCTTTCGGGAGACACACCGTTCACTGCTGTGAAGTAGTAAAGGTTGTTGCCGGACACATACACTGTCAGGTTTTTGATCTTTGTTTTTTCGAGCAGGGAAACAGGAAGATTATAAGCCAGTGTTACTTCACGCAGGCAGAGGAAATCTCCTTTTTCGCTGAATACATTCTGTACCCTTGAATAGTTCCTGCTACCGTCGTCTGCATCGTTCGCGAAGAATTTGGCATACTTCGTATCGTCGCCGGGTTTGGTCCAGGCTTTCTTCACTTCATTGGTGAGGTTGTAATTGTAGTTGAAAGTGCCCATGAAATATCTTTCCTGGAGATAGTTCTGCACGGTATGACCGAGTGCATAATCCATGAATACATTCAGGGTAAAATTCCTATAGGTGAAGGTATTGGTGATACCACCAGTTGTATGCGGAATGGTATACCCCAGGAGGAACTGGTCTTCAGAGTTGATCTGATCTTCTCCGTTGCGCAGGGAGCTTCCGGGCCTGTTCAGCCATTCATAATCACCTACGTTCTTACGACCAGCTATAGTTTTCCCATCGATTGGGCTAAAACCATTCGAGTTGGCATCATACATGGCAGCATTGGCTGCAGCCTGTGTTTCAAGGATGCCGTTGGTTACATAACCATAGATGCGGTAAAGCCTTTCACCTTCTGCGATGCCACCAAAGCCTGAGCCATCGGGCAGAAGAATACCACCGATGCGATTGCCAGCCCTGCCATTGTCTGGCAGTTCCAGCACTTTGTTCATGATATAGCTGTAGGTGAAATCTGTTGTCCAGCTGAAATTCTTGTTTCGGATATTGGTAGACGAGATCTGAAGATCGAGGCCATAGAATTTCACTTTTCCAATATTCTTTTGCACGTTGGCATAACCGGCAGTATTGGGAAGGGGAACATCGAACAGGAGATCATGTGTAACCTTGTTGAAATAATCCACACTGAACTGGATCCTGTTGTTGAGGAAACCTGCATTCACACCGATATCCAACTGCCTGGTACTTTCCCATCTCAGATCAGGGTTACCGAGAACAGAGGTGGTAATAGATGCATTGTTATTGTATTTGCCGCTGGTGCTGTATGCGCCGCCCACATCGAAGAGGCCGATGGCATTGTTTCCGGTAAGACCATAGCTGGCACGTACTTTCAGGTTGCTGAACCAATCTGAAGCTTTCCAGAACTTTTCTTCAGATACGATCCAGCCCGCAGAAGCGCCGGGGAAGTAGCCCCATTTATTGTTCTTGCCGAATTTGGAAGAACCATCGGTACGCATGGTGAAACCTAGCAGGTACCTGTCCAGATAGCTATAGTTAACACGACCGAAATAGCTGATCAATACTTCACGGGTCTTTGTGCTGGTAGGGTTGCCTGCGATAGCGCCTGCTGTTAGCGTGGGTACATTATCGGTAGATGCGCCGGTAACAGAAGCGTTGAAACCATTAAGGTCATCCCGCATGTATTCCGTACCCAGCGTTACATCGAAATCATGTTCACCGATTGATTTTTTGTAATTACCATAAGCCTGCCAGTTGAGTCTCTGTGTTTCGCTGAAAGACTCAGTAGTATTGCGAAGTCCATTGTATTCATTCGCCTTGATAAAACTGCTGGCGCGTGTATGGCGGTTGAAATTGGTCAGCATGGTGGTAAAGGAAAGGTCCTTGCTGAAATCGTATTTCAGTTTACCGGCAACGGTATTCCTTTTTGTTACCTGGCCTCTGTCGTAGTAATACTCGTACCAGTCAGGAGCAGGCGTTGCAGCGTTGTAACCTTTTTCAGGAAGTCCTGTTGCAGTATTGTAGAGTCTGTGTGTTGCGGGAGTAGACAAACCTCTTTGTACCACATCGCGCTTGTTATCCGGATAATCATCCATATTGGTGCGCGCCATATCATAGTTACCGGTGAAAGTGAGTTTATCGGTGATCTTGAAATCAATCAGTCCGCGCATAGTGAAACGGTCATACGCAGTGTTGATGCCGATACCGCCATCTTTCACGTAGCCTGCAGAAGCCGAGTATCTCACACCGTCAGTTCCACCGTTCACACCTACATAATAGTTCTGCCATTGAGAATTGCGGAAGAAACGCTTCTGATAATCCACATCCTGGAAGATGAGTGTTTTGGTTGGATCGATGGGATCGATCATGTTCTGCCAGCCATCGGGAACGGCTTCACCATCGGCGAGGTAGCGGGGCGTCCACATGGAAGTTTCTAAATTGGAAGAGCTGGCCGAGAATCCATTGGAGAAATTCCTGGCAGGGAATTTACCTTCCTTGATGGCAGGACGCATATAAGAGAGATAGTCTCTTGCATTCATCAGATCGAAGGCCTGTGCAGGGGATTGCTCTGCTCCGCTGGCTTCAAAGAGGATCGTTGGCTTTTTATTGGATCCTTTCTTAGTGGTCACCATCACGATACCATTGGAAGCGCGGGCTCCATAGATCGCGGCGGCGGCGGCATCTTTCAATACTTCTACAGATTCAATGTCGTTAGGATTAATCCCAGAAAGATCTCTCACCACTCCATCCACCACAATGATGGGGGCATCACTGTTATTGATGGAGGAACCACCGCGGATGCGGAAAGTAGGATTCTCTCCCGGCTGGTTATCGGTAGTGTATACACGAAGACCAGCGATCTTGCCTTTCAATCCATCACCGAGGGAGTTCACGGGAAGACTTTCCAGTTTCTTTCCATCGAGTTTGGCAACGGAAGAAGTCACTTTCTTGCGTTCCTGTGTTCCGTAACCGATCACCACCACTTCGTCCATGGACTTGTCTTTCTTCTCCATGGTAACCTTGATGTTCTGGGAGGATGCAGATACTTTTACTTCTTTCTTCATATAGCCAACCGATTCAAAAATCAACACATCATTTTCCTGCGGCAGAGTTGCTTTGAAAACGCCATCGGCATCCGCCATGAATTGTTTCTGCGGATTGCTTTTGAAGTAAATGGTAACATTGGGTATTCCCTTTCCGTCTGCATCTGCCACAACACCGGATATTTGTTGTTGCTGGAAAGGGCTTTCATAGAGTACGGACGTAATATCGTTCAGGTGCATTTCGAATGCAGCAGCAGGTGGTGCTGCGCCAATTGCTTTATGGCAAAGCAATATCAATAGCAGGGCGCTGCATGAGCCGGCCTGCAGGATTGTATTTCTTTTACTTTTCATAACGAATGGTGGGGGTAAAATTTTTAGAAATGTTTTTCATCATTTATCATTTAAGTAAACTTGAGTTTCCTTCTATCAGTGAAGTGTTCAGCACGATGCGTTTGGCTGGCCCGTCCTGTTTCATCTTTTTCAGCAGGAGTTCAACTGCCTGCCCGCCGATATCGGCCAGTGGCTGCTTTACATAGGTGATGCTGGTATTGAAAATGCTGTAGGCTTCCGCTTCATCAAAACATACCACACCGATCTTTTTTGGCACTTCCACTTTATGCCTGGCCAATACCACCAGCCCATCCACAGCAATTTTGTTGGTGGAAAAATAGACAGCATCGTATTTCTCTTTTCCATTCATTAGTTTCAGTAAAACTGTTTCCATTTTTTCTGAAAGGTGTTCTTCACTCTCTTCAATCAGCGCCGGGGTTTTGATGTTCATTAGTTTGGATGCGGCTTCGCGGAATCCCCTGCTTCTTTCCTGCAGATGGTGCAGGTCTGTAGCCAGTGAGATCATGGCCGGTTTTTTGAAGCCATTCTTTTTCAGATGCGCCACAACATTCCATGAAGCTTTGTAATTATCGATGGTAATGGAATTGATCTGTTCCAGGTCAGGGAAGTCGCGGTCAATCAGCACAAACGGAATATTCCTTCTCTTCAGGTAGTCGAGCATTTCCTCGCTGCCTGCGGGGGCTGCCAGGATGATGCCATCCACCTGCCTGCTTTCGAACACCTGCACCAGTTCGCGGAATTTTTCCGGTTTTTCATCTGCACTGCCGAAGATCACATTGTATTTATGTGCTTTGGCCGCGTCTTCTATCACGCGGGCGATGGAAGAATAGAAAAGGTTGGAGATATCAGCGATGATCAACCCAATGGTGAGTGTCTGATTATTCTTCAGGCTCTTGGCGATCTGGTTCGGATGATATTGCAGCTCTTCTGCCAATGCTTTGATCTTCCTGGCCGTTTCCGGATGGATGCGATCTGTGAACTTGTCGTTCAGCACATAAGACACCAATGCAGTGGATACATTGAGTTGTTTGGCGATGTCTTTCAGTGAAACTTTTCTTCTCACATTGAATGAGTTTATGGCAACATAATGATCAGGCATGGCTTTCCCGGCCCGGCTTGATTTAATCGTTTAAATCCAGGTGTAAAAAAATGCGATAAGGTGTTGGATCAATTATCCTTTCAGTGAAACTTACTTTCTGACCTTCTGCAGCAATTTGAAAGGGTAATTCGTTGAGATTGCGTCTATATTCTTATTAGCAGCAAACCAGTTCATGGCATCTTCATCATCAACGGTGTAAACAGAGAGTTTGATCTGTTTGGCTTTGTAGTCGGCTATCAGGCTTGTATTCTGGCTGGTGCTGTTGGTGTAGAATTTTGAATAATCGAAATTGGCCCAGGTGTATCCTGCTGACTGGAATTGTGCAGGAGTGTAATCTACGTTCATATAACCGGAAGGCCATTCGCCTTTTGCGGCGGTGAGACTTCTGTCTAGCACCGCTTTGCGCCCAACGATGAAGCAGACGTATTTCTGGGCCTGCTTGCTGCGAACCAATGCTGCTGCAGCTTCTGCGGTCTGGCTGCTCCATTCGTTGCCGCCGGCTGCGTCGGAGAGTGATTTCACATCCATCCACAAAATGATCTTCTTATTGGCCACTACCTTATCGAGGTATGCTGCCAGGGTCGGGATCTTTTCGTTATTCGACAAAGTAGTACTTTGAATGTCTGCGTAGTTAATATCTTTCACGTATTGTCCATTGATCTTCTCATCATGCCAGATCACTACCTGTTTGTCTTTGGTCATGGCGAGATCGCATTCGGAAGCATAGCAGGAAAGCTCCATGGCTTTTTCGAGTGATGCGATAGAATTTTCGGGAAGACTGAATTCTTTGAATGCGCCCCTGTGTGCAACAACGCGGTTGTCTGGAACGTAGGTGGTGGGAGGATTTGTTCCCGGGTCCGGATTCTCGGTTTTATTATCGCCGCCTTTTGAGCAGCTCAACAATAAAGCGGTAGCGGAAAATATGGCTGTTAATTTCAGTTTGGCAATCATAAAACTTCAATAAGCAATCGTAAAATACGTGTTTAATCGATTAAACATTGTTCATTAGGTTAAAAGTAAAACTTTTTGTGAATCGAAAAATAATTTTTGCAAAAATAGACGAAAAGAGATGCGCACATATTACCAAATCATTAATCTGGTTTAACCGTTAAACAGAACATCTCATCCATTAAGTGAGCCTTCCTGGACTGTCTGTATCGCTTCAAATTTGTTCCATCAACTAAAAAAATTACCGATGAAACAAACAACCCTTATGGCTTTGATTCTTGCCCTTGCGTTTTTGTCAAATGCACAATCAACCAATGTTCAATACGGATTGAAAGCAGGTCTGAATGTATCGGGCCTCACCGGAAAAGAAGCAGGCGCCACGCATAATCTCAACTCCTGGTATGCAGGGGTGCAAGCGACCCTGCCCTTCAGCAAAGTGTTTGCATTTCAACCAGAACTCATTTATTCAAAAGAAGGATTCAGAGCACCTGGCGTGAAGTATATGTATGATTTTGCGAGAATGCCGCTCACATTTCAATTACGCCATCACACCGGTGTGTACGCAGAGTTTGGCGCACAGGTGGGTGTGATGATCAAAGCAACAGCAGATGCTTTTGTGATCGATCAGAAAATGGACATCCCGGATATGGAAACATTCAATACAGGATTGATCATGGGTGCTGGTTATCGTCATCCATCCGGTATCGGCGCCAATGTCCGCTATGCATCCAGTCTTTCCAATGTTGGCAAGGAACTGGATGGAAAACTCACCACGCTCAGTATCGGATTGTCTTTCTCACTCGAAGGAAAAAAGTAAAACCATATTAAAACATTTATCATGAAAAAAATATTTGCCTTAATTCTTTTGGCATCTGCTGCGTATTCAGTGACTGCACAGGAAACAACCACACCAACAAAAACTCGTGTACGCTTCGGCGTTAAGGCTGGCGTAAACAGTTCCAGCTTCAACTGGAAACACGAAGGTCTGGAGGTATCAGGAGTACAATCATTTTATGCAGGCGGTATTGCGGTGTTCCCTGTTTCTAAAAATTTCAATATTCAATCTGAGCTGATCTACTCAGGAGAAGGCGCCAAAGTAGCAGGAACGAAAATGGAGTTGAACTATGTGCGGCTGCCATTGCTTTTCCAATACCAGCATATCAGTGGCCTTCATGTGGAAGCGGGCCTGCAGCCTGGCTTCATGATCACAAATAAAGCCACCAATGTGGAAACAAAAGAAGAAATGGATACAAAAGATCAATTGACAAAAATAGGCACAACCGTCGCCTTTGGATTTGGTTATCGCATGAAGAACGGGCTGGGTATCGATTTCAGGTATGCCAAGGGGATCGACAATCCATTTGGTTCGGCTGATGCCAAACTCGTGGTAGCGAGTGGTGGTTTATCATTTATATTCTAACGGGGTCCTTCACACTATAATAAAGGGCCTGCATATGCAGGCCCTCTCTGTTACAACCACATTTGCCGTCGGATTATTGTTTCGTGATCTTTTTGATCTTCTTTCTCAATTGATCTACCACGTAGATCGTTTTGTTTCCCTGTCCATCTTCCTTCACCACAATGCCTTCAGGCCGCTTGAACTGGATAACGCTGGCAGCGCCATCTTCCAGGTCAGGCCCCATCCAGGCTCCGGCAAAGAAGCTGGATGCTCCGGCCGGTGTATATTTTTTTATCTCTCTTCCGCCACTGAATACGACATAGATATTTTTCTCACTGTCGAAAGAAAGATGCGTAGGTTGTATGTTCACATCCTGCCGTGGATCGAAACCTCCGAGAGTGGTTACTCTTCCATCGGGCGCCATCTTTCTGATCATACCTGCTCCCTTTTCTGTGATGATAAGATTTCCGTCTGCATCAAATGCCAGGTTACCGGGAGAAGGAATGCCGGCCAGTATCCCTACATCATCTTTTCTCGTACTGGTTCCATTACCTGCAACAGTTGTCACTATATTGGTGGCAAGATCGATCTTCCGGATAGCATCGTTCCCTTCATCGCCTACGAACAAATGAGTGCCGGCAGGGTTTACAGCAATACCATAAGGCATACTGAACTTTGCAATATTCCCTGCACCATTCACATTTCCGAGTTCGCCTGTGCCTGCGATGGTAGTAACTTCCTGTGCGGGTGTGATCTTCCTGATCATATGATTGAAACGGTCCGCCACATAGAGATTACCCGCATTGTCGATGGCGATGCTGGCGGGCAGACTGAACCTCGCATTGGCTCCCGTACCATCGGCATGACCTGATACGCTTCCGGCAAAAGTGCTCACCACACCCTGTGGCGTGATCTTCCTGATCCTGTTGAGATCGGATAAATAAAAATTGCCTGCGGCATCAGTTGTCAGTCCTACCATTTGCTGGAAACTCGCAACATTACCAGCACCATCTGCATTGCCTGAAGCGCCGGAACCAACAAAATTGCTCACGATCCAGCCGATGAGGTGGAAGCCTTTTACCTTAGTCACTTGTTTTCCTTTGGTTGTGATCATTACATCATGATCACCTGCCGCGAGATTATCGGGCAATGTAATTTCCAGTGATGTGGCCGTAGCTTTCGTTACGGTGGCTGGCAGGCCGCTGATATGTACCAGGTTTTGATTGGCGGTGGTATGGAAACCTGTGCCATTAATGGTAACAGGAACTCTTTCCGCACTGTTCGGTGTGATGGTGGTGATGGTCAATTCCGAATTGTTGCCACCGCCAGGATCAGGGTTGGGATTGGGATTCCCGCCAGGGTCGGCATCGTCCCCTGACTTACTGCAACTCAATATTCCCAACAAACTAACTACTACAAAAAACTTTTTCATACTAAGGATTGAATGGTTGCCATCAATGACAATCAAAAATACTTTTCCGTCGCAGGACCTTCTAGCGTTTAGGGATGCAGGGTATATAGCTCACCGCCAACTGCGGAAAAGAGTGGCTGAAGTGCTGCAATTTTTCAGGACAAAAAAAGCCCGCATCGATCGATGCGGGCTGTAGCAATTTCTTATGGGATCAGCTTATGGAGCTGTCCAGGTATTGTTCTTGAGATTCACATCAGGAATGGTTTTGTCCGGATCCACCACTACGGACACCACTTTATCTGTGCTGGCGTAGTTGAATTTCCAAACTGCGCCATGTTGCCAAACTTCAACAGGGAGCGTAATGCGTCCTGTTTTTCCATTTGCTTCTTTGACCTCGATAGTAACAGGCATCGGCAGTTTCTCCAGTGTTGCGATGGTGATGGAGCTTCCTTTGGAAGGATCGTTTTGAATAGCGGCAACATCTGTTACAGCCAGATCGATCTTCCATTTGTTCATGAACCATCCGCGCCAGAACCATTCCAGATTTTCACCGGCAGCATTCTCGATGCAATGGAAGAAATCCCAGGGAGTAGGATGTTTGAAAGCCCACTGGTGAACATAGTAGCGGAAAGCGGAATCGAATCTTTCTTTTCCGAGAATGTTCTCGCGCAGCAGTTTCAATCCGAAACCGGGCTTGTAGTAGGCCACAGTTCCGAGATTGTATTGTTGTGTTACGTCAGGAACAGTGAGGATGGCTTCAGCCCTGTCGCCAAAGAAAGAGCTGGCGGCCATTTCGGGATTGATGGCTCGGTTGCCATTGTATTCTCCGTTATTGAAATCAGCATCAGCGAGGCCGTTGATGAATGTGTTGAAACCTTCGTCCATCCAGGGGAAGCGGCGTTCGTCGCTGCCCACGATCATGGGGAACCAGTTATGACCGAACTCGTGATTGGTTACACCCCAGAGGCCATTGCGTGTTGCGCGTGAAGAGCAGAATACGATACCGGGATATTCCATTCCACCTACAATACCGGCCACATTCACCGCCATTGGGTAAGTGTAGGGATAGAGGTATTTGGAATAGAATTCGATACATCCTTTTACATATTCTGTAGAGCGGCCCCAGGCGTTGTTGCCATCGCTTTCAACAGGGTACACACTCATGGCGAGTGATTTCTTTCCACCTGGGAGGTTGATCTTCGCTGCATCCCAGATGAATGCTTTGGAAGCAGCCCAGGCAACGTCCCGTGTATTGGTGCATTTGAATTTCCAGGTAAGAGGTTTGCCGGTAGCGGATTTAGCAGAACCAGCTTCAGCAGCAGTACGCAGCATTACAGTTTTGTCGCTGTTGGATGCATCATTCCAGCGCTTCTGTTGTTCGGCAGTAAGCACTTCTTTGGGATTGAGCAATTCTCCGGAACCTACTACCACATGACCCGCAGGCGCCGTGATGCTGTAGTTGATATCGCCATATTCCAGGTAGAACTCGCCCTGACCGAGATAAGGGAGCGTGTTCCATCCATTCACATTATCGTATACGCATAAACGTGGGAACCATTGTGCTATTTCATAGATCCAGCCATTTTTGGATTCCTGTCTTCCCATACGGTCTGTACCATATTCAGGAACAGGAAAAGCATAATGGATCCTGAACTGTACAGCGCCGCCTTTAGCTTTCAGTTCTTTGGGCAGCCTGATCTGCATCCTTGTATCGGTTACAGTGTAGGAAGCAGGAGTTTCTTTACCATCCTGGATCAGGGTTACGGAAGCGATATTGTAGCCGCCATCGAAAGCCTTACGGTTGGCCCAGCGTCCGCCTGTAGTGGCAGTTGCTGCAACACCGCGGGATTCCTGGCTGTAAATGTTCTGATCGAGCTGCAGCCACACGAAGCTGAGGTTCTGCGGGCTGTTATTGGTGTAGGTGATCACTACATTACCTGAAACGCCATGTGCCTGGTCGTCCAGCGTAGCTTCGATCTTGTAATCAGCCCTGTTCTGCCAGTAACGGGGTCCGGGGGTACCATCGGCCGCACGCACTTCATCGCCAAAGGCCGGATAGAACAATGGCGCAAAGGTTTCGTGCTGATCATAGACCGAGTTTGTTTGTGCAACAGCGCCCAGGCTGATGGCCGACAGGCAGGCTCCTGCAAATAATCTGGTCACTAAATTCATAACTCCTTGATTTTATTGGATAGAAAAGGTTTAAAGATAATGGAATTCACCAACTCAGTGTTACCACCGGTCAAATTGATCACAGAGTGCAGCACATCGAAATAAAATTTAGCAAGGAATTTGTATTAGAAAGGAAAAGTTCACCTATGAGATGCTACGCATTCGTATTATTTTTTATCTCTTTCGCCCTTACAACAACCGCTTTCGCACAATTAAAATCCTCCAAAGTCAGCTGTCCGGCTTTCGAAGTGGATATTCTCAATGGCAAGGTAAGCGGACTGAAACCAGACCGCACCTCCAATGAGATCACGGGAAAATTTCCCTGCTATACCAGTAAGACTGATGAAAATTCAAGTTCGAAATGCGGAGGCATGATCGTGTACAAAGACAAAGACATTACATTTTTTACAGGCAGGAATTACGTGGAGATCGGCCCGGCCTTCAAGGGCAAGATGAGCATCACGATGCTGGGCACAAAAAGAGGCAGCCTGAATAAAGTGCTGGGTACGCCTAAGATCAAGGATGCTACTTGGGACGCTTACCAGACCGGTTACGGCTGCCTCGTGCTGTATTATGGAGCGGACAATAAGGTAAAGAAGATCCAATTCAGCACTTACGGCACAGATACCATCCAACTCTGCGAATGATCTTCCTATTCCTCTTTTGAAAAGATCTATTTGTATTTAGAAACCGTTTTGGGCGCCGGCGCTGTCAAAGGCTTGATGCTGACGGCTGCGCCGCCACCCGGAGCTAGATCCAGTTTCAGCACCGTATTCTGGTCCACAACATATTGTTTGATCACATAGGATTCCGGATTGGTTTTCCAATCTGCATCCGGCGCATCGGCATATACAGTGGCCAGGTACTGTTTTCCTTTTTCGAGAAAATTCAACGGCGCATTCATTTTTCTTTTTTCTTCATCAGTGACGGCTCCGATGAACCAGTTCTCTTTTCCTTTTTCTTTTCTTGCATAAGCTACATAATCTCCCGGCTCTGCGGCAATCACCCTGGTATCATCCCAGTCAACCGGCACATCACGGATGAACTGAAATGCATCATCATGCGCTTCATAATGTTCTGGGAAGTCGGCTACCATTTGCAGCGGACTGTAGATGGTAACGTAGAGGGCCAGCTGCTTTACCAGTGTGGTATGCATTTGCCTGTCCGGCGCATAGCCGCAATAACCTTTCATTTTAAAGATGCCCGGTGTGTAATCCATCGGTCCTCCGATCAGTCTAGTGAATGGCAGGATGGTCTCATGCTCGGGAGGACTGCCGGTGCTGAATGCATTGTATTCATTGCCTCTTCCTGCTTCGCTGGCCATCCAGTTGGGAAAAGTGCGGTGTAATCCTGTTGGGCGCATCGCCTCATGCGCATCGAAACTGATCTGGTAGCTGGCGGCTTTGCGCGCCATCCTTTCAAAATGGTTCACCATCCATTGTCCGTCGTGCGCTTCGCCGCGGGGAATGATGCGGCCTACATAACCTGTTTTTACTGACTGGTATCCGTGGGCTTTCATGAATCGGAAGGCGCTGTCCATCCGGCGGTCGTAGTTGGTAGCGGAGCCGCTGGTCTCATGGTGCATGATCAGCTCCACGCCCTTTGATGCAGCATAGCGGTTCAGTTCTTTCAGATCGAAATCAGGATATGGCGTAACGAAGTCGAACACTTCTTCTTTCCAGTTACCGAACCAGTCTTCCCATCCTGTATTCCATCCTTCCACCAGCACACCGCGGATCCCGTTTTTGGAAGCGAAGTCGATATAACGTTTAACATTAACCGTATTTGCTCCATGTCTTCCATTGGGGATCAGATCGCCATCACCGCTTGTGGTATCTGCACGATCGGAAATGCTCCAGGTGCTTTTACCCACCTGCATTTCCCACCATACGCCGGCAAACTTCATGGGTTTGATCCAGTCAGTAGTGGGGAGCACATTGGGTTCGTTCAGGTTGAGCACCATTTTGGAATTGAGGATATCGGCAGCTTTATCACTTACCAGTATCGTTCTCCAGGGCGTGCTTGCCGGTGCATGCAGGTAGGCCATATTGCCTACCGCATCAGGCACCAGGCTGGCCGAGAGGGCAAAAGAAGTTCTGTCTGCATGCAGTTGCATGGATGAATAATTCAGCAATGCCGCTTCATGAATGTTGATGTACAAACCTTCGGCTGTTTTCAGCATCAGGGGAGTTTGCACGGCAAAGGGATCGGGCGCTGTACGCACAGCAATATCAGTGGCTGCTGCTACTGCCTTGCGATTGTCTATTTCACTGATGCGTGTAGTGTTGTAGAGATATTCGTTGGAATCATAGTCGCCGGGGATCCAGAAAGCTTTGTGATCGCCGGTGAGCCGGAAGGCTGTCAGCTCCTTCGTTACGATGAAGTATTTCAATTGTGATTGCTGTGGAAAACGATAACGGAATCCCACACCATCTTCAAATACACGGAACTCGATATCCAATAACCTGAAGGGATAATTCTTCTGTTGCAGGTGAACGGTCACTTGCCTGTAATGATTCCGGATGGATCTCACTTCACCCCAAACCGGCTGCCAGGCCTCGTCCTTCAGCAGGGAGTCTACTCCTCGTACTACAAAATCCTTGTAGAAAATGCTGTCGGCTTCTTTCAAAATAAATCCCATGGCAGATGGTTTCACCACTGGCTGCTGATTGTAGTTGACTGCATACTCAGGAGCGCCATCATCATTCAAGCGGAATTGCAGCGACAGTTTCCCCATTGCCAGGTTCAGCTGTTGCTGTTGTGCCTTAACCGATATTGTTGATAATAGTAAGATCCCCCACACAACTAGCTGTTGCTTCATAAGCCTTTCTTTAAACTGAAAAAATAAAAAAGAGAGAACAGTACTGGTCTGATGCAGTAAAACGAAGGCCGCTGCTGAAATAACAGCGGCCTTTCGCATTGCAGATGACCCTATATCAAAGCGGTTAGTAACCGCCATTCTGATTTCCGATATTGGTATTGGTATTGATCTCATCACTCGGAATGGGGAAGGCATAAGACCTGTCGTCACTCCATGGGATCGGTGCACCTGCCGGAAGGTAGATGCCATAGTAAGTGGCTTCTGCTTTTCCGATGCGCCAGCGGCATACATCAAACCACCAGTGACCTTCTGCAAACAACTCGGCATAACGCTCATAGCGCAGCGGGTTATTGGCCAGGTTGGGATCATTGGCCATGGTGGCGGAAGTCAATGTTGCATAGTCATAAGGAGATGGTGCATTGTAGTTGGCTACGCCATACGCCCTTCTGTGAACTTTGTTGATATATTCCCTGCCGGTTTCAGCCTCACCTGAATTGATGCAGGCTTCTGCATAGAGCAGAAAAATATCAGCCAGGCGGAGCAGGTAATAATTGGCACCATCAGCTGCATTCGATTTTGCCCAGAGATTATTATCCATAGTAGTGAACTTCTTGAAGCTCCATCCATGGAAATATTGCTGGATACCTCCGCCAATGCCCACGCATTTACCAACAGGTTTTACGATGTCATTGTTCTTAACATTATCTACCCAGGGTTGTAATGCGCATACATATAAACGTGGGTCCACTGTTTTATTGGTGCGCATGGCTTCGGAAGCCGCGCGATACGCAGGATCCAGGATATATTTCTGATTGGTCAGCGTATTGGTGGGTGGTACGTAGGCCGGGTTCTCCACAAGGTTATAGATCGGCAGATCAAAACCAAAGCGGCGCAGATTTTTGTCGTGCACAAACTGGTTGCAATAACCGAGGTTATTGTTCGGTCCGCCTTCGATGCCATCATCCCCCAGACAACTGGGGCTCCAGAGCAGGCCCTGGCTGGAAGTCAGGTTCTTGTTGGGCGGAAAGTCTGCGAAGATCCCATAGTTGGCAGGCGTTCTGTCTATATTGATCTCGAAGAGCGATTCTTCATTGAACTCATTCTCCGGTTTGTCGTTGAACGCTTCCTTGTACTTACTGAAAGGCATCAACGATTTTCCACTGTTCTGGATCACATCCAGCAAGGTGGTTTTTGCATTGGGCCAGTCCTGTGTGAATACATACGCTTTTCCCAGCAGGGCCTTGGCGCTCCATTCAGTAGCGCGGCCGCGCATAGTGCCTGTCCATTGTGCACCCTTGAGCAGCTCAGCAGATTTCTTCAGGTCTTCGATGATGAAGTTCCAAACTTCGCGGGCCTTCTTGCGCGGTTGCTGTGTTTCGGCAACATTGGTTGGAATGCTTGTATAGATAGGCACACCCAGTTTATCATCATTGGCTCCGTTGGCGCCAACATAGGCTTCACCGAAGAAACATTCCAGGTTGAAGTAATACCATGCGCGGAGGAAATAAGCTTCGCCACGCATATAGTTCACCATCTGCTGTTCGGAAGCCACCATATATTTCTGCTCATAGAAATCGGCACGGTCCAGGAAGGCATTCATCGTTTTCACACCCACATACAATTGCGCCCAGAGGCCATTGGCATAAGTGTTGGAAACGCTGAGCTCATTGGCTGCGAGCTCGGTCCAGCTGAGGTCTCCGCCATAAGCCAGGTCGGCGGCATGTTCACTACAGGCCTGTACCTTGGTCATGAGATTGAAGCCGGCCAGGTGTTCGGCCCTCCATTGCGCATAACCGGCGCCGAGCACACCCAGAAGGTCGTTGATATTTTTCGGGAACTCACCGCTGCTGTAGGCGCCGCGCAGGCTCACATTATCGGGGTCTTTCTTGCAGGCTGCCAGAGAAAGTGAGCAGGCTGCTATGATCAATAATTTCTTAAACATGGCAATCATTTTAATTGGTTAGAAGGTGATGTCGAGTCCCAGTGAATAGATCCTTGAATTCGGATACCTGTAAGGAACATCGATTCCCCTTGTAGTTACAGCACCACCAAGTTCAGGATCGATACCATTGTATTTGGTAAGACAGAACAGGTTGTATCCCATCACATACAAACGGGCATTTTTCATTTTCACCTTCTGCAGGATATTGGCAGGCAGGTTGTAGCCGATCTGTAATTGTTTCAGCTTGAGATAGCTGCCGTTCTCCACGAAATAGCTATTGGCCCATGTATAGTTATGGTTGGGATCCTGAATGAAACCAGTTTGCGTTTTTTCACCTATACGTGGCTGTGAGGTCAGGTAATCCCCGTCCAGCATGGAAGCGCCGAACACTTTGTTGGTAGTGTTACCGTCTGCAAACGGGCTCATCGCGTACGGAGCTACACCGTTGAAGATGTCTACCCCAGCCACACCACTGAACAGCGCCTGAATATCGAATCCTTTGTAAGCGAGGTTTAACGTGATACCATATACGAAATCAGGGTATGGGCTGCCGATAACGGTCCTGTCTTTTTCATCTATCTTTTTATTATCGTCGATATCAGCAAAAATGAGATCGCCTTTTTTCGCCTGCTTTCCTTCCTGCTGCGGATGGTTCTTCCATTCATCATCAGATTGATACATGCCAATCACTTTGTATCCCCAGAATTGTCCGAATGGGGCACCGGCTTTGGTTGAAGCGAGTTGCTGACCAGTCCAGATTCCGAAGCTCGGAGAACCATAGTTGTTATCGCCGGCAAGGATGGCGTTGTTATTGATATTATCGAGATTCAGTACTTTGTTCTTGTTGAAAGCGCCTGTTACGCCAACATTGTAAGAGAACTCTCCAATATTGCTGCGATATCCGGCTGAGAATTCAATACCCCTGTTGCGCACAGACCCGATATTGGTGATGAAGATGCTCACGGGCATACCGGCGCTTGTAGGAATGGGCAGGTTGTACAGCATGTCTTTGGTCGTTTTATCGTACCAGTCAACACTTGCATACAGTTTGCCATTCATGAATTCTGCATCCAGACCGATATTGGCCTCATACATGCTTTCCCACTTGATATTCGGGTTAGGGATATTCTGTTGTGTGTAATTGAGCACGGGCACAACACCGGGCGCAAAATTCTGTGCGCTCACCAGGTCGAATGTGGAGAGGAACACATAAGATGGAATATTGCTGTTACCGAGTACGCCATAGCTACCACGCAATTTCAGCAGATTGGCCTGCGGCAGTAATTGCTTCATGAAAGGCTCATCGCTGATACGCCAGCCCACAGAACCTGCGGGGAACACACCGTAACGATTATTGGGACCGAACTTCTGGAAATTACCATCGCGGCGGATAGAGAAGGTTGCGAAGTATTTTTTGGCGAAGTCGTAGCTCACGCGGCCGAACATGGATTTGATCAGCGCATTATCATCATAACCGCCATTGGCCAGGTTGATGCGTGAATCGGAAGTCAGCAGGAAAGCATAAGAAGTACCTCCTACTGAAGTGGCACCGATCTGTGCACCGTTGGTGATGCCGCTGATCTGTTCGTAACCGGCAAGCGCATTGATGGAGTGTTCGCCAAATGCATGATCAAAGCTCAGTACATAGTTGGTGAAGATGCTCCTGGTGCTGGCATTGTTCTTCGCCAGACTGGTGGCATTCACTGAAACCGGACCGGCATTGTAAGCCTCCTGGTAATAGTTCAGCTCCTCATTATAATAGGTATAACCCAGTGTTGTTTTGAAAGTAAGGTAGAACGGCAGTTTGATCTCCGCATAAGCATTACCCTGGAAATTGGCCTGGGTGAACTGCCTGTGAGCAGTCTCGATCTGCGCAACCAGGTTAGGTCCTGCAAATCCGGGAGGCGATTTGGCCCAGGGGTTCTCCGGAGAATTACCGTAGATGCCCATTGTAGGAATGGTGCGGAATGGCGGATTGATACTTACTCCTGTTGGTGGCGTGGTATTTCTTTGCCAAACATAGAGCTGCTCACCAATTTTGATATTATCGGTAACCCTGATATCCGTATTCAAACGGAAACCGTACATACCGGATGAATTCTTTCTGAATACACCTTTCTGATTATTATAAATACCGGATACGAAATAATTGGTATTGGGAGATGATCCGGAAATGGAGAGGTTGTAGTTCTCTTCTGTTCCGTTATCGAAGAGGGCGCCTGCCCAGTCGGTATCGGGAAGGGTGTCTGTCTGACTTTGCGGACCATACACCGGATCGTTGATCAGTTTGCGAAAGCGGATGAATTCATCGCGACGCAGGAGTTCCATCATACGTGGCGTAGTAACACCGTAACGCGCATTGAAATTCACGGTGGGCTTGGCCCCTGTTCCTTTTTTAGTGGTAACGATGATCACACCGCCCGCAGCTGCCGCACCATATATAGAGGCGGCGCTCGCATCTTTCAATACATCGAAGCTGGCAACATCCGCCATATTGATATTATTACCATCCTGGCGTACGCCATCAACGATATAAAGCGGTTGTGGCTGACTGAGAGAAGCCACACCGCGGATAGTGATCTGTGTGGGGGCACCGGGCTCACCGGAAGATTTCACTACTTCCACACCAGCCACGCGGCCCTGGAGAGCGGCAGCAACATCGGTCACCGGCATATTCCTGATCGCATCACCTTTCACGGAACCGATAGCCCCGGTAACATCGCGGCGTTTCTGGGTACCATAACCCACTACCACCACGGCATCCAGCCCCATGTCTTTAGGTTGCAATGAAATGTTGAAGGTTGACCTGTTGCGAACGGCAACAGCGCGGGTTTCAAATTCTACGTGTGAGAAGATAAGGGAATCTGCTGCAGAAGAAAGATTGATGCGGAACTCACCGGCTTCATTGGTGCTTACACCGGCGCCTCCCTTCACCTGAACGGTGGCTCCAACCACCGGACTGCTTTTGTTGTCTGTTACTTTTCCTGTTACAGTCCGGGTCTGCGCAAGGGCAGTTCCTGCAAATAGCATGGCCATCAAAAAGCAGATAAATGCTTCAGGCAGCAATCGTGATTTAATCATAAAAACGGCAGTTTTTTAAGGTTAATGGAGAAAGCGATCCGTTGCAATGGCAACAACTTTCTGCTTACCTGAAATCAAAGAAAGGCTCAAGTTGAGCTGATTTCAACTTATATGGATGAAGTATAGAAAATAAAGGGTTTTAAGGGCTGATTATAATCATTAATAGATTGATTACAAATTATTTAAAAACATATTAAACAATACAATATATGACGATTTTAAGTAGAAATATGGAAGATTTTCAGGCCTATTTTATGTTCATAATGGCCTGCTCGAAGTCTTCATTGGGGAGAAGACTTTTGTTTTTGATCTTGGTCTTATAAGTATAAATGGTGTTCACCGAATACTCCAGGATATGGGCGATCTTTTCATTGTCGCTGATGCCCATCCGGATGAGTGCGAAGATTCGGAGGTCGGTATTGAGGAGCTCATTGTCTTTGAGATGGATCTGGTCTTCCGGTTTGAAAAGTGCATTGAAGCCGTCCACGAATCCGGGAAAGAGGGTGAGAAAAACCTTGTCGAAACTTTTGAGCAGGTCTTCCTTCTCTCTTTTAAGGTTGATATTATTGACTAGGAATTTTACTTCTTCCAGTTTTCTTTCCATGATCTTCTGGTCCAGCGATCTTTTGAACCTTTCGATCCGGGAGAAGAAGTCGGAGTTGTAATTAAAGAAATATCCAATATATTCTTCTTTGATGGTATTGCTCTCCATCAGTTTTTCATTGGCCACCTGGAGGCGATCATGCGCTTCCATGAGCGCCTGTTGCGCCAGTTTCACCTTGCGGATCTGTTTCATGAGGGCGATGGCCAGACCGATCACTGCCAGCAGCAGCAAAGTCACCACGGCAGCATAGGCAATGAGTTTGTTCTTCTGTTTCTCGGCAATGTTCACCCGCTCTCCTTCGATCAGTGGGAGGATGGCGCTCACCTGTACTTTCCTTTGGCGGGCGCCATAGAAAGTGGCATCGGCAATTGCGCGCTGAATGCAGGTATAGGCATTTTTCACATCTCCCTTTTTGTACAGTAATGCCGCCAGATTGAAGATGGCAGAGGTTTCGCGGGTAGATGATTTGATATCTGCAATGGCTGATTGTATCAGGAGTGTGATGGCGGAATCATCCATGTTGCGCTGGATATAGATATCACTGAGCGTAGAAGCGGTCACCGCCACCTGGTGATCTGTAAGCGAATCCAGGTTGAGGAGCTGACGGAATAGTTCGCGGGCCCTGTCGTTGTTCCCCGACTTGATATCTTTCAATCCCTGGTAATAGAGATGATTGAAAGAGTTGGGAGGTGTCAGTGCAATGGTGGAATCCATAAAGGTATTTCCCTTGAGCGTATAGTCGGGCGTATAGTTCACATCTTTATCGAAATCCCCGAGATCATAATAAAAGCGACCCAGTAAAGAGTAATACCTGGCTTTGGCTTCATCAGTTAGTGTGTGGATATCCACCGAGTCCAGTGTTTCCTGTGTTTCTTTATACATCCCTGCTGAAAGGAGTGAGAAGCTCAGGTTGATGCGCGCCATATTGATGAGGGTATCATTACTGAGCGACTTCGCGATGTGAAACTGTTTGCGGGCGTAGAAATAGGCAGAGTCATATTTATACACCTTATAGGCTTCAAACAATTGGTGATAGCGATTGAACTCCAGCTGTGGCGTTCCGGCATCTTCGTAAAAATGGATGGCGCGTATATCTTCCTGTTTTCGGGCATCGTACCCCGCAGATTCGTTGATGACCTTATTGAGCTCTTCCAGTAATTGCTGATGGTCCTGGCTGAACAGGTTTTGTAAAAAGGTAAGGGTTAGCAGGCAGGTCAGGAATGATTTCATATACAAAGCAGTAGCAGTAAGTCTTTCAGCTTACTGAAACGAAGATAGGCCGAAGCGGCAACAAATCCATCATTGCAAGGTAAAGCGGTTGAATTTCTCATACTGCGGTTTCAGAACCCCTCTACCCGCACAAACCTGCAAAAACAAACAAATTATTTGCGTTTTTTTGCAGGAATTCAATATTTTTCTCCAAATTTACTCCGTGAAAGTGCATGTTTTTATTTCCGTACCCTATATAACTTATCCCTCCCGGTTATTGCATTTTCATTTACCTGACCCTATGGGAACTGAGTACTATTCTTTAACAACATTAATTTAAAGCTGCTTTATGGACAATCTAACGATGCAGGCAGGAATCAGATGGAAAAAAATTCCTTTCCTGCTTTGCCTGATTTTTGCAGGTTACTTTGCTGGTGCGCAGGTGACGATCAGCGGTAAAGTGACTGATGCAAAAAAAGAAGCTGTTCCAGGTATTTCTATTCAAGTGAAGAATACCTCGTACGGCACTTCCTCTGACGCAACTGGCGCATACACCATGCAGGCTAATCTGAAGCCTGGTTCTTACACGGTGGAATTTTCCGGAATTGGTTTCAAGGCTGTAACAAAAACATTACAGGTGGGATCTGAAAGCAAGTACACACTTGATGCAGAACTTACACCTGATGCCATTGGTATGGACGAAGTGATCGTAACCGGTACCAGTGCAGGAACTACCCGTAAGCAGTTAGGTAACTATGTAAGCACCGTGAAAGCGGAAGACCTCAACAAAGGCGCCACCGGAAACGTACTGGCAGCATTGCAGGGTAAAACTGCAGGTGCGCAGATCAGTCAGAACTCCGGTGATCCTGCCGGTGGTATTTCGGTTAGGCTTCGGGGTATCAGCTCCATCAACTCTTCTTCAGAGCCTCTTTATATTGTGGATGGTGTGATCATCAACAACGCTACCAACAGGGTTACCAATACATCTTCCGGCTATGACGGCGCCAACACTGTAGGTACTATCGGTCAAAACAGGATGGTGGATATCAACCCGGCAGATATCGAAAGAGTGGAAGTGCTGAACGGTGCAGCTGCTGCAGCCATTTACGGTTCACGCGCAAACGCAGGTGTAGTGCAGATCTTCACAAAACGTGGTAAGGCCGGAGCTCCTCAGGTAAGCTTCTCTTCCAGTTTCCTGATGAACCAGCTCAGGAAGAAACTTGACATGAACCAGTCGCCCGTGAAGTTTGGTGGTAGCGTAGACGATTTTACCCATGATGTGATCGCACGTGTTAATGGGGATTTAGTAACTACAACCTCTCCTGTAAACCGTTACGATTACCAGGACTATGTTTTCCGCACCGGTACAGGAACTGACAATAACGTTTCTGTTAGTGGTGGTAACGATAAGACTAAGTACTTCGTTTCCGGTTCTTATTTCTTCAACCAGGGTATTGTAAAGAACACAGACTTCCAGCGTTACAGTTTCAGGGCCAACGTTGATCAAACCTTCAACAAATGGCTCAGTGTGAATATGGGTCTTAACTATGTCAACAGCAAGGCCAATGAAAAGCCTGATGGCAACTCTTTCTTTTCTCCTGTTGGTTCCATCAACATCATTGGGAACTACCATGATATCTGGAAACGTGATGCATCCGGCAATTTGTTGAAAGTGGGCAACTTCAGTCGTGTAAACCCGGTTTCTGTAATTGAGGACATGAAACAACAACAGACCACCAGCCGCGTACTGGCCAGTCTGGGTGTGAAACTGAAGCCCGTGAAGAACCTTACTATCGATTACACAATGGGTATCGATAACTATGCTCAGAACGGAACAACTTTCATTCCTCCGTATGCTTACACGGTAAATCCTGGCTATTTTGGAGGTAGTGATGATCTGAATGGTTATGCCAGTGCAGCTACCAATACTTTCTTCCAGATCAACCATGAGCTGAACGCCACTTATACCGCCAATATCTCTGATGACCTTGGATCAACTACCCAGGTGGGTTACTCCGTTCAATATGAAAAGAACGATTATCTGCTAGCGCAGGGACGTGGTATGAGTCCTTATATTTCTGTTGTGAAGTCTGCCATTACGCAACTTCCTTCGGCCGATGAAAGAAGCGAGCTCTCTGTTTCCGGTGGCTATGTTCAACAGAATTTCCGTTATAAGAATCATTTCTTCGTAACAGGAGCTGTACGCCTGGATGGTTCTTCTGTATTCGGAAAGGATCAACGCAACCAGGTCTATGCAAAAGCGAGCGGCAGCTACGTGGTCTCCAGCACTGATTATTGGAGCAAACTGAATGTAGACAATTGGTGGGACCTCCTGAAATTCCGTATGGCTTATGGCCAGTCGGGTAACTTAACAGGCATCGGTGCTTTCGCCGGTTCTAACACTTATACCAGCAATGCCTTCGTCGGTAAGCTGGCAATGAACTCCAAAGGAGTTTTAGTGGATGAAAATATCAAACCAGAACGCCAGGATGAGATCGAGTTCGGTATGGACCTGGCTTTCCTGAACAACAGGATCGGTCTGCAGGCGAACTACTATTACAAGAAAGTGAAAGACCTCCTGTTCTCCAGGGTAATTGCTCCTACTTACGGATACACCAGCTATCTTGGTAATGTGGGTAACCTTGAAAACAAAGGCTTTGAGATCGTGTTAAATGTAACACCTGTAAGGAAAAGCGACATCACCTGGGATATCACGGCTATCTTCAACCGAAACAGGAATGTGGTTACCCACCTTGGTCAGCCCCGCTTTGCTCCTTCTACCAACTCAGGTGCGCCGGTGTCTATCATTGAAGGACAACCGATCGGCGTATTCTACGGAACTTTCTTCGCGAGAGATAACGGCCAGCTGTTTAAGAACGCTGCCGGCATACTTCAATTTGAACGAGGAACACAAACAACTTTAACCAGCTATGAAACCCGCCGCGAAAACGGTGCTCCTACCGGTGATCTGCTGCGCAAGGTAATAGGCGATCCCAACCCAGACTGGACCGGTACTCTCGTGAACGAAGTGAGCTACAAAAAATTCGCACTCCGCGTTCAGCTCGATGCCGTTCAGGGTGTGGATGTGTGGAATGCAGACTGGCGTACACGTCAGGGTGTAGGCGGAGGCCTGGTGGCTCAGGATGAACAAATGGGCAAACTTCCCCGCGGATACGTTGCAGGTGCTTATGACGTGAATGAATGGAGGATCGATGACGGTTCCTTCGTGAAACTGCGTGAAGTTGCTATCACTTATCGTTTCGGCAAGATTAAGGGTCTGAGCGATCTGGCAGTAAGCCTCAGCGGTCGCAACCTGATCTCATTCGACAATTACAAAGGATATGACCCTGAAGTGAATGCTGGTGGACAAAGCACCATTCTCAGAGGAATAGATTTTGGCGCTGTTCCTATTCCAAGGACTTTCAGTTTGGGAATCCAGGCTAAATTCTAACCAACAAAAACATTTTATGAAGAAGCTAATATTCAATAATAAAACATACGCCCTGGCACTGCTGGTTGTGGCTGCCACCGGATGCAAGAAGGATTTCACCAATCCCAATGAAACGCCGAGTGATGTCGTTTTTAAAAATCCCATCACTGCAGCCAGTGCAGCTGTAGGCATTCAACGCACCTACACTGCGGGACAGGCAAGCACCTTTTTTGCAGCGATAGATGCAAATGGCCTTACCACAAACGAGCTGATTTTGTTGAATCCGGGGAACGTGGGGGAAAACCAATTCAGCAAAGGCGGTATAAATGTAGACGGCACCAATAACGTGCTCACCAATATCTGGACCAACGGCAACAAGATGATCTTCGATGCCAATAATGTGATCAGGTATGGAGAGCAAACTACCGATAAGCCTTATGGCGCCGGATTGATCAGCTACGCATCGATCTTCAAAGCGCTGGCATTGGGCAACTTGTCTATGTTCTGGGAAAAAGTTCCCGACACTATCGGAACAATCGGTACCCCGGTGACTTTCATAGATCGCATGGATGGTTATAAGAAAGCTATCAGAGTATTGGATAATGCCATCGTTGCGTATGAAGCCAACAATCCGAATGCTACAGTAATTGGCAGGCTCACCGCCGGAGTTGCCAACAATGGAATGATCAATGCCCTCTATGCATTGAAAGCGAGATACGCTTTGTTCAGTGGCGACTACGATGCTGCCCTGGCAGCAGCAGAGAAAGTGGATCTTTCCAAAAAAGTGGTACTTGATTTCAACGCACAGGTGATGAACCCCGTGTATGAATCTGCTACCAGCAACACTAACTTCTTCCAACCCATTGATTCCACTCTTGGCCTGCCTGAAGCAATTGCTCCTGAAAAAACTGACGGACGTATCCTTTTCCATACCAGGATCAAGACTCCGCAAGAGTCAAATCCAAGATTCAGGATCAATGGTTTTTATGCTGCACTCAATACTGCGATCCCTGTTTATACTCCAGGCGAGATCATGCTGATCAAAGCAGAAGCTTACGCAAGAAAAGCTACTCCTGATCTTGGACAGGCTTTAATAGAATTGAATAAAGTGGTAACTAAAAAACCTGCCGGAGATATCTACGGTGTGGGAGCAGATCTGCCTGCGCTTGGAGCCATGGCCAAAAATGATCTGCTGGTGCAGATCTATCGCAACCGTTGTATTGAATTGTACATGAGTGGTATGAAACTGGAAGACCTGCGCCGATTCGAGGATGTGCTGGATGAAACTCTGGTCACACGCAAACGCAATTTCATGCCTTATCCTTTCACTGAAAAGGATAACAATCCGAATACACCCAACGATCCTCCATTCTAAATAATTCATCAGGCAAAGGCGCAAACGATCTGTTTGTTAGGTTTTGGTTTTGGTTGTTTTGCGCCTTTGCCTGAAACATTCGCTCTAAATTTTCGACACTAACCATTAAACAACCTTCAATTATTTCAAATCCCGTTTACCCATGTCAGAATTTTTGAAAGTTACAGAGTCAAGCAGTAAGTATCATCACCTGGAGGAAATGTCTATCAATGAAATTCTGGGACATATTAACGATGAGGATAAAACAGTACCGGCAGCAGTTGAAAAATCGATCCCCCAGATCAGAAAACTGGTTGAAGCGATCGCTGACAAAATGCTGGCAGGCGGAAGATTGTTCTACATCGGAGCAGGCACCAGTGGCCGTTTGGGTGTGGTTGATGCAAGTGAATGCCCTCCTTCTTTCGGCGTTCCTCAGGGTCTGGTGGTAGGTATCATTGCCGGTGGCGCTCCCGCCATTCTCCAGGCTGTTGAAAATGCGGAAGACAGCAAAACGCAGGGCTGGATGGATCTCCAGGCGCATAACGTGAATGAGAACGACGTAGTGGTTGGTATCGCAGCCAGCGGCACCACGCCTTATGTGATCGAAGCGCTGAAGACCTGCCGCGAACACGGTATCATTACGGGCTCCATCACCAACAATCCGGGTTCACCACTCAGCCTGGTAGCTGATTTTCCGGTTGAATGCGAAGTGGGTCCTGAGTTTGTTACCGGCAGCACGCGCATGAAGAGCGGTACTTCCCAGAAACTCATCCTCAATATGATCTCTACTACTGTGATGATCCAGCTCGGACGTGTGGAAGACAATAAAATGGTGAACATGCAGCTGACCAACGAAAAACTCGTTGACAGGGGAACGAAAATGATCATGGATAAATTGAAGTGGAGCGATTACGAAAAAGCAAAAGCATTGCTGCTGAAAAACGGCAGCGTTAAGCGGGCCATCGATAATGCATGAGAAGAAAAAAGGGGCGAAAGCCCCTTTTTCATTTTACTTGTTCACCAGCTTCATCGCTCCTTCACTGTACCGCGCACCGGTATCCGGAAACTCCTTCACCAGTGCATCTATCGCCTCCAAATCTTCTTTCGTCAGTTGTACATCCACTGCTCCTGCATTTTCCAGCAGGTATTTCCTTTGCTTGGTGCCGGGGATCGGAATGATATCGTCGCCCTGTGCGAGTACCCATGCCAGTGATAACTGTGCAGGTGTGATATTCTTAGCGGCTGCCAGTGCAGCAAATTTATCTACCAGTTTATTATTGTTCTCTGCATACTGATCGCCAAACCTCGGCAGGGTCTTGCGGAAATCGTCTGCGCCTAACTGTGAGGCCGGTGGTAAAGTGGCAGTCACCAGTCCACGCGCCAGCGGGCTGTAAGGCACGAAAGTGATGCCGAGTTCCCGCACAGTTTTCAACACATCATTGTTTTCAACATCCCTGGTTAGAATGCTATACTCACTTTGCAGGGCTGTGATCGGATGTACAGCATGCGCCTTTCTGATGGAAGCAGGAGATGCTTCAGACAATCCGAGGTATTTCACTTTTCCTTCTTTCACCAGCTCCGCCATCGCTCCTACCATTTCTTCCACGGGCACATTCACATCAACGCGATGCGCATAATACAGGTCTATCACATCTGTCTTCAATCTTTTCAAACTCGCTTCCACAGCCTGTTTCAAATAAGCAGGCGAGCCATCGAAATAGGTACTGTTATCAGGTCTGTACCGGAATCCGAATTTGGTGGCGATGAAGATCTTTTTCCTGTTCGGCACCAATACTTTCGAGATCAGCTCTTCATTATGACCAGCACCGTACATATCGGCTGTATCCCAGAAATTGATCCCGATCTCCAATGCTTTTTCCAGCGTAAGGATGCTTTCATCATCATTGCGCGGTCCATATGCGAAGCTCATCCCCATACAACCAAGGCCGATGGCAGAAAGCTGCTCGCCAGTTTTTCCCAATGCACGATACTTCATAAAATTGTTTTTGTTGTTACTGAATACAAACCTTACTGAGCCGTCTTTGTATTTTTAACATCAGAACCATTGCGGATTTCTTCACTACCAGTCTTTACCAGTTGGTCGCCGGGCTGAAGTGAACCGAAGATCTCTACTTTTCCATCGGCTTCCCGGCCTTTCTGTACATCTACCCAAACGGCTTTTCCATTTTCGATACGGATCACGAATACGCGTTCAGGGGAATTGACCACGGCGGATTTGGGAGCAATAAAGGTACTATCCTTTCCGGGGAATGGGATCTTCACTTCCGCGATCATTCCGGGTAATAATTTCAGATCGTTGTTGTACACGTCCATCTCCACGCGTTCTGCACGCAGCCTGTCGTCCAGCGCGCCGGCCTGCCTTTTGATGCTTGCCGTAAAGATCCTGCCGGGCAGTGCCTTCACCTGGAATTTCACATCATGTTGCTTCTGGATGAAACCAGTGTAGGCTTCCGGAATGGCTACTGCCAAACGCAGATGTTTCTGCTCCTGTAAAGTGAACAAGGGCAATACTGTTTTCCCGTTCGGACCAACATAGGCGCCGGTATTCACATTACGCGCGCTCACCACACCAGCGAATGGAGCACGGATCTCCAGGTAATCGCGCATCACGGTCACTTCTTTGTAAGCTGCTTTGGCGGCTTCGAGTTGTGCGAGATCGGCATCACGTTTTGCTTCGGCCTGCTCCAGATCGTTCGGAGAAATGGTGCCCGGCGTTTTACTGGTTTCAAAGAGTCGCTTGTACAGTGCGTTGCTGGCGGTGTACAATGCTTCCTGGCTTTTCAACCTGCTGGCTGCAGCAGCCAGACGGGAATTCAATTCAGGCGCATCGAGCGATGCCAGCAATTGTCCCTGGCTCACCGTTGAACCGATATCTGCATAGATCTTTCTTACATAGCTGTTCTCCTTTGCATACAGGTCTGCCTGCTGGAAAGCAGTGAGCTCGCCGGGGAGTTGAAGGGAAGTGGATAGTTGTCCGCGTTCCAATGCAAACACTTCAGTGGCAGGAGTAGCTGCAATGGCAGCAGCAACGGGCTTTTCAGCCGTTTTACCTTCCGTTGAATTACAACTGCTGATAGTGATGGCTCCCAGCAGCAATGAGCCTGCAATGAACAAATGGTTATGGTTGATTGCTTTCATACAAAGACGATATAAAATGTTTACTTTCTTTATCAGTTGGGTCGAGAGATACGGATTGTGTGTTGGTCTTCTTCATCAGCCAGGCGAATACCAGCGGCAGCATCACCAGCGCTGCAACAGTGGAAGCGATCAGTCCCCCTATCACTGCCCTCGCTAACGGTGCCGTTTGTTCACCACCTTCACCCCAGCCAGTTGCCATGGGGATCATACCGGCTACCATGGCCACGGAGGTCATGAGGATAGGACGAAGACGAAGCGCCGCCGCTTCCCTGGCTGCTCCCAGCGCATCGCCGCTATGCCTGCGCAAATGTTCTGCATTGGTAATCAGCAATACGGCATTGGCGATACTTACGCCTACCGACATGATGATACCCATATAACTCTGAAGGTTAAGCGTAGATCCTGTCAGCAGCAACATTCCCAGTGCACCTAACAATACGGCCGGCACTGTAGTGAGTACAACCAGCGACACTTTGAAACTCTGGTAATTGGCGGCCAGCATCAGGAAGATCACGATGATCGCTACCAGCAATCCTGATTCCAGGTTATCCAGCGTTTCAGTAAGCACCGTACTCAATCCGATCGGTTCCACTATCAGACCACGGGGCAGCTCGCCCAATGTAGTTAAAGCTGCTTTCACATCTTTGGTGGCAGTGCCGAGGTCTTTTCCGTTGATATTGGCAGTCACGGAAATGATGGGCATCGCACCGAGGTTATCGGCTTCGCCGTAAGTAGTGTCCGGCTCGATTGTGGCCACATCGCTAAGAATAGGACGGGGCGTATTTCTCAGAACAGGTATTTCACCGATACTGTTCACTTCGGTCATCTTATTCTCAGGTACCTGCACCTGAACGGCATAGCTCAGCCCGCTGCGTTCGTCCAGCCAAACATTCTTGTCGGTATACCGGCTGGAAGAAGTGCTGGTGGTCAGGGACCTGCTCACATCGTTCACATCCACTCCCAGCTGTGCGGCACGTACCCGGTCGATATTCACCTTCAACGCAGGATACTTGATGCTCTGCGCCAGTTGCACATCACGCAGGTAAGGAATGGCTTTCAGTTTTTCGATTACTTTTTCCGCGTACTCTTCGTTCACTTTTTTATTTCTTCCCGATAATCTCACTTCGATCGGCGTGGGCGATCCCTGGCTCAGGATCTTGTCTGTAAGCTCGATCGGCTCAAAGGACATGCGCAGGTCAGGTATCTCTTCACTGATCTTTGCACGCATCTTTTCCTTGATCTGATCCATGTTCGTGTGATACTCCTCTTTCAAACTCACCTGCAATACTGCTTCATGCGGACCACTCATGAAGAGGTAAATAGGACTGATAGAGAACTGGCCGGGGTGCTGGCCGATATACGCCGATGTAATACCGATATTCTCCTTGCCTACCAGATCTTCAACGATCTTCGTTACCCGGATCATCTTGTCCTCCGTTCTTTCGATCCTCGTTCCATCCGGGGCTCTCAGTCTCACCTGGAATTGATTGCCATTCACTTTCGGTAATACATCCCTTCCGATACTGTTCAACATCAGCCAGGCGCCACCCAGCACCAGCACTACATACAGGGCCACCACGGGTTTTCTCACAGGTAATAACCTTTCCAGGAAGCGAAGGAACCGCGCACGGAATCTTTCAAAACCACTGATCTTACCATCGCGATTACTGTCTTCCCTTTCTACCAACACTTTTTTCTGGTCCCATGTGTCTGATTCAGATGCGGGCGATAATTCCGATGCTGCGAATGCTGCTTCATCTTCTGTTTGTTCTTTTTTCTTCTTTTTATGTTTATGCCCTTTCATCAGCCAGTTGGCCATTACAGGTACGAATGTCTGACTCAGAATATAACTGGTGATCATCGAGAAGCCGATGGCCAGTGAAAGCGGCAGGAACAATGATCCCGGAATACCTTCCATGCTCAATGCTGGTGCAAACACTGCCAGGATACAGAGCAGGATCAACAGTTTCGGGAATGCGATCTCCTTACAGGCATCCCAGATGGCCAGCGCTTTCGGCTTGCCCATATCCAGGTGCTGGTGTATATTCTCTATCGTCACGGTACTCTCATCCACCAGGATACCGATGGCCAGCGAGAGGCCGCTCAGCGTCATGATATTGATGGTTTGTCCGAACAACTGCAAAAACAATACACCTGAAATAATGGACGTGGGAATGGTGAGTATAACGATCAGGGCTCCACGCGTATCGCCCAGGAACAACAATACCATCAGGCCGGTGAGTATGGCGCCGATGATGCCTTCACTGATCAGGCTCTTCACGGCATTGATCACATACACGCTCTGATCGAATTCATAGGTAAGATGCACATCCTCGGGCAACTGCGCCTGGAACTTCGGCAGCGCTGCTTTCAATTTCTGCACCACTTCCCAGGTACTGGCATCAGCTGATTTTCCCACACTGAGGTACACGGATCTTTTGCCATTCACCATCGCGTACCCCACTGTAACATCTGCTCCATCTTCCACAGTGGCTACATCACGCAGGTATAAATTATGTGCGCCTCCTTTATACAAGGGAATATTCTCGAAATCCTTTACATTCTTTATGGTGGTATTGCTTGGTGTGAGATAGTTGTAATCTCCTATCCGAACGTTACCGGATGGCGTTGCCTGGTTATTGAGACGAACTGATTCCACCAACTGGTCAGGGGTCAAATTGTGCGAACGCATCAACTCAGGATCAGCTTTGATAACGATGGTCCTGATATTTCCACCAAAGGGCGGTGAGCCAACCAGGCCGGGAATAGATGTGAATGCTGAACGCACGTACACGTTGGCCATATCCATCAGTTCATTATTGCTTCTTACATCGCTGCGCAATACCAATTGCCCTACGGGCAATGTACTGGCATCGAAACGCATGATGAAAGGAGGCTGCGATCCCGGTGGAAAGATGGCCTGCGCGCGGTTGCTGAATGCACTCAGCTCTGCCGCCGCCTGCGCCATATTGGTGCCGGGATAGAAAGAGATCTTCATCAGGGTGAGCCCCTGTACGTTTTTTGTTTCGATGGATTTCACACCGTTCACATACAGCAGGATATTGATGTATTGTTTTCCAAAATATGCCTCCATCTGCGCAGGCGTGAAACCTCCGTAGGGGTGCGACAAATAGATCACGGGTAGGTTCATATTCGGGAAGATGTCTACCTTGATCTTATTCACAGCGCTGATCCCGAAGAACAGTAATCCTGCAACGATCACCAGTACCGAGATTGGTTTTCTTAAACCGCTTCTGATTAAGCCCATAATATTTTTTTATTGATCAGCTTGTCTATTAGAATTCATTCATGAACAGGTTCAGGTCGCCACTGGCGGCTGCTTTCAGCAACAGCGCCTGCCATACATTGCTGTAGGCGATATCCCTGTCTGTTTCCGCACGGTTCAGCGCATACAATGCCTGCGTTACATCCACCATATTGGTAAGGCCATTCCTGTACAACACGGATTTCTGCAGGTATGCATCACCGGCAGCTTTCAGCTGCACGGGAACTTCCTTGTAATTGTCCAGCGAATTACTGATGCGTGTGGCAGACAATGCCAGTTGCGCCTTCAGTTGCTGATCGGCCAGTTCATACTCACTCTGCAATGCCTGCGAAATGAATTTCTGTGAACTAACCTGCTGGTGTATGCGCAATGGTGTGGTCAGGTTCCAGATCATCCCCACACCCAGGAGATAATTGTAGCGGTTTGGCTCTACTCCCTTGAAATAATCCTTCGTATAGGCATCGAGGTTCTGATCAAGGATGCCGTAATTGTTATGGAATCCGGAACCTCTTCCCTGGAAAACACCGAAGAGTGTGAATGTGGGGTAATTGAATTTCTTCAGGTATACCTGCTGTTCATTGCTGAGATCGATGCGCTTGCGATAAAAGTCAAGCAGCGGGTGCAATTGCGTGGATGGCTGATCCTGCAATGCTCCGGGAATACGCGCGATGAACAAGGTATCCAGCTGGAAATCCTGTGCAGGAACACCCAGGTATCGCGACAGGATATTACCCTGCTCCTGTTCATAATCCTTTGCGCGGGTAAGCGCCATCCGCGCATTGCTCACTTCTGCATTGGCGAGTGAGGAATCCACTCCGGCATTCAGTCCGTTACGCGCCCTTACCAGTACCACTTCGCGGATCTGCAGGGCGCGTTCCAGGTTGCGTTGCCAGGAACCTGATAATCGTTGAGCCGCCAGCAGGTTCAGGTAAGCTCCGGCTACGCGGATGCTGTGCTGGAACTGTTCCTGGTGGAAATCGCTTTCATCACGGGCCAGTGTGGCTTTGGATACTTCGATCTTTTCCTTTGCCTTTCCAAAACTGAAAAAATCCCAGCTCACGTTGGCGAGGTACAATGCGCCGAAAGCAGCATTGTAATTCTGCGATGAAAGCGCAGGTCCGGCAGAAGCAACTGCGCCTCCCCGGTAGCCATACAAGGGACCTGTTTGTCCGTTCACGGTTCCGTAATCCTGTTGCCAGCTGAGATTCAGGTCTGGCAGATATTCTTTTTTCGACTGTTGCACCGAGGCTCCGGAAGCTTTCGCATACTGTTCCTTCGCCCTGATGGTGCCGTAATTCTTCATGGCTGTCTGCACAGCGTCTTTGAGCGTAAGCGTCTGCGCCATCGTATGCGTTGCGCTAAAAAGCAACAGGGCAACTCCGGCCAGGTTCTTCATGTGTTTAGCTGACATGCATTGAAACAATTGGTTGTGAAGATCTGCAGGCAGCGGCTTGTATAGTCAGGGCAATACAATCCACTGATCCGTCAGGATCGTGTTTTTGTTTACACTTTAAGAATGGATGCAAGATGGCAAGATGCTCTTAACCCGCCTTTTCGCTGCAGTTGCGCTGGGTGCCTGCTTCAGAAGGAATCAGGAAACTGCAATAGCGGTGTGTGGCGCCGGCGTGTTTTAAAAAGTAAAAGTAAGAAGGATGCAGTTCTTTTCAGTTGAACTTTTCAAACAATAACTTATAAAAATCAAACAACAGCCTGTTCAGCCCTGAAATTATTGGGGCTGGAACCTGTTTGTTTTTTGAAGAAATTAGTAAAATATGCAGGATGTTCATATCCCAGACTATAGGCAACCTCGGAAACATTCCATTTGGTATGCATTAACAACGCTTTAGCTTCCTTTGTTATACGTTCCGCAATATGCTCGGTAGTGGTCTTTCCGGTAACCTCTTTCACTGCGCGATTGAGGTGGTTTGCGTGAATATTCATATGCTTCGCGTAATCACTGGCCGTCTTTAAACAAAGCACATGATCCTGTGTATCGATGGGGAATTGTCGTTCCAGCAATTCGATGAACAACGCAGCAATACGGGTGGCCGCATTGGGATGTGAGTAAGTGATACTTCCCCGCTGCGTTTTCATGGCCTCATGCAGAATGAGGTTCACATAATTCCGCAGTACATCATATTTATGAACATACTCAGATTCAATCTCAGCCAGCATCCTGGTGAAGATATCATGATAGAAGGATTTCTGTGTTTCATCAACGAACATCACGGGCTCGCTCCCGATCCTGAACAATGTTGAATCCTGCAGGCTGTCTGTTCTCGAAATAAAATCCTGGGTGAACAAAGTGAAGAAGCCGCATTGCTTTTCGGAAAGGGCTTCCCAACTGTAAGGGATATTAGGATTGGAGAACAACAAGGCATCTTTATCAATCAATATGCTCTTGTCTGCATAATGCAATACGCCCTGTCCGATCACCAGCGAGATCTTGTAATAATCGCGGCGATTGTAGGGCGTAGCAGCTTTACAACCAAGATCCTGACGACGGAATACATTGATCTGCCCAAGTGCATGACGCGGTGGTCCGCTGCCCCATGCTGCAGGCGTGAAAGCAAGATTATTGCGTTGGTGGAATTCCTGGATCGATTCACTTTTGGCCATATTCCAAAATTATGGAATTCAAACAATCGAATTGTTAATGTTTGGTTAGTGATTATTGCCCTGACCGAAACAGGTTAGAAGAAATCGATACCAGCGCTGAATCCGAACCAGGCTTTCACGCGGTCGCTGAATTTGAAATGACTATCAGGCGCCATGTCCAGCTTGAATCCATCTTTCTTGATGGTCTGGTCTGAATAATAAACAGAGAAAGCCGGGCCGGCAAAAACACTGATCAGCTTGTTGATCTTGAAATACGCGTTGACGTTCACACGGTTCAGGAGATTGATATGATCCCAGTCGCCCAGGTAGATATGTTGCGAAGTAAGTTCCGTATTCAGCGCCCATTTCTTTGCTACCGGCCATTCGCGGCCAATACCATAACCGAAGCTCCACGCTTTGTCAATTGTATCATTGCCATAACCCACACTCACACCAGCCAGCAGGATGCTGTACAATTTACTGTTACCGGTTTTGAATGCGCCATTGAAAGGCAGCACATCATTGGTATACAAACTGAGCTTATGATAACCTTTGAAAATGATATTGATCAAACCGATACTGTAACCATCGGAAGTATCGGCAATATTCACCAGACCGATCTGAACACCCCTGAGTTTTTTTGTATAGTTCAGCAAACTCGAGATCTGTGCGCCTCTCATTTCTCCTCCGTTGATATTGCCCAAACCCGCGATCTGCGCGCCATTCATATGTCTTCCATTCAGGTTCGCCAGGCCGCTGATCTGCGCGCCTTCGAAATCCTTCCAGTTGATATTCCCATTCCCGGCGAGTTGCGCTCCCAGGGTATTGCCTCGCGCAAAGTTGATGGTGCCAGCGATCTGTGCGCCAACAAATGCATTACCCGCCACATTGTAATTGCCACTACCCTGCAACCCCTTGAATTCTTTTCCGGCAAAATTGGCAATACCACTCAGTTGTACACCTTTGAATGTGCCTCCCGTATGATTGTAAATACCACCGATTTGCCAGCCATTCACATTGCGCTTCACGAAGTTGCCGATACCACCAATCTGCCAGCCATTCACACTATCGAGAACAGTATTGTGTATACCTGCAATCTGCACACCGGTAAAACTCTTACCATCCACATTGAGCAAACCACCGATCTGCACAAAACGTACATCTTTCTTATTGATATTGAACAGGCCACCCAACTCAAATCCATTCACACCACCGGAGTAACCACCGAGGATATTGAATGAAAAATTGTTGATCACCTGGCTGTTCAGTTTTCCATTCGAACTGATCCCTGGCACCAGCGATACCTGGTAAGGGCGAACAGTAAAGAATTTGCTGAGGTTGATACTTTGGATCTGCTGCATGGTGCTCACCAGGAATTTTCCCATGGCAGTTTTTTCCACCATCACGGAATCAGTCTTCCGGTAAGTGTAGAGCCAGTGCGTACTGTCCGGACTACGGACGGCGATCACGATGGAATCAGGCGCCTGGAAGGTATATGGACCAATGATGGTGGTCTGATCGGAGATCTCCACCGGCATGATGGTGATGGAAAGTTCCTGGTTGAATTTTGGACGAATGGTAACCGTGGTATCGGCATAATATTGCTTACTAACGGTGATGCTCGCCTGCTTATATCGGCTCTTCAGCTTCAGTTTGAAAAAACCTTCTGTATTGGTTTGCGCATAGGCCAGCTGGTCTTTTTCAAAAACGCTCGCATTCACTACCCGGTCACCGGTCTGGTCATCGAAAATATAACCGGAAACATAGTAAAGGTTTTCTTCACTTGCGGCCTGTGTGGTGATCAGCGGCACCTGGATGGGCCTGCGGCGGATGATGATATAGTTGCCACTCTCCTTGAACTCATAGCCTTCATTGAAAAGCAAGCGGAGGATATAGCCTACAGACCTGCTCTGCACATTAAGTGAAACCAGACTGTCTTTACGAACGATATTGCTGTTGTAGGAAAAATAGAAATTAGCCTTGTTACTGAGGATCTCCAGTACATGGGCCAGTTGCTGGCGATTCACTTCCAGCGTTACCGTGCGGTTCAACGGCGTTTGTCCCTTACCGGTTTGATAAAGGAAAAAGAATAGTAAGGAGAGCAAAGCGCAAAGGCCCGTCTTTTTCACATTGATTATTGTTCTCATGCTGCTGTACTATGCCTATTTCAGTATGATGAGGGAATCCTTTCTTTCCACGGTGATCTCATATAATGGATAGGAAGTTTCTACGATCATATCGAGCAATTCCTGCAACGACATATTGTAATAAGTTCCCGTGAACTGTATATTCCTGAATGAAGGATTTTCGATCCGGATATTCACATTGTAGGATTCGTTCATTGCCTGTACTAACTTCCAGAGCGGAGTATCATCGCAAACAAATTCGCGTGTCCGGTAGAATTTATAGAACTGATCTGTTACAGGTTCCTTCACCAGAACCGTATCACCGGTTTCGATCTCCAGTTTTTCTTTTTGCTTCAGCTGCACGGACTTTGCAGCGTGCTCCACTTTCACCATTCCGCTTTCCACCACCACTTCCGTTTTCCCTTTATTGCTTTTTACATTGAAGGAAGTACCCAGAACAGTAATGGTAACATCATTGATGGTAACGATGAATGGTTTCGCTTTATCTGCTTTCACCTGAAAGAAGGCTTCGCCATTGAGTTTCACAGATCTGTCCTTTCCCCTGAAAGCATCTGCATAGGAGATGGTGGAATTCTTATTGAGGGTAACAACCGAACCATCGGGCAGTGTTTCGGCCTTTGACTGGGTTTGCGTGGCCAGCACTACTTGTTTATTGGACTTGAATGGCACAAGAATAAAAAAGAGCAGGGCGGCCACTCCCACCAGCATGATAACGGCGGCGGCTATGCGCGTATCGTACCATTTTGTGCGTGCGGGTTCCACCACGGTCATTACGGGGCGGGTTTCTTCGCCACTGATCCGCTGCTGGAATCTTTTCCAGGCATCGTTCTCATTCACGGAACTTTTGGCTGCCAGTTCCTGGCTTTCGTCCCAGATGAATTTGAACTGCTCATAATAACGCTGATGGTCAGGGTTGGCATCGATCCATTGCTCCACCTCTTTCCGTTCACCGGCAGACGCCTCACCCAACAGGTATTTCACCAGCAGGTCATCACTTATATTGTAAAATTCGGCATTCAATCAGTTTTCGTTTTAGAGGTTGGTCAGGATTATCAATAACAGTGGCAGGAAGTCTATCAATTTGCTTCGCAGCAATTTGAGTGCCTTCCCCATCTGGTTTTCTACGGTTTTGATGGAGATGCCCAGCCGGTCGGCAATCTCCTGGTATTTGAGTTCTTCAAAACGGCTCATCTGGAAAATGGTGCGGCATTGTTCCGGAAGCTCGCTCATGGCTTTCCGCAACTTTTGTTCAAGGTCGCTCAACAATACTTTTTTTGAAGCAGAATCAGTCTGCTCTTTCATTTGATAAGAGGCATGCGCCTGATAGGCCAATCTTACTTTCTGATGTTTGATGTGATTCAGGCTTTCGTTGTAAACGGCCCTGTACAGATAAGCGGTGAGCGAAGTTTCAATCTCGAGATGTCCTTTCTTTTCCCAGATCTTGCAGAATACGTTCTGGACCATCTCTTCAGCAACCATATCATCTTTAACTATCGTATATGCATAGGAGTGAAGGCTCTTAAAATGACTTTTAAAAACATTCTCAAATGCTGTGCCCAGCAAGTGTGTACTCCCTGCTTCCGATACTGCCATTCGTAGATTTTGAAATCTGGCGCCAAAGATAACTGCTTCGCCCAATTGACCTTTATTAATATGACAACCGGAAAATGGCTTACCCCTATGGCAGTATGCAGGTTTAACTAAAAAAATAGCGGCACAACATCAAACTTACTGTGATTCAACCGTTTGAATTTTTCGTTTTACGTAGCTGAGGTATTTGTCGCGGGCCTGGATGGCGGCGAACAGGCCGTCGTGGGAAGAGTTGTTGTGAAAGGAGATGGTCCCGTGATGACTTCTGTATGCAACGGGCACAGAGGGATCTTGCGGATGGACTGTACGGACAAAATAAACTTCGTCCATTTCAGTTCTGCCCGTCTTGTAATAGTGATAGAATTGTTCGTTCTCTTCGAGGAATTTTTCGGCGTGGCGTAGCTCTTTTCTCCAGAAATTACTGATCTCCTGTACATCGCTGCCTGATTCCGGGTGGAACAACGCAGCTTTATACACCAGTGCAAAGTATTCCAGCATTCCGGTAAAGGCCGGCTTCACTGTTTTGAAGAACCAGATCTCATCATTGATGGTGCGGAACTGGCGATGATCCAGCAGTTGCAGTAAGGCATTCCAGTTACGTTCGCAAGTTTGAAAGCAGCATTCGATCTGTTCTTTCTCAGTGGCATACCGTTTACCGCAGTCTTCCATCTCAACCAGCATTTTTTCATACAGTTGACGATATTGTTCTCTCATAGCTCAGACAGTTAAAGCAAAGTACTTGCCCTTTGTTTCGCTTTGAAACATCGTATTACCCTGACCAAAGTGTAATAACCTGTTACAACTGTCCCTACGTGAATGCGGTTCTAAAAAAAAGCAGGGAAAGTAAAAACAATCCCTGGTTAGACCAAACGGTCACATGAGAAAATCTACTATTAAACAAACGTACATGTAAGCGCCCGGTACTGGGTTTCAGAGGAGGCGCAAACAAAAAAGCTCATCTGATATATAGTCAGACGAGCTTCAATTATATAGGAATGCCCATACAGGCATATTCACCATTCAAAGCTATACTCTGACTTATCTTTCCCCCATCATGGCAGGGGGTAGGAATTGGCACCTTTTCCAACAGTTATACAAACGACGATGCACTATGTCTGCTCTGTTGGAAGGTTGTCAAGGCGTCATCGGGCCCGTTTCCCTCTGCCTTTCTTGATAAGTTATTCCTTAGAACGTGGCAAATATATACATGAATCTCGTGGATTCATATACTTCCCGAAAATTTTTTTATTGTGTTATTACAACACTAAATCCTGCCTTTATCCAGAGAACCTGTTACACCAGATATCCGAAGAGCGTATCGTCTTTGTTCAGCTCAGTGTAATTGATCTGGTATTGCTGCATGTTCTTCAGCAATGCATCATAATCTTCCCGCTTCCGGAGCTCGATCCCAACCAAAGCAGGTCCGGTTTCCTTATTGTGTTTCTGATAATATTCAAACCTGGTGATATCGTCTTCTTGTCCCAGTACATGATTCACAAATTCTTTCAGCGCGCCGGGCCTTTGGGCAAACCGGATGAGGAAATAATGTTTCAGTCCTTCGTACTGAAGGCTGCGTTCCTTGATCTCCTGCATGCGGTCGATATCATTGTTGCTGCCACTCACTACGCAAACCACGGTCTTCCCTTTGATCTGTGCAGCATAGTCGTCCAGCGCAGCAATGCTGAGTGCTCCTGCGGGCTCTACCACAATCGCATCTTCGTTATAAAGTTTGAGAATAGTGGAACAAACTTTTCCTTCCGGCACCAGGTGCATTTCGCTGAGCACTTCCCGGCATAGTTCGAAGGTGATCTCCCCTACTCTTTTCACGGCAGCGCCGTCTACAAATCTTTCGATATTATCAAGCGTTACCGGGTGACCTGCTTCCAGCGCCTGTTTCATGCTGGGTGCACCTTCCGGCTCCAGGCCAATGATCTTTGTTTTGGGTGAATAGGTTTTGAAGTAAGACCCAACACCGGCGCTGAGGCCGCCGCCGCCAACGGGCACAAAGAGGAAATCCACTTCGCTCTGGTCTTCCAGGATCTCCAGCCCTACGGTTCCCTGTCCTTCAATGATGCGCAGATCATCAAATGGCGGGATGAAGGTCATGCCATTGGCTTCAGTGAATGCGCGTGCTGCTGCAGCGCAATCGTCGAAGGTATCGCCAACGAGCCTGATCTCGATATTATCTTCCCCGAACATCTTGGTTTGTGAAACCTTCTGATTGGGTGTAATGATGGGCATGAACACCACACCTTTCACGTTGAGTCTTTTACAGGAGAAAGCAAATCCCTGTGCATGGTTACCGGCGCTTGCGCATACCACGCCTTTGGACATTTCCCCCGGTTCAAGGCTGCTCATCATATTGTAGGCGCCGCGCAGTTTGTAGGAGCGCACCACCTGCAGATCCTCACGCTTGAGATATACCTGGGCCCCGTACTTACGGCTTAGATTATGCGAATACTGAAGGGGCGTTCTGTTCACCACTTTGCGCAGGCGCATAGCCGCTTTGTGGAATTCGAGGGCCGCCATCAGGTTTGTAGTAGTGCTCATGTTTTGTTGCAGGTTCAGGCGCCTGCCCGCCATTTTTGGGTGCAGTCGCTCGCGTCCCCGCGAGTGACAACTATTTTGTCGCCTCCGGCGACACGGTGCCCGCCAGAGGCGAGCCAATAAATGTCACTCGCGGGGACGCGAGCGACTGCTCTCCGAAACTACATCAATCATTGCAGGGGCGGGGCGGACAACTGCCGTGAACAGTTCCGTTGGTCCGGGGTCTGAAGCCCCCCATTCCGCAGGCTGGCCACAGGCAGCCGCCGCATAACCCTTGCAAAAAATCTTAATTGGCCGCTACTGCTTTTGCAGGTTGCGCCGCCTGGTTTTCAGGACGCAGACTGCGCACTGTTTTACCGGCTTGCCACAGTTCGCTTTCGCGGAGCTCTTTCAGTTCTGCTTCCAGTTTCTCACGATAATCAACCTGGCTGTTGCTGCTGATAGAACGGGCTGCTTCTTTACCAGCTGCCACACTCTCATACAGCTCAGTGAATACAGGCAGTGTAGCGTCGCGGAATTTTTTCCACCAGTCCAGTGCACCGCGTTGAGCAGTGGTAGAACAGTTGGCATACATCCAGTCCATTCCGTTCTCAGCCACCAATGGCATCAGGGATTGTGTGAGCTCTTCAACAGTTTCGTTGAATGCTTCAGATGGCGTGTGACCTTTTTTGCGCAGCACTTCGTACTGTGCAGCGAAGATGCCCTGGATAGCGCCCATCAGGGTGCCGCGCTCACCAGTAAGATCGGAGAATACTTCTTTCCTGAAATCAGTTTCAAACAGGTAACCGCTACCGATAGCGATGCCCAGCGCCACCACTCTTTCAAAAGCGCGGCCTGTTGCATCCTGGAAGATAGCGTATGAGCTGTTCAGACCACGGCCCTGCAGGAACATCCTGCGGAGTGATGTACCGGAACCTTTGGGCGCTACGAGGAACACGTCCACATCAGCAGGAGGAATGATACCGGTCTGATCATTATAAGTGATACCGAAGCCATGAGAGAAATACAGGGCTTTGCCGGGAGTCAGATATTTCTTTACTGTAGGCCACATGGCGATCTGTGCAGCATCGCTGAGCAGATAGCAGATCACGGTTCCGCGTTGCAGCGCTTCTTCGATCTCGAAGAGGGTTTCACCGGGAACAAAACCATCACGAACGGCTTTATCCCAGCTTTTTGAATTCTTGCGCTGGCCTACAATCACATTCACACCATTGTCTTTTTGATTGAGGGCTTGTCCGGGACCTTGCACACCGTAACCGATCACGGCCACTACTTCATCCTTTAAGATTGACTGCGCTTTGGCCAGAGGAAATTCTTCGCGGGTTACTACATTTTCTTCAACACCGCCGAAATTGAGTTTTGCCATTGTCGTAATTGTTTATGGTTGTTAGAAAGCTTGGTTGCTTGTTATAGAAATTACATTGTGAATACTTCGTCATTGCGATTGAGGAACTCGTTCTCCACCACTTCTTCGCTGGGAACGGTTTCTTCAAATTCTTTCAGCTTTTCGTGGAAGCCGCTGCTGGCCTTGATGATGGCCACACGTGCACTCCTTACGAACTCGATGAGCCCATAAGGTTCCAGTACGGAGATGAGCTTATCGGTCTCTTCGCGGTGACCAGTGGTCTCAAACACGGTGTAATCCTTACGGATCACAACAGCGCGTGCACCGTACTCGCGGAGCAGCCTTTCCACTTTTACTTTTTCTGCGATCTCGTCTGTAGGAACCTTGTACATGGCCAGTTCCTGCCATACGATCTCGTCGCCGGTATTGTAGTAGGCGCGCAATACTTCCACCTGCTTCTCGATCTGGCGTACCAGCTTCTTCACCACCTCCTCGAATTCATTGATCACGATGGTGAAGCGATGGATCCCATCCACTTCACTGGGTGAAGTGTTGAGGCTTTCAACATTTATTTTCCTGCGTGAAAACATGATGGCAATGCGGTTGAGCAGGCCGATCTGGTTTTCGGTATATACTGTTACTGTGAATTCCTGTTTCGAAGTTGACATACGTTTGAATTGAATGGTCCTGTTTTTATTTCAGTCTGATCTCCGCTACACTGCAACCCTGTGGCACCATCGGGAACACATTGTTCTCCTTGCCTACTTTCACTTCCAGCAGGTAAGAGCCCTTGTGGTCCAGCATGGTTTGCAATGCAGCTCTCAGTTCTGCACGATCGCTGGTGCGGTAGCCATCGATATAATAAGATTTTGCGAGGGCCACAAAATCAGGACTGGTGATATTCACAAAGGAATAGCGCTTGTCGTGGAAGAGTTGCTGCCACTGGCGCACCATTCCGAGGAACTCGTTGTTGAGGATGAGGATCTTCACATCTATGCCACTCTGCATGATAGTGCCGAGCTCCTGCAATGTCATCTGGAAGCCTCCATCTCCTATAACGGCCACCACTGTACGATCCGGCGCACCGAATTTGGCGCCGATAGCAGCAGGTAATGCAAAGCCCATCGTTCCCAATCCACCACTGGTGATATTGCTGCGGCTCTGCGTGAATTTCGCGTAGCGGCAGGCTACCATCTGGTGCTGGCCTACATCTGTTACCACCACTGCATCTCCGCCGGTAAGCTCGTTGAGCACGCGGATCACTTCACCCATTGTGAGGATATCTGTTTCAGGATGCAGCTCAGGATGAATACACTGATCTATTTCCTGCTGCTCAAAGTCGCGGAACTTCTGCAACCATTGCGGATATACTTTTGGTTCGATGAGCTCTGTGAGCAGTGGTAATGTTTCTTTACAATCGCCCCAGACAGGAACGGTTGCTTTTACATTTTTATCGATTTCTGCGGGATCGATATCGAGATGGATCACTTTCGCCTGCTTGGCGTATTTGTCGAGACGGCCGGTTACACGGTCATCAAAGCGCATTCCGATAGCAATGAGTACATCGCATTCATTGGTGAGTACATTCGGACCATAATTACCGTGCATACCCAGCATACCCACGTGCTGCGGATGATCAGTTGGCAGTGAGCTCAAACCCATGATGGTGGCGGCTGCGGGGATACCGCTCTTCTCCAGGAACTTCTTGAATTCCTGCTCTGCCTTACCGAGGATCACACCCTGACCAAAAAGAATGAAAGGCTTCTCTGCTGCATTGATCAGTTCGGCTGCTTCTTTCACGTACTCCTTGCGAACGATCGGTTTAGGACGATAACTGCGGATATGCTCGCATTTGGTATATCCTTCGTAATCGAATTTTTGCAGTTGTGCATTTTTCGTGATATCGATCAATACAGGACCGGGGCGACCGGTGCGTGCGATGTAAAAAGCTTTCGCCATTACAGCCGGGATCTCCGTTGCATCGGTCACCTGGTAATTCCATTTGGTAACCGGAGTAGTGATATTGATCACATCTGTTTCCTGGAAGGCATCGGTACCCAGCAGGTGTGCAAACACCTGACCGGTGATGGCAACCACCGGTGTACTGTCTATCATGGCATCGGCCAGACCAGTCACCAGGTTGGTAGCACCGGGGCCACTGGTGGCAAACACCACGCCCACATTCCCGGATGTTCTCGCAAACCCTTGCGCAGCGTGGATCCCACCCTGCTCATGACGAACGAGGATATGTTTCAGTTTCTCCTGGTAATCATACAGTGCATCATAGATAGGCATGATAGCGCCGCCGGGGTAGCCAAAAATGGTATCCACCCCTTCTGCGATGATCGCCTCCAGCACGGCTACTGAACCACTGACAGTAGTGGTGGAGGCTTTTTTCTCTTCCGTAGGCTGTGTGGGCGCTGCCGTTGTTGTGCTCATAATTTATTTTTTAATGTTGGAGGTTAAGTTGATTATGCTTCATCGGTTACACATCCTTCCGCTGCATTCTTAACACTCTTCGCGTATTTGAATAGAATTCCTTTTGTTACTTTCAATGCCGGCTGTTTCCAGGCCGCTTTTCTTTTTTCGATCTCTTCTTCAGACACTTTCAGCGTGATGGTGTTCTTCACTGCATCCAGTTCAATTGGATCATCATCCTGTACCAGTGCGATCAATCCACCTTCATAAGCTTCGGGGGTGATATGGCCTACCACAAATCCATGCGTACCTCCACTGAACCTTCCATCGGTGATCAGGGCAATGCTTTTACCAAGTCCTGCACCGATCAGTGCAGAGGTGGGCTTCAGCATTTCCGGCATACCGGGTGCTCCTTTCGGACCAACATTCCTGATCACCACTACATCTCCGTGCTGGATCTTGCCGCTGTTGATACCGGCGATCAGCTCGAACTCTCCGTCGAACACACGTGCAGGGCCAGCAAAGAACTCACCTTCTTTTCCGCTGATCTTGGCTACGCTGCCGCCTGATGCCAGGTTACCGTAAAGGATCTGCAGGTGGCCGGTGGCTTTGAGCGGTGTTTCGAGGGGAACGATGATCTTCTGTGTTTCAAAATCGAGATCAGGTACTGACTCAAGATTCTCTGCGAGGGTTTTACCGGTAACGGTAAGACAATCGCCATGCAGCAATCCTTTTTTCAGCAGGTACTTCATCACGGAAGGAACGCCTCCATGATTGTGCAGGTCCTGCATCAGGTATTTGCCGCTGGGTTTGAAATCGGCCAGTACTGGCACCCTGTTGCTGATTGCCTGAAAATCGTCCTGTGTAACGGTAACGCCTACACTCTTTGCCATGGCAATGAGGTGGAGTACTGCGTTGGTGCTGCCGCCGAGGACCATGATGGTAACGATGGCATTTTCAAATGCCTTGCGCGTCATGATATCGGAGGGCTTGATATCTTTTTCGAGAAGGAGACGGATGGCTTTACCTGCTTCGATACATTCGGCTTTCTTTTCTTCGCTGAGGGCAGGATTGGAAGAGGAATACGGAAGGCTCATACCCAGCGCTTCAATGGCTGAAGCCATGGTATTGGCAGTGTACATGCCGCCGCAGGCGCCTGCACCCGGACAGGAATGCTGGATGATGCCTTTGAAATCCGCTTCGGATAAATTGCCTGCCAGTTTCTGTCCCAATGCTTCGAATGCAGAAACGATGTTCAGGTCCTGGCCTTTGTAGTGGCCCGGAGCGATAGTGCCGCCATACACCATGATAGCGGGCCTGTTCAGCCTTCCCATGGCGATGATGGAACCGGGCATATTCTTGTCACAACCCGGAATGGCGATCAGTGAATCATAATATTGTGCGCCACAAACAGCCTCGATGCTATCCGCAATGATATCGCGGCTCACGAGAGAATAACGCATACCTTCTGTACCATTGCTGATACCATCGCTAACACCGATGGTGTTGAAGATTAGCCCTACCAGGTCCTGCGCCCATACGCCTTTCTTGACGATAGCCGCCAGATCGTTGAGGTGCATATTACAGGTATTGCCATCGTAGCCCATGCTGACGATGCCCACCTGCGCCTTGGCAAGATCTTCATCCGTTAATCCGATGCCATATAACATTGCCTGTGCCGCGGGTTGCGTTACATCCTGAGTGATGGTGCGTGAATATTTGTTGAGTGCCATTGCTTTTTGTTATCGTTTTGTTTTCTGAGTTCGAGAATGATGGCCTGGAACCGGCGCCACGCCGGGATCTCCGTGGAGGCCCGCGATTGTTCTTTTCCGTTACATCAGCTGACGGCTACGCCGGCTTCTGTGACTTTTGCCTTATATAATTTTTGCAGTTTCTTTCCAATGGAATTTTCCCAGGGTTGCGGGAAGATGTAGTCGTCTATCGATTCAAAGCCTACCACTTCAGCTGCAGTGCCGCAGAAGAATGCACTGTCAGCGGATCTCAGTTCTGCCGGTGTAATTTTTTTCTCCTCTACTTTGATACCAAGCTCTTCACACATTTCAATCACTGTTGCACGAGTGATGCCGGGTAAGATATTTCCTAACGATGGCGTATATACGATCCCGTCTTTCTCAAAGAACATATTGGCTCCGGGACCTTCAGCCACATGTCCGCTCATATCCAGTAGCAGCGCTTCGTCAAAGCCTTTGGCCTTGGCATCCTGGCTGGCGAGGATGGAATTCACATAATGGCCTGTTGCCTTGGCCTGGATCTTGAAACCAAGCGGGTTGGGCCTTTGCCAGGGAGAGGTCATAACACGAAGGTTCTTTTCTCCCAGGAACAAACCCATTTCCCAAACGGCGATCACAATATTGGATTCGGTATTCGGATTGAAGCCCATATTGGCAGGAGCAAACACCAGCGGGCGGATATATGCGTTCTGAAGATCGTTACGTTTCAGAACTTCATACGTTGCTTCGATCAGTTCATCGGTACTCCAGGAGTAAGGCAGGTTCAGCGCTTCAGCGGATGCTTTCAGCCTCTCATAATGTTCAACTGCCTTGAAGATCCTTGTTTCGCCACTCTCTGTGCGGTAAGAGCGGATTCCTTCAAATACACCGTACCCGTAATGCAGGGTCTGGCTGTACAGATCGGTTTTGGCTTCGGCGGCTTTCAGGTATTCTCCATTATAATAGAGAATGGTATCCTGGTTGTAATAAGTTGGCATGACTTCAGATTTTTAAAATGACCAGCGTTTGTTAGCATAAAAAAAAGCGACCCGCCTCTTGGGAGGCGGGTCGCTATGTATCTTCAAACTTTTTAGTTATCGCTATGCACCACCTCCGTGAGTTCCGGGAATAATAATCACCACCACCACAATAATAATTGCGATGACTACAGAGATGATATTAATGATTCCGCTTTTGAACATAAATGAGATGATGTTCTGCGAATATACACCCGCCGGTCGATAAAAAGAACTGTAGCAAGCAACTTTTCGGAAAAAACTTAAATAATGGTTGATTTCCTCAACTCAATATTTGCTTTATTGATACCACCTGGCACCCTGTTGGAAACGTAATCACAGATCAGTTCCCCGATGGTGCTGGTGAAATAAAAATTAACGGGATCGATGTCTTTGGTAACGAAACTATTGCTCAATGTCCACTCTGCGGCTTCCCGTACCAGGGCCGCTTCCTTTGCCAGTCCCAAATGGTCCAGCAACATGGCAGCACTGAGAATGGAACCCAGCGGATTGGCAATATCTTTACCCGCAGCCTGCGGATAAGAACCGTGAATCGGCTCAAACAGGGCAGCGCCTTTTCCGATACTGGCGGAAGGCAGCAGTCCCAGTGAACCACTGATCACACTGGCTTCATCGCTGATGATATCGCCGAACATATTCTCTGTGAGCACCACATCAAATTGTTTCGGGTTCAGGATGATCTGCATCGCGGCATTGTCAACAAACAGGAAGTCGACAGCCACATCGGCATATTGTGCAGCGATCTCCTGCACTACTTTGCGCCAGAGGCGGGATGTTTCCAGCACATTTGCCTTATCAACCAGCGTCAGCTTTTTCCTGCGTTGTTGCGCATACTGGAAAGCGAGATGTGATACACGTTCGATCTCTTCACGGGTATACACGCAATCATCAGAGGCCTGTGTTCTTTCTTCGTTCACTTCTTTCTTACCGAAGTAGATACCACCGGTCAGCTCACGGAAGATCACGAAGTCAACGCCTTCGATATTCTTTGTTTTCAGCGGGCTCAGGTGATGCAAAGAAGCGTATGTGGTTACCGGCCTGATATTGGCGAACAGTTGCAGGCTCTTGCGGAGCTTCAGCAAACCTTGTTCCGGCCTTACTTTGGCGGTAGGATCATTATCATATTTCGGATGCCCGATAGCGCCGAACAGGATGGCATCGCTGTTCAGACAGGCTTCGATGGTTTCATCAGGAAGGGGATTGCCGGTTTTGTCGATGGCATCGGCGCCCATCAGACAATAGGTATAATGAAAGGTATGACCGAACTGTTCAGCAATGGTGTTCAGCACCTTTACGGACTGGCGGGTCACTTCAGGACCGATACCGTCACCTTCTATAACTACAATGTTTTTTTCCATAGTTTGATCGTTTCAGGGTTCAGAGCGTCCTTATTTGTGTTGTTGTTCAAATGCTTCAATGGCTGGTTTGATGCTAAGGAGATAATCGATATCATCATAGCCGTTGAGCAGACAGGTTTTCTTGTAATTGTTGATGTCGAAACTGCTTTGCAGTCCGGCAGCAGGAACGGAAATCGTTTGTGCCTCCACGTTAACCACCACTTCAGTGGCAGGATCTTTCTCCACGGCAGCAAACAGCTGGTCCAAAAACTCATCGGTTACCTGTACAGGCACCAGGAAATTGTTGAGGGCATTGTTGCGGAAAATGTCAGCAAAGAAACTGCTCACTACCACATCGAATCCATGATCCTTGATGGCCCAGGCAGCATGCTCTCTCGATGATCCACAACCGAAATTCTTTCCGGCAACCAAAACCTTTCCGGAGTAGGTTGGGTTATTGAGAACGAATTCAGCGCGTGGCTGGCTCTCGTCATCATTCGCATAACGCCAGTCGCGGAACAGGTTCTTTCCAAAACCTGCACGGCTGGTAGCTTTCAGGAAACGGGCAGGAATGATCTGGTCTGTGTCCACATTGGTTTCCCTGAGTGGCACAGCCCTGCTTGATACTATATTGATTGATTTACTCACGTTCTGATTTGTTCTTGATTAGATAAATTCTCTTACATCTCCTACTTCACCGGTGATGGCCGCTACAGCAGCAGTCAGCGGGCTTACCAGGAAAGTGCGGGCATTAGGCCCCTGTCTTCCTTCGAAGTTCCTGTTACTGGTACTTACGCAATATTTTCCTGCCGGGATCTTGTCTTCGTTCATACCCAGGCAGGCAGAGCATCCGGGCTGACGGAGCTGGAAGCCAGCTTCTTCGAAGATCTTGTCGATCCCTTCCGCGATGGCTTGTTTTTCAACCTGCTTGGAACCGGGCACGATCCATACTTCCACATCACTGGCTTTCTTCTTGCCTTTCACGAAACCTGCCACCAAACGAAGGTCTTCGATACGGCTGTTGGTGCAGCTTCCGATGAAAACATAATCCACCTTCTTTCCCTTGATCCTGCTACCGGGCTGAAGGCCCATGTAGTCGAGTGATTTGAGAAAAGATGGCTTCTCTTTGTCATCGATATCCTTTTCACCGGGGATCAGTCCTGCCACACTCACGCCCATTCCGGGGTTGGTGCCATAGGTGATCATCGGTTCGATATCTTCCGCTTTGATATTGATCTCTACGTCGAATTTGGCGTCGGCATCTGAGTAGAGTTCTTTCCATTGTTCCATTTTTCGATCCCATTGTCCGTTACCGGGAGCGAACTGGCGGCCTTTCATGTACCCGAAGGTCACTTCATCGGGGGCGATCATGCCTCCGCGTGCGCCCATTTCGATGCTCATGTTGCAGATGGTCATGCGGCCTTCCATGGAGAGACTGCGGATGGCGGATCCTGCATATTCAACAAAATAACCGGTAGCGCCTGATGCTGAGATCTGTGCGATAATGTAGAGAATAATGTCCTTAGATACCACTCCCTTGTTCAATGTGCCCTCTACATTGATGCGCATAAGCTTTGGTTTAGATTGCATCAGGCACTGAGTTGCCATTACCATTTCCACTTCACTGGTTCCGATACCGAAGGCAATAGCGCCGAATGCGCCGTGCGTACTGGTATGGCTGTCTCCGCAGACGATGGTCATGCCGGGCTGTGTAACGCCCAGTTCCGGTCCTATCACATGTACAATTCCCTGGAATGGGTGACCCAATCCGTATAATTCGATGTTATGATTTTTACAATTGGTGATGAGTTGCTGAACCTGTACCCTGGAGAGCTCATCCTTGATGGGAAGATGTTGCTGCAGTGTAGGAACGTTGTGATCCGCCGTAGCAACGATCTGCTGCGGGCGGAAAACTTTCATGCCCCTTTTCTCCAGGCCCTGGAAGGCCTGAGGGCTGGTAACTTCATGAATGAAATGTTTGTCGATATACAGCACTGAAGGGCCGCCGTCGATTTGTTGAACAACGTGCTTATCCCAGATCTTATCAAATAATGTCTTAGCCATTTTTTCTTTTTGTGAGAAGAAAGCGTGGCGCAGACGCGCCACGCGAAAACAAAAACTACATGATTATGAGAAAATACTGCTCACGCTGTTACGGCCACGGCCTGATATTCGTTGGCCAGGGCTTGCAGATCCTCATCGTTTACTTCTTTCTTGCCATCTGCCACATTGAGGAATTGTGCATACAAAACATCGATGTCGTTCCTTGTGTACTGGAATCCGAGCTTATGGAAACGGTGCGCCAATGCGCTGCGGCCGCTGCGTGCCGTGAGCACGATCTTGCTGCCTTCCGCTCCTACTTCATCCGGATTGATGATCTCATAGGTCTGTGCATCTTTCAGGAACCCGTCCTGGTGAATACCGGAAGAGTGTGAAAATGCATTGCTGCCTACGATCGCTTTATTAGGTTGTACCGGCATCCGCATGGTATCGGAAACCAGTCTGCTGAGAGGGTTCAGTTGTTGTGCCTTAATGCTGGTAGTGTATCCGAGCGTATGATGCTGCTTCAGGATCATCACCACTTCTTCCAGCGATGTATTGCCGGCGCGCTCACCCAGACCGTTGATGGTGCACTCGATCTGTCTTGCTCCATTGATCACGCCTGCAATAGAATTGGCAGTGGCCAGGCCGAGGTCGTTATGACAATGGCAACTGATCACTGCCTTATCGATATTAGATACGTTGTTTACCAGGTACGCGATCTTTTCCCCGTATTGGGATGGCAGGCAATAGCCGGTTGTGTCAGGGATATTCACTGTTGTTGCTCCGGCAGCGATCACCGCTTCGATCACACGTGCGAGATACTCATTGTCTGTACGACCCGCATCTTCTGCATAGAATTCCACGTCGTCCGTGTAATTCCTCGCCCATTTCACACATTGGATGGCACGCGCCAGTATATCTTCCCTGTTACTGTTGAATTTACCTTTGATATGAAAATCGGAAGTGCCGATCCCAGTATGGATACGGCCTCTCTTTGCTTTCTTCAGCGCCTCACCGGCCACCTCGATGTCTTTTTGTACAGAACGGCTCAGGGCACAGATAGTAGCATTCCTGATTACCTTACTGATCTCCTCCACACTTTGAAAATCGCCGGGAGAAGAAATAGGGAAACCGGCTTCGATGATATCTACTCCCAGGTCTTCCAGCGCCAAAGCCAGCTCGATCTTTTCTTTGGTATTCAATTTGCATCCTGGGACCTGCTCACCGTCTCTGAGGGTAGTGTCGAATATGTATATCTTTTGATCCGGCATACAATTCAATAGGTGGATTTAGTTTTTAGAAATTTGAAATAGCAGGTTGTTTTACTTTTGTGTTGCTTGCTATAGATAACCGATAAAACAACCTGCTGAACCGAAATTATTCCCATTAATTTGGGGACGGAAATCAAAATTGTACCTATTTTACACTTCTGAGAAGGTGCAAGACGGTCGTAAAACCTTGTCTGTCAAGCACTTTAACGATATTAAACTACGATGCCCAATAGATCAACAGACGCCTTATTTCAACTGATCCACTCACTGGAAAAGTCCGAAAAGCGAAACTTTAAACTGTTTGTGACCAGAAATTCCTCCGGTGAAGACCTGAAAGTGGTGCAATTGTTCGACGCCATGGACAAGATGGAGGAATACGACGAGGCATTACTGCTCAAAAAGAACAAAGACCTCAAAAAACAGCAGCTTTCCAATATCAAAGCTCACCTGTACAAACAGATACTCAGCTCCCTGCGCCTCATAAAGGATGATGAGAATATCGATATTCAGCTACGCGAGCAAATGGACCATGCCCGAATCCTCTATAACAAAGGCCTCTATCTCCAGAGCCTGAAAGTACTGGACCGCATGAAGGAGCTCGCCCGTTACTATAATCAATTCACCTATTTATTGCAGGTGCTCTTCTTTGAGAAAAAGATCGAAGCGTTGCATATCACCCGCAGTATGCAGGACCGCGCCGATAAACTCACTTCCGAAGTGGAAGAAGTGAACCAGCGGCTCGATATGACCAGCAAGCTCAGCAACCTTTCATTGCAGCTCTATAGCTGGTATATCAGGAATGGACATGCGAGAAATGAAAAAGATGAGAAATCGGTGACCAGCTTCTTCGAAAAACATTTTCCCAAAGAAGCGGAAGGGCTCAAAGGTTTTTACGAAAGATTATATCGTTATCAATGCTACTGCTGGTATGGCTTTATCAGGCAGGACCTGCTTACGTATTATCGCTATACACAAAAATGGGTGGACCTCTTCAGCAAGGAAGACCAGATGATCGATGTGGAAACAGCCCACTATATCAAAGGGCTGCATAACCTGCTCAGCGCGCATTTCGACCTGGGGAATTTCCAGAAGTTCAGGGAAGTGCTGGATGTTTTTGAAAAGTTCTCGCATTCGAAGATCGTGGTGCATAATCACAACAACACCATTCAGACCTTCGTTTATCTCAATACCAGCCGGATCAACAAGCATTTCATGGAAGGCACGTTCACGGAAGGATGTGAGCTGGTGCCGGTGATAGAAGAGAAATTGAAAGAGTATAGTTTGTACTTAGACCGTCATCGGATCCTGGTATTCTATTACAAGTTCGCTTCTTTATATTTCGGCGCGGGCCAGTATGAGCAAGCCATCGATTACCTGAATAAGATCATCAACTGGAAAGTGGATCTGCGGACAGATCTTCAGGCCTACAGCCGGCTGCTGCACCTCATTGCCCACTATGAGTTGAAGAATTTCGATCTCCTGGAATATCTTTTCAAATCCGTTTACCGCTTTATGTCGAAAATGGAAAACCTTTCCGTTGTGGAAGAGGAGATCTTCGCTTTCTTACGGAGATCATTCCACGTAACGCCGAAGGATCTGAAAGGTGAATTCGAAAAGCTCCTCAATAAATTAAAACAGCATGAGCGTAACCGTTATGAAACGCGTGCGTTCATGTATCTGGATATCATCTCCTGGCTGGAAAGCAAGATCAGTAAGGTGCCGGTGCAGAATATTATACGGCAGAAGTATTTGCATGCTTCGAAAAGGAAGGCGGTGGAGGAATAGAGATTTGCTATTGCAGAAATTTTATTGACGAAGATTTTTTTGCATTCGAAATGTTTTTCCTTATTTTATAAATATTACATGGACTCAATTTGCTCTGGTGCAAATGATATCACTGACTACTAGAAATCTGCCTTTACCCACGCACAAATTTTGCATAAATTAATCGTTAGTAATGAGCGAACCTCCATTGATGTCCAAAAAGGTAAACAAATCAAATTCAGACGAGATAAAAAGAGATCGTTGGTTCCCTGACTTCATTAGTCAATTGAACGCAGATCACTTCATGCTTGTCACAAATGCAGTATCCGAGGATACAAAAAAGTTTTATGATGCCCTCTTCGATGAGGATGAGGCAACTATGTCTAAGCTTGTTAGACAAAAGTCTTCCATGTCTTTCATCAAGAAGTTGATCTACGATTACCTGGGGGAACTTAAACAAAGAAGTACTCCTGCAAGATTAGCACTGAGTCTGTCAGACTCAAAAATATTGGTTTGGGCAGAGGTCGAGAATGATGATGAAGCAGCAGAAGATGCGCTTCTGCTTGCAGAAGCAAAAATCAATGCAGACTATAGCCAGTACGGATTCTATGTCGATTCTATAATACTTGAAAAAAGAGATAAGATCTCCACTCCTCCTTCGCATTTTCAAACCATCATTTAATTACCGTGGCTTCTTTTGACGGACATAGTCTTCAAGCGAAGAATAATTTAGACTTTTTACTTGCCGTAAATCGCGTTAATAATACGAATTGGGATTGGCAGGTCACAATTGCATACTATATCGGAGTACATATGGTAAATGCGCATATTGTTGGAACAACGAATATGCATTACAGAGCACACCATGAAGTCAAAAATGTATTGTTCAATGATCCATCCATCCCGCAGGATATTTATCTGGCATATGCAAGACTGGAAGGCCTTTCACGAAGAGCGAGATATCTGATTTCCGAAAACAAGAATAACCACAATCAAGGCGATTTTTTCACTTATGATATTCACTTCGCCAAATCAATCAAAAGTCTCGACAAAATAATTGACTACTTCACTCCACTGTGTCAATTAAAGCCTGGCAACCCTGAAGTCAAGTGTCCTTCTCTCAGCAATAAAACACCTATGACAGTGTTTAGAATCGAAAAATAAAAAAGGGCTTTCCAATTCCAATTGAAAAGCCCGATTCTGATTCTTTTGCAGAACATTAATATTTCGTCAGCTCTGGCTGCACCGCATCTATCCAACCCAGAATTCCACCTTTCAGGTTGTAGAGATTATCGAATCCGAATTTTTCTTCCAGCTCACGAATCGCTTTGGCGCTGCGGCCTCCCATCTTACAATGCACAACAACTCTCTTTTCTTTGCTTATTCGATCAGCATTGGCAGCAACAGTAGCTAACGGTATCAGCTCAGCGCCGATATTCACGATCTCATATTCATGCGGCTCGCGTACATCGATGATCTGGTATTGTTCGCCATTCACCTGCCAGTTGTACAATTGCTCTGCTGTGATTTCTTTGATCGGTTTTTCCACTGCTTTCACACCGCAGAACTGTTCATAATCGATCAGTTGGGTGATGGAAGGATGCTCGCCATTCAGTGGATTGTCTTTTCTCCTTGAAATATTGAATGTGCGGCTCCCGAAATTGAGCGCATCGAAAATATAGAACCTTCCGGAAAGCGGCTCTCCAACTCCTGTGATCACTTTGATGGTTTCCAAAGCCTGCAGACTGCCGATGATACCGGGCAATACACCGAGCACACCACCTTCAGCGCAACTGGGCACCAGCCCCGGCGGCGGAGGTGTTGGATAAAGATCCCTGTAATTGGGCCCCAGCTCGCCATTTGCATTGGTATAGTTGAATACTGAAACCTGTCCTTCAAACTGGAAGATAGAAGCGTATATGTTCGGTTTGCCGAGCAATACCGCTGCATCGTTCACGAGATATCTTGTGGGAAAATTGTCTGTGCCATCAGCGATCACATCGTAATCCTTAAGAATGTCCAGTGCATTCTGCGATGTAAGCTGTGTATTGTGAAGAATGATATTGATATGCGGGTTCAGGGCCTCCAGTCTTTTTTTTGCTTCCTCCACCTTCGGCTTACCGATTGCTTCCACACCGAAGAGCACCTGGCGTTGCAGGTTGCTATCGTCCACCACATCGAAGTCCACGATACCGATGGTGCCCACGCCTGCCGCCGCAAGATAGAGCAGCGATGGGCTCCCCAGTCCACCCGATCCCACCACCAGTACTTTGGCGGCTTTCAGTTTCTGCTGTGCTTCCAATCCAAATCCGGGGATGATGATATGCCGGTTATACCTGGCCAGCTCATCTTTTGAAAAACTAACAGGGTTATTGTTGCTCATGGGATGATTTATTTAGGATGATAACTATTATGCATAACCGCCTGCAATGGCCGGCACGATGCTGATCACGGTATCGGTTTTCACAGAGGTTTGCTCCTGCTGCAGGTCCCGGATATCGTCGTTCCCCACGAAGATGTTCACGAAGGAGCGGATCTGCCCCTTTTCATCCAGGAGATGTTTTTTCAGGTCAGGGAAATTGAGCGTGAGCTCGTCTACTGTCTGTTGAATATTTTCTGCTTTCACTTCCAGCTTTGCTGTGTTGTTGGTGAATTTGCGCAGCGGTGTGGGAATGATCACTGTTGCCATGGTTGATGAAATTTATGATTGATGATTGAATACATGATTGGCATTGCTGGCCACTACGCCAACATTTTCCTCATCGAACTGGTCCTCCTCGTTCAGCCTCCAGGAGCGAAGCGCATCGGGCCTTCCTTCCAGCACGGATACGATCACGTAGCTGAACCAGGGTTGCGCCGCTACCCTGTCGTGCTCCGAAGGGATGGCAGGATGATTGGGATGGGAATGGTACACACCCAGCAATTGCAGATCGTTCTCTTCTGCATACTGTTCAGCTTTAAGATAGTCGAGCGGCGCAATGGCAAAGCGGCGGCGCTTATCACCTTCTTTTGCATTGTTCACCACCTGGATCTGAGTGATAGCGCGGAGGCCGCTACTGTCTTCTGTTCCGAAAAGGAAGCCACAACATTCATCCGGGAATGCTGCAATAGCATCTTTCAATATTTCGGCGCGGGCGGAGTTATCGATGATGATCATATGATGTTGAGTTTTGAAACAATTTCACTGTATTTGTCTGCATTGTCTGGCAGGATAGTGACTACCACGCCTGATTCCAATTTTTCTGCCACGCGGATAGCGCCGGCGAGATTGGCGGCGCTGCTGGGACTGAGGCGCAGTCCTTCAAATTTCCAGGCCGCTTTCATGATCTCCCAGGCTTCTTCGGTTCCCACTTCCTGGTTATCATCAGCCACGGAGGGATCGTAGATACCCGGCACCAGTGCGGTTTCCAGGTGCTTCCAGCCTTCGAGGCCATGCAGCGGATTATCGGGTTGCAGGGAAATGAGTTGCACAGAAGGATCCAGCTCCTTCAATCTTCTTCCGGTGCCCACAAAGGTTCCGGTAGTGCCCAGGGCCGCTACAAAATGTGTGAGACCGGGCAACGCTTCTTTGATCTCCGGTGCTGTGGTATGATAATGCGCCTTCCAGTTATTGATATTCTTATACTGGTCTGCGTAGAAATATTTGTGTGGATGGGAAGCCGCCAGTTCACGTGCAGCAGCCTGTGCGCCGTCCGTACCTTCAAAACGCGACGTGAATACGATGGTGGCGCCGAGCGACAGAAGGATCTCCTTTCGTTCTTTACTGGCATTTTCAGGAAGGCATAGCGTGACAGGTATACCCAGCACATGACCAATCTTCGCATAGGCAATACCGGTATTTCCACTGGTTGCGTCCAGCAAAGCAGTATCGCGGGAAAGCTGACCGCTCTCGATGGCATGTTTGAAGATATTGTAAGCTGCCCGGGCCTTTACGCTGCCCGATAATTGCTCCCATTCTTTCTTCGCATACAATTGCACACCGGGTTTTGAAAAGAGTTTGGTAATAGTATGCAGGGGCGTTCGTCCTACCTGGCTACCCAGTAGCTTTACACTTTGCAGCAGCGATGGATCAACATTTGTTGATGCTGTTGAAACGGACATAATCGGCTTTTTTGTTGTTATGAGTGAGCTACGGACGCAGAGGGACATAAAAAAAGCTCCACCGCGTGGTGGAGCTTCACTATGTTGATGCATATTTATATACACTAACTGAACCAAAGGCTATCGCCCACCCAAATAACCCTGGTGCTTTGTTTACAACAACAGCAACAACAAGAATTATTTGAATGATTGATTCGCATCGGTTGATTCATTTCTCTACAAATATAATAGGAAATTACTGACAATTCCTATTCATCAGGTAGACTATCTGTTAAAAAATATTTACTCAATGTTTCGATACAGCCTTGAGCCCTATGATTGAACCAATTAGGAGAAAGATGAATAATAACCGCAAAAATCCTGCGGGTTCTTTGAAAAGGAAGATCCCAACCAGTACCGTGCCTACCGCTCCGATGCCCGTCCAAACAGCATATGCAGTGCCCATGGGCAGTGTGAGCGTAGCCCGGTAAAGCAGGTACATACTGATACTCATCGTGATCAGAAATGCGATCCACCATCCGGTTGACGCAGTTCCCGAGGTTTCTTTGGCTTTACCCATGCAGGTGGTGAAGGCCACCTCAAACAATCCGGCGATAATGAGAATAACCCAATTCATAATTTATTGATTTAGGGATGCAAAGTTCCGCTACCCTGGTATGCGCTGTTTATACAAATGATAAAAACTGCTACTTCACAGCAAAAAGGTGCTCAGCCATTTTCTTATCGTGACCATACACATCATCCCGGAAGTTCAGTCTGCCTTCCCTGTCAACCCAGGCAGTGAAGTAGCCGATGAACACGGGAACGGTCTGTTTAAGGGTAACATATTGTTCTTTCTGGGATTTCATGGCTTTGTCGATGCTGGCGGAATCCCATTTGGGATCGTCCCGCAGAAGGTACTGCGCTAACCGCTTTGGCTCATGCAGGCGGATACAGCCGTGGCTGAATGCCCGCTGGTCCCTGTCGAAAAGGCTGCGGCTGGGCGTATCGTGCAGGTAGATATTGTAAGAATTGGGGAAGAGGAATTTTACGCCACCGAGAGAATTCCAGGGCCCGGGTTTCTGCCGCACACTGTTACCGATCTTTTCCATATGATGCCTGGCGAGATAACTGGGGTCTCGCCTGATCCCTGGCAGTACTTCATTTTTCAGGATGCCCGGCGGCACATTCCAGTATGGACTGAACACCACATATTTGAGATCACCGGAGAAGATCACGGTATTGTGCGCCGGGGTTCCCACCACTACGCCCATATTCCAGGCATATTTCCCATTTTCGTATACATGTAACCGGTATTCCGGGATATTGATCAGCAGGTAATTGGCTGGTGGCTCGGCAGGCACCCAGCGGATCCTTTCCATATTGATAAGGATCTGACGGATGCGGTCGCCCACCGGTTTGTTCATTTCCTTCACCAGTTTGCTGTTCACTTTTCCATCACTGGTGAAACCATATCTTGTCTGATAATTCTTAACGGCCTCTGCCAGTCTGGGCGTGAAACTGGAGCTCGTATCATTGCCTTCGAAATCGCCGGAGGCAAAAAGCCTTCTCTTGATCTGTGTGATCACAGCAGAAGAATCTCCTTCCTTGTACACTTTTTTACCCGGATCTGTGATGGCAGGCCAGCCGCCTTCTTTTTCGATACCATAATATTTAAGCAAATATTCTTTCAGCAGGTTGTATTGCCTGTTTACTGGTTCGTAACGGGACACATCTTTCCCCTTGTTCCTGATCAGGGAATCCAGCAGAGACACAACGTCCACTTTTTTACGGGGAATGAACCAGCCCAGGTCTTTCGGTTGCTGATTGCTGCCGGCCCAGGCGCGGTTGGCGAAACGGAAGAACTGCTCTGTAAGACGCAGCTCGGTATTCATGAGCAGCGGGCTCTTCACGTTGAAGGAGTCCTTGTTGTTCTTGATGGAATCGATGATCCCTTCCAGCCTGGGGTCATACAGGGAGCTGTCACCGGAATAACCGATATAATTATTCTGCATCTCTATGAAAGTAGGCACGTATTCAGCAATGGTACCATCCAGGAACCAGGCGTACTGGTAGTTTCGTGAATTATAAAAACTACGTACCCGGTCAGCGAGCGTATCGTGAAGCTTTTCGGCAACGATATATTTTTCCATGCTGGCGCTGTCGAAGAACAGTTCGCTGTAAGAGTTGGTCTTGTTGATGGTAGTATCCCTGGGAGCTACAGGAGGAGGAGATTTTTCTTTGTTTCCATTGCAGGAATAAAAGATAATGGCCGTTACTGCAGCGTATCGTACAAATCTGTTCATAGGTGCAAATATAAATATCAATTGTATAGAATACCGGTAGGCAAAGCGTATGATCATAAGAGGTAGTTACCGGCCACCCGGGCTTGCCGGGCAGCCGGTAACTACCGGTGATGCTTACTCTACAGGAGTAAGGTATTGCGCTGAGGCATATCCTTCCACGCCCTTATCTGTTTTTATCTCCCACCATTGACCTTCACCCTTGTTCACCAGGGTTACGATCTCATGATGAGCAGCCTTGCCAACGATCGGGTGATCGGTGCCCGGGCCTTTACGAATGTTCAGGTTGGATGAAGTGGTGGTCACTTTCGCTTTGGCTCCGGGAGCCATGGAGGTGACGTTCAGGTTCATGATCAGGTCGGCTGACCTGTAATCAGGATCTAGTTTGGAATAGATGTCCCACAATTTGTCTTTGGCAGCGCCTGTTGGTACATCGCCATCGATATAGAGAACATTGTCCTGTTCCCTAACCTGCAGATTGGTAGCGCCGGAAGTATTGGCGGCATCTACCAATTCCTTGTATTTTTCCTGAAGTGCCATAGTTTGTTCCCTCCTCTGTTTGGTTATTGAATGGTAAGTTTGTTTTCGATCTTTTTAGGCTTCAGTGCATTCAGGCCCATCATGATCTTTTGCAGATCGGCTCTTTTAACAGTACCCGTAAGCGTGATCACGCCATCTTTCACTTCGGATTTTACTGTAGCGAAATCTTTGAGAATGTCATTCACTCCTTTTGTGAGGGGATCATCAGGAGTAACTGTAACAGGTGCAGGATCGGGCATTGGCGGTGGAGCAACGGACAATTGGTTGTTCACTTCCTTGATGCCTTTTACGCCGGCCACTGCTGCGGCAAAAGCAGCTTTGGCATTGTCATCTTTCACTTCACCGGTAAGGGTTGCAACGCCATTTTGAACAGAGATCATGGGGGTGGGGCCTCCATCAGGAATTTTGGCCACTGCTTCTGTGGCTGCCTGCTGCAGGTCGGCGTCTTTAGGTTTGCTCTTACATGATTGCTGGGCAAAGGCCACAAAAAGTACCATTGCCGTAATTGCCATCCATTTTTTCATAATTCGGTGATTTAGATTTTTGCAAAAAAATACCTGTCAACATATTATGCCTAAATATACTATTTTAAACAGTACAGTAATTGTGGCGATACACCTATTATAACACCCTTGATCGGGATCAATTTGTTTAATATAGATTTGTAATCTTTTGTACACAATAGCAGAACATATTACAAAACAGCTTTGAAAACAGTGTTGAAACTCATAATTTGTTTATCTTTAAGAGAGTCTACGAACACAAAAAGCACGCAGTGGTTTCTCTTGCAAAAAGGAAACCACCTGGTCAGCCGGCCAGTTTCCATAAAACCATTACCATATGCCTACTTCTGAGTATTTCTTAATAGCCGAAGACCACGGTCTTACCAACATGGGCTATACGCTCTTTATGGATCTTCATTTCCGCGACAGTAATTATAAAATAGTGAACACGATGAAGGACCTCCAGGAGATCCTGGAGCAGCAGGGGCATCGCTTCACTTTTGCCATCTGGGACCTTGAACTGACCGATGATGACATGACCAATAAGATCGATTTCATCGAGGAAACGGTACAGAAATTCCCTTCCATGTACATCCTGATCGTAACTACAAAGAATAAATTACGTCATGTCAACCAGCTCTATGGAGCGGGTATCCGCGGATTCCTGGTAAAAGACTCCAAAGAAACCGAGATCCTGAATGCGATCCAGACAGTATTGAGCGGACAGATCTTCGAAAGCAAGCTCGTAAAGCAGTACCGGGCCATGAACGGCTCCGATACAAAATCCACCTCACCTGCTGAACCCAATCCCTTCCTCAGTTTGTCCAGAAGGGAACAACAGGTTTTGCGGCAGATCCTGGAGGGACAAAGACTGAAAGATATTTCTTCCGATATAGGCGTAAAGCAAAGCACCATCGCCACCTACAAGCACCGGTTGCTGGAGAAGGTGAACGCGCGGAACATCATCGAACTGCACGAGATGGCGCGGCTCCACAATTTCGTTTAAATTTATTTCCGGGACATTTCATGTAAAGGTGGCAGACCGATGGCAATGATCAGCCCGGTTTCATGCTCCCCCGCCTTGATCTCTATTTCCCCTTTCATCAATTGCACCAGGTCAAAGATGATCTGGTATCCGATATGCCATAATCTATGACCGGAATACACGGCTGATGAATCATGGGAGGCAGAAGCGGTGATCAGTTGTTCACGAAGCTCCGTGTCCATACTGGCGCCATTGTCTTTTACGATCAGTACGGTATAGCCCTGTGTCTGGGAAGCTTCCACTTCTATCACGCCATCTTTCATATTCTTATTGGCATTGAGCACAAGGTTGAAAAGCAGGTGGTGCAGCAGATGCACTTTCGTTTGCATCTGCATATCTTCCGGTACACGGTTGATCAATTCATTATTGCGCCACTGGAAGCGGTCGCCCAGCTCTTCCCTGATCTCTTCCACTACGGCATGTACATCGGCAGGTTCAACGGAAGTGCTATTGTCTGTATCCTGAATATTCGACCATTGGATCAGCTGATCGGAAAGGATCAGCAGGTTGCGGGTGGCATCGTTGATCTCCTTCATCACGGTCCTGATAGTATCCGGGCTCACTTTTTCGAGGTTACGCGAGATCATGCCGGATACTTTTTCGATGGAAGCCACTGGCACGGTAATATCGTGCATCAATACGTGCATCACTTTTGCTTTATACAAATTGGATGCATCCAGCATTGCATTGCCCTCCTCCATCAGCGTGAGCGTTTCAGACAATACCTGATCTTTTTTCCTGCTCACCTTCAATACATTTTTCAGGAATGAGAAATGAAGGGTAACGAAGATGATGAGGCCCATCAGCAGCAACATCGCCAATGCCCAGCACCACCAGGTTTCGTACCAGTAGAGATCGATCCTGAAAGGAATTGCTTTCTCGATATACTTCCCCTCTGCTGCATTGTACCGGCGGATATGCAGCGTATGATCGCCACCGCCGATCCGTTCCTGTTCTGTGACGAGACGATTGCCTTCCACTACTTTCCACTCAGACCGTTCATCGATCCTGTATTCCACGCGCAGGGAGTAAGGATTGCCCCAGCAGGCCTGGTTGAATACCCATTTGAGATCGCGGTCCTCTTTATTGAATTCCCAAACACCTTCACCGGCTGGCTTGATGTATTTGTGATCGGGCGTTTCTGCATAATCGATGAAAAAGGGCTCAGACAAGACTTTGCCGGGAATAGTACCCGGGGAGAAACGCAGCACCCCATTGATGGTTGACAAGAGCAACTCATCTCTCCAACGGGTGAATATCGGCTGTGCGCCTCCGTTAAATTCGTTCGTCATCAATCCCTCCTGCCTGTCGAAATAATCATAATGCAGGATATCCCTGCTGCCGGGATGATCGATGAAATGCAGGAGCAGTGATTTCTGCACCCGGAATAATCCTTTATTGGTAGGCAACCAGATATTCCGGCTGCTGTCTTCGATCAGGGCATGGGTGCTCGACAAATAACTGGTGGCATCCTGCGGAAAAAAGACGACCGTGTCCTTCTCCGGAAGATAGGCGCCAAATCCATGTCCATATGTGCTGAACCAGCAAACAGGATATTGAGGATCTGCAGCCACGAAGCGTGCTTCCATATTACGCGTTTGCGACACAAAGGACCATTGGCCGGTGGCTTCATCCAGTTTCACCAAACCACGTTCGGTTGCCAGGTAGATGAATTTTCCCTTTCGGGTGAAATAACAGGGATGCGGCATTTTGTTACGGGGAGAATGGATGCACACATAATAACGCCCCTGGAAGAAATAGCCCCACTGGTAGGTTTCCATCACCCAGAGCTTTTGCGTGGCTGGGTCCAGCCACACAAAACAGATCCTGTTGTCTTTCCGGCTGGTGTCTGATTTCCTGTAAAAGATACTCGCAGGCCCGCCACCGGGAGGCTGGTATTGTACCGTATTTTCATTGCACCAGTAATATCCGCCGGCGCTATCGAGAACAAAGGGAGAATACATGCTGTTCTTCTCCTGCGTATAAGCGGAGCCGTTATTCACAAGATTGAAAGTGACGCCCCTGCTGGTGAGCAGGCGGTTACTGTCTTTCTGGATCTGCGCATATACGCTGTTGATATTGAGGGCCAGGTCCGGCGCCAGTAACTGTTTGAAATTATTCTTCCTGAAAACGAAAAGCCCTTCCGTGGATGTTCCGATGAAAAGGGTCCGGTGACGCGGATAGAAAAGAATACTGCTGATAGATTTGGGCATTTGCTCAACGGCCACATGGTATGCAGGATAAAGGCCATTGGCATCCGAAGCCAGTACAAACAGTTCCCTGCCTCTGGAAACGATGGCCTGATTGTTCAGCTCATTATAATACAATTGTGTTTTACCAGCTGCAGCTCTAATGCTCTCCAATCTTGTGAATGCGCCGGGAACCGGAACAGGTTGCTCTCCGCGCACATCATAACACACTCCATCCAGCTGGTTATTGAGTATGTAAAGCAAACCACCGGATAAGAAGATGCGGATCGAATCTGATTTGAAGGGTAGTTGCTGGCGGAATCTTATCAGGCTGTCCGAATAGATCAGCAGTTCATGCTGCTTGCTGATCACGGCAAAACGATTATTGGGAATGGCCGTTACGTAATAATCGTACAATGTGGCCAGCCAGTTTTCCTGTCCGGCATAGTATGCTTTCTTTCCGAATGCATGCACCCCGAGCCGCGGGATCTGGTCTGTTGAATGCAGCACTCCGCGGAACCAGACATAGAGGGAATATTGCTGCCAGATCCAGGTGAGCGACTGGTTGATGCTGATATCCTGTGCCCCGATCTTCAGCAGCTGCGAATGAACATTCATAGCATACACGTCTCCGTTATAGGTACGGAAAAGGTTCACCAGTTTATTGGTGAGGAGCGCATTATCATGGTCGTGATTGAAACTTCTGAGAGAGATCCCATTGTAACGGACGAGCCCGCCGAAGGTGGCCAGCCAGAGCATACCCGAGCTGGTATCGATATATTGGGTGATGATGGAATTCTGTGGCAGCCCGCTATTGTCGTTGAGCGTATTCACCAGCAGGTAAGGATCGGGAGAAGAGGTTTGCTGTGATCTAACGTAAATGGGCACACTAATCAGCAGGTACAGCAGTAAGGCTTGGCAAACCCTTGTGGTTACAGACATAGTAGAAAAGGTAAATGGCAATATTGGACAGGTTATTGAAGGAATGAATATAATGAATTCCATTGATTGTAAAGAAAATACTACAATCTGTATTTTAACGTGAAACGTAAGTTTACATTGTAATCCTCCCGCAGTAATCAAGTGGAGGTCCCCAACCAGGTAGTCCTTAAATTTGGAAGTTTTTTTACTGAAGCAAGGAAGATTCTAAAGATAAGGAGAAACCCATGAGCCACCGGAATTCTAATACAGACGAGATCGTACAACAATTCAGATCGGGTAATGCCGACACATTTGCAATCATTTTTCACCAGTTCTATTTAGAGATACTTTTTTTTGCCAAACAAATTTTGGACAGACCCAGGGAAGCTGAAAGAATTGTAGAGAATACGTTTATAGATCTTTGGAAATCACACACACAATTCGAAAACTGGAAAGCCATCAAGGCTTATCTGTATAAAAATGTGAGGGATGCCTGTTTTGGAATGATCGAGATTGGGCAGAAAGGCATCAAGGATGACGGTTTATCCGTTTATGTGTGGCGGGACGCCACCCAGTTCATGGAAAAAGAACTGAGCCGGCCGGGAATATGGAGAGAGCTTTCCTACAATCCCACTGAAAATCTGCCGCCGCTGGCCAAAGAATATTTCCAGCAGCTGAAGCAGGAAAAATTTAAAAACTGAATTCAAACTTTTTTTAGGATAAGGGTTAATGTGTTAATGGAAATGATTAGTAAACCATCCCTGGTATTCTTGCCGGGGATCTTTTTTTTATGCCATATCGGATTTTTTGTGAACTTTAAGCATCACAAAGGCACTGATTGGTTAAGAAATCCCCTGATACCGCAAGAGATCTGATCTCTCAGATCGCTGCAGGCAATGAGTCTGCCTTCAAAACCTTGTTCAATAACTACAGCAAGCGCCTTTTCTCCTTCGCACTGGCCATGACCAAATCCTCCGCCGATGCAGAAGAGATCATCCAGGAATGCTTCACCCGCCTCTGGATCCAGCGGAACCAGCTTCCCGCTATCGATTCCCCCGAAGCCTACCTCTACCGGATGGTCCGTAACCGAACCCTCGATCATCTCCGCAAGATCTCCCGTGAACAAAAAATGATCAACCAGGTCTGGACAAATCTCTCCCAGCCCGATCGCTCACTGGAAGAATTCATCCTCACGCGCGAATACCAGCAACTGATCGATCAGGCCCTGAGCCAGCTCCCTCTTCAAAAACAACAGGTATACCGCCTCAGCCGGGAACAGGAACACTCGCACGAAGAAATTGCAGCCATCACCGGCCTCTCCAAAAGCCGGGTGAACAATATCATCACGGAAACGCTGAAGTTCATCAAAGCGCATCTCGACAAACATTCCGGCGAACTCGGAATGATCTTCTGGATCTATGCCTGGAACCATTTCCGCTGATTGAAATATTTTTTTTCTTCCGCACGGTTATTCAATCATCCGCCATTCGTCAGTATTACAAACCATGTCTGATCCATCGCAGGCAAACTAACAACTGTATGTCAACAACACCAGACAGATTCAATTATCTCTTCTCACGCTATACCAGCAACCAGTGCACCCGCGCCGAGTTGCAGGAACTGTTCGATCAGTTCAGGAAAATGGAACCGGAGTCAGTATATCCTTACATGGATTCGCTCTATGAAAACATTTCCCCGGGGTCGGCAGTGGATAAAATCGACTGGGATGAGCTCTACGAAAAGATCACAGAGGAACAGCAACCTGTAAGAAGATTGTTCACCCTGAAAAAGATCGCAGTGGCCGCCTCGATCCTGGCGATCACCACAACCGCCGCCTGGTACCTGCTTTCACGAAGCGATAAGAACAAGACCAGTCCTCCCTTCATTGCTGCCACTACAGATATTCCACCCGGAAGGGATGTTGCCATGCTCACACTTGCAGATGGCACGCAGGTAATGCTGGACAGTACAGCCAATGGTCATATTGCCGAGCAGGGCGGCATCCGCATCCTCAAACAGGCTGACGGAGAACTGAACTATCTTCCACAGAACGGTCAGTCGAATGCTGCAGGCATGCTCAATACGTTAAGTACACCCAGGGGCGGACATTATCGTTTAACCCTGCCTGATGGCAGCAAGGTCTGGCTTAATGCCGCTTCCTCCATCCGCTACCCGGCTGCCTTCAATAACAAAGAGCGCAAGGTGGAGATCACTGGCGAAGCTTATCTCGAAGTGGCCAAATTCAGGAATCTTCCTTTCTACGTACAATCACCGAACGGCCAGGTACAGGTACTCGGCACAAAGTTCAACGTGAACGCCTATGCGAATGAACCGGTAGTAACCACCACGCTACTGGAAGGGAAGATCGGTCTCACTACCAGTTTTCAGAAAACACCCATGATCCTGGAGCCGGGAGAACAGGCAGTCTATCCGCAGGGCAATAGCTCCCAACCCGATTATTTGAATGAGATCAAAATACAAAAAGCAGATACCGGTCCTGTTATTGCCTGGACGCAAAATGCATTCGTGTTCTCCAATACCAGCCTGGCAGTTGCCATGCGACAGATCGAACGCTGGTATGATGTGGATGTGGTGATGAAAGGAGACCTGGCCAATGAAGCCATCATGGCCAATCTTTCACGAGACATCCCCATCTCACGCGTGATGCATAAGCTCAGCCTCACAGGCCATCTGCATTTCACTATCGAAGGAAAAAAGATTATCGTAACACGCTAAACCCATTCACTGCTGATGAAGTAAAAAGAAAAAAGTAAGCCCGCAAAAAAACCCGGCAGCATTGCTACTGACGGGTGGCCCACAGATGACTGGTACTCACCTGTGGCAATTCGGGCTACCATTTGACAAACCTGTTACAATTGCATTTGATTAACCCAAAACTAAACGAAGTTATGCATTTAACTTGTAAGAATGCAGGCCTGCGCCGGCATTCCATTCAATTACCCGGGGCGCAGCAGACGCCCGGCGGACCCGCCGTTTTCAGCCCGTTTCCCCGGTTACAACAAACACTGCGTATTATGAGGCTGCTTATGTTTTTTATGCTCGCAGGATTCCTGCAGGTTTCAGCCAGTGGAGTATCCCAGACCGTAACGCTTTCCATGAGAAAAGCCCCGGCAGAAAAAGTGTTCCGCAGTATCGAACAGCAAACCGGATTCACTTTCATCGTATTCAAAAAAGACCTTGAGAAAATGCCTTCCGTTACCCTCAGGCTCGAGAATACACCACTGAAAGATGCACTGGACCAGTGTTTCGAACACAGCCCATTTACTTATATCATCGATGATAAAAATATTATCGTGCAGGCAAAACAACCGGCATCTCTTGCATTTCCTCCATTGTATCCGACTTATATCGTGTACAACGGAGTAGTGAAGGGGCCCAACGGACAACAGCTGCCTGGCGTGAACATCCAGGTGAAAGGCACTCAAACCGGTACTGTAACCAACAACGACGGCGCTTTTTCCATCAATGCCAATCCGGGAAATATCCTCGTGATCAGCGCTATCGGATACGAAACAGTAGAACACAAACTGGTCAGCAATGACACTTCCATCACCATCGTGATGAAGATCAAAACCAATATCATGGACACTTCAGTAGTGACCGTGGTGAACACCGGCTATCAGAGCTTTAACCGCGATCGCGCCACCGGCTCTTTCGGATATATCGGCAGTGTGGATCTCGACAGGCAGATCGGCGCCATCGATATCACTCAGAAATTCCTGATGCTGCCCGGCGTACAGCTCGTGAACGGCAATCCGATCATCCGCGGAAAAAGCTCTCTCAACGCATCGCAATCCCCCCTCCTCGTAATCGATGGCTTTGCCTCTGAACTCGGCTACAGCAGTATCAATCCGAATGATGTTGAAAGTATCACCATCCTCCGCGACGCTTCCGCTGCATCCATCTGGGGAGCACGCGCATCCAACGGCGTGATCGTGATCACCACCAAACAGGCAAAGAAAGGTTCAGGCCCTCCCGTATTCTCTTTCAGCTCTTCCATACAGTTCCTGGAGATGCCGGAGATAGAAGCCCTTCGCATCGCCAACTCCTCCCAGCTCGTGGATGTGGAGATCGAAGCGCTCGACAAAGGCTGGTACAACACCAACAACCCCGAAAATAATGTAGGCTATTCCAGAGCATATGAAATCTACCGCAACCGGAAGAACAATGTGATCTCAGAAGAAGAAGCGAAGAAACAATACGATGTACTGCGCAACAATGACGCCTGGTCGCAAAAAGACCTGTTCTTCCGCACAGGTCTCCTTACCAATCAGCACCTCTCTGTTTCAGGCGCTACCAACCAGAACAGGTATTACATCTCCATGAATTACCAGGACAACAAAACCACAGCGCGTCAAACAGAGTATAAGCGCATGAACCTCCTCGTGAAAAACAGTTACCAGATCATTCCCCAACTCCGGTTCGATGCAGACCTCAACATCACCTATCAGAAAGGAATGAACAATGGCCTGAGCACCTACGATTTCGTGCGGCAGCGCCGCTATGAAATGTTCCTGGATGAAAATGGCAACTACGTTCCGGTGTACGAACCTTACAGGACCATCCAGCGCAACCAGGAATTGATGAACAAAGGGTATCTCGACTGGAACAAGAACCTGAAGAGAGACTTCGACAATTTCGACAAGACCTGGAGCATCTTCGCACCACGCATCAACTTCACCCTCGCATGGAACGCCACACGCGCACTCTCCTTCGAAACAAAATTCCAGTACGAAAGAACCGAGAACAGGAACGACGATTACCAGAATCTCGAGATCTACAATACCAGGAGGCTGATCAACGAGTTCACCATCATCGGATCGGACAATAAACCTGTTAACCAGTTACCCTCAGGCCCCATCTTTTACCAGAACAATTCCAGTATACAGGCCATCAACTGGAGGAACCAGGTCAAATTCGATAAAGAATGGAACGGATCACAACACCGCGTGAATATCCTCGCCGGTACCGAAATCTCCAGGGTGAGAACACTGGAACGCAAAGACCGTTACCACAATTATGATAAGCAAAGACTCACTTACAGCCAGATCGACGCCGACAAACTGGCCGGAGGCGTTACCGGATGGAACGGCGGAAATTTGAACTATGCACCGATCTTCCAGCCGGTAGTTGATAAAGAGAACCGCCAGTTCTCCATGTATGCCAATGGTTCTTACACTTATGATGACCGCTATATTGTGTCGGCCAGCGGACGTATCGACAAATCCAATCTCTTCGGTGCAACCACCAATGATAAGATGACGCCACTCTATAGTTTCGGCCTGGCCTGGAATCTGAGCAAAGAGAAATTCTTCCGGGCAGACTTCATCAACAACCTGAAACTCCGCGCCACTATAGGACTGAACGGTAATATCGACAGGCTCACCAGTAAAGTACTGGTAGGCATTCCCAGGACCAACGACTATTCTACCGGTGAAGACTACCTGGATATCGAATTCCCGGAAAACTCCAAACTCCGCTGGGAAAGCACCCGCAGCACCAACTTCGGAGCGGACATCGATCTCTTCAACCATCGCCTCGAAATCAGCGCTGATTACTATATCAAAAAAAGCTACGACCTCCTCGGCTATGTACAGGCAGATCCATCCGTTGGTTTTGAAAAAGTGTACAAGAACACAGCCGAAGTAAGCAACAAAGGCATCGATATCCGCATCAGCGGCGATATCCTGCGCAAAGGTGATCTCCGCTGGACATCCACCCTCAACCTTTCGCTCAACAAGAATAAAGTAACGAAAGTATATGTTCCCACCCCTTCCATGGACACCTACCTCACCGGCGGCAAAAGCAGGGAGAAGGAAGGCAAACCCATCGACTATTTCTACAGCTACAACTGGGCGGGGCTGAACGGGAATGGTGAACCGATGGCGTATAATGATAAGGGTGAGAAAGTCCCCTGGAGCACTTCCCAAACTCCCAAACTGGAATGGCTCGTGTATTCCGGCAGCACAGTCCCGAATGTTTTCGGTTCATTCATGAATGTGATCAGCTGGAAAAGATTCACACTCACCCCCATCTTCACATACCAGTTTGGCGCTGTAATGCGGGCCCCTGTTACCTATGTGCGCTCAGGCATTCCCGTACTGGAAGATATTTCAACAAGATGGCGCAAAGCAGGCGATGAGAACATCACCAACCTTCCCGGACTCTTTACCACTGCCAATGAACCTTATCAGCGCAGGCTGTTCTACGCACAGAATTCCAGCAGGGTGGTGAGCGCGGATTTTGTTCGTCTCAGTGTACTGAGCCTGAGTTACAACCTGCCACAACGCTGGACAGGCAACATCTTCCGCAATATTCAACTGGCGGCCCAGGGCACCAATGTTTTCCTCTGGAAGAAAAACGATCTCGGTATCGACCCCGAAGCCATCACAAGGAATTCTGGCGACCTCAGTCTGCCTGAAGTGAAAACATGGACCATCCAACTGAAACTGGATTTCTAATTATTTGGTTAAGCCTAAACTGTTCCGAAATGAAAAAATTACTCAGCATCATGATGGCAGGACTTTTGTTCGCGGGATGCGACAAATACATCGACATCAACGAAAAGGGAAAAGTAATTCCCACCACCATCGATGACTTCTATGATATCATGTGCGATTACAGTTATTTCATCATGAGCTCCAGCAATGCCTTCATGGCCAGCGATGATATAAAAGTATACAAAGATGAAGTGAACCGCATGTTCTTCGGCGCCGATATGTTCACCAACGGTTATCTCTGGAAGGATTTCATATTTGTGAATGAACAGGATAATGACCAGGACTGGAACTTCCTGTACAAAACCATTTATAAATCCAATGTGGTGCTGGACAAGATCGACAAAGCCACCGGCTCCAATGAAGTGCTGCGCAAAAAAACAAAAGGCGAAGCGCTGGCACAAAGAGCCTATTCCTATTTCATGCTGGTGAATCTCTATTCACAACATTATAATCCTGCTACCTACGAGAAAGACCTGGGCGTTCCACTCTACCTGGTAGCAGATATCAATGATGCCAAACCACGCGCTACAGTAAAAGCGGTATACGATCAGATCGAGAAGGACCTGACAGATGCATTGCCACTGTTGCCTCCGACACCTGAATTCAATTACCATCCCAGCCAGGCAGGCGTGAACGGACTGCTTGCTAAAGTATATCTCTACCAGGGAAAGTATGAACTGGCAAAACAAAAAGCACAGGCTGCATTGGATGTATACAGTTTCCTGTACGATCTCAAGGACATGGACTTCATTCCCGGTCTGCCGAAATACCTGGGCGTGGCCGGCGCTCCCAACCGTGCCATCGATAACAGGGAAGGTCTCTGGCACAAACAGGCGCATAATACTTTCATCTATATGATCGGCGTATACATGTCTGATGAACACCGCGCGCTCTACAACAATAAAGACCGCAGGCTCTACCTCACACTGATCGAAGAAGGCATGTTCGGCAACAACCAGCATGGTCTCAATATCTGGCCAAAAGAGAAATATTTCAAGATCGGCGTATACACGCCCGAGTTATATCTCATCCGCGCAGAATGCAATGCCAGACTGAACCAACCTGGTCTCGCCATCGATGACCTCAATACCCTTCGTGCAAAAAGATTCCTGCCTGCCGACTTCGTGGCCATCGACAGGAACCAGACCGATCTGCAGGCCCTCGAACTGGTACTAAAGGAACGCAGGATGGAACTGTTTGCAGAAGGATGGAGATGGTTCGATCTCAAACGCCTTAACCTTGATCCCAGGTTCAGAAAAGATATCAGCAGGGACTGGGGCGGAGAAACCATCACACTGAAACCAGACGACAAGAACTATGTACTTCCCATTCCCAAAAAAGTGATGGTCCTCAACCCGCTACTGGAACAAAATCCGAGAGATAACAGACAATAACCACTGCCCCCCATAGTGCGGAACGCAGGGTCCGGTGCAACCCGTTTGAAGCACCGGCCGCCCTGCGGCTGTCCGCCCTATGCCTGGTCAGTTCATTTAAAAATGGGCGCAGCCCTTATCAAGTATCGTTATGGAGAATATCGTAGAATGTAGAAACCTTACCCATTACTATGGGAAAAAGCTGGTGTACGAAAACCTCAGCTTCAATATCCGGAGAGGCAGTATCCTCGGATTGTTAGGCAAGAATGGTGCGGGTAAAACCACTACCATCAATATCATCAATGGCTTTCTCACTCCCAGGAGCGGGGAATGTATCATTCTCGGCGAGAACTCGCGCAACCTCTCTCCTGCAGTGAAAGCGAAGATCGGCTTCCTCATCGAAGGTCATATCCAGTATGCCTTCATGAATATCCACCAGATCGAAAAGTTCTATTCCGGCTTCTATCCCAACTGGAAACGCGAAGCCTATTTTGAACTGATGGCCAAACTGAAAGTGACGCCCAAACAGAAGATCAGCACCATGAGCTGCGGACAACGCTCACAGGTGGCACTGGGTCTCATCCTGGCCCAGGACCCTGACCTGCTGGTGCTGGACGATTTCACACTTGGCCTCGATCCAGGCTACCGCCGCCTCTTTGTAGACTATCTCCGTGAGTATGCGAAAGCAGAGAACAAAACCATTTTCACTACATCCCATATTATCCAGGATATGGAAAGACTTATAGACGATGTGATGATCATGGACTATAACCGCGTGCTTGCCTACATGCCCCTCAGCCAGTTCATGGGCACCTTCCGCCAGTTCAATTTCGACACCACCGCCAATGAGATCGTTTTCGGGAAAAACGGACCGATCGTAAATCACGAAAGAGTAAAAAATACTGTAGAGCTCTATACCTATGCGCAGCAGGATGAAGTGAGCGCTTACCTGGATGCCCGGGGCATTCCCTTTTCTGATCTTCGTGCTGTTGAAATAAGCCTGGAAGACGCATTTATTGGATTAACCGGAAAATATTAATAATCATGCTACCCTCTATTTTTTATAAAGAATGGATCAAGATCGGGAAGATCTCACTCCTCCTCACTGCTGTTGGCCTGCTTATCATTGCAGGCATCCACCTCACCGTACGTCATGACCTGCTGATGAAAGATGCAGAGATCTACTGGGCTGATATCGTGTACCAGAAGTATGTCTATTTTTCCATTTTCAAATTCCTGCCGCTCATCACCGGCCTGCTGATCGGACTGGCGCAGTTCATTCCGGAAACGGTAGACAAAAGGATCAAGCTCAGCCTGCACCTCCCCATCAATGAAGAAGAGATCGTATTGAAGATGGCAGGGATCGGCACCGGTATCCTGCTGCTGATCTTTAGTCTGCTCTTTGCCGTTATGTATGGCTGGAGCCTGGTATACTTTCCCGCAGAGATCGTAAAAAAGACTGCCGTGAGCATATTGCCCTGGTTCTTCTCCGGGCTGGCAGCCTACTTCCTCGCCAGTTTCGTGATACTGGAACCGATCTGGAAATACCGCATCCTGTACATGATCACCGGTGTCGCATTCCTTACATTGTTTTACAAAAGCAATGTATCGGGCTCTTATCAACCCGCTATCCTGCCACTACTGATCTGCACGCTGATGCTCAGTATGTCATCACTGTTTTCTATTTACCGATTCAGAAAAGGAGAAATGTAATATGATACCCAAAATTAGTCGTTACCTGCTGGTGGCAGTCGCCGTGATCACATTCGCATATGTACTGCCTTCCATTTACAATGTGCTGTTCGATACCCGCATCAATGCACCTTATATCACTTACAGCACCACACACAAAGAATATTTTGCCGCACTCTGGCAGGACGGGAAATCCGTTTTCACAGACAGACACGGGAAAATCTATACCCAGCAACAGTTCATGGAGAATACACCCATCGAGAACTATTCTTACCATCTCTCGAAAGGCACTTATCTCGACAGCTTCGCAGGCATGCGCCTCGATCCGCGGCAATTGCAGCGCGAGAGTTTTTTCAGCTGGCTGGAATTATCGCAACTCAATACACCTGTGTATGGCATCTATCCCTTATTTGAATCGCAACCTGAATTCGGATTGAGCTTCTCGAAGGATTATTTCCGTATCGGCAAAAGGATCGAATTCATCGATGCAAAGACCAACAAGCTGAACGAAGCCAAGAGCAAACAATTCAATGAAGTACTGCAAAGGGAAGGATTCAGCTATCCTGCAAAGATGGCCGCCGGCCTGCCTACCCTGATGAAGAAAAGGGACGAAGGCTGGTTCATTGTAGACAACAAAGACCAGTTGTTCCACCTGAAGCTGATCAAAGGCGAGCCCTGGCTCAAAAAGATACAAACACCTGCCGGTATGCAATTCAGGTATATTGTTTGTAACGATTTTGATGCCGATGAATTCTATGCCATCATCATCACTCCCGATTCCAAAATTTATGTGCTGAACAAGAAAGATTACAGCACAACCCAATTACCCGTGGAAGGCTACAATGTCAACAATACCAGCGCCATCATCAGCGGTACGCTGTTCAACAAAACAGTAGTAGCCCGATCAGACAAAGGTGTGCAGCTCACTACGATGGACAGGAACTATAAAGTGATTGATAAATATTTCTACCCACTGCCACAGAAATCGGAAATGGCCATCGGCAAAGTGGCTTCCGCCCTCTTCCCTTTCCAGCTGGATCTCAGCTCCCCGCACAATGAGTTCATCAGCTTTCACCTGAGCGACAGCAAAAACTGGAGCTGGCTGGTATTGAATCTTGTACTGGTTATTATAACATTGATACTTATACGAAGAGAGGGAAAAAGTCTGGGAAGAAGTATTCCGGACCTGGTGATCGTTGCACTGACAGGCATCTTTGGATTCCTGGCCGTGCATATCATTCCGAATAAGCAATATTGATAAGGTAAGCAATACTCTGATGTAGCAAACAAGGGGCGGCCGAAGGGTCGCCTCTTTGCATTCCGGGCACTGCATAAAAAAGAGCCATCGCTGAGATGATGGCTCTTTGAAAATGATCAGTGTGCTGAATGGATAAGGCTAATGCAACATGCGTTTATCGCAAGAAGAGCGGATTATGTTTTACCGGTTTTGCTTTTCTTTTGTTCCATGTACTGGCTGAATGCCAGATCGAGGATAACCTTCTCATCCAATGAAAACAATTTGCTCAGCATGAACAATTCCTGCAGGGTGAATTTCTCGATATGGTTCATCAGTGTAGTGAACCTCACGTTCTGTGTTCCCATATCGGCAGCAACAATGCTTTTGGGAATGATCGTGAACAACTGATTGAAAGTACTGATGTCACCCTGTTCAACCATTCTTTTTGCGGCAATATATCTTGGATCGTCAACCATAAACCAAATTTCATTTGAATTATACTTTTGCGCGTCTTCGTGGCTATTTATTTTAAGTACTCATTCCACTTTTTTTCTATTCACTATTCTACTTTTATTGCATGCAGATTATACTTATCTTTCTTTCTCAGTAAAATTTGATATTCTCAAAACTCTCATTCCATCTGCATTTCAAAGACTACTTTCCACTTTTCTTAAAAACCTCATGCCCTCTTCCGCAACAAAAATACTAATTTCTTTAGTATTCATCATGCTAAAATTATTAGCAGAAGTTGTAGGTTTGAAAAAGAAAATCGCCACCGGATGTATTTGAATTGCAAAACATATTTCAGCTTTCATTATGGTACTTACAGCACGGCAGAACTGGTACAGGCAGGCATGGAAACCGGGGCTACAACATTGGCACTCACTAATATAAATACCACCTGTGATGCCTGGGAATTCGTTTCCCGCTGCAAAGAATCAGGTATCAAACCTATCCTGGGTGCGGAAGTCCGCAATGGTGATCAGCTGCTGTATATCTTACTGGCAGCCAACAATCGCGGCTTCACCTGGATCAATGCGTTCCTGTCTGGTCATCTCTCAGCCAGCAAGCCTTTTCCTGTGAAGGCCGGACAGGAACCATTTTTCCAGGACTTATGGGATGGCTATGTGATCTATCCATTGGGTAGCAAGCCGGTAGAAGAACTCCTGCCCAATGAAATGATCGGTGTTCTTCCCGAAGAGGTGAACAAACTCTTTGGAATGAGTAATCAGTACAAAGAAAAATTTATCATTCGTCAACCTGTAACCGTACAGAACAAGAAGTACCATAACGTACATCGTCTGCTGCGGGCTGTTGATAAAAATATTGTACTCTCGAAACTGGAATCAGACGCTATCTGTGCAACCACGGAACAGTTTGTGGCCCCGTCCAGGCTGTTCGAAGCTTTCATGCAATACCCGTTCATTGTCACCAATACATTCCGTCTCATCGATATGTGCAGCATAGAAATGGAATTCGGAACAGACAAGAACAAGAAATTTTTCACCGCCAGCAAAAAAGATGATGTGCAGCTGCTGCGAAAGCTGGCTTACGATGGTTACCGCTTACGGTACGGCAACAACACAAAAGCCATCGACAGGCTCAACAAGGAATTGCAGGTGATAGAAGATCTCGGTTTCACCGCATATTTTCTTATCACCTGGGATTTCCTGCGGTATGCTTCCAACCGTGGGTTCTTTCATGTAGGACGCGGCAGCGGCGCCAATTCCATTGTGGCCTACTGTCTGAAGATCACAGATGTTGACCCGCTGGAACTGAATTTATTCTTCGAACGTTTCCTCAATTCCGAGCGTACATCGCCTCCTGATTTCGATATCGATTTCAGCTGGCTGGACCGGGACGAGATCATCGATTATATCTTCAAACGCTATGGAGAACAGCATGTGGCGCTGGTGGGAAGCTACGTCACTTTCCAGTACAATGCTGTTGTACGCGAGCTGGGCAAAGTGTTCGGTCTTCCTTCCAAAGAGATCGATGATATGGGAGCGCGCGGTTATTATTATGGCGATAGCAGGAAGGAGCGTTTCAACAAACCTCAGAGTGATCAGTACCATTCACTGATCATGCAATATGGAAAACTGATAAACAATTTCCCGAACCATCTCAGTATCCATGCAGGCGGTATGCTGATCAGTGAAGCGCCCATTCATTCCTATACTGCCACCTGGATGCCGCCAAAGGGATTTTCCACCACGCAGATAGACATGCATGTGGCGGAAGATATCGGCCTGTACAAATTCGATGTGCTGAGCCAGCGCGGACTCGGACATATCAAAGAGACTGTAAGGCTGGTGAAGGAAAACAGGAATATCAGCATCCAGATAGATGAGGTGGAAAAGTTCAAGAACGATCCTAACGTACAGGACCAGTTGCAGAACGTGAACACCATCGGTTGTTTCTATGTGGAGAGTCCTGCCATGCGGCAGTTGCTCAGCAAGCTTAAATGCCGCGATTATCTCACGCTGGTATCCGCCAGCAGTATCATCAGGCCCGGCGTGGCCAGCAGCGGCATGATGCGGGAATATATCAAACGTTATCATAACCCTGAAACCGTACAACATCTCCATCCCCTGATGGGAGAATTATTGAAAGACACATTTGGTGTAATGGTATTTCAGGAAGATGTGATCAAGGTGGCGCACTTTTTTGGTGGAATGTCCATGGGCGAAGCCGATGTGTTGCGGAGGGCCATGAGCGGCAAATACCGCAGCCACAATCGCTTTGCACTGATGAAGGAACAATTCACACGCAATTGCAGGGAAAAAGGATATCCTGATGAGCTGAGTGCAGAGGTTTGGCGTCAGATGGAATCCTTTGCCGGGTACAGTTTCTGTAAAGCACACTCTGCCAGCTTCGCTGTCGAGAGCTTCCAGGATTTATATCTGAAGACATATTATCCTATGGAGTTCATGGTGGGTGTGCTGAATAACTTCGGGGGATTTTATTCACAGGAACTGTACTTCCTGGAATTGCGGAAAACGGGCGCCACCATCCATCTTCCCTGTGTGAACAATAGTGATTACCTCACCAATATCAGGGATACTGATGTGCACATGGGTTTTGTGAACCTGAAAGGGCTGGAGAAACAGCTCATCGAGACCATCATCCTGGAACGCAGCCTACACGGCCATTTTGAGCATCTGCAGGATTTCATAGAGCGTACCAGGCCCGGTGCGGAGCAGCTGAATATCCTGGTAAGGATCGGCGCACTCCGCTTCACCGGAAAGAATAAAAAGAGACTGCTGTGGGAATCCAATTTCCTGCAAAAGAAAAATACAGAATCGCATATTGGTCACCGCTTGTTCCAGGAAGCACCGCTTCAGTTCCGGTTACCGGAACTGACGGATAATCCTCTGGACCACCTTCACGATGAAATAGAGCTGCTCGGCTTCCCTTTGCGTAATCCTTTCGAGCTGGTTGAGCAGGATGAGTCCACCCTGCTGGCCGGTGATCTTCCGAATTACCTGGGCAAGACGGTGACCATGCAGCTCTATTTCATAGATTATAAAGCAGTGCCTACCAAAAACCAGGAAGTGATGAGCTTCGGCACCTTCATAGACAGGGACCTCAACTGGGTAGACACGGTGCATTTTCCGCTTGCGCTCCGCATATACCCTATGAAAGGAAAAGGTTTCTATCGTATCCGTGGGAAAGTAGTGGAAGACTTCGGTGTATTCAGCGTGGAAGTTGATTACATGCAGAAGATCGGTTACAGGGAAAGACAATACGCAAACCTTTAAGCCCATGTTATGTTCATCAACCATGAGCGGCATATCGCTCACCTCGACCTCGACGCATTTTTTGTATCTGTAGAATGTTTGAAAAACAGCTCCCTGAAAGGAAAACCATTGATCGTAGGCGGCAGCAGCGACAGAGGTGTTGTGGCAGCTTGCAGCTATGAAGCCCGTTCTTTCGGCATCCACTCAGCCATGCCGGTGAGATTAGCCAAAAGGCTCTGTCCGCATGCGATCATCCTTCAGGGAGATATGGAATCCTACAGCAACTACTCACGCCTGGTAACAGATATCATCCGTGATTCCGTTCCATTATTCGAGAAATCTTCTGTAGACGAGTTCTATGTAGACCTAACGGGAATGGACAAATATTTTGGCTGCTGCCGGTTCACCACAGAGCTCCGTCAGAAACTGATGAAAGAAAGCGGCCTGCCCGTTTCCTATGCGCTGGCCAGCAACAAGCTCATCAGCAAAGTGGCCACCAATGAGGTGAAGCCCAACGGACAGATCGAGATCCCTTTCGGTTCCGAGAAAACCTACCTGGCGCCGCTCAGCGTAGCCAAGGTCCCCGGCATTGGAAAAGAAACAGCTTTCCTTCTCCTGCGCATGGGCGTGGAAACAGTAAAAGTGCTCAGTGAGATCCCCGTAGAAATGATGCAGAACCTGCTCGGCAAGAATGGCATCGAACTATGGCGACGCGCCAATGGCATCGACGATACGCCCGTTATCCCTTATCACGAGCAGAAATCCATCTCCACCGAAAGCACTTTCCAGCAGGACACTATCGATGTGGAATTCCTTCGCTCCCAACTGGTACGCATGACCGAAAAGATCGCCTTCCAGCTACGCGAGCAGAACAAGCTCACCGGCTGTGTAACAGTGAAGCTGCGCTATTCCAATTTCGATACCGTTACCAAACAGCTCAGCATTCCCTACTCTGCAGCGGACCATACCCTGCTCAAAGCGGCAAAGGACCTGTTCGAGAAATTATATGAGAGAAGGATGCTGGTGCGCTTACTTGGCATCCGCTTCACGCACCTGGTGCCGGGTAATTACCAGATCAACCTGTTTGAAGACACGCAGGAGATGATCAGGCTCTACCAGAGCATCGATCATATCAAGCACCGTTTTGGCGAAGGATTGCTGATGCGTGCAAAAGGACTGGAATCGATGCCCTCCGAGATCCGCCACCACCCTACATTTCAACGGGCGTCAATTCGGGATATTCGAAAGGGGTAGTTGGATCGGTCATGGCCCTGAAATCTTTGGCGATGGTATAGGCCGACATCTGTTCTGCCGCAACAGGCGATGCAACAATTTTTTTGATCTCCTCTTCACTCAAGTCTCCGAACAGCCAGTCCCATGCCTGGTCTTCCGACAGGATCAGCGGCATCCGCATTTTTGAATTATGGATCTGTTGCATCAGTTTGTTGGCAGCGGTTGTAACGATGGCGAAACTGTCCACCGTTTCGCCCGTGTCTTTATCTGTCCAGCTTTGCCAGATACCCGCCATGAAAAAAACTTCCTGGCCTGGCAGCACGATATGATAGGGATATTTAACAGCGGTCTTGAGTGGTTTGCCCTGCTTACCGATCGGATGTACATGTCGCCATTCAAAGAAACCCGAACTGAGCACCAGGCAGCGTCGGTTCAATGCAGCATCCCTGTACATTTTTCCTGGTTGCAGCATTTCCTCTCCCACCGCATTCAGAGTAGTGATGGGGGGATGGAATTTCCCATTCGCATCTTTGTAACCATTCCGGAAATTGACCACAGCCTCGCGATTCCTCAGATAAGGCGGAATAAAGCCCCATTCCATCTGCGTGATCTCAAAATCCTCTTTTCCCTCAACCCGTTTCAATACCGGCGCCTGCGAATAATCGAATCCGATGATCATGGGCCTGTTGAGCAATTCCAGTTTGGCAATGGCTTTCTCCAGTTGTTTCAACCGGATGAATTCAGACCTGGTAACCTTCACTCCATTATAGTAGCACATAGGACAAAATTACTGTTTGATCTTTTCTTCGATCAGAACTCCAATCTTCGCAGCGATCTCGAGCCGGCCTTCCGGAATGGATGTCCAGAAATATTTCTTTTCCGCATCCATGGCTCTGGTCACAAAGAATACGCCCGGCTTTTTATCATTCGTGATCTTGTATACCACGCTTTTGCCGCTGCGGATGATTTCCACTTTCAGTGTCTGCTGTTCATAAATAATCTCGAATGGAATATCCTGATCTTTCATAACACCTCAATTTACACTTTTTCCCTTTCCGGGCCGGGCGGGGTATGAAAGTGCGGGCTGCGGAAACAAACCGGCGCGGGAGGATTTTGTTTGAGCTTTTGTGGGGTTGGGTTGGGCGGAGGTACTGGGCCGGGCTGCTTCGCTTATGTTTCCAAGGCCCTCACTTTCATACCCCGCCCGGCCCCTGCCAACCTGCGTGGCAGGAGATGGATGTTTGACAAGGCTGATTTGCTGATAAAAATGAACAGGTGAATTGGGATCATACATTGCCGAGAAAAAAGAGAAAATGGGAAAGTGGAAAAGTCAAAAACAGATAATCGAAAAAAATTCAGGGAAAATGAATGAAGATGAAATGCTAAAAAATCCGGCAGGGGCAACTTAAAAAAAGTGAAAAAAGATTAATAGGCCCAATAAGAAGAGAGCGAAGAAATGAGAAAGAAGAACAGAGGAAAGAATGTATGAAGAAATAACAAATAAAAAAACGCAATCTATAAATTGCTGCTATAACAAAGCAAAGATCAAACCTGAACACCATCAACGGTTGGTTTGGTACCCCGATGCAAACAATGCGGGGTGTTGAAATATCTCTGCCGCACCTCCATGAATGCCAATGGCGGCGGGATATGAACAAATGGAGCCTTGGAAACATAAGCGAAGAAGCCCGGCAGTGCTCTATCGTTTCATCCAACCAACCCACAGTCCAATAAACATCCACCTGCGTTGGTTTGTTTCCACAGCCCCATTTGTTCATATCCCGTCGCCACACAGCAAAACAATAAAAAGGCGGCCCTTATTTAAACACGCCGACAGCGTTTGCGATCCTGCTGAGGCTGCCGTCAGCAAAGGTCCAGCCGGAGTTGACTCCGAGAGTATAACCGAATTCGCCTTCTACTTTGATTTCTTTTTGGGGCAGTTGGTCTTTGCCGATGCCGCCAGGCAGTTCCACTTTTGCTTCGCCTTTGATGGAGCCTTCCGCTTTCACGGCGATGCCCGCATCGATGATCTTGTCGTCTTTATCCCATACGATGTAAAATGATTGTGTGGCGCTGCCGCTGACTTCACCGGAGAAGATGCCCCATTCTTTTGATCCCTGGAATTGCAGTCCGGCGCCGAGGCTCATGGTGGTTTGTTTGCTGCCCACGAAGCTTTTGGTGGCAGTGAATACCAGTCCTTCTCCCGCAGTGAATTCAAATTTTTCGCAATTGAGTTTGATCTTACCGATGATGAATTTGATATCGATATCGATGGGACATTCCATTTCTTTGGTATTATCCGATTCATCTTTGGCATATGCTTCAGTTCTTTCATCGTCACAACGGCCACCGGCGCAAACGAATGGATCATATGCCAGCCTTTCCAGTTCTGTGAGATACTTGCTGCAGGCATCATAGAAGGCGGCGCGTGCCAGGTGTTCATTGAAGCCTGAGAGGTATCCATAAAAGGCGCTGTAGTTGAACTGCCAGCGGATGAAGCGGAGATGTTCGTTCTGGTAATCCATTTTGGCGGCAGAGATGGCGCCCTGTGCGGCATTGCCGAGAGCTACCTGTTTCTGGCATTCTTCTTTGCTGAGCCTCTCGATGGCGGCGCAGTCGGCACCACGGCCTTCACCGCAATCATACTGGCTTTTCTTCTGAGCATACTCTTCTGCGATCTTTTCACTTTTTTCCCTGTACTCCCTGATGAGGCGGTGGTAAGCGGAGTCGAGTTTATCCATGCGCCTGCCGTGATCAGGCAGATCCACGGTAGCGAGACGCATGCCGATATCCATCATTTTTCTTGCAGCAGCAATATTCACCGGGCTTCCGATCGATGGAGGAGTGCTGAGTGTAACGCCTGTTTTGAGGGCATTCAATACAGTCCTGTTCAGTTTTTCACTTTCCTTGCTGAGCAGTTCTTCTCCTTTTCTTCTTTCTGCGGCGGCGAGATTATTGTAGGCTGCCGAGAGGTTGCCTACGAACTGCCTGAAATCATCATGCTCCTGTTTGATATAAGGCGCGTCAGCCGGACCGGAGCATTGTTTGGGAAGTTTGTATTTAAATTCATTGAAGTAAGGAAGATCGATGGGAGAGCCGATGGGCGGCAGTTTGGCGTAATAATTCCCACCCGTGCATTCATCAAGTCCCTGCAGGGCTTCCAGGTTATGAGCGCCTTTGAGAGATTCCTGGAAATGTTTGACAGCTTCGGCTGTGCGACCACGTTGCTTCTCTATCTGACCAGCCGTATTGCGGGCTTCCGGATGTTGTGGGGATTTTTTAAATACTCGTGCGAAATATTTCATTGCCGTGTCCAGCTGTCCTACTCCCGCATATGCCTGACCGAGATTATTCAGCAGCATCGGGTTCTCGGGATACCTGTTCACCAGTGTTTGCAGGACCGGCAGGGCATGCCTGGCAGCGCCGCCTGCATTGAGCAGTGCACCGAGGTTATTGAGCAATAATGGATCTTCCGGCTTTTTGGCGCCAGCCTGCAGGAGCATGAGAATGCCCTGTTCCTGAGCGCCGTTGTACCAGGCCGAAACGCCCGCCACACCTATCTTGTCTGCATTGCCGCCGAGCGATTCCGTTGCTTTCTGAGCAGCCTGGATGGCGCCGACTGGCATTTTTGTTTTATAAGCAGTGTAAAGATTTTGCAGGTAAGAGCTCATACTGCCATTGCTCATCGGTCTGGCAGGCAGCGCGGCCAATGCTGCATTATCGCGGGTTGGAAATTTCTTCGGCTTGTTCTCCGCTTTCTCCTCTTCTTGCATCGCCTTTTTCATCCTCGGGTCCGACTTCGCCTTTTCTGCCATTTTTTCGGCACGGCGGATCAGTTCTTCCAGTTCCTTTTCAGACATATTTTCCTGGGCAAAAGCGCTGCCCGTAAGCAGCACCAATGCCAGCATTGCAATAAACTTCATGGCTATACGATCTGTTCTGATTACAATTTGATGAATTCCACACGGCGGTTCTGTGCCTGTCCTTCTTTTGTTTTGTTGTCGCCAACAGGTTGTGTTTCTCCTTTTCCTTCGGCCTGCAGCCTTTCTTCTTCGATCTTATGATCCTTTACCAGTGCGTCTTTGATGGCTGCTGCCCGTTTTTTGGAAAGCTCCAGGTTGGCCGCATCATCGCCATCGCTGCTGGTGTGACCAATGATCTTTACTCTGAGATCTTTATTCTCTTTCATCAGGTTGCCGATCTCTTTCAGCACACTATTGGATTCGGGTTTGATACTGGCGCTGTTGAGATCGAAGAGGATTCCCGTTGTAGAGAATTTCCCTTCATCCAGCAGTTTATGTCTTGTATCCGGAACGCCTGTGGCTACCTTGATGTTGGAGATATAGATCCCGAAATTGCTTTCGTTGTAAAAAACATAATCGGACACTCCGAATACCAGGTTGTTGAAAGGAATGGAAGAACCAACCACTTCAGGAATATCGAAAACCTTGTTGCCATCTATCCAAACACGTACGCGGCTTTTCTGTACCTGGATGGCATAGTGTGCAGGTTTGAAATAAGATTTGCTGAATGCAGCAAAGTCTGTATTGCCGCTGCTGAAACTCTGGCTGCCTTTTTCGCGGGAATAGAGTTCGGCCTTGGAGATGAGGTCCAGATTAGGTTTGGTGGTGATACTCAGTACATTTTTATCCATCCACTCAGACTCCGACCACAATGATTTATCAGTTGCTTTTTTGGTGCCGCTGCTGAACATGCCGAATTTGAAGCCCGGTAAGAAGCGCGTTCCCTGTGGCGCTGTGCCATCAACGATCAGGTCGAACTCTACGGTGAAATTCTCACCGAAAGGTTTGTTGTTACCGAATAGATAAGTAGCTCCGGTGAACATGCGCATCCATTTACCAGGAAAATTTTCCAGCGTCACTACTTCCCCTTTTCCCCTGGTATTCCAGCCCAGTGGCAGTTCTCCGATATTGTCCTGTGCGAGATCTTCAGCATACAATACCTTTTCACCCGGAATAAAATCATAGCGTGAGTAAGCGGCAATGGGGCTTCTGGCTTCGGTCCCGCCCGGTTTGTTTTCTTCCCCGCTTGTCTTATTTTCTTCTTCTTTTGTTTTTTCTTTGGGTGGATCGAGAGATTTGTCGATTTCCCTGTCTACTTTATTGTCCAGTTTTTCCTTTATCTTGTTTTTGGCTTTATTAACCAAACCACCCAACTGAGCCTGTGAAACGAAGGGTGCAATGAACACACATAACAGAATGAGCTTTTTCATATCGATGATTTAACGGGAGCAAAGCTACTGCGGCCAGTTGTGCGGCTCAATCGCATAAACATGCTAACGAAAGGTTGAACAGGGCTTACCAACTGCATGAGTTGTACATTTGCTTTCAAATCCTGAACCTTTTTATCATCCTTTTAACATGATCACTCACCGTTCCGCGGATAATATGTGCGGGCCTGTTTCCGGTACAAGCTCCAAAAGTCAATGCAAGAGCCGGATTCGAAGCTTTTTGTTCAGCATCCTGATACTGATGGCTGGCATTACCGGCTGCAGAAGGGCAGTGGCGCAGGAGTTTATCTTCAATCATCTTACTGCAAGGGATGGACTTGCATCCAATTTCGTGTACAGTTTATTGCAGGATGCTAAAGGTTATCTCTGGATCGGTACTGAGAACGGATTGCAGCGATACGACGGATATCAATTCTTCTATCCATATCAGCAAAGCGGCGCCGACCGGCTTCCGCGCCTGCCCGTGAACCAGATCCTCATGGACACGATGCAACGTATGTGGCTTCGGATGGGAAAGTCCATCGGGATATTCGATCATGCCACTTTCCGATACAAACCTGTTCCCTTCGCCAAAGAGTTGGACATACCGCAGAACGCAGACATTTTCCTGGAAAAAAATGGAAGCGGACAGGTCATTGTTCTGATCCGCAACTGGGGGTGGTTATCCTACGATGAAGAAAAAAATGTACTTCGGGAAGACATCACTCCATTCCCGATTCCCCGTTCATTCGGTCTATTCACCACTTTCGACGATTTAAGTACAGGCCGCTACTGGATCGGAGGCAGAGGCGGATTAGCCTACTACGATAAAAAAAGAAGACAACTCTTCAAAGCCACAGACTCCAATGCGCCGCATTTTCTGTTGAATGAAAACAGTATGCGACAGCATATCACCAATATGTATATCGATGGGAAAAGAAGACATTGGTTTTCCACCTGGGATACCATCACTTCTTCCATTCACTATTTCTGTTATGATGAAAAAATGAAAACCTGGAGTGATGATACGCTAGGCCTTACCACTGTTTCGCCTGGCGGATATTATGAATTGCACAGGTTCACGGAATTTGAAGACACTACCGTTCTCACCTATGGCCTTTATCATATGGCCATGCGGCAGGCTGATCGTTTCGAAACTTTCATCTTTCCCGGGTCATCTCCCTACAATATCGAGTTCACCAGGATCTATTCGGTTATTCAGGACCGGGAGAAGATACTTTGGGTGGCCACAGACAACGGATTGTACAATTCCACCAGTAAGCTCAACAGCAACCTCCACCTGTCATTGCGGCAAGACAAACAACGCGCCAGCCTGAGCTCTGTTATGGAATTGCCCAATGGCGATCTTTGGGTAAGCACCTGGGGCCGTGGTGTAATCACACGCCAACCGGACCTGAAAAAAAGAGAGATCATTTTCGATCTTCCCAAAGACGATGGCAATTATAACCTCACCTGGGACTTGCACCTGCAGATCCCGGGAGGAAAGGTCTGGGTTGCCTGTCAGGCCGGGAGGCTGATGATCTACGATACGGCAAAGGAAAAGTCCGTTTTCCTGAAACCCGCTCCGTTCAAGGGTTCCACCATCCGGCAGATTACCGAAGATCAGCAGGGCGATCTCTGGTTCGCTACCCAAAGCGGAATGGTATTAAAATGGAAAAATGGAACCAGCTTGCACGACAGCTCCTTCCGGGTAATGCATCAATACAGGTCCATCATAAGTAAGATCATGATTGACGATCGTGGACTTCTCTGGATCGCAACCGGTGGGAAAGGCGTTTTTGTAGTAGACCCGCTCACAGGAAATGAAATAAAACAGTACAATATTCCATCTTCCCAACAATTCTTTTATGGTAACCAGGTGCGCGATATCGTGCAGGTGAACGACAGCATCTATGCGTTTGCCGGCGACCATCTTCATCTCCTCAATTACAATACAGGTGTTATTACCAATGCAGCCACTTATAATCAGTGGCCCGTTGGCCCGGTACTGACCATGCAGGTGGATAATCAGCAGAACGTTTGGCTGAGTACGGCCAATGGAATGTACAAGTACAATTTCGAAGGCAACTATTTCATCAGGTTCACCCAATGGGATGGTCTGATCACTGTATACAATCAAAATTTCATGCTGGATGCCAGTGTGAAACTGAGGAATGGACGAATGGCCTTCCTGGGGAATCAGAACATGGTAACCTTCGATCCTGCACATTACCACGACAGATCTTTACCGCCCGATGTCCGCATCGGAAGTGTAAAACTGTTCAACGAATTTTTGCCAGTGGATTCATTGGAAAAACAGGGTGGACTAACCCTGCCGTACGACCGAAATTCACTCACTATCACTTTCGCAGCGCTTAGCTTCAACCGTATCGACAAGCTCAGTTATTACTACATGCTGGAAGGCGCCAATAAAGACTGGCAACGAATGGAAGGCCCGTTGCAGGTGAACTATACATTGCTGCCTCCCGGTAATTATGTGTTCAAGGTGCGCGCCCGAAATGAAGTAGGCATCTTTTCTCCCCATATCACTTCATTGCCGATCATTATCAGGCCGCCTTTCTGGCGGACGTTCTGGTTCTACGGACTGGTGGCGCTGACCATTGCAGGCGCACTCTACTATCTTTACCGCCTTCGGATTCGCAGGCTGATGCAGGTGGAAAAGATCCGCACACGCCTGGCCCGCGACCTTCACGATGATATGGGCTCCACACTCAGTACCATCAATATCCTCAGCAATATGGCCGTGAAGAAGATCGAATCTGATCAGAAAGCCAGCCAGGATTATATGGGCCGCATCAGCGACAGCTCTTCCCGTATCATGGAGGCGATGGATGATATCGTTTGGAGTATCAACCCCGTGAACGACAGCATGCGGAAGATCCTGGCTCGCATGAAGGAATTTGCCGGCAACGTGCTGGAAGCAAGCGATATCGATTACACTTTTACAGTGGACGAAACAGTAAAAGATATGACCTTCGATATGGAATGGAGAAGGGAGATCTTTCTCGTTTTCAAGGAAGCCATCAATAATATTGTGAAATACTCTAAAGCTGCAAAAGTGGACATTACGCTCCGCAAACAAAAGAACGTCCTGCAAATGACGATCAACGATGATGGAGTGGGTTTCAATACTGACAACGATCACCAGGGAGCCATGAGAGGTAACGGGCTGCGCAACATGCGGAAACGGGCGGAAGCGATGAATGGATCCCTGAAAATCATTTCGGCTCCGGAATCCGGCACTTCCGTGGAGCTCAGGATACCCTTAGCATAATCATGCGATAGCTGAAAAAGCCGGGAGCCCTTATTTTTGCAGAAGAACCAGCAAACTACGTACATGATCAAGATATTGTTATACGATGATTCCGAAGTGATGCGCGAAACCCTGGTGTTGCTGCTCAGCAATACCGATGGGTTTGAAGTAGTGGGCGCTTTCGACAATTGTGAAACCGCTGTGCAGGATATCAAAACATTGCAGCCTGACGTGATATTGCTGGACATCGATATGCCGGCGATGACCGGTATTGAAGGCCTGGCCAAAATAAGAAGCCAGCACCCGGATGTAAAAGTCCTGATGCTGACTGTATTTGACGACAATAAGAATGTATTCGAAGCGATCCGCCAGGGCGCCAATGGTTACCTGCTGAAGAAAACCCCTCCTGCCAAACTCATCGATTATATCCGGGAAGTGCATGAAGGCGGGGCTCCGATGAATGCGAGCATCGCTACTCAGGTTTTGAAAATGTTTGCCGGTATGCAGCCCTCAGTCAGTCCGGATTACGCACTCTCGCAGCGTGAGAAACAGGTATTGCAAAGCCTCGTGGATGGGAACAGCTACAAGATGGTGGCGGCGGAAATGTACATTTCTATCGATACCGTGCGGAGTCATATACGCAGCATTTACGAAAAGCTGCATGTGAACTCCAAGAGTGAAGCTGTTGCCAAAGCGCTCCGCGACCGGATCGTGTAAGTTCATTTTCTACTTTTTGTTATACTCCACATTTGCGACGATATGGATCTCATCGCCCAGCATGGCTGAAGGTGTACTGGTACATACTCCAAAGTCTTTCCTGTTGATGGTGCCTGTAACCTTGAATCCTGCCATTGGCGCTTTGTTCATGGGGTTCTCTCCGAGTTTGCCGATGGCGGTAAGGGTAACGGTCCTGGTCACCCCATGCAAAGTGAGTGGTCCGGTTACAGAGTAATGGTCCCCTTCTTTTTTGAATGAAGTGCTTTTGAAGGAGATGGTTGGGTATTTATCAGTATCCAGGTACTCGGGCTTTTTCAGGTGACCATCTCTCATTTCATTATCGGTATCGATGCTGGCCGCATCCGCGATGAGGGTAACCGTTGCATCGGTAAAATCCTTGCCATTGGAAGTGATGGTGGATTCTTTGATCTTAAAGGATCCTTCCACATCAGCAAGGGAAAGATGTGAAACGGAGAAGCGTAGCCTGGCATGGTATTCATCGAAAGTCCATGTATCTGCCGGGAATGATTTCCAGGAGAACAATGTTATGGCGAGAAGGGGAAATAAAATTGCCTTTTTCATGTTGTTGATTTTTTATTGATGGAATAATGCAAACCTAGAATAGTCGCGGGACGCGAAGCGGGTGTGGTAACGACAAAAAGGGGGAGAACGGCGACAGGACGGTTGAAGCCGGAAGAGTGGTGGATGGAGGGAGTTGTTTTTTATTGGCTGGAACTGTTGCTGGTGGGGCATTTCGCCCGAAAGGGGTAATTTCTGGTAAAATAAATTGCTGATTGTTTGAGTTTTTGAAACTTAAATCCTTACTTTTGCATCCCGCAATTTTCGGATTGCGTCCGGAAAAAGTTCGGGAAGTAGCGCAGGCCGGTAGCGCACCTGGTTTGGGACCAGGGGGTCGCAGGTTCGAATCCTGTCTTCCCGACGAAAAAATGAAACCCTTCAGATCGTTGGATTTGAAGGGTTTCTTAATTTAAATAATATTGCATCCATTCGGTCTAAAAGCGTCACTACTTTCAATTTTAATACGTTACAGGAAGTTCGAATCCATTTAAGTTCGGAAAATATTATTTAGCGTTAGCATACTGCGTTAACCCATCAATTCTTTTGTCGCTGCCTTAATAAATCCTGCCTTATCCTTTTTCACTTCTTTCAACATTGCCTTTCTGTCATCCGGAATAGGAAAATATTTTTCGGCCCATAGATGTATTTCAATCAGTACAGGCATTAAGTCAACTCCCTTTTTGGTTAACCGGTATAACACTTTTGCTTTACTATCCGGATGGTCTAATTTCTCAATGATCTTATTTTCTTCAAGAGATTGTAGTCGTGAAGCCAAAATATTCGTGGCTATGCGTTCCTGGGCTTTTAGAAAGTCGCCATAAGTACACTCTTTTGCAAACATTAAATCCCTGATAATCAACAGCGACCACTTGTCTCCCCATATATCAAGCGAGTTGCTGATAGGGCAATCTGATCTTTTTTTCGTTTTGTTCATAAAGAATATATTTCAAACATACACTTGCACATTGCAAGTAATGTTTACATTTGCACTTGCAATATGCAAGTAAAATTACAAAACGTTGAGACATGAAACAAACAATATTAATAACTGGCGCTTCTTCAGGTTTTGGATTGCTGACTGCCCAAAAGCTCCATGAAAGTGGCTTCCAGGTAATTGGAACAAGTCGTAACCCCGAAAAATACCAGGCTAAACTGCCGTTTAAATTGTTGGCATTGGATATTGCCGATTACAACTCAATCGCGTCTTTTAGTAAGAAACTCTTCAGGGAGATCAATAAGTTGGATGTGCTTATAAACAATGCAGGATACTTAGTGACAGGGCTTGCCGAAGAAACCACAATTGAAATAGGCAAACAGCAGTTTGAAACCAATTTTTGGGGCACTGTTAAACTTACAAACGAGTTGTTGCCCTATTTCAGAAAACAGAAGCAAGGCAAGATAATTACCGTAGGTTCTATTCTTGGGTTGATTAGTCTTCCCAATGTCGCTTATTACGCAGCTTCAAAACATGCATTGGAAGGATATTTCAAAGCCTTGCGGCTTGAATTAAATCAATTTAACATACAGGTCAGCATGGTTGAACCTTCGAGCTTCAAGACAAATATTGGTAATAGTTCAACCGCCGCAACAGGGGATATCAAAGATTACGATGTATTTCGAAAAAAGATTTCAGCTTATTCTAAAACTCAGTTTGAGAATGCACCAGGGCCAGAACCTGTTATAAATACGGTTTTGAAAATCATAAATGAAAAAGCGCCAAAATACAGTTATCCTGTTGGCAAAGGAACTTCTATGCTTCTAACCATGCAACGTTTTGCATATAACGTACTTGAAGGTACTGTTTTGAAAAGGGTGAATGCTGCGAAATAATTTAAAAGAGCTCTGGCAAAAAATGAAAAAAAAACATTCCTAATAATATTACTAATCATGGCAAAGACAAACGCATCCCCTGCCCAAAATACTGTAGCAAACAATGATGTCAAAACCGACTTAGGTATTACATTTAAAAATGTAAAAACACAATCTGTCAATATTGGTGGAACAGATTTCTATTATCGAAAACTTGGTGATAATAATGCTGGTGTACCGGTAATTTTTTTAAACCACTTAGGCGCCACAATGGATAATTGCGATCCCCGGATTATGGATGGCATTGCTTCAGAGCATCAGATAATTTGTTTTGACAATCGTGGTGTTGGTGCTACGAAAGGTAAAACGCCGAAAACTATTGCTGAAATGGCAAAAGATGCAAGAGCATTTATTCATGCTTTAGGGTATGAAAAAGTCGATTTGGTTGGCTTTTCGATGGGCGGTTTTATTTCGCAGGAAATATTACTTCAGGAGCCACAGCTTGTTCGCAAAGCTGTAATAACAGGTACTGGCCCGGCCGGTGGTGAAGGGATCAAAAATGTTACAAAGATTACTTATACAGACATTCTAAGAGGCTTATTTAGTTTTAAAGATGCAAAAACTTATCTTTTTTTCAATAGAAATGAAAATGGAAAGAAATCGGCAAAAGAGTTTTTAGCCCGGCTAAAGGAACGCATAGAAAACCGTGACAAAAAGATGAGCTTTAGCAACCTCCAAAGACAACTTAAGGCTATCCATGCATGGGCGCTGCAAACACCACAGGATCTATCAGTAATCAAGCAACCTGTATTAGTGGCAAATGGCGATAATGACAGAATGGTGCAGAGCAGTAATACTCATGAATTAAGCAAGCGTATTCCCAATTCCGAATTAATCATATATAAAGATGCCGGCCATGGTGGTATGTATCAATATCATGAGGCGTTCGTAAAAAGTGCATTAGCGTTTTTAGCGAAGTAAGCTATTTATGAATAACAATTAATAAAAATGAAAGCATTTATTATAAACCGATACGGCAAAAAAGAAAATTTGCAATCTGCCGAGATCGCAGAACCGGTTTTAAGGGCAAATGATGTATTAGTGCAGATTCACGCTGCCAGTGTAAATATTCTGGATTCCAAAATAAAAAATGGTGACTTTAAGTTAATTCTACCTTATAAACCTCCTATTACGCTGGGACACGACGTAGCGGGAATCGTAATAAAAGTAGGTTTAGGTGTAAAACAATTCAAAACCGGCGATGAAGTGTATGCGCGTCCGTCAGATCATAGGATTGGCACTTTTGCAGAACTTATTGCGATTAATGAAAACGATGTTGCATTAAAGCCCGGAAATTTCTCAATGGAAGAAGCTGCGTCTATTCCATTGGTTGGTTTAACCGCATGGCAGGCGCTGGTTGAAAAGGCAAATGTGAAGAAAGGGCAAAAAGTTTTCATCCAGGCAGGTTCTGGTGGTGTGGGCACATTTGCCATTCAGTTAGCGAAACATTTGGGCGCTACTGTAGCTACCACAACAAGTGCCAGTAATATTGATTTAGTCAAAAGTCTCGGTGCAGATATTGTAATTAATTATAGAAAAGAGGATTTTGAAACACTATTGAAAGATTACGATATAGTATTAAATAGTCAGGATGCAAAGACTCTTGAAAAATCTTTGCGAATATTAAAACCTGGGGGAAAACTTATTTCTATCTCTGGTCCGCCTGATCCCAGTTTTGCAGAAGAAATCAAAGCGCCCTGGTTCATGAAATTAATAGTGCGCCTTCTAAGCGCCGGAGTGAGAAAAAAAGCAAAGCGACTCAATGTAAGCTATTCATTCCTTTTCATGAGGGCAGAAGGAACTCAATTAGGCCAAATTACTTCACTTATTGATGCAGGTATCATAAAACCAGTTATTGACAAGGTATTTCCATTTGAGCAAACCAATGAAGCTATGGGGTATGTGGAAACAGGGCGTGCAAAAGGTAAAGTTGTTATCAAAATAAAATAAAACTATTGCTGAAAAAATCAGCTACTTCAATAAGAACTAACCATTGTCTTAAGAAAATCGGTTTCCAGCGGTAAAACGGTAGTGTTACATTAAGTGTGTCACTTTTTAAAGATTGAGTTTTAATCTATCACTAAAGATAATGGATAATTGAGCCAATGTCTGGTTCCAGTTGTGGACAGGCTTATTCCACCTGGCACATATATTTTCCTGCACCAGGAATAAAAGCTTCATTAGGGCGTCTTCCGATTGGAAGGCGCCTTTTGATTTGGTGACAGCTCTTAGTTGACGATGGAAGCCTTCAATGATGTTAGTGGTGTACATGATCCTTCGAACATCTTTGTTATACTGGAAGTAGTTGCTCAGTCTGGGCCAGTTCTTTCTCCAGGATTCGATAACCTTCGGATAACGCTCTCCCCAGTTGGATTCCAGCTGATCAAGGCTGCGTTCCGCCAGTTCTATGGTAGTTGCTTTGTAGACGTTTTGCAAGTCTTTCATAAAAGGCTTGAGGTCTTTGTAAGAGAGATATTTTTGAGAATTGCGGACCTGGTGCACAATACATAACTGGACTTCTGTTTTCGGAAACACACTCTCGATAGCATCGGCAAAGCCAGTCAGGTTATCAATACAGGCAATGAAAATATCTTCCAGACCTCGGTTTTGCAGATCAGTAAGTACCTGCAGCCAGAATTTTGCACCTTCATTTTCTCCGATGTACATACCCAGCAGTTCCTTGTACCCTTCCTGAGTGAGGCCGATAATGCAATAGACAGCACGACTTACCACACGACCTTCATGACGAACCTTGTAATGAATGGCATCCAGCCATACAAACGGATAGACCCGCTCCAATGGACGACTGCGCCACTCCTGGATCAGGGGAAGAATTTTATCAGTAACACGGCTGATGGTTGCTGTGGAGGCTTCCAGGCCATACATATCCATCAGATGGTCCCGAATATCACTATAGCTTGCTCCACGAGCATATAAGGCTATAATCTGGCGGTCCAGATCTACTCCTAACGTCTTATGTCTTTTGGGAATCAGCTCCGGCTCGAAGCTGCCATTGCGATCACGCGGTGGGTTGATGTCTACAGTACCAATCGAAGTCTTTACCTGTTTGCGGCCTTTGCCATTCTTACGATTGTTCTCTGCAGGATCTTCCTCTAAATGAGCTTCCAGTTCCCCATCCAGAGCCCCTTCCAGGAACTCTTTCAGCAATGGGGTGAGTACTCCATCCTTACCTAAAAGGCTTTCGCCGTTCTTCAAACGACTTGTTGCCTGCTTCTTGAAGCTCTCGAAATCAAAGTTTTTCTTTTCCATGTTGCCAGTTTAAAGTTATTAAACTTTTTACTGACACACTTTTTGTAATACTCTCGGTAAAACAGCAATAATTGTCTGATTAGTTTGCTTTGCCATTTTGTCATGTTAATTAGATACTTTTGCTATTCCTTATTAAGGCTTACAAAGCCAATTAAAATCTTTAAATCCTGTATCAGCAGGTTCGAAATTTGTCCAGCTGACCCGACAAAAAACAAAAAAGGCTTTAAGTTATAGAGCTTAAAGCCTTTTTTGTTCGAATCAATTTCACTTCTTTAAGCTTCTAAATCGTCAGAAGGAATAATTTGTTTGGGTTCGAATCCAGCAGTCAGGCATAACTTTTAGGAGCCCTACACAACGGTTACAGCTTTCTGCTGTAGTACGCCGCTGCTCCTCTTTTGTTAGTACTCAATTTTGTTAATCTGTTTGATATTTTTTTATTTCTACAATCTAAAATAAAAAGCCTGGCGAGTAAAAATGTCGGCCACACATTATTCCTGCCCCTCTTTATTTCTAAAGTCTGTAAATATCTTTCCATCAAAACGATGCACCCCATTTCCAGATCCATACCAAATACTTCCATCCTTGGCTTCCAATATTCCCAAAAAACCCATTCTTCCTCCTGACTTAATTTCTGTTACAGTGGGCGTTTTATCGTACAAGGACTTTGCATCATAACGTGAAAGTGCCCAGGCCTTCGGATTTACTTCACCAGTAGTCCAGATGTTTCCTTTTTTATCTTCGATTATAGCATAAGCTCCCCTCTGAGATACGTGCGTAAAGGTACTGCCGTCATAACGCCAAAGACCGTTAACGTCACCGAACCAAATGCTTCCTTTTCTATCTTCAATTATCGACCAAACGTTGTTAAACGCTTTGCCATCTTTGTTTTTTAAAACGGTAAATGTTTTTCCATCATAAACGAACATATTTTCTAGTGGTGCACCAAACCAAAGCTTGCCGGTTTTATCTTCAAGGAGTAAACAAATACTGTTACTGGGAAATCCATCTTTTGTGGTAAAATTTCGAAAAGATTTCCCATCGTAACGACTTGCTCCAAACCAAATATTACCGGCTCTATCTTCATAAATATGAATCGCAGTATTACTGCTAAGCCCATCCTTTGTTGTAAAATGTTGAAAGGATTTGCCATCGAAACGATACACACCTGAATCCCGGGTGCCGAACCAAAGATTTCCTTTTTGGTCTTCGAGCACATCCCAGAAGCTGGAGAAGCGGGGCGAAACTATTTTACTTGTTAGGTTGGTAAAAGATGTTCCATCGTATCGAAACACACCTAAATAAGAAGCAATCAAAATGTCTCCGTTTCTGGCTTGCTTTACATTCCGAACCATACTCATAGGCACCTTGGTGGTATCCGCCTCTTTAAGTTGAGACTCGGAGTAATTAGCTCTTGTGGCCTTGATCTTATCTTGTGGTACGTTTGTTTGGTTTTGTCCACAGGAACTGTAACAAACGGACACCAGGAACAAAGCATACACCTGTACGTATTTCATAATCTATATTAATCACTTAAGAATTTCGTGGAAGCTGACTTTCTTTATCCAAACCTACGTTCAAAGAGAAGAAACGGTAGTAAACAGCTTGTAAAAAGAATGTAAATGGATGTAAATTTTCGGAGACAGTTTGTTTTTTATAGAGTGGTTACAACGACCGAGAATTTGCAAAGACGGACTATCTTCGTTGCCGGTTTGCCGGCTGGTGTTTACACGTTGAGCATCTGGTCAGCAAAAACTGTATTCCGCAGGAAAGTCCTGGTCCAATAACCGGTACCCAGTAAAGTTATTACCTTTGTTGTGCTTTATTATGAGCAACAATCAAACGAATCGATACTTGAGCAACGATATACTTCAGAAAATTTCCTGGTTCCGGAATGAGCAGATTGCCGGGATTGCATTACCTGAGCGGTTCACTTTTCCATTTTATTATGAGCCGCATCCATTGGCAAAGATTGCTGTTTCCGAACTACAGCACTACCTCGAAACACAAACGGACCTTGACCATAATTTTGGACTGAGCCCGGAAAAGGAAGGTTCTGTTATCGGGAAAATGTTTGGTGTTCTGGTAGTGCAGGATGCGGAGGGGAAACTGGGTTACCTTTCTGCATTTTCAGGTAAACTGGCCAACTCCAATGATCACCCGAAATTTGTTCCTCCTGTATTTGATATGCTAATTGAAAACAGTTTTTTTCTTAAAGAGGTGGAGATCATCAGCGCTGTTAACCACAGGATCACAGAGATCTGCTCGGATGAAGACTATCAATCATTAAGAGAGAACATCGAAAAATTATCCGCTCAATCCGCACAGGAAATTTCAACCTTAAAAACACAGTTAAGAAGCAACAAAATAACGCGTGATCAGATCCGTGAATCGAACAGAAGCCTGAGTAAGCAAGATTACCACCTGGCTGAAGCCGGTCTGATACGTGAAAGTCTCTTCGATAAACGCCTGCTCAGGGACCTTACCAACAAATGGAAACCGCTGCTGGAGGAAAAGCAAACCAGGCTGTCACAAATCGAAAAAGCCATCGAAGCCCTGAAAAATGAACGCAGGGAAAGATCAGCCGCATTGCAGCAACAACTATTTGAAAAATATTCATTCCTGAATAAAAACGGAAAAAGAAAAAGCCTGCAAGAGGTTTTCAGCCAGACACCATTTGGCAAACCACCTTCAGCAGCCGGCGAATGCGCTACACCCAAACTGCTGCAGTTCGCATTTGAGAACGGTTACAAACCCTTAGCGATGGCCGAATTCTGGTGGGGAGCTTCCCCGGTATCCGAGATCAGAAAACATAAACATTTCTATCCGGCCTGCACTGGAAAATGCAAACCTATTCTGGCACATATGCTGGAAGGAATGCCTGTTGAAGAGAATCCTTTCCTGGTAAACACAGATGGCAGATATGATCTCGAAATAATTTTTGAAGACGATAGCCTTGCGGTGGTGAACAAGCCGGCGGGACTACGTTCTGTTCCCGGAGTTGATATTGAGGACTCGGTTTATTCCAGGCTGAAAAATATTTGGAAAAAAACTGAACCACTAATGGTTCACCGGCTCGACATGGATACTTCGGGGCTCCTGGTGATTGCTAAGACCCAACAGGTGCACAAGCATCTCCAAAGGCAATTCCTGCAACGAACTGTCAGTAAAAGATACAGGGCATTACTTTCCAAAGTGATCGATCAGTCAGAAGGAGAGATCGATCTTCCGCTCAGTGCCGATCTTTTCAACCGGCCAAGGCAACTCGTTTGTTTTGAAACCGGAAAGAAAAGCGTCACAAAATGGAAAATGATAAAACGGTACAAGGCCACCACCAAAGTCGATTTTTGGCCGCTTACCGGAAGGACCCACCAATTGCGTATGCACGCTGCTCATGAATTAGGACTTGATGCTCCCATTGTAGGAGATGATCTTTACGGAACAGCGTCAGAAAGAATGTGTCTGCACGCAGCATCTATCGAATTTATGCATCCCAAAACAAAAGAAAAGATCAGCTTCGAAGTGGAAGAAAGTTTTTGATCTGCGATGTATCAGGATTGCTTATCCGATTCTTCCCTGGGTTCCCACAGCTCGATGATATTTCCTTCAGGATCGAGAATATGAACGAATTTACCATAATCGTATTCCGCAATTTCATCAACAATGGTCACATCGCTCTTTCTTAGTTCTTCAACCAGCTCAACCAGGTTTTCTACCCTGTAATTGATCATGAAAGGCTTGGCTGAAGGATTGAAGTATTGCGTATCCTGCGGAAATGCACACCATACAGTGGTCCCTTTTTTGCCTGGATCATCGGCATGTAGCCATTCAAAATTGGTTCCATATTCGCTTGTAGTCAATCCCAGGTTTTTGGCATACCAATCGTTCATTCCTTTTGGGTCAGCGCATTTAAAGAAAACACCGCCCAGGCCTGTTACTTTTTTCATAGTAGTCCAAATTTGTTGTTACCTAAGTTCGCTATTTCAAGCGTCTGTATCAAATTGACGGTAATAATTATTTTGGAAGCAGGTCACCTAGAATGTAGGTGGCGTTGGGCTCAGGTCGGAATCCAGAAAATCGGTCACCATCGGCAGCCACCATCCCGTATGCAGCATCATACCGATATGCGTAGTACCGGGAATAATCGCCAGCCTCGACTTTGGTAATCCGTGTAAATCGCCCATTTTACCACCACCCTTTGCACGAAACAGGTCCAGTGCATGTTCGTACCGGACTCCATCAGCATCACCAATGGCCATAAAAATGGGAGCCTGTATATTCTTTACTTCCTTAGACCAGTCATAAGGTTCAAGATCAGGGCTCATCACTTTCTTTATATACTCTCCGAAACGTGACGGATCATTGCCCAGACTATCGTATTGTTTCTGTATCGGTGTTCCTTTGAACATGTCTGCATTGATAGCAGCAAAACTGGCTTCCACATCGGGCCACCATCCGTTATGCGCATATGTGCCCGACAATATCACCAGCCTGCGTAATTGTTGAGGATGACGCACTGCAAACTGAAATGCAACACCGCCTCCCATACTATAACCGAGTACATCTGCGCTGTCTGTTTTGAGATGTTTCAGCAAAGCAGACACATCGTCTGCCATGTTTTGATAACTGAATTTCCGGGGAATATCTTTGGTGCGGCCATGGCCCTGCATTTCTGCAACGATCACTTTCCGGTCTTTCGATAGAACAGGAATGATATTCGACCAGTTCAGAGGAATGTTCATGAAAGAACCATGCAACAGTACAATGGGCTTACCCTTTCCATACACTTCATAATACATCTTCAAACCATTTACATCGGCATAGCCCGATTCATCCGGCTCAATGTTCCCGATAGTATCTTTTTCTACTTGTGTATCAGTTCCTTTTTGTTCATTCTTTGATGGCGATTGACAGGATGCCATTACTGACATCACGATAGCAAACGAGAGGATGTTAGTCCAATGCTTTTTCATTACAGGGTCTTTTTGTTTCGATACAAAGCTCGTCAACAAATCCGGCCTATCTGCTGTGCATAAGCGGCAATCATAGGGTAAATTGCGGCAGAGCAGTATCATCCCCGCTAATCCCCGATACTTGAAGAGGATGAAATTTTCTTATCTGCATATTTCCAGGATTCTACAAATGCTGCATGAACCTTCTGTGCTTCCCTGTTCTTTGCCTGCTGGGTCAATGCATTGTACAATCCGATCAGCGCCCATCCATTCTTCTTCCAAACCCGCAGATCCTGATCATAAACTTTCTCTGCTTCATTGTATTTTCCTGCTTTCAGCAATAATGCACCCAGATGGTGTCTCACTGAAAAGAACCAATCCGGTGGCTCATTGTAATTGAGCTTGTCTTCAAGTGCAACAGCTTCTTTCAGCAATTCGATGGATTGATCTGTCTTTTTTTCCTGAAATGCTATACCGGCAGCCAAAACTTTCGAAGCGATCTGTGCAAGGTCTGCTGTAGTGTTGATGCTCCACACAGTAAGGTCTTTCAGGGTGGTATCCGCCGCCAATATCTTCACGCTATCCATTTCTTTTTTTGCATTGGACAAGTGATGCTTTCCCAAATAAGCCATTCCTTTTGCATAATGCCAGATTGCACGGGGATATACAAGATCATTGGGCGGAGCGGGAAGGGACAGCACTGTATCCCACAAGGAAAGTTTTACTGCAGTATAAAATGGAATAGTGTAATAATGTTGAAGGGTTCCCCAGCCGGGCATTCGCATTATTTCTTCTGATGTATGATGCTGCAATTGCCTGGCGGCCTCCCATGCCAGCGATGAATTACCTTCCAGCGTGGCAGTGGCCACCAGAAAATGATAATTATGCGGATAATACGATAAAGGATAAGCACCCTGCGCATGACAGACCGTTGTATAAATGCTGTCCACTTTTACAGCTTCGATATTGGACAGTGATCCCAGATGATAATCGCCAGTATTGATATAAATATGCGAAGGCATATGCACCAGGTGGCCTGAACCCCGCACCAGTGTATCCAGCATTCTCGAACTGGGCAGGGCTTTTTCTGGAGTGGCAGATGCTTCCAGTGCATGTATATAAAAATGATGCGCCCCGGGGTGCTTCGGATTGATCTTCATCAGGTGCTCCAAAACGCTCAACAGTTCTGGTGTCCATGCTTTGGGCGCTTTTGTATCTTTTTCATATAAGTCCCAGGGATGAAGATCCATCATTGATTCAGCATACAATGCGCCAATGTCCGGATCATTGGGAAATTGTGTGTACACTTTTTTCATTGCTGCTGCATAAGCAATATCCAGTTCGCTTCGGCTGGCGGGAGGTTCTGCAACATATCGGACAGATAATGCATCGATAAGTGCTTTTTCTTTGGGCGTGCAGGATTTCGAAAGAGCCTTCGCTTTCACGGCAGCTTCATAAGCCCGCTGAAAATTATCCTCTTCCATGCCTGCATTGTAATTGGGGCCTAACACATATGCAAAGCCCCAGTACGCCATCGCGCAGGTAGAATCCAGGCGGGTGGCTTCAAAGAAAGATCTCGCTGCTTCAGCATGATTAAACCCATACGCAAGCATCATTCCCTGGTTGAAGTAATCCTGCACTTCATTGGATGCAGTTGAAATTTTGAAATCGATGCCCTCCAGGCCTTCCAGCCGGGGAGCTTTTTTTCCTGAAGTATACCAGGCTTTGTCGGTTGTTTGCGGGTTATAGCAACCTATGGCCGGGGAATCATTATTCGCCGGCCGGGCACCTTTTGTTCCATCACTGTTGTTGCAGGCAAAAAGGATAAAAGAAGAAAGAAATAATAAGCAGCATTGTTTCATAATAGATGATTTACGAACCTGAAAGGAATCCGTTGTAACTGCATGGCATACGTTTCATCTTCTCAAACAAAAGGGTAATAGCGGATAGGTTTGCGGGTAAGATCAGACTATAAAAAAATTGCAGGGGAAATTTCTTCTGATCTCTAATTTACACATATTCCGCATAAGGTAAAATATTAAAAACTACATTTGATCATACTTCCTTCCGGCCTCAAAATAATTGAAAATGACTTTATCCGGTCTCCTTAATACGATCCTGCTCCTGGGCGCCTGGCCACCCGAAACAAGACAGTGCCTTTGAAAACGCTTCCTACCAAAGCCTTTCATTGGGATTTGCCTGCGGCCACCTCCTGTCAACAGTGGGAGATCTTTTTAAGTGGAACCAAGCCGTTTTCAAACAGGTTTTATTGGGAAAACAAATGCTTGATTCAGTACTGGCTCCGGTGAAATTGAAAAATGGGAATACTTCAACCTATGGTTTGGGATGGATGAACCAGACAATTTTGGGGAAAAGATGTTACAGGCACGATGGCTCCGTCATGGGATTCGGAGCAGAGATCCGCTATTTCCCGGAGGAGGATATATTTATGGCATTCCTGGTAAATGGCCGGTCGCAGGAAACGGATGCCCGAACAATGGACCTGATCAATCAGGTAACACAACTCAGCCTCGGTAAGCCGGTACTTGCAGAGTTCTCCATCACTGCTGCCATGCTGCAGCAATATACGGGAGTATACGCACTCAATGAAGAGCACAAAATATTAGTCACTCTGGAAAACGGGCAATTGTATATTGAAGGTTCCAACCCTGCAGACCAGATAACCAAAATCCCTGTATATCCATATCAGGTTGACCACTTCTTTACGAAAGGGCCGGATTTCAAAATGGAATTCAGGAAAGATAACGCTGGCAACTATGCGAAGATTGTTACCACGGCCAGGAGTAAATTCATTTTTGAGTGGAAGAAAGAAAAGTGGACAGTGGTTTGATGAACCGGTCAAAGACCTCAATATGCGGAAGGTGTCCAACATTATCCAATTCCACTAATTGCGAGTGGGGGATCTTCTTCTGTGTTTCCTTTCCCAGCAACTGGTACTGGCCCATCCTTTCGCGGGCCGCCTCGTCCTTCACATTATTTTTTCCAATCGCGGTCCGGTCCCTTGTGCCGATGATCAGCAATGTGGGTGATTTGATATATTGGAATTCATAAACTACAGGCTGGGTAAAGATCATGTCGGAAGTTTGTGCATTGTTCAATGCCACTACAGGATAATCCGGGTGTTTAGTCCAGCCTGTAAGTAAATACACCCATTCATCGTATTCCTGTTTCCATTTTTTATCGTAGTAGAATTCCAGCTGGTATTTCTTTGCTGACTCGTAGTTCGCCTTTAGTTCGTTCTGATAATTCTGGTCGATGGATGTATAAGGCGCAACAAGTTTCCAGTCTTCCAGGCCGATCGGATTTTCCAGCACCAGCTTCTCTACTTTTTCAGGATACATCAGCGTGAACCTGGTAGCCAGCATGCCTCCATCGAGTGGCCCAGCAGGCAGATCTTATCGATCTTCAACTCATCAAGAACGGCTTTGGTATTTTGCGCCAGCTGTTGAAATGAAAACTGATAGCCTTCAGGCTTTGAGGATTTTCCAAAACCGATCTGGTCCGGAACCACCACGCGATATCCTTCCGCCGTCAATGCTTCAACGGTGCCTTTCCAATAAGCACCGTTGAAATTCTTGCCATGCAGGAGCACAACGGTTTTTCCATTCGCTTGCCTGGGATGCACATCCATATACGCCATTTTCAATTCCTGGTTTTGACTTTTCAGGTTCAGAAAATGCACCTCAAACGGATAGTCGTAATTAGTGAGCATGATGTCCAATACAGGACGGCCGGTTTGCGCAGTAACCGGATTGAGCAATATTACAGACAACAGGAAAACACAGAACTGTTTCATTTTTCTATTTTTTGATAATTACCTGTACCTGTTTTTCTTTACAGAAAAAATTGAGCCAGGCTACCATAGAAACAAATCTGTGCAGTAATTGTTGGAAGATCAGGCAGTCGTTACTTCCAGCTCCTTTCGTTTGCGGGGAACAATTGACTTCTTCTTTCTTCTTCTACCCCACCAAATATAAAAGCCTGTAACAGGTAAACTGGCGCAGATCAGGCTCACAATGAAGTAGATGATCTTGATGGTGATCCCACCGTACAGTCCAACATGCAATCCGTAATTGTACCTGCGGATCCAGGAAGCGAAGTCCTCGTCCCTTACTCTTTTCTGTGAAGCGGGTAATTCAGCCAAAGTATATTGATCGAGATAAACATCCCTCCAGGTTCCGTTGTACATATCAGTACAAACATAGATGGCTTCTGAGGGTGTTTCGGGGAAATGCATGAGAATATCAAACGGACGCTGCTCGGCCAGCTCATAGATGCCTTTGTGCCAGGCTTTGTCCACCTGCATCATCAGGTCTGTTTTCAGATTGGTAGTGGTATCAGACACAGCCTGTATACGGGGTTTGTTCTCTCCGCCTGCCAGCCAGTAAACACCTTTATTGAACCAGGCAAAGCTCATCATCAATCCTGTAAAGGCAAAGATGATGGCCACTATCAGGGAATAGAAGCCCAATACATTGTGCAGATCGTAGTTCAGGCGTTTGAACTTTGCGTTCCATTTTATTTTGAAACCTTGGTCCCGGTTTCTCTTATTCCATTTTTTCGGCCACCACAGGATCAGTCCGCTGATCAGCAGCAGGAAGAAGATAAGTGTACCCCATCCGGCTACCTGGTGACCAATCTCGCGGGGCAGCCAGAGATAATAATGACCGTCTTCAAAAAAATGGAAAGCATCTTCATGGTCCACCAGCGCTACCACTTCAGCCGTATAGGGATTCACGAATGCGATGGAATCGGATTCATGAATATTGAAATGCGCCGTCCTGTTTTCCCCGTGATACCATACTGACTCGATATGTTTTCCGGGCACCTGCTTTTGCAGGGAATTGACCAATACCGAAGGAGGCAACAACTTTCCATCCGCAGGCCTGGCGGCATGCAACCAGGGTTGAGTGAGACTTTTTATTTCATCTTTGAACACAATGGCGCAGCCCGTGATCCCCAGAATGAAAACCACGATCCCTGAAGCCAGCCCAAACCACAAATGGAACCAGGCATTGATCTTTTTGAAAGACATCATCACAACTCTGTTATTCTTATTTCAATTTTTCTATTCGCAGGATATAATCGATCCCCCCTACAAACTCCACTCCTTTGGTAAGCTTATCACTGGCAGGATCGTATTCCCAGATATAATCCCTGTCCGCTGCATTCACTGCGATATAAGCTTTTCCATCTTCCACAATCACTGCATTCACCATTCTCTCGCCTTTATCAGCAGGCAGATCCAGCTTTTTGATCAAAGCTCCGTTCTGAACATCAATCACGGTATAATAGTGGTCTGTATCGATAGATTGCCCGTTGATGCGGGATCTCACAATCGCTTTTCCATTTCCGATATACCATATCGCCGGAGCTTTTTCATTATTGGCAGCGGCAGAATAGTTAAAGAAATAAGTGGGATCGATCTCTGTAGAGCCGTTTTTGATACGGTACATGGCAGATGGAGAATTGTAATCGTAAATACCTACCGGGTCACTGATGAAATAGAGATCATTGTTCTCATCGATGAAAGAGCTGGGCGCATATACGGTTGGCCCGCCAAATCCATTGCTGCGATTATCTTCCAGCGACTTCTCAACTACCATATCGGTATAATCGATCACAGCAACAAAAGATTTCGGATACACCGGCATGTTAGGATACTGTGTCCAGTCTGTTGAACCGAAACCGTATCCCAGGAACAATTTATTGTCCCTGTATTCAGCAAAACCAATATTGTAAGTGCTGAATCCCTCCGGAATAGCATCCAGTGCAAGACTGCCGGTTTTGATAGTCATTTTGTCCACTTTTACAATTGCGTAACGCGCTTCTCCCTTACCATCACCGATGATTACCAGGGTATTGTTATCCACCCATGTGTAGGCAGACCAGTTCAGCCAGGAAAAGGGGATCTCTTTATCGATCAACAACACTCCATTCTCAACATGGTATTTTCCCAACCGGCCACTCGTGGCATTGGCATGATAATAATAGCCATCTTTCTGGATCACATCCTGCGCATATACCTTACCGGTCATTTCAGCGCCATTGCCTTTCAGGCTGATGGTGCCACTGGTGAGTGATGAAATACTGGAAATATAATAGGCAGTATTGGGCCAGCTGCCCACACAGAGAATGGCCGAATATTGTGTTCCTGCTTCAACATTTCCAATGTCTCTTTTTTCACAACCACTGATGGAAAAAAGAACAGTTGCGATTGTCAGGAATGATACTGATATATTGATTAGTCTTTTCATGAAACTTTTGATTTGAACCGAAGGATAGATTAATGTAAGAAATACCGGAATTTAACGAAGAAGGACCTGCCTGGTTTTTGCAGCCTGAAGTTGTCATAGGTCAGGCGGTCCGTCAGATTCCTGCATTCAGCTGAAATATTGTACCTGCCATTCTGCAGTGAATAACTAAGTGAAGCATTTTGTACAAACTGCGTGGGAATATCTGATTTACCATTCGGGTTTCCTTTGCTTTCCCAGGTCAGGTAGAACCAGTTGATGTATTGCGTGAACCAGTTGAACTGCAACCTGGTCCCTTTTTTGAACACATCACTCTTCCCGATTGTGAAATCTGCATTACCAAACAACCAGGGTTGGTTGGGTATCTTGTTTTTATAAGTACCTTCTACATAATAAGATTCAGTTTGTCCCTGCTTTGTAGTATTGATCGCATTTTGATAGGTCATGTTCAGGGTCACAGAGAACAGTTGATCATAATTATACCTAAGTTCAGATTCGAATCCTGTTATACGTACACTTGACTGGTTCTCGTTCTTCAGCACATTGGAGCGAAGATCTGGTACAGGAAAAATGAAATCTTTTGCATCGCGGTAGAACCCTGATGCTTCGATATAAAATGAATGTTTATCGATCTTGAAATTATAGAATGCACCCAGGTTGAAATTGTCGCTGCTTTCAGGTTTCAGATCAGGATTGCCCTGCAGGTTCAATCCGTCTCCAAATACTTCCTCCACATCCTGTAAGCGGTAAGCATGTTCGTAAGATGCTTTGATACCAAGGCCTTCCGTGAGTTTATACCTGGCCGCGATACCATAACCCCAGTTTCCGGCAGTGGTATCCTGGGATGTCAGAATACGATCGATGTATTTCGCGCGGTTCAGGCCGAGGCTATAATACTTGGTGAAAAAAGTGTTTACCAGTCTTCCTTCCAGCAGGTTTTGCTGATATGCCAATCCGAGAATATTCTTGTTGATCTTTCCTGGAAGGGTATCGAAATCCTTGAAGACCTCATTGAAGTTTTCATTTTTCAGATGGTCCAGTGTATAGTTCAGGTTCAGGGAGTGCTGAGGATTGATCACATAGCTGATATTGGCCATGGCATAGGTCCTGTGCCTTTCGATCACACCGATCGTTTTTACACTTTTACCCATTTCAGTGTATCCGCTTTCATACCAGATATTGCCCCAGTCGTATTTTCCGAAAAGGGTATCGATGGTCCTGTAAGTATCTTTTGAGCGGGCTGCAAATGTGCTCAGGCTTAAACCTTTTACAAAGAGATCATCTTTCTTATAGCGGATAGTGGCGCTTTTTGCGTAACTGTTCCTTTCCACTTTTCCATAAACTGTTTTTTGATCGAACCCGGTTTGCAGGTCCTGGTGTGCTTCATTGTAACCAAGGCCGATCATCAGCACATCCGCCCATTTCTTGTTGGTGATGCCTGCTTCGAGCTGGCCGAGAATGGAAAAGTAATTATCGTGAAAACGTTTTGCATCGGCCACAACATATTCCGCACCGTTGAAGTCGGTAATGAAATTACCGTTCTTTGTGCCGCCTGTTATCACGTCCACGCCCTTCATCCTATAATTATTATCAGATGAATTCAGGAAACCACTGGCCTTAACGATGATGCCAGTCTTTTTATCGGCAAACTGACCCGTCAAAGCAGACCTATGTGTATTGAAGGAACCATAGCTATGACTTACGTCGAGATAGCTGGTGGCTTTTTGATTGGTTACCACGTTCACTGCACCGCCCATGGCATCCGCACCTAACTGTACCGGCACCACGCCTTTATATACTTCCAGGCGGTCTGCGAGATTCACGGGGATATTATTCAGGGACATGGCGCTTCCCATCACTTCCATCGGAATGCCGTCGATAAAGAATTTCACCTGTTTGCCGGACAAACCGTTAATGGAAAATTTGAAATCAGAACCAAGTCCGCCCTGTTCCCTGATCCGGACACCAGTAGTTCGGTTAAGGATCTGGTTTAGGTCAGCGGTTGTATTCGCATATTTTTTGGTCTCGATGGCATTTACTGCAAAACCAGACTCTTTGATTTCCTGAATTTTCGATTTTCCTGTTATGGTAACCGCCTGCATTTCCTTTCTGTTCCGGGAAAGTGTAAAGCTGATGTCCTGCGGAACACCAGGTTTTACAGTGATGGCGTGCTCGAGAGTGGTGTAACCCACAGAAGATATCTGCAGTGTATAAGTTCCTGCCTGTATGTTTTTCAGGAGAAATTTACCGTTTTCATCTGTAACGGTTGTAATCGATGCGCCTTTCAGGCTCACAGTGATCCCTGAAACTGCTTCCCCGCCAGTTGAACGGACCGTCCCCGAAACAGTGGCTGTACCTGATTTTTGTGCATGAACAAATACTACACTGAGGCAAAGTACAGCCGATAATAACGCTCTGAAGTAATTCATTCCTTTTAGTTTTGGCCATTTTATTGGAGGCAGCAAAACTAGAAGATAGCTCTCCCTTAAGGGTACGGAATCAGGGATTTCTGTTTCGAGATGCGGAAAAACTTACTTATTCCTGTACTGGCTTCATGATACTGGCAAGCAGGCAACCAAGATACGGGCTGGCATTTCCTCTAACCATTAATTCAATTAATGGCTAAAGTGCAAACTCTTGAATGGATGGCAGGTCAGATTTCATACAACTCAAGCGGGAGGCCATCCGGATCTGCAAAAAACGTGAATCGCTTTCCGGTATATTCATCAGTTCTTACAGGTTCTGTAACAACCTGTTCTTTTTGCAAAACAGCAACCGTAGCTTCTATATTATCAACCTGGAAAGCCAGGTGTCTTAATCCGCAAGCCTCGGGACGTGAAGGACGTGGAGGCGGTTCCGGAAAAGAGAAAAGCTCAATCAGGTATTCGCCGTCAAGGGCCAGGTCCAGCTTCCAGGATTGCCGAGCTTCCCGGTAAACTTCCCGGATCACAGAAAGGCCCAGAACTTGTGTATAGAAATACTTCGAGCGTTCATAATCTGAACAAATGATGGCTATATGGTGAATTGCTTTTAATCCTGGCATGTTTTTCAGATTTGCATGAAGTTCTAAATTAACGATAAAGATCCAAGCAGGTGCAGCTACCGGCTCTGATTATCCCCCTTTTATGGGATTGCAAGCGTTAAGGGGAAGAAATAGTTTTATGAAAACAAGAAAAATGCACAGGTCTCTATTGTTCATTGTTCTCATATCATCTTTTTTCATTTCCTGTAAAACCGTTCCTGTAACCGGACGGAAACAATTGAACATTGTTCCGGATTTCATGATCAAGGAACTCGCTTTTTCCGAATACGACTCCATTGTGAAAGTCAGCCGTACACTGCCGGCACAGGATGAACGTGCTGCAATGGTGACCCGGATCGGTACAAGGATACAGAAAGCTGTTGAATTGTACATGCAGCAGAACAATTTCCAGAAAGACCTCAAACATCTCAGCTGGGAATTCAACACCATCGATGAAAACATTGTAAATGCCTGGTGTATGCCCGGAGGAAAAGTAGTGGTGTATACCGGATTGCTGCCGGTTACACAGAACGAAACAGCACTCGCTTTTGTAATGGGACATGAGATCGCCCATGCCATTGCCAGGCATGGTAATGAAAGAATGAGCCAGGGATTACTGGTGAACCTGGGTGGTCTTGTACTCCAGGAAGCATTAAAGGAAAAGAAAAAAGAAACACAGGTTTTGTTTCTTGGTCTTTATATGATCGGATCCAATCTTGCTTATTCCCTCCCCAACAGCCGTTTACAGGAAAGTGAAGCAGACAAGCTGGGACTGATCTTCATGAGTATGGCAGGCTACGATCCAACTGAGTCCGTTGCATTATGGCAACGAATGTCCCAGGCAAATGGAAAAACAAAAACGCCTGAATTCCTGTCAACCCATCCTTCAGATGAAACGAGAATGAAGAATCTTGCAGCATTGATCCCGGATATAAAAGCGAAATATTATAAAGGAGACTTCTGATTTTTTTGTCTTTTTCGGCCAGCCGGCTTTGCATGTGAAGATGCTCATTCGCCCTTCGGGGCCAAACTCGTAAGGACACTATTCCAATTTTCCAGAAAATTCAAAGTTTGTCAATAAAGGAGGAATACCTGCGCATGGAGGCTTGTCAGGCATGGAATAATCCGGGACAATTTCCTCCCTGTGCTTATTGCCCCATTGCTCCATGGCATCGAGTACGGGCAATATGCTTTCGCCTAAACGGGTCAGGAAATATTCCACTTTCAAAGGCAGGCCGGGATAAACGGTTTTTGTGACAATGCCATAATCTTCGAGTTCTTTCAATGCCATATTGATCACTCTTGGATTGGCCTGGTCTACGGTACGGTGCAATTCGCTCGGGCGCCTTACACCCCTGTGAATATATTCGATGATCAGTGATTTCCATTTTCCACCCAGCACCTTCATGGCAATGCTGATGCCACATTCATACCTCTCTGGTATCTTTTTCTCGTACATCGTTGCAAAGTTTATTTGTAAGCGTTACCAACTCATAAGTTATGGTTGCTGCTCTTCTATTTTTCCATGATAAGGAAGATACATCGGCAAGGCCGCCGATCCGTACCATTCCAGTATTTCGGCATCCAATACTTTTTCTTTGATAGCCGGATCTGTATCCAGCAATGCTTTTGCTTCTTCAACAGTTCGAACGTTCAGGATGAAAATACCACGGAAGGATTTATCATTCTTTTTGAAAGGGCCGGCCACCACCAGTTTTCCTTCCTTCGCCAGTCTTCCTATATTTTCCATATGTCTGCGAAACAGCAGGCTCAGCTTATCTTTATCAGTAGTGGTATTGCTTCCGGTTTTCAATATTACAAAAATGTAACTCTTCATTCCATATTTATCGGCACCCAGAGAATCGGCCAGGGCTTTGTTGTACACTTTTCCTGATTCCTGAGCAGATACAACAAAACCACCGCTGAACAACAGGATGGTAAACAGCAAATTCTTCATAAAGTTGTTTTTGGGTAAAGAAAGAAGAAAACGACAATTTGTAAACACCTGCACACTACTAAGGTAAGCAATTCAGCGTTGCAGAGATCCGTTCCCAGAGGGCATTTCACGACACTAAAAAAGGCAGCACGAGGCTGCCTTCCTGTGTTTAATAGTTGATGATCATTTTTCTTTTCCAACAACGTAAATCTTTTCTTTTCCGTCGTAAATGATCCTGAGCCGGAGTGATTCCACCTCATTCAGGACCACGGCGCCGAAAATGCCTTTCCCAAGATCCAGGTTCAGGATCCTGCAACGCGAAAAGGAAGCGTCTTTCAGCAAATCAAGTGGCTCGTCCGCAGTGAGTGTGCCGGTTTGTCCTTTTACATTGGTGGCATTCACCTGCATCTGCAGAATGGTTACAGACATTACTTTGTCATCTCCCAGATTGACCAACTGAAGCTTGCTGGCTCCCTTTTGTTTGTCGAATTTAGAAACATGACAAAAGAATTCTTCATCAAGCTGGAATCTGTCTGCATTTCCATCTTTTCTGAATTGTTCCACGCGGGCTTTGCACTCTGTGATGCAGGAAGAATCGGTAACGTTGAAAGAGGGTTTGGCACTGGTTTGCGCCATCATGGGCAGGCTGAGGAACATCAGCCAAAGGGTACAGAGGGTTTTCATATGAGTACTCAGGATTTAGGTTGACCGCGAAAAATAATCAAAACTTTTTTCTCCTGCAACCATCCCGCAACTCATCATATGGGCCTGAATTCCCATAGATGATACTTGCCTCCGTCAGGAACAGGGCCAAACCGCATTTCCTTATCAGCTGAAGTAATGAAAGCACTCAGGAAATTACCATTTTGATTTTTGATCACCCAATAACCTGATGGTGTTGATTCGATGCTGTACTGATCACTGCCATTGGTTGGAAGACTGATAATGGGCGTATGATCTTTTACTGATGGATGAGGTTGAAAGAAAAGATCATTGAAGCCGTTGAGAAGTATATTGAATTTTTTTCCTTTTGAAACCAGTTTCCATTTTTGTGTACCGTCTTTATTGAACTCCTGTAAAAAAACATTCTGCCCGGAAGAAGACATGGCCGGAGTGATTGCTTCTCCTGTTTCCACGTTCACGATGTAATAAGTTCCTGCCGGCAGTTTCTTTTCTGCTTTCGGGGATTTGTTATTCCCCTGTGCAATAACGGAAGTAGTGATCATACATAAGCCTGCAATCACTCCCAGGCGAATTGACCTGCAATAGAAAAAGGTAAACATAGGCGTAGTTTTCGCCAAAATTGGTGAGCAGACCAAATACTGGAAAAAAGGAATGAGCCATTCACTGGAATGGATGAGCAATCGGGCGTTACTCATCTACCCAGGCCCCTACCCATTGATTGAGATCGTCCACAGGGTTGGGCAATCTGCCCGCCAGCCATTCCTGCAGATCATCGGGTGAAAATTCTGAGTGATTGCATTCTATCACCCAGCTGAGGAATTCCTGCGGCCCGCCATTGAGGTATGGCGGTGGTGAAACAGGGAAAAATACAGTGGGCAATTTCTCAGATACAGAAAGATTATTCACCACAAAAGAAATTTCCTGCACAACCTGCCAGGCAACGGGTTTGCTGATATCGATCCTGAACTTCAGCCACCACAAACCTTCTTTGGTATTACCCGTTCCAATATTCCCTTCGATAGCAGGGATTTTTGTCAGGAAATCTTTCAACGCTGCAAAACGATCTTTCATGAGCTTCGATTTATTGAACCTGATCAGCAGGTTCTGCAACTAAACTTACAACATACATACGGCTTTTCAATAATACATTTTCACGATCCTGCTTCCTGGATTTTCTTTACATTAGCTGAAATCAGTAGCCATGACTTTATTAGCGATCTTATTGCCCTGGCTAAGCTTCATCCTGCGGGGAAGGATACTGACCGGCATACTGTGCCTGATCCTTCAGATCACACTAATTGGCTGGATCCCGGCCGCCATTTGGGCCGTGATCTCTTTGCAAAATGCAAGGGAAGATAAGAGAACAAGAAGAATCGAAAGGGCCATCAGGGAAAGCAACCGGAGATAAATAAAAGAGGCGGCAATCGATGCTGCCGCCTCCTGTAAGAATGAAACAATCAATATCTATTTTCCGGAAACCCTGGCAGATACTCCTTTTAAATAAGCAGCAGCTTCTTGCTTCAATTCCTCTACCAGCGCCGCTTTCGGCACATCTTCACCTTTCACAACGATTGTGATCCTCAATTCAGATCCACCCGCTTCCTTATTCGTTACATAAAATGCCATCACACCTTCTTTGATACCGGCTGGCAATGGGGCAGCCAGTTTTAGCACGATCATTTTGTATTCAGGTTGATACTGCGCAACAAGGTCTTTTCTTTCCTTACCATCGGCAAATTTCACTACCCGGGTTTGATTGGGATGATCGCCCATAACCGTTACCGATTGAACATAGCCATTGCTGATCTCGTTCCATTTTCCTGTTTCTTTGATCAGGTCCCAAACAGGCAAAGACTTTACACTGAACACTGCTGCGGTATCTGCATCCCAGTGAAATTTCTGGGCGGCTGTCATCTGCGCGTTCACTTTAGCACCAGTGAACAGCATCAGCATCAAAAATATCCTGTACATAATTCCTGATTTTTTTTACATGTTGGTCATGGGAATAGCCTTCATCACTCCTGCCGGCTTTTTTTCTTCCTGCCCCGGAGCAGGAACTTTTTTTCCGAAAAGTTCAGCCAGTTTCTTTTCTATTTCACTACCGCCTTTGGGATCGAAGCCCACTTCGCTGGCGATGATGGTGCCATCAGGACCAATCAGGAAAGTAGAAGGAACACCCGTTACTGCAAAGCGGCTCTGGGAAATATTCTTATTGTCCAGTGATTGCTTCCAAGGATTGCTTTCTTCTTGTACAGCTTTAAGCCAGGCAGCTTTGTCTTCATCGATTGAAACACTGTAGATCTCGAATGACTGGTCCCTGTAAGCTGCGTACACTTCGCGCATACGCGGGAATGATTTGCGGCAGGGCGCGCACCAGCTTGCCCAGAAATCGATCAGCACATACTTTCCTTTCAACTCCTCAAGCGAAAAGTCCTTTCCCGCGGGATCAGGCAACACAAAATTGGCAACCTTCTTACCTATCGCAGAATTCTTCAGTCCCTGAATATGATCGGCAAACTTCTGTGCAGGATCGGTCTTCTTCAGCTTTGCAGACAACATACCCAGCAGTTTTTCCTTTTTCTCTATAGTTGAAACCTGACGGCCAGCTCCCGCCAATACAAATGCACCTGCATAGGAATCGGGATGATCCTTCAGCAGTTTTTCAATTAATGGAATCATGTACAAATCCTGCAGAGAGTCTCTGCTATGTTGTAATGCCGTGTAGTCAGCATCCTTTTCATTTTTCCTGTACCAGTTATCACCATAAAGTTTTGCCAGTGCCATGCTTACATTCCTTTGTGCAGCGCTGCTCTCCTGCTCGAACCGGCGGTAAACCACAGCAGCTTCAGGTCCTTTCACTTCCGAAGATTGCGCCAATCCTTTTCCTGCATCGGAGTTTACATAATAAGTTCCAGGGCCGGCAATAAGTATACCGAAAGGCTGGTACATCATTCCTCCATGACGGAGATATTCCGGATAGAGGTTCCTGAATGTTGGTTGTTCAAATGGAAAACTGAAACTGTATTCTCCGTTTTGGATCACGGCAGAATCCCGGCTAGTACGCGTGTAGAGATAGATCTTGTTGTAACCTTTCAGATCACCGGTGAGTGTACCTTTGATGGTGACCATATTCTTTCCGGACTGCGCATGCGAAAACAATCCACAGGAGATTGCCGCCAGGCAGAAAAATAATTGCTTCATTGTCTGAATATTGATGGACGCTGAAGTTACCTGGTCCCAACACATTGTAAACAACCAATGGACCAACTGCTAAAACCGGTTGACCAAACCATCATTCATGCAGATTTGAGAAAGATCAATTTTTTAGCTAAGTTGCTGTTGATGCGGTACATTTTTCTTTTATTTTCCAGCCTTTTATTTCTGCGTGCACATGCACAATCCGATCCCTGGACGGGGGTCTGGAAGATGAATCTGAAGCGCACCAATCAGTCGGACCTGCAATTCCAGATACAGATCGGCAAGCCAGAACAGGGGCTTCTCTATCCTGCAGTGATCACGATCCAGGACCGCGTTTTCACCGGAGTGTATGAAATGTTGCTGGTGCGAAAAAGTGAATACCAGCTGGGCATCGGCCGTTCCAAATATCCTTTGAAGGAAACACCTTTCAAACTCGGTATCTGGCTCTGGTACCTGAATGGTACGCTGGATATGAAAGACAATCAAATCAGCGTGAACCGCCTGTTCATAGACCAGGCAGATTTCTGGATGCGTGGATTATATGACGATGATGAGATTTTCGTGGTCCCGAAAGTAATGTTGCGCGATTTCCTGTACCGCAACAAGATCACGCTCACCAAATCAGCCAACAAAGCTTTTCCTGATTCCAGCGCCGGGAGGATACTCCATCCGGAGACCAGCAAACTCTATTTCGGAATCTACGACAGGATTGAATCCAAACAAGACAATATCACAATCAGGCTTGCGGACAATGAACGGTACGACAAAGACACAGTCACCCTCCTGCAAAACGGAAGGGCCATCTTCACCAAAGAACAGATCACTGATGCGAACCGCGTTCAGAATTTGCGTCTTGACACCGGTCGTAATCTTTTTCTATTCTTTGCTGATAATTACGGTAATATACAGCCGAATACCGGCAATCTGCAAACCACTATCGACGGAAAGGATTACGAATTCTCATTCGGCAATCGATACAACGCTTATGCCACCTTCATTGTAGCCGACATCTACCATCACCCTTCAAAGGAGCCTGCGCCGGATACTATGGTCAATAACAGGGTCACCACACCTGTCGCCAGCTTCACCGTGAACACGGCAGACATCATTCTGGAGCTGAGAGATACTGAAATACAGGATGGTGACAGCATTTCTCTTCGCTTCAACGGGCAATGGATCGCGAAAGGCTTTCCTGTGAAAAAAGCTATTCAGGAGATCCCGGTCAAATTGAAAAAAGGAGAAAACAGGTTACTTTTTGTAGCAGATAATCTCGGATCCATTCCTCCCAATACGGCGGAGCTGCGTATCAGGTATGGAAACCAGGTGAAGACGCTTGCGTTGAGTACAGACCTTGCGAAAAATAATGAGATCATATTGATGCTGGACTGATCGAACAACTATCAGGTCAACATCGATCTCAGTTCTTCTGCAATCAGCCCCAGCATCACGCCATTGGATGCGCGTCCGGTTTTATACTTTTCCAATATTCCATCATTGAATAATTCTGCAATGAGTTGGATCTGTGCAAGCGTGGCTGATTCGGCAGATGGTAGGCCGGCAGGAACTTCTGGATGTTTGGGGAAGCCGTTCTTCTCACGGCCACCATTGAGCTTGAACCATTCCGCAATCAGTGCATATTGTTGCCGGACCCGGAACGGAAGAGTTTCCTGATTGTCCATTATTTTCATGAATAAGGTAAATGATGGACCAAATCTAAACAACTGATCAAACCGCCGGTACCGTTTTTTCACCCTGCCTGCTACCAGGCAGTGCTTTCTTTTCAAGCCAGGATGTGAACACGGTATAGAAAACGGCCATGATGATGGCTCCTTTGAACATGCCGGTGAATCCCCATGCGGCCAGTCCTCCCACCACTCCGGTGAACAGAACGAGGAAAGGCAGTTTGCCTCCGCTTTTCGCTATGAGTACAGGTTTCAGTACCGCATCCGCAGCAAGCACCAGTGCCCCATAAATGCCGAGAAAGATAGCAGTGCCGCTATGCCCTTCCAGAGCAGCCCAGATTACGAGTGGCAACCAAACTATCAAAGGCCCAACCTGAATCAGCACCAGGAAAAACACAAGCGCCGCCAGCAGTATTTTGAAATGCAATCCCGCGATGGCAAAGCCTATCCAGGAGATCACTGTAGCAATGAAAGCCGTTCCCATAACACCGATGGACACACCTTTAATGGCATGCCCGGTAGCCTCCATCAGTGTGAGTCCATCCCTTCTGCCCAGCAGGTGCTGCAGTGTTACTTTAACAGGCTGCAATACACGATCCCCGGCCACAAGCATGAATGCTGATATAATGATGCCCAGCATTACCTGTACCGCTGCTCCGATCACCCCTGCGCCCCCCGTAAGCAGATGGTGCAATACCACCTGCAACTGGTGTTCATATCCCATCAGCGTTTCTTTTGGATTGAGCTGCAGGTTCTGCCAGAAGGAAGCAATACTTTCTCCGATAAGTGGCCAATTGGATACATTTGGCGGTAAAGGTGGCAATCCATTCTCCTTCACTTCAGTTGCCAGGTGCATCAGGTCTTTCACATGCCTGCCCAGTGCAGTGACCACATAAACAAAAGGAAGGGCCACAATAACAATGAGAATAAGGGAATACAGAACAGCTGCCAGTTTCCTGCGCTTCACCAATCTCACCAACCCTTCATATGGTGCGGAGAATGATACATAGAAAATAATGGCAAAAGTGAACACACCCAAAAATATCCTCAATGTGTCTACCAATGCCATGATCAGCGCCAGCAGCAACAACAACACCAGCACGCTTTCGATAAAATTGCGGGAGATGGGAGAAGACTCGTTTCGCATAAGCAGGCGGTTTCCTAAATTTAACTGGAAAAATGGAAACCACCGCCAATCGGGGCTACAATTCAAAACCAGCCTGTGCCTTGCTGGTCATATAAGGATAGAACATAGTGAGGAAAACTTCGCTGTAATGACTGATCGCCTTCTTTCCTTTGAAATTGTTCACCAGTTCATTGTTAGACAACCAGAAATCGATCACGATGAAAGCATGCGTCACCAGCGCCTTCCAGACTTTATCGGGGAAGTCCTCCCGGAACACGCCTTTCCTGATCAACTGCCGGAATATGGCCATGAACTCATCTGTTCTCCTCTTCATCAATTGCTGGTAATCCTTCCTCACCGAAGGTATCCGTAAACTGATCTCCACTGCATGTAAAAAGATAAAACGATACCGATAGATAATTTCGAAAGTCTGATCGATAAAAACACGGAAAGCTCCCGGGCCATCGATCCCTGTCAAATTCATCTTGCTGATGATATCGCTGAAAGCCTCACTCAGTCTGTTGTACAAACTAATGATGATCTCATCGGTGTGCTTGAAATGATAATGCAGGTTGCCCGCACTGATGCCCATCTCCGCTGCAATATGCCGGCTGGTGATGGAACTGATCCCCTGGGCATTGTACAATTCCAGCGCAGTGATCAGGATCTTTTCCTTTGTGTTCATTTTCCAAATTTAGAACATTTGTTCTAATACTGAAAAACTTAGTACATTTGTTCTAAAATCAGGGAGATTATGAATAATGAACGATCCAGTCCCAGGAAGAAGAGATTCGCGTGGTTGGAAAAGATGAGAGGGAAATCTTTAGAGATTCAGCCTGACGACAGCAAGCTGGTCCGGCTGGCCAAGCATTCGGGTTTTTATTTTTTTCTCGTTTTTTTGTCGCTGATCACATTGTCCGTGATTACAGCCGTAACAGTAGTGCTGTGATCAGGCGGCTCTTCGATCCATTGTTCATTTGTTATGGATTACTCTGGTTGCTGGTACAAGGCTTTCGCAAAGCAGGTGTGATCATTACCATATTCAACGATTATCTGACTGACCTGATAGCTGTTCCCGCCATTGCACATCTGACCATAACCATCATCCGGACCTATATAGTAAAAGATCGCTCCTACAATTATCCGTTTGGCTATGTACTCTTCATTGCAGTGTACCTGTCCGTTGTGTTTGAATGGCTGATGCCAGGGTTTTCGCGGGTGTATACGGGGGATCCGGGGGATATGATAGCCTATGGCTGTGGGGTATTATTCTATTATTTCGTACATGGGAAAATGAAAACCGGCAAAAAAGGAAATAGATCCAAACCTATTACTGATCCGGCAAGCGCTCTTCTTCGCTGAGTTTCCGCAACAACTGAAGAGCCGTGTTCCAGTAAAAATTGAAATGTTTGAATATCACATCCTCAGTGAAATTCGTTTGCGTGAACACCAGTGTGGTTGTGCCTTCCGCAAACATCAGCCTGAAAGTGATCAGAGAGTAATTCTCAGGCAGGTCCTCATGTTGTGAGAGTGAGCTCCAGTAATTATATTTGAGCACGGAGGATGGCTCATATTGAAGGATAGTGCCTTTGTTCTCATAAGGAATTCCATGAAGGTTCCCGGAGATCACAATGGCACTACCCGTTCTAAAATCGGAAATGATTTCCATTTCTGCATCCGTCATCCACCGCTTCATGATAGCAGGTGTGGTAAGTGCTTCCCAGACGCGGGTAGCGGGTGCATGTATATTGATTGTTTTATTAATGATCATCCCATAATTTACGCCAATTCCCTGAGATTGATCAAAGAAACTGCATGCGCTTCCCAGGCTGCGGGCACTTCCAGTTTGTTGATCAGCCGCTCCAAAACTTTCTGCGGCACAACAGCTTCCCGGTTCCTGTTCTGTGCAGTCAGCACCTGGTAAGGCACTTCCAGGTAAACGATCCGCACCGCAGCACGATAGGTCAGGAACAATTCGATCAATTGCTCACGCATCTGCCTGGTAGTATTGGTGGCATTCCACACAAAACCTTCGCCACGCCGCAACAGTACTTTCGCCCTCTCCTTCGCCTCCTGGATCACGCGCCCATTGGCCGTTTGATCATCAGCCGCCACTTTCCATTCTTCCCGTATTCCATCCAGCGAGATCACGGGCATCTCTGAAAAGTTCCTGCGGATAAAACTGTCTTTTCCTGCACCGGGTAACCCGCTCATCAGTATCACTTCGAATGCCGGATTCTCATAAGGAACATAATCAACAGGCGCATCATCGGTTTGCAGATAACGCATCTTCGAATGCGGATTTGCAAACGTTTTTTCTGTTCCCCAGCATCGATGTTCCTTACAGAACTCCTCAAAGCAATCGGTCCTGTACAACATTTCTTCTTTGTCTTCGCATATCCTTCCCAGTATGTCTGCCCTTGCGAGAGTCGCCAGCCATTCGGTATTCACTTCATAAGCTGCCCTGATCAGGGTTTTGAGCGGATCAGGCCGTTCCAGCAACCAGATTGGAAGTCCGTGATAACGCACCAGTCCAACTATCTGCTCACGGATCGCGAAGGGCGTTGCACGGTCCCTGTACAAAATCAATCTCGCAGTTTGCGCCCCTTTCTTTGCATGGCCCGGCGAACTGATCCTGCCCTGTTCATCTGTAACAGTGGTGCTTCGTTTTTCCACATCATGCAGTAAAGCGGCAGTCCAGATGATCTCCTGTGTTTCTGCAGGTAATGCATTGAATGCCGGCATTGCCTTCAGCCCATCGATCACCATCTGCGTATGTACCGCCACGTTACCCTCTGCATGATGCAGCGGATCCTGGGGCGTCTGCGCCATATCCTTCACCCAATCGAATTGCTTTTCGATGAATGACCAATCTTTATTTTCAGTGAAAGTCCACATATTTACCTCCTTCCTGATTTAGTTTGGCCCGCTTCCAGTTACGGGTCCAATGCTGATCTGTTTTTACATGCCCTTTACGCACGTACTTGAATACATTGTCGGCAAAGGCATCTGTCGGGTATCCATTCCAGTTACGCGTTACAATTCCTTCCATCGTAACCGGATATCCTTCCTTTGCATCATGCGGCTGAAATGTTCCTTTACCGGATGCAAGTGAAAGCAGTTCCTTCTCAAAGTGGCTGCGTACAGCAGCAGGCTTCAACACCGATATCTCGGGCACCATCGGAAGGTCCAGTAATGCTGCATAGAATTTCGTTTCCTCCCAACCAAGCCATTGATCACGGTCCCGGATAGCAAACACGTAAAAATGATGATCGATATTTTTATATTCGATGGAATGAACGGCATACAGATTTTCGAGAAAGACCTCCATCGTTCCCAGTTCATTCCTGATCCTTTGCCAGAAAATGCGCAGCGTTTCCGTCCATGGAGATGTAGTGGGCGCCGCGTGTGAGCGGGCAAATACACCGTACCTCGACAAACAATTATTTTCTCCATCCAGTTTTTCCGTATGTACAATCTGTTGCATTTGCTGCAACAGTTGCCAGTAATCATATTGAATACGGTCGTCACTCTCAGTACCCGGAGAAAACGGGTAATGATAAGTCCGGCCATATTTCTGAGAAATAGCCATGATAATCAATTAAATTAATGAAAATAAGATTTCTGCTCCCTGGGGATGGGAGAACTTACATGAGATATGTCAAAAGAATTACATGGCTCAAATCTTTGCAGGTTTTGAATGAGATGCGAAGATAGGAATTTTCCATGTGGCTGTCCACAATTCCACAAAGCTTGCGTACAACTACTGAACATTACTTCAGTGCAAGGCAGTAATTTCAATAACGGTAAAGCAACCCCTAAACCTTAAACCTTTTGTATGTTAACGCAGGACCTGAGGGACCGAGCAGCCGCGCTGCGACTGAAATTCCGGACCGAACTTCCGGTTTCATCCTACATACAGGAGTTTCTTGATTTTCTTCCCAATTGCGAATATGAACTGATCAGGTTCATGGTGGCAAAAAATGTATGGCAGGGTTTCATCCCTTCACCACCTGCCAACTACAAACCTAACGAAGGCACAGTTGATCTTGGCCTGGTTCTTTATTGGTTGAACAATCCCTCACAAATCGATTTTTCCATGTTCAGTGCTGAAGAGGAAGCGGAAGCATGGATCCTCATTCTTGCATTGGATGGACTGATTCAGCCTTCTCAAATGACGCAACCAAATGCAGATTTCTTCAAGACCGGTGAGCTCATCTACACAGACGGCAGCGTTCTGAGTACAGAGAAATGGGCCACTTTCGATCAGGGATGGCTGGTAGCTGTGCTCAATATGCTGCAATCGATCCGTCACAATCTATGGTACCATGGAGAACAGCTTCCTGATAAGGCTCCGCCGGTAATAAATCTCACTGGCGCTACACCAGGCCTTATCAAAATTGCTGTATTAGGCGATTGCGGTACCGGCGACTATACATTGCAACGCATCATGCAAAGCATCGTTAAAGAAAACCCGGATTACATCATACATGTGGGCGATGTGTACTATGCAGGCACGCCGCTGACCAACAGCCCCAACGGAAACTATTTCTTTTTTCCTGGTGAAGAAGTTGGCTGCCTGAACAATTTCTGGCCACCGCAATATAAAGGCCGTTCCTTTACCCTTAATTCAAACCACGAAATGTACAGCGGCGCCATCGGTTATTTCAACGATGCACTGGATGCCGCCAATGGAGGAATGAATTCCGTATTCAGTGCACAACAGGGCTCCAGTTATTTTTTTCTGCAATGCGGTGATTGGACGCTGGCCTGCATCGACACCGCTTATCAATCCTCCGTAACCAATGCATTCATGAATGGCAGCATCGGTCTTCCATCAGATGTGCAAACCAAAGCCATACAACAATTACGGCTCAACCCATACAGGACCATTCTCTTCACGCATCATAACGGGTTTGAAGCAGACTGTTCTGATGTTTCACCGCTCTGGGCACAGATACGGGCCGCATTCGGTTCCGATCCCTATGCATGGTACTGGGGGCATGTACATAATGGAATAGTATACAACAGTCCTATTCATATTCCCATCACTGCGCCAAAGCTGAGCACGCAAACCTATGCGAGATGCCTTGGTCACGCAGCATTGCCCTATGGTGATGCAGCTAACCTGATCAACAAACAGATCACCTGGAGGGCAACCAACAGGAAGCCTGCATCCAAAGAGTTGTACAATGGCTGGGCTATGCTCAATTTTTCATTGAACAACAATACTGTCAGCCAGATACAGGAAGCTTTTTACGATCTCACGCAAAATGCTCCTGTATTCCGGCAAACCATATTTTCCAGGTAAGCACAAACAGGACCGGTATCATGTCGGCGTGAGAACCGGTCCATTTTTCCTCTTTTCTTTTTTTATCATTTGTAAAATTTATTTGCCGGTTCATTCCTAACAGCAGTGAAAGGTATCATTCATGGACAGTTGTCTATGACCAAAGTAAAGAAATGATCAGAGCCGGACTTTCTTTGGATCGAGCCCGGCCATTTTCACCAGTTTGAGGCAAAACTCCCTCACATCCGGAAGCGGGTCTGCTGAAGTGGAGCAAACCATGTATTTAAACTTATTGGCAGTATGCGCTTCCAGTATCAAGTAAGAATCGTGCGTCGGAGGGTATTTCGCTTTGATTTGCCAGGGCAGCTCGCCAAAATCAGTTGCCTTCAATTCTTTCAATAAGGAACAATACTGTTTTTCTGTGAGTGGTATCTTTTTCGTGCTGATCACACAGGTTGTATCTACCAATCGTTTTCGATACAACTGCAACAAATAGTCCGCGGATAACAACCTGGGATCGGCAGTGATCATAGAATCATAATACTTTTTCTTCCAGAGTCGGCAACCGTAATTGTTTACCCATACGATCCTTTCCATAAATCTGAGATCATATTGTTCCTTTTCTGTCAACAGGCTATCATCATAGCGGTCATCAAACTCACCTTCCACACAGATTTTAACAATCATTTCGCGCCGGTTGAACCGGATGCAGACAGGTGAAAAATTATAGCTGCTTGCTGCAGTGAACCGGAATGTTTCTTCGCCCGAAAAACCAATGCTCAGATTATTTTCTTTGTACCTGTTGAAAAATTTTGCGCCAATCAGGGATTGGGAAAGGGAATCATCTCTCGACAACTCCTGTCTTTTCTGACAAAAAAGGATTGGAATATCTGCTGCAACTACCGTATCAGGATAATCATATACATCCCTAAACGCGCTCATATCCAGATGGCAATCCGGTGCCGGCTGCCGGGAATGGCAAAATGAGAAAAAGAAACAGCATAATGTGATGATAAGAGAAATTCGCATGAGCGGAAAGGTTTGCAGAAGAGATGCACTGACAGGCCTTTTCAATAAACAGGTCTGGCATTTTTTTCCAGAAATGCTCCTTACATTTGATTTACAACCTTGTGTATGACAAATGACAGAAGAGCCTCCCAACTCAATGAGGTGATACTTTGGGCAACAGCTCAACCCAATATCCGCGCCGCTCTCCTCACCAGCTCCCTCACCAATCCTATCGCTCCCGTTGACGCTTTCAGCGATCTTGACATCGATCTGGTGGTGGATAACTATGAAGAATTCCTGCAAGACGATAGCTGGATCAGCAATTTCGGCTCCATCATCACCACCATCGTTGAAGGGGAGGAACCTTTCGATGGGCGCTGTTCCTCACGCATGGTTTTGTACGAGGATTATTCGAAGATCGATTTCCTGATCTTCTCTGTCAATAAATTCAGGGAGGAAGTGACAATGTCACCGTTGCATGAAGATTGGGATATTGGTTACAAGGTATTGGTGGATAAAGATGGGCTCACTACCAATATGCCGTCTCCCACTCACTCAGCTTTCAATATTCAAAAACCTGATGAAGAAAAATTCCTCTGGGTACTCAACAATTACTGGTGGGACATGACCTATGTAGCCAAATGCCTGGCGCGCGATGAACTTTACTATGCCAAATTCATGTCTGAGCAGATCATGCGCTTCGAGCATCAGCAGGTATTGCTGGAATGGTATATCGGGTCACAGCATAACTGGAACGTAACCACGAATAAATATGGCAGGTTATTCAAGAAATACCTGAGCGCAGAAATGTGGCAGCGCGCCACAGCAACCTTTGCCGGTGCAGATTTGGAAGATAACTGGCGTGCGCTTTTCGCCTATGCAGAACTGGGACGGGAGATCGGTCAGTATCTGTCCTCTCATTTAGGTTATCCTTACCCTTCGGAACTGGACAGGAAGATCACAGCATATCTGTTACACGCAAGAGCCGGTGGCTTAAAATAATACAAAAACATAATCCTGTAATCCATTTATCAACATCCATACTATTTACCTTTATCAGATCGTTTAAGAGGACGCATTGAATTTCTTTTTTATTCATAACCCTATACCGATGTTCTCTTTTCTCAAAAAATCCAAAGCCAATACTGTTCCGGCCTGGGCAGCTTCCTTTTTCTCAGCGGATGAATACAACTACTTCATGAATACGCTGGAGTCAATGCTACAAAGCAGAAATCTCAATTACAGCATCGGCGAAGGGGTGGTTTATCTCAATGGAAGCAATATCGTATTTGAACAACTGGGATTGCTCAACCTGGCGCAAACATGCAAGATCTCAAATCCTGCCAATTGGGAAAACCTGATCCACACCCACTTTCACGAAATGGAACAAAGTTCAGACTTCAACAGATTGTTTGAAGAGAGATCGAAGGATTATGAGTATGCAAAGGATTTCCTGGCTATCCGTTTGTTCAACCAGGATGTTGTGGAAAATGGTCTTAAGGACCTGGTGGTTAGACAGGATTTTTGCGGGGACGCTTTCACTATGCTTTCGTTTGACCTGCCACAAAGCGTAATCAATGTACAGCCGGACCAGGTGAAGCACTGGAACAAGTCAGCAGAAGAGTTGTTCCAAACAGGCAAACAGAATGTAGAAAAGAAATACAGTTTCGATTTTTCCCGCGAAACCATCCATGATTTCGATATCTGGTTCATCCAGGACGAACATCATTTCGTTCCCAATTTCGTTTTTTCCATGAAAAAATATCCCGCGCTCATCGGCGAGTATGGGTCACTGATAGGTGTTCCTCACAGGCATGCGGCCATGATCTATCCCATCGAAACGATAGAAACCATTTCAGCAGTGAACAGTTTACCGTTTATCATTTCCGGTATGTTCAGGGAAGGTCCCGGTTCTGTCAGTAATTGCCTGTTCTGGTACCGCAACGGAATGTTCCAATCGCTCCCTTATGAGATCGGAGAAAACAAGATCACACTGAAGCCAACAGTGGAATTCATTCAAATGGTGGAAAAACTGCCTGCCAGGGATGTCTGATGCCGCAATGTTTTCTTTTTAGATCAGGTGCCTGGTTTTGTTTTCCTGCAAAAAGCGTGTAAGGCCCGTAAGCGACGGCGATGCGTCCGGAAGCTGCTCTTCGCTGACCGTCCGTTTCCAATGGGCGGAGATAACCCCAGCAAAGGAATTGTCTGGCAACACCAGGGGATATGATTTCACTGAGTGAATTCCTGCACTACGGATGATCTCCCGGTGCGGAACATACGCTTCATCCTGCATGATATCCGATACAAAATTGATATCGCGATGGCGCATGGCATTGCCGCAGACAGTACCATCATCCGCCGAAACATATTTGAAGTAGTCCACAAATGATTTCTGGAATCCGCGATGGGCCAGCATTTGGATCATGCCTGCCTCCGGATCGAAAAGCTGGATATTGCCGCAGTCTGCGTTATGGAGCTTAATAGTGCTATCGAGATAATGTTCAAGCACAGCCATGAAACTCCCCCCGCTCTCCTCATGGATATCGATGGCCCGTCCAACGATCAGGCTGAGCCGGGTTTCCGCTTCGCTATCCGTATGCACCCACATTCCTTCCCTTTTCCTGATACGGATCTCTGGAAGCGTGATGCTCAACCCTGAGGCATCAGAGCTGTAGAATTCATTGACAATATAGGTTCCTGAATAAGGTTGCCAGCGGACACTGGCCGCCAGATTGATCAGGAGCGATCGCTCCTCATCCAATGGATACGAAAAGTAAACTGGGTACTCCTGGGTGAACATTTGCCTGAAATCTTGAATAAAGGTATTTTGCAATTTATGCCTTTTGTGATTTTCCCGCATATGATTTTAATCAGGTAAAATAATTAGCCGTAATAACTGATCCTGCCAATCTTCTAAAAACTGAGTCTGTTTTATTCCGGATTTTGATCGGAGCTTTGTTCCGGATATCACTATTAAAACAGTCTGGTTTATGAAAATCCTCAACAGTACGCCGGCGGACATCGATACGATCTTTGAGCTCTATGATCAGGCCACGGCTTATCAAAAATTGCATACAACCCGCTACTGGCTGGGCTTCGACCGGGCACTGGTAGAAGAAGAGGTCCTTGCACAGAGACAATGGAAGGTTGTAAAAGAAGAAGTCATCGCCTGTGTGTTCGTAACGGGGTTCAGTGATCCGCATATCTGGAAAGAAAGGGATGCAGATCCTGCCGTGTACCTGCATCGTATTGCCACCCATCCTGCTTTCCGGGGTCAGGGACTGGTGAAGGAGATCGTGGAATGGACAAAACGGTACGCCAGGGAAAATGGAAAAAAGTTTATCCGGATGGATACGGGCAGTGGAAATGATAAACTCAACAATTATTATATCAGTTGTGGTTTCAATTATCTCGGTACAACGGGCATCCACCCGGATGCGGACCTGCCCTTGCATTATAAAAAAGGAGATTACAGTTTATTCGAAATGGAATTGTAGACTCACCAGAATTTCCACCAGGGCCTTTTGGAAGGCAGGAGTAATTCTTCTTCCAAAGCGATAAAAATGGAATCGCTGTTGGCAGTTTCGGGGTCCCTGTCCCTGTCCGCGATCCAGGTGAGGAAGGCAGTACTGGCATCGCCGATCTCGATGATCCGGTCTTTATGGGTCATTACACCCAGGCCAAATTCCCTGTCCCAGGTGCAGCTGAATTCATATCCCACATAGGCTATATCGTCTTTGCTCACATTGAGCAAATGAACAGCAGAAAGACCGATGAGTTTTTTGAATTGTTGTATTTCATTCACATTGGGCATGAGCGCAGCAGCGAGTTTCTCACTATAGCAATACATGTCCTGCAGTCGTTTGTATTCTGTCAGCAGCGCCATCAGAATCCGTTCCTGTACTTCGTGCTGATGATTCAGCAGGTACTGGTAAGCGTTAATATGGATTGGTTGAATTGCAGGATGCCCGCTGATCATATCTCCACCCAGTGTGATCCTTGCCTGACCATCGGCAGAATACGAATCACCGGTAATGCCGGAAGCATCCAGTCTGCTTTGAAAGCCGCTCCAGCAAGGTAAAGTAATAGGCCCTTCCAGGTTCTTAATTGCGTATTTACCTGATCCTACCGTAAACACTTCAAGGCCGGGGATGCTATCTGGGGGCGTAAACATCAAACAGTTTTAGGGTATTTTGGTCTACTGTAAAATACAAAGAAAGATGGAGGATTGCAAGAGCTATCTCTGCTTATCGATAGACAGTTATAAAAAAAGGACGGCCATGTTCAGGCTCGTCCTTTTCAGTATTAGTGGAAAACAGGAATCAGTTGTTCTGTCTTCTTACATATTTCGTGAGGATCACAATCAATTGATTTTCCACCCTTCCTTCGATCTGTTCCGCATTGTCAGGCACCAGTCTGATATTACGGACTACCGTTCCCATTTTTGCATTAATGGTTGAGCCTTTGACATCGAGTGATTTTACCAGCACAACGGAGTCGCCATTCTGGAGGGTATGTCCGTTTGCATCTTTATGCAGGTCAACGCTGCCATCGTTCTCATGATCTCCGGTGGCTTTAGCCCAGGCCAGTTGTTCTTCGCTGAGGTACATCATATCGATATTCTCGGCGGCCCAGCTTTCGTTGCGGAGGCGGTTGAGCATGCGCCATGTTACCACCTGCACCGCTGGCACTTCGCTCCACATGGATGTGCTGAGCACAGCCCAGTGTTTACTGTCTAGCTCTTCTTTCTTTTCCAACTGCATCCTGCATTTCTCACAGGCGAGGATGGTATCGTCGATAGTCCCATCCGAGGATGGCGGCAGTTCGTAAGGTTTGAGTCCGTTTGCCGATCCGCAGAGTTCGCAAACTTTGCCACTTCTGGCCTCCAGTAAATCAAGCAATTTCATACTATGCTGTTTTGAATGGCCGCGAAGGTAATATTTTCAGATCAGATGAGGCGGGTGGTCTTTTTTTCCACTACCATCCTGTATCGTTCCATATCGATCTCGTTTTCGGATTTGGCTATCACCACCGTAGCAATGGTATTGCCGATGATGTTCACGATGGCGCGGCCTTCACTCATGAAACGGTCAACACCAATAAGCATTGCCAGTCCTTCGAGCGGGATCACTTTTAAAGCGGTAAGTGTGGAAGTGAGCACAATGAAGCCGCTGCCGGTTACGCCTGCAGCACCTTTACTGGTGAGCAGCAATATACCGATGATGGTTAGTTGTTGCCCTAATGAAAGCGGTACTTCAAATACCTGGGCCAGGAAGATCACCGCCATACTTAAATAAATGGTAGTACCGTCGAGATTGAAGCTATATCCGGTGGGTATCACCAATCCCACTACTTCCTTTTCGCAGCCTGCGGCAGTAAGTTTTTGCATGATGCTGGGCAGGGCCGCTTCACTGCTGCTGGCTCCCAGCACTATCAGCAGCTCTTCCTTGATGTACGCCAGCAATCTCCACAGGCTGATCTTGTAATACATGCAGATCAGGTTCAGTACGATAAAAATGAAGAGTATACCAGTGAGATAGAAGCTCATCATCAGGAAGCCGAGATCTTTGAGTGTTCCGAACCCGAACTTACCGATTGTGTAGGCCATACCACCGAAGGCGCCGATGGGGCTCAGTCTCATGATGATCTTGAGCACATTGAACAATACCTGGTTTATCTTTTCGAATGTGGTCAGCAGACTGCCACCTTTATCACCCATCATTTTCAGGCCAACGGCAAAGAGAACGCTGAAGAAAAGTACCTGCAGGATATCTCCGGTAGCGAATGCTTCCACTACATTGTGAGGAACGATTTTGGAAAAAAAACTCCCCCAGTCCATTTCTTTGGCCTGTTCTGCGTATTGGGCCACTTTTGCAGCACCGCCTGTTTGCTTTTCAACGCCAACACCAGGCTTCAATACATTGGCAGTGACCAAACCGATGATGAGTGCAAGGGTAGTAACGATCTCGAAATAGATGAATGCTTTCAATCCTACCCTACCCACTTTTTTCAGATCACCTGCGCCGGCAATACCTGCCACGATGGTGAAAAAGATAACAGGGGCAATCACCATCTTGATCATGTTGATGAAAGTTTCACTGATCAGTTTGGCACTATCCTGGAATGCAGGGAATTTCCAACCAACAAGTACTCCCAGGATCATTCCAATGATTACCTGGACATAGAGGCTCTTCAAATATTTCATGACTGTTTCAGGGTGGGGGCGAAGCCCGGTTTTCATTGAATCCGGCGCATGATCTCCAAACATGCACGGCCGTTATGATAAGGGCATTTCCAGAGACCTGCCTTATCTTCCTGCGCAATGATATGGTAATTTTCATACACGCCCCAAATCCATTCGCCTTTATGGGAATCAATTAGAAATTCTTGAATAAACTTCCAGGAACCAATAGCGTTTTTTAGAAAATTTTCATCATGCGTGATTTGCCAGGCATTGAAGAATCCCACCATGGCTTCGGCCTGCGGCCACCAGTGTTTTTCCCTGGCCCAGTGATTGGTTGCGGGGTCGAACTCATACCAGAGACCACCATCAGCGTCCAACGCTTCGGCAGCAGCGATGGCAATCTGCACAGAGCGCGTACTTATTTCTTTGAGCAGAATGTCTTCCCTGATTACTTCTGCAGCTTCCTGGATCAGCCAGGCCGCTTCTATATCATGACCATAAGAGATCAGTGTAGAACGGGGTTCCCAATCATCGGAGAAGAAGAGTTGAAGATGCTGCGTATAGGGATGAATGATATGATGTGAAAAGATATCTATCAGTTGGATGATCTGTTTTTTGAGTGCAGGCTCTGGCCAGATGCGGTACAGGTTGGCGAAGGCTTCCAGCACATGCAGATGCGTGTTCATGGTTTTCCGTTCATTGGCATCTTTGGCGCTGAGACGCATGTCCGGCAAATCAGACCAGTCGCGGGCAAAAGCTTCGAGGTAACCACCATGCACTGGCTCGGCAGCATGCTGTATGATAGTTCGATAAAGATCGATGGCATGTTGCTTCGCTGCTTCATCGCCGGATGCTCTGTAATACTCGCTGAGGCCATACACGGCAAATGCGATGGCATAGGTCTGTTTTTTTGTGTCTGCGGGCTGTCCGGAAGCGGTCACAGTCCAGTATACACCGCCATAATCCGGATCGATGAAATGTTCAACGATATATTCATACGCTCTTTCGGCAATGCGGAGGTATTGAGTTTTTTGGGTTTGATTGTAAGCAGCAGCAAAGCTCCAGCATATGCGACTGTTGAGCACGGAACCTTTTAATGCTTCGGGAAAAACGGTATCATCGTGGTCTATTTTTCCATAAAATCCACCTTGCTGATGGTCCACCACATGGAGCATCCAGTAGTCCAGGATACTGTACAATTCCTTTGTTACTTCTTCTTTGAACTGAGCCAGACTGAGCATGATGCTGTTGTTTAATCTTCCAGTTTATTCCACCAGGTCCTTTTGAGGATAATGGCAATCACCACCAGGATGGCAATAGTGATGAGCAGCGGCAATTCCATCCAGAGTACAAGATACATCGGTAAAAGGGTCAGGCAGCACTGAGCTGTAATACCGAGCGCCACGTTGAACATATCCAGTTTGAATCTTCTGTTGGGTTGGAATGTTGGATCTTCAGCCACTACACGGCTATGTATCCAGCCCCAAAATCCCCAGGGCTTTACAGTACGATAAAAAGATTTTAAGACTTCCAGATCGGTTGGCGGAGCAGTATAAGTACCAATGATACAACCCGCAAGAGAGATGAGGAATAATAAAGGCCAGCTATAAAGACTAATGCCGGTAAAGATGAATGGGAATACCAGCGCAGCTGCAATACCACTGATCATGCCCCAGAAAAATCCATTGGCATTGAATCGCCACCAATACCACTTCAACATGTTCGCTGCAATGTATCCTCCATAGAGTGCGCCTACGATCCATTGCAGAATGGAGTTCACATCCTTCGCAAAGAAACCAAGCACGATACCTGTGGCCACTACCACCACTCCCACGAAATAATTGATGAGGATCACCTTCTTCGTACCCGCGTTGGGGTTCACATATTTCAGGTAGATATCATTCACGATGTATGCCTGCGCTGCATTCAGTGTACCAGAGAAAGTTCCCATGAATGCGCCTAACAAACCGGTAAGCATGATGCCCATGATACCAACCGGCAGGAAATTATTCACTGCACCCGGCAAGATCCGTTCGAAGTCTGTACCACCGGCGCCATCGGACAAGTTCAGTTGATCATAATACAATAAGGCCAGCACAGTGAGACCGATGATCAGTGTGTATCGTACAGGCAATAGAATTATGGACACGAATCCTGTCATCTTCGATGCTTCTTTTGGTGATCTCGTGCTGAGCACCTTCTGCATATCGTAGTTGGGCGCCGGGCCTGCAAGACTGGCCAGCACTCCCTTGAATAGCATCATCATGAAAAAAATGGAAAACAATCCGAAGCCATCATCTTTTATCTTTTTATTGGCATCGTCTATGATTCCTTTCCAGTCGAGGCCCAGATCAACACCAAAGAATGGATTGTTCCACCCTGCCGGCACATTCAGGGTATTACCACGCAGATGCGTAACCGCAATGATACCCACTGCGATGCAACCCGTTCCGAGGATGATGTATTTGATCATATCCCCCAGCACGATACTATGCATACCACCGAGAATAGAATAGAACATCGCGAAAAGTGTAAAAACGATCCCGTAGAAATGCGCCACATACTCCGGCGCCACATCGAAGGGAACATACGGCGAAACGATATGCCAGGGAACGAAGATCTCCATGAATTTACCGAGCCCCACGAAACCATATGCGAGGAAACCGAGGCAACCGATCAGCGCGAATGCCACCACAATGATATGCGAAGCGCCTACGCCTGTTCCTGAAAGCCCGAAGCGCGTGGCCAGCCATTCCGCGCCGGTATTGGCATTGGAGCGCCGCAACCATTTGGCGAGATACATCATATTGAATACCTGGTTGAACACAGGCCATAGCCAGGGGATCCAGATACTTTTCAATCCGTATACGAAACAAAGGGCCACCATCCACATGGTGCCACTGATATCGAACATATCAGAAGCATCGCTGAGCCCGAGCATGTACCAGGGAAGCTTCTTTCCACCCAGCAGGTAACTTTCTTTGTTTTGACGTGCTTTCTTGCGAAGGAACCAGCCGATGAGCACCATCATCACCAGGTAACTTACTACGATGCTGATATCTACCAATTGCAGTTTCATAGTTCAGGTTAAGGGCGTTGCAGTTCTTGTTTCAGTTTCGATTCAAAAAGAATATGCGGGTTGTTGTAAAATACTTTAAAATCCTCAGCAGATGTCTGTCCGGGATAAGGTGCATAGTAATGCATTTTTTTGTTGTGCTGATCAAAACCATGGTTACGCCACACCAATACATATGCGATTTGCAGTTCTTTCACGATGGGCCACACCACGGCCGTCCACCAATATGGGTCAGGAATGGCTTCCAGTCCGGTTTCCGCGATGGCTGCAATCTTATTCTTTGATGCTGCGATCCGGCAGATGGTCTCACTCATGCTGCGCATATGCTGAATGAATTGCTGCCTGCTTGCAGGATCGGTTTTGTATTGGTAATTATCGAAGCTGATCAGGTCCACCAGTTCATCACCGGGATATCGTTCCATGAATTGCAGCTCATTTTCAAATCCGGCGGTATTGTACACGTACAACAAATGATGTAATTGTTTTTTATCACGCAGATAATGCACAGTGAACTGCCAGAGCTGTTTGAACTCATCAATTGTACATACGTTCCTGCACCACCAGAACCAGTTACCGGTGAGTTCATGAAAGGGACGGAAGAGAATGGGAATGTATTCGCCTTTACTGTCTTTCAGATCATTCATGAATACCGCTACTTTATCCAGCCAGCTTTTATAAAGCTCATGTCTGGTACCGCCGGGCAGGATGGCTTTCACCGTTCCGGGTGTAGTGTCCCATGCAGAGCCCGCTGAGAGCGGGTTCCGGGCATGCCAGCTGATGGTGATCACACCGCCTCTTTCATATCCTTCGCGAATGAATCGTTTCACATCAGAAAATAGCACACCATCAATTTCACGTGCCGAATCCAGTTCAATATGTGCGATATCCCAGCCATACACGCCGGGATGATCATTCACTACTTCCTTCACATCACATCGGCCAGGTATCGCTCTCCAGCCAACGCCGTAGGCAAGTGCATCCTGGTGACCAAAGATGGTGTATCGTTTACTGATTTGCTTAATTGCGGTATAGAGCTGTTTTGTGGCAGGCGTTGCCAACGGATCGGAGGGTTGTTGGGCAGGCACTGATGCATACAGCATCAGCATGCAGATGGCAATCGTCAGGGATCGAAACATGGCAGTCTGTTTATAGCTTTTCAAAAGTATAGTTTAATGATACGCTTGAATAGTACTTTTTTATCTTCTTATGATATAATTCCATGATCTGCTGATCCTTTAATATATTTATGCCATGATGAAAAAACTCCGTTACACCTTCTTGTCTGTTTGCCTGCTGCTGATTGTAGCGGCACAGTCGTTTGCCCAACCATTTATCAATGAGATCCAGCAATTCAGAAAACAGGATTCCATTTCTACTCCGCCAGCCAATCCTATTTTGTTTGTCGGCAGCAGTTCTTTCCGTATGTGGAAAGATGTGAAAGATTATTTTCCCGGTTATACAATTGTGAACAGGGGCTTCGGCGGATCAGGACTTCCGCATGTGATCCAGTATGCAGAAGATGTGATCTTCAAATACAATCCGCGTCAGATCGTGATCTATTGCGGAGAGAATGATCTGGGTCCAAATGTAAAAGGCGAATATATATCAGGCAAGTTCAAGGAACTTTTCCTGTTGATCCGCAGCAGGATGCCCAATGTGCCCATCGCATATGTGTCTATGAAGCCCAGCCCGCGCAGGGAGAAATTCCTGGATGGGATGAAGGATGGCAATAAGCAAATCAAAAAATTCCTTAAAAAGAAGAAGAAGACTGCTTATATAGATGTGTTCACCGCCATGCGCAATGCAGATGGCAGCTTAAGAACAGATATTTTCCTCGAAGACAATCTGCACATGAATGCCAACGGCTACAAGATCTGGCAGCCGCTGATACAGCAACACCTCATAAAAGACTAAGAACAATCCCCGCTCAATGCGGGGATTAGTTTTCCCAACTGTACGTGGGCGCTGAGTTTCGCTGGCTGCTGGCATAATTTTTTTTCTTATTCTTCCAAAAGCAGCTATGGAAACTACAACTGTACATAACCCGCGTGAAGTGGTATTGGGATTGCTCCAGGCGCTGAATGCTCATGATTACCAGGAGGCAAGGAAGTTTGCCAACCCTGATATGAAATTCGATGGTGTGCTGGGATCCAGGGATGGGGCCGAAAGCTATTTTACAGACATGGAGAAGATGCAGCTGGAATACAATATCAGGCGCATCTTCGTAGAAGGCAATGATGTATGTGTTTTATATGATCTGCTGATAGAAGACGAGATCATTTTTTGCTGCGGATGGTACACGGTCAAGAATGATAAGATCAGTCATCTAAAGGTAGTATTCGATCCCCGTCCGCTTCTCGATGCGCAGGAAAAGTCCGGCCAGGAGCCACAGGGCTGATTCTTCCGTATTTCTAATGTATCAGGCAAGAAAAATTTTCGATCCGGGCACTCAAACCTGCGGTTCGGTTGAAGCCATCATTTCCCGCTATTTCATCAGTCTAGCTTTGCCTTTCAAAAATTTAGTTATGAAAGGCAAGTTTACATTCAGGTGCGCGTGCATGGCAGCGCTTTTATTAACTACTACAGTAGCGCAGGCAAAGATTTGGCGTGTCAACAACAATTTTGGAGTACGGGCTGATTTCACACAACTCAATGAGGCGGCCATCAACCAGCAGGTAAATGCGGGAGACACTATCTATCTCGAAGGCAGCAGCACTGCCTACAGCGGGTTTAATCTATATAAGAGGCTGGTCATTATCGGACCGGGCTACCTTCTCTCCGGAACAACCGGCAATGCTGGCTTACAGGCAAACCCCAATTCCGCCACCATTACAATGTATGTAGATTCACTCGCCAGTGGTTCCGTTTTCATGGGACTGGATCTCACAGCCAATATGCATGGAGGAACAGACAATATCAGGTTCGAAAGATGTTATCTTTCTATTGGGCAATGGACAACGGGCCGCATTATGAGCAACCTGGTCATCAACAAATGTTTTATTCATAGTCACAGGTTTACAACCTACCCAACAGAAAACCTTGAAGTCACCAATTGTATTTTTGAAACTTCTGTAAGCTATATGGCGGGCATGAACAGTTTGTACAGGAATAATATCTTTTTCAATGCCCACCTCACTATCAGTAACGCTTATATTTCGAATAATATTTTCGTGGGCAGTAATTTCACTCCTACCAGCTGCACTATCAAATACAATTTATCCTCAGGCAATAATCTTCCGGCAGGCAATGGCAATGTAAATGGGGTTCCGGCCGGTTCTCTTTTTGTTGGTGGTAGTTCAAGGGACGGAAAGCATATGCTGTCTGCAACATCGCCGGCGCGTGGCGCAGGAGAGCCTATCGAAGGCATCACACCTGATTGCGGCGCATACGGAACGCCTGATCCATACAGGCTGAGTGGTATCCCTCCAATTCCCACTATCTATGAACTGACCGTTCCTGCATCGGTACCTTCCACTTCATCTGTACTACCCGTTATCGTTAGTACAAGGTCCAATAACTGATCCTTCAATCAATTCTTATGATCATGAAAACAATTGCAGGCTTATGCCTGACTGCAGGGATCATTTGTTCGGCGGCAACAGCACAAACTCCTTATCCTTTAGCCACAGACAGAGGTAATATCGTTTACCTGGAATATTTTATCGACAATGATCCGGGACCCGGCAACGGTATTTCCATTCCGGTAACACCAGGCAAAGATATCGCTTCCATCAATTTCGATGCAAACATCAGTGCTATCCCGAAGTCCTGGCATCGCTTATACATTCGCGCCCGCAATGCAGAAGGCGGCTGGGGGCTTTGCACCTATGCGTTGTTCGACAATGTTGTTATCCCCGCTTATCCCAATGCCAGTTCTGTTGCCAACCTGGAAGAAATGGAATATTATATCGATAATGATCCGGGCATGGGTAATGGTATCAAGATCCCTTTGCCTGCTTCAACAGATCAAAACAATCTCACCATCCCGGTGGAGATTTCCAATTTGACAGGCGGCATTCACCGGCTGGTGATCCGAAGCAGGAACAGTCTGAACCAATGGAGCCTTACGCATATCAGCATTTTCGAGAACGCGGCTTCGAAGCCTTATCCTGCAGCCGTTACCGCAGGCCCGGTTACAGAAATGGAATACTTCTTCGATACCGATCCGGGTTTCGGTAATGGACAACCGATCAGCTTCACAGGAGCGCCCGATATCAACCAGCTTTCTTTGAATGCAGATATTGCCGGGCTCACAGAAGGGCAGCATATGCTATACCTGCGCAGCAGATCGTTTCCCTGGAGCCTCACCATGGCAGTCAATTTCAATTACGGAACCTCATTGCCTGTAACCTGGCTCTATGTACGTGGTGAACGCAGGCAGCAGCTCGCATTGATCAACTGGGCCACTGCGCAGGAATTCGATTCAGATAAATTTATTGTGGAATACAGCAGGGATGGAAGAGAATACATAAGCATCGGAGAAGTGGCAGCTGCCGGCAACAGCAGCTCAAGCCGCAAGTATGAATTCACCTGGAATGGATTACAACCCGGCGTAAATTATTTCCGTTTGAAACAAATCGATAAAAATGGAAATTTCAGTTACTCCGGCATTATCTCCATTCCGTTTGTTGACAGGAATACTGCGCCTGTGCTGATGCCCAATCCGGTAGATAAAAACGCAACACTTCTGCTTCCACCTTCTTTCGAAGCAACACATCTTCTTGTGTTCGATGCAGCTGGCAGAACGGTATGGCAGCAATCCATCGCCAACAGCAATAGCAGCCACCAATTGCTGCAACTCGGATCATTACAAAAAGGTATTTATGTTTTGCAGGTAAAAGGGAAAGCAGGACATCATACCATTCGGTTCGTCAAGAATTAATCAGACATCACCAGAAAGAGAAGAGCCGCTATGAAGGCAGCTCTTCTCTTTCTATTTTTCCTTCTTATTTTATGTAAGCCGCCAGTGCAGCTATATCAAGTGTTTCCCTGATCTCACGGATCAACTGGTGCGGCAGGCGATCATCCAGATCATAGCGAAACAGATCAATGATCACCAACTGCAGGTCTGTTGCCTTGCGCATCGGATCGAAGAAATCCGGATTGGGGATTACCAGCTTCTTACCATTGGTATGTGAACCGGGAGCCTTTCTTTCTTCCGGCGGCATAGCCGCCATCTTTTGTTTGTATTCCCGTAATCTCGACTCAAATGCTGAGAGGTAACTTTTGTTCTCAGCCAGTTCAACAGCTTCGCGCTGCTTCATCTCCTCTTCCATTTTTGCATAATCAGCCTGTGCCTTCTCCCACTTCTGCTTTGCATCTGCCGGGTTTGTTCTGGAAAGAATATCCAATCCTTCTTTCACTGCTTTTAAAATGCCAGGCTTATCTCTAAGCCATTGCTGGTAAGAAGATCCTCTCGCAAAATGTTCTTTCGCAGTTTTTATAGCCTGCTCTTCATCTTTGATAAAACCGAGCAGTACAGTTTCATTTGAAACATATTTGAATAGTGGTTTCTTATTTTTCGTGATCACTACAAACCCGCCTTCGAGTACGGGGCATCCTGCAATGGTTTTGATCACAGCGGGCTCCGCAAAGCCGGTTCTATCGTACACTCCCTGTTTAAGCATAGACCTGATATCATTGAAAAGCACATTAATGCCGGGCCCTTCTGCTGCCCGCTCAGGAACCGGATTGTTTTCAGTGATGGTCCATTCCCTGATGATATAACCGGCTGAGCCAGCCATCACCTTGCTTTCGTGGCAGGCTCCATCTCCACAAATACCCGCGTAGGTACCCACTTCAAAACCACGTGGCGGATTGATGCAGGGAGTTTTGTGCATCAGCTCCATGAACGCAGCCATATTATCATTGAGGAACCTGATCTGCGCGGCAGAAAAGCCATTGTTCAAAGCCTGATAAGATGGAAGATTCTTCGCCATCGGCAGGTATTCGCCTTTTTGTTTGTACAGGGCCCTTGGGACCTGTGCATCTGCTGTTTTCACAAACAGGCAGCACCAGAGCAATGCCATTACTGTAAGACGGTTATCGCATTTCCATTTCATAACTATTTTTTTACAGGTAATTCTTTTGAGAACCTGTAAAACTACCCGGCAGCATGCTACAGAAATCATATCGATTTCCGGAATGCACCATTCCATTCCTGAAACGCAGGAAATCAAATTCAAAAAAACAGAAATAAAGATTTACTCGTAGCGCAGGGCCTCAATAGGATCCAGCCTGGAAGCCTTCTGCGCCGGGTAATATCCGAAGAAGACACCGGTGATGGCGCAAACAAGAAAGGATAATATGATACTCGATTGGGAAACAAGTGTAGGCCAGTTAAGAAAAGTTGTAACGAGTTGCGACGCCAGTATGCCCAGCAATACGCCGATGATACCTCCTGTAACACTGATCAGGATAGCTTCCACCAGGAACTGCAGCAGGATATCGATGCCTCTCGCTCCGATGGACATACGCAATCCGATCTCTTTGGTCCGCTCCGTTACAGACACATACATGATGTTCATGATACCAATGCCACCCACTACCAGCGAGATCCCCGCAATTGCCGTGAGCAGTACGGTCAGCAACTGGCTTGTAGAACTGAAAGTATTGATCAGCTCTGCCTGGGTACGTACCATGAAATCATCCTGGTCTCCTTTTTTCAGTTTGTGCTGCGTGCGGATGATAGAGCTGATCTCATCAACAGCATCATCTGTTCTGGATTCATCGATAGCAGAAGCATAGATATTCTGCACCCAGGTTATGGCGAGGATCCGCTTCTGTACGGTGGAGAATGGCGCAATGATGATATCGTCCTGGTCCTGTCCGAATGCATTCTCTCCCTTTTCAGCCAGTACGCCGATCACTTTGAATGGGATCTTATTGAAGCGTACGATCTTACCAACCGGATCTTCACCGGAAGTGAAGAGATTGTCAACTACCGTTTGCCCAAGCAGGCAAACCTTGGCTGCATTGTTCTCATTTTCGCCTGAGAATTCAATACCGCTTTTCAGGTCCCAGTCGCGGATGGCAAGATAATCCGGATACACTCCCTGTATAGTGGTGGGCCAGTTGGCGCCTGCATAGATCACCTGTCCGCGGCTCTGTACAGCCGGCGACAATGCAGAAATATATTGCGCCTGTTTGCCGATGGCGTTTACGTCTTCCACTTTGAGCGATTGCACACTGCTGGCATCCAGCCGGGCTCCTCCGCCAACGGTCTGGTTACTTTGCGGCCTGATGGTGATCATATTCGATCCCATACTGGAGAGCTGGTCCTGTATGCTTTGTTTGGAGCCCTGCCCAATCGCTACCATGGTGATCACAGCCGCTACGCCAATGATAATACCCAGCATGGTGAGGAAGGCGCGCATTTTATTCCGGATCAGCGCCTTCATAGCGATCTTGAAGAGATTTACAAATTTCATAGCGGCTGTTTAATAATCTTCGGCAACGGGAAGACTTGCCAGCACTTCCTTTGCCGATCTGATATTTTCGTTTTTACTATCCCTGATCACTTTTCCATCTTTCAGCATCACGGTACGACTGCTGAAACTGGCAATATCCGGCTCATGCGTCACAAAGAGGATGGTCTTTCCCTGCTGATTCAGGTCCTGCATCAATGCCATGATCTCATAAGAAGTGCGTGAGTCCAGGTTTCCCGTAGCTTCATCCGCCAGGATCATCACGGGATCATTTACCAGTGCGCGTGCAATGGCCACGCGCTGCTGTTGTCCACCCGACAATTGATTGGGAAGATGATGGAGCCTGTTGCCCAGGTTCACAGCTTCCAGCGCCTTTACCGATCTTTCGTGACGATCCTTCGCTGACACTTCACTGTTATAATATAGTGGCAGCTCCACGTTTTCGAGGGCTGATGTTCTGGCCAGCAGATTATAACTCTGGAACACAAAACCGATCTTCCTGTTGCGCAATTGCGCCAGCTCATTTCTGCTGAGGTCCCCCACGCTAACGCCATCCAGGAGATAGGAGCCACTGGTTGGCTTATCGAGACAACCGAGTATATTCAGCAGGGTGGTCTTTCCCGATCCACTGCTGCCCATGATGGTAACAAACTCTCCCGCTTCCACGGTAAAGTGTACGCCCTTCAAGGCCCTTACCACTTCCGATCCCATGCGGAATTCTCGTTTCAGGTCTGTAACTTCAAGAATGATCTTCGGCATAGTGCATGATTGAATATTATGCTATCTGGATCTGTTGCCTCCTCCCCTGCGGGCCGGCATGAACGGACTTCTCACTTCGTTATTGGCAGCAGGCAATGTGCCGGGCTGTACAATGCCGGTGATCACTGTATCCCGCGTAGTAAGCCCCTGCAATATCTGTACATTGGCATCATCCGTAAGTCCTACCTGTATCACCCTCCTGGTTATTACGTTATGGTTCTTCAGCCATACAATTGCGCGCTTAGCCTTTACCGTTGTATCGGAAACTTCGTCCATTTTTGGTCTCTCCTTTCGCAGGGCAGAGGTATCCGTTTCCGGTTCCTGTCTGTTGCGAACGCCTCTGTGCGAAGCAGGTTTCCCTTCGATCTTATAATCTTTCAGCAGGCTTGAGTCCGGGGTGAACTTGATGGCCCTGGCGGAAACCAGCAGTGCGTCATTGGCTTCCTTGGTATAAACGGTAATGCTGGCAGTCATACCCGGCTTGAGTTTCAACTGGTCATTCGGTGCATCGATGATGGTAACATAAGTAACCACATTGGATGAGATGCTCGGTTGCAACCTGATCTCTTTCACTACTCCTTCAAATTCATCTTCGGGATATGCATCAACGGAGAAGGTGACTCTCTGTCCTTTTTTCACATTGCCAATATCCGCCTCATCTATCGCCGCCTGCACCTGCATGCGCATGAGGTCCCTGGCAATCACGAACAGCGTAGGCGCATTCAGACTTGAAACCACAGTCTGTCCTGCGCTTACATTGCGGCTGAGCACAGTTCCATCGATAGGTGAATAGATATCTGCCAGCTGTAAATTCCGGTTGGCTGTTTTCAACTGGGCTTCAGCACTCATGATATTATCTTTAGCAGCACTCAACTGATAGAGGGCTGTTTCATATTCTGCACGGGAGATGGCGCCCACATCCAGCAATTGTTTCTGACGATTGTAATTGCTCTGCTGATAAACAAGATTGCTCTTCGCCTGTTGCAATGAACCGCTGAACTGTTGAACCTGGGCCTGCAGCAGGATCTTGTCCAGCTGCGCCAGCAGTTGTCCTTTTTTCACTGCCGAATTGAAATCCGCATATACCTGCGCGATAGTACCCGACACCTGGGTGCCTACCGATACTGTATCTACCGGTTGGATGGTTCCGGTAGCCGTAATACTGATAGCCACTGTTCCATATTGCGGCAGTTCTGTTTCCAGCATCAGTTTTTCTTCTTTCTTCCTGAACTTCCAGAACCATACTGCCCCGGCAACCAATGCCAGGACCAGCAGGATGATCAGCCATTTCCATTTTTTCATACGTACTGTTTTCTGTTGCCAATACTATAAGCTTACCGGAACACCGGTATAGAAATCATACACTTTGTGATTCAGGATGGCGCTGTACCTGGCCTGAATGTAATTCTGCAATGCCTGCACATACAGGTTCTTCTGAGTGAGCAGATCCACCATATTCACGGCTCCCAATTTCAATTGTTCATTGGTGATGTCAAGCGTTTGCTGGCTTACCCGCAATTGCAGTTCCGCCACACTGTACTGGTTGCGCGCATTCAGCAATGCGATATAGGCCTGCTCAACAGCCTGGTCCAGCGTGGTTTTGGTGCCGAGTAATGTCAGCTTTGCCTGCTCTATCTGGATCTTCGATAGTTCTATATTCGTTTTGTTGATACGGTTCTGGAAGATGGGAATGGACATAGACAAACCTGCGCGCTGGAAAAAGTTATTGTTCAGTTGCGGGAAATAGGCTTCATCGCGGTTGTCTGAATAACCGGTGGAGAGTGCGCCACTCAGTGAGATCAAAGGTCTTCGTCCTGCTTTCGATTTTTCCAGTTCCAGTTCTGCCGCCATGATATTGAGCGAATCTGCCATCACTTCAGGCCTGATAGACAGCGCTCTTGCAGCAGCATCAGGTAATGGTGTGATCACTGGATTCATGTACAAGGTATCCGGCACCACCACATCAAAGTTCACAGAGGAATTCAGTTGCAGCAATTGTTTGAGTGTAATGATATTCTGCCTGTAAGCATTGCGTGCCGTCACCAGGTTGAATTGATCCGTGGCTACCAGCCCTTCAAACTGGATATAATCTTTCCTGGAGATGCTGCCTGCATCATAGCGTTGTTTTCCCTGCGTCAGTTGCGCCTGCGAGGTAGTAAGCAGGTCTTCCAGGTACACAATATTCTCCCTTGCCAGCAGGATGTTGAGATAGGCCTGTGTGATCTGAATGGTAACATCATTGAGTGCAGTTTGAATATCGAGATCAGACATCTGCACCTGCAGGTCTTTCTGTTTAATATCATTCTTAAGATAACCACCATTGTATAATGTAACGGAAGAATTGAGTGAGTAGTTGCTGGAGAAATTTGCCTGTGTTTGAAACCCGCCCACCACCGGGTCTGTACTCTTGCTGTTCACGATGGTCTGACTCATGGTGCCGTTGAGATTGGGATACCTGGCGGCTTTGGAGAGCAGGAGGTTCTGCTCACTGCTGAGCCGGCTTTGTTCCAGGGTGCGCACCTGGATATTGTTGCGTGCGGCATAATTCAAACAGGTGGCAAGGTCCCATTTGAGTTCAGGCCGGCTGAGTGAATCCTGGGCAGATGTAACGGAATAAAAGAGCAAAACGAAAATGGTGCTGAAAGCTATTCCAGGAATTGGTTTCCGCATATACAAACTGTTTTATTGTCCGGGTCTGAGCCGCCTCCGGATCGTTGAAGTTGAAAGCTAAACCAGTTTGAGTAAGGGGAGTTTGACTATCAGGGTGGATATGACCAAAGATAGTCTATTTTTTGACGACATAAATTAACCCATCCTGCGGTCATGCATCGGGTTAATGAAGGATTAATCCCCTAACTTCATATCATGTTTGATTTCCGGTTAAAAGTGTTCCATACTGTTGCCAGCAGGCTCAATTTCACCAAAGCAGCGGAAGAGCTGTTCATTACGCAGCCTGCTGTTACCAAACATATCCACGAAATAGAACAGCATTTCAAAGTGAAACTGTTTGAGCGTGATGGCCGCAAAGTGCAATTGACAGCAGCCGGACAAACACTGTTGAAATACACCACTGAACTGTTCGCACTTTACCGGAACCTGGAATTCGAGATGAATACGCAGGCCGATAAAAAAGCGGGCCGGCTCCGTGTAGGCGCCAGCACTACTGTAGCGCAGTATGTACTTCCCCCGGTGCTGGCTTCGTTCCATAAAAAATTCCCGGAGATCCGCATTACGCTCAGTACCGATAATACAGAACAGATCGAACAGGCGCTGCAGCAGCGCCAGGTGGATATAGGAATCATAGAAGGAAGATCGAAGAACAGCGCATTCAGGTATACACCGTTTCTGAAAGATGAACTGGTGCTGGTAGCCAATGCCGGGCATCCGCTGGCGAAAAAAGGCATCATCAGGCCTGAGGACCTCCCGAAGATCCCATTGCTATTGCGCGAGCCCGGTTCAGGCACACTCGAAGTAATTGCACATGCGCTCCGCCCACTCGGCATAAAAACTGCACAACTGAAAAAAGAAATGCAGCTCAGCAGTACAGAAAGTATCAAAGGTTATTTGCAACACAGCCATTGCATGGCCTTCCTGAGCATTCATTCCATTTTATCTGAACTGGAACAAAGACTGTTTACCGTGATAGAGGTAAAAGGACTTTCCATCCAACGTGATTTCTTCCTTATCAGCCCGCATGGAGAAAGCGGAGCGCTGGTCAATCTGTTTATGCAATTTGCCCTTACCCATAACTTCAGGTAATCGATCATTACGATATACCATTTCTCCTTCACAGGGGTTTACCTGAACTTTGCCTCCATAATCATCGTGTATGGACAGGACGAGACCTGTTCCCGGCAGGAAATTTTTAGACATGCAGTTCAGCGCCCGGGAAATCATTTTCATTATTATCGCGGTGCTTTGTTGTACCAATCTGATCAGTGCACCGGTAGCTTTGCTTTTGGGTTTGCTGGTAGCGCAACTGGTGGGCCATCCCTGGTTGCACCTGAATCACAAAGTCACTCACTGGTTATTACAGATATCTGTGGTTGGACTGGGATTCGGAATGAACGCACATGCTGCGATAGAAGCAGGACGGGCAGGTTTCGGCATTACGGTAGTTTCCATTGTTGCTACGCTCGGCATCGGATTGTTATTGGGAAGATGGATGAGGATCGATAAAAAAACAGCCTGCCTGATTGCAACCGGCACGGCAATTTGCGGAGGTAGTGCGATTGCAGCCGTTGCGCCGGCCATCGATGCGAAAGACAAACAGATATCCGTGGCACTGGGCACTGTTTTCATTTTGAATGCAGTGGCTTTGTTCATTTTTCCGGTTACCGGTCATTTGCTGGGATTATCTCAAATGCAGTTCGGCACCTGGGCCGCCATTGCCATCCATGATACCAGCTCTGTTGTGGGCGCTGGCAGCAGGTATGGTCCGCAGGCGCTGGAAGTGGCCACCACAGTGAAACTGGCCCGGGCATTATGGATCATCCCCGTGAGCATTATTGCATCTTTCGCTTTCAGGAAAAAAGGACAAAAAATACAGATTCCCTGGTTCATCGGGCTCTTTATTTTAGCGATGCTGGGCAATACTTTCATTCCTGCTGTACAAACATTCAGCCCTTATGCCACCATCATCGCCAAAGCAGGCCTCACGCTCACGCTGTTCCTGATCGGTTCCGGATTATCACGTGATGTGCTTCGCTCCGTTGGTATCAGGCCAATGGTACAGGGCCTGATCACCTGGGCATCGATAGCAGCTGCTACATTGTGGTTCATCTATTATTTCGTATAGGCATCATTGTTGAATACAAACAGATAAGCCGCTCCAGGTGGAGCGGCTTTCTCTTCTCATGTACCCGTAGGTGGACAGTTTAAAGAACCCACGAATTATTTCTGGGCCCACCAGAGTGGTGTGAAGTTGGTATCCTCACCATCGAGGGCTTCCATTGCCTGCGCATAACCTTTCGCGTTGGCATTCCGCAAACTCGCGGGATACCTTAAACGCTGTGCGAAGAAATTCACCTGGTTATGCATGTAATTGCTTTCTGTCAGCTGCTTCATGTTCGGCAGGGGCGACTCCACGCTGGGATTCTCATAGAATGGTAATCCCAGGCGACGATGATCGTTCCAGCTTTCCAGCGGCAACCACGGCAGGTTGGAAATATATTTCTGTGTAATGATCTTGGTGAGACGATCATTCTTTATAGTTCCGTTCTTGTAAATATTGTTCACGGGATACAGCACGTTCACAACACCCGGAGTTCCCGTATATCCATCCTTGTAAGTCATTTGGTGAGTAGCGGGCGGCTCAGTAGTATGGTCCCAGCTTGCTGAAGTGCCAAACCTGTTATAATCGGAAGATGCCAGGTAATTAGCAGCAAATGCAGTAACGCCCCAGTAATCGAAATTGAGCTTCACACCTGTTTCGTATGCAGCTTTTGCAGTGGTGGGAACATCCCAGCCTCTGAGCGCCGCTTCTGCCAGCAGGAAATACGTTTCCCATGGAGCGAAGAAGATCCTTTTGTTGGTGCTGTTCCTGAATTTCAGCGCCAGTCTTGGATTGGCGCCTGGATATGAACGCAACTGGTTCCTTGAATTGTAAACACCCCAGTCGCCGCTCTGCCAGCCATTCCAGGTGAATTTACCATTCAGTTTACGAACGAGATCGCCATCATCATCTATCAGATCACGCTCAGTGATAGACCAGTCGCCATACCGGCAGAAATCCAGGTTATCGAAATCACCGGCCAGCGGGAATGCTTTCAATGCCCTGGGATCGAGTGACGGAGGAATGCCATCCTGGAAATAACCAGCCAGCGGCTCATTGGTTTTGGTAGAAAAATGATTGGTGAGTTTGATGCCTGCATCATTGGCGGCCCTGATATAACTGTGGAAGTCTGCAGGCAACAAATCTGTTGTAGCGATGCCGCCAAGACCGGTGAAAATATTTTCCAGTGTGGCGCTCATGATCTGCGAATTCCATTCACGGCTCATCACACCATTCAGTGCATTGTAACCATCGGCTTTCTCCTGTACCTGGAAAGCGTCATCCATGGTGGTGATGGCTGCTTCCTTTGCGGCTGCTTCAAACTCGGATTTTGCTTTTTGTTCATCCACTTCAGACAGGCGCATTGCCAGTCGCATACGCAGCGATACCGCATATTTTTTCCATTTCGCATACTTCCAACCGTAAGCTGCATCGTACTTGGCTTCGGGTGCGGCTGTTGCTGCACCATCCAGTTTGGTGCCGGCATCCTTCAATTCGTCCAGGATATGGTAATACACCGTTTTCACATCGGCAAAATCAGGATTGGTGCCCTGGAAACCATTCACAGGAATGGGGCCGAAGTTGTCTGACATTTCGCTCATCAGGTAAGCACGCCAGATGCGGGCCACTTGTTTCAGGCTTTCATTATAAGGCCAGGCGGTTCCTTTTGCCTGTTTCTCATCGGCCACCTGAATGGCTGTATTGGCGGCATTGAGCCAGCCTGAGATATAGGTAAAGTAATCGCGGTTCCAATCATCGTTATCAGCTCCGATGGTCAATGTAGAGCCGAGTTGCTGCCTGGAAGCATTTTTCCAGTATAAAACAAAAATACGTTCAGCAATATGCGGGTCCATTTGTGCATCTACGATAGCATTGTTCAGGAAATACTCTACTTCCACCTGGTCCACATTCGCTTCCCTTGGATTGGTGAGCATATCATCGAACTTCTTGCAGGAGGAAGTCATCAGTATTGCCGACAACAATATTCCAGAAGTTATATGTAGCTTTTTCATTGTAATTCGGTTTCAGTGTTAAAAACTTAAGCTCAGGTTAAAAAGAATGGTCCTGGTGGTGGGTGGAGAGAAGGACTCGAATCCATTTGCATTGTTGCCTGTAGCAAAGATGGCTTCAGGGTCCTGGCCACGGAGATGGCTGCTGATTAGCCACACATTGTTACAGCTCACTCCCACTTTTGCACGCTGGATGGGTGTTTTACCAAGGATCTTTTTGGGCAGATCGTAGCTGAGCTGAATGTTCCGGATACGGATGCTGGAAGCATCATAGAGATTGGCTTCGGTGATACCGAGGTTGCCGATACCGATCGCTGTCCAGTAACGCTGAGGTGTAGTTGCTTTTGTATTCTTTGTATATCCGCCACTTCCATCGGTAACAACACCATCTGCCACAAACTCAGCCCTGTCGCCATTCGTAACAGTAACTTCTGCTGATCCGTTTCTCTGCAGCAGCGCATTGGTAGCAGAGAAAACTTTGCCACCCAGTCTTGCATCGAACAGGAAAGAGAGATTGAAGTTCTTATAAGAGAATCCATTGGTGATACCGATCAGTGCGGTAGGCTGCTGGTTTCCGAGACGCACATTCTGCTCTCCACGTTGTGGATTGCCGTTGGCATCCAGGATCAGTTTGCCATAATCAGCGCTCTTCGGATCTGTAACCCTGAGGAAAGTGCTTCCGTAGATCTCACCGTACAATGCACCCGCTACTGCCTGAATGCTTATTGCATCATAGGTAGCGAGATCATACCTTGTAACATTCTCTCTTGGATATATATCTATCACTTTATTGCGGTTGGTAGAGAAGTTGGCCTGGATATTCCAGTTCAGTCCGCTGCCGCTTGTCAGCACCTTTGCATCAGCAGTGATTTCGAAACCTGTATTCTTGATCTTACCAGCATTGATCCTTCTTTTTTCATAACCTGAACCGGGGTCCATGGGCAGATCGATCAGCTGGTTCTTGGCAACGGTATTGTAGTAAGAGAAATCGATACCAAACCTGTTGTCGAAGAAACGCAGTTCTGCTCCCAGTTCCGTTGAAGTGATCAGTTCATTCACCACTGTTGAATCAAAGAGGATCTTATTGCGTTTGGTGATGGGGTTGTTATTGGGATCACGCCCCAGTTCGTAGGTGTTGTAGAGCTGATAAGGATCCATATCATTACCTACACTGGACACTGATCCGCGGATTTTACCATAGGTGAGCCAGGCAGGTGTATTGAAATGCTCCGTGAAAATATAGGACATACTGACGGAAGGATAGAAATAAGAACGGTTATCAGGATGGAGCGTGGAAGTCCAGTCATTCCTGAAAGTTCCTTCGAGGAAAAGGTAATTATCCCAGTTCAGCCCAATTGATCCATACACGGAATTGATCTTCTTATTTTTTACTTTGTCAGTAAGTGTTGGATTGCCTTTGCTGTTGTTAGACATGAAAAGATCGGGTACCAGCAGTTCTCCCGCATCGATACCTAACTTGGCCCATTTCTGGTCCATGAGGTTGCCACCTACGGTAGCGCTACCACCGAGCTTTCCGAAGAGATTGTCTTTTTTTGCAGTGATGAGGGTGCTGTAGTTGAATTCTTTGTAAGTTTCTTTGCTGGTGCTGTAACTTCCGTTGGTCACAATAGGGCTTCCTCCATACACCCTGGTTTCCTGGTTGGTAGTGTACATATCGCCACCTGCTTTTACTTCAGCATTCAGCCAGTTGGTGAAATCATATTTCAATGAACCATTCACGATCCAGCGATCACGTTTATCATCATTGGTGCGATTGCGCACATTCCAGTACGGGTTAACTGATTTATCTTCTGTGCGGTACCAGCGCATTTTGCGGTTGGGAAGCAGGTCCTGCTTGAAATCTGTAATGTCCATTGATACCGGCAGCATGTACATGACAGATGCATAGTTGTTGACATTGATACCGGATTGCGGCCTGTTCCTTGCCTGTGCATTGGAGTACTGCACTTTGGCATCGGTAGACCAGCGATCGTCCTGTCCGAATCTGGAAGTGGCGCGAAGCGTGAAGTTGGTGCGGGTCAGCTTCGAACCAGGCAGCATGCTCTTATCGTTGAAATAATTCAGCGAAGAGTAGATACCGATATTCTTGTATTGCTGCTGGAATGAGATGTTCTCGTTATTGCTCACACCTGTGCCAAAGAATGCATCCAGGTTATCATATGAGCGGAGCGTTTCTTTGTTGCCTTCCCAGTTGGTCACCTCCTGTCCGGTGATCTTCGGCCCCCAGCCGGTGGATCCCTGAGGCTGGTAGATGCCATTGTCTCCCTGCGCGAAATTTTTCTGCAGTTTGGGAGAAGTGAAGATACTTTCCAGACCAATGGAAGAGCCAACGGAGATCCCGAGCCCGCTCTGTTTTCTTCCTGCCTTTGTGGTAACGAGGATCACGCCATTACCGGCGCGGCTGCCGTAGAGTGCAGAAGCGGCGGGGCCTTTGAGGACCGACATACTTTCAATATCGTCAGCGTTGATATCTGACAGGCCGTTACCCATATCCATCTGAGGGTTCCAGTAGTCGTTGTTCTCAACGCCTGTGAAGTTGTCAACAGGAATACCATCCACTACGATGAGCGGCTGGTTGGTTCCTTTAAAAGAGGTGTTGCCACGAAGTACGATCTTGGATGAACCGCCGGGCCCGTTGCCGGAGCGGATGATCTGCAAGCCGGCCACGCGACCGCTCAAAGCGTTGGTGACATTGGCTTCGCGGGCTTCTGAAAGGGAGCTGCCTTTCACTTCCTGCATGGCATAACCTAAAGATTTTTTCTGGCGGCGTATACCCAGTGCCGTTACTACCACTTCATCCAGGCCTGCAGCGGCTGTTTGAAGGGTTATGTTGACGGGCCCGTCAGTAGCGGCCAGTTCCTGTGTGCCGAATCCCACGGCGCTGATCACGATGGTTGCCCCGCTGGCCACCTGGATGCGGAATGCACCCTGATTGTCGGAAGCTGTTTGATTGGCGGTTCCTTTTTCTGCGATGGTGGCGGAAGCTACCGGGTTGCCGGACGCATCTTTCACTGAGCCCGTAACCGTTTTTTTCTCTTGCGCTGTGGCTGTGAGGCAGCTCAATGTGCCGAAGATGACACATAGCACAAGGCGGCATAGCATTTGTCTCATGCAGTGGTGTATTGTTTGGTTAAAAAATTCGTGCTGCCTTCCTGCGTAAAGGCATTGCACGGAGCTTTTCCGGATCAGGCAGTCATCAGTTTATGACTTCTTCTGTGGGGCCTGATACTATCAAAATGTTCCATCACCAGGGCAGCGCCTCCCAGACGTTCGGCCTCATACCCCAGTTGAGAGATCATGATCTCGATATTTTCTGCGATCCTTGGAATACAATGTTCATTCAATGCCTGCTGGATGGGCGCCAGCCAGATCCTTCCCGCCAATGCCCCTCTTCCGCTCAATACGATCTGCTCCGGGTTCAATACATGGATCAGAATGGCTACTCCCCTACCGATATTATAAGCCGCCTGTGAGATCAGCTCCACCGCGTACTTATCGCCCTTGTTGGCCGCATCCATGATGGTTCTGAACGTTTCCTCCACGTGATCATGACTAAGATGTTTCATGGACGATGTTCTTCCGTTCTTCAGACCATCGATGGCTTTTTCGGCTATAACTAACAGTGAGGTCTCCGTTTCAAGACATCCCATCTTTCCACAATTACAGATCTTGTCGTTCGTGAATAATGGAATATGACTGAACTCTCCGGCAAACCCGTTGGCTCCGCGGAAGAGACCGCCATCAAGGACCAATCCCAGTCCGATTCCCCATCCGATATTCACCACCATCGCATTCTTCTTTTCACGGGCTGCTCCCAAACGAAGCTCAGCCAGCGCTATCAGACTGCTGTCGTTATCGATCAATACAGGCAATCCCGTTACTTTTTCGATATGACTCACAATACTGCCGCTGCCTGTTTGTAAAAAAGTATAATTAATGCCTTTGTTCGCATCCACAAAGCCGGGCATTCCAATGCCGATGCCTGCGATCTTTTCTTTGGGAATCCCGGAGCGGGTGATAAACCCGTCCAGGAATTGCCCAAGCTGGTTCAAAGAATCATTCTGATTGCTCAGGTCCAGTTCCAGTTTCTCAACCTCACCCACATACTGGTTGTGCATGTTCAGAATACCAACGTGCGTGATGAACTGATCCATCGCTACCGTTACCACATACATGATATCCGGCTTCAGCGAATACATCTGCGGTCTGCGGCCACCGGTAGAATGGGCATGGCCCGATTCCACCACCACTCCTTCCTCCATCAGTTCCGACAAAGCTTTGGCAGTGTAGGGCAGACTTTTTTCTGTGAATGAACTCAGATCCGCACAGGACAACTCCTTCTTGAAATACAGGTGTTTGATCAGGCTCTGCTTGTACCTCTGCTGCTTTTCCGTCACAGGCGTCAGTTTTTAGTAAGTGTAAATAGACTGTTAAAATAGCCAACTTCTTAAATAATTCCAAGAAGTTATTAAAATATTTATAAACAAGCCACCACTAATGAAACTTTACGAGAGGAAACTACCCGTTTTTTGCCGCATGAGCACCCCGGAAAATTGAGCTGTTAAAGGTAAGTTTGGAAAGCTAAAACGCTGATTATGATTTTATCAAATAAGACCGCTATCATTTACGGAGGATCCGGCGCCATCGGCAGCGCAATTGCCCGCGCTTTTTATCAAGCCGGCGCAAATATTTTTTTAGTGGCCAGAGATGCTGTCAAACTGGAACGGGTAGCCGCCGAAATCGGAAAGGACTCCGGACGCATTCATACTGACACACTGGACGTGCTGGATGAAACCGCAGTGCACCGGCATGTTGCAGAGGTTGTAAAACAAACAGGGCGCATCGATATCTCAGTGAATGTAACCGGTACTTTTCACATACAGGGTGTGTCTTTTCCTGAGCTCAGCCTGGAGGATTTCCTGTTTCCCGTTACCACATATATCCGCGCCAATTTCATCACAGCGCAGGCTGCAGCAAAATTCATGATCAAACAAAAAAGCGGTGTGCTGCTCAGCATTTCCACGCCGGGCTCCAAATTACCGGGTACAGGATTCATGGGATATGGCCTCGCTTGTTCAGGTATCGAAGCATTGAACCGTCATTTTGCGGGAGAGCTGGGAGCATACGGGATCCGCTCTCTTTGTTTGAGACCAGATGCGATGCCGGAAGCTGCTGCTCACGGATCACACAGTAATGAAGTGTTTGCCAAAGCGGCCGGAGGCGCGGGGATCAGTATTGCAGACATGCTGGAGCAACATGCGCAGGCGAACACTTTACTCAAAAGATTACCAACGCTGGAAGAAGTGGCCAATGCAGCATTGTTCATGGCCTCGGACCAGGCAAGCGCAATCACGGGTACCGTTATCAATCTTACTTGCGGATCAATGGTGGACTGAGACTGGGTATTCTTTTGCGGGATTGATCAAACTCTACGTAATAAATATTATCATTACACGACCAATATTTAAGTAGAAAAACACCCCAAATGATCACCCTGCTTAGGATCTTATTGTTCATTGCACTCACTACATTGAATGTAGAGTACCTGATCAACCGCCAGAGCTCAACCCTGCTGCTGGTGCTGGCGATCGTGATACAGCTTGCATTGATTTATTTCCTTATTACCCCTCTCATTAAAAAACTTATCAGAAAATGATCACAGCTTTATTTGTTGTCGGCACCCTGCTGATCGTATTCCTTTATTTCAGATCCAACTGGGCCACGATCCGCGCAGGCGGCCGCGCCATGTCATCTTCCAAATTCTGGTTCGGTATTTTTATTTTGATTGCCGGTTTCATTATCGCGGCTGTGCAACCCTTTGTGATGGAGCGGGTAGATGCGGGCCATGTTGGTATCAAAGTGAATCTCACCGGCGATGATCGTGGTGTAAGCAAATTCGAATACAAGACCGGCTGGGTGATCTACAATACCTGGATCAGTAAACTCTACGAGTTCCCCACCTTCCAGCAGCATATCGATTATCCTGAACAACAGGTGATCACCAAGGGTGGATTTTCCGCCACCATCAAACCAAGTTTCAACTATTCACTGAAACCCGGTGATGTGGGCGATATGTTCCAGAACCTGCGCCTTGATATCAAGAGCATCGAACAGCAATGGTTACAGACCGCTATCGTAGGCACAGTGAACGACGTGGCCAACAAATGGGCAGTAGACGATATCTTCAATGAGCGTGAAAAATTTGAAGCAGATATTGTGAACGAAGCCAATAAGCGTGTGGCCAAATGGTTCACTATCTCACAACTGAGAACGAATATCATTCCTCCTGAAGCGCTGCAACAATCCATCGAAGCAAAAACCAAAGCGATCCAGGAAGTGCAGGTAGCCGAAAACCAGCGACTGGTGGCTATTGCAGAAGGAGACAGAAAGATTGCGCAGGCCCGGGCCGACAGTGCTGCACAGGTGATTGCCGCTTCCGGTGAAGCAGAAGCGATCAGGAGAAAACAGGTTTCACTCAACAGTACTTATATCGAGTACCTGAAAATTCAGAAATGGGATGGACAATTGCCGCAGGTACAAAGTGGCAATGGCGGTGGTATCATCCTTTCACTCGACAAAAAGAATTAAGCTTCCACCAGTTTCATTTTCCTGCTGCGCTGCATGATATTCTCCCGGTGTTGCCGGCCCCAATTGTGCAGCGCACGCAGTACCTCTTCCAGTGTATTGGAATAATCAGTGAGTTCGTATTGCACCACCACAGGCTTAGCTTTTGAATCCACCATCCGTTTCACGAAACCATTCATTTCAAGATCCTTCAATTCGTTGCTCAAAACTCTTGCAGAGATCCCTTCCACCCTGCGCTGCAGATCATTGAAACGTTTGTTGCCTTCGGAAAGGGCGATGATGATGCGCAGTTTCCACTTCCCTCCTATCACGTACAACGCATCCCCCACGGCAGACAAAGCCGAATTACATTCGGGCGCACTCAGCCTTATTTTCCCATTGATATCTTTCATATTTTCTCTTTTTACTAACCCAAAGGTTACCACTAACCTTTAGTTTACTGCTTACTTTTAATTAGCAAAGGTATGTAGGTTTGTGTTATGAAAAACATATTACATATCATTTCGAGCCCGAGGCAGGAAGCGTCTGCCAGTATTAAGCTCGGTAACAACATTATAGAGAAATTGTTAGAGAAATATCCCGGCAGCAGGGTGAAGACCATCAATGTTTCGGAAAAGAATTATCCGGCCCTGGATCAGACGATGATCGGAGCTTTTAAAGTGCCGGTTACAGAGCAGTCGCCTGAACAGCGTAATGCACTCCGGATCTCCAATGATGCAGTGGCAGAACTGGCTGACGCTGATATTGCGATCATCGGTTCCCCGCTTTATAATTTCCATATCCCGAGTACACTCAAAGCGTGGCTTGATCTGATAGTGAGACCCGGCCTGAGTTTCCGTTATGCCAATGGAAAGTCTGAAGGGTTATTGGGGGATAAGAAGATCTACCTGGCGCTGGCATCCAACGGCGTATATTCCGATGGGCCGATGAAACCGATGGATTTTGCAGAGCCGTACCTGCGGCATATTCTTGGATTCATTGGATTGAATGATATCACCACATTCAGGGTTGAAGGCGGCGGCATTTCCGGAATAATGGAAACGGCGCTGGAGAAAGGATTGGCGAGTGTGGCAGTGTGATTTACTTCACAGGCTCCCGCAAAATGGTTTTGAGTTTGGCCTCAGGTGTTTTGCGGAAATCCGAGAGATAGATCTCATGATGAAGTCCGTTTTGTTGTAATTCTTTCTCTTTGCAGAAATCAGCAATCTTCTGCAAAGATTCCGGCTCAGTGGAGAAAGGGCCTACATGCAGTATCTGCACTGATTTCCCTTCATTCATCTCAAACCATTCCACTTCGCCTGCGCGGGGAATATTTTTTTTCGCAGCGATCTCCGGCAATGCTTTTGCCACTACCACTTTACTAACAAAGCCGGGCAAACGGATCAGCAGTCGGTATTCCCATTCAGAGCGCGGGATCAGTTTAGGAGCATCGGACATGCTTACATCCTTATAGATTGTTGTATCGAATTTCCAAAGCCCTTCCAGTTTCGCCACCATAAAATCCTTTCCCTGATCCTTGTAAAAAAATTTGATCCCATAAGCTGCAGTGTAAAGCGCCTGAATGGAATCAGCAAATGCAGGCCCGGACGGATCGCCCTTGCCGGTGATGCTCAGGAATTGGGCAGCTTCAATGATTACCAGTTCCGGTGTTGCTTTGGCGGTGTAATACTGTTTGTAAGTTTTAGTGAGATCTGTTTTTTCCATAGCCAGTTTTATTTTTATGAGCAAAGAAAAGCGGGCGGTGTGACAGCCCTATGTCAGCAGTAAACAATTCACTTGTATTAATATAATACACAGTTACTCATTCTGCTTTGGATTCCGGCAGGAAGTTGCTTGCTAATATACGCCTGGAACGATATGGCATTTACACAAACTCCGGCGCACAGGCCGGAGTTTCTTTTTCATGATGGTTATCCAGGGATTAATAATACATCTTCTTTTCAGTCAGGAACTGTTTCAGCAAAGCAGGATAATCTGTCTGAATGATATTCGCTCCAGTATTCAACGCGCGTTCGAATGCAGCGGTGTTACCGGCTTTCACCGCATTGTCCACATCGCCTAAAGCATTGTGCCACACTCTTGCACCATTGGCTTTGATCCCTTTGATCACTTCCTTATTGTTATGCGAGTCATCGATATGAATAGCTTCGGACTTCACCACTTTGAAAGCATCGGTCACTTCTTGTGCACTGTTGGTACGCAACAGTGTTATGAAAGCAGGATTTTTGGCCTTGATCATTTTTGCATGTTCTGCCTCGCCAACAAAGAAGAGGCATTGATCGGCTGTATTGGTCTTGTTCACCATGTCCATGATGGCATCGATGCACCCGGCGCTTTTGATATCCAGGTCAACCATGATCTTTCCTTTGGTGAGGCTCAGCGCTTCTTCCAGTGTGGGAACGATCTCTTCCGTAAGCTGATTATTGTGTTTCAGTTTGAGTTTACGGATCTCCCCGAAAGTAAGATCTTTCACATTGCCTTTGCCGTTAGTGGTTCGGTCCACAGTTTTATCGTGCATACAAATCAGCACCCCATCTTTGGTACAACGCACATCCAGTTCGATGATATCGATGCCCATTTCGATGCTTTTTCTGAAAGCCGCCAGTGAATTTTCAGGGTCTTCCAGGTGTGCGCCACGATGTGCCGCGATCATCACAATGGAATTATTGGTATTCCTGAACGACTCCTGTATCTCGCGGAAGCGGGCGGTGGGCTGCTGCGCCACCGCTGCCACTGCGAGCAATATAAAAAATGAAAAGGAAGACAGTATCTTTCGCATATAGGTTCAGTTTATAGATTAATAGTATCCGATATTTTGTTCTTCTTCAATAGGCCCGCGTGGATCCAGCCGGTCGATATGCGTTTGCGGAATTGGACGCAAATTGTGATAGTCCCTGATATTCTGCGCATCGGGATTGTATTTCTCTACACGCTCTTTTAGTTTTTCACAACGAACGAGATCTTCCCAGCGGCTCAATTCTCCCAGCAATTCACGACCACGTTCATCCAGCATGAAGTCCACGAAATCCGTGTTGATATCTGATTCTGTAATGCGCATATCCACCACCGTTGATTTGGTACGATCTGCATAGCTGCCGCCTTCGAAAGTCCAGTACTGGATGGTCTTGGCCTCATTTTCTTTATACGCCGCACGCTCGCGTACCTGGTTGATCAATGGAACAGCTTTATCGAATTCTCCTTTTCTGCCATAAGCTTCCGCCAGGATCAACAGGGTTTCAGCGTAGCGGAAGATCACCCAGTCGCGGCTCCCATTGGTTTCATTGGTAGTGGGCCTTGTAGGATCCAGCCATTTGCGGAGCCCGGGGAAGATATTGTTCATCGTTACCGGCGCATATGTGTTCTGCGGATAGAAAAGTGCAAAACGTTTATGCTCCTGTACAGCATCGGCCAATGCTGCCGGTGTGGCGTAAATAATGGGCGAGAAATAAAGCGCGGTATCCCCCACAGCCACATTGATGGTATTACCTGCGGTAGTAACTATACCTGTGGCTGCTTTGTTGGCGATATATCCCCACACAAAGGATTTCACAAAACGCGAATCATATTTGCGTGTAGCTCCAAACAATCCGTCATACACGAAAGGTGTTGGGCGAACCCTTCTGTAAGGCCTGCCATATTCAATAGAACGCGCGAGGATCCTGGTATTGATAGCATCATATTGGGGAACATGATAGAGGTGTTGCTGATTGCCGCTTCCGTTGTTCAGCTGAGTGGTGGTGAACTGAACAGCAAAGATCACTTCACTGTTCACCTGGTTATTGATGTCCCAGAGCTTTGCGAAATCTGCCACCAGCGAAAAAGTACCCAGTTCTTTGTTCACTATTTTGCCGGCATAAGTAATGGCATCATCCAGGTCTGTAGTCTGTGTACCGCGGATATTGCGTTGCTCAGGAGAAACAGCGCTGCCTCTGGTGAGATACACTTTAGACAACAGGTGGGCAGCGGCGGCTTTATTACAGCGGCCCTGCGCAGTGGCTGTTGCAGGCAGGTTTTCAAAGGCAAACTTCAGATCGGCGATAATGGCTTCGTACACATCTTTTACCGGTGCGCGTTTGAAATCTGTTTTCACTTTATCGAATGATTCCAGTACTAATGGAATATTGCCGTACTGTTGTACAAGATCGAAATAATATAAAGCGCGAAGGAATTTCGCTTCGCCTTCGATCACAGCTTTTCTTGCGTCGGCAATGGGTACTTTGGGAAGATAGGTCATGATCACATTGCACTCGGAGATGCCTTTGTAATGATAATCCCAAAAATCAGTGAGTTTGCCTTCGAGCGAGCTCAATGTTGCCAGGTACTGGTTGAAAGCGGCGTTACCGTCAGAACCGAGAGTAAAAAGGTCTGTTCCAGCATCGGACAGGGTCAATTTCCTTTCGCTGGTAACGCCCTGCCTGAGCGTATTATAGGCAGACACCAGTGCGCCTTCGATTCCCTTCTCCGTGGTATACAGCTGATAGCTCACACTGCTCACAACGTCTTCGGTCAGGTATTTTTTACAGGCTGTGCCCATCAACATGGAGGATGCCAGCACAATGCCAATCATCTTTTTCATACTTCTTAACTTTTATGCTTTCAGTTAAAAGGAAATGTTTACACCAATCAAACCGGTTACTACACTGGGCTCGTCGAAGCCGGTAGCTCCTTCAGGGTCAGTGCCGGGGAAATTGGTAATGAGGAAGGGATTCTGAACACTGGCATATACACGGAACTTCTCGAAGAAAGCTTTTTTAGCGATATGCGCAGGCAGTGTGTAACCCAAAGAAATATTCTTCACGCGAACAAATGAGCCGCTGTAATAATTGAGCGTGCTCAGGTAGTTCACACTTGCAGTGCCCAACAGCGGACGGGGATATTTTGTGCTGGGATTCACCGGTGTCCAGTAATCCAGTTTGGGTTGGTTATAGCGGCCATCGAAGCGCATGTCCATATCGTGGTTGATGGTCTGTCCGAACATACCCACGAAGAATACGCCGAGATCGAAATTCCTGTAGCGGAAATTATTGGCCCAGCTGGCTGTCCATTTTGGATCGCGCTGACCGATGATGTAGCGGTCGCCGGCATCGATCTTCTTATCACTATTTCGATCGAGTGGACGGATATCGCCGGGTTTGAAAGTGGAGCCATTTTTATTGAACAGCGCCATTTCAGCTTTATCTGCTTCCGTATCCTGCCAGATACCGTTGAAGCCGAGATCATAGTAAATATTCACGGGTTTACCGATGAACCAGTTGGCGCCTACATCGTCTTTTTTTCCATTATACAGTTCTACAATTTCCTGTTTGTTGAGAGCAAAGATCCAGTCCGAACGCCATTCAAAATCTCGTTTGCGCATATTGATGGTATTTAGCGTGAACTCGATACCCGTATTACGCGTCTTGCCTACGTTGCTGAGGATGGAACCGAAACCGGAGACCATCGGCAGCGGCCTGTCAAGCAGCAGATCATAGGTATTCTGCACATAACCTTCGATGCTACCACTTATCCGGCCATCGAACAAACTAACGTCGATGCCCACGTTATAAGTGCCGGTTGTTTCCCAGGTTAGGTTGGGATTGATCATTTCATCGGGCGTATAGCCGAGTGCGGAGCTTTCTCCGAAAACGTAACGGATGGTATTGAGCTTACCCCAGGTTTTGTAGGGATCGATGCCGGAGTTACCCGTACGTCCCCAGCCCAGCCTGAGTTTCAGGTCGGTAATGGTATTGTTGTTAATGAGGAAGTCTTCGTTCTTGATCCTCCAGGCGAGGGCCACTGAAGGGAAGAGCACCCATTTTTGTCCTTCAGCCAGTCTTGATGAACCATCATAACGGGCAGAGACAGTCGCCAGATATTTCCCCTGGTAGGAATAATTCAGTCGCCCCATGAACGAAGCAAGGTTCCATTGGGAAAGATTGCTGCCCACGTTGTTGATGGTAAGCGCGCTGCCTACATTGTAATAAAGCTGCCCGTCATAAGGCAGTTCCTTTACATTGATATTGTTGGATTCCGATTTCTCCTGCTGGATCGATTGCACGAGGGTTGCGTAGAAAGAATGATCGCCCAGCTCTTTGGTATAGCTCAGGATATTTTCCCAGGAATACATGAAGCGGCGTTCCGATCCGTTGATGGCGGAGGAAGGTGCTTGTCCACCAGCAGCGGCAGTATTCTCGCTGTTGAAATCGAAGCTCTGGAAGGCGCGGTAATCGAGCGCCAGGTTGGAGCGGAATTTGAGATCGTGGAGGATATCCACTTCACCATAAAAGTTGGCCAGGATACGGTCCTGTTTTCTCAGGCGTTTTGTTTTACCGAAGTTGGTAACAGGATTGGGCGTTCTGGTATTGTTGGTGGGGAACATGGCGAGCGTGCCATCTTCATTGCAGGGAGAAGCGAGCGGATTGAAACTCTTCAAACCATATCCATCGAAAACATCCGACCAGCCTGCATTGAGGGCCGAGTTGGCATAAGACATCTGTGTACCGATGCGGAAATTCTTCCTTACATCATGGTCGGCATTGAGGCGAACGGAATAGCGTTTGTAATCCTGGTCAAGCACTACGCCTTTGTTATCGAAATAATCGGCGGAGAGGAGGAACCTGGTTTGCTCAGAGCCGCCGCGGATGCTCAGCTGATGGTCCTGGATCATACCCTGACGCAGACCATAATCCAGCCAGTCAGTGGAGGTGAGTTGTGAAGGGTCGTAGGTGCCGCTGGCCCATGCGCGCTCCATTTGTGCACGCATGTAGGGAGTGGCCACCAGTTGCTCATTCTTAAAATCGTTCTCTTTGTTGGGCTTTCCATCGTATGTGCCACCCAGTGAGTTGCGTTGTGATTCCCTTGAATATTCCACAAACTCAGCAGCACTCATCAACTCCGGCAAGGGCTGGTTCTTCTGGATACCATAGTAACCATTATACTCCACGATGGATTTTCCTTTTTTCCCTTTTTTTGTAGTGATGAGGATCACACCGTTGGCGCCGCGGTTACCATAGATGGCGGTAGCGGAAGCATCTTTCAGGATCTCCATCGATTCGATATCGTTTGGACTGATCATATTGATGGCATCCACAAAGGGAACTCCATCCACTACATACAGGGGAGCATTATCACCATTGATACTACGGTTTCCCCTTACGCGTACCTCAGCCATGGATCCGGGTTTCCACGATGTCTGCTGCACCATCACACCGGCAGCCCTCCCCTGCAGCACATTGGTGATATCACCAGAGGCCACTTCAGTAACTTTGCCTCCTTTCACGGAACTCACTGCACCCGTGAGGTCTTTCTTCTTTACCGATCCATACCCGATCACTACCACTTCGTTCAGGCCGGAAGGCAGTTCTTTCATTCTAACGATCAGGGAATTGTTCACTCCCGCTTTGATCTCGAAATTCTTCACGGTCTGTTCCTGGTAACCCACATGTGAAAATGTAAAACTGTACCTGCTTCCGGGATTCAGTCCGGATACCACAAATACGCCTTTTTGGTCTGCTGAGAAGGATTGCACTTCTTTGTCTTTTGCATTGGCAAGTCTTACGGTAATGCTCACACCGTCCAGGGGATCTCCTGATTCGGTAGTGACGATACCATTCAACTGCGCCTTTGTCTGCGCCTGTACGGCAGCGGTCCCCAGCAGGAACAGCAGGAGCAGGCAGCACCATTGGAAGGGTCTGGAGTTTGTTATCATACAGAATGTTTTGTTCATGAGCGTGTTGGTCCGCGCACCTGTGCAGGCGCGTTCAGACATTTTTTATCGACTTTACTTATTTCAGTTTGCTGACGAGAATGGTATCCTGATATTGGCTGAAGGACAGGTTATTGATCGATTGCAGTAGTTTCAGCGTCACCTTCAGGGAGTCGGAAGCCAGGAAGGTTCCCGTTACCTGGTCTTTACTGATTTCTGCCAGATCATACTTGAATTGTACTTTGTATCTGTGACCGAGCTGCGACAGCACATCCACCAAAGGTGTCTGAACAAACTCGAGTGGCTTTATTCTTCGAATGGCTGGGCCGCTTTTTTCCGGCTGTTCAATTTCTGTATTGCGCATTGCGTTAATGTCCACTGGCAGCTTGCTTACCACTGCCTGCAAACGCGCATCTATAATACATTGCTCACCCGGCTCAAGGAAAACTGGTTTCAATCCTGAAGACGGAGATTCGATCTTCACCTTTCCTTCAAACAATTGAACAGCCACTTTGCTGTTGCGCAATGTATTCACCAGGAACTTTGTGCCCAATGCTGTGGTGGTGATGTTTCCGGCATCTACAGAAAATGGACGGCGATTGTCTTTCGCAACATCGAACCAGGCCTTTCCTGCTAATTGTACTTTTCTTTCCGCATCCGTGAACCCATCTACCCATACTATTTCTGAACCCGGCGCCAGTCTTATTTCCGATCCGTCACTTAATCTGAATCGTTCTGCTTTTACAGTTTCATTTATATGACGCATGTATTCCCGAACCGGTTTGTACAGCGCCAGCGCATTATTGCCAATACTTTTTTTATTATTGGAAGGATACCAGAAGAACCCTGCTATGATCAGCAGGGCAGCTGCTATGCCCATTGCCCGGCGAATGAGCCCTGGTTGCAATCGTACTACTTTAGAAGCTGATTCAATACCAGTAGCAGCTTCGTCCATAAGACGTATGCGCTCATGAAGTTGTTGCAGTATTAGCTCAGATCGCTGCAACGGCAGGTATTGCGTACCGTTATGAACACTCTGTTCAAACTGTTGCTGCAATGAAGCTTTCCATTTGGTTTCATCCCTGGTGAGCCGCTCCAGCAGGATGAGCTTCTCTTCCGGGCTCAAAGCCTCTTTCCAAACCTTGCTTATGGCTGACTGATACTGTTCTGTCATTGTATTCGGAACCGTGGTTCACTATAAATACTCTGCAATGAAAAAAAGGGGATGCCATTTCATATTACCAAAATGTTATCAACCCTGCTGGCTGAAATAGATGAGGAGCAGGTACATGCCGGGGATCTCGATATTGTTGTAGTGGCGGCTGATATACTGTCTGATGAATTGAGTGGATTGTTTCAAATAGTCTTTCACGGATACCACAGATATGTTCAGCATATCGGCCACTTCATCATACGATTTGCCATCATAACGGCAAAGCCTGAATACTTCTCGTTTTCTTGGAGGCAAATGATCGATGGCTTCTTCCACCATGGAGAGGCGGAGCTGGAACAATTCTTCGTCTACCGGTTGTTCTTCTGAAATGGCAGCGAGGTATTCTGTATCGGGAAGTATAACGGAGGTTTCGCGAAGTTTCTTTTTGAGGAAGGTCATGGATTTATTGTAGCTCACTACAAACAGCCATCCGCCTGCATCCTGCAGGTTGACTGTTTGTCGGTTCTCCCAAAGGCTGATAAAAACTTCCTGGAGGATGTCTTCCGCCATTTGGGGCTCACAAACCAGTTTGCAGATATTGGCGTACACTGCCTGATGGAACTGGTGATACACAGTATCAAACTGTGCCAGTTCATCTGCCTTAACCTGGTTTTGCGGTATTGCCTGCGCTACACGCATCCTTATTAATTTATAGAATCCGGATAATTCAAAAGCCGGAGCAAAATTAATGGCAGAATGTTTGCCGGGAGATTATGTAATTATGAATAACTGCCTATATTGTACACAATAATTATCCCCTATATGAAAAAAACCGTATTGTTTTCGATTTTGTTATCAGTGTTTTTTCTGAACAGTATTGCTCAGACGAAAGAGGAACTGGTGGGCACCTGGACGGTAACTAAAGTTTCCCTTGCTCCCAACGCTCCCAAAGAGTTTAAAGAAGGATATGATAAAATGGTGAAGGGCATGCAGCATTCAACAATGGAATTTGAGCAGGATGGAAAATGTAAGATTGCAATCCTTGAATTGATGGCAAAAGAAGCAGGAGCTTCTCTGAATGGTAAAACCTCCTGGGTATATAATGAAATAGACAAATCCATCATTGTATCTGAAGGATCGGGAAAGAGTAAGGATACACTGATGAAGATGTATGTGAAGAAGGAAGGGAAGAAATATATGTTTATCGGAGATGAAACTTATTTGGTGTTTGATGTGAAGAAGAATAAGAAATAAGAGCAGGAGATATCCATTACAACACATCAAAAATACTCAGGAAGCCTGCCATAACCTGCGGAATTGGCCTGGCTGATGACAGGCTCCCTGAGTAATTCAATGCACTAACTCTTATACTCAAGTACCGCACAATTATCACAAACCAATCCTGTCAGCACGATCTCAGGTTCAAAGTTCAATGTAATTTCTGTACCCGATTCATTATTGATAAGATTTTTCAAAGTCAGGTACACGCCCTGGTGCCTCGCTTTCACTTTATACCTTCCCAGCGGAATATCCATCAATTTGAAATAAGAATAGGTTTGCGGAGCGCCACCTCTTTTGGTGATAGCCTGGCCAGTTGAGCCGTCAACAAGCGGACCGTCAGGCGTGAGAATAAAATCTACATCCTCTGCCAGGATATCACTTCCGATCTCACTTTGCAGCTGTATCCAGGAACCATAAAAACTGGTACTCGATTCAGGACGCTGTCCTGTAAGTTTCCAGGAGAAATTGCGTACAGCGCCATCTGAAGTAAAGCCGCCATCATTGTCTGGCTGCAAATGGAATTTGTAGTTCCGTCCATTATAATTCTTCCTGAACGTGGCCGATGCTGACCAGGTAAAAGCCCCGTTCAGCTTTACTTTGTATTTGCCTGCTGCATCGGAATTGGTGAGAAGATTGGAATTGTAGATCATGGTATTGTCGATCACTACTTCGGCGCCTGCAATGGGCTTCCCCTGCGTGTCTGTGATGACGCCTGATACATAACCTTTGTCGCCGGAGTTGTTTTCATCGCTGTCTTTATTGCTGCAGGCGAGCATGAGCAGCACAAAGCCTGCTGCGCAGGCGCACATCGTTTTCCTGAACGGATAACTTACTCTTTTCATATTGGTGAATTAATGATAAATGATTACCGGCTGAAATCAGCTCCTATATGGGATTCCGGCTACCCAATATTAAAACGAAGCTGATGGCTGGAAATTGAAGCGTTGCTGAACTCCCCCAATTTGCCGATGATCCGTATAACTATTTTACCTGGTTAAAGCGGCTGTTACCCATGAAGGGAATAAGAAAAACCCAAAAAAAACGGTGCCTCAGAAGAGACACCGTTTTCTTAAAACCTACTGGTCTTTCTAATCCTTCACCAGTCTTGCCGGCTGGCTGGTACCATCCTGAGCAATTACCTGAACCAGGTAGATCCCGGTTATGAGATTGCTCACAGGAAGTGATACCACACCTGCAGCTGACTGTGCGTAATCCTTGCGAAGTACCTGGCCACCCGTAAGGGTATAAACCACTACAGACTTCACAGGTTTACTGCTGTTGATGTACAGGATATTGGACGCAGGGTTGGGATATATTTTCAGGCTGCTGCTTGTAGTAGAACATTTCACAGAAGCACGAACAATACTGCTGTATTCAAATCGTCCATCGATATCTACCATTTTGAGCCTGTAGCTCCAGTTACCGTTACCGGTTTCTGCATCCTGGTAGTTATAATAGATTCGATTGAATTCATAGAATACTTTCTTCACTGCAACATAGCTGCCTCCGTTCAGGCTTCTTTCAACAATAAAGTGAGAGAAGTTGGAAGCGGATTCCACTTTCCAGTTGAGGGTTACACCGCAATCTTTGGCATTTGCAGTGAATGAGCTCAATGTTACAGGCAGCGTACTGAGATTCTCAACACGAAGCACCGCTGGCGCAACAGACGTACAACCATTGCCATCTGTTACAGACAGGTTATAGTAATACGTACCGAGTTTGTTCTCTGTAGGAACAGTATTGCCGATATACGGATCAGTTACCTTATTGGCTGGAGTCCAGCTATAGGTATAAGTACCGACAGCAGGAGTGATCTGCGGATTGAAGGCACCGGCAGGTGTTCCCAATGGTGTTCTTACTTCATCGATGTTTACTGTAGGTGCCGGTGTTGGATTTACTCCGATCACAGCGTCTGCAGTGGCAACACAACCATTTGCATGCACTCCGGTAAGTGTGTAAACAGCAGTACTTGTTACATTGCTTACTTGTGTAGTGGCAGCAAATGGATCAGCCAGATTGGTGGCAGGGCTCCAGCTATAGCTTACGTTAGCAGCAGGGGTAACCCCAATATTGGTTGAAGCATTCTGACAAACTGTTTGAACCGGAATAGCCGGCAATGTAAATGCCCTTACGGTAACCGTAACTGTTGATGTATTGATACAACCACCAATATCCTGAGAGCAGGTAAAAGTGTAAACTGTTCCGATCAAAGCAATAGCAGGAGTAGCACCTGCGTCAGCCAAAGCAGGCGTAAATACAGGATTTGGACCTGTCATTACAGGGAATGATCCTGCGCTCGGAGTAGGCGTTACAGTCCAGGTACAGGTTCCAACATTACTTGCATCACCCAGCGTTACACTACTTCCCGCACATATGGTAGTTGCGCTTCCCGCATTTGGCGGCGTGGTGCTGGCCGTTAAAGTGGTAGTAGCGGTATCAGCACAACCATCAGCATCACGAACAACCAGGGTATACTGACTGGAAGCTGTGGGGTTAGCCGATACGGTTGCATTGAGTGTATTCGGGTTGGTCAGAGATAAAGCAGGGCTCCATGCATAAGCAGTAACAGCTCCTGAAATAGTTGCATTGGTGCCCAGATCAAACAGTGCTCCTGAAGTACATACTGTAGCGTCAGTCATGGTGATTTCCGGACCGCCAACAGTAACAGTTACTGTTCCACTCTTTGTACAGGTAGGTACATTGGCAGCATCATAATATGTAACCACCAGTGTATAGGTCCCGGTAGATGTTGGATTTGCGATCGGCTGTGCAACAGTGGTGCTGCTCAGGCCTGCAGCAGGACTCCATGCAAAAGTAACATTGCCGTTGATTGCTTTACCGATGGGTGCAGAAGCGCCACGGCAGATAGCAGTATCCCGAAGACCAGTGAGTATTGGTGAATCATCCACTACGATGTGAACGGTTGAATCTTTGAAACAACCACTCTCGGTATCAGTGGCACGCACAGTGAAGTCCTGTGAAATAGCTACCAGTACTTTCGGTTGTGCAGATGTAGCATCAGTGTGATCCTGGTAGCTGGCAACTGCCGGCGTCCATGAATAAGTATAGTTGGGGCGTGCAGGTGTACCCAGTTGAATCACTGCATTACTGCAGGTAATCCAGTCAGCACCGGGGTCAGCCACAACAGCTGCAACTTTTACGGTAGCAGTATCGCGTACTGAACATCCTGATGTTGCTTCAGTTACTTTAACTATATAATTGGTTGTGCTGGCTGGACTAACAGTTGGATTGGAAGCATACCTGTCTCCGGTAGAAACGCCGGTCCAGTCATAAGTGTAACCAGCCACAGCTGCCGCACCAATATTCACCGGAGTAGCAACACAGATAGCCTGATCCTGCGCGGTGAATGTTGGCAATGTCCAGCCGGCACCATTCACACGAATTGTTCTGGAGCAGCGGCTATTAGGATTGCTCTTGCTGGCCACAGTTACGGTCACATCCCTTTCGATATTATCAGTAAGGGTAACGATGGCGCCTGTAGTAGAAGAAATACCACCTGCAGGAGAAGACGACCAGGTGTAAGTCCAGTCATTTGAATTCAGGTTATCAGGAATTGCACGCAGTGTAACAGCACCAAAGGCTGTGCTTGGACAACTATGATTTGCCACTACCTGGATACTGTCCAGCGGACAGGCACTAGCGTCTCCGCACACAGGAACAGAAACTAAATCAGAGCAACTGGTTCCCAGGTAACTCATAGTGAGGCGATAAACAGTAGTACCTCCAAGGCTTTCAGATACTGTTGTGGTAGCAGTATTGGTAGCGCCTGTAATAGTACCGGGGCCGGATACAACCTCCCACAGGAATGTTTTACCTGATACAGTTGGCATCGGATCACCATTACCAATTGTACGCGGGCCGCAAATTCTGTCGTCCCCGGCATTAACGTTCAGTTGATATACAGTTACATCATCTGTAAACGAACAACCTCCACTTGCAGCAGTAAGCGTATAAGTGATAGGGTTAGGCGTTGCGCCTCCGGCTCCTGCATCATAAGTAGCAGTGCTGGCATTGGTAGCGTTCAGATAATTACCAGGGCTCCATGTATAAGTAAATCCTGCTTCGGCAGCAGTACCCAGACCAACAGTTCCACCTTTGCAAACAGCAACATCATTACCGGCAAAATCAGCGGTTGCCGGGCCAGCCACTACGTTTACGTTAACGGCATCCGTAGTGGTACAGGTACCCCCGCCGGTAATGGGAATGGTCATGTCCAGAGAGTAAGTTTGTGCAGCAGCAGGAGTAGCCAGTGGTTGTGCGATGGTTGCATCAGACAAACCAGTAACCGGCGTCCATGCATACACTACCCCTGCAACGCCGGCAGGAGGTGCAGCACCCAAACGAACAGGTTTGCCTGCGCAAACAACTACATCGGGGCCTGCATTGGCTGCATAAGCATTTACCACCACCTGGCCTTTTTGTTCACAACCATTATTATCTGTAACAGTAATGGTATATACACTATTGGTAGTGGGAGTAACAGTAGCAGTATTGGTAGTGCTGCTGACACCATTGTCCCATGTATAAGTATAAGGAGTAGCTCCTCCGGATACAGTGGCCTCGATATTTACAGCAGTTCCCACACAGGTAGTATAGGCACTGGAAGTAATAACCGGGCTGTTGTTGCTGCCTACCACCACTTCAGCAACAGCAGAAGTGCTGATGGGCGTTTCGCCACAACCTGCAGCAGGCAGAACAAGTCTGCGATAGTAGCGGGTTTCAGCTAACGAAGGTGGAGAGTAATCTTTAAGTGTTCCTGTTGCTCCGGCAATATTTGTCCAGGGACCGGAAGCAGAAGTAGCAGTTTGCCATTGATACCTTGCATTAACCTCGGGCTGAGGAATATTTACTCCCCCCTGGTTAGCATAGGCATTGCCGAAGAAGGCAGAGACACTTTATTACCAGTAATCGCCTGAGTAAATCCACCACCACAAATGGACTGACTCAGAGGAGTAATATCATTTTGTGTTGGCAGTGGTGGGCATAATACAAAACTTACGGTTTGAACTTCTGCTCCGTTTGGAGATCCAAGGATAGGTTCAGAAACCGGAATATGAGCTATACTACTTGCATTATTTACACCAGCCGTATAGATCCTGTTATTGGAAGCAGCCAGGAATGTTTGCTCATTATTCAGAGCGGTGCCGGTAAGCCTGTAAGTACCATACACCAGTTTACCTTCAGGAGAGTACACAGCCAGGTAGTTGGCATAATTACTGGCCCTGGTAGTACCGTCAGTGGTGGTATTGGTAGTGATGTTCATCGTGGAGGTCATACAAACGGCACGGCCATCCATCACATCAAATCCTAAACCGGGGCGGTTAGTAACAGATCTGATGCCCCCATAGCGGAGAGCAAATATTTTTTGTCCGTTGGCAGGATTTACACGCACAAGATAACTACCGCCAGATGAACCATCGGTCACATTCACCACTGGAATTGCATTGAATTCAGAACCGTGGAAAAAAAGAGAACCGTTATTCAACTTCATTGGTGAAACCTGGGCATCGGTACTGATACCAGCTATTACCGAACTGTATACCAGCGCACCTGCACTATTGAATTTGGTGACCACATGATTCCTGACTGAACCGGCAGCGCTGGTACCATCAGTAGTGGGGTAGTTTGTTGACAATGATGTACCCGCCAGGTAAACTTCATTATTGTTCACAATAACAGTTGGAGATTCTTCATTAAGCCCTCCACCTATTATTGTTTTGAACGCTGCAGTACCATCGGCATTAAGCTTAACAACCGCATAATCATTACCACCAACATACCCGTTCCCGGTAGTAACAGGAAAATTATTGGTAGCATTTACAATTGTGGCCATGGCAACGATTCCATTATGGACGGCCAGACTATTATTTGATGCGGGAGCTGCTATACTGGCTACATTACCCACGTAAGTGCTGTAAACCGTAGAACCACTTGCTGTCAGTTTAGTGATAGCAAGATCATATTGAACATTGAAGGCAGGCCCTGTTGTAACCGGAATATCAGGAGAGTTGGTAACAAACAGAAGATAGGCAAAACCGTTTTCGGCAACAATATCCAACCCCGACTGATCTTGTCCGGATCCGCCAAGATATGCCAGTGTTTGAGTTGCTCCGGTGTTTGCATCTATTGAAGTAAATATAACGTCGGATGTTCCTCCGTTAAACGTACTGCCATTAGTGGTAGGCAAATTGGTTATAGTGGTAGACGAAATACCAAACAACTTACCATTATCGTAAACTATTTTCGATAAACCCATCGGTTGCCCTGTGGAAGTTGTCAGGTAACGGCTCCACACAAGACCACCATTCACAGAAAACTTAAACAGCATTGGCTTATTCCCGGTGGCGTTAGGCGTTCCGGGAATCGTTGGCGTAAAAGAAGTGGGAACACTGGCGAAGGATGCAATCAAATAGCTATTCCCGGCATCATCGGTAATCAAGCCAGATACATTATCGGTACCAGCGCTCGTAAATACCCGGCTGTAATTCACATACGCCTGTCCGTGAGATTGAGTTGAAAAAAACAATGTAAAAAGAAATGGAACTAATAGTAGTCTGTGCTTCCATAACAGCACCAGACCTTTTGGTAGGTAGAGTTTTGTCATTTGGGATTTTATATATTTTTTAAAGGATATAAGACATTGAATGTTGGCCGTATCAATACAACCATCAACTCCGGCAAACAGTAACAATCGTTGCCAGCATAGGATCTGCGGATTACAACCTTATGTAAAAAGGGAAAATTTTGACACCCTGTGCCGGAATGCTGCTAATCTTCAGCAAATACGTTCAAAACATATATATATCACGTAGTACGATTTCTATATTCCTGTAGAACTCATACTACACCGGCTCACAATAAGGGGGAACCGAAAAAAATAGAGTATTATTTTATAGTGAACCCGGCCCTGATCTTTTCGCGGTGAAGGATCCCGAACTGCAATAAAGCATCCAGCACGCCCCTGATATTTTCGGCATGAGGCGCAAGAGTGTATTGCACGGTGGCTGGCTTGGTATTGCAGGGATTTCTTACGATCAGCTGGTGTTGTTCCAGCTCGTTCAATTCTTTTGTCAGCACTTTGGCGTTGATCGGCTGAATGATGGTCAGTAACTCTGTAAAACGCAACGGTCCTCCGGAGAGCATTTGCAGGATGCACACTTTCCATTTTCCACCTAAGAGGTCCAATGTATCGCGAATGGCAAGACCTGCTTCCCGGCAAGCCCTCCCTTCAATTTTTATCAATGGCATACATGCAGTTTTACTTACCTGAAGGTAACCCATAGCAGTAATATCAGAAAATGCTTTCAATTTTGGACCTATCAAAATACAAGACCGAATAATGAAAGCCATCTTCATCACTCAACATGGAGACAGTACCGTGCTGCGTCTCCGCGAAACCGAAACACCCATTCCTTCCGGACAGGAAGTAATGGTCCGCGTTACAGCCATCGGCATCAATTATGCCGACATACTTGTTCGGGAAGGAGTTTATCCCATCGGACCGCTGCCTGCCATTGCGGGCGCGGAGGTTACCGGCATTATCGAATCAGTGGGCAATGATGTACATGATTTGAAACCCGGACAAAAAGTATCCGGTGTTGCCCAACACGGATATGCTGCATATGCGCTGTTACAGGTTAGCCAGGTTTTCCCTGTGCCGGACGAGATTCCCTCAGAACAGGCATTGATCTTCCAGGCACTGACCGCCTGTCATCTGCTGGAGCAAACTAACGGTTACCAATCCCTGCTTATCACAGCTGCAGCAGGAGGTATTGGATCGATGGTAGTTCAGCTGGCGAAGTCAAGAGGCATTCCATTGATCATTGGCATGACCGGCAATAATAAAAAAATGGAATATATAAGATCGATGGGCGCTACCCATGCCATTAGCTTTCAGGATGACCAATGGGCTTCTGTATTGCAGGAGATCACAGCCCGAAAAGGAGTTGACCTGGTCCTCGATGCTGTAGGCGGGCCCATCGGCGCCTCTTTGATTCATCAGCTGGCTCCCGGTGGTAAAATGGTGGTATTTGGCAGCAGCTCAGGAGTTCCCACTACTATCAATGCGCAGGACCTGATCTGGAAATCCAATTCTGTAACCGGCGCCACTATTTATGCTGCTTCCATGAAGCAAAAACAACAATGGGCAAAGGAGATCTTTCAGAAAATTATGCAGGGCAGCATCCGGCAAAAGACCAGTTCCTTTCCGTTGTCTGCGGCTGCTGAAGCGCAGGACCTGCTGAAAAGCAGATCAGTAACGGGCAGGATAGTGCTTATGCCCTAAGATCATTAAAAGGAAATACATGTGGAGAAAAGCCTGTCGTAATTGACAGGCTTATTTTTTATCATTATCTTTCAGAATTACATTACCAGCCCCGGTATACTCAAATTCTTGTATTCATTAACGCCCATGTTTTCATCCTGTAGAATTTCTATCTGGTGCCTGATCCTGTTTTTTGTTGGAAGCGCAAGCTATGCCCAACCTACGGTAACACCTTCCTTCGCGGTTCCGGACACCATCTGTGTCAACAACAGTCTCAATATCACCAATGCCACTGTTGGCGCTCAAACTTATTTCTGGAATTTTTGTGTAGCAGATCTGAAGCAGGCTCCTATCGGCACCAATCTCGGTAATATCGGGGGCAATCTGAACATGCCAGTATTCATGGATTATGCACAGTATAATGGTAACTGGTATGGTTTCTCAGTGAACTTCGGAAATGGGAGACTGATACGGCATGATTTCGGGAATAGCCTGTTGAATACACCTGCTACCATCGACATGGGAAATTTCGGAGGAGTCATACCCACACCTCAGGGCGCAGAAGGAATACAACTGGTGTTCAATGAAGGTAAATGGTATGCGATCATCATTGGAGGATATGTGGGAGGCCCTACACCCAGGATATTGAAGATCGAATTTGGATCGGCCCTCAACAATCCTGCTCCTGTTGCCACCAATTGGGGAAATATAGGCAACCTCGATCAAACCTGTGATCTGCATGTTTTCAAAGAAGGCAACAACTGGTACGGGCTTGGTATCAGCACTCTCCAGAACAAAGTAATCAGGTATGAATTCTCCAACAGCTTCGATAATATCCCCACCGCTACTGACCTCGGCAACGTAGGTAATCTAGAATTTCCAACAGGCATCTACGCTGTAAACGATAATGGATTCTGGCGCGTTTTTGTTACCAATGGAGGAGATGATTTTTATCATAACCCCAATGCCAATTATACGATCAGCAGGCTTGATTTCGGGAGCTCTCTCCTCAACACACCATCAGGAGTCAACCTGGGCAACCCGGGCAATGCGCTGAAACACCCGCGAGACCTGACCATTGTTCAAAATTGTGAGCAAACTGTAGCATTCATTGCAAATGGACATCCAAATTTCCCTTCCATCAGCAGACTGGACTTTTCCAGCGGATTCGGTCAACCACCCACCGGAACAAATCTTGGAAATATAGGCAACCTGAGTTTCGCCCACTCGATCTCCCGGCTGTTCCGTGTGAACGAAGATCTCTTTGCATTTGTGACTAACGTTACAAGCAATTCCATTACCAGGCTGCGATTCGCCGGATGCAATAATGCCAGCATGCAAAGCTCTTCTGCTCACACCCCTCCTCCCATCAAATACAATACTCCCGGCACTTACAATATCAATCTTACCGTAAATGAAGGCCTCTCCACCCAGGCATCCATCTGCAGGCAGGTAGTGGTGATGCCTGCCCCCATCCAAAACCCCAATAAATTATTTCCGATTTGCCTTAACGGAACTGTTCGCATTGGCACTCCCACCACACATGCAAAATATTTATGGAATACAGGTGAAACCATACAGGAAATAGATGTAACGGCTCCCGGAAAATATTGGGTGGATATCGATAGGTTTGGTTGCAAAGTAACAGATACTTTCTTTGTTGAATATCATAAACAAGTGGATTTCGGTTTCTCTCAAAACATCTGTAACCCCTATGAGCTCAGCTTCTCGGCCCTTGGCGCCAACGTCAGCAATGCCCGCTGGGATTTTGGCGATGGCAATACTGGCACTGGTCAGTCCGTGAACCATGTATACAACGCTTTCGGCACGTATACCATAACGCTCACCGCCTTCAACGGCACCTGCGACGAAGTGATCACCAAAGTGATCCGTGTACTCGTTACCAATGACAACCTTATCACCACCAATGACACAACCATCTGCATCGGGGCCAGCCTCAAACTGAAAACAATACCCGCTATCGATTTCTGCTGGAGTCCATCCACAGACCTCGACAATCCACGAACGCTCAATCCTGTAGCCACACCAGTTTCAGATATGATCTATTACCTCAATGCAAAAGTGGTAGGCAACAACCTTATCAATAATGGAGATTTCAGTGCAGGAAATACCGGCTTCACCTCCCAATACAGTTACGCCACCAACGGCTTTCCGGAAGGACTGTACTGGGTAGGAAATAATCCCACCAACTGGCATCCCGGTTTTATCTCCTGCGGGGATCATACCTCCGGCACAGGCAATATGATGGTAATGAACGGATCTCCCGTTCTGAATATGGTAGTATGGCAACAAACCATCACTGTAACGCCCAATACCAATTATGCTTTCTCCACCTGGATTACCAGTGTAACAAATGTCAACCCGGCACTGTTACAATTTTCCATTAATGGATTAACGCTGGGCAACCTCATCAGCGCACCGGCTACAACCTGCAACTGGACACAGTTCTATGCCACCTGGAATTCCGGCAACAATACCACCGCCACCATTTCCATTGTGAACCAAAACCTGCAGAATACAGGAAATGATTTTGCGCTGGATGATATTTCGTTTGGCGAAGTGCTTATCAAAAGAGATATGATCAGGGTGAATGTGGAAACCCCGGTGGTCACTGCCAGCGCCGACGCCACCATCTGTCCCGGTGACAATATCCAATTAAACGCCACTGGTGCTGCCGAATATAGCTGGACGCCCACTGCCTCCCTCAGCAATGCAGCCATTCAATCACCCACAGCAACTCCCACTACACTCACCGAATATACTGTTACCGGAAAAACAGCCCTTGGCTGCACGGCACAGGACAAAGTGGTGATCGATCTGCACCCGGAGATCAATATCACCAAAACACCGGACACCACCGTCTGCCGTTTCGCCAATTTCCCCCTCCGTGTGAGCGGAGGCGTTAGTTACAACTGGACGCCATCGGCCAATGTAAGTAATATCAACAGCGATCAACCACTTGTACAGGTGGGCTTGGAAAAGATGAAATTCAAAGTGGAAGTAACGGATATCTATACCTGTAAAAAGATAGATTCCGTAGAAGTAGACATCCTCCCCTACCCGGAATTTGCTGCATCTTCCAGCAACAGGTATATCTGTCTCGGCAAAACCACTACCCTGAATGCCAGCGGAGGAGACCAATACACCTGGACGCCATCCAGTTTCATTGATGATCCTTCAAAAGCTTCGCCCGTTGCCAGCCCCAATATCAACACTACGTATTCCGTGCATATACAGGACAATACCTGCGGCTTCGATTCAACCATCAATCTAGATATTACCGTAAACCCACTGCCTTTCATACAAGCCGGTAAATCCAATGATATCGACTGCAATAAACCTACGGCAACGCTAATCGCCACCGGAGGCGTGGCTTATACATGGCTGCCTGCTACAGGACTGAATGATCCTGCCAAAGCCAATCCTGTAGCTGCCATTTCCGAGTCCACCAATTACCAGGTGACCGGCACCAACCAGTACGGCTGTGAATCCAGCGCCTTTGTTCGCCTGAATGTTTCTCAGACAGGTATTCCCCGCTTTGTTGTGCCCAATGCTTTTTCGCCTGATGGTGATGGTAAGAATGATTGCTTCGGTATTGCAAGGTGGGGAGATGCAAAAGTGGAAGAGTTTGCCATCTTCAACCGCTGGGGACAAAAACTGTTCAGCACCAACAATCCTTCCATCTGCTGGGATGGTCGCTTCAATGGACAAATGCAGCCTGCAGGCGCTTATGCTTATCTCATCCGGGCCCGGACCATCTGCGGACCTGTGAATACGCGTGGCATGGTACTGCTGGTCCGGTAATTTCCATTTTCTTTGAATTTATTAAATTTGGTGTATGGTAGAGAGAGAATCGATCATACAGTATTATACCAGCACCAACCGGGAAATCCCGGAAGACCTGCTGGCATCGCAGGGAAGAGCCAGTCATTTCAACGTATTGCAGCGCAAGAACTGCATGGCCACCATCCCTTTCAGCAGAAGGGACTACTATAAGATCTCCATCGCAGGCGGCAATGCCGTACTGGTAACAGATAAAGGAGAAGTGCCCATCGACCGGCCGGCCATCTTCTTCAATGATCCGGAAATCGAATTCGGCTGGAAGAACCTCTCCGGTAAACAGGAAGGATATGTTTGTCTTTTCAACGACGGCTACCTGAATGCAGAACTAAAAAAGGAATTGCGTAAACTCAAGCAAAGGTTTCGCGACAGCATCTATTCATTCCTCTTCCTCGAACCTGAACAATACGAACAATTCAAAAACCTGTTCAGGCTGATGGAGAGCGAGTTTGCGGAACATTCTGCATACAGGCACGAGATCATCCGGAGTATCCTGAAACTCATCATTTACAATACACTCAAAATTCAGGCGGCCAGGTCGCCGCTCCAAAAGCCTCTCAAAAGCGAAAGACTGGTGAATGAATTCATAGACCTGCTCAATAACCAGTTCCCCATCGATTCTCCCAAGAACAGTATCCGGCTCAAAACGCCGAACGACTTTGCGCTGAAACTGCATACCCATGTGAATCACCTTAACCATTGCCTGAAGGAAGCAACAGGCAAATCCACTTCGGAACTGATTGCAGACAAATTAGTGAGCGAAGCCATTGACCTCCTCCAGAACAGCGACTGGAATATTACTGAGATCGGGAACAGTCTCGGCTTCAGTTATCCCCAGTATTTCAATCTTTTTTTCAAAAAACATACAGGAAAAAGCCCCAGATTGTTCAGGGCAGAGCCAGGAGTGATTCTTTGATTTGATTAACAGGTTGATCAGCTATTCTGGAACAGCATTACGATCGCCACAATAAGCAGCAACACCAAAATCACAACCAACGTCACTTTTAGTGCTGAAACAGGTTTCTTTCCGTGGATCTTTCCTGTTTGACCGTTCACCAGGAAGTGATAGGTTTTCTTTTTGTACATGTAAGAGCAGATCCAGAGTGGAAGGAGAATATGTTTGTAGGTTTGATCAGCATATTCGGTATTTACCTGCAATCCTTTGTAGGTATCGATCCGGCATTGATCTGCACAAGCTTCATGGATCCATTCAGTCATGATAGCCTCGGCTTTATCATAACCGTCATGCACAGTAATATCATACACATCTGCTTTCCAGCCAGACATATAACGAGGATCGAAATTCACCAGCTCCTGCAGGTTGTAGGGAAATATACTTTCATATTCATCCTGAGATAATTCATTGGCGCCGCCAATCAGGATATCATCAAAGAAATGATCGTATGTTCCTTCGCGGTAGATCCACTGCGTATGCCGCACCTGCCTGGACTGGCGCTTCCCATTTCCGTCTGTATAGTATTCCGTAACGTAGTAATAGCGTCCTCCATAGCCGCTCCACTGGCTATGCGTTTGTGCATCGTAGGTCCAGAAGGGAAGATAGATACCGTGCAGCGCGTCCTGCCTGGCAAATTCTTTAAGGTCGCCAGGAGCGAACCATCCCTTGCCCAGCCAAGTTTTGAAGATCGAAATGGATTGCTGCTGATCTACGATGAATGGTATCATCCCCGAAGGCTGGATGATCCGTGTCTTATATGCTACCGGGTTCACAGCCTCATAATTGCAGAAGCTGCACACGAAAACCGGCGTTTCGGTGGTGAATACCGATTGCGATCCGCAACGGTTGCATTTGTACACCTGCTGCTCAATGGTGATGGCAGCAGCATCTGAACCACCATTCAGTTGTTCCTTCAGACTGTTTTCTTTGATCAGGTTGGTGGACTTTTCAATGTCCACTTTTGTACCGCAATGTTCGCATACCAGTTGCTGGTTCTGAGGATTGAAGTACAACTGCGAATTACAACCAGGACAAGGAAATAATAGCAGGGGTGCGGTAGATGTCAGTTCCATGTTGGTTAGAGCTTACCTAATATCTCGGCTTTCTTTTGATTGAACTCTTCTTCTGTAATGATGCCCTGGGTTTTCAGTTCCCCGAGTTGTTTCAGGAGATCGAGAAGTTTCTGTTTATCCTGGGCTTCATTGCCTGCTGTGTTGCCTCCTGCATTGGGTTGCTGTGCCTGTTGCAGCAGATTGGTGAGCACCACACCTGCACCGATACCTGCCGTTCCTGCAGCGCCGGGGTTATTGGCCAGGTTCTCGATAGCAATACCACCCTGCATTTGGTTGAACTGGTTCAACTTATTGTTGAGCATGTTGAGCTGTGTGGTTTTGTCCAGCATCTTTTCCACTTCTTCGGGTAGCGAAACATTCTCGATGTAGAATTGTCCAAGTTCAATACCCCATACGTCGAATTCCTTTTGGAACACGGGTTTCAGCTTCTCTCCTATTTCTGTGAAATTGGCTGCCAGGTCCAGGATCGAAATATTGGCTTCAGCCAAACCCTCGGAAAGTTTGCTGACGATGATATTCCTCAGCTGTTCATTTACTATATCGATACGCACCCAGGGATTGGTGCCTGCAAATTCTTTGATGAACTTTTTGGGATCGATCACCCGCACGGCATAGGATCCGAATGAACGCAGGCGCACCTGTCCGAATTCCTTATCCCTGACGATCACGGGGTTGGAAGTGCCCCATTTCAGGTTGGTGAATTGCTTGGTATTTACATAGTATATATCAACCTTGAAAGGTGAATCGAATAAATACTTCCAGGATTTCAGCGTAGTGATGATGGGCATGTTCTTGGTGGTAAGCTCATGCCTTCCGGGAATGTATACATCGCCAAATTCCCCTTCATTCATCAGCACCACCACCTGTGACTCGCGCACGGTGAGCTGGGCCCCGTTATTGATCTTATTGCCTTTGTCGGGGAATTTATAGATGACGGTATCCGGGGTATCGTCTACCCATTCGATTACCTCAATAAATTCGTTCTTGATGAAGTCAAACAGGCCCATATGTGTTGATTTAGTTGAGTTGTGAATAGTTTGTAGCGAATCGGAGGGAAAAATTACAGAAAATCCGGGAGGGAAGAAAAAAAGAACTGCCCGGAATAACCGGGCAGTCCATTGCTTAGAGTAATTGTACCAATCAGAAATAATTCTATTATACTATTTCAATAATTCCAGGATCCCTTCATTCCTGATGATCATCATTCCCTGCCTGTCTTCTGTTATCCCCTCCTGTAACCTGTACGTATATCTCGGCCGTGCACCTTCCATTACTGTTGGCATAAAGGCAAACCGGATATTATCATTTTCCCGGAGGGCTTCACCCACTTCAATAATATGGGTAGACACCACAAACAAACAATCGGTATAGCCGGAAAATGCCTGGGTAACAGAAAGCGTTCCATCGTATGCATCTTTTACATTCGTTCCCTTGAACAATTCATCAAACATCAACAGCAACCTGCTTCCGGATGCCGCCGCTTCAGCAGCCTGCTTCACTCTTACCACTTCTGCATAAAAATGACTATAGCCCAGTCCGATATTATCCGCCACATTGATACTCGTATACATTCCTTCCCTTACAGAAAACTCAGTATCCTTTGCCGCAAGCGGGAAACCCATATGCGCCAGGTACATGAGGATACCGATGCTTTTCATCAGGGTTGATTTGCCCGCCATATTCGCCCCTGTCAAAAAGATCACATTCTTTGTTTCACTCATCAGGATATCGTTCCCGATAGCAGATTCCAAACAGGGATGCCTGAGATCGCTTGCAGAAAGGACATCCCGCGCAGCAGGCAGCGCCCTCGCATAGGTGAACCCACGTGCGGCTGCAACACTACCCACGGCAATATTCACATCCAGCTCATATATGAATTCCATGATCTCCTGCATGGCCTTCGCCAGCTCATTCTTGAGCAGGTAATCAAAGTGGGCGATCTTTTGCAGTGGAAGGTTTTGGTAAATATCAGTATTGAGGAGGCTATCCAACTGCTTCCCGCGCAACACAGCTCTTACCGCCTGCACCCTGTTTTCAAATACACCATTCTTTGTTTGCATCGTTTCTGCAATTGCTGCACATTTTTTCAGGGTAACGATGGTGGCCTGCAATCCCTGTACGATCTTCCTGAATCGCTCATCCCTGGTGAGACCGGACAATAACTTTTTAAACATGATATCGATCAGCACCATCGCCTCATTTTTTTTCCCGCCAGCGTCCAGATATTCCCGCATCAGGTTTATCTGCATCACATCAAATGGGAAACTGAATTGCTGATCCTGGAAGAACCGGAACACGGCTGTTCTGTTATTAATGGCATTTTCATCCAGCAGGGGATGATGGAACATATCATCCAGCAGCTTCTCTCCACCTCTCGTTTTCACCTTATTGAACAAATGGTATACGGATCCCTGCCTGAATTTACCCAACAGGTTCAGCTCTTCCAGGGTTTGCTTGTCTATCTTGAAACTCATGCCAGTGAATGTTTAGTGTTTGAAAGAACGTGCTTCGCTTTCTTTTTCATTCCATTTTTCAATATTTCCAGGATTCCCTCATTGTTGATGATGATCATGCCATGCCTGTCTTCTGTTATTCCATTTTCCAGTTTGTAGGTGTATTCGGGTGTATGGCCGTTCATGCGTGTTGGCAGGTACCGGACCCCGATCTTCGGATTCTGCATCAGTTGCTCACCGGCCTCTACAATATGAGAAGAGATCACGAACAAACTGTTTCTTTTTTGCGAAAAACCGTTGGTAACGGTCACTGTAGCCTCATGTGCATCTTTCACATTGGTGCCCCGGAACAGCTCATCGAATATGATGAACAAACACTTTCCGGAATGCAGCTCCTCCGCCATCTTCTTTACACGCAAAACCTCCGCGTAAAAATGGCTCGCGCCAATGCCCAGGTTATCCGGAAGATTGATTGTGGTGTAAATCCCATCCATTACCGGGAATTGCATCGACCTTGCCGCCACGGGGAATCCCATATGCGCGATATACACAGCCGTACTCAGTGATCTGAGGAATGTGGATTTCCCCGCCATATTCGCCCCGGTCAAAAACAACACAGGAGAAACTGCATTCAAACTGATATCATTGCTTACCGGGTTTTTCAATTCAGGGTGATAGAGGCCGGTTATCTCCAGTTCATAATTCCCTTTTTCATGTGCTTTCGGGAAAACGAAATTTCTTTTATTGGCCACCTCCGCAACTGAGAGGTATACATCGAGACGGAAAATATAACCCAGCAGTTTTTTGATCTTCGCATACTCCCGCACCCTGAACAAAGTATCGAAAGCGGTTACAGTCGCGTAAGACAACTTCCCTTTGGAATGATCCTTCAGTGCCGGTTCAAAAGCAGGATCAGTCAGCAGCATCAATATTTCTCCCTTCTCATCTGAATAATCCTTCACTGTCCCCAGCTCTTTTGAAAAGAGAAAAGAATGGGTGCCCCTGATCAGCTCAATCACTGCTCCTACGCCGTTATGAATTTCCTTTTCTCCGAATGCTGCTCCATTCGGAGATCGCGTTTCCTGTTCACCTGCATGTGCCAGGTATTTCTCCGCCATATCGAATAAGGAAGCGCTGTAGGGAAAGCGGGCGCCCGATCCGGCAAACTGCTCAATCACTGAACTGCGTTTATTGATGAGCTCCCTGCTTCCCAACGGATGACGGAACATTTCCTGCAATGCTGCCTCTCCGCCACGGGTATGGGTTTGATTGTAAATATCATAAATGCCCGGACTATCTTTCTTGCTGAAGATCCTGAGATCTTCGATGGTTTGTTCGTCTGTTTGAAGGCGCATCTTATTTTCTTTTTCTTCGGATGATGATAACAGTTCCTATGATAGCCAGGATAGCAGGGATGATCCACGTATTGATGGTAATCAGCAGGTCAGCTGTTTCCGGGGTGATCAGGAAAAGGTTATCCTTGTAAATGGGTCTTGGCGAGTAAACGGGGTATTCGTTATTATCCAACCAACTATAGAGCGCCCTGCCGAAATAATCGCCTCCCAGGAATTTGTTACTGATAAAATCAGCATCACCGGCCACGATTATCCTTTGTTCTTTGTTATTGATCTTTCGTGTAAGCCCAACCGTTGTATGAAAAGCGTCATTTTTGAAATCTCCCTCAGTAGCTGTATAAACCGGCGGAACAGAATCCCTTACCAAAACACCTTTTTTCAACCATACATCAGGCATTGCTATCGTTATTGGTTTAACGGTGAAGGCTGAACTATCCAGGGTGGTAACGGGAAGGACAGTCTCGGATCTGATGAAAAGGCTATCGAACTGTTTACTCTTCAGCTTCAGCAACATGACTTCTTCTGCCAGATCTGTTGCTGTATTGGTAAGAAAAGGAATGATCATATCCGGCGCATTGTGTTTGGAAAGCTGCACCATCACTCCTTTTTCAAACTGAACACCCAATGGCTTCAATACAGGGTTCACGATATCTTCCTTGCGCGGCTCACCAAGGACCATGAAATTCCCTCCCTTACCGATATAATCCTGTATTTTCTTTTTTACAGTTTCACTCAATTCGGTTTTTGGATCAGCCAGTACCAGCGCCGCGATATTCATTGAGTCATAAGGAATGTCCTTGTATTCCAGGTTGATGGTATCGATATCGATCCCATTATTGATCAGAGAAACCCGCTGCGGTTTCGCTGTGGTGCTGATGGAGTATCCACGCTCACCCATAATGTTCGGATCACGCTCCAGGTTGCCTGTTGTGAATAGTATGGTTGGCATTTTAGGGAATTGCAGTCTCGCCATTGCAGCGGCCACATGCTCTTCACCCGGCCAGGGATTATCTGTAAAGGTTCGCAGGAAAGTAGTCCTTCCCTTGTATTTCAGCTGCATCACCAGGCCATAATCCTCATCTTCCAGATCGATGATCTGTTTCATCTGCTCCGGCGTTCTGAAGTGTGACAGGTTCAGGTCCATCGACTTCGCAAGCTCCTTTGCTATTTCATGAATATTCTTTCCGGGAAATGCCCTGAACAGGTAATGATCAGGTTTGGCATCGTAGTAATATTCATATTTGAATTCAATATCAGGCTTGAACCTTACATAGTATTCCCATAACTCCGACAGGTAATTATTCCTGTTCTCAGGCAGACCCAGGGATCCATTTTTCCCCATCAGGTTTGTGTACAACGTTACTTCCAGCGGTTCCTTACCAAGTCCTTTCACTATTTTCTGTACCCTGGGATGGATGGTATTTGCCTGGGAATCTGTTGTATCCCAGTAGCCGATCAATGCAGGACGCGAAGTAATATATCCCAAAAGCAGCACCACTACAGTAATACCGGAGTATCTGGCTGCTTTTATATACCAGGGTTTCACTTCCCTCACAGACCTTAATTTAAGCAGTGTGAATCCCAGGAACATGCAGATCACTGCAAAAAAATAGAACAGGTCTTTGGTAGTGATCAGGCCATACAACATTTTCTCTGCCCTTCCGGATATCGAAAGGAAATAAGTGAGGTCCCTTACAAAATCGAATTTCTGCCAAAGCCCGCCAATACGGCTCAGCACCAGCACAATAATAAATGTTCCTATTGCAGAAACGATCTGGTAATTAGTGAGGCTCGACATGAACAGACCAATAGCCGCATACGCACATACCAGCAGGTAGAACCCGATAGAAGCAGCAATCAACAGGCCATAATCCACAGACTTGATATTGAAACCGGCAGACACCATAAAGAAGCCAATGATAGTTATCAGCACCAGGTTGAACACCATCATAGCCAGGTATTTTCCGAATACTATCTGTCTTGTTTTGATGGGAGATGAATACAGTAATTTAATACTTCCACTATTCACCTCGCGGCTCAACAGGCCCATCGTAAGCAGAGGAATGAATAAATAAAGATTGCTCATGGCATTCACGAACATTCCGTCCGGATTCAGGAACATTGACTTGGTGAGGGAAAGATCAAAGCCTTTGAATTTGGCTGTTTTCATTCCCAGTTCCTGCATCCTGGCCCATGCATACACAATTCTATTATAAAAAAATGCACATTGAACCATAAACACCACAGCAAGGAACCAGGCAACGGGAGAATAGAAAAGGTTGCGCAGCTCTGCTCTTGATATCCGCAAGATTGTTTTCATGTCTGTCAGTAATTATAGGGATTGAGTAGATAATTGTTTAAAGATGTCGTCCAGCAGGTTCTTGTCCAGGTTGGCTTCTCTCACTCTCCATCCGCTCTTCACGGCGGTTTCGATGATCCTTTCTGTTATATCCTGGTCGCCATCGAAATAAAGCCTTGCCTGCTTATCGGTAAGGTATTCGGCCTTCGATACACCTTTGATGGAAAGAAGCTCAGACAATGGAGGAGGGTTTTCCATTTTCAACAGCATGGTACCGGGTTGGATATAATTATTGAATGCATCCATTGTATCAGAGAATACGATCCTTCCGGCTTCTATCATGATCACTTCCCTGCAGAGCAGATGAATTTCAGAAAGGATATGTGAAGACAGGAGCACAGTTCTTTCCTGCGCGATCTCCCGGATCAGTTTTCGTGCTTCGATGATCTGGTTTGGATCAAGGCCATTGGTAGGCTCGTCCATCACCACGAGCCGTGGTTTATGAATGATCGCCTGTGCAATGCCCACACGCTGTTTGTAGCCACCGGAAAGATTACTGATGAGCCTGGAGCTGAAATGAGAAATCCCCGTTCTCTCCATAGCCTCTTCCACAGCGCTTTTGATTGTGCTTTTTTCCATCAGTCGAAGCCCTGCAGCATAAGTGAGGTATTCATTCACTGTGAAATCACTGTGCAGGGGCGGGCTCTGTGGCAGGAAGCCGATATTCATTTTCGCAGCTTCGGGTTCCTTCCTTGTATCTTTTCCATCGATAAAAACCTTTCCTTCAGTTTGATTCAACACACCGCAAATGATATTCATGGTAGTGGACTTGCCTGCACCATTCGATCCCAACAGGCCAATGACGCCGGTTTGCGCTATTTCGAGATTGATATCCCGAACAGCCCAGGCTGCACTATACCGGTGAGAAAGATTTTCGATCTTTAAAATGCTACTCATATGGGTTTCAGTATTAAAAAATGATTGAATTACTATTGGGCAAAAAGATCCCCGGAAGGCAATTCTGCCTCCTCTGTCAATTGCACTTACTGCTCAGTGATACTTTGCCTAATGGATAGGCACAAACGAAGCGTCCACTATTTTGGGGAACCCTGCTTCTTCAGATTCAAGCACTGGCGCCTGATGTCCTAATGGTATCTGGTATAATCTGAATGTTCCGCTATTATCGGGGCTCGTTGCATCATAGGTACAAACCAACAGTCTTTTGAACAACTCATCATACAATTCAACACGGCCGGGCATTTTGCTGAATCCCTGATTGTATTTTTCAAATTTCATCAGGCTGATGGATTCATTGCCCATATCCAGCAGCATGAAGGTCTGGCCAATGGTATAATCATAGGCCATCACTTTGTTTCCTTTTACATAGATGATGTATCCTGTATTGTGATCGATCTCGATGAATCTGGAAGCGATGATATCCGCGGCATCGGCATAAGCGATCTGTTTGGTTTCTTTCACTATTCCATTTGTCAGGAATTGCAGCATGTAACTCTGCTGGGTTACCGGATTATGCAGCAATGAAAGGATCAGGCTTTCTTCACCAGGCTCACTCATTTTGTTCTGTATGGCATATGGTTGAAAACCATCCATCGAAAAAGGGGTTTGAAGACTAAGATCATGTCCGTCATCAGGTACCCATCTGAATTTGTATTCGTCCAGATCATATACCAGGCGGCTATAATCAAAAGGCCCGCGGCCTGGTCCCACATAGGTATGCATTTTGGAAACATGGAAAGGCTGACCATTCCATTCATTCAATTGCTGAACCATCATGAGGCCCATATATTTCAGGTAGAACAGGCTTGTAAAAAACAGATCGTCACCTTTATTGGCTGTAAAACTTGTATAGCCGGTCTTTTCGATCCTGACAGGATTTGCCGGACCGGGTTGAAAAGTACTGGTAAGAAAATTGGAAATATTCTCGTCCACTACAAAGTCCATGCTCTGCAGTACCTTGATCTCCTGGTCCGTGGTGATGCCCACCCATTGCAGTACACTCAATCCGAAATAGATATCGCTGCCTATCGCATTGATGCAGACTGGTTTTCCGCTGAGCGGTATATTCTTTCCCAGTTCAGTTGCCAGGTCCACGAATTTCTTGTACCCCTGTGTAGTGTAGGTAAGCATGCCGAGTTGTGAAGCACCGGCTTTTTCTCCCAGTATTATCCATCCCTCGCGTGTTGGCGTAGTAATGGAAACCGAACTGGTGGCTATTTCCACTATTCCTGTTTTCTTTTCTTTTACGGTGAGTAAAACGGAATTCAGAACAGCAGGTAATCCGTCAAAATCACCGGGTATAAGGTATGGCTTCAGACTAAGCGTGTCTCCATTGGAGAGACTGGTCCAAATGAAGGTATAAGCGGCTGTATCAAATTGTGAAGATGATTGCCCCGGTATCCTGATCCTTGCCTTGATAGAGTCTGCGCCTTCCAGGCCCCTGATCAGTGTCAGGTCTTCCCCTGGCAGCTCAATGGTAAAATGATCCGGTAGTTTTTTATTGCCGTTCACCAAATCTTTTTTGCAACCACTGATCAGAACAGCAGCAAAGCAGAACAGAAGATTAGTATAAAAGAATAATGACCTCATTATGCTGATATTTTTGAATTATAGTGGGAGAGTTTCATCAGGGGAATGATATTTCTTTTCCTGAGGCATCCAGTATAGGGTTGTTGGCTGCTCTTCTTTCTTCGATAAGTTCCTTTGTGAGCGATATCATTTTTTGTGTCAGCGCCCAGTAGGCGTTCTGCACCGGCCCTTTCTGTTCGGGTATCTGCAGGTAGGATGTTACGTCCATGATGTTATACAATTCATCCATAGTAAACGGATCGAAACGAAACTTCTTTGCGCCTAAATTCTGCAGGCTGGTGTTCAGGAGGATCACGTCAGGATCTGTTTCCCAGAATGATTTGTCCTTTCTTGCTACCGCCTCTCTGACAGCATACATTTTGGCTGGCGAAAACTCTCCGTACTTATCAACAATGGAGCTGTAGAATCTGGTGGGCTTTACCATATTCCCGAATACATAGGTGACTTTGTGCCATGCATGCTCTTCAGGTTTGAAATCTTCGTTGTTCTTTAGCGTTATGGTCAGCGTTTTTACGCCGGTATCAGACAGTGGTGGTCTGGCCAGTTTCATGTCCAGTTTATACCCAATGGAATTGGCTGGAATATAGATGGAATCAGGATCAGGGAAAACCGCGAACTCCTTTCCATTTCCTTCGATCTCCAGAGAAACTGCTCGCTTTCTGTCCGCTAATCTGCCATCCGCCTGGACATAAAGCTGGTATGTGGGATCGATATTGGTACGGAATGAATCCGTCTGGTTCCAGGTGATCAGGAAATTATACTCCTGTTGTTTTGCATAGATCGCATTCATGTTAACAGTAAGTATTACCTCACTGTAATTCTTATTGATAAAATAGAGAAAATCGTTAGCGGAAAATTTCTCGGGTTCCACTTTTTTACATGCAGCGAGTGAAAAGACGGCTGCAATGCAGAGGACTACCTGTAAACAAAAACTTTTTTTCCCGGCCATATATGATTCTTTTAGCGTATAGTATTGAGTGATGGTTTTGGAAGGATCAACGATACCAGGATTCATCATCCGGAACAGGAGGAACATATTTCCAGTCATCCATGGGAATAGTGGCTGCGCCTGTATAGGAAGGGATCTCTGCGAGATTCAGTCTTTTGAACATAAAGAATAATTGTCCCTCGCCGATGAACTCGCGCTGGTATTCAGCCCGGATATTCGACATCAGTTCCGCAGTGGTGCTTCCGGGCTGGTATTGCACCGGAGGAAGTCCCTTGTTAACCCTTAATGTGTTCAGGTAATAATATCCCTGTTCCAATACAGGAGCAGTTTCCGCAGCAATGAGGTAGAGTTCGGACTTCCTGATCAGTGGCTGGAAATACCTGAGCCAGGAACTCGCAACAGTGGTATTGCTGAACTTGGTCATCACCTTGTAGGTCTTGTCTCCTTCAAGCCCCACCTTGAACCAATACTTCAGGCGAAGATCTTTTGAAGCGGCATTGTATATCTCATCCAGTCGGGCAGGTGCGGGTGTAGCAATAACCTCATCATTCAATAAGGCACTGAACATCCGGCGGTCATAATCGTACATTTTCCTGTTCTCGATTCCGAAAAATGTTTCTTTGCTAAGCAGTGGGTCCTTGTTATAATCCGGTTCCGTTGGCCATGGGAAGAAAGCTTCCTGAGCAGTGAGCATCGACTGTACAGAATTCCATGCTTCCGATTTTTTACCGGCGTACAGCAATACCCTTGCAGCAAAGGCTTTCACGGCAAAATAGTTCATCCTCCTCTGGCGGTTGGATAAATAATCAACAGCCTGACCTTCTGCCGAAGCAGTTGACCAATCTGGTCCTTTCGTGCGCACAGGATCATTTTCAAGTAATGCCAATGAAGCTTCCAGGTCTTTCATTATGGCTGTGACCACTTCGTTGGCGGGTAATACCGGTTGCGCTTCCCTGGCAACGATCCTTACATATGGGATAGCTTGCTTAGCCGCATCCTTTGCATAAACAGGGCCGAACATACGAAGAAGGTCAAAATGCAGATAAGCCCTGATTGCATAGGCTTCTCCCAGCATAATATTCCTTTGCGCAGCAGGCAGTACATTGAATGAAGGTGCTTCCAGCCTTTCGCAAAAATTGTTGACGCCGAGGATGGTCCGGTAAGACTGGCTCCAGATATTATTCAGCGCCGTTCTGGCCTCAGGCACTACATAAATGAAGTCTCTGAATACATTGCTGTATGGACCCCGGAAAGAATAATAATATTGCGCCATGTTCTCCGTTGCATTCAGAGAAAGGGCATTGCCATATGAAAGGGAGTCGGCCAGGGACTGATATATTCCATTCAGCACAGATTCCACTCCTTTGGGAGTAGAGAAGGCCTCTTCTTCAAACATATAATCCCTCGGCTGTACCTGCAGGAATTTTTTGCAGGATGAGGATTGCAGCAACAACAGCCCCAGTATCAGGAATATAAAAACGGTTGGTTTACCAATTGCTTTAATTTTCATAACGCAGTTTTAGAAAGTCATGTTTACATTCAGGGTGATGCTACGCTGGAAAGGATAATCAAGTCCTCTTTCCCTTTGTATATTGGATAGCTTGAACTGGAAAATATTGGTGGTGGTTAAAGAGAAACCAAATGTTTCCAGGCCAAGTTTTTTCCTGATATAAGCTTTCAGTCCCTGTGAATACTGATCCAGCAGATCGTAGTTGAAAGTGATATTATTGACAGCGAAGGAATTCTCTTTTTGCAGAAAACGGGATGACATGCCCAATGTAGTATTGGTAATACCGAGAAAGCTGGCATCATCTCCCGCTTGTTTCCAGCGAACGTACAGCGCCCGCTTGTCCTGGTTATACTCCATCTGAGCCTTGCTGATATTTTCCACTTTATTGTAAAGTGCATCATTGAATTTCATTTCCTGTACAATGTAGCGGCAGAAAACGGCCAGTGTAAATCTTTTGTAGCGCGCTCTCACAGCAATATCTCCCTGGGTAACCGGGCGGCTGCTTCCGATCACCACTTCATTGTTCTTATCGAATAGAAAAGTGTACTGTCCATTTTTGTCCAGGAATACTTCCATGCCTCTTGCCTGTCCGATACCTACGGAGCGTACGGCCCATACATCATCAGGGCTTGCTCCATCATAATAGCGCTGAGCATATCCGCCGTTCCTTGCAGAATCATTGAATTTCTCCAGTGAGTTTCCGAGACCGCTGTATTCGCGCTTATACAATACCGGGGATTTAAGACTGAGGTTCAGGGTCCAGTCACGGGTATTAACCAGTCTAGCATCCAGATCCAGTTCCAGCCCGGTTTCCGTCATCCTTCCAATATTCCTGGGAATACCATCAGGAATTCCAACGGAGGGCGGTAATGGCATAGTGATGATAAGTGGATTGGTGATATTCCTGAAACCAGAAACTGTCAACGACAGCTTATTGAAGAATTTACCGATCAGGTTATAGCTTAGATTATATGTTTTTGTCCAGTCCAGATCAGGATTGCCCACACTCACCAGCTTCACAGATTCTCCAAAGAAGGTTGGCGTATTGTTCAGCAGGTAGGTAGCCCTCGATCCAAAATTGCCGGCATTCTGATTTCCTGTAACACCAAAATTGGTAGCCAGGGCCAGTTCATTTACCCATTTGATATTTCGCATAAAATTCTCCCGGTGAAGATTCCATTTCAAACCCATTGCATAAAAAGGTTTGTAAGGATTATCAAGACCAAAAATGCTGGTGCCAGAAAGTGCATAGGAAAGGTCCATGCTATATTTCAGATCATAGGAGTAATTCAAACTTGCAATGAAATTCATCGAAGTCTGTTTGGTGGTAGTGCCACCAGGCCTGCTGTCCGGCGTGAATGAATTGGCGAGATAGATCAGCGGTTCCGCCGTGGTGGCGAAACCCACTGCTGAAATATTGCTGGTTTCAGTGGTACTCTGCTGAAATTCGCTTCGCAGGTTGGTATTGAAAATATGTTTACCTGCCACAACTTTATTGAAAGTCATCGTGAAATTGCCGGAATAAGACTCCGAATGAAGATTGCTGTAATCATAAGAGCCTTTCAGGCTCGATTCCACCTCATCGAATCTTGTATTGAGCGGAGAAACAAAAAAATCAGACTGACTTTCCGATTTGAGGTACTGGAAGCTACCTGACAATCTCAGGAACGGGAATACATCCCAGTTAGCCATCAGGTTATTGGTGATCGTATTTCCCTTCACCGTATTCTTAAATGGAAGACCTGCATTGTAAAGCGGGTTTGAGAAGCGGAAACCGGCAGTAAAAGGGAATCCGCCGGAAGTGTAATATTCAGTATTATGTTGCTCAAGGTAACGGTCTGAGTTATTGATCATGTAATAAGGCGGGATCTTTACATATTCCGTAAATGAACCGTAAGGGCTTCCGTATTGTTTTTGTCCGTTGATGGTAAGATTATTGGATACATTGATATTTCCTTTCCGGTAACTGAGATTGAAATAACCGGAGGTATTGGAATTCTCTGATCCCTTCATTACCCCGATATTTGAGTTCCTGTTGAGACCTCCTACATAAGTGAAATAAGAGTCACCGCCACTGACAGAAAGATTATGGTTCACTGAGCCTGCGTTCTGGAGCGGCACTTTCAACCAGTTCTCATCCACTCCCTGTAAGATTGCGTTTTCCCTGAAAGCATGCTTTACCTTCGGCAATACGATATTGTAACCATCCACGGTAAAAGGCCCGGGTGCATTGGCCCCAACGGATGCCAGTTCCTGGAACTTCAACAGCTCTCTTGCATCCATCATATTGTAACCTGAAAGGTCCGGCATCACAAGAGTGCCGGTGGCTGAATACGTGATACGCAGATCACCGGGAGCCGGCCTGATAGTTTGGATCACCACTACTCCGTTGGCAGACCTTGAACCATACAATGCAGTAGAGGCGGCATCTTTCAACAGTGTAATACTGGCGATCCTGTTCACATCCAGGTTCATTACAGTGAGGAGATCCGTTTCAAAACCATCCAGCACAAACAAGGGCTGATTGGGATCTTTCTCATATTGCAGCTTCAGTTGCTGGCTATATTTCTGAGGTGTGGGCGGAGGCATGCTCCTGCTGCCTCTCATTTCTATTTTTGCAAGCTGATTGGGATCTGAGCCCAGGTTATTATCGCGTATGATCCTGAATGAAGGATCCAGCAGATTGAGGGCTTCCAGTATATTTTGCCTGCTTGCAAGGCGCACTTCTTTGCCCGTGTAAGTGCGCGTAACGCCGGTAAATGTTTCCTTCTTTCTATCGAACATACCGGTGCTTACCACCACTTCCTCCATCGCCTTTTCTTCAAGCGATAAGATAAAAGTGAATTCAGTGCCAGATCCTCTTTTCACTTTTCCATTCTTTAGTGAAAGCGGAGTTCCGGCCGGCATGCTCAACATATCTGTAACGGGAACAGACAGTTGAACATAGCCAACAGCGGAAAGGATAAGAATATCGGAAAGTTTTATTTCCGGCAATACGAATCGTCCGGTATTGTCTGCTGCACCTTTCTTATCTGTTCCGCGAATAGAAAAACTCGCGCTGGCTATAGGTGCGCCTGTTGAATCAACCACCTTGCAAACGATGAACTGGAAGAGATTTGTTTTTTCATGGCTATCGTTTCCTGCGGCTGCATCGCCATTAACGCCTGTTTCTTTTTTCTTTTGTACGAGCCGGATCACATTATCCCTGATGGTCCACTCCAGCGATTTGTCTTTCAATATCTGGTTCAGTATGTCAGATACTTTCATATTGGAGGCATTGATACTGATCTTAGTACTTTTCATCTCATCAGTATTCTCATACATGATGATAACATCTGCTTTCTCTTCGATAGAAGAAAAGACCTGCCGGATCGGAACGTTTTTGAAACTCAGGGTGATCCTGGTCTGTTCCTTTCCCTGTTCATACACAGAACCGGCAAAGAGTATGGAAGATGAAAAAATGAAGATCGATACAAGCAGTAGATGGACCCGAAGCATTTCGTGCATAAATCGCAGTTGATTTGGTTGTTAGATCTGTTGAAAAGTTCAGCGCTTATCATAATGACGGTTTTTCGGAAAAGAGTCACTAAGCCGGTTTGAAATATTTTTAAAAAATGTACATTCGTCCATCATTCTTTTTCCAAAAACTACTGCTTGCAAAAAGAGTCAACAGATTATTCCCTATTATTAGAAGCACTGAAAGCCTTTGATCTGGCTGCTTTTGATACCTTGTATCGCAACACGAGGGAGCGACTCTTTGCCTATTCTTTTTCCATCCTGAAAGATGAAGTGGCGGCGCAGGACCTGGTACAGGATTTCTTTATCGATTTCTGGGAGAGCAAAATATTCCTGAATATCCATTCCGGCCTGCTGGGCTATCTGGTGCGATCCATCGGTAATCGCAGTATCGATCTGAAGAAAAAAGAAGAACGCAGGAAATTGCTGCAGCGGCAGTTCGGGGAGATCGAGGCAGGGAGTTTTCAGGAGGGCGACAAACTGGTGAATCGTGAACTGGGGCGGGAACTGGAAGCAGCCATCACCAGCCTGCCACCGATGCCAGCCAAAGTATTCCGACTTCATTATGTTGAAAAGCAGAGCTACAAGGAGATTTCAGAGGAGCTGGGAATCAGCACTGCCACTATCAGCAATCATATGACGCGGGCGCTTAAAATGCTAAGGCAGCAATTAAAAATAAATTAGGCTTTGGGTTAGTGACTAAAATCGAAAAAACAGTCATTCTAATATGCTGGATAAATTAACTGAGGAAGAAATATTTCTGCTACTGGGAAAGATCAGCGGCTCGTTGAGCCCGGAAGAAGAAATTGAGCTGACAGCATTGTTCAGCAGGAATCCGCATGCCAATACCGCATATGAAGAACTGAAGAATGAAATACCTGTAAAAAATACATCTGAATATTTCTCCAATCGTCATCAAAATCCAACCTGGAAGGATCTTACAGAAGATCTCCGTAAACCGCTGCCAGGCAAACTGGTCCCGCTCTATAAAAGAAAATGGTTTGCAGCTGCAGTTATTAGCGGACTGGTGATTGGCGCCGGATTGATGTTCCTGCCGAGATCCTCCTCCACAAAAGAATCAGCCACAACTGTGGCCGGGGTTTCAAAACCAGGCATCGAACTGACGCTTGCAGACGGGAGAGTGATCGATCTCTCCAAACAGCAGGGCGCTATCGATGCCGGATCAGCGAAACTGAATAATACCGATAAATCACTGAACTATTCACTCTCCGGGGCCGCTGAGCAGGGCATGAGCACCCTGAACATACCTGTGGGCGCGGATTACAAGATCAAGCTGGCAGATGGCACCGAAGTATGGCTGAACTCGAAAACGCGGCTTGAATTTCCACTATCCTTCACCGGTAATACCCGTGAGATAAGGATAAATGGGGAGGCTTATATCAAAGTGGCGAAGGATCCGGCGAAACCATTTATCGTGCACCTGCCTCAGAGCAGCGTACAGGTGCTGGGAACTGCATTTAATGTAAACACTTATGATGGCAGTATAGAAAAAGTGGCGCTGGTGGAAGGTTCCGTAAGCCTCAAAGTTCCCGGAGCTGAAAGCAGGATAGTACCGGGCAATCAGGCAATCTATACTGCCGGCCAACCGGTGAGCCAGGAAGCTTTCGATCCCAAATATGTGCTGAGCTGGAGAAATGGCTTGTATTATTTCAACGATGCCAGCCTGCAGGAAATAAGCAAAGTAGTGCCACGCTGGTTTGGGATAAATCTGGAAATTGATAATCCCGCAATAAATGACCGGAGATTTACCGGGGTTATCGACAGGAAAAAGCCAGTAGCAGTATTCCTGGATGATCTGAAAGCCATCGCAAAAATTGAGTCCTGGTTTGACAGGGAAGGAAATCTTCATTTGAAATAGCCATTCCGGCTCTACCCTTTCAAAAACTTTTAACAGGGGAGGCTGTAACTTTCAGCATACAATTCCGTATCATGCCTCCATGAAACAAACTTTACTGCTTTCCCTCCTCTTCCTATGCTTTCTTTCTTCCCGGGCCGGGCGCATAACCGGCAGGGTTACCAATGAAAAAGGCGAGATCCTTCCTTACGCATCAGTTTTCATCAAAGGCTCAACCCAGGGCACTACCACCAATAACCAGGGTGTCTACTTCCTGGAGCTCGACCCCGGGAATTATACCGTGGTATGCCAATACATAGGCTATACACGCGTAGAGAAAACAGTTAGCGCAGGAGCCGGCAACAGTACTGTTTCTGTCGATTTTACGCTGGCAGTGCAGCAAACCACCATGAACGAAGTAGTGGTTAGGGCAAATGCTGAAGACCCGGCATACGAGATCATCCGCAATGCCATCCGCAAACGAAAAGACTATCTCGCTCCCCTCGATTCCTTCACCTGCGAAGCTTATATCAAAACACTGATGAAGACCCGCAAGCTGCCCAGGAAGGTATTCGGACAGAAAATAAAGGACGAAGACAAACAGGATATGGGCGTTGACTCTGCCGGCAAGGGCGTGATCTTTCTTTCCGAATCCCTTACAAAGATCGCTTACCGGAAACCTGGAAGGATAAAACTGGAAGTATTATCAGGCCGCGAAAGCGGCTCGGGAGGTTATGGTTTCAATTTCCCCACTTTCATTAATTTTTACAACAATAATGTAAACGTTCTGACCAACCAGCTCAATCCCCGGGGGTTTGTTTCGCCCATTGCGGACGCGGCTTTGAATTATTACAAATACCAGTACCTGGGATCATATTGGGAAGATGGAAAAGAAGTGAACCAGATCAAAGTGATCCCACGCAGGAAATATGAACCATTATTTGCAGGTACCATCAATATCACGGAAGGCGACTGGCGCATTCATAGCCTGGAGCTTACCCTCACCAAACAGTCGCAGCTGGAGATACTGGACACCATGGTGATCCGGCAGATCCATGTACCGGTTGCAAAAGATATTTGGCAGACGAAAGATCAGGTTGTATACTTTACCTTCAACCAGTTCGGCATCGATGCCACCGGTACTTTCCTCAATGTTTACAACAAATACGAACTAACGCCGGAGTTCAAGCGCAATTATTTCAATAATGTGATCGTCCGTTATGATACCAGCATCAATAAGAAATCAAAAACTTATTGGGATTCCATCCGCCCGGTTGCCCTGGAACCGGAAGAAATAAAGGATTACAGGATCAAAGACAGCCTGCATGCTTATCGCAGTGATTCGGCCTGGTCAAAAGCCTATATCGACTCCATGCGCAGAAAACAAGGAAGGATCACTGTTGGCAAAATACTTTGGACAGACGGACTACGCTTTTCCAATTTCAATAAGGAACGTCCTTCAGATATCACCTGGAAGCCCTTGCTGAAGCAGATCCAATACAATACGGTAGAAGGTCTGGTGGTTGGCGCCAGCGCCACTTATCGCCGCTGGTGGCCAAAAGCGGGGAACACGACCTCATTCACGCCCAATCTCCGTTACGGGTTCAGCAATTCTCACCTGAACGCCTGGGGTACCCTTCAATTTGCAAAAAGGAAAATGGAAAGAGATGGAACAGGACTTACAGCCGAAAACAGCTCCTGGACACTCAATGGTGGTAAGCGGGTAAGCCAGTTCAACCAGGCAAATCCTATCTGGCCTCTGTTCAATAGTGTGTATACTTTATTTGATCGCCGGAATTATATGAAGATCTATGAGAATTATTTCGGTGAACTGGTATACAATAAGCGGTTCGACAATGACCTGCGCATCACTGCCGGAGTATTATATGAAGACCGTCTTCCACTGGACAACACTAGCGACTTCTCCATTTTTAAAGACAAGGACAAGATCTTTACTCCCAACTATCCTTTCGAACAAATGCTCGGCCAGTTCACGCAACACCAGGCAGTGATTGCGAGGATCCAGCTGGAATACAGGCCCGGACAGCAGTTCATCGAGTACCCTACCAGGAAAGTGGCCATCGGATCGAAGTATCCATTGCTGACATTGGCTTATCACAAGGGCATCGACAAAGTATTGGGCAGTGATGTGGATTTCGATAAATGGAAATTCTCTGTGTCCGATGATGTGAATTTCAAACTGCGTGGATTAATGAAATACCGTGTATCCATTGGCGGATTTATCAATGACAACAAAGTGCCGATCCAGGATTACCAGCACTTCAATGGCAACCAATTGCTTTTTGCCAGTGAGTACCTGAACAGTTTCCAACTGGCTCCGTATTATCTCAACAGTACTACTGCTTCATTTTATGCTGCCGCGCACCTCGAACATCATTTCAATGGAATGCTCACCAATAAGATTCCATTATTCAAAAAACTGAACTGGCATCTTGTAGGTGGTGGCAATGCCTTTTTTGTGAACAAGGATAATAACTACGTGGAAGTATTTGCCGGACTCGAGAATATTTTCAAAGTGCTGCGCGTAGATGTGGTAGGCTCTTACCTGAATGGCAACAAGGGACAGGTGGCATTGCGACTGGGCTTAGGAGGATTGCTGGGCGGAGCTTTCCAATTCAAATAGGAATTATTTGCAGGTGCCGGGAGCAGTATTAAACGGGATGATGCTGCTCCCTGGCTTCACTGCAAAGGGTCGGACTATTCATTCATGGCTTTACAACATTTCAAGGATACCTTCATTTTCGAGGATGATCATACCCTGTCTGTCTTCTGTGATACCTTTCTGTAAAGTATAAGTGTAGGTTGGTACTGTTCCCTGCATCACGGTTGGCAGGAACACAAATCGGATACTATCATCACTGCGCATCAGTTCCTCTCCCACTTCAATGATATGTGTTGAGATAATGAAGAATGATTTCCGGAATGAAGCGAAAGCTGCTGTTACAGCCAGTGTGGCGTCATAAGCATCTTTCACATTCGTTCCCTTGAACAGCTCATCGAAGATCACGAAGAGCTTTTTCTCTGAAGCCACTTCTGCCGCTACAGTTTTCACGCGAAGCACTTCCGCATAAAAATGGCTATAGCCTTTATTGAGATCATCCGGCACATTCACGGATGAATACAATCCGTCCATAACGGTGAAGCGCATGGAGGAACAGGCCAAAGGAAATCCCATATGCGCCAGGTATACTGCAATACCCGCCGATTTCATCAGTGTTGATTTACCGGCCATATTGGCGCCGGTAAGGAACAGGGAATTGCCCGACGTATCGAAGTGGAGATGATTGGGAACAGCCTGTTTCAACGATGGGTGCCTCAGATCCTGAACATCGAGAACAGCAAGATCTCCATCTTCTGCTACTGCAAAATTGAATTGACGCGCACGCGCTACATCTGCCACAGTAACCATCAGGTCCAGCTCATAGGTGAGCTCCAGCAACTGTTGTATTGCTTCACGAAGCGTTTGACCAAACAGGTGATGCAGTTTGGATACCTGCATCAGGCTGAGTTGACCATTCCCATCAGGCATATCACTCAATGAACTATGACCAGTGATGCTGCGCAATGTATCAGCCCATTCCTTCCATGGCGCTTTTTCTTTTTTCTTCAGTTGCTCCAGCTCCTGCAAGAGTTTCTTTGATTGCTGCAAGAACTGGATACAGTGTTGCACCCCCGCTTCAATGCGACCATAGCTTTCGTCTTTTACGAGCGAAGCCATCACTTTTTTCCGCATGCTGGTCCAGAGATTACTCATGTAAGAACCGCCGCGGGCTTCATCCAGGTAGGCTTCCAGCTTTTCCACCAGCTCACCGCTTACAGGAAGCAAAATATTATTATTGTAATAATACCGGAATGCATTACTCCTCGCATTGATGGAAGCCGCATCGGTCATTGGATTGCGGAACATCCTGTCCAGCAATTTTTCCCCTCCCCTTGTTTTCACTTTATTGAAGATGCTGAAAACTGAATTGGGATTGAATTTACCCAGCAGTGCCAGGTCTTCCAGTGTTTGATTATCGGCTATGAAGTTCATGCTGTTGCCTCCGCTTTTTTCTTTGTAAGAATATCCAGGATCCCTTCGTTGCGGATGATCACCATCCCATGCCTGTCTGATGTGATACCCGATGCCAGCTTATGCGTATATACGGGCCTGTTACCTTCCATCAAGGTAGGCAGGTAAATGAAGTTTATATTCTTACATTTTTCCCGAAGCACTGCTCCTGCTTCGATGATATGCGTGCTCACCACGAACATGCAGTTCTTTCTTCTGGCAATAGCCGATGTGATGGCCACTGTGGCTTCATAGGCGTCCTTCACATTGGTGCCGCGGAAAAGCTCATCGAAGATCACGAAGAGATATTTGTCTTTACTCAGCTCAGCCGCCACGGATTTGATGCGCAGCACTTCCGCATAGAAATGGCTGGCGCCCTGCGCCAGGTTATCCGGCAGATTGATGGTAGTGAATATTCCATCACGTACAGAGAATTCCATGCGTGAAGCAGGTACCGGAAATCCCATATGCGCCAGGAACATGGCCACTCCCAGTGATTTCATGAAAGTGGATTTGCCTGCCATATTGGCCCCGGTGAGAAAAAGGATATTGCTCTGTGGTGTAATGGTAAGGCTGTTCACCACCGGGTTTTGAAGTGCCGGATGATAGAAATCTTCCAGCACAACCATCTGCTCTTCTTTCTTCTTTGCCACAGGGAACGCGAATTTCTTTTCCACCGCAACACGCGCAACAGCCATGTATACATCCAGCTGATAGATATGCGCCAGCAATTTCAGCAGGTTATTGCGCTGTTTGAAACGGAGCAGCTTGTCGAATTCAGCCAGCTTGTTGAAGGGCAGTTTTTGCGGCGCGGATTCCTGCAGCGCAGGCTGCAGCTCAGGTGCATGCATAATTTGCTGTATCTGCTGCAACTCAGTAGCATAGGGTGTTCCGGCCGCTTTCGGGTTGATCTCCTTCAACAGCTCATCCGTTTTACGCAGGATTTGAACAAGGGCTGTCACACTTTTCTGAATTTCCTTCAGCTCAGTATCTGCCGAGATCAGCTGGTTGAATTTTCTGCCGATTGTGTTCTCGGTCTCGCTGAGCATGCTCCTGTTATCGGTTTGCTGAAGGTAATGTTCCGCTGCATCGAACCATTCGTTCTCGAACGGGAAAGGGATTGATGATGATGCAAAGAAGCGGATGGTAGCGCTGCGCTGGTTGATGGCATCCATATCAGCGATCGGGCGGCGGAAAATTTCCTCCAGCAATTCCGCGCCCCCACGGGTGAAGGCGCGGTTGAAAATATTGTAGATCGCGTTCGCTCCTCTCTTTCCGAAAATATTCAGATCGTCGAGCGTTTGTTTATCGGTGATGAGGCTCATGCACTTCGTTTTTAATTATTTCCTTTTTCTTCTGATCAGCAGGATGGTGCTGGCCGCCAGAACAATACCCGGGATCACCCACATCAATGAATACTTGATCCGCTTGGCGCCGTTCTTTGTAAGATCGATATCATTATCAGGAGAAGGCGGCCTGCTCACATCCACAGGAACATTGCCGTAAGACAACCAGTTGAACATTCCGGGAATGAGCGTGAAGTTGGAAGTCTGGAACCTTCTTGTCTGCGGACGCATGCCTCCGTTGCTGATGCAGTCTGCATCTCCGAGGATGATAACTCGCTGCTCCTTGGCTCCCACTTTCCTGGACGCAGCCATTGCAGTAATATGCTGTTTCACTACTTCACCTATTGCATTGTTCACACGAGGTGAATCGTTCATGAAATCGATGGTCTCTTTTTCATTCCAGGTTGCGAAAGTATCGGGCACTGCATAGAGCTTGATGGAATCCGTACGGAGGATGGGCTCCACCTTGAATCCCTTATCGGCAGTTTGTACCAGGCTGGCTGCGCCCGTCATACCCACGAATAACCTTCTTTCGTTGAGGAATTTGAAATGCTCATTGAGAGCGATGCCTTCAGTGGTTGGCCTGGTGAGTACGATATTGGCCAGCACTTCTTCTTTAGGCTGCACCAGCTGTCCCTGCATAGTACCCACACCGAATTGCGACATGAGTGAATCCATCACAGTATTACCGGGCTCCGTTGCGATGATGAGGTTGCCCCCTTTGGCGATATACTCATCCAGCTTGCGTTGCTGTGCGGAATCAAGACTTGTCTTAAGATCGGCCAGTACAATCACATCCATTTCTTTCGGGATATCATTGTTACCGCTGAGATCGAGGGTTTCCACATCACAGCCCTGGTTGGTGAGGGCATAGCGGAAAGTTTTGGCGGAAGCGAAGAGTGAATAATCTTTGATCTTTTCACCAGTGATGATGCGCTCTCCATGTCCGGCCAGGAATCCGACCCGCGGCAGTTTCATCACCATGCGTTTGAATACGGAAGTCACTTCCGCTTCGGTGGGGAACTTCATGAAGTCGTCATAGATACGGAGCCATGCTTTCTGACCATTCTCCCTTTCCACGAGGCGCACGAATGTGTTGCCTTCATCGGTGAGATCGATCGTCTTCTTCAGTTCTGCAGGAGGCATGAAGATATCCACGTTGAGATCGCGCATATCAGCTACGCCTTTGGCTTGCTCGGCCAGTGTCATTTTAGGGAAGCGATTGTCTACCCATGGATTGTTGCTTGGCTTATCATAGTAGTATACATACTTCATTTTTGTTTCAGGCTTGAAGCGTATATACTGTTTGAATCGCTCGAGGTCTTCGTTCACTTTGCTGGGGATGGCGTGATAATATTCGCGGTCCAGCAGGTTCACGTAGGTAGTGATGGTAAGTCCTCCTTCGAGTTTGCTCATCACATCCTGGCTTTTCGGCGTAAGTGTATTGCGTTTGGTGGCTGTTGTATCGTAGTAGCCCATCAGCACTGGCCTTGACGTAACGTATCCGAGTAGAACCGTTGCCAGCACTACGCCGCAGTATTTGCCCCATACTACGGAGAAGGAAGCATGTGTGCGGTTGGCCTGCAATTTGAGGATGCTCAGCATCAGGAACATGCTTACCACAATGAAGAAGTAAAGTACATCTTCGCTGTTGATGAGACCATTGATCATTTCTGTTGTACGACCTGAAATGCTCAGCCAGTAAGTGAGATCGCGTACGAAAGCGATATCCTGCCAAACCTTGTTCATATAGCTTAATGCAGCCAGTACAACCAGTGTACCGAGCGCTGCCACCACCTGGTAAGAAGTGAGTGAGCTCATGAAGAGTCCGATGGCGGAGTAAGCGCACATCAGCAGGTAGATGCCAAGCAATCCGGAGATGGCGCTGGGCAGGTCGAATTTCTCTACCACTACACCACTGATGATGGTATAGATGAACAAGGGGATCATCAGGATGAGACTGAAACCCATCATGGCTTTGAATTTGCCGAGGATGATCTGCGTGCTGGTAACAGGTGAGGAATAAAGCAGTTTGATGGAGCCGCTGCTGAGCTCGCGGCTCATGAGGCCCATGGTGAGCAGTGGCATATAGAGGTAAAGGTATTCCTGCACCTTATTGAGAAGACCGAACTGTCCGCCAAAGAGGCCGGCAGTGATGAATGAGTTCCCGAAGCCGGTATCCTTCTGGCGTACTACGCCCTGCAGCAGTTCAGCAAATGTCATCCCAGTCTGGAATGCAAACACGATCAGGATCATCCAGGCAATGGGTGAATAGAACAGGGTGAACAATTCCGCTTTCGCGATCTTTAAAATCCGTCTCATTTATTTCTTTTTATCAGTTTTCTAATTTGGATTTTTCTTGGACAGGCTGGCGAACACAGCATCGAGTGAACTTTTTTCGATCATCATTTCCATGAGGCCCCAGCCGTTGTTCACGCTGGCTGCCGCGATCTTCTGGGCAGTACGTTTATCGCCATCATAGCCCAGTCTGAATTTGTAAGAAGCCATCTGCTCCACAGATTTAACACCTTCGAGTTTCATGAGCTCATCCTGCAATGGTGGTGTATCCAGACTAAGGATAAGCGAATTCGGTTCGATGTAGTTGTCGAACATTTCGATGGTGCCGGCAAATACGATCTTGCCTTCTTCGATCATTTTGATATCCTGGCAGGTTGCCTGTACTTCAGTGAGGATATGCGTGGAAAGCAAAACAGATCTGTCCTGCGAGATCTCCTTGATGAGGTTTCGCACTTCCAGGATCTGGTTGGGATCGAGGCCGTTGGTGGGTTCATCCAGCACCACAAATTTTGGATTGTGCACAATGGCCTGGGCAATGCCTACACGCTGCTGATAACCGCCGGAGAGATTGCGAAGGAGTCTGCCGCGGAAATGCGCCACACCGCATCTTTCTGCCGCAGCGCCTACCATCTCCTTTACCTTGTGCTTATCGATCATACGGAGATCGGCACAGTAAGTGAGGTATTCTTCCACTGTAAAATCCAGGTGCAGCGGGAGTTTCTGAGGCATGAAACCGATATTTCGTTTAGCCTCCACCGGTTTATCCTTCAGATTGATGCCATTGATGAACACTTCGCCTTTGGTTTGCTTGAGCACTCCGCAGATGATATTCATGGTGGTAGACTTCCCTGCGCCATTGGATCCCAGCAGGCCAACAACGCCTTTATCGCGGATCTCGAAATTTATATCCCTGATGGCCCACTGCGCAGTATAGCGGTGACTCAGGTTTTCTACTTTAACAATGGGATTTTCCATTCATTCAACTTTAGATTTTGGGAAAAAGATGCCTGGGTAAGCTTTCGCTTACAATTTTTTTAGTGATGATCCTCACTATGCAATAAAGTTTTGGGAACTGTTCCCCCGCCATGCGGAGGAACAGTTGATAGTTGATATTAGTAGGTAGCGTTGCCTATAGCACGCACATCGATACCATATTTTGTCTGAAAATGATTCACGAGGATATCCCACTTCTGTTTGATCAGCGGATAAGTGAGATAAGGCGCCATCTGTGCATCCGTACGCTGAGTCAGGTTGAAAATGAATGAGCTGAGATCATTCGATTTCGCGTTGGTCCAGGAGTAAGCGCCATTATGCCACTCGAAAGGAGCCTGCGTTACTGTATTGTAAGAGTTGGGCAGGAATCCCTTCTGACGGTAAGCCTCTACGTTGGCGGGATTCAGTGCATTCAGCGGGGTTGTGGGCGCCGCTGCCGTATAGTTGCTCACATTGTAAAAGGCAGCAGGGATCTCCAGGATATTATTACCGAGATAATAATTCCAAACGGCTGCAGTAATAGCGTTCTTTTTGGTCAGCTTCTGTGCCGGCGTCATAACAGACAGTCCGGAATTCATTCCTGCAAACCCGATGGCTTTACCCGATACCTTGATATCTGAGTAGAGATATTCCATGCCCGGCGGATAGCCTGTCCTGTATTGACGGATACTATCGGCCAGGAATACACGATAAGGGATGCCGCCCTTCTTTTTGAATGCATCGGGCAGGAACTTCAGCCATACATCATCCAGGAAGTCGAGCATCTGGCCTGCATACTGCGGATTGGCGAGCACAGCTGTATCGATCCTTGAGTTACCGGTGCTGGTGGCCTGCGTCCATTCGAAATCCTTCTGCGTGTACACGTACAGGAAATAGGATCCGTAATTATTGAAGAGCTGTTGGATCCTGTTATTGTCTGTTGTGGATGCATTGCCCTGGGGCAGTGCATAATCCGGTTTAATTTCTACAGGCGGACCGATCGCTTTATCCTTTTTGCAGGAAGCGAAAAGCAAGGCTGCAAGTGATCCGGCTATGAATATATTTTTCATTTCGAATAATGTTAAGCGTTAGTAAATCAATTGCCTGGCCTTTCGCCCATTTTAGCGGAAGGATTCTGTTCCAGTGCCGGGTTACGGATCAGCAGGCTGTTCGGGAAAGGCAATACGTACATAGGATCCTTCTCTTTCAAAACGTAGGTCTGGTCCGGTTGACCTGGCTCAGCTTTGTAAACATGGGAAATGGAAGGCATTCCGTAGCGTCGGAGATCGAACCAGCGGAACAGCTCATAACAGAATTCCTTTCTGCGCTCATCCCGGATAGCCTGCAGCAACTGTGCTTTGTCTGTAATATTCTCATCTGCATAGTTGGGAATGCGATACCTGCGCAATGCATTGAGATCATTCATAGCCGGGGTCAGTTGATTCAGCTGAACATTTGCCTCAGCTCTGTTAAGGACGGCTTCGGAAGTGCGGATGCTCTGCCTGAGATCAACGCCTGTAGCAAGTTTGGATACCAATACGTAATTCACATTCTGGTTACTCAATCCAAATCCATATTTGCGGCGTGCATCATTTTCATCGAACATGCCCAGCAAATGATTGGAGGGGATATAAGTGGATTGATCAGGCTGTGTACTGCCACCATACAGCCACTCCACTTCCGGATTGGAATAATTGTGAAGGTAAGCGGCAGTGAGCTGCGTCATATCCCAGAGACGGCTTCCCTGTTCGAAAGCTTTGTCTGCCTCAGCCACAGATCCTTCCCAGTTCTCCATGAAAAGATATACACGGGAGAGCAGGATATGAATGGCCGGCTGATTGATATGATAATCCGTGCGAACAACCGGCATCGGGTCCATCAGCCTGGTTGCTTCTCTCAGATCTCGCACGATCACATCGTACACTTCTTTAACAGTGGCGCGCTTCGTGGGTACTTCCTCGATAGTGGAAGTTAGCTTCAGCGGAACGGCCAGTCCGTTAGGATTTGAATTGTATGGATCTCCGTAGAGGTTAACGAGACGCCAGTAGTAAAGCGCACGTACGGCCAGGGCTTCCGCTTTCACACGATCGCGTTCCGCCTGTGTACCGATGGCATCATCGATATAATCGAGCACTGCATTACAGCCTTTGATCCAGGCGTAGTAGGTAGCATATCCTGTAGTGCCGGGATCCTGAGCCACAGGATCGCCCAATCCATTATAATCAACAAAGAACGGCTGCCAGGAAAAAGCAGGATAATACATTTTTGCCGTGGAGCTTCCTACTGCCGATCCGTTATCGAAGGTTGAGTTGAACTCAACATCATCATCCATGAAGTAAAGAAATGCGGCAGGTTCCTGGGAAGGATAATATCCAGAGCCCATTAGCAGCTCCCTGAAGTCCACAGTTGTTTTCGGGATCACTTCGCTCTGCGATTTCTCTTCGAGGAATTTGGAACAACTTCCGAAGAGAGTTGCTCCCATGATGGCGGTTATATAGAATAATTTCTTTTTCATTGTGATCAAACATTAATGTTTAGAGCGACATATTAATAGACAATGATGCAGTCCTCCTTGCAGGCCAGCCTCCGGTTTCAGGATCGTATCCATTCCATTTATCATCGAATGATACGAGGAAGGGGTTAGCCAAACTGAAACCGACATTCATACGTTTGGAGCGAATCTTCTTCACCAGGGTCTGCGGCAGATCATATGCCAGGGAGATCTGACGGCAACGGATGAAATCAACATCTGCTACACGCAGGTCAGAATTATTGTACATCTCGTAAGGAGAAATGCCAAAAGGAACAATGGTGGGAAGGTTGATATTGATCCGGTTCGGATTACCTGCAGGCACTGAAGGGATATTGGTGTAAGCTTCGTCACCCGGCTGTTTCCAGCGATCGTTCAGCAATCTCGGTACATTCTGCTCTGGAGTTGGCGCACCACTGTTGTTATAGAAAACCGGTAAACGCTTTTGAGCTCCGAATGCCATAGCAAACTGTGCACTGAATGAAAAGCTCTTGTATCGAACAGAAGTGTTGAAGCCTCCGCTGAAATCCGGCTCCAGTTTACCACTCTTCACCAGGTAGTCCAGATCGTTGGCAGTAAGCTTGATGTCCATATTATTGAACTCCGGTCTTCCGGTAGAATGATTCAATCCTTTGTATGAATAGGAATAGAAAGTGGAATATGATTGTCCATTCACGATGGCCTGACCATTGAGAAAATCAGCCCTGGTATTGATACGCTGGTTTTCCTTGAGTGTGTTCCTGGCCAATCCGGTATTTACAGAGAACTGCCAGGTGAAATCTTTGGTACGCACCGGCACCACATTCACGATGAGGTCATAACCTTTGTTTTCCATTTCAGAACCGAATACAGTTGCAGAGTTCATACCATTCTCAACAGGCACTTCCCTGGAGGCAAGTACATTACTGATCTTCTTGTAGTAGTTGAAAGTGGCGTTCAGCCTGCCGCTGAGGAAAGAGAAATCGAGACCGAAGTTCCAGGACTTCGTTTTCTCCCATCCCAGTTCCAGGTAAGGAAGTGACTTGATGGAGAGCGTGTATTGTTTGAAGAGACTGCTCAGGCCTCCATCAGTAGCGATGAGGTATGGGCTTACGGCTTCCACGGTATTACCCTGGTAGCCATAAGAAGCAGACAGATCGAAGCTGTTGAGCCAGTGGAGTCCACTGAGGAAAGGCTCGTTGCCGATCCTCCATTTACCGCCGATAGACCAGGTTGGCTGGAAGCGTTTGTTCTTATCCTGGCCAAAACGGTTACTGGCATCCAGGCGCGCATTCACATTGAAGATATAGCGCTGGTCATAAGCATACACACCGGAAAAATATTCACTCAGGTAATTGAGCTCTGTATTCACGATGGAAGAATTCTGGCGCATAGCTTCATGCAGAGGGGTTGCAGTACCGTTGCCATTGGAAACAACTACCAAAGGAACAGGAGCGAATTGCTCTCCGCGATAGCGCAGGTAGCCATAACGCGTATTCATACTTCCTTCTGTAATGGTAGACCTGGCTTCGGTTCCAAGCTGCGCAGTTACTGCGTGCTTATCATTGAACACCTTGTTGTACACAAGGCTGTTACGTAATGTATAACCCCTGTTGGTGCTCGACTGCAATTGTACCAGACCTCCGAAAGGCAGTGCACTGGCCAGTTCCTGCGGAGAATTGCTCAGCACTGAACCGAATTCGTAGCCCCTGAACTGTGTGATATAATTGGAAAGCTCAGTTGCATAAGACTTCACATCCGTAGCTGCGATATTGTAAGAGAAGAGCCCCTGGTATTGCAGGTCTTTCGTGATCTTCAATCTTGCATCAACGGTGGATGATAATGATTTTGTACTGTTGTTATTATTTGTGTTGTTCAGCTCATTCTGGATATTGTAATTATAGAAGAATTTGCTGGGGAATGAATTACTGCTGTTCCCTCTTTTGTAATGATAGGCAAGTGTACCATCATCATTGTACATGGGAATGGTGCGTGAGGTGTTGTATGCATATTCGAAAGGATCTACTCCGTATGCAAAACCGTCGGCTTCACGAACTGTTCCGTTCAACAGGAAGTTGACGGTAAGACGATCGTTGAAACGTGCAGTGGTATTGGATGTGGCGGAGAAGGTGAGCAGGTCGTTACCGATAGCTTCGCCTTTCTGTTGTTGTACGTTGAAGGATGTTCTGTTGCTCAGTTTTTCCGTACCACCTGAGATGCTGATACTGTGGTTCTGGCTGAAAGCATTACGGAACAGGAGATCGAACCAGTCTGTATTCATCGTTTCCATTTTCCTGTATTCCCTTTCAAGAGTAGCCTGATCGATCTCTTTGTTTTGGAGTTTCTGGATCAGGCCGCCATAACCGATCGGCAGTACTTCGTAGGTGTAGCTGTCGCGGGCTTCATATACTTCTTTGGAGAACTGCATCAGTTCCTGTGAGTTCATGAGATCATACATGGAATAGCGGGGACGCTGACCAACAGTATAGCTGCCGGTGTAGTTCACGGCCATCTGTCCGGGTTTTGGCTTTTTGGTAGTGAGTACGATCACACCATTGGCAGCCTGAGAACCATAGATAGCAGTAGCGGAGGCATCTTTCAATACCGTGATGGATTCAATGTCGTTGGGATTGAGCCATGAGATGGCGTTGGAAGCGATGAGCCTGAGCTCACCCATATCACCGGCGAGTGAGCCGCTGCCATTGGGCATGGGAAGCGGGTCGCGCTGGATCACACCATCCACTACCCAGAGTGGTTCCTGGTTTCCCAGGATGGTGGAAGTACCGCGCACCCTGATCTTTGGAGTGGAACCAACCTGGCCGGAAGACATCGTCACCAGCATACCGGGCACATGTCCCTGTAGCATCTGGTCGATACTTGTTTCACCTGCCACTTTGATCTTGTCCGGATCAACGGTAGTTACAGCGCCTACATATTTGTTTTTGTCGATGGTCATGTAACCTGTTACCACCACATCATTCATTTTGGTTTCTCTCGACATCAATGTGATATCGATGGTTACATTATTACCCGAGCTTACTTTGATAGAACCTTTATTGGGGCCTGCGCTGGTAATAACAGCAGTGTATCCGTCATTAAGTTTGCGGATGCTGATCTCCAGTGGTTCGTAGCCCAGCATGCTCACGATCAGCACTGCATTTTCCGGAAGGGAGCTCAGGCTGAATTCACCTTTGGCGGAAGTTACTTTACCTACGGTCTGACCTTTCAGTGAGATGGAAGCGCCGCCAAGTGGTTCTCCCTCGGAAGTGCGAACTACGCCTGAAACTTTTGCAGGTGGTGCGAAAGCCGATGCTATCACCGGATCAACAGTTACAGGGCTTGTTGTTTTGCGGCTCAGTACGATGGTCTTTTCTTTGATCACGTACGTGAGATTCAGATCATTGCTGATAGAATCCAGCAATGTTCGCAGCGGCATATCACGTACGGAAAGCGTGAATCCATGTGCATCTTTGAATGCAATGGCATTGCTGAAGATCACATAGCCTGTCTGCTGTTTGATGGTGGAAAAGAGTTTTTTCAGGGGGATGTTCTTCCCTGAAACAGTCACGGTTTGGGCGAGACCTGAAGCGTTGGCCTGTAAGATGGCCGCAGTCAGTAACAAAGTAGTCAATCTCATAACCAGCATGGTTTTTGTGCGCCGCCGGATTTCTTTGAACCGGTCCGGTAGCCAATAGCAGTTTTTTTGCATAAATTGCAAAGTGGTTTGGTTGTTAGTAAATGTGAATGCAAAGCCATTTATGACCGACTGAAATCATTGCCGTCACGGTCGCACCCGTGGCGGTTTTTTTATTCAATCGGGGATGAACTATTCGAATATGGGTAAGGTTCTTATTTATTGAGCACCACCAGTCTTCTGCCTTCTTCCAGACGGAAAGAAACTTCCGCCCGTTGCAGGAAATCGAGGACATCTTTGAGCGGGAAATTCCTGCCGATCTCTCCCACAAAATCTATATCAGGTACACTATTCTCGTATACAACTTCTATATCGTACCAGCGTTCGAGCTGTCTCATCACTTCACCTATGTCCGCATTCTCGAAATTGAAGAATCCATTTTTCCAGGCGGTGACTTTTTCGATATCCACTTCATCGGATAAAGAAATGGGATTCTTACCTTGTCGTTGCTTTTGAGCAGCTGTTATGTTTGCTACCTGGGCCTCTTGTCCGGGTTTTAGGATCAGTTCGTTCAAACGCCCGTCGGTACGGGGTTCTGTTTCAAGGGCTGCAACGCGTACGCTGCCATTGATGAGCGTGGTGCGGATCAGTTTTTCATTATCGTAGGCGTTCACGTTGAACTCTGTGCCGAGTACTTCAACGTCTGCAATATTGTTCACATTTACAAAAAATGGTCTGCGCATATCTTTTGCCACTTCAAAATATGCTTCGCCTGCTATGTATACTTTGCGTTCATGGCCGGCAAATTCAACCGGGTAGCGGATAGAGCTGTTGGCATTGAGCCAGACTTTGGTGCCGTCGGGAAGGATTAGTTGGAATTGTCTTCCTTTGGGCGTGGTCATGGTATTGAAAGATGTTTTACCCGTTCCTTCATCATTGGCGCCATAAAGGAGTTTTCCGTTTTCCAATACTACTGCTGTTCCGCTTTCGGTGGCGATGAGGCCATTGCCTGCGCTGTCGAGTATTACCTGTCTTCCATCTGCCAGTGTGAGCACTGCGCCGGTGGTGCCAGGCAGGATCTCGGTTTTGGCGAGTGCAGGCTTGGGTTGTGAAGGCTGATCTTTGCTGCCGGTGATCCAGAAATAGCTCACGCCTCCTACTAATATTACGGCAGCCGCTGCATAGCGTATCCAGCCTCGTTTCCGGAGGGGGATAACTTTTGCTTCTTCTTCCTGATGCCTGATAGCATTGATCTTTGCGAAGATGGCGTCTTCTGTTGCTGCTTCTGTTTCCGGAATGAAAAGCAGCAATTGTTCACGCAGTTTTTCTTCATCATCCAGCTGCGCAAAGAAATGACGGCGTTGCGCAGAAACAGACAGCCATTGCCGGAGCTGTTCCTGTTCTGCATCGGATAAAGTTCCCTGAAGATGCCTGAGCAATATGTCTGCTATCTGGTCAACAGTTGTCATACTATTATATTCTACAACCGGATGATCAAAACCAACCATCCGATCATTAAGTTTTTTTGAATTTTTTTTTCAGGATAAGAGTCCGGGGCCTTCTGTAAGCATTACCAGCAGGATGATTGCCAGCGGATCCTGGCGAAGGGCCTGCTGGAGAAGCCTGACAGCGCTTACCCGTTGATTGGTGACGGTCTGGACGCGGAGCTGCAGTTTTGCTGCGATCTCGGCTGGTTTAAGTCCTTCCCGATAGGATAAGAGGAATATTTCCCGCATGCGCGGCGGAAGCTTGTCTACTTCGGCGTAGATGCGGTGCAGGAGTTCGGACTGTACGCGCTCAAGGTAGAAGTCTTCAGTGTTTTGTTCGTTCAAGAGCTGAAGCAATTCTTCTTTTTTGTCCTCCTTCATGTTCTGGTGTTTGAGGAGGTTGAAGCATTTATTGCGTACGGTGACGTGGAGGAAGGCAGCGATGCCGTCTAAATTATGGAAATCAGAACGTCTGTTCCAGAGCTGAACGAAGGTTTCTGCGGTAAGGTCCTGGGCGTCGGCGGGTTGGGTTACGTATTTGCTGGCGAAGAGGTAAACCCGCTTGTACAGGCGCTTGTAGACCTCCGTGAAGGCTTGTTCATTGCCGGCGCGGAAAGCTTCGATGAGTTCAATTTCCTGGTATGATGAGTAGCTGGTTTCCAAAGTATGGTGGGAACAAATGTAAAAAGATAAAAATGAAAAGGGTTTAAAGGGGGGATAAAAGTGCAAATGGGGAAAGGAATTTCTTGCAACCAATGTTCCTGGAAGTAGTTTTGTTCATTGATCAGAATGGAAGAAAGTATGCTGCAACAGCGTTTGATAGTCTGGCATTAGAACAGGACCCGCAGGTAATAGAAATATTTCCAATGGATTGAATTTACAGTTGACCCGGATCAGGCATTGAAGCAGGTATTGGCCGCACCAGTAACCGATGCGGCCAATGATCGTAATATTATGTTATGGATCAGTAATCTCCTTTTTTGATATCATCATCTTTATCAGGTTTGCCATTCTTTTTGACTTCAACCAGCTTGTATACTTTTCCAGTATTTCCTGAAGGCCCGGCCATACTGGATACAGTGAGGTACATTTCGCCCATATTGTCCTGACCAAATCCTTTGAGATAATATCCGATATCATCCGGACGGTTCTTCAGCACCAGTTCTGAATAATCCCAGTTGCCGGAGAAAGAAGGTCTGGCAATAAATAACTCTCCATTGGGCGTACCCGGACCTTGTGAGAAAGTGCCAAAAATATAATTGCCATACAAGCCGGAAATATCGTGCCCACGATAGACATTGCCTCCGATAATGGTAGTTGCTTTTCCGCCTTTGGGGTTTTGCCAGTTGTTCAATTCGATCACAGGATCGATGAGCGGCATACCCATATTGTCTACCAGCGGGCAGGATGGCAATTCTTCTTTATTGTTGGCTGCATTGAAACAATGCCTTCCTTCTCTCACATTCCATCCGTAGTTGCCGCCTTTTTTTACCAGGTTGATCTCCTCATACAACACTTGTCCGGCATCACCTGCATACAACCCATGAGAGCCGCCCATATCGAAGGAACAACGGAAAGGATTGCGGAAACCGAAAGCATAGATCTCATCTCTGCCTGGTTTGTTCACGAAGGGATTGTCTTGCGGGATGCCATATGGCGAACCGCTGTTGACGTCTATGCGAAGGATATTGCCGAAGAGATTAGCTTCATTGTCCTGCCCGTTACCGCCTGCATTTACGGGATACCAATCGTCTGCATGTCCGACGGGTGTATCATTGGCGCCACCGCCATCACCGATGGCGATGTACAGATAGCCATCAGGTCCGAATGCGATGGTGCCACCGTTGTGGTTGCCTTGCGGATCATCCAGGTCAAGCAGGATCTTTTCTGAATTCATATCCGCCATATTGGGATTTGCTGCTGCGATTTTGAATTCCGAAACACGGCTGAGATTATTCCAGTTGGCGCCAGGTGCGGGTCCGCCACTGCGGGGCGGCAGGTTATAATACACATAGAATTTCCCATTGCTTTTGAAACCGGGATGGAATGCCAGCCCCAGTAAGCCGCGTTCATCATAATTGGGATTCAGTGTTACCATTTTGCTGCTGAGATCGATCAGCGGAACCGGCAGCATTTGGTTATTCTTATCGATGATCCAAACTTTACCGATCTGATCGATCACAAACAGGCGCTTACTCTGATCAGGTGCAGACATCGCCCCAAGCGGAGAAATCAGGTTGTCTGCGATGAGTTTCAGATCGATCTCCTTGCCCGGCATATGGTCTCCTTTCTTACAAGCCTGTAATAACAAAAGAAAACATAAACCAGTGATGATGGAGAACAGAGGCGTTCTGCTCCGCAAAGCCTGCATACAATTCTTGTTCATAAAGTTGGTTTTAATTGTTTAATAAATGAGAACTGTATATTTCATACAAGTGATTAATTCCTGCAATGCAGTACGGAATTGTAATTGATAGTACAATGGAGGTTCGTGGTACGGGAACGGGGGGCAGGCAGGATGGGTACCCGGGAAGAAATGAATGGGAGACCGAAGGAGTTACGAGGCTTTGGGAAGGTTGGTTGTTGCTGTTGAAAAAAAATATTGTGGAGAGAGTTACACAGAGGATATGCAGGAAATTCCAGTGCTGTAGTATGCAGGATAACTTAAAAGCAGGTATAGTATACCGTTAGATCGTGATATCAAATCTTTCAGCATTTTTTATTGGGAGTTCCGTTGCCAGAATAATCTTTACAGCTCATCTTTCCGTTTAACGATATTCTTATTGACTGTCCGCTCCAGAACAGGAGATGTATGCAATCTTTTAATTTGCTCTAGCCGACAAGAGGATTTCCATCGAGCAACCAAACCGGATGACGGTGCCAAATTTTGTCAGGCCGGCGCTCACAGGCGCTTTTCATTTGACATAACATATGGAAATTGTACATTCAGAAGGGCTATTATCATTTCCGGTGTTTTTAGCCGGGAATACAAGTAGATACTACTATAATTCAGAATGCTATTTGTTTAGTTCGTCATCACGTATAGAATCAGAGCAGAAACTAATTGTTAATTATGCGGTTTATATTATTAAAGCCAAACAATTAACACATGATGAAATTGACTCGAGGGGTCAGCCTGCTCCTGCTGGCCCTCCTATTCCCATTCCTTTCGTTTGCCCAGGAAGCAATCACGGGCAAAGTAACAGACAAAAATGGTTTACCGCTCTCCGGCGCTACGGTAACCAATAAAGCCGGAAATTCCATTCAGACCTCCTCTAACGGAACTTTCACTCTCACAGTAGCATCAAAAGACAAGCTTACAGTTTCTTACGTAGGCTTTACCACACGCACCGTTGCTGCTGCTGCGGACCTCACCATTATTTTGTCGGAAGAAGCCATCAACTTAAGTGAGGTGGTAGTTACCGGACTGGCAGGCGGTATCAAAAGAAGTAACGCAGCAAATGCTGTTACCAGACTGAGTGCCAAAGAACTTACAGGTAGCACACGTCCTCCCACATTGGATGCCGCCATGAACGGTAAAGTATCAGGAGCTGTTATTGCAGCCAATACGGGTGCTCCGGGTGGAGGTATGTCTATCCGTCTTCGTGGCGTATCTACAGTTATCGGTTCTTCAGAACCGTTATATGTGATCGATGGGATCATCGTAAACAACAGCCAGTTGCCTTCTGGCGCAGGGACGAATTCGTTCAGCGGTGCGGTAGGCTCAAATGCGGGATCTGAAGACCAGGCCCCCAACAGGATCTCGGATATCAATCCCGGTGATATCGAATCAATCGATATCCTGAAAGGTCCTTCAGCTGCAGCAGCCTATGGAACACGCGCCAATGGCGGTGTGATTGTGATCACTACCCGCCGCGGTAAATCAGGTAAGACGAGGATCAACGTTTCCCAGGATCTGGGTATGGCGCGTGCACTGCATTTGCTGGGCTCAGAAAACTGGACTGAGGAAAAGATCAACAACTTTGATGCGGACAACGGAAGTTATGCGTTGAGTAAGGATAGAACACTGGAATTGTTCCGTGCCGCCAACGGACAAACCTGGGACTATGAAAAACTGATCTGGGGTAATACAGGCTTAATCAGTAATACCAATGCCACTGTATCCGGCGGAACTGATAAAACCAGGTTCCTCATTGCCGGATCACTGCAAAGTGAAACAGGCATCCAGAAACATACAGGATACAAACGTCACAGTATCCGCCTCAACCTGGACCATAAGCTTACTGATTTCATCGATCTGAAACTAAGTACCAATTACCTGAACACCAATACCAGCCGCGGCTTTGCCGGTAATGACAACAATGGTGTGGCGCTGGCTTATTCCATTGCCCATATTCCTAATTTCATTAACCTGAACAAAACGGCAGATGGAAAGTATCCTGAGTCTCCCAATACCGGTCAAAATCCTTTCGAAGTGGTAGACAGGGCAGAGAATAAGGAAAGGACCAACCGTTTCCTGTATTCAGGTGAAATGAACGTATGGCTGCTGCGTAAGGAAAGATCTTCCCTGAAGCTCGGACTCAGAAGCGGTATCGATTTTATTCTCTCCGAGCCAAGGGCATATATGCCGGAAGACATGCAGTTCCAGTCTGGCAATAGTTTGAAAGGAGCCACACGTTACTCACTCAACAAAATATTTTATACTTATCTCCAAACATCATTGGCATATAATGTGAATGTTGGAAAGAATATCGATCTCACTACCAGCGCTGTGGTATTACGTGATGATCAGCGTCGTGATATTTCCTGGATCCAGGGTGATGGATTGCTCGGTGGTCAACGTAACCCCAGCACAGGTCAGCGTGTGACTACTGAAAGCCTGGTAGAAAAAGAAGCGGTAGTAGCGCTTGACCTCAGCCAGGATATCAACTGGGACGATAAAGTGATCGGCCGTGTAGGTGTACGTGCCGATAAATCCACATTGGCAGGTTTGAATTTCGACAAATGGTTTTATTTCCCCAGAGCTTCACTGGCTGTTAATCTCACCAATTTTGCATTCTGGAATGTGGCTCCTGTAACGATGTTGAAGCCGCGTATCGCATATGGACAAACTTCCGGATTCCCCACTTTCAACGGAGCTTATTCACGCATGTCTCCGATAAACTACGGTGGACAGCTGGGTGTGGCTGCACCGGTAACCCTTGGACTGAGCCGCCTGGAACCTGAAAGGGCAACCGAGCTGGAGTTCGGTGTTGATCTGGGTCTTTTTGATAACCGTGTTGTGCTGGAAGCCACCTATTATAAAAAGAAGATCCAGGACTTCCTTTTCCCCTTCACACTGTCCGCAGGAACAGGTGTTAGCAGCCTTTCAGTTTTCCCAGTGGGAGATATGGAAAACAAAGGTGTTGAATTGGGTCTCAATGCTGCTATCATCAGGAAGAAAGATATCGAATGGTCTACCAACATTCAATGGTGGTTTAACAAATCGCTTATTACCCGCCTGGATGTTCCGCCTGCATTTGTTGGTAGTTCAGGGTTTGGTAATTATGGAAGGAAACGCCTGGTGCAGGGTCAATCTCCTACTCTGTGGTATGGTCCTGATGAAAACAATGTGCTTGTTCCTTACAAAGAGTCACAACCGAAATTCCAGATGAGCTGGGGAAACACAGTGCGATTTGGAAAAGGATTCGAGTTCGGCATGTTCTGGCATACCAGCCAGGGTGGACATAATGCCTCGCTTACCAAATTGCTGAAAGATGAAGGTGGTACTACACATGACTACAGCCAGCCAGGAAAAGAGGATGTAATTGGCAGGGAAAGACAGGCAGAGGTAATCAGTAACTTTATTTTTGATGCCAGCTTCATTCGCCTGAGAGAAGCATCTCTTTATTATACTATTCCCGAATCTGCGCTGAAGAGTATTTTGAAAAAAGGACCTGAGCGCGTTCGTGTAGGTATCTCAGGATCTAATCTGCTCCTGATCACTGATTACTATGGGTATGATCCCGAAGCTTCCAACTTCAATACCAGCAACGCAGGCGGCGCTTTATCCACCGGCGTTGACCTGGCACCACACCCAGCTGTACGCCGATTCTTCTTCCACTTAAATTTTGAATTCTAAACACTATTGCTATCATGAGAATAAAGAATAAAATCAGCATATCACTGGCAACACTTTTTGCAGCAGGCTTGCTGTTGAAAGGTTGTACCAAAACTGAACTGGTTACCGACCCGAATTATCCGGCTGTTGAAACCGTATTGAACAATGCTACCAAAGAACAGATCAATCAGCTTGGAGTTGGAGTTCAGTCTGTAATGCGCAACGGTCTTTCTGCAAATTATACCTGGAGCGGCTGTATTGGCAGAGAAGTTGTTTATTATGCTTCCACAGAAAGCCGCTTCCATGAAGAACTTCAGGGCAGCAAACCCATCGATCCGGGTGGTTTGATGATGGGCTGGTACAGCGCTGCCAGTCAAACCCGCCGCCGTGCCGAAATCCTTCACCAATCTGCAGAGAAGTCCTCTGCACTTTCCGATGCTGAAAAACTTGCAGTGAAAGGATTTGTAAAAACCGTACAGGCCTACGTTATGCTCAATGCTGCAAACATGGCTTACTCCAAGGGTATCCGTACTTCCTTCACTGATCTCCGTGTGCCCGGCGATATGCTGAAGCCAGGTTGTTTCAGCACTTATGAGCAATCATTGGCCTATATTAAACAATTAGTGGAAGATGGTAATGCGGCGTTGAAAACAGGAAGCAATACCTTTCCATTTCCTATGACCGCAGGGTGGGCGGGGTTTGAAACTCCGGAAAAATTCGGAAAATTCAACCGTGCTGTAGCTGCCCGTGTTGCGATGTACCAGAAAGACTGGGCAGCCTTGAGTAGTGCATTGAACGAGTCTTTCATCAATGAGACTGGTTCTATGGATGCAGGCCCGAAATTCACCTATTCTACAACAGCCAATGATGCTACCAATCCATTTTTTCAAAATGAAAACGCTACCAATGTAACCACACTGGTGCAGGTTAATTTTGTACCTGAGGCTGAAGCTGGTGATAAACGTGTGTTTGGTTTACCCAGAAACAAAAAAGATGGTACAGCAAAAGTGAAACAAAGAACTAATCCGCTGGCTCCAACAGGATTTCCACTAATGCCTTATGAAGTGCAGATGTTTGAAACAATTTCTTCGCCGGTAGGCATCATCCGTAATGAAGAGTTGTTGCTGATGAAAGCGGAAGCAGCCATGCAGTCCAACGATCTGGATGAAGCAGTGCGTATTCTGAATATCGTAAGGGATGCAGCCGGACTGAATGATTATGCAGGTGCCGTAACATCAGATGCCGTATTGGATGAACTGCTGAACCAACGCCGCTATGGACTGTTCATGGAAGGACATCGCTGGTTCGATATGCGCCGCTATGACCGGTTGAGTACATTACCTAAAGACAATGCAGAACACCAGGTTTGGACTGAGTTCCCCCGATTGTTGTCTGAAGTGGATTGGGATTCAAAATATCCTTGTAACTGATGAGGTAATAAGATCAATTTTATAGCATGCTAAAAGAAGGGTGTCAAATGGCACCCTTCTTTTGTTTAGGTTGCAGGGATTGAATAATTACTATTTGGCAATACGCTGAAACTTTGCATCAAGTATTTCTTATTGGATTTTTTGGGCGAAAGAATAGACCCTAAATTTTTCAACTTGATCCTTGATCCATCCTCTTCAACCTGAAGCGTATTTGAGAATTTTGTAAAACTAAAAAGGCTCACAAAACTTTCGTTTTATGAACCTTTTTTTGCGGTGAGGGAGGGATTCGAACCCTCGGTACAAGTTTAAGCTCGTACAACGGTTTAGCAAACCGGCCCTTTCGGCCACTCAGGCACCTCACCGTAATAAGCATTCCGCTTAATGGACGGCAAAAATAAGCGGAAAATTTCAATTTCCAAACTCAATTAATCTTTTTATTCTCAGCATTATAAAAAACAAATCCCGCTGATCAGAGCGGGATTTATTATATAACAAATATCTTATCAGATTTACATGGCAGCCAGTTGCACTTTCTGTTGCAACTCCATCACGCTTTCGCGGAAGGTACTATCTGTGTCCATCAGGTCTTTTACAGTCTGGCAGGAATGGATAACCGTAGTATGGTCCCTTCCACCAAAATGTTCACCGATGGTTTTCAATGAATTCTTGGTAAATGCCTTCGCCAGGTACATAGTGATCTGACGGGCCTGAACAATCTCCCGTTTCCGGGTTTTCTGCAACAGCTTATCATACGGCACATCAAAATACTCACATACCATCTTTTGGATCGTCTCGATGGTAATTTCTTTGCTGCTGGTTTTCACGAAATTACGGAGTACTCTTTTTGCCAAATCGAGGTCAATTTCCCGCTTATTCAGCGAAGATTGTGCCAATAATGAGATCAAAGCGCCCTCGAGTTCGCGGACGTTGTTGTTCACGTTATAGGCCAGGTATTTTACCACCTCGCGAGGCATTTCAAGACCGTCGTTCTTCATCTTGCGCTCCAGGATCTCGATGCGGGTCTCGTAATCCGGCACCTGCAGGTCTGCACTGAGGCCCCAGCGGAAGCGGCTCAGCAGTCGCTCCTGTACACCTTCCAGGTCTTTCGGCGGTTTGTCTGATGTCAGGATCAGTTGTTTGCCGCTCTGGTGGAGGTGATTGAAGATAGCGAAGAAAGCATCCTGGCTTTTCTCTGCACGGTTGAAGAACTGTACATCATCGATGATGAGCACATCTATCAGCTGGTAGAAATGGATGAAGTCGTTGATCGCATTGTTCCGGCTATGGTCCTGGAACTGGTTGATGAACTTCTCCGAGCTTACATATAATACTACCTTATTAGGTTGAAGTCTTTTTGTTTCATTACCGATGGCCTGCGCCAGGTGAGTCTTACCCAATCCTACACCACCATAGATCACCAGCGGATTGAAGGAGCTGGCTCCTGGTTTCTCCGCTACCGTTTTACCGGCACGACGGGCAACACGGTTGCAATCGCCTTCAATAAAGTTCTCGAACGTATATATAGGATTGAGCTGCGGATCGATCTGCATTTTCTTCAATCCCGGAATGACGAACGGATTCTTTACCGGATTGTGTATGATGAGTGGAAAGTCCATTTCATTACTGGAAAATGTTTTGTAACCATGTGTAGGAACATCCATCGTCAATGGTTTGTTGGAATGGTTACCACTATCAACCATGATCCGGTACTCCAGCCTGGCCTCTTTCCCAAGCACTCTACGCAAAGTCTTTGCCAACAAATTCACATAATGTTCCTCCAGGTATTCATAAAAGAACTGACTGGGTACCTGGATTACCAAAATGTTTTCTTTTAACTCAACCGGCTTGATAGGTTCAAACCATGTTTTGAAATGTTGCCACTCAACTATGTCCTTGATAATTTCCAAACAATTGCTCCAAACTTTGTCAAAAGATTTTGCCATTATTCTACAAGCAGTTTTTATGTTGAGTTAGGAATATGCCTTAATCATGCCAACCGCAAAAATTCTTCACAGGATTTCAGACTTTCTCTGATTTAATTCATCAAAAAAAACTTGAGCAGGGGTGCGAATATCTAAATTTCCTGTGGATAAAAAAATTTTTTATTCACTTGTTTTTTTAGGAATTACTACATTGTTTATCTACAGTAGATTAATCTTTACTTTTCGTATAAACACAGATGTAGTCTGCTGATCAGCAATAACTGATCAGCCGGAATTTTAATCACTGTTTTACAGAAAAAGTTTTGTCAACAATCAAAAAGGATGTGGAAAAGATTCCAGCACCCATCGCCAAAAACCGTTTGATACGATCTGATTGAACCGAAGCATCTTCACTCGTTGTTGTAAGGTAGCAGAGATAGTTAAGCAAACACCGCGAAACATTCTTTACATACTTCTGTTCCGGCCGGATATCTTGCTCCCACTGAACGGAATCTTTTTCGCAAGTGGTTTTGCAGAAAATCTGGATGAAGAAATTACCAGGCGTTTCATATCTGAAGGCACATTTCTTCATAAAAAAATAACTGATGACTGATGTCATTGAAGATACAAATAATTTGAAACGAACTCCAATTTCCCCCTCTTTTTTTTGACCCGCCACGGAAAAATTTTTTCCCTTTTTTCCAGGCACTAAATGGAAAAATGTTATACCTTAAAAGCTTCTCCATCCTGAAAGAAAAAGAACAATCGTACTTCTACTTTTTCAATATAATTTGTCAAGAAATCTGCACAACAGACATTATTTTCGTCATGATGTGTTTGCGTTTTTTTGTCGCCCTCATTCACTACTTTTGCAGCTTCGGGTACAATAATACCCATATTCATTAAAGGTCTTTTAGGTTAACTACCTGACACCATGCAACAAACATTTACACTCAGACTGCTACCATCTGAAGCAGCCAATGCAAACATCGTGCAGCAATATGCTGCCAGTCATCTCGGTATACAATCCAATGCCTTCACAGGCTACCAAATCCGCAAACGCTCTATTGACGCGCGTGGAAAGCAAACATGGATACAGCTTACCATCAATGTATTCGTGAATGAACCCTTCCACCCTGCAACACCGGCTACCATTCCATTACGCAATGTATCTGCTTCTGCCAATAAAGTGGTGATCATTGGCGCCGGACCAGCAGGATTGTTTGCTGCAGTGAAACTTATCGAACTTGGTATTCAACCCATCATACTTGAAAGAGGAAAAGATGTGAGGGCAAGAAGAAGAGATCTTGCACAAATGAACAAAGAAGGGATCGTGAACCCGGAAAGCAATTATTGCTTCGGAGAAGGTGGCGCAGGCACCTACAGTGATGGAAAACTGTACACGAGAAGTAACAAACGCGGCGATGTCAACCGCATCCTTCAACTGCTGGTTCAGTTCGGCGCAGATGAAAAGATATTGTACGAAGCACACCCTCACGTTGGCACCAACAAACTGCCACAGATCATCACCGCAATACGCGAAGCCATCATCGATTGCGGAGGCCAATTCCTCTTCGAACAAAAAGTGACAGGCCTGCAAATAAAAGATGGGATCATCAAAGCTGTTACTACTGCCAGAGGAGATATGTTCCACGGCGATGCAGTGATCCTGGCAACCGGACATTCCGCCCGCGACATCTTTCAACTCCTGCACGATAGTAAGATACTGATTGAAGCAAAACCATTTGCACTCGGTGTGCGCATAGAACATCCGCAACAACTCATCGATCAACTGCAATATCATTGTCCTTCGCGTGGAGAATTCCTGCCGCCTGCTTCATATAGTCTGGTGCAACAGGTAGATAAACGTGGTGTTTTTTCTTTCTGTATGTGCCCGGGCGGTATCATCGCTCCTGCTGCCACTGCCGAAGGCGAACTGGTGGTAAATGGGTGGTCTCCCTCCAAAAGAAATAATCCTTACGCCAATTCAGGAATGGTGGTATCCGTGGAATTGTCTGACCTCGGTTCGTATAATAAATATGGAGCACTTGCCGCCATGCATTTCCAGCAAGCCGTGGAACAAAAAGCATGGAACGCTGGTGGCGGAAAACTGGTTGCGCCCGCGCAAAGGATGGTCGATTTTGTGGAAGGAAAAGTCTCTTCTACACTGCCCGACTGCTCCTACCTGCCGGGCCTTCACGCCGCTTCCCTGAAAGATGTGCTCCCAGGCTTCGTTCATCATTCCCTCAAACAGGCATTTAAAGAATTTGGTAAAAAGATGCCAGGCCGTCATGGCGCCCGCGGTTACTTCACCAATGAGGCCCTGGTGGTAGCCACCGAAAGCCGGACATCAAGCCCGGTGCGGATCCCACGCGATGCAGAAACCCTGCAGCATCCACAGATCACCAATCTTTACCCCTGTGCTGAAGGCGCGGGATATGCCGGAGGCATCGTCAGCGCCGCAATGGACGGTGAGCGCGTAGCCGCTGCCATCCATGCCATTCTGCAGCCTTCATGAAAGGTTTATTTGGAACCGTTTGTAATAATTTTAACTTTTATGCTACTAAAGAGTGGTTGCTTTACCCCTCCGGGGACGTAACCCCTATTTTTTCAACTTCACCAAAGCATTATTCATGAACATCCTTGAAGTCAAAAACCTCAGGAAGTATTATGCTACCCAGAAAGCAGTGGACGATATCAGTTTCTCACTGGCGCCCGGTAGCATATTCGGACTGCTGGGCCCCAACGGAGCCGGCAAAACCACCCTCATCAGAATGATCACCGGCATCTTCTACCCAGACGAGGGTGAGATCCTGTTCAACGGAAAACCTTTCAACACACAGACTGATATTCTTCTCACAGGCTATATGCCGGAAGAACGTGGTTTGTATAAAAAGATGAAGATCGGTGAACAGGCTGTGTATCTCGCTCAACTCAAAGGAATGAGCAAGGCCGCTGCCACAGAGAAAGTGAAAGAATGGTTCATCCGCTTCGATATGCAGAGCTGGTGGAATAAAAAAGTGGAAGACCTCAGTAAAGGGATGAGCCAGAAGCTGCAGTTTGTTACTACCGTTCTCCATGAACCGAAACTCATTATCCTCGATGAGCCCTTCTCCGGACTCGATCCTGTGAATGCCAACCTCATCAAGGACGAGATCTACCGCCTGGCCAAAAACGGCGCCAGCATCATCTTCAGTACCCACCGGATGGAACAGGTGGAAGAGATTTGCGATCATATCATTCTTGTGAACAAAGGACAAAAGATCCTGGATGGCACCGTAAAACAGGTGAAACAACAGTTCAAGGAACATCTCTTCCGTATCAGCTTTGAAGAAAATCCGAAATCAATCATATCAGATGTATTTGAAGTGATCGAACAAAATCAGCATGAACTGGTAGTGAAGATCCACGAAGGCCGCAGACCCAATGATGTGCTGCAATTTTTCCTGGACCAACCCACAGGTATAACCGCTTTCCAGGAAATACTGCCATCGCTCAACGAGATCTTTATCAGGCTGGTGGAAGGAACGCCCACTGCCCGTCAATTTGAATCGATCAACGCTTAAAACAACTGACCATGAACAAAACCTGGATCATTGCACAGAGAGAATTTACCAGCAGGGTTCGTAAAAAGACCTTCCTGCTGACAACGATATTATTACCCCTGCTGTTTGCAGGATTCTATGCCGCCATCATCTGGTTCTCTGTTAAAGGAGGAGATTCTGTAAAGGTGCTGGTGTCTGACCGATCTAACGTCTTTGAAGGAAAACTGAAAAACGACGGAGATATCAGCTTCACATTTCAGAATTCTCTGAAGGAAAATCAACTGGGCGACAGTGTGCAGTCAGGCAGCTTCAATGCCTACATGTACATTCCTGAACAATTCAACTCTGCTACTGATTCCATCCGTATCAGAACTGCAAAGTCCCTCGGACTGATCACCAGGGAAAAAGTGGAAAAGAGGATCAACAACACGATAAAGGAACACAAAATGCTGGCTTACGTTTCAAAAGCACAACTCGATAGTGCGCAACGTGATGCCATCCTCGATATCAATAAACTTGAAAGCGATAAGAAACAGGATAAATCCGGAGTTGCCTATGCAGTAGGCATGATCTCCGGCTTCCTGATCTATATCGTACTCTTCATTTACGGTACCATGGTAATGCGTGGTGTGATGGAAGAAAAAGTGAACCGCATTGCAGAAGTGATCGTGAGCAGCGTGAAGCCAATACAACTAATGATGGGTAAGATCTTTGGCATCGGTGCAGTAGGATTGGTACAGTTCCTTATATGGATCGTTCTGGGTGTTACGATGAACCTGATAGTAACACTCGTGATGGGTGTAAACACCCCGGCGGCCAGTCAGATGGCAGATGTTGCCCAACAAATGCCTCAGGGTGGAGCGGCTACTTTCCTTGACCAGGTGAAAGAAATGCTGCCCCTGCTCCTGCCTTGTTTCCTTTTCTATTTCCTGGGCGGCTATCTTTTGTACTCATCTCTCTTCGCTGCTGTTGGCAGTGCCGTGAATGAGGATCCACAGGATGCACAAAGCCTGATGCTGCCAATCACATTGCCCATCATCTTCGCGATCGTAATCGCCATGAAAGCGGTGAATGATCCTACCAGCAGCCTCGCCGTATTCGGCAGCCTGTTCCCGCTCACTTCACCGGTTGTAATGATGGCACGCGTGGCACATGGCATCCCCGATGGCGTGGCAGTCTGGGAATTGATCACCAGTATGGTCCTGCTGGTACTCGGTTTCCTCGGCACCACCTGGCTGGCAGGAAAGATCTACCGCACAGGCATCCTCCTCTACGGTAAAAAAGTTACCTGGAAAGAAATGTGGAAATGGGCTTTCAGAAGTAACTGATTACGTATCACAATAAGTTTCAAAGGGTGTATCGAAAGATGCACCTTTTTCTTTTTCAAGCTCCATGCAACATTTTACGAAAATCGTCGTACTTTATTACGAAAACCATCGTATATTACTATTAAAACCATGTTCGCATGAAATTGTCACACATGAACAGACTGACTGTCCGCCCCATGCTGGCAGCCGCCGCCATTGCCGGAGTATTGATAACCTCCCCCGCATTCAGCCAGGAAAAATCAAAAGATCCGGCTAAGAAACAATACCTCAAAGACCTGGACAAAGAATTGGATCAGCTTGAAAAAGCCAGGGGCAACCTGCAGAAACAAATGACCAAAGACTGGAAAAAAGCACAGGAGGAAATGCTCAGGTCCCTTGACCAGATCGATATCGAAAAAGCCCAACTCCATGCAGAAGAAGCGCTGAAGAATATCGATTTTGAAGCCATACAACGTCAGGTGGAAGAAGCTGTTGAGCACTCCACGGGAGCAACCGAACACATCAGCAAAGAAGTGATGGAAAAAGTAAAACTGCAAATGGAAAAAGCGAAAAAAGAACATCGCCTTAGCCAGGAGCGCCATGAGAAACAAGTGAAGGAACAGATCGGGCGCGCCAAAAAACAAATTGCAGAAGCCAGAGAGAATATCAGGTTCGACAAGCTGGACATAGAAAAATCTATCCGCAGCGCAGAAGAAGAGATCAAAAAAGCAGAGATCGAGCTGAAGGGATACCAGGAGATGATCTATGCCATGGAAGCAGACGGACTGCTGGATACGAAGAAAGACTATACCATCCGCTACAACGACAGTAAACTCAGCATTAACGGCAATGAACAACCGGAATCAGTTACCAACAAATACAGGAAGTATTTCAAAAAAGATTCCGTTACACTGAAGAAGGAAGACGGAAATCTTGATTTTTTACACGATTAGTGTTTTCTCATTTGCGTTATACGCGGGACTGTTCTCAGTTCCGCTTTTTTTAGTCACAATAAAGGAAACGTCTACAAAAACAAGAAGCCGCCTTGTATTACAAAGCGGCTTCTTACTGTGGGTAAACCCCGATGTGTATTAATCACCGTCCATCATCCGCATTAGTGGATGAAATACGTCACTTTCATCTTCATCGGCGGTCAGATCTAAATTCATTTTAAGGGAAACTCCTTCTTTGATAATCACATTCTCTTTCTTGTAAGTCTTGTAGCCTTTCTTCTCTAACACGATCACCACCTCACCTGGCGGCATCTGAGGCACTTTGAACTGCCCTGCCGCATCGGTTACATATTCTTTTCTATCCTTCACGTTCTCCTGTCCCTTCGCTGCAGTAGTAATGGATAATGTTACTCCCTGCACAGGCTTTTTGGTCACAGCATCAGCTACCATGCCATACAAAACAGGTTCTGTTTTTCCGCGCTCCTTCTCCCCATTATTTCCATTGTTAGCTTTGGCTAAAAGGGCCAGCGGCAGGATTGCCGTCATAAGGAGCATTTTTTTCCGAACTCTCATAATAGGAGTTTAAAAGGTTGGCAAAGTTGATTACCTGCCGATCACACTGTCCATACTCTGTCTTCTCTGTAAAAAGACAAGACAGCTATACCGAATGTTGCATTCAGCCATGAAAGTTACTCAATCTCCCTGATAACGGGTGAAGCTTTAAAGAAATTTTAAGGGAAAATTGTCATGATTTCCCAAGATCGATCTCCGTATTATCACCAATGTTTAGACTCCGGCTTTCGCCCTTCACTTCGGTATCGCTGCCGATCAGGGATTCACTCAGTACAATATCGTACAGATCAGCAAATGAGCCGATTATGGAGTTCTTGATGATGGAGTAATTGACCACGGTCTTTTCGCCGATACTGACGTTGGGGCCCACAATGGAATTGCGGATATCGCAGCCCCTCGCGATGCTGACAGGAGGAACTATAATAGTGTTCTCGAAGTTATGGTCCTGGGAGATCATGCTGCCGAATTTCTTCAGCATGGTGGCATTGGATTCCAGCAGTGTATCTTTCTTTCCGCAATCGAACCAGTTCTGTACTTTGAAGGCCTGAAACCTTGCCCCCTGGCGGATCATACATTCCAGTGCATCTGTAAATGAATATTCGCCACGCGTCATCACCTGGTTACGCACATTACTTTCCAGGCATTGAAAAAGGAAAGCGGATTCCTTGATCCGGTAAATGCCCACCAGCGCCATATTCGATTTGGGGATCTGCGGCTTTTCCACCACCCTGCTGATAAACCCATCCTCCCCGATCTCGGCCACGCCGAATTCCCGGGGATCGTCAACCCTCTTCACACCCAGCGCGGAATGCGGCATATCCAGCACGGCTTTTACATCGTACTCGCAGATGGTATCGCCCAATACCACAAACATCTCGTCGTCTTCAACGATGTCTTTGGTGAGCTGGATCGCATGACCGATCCCATGTCTTTCAGTCTGGTGTACAAAATGCGCCTTGATATCGGGATAATTATCTCTTACATAGTCCTGGATCTTTTGTCCGAGATAGCCTATGATAAAAATGTATTCATTGATCCCTGCACTCTTCAGTTGGTCCACAATAATGCTGAGGATTGTTTTTCCTGCAAGCGGGATGAGAGCCTTGGGTTGAGTATATGTATGTGGCCGTAGTTTGGTGCCTGCACCGGCTACGGGAATAATTGCCTTCATATCGAAATTCTGTTTTCAGCTTATCCAAAAACAACAAAGCTGGTTCCTTACGAAACCGTGAAAATAGTGAAAATTATGGGGCGTTCTCACTATTTTTGCGCCATGCAAAAAGACACGCTCGTTTTTGACCTCCTCCGTAAGGAACTGGACCGCCAACGCCACGGCATTGAACTGATCGCATCTGAAAATTTCACATCGCTGCAGGTAATACAGGCTATGGGCTCTGTTGCTACTAACAAGTATGCAGAGGGCTATCCTGGCAAACGTTATTACGGCGGATGTGAAGTCATTGATGAGATAGAGACCCTGGCCATCGAACGCCTCAAAAAAGTATTCAACGCCTCCTGGGCCAACGTGCAACCCCACTCCGGTGCACAAGCCAATTCAGCCGTGTTCCTCGCCTGCCTCAAACCAGGTGATAAGATCCTCGGTCTGGACCTCAGTATGGGCGGACACCTCACACACGGCAGCCCCGCCAATATCTCCGGCAAATACTATCAGGCGCTGCACTACGGTGTGAAAAAAGATACCGGCATCGTTGACTACGATCAACTGGAGCAGATCGCCCTCGCAGAAAAACCAAAGATGATCATTTGCGGAGCTTCTGCGTATAGCCGCGACTGGGACTATGCCCGCATCCGCGCTGTTGCCGACAAGATCGGCGCCCTGGTGATGGCAGACATTGCACACCCTGCAGGTCTGATCGCCAAAGGCCTTCTCAATGATCCCTTCGATCATTGCCATATCGTAACTTCCACTACACATAAAACTTTGCGCGGACCACGTGGTGGTATCATCATGCTTCGTCATGATTTCGAGAACCCATGGGGCCTGAAAGATCCAAAGGGCAATACACGTACCATGAGCCAGCTGCTGGACCTCGCCGTATTCCCCGGCGCACAGGGCGGACCATTGGAGCATGTGATCGCAGCCAAAGCCATCGCTTTCGGAGAAATCCTCACAGATGAGTTCACTGCTTATGGAAAGAATGTGATCAACAATGCCCAGGCCATGGCCAAAGCAATGGTGAACCGCGGTTACAACCTCATCAGCAACGGTACAGACAATCACCTGATGCTGATCGACCTCCGCAACAAGAACCTCACCGGTAAGAAAGCGCAGGAAACACTTGATAAAGCACATATCACCCTCAACAAGAATGCAGTGCCTTTCGACGATAAGAGCCCGTTTGTTACAAGCGGTATCCGTATCGGCGTGCCTGCCATCACTTCAAGAGGTATGAATGAAGCGCATATGGAAACTGTTGCCGGCTTTATAGACAAAGTGCTCACCAAGATCGATGATGAGGCAACCATCGCCGGTGTTAAGAATGATGTGAACACATTCATGAAACAGTTCCCGCTTTATCCCGAACTTGGATAATCAATTCATTTCATAAACAGGAAAGCCTGCCAATTACGGCAGGCTTTTTCTTTTGATGCGGAAGTAACGGACAAATGATTATTTTTGGGCCTGTCAAACTAACCATTATGATCCAACGTATACAAACGATATGGTTGCTGCTGGCTGCCATTGCAGCCTTCCTGACATTGAAATTATTTTTCTATACCGGCAATATGATCCAGGAGGGAATGGCCATCAAACAATTCACTGCCCTCACTGCACAAACCAGTACATTGCTCCTGATCACTACAGTGGGAACGGGCCTGCTGGCGCTGATCTCCATCTTTATTTTCAAAGACAGGAAATTACAGATCAAACTGGTGGGCATCGCATTGGTGCTTTCCCTGCTCAACCTGCTGCTGTTCTACCTGCAAACCAAAAAATTTGTTCCGGGCGAAGGTAATTATGGCATCTCCGCCCTGGTGGCCCTGGTGGTTCCCATTATGCTCTTCCTCGCACTGCGCGGAATTTACAGGGACCAGAAACTGGTGAAGAGTTTGGATAGACTGAGATAAAAATCATTTAAATATCATCATTGAGGCTGGTCCAATTGGGTCAGCCTTTTTTATTGCTGCAAATGTCGTGGGGGGATGTTATTGGAGACTGTGAAACAAACCAGCGCAGTTGGATAATCTTTTTACTTTGGTGCGAAGGATGAGCTGCTGTTCATTGTTGAGCTTTGGAGCTTTTGTTTCGAAGGCCTCCAATAACATCCCCCCACGCCATTTGCGAATCTCCCTCCGGGGCAGCTTTATGGTGGTAAAGGTGCAGCAGGCTTGAGTAAGGGTAAATTTTTTTGTACTTCGTAGAATGGTTTTAGGAAAAAAACAGGCGACCGTTTGGCCGCCATTTTTATATAGAAACGTGTTAAGCGAAATTATTTTCCCAGCTCCACTTCATAGGCCGTGAACTTCCGGCCATCTCCCATCGGCGTGGTGAAGATCTTGATCCGGATCGTTTGATCCCCACTGTTATATACGAGATTCTCGGCTCCCTGGAAATTGTATTTCTCGGTACACCTGAAATTGTGTGAGAGCAGGTACACGGAAATGTCTTTGTATTCATCTTTGTCGTAGGTCCGGTAAGTGAGAAGGCGGCTGCTGTATTTCTCGGTATTCACATCCATGTATTGCACCGAACGGATAACGGTAGGCCTGCCATCTTTATCATCCTCCTTATGATCGATATGCGAGTATTGATAGAGGGAGCTGGTAGAGTCGATATCTTTCTGCATCAAAAGATAGCCTCTCTTTTTAAGCGTGGTATCGATGCGGAAATGATCATAGTCCATGAACTTCCTCAACTCGGCAACAGTAACCTGCTGCGCATTGGAAAAATGAACAGAAAAAATGAAAAAGAAGAAAAGTAGAATTCGGAACATATCAGCGCTGAATTGTGAAGCAAAGAAAAGATAAGAGGAAGAGGTAGAAAAGTTAAAGTACAGGGTGTGCGCCGGAGGCGAACTAATACAGGTCACTCGCCGGAGGCGGGTTACTGGGCAGCTGCCCCCAAAAAAAGGAAACAGGCCGGAGACTTAACAACCCCGGCCTGTTCACTATTTTGCTTTCAGCTTACAGGAATTTTCCTGTATAGCTTTCTTTCACTTTTTTCAATCCTGATGGAACGCCGGCATACACGATAGTGCCGCCGCCATCGCCGGCTTCAGGGCCGAGATCGATCACCCAGTCCGCACTCCTGATCACATCTGTATTGTGCTCAATCACCAGGATGCTATGCCCCTGCTCGATCAGCGCATTGAAGCTCGCCAGCAATTTGCGGATATCGTGGAAATGTAAACCAGTAGTAGGTTCGTCGAAGATGAATAGGATCTGTCCCTGCCCTTTTCCTTTGCCGAGGAAAGAAGCCAGCTTCACACGCTGCGCCTCACCACCGGAGAGCGTATCGGATGATTGCCCCAGTTTTACATAGCCCAATCCCACATCGCTCAGAGGACGCACACGGTTCACTATGTCTTTTTCTGCTGCAAAGAATTCCAGCGCTTCATCAACACTGAGCTCAAGGATATCATAGATGCTCTTGCCCTTGTATTGTACTTCCAGCACTTCTTCCTTGAATTTCTTTCCACCGCAAACTTCACAGGTGAGATGCACATCCGCGAGGAACTGCATTTCCACAATTTGTTCGCCTTCACCTTTGCAGGCGTCGCATCTTCCTCCGTCTACGTTGAAGGAGAAATGTTTGGGCTGGAAGCCGCGTGTTTTGCTGAGCGGTTGTTTGGCGTAGAGATCGCGGATCTCATCGTATGCTTTGATATAAGTTACCGGGTTGGAGCGGGAAGATTTACCAATGGGGTTCTGGTCCACCATCTCGACCTGCGCAATCAGATCGATATCTCCTGTAATGCTTTTATGCAATCCCACTTTATCAGCAAACTCTCCCTTGATCTTTTGCAGACCGGGATAAAGAATTTGTTTCACCAGTGTGGTCTTGCCGCTTCCGCTCACACCACTTACTACCGTGAAGGTATTCAGCGGAAACTCGGCTGTAACATTCTGCAGGTTGTTCTGACGAGCTCCTTCCACTTTGATGGAGCGCGTCCACTTGCGAACGGTCTTCGGCGCATCGATGGTCATTTCACCTTTGAGGTATTTTCCTGTAAGGCTGTTCTCGTTATTGATGATCTCATCGTAATTTCCTGCTGCCACTACTTCTCCTCCGAGATGTGAAGCCAGCGGGCCCATATCGATGATATGATCAGCTTCACGCATCATCAGTTCATCGTGCTCAACAACAACTACAGTATTGCCGAGATCACGCAGTTCTTTCAATACGCGGATCAATCTTTCAGTATCGCGTGAGTGGAGGCCGATGCTCGGCTCATCCAGGATGTACAATGAGTTGGTGAGATTACTGCCCAGTGAGCGGGTCAGCTGGATACGCTGGCTTTCGCCGCCGCTCAATGAATTGGCGAGACGGTTCAGTGTGAGATAACCGAGACCAACATCCATCAAAGTTTTCAGACGATGATTGATCTCGATGAGAATACGTTTGGCTACCTGTTGATCATACACACTCAGTTTCAGATCAGCAAACCATTGTTGCAGATCACGAACAGGCATTTCACAAAGCTCACCGATATGCAGGCCGCCTACTTTTACATAGAGCGCTTCCTTGCGAAGGCGGTAACCATTACAATCCGGGCATTGCGTTCTTCCGCGATAGCGGCTCAGCAATACCCTGTACTGCACTTTATACAGATTGGCTTCCACTTCACGGAAGAAATCATTGATGCCCTGTACAAATTCATTTCCCTGCCAGAGTGTAGTGTATTGATCTTTTGTAAGATCGATAACAGGCTTATGAATGGGGAAATCGAACTTGCGCGCACCTTTGATGAATTGATCCCTCCACCAGCCGAGCTTATCGCCCTTCCAGGGAGCAACGGCCATTTCGTATACGCTTAAACGTTTGTCCGGGATCACCAGATCCGCATCGATCCCCAGTACCTGGCTGAAGCCTTCGCAGGTAGGGCAGGCACCGAATGGATTGTTGAATGAAAAGAGATTGGGTACCGGCTCTTCGAATACGATGCCGTCCAGTTCAAATTTATTGGAGAAGGTTCGTTTGACTGAACCATTTATTTCAATCACCATGCTGCCTTCGCCTTCATAGAAAGCGGTGCCGATGGAATCTCCCATGCGATGAATATCATCTTCATCAAAATCCTTCACTATCATCCGGTCCACCAGCACATAAGTTTCTTTAGCAGGCTTCCAGCTTTTTGCTTCCAGCAGGTCTTCGATGCTTTGCACTTCGCCATCGTAGATACGGGTGAAACCTTTCTGCAGGAGAATATTCAATTCTTCCTGTGGCTTACGGTTCTTGTGTTGTTTGAAGGGGATCAGCATGAGCACTTTGTCGCCCGCCTTCTGTTTTTTGATGGCTTCGATCACATCGGCCACATCATCTTTCTTCACTTCCTGTCCGGAGACGGGTGAGATGGTTTTTCCTGTGCGTGCGAACAAAAGGCGGAGATAATCATAGACCTCTGTCATGCTGCCGACCGTGGAGCGCGGTGTGCGTGTGATCACTTTCTGTTCGATGGCGATGGCAGGACAAAGTCCCTTGATGAAGTCTACATCCGGCTTCACCATCCTGGCCATGAACTGGCGTGCGTATGCGCTGAGGCTTTCTGCGTAGCGACGTTGTCCTTCTGCAAAAAGTGTATCGATGGTGAGCGATGATTTTCCTGATCCGGAAACACCTGTCACCACAATGAACTTGTTGCGCGGGAAACTCACTGAAACATTTTTCAGGTTATGTACGCGTGCGCCTTGAACATAAATGCTGTCTTGTATATTGGGAGGTCCGGCCTTTTTGGAAGTGGCTTTGCTCTTTTTGGTAGTAACTGTCATATTATAATGGAGCACAAAATTATTGCAATCGGGAGAATATTGTATACTACATATGGGAAGGCAGAAAGTTTAACGGAATCGCCCCGGAATTTGACTTAAATCAAGCAATTTGATCTATGTTAAATAAGTCATATTCAATAGTATGCAAATGTTTTAAAAATATGGTTAAAGTTTGCTTATTTCAAAAAAGTCTCTATCTTTAATTTACTAAACCGACAATAAAAACTTCACCAAACATTACAGCCTATTGATTTAGTTACTTCTACACTGAAAAGCCGACCTAACCAATAAAATCCATTTATATATATCCTATAACCTTCAAAACCCGTAGAAGTTTATGAATTTACTACGCAAAAAGACCGACCATGAACTCATCCAGGACTTCCAGGATGGGGATCTCTATGCCCTTGAAACGTTGATTCTCCGTCACAAAGACAAAATGTACACTTCCATCCTGTTCCTCGTAAAAGACAAATACCTCGCTGAGGATATCTTCCAGGATGTGCTTATCAAAATCATCGACACAATCCGTAGCGGCCGTTACACTGAGGAAGGAAAGTTCCTGCCCTGGGCAATGCGCATTGCACACAATCTGTGTGTAGACCATTTCAGAAAAGTAAAAAGAACACCGGCTATCAAAACAAGTGATGACCGTGACATTTTCGAAGTGATCAATTTTACGGAAGATGGTGCAGATCAGAAAATGATGAAACGTCAAAGTTACGACAGGGTTCGTCAGATGCTGGACCTGCTGCCAGACGATCAGCGTGAAGTGATCATTCTGCGTCATTATGCAGACATGAGCTTCAAAGAGATCGCATCTCTCACCAATTGCAGTATCAACACGGCTTTGGGAAGAATGCGTTACGGCCTGATCAACCTGCGCAAGATGATGACGCAAAAAAAGATCGCTTTATAAGCACGCAATTTTTCAAAGCCATTGAACTTTTCACTGAACCTCTTGTTCAACAAAAAGAATTGAGAAAAATAGACAGTACGAAGCCTATTTTTCAGAGAAGAACGATGAATAGAATTTGACTCAACCAGTACCATTTCTTTGCAAAAGATTAACGGTAACCGTAAAAAGGGAACGGATACACACTTTAAATTTGAAAGAAATTAACTGGAAAATATTGTCATTCTGGTCCTCCATCAGACTTTTTCACTGATTTGCTTGCTGGTCAGAAGGCTGGAACAGAATGACGCCTAATTGTGAAGCCCCGCTTGAGTAAAGCGGGGTTTTATATACTTTACAATTCGCTATAACCTTTGCCATCACTACATTCTAGAGCAATAATAAAAGGGCGCAATCTATTCGATTGCGCCCTTTTATTATCTGAAGCCAGTGCTTACTTGTGTTTTGCTTTGAAGGCTTCCTTCACTTCATCCAGGATCTTCACAAATCTTGGAATATCAGCTTTGTATCCTCCTGCATTCTTGATAACAGTTCCATCGGTATCAACAAATACATAGAGAGGTTGAGCAAGACTGCTCACCATCTCGAGAGATATCTCTTTGTTCAGATTACCGATATCCTTGATGGTACCAAGACCATGCTTCGATTCAAATCTTTCTTCATCAGGTAAACGGAATTTATCATCCTGATAAAGAGACACCACCACAAAATCCTGACTTAATCTCTTCATCACTTCAGGATCATTCAATACTTCTTGCTCCATCTTACGACAGTTGGCGCAGCTATGACCAGTGAAGTCTACCATTAAAGGTTTATTCATTTTCTTAGCGGCTTCTAGCGCTTCCTTATAGTCGAAAAATGCATCTACTCCCGGAATTTCAGATTTGAGGAAGTCTGTATATTTTACAGGTTTCACTCTGTTCTTGTCTTCTGCTCCACCTTCAGCATATGATACAGTTGCTGTTCTTGCTTCAGCAAGGTTGAAATCCTGTGTTTTCATTTCAGGCAACCATGCGCTCAATCCTTTCAGAGGAGCTCCCCACAAACCAGGGATCAGGAATACTGTGAAAGAAAGCGCAGCTATCGCAAAGAACAATCTTGTTACAGTGAGATATGGCTTGCCATAATCATTCAGCGGAAGATCATTGTCATGATGGAACCTGAGTTTACCAAGCAGATAAAGTCCCAACAGACCAAAGATCACGATCCACAGTGAAAGATACACCTCACGGTCCAGGATACCCCAGTGGTAAGCCAGATCAGCGCTGCTCAGGAATTTCAATGCGAGTGCCAATTCGATAAAGCCGAGTGCTACTTTGATTGTATTTAACCATCCACCGGACTTACCCATTTTGTTCAGCAATGCAGGGAAGAACGCGAAGAGTGCGAAAGGCATTGCTAACGCGAATGAGAAACCGAAAAATCCAACCAGCGGAGCGGCCATAGACCCACCCTTGGCAGTATACGCAGTAAGCGTTCCAATGAAAGGAACTGTACAACTGAAAGAAACTATTACCAGTGTAAGTGCCATGAAAAAAAGCCCCGATACAGAACCAAAATTGGATTTACTGTCTATCTTATTACTCCATGATGCAGGCAATGTAATTTCAAATGCACCGAGGAAGGAGATACCGAATACCACAAACATCACAAACACGAAAATATTGAACACAGCACTGCTCGCCATTTCATTCAATGCACCTGGCCCGAAGATCAGTGTGATCAAAAATCCAAGTAGTGTATAAATAAGAATGATAGATAGAGAATAGATAAGTGCATTCTTGATACCAGCAGCGCGGCTGGTGCTGCGCTTGGTGAAGAAGCTCACAGTTACAGGCACCATTGCATAGATACAGGGCATGATGAATGCACCGATACCAGCAATGAGCCCCACGAGAAAGAACTCCCATAAAGATTCAGGCTCTTTCTCTTCTTCTGTTGCTGCTGTTTCGGATGCTGCCTTATCAGCTTTCTCTCCACCAGCTTTTTTTGCAGTGATGCTGAACACAGCTTCACCGCTTTTAAATTCATTTCCATCCTTGATGAAGTAACTTACTTTCCCATCGAATGCTTTGGTAATGGTATCCGCAAGCGATACTTTCTGCTGCCAAACCAGACTATCGGTTACATATTTTACATCCACTTCCAGTTCGGAATCTTTCTCAGTCTTCACATTCCCCTTTTCAATCAGGGGATCCTTGAAGAATTTTAATACTGAACTATCAAACTCCACCGTAGAGTTCACAGACTCTTCCGATGGTTTGTTTACAGAATACAATTTCTTTCCTTCACCCACCACTACGGCTTTGATGGTGAGGAGAACTTCTTTGTCATTCAATCTTTCAGAAGAATAAGAGAGCTTAACCTGGGAGGAGTCCTGAGCCCAGACGCCAAGAGACACAAACGTTAATAGTAGGAACGCAAGCGACCGGGTAATAAATTGCTTCATTACGATGGATTATACGGGTGCAAAAAATAAAAACGGGTCTTCAATAAATAAAGAACCCGTTTATATGTGAATCAGTTTAGTCGCATAACGACTATCCGCCGATATTAACAGAAAATTCTACTTCGGAGGGAGGAAGGCATTGTTCTTCGTTACAAACCATGAACTCTACTTTACCAGCCAGGTTTGTTTTGCTTTTGCCTTTTACTTTCACTGTCTGAACGAAGGTGACAGTTTTTTCGTAGTAGTTCACATCACCGCCCCAAACAGGTTCGTTCTTTTTGATGAGCTTACCTACTTCTTTGGCCTTGCCTTCAGCAGTAACCAGAGGATTCTTGGTGTAAGTGAATACGGTAGGAAGAGGTCCTTCAACGCCAGCGTTCTGAGCGTAGATATGGTAGTCTCCGCTAACAGCAGCTGTCATATGCACTTCATAAGTGCCGGCAGCAACTTTCTTGGAGGTGAATGTCCATTTAACAGCTTTAGAAGACTGGGCCAGGGCTACAGAGCCGATCAGGCAAACTATACCGAGTAATGCTAACTTTTTCATCAGACAAAAATTAAGAGTTTACAAATCACGATCAGGTTCATTCCTTTAGCAGGAATCCTTTTCACCTGCCGATCATGCTTGTAAATTTCAACTAAAAAAAGCTAACAAATCTCTAAAAGTTGACCAATTCAGCGGAAGTCTTTACCAACGTGCTATCGGGGTTTATCAACAAGGCGTTTAATATGATCTTACCGTCGATATTGCCCAGTGCTTCGGAGGTTGCGCGCTCAGGGTGAGGCATCATTCCGAATACATTTCCATTGGCATTTCTGATACCAGCGATATTGCGTGTAGCGCCATTTGGATTGGCATTTACGTTGATGTTACCGTTCTCATCACAATACCTGTAGATCACCTGTCCATTGGCTTCCAGCGCATCGAGCGTTTTCTCGTCTGCATAGTAGCGGCCTTCACCGTGAGCGATAGGGATCTTGAGCGCCTGGTTGGAACCCAGACCTTTGATATAAATGTTTTTGCTGATAAACTGCTGGTTAGCATTGCGTAAGAGCACGCCGGGAAGAAGGCCTGCCTCACAAAGCACCTGGAAGCCGTTACAAACGCCCAGCACTTTGCCGCCTTTGTTGGCGAACTCGATCACGCTCTGCATCATCGGGCTGAAACGGGCGATGGCGCCGCAGCGCAGGTAATCGCCATAAGAAAAACCTCCGGGAAGCACGATGCAATCATCTGTGGTGAACATGCTGAGGTCCTTGTCTTTATGCCACAACATGGTCACTTCCTGGTTAAGATCATTCTGCAGGGCATCCTGCATATCTCTGTCACAATTTGATCCTGGAAAAACTACAACGCCAAATTTCATAATGGGTATACATTGAGGATTGCAAAGATACGAAACCTGAATCATTTCATAGCGGAACAAGTGGATTATGCTGGCAGCCAGTAATTCAGATACATGGCGTATCCGAATATGAGCCAATGCATAATGGAAGGGATTAATTTCCCCTGCGGATAGAACCAGGCCGCACCATGGAATACAGCCAGCGGTACTGCGCAAAGACTCCAGTTCACGTAGTTGGTGCCCCCGTTGATCAGGATGATGAGAGTGCTGGTTACAAGGCAAACCAGCAACAGGCTCCAGCTCTTTCTCACCTGGATGAACATTTTACTGAGATTGTTCTGAACAAAGAAACCTCCAATGATAAATGGCAATACCAGCAAACCAAGACTGATGGTGATGAATATCGAATCCGGCATTGGCGGCAGACTGAATGAAATATCAGGCTGCAATTTTTTCCAGTCCCACTGATTGGTGAGATAGAGCACCAGCCCGATAAAATAATAAGGTGCTGTAACACCCAGCAGCCCGATCAGCCACTCCTTGATCCGGAAAGGCCTCACAATGAAGACCGCCAGCATCAGGAAGAATACGAATACGATGGCAGGCTGGTACAGCAGTGTGATAAAGCCCATGATCAGGCCGGCATTGAACACAACCGAGCCTGGTTTGGAAGCATTGTACAGGGTGTTCAACCTGTAGAACAACCAGATCAGCAGTGAATTGATCAGCAAGGGCGCAGAGAAATAATTCCAGTCAGGAAACAGGGAAGTGATCAGCATGTAACTCATCGCCACCAGGTAATTGGGGCGGGCCATCATTTTCTGGGCATTGCAGACACGGTTCAGTAACAATGCCTGACTGTACAGCAACAGAAATGCTATCAGGGAATAAACGCCCGGCCATAGATGCAATGGCTCCAGGAATCCGATCAACCATTTGTACAGAAAGTGATCGTCGTCCGGCTGTACCAGTGGCCCCTGCGGGCGAAGGAAGATGCTGAATTTTAGTATTAAACCATACACCAGCAATACCAGCGTATTGCCGGAGTTTTTTTGTTTAAAGGTTCCTGTCACGCAAAAATGGTTTAGAAATCGATTTTTGCGAAAGTAATATAGTTTCTGTACAGAGCAGGCATAACCATACTACGGGAACTTATTTGTTTGCCCAATCTGGGCATGAAATCTACGCCCTTGTCGAGGTTTTTCAACGTTGGGTGTCTCGTAATTTTACCATTGGCATCGATGCTCTGATCATTCAGGATGAGCGTACGGCGCTCGTACACATTGAAAAGGAAGTGAAGCTGGCCGCCTGTATTCATGATATTGTTGGAGATGAGATCGTCGTTATCATCATCAAACTGGCTCTTGGGGATCACATTATTCCATTCCATATTCCCATCTTTGTCGAAGGAAAGGAGCATGATGTTCTCCGCATAATAACGGGTGGATTGACTTCCGCCCCACCTGTTGTAGCCATAGCGGCTCCAACCCCAGGGAGAATAGTAAGGCGAACCCCAGGAATAATAATCCATCGGGTATGCCCAGGGGTTACCCCAGCCCATATAATCCCACCTGTTGAAGGGGCCGCCACGTGAAGTTGTGTACATGGACTCTGCCGCCAGCAGGTAACCGCCATCTTTTTTTATGATGATGTTCTTGATGAAATAATCGTTGAAGGCTAACCGAAGATTGGCATCCGAGCCTTTTGCCTGTTTGCGGAGATCGTCGCTGAACATAAGCGTGCTCACGCGAACAGATGTGTCTGTGGCCTTGTCCCACACCACGGAATACAATCCTTCTATATTTCCTCTTTTCTGTTTGTAATAAAGTGCAGAGAAGAGGTAGCGCCTGTTTGTATTGTCAACCTTGATCTTCACTTCATCCAGCAACAGCTTCTCGTCGTCATTCAGCACATTGGAGGAGAATTCAGTCCGGTTGAGCTTTTTACGTATTATCTGGAGATCGGTGATATAATCGTTGCTGTTCCTTCTCCTGAATTTGCCGAATACCAGCTCGCCTTCATTGTCCAGTAAAAAGTCTGTGAGATAATCATGGCGTTCTTCCATGGGGAGCGACAATTGTTGTTTTTCTTTTAACTGCAATTCGGCATCAAAGAGCATTGTGGTAAAGAGAAAATTCTTCGGGTTCTTGCTGTTGATCTTGAATACCATCACCTGCTGCTTATCGTCACTGAAGATGGTAGTGTAGATCTTGTTGTTGGCAGACCAACCAATCCGGGTAGTGTCCAGCTCAATGGGATCTGTCAGCCGCTTTGCTTCTTCATTCAGTTTCACGCCCATGCAATACACTACATTCTTTCGCTGGAACTGGTAGATCATCCAGGTATGGTTGGCATAAGGGATGAAGTCTACATTGATCCACCGGTCGTCCATATAATCCAGCTTCACCCGGTTGATCAGTTTCATATCGTTGTCGTACACACTAATGGCATTGTCTGTACGATTGTTTTTAAATACGAGGATATTATTGCCCACCTTTCCGATGATCTCGAAATTGGTGCGGCGGTTATCTTCCCGTTCGGGTTCGGCGTAGGCTATCTTTTGCGCCCGGGAAGTGAAGGGCAGCAGTCCTGTGAGCAAAAGCACAGCAAGCAGACTGCACAGGGTTTTCATTCCGTTTTTCATAATAGCCAAATTACGCATTGTGAGTTCCATGCCCAAAATTTACGGATAATTTTAAGTATTTATGTTCATTTGGAGAAGGGTCAAAAAACCGCCCCCGGATTCAATTTTTTGCTTATACCTTTGTACCAGCGCCCGGAATATCCCAGGTGCTATTATTTTTTTGAAAAAACCCTTTGATAACGGGAAAGCTAACTCACTGTGGGCAAAAATATTAATAAAGTCACGGCAGGAACTCTACTCATTGCTTTAGGGATCATCTACGGCGATATCGGGACCTCCCCTCTTTACGTACTGAATGCAATCATCAGTGATAAGGTGATAACGGAAAAACTGATCCTGGGATCGCTTTCCTGTATCATCTGGACCCTCACATTACAAACTACCGTAAAGTATGTGATCCTGACTCTCCGGGCAGACAACCGGGGGGAAGGCGGCATATTTTCGTTGTACGCACTCGTGAGACGTCAGAAAAAATGGCTGGTGCTGCCGGCCATGCTCGGCGGAGCTGCGCTTCTTGCGGATGGAATGATCACGCCTCCCATCTCCATCACTTCCTCCATCGAAGGTTTGCGCAATATCGATGAGCTGGGTCCCATTCCGGATTCCACTATCGTTTACATTGTACTGGGTGTACTTACCGTGCTATTTTTCCTGCAACAGTTCGGCACCCATAGCATCGGCAAGATGTTCGGGCCGATCATGTTCTGCTGGTTCATCATGCTGGCAACCCTGGGCAGCGTGCACCTCCAGGACGATCTGCATATCTTCAAAGCTTTCAGCCCCTGGTATGCCATCGATCTGCTGACCACTTACCCGAAAGGATTCTGGATTCTCGGCGCCGTCTTTCTCTGTACCACCGGTGCAGAAGCGCTTTACTCGGATCTCGGCCACTGCGGACGCTCCAATATCCGCCGTTCCTGGATCTTCGTGAAGAGCTGTCTGATCCTGAACTATCTCGGACAGGGCGCCTACCTCCTCGCCAATTTCGAAGGCGATAAAATGACAGCCCAGATGCTGGCGGAAGGCTTCAACCCTTTCTATGCCATCATGCCCCAGTGGTTCGTACTGCCGGGTATCATCATCGCTACGGCTGCAGCTATCATCGCCAGCCAGGCATTGATCAGCGGTTCGTTCACACTTATCAGTGAGGCCATGCGCCTGAACCAATGGCCTAAAATGCGCATCAACTATCCCACGGAAGAAAGAGGTCAGTTATATATCCCCGGCATCAACACCATGCTCTTCCTCGGTTGTTGCGGCATCACACTTTATTTCCAGAAATCATCAAGGATGGAAGCCGCATACGGTCTGGCCATCACCATGTGTATGATCGCCACCACCATCCTGTTTGCCAATTACCTGGTCAGCAGGAGGACGAAGCCCATTTTCATTTATCTCTTCCTCACCGTTTATCTCAGTATCGAGCTCAGTTTCCTTTCCGCCAACCTCGACAAATTCCCGCACGGCGGTTATGTGACCCTGATAGTAGGCGGAGGACTCTTTGCCGTAATGTATATCTGGTACCGGGCACGCAAGATCAAGAACAGGTACGTGGAATTTGTGCGGCTGGAACATTATATCCCGCAGATACAGGAACTGAGCAACGATAAAACCGTTCCCAAATATGCAACCCACCTGGTGTACCTCACCAGCGCCAATAACCCCAAGGAGATCGAGCATAAGATCATCTACTCTATCCTCAACAAAAAACCGAAACGCGCAGATATCTACTGGTTCGTTCACGTAGATACACTGGATGATCCCTATACCTGCGAGTATTCAGTAGACCATATCATCCCCAATGATATCATCCGCGTGGAATTCAGGCTGGGATTCAGGATCGAGCCGAAGATCAACCTCATGTTCCGCAAAGTGGTGGCAGACCTGGTAGCCAATAAGGAAGTGAATATCACCAGCCGCTACGAAAGCCTCGAAAGGAACAATGTGGTAGGCGATTTCCAGTTCATCGTAATGGAAAAATTCCTCAGCCAGGATATCGAGCTGCCTATCACCGAGCGTATGATCATGAAACTCTACTTCTGGATCAAGGAATACAGCCTCTCGGAAGAAAGAGGATTTGGGCTCGATGTGAGCAATGTAACGGTGGAGAAATTCCCGCTGATCGTTGCACCGGTAACTAATCTCAACCTGAAACGCATCAATAACGACGACGGATTTTAAGCAAGAGCGCGGACTTTTTGTATCTTACAGCAAACCTGACTGTATTGCCTACATTCGTTTGGTATATCATCATCGGAATTGCCGCACTCAGCATCATTGCTTTTTTCATACAGGATAAACTCATCTTCAAACCGGAAAGGCTGCCCGCCGATTTCCAGTTCAAATACGATGTTCCCTTCAAAGAGCTCTTCTTCGATATCGAGCCCGGCGTAAGGATCAATGGCCTCCATTTTTACAGGAAAGACTCCAAAGGCATCATCCTCTACTTCCACGGCAATACCCGCAGCATCAAGGGTTGGGCCAGGTACGCACGCGATTTCTACCGGTACGATTATGATGTAGTGATGGTGGATTACCGTGGCTTCGGAAAAAGCACCGGCAAAAGAAGTGAAAAAGAGATGCTGTCCGATATGCAGTTCGTATACGACAGGCTCAAAAAACAATGCCCCGAGAATTACCTGATCCTCTATGGACGCAGTATCGGCAGCGGATTTGCCACGAAGATCGCTTCGGATAACCATCCCCGCTACCTGATCCTCGACAGCCCTTATTACAGCTTCAAAAAGGTAGTGGACCGCTTTCTTCCCATCCTTCCTGTGCGCTTTGTACTGCAGTACCACCTGCGCACCGATCTCTGGATCCGGAAAGTGAAATGCCATACTTATATCATTCATGGCACCCGCGACTGGCTCATTCCCATCCGCCACAGCGAGAAACTGCAGGCCATCAATCCTGATATGATCACGCTGATCCGAATCCACGGCGGTGGTCACAATAACCTTCCCAACTTTCCCGAGTACCATAATTTTATCCGTGATATTCTCAAGGATTAACTGCCGCCTTGCTAACTTGCAGGCATTCGTATGAACAAAAAGAAGATCATCAGGTGGATGAAAATATTGCTGCTGGTGTATTGCATCATCGGCATCGCGATCTATGGATTGCAGGACTATATCATGTTCCGACCAGTTGCTGTTGACAAATCGCATAAGTATGATTTCAGGATCCCTTACCGCGAGGTGAATCTCCCCTACTCTTCCAATGTGAACATCAACGTGATCCAGTTCACTACCACAGACTCCGTTCCCAAAGGCGTGGTGCTGTATTTCCATGGCAATCGCCGGAATATTTCCTGGTATGCCAGGAACGCTCCGGTGTTCACACGAACTGGCTATGAAGTCTGGATGCTCGACTACCCTGGATTCGGCAAAAGCACCGGCACTTTCACGGAAGCGAAATTATACGAATGGGCATTACTGTTATACAAGCTGGCGCGTGCAAGCTATAAGCCGGACAGCATCGTTTTATATGGTCGCAGCATGGGTTCTGGCATTGCCGCGCAACTGGGAGCAATCAGGGATTGCAGGAAACTGATCCTCGAAACTCCCTACTATGATTTTCCCAGCATCCTCAGTTCAAGGATCCCCATTTATCCAATGGAACGAATGATCAAATTCAAGATCCCCACCTGGCAATACCTCCAGGAGGTGACGGCCCCGGTTTCCATCTTCCATGGCACATCCGATGGCGTGATACCTTACAGGAATGCATCCAGACTGAAACCATTCCTGAAATCAAAAGATGAATTCATCACTATTGAAGACGGCAGTCATAACGATCTGCCCGGGTTCCCCCTCTATCAGCAGAAAATGGATTCTTTGCTGAGGAACTGATCTTATACCGGCACCACTTTGAGGTTTTTGTTCTTTCTTACTTTATCGGGAATAGCGGCAATAATGGAATCTTTCAATACCTCGATCAATCTTTTCTTTACAAAATCCCTGTGCACCACCACGCTTACTTCGCGCATGGGAGCGGGCTTTTTGAAATGACGGACCAGCTGCATTTTCTTATGGTCCATATCCATGGTAGTGAGTTCCGGAAGGATGGTGATGCCATCATTGAGTTCCACCATTCGGCGCAGGGTTTCGATACTACCGGCTTCATATTCAAATTGGGTGCCCATTTCCGTAGCCTTGCGCAGCTCGCAGAGGTTCACGATCTGTGAGCGGAAGCAATGCCCTTCTTCCATCAGCCAAAGCTTATTGGGGTCGATGTCCTGGGGAAGCACATATGTTTTTTTGAAAGCAGCATTCTTTGGTGAAACATAGGCCAGGAATTCTTCGTAGAACAGAACATGTTCTTTGATGCCTTTCTCCTGGAGCGGCGTAACAAGAATGCCGGTATCGATACGGCCTTCGCGAAGGCGGTTGATGATATACTCAGTGCGCATTTCCTGCACGATCAGTTTAACGTGCGGATATTTTTTATTGAAAGCCGGAACGAACAAAGGCAGCAGATAGGGAGCCAATGTAGGGATGATACCTATCCGCAATTCGCCGGTGAGGATACCCCGCTTGTGTTGAACGATCTCGGTGATCAGGTTCCGCTCTGCCAGTACTTTCCTCGCCTGCTCGATGATCTCCATTCCAGCTTCAGTGGGCACTACGGGTTGTTTGCTCCTGTCGAAAATTTTGATGCCCATCTCTTCCTCCAGTTTCTGGATCTGCATGCTAAGCGTAGGCTGAGTAACATAACAATGCTCGGCGGCTAAAGCGAAATGGCGGAAGGTATCTACGGCCACGATGTATTCCAGTTGCACAAAGGTCATGCGACAAATATAGATTTTAGCTATGATCGTATAAAATCAATCGATCTGATTTATCGCCAAAATTATTAACTTTTGTATCATTATTCCCAAACCAATTTTCAAACCCTGTCCTAACCTGTTTTAACGCTCTGGTAAAAGAAAGGACCGCCCCTTCCGGGACGGTCTTTCTGTTTTTATCAACAACACCCTATTTGTAACCATAGTTCCAATGCAATTCTTCATTCTGCATGGGATATGAAATGATCTCTTTGATAACATACCCGGCTTTGTCTAACTGGTAACTAAAGTCTGCTTTGTGAATAACATTACCACCTGCATCTTCCACAAAATAACTTTTCACCAGATTGGTTGAAAAAAGGCCTGTCATACCATTTGTAACAGTGTTGTTGCCATACCTGTTATCCTGATTCAGCTTATAAGGTTTATCCTCGTAATAAGTGTACTTGACTGCCCTGTACGGTGCTCCATTCCTGAATTCATTCGTCTGCACCAGGTTACCCTTAACGATCTTGTAGTCATATACTTCAATATTTCCATCTTTCACAGCCCTCGTCACTTTATTACAATAGCCTTCCGCATTATACTGGAAAGTGTAATCTATAATGCTGCCGGATTCTATGTATTCATAAACCGCTTTGCTGAAACGGCCCTTGCCGTCTAACGAAATCTCTCCGGTGTAGCGCTCGGTATCTTCATTATTCCGTCTTGCACTGATCAGCACCTTGTTATTCTCATAACTATAAAATACAGTACCCCAGTTTTCTTCGATTTGTGTAATCCTGCCCTGGTTATCGTAAGTAAAGATGGATTTGTCTTCATAACCAGTCAGCGTAATGGACTGTACCTTTTTCTTACCATCAGATGATGTTGTGTCTTTTTCTTTTTTGCATCCTGTCAATACAATAGTCGTAAGCAGGATTAATGTGATTGCTTTCATTTTATTTTACGATTGATTAAAGTAATGGTCAGTTGGCTACAGAGGCATTGATCATCATATCCGATAGCTGTGAATAACAGGTGGTCCAGGCTTCTTCCAGTTCAGGCGACCAATCGGGTCCCAGTCCGCGCTGCAGGGTCCAGATCAATGCTTTTCCTACAAGCCTGTAATGTGCGGGACGTACACCGTAACCAGCGTGGCGGTGGGCCATAGCCGTTAGTTCATCCTGCATATCATCCGGTCTGTCCAGCCGGGCAACGATGGTACTCAGCATATCTATGAGCTTTTTGTACTGAGCGTCCATTTGGACGGGGAACATTTTCCGGAGTGTGGGTGTGTCGTTGAAGAGTTTGCTGTAAAAGGCATCGCCAACAATACGAGGGTCTGCATCTCTGAAAACTTTCCAGGAACGTTTGATCAGGTTGATCTGGCTATTGGTCATTTCAAAAATTATGCGGTGGCTGTTTCTTTGGAAGCAAGGATCATGGCGCCGGAGAGGGTCCTGTAACAGTTGGTCCAGGCGGCTTCCATTTCGTCATTCCATTGATGTCCGAGGCCCTGCTGAAGGGTCCAGAGCAATGCCTCTCCAACTACGGTGTAATGTTCGTTCTTAACACCGTAGTGAACATGTCTTTTGGCGAGCCCGCCAATTTCATGGGCGATCTCATCAAGTCTTTCCAGTTTGTTGATCACATAACCGATCATGGAAAGGAGTTTGCGGGATTGGTCGGAAACAGGAGAACGGAACATTGGCCTTACATCCGGCGCAATTGAAAAGAGTTTGTCGTAGAACAGCGTGCCTACAGTGAGGGTATCCAGCGCTGCTACGCTGGCCCAGCTTTGTTTGATCAGTTGTATCTGTTGGGTTGTCATGCGGAATTCATTGATTGTTTCCGCAAAGTTGGAACAGAGAAGAGGGCTATAAAATAAAAGGAAGTGAACAGGATGAAAAAAAAGATGAAGCGTGGTGATTATTCATCGGGGTCCATTTCTCCGCATCCTTCAAAGCCGGGAGGCCAGTTCTTGATCTTTTTGATGGTTTCTTTTGCTTTGGCGAGCTTCTCGGGGAAGAGGATCTGGTCAGAGCATTCCATATCCGGGTCCACTATTACTTTAATGCCCAGGATTTCCGCTCCGGATAATTTCTTTTTATTTTCCATAATATCGAATTTAATTGTTTTTTCTTTTTGCGAAAAACTCAAAGTACTGAGCATCCTTAACAAAGTCCTCTACAATATATTCTGAACTATCTGATCTGTCTCCCAATATTTCAAACAATGCCAATTGATTCAAATTATTGCCGATGGCCATTCGATAAAGCCGGCATCTCGCGGGCGTACTACCGGAAAAATAAACAACTCTGTCGGGATAGGCTGCTGTAAACTCATAAACAGCCCCGGCAACTGTTGCCAGTATTTTGTTTCTGTCTTGATTACTGACATTATAAGCATCATCCATGCTTCCATCCTGCCTTGCTCTTCCATTACGAGATTACAGGTCAGTAAATTGATACGCTGAAATTGAATCATCATTTCTACATTGCCATTCGGTCCCGAACTGTAAAACTTGAATTCCTTCATATTCTTATGAACGCGCACAAACTCATACTTTTCATAATTCATCGTTTATGTCCTCCAGCATAGAAACAATAAACGGTGTTTTTTTACTAGTCAGTATTCAAAATAATTTACGCAAATCTATAATCGTAATTATTCTTCCAACGTCACTTTATTCGCTCCTACTTTCAGCTTATAGCCTACTCCTACTTTCAATGCATAATTCTCTTTCCCATGACTCACGGGAAAATTGAAACAAACCGGGTAATCATATTCGCTTACCAATTCATGGATGATCTCTTCTACTGTTTTACCGAATGGCCTTTCTGTATCTTTCATATCAGTAAAACCACCAATGATCAATCCTGCCAGTTTCTCCAACTGTCCGCTGCGTTTGAGTTGATAGAACATCCTGTCGATACTGTAGAGATATTCCCCAACATCTTCAATAAATAGTATTCGTCCTTTAGTTTTCAATTGCGAAGGAGTTCCCGTAATATTCGCGAGCAAAGCCAGATTGCCGCCCACCAGCTCTCCAACAGCTTCTCCTTTATTATTGAATGTATGTGGTACGCAGGAATACTTAGCCTTCTTACCTTCCATCGCTTTCTTAAGGCTCAGCACATATTCATTCCTGAAGCCTTCATCATTAAAAGCGGCCGCCATGGGCGCATGCAAAGTGGCGATCTTATAATTAGAATAGATATGCGCATGCAGGACCGTAATATCACTGAACCCGATGATCCATTTGGGCTTCTTTTTAAAAGATTTGAAATTGATCCGGTCGATGATCCTTCCCACACCATAACCACCCCTTCCGCAGAGGATAGCCTGAACAGAATCATCATCTATCATTTGCTGTAAGTCCTGCAAACGTTCTTCATCTGTGCCTGAAAAATAATTTTCAGAATCGCTGCCGAGGGTCTTGCCTACTTTCACTTTGTATCCCCATTCCTGTAAGACATCGATACAGCTCTGAGCTTTTTCTTTTGCCATGAAGCCGGCCGGACAAACAATAGCGATGGTATCTCCTGGTTGCAGGTATGCAGGTACTTTGATCATTTTACAACGTTTTTTTTGGAAGATGCAGAAGCTTTTTTGCGGCTGACTGGCTTTGCTGATTTGGCCAAAATCCCATTTGTTGGTTTTGTCTTTTTTGAAACCTTACCGGATTTGACGGCCTTTGCTGCTTTTGAACTTTTAGCAGATCTAGTTGAAGGATTGAGCTTATAAGGTCTGTTCCATAACTCCTGCCTGAAACTAAAACGCATGCCCAGTTTGCGGATGAACGATTTGGAAAAACCACGGCGGTAATGAAGGATATCAGATACGAGGCTCTTGCTTACTCCTAATTCCTTTGCCAGATCAGCAGCCTTCATCCGGTTCTGCTCCATCACAAATTTGAGGGATGATACAGGATCGATGGGCTCCTGATCTTCTTCAGCATCCTGTTCTCTGTCATATGCTTCAATAAGCACTGTAAGTAGTTCAATAATATCTTCCTGAGCTTCAGAATGTTTTTTCATATCTGTATATTGCTCAAGAATATTACAATACTCAATATATTGTTTATAATCTTTGATAACTTTAAATGGGAGTTGTATTTCCATAACAGTAATTTTAGAATGCTTGAATAGTATACTGTAAGTTCTTTTTACAAAGCTCATCATAAGCCGCATGCGTACCAATCCACCTGATGTACAAATGCACAAACTTTCTTCCGAATTCATACTTGCAGATCATCCTGAATTTATTCCCTCCCAGATCAAATACAACCCTGCAAGATCCGTTTCCGAGAAAATCTGCAGCTCCAAAGTCAGACTTCAGATCTGACGGGACCTGCCAGCGGGCTTTTCCTAAAACAAATAGCCAATGCCTAGCAGCGCTCCTTAATACAGCACTCTCTTTCACATATTTTTTCAGGGTCTCCTCCTTTACCAAATGAACCTTCTTCATGCAACCGAATTGTAAAGTTATCAAAAAAGTTCTCAAAACGCGTACTTTTTTTTCTCCACATTCTTTCGAATTAAAAAACACGCTCCTCCCTGATAACAAAAAACGAGGAAATTTTTACTAGCCGGTTCTCAACTATTTTTCTAACCCTGCCGTCTATTCGAAAAATAAAACCCTGCCGTATACAGGCAGGGTTCAACTATTATTATTGATTGATCTTATCTTTTCTCCTTCAGTTCCACACCTTCTGTTCCCACAGTCAACTGATGTATTACGCCACATTTCAGCGCGAAATTATTCTTCTGATGCCCAACCGGGAAATCAAAACAAACCGGATACTTAAACTCCTTCACTTTCTCCATCACGATATCGATCACCGTTCTGCCGAATTCCTCTCCGGGATCGTCGGGCTTTACTTTGAAGCCCCCAACCACCAGCGCTGCCAGGTCAGACAGTTTACCGGCCCGCTTCAGATTCCAGAACATGCGGTCGATGCTGTAGAGGTATTCACCTGTATCTTCCACAAACAGTATCCTGCCTTTGGTATTGATACTGGAAGCGCTGCCGCTCAGGCTCTCGATGGTTTTGAGATTGCCGCCAACCAGTAGTCCTTCTGCCATCCCCATCCGATTGAAAGCCGATGGCGGTGTTTTGTATTCCATTTTTTCACCAGACAACGCACGTCGAATGCTCAGGATTGTGTCTTGCTGAAGTGGATCAGCCTTGCTCCAATCATCTGGAAAACTGTTGCACATTTTGGAATGGATACTGGCAACGGGATAGTTAGCGCTCAGGTGGCAATGCATAACAGTAATATCGCTGAACCCGATGATCCATTTGGGTTGTTGCACAAAGCCGGAAAAATTAAGCTGATCGATGATGCGCACCATACCATATCCTCCGCGGGCACACATGATCGCTTTGAGAGAAGGATCATCCAGCATCTCCTGGAAATCCTGGAACCGGTCCTGGTCTCTCCCTCCGAATGTAAAATCCCGCATGCCCACGGTCTTGCCCGGACGAACTTTATACCCCCAGCTTTCCATTTGCTGAATGGCAGGTTTGATGGAATCGGGCGTAATGTATCCCGCCGGGCAGGTGATGCCAATGGTATCTCCGGGTTTCAGGTAGGGAGGAATTGCCGGCAATGCTTCAGAAGAAACAGCCTGCTCTGCTGCTGCGAGGGCCGGAATGGACGGGATCACCGGCAAACTGGCGCCGGCCAGGGTAAGGGAGCGAAGGAAATGTTTACGGTTCATCTCCTAAAGTTATCGAATCCGCGCATTTTGACGTTGCCCCCAATTCCGGTATTTTTGCAGCCAACGTCTGATGAATCAGATCCTAAAGATCAATACTACAAATGACAGATTTTAAAAGATACTTAGTTACAGCAGCGCTGCCCTACGCAAACGGCCCCGTGCATATTGGTCACCTTGCAGGCTGCTACCTCCCTTCAGATATCTATGTACGTTACAAGCGTGCCCGCAAAACTGATATCAAATTCATTTGCGGATCGGATGAGCATGGCGTACCCATCAATCTCCGGGCCAGGAAGGAGGGAGTTACTCCACAGCAGGTAGTTGATAAATACAATGCCATCATCAAAGACAGCTTTGAGAAGATGGGCATTTCCTTCGATATTTACAGCCGTACCTCCAATAAAGTGCACCACGAGACTGCACAGGCTTTCTTCAAAAAATTGTACGACGAGAAACTTTTCGAGGAAAAAGAAACCGAACAGTTCTTCGATGAAAAAGCCGGCCTCTTCCTTGCGGACCGCTACATCATGGGCACCTGCCCGGTTTGCGGCAATGAGAACGCTTACGGAGACCAGTGTGAGCGCTGCGGCACCAGCCTCAGTCCCGAACAGCTCATCAATCCGCGCAGCTCACTCAGCGACGCCATCCCTGTAAAGAAAAAGACCAAACACTGGTATTTCCCCTTACAGAACTATGAGCCCTGGCTCAAAGAATGGATCCTGGATGGTCATAAGGAATGGAAGAATAACGTATATGGACAATGCAAAAGCTGGATCGAGAACGGCCTTCAAAGCCGCGCCATGACCCGCGACTCCGACTGGGGCGTGAAAGTACCCCTCCCCGGCACCGAAGGCAAAGTACTCTACGTTTGGTTTGATGCTCCCATCGGCTATATCTCCGCCACCAAAGAACTGACAGATAAATGGGAAGACTATTGGTGCAGGGAGGATTCAAGACTGATCCATTTCATCGGAAAGGACAATATCGTTTTCCATTGTATCATCTTCCCCAGCATGCTCAAAGCGCATGGCGGATTTGTAGTGCCCGATAATGTGCCTGCCAATGAATTCCTCAACATCGAGGGAGAAAAAGTATCCACTTCCCGCAACTGGGCCGTTTGGATAGATGAATACGTGAAAGATTTTCCGGACCAGCAGGACCTCCTGCGCTATGTACTCTGCGCCAACGCACCGGAAACAAAAGACAATGATTTCACCTGGAGAGAATTTGCTGACAGGGTGAACAATGAACTGGTGGCTTCTTTCGGAAACTTCGAGAACCGCACTTTTGTTCTGATGCATAAACTCTGCAGCGGAAAAGTCCCCGTATTGCATACTGACATTCTCACTGAAGAAGATAAAGCAATGCTGGCGGAATTCGAGATCGCCAAAGGCAAAGTGGAAGCCCACCTGGAACAATTCAGGTTCAGGGACGCACTCGCTGAAGTGATCGAGCTGAGCAGCAAAGGCAATAAATACCTGCAGAACAAAGAGCCCTGGAAGGTGGAGAAGAAACTGGCCGAAAACCCGGCACTGCAAAAGGATATCGACAACTGCCTGCATATCTGCCTGCAACTGACCGCCAACCTCGCTATCCTCATCAATCCCTTCCTGCCATTCACCGCACAAAAGATGATCCACAAAATGAAAGTGGTAGACAAAATGCTGGAATGGGAGAATGCAGGAAAAACAAAACTACTGAGTGTTGGCTATTCGCTTCGTGCTCCTGAATTGCTCTTCAATAAGATCGAAGAAGATACCGTAAAAGCACAGGTGGAAAAGCTGCACGCCAATATGGTGAAGCCCACCTCTTCTACTGCTCCCGCAGCTACGCCTACAGCCGCAACAGTAAAACCTGCCATTCAGTTCGACGACTTTGCAAAGATCGATCTCAGAACAGGCACCATCCTTTCTGCAGAGAAAGTGGCAAAAGCAGACAAGCTGTTAAAACTGGAAGTGGACCTCGGCTTCGAAAAGCGTACAATCGTGTCCGGTATAGCCCTTCACTACAACCCTGAAGACATTGTTGGTAAACAGGTGGTGGTAGTGGCCAATCTTGCTCCACGCAAGATGAAAGGCATCGAAAGCAATGGCATGATCCTGATGGCAGAGGACGCAGCAGGAAAACTGCATTTCGTAAAACCTGAAAATGTTGTAGATCCCGGCTCAGGCGTTAGCTGATAGTTCGATAGAAATCAGTAAATTACTGATGAATCGGAATCCTATTCATGACCTTTATTAAGCTGGGAAAGAAATTCCTCAAAATAACAGGGATCATTATCGGTTCCCTGGTCATCCTGCTGGCCCTTTTCTACTGGTGGTTCATCCATCATGCGGAAAGGGCCATCGAGGATGTAGTGTACCTGCAAAGTCATGGTAAGTTGAAAGTGGAGATCGGTAAGATCAAATACAACTACGGCAGAAAACTTTCCATTCAAAACATCAGCTTCTATACTGCAGACTCCACAGATGAGAAAATGGGATACAATTTCCAGATCCGTCAGCTTCATCTAACGGTAAGGTCTGTCCGCTCACTCATCTTCGACAAACAACTGCTCATCGATTCCATCCTGGTGCAATCGCCCGATATCACTATCACCCGTTTGCAGAAAAGTGAAGAAAGACATATGTCGCTGCCCGAAGAAATGGGCAAGATCTATGAGTCGATCGAAAAAGCATTGCAGGTACTCGAGATCAGCCGCTTCCAGATCGATAACGCGCAGTTCACCCTGCTGGATAAGACTGCTCCCCAACTGCAACCACTCACCATCGGACGTTTGCATTTTCATATAGACAATTTCAAGGTAGACACTTCCGCTCACCGGCAGCGCGACAAATTCCTGTTCTCAGATAATGTGGTGCTGAGCTCAGACCATCAATCCTTCATGTTGCCGGACGGCAATCACCATATCGCTTACAAGAATTTCAACATCAATATCAGGAACAGGCTGGTAGAACTGGATAGCTGCACCATTACCGCTTACCGGCATCATGGCAGCTTGCCCGTGTTCAAGATGTTTGTGGATACGATGATGCTCACCAATGTCGATTTCCTGGCGTTATCGCGGCAGGGCCTTATCCGCGCAGACTCTGTATACCTGGTGAACAGCGATATCCGGTTGAATATCGAAGAAGACAGTATCGCGCCCCGAAGAAAAAACAAGAAGCCCCTCAATATCCAGCATGTACTCAGTGGCATCGCAAGCGATATGCAACTGGCCTATATCGGCGTGAAGAACTCCAGCGTGAATGTAACCACTTCGAAAGGCCATCAGACCAATACTTTTTCCAGCAGCCGTAACAATTTCGAACTGTATAATGTAATAGTGGATACCAGGGCCGAAAAGCCCATCAGCGTTGAACAATTCCTCATGGCCATCCGCAATTACGATGGTTATGGAAAAGACAGCGCCTACCGGCTGCAATTCGACAGCATCCGTTTCACCAACAACACAGTCCGCCTCGATAATTTTTCTATCACCACCACGCCCGGCGCCCGTGTGCCCGCAATCAGGAATTACCGGATCCCATTATTTGAATTGAAAGGACTAAGCTGGCAGGACCTGCTATTCCACCGCCATATCGCTGCCCGCGAAGCTATATTGCACAAACCTGTGCTGCATTACGAAAAACTCCCCTGGAAAGACACGGCAGACCGGAGGTCCATCTACGAACTGTTCACTGTGCTGGATACCATCATCAACCTTCGGCGCATCAGCATGATTGACGGACAACTTGATTTCAAACTCAACAGCAATACCCGCATTGTACTGAATAACGTCAATGGTTCAGTGAACACAGACCGCCTGTTGAGCGCCACCAGTTCAGGCTTCATCGAAAGCTCCGTTGAAAGCCTCGCCTTCTCCAAAGGCAATATCGCTACCAAACACCTGCTTATAGATATGGACCGCGCCTACTTTGAAGGAGGCAGCCGGTCACTGGTGATCAGGAAATTCAACCTTCATCATAAGGAACAACAGGTACGCATATCCGCAGATGATCTTGCATTGCAGGACCTCTTGCTGAACGACAGTATCCACCTGCTCCGCATAGATCATATCAGCTGGAAGAAAGCTGATGTGGATATCGAAATGAAGCAATCGCAAAACGATAGTGCCGCAGCTCCCCTTCCGCTAAAGCTTTTCGTGAATGGCATACAGCTCAACAATACCAATATTAATTTCAAGCGGGGTCATCAATTGCTCAAGACCTTTATCAGGCAGGCATCCGCAGGCAGTATCATCAAAGAAACGGACGCTCCCGTTCAACTGAACCAGGTGCATCTTAGAGGCGGCCCGCTCACTTTCTCGGAGCCGGGAACCGCCATCGGCATCTCTGCCTATGATATCCATGAAAGCCGCAATTCCAGCCTGGATGGCATACTGGTAAGACATCATCAGCAAAAGGATTCGGTCTACCTGAATGCAAAATCAGTTTCATTCACGCCATTCATCGAAACAGCATCGAAAGGCCCGCTTCGCATCAACGATATAGTGATCAATGAGCCTGAATTGAACATGAGTGTATACCCTCACGTACAGAAAACCTCTCACAAAAGCCAGCGCTGGCCGGATTTGGAAATGAGCTCTCTCAAATTGCTGAGGCCGGCAGTGAACATAAAGGAATATAAAGATTCCAGTTTTACATTTATGCAGCTGCTGCCCGGCAAGTTAGCAGATGGACTAACGTTTACAAATATCCGCGTACACCATTCTCCGCATAATCAACTGACCGCAGCCACAGCTCAATGGGAAAGCAGTCAGTTCCATATCGATCAGTCAGGAAAGGACAGCAGCCGGATCGCTGCCGGAGCACTTAGCGTTCATTTCAAAGACATATTACTCCAGCAGGCTTCAGCTATGAAAGCCACTGCCCTGCTGCAGCATGCAGCCATTCAGGATTTCGAGAGCACAAACAGGAACAAGGGCAATTCAACTCGCGCTGATTCGCTTTCGTTGGATAACCTGCATTTCAATACTGCCTGGCTGAAAGAACCTGAACAATTCTTCAGGAACAGCCCGGCCATGTCCATACATCATTTCACCGGCTATCATATCAGTAAGAGCAACCATTTAACCTGGCAGAACCTGCGCTATAGCAACAAACAGAAAGAGCTCTCCCTGGATTCCTTCAGTTACACGCCTGTGGCAAGCAGGGAAGAATATATTGCAGCCCATCCATTCCAGACCGATTATATCCAGGCAAAGACCGGCGCTGTCAAAATAAAGAATATCGAACCCAGGATGTATTTCAACGACAGTACACTTTTTATTTCAACTGTTTCCATTCAGCATCCCCGTATCGAAGTATTCCGGGATAAACGACCACCCTTTCAGCATGGCATTTATAAGCCATTGCCCACCGGACTGATACAGAAGATCCCGTTCCTGTTTTCCATCGACACCATCCAGGTGCATGACCTCACTGCACAATATTCCGAGCTCAGCGCAAAAACAGAACAAACAGGCGTTGTGCTCTTCACCCATATCGATGCAGCTATTTATCCGGTAAGGAATGTTGACATGAGCGATACCGATAGCCTGCGTTTGCGGGCAACCGCCAGGTTCATGGATAAGATCGGGATCAAACTGAATATGGACGAAAGCTATACAGACAGCCTGAAAGGCTTCTTCCTGGATGTGCACATGAGCCCTGCCCATCTTCCTATGCTTAACTCAATACTCGAACCACTGGCCAGTATCAAAGTGCGCAGCGGGGAGCTGGACACGATGATCCTCCGCGCCATAGGTCGCGATTACGTTTCCCTCGGAGAAATGCAAATGCAATACAGGAATCTTAATATCCAATTCCTGAAAAATGGAATTGAGGAAAAGACGACATTCGTAACACGCTTCATTACCTGGGCCGCCAATCACCTGGTGCTTCGAAAACATAATGCAAAAAGAACAGGCACTGTGTATTTCCCCCGTTTCCGCGACCGCTCCATTTTCAATTACTGGGTGAAGATGACACTCAGTGGTGCGGCCAGCAGTGTTGGCGTAAAGAAAAACCGCAAACTCCTCAAACGTTACCACAAGGCGCTCAAAAAAAATGAGTTGCCTGCTATTCAATATTTTGAATAATTTTTTCAACCACCCGCTAGCCCTTTATCGTTTTTTGTTCTATCTTCGATGGAAATAGTTGTTTAACTAACTAATTTTTTCGCTATGTCCAATCGCATCATCAGAAAGGTTGCAGTACTTGGGAGCGGTGTAATGGGATCGAGGATCGCCTGCCATTTTGCAGGCGCAGGCTTACAGGTACTCTTGTTAGATATGTTGGCAAAAGGAGCAGAAGAAAGTACCAAACCCGGCGAAAGGAACAAACTGGTAAACGACGCATTGCAGGCCGCACTCAAAAGCAATCCATCTCCCGTTTTTACCAAAGATGTAGCCAAACGCATCAGCACCGGCAACTTCACAGACAATATGAAGGATATCGGGGGCTACGACTGGGTGATCGAAGTAGTGGTGGAACGCCTGGACATCAAGCAGCAGATCTTTACAGAAGTGGAGAAATACCGTAAGCCCGGTACCCTCATCACCTCCAACACTTCAGGCATTCCCATTCACCTGATGGCGGAAGGCAGAAGTGAAGATTTCAAAAAACATTTCTGCGGTACACACTTCTTCAATCCACCGCGTTACCTGCGTCTCCTCGAGATCATCCCTACTCCATATACAGATCCTGCCGTTATCGATTTCCTTTTACACTATGGAGATCTTCAACTCGGCAAAACCACTGTACTGGCCAAGGATACGCCAGCCTTCATCGCCAACCGCATCGGCGTGTACGGCATTATGGCCATCTTCGGACTGGTGGAGAAAATGAAACTGAGCATCGATGAAATCGATGCACTCACCGGCCCCATCATCGGCCGTCCGAAATCCGCTACCTTCAGAACCGCTGATATAGTGGGTATCGATACGCTGGTGAAAGTTGCCAAAGGCGTGGCAGAGAATTGTCCAAATGATGAACAGCGGGCCGCATTCACTATCCCAGCCTGGCTGGATAAAATGGTAGCCAATAACTGGCTCGGCGATAAGACCGGACAAGGCTTTTTCTCCAAAAGGAAAGGCGCCGGGGGTGAAAAAGAGATCTACACACTCAATCTCGAAACATTCGAATACGAGCCACGCAAGAAACCAAAGTTCGCAACGGTGGAAGCTGCAAAGCCCATCGATGATCTGAAGACCAGGCTGAAAGCGCTGGTAACAGGAATGGACAAGGCAGGTGATTTCTATCGTCACTTTCATTATGGCTTGTTTTCCTATATCTCACACCGCATTCCCGAGATCAGCGATGATATCTATCGCGTGGATGACGCCATGATGGCGGGTTTCGGCTGGGAGATCGGTGCCTTTGAAAGCTGGGACGTACTGGGCGTTGCCAACAGCGTGAAGAAAATGAAAGAAGCCGGCTACACCCTGGCCCCCTGGGTAGATGAAATGCTCGCCTCCGGCGCCAGCTCCTTCTACAAAGTGGAGAACGGACGCAGGCTCTACTACGATATTCCTACCAAATCATACAAAGCATTACCCGGCGGCGAAGCCTTCCTGGTGATGAAGAACTTCGAGAACCAGACCGTTTGGAAAAACAGCTCATGCCGCACCTATCATTTAGGTGATAATGTTCTCGGACTGGAATGGAGTACCAAGATGAACAGCATTGGCGGTGAAGTGCTCGAAGGAATTCAAAAATCCATTGCACTCGCAGAATCAGGCTACAAGGGCCTGGTGATCGCGAATGACGGCCCTAATTTCAGTGCCGGCGCAAATGTTGGCATGATTTTCATGCTTGCGATAGAGCAGGAATACGACGAGCTGGATATGGCCATCCGCCTCTTCCAGCAAACGATGATGCGGGCGCGCTATTCAGCCATTCCGGTTGTTGTAGCCCCACATGCACTCACCCTCGGCGGAGCCTGCGAACTGAGCCTGCATTCAGACAAGGTATGCGCTGCTGCAGAAACTTATATCGGTCTCGTGGAACTGGGCGTGGGCCTCATTCCCGGTGGCGGTGGCACCAAGGAGTTCGCACTGCGGGCAGCAGATGAAATGCATGAAGACGAACCCGACAGCATCACCCTCAAGAACAGGTTCCTCACCATCGCAACGGCCAAAGTGGCTACTTCCGCTGCCGAAGCCTATGATCTGGGAATCCTGCGCAAAGGACATGATGAGATAGTAATGAACCAGGGAAGAAGGATCGCAGAAGCAAAGAAAAGCGTCATTGAAATATACGATAGCGGTTATACCATGCCGGTAGCTCGCACAGACGTGAAAGTCCTCGGCCGTTCAGCGCTCGGCGCACTCTACGCCGGAATCAACGGCATGTGGCGCGCCGGCTACGCAACCGACCACGATGTTACCGTAGCCAAAAAACTGGCCTACGTAATGTGCGGCGGCGACCTGAGCGAGCAATCCCTCGTAAGCGAGCAATACCTGCTCGACCTCGAAAGGGAAGCCTTCCTCAGCCTCTGCGGCGAGAAGAAATCACTCGAAAGAATTCAAAGCGTATTAAAGGGCGGCAAACCCATTCGCAACTAGGGGTTAGCCCGATAAAAGACTCAAGACCCACGGGGGTCGGGTCACATGAGAGAAAACGGGGTTGTTCTGTTGAGTCAGGGCAACCCCTTTCTATTTCCCGGCAGGCACCTGCTCTCCGCATGCCATTTTCGTACCTCTTCCATGCCTCCCGCATAGCCTCCACATACCTCCGGCAGCAACTCTTCCCCAGTAAACCACCAACCCGGCATACACTCTTCATACACTCCCGGCCTGCTCCGATTGCCCCTCCATCTTCTTTACTATCTTTATTCAACAATCACCTCATATGGGAGAAGCCTCACTCGATCATACCAACGCCACACTGACCATTCACTCCAGTATCATCATTTATGGCGACGCCGCCGATCAAACGCTGGCACAGCAAATGGCAGATGATATCGCTTTTATCTGGAACGAACCGAAAGCCATCATCAAAATAAAAGATCAGGAATTCCTCCTCCGCTTTCAGATCGAAGGCAGTTACCAACCCGATCTCCCTCCGGAAAAGGTCTGGTACAATGATAACCCCCGTCTCAATTTCTTCCGCATCGAAGAGTTCAGCAATCTCGATATTTCCTTCGTTGATGGGCTTGGCAGCAATACCGGCTACTTCAAACTCGCCAACCTGAAACAAACCGCCACTACTGCCGCTCACGAGTATGGACATACGCTTGGTCTGGAACACCCCACCAATCTCGACATACGCGGCAAAGGCGCTCCGGGCATCATGTTCCCACGTGGCACTCTCTGTGATCCGCAATACCAGTACGATCCCAACGCAACACCAGGGGCGAAGGGAGGCACGCTGGACCCGCAATGGCGGAGAGTCTTACTCACCGATGTTGCGGATCTGAAGTTGAACAAGCTTGATTTTGATGGGAATGGAGTTGCGGTTTTGGGGGAGTTTAGTAGTTTATATCATTCAAAACATGGGTGATTTTTTTTCTTTGAGAGTCGGCGAAGGATATGAACGCTGGTTGGGAAACAAACCCGCGCATTTGTGGTGGTATTGGGCTTTGGTTGGTTGAATGTGAATGTAGTGCTGAGCCAGGCTTTTTCGCTTTTGTTTCCAGGACCAGCTTATCATATCACTTCGCCTCCAGCACGATAATATTGCAACAGTTTTGGTTGAGGATATAATACACTACTAAAACTCCATCAACCATCAATAGTATTTCACAAAAGCAATATTGTTTTCAACTCGCAGAAGAACATCAGTAACGCAACACTCCGTCCATACTTTGCGATCCAGACGTGTAAAAGAGAAAAATAAAAAACAACTCAAATCACCCCAATCAAAAGCAATGTGCATTATCTGCCACTTAAACTCCCTGATTTTTTTCCAACAGCAGAGCCAGTTCTTCATCCAAAACACAAAAGTCAAATCTTCTTCTCACATTTGAAACAACGCAAAGAATCAACAACCGAGATAATTGCTCAAACAAAAAGTACCCAAACAAAAGAAATGACGCCCTTGCTACCTATCTATCAACACTGATGCACCCGCGACACCATCAGCCGAAGGGTGTAAAAAAACTCCGGCCTTCAAAACGTAAGCGAAACAGTCCAATAGAATTACCAAACCCCAATCCAACCAACCACAGTCAAATACTTATTCTCCCGCGCCAGTTCGTTTTGCAGCCGGATTTTTTATACCCTGAGGCGACCTATGAGGCTATCTATGGCCACATTAATCGTTGGATACAGGAACTGGAACCCGGCCTTACTGATTTTCGCGCTGCTGACAGTGGCGCTTTTCAGAACTTCCACACTCATTTCGCCGAGGATGATCTTCAGAAGGAATGAAGGAACATTGATGGAGATATAGAATTTGCCCTTCATTTTCTGGGCGAGTGTGACAGTGAGATGTTCATTGGTGACGGGCTGCGGTGCTACTGCGTTGAAGATGCCCTGGAGATGTTCGTTTTCGATGGCGAAGAGATAGAGGCGCGCAGCGTCTTCGATATGGACCCAGCTGATCACCTGTCTGCCATTGCCGAGAATAGCAGCAAATCCCATTTTCACAGGCTTCTTGAAACTGGGGAATGCGCCGCTATGGTTACTGAGTACGATGCCCGAGCGGAGGATCACAAGGCGCTTACCCATGGCCGTGACTGGCTGGATACTTTCTTCCCATTCCTTGCAGGTGGCGCCAAGGTATTGCGTGTCGGCAGGCGCTTCTTCGGTGAACATGGTTTTACCTGCCGGACGCAGATTATCATCACCATACCAGCCGATGGCAGAGGCGCTGATCACGGCACGACATTTATTGGGATTCGATTGAAGCGTTTGAACGATGAGGTTGGCACTCTTTACACGGCTATCGAGGATTTCCTGTTTTCTCTTTTTTGTCCAGCGTTTCTCGCCCACATTGGCGCCCGCCAGGTGAACGATCATATCGGCCTGCTGCACAGCTTTGACGTCGATGGTTCCGGCAGCAGGATCCCATTCGGCGTAGGACACAGCGCCTTCTGCGGGCTTTGACCTGCGTGTGAGGATGATCACCTGGTAACCTTTGTTCACCAGCAATCGGGTAAGTGCGGACCCTACCAGGCCGGTGCCTCCTGTAATGAGAACTGTTTGCATAATCAGGATTTGAGTGCCTTTACAAATTTAGTCAAAAAAAAATCCCTCCCGAGGAATCAGGAGGGAAACAACTAAAAACAACAATCGCTGTATTTTAATAGACTTAATACAGGAAAGAGATGAACGATGGATCAATCCGGTTTCTCTCCATCTAAGAAAGTGTTGATGGTAGAGATACTGGTTTTATTATTCTCATCATTTTTTACTTCGTAATTACTGTAGAAATTCTCAACACTGCTGATGGTGTTGTACAGTTCAAGATTGCGGCGGATGTAAGCCGGCACAGTTTCAAACTCATTGTTAGGGTCAGCGCCGTTGATATTGAAACTCAGGTTACGTAACTTCTGAATCCTTTCGGCTGCGCGACGTTTTTGCTCCTCTGCTTCGTCCAGCATCGCTGGTTCCTCAACAGAAGATGCCATAACAACTGGTGGAGTCTGGTGGGCCCCAGGCACATCCGCCGCTGGAATATCATCACGGAACACCAACTGCATGTCATTGGGATCTTCCTCCCTGACGGGCTTTACAGTGGCTTGGTTCTGGACGGGTTGATTCACAGGCTTAGTTTGTTTGGAATCTTCAAATGCGGAATCAGCATAAATATTGGATGGTCGCGCGAGAAATCCGCCTGAACTCTGAGACGCAGCAGCGTTGCTAGCTTGCTGCTGGTTCAATTGGGGAGCAGGTTGGGAAGGCTGCGAAAGTACCCATTCAATCCTTTCCGGCTCATCATTTTTATCCACGGTATTTTTCCCAGGCTCATCGCTCGTAAAAAGCACAAGCGGCGTGGAGGCAGAAGGAGAATCCATGTCCACCAGCTTCGGTTGCAACTCTTCCCTGATAGCAGGAGGTTGCTCGGCAACCATTTGTGGCTGCACCGGAGGTTCTTCTTTCTTCGGCATGATCACCGATGGCCTGGTGGCAGAAGCCTGTGGCTGTTGCTGTTGCTGCTGTTGCTGGCTCGCAACAGGAGGTACAGGCGTAACGGGAGGTTCAGGCTGCTGGCTGAGATTGAAGAGGATCTTCTCTTCTTTCTTCGGCTGCGCAGCCTTTTGGTGAAAGGATCACTGTACTCAAAGCCGGTAGCGATGAGGGTGATGCCGATCTGGTCTCCCAGTGAATTATCGTAACCCAAACCGAGGATCACATCTGTTCCTTCACCGGCCTGGCTCAGCAGGTGGTTCTGGATAGTGTCTACCTCATCCATCGTGAACTCATGTTCGTTCTCGGCAGAGTTGATATTGATGAGGATCCATTTGGCGCCGCTGATATCGTTGTCGTTCAGCAATGGTGAATTGAGCGCTTCTTCAATGGCGCGTTGTGCACGGTCTTCACCGGAGCAGGACGCGTTGCCGAGGATGGCAACACCACCATTACGCATAACCGTACAAACGTCTGCAAAGTCTACGTTGATCTGGCCTGTGCTGTTGATCACATCGGTGATACATTTGGCAGCGGTAGCCAGTACATTGTCTGCTTTCGCAAACGCTTCTTTCATCTTCAGGTTACCGAACTGATGACGCAGCTTATCGTTGCTGATCACCAGCAGGGTGTCTACATATTGTTTCAGGCTCTTGATACCTTCATCAGACTGGATCTGACGTTTCTTTCCTTCATAGGTGAAGGGTGTGGTAACGATACCCACCGTGAGGATACCAAGGTCTTTACAGATCTTTGAAATGATGGGAGCGCCACCAGTTCCGGTGCCGCCGCCCATACCGGCTGTAATGAATGCCATCTTGGTATTCACTTCCAGTATGCGTTTGATCTCTTCCAGGCTCTCTTCGGTAGCCTGACGGCCAATATCCGGATTGGCGCCGGCGCCCAGACCTTGTGTAAGGTGTGGTCCGAGCTGTATTTTATTGGGCACATTGCTTTGCGCAATGGCCTGTGCGTCCGTATTGCAGATGATGAAATTCACACCTTCTATCTGCTGCGCGAACATGTGATTGACAGCATTGCTGCCACCACCACCCACACCAATCACTTTGATGATGGATGATTTCTCTTTCGGTAGATCAAAATGAATCATAGCTTTCGTTTTGTGTCTCACCAGGCCTCGCTTCACCTGAAAGCCCATCCGGAGACAGTTTCTAATAATGGGTTAGTAAATGATCGATGGGTCCAGGGTTAGAGAGCGTGGTCCTCTTCTTCTTTGAACAGGTCAATGATGCCGTCTTTGAATTTGCCCCAGAAATCTTTGATCCCCTTACGATTCTTTACTTTTTCGGATTGCTCCGGTTCTGCAATTTCTTCTGTTATATTCTCGATCACAGTTGGCTTCTTCAGTGTTTCAGGAATCTCAACCTTCCTGAACTGATGTTCGAACTGCTTACGGTTGTTCTCGTAATCGCTGTATCCTTTCAGGATAAGACCGATACAGGTTGAATAAGTTGGCTTTGCCAGCTCTTCGATATGACCTGCTGCCAGGTGCTCAGTTGGGAAACCGATTCGGCAATTCAATCCTGTTACATACTCAGTCAGCTGGATCAGGTGACGCAGTTGTGCACCACCACCGGTAAGCACGATACCGCCATTCAATGTACGATTGTCGAGCCCTACCTGTTTCAGATGGTAAGTAACGAAGTCCATGATCTCATTCATACGCGCCTGGATGATATTGGCCAGGTTCTTCACGCTGATCTCTTTGGCAGGCATGCCGCGGAGACCCGGGATAGTGATGAATGCATTTGTCTTTGCTTCATTAGCAAGAGCCGAGCCAAACTGTACTTTCATTTGTTCAGCCTGGGTTTTCAATACACCAAGACCGGTCTTGATATCATTGGTGATATTCTCACCACCGAAAGGAATAACCGCTGTATGTTTCAGGATACCTTCATAGAACACGGCGAGGTCAGTAGTACCACCACCGATGTCAACAATGGCAACACCTGCTTCCAGGTCTTCATGTCCCATCACAGCCGCAGCAGAAGCCAGCGGTTGCAGTACCAGGTCTTTTGTATGCAGTCCGCTTTTCTCAACAGCGCGGTTGATATTGCGGATGGCATTCTTATCACCTGTAATGATATGGAAGTTGGCGCCGATCTTCACACCACCGTAACCGATAGGGTTCGGGATGTTCTGAAAGTTGTCAACTGTAAATTCCTGCGGGATCACATCGATGATCTGATCACCTGCAGGGATATAAGTTTTGTACTGGTCAGCGATGAGCTGGTCGATCTCACGGTGAGTGATCTCTTCTTCCGTGTGCTGGCGTACAATGTCGCCGCGGGTTTGCAGGCTCTTGATATGATGCCCTGCAATACCTACGTACACTTCATTGATCTCCAGGTTGGGATTGGAAGCATAGCAGTTATCAAGTGCCATGCGGATGGCCTTGATGGTTTCATCGATGTTCAAAACCTGACCGTGCTTCACTCCGTTGGAGTTGGCTCGACCAAACCCAATGATCTCCAGTTTCCCGTACTCGTTCTTTCGACCCGCAATCGCTGCAATCTTCGTCGTGCCGATGTCCAGCCCGACGATGATGGGTTGTTGCTCATTGTTCATAATCTATCCTGTTTTTAGTTGTTGTTATTTGATTAGTTGTGTTGTTATTGATTTAATGGGAATTGCGTTTTGGCATCACAGCTTTGGGTTTGGTGTCCGTTGAACCTGCCTTCTTGTTCAACTGTTTCGTCGGGGTTTCATAGGACTGGCTTTTCGAAGGTGGATTTTTCTTGGCTCCGGACTGGTTCTTCCGGATAGCGGCAGGTCGGGAATCTATGGGTGGTTTTTCGGTGTTTGCGGGATTTGTCCTGCCTGCCGATAAGGTGGAAGTTGTTCTGCTGAACGAACTATCCCTTACGGGCAGAGGAATGGGTGCAGTTGCAGTCCTCCCTCCTTTCACTCCGATCACTTGCCTGTCGAACTGTACGTTGATCCTGCTATAAGTGTCCATCCCGGTTTTGCTGAGCACATCTTTATAGAAGATCAGCAGTCTGCGGAATTTCTTTTCAAAGTCCTGTCCATTTCCGAATTCGATCACATGACTTCCGATAGTGGGCATCATTTCGAATTTTCTGTCGGGTGTAATATCCACCTGTGCGATCTGCGCCATCCAGAGCGGCTCCTTCTGCATGAACCGGCTCATTCCTTTGATATCCGCCATCAGCGCGCTGTCGGTGGCATTCAGGCGGGCCTTGTCTGTTGGAAAGCCGGTGAACACAGGCAGCCTGGCAGACAGTTTTGCAGAGAGCGGCAAACGCTTCATGGCCGTATCTATGTAAAAGCTATTGCCGGTAACGGTAAAGATCCTGGCAATCGGCTCGGCCTCCGTGATCAAAACATTCAATTGTCCATTATTATCAAAGAACAGTTGCGCATCGCGGATCCAGGGATTGTTCTCCATCTGGTTTTCCATTGCGCGCAGATCGAAAGATTTGAGGGAACGCCCCTTGATCACCTTCGATCCGTTATTATTGAGAATGGTGAGCACATCATTCTTATCGATAAAGAAATGATCGCCGCCACCAACTATCTGGATCGTATAACCGCTGCAGGTCTTTTCCTTCTGCATGCTCATGGCTTTCACAGATAATACCACCACTACTGTTCCGATCACAGACCAGAGCAGGAAAAGCAGTATCTTCTTTTTAGCGATCTTAGCCATTACTACGGTTATTCCTTATTTATCCAATATGGTTTTGATGGGCTGCAGCAGGGTATCTATATCTCCCGCTCCGGCTGTGATCAATAACCAGTTGTCGTTTTTTTGTTGTTTGATGAGATCCAGTACCTGCGCCTTTTCCAGGATCTGTTTGTTCTCGATTGTCATCTGATCCAGGATCAGGTTACTGGTAACGCCTTCGATCGGTAATTCCCTGGCAGGGTAGATCGGCAGCAATACCACTTCATCGGCCAGATCCAGGCTTTCAGCAAATTCCTTCGCAAAGTCGCGCGTACGCGTGAACAGGTGCGGCTGGAAGATCACGGTGCATTTCTTGTCGGGGAACAGTTTTCTTGCTCCGCTGATCAATGCCCTCAGCTCTTCCGGGTGATGCGCGTAATCGTCCACAAACACCAGTGAAGGTGTTTTGATCATATACTCGAAACGGCGCTTCACTCCTTTGAAATCCGCAACAGCTGCTTTGATCTTATCGTCTGCGATTCCGAGATGGTGAGCGATCATGATAGCTGCGATCACATTCTCGATATTATGCAGCCCACCCATGTTCAGGGTGATATCATTCAAATGCCAGAGACGGGTCACTACATTGAAATGGTAGGAACCATTCTCCATACGGATATTCTCGGCGCGTATATCAGATCCCTGGTCCAGCAGGCTGTAAGTCAGCTGGTGCGTGCTTTCCAGCGCGGCGCTTCTTTTCAGGCCATGCTTGCTGATCATCCATCCTCCTTTTTTCACTCTTCTCGAAAATTCGATATAGGCATCTTCCATGGCCTCGGGTGTTCCGTAGATATCGAGATGGTCTGCATCCATGGCGGTGATCACGGCGATATCAGGACTGAGACGCAGGAAGCTTCTGTCGTATTCGTCGGCTTCCACTACACAAACATTACGTTTATCGCTCCAGTAATTGCTGTTGTAGTTCACGGCCACGCCACCAAGGAAGGCATTGCAGCCATAACCGGTATGACGCAGCAGGTGTGCAATCATAGTGGAAATAGTGGTCTTCCCATGCGTGCCGGCCACGCAGATATTGAAAGAGCCTTCCGTGATCACACCCAGCACTTCGCTGCGCTTCATCAGCACATACTTATTATCACGGTAAAAATTCAGCTCACTGTGATCTTTCGGAATGGCAGGCGTATACACCACCAGGTCGGCATCTTTCGGCGCCAGTTCCAGGTTATCATCATAGTGCACAGGGATACCTTCGGCCACGAGTTGTTTGGTGAGTACGGTCTCCGTTTTATCGTAGCCGCTCACTGACCTTCCGTGGAATTTGAAATAGCGCGCAATGGCGCTCATTCCGATACCACCGATGCCGATGAAGTATACCTTTTTGATGTCTTCCAGTTGAACCATATCCTTTGGGCGGTTTGTCCGCTGCTTATTTGATTGCTTTTAAAATCGCCGATGCGATCTGCGTGTCCGCATCGGTTACTGCCAGTTTTCCTATATTCTGTTGCAACTCGCGTTGCTGTTCTTCATTTTTTGAAAGCGCGATCACGGCAGGCACCAGTTTCTCTTTCGCTTCACTGTCTTTGATCATGATCCCTGCATGTTTCTCCACCAGGTGCAGTGCATTCACGGTCTGATGATCTTCTGCTGCAAAAGGGAAAGGCACGAAGATCACGGGCTTCTTCACCACACATAATTCCGCGATGGCCATGGCTCCTGCACGGGAGATCACAATGTCGGCGGCTGCGTAAGCATTCTCCATTTTCGTGATGAAGGCATCGGTCCATACATTCGACTGTCCTTTCACGCGGGCTGCAGCCTTTGCTGCATAAGGCTTTCCGGTCTGCCAGATCAGTTGAACATTGTTCTGAGCAAAAGCATCCAGTTCTACATCGATGGCTTCGTTGATGCCTTTTGCGCCAAGACTGCCACCCGTAACCAGTACTGTTTGTTTTGCAGGATCGAGGCCGAAGCTCATGCTTGCCGTATGCCTGTCTGTATGCATTTGTACAATCGCTTCACGAACAGGATTGCCGGTGATCTGCAATTTTGCTGCCGGAAAGAATTTCTCCATTCCATCACTTGCTACAAAAATTTTCGTTGCATTCTTTCCCAGCATCATATTACTCTTACCTGCAAACGAATTCGATTCATGGATGAAAGTAGGTATCCCTTTTGCCTGCGCTAATTTTAAAACAGGAAAAGTGGAATAACCTCCCACGCCCACCACGGCCGATGGAGCAAATGCTTTCACGATCCTTCTCACCTGGAAAAAACTCCTGATGAGCTTGAACGGGAGCCCGATATTCTTTAACAAAGAACTTCTGTTGAACCCTGCAATATCGATCCCCTCTATCTTATAGCCAGCCTGCGGCACTTTCTCCATTTCCATTTTTCCTTTTGCACCGATGAAAAGAATCTCGATGCCAGGATCCGCTTTCTTCAATGCATTGGCGATGGCGATGGCAGGAAAGATATGTCCGCCTGTGCCTCCACCTGCAATGATGATCTTCGTACCGCTATTTGTATTGCCTGTGCTCATTTAATCTTATGCTTTTACTTCAGGTACCGGTTCTTTTCCTTCCAACTGTTCTACGTTCCTTGCAACACTCAATATGATGCCGATTGCAAGACAGGTAAAAAGAAATGAACTACCTCCCATACTCACAAGCGGAAGTGTTACCCCCGTTACCGGGAAGAGATTCACCGTTACCGCCATATTGATCAGGGCCTGTATCACCAACGTGAAACTCAGCCCCAATGCCAGGAATGCTCCAAACGCATATGGACATTTCCTGAAGATCCTGATACACCTGAACAAAAAGATCAGGTAGATCAATATGATGAATGCGCCTCCGATTATTCCATATTCTTCTATGATAATGGCATAGATGAAATCAGAATAAGGGTGCGGCAAAAAATTCCTCGTTTCACTGTTACCCGGTCCCAGTCCCAGCATACCGCCTTTACTGATGGCGATCTTGGCCTGGTTCACCTGGTAGTTCTCGTCTTTATCGATCTCTTTGTTGCTGTACACGAAATTCTGTACACGTTTGATCCAGGTTGGCAGACGGCCTACAGAAAGCACACCTGGCAATTCCTTCGATCTTCCTTCCGATGAATCGTAATAAGAAAGAGCGATGGTGACGAGCAGTATCACCGGAACTGCTGCCACACCGATAGTAAGCAGCAAATGTTTGGCGCTTGCTCTTCCGATAAATAACAGCAGCATACTGGTGGCGCCCACCAGCAGGGCTGTTGAAAGGTTCGCCGGTGCTATTAATGCACAAATGACCACTACCGGAGTGATCACAGGCAGGAACCCTTTTCTGAAATCTTTTATCACATCCTGCTTCTTGCTCAGCAACCGCCCGAGGTACATAAAGAGCGCCAGCTTGGCAAGATCCGATGTCTGAAAAGTAAGGTTGATGATCGGCAGCCTGATCCAGCGGCTACCCTCATTCAATCGTACACCAAAGAAAAAAGTATAGATCAGTAATGGTATCGAGATCAGGAAGAGGATCCGCGCCACCCTCGCATATACGGTGTAGTTCACCAGATGCGAGAAATAGATCACTGCCAAACCAATTGCGATGAACACGATCTGTTTGAACAGGTAGATCTCGGTATTCCCTTTGTTCATCTTGTAGGCCAGCAATCCTGTGGAGCTGTATACTACCAGGACCGATACCAAAGCCAATAGCAGTACCGCGGCCCAGATGACTTTATCGCCCCTGGTCCTGGACCATAACCTGTTCCCCATTTTCACGGGGCTGGCTATCTCATCAAAACCAATATCTCCGCTATTGCTCATTATGATAGATTATTACAACTCTCTAACTGCATCCTTGAACTGGTTGCCGCGATCTTCATAGTTCTTGAAGAGATCGAAGCTGGCGCAGGCAGGGCTGAGCAACACCACATCACCTTTGTTGGCGAGATGGAAAGCTGCATGCACCGCTTCACGCGCGTTGCCGGTGTTCACAATTACAGGCACATCATTCTGGAAAGCTTCATGGATCTTGCGATTGTCTGTGCCCATGGCCACGATCGCTTTCACCTTTTCTTTCACCAGGTCCATCATGCTGCTGTAATCATTGCCTTTGTCTACCCCACCGAGAATGAGGATGGTGGGTTTCTCCATACTCTCCAGGGCATACCATGTACTATTCACGTTGGTGGCCTTGCTGTCGTTGACAAAGTCAACGCCGCGCACGGTGCTCACAAACTCCATACGATGCTCCAGGCTTTCGAAAGTCTGAACAGCATCCCTGATCTTCTCTTTCCGGATACCGAGTACGGAACCCGCAATTCCTGCTGCCATGGTGTTGTATTGATTGTGCTTACCCTTCAGGGTGAAATCGTAAACGCTCATGTCCATTCTCTCATCTCGTACCGCTACAGTCATTTGGCCGTTTTTGATAAACCCGCCTTGATTTGGCTCTTTGTTCATAGTAAATGGTAATAGGTTAGATTTGATTGCGAACCGTCCGATATGTTCCATCGTTACAGGATCGTCTTCACAATAGATGAAATAATCATCAGCAGTCTGATTCTCGACGATCCGGAACTTGCTGTTTATATAATTCTCGAATTTGTACTCGTACCTGTCCAGGTGGTCCTCCGTAATATTGGTCAGAACAGCCACATTGGGTCTGAACTCATGGATATCATCCAGCTGAAAGCTGCTGATCTCCGCTACATACAACTCCTTCGGATCAAGCGCCACCTGCTTCGCAAATGAGTAACCGATATTCCCTACCAGCGCCACATTAAGTCCTGCAGTTTTGCAGATATGATAAATGAGCGAAGTAGTGGTGGTCTTTCCATTGGCGCCGGTAATGCCAACGATCCTGCTGTTCCCTTTATAGCGATAAGCCAGTTCAATCTCACTGATGATGCGGATACCTTTCTTCCGGATCTTCTTCACCAGCTCATTCTTTTCAGGAATGCCGGGGCTCTTCATCACTTCATCGGCTCCCAGGATACGCTCTTCTGAATGCCGGCCAGACTCGTAAGCGATGCCATACTCATCCAGTTCCTTCCTGTACTTGCCGGCAATGTTCCCGGCATCAGAGAGGAATACATCGTACCCTTTCTGTTTACCGAGGATGGCAGCGCCCACGCCGCTTTCTCCTCCACCCAATATGATCAATCGTTTTGCCATTCGATGCTTATCTGATCTTCAGTGTCACTACCGCGAACACGATACACAATATTGTTACGATCCAGAACCTCGTTACGATCTTCGATTCATGATAGCCCAGCTTCTGATAATGGTGATGAAGCGGGCTCATGAGAAAGATCCTTCTTCCTTCGCCATATTTCTTCTTCGTATACTTGAACCAGCTCACCTGCAGCGTTACACTCAGCACTTCCACCAGGAATACGCCGCAGAAGATGGGGATCAGTAATTCTTTCCTTACAATGATGGCCAGCGCAGCGATGATACCACCCAGCGTAAGGCTGCCGGTATCTCCCATGAAAACCTGCGCGGGATAAGCGTTGTACCAAAGGAACCCGACACATGCACCGATCAATGCACCGATAAAGATGCTGAGCTCACCAAGATTTGGGATATACATGATGTTCAGGTATTCCGCAAACCGCAGGTTACCACTCGCATAGGCAAAGATGCCAAGACATGCCCCGATGATAGCACTGGTGCCCGTTGCCAGACCATCCAGTCCATCCGTGATATTGGCTCCATTGGAAACAGCAGTTACGATGAAGATCACGATCCCGATATAGAGCAGCCAGGTAAAGCCGCGCAGCGCTTCCGGTAAAAGTTTCGAGTAGTTGAACTCATGGCTTTTTACGAAAGGGATGGTGGTGATCGGCGCATCTGCTTCCACGAAATATTTTGTTTGTCCGTCCAGTGTTCTTTTGATGATGGTTGTATCATTGGCTCTCACAGGTCCGGTATAATCCCTCCACACTTTTGTGTTCTGGTTGAAGAGGATCACACATCCAACAACCACACCCAGCACTACCTGGCCCAATACTTTGAACCATCCTGCCAGTCCATCCTTATCGCCTTTCTTATAAGCCACTCCTGCTTTCTTGGCCAGCATCTTTGCGCGGAGCTTCAGGTAATCATCAATGAAACCGATGATGCCGAGCCAAATGGTGGCGAAGATCATCAGGCGGATATAGGCTTTATTCAGATCTGCCAGCAATAAAGTAGGCACCAGGATGGCGAGGATGATGATCAGTCCTCCCATGGTGGGTGTTCCTTTCTTTTGCTGTTCACCTGCCAGGCCGAGATCACGAACGGTTTCGCCCACCTGCTTTTTACGCAGGTAGTTGATCAGCTTCTTACCGAATACGGTAGTGATCAGCAAAGAGAGGATCACGGCCAGCATCACACGCGATGTGATGAACTGGAACAATGCGCTCCCGGGGAACTTCACCCCTAATTCTCTAAGCCATTCGGTTAAGTGATACAACATGCTGGTTCGGTGTTTTGCTTTGGGTTACTTGTCTAACATTTCAAACATTTCCTGCAATACCTGCTTATCGTCGAAAGGATGTTTCACTCCTTTTATCTCCTGGTATTTCTCGTGTCCTTTTCCTGCTATCAGCACAATGTCCTCAGGATTCGCCAGGCTCACGGCGGTTTTGATGGCTTCCTTCCTGTCGGCAATGGAAATGAACTTGCGCCTTGCAGCAGTGTTCAGGGTAGCTTCCATGTCTTTCAGGATCTCCAGCGGGTCCTCACTGCGGGGGTTATCCGAAGTAAAGATGGCTTTATCACTGTGCTCACAAGCGATCTCGCCCATTTCCGGGCGCTTGGTCTTATCGCGGTCACCGCCACAGCCCACCACGGTGATGATCTGTTCGTGACCTTTCCGCAATTTCTTGATGGTGGAGAGCACGTTCAGCAGTGCATCGGGAGTATGTGCATAATCCACGATACCGATCACCAGTCCCTTCTTTGAAATGATATAATCGAATCTTCCTTCCGCACCGGTGATCATACTGAGTACACGCAGCACTTCGTGTTTCTCTTCTCCCAAACAGATGGCAGCGCCATAAACTGCCAGGAGATTGTAGGCGTTGAACTCACCGATCAGGCGGAAATGCACTTCCTGGTCGTTGATATTCATCACCAGTCCGGAGAGTGCGTTCTCGATGATCTTTCCTTTGAAGTCAGCCAGCGTGCGCAGGCTGTAGAAATATTTGTGCGCGGCAGTATTCTGCAGCATCACGGCTCCGCGCTTATCGTCTGCATTGCTGATGGCGAATGCATCGGAAGGAAGTCCATCGAAGAAGGACTTCTTCACGCGGATATATTCATCGAATGTTTTGTGATAATCCAGGTGATCGTGGGTGATATTGCTGAAGAGGCCGCCGGCATAGCGGAGACCTGCAATGCGATGCTGATGGATGGCATGTGAGCTGGTTTCCATGAAAACATGGGTGCAACCGGCATCCACCATTTGTTTTAGCAGTGCATTGAGACTAACAGCATCAGGCGTGGTATGCGTTGCGGGTATTACCTGATCACCGATATGATTGTCTACCGTGCTGAGCAATCCACATTTGTGGCCCAGTCCGGAAAAGAGTTTGAATAATAAAGTAGCGATGGTGGTCTTACCATTGGTGCCGGTAACGCCAACCAGTTTCAGTTTTTCTGAAGGCTGTCCGTAGAAATTATGAGCGAGGAATCCGGCAGCGACATGGCTGTTCTCCACTTCCACATAGGTAACCCCTTCTTTGATATCGGCAGGCATTGTTTCGCAGATCACGGCTGCCGCGCCCTGCTCCACCACTTTAGCGATATAGTCATGACCATCGGAGGCCACACCTTTCAGTGCGATGAAAGCATCACCGGCGCTCACTTTGCGTGAATCGAGCTGAAGCGCATTCACATTTACACGGGTATCGCCGTGAACGGAACGGATCCGCACCTTGTACAAGATGTCCTGCAGAATTGCCATGCCTGGGTTAGTCTATAATTATTAATTCAATCCTATCGTTACTGCCTGTCCCTTTGTTATGGGGGTACCGGGCAATATTGTTTGTGTACTTACTTTTCCTCTTCCCTGCACATTCACTTTCAGTTGCATGTTCTCCAGCAGGTAGATGGCATCTTTCAATCCCATCCCTCTCACATCGGGCATTTCTTTTCGGGAAACAGCCTGGCCACTCATGACTGGTTGATAGTTCACTGCGTACATCCTGCTCCATTCATCTTTCTTCACAGAATCCTTGTACTTCATCTGCACAGCATCCATGATCAGCCGCAGGTCTTCTGCCTGTCCGGCATACAGGTAATTGCTGCTGTCTTTCTTCATGCGCGTTACGCGGAAACTCTCATTGCTTTTGTCTTCATCTGCATTCAAAGCATAGAGCTTGTCAGCAATCTCTTTGAACACTGGTCCGGCGATGGCCGCACCATAATATTTTGAGGCGAAGGGCTTGTTCACAACCACCACTATCACACTGTACTTCGGATCGCGGGCGGGGAAATAACCGGCAAAGCTGCTCTGGTGGATATGATCGGCGTATCCCCTGTTGCCATTGGCCACCTGTGAGGTACCGGTCTTACCGGCCACTTCGTAAGGCGTCCCCAGAAAGAGCTTGTATCCTGTTCCTCCCGGTGTGGCGCACACGGAGCGGAGACAGCTTTGTAATTGTTTCAGTGTTTCCTGACTGCAGATCGATTCTTCCAGCACTTCGGGCTCATTCTGTTTGATCACCTGTCCGTTCTCCTGGATGGAATTCACCAGGTAGGGTTTCATCATCTTTCCATCATTGGCCACTGCATTGTAAAGCATCAGCGATTGCAGCGGACTGACCAGCACTTCATATCCGAAACTCATCCAGGGCAATGTGGTGCCGCTCCAGGTTCTGTCTTTCGGCTTTTTCACTACCGGCGTTGTTTCTCCGAGAAGATCGATGCCGGAATATTTATCGAAGCGCAATTTTTTCAGGTGGCTTACAAACTGGTTGGGATTCTTTGAATAATGAGCCGTTACCAGTTTTGCCATTCCCACGTTGGAGCTGGCGTCGAATGCCTGTTTCACTGTTACATCATGTTTGCCGTGCTCTTCGGAATCGTAGACGGTGCGCGTCATATAGCGCCAGGCGCCGCCTTCGAGGTTCACATGCTGATCCAGCGTGATGTATTTATCTTCCAGCAGGCTCAGCATGGTGGCGAGTTTGAAAACAGATCCCGGTTCAGAGGCGCGGAGCGCGTAGTTGAGATCTTCCCAGTAACTGCCATCAGGCCTTCTGCCGAGATTGGCGATCGCCTTGATCTTACCGGTCTTCACTTCCATCACCAGGCAGGTGCCATTGGTGCATTCATTTTCCTGCATCACTTTCAGCAGCGCGTTCTCAGCAATATCCTGGATGTTCACATCGAGCGTGGTAACTACATCTTTCCCATTCTGCGGTTCGATCTCCGTTCCATCCACCGGCATGAACACACCTGCCGCTACTTTGCGCATCAGTTTCTTTCCGGTTTCACCTCTGAGCAAAGAATCGTAGGTTTTTTCAAGACCCACGTTCGTGTTTTTCACTTTTCCATCACTATCAACATACTCCCGGCTCAAGCCGATGGTACGGTTGGCAAGGAGTACAAAGGGGTTCAATCTTTTATCTTTCACTTCGGCAATGAACCCGCTTTTGTCTTTTCCCTGACGAACCAGCGGAAGGGAACGAAGCGTTTTGTATTGCTGGAAACTGATATTCTTTTTAAGGAGATAGTACCTGTTCTTTTTCCGGTAGCCATTTTGCAGGAGTGTTTTGTATTCCTGTGAAGTCATATCCTGGAAAAGATTGGCCAGTCCGATGGACAATGAATCCACATTGTTCTTGAAACGTTCTCCGCTTTTTGCTCTCAATCCGTCTGCAGCGAAATCGATATAGATATCGAAGTAGGGAATGGAGGTGCTGAGCATGGCGCCATCTTCGGAGTAGATGGTCCCGCGTTCGGCATCTGTTTCCACGAAGCGCTCCATTTGCTGGTTGGCTTCAGCGATCCAGTGCTTGCCCTGGAATTGCTGGATGTAGAATGCGCGACCAAGAATAGTGATGCTGAACACCACAATCAGGATGAATGCGAGGTATACCCTCCATAATATGTCGCGTTTTACTTCCACTCAGCAGTTCCTCTTTTATCTTTTTTTCATCAGTGAATCGGCTTTGTAAACTGAGTCGCGCAGCACGATGGGTGGTACGGTCAGTTCTTTGAGGCCGAGTGTGTCCACCGCTTTGGCGAGTTCGCTTTGTTTGCTGCGGAACATCACTTCACTTTTCAATGTTTTGTATTCATGGTGCAGTTCTTTCAGTTCTTTTGAAACTTTGTTGATACTGCGGATCGTTTTGTCTGCGTAGTGACCATTATAGATATAGACCACTGCCAGTGCTGCGAGAAAAAGAAAGAACGGGATATTGCGAGTGATCCAGCGGTAGCTGAATATCTTCAGCCATTCTCTCCTGGCTTCTCTTGCTTCCTTCGCTTCCCTTATTTCTTTTTCGTCACTCATATGCTTTTTCAGCTACCCTCAGCTTGGCGCTGCGGGAGCGGGGGTTTCTTTTTAGTTCGGCATCGGAAGCGGTCACCGGTTTTTTGGTGATGATCCTGAAAACCTGTTCTGATGGTTTGTTTCCAAACAGATCGGTTGGATCTTCGTCTTCGAATGTGCCTTTGCGGAAATAATTTTTGACAATCCTGTCTTCCAGCGAGTGGAACGTGATGATAGCAACACGGCCACCGGGTTTCAAAAGAGAAGGAACTTGTTGCAGCATTTCTTTCAATGCTCCCAATTCATCATTCACTTCTATGCGCAACGCCTGGAAAACCTGGGCAAAGTACTTGTTGGGATTTCCTTTCACCACAGAATGCAGTGCCTGTTTGAAATTGGCGATGGTGCGGAGGGACTGTGTTTGTCTTGCCTGAACAATAGTTCTGGCGAGTGTTTTGGCATTGGTTACTTCACCGTATTGTTCAAACAGTTTGTGCAACTGTTGTTCGGAGTAAGTGTTCACTACATCGAAAGCGGTGAGTGCCTGCCGGGTGTCCATACGCATATCCATATCGCCGTCGAAACGGGTGGAGAATCCGCGGTCTGCTTCATCAAACTGGTGGCTGCTGACGCCGAGGTCAGCGAGGATGCCGTCAACGGGAATGGCATTGTTCAGGCGGAGGAAACGCTGGAGGTGGCGGAAGTTATGGGGAACGAAGAGGACCCTGGGATCGTCCGGAAGATTCTGCCTGGCATCTGCATCCTGGTCGAAAGCGATGAGTTTGCCCTGCGGTCCCAACAGACGAAGGATCTCGCGGGAATGTCCGCCTCCACCGAAAGTGCAGTCCACGTAAGTGCCATCAGGCTGAATATTCAATCCCTGCAATACTTCCTGCAGGAGAACGGGCACGTGGTATGAACTATTTTCCTGATCATTTATCATAACTCTAGGTCGGATGGGGCACTGTCGGCGCCTGCCATCACCTGATGTGCCAGTTGACTGAAATTGTCAGATGAAGAAGATTCAAAGAACTGTTGGTACTTAACTTTATCCCAGATCTCGATTTTGTTTACGGCAGAAACCACCACAATGTCTTTATCCAATCCTGCATATTCCTTCAGATTGGGTGGAACTAGTAAGCGACCCGCAGAATCCAACTCGATGTTGGTGGCGCCGTTCAGGAACTTTCTCCTGAATTCGCGTACCTTGGGGTCGAAATCATTCAATTTGCTTAACCTGGAAAATATTGGCTTCCAGCTCAGCGTGGGATATAACACAAGGCAGGTTTCAAAACCTCTGTTGATCACAAACTGGGTCCCCGCTTCTTCCGGAATCTGCTTTTTAAGGGCAGCCGGTAGAAGGAAACGCCCTTTGGCGTCCAACGTAGCCTCATATTCTCCCAGAAATTCAATCATTTACAGCGGATAAATGCCTTACTCCCATTTATAAACACAAAATAACACATTTTCCCACAGCCGTGGAGAGAATTGGAAAATTTAATTTTTCCACAGGCTTGCATATTTCAAACCCGCTACCAGCCTGCATTTCACCCTCACATGTTAAAAACCTTAGAGCTTTTTGTGGATTTCCTGTGGATTCACGGGCAAAACCTGTGCGTATCCTGTGCATCGGCGCTGCTATCTCTTCAAAATCAAGGGATCAGAATTGTATCGTTTTCCACTTTGGAACCGGAAAAATGGAAATCTCAATTTGATGGGATTGGGTGGAGTTTTTGGAAAAAGGGAGAAAAGTGGGGGAAAAGTGGGAGGGATTGCAGGGTGTCGTCAGCGGCTCCGCCTTACCTTTGCGCGCATGCACCCCAAAGAAATAGCTATCAAAGATTTCACATACGATCTACCCGAAGAACTGATCGCCAAATATCCCCTGCCCAACCGGGATGCATCACGTTTACTCATCTGGCAAGAAGAAACAATCAGTGAAGATATTTACCGTAACCTCGATCAATATCTTCCTTCCAACTCCTTACTCGTTTTCAATAACACACGCGTGGTGGCAGCCAGACTGCTCTTTCAAAAAATAACCGGCGCCACAATAGAGATCTTCTGCCTGGAACCACATGCAAAATACCCGGATATCACCACGGCCATGAGTACACGCGGATCTGTCACCTGGATGTGCCTCGTTGGCGGCGTCTCGAAATGGAAACCCGGAAACATCTTAGAAAAAAAGATTCCGCATGGCAGCACAGAACTCAAGCTGCACGCCGCTTATATTGAAAAGATAAAAGACAGCTTTGCCATCGAACTAAGCTGGAACGAACCGGATCTCAGCTTCGCGGAAGTGCTGCACCTGGCCGGCGTGATGCCACTTCCTCCCTATATCAAAAGGAAAGCGGAACAGACAGATGAAGACCGCTACCAGACCATCTATGCAAAACATGAAGGCTCAGTAGCTGCGCCCACGGCCGGCCTGCATTTCACGGATACCATCTTTCAAAAACTGGATGCAAGGAATATCAAGAGAAGCTTTGTTACACTGCATGTTGGCGCAGGCACTTTCCAGCCGGTAAAATCCGGCACACTGGAAGGGCATCCAATGCATATCGAATTCATTGATGTAACGGTGGAGAGTATACGAAATCTAATTGACCATATCGATACGCATATTACAGCTGTAGGCACCACTTCACTACGCACCATCGAATCGCTCTACTGGCTGGGGAGCAAAGTAATGGCACAGCCAGACATCCAGCCAGAAGAACTGAGTGTTCAACAATGGGATGCCTATGAAATGAAAGGGGATATTCCTGCAAAAGCCGCGCTGGAAGCGCTTTTAAAGTATCTCGAACAAAAAGGTTTGAACAGGTTGCTAACCCGCACACAACTGCTGATAGCACCGGGCTATTCCATCCGTATCCCTCATGCGCTGGTCACCAATTTCCATCAGCCACAATCTACATTACTGTTACTGGTAGCGGCATTTGCCGGTCCAAAATGGAAGGAGATCTACCATTATGCGTTGTCGAATGGATTCCGTTTTCTGAGTTATGGAGACGGCTGTTTGCTCTTCAGGCACTAGGCCATTTCAGGATCAACAGCTGTTTCTTTCAACAGGGGAAACTCGAGCGTGAACACAGAGCCCCTGCCCAGTGTGCTATCCACCTTGATCTTCCCGTGATGCGCGTCCACCATGGTTTTCACGTAGCTGAGACCAAGACCGAAGCCTTTCACGTTGTGAATATTTCCGGTATGGGCGCGGTAGAATTTTTCAAAGATCCGGCGCACGGTTTCCTTGCTCATACCGATACCATTGTCTTCAACACGTACAACCAGGTTCTTATTGGTGCTGTGTGTGGTGATCCTGATGAAAAGATTATCGTTGGAGTATTTTACTGCATTGTCTATGAGATTGGAAAAAAGATTCCTGAAATGCACGGGATCGGCTTCCACCAGGTCCCTGCGTGCATTAAGCTGCAATTCAGCACTACCCTGCTTTTCCTGGAGCCGTAAAGTATAATCGTCGATAATATCGTTGAGCAATTCATGCATATGCACTGGGCGCTTGGCCAGTTGTAATTCCTGGCGGTCCATCACAGCGGCCTGGAGGATGGTTTCCACATGCTTGTTCATCCGCTTGTTCTCTTCCTTGATGATGCCGCTGAAATATTCCATCTTCTGGCGGTCCTGCAGCACTTTTTCGTTCCGTAGTGCATCCACTGCAAGAGATATGGTGGCCAGTGGCGTTTTGAACTCATGCGTCATGTTGTTGATGAAATCGTTCTTGATCTCACTCATTTTCTTTTGACGTATCAGTGCGGCCACGGTAACATAGAATGCAAGAATGATCACGATGGTGAAGAAGATGGCCCCGATGATCATCCATCTCATTTGTTTCAGTACCAGTTTCTTCACGTTGGGAACTACCACCATCATCACTTCTTCCGGCACCAGGTTCTCCAGGTCGGAACCGCTTTCGGGCTGGAAATAGTAGACCAGTTGCAGGTTGTTCACTGTGTCCTGCCAGAGATTGAGGAAATTGGCGGATTTAAGTTCGTAGTGCATCAGGTTCACGTTGGCCGTGATAGCGAACTCGAATTTGATGCCTTTCAAACCTTCCTGGTTATCGAATGCTTTCTGCAGTTTTTCCTGCACTTCAAATTCAGTGAATTTTTGCGCGATGGTTGGCGGCTTCATCAGCTCCAGCCGGAACTGTTCGGAGGGCCAGGTGAGACCTGGTTTATTTCTGAAGGTCTTGAGCGTAGGCAGGGTGCTTTTCTGCTCCATCAGTGAGTTGGCCACTTCGCCCATGGACTTCACCAGCTTCGATTTGAATTCGTGCTGCTTTTCTGCTTCCATGGTAAGCAGCCAGTTATACTGTACGTAGATCGTTCCGATCAGCGATAAGCTGATCAGTACAATGATCACAGGAAATATTTTCCTTAGTTGCAAATGATATGTTTTTGTGGTCGCTGTCATTACCCGCATCCTGTCCACCGGCAGCAATCCCATTGGTTAGGGAAGTCAGATCATTTTCCTCAGCAGGTAATTTCAATCGGCAAATTTAATGAACTGGTGATGAACGGCAGGAATCAACTAAATGAAGACGATTCCTTTTAACTAAGATTTATCAGTGCCGCGCCGCTAACTTAGTAAGTTTTGAGCAACCTTTCTTTTTTTAAACAATCATTTTGTCAATAATATATAAGTCTTAATTTAGAAATATGATAGTTCCCGGTCCAGGTACGTTGTTGATAGCAGAGCCCTTTCTCAAGGATCCCAATTTTATGAGAACAGTGGTTTTTTTGTGCGATCACCAGGAAGAAGGCAGTTTTGGTTTCGTGATCAATAAGACCTTCAATCATACACTTGACGAGCTGATGAACGATCTGGAAGAACTCAAGCTCCCCGTTTATTATGGCGGTCCGGTTCAGATGGACACTATTCATTTCCTTCATCAATACCCTGAATTGATCCCTGGCAGCTTCCAGGTAATGGATGGCATTTACTGGGGTGGAGATTTTGAAACAGCCATTTCCCTCATCAAAGAAGGCTCTCTCGATCTCAACAAGATCCGTTTCTTCATCGGTTATTCCGGCTGGGGTAATGGCCAGCTCAATGATGAGCTGAAGGAAAAATCCTGGCTCACTGCACAGGCTACCCGCAAACTTGTATTCCACAAAAAAATAGAAGAAATCTGGAAAGACGCCCTGAAAGAACTGGGCGGCGACTACGAGATGATGGCCAACTACCCAACAGATCCTCAGCTGAATTAATTTTCATCCCTTCCATTATACAGCAGGACTTACTGTTTTTGCAAGCCGATGGTTTTGCCATTACTAAACCGGAGCATATACAACCCGGCAGACAGCCCACCCATTTCGATCAACTGATGCTGACGCGTGATGGTAATTTCTCTTACCCTCCTGCCATTGACATCCGTTAATATTGCGCTGGTATTGAGCAGTTGCCGATCTGGCAAGGCAATGGTAACGATATCCTTCACCGGATTAGGATAAGCAATGATCCTTTCATTTGCCGGGGTTTTCAATACAATCACTTTGCTGTAAGTGAAGGCGCCGTCCTTATCGATCATTTGTAACCGATAGTAAAGTGTAGCGCTGCCTGTACCCGGGAAATGATCATCATAAGAATATATTCCGTTCCCCTGCCCCTTGGCAGGAATGGAAGCGATTGCCGAATAGCTCCTGCCATCTGAACTTCTTTCAACGGAGAATAAGCTGGTATTGGATTCATCCGCTGTTTTCCATTCAATCCGGTTACTGCTCTTATTCCTGTAACCGGTGAATGCAGTTAAACGAAGCGGGAGCGTAGCAGAGGAGTAGGTCATCACCAATCCTTTTTCACCAATGATATAGGTTGTGCCATCCAGTTTGGTAATGCCCGTCAGGTTTTTGTTGGTGTTGGATACTTCTGTTTGCCAAATGCTGCCATTCCAACGACGTATGGTGCCGCCAGTACCTACTACCAGCACATCATTTGTAGCATTCACGAAAATATCAGCGAGATCAACGGTTGTACCGGAAACAATTTGCGTCCAGGTGCTGCCATCCCAATGCAGGATGGTGCCGGCTTTTCCTGCTACCCAAACATTATTGGCATCTGTTCCGTGAATGGCATTCAGTTGCTGGCTTACTCCTGAAGCCTCTCTTGTAAAAGTTGTTCCAGTCAACTTGTAGATACCACCATTGGCGCCAACCGTCCAAATATTGTTCCCATCTGTGCCCCAGATCTTATACAAATGATCGGGGCCTGCATAATAGGCATCCCAGTAAGGAACTGCACGTTTTCTGACCGTACCATTATCACCCACAGCCCAAACAAAGGTTTGATTCAATCCCCATACACAATTGAGATTATGCATGGTGAACAAATTCATGCCTACCCAATCAAAACTTTTCAAAATAATATTGCCGGTATGGGAAGCGCCGTAGAACTCAGTATTACTATAGCCCCAGAGGCTTTTATATTTACCCAGAAACGGAGTATTATACCTGGTCCAGGAAGTTCCATCCCATTTCTGAAGAACGTCAGTTTGATTGGCAACCCATATATTAGTGGAACTGGTACCCCAGATGGCGATGGTATTATCACCCAATGATTCTGTTTGAATGGAAAAGCCTGATCCGCTATACTTGAGCACCATGCCATTGGCAGCGGCGATCCAAACTTTGTTGGCAGCAATTACGGATACACTACTCAATCCGGCAATCGCATTACGGCTTATCCAGAAAGTTCCGTTATATTGAATTACGCCACCTTCCTGAATTACAAGCCATACATTGGTAGCGGAAGTTCCAGTTACACGCATAATCACACCGGCAGCATTGGCTGATTGGCGGGACCATGAAGTACCATCGAACTTCAATACCGTGCCTGATATACCCACTGCCCATAAATGATCATTATCGAATGCCCATATATCATTGAGGTGATTGCCCGTGCCCGAAGATTGCGGCGTCCAGCTGCTACCGTCCCATTTGAGGATGGTGCCGGACTCTCCGGATACCCAAACATTACTGGCATCGGTTCCGGAGATACCAGTGAGACGAACAGTTGTTCCCGATGTTTGCGTTGCCCAGCTGCTGCCATTCCAGAAAAGAATCAGACCATTCGCGCCCGCCACCCAGATATGACTGGGATCTGTACCCCAGATAGCAGTGAGATTGGTGGTAACGCCGGATGTTTGCGTACTCCATGCCTGTCCGTTCCAGTGGAGGATAGTGCCATTGTTACCTGCTACCCAGATATCATTGTCATTGAATCTCCAGATCCGGTTCAGGGTTTCATACGTGCCTGATGGCTGGTAGTTCCACCTTACGCCACCATTAATGGTATAGGCAATCACACCATTGGCGCCAACATTCCATCCTTTCAGATCATCTGCCATCAGGATATCATTCCGGTCGTGGCCTTCTGTCATTTTATCCCATGACTGAGCCTGCACCTGCAAACAAAAGCACAGCGATGCAATGGCAAACATGCATCCTGCTAATAATTTCCTGTTGAAAAAAAATGAATTGAAAGGAGTTTGATATGATACAGGCAAGATGTTCCGGGTGTTTATTAATTGCATTTGGGCTACGTATTTACTGAATACGCAAAGCTACTCAAATGAGTTCCCGCCGGAAGTACTGTAGGTGTAAGGCTTGTACTGAATTATAAATCAGGACAACCTTTCAAACACAAAAGCCCGCTGCTGCGGGCTTTATCCATTCATCCGGAAACTTTCATTCTTCACTAAGAACTGCTGCACTTTCCGGCACATCAGCCGAGTGATATAAAAAACTCCGGCCTTGAAAACGTAAGCGAAGGAGCCAAATTATTTATCACAATCCAACCACACCAACTACAGTTCAATCATCACTCCTCCCGCGCGGTTCGTTTTACAGCCGGATTTTTTATATCAAGAGGCGGCAACTACTCTAATGGAAACTTCACACCAACTCCACCGCCCCAGTTACTCAACTGCTTCACGCCATTATAATTGAATGGCATATAATTATAGTTCGCATTAACGGTGATGCCTGATCGACTATTCCTTCCAAATGGAATATACACACCTGCTTCAGGTCTTACAGCAAATCCGAATTTGGTTTTGCTGCTGGAGAATTCTCCCAGGAACTGGCGATAGAATACCAGGTTACCTCCTACTCCAACACCTGCATAGGGCTGAACGGGTCCTTCAGGAAGGAAGTTGTACTGACCTGTTGCCAGGATCGGTACTACCTGAATGGAATTACTCACTACAGCAGAGATATCGCCACCTTCCACCAGCTTGTAATTGGCGCGGGGATATTTCTGGTAGAAGTCCTGGTAACCGGTTCCCAGACCTACAGAGATCTTATCGGTTACGCCATACAGTACGTTGGCTGTCCATCCGCGGAAAGAGGTTTTGTTCACCTCATCTTTAAATGAGCCCAGCGGAGAAGCGATATTGTAGCCGATATTCAATTTGGTGACACCTTGCTGTGCCTGGCTTTGATGAGGCAACAGGGTAACGAGCAGTGCACCGGCTATCATCGAAGCAATAATGCTGATCTTTTTCATGATGCTAAATTTTTTCAGTTCAACAATTGTTCACCTGGTTAGCTTCTTTTGAAGTAAGGTGACTGATCGAAAAGGGCTTTGATCTGGCTATCGCCTGCACCCGGACGGAAGATGCCGGAACCACGGATCAAACCATTCCACACACCGTGGATCTTATTGTCTTTGTCCGCATTCTTCAGGTCAAGTGCATCGATGGAGAGTGCTCCTTCCTTAATGGAGTATACTCCATAGAAGCCAGGCCAGTAATAACCGTAACCAGGATAGCCCCAGTACCAGGGATCCCAGATGCCGGGATACCCACCCCAATAGTCAGGATAACTAACAATACCGGAATAGGTATTGTAAATGCGGTTGATATTGATACCCAGATCAGGGTCCGCATCTTTGGCTACGAGCGTATAGCCTCTGTCCTGCAATTGTTTCTTAACAGCTGCGATGAACGCCGCATCTACATCCGACAATGATTTCTCGGACAGTTTATTATTATCGATCACGGCCACAGAGTCGGCCACACTGAATGTTGAATAAGAAGAAAAGGCAGCGGTACTATCGTGATTGGTGATATAGATCCTGCTTTCTTCCTCTGACATGTTATCGAGCGGGTCTTTGGTACATCCAGCCAGAACAAGCATGGACGAAGCCGCTATTCCAATGGTTAAGATGAAATTTTTCATAATCCTGTTTTTTTAAAAGTCTCCCTTTAGACTGCACAAAGCCAATGCCTGTTTAATCAGTTGGTTCTGAGCTTAACAGTCCACTAACAGACATTAAAACGGACTTAAAAAACAGGGCCTGATCCGCCATCAAAGCAAGCCCTTATTAAATCAGGATTAAAGCAATCAACTGCCAGCCTGCAATATTTACATGTCATATCTACGAGATCCTGCAGGTAATAACCGCCGGAAAAGCCCGAGAATGAATTCCCGCAGAAACACTCGATTTTCGCCTGCTTTCCGCAATGGAGGCCGGTTTCCGGGCTAATGGTATAGTAATTGTTGCTATTTCTGTACAATTTAATCCCTATGAAGACCAAACAATACCCGATCCGCTGTTTGCTCTGCACCTATTATTATGGTATCTATCAGCCTCCCGGCTAAGCAATTCCGCTTTCCTGTTACTGTACCCGTTATTTTCGATTGTTCCTTACCGTTAGCACAGCCCTTTTAACTCTCTTAATCCGAACCTCATGAAGAATTTACTAGCAATCCTGTGCCTGCTGGTGACTGCCACAGCCAGCGCGCAACTGACAGCCAGAACCATCAAGAAAACAGGCAGCAATGAAGACATCGCTTTCTATGAGTTCAAACCGCTGAACTATGATCCGGCTGTCAAATACCCGATGATCGTTTTCCTCCACGGATATGGTGAGCGCGGGAATGGTACAACCACTTTGTCACGTGTGCTTGAGCAAGGCCTGCCAAGGAATATCCGCGACGGGCATAACATGACCTTCACCTGGAATGGCAAGACCGAAACCTTTATCGTTCTGATGCCACAATTGAATGAGAACTATTACAGCTTCTGGCAGAATTTCATCATCGATGAAATGATCAAATACGGCAAAGCCAATTTCAGTGTTGATACCGATCGCATCTTCCTCACCGGCCTCAGTATGGGCGGCGGCGGAACCTGGGCATATTGCGGAGCATCGGAATCCAACGGACGACAATTTGCCGCTATCGCCACCAGTTGCGGTGCCTGCCAGAGTACCGACTGGTGCAATATCGCCAAAGCAGACCTGCCCATGTGGAGCTTCCATGCAAATGACGATAACAGTGCTGCTCCTGTCAGCTGTACTATCGGCAGCATCACCAATATCCGCAACAATTGTAGTCCGAAAGTGGACCCTATCATGACCATCTGGCCTACCGGCGGTCATGGTATCTGGGGCCGCGTATATGACGTGACCCACAATAACCAGAACCCTAATCTGTATGAATGGTTCCTGGGACAAAATAAATCGCTGCCTGTCAACCGCAGGCCTGTCGCCAATGCCGGGCCGGATGCAACCATCTCCACTGCCAGGCCCCAGGTAAATCTCAGCGCCGTGTATTCAAAGGATGAAGACGGAAAACTGGTGAAATACTTTTGGCGCAAAGTATCAGGCCCTTCTGTAGGAACCATCATGACACCAGAATCCGCCGATGGCCTCACGCGGGTAGTGAACCTCACTTCAGCCGGTACTTATGTATACGAATTGAAAGCTGTTGACGATCGCGCAGACTGGTCAGTAGATCAGGTAACCATCACCGTGGTGAATGGCACCGCTCCGAATATTCCTCCCGTTACCGAAGCCGGCCCAGACCAGGAAGTATTGATCGCCGAAGCAGATCTTAATGGAGGCAGCTCTTATGATCCGGATGGCACCGTGGTGAGCTATCGCTGGAATAAGATCGAGGGCCCTGCTGTATACTCTCTCTCAGACGCCAATGCTTCAGCGCCTAAGATCTCCAACCTGCTGATCGGAGATTATAAATTTGAACTGACCACAACCGATAACCTGGGCGCCACCACCAAAGACACTGTTGTGGTGAAGTCCAACTCCATTGTATTGCCCATTAAACTGAAAGCCTTTACTGCTTACCCAAGTGGAACAGGCACACAGCTTAACTGGACCACCTCCGAAGAAACCGGCGATGAACAATTCAAGATCGAAGCAAGTGATGATGGAAAAAAATTCGCCACTGTATATTCCACGCGCAGCGCAGGAAAAGTTCCGCAACAAACCTATAGCTGGTTCCATGTGAACGGACAATCATACTACCGGCTGAAAATAGTCTCGGCAGGTAAGCCAATGTATTCAAAGATCGTTCCCATACACAGGGATAAGTTAAGCGTGAATACTGAATTCTTCCCTAACCCCGTACAACAAACGCTTTGGGTATCCGTGAACAACCAGGAACGCGGCAGGCTCACTGTAAGGATACTGAGCATGGATGGAAGACTGATCAAACAATCACAATACGCCAAACAGCAGGACCAGCTGATGGCCGATATTGATACCCGCGACATCAACACTGGCATTTACCTGGTGGCCATTACCGGGGAAAATGGATGGCGCGAAGTAAGAAAGATCGTTAAGAAGTAGTAGTGCTTCTAACGGAATGGTTTAAAAAATGATACGGTGGCAAGTTCCAGCATGGGCTTGTCACCGTTTGTGTCTCCGTAACAGTATACATGATCAAATTGAGCAAGATCGAATGCTTCGCGGATGCGGCGCACTTTTTCTACACCATGACAATTCAGTCCTTCTATTCTTCCGGTGATCCGTCCATTGCTTACCTGCATGCGCGTGGCCAGCAATTGCAAACCATTGGCATGGCACCAGGGCTGCAGCCAGTTCTCCGGTGAGGCCGATACCACTATCACCGCAGCGCCATTCAATTTCAATAATTCTATTTCTTTCATTGCCTTTGCTCTCACAACCAATGGAATGGCTTCCTCCGCATATTCACGGCAAAGTGCATTGAATTTTTCTGTGCTCAACTTTCCAAAGAAGAAACGCAACACCTGTTGCTTGGCCACATGATTACTGATCAGGCCCAGCTTGTATGCCACAATGAACGGGCTGTTCAGCATAAAGCCGATCATGAATTTCCAGGGCCCGAAGGTATACCGGATCATTTTGAGCATGGTATCCTTTGTAGTGATGGTGCCATCGAAATCGAAAAAGGCGATCCTTCTGCTCACAATTTTAATTTTTTGAACATGAATTCCGGAACCGATTTGATGATCAGCATGATCCAGCGCCAGAACCATTTTACATACACCACATTCTTCTTTTTGGCTGCAGCATTGAAAACTGTATTGGCCACATCTTCCGGTTTTGCTGTCAGCAATGGCGGCAGTTTCATATTCGCAGTCATAGCCGTGTACACGAATCCTGGTTGTACGCTTGCTACATGTACGTTTTCATGGAACATCCGGTTTCGCAAACCAGACAAATAGGCTGTAAAACCTGCTTTGGCACTGCCGTACATGTAATTACTCTGCCTGCCGCGCTCGCCGGCCACGGAGCTGATCCCCACGATGGTGCCGCTTTTCTGTGCAGCATAAAAATTGCTGACCACATTAAGAATGCTCACGGCCCCGGTATAGTTGGTGTTGATGATCTTCGCTGATTCATTCCAGTTGGCCCGGGCAATCTCATTATCTCCCAGATAGCCAAAAACACAAATAGTTATTTCAGGCTTGTGGTCAAGATTGTAGAAAAAAGACTGGTGACTTTCAAAATTCAATGCATCGAATTCGTGCAGGCTGCATTGTACATTATAACGGATAGCAATATCCGATTGCAGTGCCTGCAGGCGGCCGGTATTACGGGCGGCCAGTTGCACATTGAATCCTTTGGAGGCGTATTTCTTTGCTATTGCCACAGCCATATCGGAAGCAGCGCCAAGAATTAGAACGGTAGGCATTATGTGGTTGTTTCTCTTTGTGATTTACTTTGTAAGCTCCAGTCTGTCTGACTGGATGGAACGGATCTTTCCGTCAGGGTTATATTTCTGAACGATCGATTTGAATTCCTGCAATCTCGGATACCCGGCTTCCAGCATGGACGGCTTCATCCTGGCGTCTTTACTCATGTATAGCCTGCCGCCATATTTGAGTACCACCTGGTCCAGTTCATCCAGGAATTCGAACAATCCTTTACGCACGGGGAAGTCCAGGGCCAGTGTATATCCTTCGAATGGAAATGAAATAAGGCTGTTCTCCTGTTTACCAAAAACTTTCAGCACTACCAGGAAAGAGCCCATTCCCCTGGCGCCGATGCGGCGGAGAATATCGATCAATCCTTCTTTGGCTTCCAGCGGCAACACGAACTGGTATTGCACAAATCCTTTCTTCCCATAGCAACGGTTCCAGTGCAATAGTGCATCCAGCGGATAGAAGAAAGGCTCGTAAGTGGTTACGGAACTGATTTCCTTTTTTACATTTTTATTGTAATAAAGAAAATTGAAAGCCTTTACGGTGAAAGTGTTCAAACTCCAGGAAGGAAAATTGAATGGTATGGTGATGGCTTTCTTCTTAGGCAGCGCCAGCGGGGCTTTGCGCTGTTTTTCGTTCAGCTCTTCAGGCTTTGCGAATTCACCGATAGTCATGATACCACGACCAAAACTATTGCCTTTTTGCAGACAATCGATCCAGGCCATGGAGTAGGTGTAATGCTTGTACTCTTCAAACAAGCGGATCAGCTCTTCCAGGTTGGCCGCCTTGATCTGTTTTTGACTGATATAGGAAGAAGGGATCTTTTTTAATTGGAATTTAACTCGTGTGATCATTCCTGTTAGCCCCATTCCACCGCAGGTGGCTTCAAAAAGATCCGGCAGTTGTGAAGGGGAGCAGGTAACCAGTGAGCCATCAGCGAGGATGATATCCATATCGATGATATGTTGGCCGAAAGTGCCATCCACATGGTGGTTCTTTCCATGTACATCACTGCCCACAGCGCCGCCGATAGTAATGAACTTGGTGCCGGGCGTAACGGGGAGGAACCATCCTTTGGGCACGATCACTTCCAGAATCTGATCTAATGTGAGACCGCTCTGGCACTCGAATACACCGTTCTCCGAATCGAAGGAAAGAATCTTATCGTATTTGATGGTATTGATGGTTTCACCGGCGAGGGAGGCGTCGCCATAGCAACGTCCGTTTCCACGGGGGATGAAATGCGGGCTGTTTCGAATGATGTCCTGTAACTGATCATCGTAAGAGAACAGCCGTTCATCGCTTTCCATAGCTGGGTAATTGCCCCAGTTGGCGATCACTTTTTTCATAACAAACTTGCCAGGATGTTTTATTTGTCAAAAATCGTTACATCTTTCATGTACAATATGAAAAAGAAACTGGCAATCCATAAGAGGAGGGTAACCTGGATAAATCGGTCTTTGTACAGGATCTCGGTAGGTGAGCCGGCCTTGTTCAGGACGAAGGTGATTTGCAAATATCGCATAATTCCTGCAATCACAAAAAGGGCGGTATAATAGATACGGTGGCCAAACTGGCTGTAAAGCACGGCAGAGCTTACCGTATAATTGATATATGTCACTATTAATATGGCGCAGATCAGGCCCAGCATGGTGTTCAGGAAGTCCAGGTTATAGCCTTTGATCACTTTCCTCATTTCCTGTCCGGTGCTTGTTTTCAGCATTACATCGTCCCTTCTTTTCGCTATAGCCATAAAAATGGCCAGGAGGAAGGTCATGATGGTAAGCCACTGGCTCAGGTCAACTTCTGCCAGTACGGAACCTCCTTTCACGCGCAGCACAAAGCCGATGGCCACGATGATCATATCGAGGATACTCACATTCTTAAGCCCGAAACAGTAGCCGATATTCAGTAGATAATAAAGGGAAGTAACGAAGAGGAATTTGCCGCTGCTGTCCAGCAGATAACTGATCAGCAAGCCTGCCGCCAGAAGCAGGAAACAGATAATGAGCGCTGTGGGCTTGCTCACAGAACCTGCAGCCAGCGGGCGTTTACACTTGGTTGGATGTTTGCGGTCCGCTTCAATATCCCGGTAATCGTTAAGGATATAGATGCTGCTTGCGAGAAAACTGAATGCAATAAAACCACCTATCAGTAATTCAAATTTGTGCAGGTTGAACAACTTACCTGCAAAAAAAGAAGGTACGAACAGGAAAAGATTCTTGGCCCAATCCTTAGGCCGCAACAATTTAATATAATCACGCATGATCGCTGCTATCTGCGGCACAAGATACATCCTATTCCCGGAAGCCGCAATACTACTAAAAGGTAGCGGATCAATCATTTCCATGTTCAGGGGATGCACATTATATTTGTTTATATGAAACGTTTACTGGCAATCGCCGAAATCCTGGTGATCGTAGTTATTGCGATCGCCCCCCTCTTTGCCGTTTTCCCGTATCGCATCAATATTTTCCTGAGCTGGGAAGGCGCCTACCGTATGTCTGAAGGACAATTGCCCTATAAAGACTTTGGGATACCGCTCGGTTATATGTACTGGGCAGTACCTGCGCTCTTCTTCAAACTATTCGGGCCGCAACTGATCACACTGGTAAAGGCACAGGCATTTATCAATCTCTTATCAGGATTTGCTTTCCTGTCTATCGGCAAAAGCCTGAAAGTGCAGCCGGGACTACGTTTTCTCGGAGTGCTGTTATTCAGCCTCTCTTATTCCTTCCTTAATTACTGGCCCTGGTACAATCATACTGTGATCGTTTATGAGCTGATCGGTATCGCTTTCCTGTTGAAGTATCTCACGGGAAGCCAGAGCCGGAAACAGTTGCTATGGCTGATCCCTGCCGGCATGTTCCTCTTCTTCTCCTTCTTCACCAAACAGGATGGCGGCGCACTCGGACTCCTCATCTGCCTTGCCCTGCTGTTCTATACCGGTCTCACAGAAAAGAAATGGCTGCCAGCCGGCATTTTCGTGGGAGCTACGCTTCTTACAGCACTCGTTATGATCCTCCCTTTCACCGGTCACGGGTTTGGGTACTGGTTCAATCATGGACAACCGCCACATACTTCGCGTGTATCCCTCAGGGATATCATCGGGGAATTCATGAACGGCTCCATGTGGCTGAAGTTCTATTTGTTCATTATTGCATTATTGCTGATGGTCACCATCAAAAACCGGAAAGAATACTGGCGCGATAAACCACAGATGATCTTTACGCTCCTCACCCTTGGCATCATGGCCGAAGCAGCCATATTCCAGGTGACCAGCTATGTGCCGGCAGATAATAATATCTTCTTTCACAGTTTTGCTTTCATTTTCATTTTTGCATTGCTGGGTAAATTGCTGCCGATCGACTGGGACCAGAAAAAATACATCATCGTTGGAACTATCGGCGTGCTGCTCTGGTGGAGCCATATGGTGTGGAAATATTTCGAGCGTTTCGTATTCAAGGGAGGCGGAGAACCTGTTGCCACAACAAAGTATAACGGCATTGAATATCCGAACGTGGTGAACAAGAACACTTATATCCTCAGCCTGGACACTACCGATGTGCCGCTCAGCCAATGGCGCGTGCCCAATCTCAAAGCATTCGAGAAGATCCTCGTGCCCGGTCCCACAGTAGACGGTATCGAAAGATTAATGGCGATGCCATTGGTGAAGAACAACAAGAACCTGAAAGTGCTGAATATGTCTGAGCTCACGCCACTGGCCGTAGAGATCCCCTATTCACTGGAAGCAGGCGATTACTATCCGCTCTGGTTCCATCAGGGCGTTGGCATGTTCGAGAAACAAACGGATATGTTCGTGGACCGCATCCATAAAAAACATTACGATCTCGTTTTATACGAGTACATTCCTTACGCAAATAATTTCTATCCCTTCCGTGTGCGCGAAGCGCTGCTGAAAGATTATAAACAGATCGATGTATTTCCTGCTACAAGAAAACCGAGCAGCAATTCATGGATTGAAGTGTATGTGAAAGAATAGGTTATTTTTGCTCCAAATTATTTAGCATTTCCGGAGCACAACACATATTGACCAGTCCCATTGAATACCTGAAAGGCGTAGGCCCGCAACGCGGCGAAATGCTCCGCAAAGAACTGAGCATTTTCACTTTCAAAGACCTGCTGGAATACTATCCATTCCGCCATGTGGACCGCACCCGCGTGAACCTCATCCGGGACATCACGCCCAATACCGATTATATCCAGGTGGCGGGCCGTATCACCAGCGTGGGCATCATCGGGGAAAAAAGAGCTAAAAGACTGGTGGCCGAGATCCGCGACCAGACCGGCACCATGGAGCTGATCTGGTTCCAGGGCATCACCTGGATGGAAAAAACACTCACCATCGGATCCGGATTCCGTGTGTTCGGCAAGGTGAGTTTTTTTCAGGGGCAGCCCCAGATGACGCATCCTGAGATCGAATCATTGCAGGAAGTGGGCAAAGAAACCAAGGCCTATCTCGAGCCTGTATATCCAACTACAGAAAAGCTTAAAGCCCGCGGCCTTGGAGGCCGGCAGATCGGGAAGCTCACACAGACCCTGGTAGCGCAGCTCCGGGAGCAGGACCTTCCTGAAAACCTGCCGGAAGAAATACTTCAGCATACCAAACTCGTTGGCAGGTTCCAGGCCCTGCAACATATTCATTTCCCCCCTTCGCCCGAAGCCTGGCAGGCAGCCATGAACCGGCTCAAATTTGAAGAGTTCTTTATCGCACAGCTGAGAATGGGACTGATCAAATCCCAGCGTCACCGTTATTCACGCGGCGTTGTGTTCTCGCAGGTGGGTGAGCTGTTCAATGATTTTTACGAAAATCATCTTCCCTTTCAACTAACCGGCGCACAAAAAAGAGTGGTGAAAGAGATCAGGAAAGATACCGGCACCGGCAAACAGATGAACCGTCTCTTGCAGGGCGATGTAGGCAGTGGCAAAACAATTGTAGCACTGCTGGTGATGCTGCTGGCCGCAGATAACGGATACCAGAGTTGCCTGATGGCTCCTACGGAGATCCTTGCCCGGCAGCATTATGCCAATATCGCCAAACTGTTGAAAGACCTGCCCGTGAATGTGAAGATCCTCACCGGCACTACCAAAAAGTCTGAACGGAAAAAAATACTCGAAGAACTTGCCAGTGGCACACTCCATTTCATTATAGGAACACATGCGCTGGTGGAAGATCCCGTGATCTTCAATAACCTGGGACTGGCAGTTGTAGACGAACAGCATCGCTTTGGTGTAGCCCAGCGGGCCAAATTGTGGGCCAAGGCAACCATTCCTCCGCATGTGCTGGTGATGACCGCCACACCCATTCCGAGGACCCTGGCCATGACTGCATACGGAGATCTCGATTACAGCGTTATGGATGAGCTGCCACCCAACCGTAAGCCCATTCAAACCGTACATCGTTATGAGCAGACGCGCAGCCAGGTAATGGGATTTATACGATCTGAAATTGAAAAAGGACGACAGGCTTATATCATTTTCCCCCTGATCGAAGAATCAGAGAAAATGGACTATGAGAATCTGATGAAAGGATATGAAAATGTAAAAGCATATTTCCCTGAACCGAAGTTCTGGATCAGCATGGTCCACGGAAGACAAACAAACGAGATACGCGAAACCAACATGCAACGTTTTAAGGACCATGACACTCAAATCATGGTTGCTACAACAGTGATAGAAGTAGGCGTTGATGTGCCGAATGCCAGTGTGATGGTGATTGAAAGCGCAGAAAAATTCGGTTTATCGCAATTGCATCAGCTGAGAGGAAGGGTTGGAAGAGGAAGCGAGAAAAGCTTTTGCATTTTATTAACAAGCAATAAACTGAACAATGATGCACTCGAGCGGTTAAAGACGATGGTGGCAACAACTGATGGATTCAAGATCGCAGAGAAAGACCTGGAGCTGCGCGGACCCGGTGATATTGAAGGAACCAGGCAGAGTGGAATGTTGAATTTCAAGCTGGCTAACATCATGCAGGACAGGGAATGGCTCGAACTGGCAAAAGATATGGCCAGCCGCATCATAGATACGGACCCGGACCTCAGCTCGGCCAATAATTTGCGCCTCAAAAACTATCTGCAATCCTTACAGGGCAAGACTGCCTGGAGTAAAATCTCTTAAATTTTCCCGGTCCGTTACTCTCACGGTAACGCCATAACAGATATTATTTCAGTAAATTGTAAAAAAGAAATCTTGGGCAGGAAAAATCTGATAGCCGTTGCATTGCTTTGTCTCGCCACCCTCCATTTGTCCGCACAGAATGGCTCAGGCACTTTTGAATTTATTGAGAACAAGGGTCAGTGGAATAAGGAAATAAGATTCAAGGGTGAATTCGCTACAGGCGCTTTCTTTTTGACGTCGCGCGGCTTCTCCGTGAACATGTATCACCCTGATGATCTGGACCGAGCGCACAAACATTATCATCATGGTCATGGCGACAATGGCATCAGCCGCCCTCCTCGTGATAAACGCACTTCCACCAATGCTACACAGGATCCGTCGGAGCCAGGCACAGGCAGCGGCAATAACAATACGCAGGACCCCAATCCGATGATCGTTCGCGGTCATACCTACCTGGTAGAATTCGAAGGCGCCAATCCCAATCCGCAGATCATTCCTGAAAAAGCAGTCTCCAACAATACCAGTTATTTCATTGGCAACGACCCTTCCAAATGGGCCAGCAATGTAGGCACCTACACTGCACTCACCTACAAGAATGTTTATGAGGGCATCGATGTTCGCTACTACGCAGATTACGGAAATCTCAAATATGATATTATCGTCCATCCCGGAGCAGATCTCAGTAAAGTGCGCATGCAATATTCAGGCGCGGAAAAACTGTCTACCCGCAACGGCGAACTGCTGATCAAAACTTCGGTTGGTACTGTACGTGAGCGTTACCCTTACTCCTATCAGTTCGATATGAGCAGCGGCCGCCAGGAAGTGGAATGCAAATTCGTGGTCGCCAACAGCAACACAGTAAAATTCGATGTAAAGAATTATAACAGGAACAGCACTCTGGTGATCGACCCCACTGTGATCTTCGTATCCTTCACCGGATCTTTCGCCAATGAATACGGCTTCACCGCCACACCCGCGCCCGATGGCTCCCTCTATTCCGGCAGTATCGTTTTCGGAGAAGGGTTCCGTACTACATCCGGCGCTTACAAGCAAAACTTCCAGGGTGGTGTAGCCGGCCGCGGTACCGATGTGGGCATTTTCAAATTCACGCCCAATGGCCAACGTGCATGGGCAACCTATATTGGCGGAAGCGACTCTGAATATCCGCACAGTCTGATCTGTGATGCAGCAGGCAATCTTGTGATCATCGGAAGAACCTATTCCGGTACTTCTTTTCCCATCGATGCCACCACCAGTGGTATTCTTGGCGGAGGAGGGAATGCAGACCTCTTCATCACAAAGCTCAGTGTGAATGGCAATGCTCTTATAGGCTCTATCGTGATCGGCGGCAGCGGAGCTGATTGTGTGAACTATGAAGAAAGACAAAGAAGTAACGGGTCCGGCCCTGCAGCAGCTTCCACCATGCGCTTCTATGGAGATGATTCAAGAAGTGAAGTGGTACTGGATGCAGATGGCGCCATTTATGTAGCTGCGCAAACACAATCAATGAGCCCTACAGGTGGTTTCCATGTAACCAGTGGCGCGTTCCAGACAACACCCGGTGGTGGCAGGCAGGACGGCGTTGTGCTGAAGATCGATCGGGATTGCCGCAACCTGGTCTGGAGCTCATTCCTTGGTGGCAGCGGCGATGACGGCGCATTTGTACTGGCCGTTCATCCGGTTACCCGCGATATTTACGTTGCAGGCACCACCAACAGTGGCGACCTTCCCGGCAGCAATACCGGCGCCCATCAACCGAATCCTGCCGGTGGCATGGATGGTTTTATCCTGCAGATCAGTAACGATGGAGGAACCGCTCTCAAACGCACCTATCTCGGTACAGGCTCATTCGATGCCATTTACGGTATCCGCTTCGATCGCAATCAGTACCCCTATGTAATGGGCGTTACTGAAGGCGGCAACTGGCCCATCATCAATGCAGCATACGGCCAGGCCGGATCCGCGCAGTTCATCGTCAAACTGAGAAGAGACCTCTCAGGTATCGAATACAGTACCGTGTTTGGTAACGGCAGGCGACAACCGAATATGTCTCCGGTTGCCTTCCTCGTAGACCGCTGTGAAAACGTTTATATTTCTGGATGGGGTGGATGGATCGCTCCCAACTCCAATCCCTACAATACCGGTGGCGTACTGGGAATGCCCCTTTCCGCCGACGCGATGAAGACCACTACAGATGACCGCGACCTCTACTTCTTTGTATTGAAGAAAGATGCAGCAGAATTATTGTATGGTTCCTACTTCGGACAAATGGGTGGCGAAGGTGAGCATGTAGACGGCGGCACCAGCCGCTACGACGAACTGGGCGTGATCTACCAGGCACTCTGCGCCAACTGTTTCAGAGGATCACAATATCCGATCAACCAGCCCTTCCCCGTTACGCCCAATGTATGGTCACAGACCAATGGCGCCGGAGATGCAGGCTGTAACCTGGCAGCAGTAAAGATCCGCTTCAATTTCGCCGGAGTGATCTCAGCACCCAAAGCATATTCCGGAGGCCGGCCGGATACATCCGGCTGCGCACCATTTGACGTGACCTTCCGCGATACTATCGCCAATGCCAAAACCTATGAATGGGACTTCGATGGAGATGGAGTTACAGATGCGATCCTGCCAACGCCCACAGCAGCCTTCACTTATAATAATATCGGCACCTACCGGGTACGCCTGATCGCTGTTGACTCAGCCAGCTGCAATATCCGTGACACATCTTTCCTCACCATCCTTGTGAGAAACGATAAGGCTAATATCGATTTCTCCTTTACAAAACTCGGTCCCTGCGAATCAACTGAATTCCTGTTAGACAACCTGTCTACACTCGCACCCAATGCCCAGCCTTTCCTCCCAACTTCCTTTACCTGGGATTTTGCAGATGGCTCCGCAAAAGTGACCACGGACGACAGGGATATCACCCATAAATTCTTTGGCCCGGGCACCTATCCGGTGAAGCTCATTCTGGCCAATGACGACCGCTACTGCAACTCACCAGACACAGTAGTGAAGAATGTTCGTATTGCCGCCAATGTGCGCGCCCAATTCGTAACACCGCCAATGGGATGTCAGCCTTACGATGCCGTATTCACCAACACCTCTATTGCAGGTACCAATTTTGAATGGGACTTCGGCGACGGCAGCCCCATCTCAACAGATGAGAATCCAACACATACCTATCCAAACCTGGGTACATATACCGTTAGGCTGACAGCTTACGATAATTCAACCTGCAACAAGGTGCACGACACCACATTCACCCTCACAGTGAATCCCAAACCTGTTGCAGTGGTAGGACCACAGCCTGATCAAACTACGGATATCAACAAACCAGCCGTATTCACGAACAATTCCAACGGCATAAGACATAAATGGATCTTCGGTGACGGAGAAGAAAGGATCACCAATAACCTGGACACTGTGCATCATCAGTACAATGCCACCGGTACATACAATGTAACATTGATCACTTTCAACCAGTATGAGTGTACAGATACAGCCACCACTATCGTGCATGCCTGGGTGAATCCTTTACTGGACGTGCCCAATGCATTCACACCGGGCCGTGGCGGCAGGAACAGCATCGTTATGGTTCAGGGCTTCGGTATCAATACCATGACCTGGAAGATCTATAACCGCAATGGTCAGAAAGTTTTCGAAACCAATAACAGGCTCGCCGGATGGGATGGTACATTCCGTGGACAACTGCAACCAATGGACGTATATGTATACACGTTAGAAGTTCAGTTCACCGACGGTAGAAGGGTAACAAAAACGGGCGATATTACTTTGATACGATAAATCATTTCACATGAAATCCAGCCATCAGTCACCAGAAATGTGCAGCAACGCGGCGAGGACCCATTCCTGCCTGAGATTTTCATATATTCTCACGCTGGCAGGAATGATTTTCATGGGTAACCTGCACGCGCAGGATCTGCATTTCTCCCAGTGGTTCAATTCCCCACTGAGCACCAATCCTGCCAATACAGGATTTATTCCCGATGCAGATTATCGTATCGGCGCCAATTACAGGAACCAGTGGTCTACTATCATGACCATGCCTTATAAGACTTACAGCATCTGGGGCGATGCACAGATCTTCCGCGACCGTATCACCAGTGGCTGGATGGGTGTGGGTGGATTGATCCTCCGCGACCAGGCAGGTTCCGGCAGCCTTACTTCCACCAAAGTGTACGGCTCCGTTGCCTATCATCAGATGGTTGGCGTGGCGCACCTGATCTCCGCCGGCTTCAATATCGGCTGGGTGAACAAACGCGTGAACACCACCGACCTTAAATTCCCCGATCAGTTCGACGGCGAATTCTTCGATAGCAAACTCCCCACCAACGCTTATCTCGACAATCCCAATATCAACTATTTCGATGTACAGATGGGCATGAACTACGCGTTCTTCCCTACTGACAAAGTATATATCAATGCAGGCGTTTCCGCCTGGCACCTCAACAGACCCCGTGAATCCTTTTTCAACACAGACCCCATCGGCGATGAAAATTCGCGTATCCCCATGCGTTATACCGCATTCCTGAATGCCAGTATCAAAGTGCATGAAGACGTTATCGTGAACCCGATGGTGTACCATTCCCGCCAGGCCAATGCTTCTGAAACCGTTGGCGGCCTCTATGCCCAGTACAACCTGGGCGAAGAAGGCGAATCCCAGGTACTCGGTGGCATCTACTACCGCCCCGGCGATGCCTTTATTCCCATGATCGGGTTTGAATGGAAGGGTATTCGTCTTACCTTCACCTACGATGCCACCACTTCCGGGCTAAAGCAGTACAACAATACCCGCGGCGCCCTGGAGTTCGCATTGATGAAGCGAGGATATTACGACGAATACAATGGCGACCGACGCCAAAGCCTTTGCCCTACGTTCAAGTACTAGGGTAACCCCGGCCCGGCCGCACCATAACCAACAAATATGAGCCCAGTTACTGAGATCATCCTGATTGTATGTGTCTATGCCCTGATGATCTTTACCATGATCCGTATCATTTTCGATACGGTGAATGTGAGCAAGGCATTGGGTTACCTGCTCCTCACCATCGTGCTGCCCGTTGCCGGCAGCATTGTTTATTTTTCACTGGGAGTCAATTACAGGAAACGAAAGATCTACAACAAAAAGATCATTACCGACGAATACCTCCTGCAAAACCTCCGCAAAGACATCGATGAATCCGCCCTCCGCTTATTGCAATCACATCATGATGATGTAGGCAATTTTGCCGGCCTCGCCCGCCTGCTGATCAAGGATTCTCTCTCCTTCCTATCATTGAACCATATCAAGCTCCTGCTGAACGGAGAGAACAAATTCCCCGATGTGATCAAAGCCCTGGAAGCAGCTCAAAGCAGCATCCATATCCAGTATTATATTTACGACAATGATGAGATCGGTAACCAGATCAAAGCCATCCTCATGCGCAAAGCCCGCGAAGGAGTGAAAGTGCGTTTCATCTACGATGATTTCGGCAGCAACGGCCTCAAAAAAAGATGGGTGCGGGAACTGGAACAGGCCGGTGTGGAGATCTATCCCTTCTACAAGATCTATTTCGTTTTCCTCGCCAGCCGCATCAATTACCGCAACCACCGTAAAGTGATCATTGTGGATGGACAAACTGGATTCACCGGCGGCATCAATGTATCCGACAAGTATATCAATGGAGATGACCCCAAAAAGCTTTACTGGCGCGACACTCATGTGATGATCGAAGGCCCGGCAGTACTCAACCTGCAATACCATTTCCTGGCCGACTGGAATTTCTGCTCAGACCAGAACCTCACGCCCAACAATGAGCTCTTTCCCATTCCCAACCGCCGCCCTGATTTCGGAATGCTCACACAGATCGCTGTGAGCGGCCCGGATTATCCGCGCGCGGATGTAATGCTCAGCTATTTCACCGCCATCGCCAATGCACAGCAAAAAGTATATATCACCACGCCCTATTTCATTCCCAATAACAGCATTTACGATGCTATCAAAAAAGCTGCGCTCAGCGGTTGCGATGTTCGTTTGCTGGTTCCCGGTATATCAGATTCAAAAACGGTGAATTATGCCACGCAATCCTACTTCGAACCATTGCTCGAATGCGGAGTGCGTATCTATCTTTATCAAAAAGGATTTGTGCATTCCAAAACTCTGGTGATAGATGATACCCTCAGTATGGTGGGCTCCGCCAATATCGACTTCCGCAGCTTCGACCTCAATTTTGAGCTCAATACCATTATTTACGACCAGGCGTTCGGAGAAAAAATGACTGAAGTTTTCCTCCAGGACCTGGAAGATGCAGAAGAAGTGATCTATGCTGAATGGCTGAAGCGCAGTACCGGCAGACAGCTACTCGAAAAATCTGCAAGACTGCTCTCTCCCCTGCTATAATAGTTTCCCAACACAACTGTACATGACAGCCTGATTATAGATCGAAGTCCTTTCACCGATCTTTTCCGGTGTTGTAAATCCTGTCTTTACCAGCAAACCCTGCATAACTGAAAAACCCAGTGGATAAGGAACCCAGGGATTCGCTTTTTCCATTTCATATTCCACTATCAGCAACAATCCGCCTGGACGGAGGTATTGTTTCAATTGATCGAGAAATAATTCCTTATTCTTTACATAATGAATGGAATTGGCCATCAGTATACCATCCAGTATTGGAAGGGAAATTGGTTTTGTAATATCTGCAACCATAGTAGTGATGGAAATACCATTGTAAGGTTGGATCTTTTTCAATGCCTGCTCCTCCATATCCACTGCAACAATGCTGCTACCAGAGGGAAGCAGGGCCGCCAGCGCTCCCGTAAAAACGCCGCTTCCGCTTCCCAGGTCAGCCCAAACGCTCGGCTTTTGGTAATTCAGGACCGGATGCTTTAGCATCGCGATTGCTTCGGATTGTTCCATATGTTCCGAAAGATAACTATTTTGCCTGTGCATCATGAGCAATATCACTGTCACCATCGACGTAATCAAGGTCGTTCTTCTACATTTTGAGAAACTGGGATTGCCCAGCGATCCCTTGCTGCGCGCAGCCGGGATCGAAGAACAGGTATTGCAGATCAACAACCACAATGTTTCGCTCGGCGCATTCTCCCGGTTCTTCGAAGCCGCCTGCAGGGAAAGCGGGAATCCCTGCCTTGGATTCCAGGTGGGCGACAATTCAAACCTGGACTCCCTGGGCATTCTCGGACAGATGTACCGTTACAGCAAAAGCATTCGTGAAGGCTCTTTACTGATCACCAAATACCTGCCCGTATTGCACCGTGTTTTCAATATCTATTACGAAGAAACAGCCACCGAAGTAGAACTGGTTTTCGTTCCCGCCACCTGGGACCCGCAATACCGCATCGGCGTAAAACAACTGATAGAACTGGCCATGGCCTATAACCGGAGAGGATTACAACATGCAACGCAAAGCGATATCTCACCCATAAAAGTGCTGTTCTCCTATGAGCTCACAGAACAGGAGAAACAGGTTTGCCAGGAAATCTTTCAATGCACGATCCTTCATCATCCTTCCAAATGCGCACTGGTGTATAGAAAGGAAGACTGCGAGAGGCCGCATATTTTCCATAATCCTCTGCTGGTGCAGGCATTTGAATCCTATGCCAGGGAACAGCTGTCCAGGCTTCAATCATCCGGTGAATATTATACTACCGTTAAGAATTGCATCATCAATGAGATCCGGAACGGTGAAGAACCGGACGCTAATAACATTGCACAACAGATAGGGATAACCGAAAATTCATTGTTAACGATACTGGAATCGGAAGGCAGGAGCTTTACCCAGATACTTTTTGAAGTGAGGAATGAGATCGCCATGGGCTATTCCATGCAGGAAACAATTCCTGCAGGCGATTCGCTGGTGGAAGCCGTAATCCAGGCAGAGGAGAAAGAGCGAAGCCGCATCGCGCAGGAACTTCATGATGGAGTGTCCGGCATGCTGGCGGCGGTGAAAATGCATTTCAGCACATTGCAGGAAACCAATCCCAGTTTTCAGCAATCAGGTGAATTCCATCATGCCCTATCCATGCTGGATGATGCCTCCCGCGAGCTTCGTAAAACAGCCCATAACCTGATGCCCGAAATCCTGCTGAACTATGGCCTGGACGAAGCTTTGAGAAGATACTGCCAGAATCTTCAGCATTGCAGCACAGCCTCCATTCAATATTTCAGAACAGGAAATCCCGGCAGGTTCCGTCACAATTTTGAACTGGCAGTGTACAGGGTGGCACAGGAACTGATCCATAATGCCATCAAGCATGCAAATCCAAAGCGTGTACTGGTTCAGGTTAGTATCCTCCGCCAGCAGCTCCTGCTCACTATCGAAGATGATGGCTGCGGGTTCGATATCAATGCTATCAGCACCGGAATGGGGCTGCAAAGCCTGCGCAGCCGCGTCAACGCGCTGGATGGGGATATTCATTGGGATAGTCAGCCAGGCAAGGGCACCAGCGTGAATGTATCTTTCAATATCTCACCTATACAATCTTCAGTTACCTGAAATGCCTGTCAAGATCGCCATTACCGACGATCACCCGATGGTGATCAGTGCCATGAAATCCGCGCTGGAGCTTAATCCCGGGCGGGAGCTCATTTTTACCTGCACCTGTGGCGAAGCGTTGTTGCAGCAATTATCCATTCATCAACCGGATATTCTTTTGCTCGATATCCGTTTACCCGATTTGCCCGGCACCAGCCTATGTAAACAGATCAGCGCTGAATATCCATTCGTCAGGATCATCGCCATCACCAGCCATGATGATCCATGGTATATACGTCAGATGCTGGAAATGGGCGCCCATGGCTATCTCCTGAAAGATACCGGCTTCAATATTTTAGAAGAGGCCATCAGCAAAGTGCTTAACGGAAATCAGTATATGGACCCGCGCATTAGCCTGGAGCCGGTCAATAAGACGAAGGAATTACCATTCACACGGAAAGAAAAGGAAATGCTGACATTGCTGTCCGAAATGCAGAGCCTCCAACAGATTGCCATCAGGATGTGCATACCACTCCGTATGGCAGAAATGCATTTCTATAATCTTGTACAAAAACTGGGCACTGATGATATGAATGGATTGTTGCAGGAAGCCCGCCGTCGCGGCCTGCTTTAGTACATCAGCTTTTTCAGGTTATCGATATATCCCCTGCTCACTTTGAGTGATACATCATTATTGAGCACCAGGTAGGCATCATTGTTCTCTTTATACACTTCCCTGATATGATGGATGTTCACGATACTGGAACGATGTACACGGATGAATGCCGCCGGATTCAGCCTCTGCTCCAATACGCCGATCCCATAATTACTGAGGAAATTCTTTTGCAAAGTGTAGATGCGGGTATAATCTTTTTCCGCTGCGAGGTAAGCGATATCCTGCACTGCGAGACTGATCATTTTGTTTCCGCTTTCCAGGAGGATCCGTTCCGGATATCCTTGTTCAGGCTGGCTTACAGCATCAGTGAGGGCCGTCAGCCTGGCCAGATCATTGCCCTGACGCGTGAGCACTTTGGCAACTGCCTGGTTGAAACGCTCGCGGGTATAGGGTTTCAGAAGATAGTCGATCGCATTGGAGTCGAACGCCTTCAGCGCATACTGATCATAGGCAGTAGTGAAGATGATCTGAGGTACATGGATGATCTGTCTCAGTACCTGGAATCCGCTGAGGCCAGGCATCTGGATATCGAGGAATACAAGATCGGGCTCCATCCTGTCGATGGCAGCCACCGCCTCCAGGCCATCCTGGCATTGCGCCACGATCTCCATTTCAGGATAATCTTCCAGGTACTGCTGCAGGATGGTCCTGGCAGCAGCTTCATCGTCTGCTATGATCACTTTTTTTAGAGGCATAATTACTTGCTGCAATATACTTATGAAAACTAAAAAAATGGACAGGGCCCGGAGGCCCCGCCGCTTGAATTTCCCGTTTGTGTATTTTATAGTTTTACAAACTCCACGCGCCGGTTATTGGCTTTGGCCGCGGGACTGTTGTCTTTTTCCACAGGCTCCGACTCCCCTTTTCCATCTGTTTCCATTCTGTCTGCCCCTATACCAAATTCCTTTTCCAGTAAAGCTTTTACAGCATCGGCCCTTTTGATGGACAATGCCTTATTATGTGCATCATCCCCATCACTGTCTGTATGTCCTACGATCTTCACACGTACATTACCGTTCTCCTTCAAAACCGCGGCCATTTCTTTGATCACCGGGAAGGAAGCAGGTTTGATCCTGTCGCTGTTCACATCAAAGAGAATGGCGCTGGTGCTCACTTTGCCTTCAGTCATGAACTTGCTGCGCATATCCGGCAAACCGCCTGCTATGCGGATATTGGAGATAAGATAATAATCAGGTTTTGTAGTGCTTGTGTTCATGGTGAACACGAGTGAATTGTAATTGGCATCTCCAAGCCCCTGCTGCACATCTATCACTTTTTCTTCATCCAGATACATGCGTATCCTTCTTTTCTGACGCCAGATACTTACTTTAACGGTATTCTTGCCGCCATACCCATGGAATTTATCTGTTTCAAATTGCTGGCGCGATCCTTCTGTACCACTTACCTGATTGTATCCGATCCTGCCTGCTTTTTGAGAAACCATATTCGGCAGAAACCATAGCTGGAATCCCTCCTGTCCTCCCTGTCCCTGTTGCCAGCGTGTATATTCAGATTGATTTTTGAGCGATGCAATGGCAAGGTACAAGGGCGAAGAGGTGGTACGGAACCCATCATTGCAGATCAGGTCCATTTCCAGCGTAAAATTTTCCGGAAGCGATGTAATGAAAGCCGGCATGAACACACCATTACCATCCAGCTTCAGCCATTTGCCCGGTAATTCAGTGGCGGTAACCACTTCAGCCGATGTATTCGTATTCCATTTGGCAGGAAAATCACCTGCATTGTCCTGTGAAAAATCCTCAAACGCAATCACTTTCTCGCCTGGGATGAAATCGAACTTACTGTAGAGGCTGAAGGTCTTGCCCTGTGGAGCAGTTTTCTCTTTTTCATTTTTATTCTTTTCATCTTTCTCCTCTTCCTCTTCACCTTTTTTCTTTTTCTTGAATGCTTTTCCGTTCAGCACATCGTCCATCACATCCCCCGTTTTATCGGCGGATTTCTGAACTGTTTTTTGTTCTGCTTTGTTTTTCACAGCATCCTTGATATTCTTCAAAAGCTGTGCATTCGCCACGCTGCCGCAAAGCAGCGCAACTGCTAAAAGATAAATGCTCCGCATAGACTTGTTGATTTGAAAAATTTACTCTCCCAGCCATTGCCTGAACTGGTTGGCTTTGAGACGGCTTACTATTACATTGTCGATTTCCCGGGGAACCAATTCAACTTTGAGATTGCCGTTGAACCAGAGCAGGATCTTCTGTACGGCGGTATGGCTGGTGATCACCTGTCTGCTGGCGCGGAAGAACTGGTCCGGAGAAAGGCATTGCTCTATTTCTTCCAGGCTCATGCGCACCAGGAAATTCTTGCCATCGAATGTTTTCAGATAGCTCAACTTATTCTTCGAATAGAAATAGGCTATATCGTTGCAATGCACCGAGATCAGTTCCTTTCCTTTTCTCACCAGGAACCTCTTCCGGAATGCCGGTAAAACAGATCCAGACGGCGCCATCAAAGCGCTGCTGTCTTCCTCTCCGGAATTTTCACATTGTACAATACAGTCCGGCAGAACCATCTGAAGCCTGCGGAACTCTTCGGAATTCAGGGAAAGCTGTACCCGCATTGAGGCGGATTGTGGTTGGCTGACTGCGTGCATGGGGATCGGGTTTTCTGATTAATTGATTATAGCAGGCAAGTTAAACATGGAAATTCCCCCCAGCAGTTGCGGTACGACGAGTTGCATTATGTTCCTTTGAATTGCAATACCGGCAGTTGGTCTGCAGATGATGCAAGCTCGGTAGTTTCCCGCTTCTTTATAAATTTATCTTTCAGAATATTTTGAAAGTTCAATACAACTATGCAACTTTGTATCGTGAAAGCGTCAAAGTGAAAAAGGCAGCCCTAAAAAAGGCACCATGAACACCATCGCCTACATCCTTTATTTCCTGATCACTTATTTCATTACAGTGCATACAGGATTATCCTTTTACAGAAATGGCCGGATCTATATCCTCAATATCCTGGAAGGGAATGAAGCGCTCACCAGTTACATCAACCGTTTGTTGCTGATTGGCTATTACCTGCTGAACCTGGGCTATGTAGCGCTCAGCGTGAAAGAATGGGATGAGATTTACACAGTAACGCAACTGCTGTCTATGCTGGCTTTAAAAGTAGGCGCCATCATGCTGCTGCTGGCCTGCATCCACTTTGTGAACATGGCCGTGATCCTTCATATCGGCCACAAACAACATCAGGCAAACCATAAACTCTGACAATATGAAAGATTATCATCTTATCGCTTATTGCATTTACCTGCCCATTATGCTCCTGCTGACCTGGTATGTGGCCGGCACCTTGTTCAAAAGTGGAAAAACATTCATGCTGGATATCTTTCACAACAAGGAAGACATTGCCAATGCCACCAACAAACTTTTCAAGACAGGCTTTTATCTCCTGAACCTTGGCTTCGGATTGCTGATCCTCTCCATCGAAATTTCCATGGAAAATTCAAGGGACATGATAGAGGCCCTCAGCCCCAAAATAGGCGGCTTCAGCATTTACCTGGGCTTCATGCTCTTTATCAATCTTTATTTTTTCTTCAGGGGTAGAAAGATATCACGCCGCCGCTCACAGGCAACGCTTCCAGTGATAGATACGCCTCCGGTGATCAAAGCATGATTGAATGATGATTACATATGATGGGATTTTCTTAACGAAAGGACACAAACTGTGTCCTTTTTTGTTTGTAAATTAAGGCATGAAAAAGCTAGTCGCCCTCCTGCTTTTGCTGGCTTCGGCCATTCCAGGTTTTGCCTGTTCCACTTTTCTGCTGAACAAAAACGGACAGCTGGTATTTGGCCGCAATTACGATTGGGTAAGCGGCAACGGCATACTTCTGGTGAATGCCGCCGGACTTCAGAAAAAAGCTTTTCTTACCAGTGGCGATCAGCCGGTCAGCTGGACTTCCCGGTATGGCAGCGTTACCTTCAACCAGTTCGGAAAAGAAATGCCGCATGGCGGCATGAATGAAAAAGGACTGGTGGTGGAACTGATGTGGTTGCAGGGCACCAGCTATCCTGCTGCCGACAAACGGGCAGCCCTGAACGAATTACAGTGGATACAATACCAGCTCGACAATTGCGCCAGCATCGAAGAAGTGCTGGCTACCGATAAGAAGATCCGAATTGACCGCGACCATGCAGCTCCCCTGCATTACCTGGTGGCAGATGCTTCCGGCAAAGCAGCCACCATCGAATTCCTGGATGGCAAAACGGTAGTGCACCAGGGCAGCGCGCTCAGCGCTCCCGTACTCACCAACAGCACCTATCAATCGAGCGTTGCGCAACTGGATCCGGCAACACGCTCAAATGAATCCAACAATTCGCTCGACAGGTTCACCAAAGCCTGCCAAATGCTGCAACAATATCAGCAGGGCAACAACTCAACGGCTCCTGTGGATTATGCATTCAATATCCTCAACAATGTATCGCAGGCGCAGTACACCAAATGGAGTATCGTATATGATATCAGCAACAGGCAGATCCATTTCATTACCAATGGCAATACCCAGCGCAGGTCAATTTCCTTTGCCGATCTCGATTTCCAATGCAGCAGCCAGGCAAAGTTCATCGATATCAATACTTCATTCAAAGGAAATATTGCCGGAAATCTCAAGCCGCTGGATGCAACACAAAATCTGCTGGTGGTCCGTAAATCAGTAGAGCAATCCCGCACACATCTGGAGATCACTGAAGAGTCGATTGTTGCGCTTGGAAAGTATTTCAGCAGCATCAAATGCAAATAAACTGGTCATCAGCGAAGACCAACCGCATAGAAATAACCATCGGTAGCGCCAAAATACAATACGCCATTCCTGAGCAGGGGCGTGGCAAGTATAGCTCCCACGTTGAAGATCATGCGCTCTGCCCTTGCAGTTTCTTCTTCATTCCCATACATTTTGAAATCCTTCCGGAGCTGATCATTGGCATCAAAGATTGTTTGTCCATTTTTCTGTTTTCCAACAGTACTGAACTGCCAGTGGATCTTTCCGGATGCCGGGTCAAGCTCATATAAAACACCATTGAAGCAACCGGCATACAGCCTGGAATTAAATACAACCGGAGTATTGTAGGATCTGAATGGGATCGGGACCTTCCAGTTAGTGCTGCCATCTTCCTGTGAGGTAGAATAAAAAGAATGGCTGTCGGATGTGCCGTAGAAAAGATTTCCATTGTACAAAAGAGGAGTAGCAATGATCCAGCTACCAGCTTCTTTCCTGTTCCATAAACCGGCGCCGGTGGATTTGCTGATAGCGTAAATATTGAAATCCCTGCTCCCGAAAATTACGGCATCCCCGGAGATCAAGGCTGCTTTTTGAATTTCCCCTTTGGGAAAGTAACGGTCGCCTACCGTTTTGAATTCCCAGATCAATCGTCCACTGGCTACAGAAAGCGCGTACATTTTTCCATCATAACTTCCAATGAAAAGGGTATCGTTGCTCAACACAGGATCTGCATGTACAATTCCGCCTGTTTTGAATTTCCATTTTTCTTTACCAGTGGCAGCTTCAACTGCATACACATGCTGATCGCCGCTACCGAAGTACAGCAATCCATTGCCATATCTGGGGGAGGATCTGTAATAATCCCAGAAATCATACTGCTTTTCTCCACCTGTTTCAAATTGCCAGATGACTGCCCCTGTTTTCAAATCAAGTGAATACAAGATTCCATTATTACAATAAACAAATAGCGTATCTCCTGCCACTGCCGGCGTTGATTGAATACCCGCAGGAAGTTTAGCCAGCAGTATCTGTGATTTACCGGAAACAGTCAGCGCATATAGGTTTCCGGTAGTATCTCCATAATAGAGCCGGTCAGCTTCGCCTGCGCATGCGCCACCAATGATACCTGCAGCAGCCTGATGCTTCCACAGCAGGTTACCACCGGAAGAAGATTGTGCCTGGGCACAAAAGGAAATGCAAAAAAAGAAAACAGGAATAAGCAGTCGCATAAGAATAAGGTTAGGTGTTATACTAGTTCCTGAGCTGGTTCACTTTATCGCGAAGTGTATTGAAGAATTTATTGCGTTCTTTTTCTCCTGACCGGCTGATGAGGGAACTACGGCTCAGCAAAGTGTTGAAGGTCCCGAATGCTTTGGCGGCAAATCTTGTATCGCGGGTGGAGATATAGTTGAACACGCTATAGGTGACCATGCTCAGTTTTTGATCGTCGAGATTCAGCAGGATGGTGTTATTGCCGAGGATCAGTTCATTCACATAGAAATGCAGGCTGCCGTGTGGCTTCAGGAGGCTGTCGCCAGGCAGAAAAGTAATGCCTTGTTCCGCCTGTTGCTGAAGATGGTCCAGCATCCTGATAAAATCGTCCACCACCGCAAGCAGATCTTTTCTTTCGCGAAAGATGCCTGCATCCCTGTAATAGGCCACCTGGTTGATACTGCTATGAATACTTTCCAGGTTCCAGAGTTCCGTTGAATCCATTTTATTATGCTCTTCCAGCAGTTGCCAGCCGATACGCCTGCATTCTTCGGCAGGAAAAGCTTCCAGTGAAAACAATTCCTGTTGCAGTTCCGGTTGATTGTTGATAGTCCGGCTCCAGAAGAATGTTTTGAACGAAGCCATAGCAGGAAACAGGAAGAAATACCAGAACGGTGTGTCTTTGCAGAGATAGAAGATTTCCCTTTTCCTGAAGCTGGTAAAATATTTGAATTGTTCCAGCATGCCCTGCATATGTTTTTCAAAAGGTACGGATCCATTGCTGACACCAGGCGCCTGGAACAATACAGCATCTGCATTCAATTGCAGCAAACCATCCAGCGAAAGATGATAATGACGGCAAATTGCCTGCAGCTCTTCGAGGTCAACCGGCTTTTCGCCCCTGATCCGCCTGTAAACGCTGTCAGGGCTCAATCCCAGCAGCTCGCCCAGATCTTCGGCCAGTGAAACATGTTCCGGAAGTTGTTCTTTTATCTTTTTGAACAGTAGTTGTTGTAAGACTTTAGCATCCATTGCAAGAAAATTACTGAAAATCCGTAACAAGCAAGAAGAGTTTACGGAATTCCGCCAACGCAGTAGAACAAATTCACATATCATCCTGGTTCCCGCAACAAGTTCTATCCTGCGGTCAATCGATTCCTGTTCACTGCAACATCTCCAAAACCCGACGCAGTTTACCGTTATTGATCCCGGGATCCAACTGTTAGGTTTGCTGAAAACCTCCCGGCATGAAAAAAATAATTGCAATCATCTGTCTGGTCACAGGGATCACAGCTTCAGCAGCAGCACAGGACAGCGTTGTACAGAACCTGCATTTTTATCACGTTCTTCACAGCAACGCTCCGTTCAATACCAATGATTATGAATCTGGTGGCAAAAAACCATTTTATATTTACCGCAATTGTGTTTACAGGATCTATCTCTGGCAAGGCGGCAACTGGCTGATACGCGTTACTGATATCAGGAATGATTCCATCTATTACCAACATTTCGGGCCACAGACCAGTTATAGAAAAGATTCACTCTTCCGTCTCCATCCCCTGGAGATCAATTCTATTCTCACCTATGAACAGAGCCTGGGACAAATGTTCAACACTATCCAGCTCGTTAACTACAGGGCAGTATTCTCCTACGATCTCCACCCAAAAAGATTTCCGGAGAGGACAGTTATGCTCTATTCACGTGACAGTACCAGAGGTGAAAAAGTGAAATTGGTGACTTTCCTTCACGCCAAAAGCACTGCATTGCTTTTCCTGAAATGCAACAGGCCTTACTATTACTATGATACTACCACACTGGATTGTGAAAACGGCGTTGCGCTCACACCTCCTCCACCCTATCCTAAATTCGAAAGGAATGTAGTGTGGTTCACACCTTCCAGAGCACAACAGATCAATGGCCTTAATATCGGTATCCAGACATTTGGTTTCAACAAAGATCCCCTTACCATAAAAGGAGTGAACCTGAATGCAGATCTGATGGGAGCCATCATCACCATGTACCTGCCATTTATACCACGTGACTCTGCTTACAAGATCAGGAACATGCCGGATACCATCTGGTATAGTGAAGCAGTAGATAAGATCCATGGCCTTAGTATCAGTGGTGGCGGCCTCATCGGAGCCGGACGCCTGGATGGAGTAGCTTTCAATGGCCTTATTTGTCTACTTACAGTATCGAAAGGCATTTGTATCACAGGGTTGAACAACCGAATTGATGAATTCCACGGGCTGGTCATTGCCGGTTTAGGAAATAGAAGCATTAAAGGAAGTGGTTTGCAGATCGGGCTGGTTAATAAATGCAAACACTTGAGGGGGATCCAGATAGGGTTGTGGAATGAAAACGGCAGACGGAAATTTCCGATCATCAACTGGAATTTCAGTAAGAAGACCGTTTAACCTTTCTTTCTTCCTTATCCCTCCAACACGATGGCGCTCCGGTAACGGCGCGCCATTTTCTATTGATGGAAAGATGGAAAATTATTGGCCAGCCAGGGAGCGAGTGATTCGTTTACTATAGATGCCACTTTTTCTGTTCCTGCATTGGTGAAATGCGATTCATCGTAGAAATAAAGGCTGTTCTTCGGCATCCGGGCAGCCAGATCGATCACCAGGATATTTCTTTCTGCGCCAAGTTTTCTCAGTTCATCGTTGTACAGCTCAAGCACCTGCCAGCTGCATTTTCCGCTAACGTTCTTATGCCGGATGGTTGCAAGGTTCACCTGTGTTACACTATCGATCCCTTCACCATACAAAAGTGGCTGCGTGATGAACACTGGTTTGATCTGATATTTCAAACAGGTATCCATCAGTTCCCTTACGCGTTCACGGTAGCCCGGAAGGAATTGCTGCTGCAGTTTCAGCTGTGCTGCTGATTCCGCATCTGTCATATGCGAAACAGGCAATTGCCTGGGGTCAATATTCACACCACTGGTATTATGCGTCTGTTGTGCCTTCCAGCCCCGCGCGAGATTTACCAGCAGGCTCAGTACTTCACTGTTATTGACAAGATAGTGTTTGAGATCCGAAAATGCGCCACGCTTGTTTTGCTGATCGTGGAAACTGGGGCGGTCGCTTTCAACATCATTGACACCCGTGAGAAAGAGGATCACTTTTGGTTTGATCTTTACAAGGTAATCCTGCAGCAATACCTGATGGCCGAAAGTGGAATGGCCATCCAGTCCGGCATTATTGAGCCAGACATGCTGAAAAGAGTCGTCCAGCTTATGTTCCAGCAAGGCAGGCCAGGTTTTGTCATCATTATTGAAATGACATTCCGTTGTACTTCCGCCTACTGTAATGATACTTAGCCTGCTGTTGAAATCAGCAGGTTTTGATTCCCCGCGAAACCCCAGCTCATTCCTCGTGTTCACAATTACACTATCCAGTTTTGGATTGATGGAATTCTGAATAGTCAGTTTTGTATTCACAGGCAGAATGATCTGATCTCCTTTCAGCCGGAACCCAAAAGGATTGTAGATGCGGAGAATGATCTCCATTGCAAGAAATGTAATGCCCAATAAGAAACATCCATAGAAGATACGGTGAAGGATTTTCCTGCCTTTGCTCATTGTATAAAAATAATGAATCCCTTTCAATCAGGGTATTTGGGTAAAACTCAAGACCAGGTTGATTAACTGTGTAAATCTGTCTACAATGGATTCGCTCTAACTATCATGAACATTCGAAGGTCAGACTAATTTTAATATTGCTTTCAAATCGGCTACAGTACTGAATTCCGCAGCTCGTTTACATTTTCAGGAATACCGTTTTCGTTTTTTTCCGGAGCGTTTACGACTAGTCAATTGCAATATTGCGTAACATTGCAGCGTAATTCGTTATCCTGACAAAAAACGCTGCCCATGGATCCAGTTTTACCCAACCGGCATAGAGTGCCTCTTCTTTTCTGCTGTACCATTCTGAAGCTGCCTGCCAGCGCTTCTTTCAGCCTTTTCCATATTGCCAGATAACAATTATTGCCTTCCCTCTTCCTGCCAGAAGTGAGTTGAGTATTTCCTGTATTTCTATTTTCTCTGACCGTACATGATGCACAGGTCCATTGTATTGGATCTGCGGATATTGATTATTACACCCTATATAAACATGACGGTTATGAAACTTAAATCCTTTGCATGTTACGTCCTCCTCTTCCTGTGTACCCTTGCGGGAAGCCGGGCGCAGACTGCCATTGCACCTGAAGGCGCAGGTACAAAATCCAACCCGTTCCAGATTGCCAGCCTGGAAAATCTCTACTGGATCTCACAGAATCCTGACCAGTGGGCTGAATCAAATTATTATATCCAGACGGCCAATATCGATGCTCTTGGCACTGCCAACTGGTTTCCCAATGGCAGTGGCGGCTATTATGGCTTCCCCTGTATCGGTGGCTATTCGCAGGCAGTAGGCAATCAGCAGAGCGGCACTTTTGCCGGCACTTATGACGGACAGGGTTTTTACATTTACGGATTGTACATCAACCGTGGTCCTGAATATGTTGGCTTCTTCGGATTTACATCCAATGCCACCATCAAAAATCTGACATTGAGATCCCCCTGGGTGATCGTTAACAAAGTAACCGGCGCAGTGAATACCTGGCAGGGCAGCGCTTTATTGGTGGCAAACGGTTCCGTCAATCTCAGTTTTGTGCGCATCAGAAATGGCATTTTCACCAACAATGGTATACACGCTTATATCGGAGGTATGCTCGGAAGAATGCAGGCAGTAACAGCAAAGGATTGTTCCGTTGACGCAGTTGTCAACTCCACATCAGACAATCTTGGGCAGACTGGAATGTTTATAGGATACTCGGAAAGTAACACCGGCGTATTTACCAAATGCAGCGCCAGTGGCGCATTTTCCATGAACCGTAATGGACAGGCCGGCGGATTTTTTGGAGCTGTGGCCAATGGCAATTACACTTTCTCCAATTGCTTTTCCACCGTATCTCTCAATGCCGGCAGCGCTGCTGTTGGTGGATTTGCAGGAACGATATTTGGAAATGGAACTACCATCAGTAACTGCTATTCCACAGGTACTGTAACGGGCTCTCCTGTTGGCGGCTTTATCGGCAATGCAAGCGGAACTGCAGGCAGCAGGGTTACCAACTGCTACAGCACCGGACGGGTGAACAGCGCCAGTGGCGGAGGCTTCATCGGAGGTGGCGCTACCAATATAACTTTCAGCGGATGCGCCTTCGATATGACCACATCCGCCAAAACCACCGGCGCCAATGGTTCCACGCCCGCAGGTATTACCGGCAGGGCCACCGCCGCAATGAAAGTACAGGCCAATTTTACAGGATGGGATTTCATGGGTGAAACCACCAACGGCACAAACGATTACTGGTTCATCAATGCCAGCGCCAATAACGGCTATCCATCACTGAAAGGAAGGATCAGGGAATGGGCAGGCAGCGCTGGCAATGCCTGGGAAACATCCGCACACTGGTTGTACGGCATCATTCCGGATGAAAACTCCATCGTTCTGCTCAAAGCCACTACATATGTGCCCATTCCAAACGGCAATAAAACAGTAGACATGATCAGCTTCGAAGGCGTGAACCTTATATGGCAATGGGGTAATTATGATCTCACCTGTAACCAGGTACTGGGTTCCGGAGCAGCAGCACATTTGCGCTTCAACGGAACAGGAAAGCTTAACATCAATGTGCCTGATGGCGAGCCCAGGATCTTCCCTGCCGGGCTCGCTGCATATACTCCTCTTACCATTACCAACAAAACCGGAGCGGCAGATCTGTTTTCCGTGAAGGTGTATGATGAAGTATTCAAGAATGGAGGATCCAGCGGCGACATCGTTGCAGAAGCACGGATCAGGCATACATGGAATATTTCAAAAGCCAACCCCAATGCAGGCACCGGAATCGATCTGTCCTTCCGTTGGCCCGGCACCAGCACCTACGGTGAAATGACGGAACCTGCCCTCTTCCATTTCGAAGATGGCAAATGGCGTCAACAGAACAGCGGTAGTACTTCCAGCAGTATTACCAGTTTCACTTACAACAATTACACAGGCAGTTTTTCACCTTTTGCCATTGCAGACAAAGCAGCCCTGGTGCTGCCTTTACAATGGGGCATCTTCACTGCCACTAAAGAAAAAAACGCTTCCTCACTGAAATGGACAACCGGATCTGAAACGGACACGAAAGATTTCCTGGTTCAGCACAGTACCAATCAATCCAGCTGGAATACTATCGGTACCGTTCCCGCAGCCGGTAACAGCACAAAAACCCAACAGTACTCTTTTACACATACCAAGCCTGCATCCGGCATCAACTATTACAGACTGCTCCAGCGGGATATCAACAATAACAGTTCTCTCAGCAAAACTGTGAGCCTGCGCTTTGATCATTCCACTGCATCCATCAGCATCTATCCCAATCCTGTTACCAATGGCAAGATCACAGTGAGTTCCACACAACCGGGATCAGCACAGATCTACAACAGTAACGGCGTAATGGTATTGCAGAAAAACATCAATGCCGGCACACAGGAATTGAATTTATTCCTGCCTGCCGGCATGTATTATTTCAGATCAGGGGAACACAGCATCCCTTTCCTGATCAGGTAAACGTTCTTAACCCCTCCCTTTTACTTTTTCCCCGGCGCTTCACAAGGCCGGGGATCTTTTTTCGATCTAATCCTTGTAAAACCACACAGACACATTGCCGTCCTCTGTTATGGCGGCGCGGAACATCCCCTCAGTATTGAAGGGCATGGCCATTTTTCCATTTTTGTCCAGTGCAACCATACCTCCGTTACCACCGAGCTTGCCGATCTTTTCAATCACCTGCCGCGTAGCTTTTTCCACTGAGAGCTTACTGTATTCCATTTGTGCAGCTACATCATAGGCAGCCACAGTACGGATATAGAATTCACCCCATCCTGTGCAGGATACAGCTACCTGCTGATTGGCATAAGTTCCTGCGCCGATGACAGGTGAATCACCCACCCGTCCATATTTCTTATTGGTCATGCCACCGGTACTGGTTCCGGCCGCCAGGTTACCATTCTTATCCAGCGCCACTGCGCCAACAGTACCGAATTTATCGTCATTGTTGGGGGAAGCTGGAACAAAGGAAGTTTTCTTTTCATCATGGTCCAGTTCCGTTTTGGCCGAATCTTTTTTGAGCAACCTTTGCAGCGCCTTCCATCTTCCTTCCGTATAGAAATAGGAAGGATCCACAATTTCAAGTCCCTGTGCTTTCGCAAAATCATCGGCGCCCTGTCCGCTCAGCATTACATGCCCTGATTTTTCCATCACTGCTCTCGCACCGGTGATCGGGTTCTTGATGGTGGTTACTCCGGCAACTGCGCCTGCGGCGCGTGTTGCTCCATCCATAATGCTTGCGTCCAGTTCATTTTTCCCGTTGTTGGTAAATACAGCGCCTTTACCTGCATTGAACAAGGGAGAATCTTCCATTACTTTGATGGCGGCCACAACAGCATCCAGACCAGAACCTCCATCCTGTAACAGTTTGTAACCTGATTGCAAAGCTTCGGTTAGAGCTTCCCGGTATTTCTGTTCTGCGGCATCAGTCATATTTTTTTTCACAATCGTACCGGCGCCGCCATGCAGTACCAGTACATATTTAGGCGAAGGCTTTACAGGTTTGTTCCATTGAAGGCCTGAGAGTGCTATCAGAATAATGCATGCAATGAATTTAGTCCTTTTCACTGTACATTTTTTTAGTCTACATAAATACCGGTTGGCGTGCTCACGATGATATTGAACCAGATCCTGGAATCCTTCCTGCTGATCACGCGTAAACGCTGAAGTGTTCCTGATCTTCCGTAGGGAACAACAGTTACCCCCTCTTCAGGAAAGATGATCTTCATAAAATCCAGTACTGGCGTGAGATACGGCGCGCCAACAGAATTGGTGGTACCCAGCGGTGTTACCACTACATGGCTCTCATCCATTTTTGCCAGGGAAGTATAATATGGGATGAATACATTGGCGCCAGCCTCATTCTTTACCAGGAGTTGCATCGAGTACAATTGATTGGCTGGTGTTGTGCCGCCCGCGTTCATATTGTAGTGATACAATTGTATCCTCAGTTGCGCAGGAGAGATCAGCTCACGCAAGGCAGCTACATGCGGCTGCAGGTCCGGGCTGTAATAGCTAGCCGGATCATCGAGTGTGTACGCGAAGAATCTCGGTAACACGTTGTCTATACGCATGAACAGGTTAGCTGTGCCCTTGTAGGGAAATGCAGGTGTATGGGATACTGCGATCCTTCCCGCTCCTGCATTTCCTGCGGCTGTTATTTCGAGCTCATTGGCAGTAGCAGTGCCGAAATACAGGCCATCGATACTGATCCCATCTTTGGTTACAGGTTCACTCAGGGCTATACCGTTTGCGATATAATTATACGTTACAGTTTTGCTTACAGGCGTTCCGGCCTGATCTTCCCAGGTTAGTTTCAATGTCTGCTGATCTGTGTTCAGTTCCCAGAAAGCATCAAAACTGGCCAGTTCCAAATTCTTAAAATAAGCTGAAGCATTACCGGCAAATTGCTGTAAAAGGAGGGCAGTATTGGCCTTTGCCTGGATATCTGCCCTATCTGTGGCCACAGCTTTACGGAGTGTGTACACAGTGTTTACCGGACCGTTTATCTGGGTGAGGGAAAAATTTCCGTCTGCGTTCGGACTGATGTAAAACTCGAACTTGCCACCGATATTTTCCGCGATGGCATGCATCACGGAATAGGTTTCAAAAATCAGTTCGGGCTTTACATTGCCGCCAACCCGGAACCGTACATTCTCCTGTTCATCGGTATATCCTTTATAATCCGATACCAGGCTTACTTTTCCGTCATTGCTGAATTTCATCAGCAGGCTCACTTTAGTAGGATTGCTGGTGGGCTTGTATTCCATGTACCAGCCTTCCGTTGATGCTGCAAGCTGCTGCATGTAACCGTTCTGAAGCGCAGCCAGGTCCGGCACATCTTCAGGGATCACTGTTCCTTCATATGTTTTACTGCAACCTGCAAATGAAGCAGCGATAAATGCAATAATGATTATTTTTTTCATCTCTGTAATTACAAGTTGAGTTAATCGAAATAGATGGTCAGTGTTGTATTGTTCACTAATAATTCAAGCCAGATCCGGCTGTCTTTCCTGCTCACCAGTCTGAGCTTTTGCAGGGCACTTGCGGATGTACCATTCCTGCCCACGGGTACTACAGTAAATCCTTCAACTGTAAAGATCTCGTTCATGAACGCTACCACTTTTTCCTTATATGGAGCTGCGGAGGAACCTGATGTACCGAAGCTTACCATCGAAACATGATTGGGCCCCAGTTTTTGCAGATCATAATGGAAAACCTGGAAAGTGCTGGTACCGGCACCGTTCCTGATCAGCAACTGCAACTGGTTGCGCTGCGCATGATCATCAGGGATAGTAGTACCGTTGTAATTGTTGTTATAGAATTGTAAACGGAACAACTCATCGGCCTTGAATCCCTGTGTTACGAAATATGCTTTGAGGTCTTCGATATAAGGCTGCAGGGCCGGACTATAATAGATATCCATATTGTCCAGCGTATAGCCGAAGAAGCGCGGCAGTTCGCCATTCCTTACAAAATAGTCGGCAGTTGTGTACGTATTGGGGGCTCCGGCAATCGCGTTCTGGTAAGGGAATGGCGGAACATGCATCCAGCCCAGCTTTCCGGCGCCTGCATTGCCTGCAGAAATGATCTCGAGCGACCCATCTGTAAATGCGCCGAACTTCAAAGTATCGATGGTGTAGCTATCTTTTGTAATGGCAGGTTCCAGCGCCATACCAGCAGGTACCGGTTTGTAATTGATGGTGTGCGACACAGCTGTTGATGAACCGGTTGCAGGCCATGCAAGTGTGATGGTCCGGGCGGTTGTATCGATGGCTTCCAGTCTTGCTCCAAAATTTTCCAGCAGCAGGTTCTCCCAGTAATAACCAGGATCGGCTTCCACCAGTGCAGCGATCTTTTCTCTTGCTTCCGTGGTAAGTCTTTCCTGCTCCTCTTCAAACGCTATCTGATCAAGCACTGCCTGTATCTGTGATTGCAGTACCTGCTGGTTGGTTGTATTCACTTTCACCAGGGCATAGCTGAGGTTATCGAAACCATCCGCCCTCTTCAGTGAAAAGCTGCCATCTTCCTGCTGAACGATCTTGAATTTATTGAAGCCGTTCACAGTTCTTGTGAGCTCGCCAAAAACAGAATTATCAGCAAATACAAGTTGAAGGATCGTTTCACCCGCAAAGGAGTATTCATTATCTGCTTCTTCGTGGTAGTTCCTCAGACCGGAAATGATTTTCACTTTTCCATTTTCTTCGAATTTGATCTTCATGGCAATGCCTTCCGATTCTGCTGTTGGTTTATATAATACATACCAGCCTTCAGTAGCGGCAACCAGTATCTTTTTATATGCGGCAGCCAGTTCTGCTACAGAGGGAGGCATTTCCCTTTCAGGCAATTGGGTGGTGGGTTTCCTGCAGGCGTCCAGAGCCAGCAGTACTGTCAGGAAGCAAAGCAGTATTGTTTGGTTGATAAGTTTCATGATCAGAGATTATCGAGTACGTTTTGTAAATAAGCCTGCAATACATGCAGGTCGATGCCTTTTTCGAGATAGAAATTGTACACCATTTTGTACTTCTGCTGAAGGAAGGTGTTCTCATCCGCGATCAGCAGCACGCTTTCTTTGGGAGTGGTAACAATACCATCCACCCAGGTAGCGAAATCCTCCGATTCATTGCTCATGCCATAGTTCCGCCAGAAGCCGCGGCTGCGCGCTTCCGCCTGTGTAAAGGCCGCATAGCTGGTGCCGCCTGCATATTTCCCTTCAGAGATCTTGTCGAACCCTGCAGGTCTGCCGAACTTTTTATCCAGTACGTGCGCAAACTCATGGTGTAAAGTGGCATATTGATTTTTCAGCCAGGTGGCATCCGTGAGATCATAGCCATTTACACTGGTCACAATCACGCGGCTCAATCCGTATGCAGTACCGGAAGCGCTGAAATTTCTTTCATCGCCTTCCACATAATTCATTTTTGTACCGAAAAGGATCATCTCGATGGGCATGTTCTGACGCATGAATTCAGACTTCTGTCTGTCGTAAGGAGCGATGAACAGCTTGCGCAGCACGTTCTCCACATAAGGCAGTACAATGGATTCATTGGGAGGAGAAGCAAAGGCGTCGGCAGTGATATAGCGCCTGTCCCAGCGATAAATGATCTTGCTCTGGTATTCGGTGAAAATATCATAGATGGCCAGGTCAGTGGGATTATCAGGTTTGGCCGGGGCTTCGTAAGGCTCGTAAGGGATCGCATCTTCCTTCTTGCAGGATGTGGCAAGCAGGCAACAGGCGATGGCGTAAAATATAATTCGTTTAGACATGATAGTTAATTTTGCAGTGATTACCTGGGATTCGGTTCCATATCGATGTTGGCAGTCAACTCTGCAAACGGGATCTGGAAAAGCCTTCTGGGATCATCGGCTTTCAGCTCGATATTTCTCACACCATTCCAGTGGGTAACAGGAATATTGTATCGTTTTATATCGAACCACCTGTATCCTTCATAACAAAGCTCTCTTCTTCTTTCATCCAGGATCTTATCCAGCATTGCCTTTTCAGTGGGATAATCCGAACGTTTCAGCGCTGTGTAAGGACGCATACGTTTCACCAGGATCGTATTCAGCGCATTGATGGCGTAATCATAATCAGGATTCTGTTTACGCACATAGGCTTCCGCCGCATTGTACATCACTTCTTCCACAACAAAGAGCGCCACATCCGAATACTGGTGACCTTCCGATTGAACCGACCTGAATTTGCGAATAATGTAATTGGGTGTTTGATTACTGGTGAAAGTGAACATGCGGCCGCGAATATCTTCCGCAGCAAACGTGCTCCTGAACTCGTTTCCATACATACCGGTAAGATAGAATGAATTCCATTCCAGCGTGTATTGCATCATCAGCACATTGGGTTGGTTCACGGAGCAATAGGCATTTGCGAAGGCGCTGTAATTGCCGGTAGCAAAATCCTTGTCCCAGTCAACCAGCAAATTCCTTACGCTTGAATTGGCGTTGAGAACTCTATTGCTGTATTCGATACATTTTTCCCAATCGCCCCTGAAAAGATAGAATCGGCTCATGAATGCATTGGCTGCTGTTTTGTTGAAATGGTGCTTTGGCACTTTCATCTGAGCATCATTCACCAGTGCAATTCCTTCCAACGCATCTTTCTCGATAAGATCATACACATGTTTTACATTATCCCTTTTGTAAGTAGATCCTGCTTCTTTCTCTGTTGCCAGTGCATAAGGAACGCCGGGATCAGTAGCGGCTGTTGCAGCATCATAATGTTTGGCAAAGATGTTCACCAGCATGAAATGCGCGTAAGCGCGTACCAGCAGGGCTTCTCCTTTCACATTGCTGCGAAGCGCATCATCTCCGGGAGCTTTGTCGATACTTTCCAGCACCACATTTGCATTGTAGATACTGTTGTAATATTTTCTCCATCCTGCTTCCGGAGTAACGGCATTGCCGGTGATGTATTCATCGGACCAGAGATAGATGGGCTTGAGCCAGGAATTGATATTGGCATTGTTGTAATCGGGATAATCGTAGAACCGGTAATTATCGGTGTACAATTCCGTAAACATATGGAATGCCTGTGGGTAAGCGCCGGTAATGATTGCCTGGTAATCCTCCACGGACTGTGGCCTCACGCGATTGTCGGGGTTCACTTCCAGGAACTTTTTGCAACCGCCCAGGAGTATGCCGGCAGTGAAAAGTAAAAAAAGATATTTAGCAATATTGTTCATGGTTCCTGCTTATAAGTTAATGTTCAGACCTAAGGTGAAAGTGGTGGCAGCGGGGATCGAAATGCCGGAGACCAGCGCTTCTGGATCCTGTCCCTGCAATTTGGAATCGGCCCAGAGCGCCAGGTTCTGAGCCTGTGCTGTGATCTGCAGCCCCTTCATTCCATATTTTTTGATCAGTGCATTGGGCAATGCATAATTGACCATTACATTCTTAAGACGGATGAATGAGCCGTTGGCTGTTCTGATATCGCTTCTGTTGTAGAACGTGAATGGATCGGCGCTTGCTTCCAGCAGCATGGTGCGTGTTTCAGCTTCGATGATGCGCGGCACATTGGTATATTGCTCATGTCCCGGCGCACGCCACCTGTTGACCAGTGTTGCGTCCAACGCTTCCACATCGGAGAAGTAACGCTGCATGATGGGATTCAGGCGAACCACATTGCCGAAAGAATAGGTAAAGAGAAAAGACAAATTCAGGTTCTTATAACGAAAAGAGTTGGTAAGACCGCCGGAACCAAGCGGATCGCGGCTTCCCTCGTATCTGAGCATATTGAGATCGCGACTGTACTTCGAGATCTGGTAGGTCGGATTGTCTTTGCCATTGTAGAAAAGTGGAAGACCGTCAGCATTCAGTCCTGCAAAACGGAAAGAATACAAACCACTCACCGGCTTGCCCACTGCAGCTGCACCAGTTCCCACAGTTGCCAGCAACACAGTATTGTTTTGCTGAATACGCGTTACTTCATTCTTGTTGTATCCGAAGGTGAAAATGGTGTTCCAGGCGAAATCCCTTCTCTTGATATTGCTGGTATTGATGGTAACCTCAAACCCATGGTTGCGCATATCGGCCCAGTTCACGGTCTTGCGTTGCTGACCACTCACACGGGAAACTTCGATACCACCGATGAGATCATAATTGTAACGGCTATAATATTCCAGCGTGGTAGTTACCCTGTTATACAATCCGAACTCTACAGCTGCATTGAACATTTTTTCTTTCTCCCATCTCATCGTAGGATTTTCAGGAGAAGTGATATTGATCACTGTTTCGATGGTATTGGGATCGAAGCGTGTAGTAGTTCCGTAGTAAGCCAGCATCTCTGCACTGCCGAGACCGCTGATATTCCCGCGCAATCCGTAAGAACTTCTCAGCTTCAGGAAATCGATGGCTTCGATGTCTTTGATAAAAGCTTCCTCGTCCATATTCCAGCTGGCGCCCACCACCCAGATGGGCAGGAAGCGGAAACGCTCGGAAGTACCGAGCCTGTTGGATCCGTCTGCACGCGTTGAGAGTGTGAAATTGTATTTGTTCTGAATGGAATACGCGAGGTTGGCAAAGAAGCTGGCCTCATGCTGAATGTTCTGCGACTTACCATAATAAGGGTCCGCAGTACCGGAGAGGATATCACGTTGAATGGCCCTGTAATCCGGGCTGGACGTGAGCCCGCTGAAATATTCAAAACCATAGCCCTTGTAATAATCCGTGAGGTACTTCCTGTGGCGCAGCTCCGTGCCAGCCAGCAGGTCGATGCTATGGTTCTCTGCGAAATAAGATTTCCAGTTCAGTGAATTCCGAACCGTGTAGAATTCCCCGAGGGTGTTATCGGTGATCACGATACCACCCCGGGGTAAAACAGAAATAGGGTACTGACTAAGATCGAACGGATCATTATAAAGATTTGTATTGGCGCCGCGAACTGAACTGTTCTGCATGGCGCGATAACTCAGTGCAGTATTCGATTTTTCTGTTGCGATATGATCACTGGCAACAGATGACATACGGCCTGAGAAGATCCCATTGTAAGAAAGGTTCTTCGTGATCTTCCAGTTGGCATCGATCTGGAATTTGATCTCGCGTAAACGGATATCGATGAAATTATTCTTCAGTTCATTCACGATATTGAAAGGCGCATAGTTCATCTGGTAATATTCCAGGTTTCCATTATCATCATAGGGTCTCATAGCCCTGCTGGTGCTGCGCGCATAGGTATAAGGGTTGATATCGAAAGCGCGCTCAACAATACCGGCAATGGCCTCTGTTGAGTTCTCTGTCCCAAAACTGCGCTGGTTCCTCGCGGAAGCGTACAGTGTGCCGGTGAGGGAGAACTTTTTAGTGAAATCGAAATTGGCCCTGATATTGGCAGTGTACCTGTCCAGATGCTGGCCTACTGTTTGTCCTGCATCCCTGAAATAACTTCCGGACAAATAGATCTGTGATTTCTCTGTTCCCGAACTTACGCTGATACTGTGTTCCTGATTTACAGAATTCCTGAACAGTTCATCAAACCAGTCTGTATTGTAGGTTTTGGCGCGCTGGATATTGTCATAGTATTCGTCCCAGGTGATCTCCTTGCGAGACAATTGCGAAAGCAATTTTCCAAATGCGCCGTAGTTGCGGTTGAGGTTGGTGAAGTCCAGCATGTTCTTATCATAGAGCTCTTCTGAAAATTCCATCCTTTGTTTGGAGTTCATCACATTGAACTGTGTAACGGAAGGCTTCATCGCCATGCTGAAATTATTCTTGTAGCTCACCACCGGTGCGCCGATCTTTCCTTTCTTTGTAGAAACAACGATCACGCCATTCACGGCCTGAGTTCCGTACATGGCGGTAGCTGATGCATCTTTGAGGATCTGAATATCTTCTATATCATCAGGATTGATACCACTGATGGCCGAGCTGAGCATTGTGGCGGCATCACCTGAATAAAGCTGATTGGGATTGAGGTTCACGGGATCGTCTATCACCACGCCATCCACAACCCAGAGCGGTTCCTGGTTGCCGCTGATAGAAGAAGTGCCACGGATGCGGATCTTTGATTTGGTACCGAAGGTGCCGCTGGTATTTTCCACGGCCACACCAGCTACCATACCCTGCAATGATTTGCCCACATCGGAGATACCGGCCGTTGCCAGTTGATCGGATTTCACTTTTCCAACAGAGCCGGTGAATGTGCGTTTGTTCACTTTTTGATAACCCGTTACCACCACATCTTTCATCGCTTCCTGCGCAACGTTCAACCGGATATCGAGGAAATGTGTTGCTGCCCTGATGATGAGCTCCTGCGATTCATAACCGATAGAGCTGATCTCTATCTTTTCGCCATCATTCACTTTGATACTGAATTCTCCTTTTGCATCGGAGCTCACACCTGTATTCCTGCCAGGAATATGAATGCTTGCTCCGGCAACTGGATTGCCTGTTGCGGCATCCAGGATTTTACCCTTCAGCTCCCGGCTGGCGGGAGCCAAATGGGTATCATCGTTTGGGGGTTTAGGGGCCGTTTTCTCCGTTTGCTTGATGAAAATGGTGTTGCCCTCGATGTCGTACCGGAGCTGCTGCCCTTCCAGAATGAGTTGCAGGAATTTCTGCAATGGCATGTCAACAGCAGTAACGTTTACAGGTTTCGCCTGCTTCAACAGTTCTTTGTTACAGAACACCGAGTATCCGGTTTGCGACTCGATGGCAGCAAATGTTTTTTGCAGTGTTACCGACTTACCGGTGAAATTGATTTTCTGAGCAAAGAGAGTTGCCTGGAATAATAGCAGGCACGCAATTAGTGTTATGGTTTTGGGTCTCATCCGCGCTTTGTTTACAAGGCAATACAAATTCTTTACACCGGCATTGCAGTGGCCTGCCTGTGCATTATTATAAAATCTGAATGGTTACTTCATGGAATCGGCCAGTTACCCGGATGGGCAGGCCGGTACAATTTATACAGATCAGTGAGTGATGACCAGTTTGCGGCCAGCCTCTATCCTGAATTTGAACCCTGTTCCCTGTAATCCGTTCAACACCTGTTGCAGCGTGAGTTTCCGGCTGATCTTACCAACAAATTCCAGCTCAGGAACTCCTTTCTCATACACTACTTCAATATCATACCAGCGGGCCAGCTCTCTCATCACTTCCTGTAAACTGGCATTGTTGAAATTGAAGATCCCGGTTTTCCAGGCCATCACTTTTTCTTTATCTACATCCTTCAAAACAACCGGTACATTATTCTCTTTTTGCAAAGCCTGTTCGCCTGGTTTGAGTTTCACCTGGTCTTTTGCTCTGTCGGACTCCAGCCAGTTGCCTACGAGCAGGCTGCCTTCCAGCAGTGTTGTTTTAATAGCCTGTTCATTATTGTAAGCATTGATATTGAAAGATGTTCCCAATACTTCTACCAGTCCGCGATCATTCACATTCACCAGGAAAGGTTGTTCCTTGTTCTGATACGCTTCAAAATATACTTCGCCTTTGATCTTCACCAGGCGTTGCTTTCCGGTGAAAGCAGTGGGGAAGCTGATAGACGAAGCGGCGTTCATCCATACCCGTGTGCCATCGGGAAGTGTAAAATGATATTGAGTGCCCGGTGGTGTGCTCATGGAATTGAACAAGGTTTCCTGTGCTGCAGCCAGCTTATTATCTGTTACCTGGTAGCTGAGCTCGCCATTGGCAGTTTTCATCACCTGGGTTGCGCCTTCATCTGCGAGCTTACCGTTGGCTGCACTATCCAGCTGAATGGTCCTGCCATCAGATAACGTGAGCACAACGGATTGCTGAATGGGTTCGATGGCGGCAGCCGTTTCATTTTTTGCCATCTGGCTGTTGTGATCCGCGCCGCTCATGAGCCTTAACCAAACTACGGCAGCAATGATCACAACAGCGGCAGCCGCCCATTTCCAGTTACGAAGTCTGTACAGCTTCGCAGGTGCAGCTTCCGGAATTTCATTGTTGTTCCTTGCCTCAGAAAGTTTATTCCAGACCTTCTCAGCAGCCTCCGGATCTGTGGAGACACCGGGAGTATACGCCGCCAGATCATCCGTAAGCATTTCACCCAGCAGTGCTTCGCGCTCAGGTAATGATGCTTCCTTCAGAAAAAGATCAAGTTCTTCTCCAGTCAGTTGTTGCTGTTTGAATTTCAACAGCAGGGTTATGAATTGTTCGTTGGTCATGACAAGGTTTGAAATCAGCCTTCAATAATTCCTTCCGGTATAGTAAAGACGCACGGTTTTAAATATGGGAGGACATGCCTCTAAAAAAATTATGAAAAAATGGAAAAACAGAATAAGACCAGTAGCTCTCCTTCATTGGAAAGCATGAAATCCTTTAAAGTTTTCATGGCACGGGAGATATGTTCTTTTACGGTGGTGCGGGCAACGCCCATCCGCTCCGCGATCTTTTCATAGGTTAGTCCCTCTTCCCTGCTGAGCAGAAATGCCTGCTGCTGTTTTTCAGGAAGGCCATGAAGGGCTTTCCGGATCAGCGAATCACGCTGCCGGATAATCAGCAACTTATCAGGAGCATCCAGCTCTTCAGCAAACATGTCGGATAGATAATCGCGGTATTGCTGTTCCGTTCTGAGTTTGCGGAACCTGTTCACGAATTCATTGCGGGCAGTGATGAACAGCCAGCTTTCGGGCTGTGATATCTGTGGAAGCTGTTTCCGTTTTTCCCATACTTTCAGGAATACAGACTGCACTATATCCTCTGCATCCGGCCTCCGGCCGATATAACGGAGCATCACTCCAAATAGCCGGTCAAAATGACGCTGAAAAAAAAGTCTGTAGGCTTCCTCATCATCGAGCGCTATCAAACGGAATAGTTCTTGGTCAGTATGTAAGCTATCTGCAGTCAGTTCCTTTTCCTTTAAACGCTATAAATATAATTAAAAACGAAAAAACAGGATTTCCTGAATATACCGGTAAACCAGTAATTCCGGACAAATATCATTTTAATAGAATGAATAGCGTCAACTTTTGTAAGTTGCATATCCAAGTTCATACCCATTGATCAGGCAGGCATCATATAATGAAGAACAGCTACTGAAGCGGCTTGCAGCAGGTGATGAAGCGGCTTTCAACTCCATTTACGAACAATTCCAGCAACCTGTTTTTGCATTCGCATTCTATCTTACCAAATCAAGGGAACTCTCTGAAGAAGTAGTGCAGGAAACCTTTGTGAAGGTTTGGGAAAAAAGAGAACAGTTCCCGGAACACATGATCATTCTTCCTTATATCAAACGAATCACACAGAACCTGGTGCTGGACATGTTCCGGAAAGCGGGCAGGGACCAGGCTTTGCAGCAGGTATTGTATGAAGCTGTCAGCAACCTTCACCAGCAGCCGGTTGATCAGCTGCAGGAAAAAGAATTGCTCCGGATATACCGTGATGGCATCAACAGGCTTCCTCCTCAAAAAAGGATCATCTATACACTTCATCGCGATCATCATCTCAGTTATGAGCAGATCGCAGAGCGCCTGCAGCTTTCTCCCAACACCGTCCGCAATCATATGGCCCAGGCTATCCGCTCCGTGCGTGAGCATGTGAACAAGCATGGCGCACTTCTTCCTTTTGCCTTCCTGCTGAGGGAATGGTAGCAAACAAAAAATATTTTTACTGCAACTGGTAGTCCGGCTCCTGCCGTTCGTTTCTACTGTTCACGTTCTGTTACTTCATCAAAACCTGTAACTGTGAACAATACCCAACAACGACTGAAAGCGCTTTTTCAAAAACAGCTCGATGCCAGCATCAGCGCAGCCGAACAGCAGGAACTGTTTGCCCTCAGCAATGATCCGGCACTGGCGCCAATGTTCCAGGAACTGTTCGATGAAACCTGGCAGGACCTGGAAGCCAGCCGCCCACAACCTGCCATAGAACTGCCTTTGGTGAAGCGCCCCTGGTTCAGGATCGCAGCAGCGGCTGCTGTAGTGGCCGCAGCACTGGTTACCTGGCTCTGGCTGTCAACACCTGAAAGGGCCACAGAACAAAAGCCTGCAGCTCTTGCTGTCAAAGATGTTCCGCCTGGAAAGGATGGCGCCATCCTTACGCTGGCAGACGGAAAACAAATTGTGCTGGACACTGTGAAAAATGGCAGCATGCTGCAGGTGAACGGCATAAGGGTGGAAGTGAAAAGTGGACAGCTCATGTATCCTCCGCAAAACGATGGCGCTATTGCCTGGCATACCATGAGCACGCCCAAAGGCCGGCAATTCCAGTTGCAATTACCCGATGGATCACAGGTATGGCTCAACGCTGCCAGCTCTATCCGCTATCCAAGCACCTTCTCCGGCAATGAGAGAAAAGTGGAAATCGATGGTGAAGCCTACCTGGAAATAGCGAAAGATAAAAGCAAGCCATTCATCGTTACCACACGTAAACAACAGGTGGAAGTGATCGGAACGCGTTTCAATATCAATGCTTATTCTGATGAAGCAATCGAACGCACTACTCTACTTGAAGGAACTGTAAAAGTGAAAAACAATCATTCTTCATCTTCTTCGCTGTTGCAACCAGGCCGGCAGGCACAGGTAGATGAGAACACCGTTGACGTGAAGGATGCAGATACAGACGAAGCTGTTGCCTGGAAAAATGGTCTCTTCCATTTCGTGAATGCCGATATCCCTGCCGTGATGCGACAACTGCAGCGCTGGTACAATATCGAAGTGAGTTATGAAGGCGCAATTCCAAGGCGGGAATTCCAGGGCAAGATGCAGCGCGATCTGAACCTTTCTGAATTGATCAACTTACTGGAAAAAGCCGATCTCCATGTAAGGCTGGAGGGAGAAAGAAAACTGGTGGTAACACCATAAACAACAAAACAGGACAGAATTGATCATCTGAAAAAAACCGGAACCCGAGTCGCGATCGGGCCCGGCAATATTTCGGGTAGTCAAATCAAGATAGCCGTTGCTGACTATTAATTATTATCAAACCCAAAACTGTTGCGAATTTATGCAATTAAATGCTCTCCGGAAAGGGCGTGACAACACCCGTTTCCTAACCTCTGCGAAAAAACAACTGCTTATGCGGCTCACATTTGTCGGCATTCTATTACTGGGGCTCTGTTTGCATATCAGCGCCAAAAGTAATTCCCAGACCATCACTTTTTCAGGGAAGAAAGCATCCCTGAAGGAAGTGTTTACCGCCATTGAAAAACAAACGGGTTTTGTAGTTTTCTATGACGGAGCCATCCTCCGGAAAGCTGCTCCGGTAAGCATTCAGGCGGATAAGATGCCTTTGCTGGCGTTCCTGGACAATGTACTGAAGGAACAATTATTCGATTATTCCATTCAGAAAAAGACCATCGTGATCTCTGCAAAGAGGATCACGCCGCCTGTATTTCAGATCTACCCACCTACTATCGAAGTCCGGGGCCGGATCACTACGGAAAGCGGCGAACCCGCCAGTGGTGTAACGGTGACGGTGAAAGGCACAGACAAAGGAACAGCCACCAACGGCAAAGGCGAGTTCACACTGGAAGGAGTGAACGAGCAAGCCGTTCTGATAGTATCCAGCGTGAATTTTGAAACACAGGAAGTAAAAGTGAACGGGAAGAACAATATCCTGATAGTAGTGAAAACCAAAGTATCCTCACTGGGAGATGTAACCGTTTCCGTGAACACAGGTTACCAGAAAATACCGAAAGAACGGGCAACCGGCTCCTATTCCGTGATCACTGCAAAAGACCTGGAACGCCGGACCTCTCCGGATCTCATCAACCTGATCGAAGGCATGGCGCCGGGATTGCTGATCTCCAGAAGCGCCAATGGTATTGAAGGGGAAGATGATCCCAGCATCCTGATGCGCGGCGTTTCTACCTTCGGCAATCAACAACCATTGATCGTTGTAGACGGATTCCCCATCGAAGGCAGCCTGTCTACCATCAATCCGAACGATGTTGAAACCATTACCCTGCTCCGTGATGCGGCCGCAGCCGCCATCTGGGGCGTGAAAGCCACCAATGGTGTGATCGTGATCAATACAAAAAAAGGAAAAACACTTTCGCCAAAAGTCACTTTCCGTTCTTCCTTCAATATCAACCCGAGGCCCAAACTCAGTTACCTCAACATGCTGAGCCCCGCAGAAATGGTGGAATTCGAAAAAGAAGATTTCTACGCATTCCCGAACAATCTTCCGGCCAGGGACGATTACAGCTATTCACGCGACGCCTACACACCAGTATACGCTACCTTGTTCGATTTTGAAGAAGGAAAGATAACAGCTGAAGAAAGAGACAGAAGATTGAAGGAGATCGGTTCTTACGATAACCTCAAAGAAGCAGGCAGGGAATTCTTCAACAATTATTATTCCACAGACAATACGGTCAGCATCAGCGCCGCGCCCACAGACCGTTTCAGCTACTATGCTTCCTTCGGCTATGTAAAAGGTACCAATCTTTACAAGGGTGATGAATTCCGGAAGACCAATGTGAACTTCAACAGTGATATCAAACTTACCAGCAAGCTCACGCTCGCCATCAATGCCAACTATAGCGTGAACGACCAGGACGTGTCTGCCCTGAAAAGATTCGGCGGCAGTTCCAACTCTGTTGTTCCGGGTTCTGTCAAGATCCTTCCTTATGAAAGATTGCGCAACCCGGATGGCAGCCCCAGGCAAATCCCCTACAGATGGAATGATGATCTCAGCAGGCAATTTGTGGACGCCGGTTTTCCTTCACTCACCTATGCCCCGCTCGATAACCTGACTGATTATGATTTCAACAACAAGACCAATAATCTTCGTCTTCAATCCACGCTCAGCTATAAATTCAACAACAGCATCGCGCTCAGCGTGAGCTATAAATCAGAGAATATCGATGAGCTGAAAAAGGATATCTACAATGCAAACTCATTCGAAGCGAGAAATCTTGTTGCCAGCTATGCAACGCTGGATGGAACCTTGCCGGTTTTCAACATTCCCAAAGGCGGTATACTTTCTGAAACAAGGAACACCACCAGGAATTTTTATGTGCGCGCCCAGCTGGACCTGAACCATACTTTCAATCATGATCACAGGGTGGACATGACGCTCGGGCTTGAAAGACAAAAATCACTTTTCGATAATTCGATGGACTCCCGTTTCGGATACGACCCATCCAATAATCTAAACTTCCCTGTTGACTTCAGGTATATCACAACTGTTGGCGTGGAGAATCCTGTCAGCACACTGTTCAGTAAATTTGAGTACGAGAACTATTTCAAGAAAAGCACACTGGATGATCGTTATATCTTCTATTATTTTGCAGGCTCCTATGCTTACAAAGGGAAATACACTTTCAGCACCAGTGCGCGCATCAACAAGAGCAGCCGCTTCGATCGTTCGGCGGGATTGAACAAACAGATACTGGCTTCTGCCGGATTGAAATGGGACCTGCTGCGCGAGAGTTTCATCAAAGCCCCTTCCTGGATGAACCTGCTGCAATTGAGATATACTGCGGGCCTTACAGGTAACGTACCTGATCTTACTTCGTCATCACTCAGGACTATCGCGCAGGCATGGAGCAGTTTCAATCTCAACAATACCCATCTCAACATCAATTCACCTGCCAACAGGGAACTGCGATGGGAGCCTACTTTCACGCATAACCTGGCATTGGATTTCAGTTTTCTTTCCAACAGGATCAGCGGTTCCGTGGATTTCTATCATAAGAAAACCACAGACCTGCTGGCATCACAGACCTGGGATCCCACCCGTACAGGCTTCTACCTGATCAACCTGAACACATCCGATATCACCAACAAAGGCGTTGAGCTGAGGCTGAACACCATCAATATCAACAACAGTAAATTCCGCTGGCAGACAACAGTGAATCTCGGCCTCAATACTAACAAGGTGGGATATACGAATCTCAACAATGGCAGCCTGGCTGGATTCCCGAGGAATTTCACCGGATTTCCCTCCCGTACATTTTTCGCTTATCAATGGGCAGGTGTGGATGAAACAGGCGCTGGTCTGATGTGGGATGTACAGGCAGATGGAAAGCGTGTGAAAATCCCCGCGGCACAATACTCCAATCTTAAATATGAAGACCTGGTGGTGATCGGCTCCATCGTTCCCAAATACACGGCAGGACTTACGAATATTTTGCAGTATGGCAACTGGGACCTCTCTTTCCTCTTCATCGCCAATGGTGGTCATTTTATGGCTACCGATATGCTGGATGAGTTTTATTTCTCCAACAGTTTTAACGGAGAAGGCTATACGAATATATCCCGGGTAGCTGCCTCCAGGTGGCAAAAGCCGGGAGATGAGCAGCATACACAGATCCCCCGGAAAAGCGTAATGCAAAGCAACCAGTATAACTGGAGCGATCAGAAATTCGCTTCCGCCGCATTCATAAAGCTGCGCGAAGTGGCCGTTGCCTATCTCTTCGATAAAAGAATGCTGGGCGCCTGGCCTGTGAACAGTATCAAACTCAACTTCCAGGTGAGGAACGCATGGAAATGGGTAAAGAATAAAAATGGGATCGATCCTGAGGCCCATTTGATGGAAAGCGGTGAGAGAACCCTGCCCATCACTCCCACTTATACCTTCGGCGTACTGGCTAATTTTTAATGCACAATCATCATTAACATGAACAAGATCATCCCCATCATATTATCATCCGTCTTATTCATCACAAGCTGTGAGAAAAAATTCCTGGAAGTGGATCAGCCCGGCGTGGTTACTGTTAGCGCTACTCCGGATTATGATCAACTCCTGAATGCAGATGACGTGAATGGTTATTTCGGCTGGCCGCTGATCCAGCTGAGCGACAATTTCGAATATCTGCCTACCCGTACCCCCAACGGCATTACAGCAAGATTGTACACCTGGCAGGACCAGCCTTATGTGAATGAAGATCCCACACTCTGGTCCATGCCTTACAAAACTGTTTATTATGCCAATCTCGTGATCAATGAAGTGATGGACTCCAGAGGAGGATCACAACTTGAAAAAGAAAAACTGAAAGCAGAAGGATTGCTGGCAAGGGCTTACGCGCATTTCTGCATTGCCCAGTTATATGCGAAGCCCTATGATCCCGCCACTGCGGCATCAGATCCGGGCATCCCGTATGTTACTTCCGCTGATATGTATGCGAAAACGCCATCCAGGTCTACCGTGAAAGATAGCTATGAAAAAATGATCAAAGACATCCGTGATGCACTGCCCAACCTTTCCGATCTGCATCCCGTTCCTTACCGTGGCAGTAAAGCAGCTGCATACGCGTCACTGGCCAGGATCTACCTGCACATGCAGGACTACGATAACACCATTGAAAATGCAGATGCTGCGCTCGCATTGAAAAGTGATCTGCTTGATATTTCGGCGGCCAACGCTACTGCACCTGACCTGTTGTCCAATCCTGAGAACCTTTATCTCCGAAGCAATTACGAGCTCACCCATGTACTGAGAACAAAGCTCACTGCCAGTGCAGCCGCTTTGTTCAGCACTACAGATAACCGGGAAAGACTACTGGCCTCCAAAACAAGCGGGCTGAGGATCAGGCAAACCAATTTTGGCATCTCCGTTCCTGAAACCATGCTCACCAAGGCAGAAGCCCTGGTGCGCAAACCTTCACCCGATCTCAATTCAGCACTAGGCATCATCAACAGCATCAATGCAAAACGCGACAGGAATCATGTTGACCTCCATTCCACCGATGCAGCTGAAGTGCTCAACTGGGTACTGAATGAAAGAAGAAGGGAGCTGATCGCCAGCCCGATCCGCTGGTTCGACAGTCGAAGACTGGCCAGGGAAGGTAAAACACCTACCGTTATACGAAATCTTGGTACTGATATCTATACACTTACTCCGGACAGCAAAAAATATACTTTACAAATCCCGCAGGCCGTGATCAATTTCAATCCCGACATGCCTTTGAACGAACGATAAAATCTTTAACGCGAATTATGAAAAGAATACTTCTTATTGGCTCGGTGCTTTATTGCAGCAGCCTCCTTGCACAGCCCATCAAACTAAGTGGAACACTGGCATCAGCTGCCGGCAAATCACTGGAGCTAAGCAATCTGAATGAACAAAAATGGACAGTCCAGGCAGACAGCTCCGGAAAATTCAGTCAAAGTTTCAGCGATATTGAAAAAGGATACTACAGTCTCAGTGGCGTTGGTGCCGTATACCTTGCTCCCGGCTTCGACCTGAACATTACGAAAGAGAAAGATAAAATCCTTTTCCGTGGAAAGGGAAACATCGAGAACAATCTTATCGTAACCCTGAACAACAATATCAGACAGTTGAGTGAAGAAGTGAAAGAAGGAAAAATGAACATGGTGTCTTTTCCTGATTTCCAGAAAAAAATGGAAAACTGGAAACAGCAGCAATATCTCCTGATCAGCAAAACAAAAATCAAAGACCCTGCATTCGCTGCTCATCGCAGGGGTGATATCGATTATGCAGCCAGGAATATCGTCCGGGATTATACTTACGTATACGGTGTGGACATGAAAAAACGTGACAATTTTTTTGCACTGATGCAAAAAATGGCCGGCAATTTCGACAGGGCAAAACTCGACTCAGCCAGGAATGAAATGGAGGTAAAGAAACTCACAAGGGCAGAAAGGGATGCAATCGACTCCATCAATCATCTCGGTACCTCTATGAATGATGAGGCGCTTTTCAAAGCATCGGCCATTTACAGGAGGTGGATGGACCAGGAGATAGGGGCTCTGATCTATAAGCCAAAGTACCGGGATGATTTCAACAAGGGCGCTAAGTCCGAAGCCATCCAGAGCAAGGTGGTGGGCAATGAGATCAGTAATGCGTTCATCAGGGAATACTGGCAATATGATATTGCTTCCATTGCATTGAAAATGTCTGAAGACCTTGCTGAAGCAGACAGTATTTATGCTGCTTACAGCGCTATTGCCCGCAACAACAACTATAGCTCCATCGTCAACGGGATCTACGCCAAAATAAAGAAATTCACAAAAGGAGCGCCAGCGCCGGATTTTAATTTCAGGACGGTGTCCGGTGAAAAAATATCGCTCGCCAGCCTGCGTGGCAATATCGTGTACATCGATGTTTGGGCAACCTGGTGCGGCCCCTGCAAAGCAGAGATACCACACCTCAAGAAAGTGGAAGCTAACTACCATGGTAAGCCGATCAGCTTTGTGAGCATTTCAGTGGACGAGCTCAAAGACACGGATAAATGGATCGCATATGTAACCGACAACAATCTCAAAGGCGTGCAACTGATGGCGGACAATGCTTTCAATTCCACCTTCATCCAGGAATTCAATATCGCCGCCATTCCTCGTTTTATCATGATCGATAAAGAAGGAAAGATCATTTCAGCCAATGCCATGCGGCCCTCCAACAAAAAGCTCAGTGAGGAACTGGACAAATACTTAGCGCTGTAACTAAACATCTATAGTGATCCGTTCACCTGTGAAAAAGAATTGCCTCCGGATACCGGGGGCTTTTTTTCGGGGTAAAAGGAATGCTGAAATTCTGACAAATTAAACAATGTCATTTTTTCAAATACCTGGTAAAAAATGACATGAAACCTGCGCTGGCATACAAATTGAAAATCGCCATTTTGAATACAAACGTCAATGATTGTTATTCATCTTTTATGAATTTGTGTTTCATTATTCAAAATCATAAAACTATGGCAAACAATTTCAAGTTCACACCACTTCACGACAGGGTTATTGTGAAACCCGCTCCGGGAGAAGACAAAACAGCCGGAGGCATCATCATCCCAGACACAGCAAAGGAAAAACCTCAGCGCGGCACCGTGGTTGCGGCAGGTCCTGGTAAAAAGGACGAGCCCGTTACGGTCAGGTCCGGCGACACCGTTTTATACGGAAAGTATGCCGGCACAGAGATACAGGTGAACGGGGAGAACCTGTTGATCATGCGTGAGTCAGACATCTTTGCTGTGCTCTAGCAGCCAATATCATAATCCATTTTCTTATTGTTCAATTATAATTTCTTTCCATTTAGTAAAAAGCTTACAACTATGGCAAAGCAACTTTTCTTTGATACAGATGCAAGAACAAAAATGAAAAGAGGTGTAGACATCCTGGCCAATGCAGTGAAGGTAACGCTGGGCCCCAAAGGCAGGAATGTTGTACTGGAGAAAAAATTCGGCGCATCCGCTATTACAAAGGATGGCGTAAGTGTGGCAAAGGAAATAGAGCTCGAAGATCCCATCGAAAACATGGGGGCTCAAATGGTAAAAGAGGTGGCCTCCAAAACCGCTGATATCGCCGGAGATGGAACAACAACAGCCACCGTGCTGGCGCAGGCCATCATACAGGAAGGCTTGAAAAATGTGGCTGCAGGCGCAAATCCTATGGACATCAAAAAAGGTATCGATAAGGCAGTGACCACTATCGTTGCTTCCATCAGGGAACAATCACAACCGGTTGGAATTGATGCCAGGAAGATCACACAGGTAGCCACTATTTCTGCCAACAACGATGAAACCATTGGGAAATTGATTGCAGAAGCCTTCGAAAAAGTTGGAAGGGAAGGCGTGATCACCGTGGAGGAAGCACGCGGTACGGAAACTACAGTGGACGTTGTGAAAGGCATGCAATTCGACAGGGGCTATATCTCCCCCTATTTCGTTACCAATTCAGAAAAAATGCAGACCGTACTGGAAAATCCCTTCGTGCTGCTGTACGATAAAAAGATATCAGTGATGAAGGACCTGATACCCGTACTGGAAAAAATTGCACAGTCAGGTCGCCCTTTACTGATCATTGCAGAAGACCTGGATGGAGAAGCATTGGCAACCCTGGTGGTGAACAAGCTCAGGGGTATCCTGAAAGTAGCTGCAGTGAAGGCTCCCGGCTTCGGAGACAGGAGAAAGGAAATGCTGCAGGACATTGCAGTGCTTACCGATGGAAAACTGATCAGCGAAGAACAGGGTTTCAAACTGGAAAATGCGGACCTCAGTTTCCTCGGTTCCGCAGAATCCGTCACTATCGATAAAGACAATACCACTATCGTTGGTGGAAAAGGGAACAGGGAAGAGATCGATGCCAGGGTAAAACAGATCAGGGCACAAATGGAAAACAATACTTCCGACTACGATAAGGAGAAGCTTCAGGAACGACTGGCAAAACTGGCTGGTGGAGTGGCGGTATTGTACGTAGGCGCGGCTACTGAAGTGGAAATGAAAGAGAAAAAAGACCGCGTGGATGATGCATTGCATGCTACACGCGCAGCAGTGGAAGAAGGCATCGTACCGGGAGGTGGTATCACATATATCCGTTCCATCGATGTGCTGGAGTCCCTCAAAGGCAGCAATGAAGATGAGCAAACAGGTATTGCTATTGTGAAGCGGGCAGTGGAAGAACCACTTCGGCAGATCGTAAGGAACTGCGGGCTGGAGGGCAGTATCGTAGTACAGAAAGTTCGTGAGGGAAAAAATGATTACGGGTTCAATGCCCGTACAGAACAATACGAGCCATTACTGGAAGCAGGTGTGATTGACCCTGCCAAAGTAACCCGTATTGCCATTGAAAATGCAGCTTCCATTGCAGGCATGCTGCTGACCACCGAATGCGTGATCAGCAATAAGCCTAAAAAAGAAGAAGATGCTGTTGCAACACCCGCTATGAGCAGCATGGATTACTAACCATATTCATCACTTTCTTAAAAAGGAGGATATTATGGCAAACATCATTAAAAAAGAAAATGGTCATCAACCGGCAAGTTTCGGAAACGTTGTGGATCAGATCTTTCAAAACAACTTGTCGCGCTTCTTCGATGATTCCTTCTGGGGATTCAATGGATTGAAAGAACAGCGCCAGGTCCCCGTTAATATCCGCGAGTCAGACAACAATTACGAGATCGAGATGGTGATACCCGGCATTCAGAAAGAAAAACTGACTATCGAAGCGGGTAACGACATGATCACGGTATCTTACCAGAACACAGAAGAGAAGAAGGAGAAAAAAGACAATTACATCCAGCAGGAATACCGTCACCAGGCGTTCAGCCGGAACTTCCGGCTGAACGACACAGTGGATGCCGGTAATATCACTGCAAAATACGAAGATGGCATCTTACGGCTTTCCCTGCCGAAAAATGAAAAGTCCAAAAAAGTTTCCAGAACAATCGCCATCCAGTAATTGATCTCGCACGCCAATAAGGGCAGGACTGACCTGCCCTTATTTTTATTTTTCAAACGGTCAGGCACAAACCTAACATGCAATGAACTATCAATTACTACCGGCATCATTTGCCTGGTGATACTGCTTCTCATCTTCCTGTTGAAGAAGCTGAACCAGAAATCATCACTTCATCCATAATTTCTGACCATGGAACAGAATTTCTATATTATGATCCACCTGAAAGTAAAAGGAGAGCTGCAAACGATCGGCAAGTTCTATATCGGCAACAAACAACCGAAAGCTTACGCCCTTTTCAAAAAGCTAAAAGGAAACAGCGCTGCTGATGGAACTGAAGTATTGTTTATGGAACTAACGGAAACACGATCCGAATTACCTGTCAATATCAAAATGATCTCCTGCACGCTGGACGAACTTTCGGGGAACTGCCGCACTATCACCAAAGAGATCTTCAAATGGAACAATATGGACCTGTTGCATTAAAATTGTTTTAATATCGTCCGTATCAACCCTTTAATTCCTCAACAATCCGGAGATCCCGGATACATTAAGAAACTTCTATGAATTCAACCCCTATTTTTGCCCCACAATTGAACTATCGTGAGAACATTGCTAATTGAAGATGAAGCAGCAGTTGCTGTAATGATCAACAAAGGACTGAGTGAATCTGGTTATTCCGTAACCGTGGCTCCTGACGGACATATCGGACTGGATATGGCGTTGAACAATAATTTCGACATCATTATACTGGATATCATGTTGCCGGGCATCAACGGTCTGGAGCTTTGCAAGAAACTTCGCCGCAACGATATCAGCACTCCCATCCTGATGCTGACAGCATTGGATTCCACAGAGAATATCGTGTCTGGTCTCGACAATGGCGCGGATGACTATATGACCAAGCCCTTCAAATTCCCCGAGCTGGAAGCCAGGCTGCGCAATCTCGCCAGGAGGAACAGCAATGCAGTGAAGCCTTCAGACCTGCTGCAGGCCGGAGACCTGGTAGTGAATACCGCTGCCAAATCCGTGCACCGGAACGGGCAGGAGATCACTCTTACAGCTACCGAATACCGCCTGCTCGAATTCATGCTGCGCAATAAAGGAAAAGTACTTTCCCGCATCGAGCTTCTGGAAAACGTATGGAGCATCAATTTCAACATGGGCACCAATGTGGTGGATGTGTATGTGAACTACCTGAGAAAGAAGATCGATAAAAACAGTTCTGTAAAACTGATCCATACTGTTACCGGCATGGGCTATATCATCAAAGGATAGCCGATATGAGGATCCAGATGAAAACCGCACTCCTGTTCACGGCCATCACGGCCGCACTCATTCTCGCCATCAGTATGAGTGTATATTATTTTACCAGCCGTTTCGCTTTCAACGATTTCCTGAAAAGGCTGGAACTGAGAGCAGCGCTATCTTCCCGCATCCTCTTCGAAAAAGACCAGGTCTCCGCAGATGCCCTGAACGAGCTGCGCGATCAGTACCTGGAAGTTCTCCCGCACGAAAAAGAATACGTTTTCAGATACGATAGCATTAACCAGCATCTCCTTCGCCGGCATGACCTGCCACTCAATATGTCGTTTGTAAAAGAAGTGGAAAACAAACAAGGCGGAGTGGTGTTCGAGCATGTGAAGGGTGTGTATTATGCGGGACTTCTGTACAATAATACCAAAGATGGTCGTTACCTGATCATCAAATCCGCCGTGAACAAGCATGGGGAAGATATGCTCAGGAATCTGCTGCGCACCAAGGCCATCGCTTTTATCTTTTCAGTGGTAGTGGTATTCTCCATCAGTCTTTTTTTCTCGCGAAAAACACTGGAGCCTGTACGGAAGATCATCAGCCAGGTTAACAATATCAGCGCTCACAATATGCACCTGCGCCTGGAGGAAAAAGAGGACCAGCAGGGCAAGGATGAGATCGGGGAACTTGCCGGCACTTTCAACAAGATGCTCGATCGTTTACAAACCTCCGTTGAAACCCAGAACAATTTTGTGAGCAATGCTTCGCATGAGTTGCGCACGCCGCTCACCGCCATCATCGGAGAAGCCGATATCGCGCTCTCCAAAGCAAGGTCGCAGGATGAATACCGCAATTCACTCATGATCATTTCCCGCGAAGCAGGAAGACTGCACAAACTCACCAGCAGCCTGCTCAACCTGGCCAAATCAGGATTCGATGGAAAAAAGCAGAACTGGGAATTGCTGAGAATGGATGAGCTCGCCTTTACTGTGAAAGAATCCATCGATGAGATCGATCCGCAAAATCAGCTGCAACTGGATTTTACAGCTTTGCCGGCGGATGAAGACAGGATCTCTGTGCTGGGCAACCTCAACCTGCTCAAACTGGCGCTCACCAATGTAGCCATGAATGCCTGCAAATACTCCAATAACAGGATCGTAAGATTAAGCGTTGAATCCTCCGGTAAGAAAGTGCTGGTGGTGATCACCGATGAAGGCATCGGTATCCCCGCGGATGAGCTGAAACATATTTATGAGCCGTTTTTCAGGGCCTCCAATACGAATAGCTATGAAGGTTATGGCGTGGGCCTTCCGCTGACACAGGCCATCTTACGCCTTCACACCGGCAATATCGATGTACACTCGGAAGAGAACAGGGGCACTATCGTAACATTGACCCTGCCAATGGCTGCACATTCCGACCACGTTGTGTAAGCCCTGCTGGCAGTGGATTCCGGCAGAATACGCGTTGCTCTTAGCTTTATCTAATATCTCTTATCATATTCTAATCGAATTCTTACAGGTCCTTTAAGTGTGTCTTAAATACCCTTAATCACTGCAGCTCATCTTTGCATTCATAACCGATTAATGAATTCAAAGTATACAAAATGAGAAATGTATTGATTCCCACAGATTACTCACTGGCATCGCTGGAACTGGTGGAAAAAACCGTTCAGAGCCTGCAACACCAGAACCTGAATATTATTCTTTTCCATGCTTTCGAGATCCCTTTCCATGCCAGCGATATTGTAGGCAATAATGGAAAACTGCCTTACAGGGACATCGTTACTGATGCATTCCGCAATGGATGCAAGCGACTGAAAGAGCAGCATCCCAAAGCCATTCAGAGCATTTTACTCCGGCATCTTTATGGCAATACATCCGCCGTATTCCATAATTTCTGTGATGCCAATGAGATCGATCTCATTGTTATTCCGGATCATTTCGTATTCAATCCTGTACATCCGCAGAGCGTAAATCCTGCTCCCTTGTTCAAAAAAGCAGGTGTCCCGTTATTGAAAACATTCGCGCCGGCAAAGAAGCTGCAGGCAGTTCCTGCCAGCACTTCGCCAGAGAGGAATGCAGTTATTGAAAACGAATACAACGTAACAGAAACAGAAGTCTATGCTATTAAAAAACAATATTCCGCTGCGGTACATCTTCGGGAAGATACGCAATGAGCTGGTCTTCATGTTGATTTACACAACAGCCATTGCAATTTTTCATGAGTATGTGCATTTCACGCCTATCAGCATCCCGCTTGCTGTACCGGCGATACTTGGAACAGTGATATCCCTCCTGCTTGGCTTCCGGAGCAACCAGGCATATGATCGCTGGTGGGAGGCAAGACATATCTGGGGCGCCATCGTAAATGATTCACGGACGCTCGCAAGACAGGTACTCACTTATACGGATGTATTGTATCCGGGAGATGAAGTACAAAGATTCCGTGAAAGAATGATCAGAAGACAGATCGCCTGGTGTTACAGTCTCGGACAAACGCTGCGGCAGAAGCCGCCTGCAGCAGGCCTCGAGCCATATCTCAACGTGAAAGAGCTGCAGTTCCTTTCACACTACGATCATGTGCCCGGAGCCCTGCTGGAAATGCATGGCCGCAACCTTCGCGAAGCTCAGGAAGAAGGTTGGATCAACCGCTACCAGCAGGTGGAGATCGATCGCACACTTACACGCCTGTGCGATTCAATGGGTAAATGTGAAAGGATCAAGAACACAGTGTTTCCCAGTACATACAGTTTGTACATTCACTTTTCTTTGCTGCTGTTCATCTGTTTATTACCATTCAGTTTGATCGAGTATTTCGGATTTTTTGAGATACCGTTAGTGATGGCTGTATCGGCATGTTTCTTACTGATTGAAAAGATGGCGATCCATTTACAGGATCCATTTGAGAACAAGCCAACAGATACGCCGATGACCACCATTGCGAGGAATATCGAAAAGAATCTCAGACAAATGTTGCGCGACCAGGAATTGCCGCAGACTCATGCAGAAGAAGGAGGTAAGAAACAGAAGGTGTATTATATCATGTAGGACTTTCTTTCCCTGAATAGCAGAAGCCGGGTTGCTTGCAGCAGGTCCCGGCTTTCTGTTTTATCTGGCAACTACGATCAATCTTTCTTCAGTACCGAAACTCTGTTCTTGCTACGCACGATCATTTTCAGTGTTCTTCTTTTCAATGAAATACTGATCTTTTCATCATGCTCATCTAACTGAAGCCGGTAGGCTGACAGAATATCCCTGAAGGAAATTGATCCTGCGATTTTTCCATTAAGAGAGTCTGCCACCGGCAATATTTCCAGGTTATGTTTTGCCATCATTTCAATGGCTTTGGTCAGATTATCATCGGGACTGATAGCAGCTTCCGGATCAGCAGGTATGTAATTCTCGTTCTTTAGAAAAACCTGTTTAACGGTTGTATTATCGAGGATATCAGGTGCAATACTGGCGGCAAGCAAAGGCAATAGTACCTACGGGCAGGCAAACAAAGATGAACCACCAGCATATCACATATCTGAATGGGATCGATGGCTTGTATTTCTACAAGGGAACATTGATTGCCATTCAGGATTCCGGCAACCAGGACGACAGGATCGTACAATTCAATTATGATGTAAAAAAGGGGTTGATCACAAAAGCGAAAACGCTACAATCATTCAGGAAGGATTTCAATACGTCCACAACAGGAACGATCATCGATAATGAATTTCACTACATCGCCAATGCACAGTTGAGAAGTTTACAACCCGATGGCAGTTTAACAAATCCGGAGAAGCTGCTGAAACCGGTGATATTGAAATTGAAGCTGGATTGAAAAAGGCTCCGGAATACCGGAACCTTTTCAAGGAAGAATTGCAGATCATAATTTCTACATGGGGAACAACTCGCCCAGTTTTTTACCAAGTTCTTCCCCCGCAGGTTCTTGCCAATGATCTTTCCATTGGGATCGATGAGGTAGTTGGCAGGGATGGCTTCGATGCCGTACAATTCAGCAGCCTTGCTTTTGAAGCCTTTCAATTCAGACACCTGGGTCCAGGGCAATTTGTCCTGGTTCACTGCATGCAGCCAGGCCCTTCTACCGTTTTCATCATCGAGGGAAACGCCGAGGATAGTAAAGTTTTTGTCTTTGAATTTATTGTAAGCTGCCAGCATTACAGGGTTTTCAGCGCGGCAGGGTTTGCACCAGGATGCCCAGAAATCAACCAGTACATACTTCCCACGAAAATCCGACAGCTTCACAGGTTTTCCTGTTGTATCGTTTTGCACAAAATCCATGGCCATCACTCCTATGTTCGTTTTCATACCTGTTTCGATGATGGAAGCCAGTTGTTTGCCCAGAGCGGATTCACGCTGGCTTGCAGGTAAACGTGCAAAGCGCACAGCTGCGGTATCTGGGTTGAAATCATAGGCCAGCTCCACCTGTTTGAAGGTTAACAAGGTAATATAGGAATTAGGATGAGCAGCCATGAACACACGGTTCACACTATCATAGCTGATCTGTGTGACGCGCATAATATCACCAGCTGCTTTCCGCCATGAGCTATCGTTGCGCTGTTCAGGTGTCATTTTATTGTACACAGCCACCAAAGAATCAGCAGACCTTTTGTAAGGCCTTTGCATGGTGCGAAGCTTCTTATCATCCTCATTGGTTTGAGAACCTTTGACTTCAGCGCGAAAAATGGAATCCTTTGTAGTGATGGAAATGTTTGAATTCTCGATATAGAAAGCCAGGTAATCCGTATAAGAATATTTAGGTTTGGGCAGATCATCGTGTTTAACGGTCATTTCTGCCTGGGCCGGAGAATTCAGCTTACCCGTGAAGGTGAATTTACCTTTCCGGATCACAGTGGAATCAACCACTTTCTTTCCTTCGCTGCTATAACTGAGATAGGCCATTGCGGGAGGGTCGAGTTTACCAATCGTTCCGCGGATCGTAAAACCTTTTTGCGCCAACAGGCTCAAAGGCAGGCAGCACGCGGCTGCCAAAATGCTCTTTTTTATCATTTGCACTTTGTTATGTTCTTGAATAAATAAACTTTCACGTTAAGGCACCAGCGAAATACCGCTGATGAAAATGGCATCGTATGCCGAAATATACTTCACGGAGGCAAGCGAAGTAAAGCGCAGGTACCTGGCTGTTATTTCACCCGTTTCCAGTGTTTGCATATTGCTGGTGATAGCGCCGGCAAAAATCCCGTTGCTAGTCCAGCTGGCACCATCCATACTCGTCTCTATCTGAATGGAAGTAGGATAACCACCCTGTGTTGGATAATTCAAAGCCGTTGGGATATAATAGTTCACGGCAGTGAAAGTTATGGTTCTGTTGAAGTTGATCGCGATCCACTGAGGCATGGATTCGGTGATATTGCTGGCCCAGTAAGTAGAGAGATTATTATTATCCAGGATATTGGCAGCAGCCAATGTTGCATACACGGAAGACACACCTGCGATGGTCCAGCTATCCTTATTGATGAACAATGGTTTTCCAGTTTTGAACACGAGATACACTACACGTTCGGTGGCAACGCCTTCCACTTTTCCATCCACAGATTGAATTACCACTGGTACAACATAGGTGGTATATTCTTTCAGTTTCGTTTGCAGTCCGAAATTGATCTGTGCAATTTCAGAAAGGGTTTCGCCTGCGGATATGCGAACTGTTGGCTTATAGAATAAATAAGAGGTGGTTGGCATCAATGAACCCTCGCCGAACCTTGACCGGTAGTCTGTGATCTTTGTGCTGTCCACTGCAAAGTTTACCCAGTGATCAGATCCGGAACCTGTGTTAGCCAGCATTGCTCTCAACTCTACCACTATGGCAGAATCCTTCAATATCGAAAGAGGCATTTCTATGGTATCCTTCCCGGCAGCCTGTTGGAAGATCACAGAGCCTTCAGGCAAGTGAGCGGGCGAATTGTTTTTGCTGCAGGCTGTAAGCCAAACTACAAAAGTGAAAATAAGGAATATATGAATGTTACGCATTGTTGTCGGTTTGTGTTAAGGGTTCTGTTTCATGCCCGGGTTATAAGTCAATACCTGTACGGGTATCTGCAGCGTATACCTGTCGCTGTGCGGCTCCAGCGTAGCAATGATATTGCCCTGCGCATCGTACCTGTGCACTGTTCCTATCCTGTTCTCCTTGTCAAGGCGGCGCATATCCAGCCAGCGCAGGCCGGTGAAGGGAAGCTCATGGCTTCTTTCTGTCAACACTTCGTCCAGTATTTCTGCCTGGTTGTTCGATTGAAAGGGAACATAGCTGGCAGCTGCAAACCTGTTCTTTCGGACTTCATCCAGTTGTTGCAGCGCGGTGGTCAGGTCATTGCTTCGTGCGGCACATTCAGCAATGATCAGTTTCATTTCCTGTACTGAAGTGCCTGTATTGGCATAAGTAAATGAAGGAGTAACGTATGCAGGGAAGAATTGCGTGGCGCCTCTTTGTGTAAAGGTGTAGCCATCCAGGCTGTAATATAGTTTTCTTACACGAAGATCATTGCCGGCAAAAGAACGCATAAAGTCCAGCGAAGGTATGCTGCTGCCTATCACCATTCTTCCATAGATCACATCAGGGTGAACACTGATCAGATTGGATGCAGGGATCGTTCCATTGAAATCTATCATTGCAGCTTTGGTATGCTCTAGCGCCAGCTCTGCATTCTTCAGGGCATCCGTATAATTCCTGGCATAAAAATACACTCTCGCCAAAATGCTGTATGCGCTTGCCTTTGAGCCCCTGAAGCGATTGGCGCTGTTATCGGCAGACAGATCGGGAATGGCCGCATTCAGGTCATCGATGATATGCTTGTGTATTTCCGCAACGGAGCTTCTTGCAGGTACTATTTGTGTAACATCGTTGGAGGTCACGAAAGGTACTGCAAGGTCCTGGCTGGCTGTGGTGGAATCATAAGGCTTTCCATATTCATTCACCAGGTGAAAATACTCCAGCGCTCTTCCCAGTAAGGCTTCCGCCTTCAGTCCTTTCTTTTGAACAAGCGTTCCACCGATAGCATCATCTATTCCAACCAGTACTGTGTTGAAATGATTGATCCTTGAATAATGCTCTCCCCAAAATGCAGGAGATGCATTCAGATCAGTGGAAAATTGCGAAGCCCAGGTATAGATCAGCTCATGCGCCTGAACGGGAGGAAGGGCGATATTTACCATATCTACATTATCAGCCAAAAAATTCGACAGGTTGTTTACCGGCGAAAGACCGAATACAACCGATTCATCATTCAACCACAGATCATAATCTGCGGTAGTGCTGAGCAGTCTTTTCCCTTTCGGCGTTATATCCAGATATTTATCACATCCGGCAAAAACCAGACAAAACAACAATAACTGGATCGATATATATTTATAGTGTTTCACTTGTTTGCAGTTTTAGAAGTTGGTAAAAATGGCAAGCGTGTAGGTTGGCGTCAGGAACGGCTTTTCATAACTGCGCGTAGCCATGCTGTAGTTATAATCGTTCAGGCCAACCGTGAAAATATTCGATGCCTGTGCTTTTACTTCAAAATGAGTGAAGCCTGCTTTTTTCACGAATCTGAGATTGTCGAAACTATAGGAGACAGTAAGATCAGCCAGCGTGATATAATCTCCGTTCACCACGTATTTGTCTGCGTAATTGTATGCGTTGTTGGAGTTGAAACTGCTGTAGGCAGCCAGTCCCATCACATCCGTTCTGTTTTCATCGCCTTTCACTTTCCAGTAATCGCCTGCGCCTTCCAACGGTCTTAATGCTGAAGGGTTGGGCCTGGGCACTCTTACTTTGAATCCTCCGTAGTAGTTGATCATGCAGAAGATATACATGTTGCCGATATCGATCCGGTTGCTCAAGCCTGCATTGATGGTTGGAATGGAAGGTCCCATATAGTAGGAGACACCGGCAGTGTCGCTATTCATGGCGATCGTTGCAGGTGATTGTGGCCTGCTGTCATTTGTATGATAGAGTTTTCCGCTATTACTTCTGATCAGCGAATAACCGGCAGTATCCAGTCCGGCATACCGGTAAGCAAACATTGCACCAACCGGGTAGCCTTTCACGTATCCTACCGAGTTAAGGGTTTGTGGTCCGAAATTCGTTTTCTGGTAAACATCCAGCACCATGCTGGTATTGCGTGCCACTACGATTCCAGTATTCCAGTTGAAATTTTTAGTATGGATCCAATCCGCATTCAGCCCAAACTCGATACCATTATTCTTGATGGTGGCCCTGTTGATCAGAGAAGGGCTGGTACCGATTGTGGGATCGATCTGAGCATCGGCGAGCAGATCGATACTTTTCTTCCTGTAATAATCGATAGAGCCCCTGATCTTATTCGAGAACTCATAATCCACGCCAACGTTGAAGCTGTTTGTTTGCTCCCATCGCAGGCTGCTGTTGGCATAAGAATACAACTTAAGGGAAGGGCTGGAGGGCGAAGTATATGGATTCATGGCAGCCTCGGCTATCACCTGGGGCAGCGACATCTTAGCCACGTTCCCGTTGAAGCCATATGCCGTGCGCAGACGGAGCATTTTCACCCAATCCACATCCTTCATAAAATCCTCTCTGTCTATATTCCAGATCGCTCCCAGCGACCATAGCGGTTTGTACTTATATTTCGGATTGGTGCCGAAAAGATTGGACTGGTCTATCCGGATACTTCCGGATAAGCTATAGATATTCCTGAACGAATAAACCAGGTTGGAATATCCTGAAATAAATCTGTCCTCCGTGTACTGCTGATTGTACAAACTACTATATTGTCTTTCCCAGGGTGAGCCCAGTTGAAATATCCCCCTGATAGCCCCGGTATTGATGGAATACAGGTCAACTGGTTGATGCTGCAGGGTTTCATCGTTATAACCGAAATAAGAACCCAGATTACTTTTGTTGATGAGGTTCCTCAGTTCCGCTCCTGCTATTCCATTGAAGGTATGCTGACCAAACTTTTTATTATAGTTCAATTGAGCCCTTGCAGTGTAGCTGGATGTTGTAGCAGATTGCTCACGCAGGAATCCGCCCTTGGGAACATTGTATTTGAGCGTGCCATCTACATCGCGTGTTACATAACTGTTCACATAATCCCTTGCCACGGAAGACAATTCCGTAGCGAAATATCGGGCGTCCGAACGTGAGGTTTCATAAATCCCTCCAAACATCAGATCGAAACCGCCTCCAATGGCATAATTGAAATTGGCTATGAATTTATTATTGACGGTATGGTTCTTATTACTGATCTCGTTCACGTCTACCAATGGATAATACAGATTATCGGCCAATCCCTGAGACAGCATCACATTGTTCAGGTAAGGTGAAATACTTCGTCCCCAGATGAAGGAAGGATTGCCATTCACATCCTGGAAATGTTCAAAAGGCGCAATTTCCGAGATGCCAGGCACAGGCGATGCATTGACGTTATCCTCCTGGTAATCCGTGGTCAATTCAAGGGATAGCTTTCTGGAGAACTTCAATGTGCTTCTCGCAGAGAGCAGTAACCTGTCATTCGCATTCCTGATCTGTGAGAGCTTATTGCCTGTATAGTTTGCAGTAATATAATAGAGTGCATTGGCGCTACCTCCGGATACATTGAAGTTGTAGGTTTGCGTGAATGCCGGACGGAGGAATAATCTTTTATAATCATCAGTGTTATCGTAATTCTCCATTTCGGCGAAAGAGCCCGCAGCCTGTTCAGGTGTAATGATTTTTGCTGCCTGCTGCGCCAAAATGTAAAATGCTTTCGAACGTCTTACGGATCCGGTGTTTGGAGCAGACATCTGTGCCCATGAGTTTGCATTGACGCTGGTTGCCAGTGTTGTTTTCTGGTAGTTGGTAACGATAGATGATGCATCATCCGCCCATCGGTAGCGACCATAATTCTCTTCCGGCGTGATGGCCCCTGTTGCGCGAAAAGCGAAGCGGGGCTTACCTTGTGCGGCCTGCTTCCTTTCAATCACGATCACACCGTTGGAGGCTCTTACTCCATATACCGTAGCAGCCGCTGCGTCTTTCAGTATGGTAACAGATTTGATTTCGTTGGGATCGATCATGTTCAGCGTGAGCTCCGTTGGATAGCCATCCACCACTATCAAGGGGTTCTGGTTGGCAGACATGGTGGAAATACCACGGATATTGAACAGAGGTCTGGAAGAAGAGCCTCCGTCACTGACAAAGTTCACATCATTGTTGATCATAAGTCCGGGCAATCTGTTCACCAGTCCATCCAGGAAATTGGTACTGACCCTCGACTCAAATTCTTTCGTGCTGATCCTGGAAATGGCGCCGGTACTATGTTCCGGGCGGATGCGCTGATAGCCTGTATTCACTTCTACAACAATCTCATGCAGATCGGCCACATCGCGCTGCATTACTATGGAGAGTGTGCCACGATTGATGGCCTCACTGTTCACCGTGATCCTTCGTGTTTCAAAACCAACAAAAGAAACAAGCAATACATCACCTGCCTGGAGGGTGAGATTCACAAATCCCTTCGCGTCTGTCATCCCTGAGCTCTTATTGCTTTGTACCACAACGGTGGCACCGGAAAGCGGCAAACCAGCGGAATCTGTGATCTGGATCTTTACCGGAGGCGGATAAAGCACCAGTTCTCCAGCTGGCTTTTCCGAAGGCGGGAGAAGATGTGCGCCATCAATTGGAGACGGGTAGATATTGATCGTTTTGCTGTTGATCGAATATTTCAATTGCTGGTTGCGGAAAACAATATCCAGGAATTCTGTGAGCGGCATATTATTCGCTTTCACTGTTACTGGTTTTGCATTGGCCAGTGCATCTTCCTTGTAAAGAAAAAAATAACCCGTTTGTTTTTTCACAACAGCGATCACCTCTTCCAACGAAACATTCTTCCCGGTGAAAGTGACTTGCTGAGACAAACCTTTGGCCGCAACATTGAGGAAGGCGGCAGTAAGAAGAAATACAGTTAGCTTCATTACTAACAGGGTTTTGGTAATTCCCCTCTTCAGCCTGGAAGCCGGAGGGAAGCTGGCATTCTGAGGGCATGCCAACGACGAACAAAATTTCATAACTTTGTTTGGTTTGGGTGATGTAATAAGCAGTCCTATCAGGCTTCTTTTTTACTGTTACCCTGAACATCCTTCCGGAAGTGGTCTCAAGCACTTCCGGTTTTTGTTTGGGTAGTGGGTATAGGGTTTTACATAAGGTTATTTTTTTTCTGCGATGATCAGTTTTCTTCCTTCCAGTTGGGTCTGTAATCCATATTGCTCTAAGATCCGTATCAGGTCATCCAATCGAACGCCCCGGTCCATTTCTCCTTTTAGTTTAAGATCCGGAATTGCTCCTTTGTATTCCACATCGATATCGTACCATCTTTCAATGTCTTTCATGATAGACTGAAGACTTCTTCCTGTAAAATCAAGTATGCCATTCTTCCAGGCCAGTACGTGGGCAATATCAAGACTGGCGATTTTTCCATCCATGAAAGTTTGCCCGGGCCTGAGTATGGCGGGATCCATTTTTTTATTTTCCGATGAAACTTTTATGCTCCCACTGATCAATGTTGATCTTATGCCAACATCATCCCTGTAAGCATTGATATTGAAACTGGTGCCCAGTACTTCTACCAGGGATTCACCATCGATATCAACCAGAAAGGGTTTGCTTTGATTACGCGCCACCTCAAAATAGGCTTCACCTGTGATCTTTACCTTTCGTTCTTTTCCGATAAAGGCTACAGGAAAAGTGATGGAGCTGGCAGCGTTCAGCCAAACCCTCGATCCATCGGGCAGTGTAAGCTGATACAGCCCACCTTTAGGCGTCCTCATCGTGTTCAGCATTTCAGTTTGAGACTTACCTGCAAGGTCATACGCAATTTGTCCGTTTGCCAGTTTCACCACACGGGCATTGCCCTGTTTGGCGAGTGTTCCGTTACTGGCGCTGTCGAGTACGATCTCCGTGCCATCGGCAAGGGTCAGTACAGCGCGATCGCCACCAGGTTGAATGTTGTTGTTAGGGTTATTGTCAGATAAGTTCCTGGGATCTGTGGCCGGTTGCTTATCAACTGCCAGGTAATAAACGAAAGCCACACCCAGGAGCAGCGCCACAGCAGCTGCATACCGGAGCCATTTACGCGGGAAGCTTTGCATTCTGCGGACCGGAGTGCCTGATTCCGCTGGTTTAGCTGCTTTGGCTATTACTGTATTGGCCAGGTTGATCTTTTGTTCATCAGTGAACAGCCCTTCCTCTTCTTTTGCTTTCTGCCAGGCATCTTTCATCAAAGGGGCCAGTCCATTTTCCGGACCAGCATTTTCCAGCAAGGCCATAAACTCCTGTCTTTCCGGCTCGGAAGCAGTTTTGGCCAGCCATCGTTCGTATAAATAAATCAGCCTTTCTTGCATTGGAACGGCGCAGTTTATTATACGGACAACCAAACAAAAAGATCGGGGGTAAAGGGGAGGAAATTTTTTTGAAAATTATTTTACCCAAAGCAAGAGTAACAGCGCGCTCATGCGGTCCATCAAATATTTCCCGATGAATTGATGGGCATGCTGGAGATAGGTCTTCACCGTTTCTTTGGAGATAGTCATTTCCTGCGCCACTTGTTGATACGTAAGTCTCTCTCTCCTGCTCAATATCCAGGCTTTTTTCTGCTGGGGCGGGAGTTTTTCGATGGCCTCCTCGATAATGGATAGTTGCAGTTCACGCTTCAGGTGATTTTCTTCGGGCTCGGGAACCTGCTCCCATTGCTGGTATTCCTGATGGCGCTGGTAATCGCGCATCATTTTTTTGACGGCATTCAATGCCTGGTTGCGGGACACTACATACAGGTATGTCCTGAAATTACGCACTTCGCGGAGTGATTCGCGGGTCAGCCATATCTGGAAGAACACGTCCTGCACCAGCTCTTCCGAAGCCTCTTTGGATTCGATATGTTTATAGATATAAGTATACAGCAGGCCTGAATAGCGCATCACCAGTTCGCGAAACGCCGATTCATCGCCATTGGCTACCAGAGTCAGTAACTCTTCATGCTCATATGATTGTTCTTCTGTCAATTAATTAACAGCCAGCAATTTAAACTTTACAAATCCTGAATAACAATAAAGGTAAGGTGAACTCAAAGGAAGGTAAAAAGGAATTTAAAGATATGGCACGGCTTTTATACATTTATAGTATTATGATGATCCTCTAAAATTTCCTCATGAAATATTTCAAACCAGTCATTATTCTTTTTGCCGCATGCATCAGCCTTTCCTGTGATAAGGACCGTGACAAATCTTCCCGTATTCTCGTTTTCTCGAAAACGGCCGGGTTCCGGCACAGTTCCATTCCCCAGGGGAAAACGGCGATCCTGGAATTAGGCAGGGCGAACGGATTCAAAACAGACACAACAGAGAACGCATCTCTTTTCACCATTGAGAATCTGAAAAAATATGCAGCTGTAGTATTTCTGAACACAACCGGTGATGTTTTGGATGCACAACAACAAAAGGATTTTGAGGAATATATTCGCGGAGGCGGCGGCTATGCAGGTGTACATGCTGCTTCCGATACGGAGTACGACTGGCCCTGGTATGGAAAACTGGTGGGTGCTTATTTCGCCAGCCATCCTGAGCAGCAGGAAGCAAAACTGCGGGTAATCAACCATGAACATCTTTCCACCAAACATCTTCCTGCTGAATGGAAAAGGAAGGATGAGTGGTACAACTTCAAAAGCATCGATCCGGCAACATCGGTACTGATCACCATCGATGAACAATCCTATACCGGCGGCACCAACGGGGAACCGCACCCCATGAGCTGGTTCCATGCCTATGACGGAGGCCGTGCCTGGTATACCGCACTTGGCCATACCGGGGCATCCTATGCAGAGCCTGAGTTTTTGAAGCATCTGTTGGGCGGCATTCAATATGCGATGGGGAAAACAGGAAACTAATTATTATCCTTTCCCGATTTACCGTAAAACTTTTTTTCTGGCAACGGGTTTGCTGTTGACATAGGGCTGTCATATCCTGATACGATTTTTGTTTCATCAAACATTGATACCATGAAACAGATCATTCTTTTTTTGTCGATCGCAGTTACAACAATTTCCGTAAACGCTCAATCTAAAAAGAAGGACCATATGTATACAGTAAAACCTTTCACCATCAACGTGCAGCAAACAGTCCTTGACGATCTTCAACACCGTCTCCGGAATACCCGCTGGCCAGATGCACCCGCCAATATCGGCTGGCAATACGGTACTGATCCTGTATTCCTTCAAAGCCTTGTGGCCTATTGGCAAAATGGTTACGACTGGCGCAAACAGGAAGCCGCTCTCAACAAGTTCCCACAATTCACGGTGGAGATAGATAGTGTTACCATTCATTTCCTTCATATCAAAAGCAAAAGCTCCAATGCAAAACCATTGCTGTTGTTGCACGGCTGGCCTGATTGTTTTTACCGTTATATCAAAGTGATCCCGTTATTGACAGACTATGACCTGGTGATCCCTTCTATCCCCGGATTCGGTTTTTCAGGTCATGTGGCAAAAACCGATGATGGCTCCGCAAAGATCTTCGCCACTTTGATGAAGGACGTACTCGGCTATGATACTTTCTTTTCTGCCGGTGGTGATATAGGACAGGGCATCACCAAATCTCTCGCCAATCTATACCCGGAAAATGTACCTGCCATTCATTTATCAGATGTAGGATATCCCAATGGTTCCGAGGATTGGAGCAAGATGTCGAAAGCTGAACAGGAGTTCGGACAAATCATTCAACAATGGTGGTTTAAAGAAGGAGCCTACTCGCTGCTGCATGCCACTAAACCACAAACGCAGGCTTATGGACTGAATGATTCTCCGGCAGGGCTGGCAGCCTGGATCATTGAAAAGTTCAACAGCTGGCGTACACAGGAAGATGGTATCGAAAACCATTTTACAAAAGATGAACTGCTTACGAATATTATGATCTATTGGGTAACGCAAACCATTAATTCTTCCATGCGCAGTTATGCAGTAGACAATGCGCAGGAGCTCGCATCTGCCAGGAAAGTGAATACGCCTACGGGTGTTGCGATCTTCCCCGGTGATGCTCCTACGCCAAAGGAATGGGCTGAAAGAAGGGTGAATGTAAAACGTTTTAGCAAGATGGAGAAAGGCGGTCATTTTGCCGCGCTGGAAACACCGGAGTTGTGGGCGAAAGAAGTGGATACGTTTTTTAAGGAGCAGCTGACTAAATAAAGGAAAAGCAATTCAGCGATTCAAAAACACCTTCTATTTATTGCATAGTTATTGCGTAGTTTAATGCGCAAACATACTTCCGAATCATTGCATCATAAGCAGTAATTTGAGATACAGCAGATTAGTGAAAAGTTTGTCGAATTATTTATAGTAATTCGACAACTTTTTTCATTTTTATATTCTGTTGAATCACAGCAGCACGTAAATATTATTCCAATATTATTTGACGGGTAATTGAAGGCAGAACAACCATTTTTATTGCACAAAGGAGTATTTCTTATTGCAGAAGCCGGTAAATCAAGGCCTAAATGACGATCCCAAAATTGTAACCAATTGATCTTGCGGATGTAAGTTTATGAGTTGTTGAATTACATTATGTAATTCGACAAACTTACCAGGCCTATTCTCTCACACACTTAGCGTGCTCGCAAAACAATCAAAAGGACCTGGCCTGTAACAATCAACAATTCCACAAACTTGATAACCGTTGTGTTGCTGAGGCAAGTGGAATGCCTTCGTTTTTTCTTATTGAACATATACTAAAGCCCTGGGTTGAAAGAGGGCTTCAGTATAAAGAACTCAATTGCTACTGCAATATATAAAACTCCAGTTACATCTTTTGCCCATCGGGATCAAATTGCAAAGTGAACAAAGGCACAGGACTGTCTGCGCCTTTGTTCCGGATTCATGTCCCTAACAACTCATCCACTATTCTTTTCGAACCGGAAAGAAACTCCGTCAACCGCAGGATATACCGGATATCCACGCAGATCACGCGGTTGTACAAAGGTTCGTACTGGTAGCTTCTCGTCATCGACTCCCAGTTGCAATCGAAAACCAAACCAATGAGCTCTCCCCTGGCATTCAGCATTGGGCTGCCGGAGTTCCCGCCCGTTACATCGCCATTAGTGATAAATGTAACCGGCATGTCCCGTGCGGAAGGATCACCGGACTGCTGCAATTGCTCCCATAACTTCAACAATTGCGGATGAAGCAGATAATCGTTATACCTGTCCGATTGTGCCGGATATAACTGGCTACCTTTTTTAATCATTGAAGAGAACATCATCTGAAAAGGAAAATCCTGTTGTTCATACTGCAGCTTTTCTATTTTTCCATAGGAGAAACGTATAGTTCGATCGGCATCGGGGTAAACAGGGCCATTATAGCGCTGCAGATTCAATTGATCGTACTTCTGCTGTAATGAACGAATTTGCCTGGAGACCTGCTCGATACTTCTGAATAAAGTAAATTGTTTCTTCGATACTGCCTCTGCAAATAAAAACAAAGGATCTTGTTTGATGGGAGTAACAGCTTTATCCATCCACATGAAGAGTTTGTCTCTGGCCGCAAACACTGAACCCCGGTACAGGCTATCAATGTATTTTTCAACAGTAAAACCTGGTTTACCTGTTGCTTCCAGCAAAGGATCGGGCCAGTATTTGCGATCAATGCTGTCCATATAGATTTTCAGTACAGCCTCTGCTACTTTTCTATCTGTTGCAGGATCAAAAGCACCGTAACTTAACCGGATATTGTTCTTTAGATTTTTGAGCGAGCCCTTATTGCCTGGAATTCCTGGTTTGATACCGAGGAATGCCCGGCCAAATCCATTCACAAAACCGAGCGTACTCCAGCTTTCCAGGAATACTTCCGACAAATACTGCAGCGCTTTTTTGTCTTCAGCCGCTTTCGCATACAAGATATCCAGTGAATCACTCAGGTTTCCTGCCCAGGACAATTCCTTCGACTTTTTCTTATTGTAGAGGTCCAGCCTGTTGGACCATTCCTGAAAGCCCACTGCATCCTTGTATTGATTGGCTGAACCGGCATAACCGGCTGCATAAAGAAGCCTGATACGGTCATCCAGTTTCATGGCTTCGTCCAGGATAGCGAGCCGTTGCTGACGTACAGCAATTACGGGTGGCACCATCACCATCATCTTTTCTTTTACTTCAGCGGCCGGAGCATAACGGCTGGAATTGAACGGGAACCCCATCGACATGGCAAGATCTCCTTCCTGGTATCCTGCTGAAGAGACTTTGATATGATGTTCCACTTTCAGCGGAACATTCGATGGAGCATAGGGTACAGGTTTACCTGAAGCACTTGCGTAGATCCTGAAAACCGCAAAATCAGCGCTCTGTCTCGGCCATTTCCAGTTATCCGTTTCGCCGCCGAATTTTGCCACAGATTTAGGGGCAATTCCCACCAGGCGAATATCATCGAACTTCTCCTGCACGTACAAAACATGCAGCTTGTTATTGAAATATGATCTGAACAAGAGGTTCATGCCCGGAAACAGGCGCTGATAGCGGTTATTCAAGACTGTTATAGCCCCCTTCAATAAATCCCTTTCAGCAGTCGCTGCCCATTTTGAGGGATCGGCCAGCAATACTTTCATTTCATCGCTTATGTCGATCACTTTTCTGTTGATCGTAACGGAGAGGCCGTTAACCGGCAGTTCCTGCTTCGTATCAGCGGCCCAGAAACCCAGCTTGAAAATATCCCGTTGTGCAGAACTGTGCTGCCTGATCGCATCATATGAGCAATGATAATTGGTAAGCACAAGCCCATTTTCAGAAAGCACCGATCCCGTACAACCGGAACCGAACATCACCACGGAAGCCGCAATGCCATCCGGATCCGCTCCCGACAATTGTTCTATGGGGATCGTCAATCCCATTTCCTTCAATTGTTGCTCATTGTACTTTTTCAACAATGGCAGCAACCACATTCCTTCATCAGCCTTTGTTACCGTTGTAAGCCCGGAGATTATCAGTGCTGCAATTACAATGATCGTCTTCTTCATCACTACTGCTCTATTTTTACTGTATTATTTTCTGAATATGGATTCCAGCATTTTTTCAAGCTCTTCCCCACGGATGCTCTCTGCTATGATTTTACCGTCCGGCCCTATCAGCCAGATGGCGGGCAGGCCGTCGATCCCATACTCCTGCGCCACCTTCGATCTTTTACCACCGGTAAGATCTGAAGCATTGTTCCATAGAATGCCATCCTTTTCGATGGCTTTTTGCCAGTCTGCCAAATCATGGTCCAGCGAGAACGAAACAATCTCCAGTCCTTTCGGGTGAAATTTTTCATAGATAGTCAGCGTGTGTTTGTTTTCCTCACGGCAAGGCACACACCAGGAAGCCCAGAAATCCAGCAGTACATATTTACCGCGGAAGGAAGAAAGTTGAATGGGTGTTTTGCCATCTTCTTTAACAACTTTGAAATCCGGCGCAACGGCATCCGGGGCCACTCTTCTCAACACATCGGCCCTTGCTTTCATTTCCTTGTAATAGGGATGGGCCTGCAGTTTCTTATCGAATTGTTGTAAAACAGCGTCGATCTGCGTATGCTTCATCATGGGAAGCGGCACCCGCGCCATGTACAATGCCACCACACTAGACTTGTTTGCAAGCATGAAGGAATCAGTAAAATGCTTTTGACGTTCAGCAAAAGCATCAAACATTCTTTTTCGTTCCTCATCAGACAGCCCGGATTGCCGGAAAATGTTGTTTTGTTGTTTACTCATTTCGTACTGAAACTTTTGGTATTCATTCCAGCGTTTGTTTTCAGCTTTTCCTTCAACTGCTGCCAGGTAAAATTTACCGCTTGATCCGGCAATATGAACAGTACCTGGTTCAGCAATGAAATTGCAAAAATCGTGTGTTCCTTTGACCCTTATCTCCAAAACCAGCCCGTTGTATTTCAGAGGGATCTTTAGCCTGAAATGTCCCTGCGCATCAACAACAGCGGCTGTTACCGAATCCGATTCAAATTCACCTGTTCTTTGCAAAACCATTACTTCGGCCGGCGTCTTGAGCATTTTGATCTCACCTTCGAGGGTACAATACTTTTCCTTTCCTGCCGCCATCACCGAACCGGTGGAGAGCAACAGGATCATTAACCATGACTTCAACATGCGGGATTATTTATTTTAGTTTGTAATTCATTGCAGTGATCTTTCCGAAGCCGTCATATTCTTTTATCGATCCGAATACACCGCTTACTTCATTGATATCTATCTGCAATAGTTTTCCTTTCTTTTCTGCGGCATTGTAGAGGGCTACCATCAGAAGACGGCCATCATAGGGATGATTCCTCCATTTGAATACATTCATCCTGGTCACTTCATAACCCGGGAAACTACCGCCAACGTCCATACGAAGTGAAGAGCTTTTATCGCCCGTATAGTTATTCTGATAAATATGCGTTGCATCCGCATGGTAGAAGATATTTCCCCTGTTACCGAACGCGAAGAAGGTGGAAGCAGCCATACCCTGCGCGGCGCTGATATCGATCCTTGCCAGGGCGCGGTTGCCATCATCATATGTATTGAATTTCGAAACAAAGAGTTCCCTGGACGCAGGCGCTCCTGCATCCTGCATGAGGCAGAACCACCTGTTATCGAATCCATGTTCGGCATAAACCATCTCTTTACCTACATTTCTCATATCGAACGCGGCATTGGGCCCGGGCGCAGCGAACTGCTTCACATTCCTTTCGTAATCGATATAGAGGAACCGTTTGTGTTTGGTATCGTAAAAAACGCCGTAATAAGTGAAGTATAAATTGATACTCGCCAGGAACGGAGCGGCAACATAATCTTCCCCAAAACATTTGACGCCGTAAGGGAAATACTTGTATACCTCGGGCTGGGAAGCAAAATACAGGTCGCCTTTATTCACCAGCAACTCGTTATATGACCAGGATGCATAAACGTCGTAACGGATATCCGGAGCTGCTGGCGGCATCACGAACATTCCACTGTAAGGGTTTAGCGTACGAAGGTCATTACCACTAACCCGGTATCCTCCTTTATCGCCCTTTGTAAAAACCTCTACCCAGCGATCTTCCAAATAAAACAGACCAGCGCCTTCACCTTCTATCTTCTTACCATTCGTGAGGGAGAAAACATCTTCCTGAACATAATCGGCAGACAAGGGAGCAGCAGGGGTAAAACGATTGTTCACTACGATACTGATATCCGAGGAAATGCCATCTCCATGCAATACCATCCATCCCGGGGAAGCGAAGGAGCTCACTGTAAGCTGTCGTTTCAGTAATTGCGTGATCCCGCCGTTATTGCTGTCCTTTATGTACAGCACCAGTATATAGCTTCCCGGTTTTTCCGTGATCTTGTAATTCAACTGACGGTCTGTTCCGATCTTAACATCGTAATACCCTCCCGTGGAAGGGTCCACAGCAAAGCTCTCCTGCTTCAGGAACCATTCATAGTTCAACCCGTTCCCTGAAACGCCATTGGCAAGGGAAGGCTCTACGATCAATTGTTCATTTTGCTTAAGGGTGAAGAAGGATGATACACTGGTGGAATCGATAAAATAATCCGTTTGATTTCCATACGAATAATTCCCCTCATCCTTCACGCAGGCCGTGAACAGCGATATGCAAATGGCAATCAGTATGCCGCAATATTTTGATTTCATTGTTTCCTTGTTGAATCGTTATAAGATAGCAGGCTCTCTAACCCAAACCACCAACACCTGTATACACGGGGAACTCAACCGTTCCCAGTTCATCTGTGAGCGGCGTGTTACCGGGTATTGCATTGTGATCGAACAATGCCTTACGGGCAACGGAGTTGTAATAGGCCAGTAAGGTCAGGTTCATTGGGTCTGGCAGCTCCGTGATATTGCAGGCTTTCAGAATAAATGCATAACGTGTAGGAGTAAACTCACCAAAGGCTGACCTGTAATTGGATTTATCCCATATATCAGGTTTCAGGAACATATCGCCCCAAATGAATACAGCTTTTTTGTATCGATCATACCCTGGTTTGAAATACTGGTTTTCGGTTACTTCGATCTCGAGTCGCACAGATTTATCTTTTAAGCCATTCTTGTAGATGATCACCGGCACCCGCACGGAAAATGAATCGGCTGGTATCTTTCTTCCTTCTATCCGGAAATGCGTGCCTTCAACAGCTGTGGTCTTGTCTGTATTGATCCTGATGCCGATCTCCCGGTCAAAGGAGGCAGCATTGCCCATGATGCAGGCTTTGAACCAGAGGGTATCATGATCTCCCACATCCGGTTTGGCGGGGAAAGAGTAGATGATTGAATCCCTCAACGCCACTGATCCGGATCCGGGTATTTGAAAGAACAGGCCGGGATCAGTTTCGTAGCCCTGGATATCCTTGGAGGAACAGCCTGCGAATGCCACAAGGGCAAGCGGGAAAATCATATATCGAATGATCAGTTTCATAACAGTTGAATTTCGGTTACTAAAAAAGTTTCTGCCTCATTGCCCGAACTCGGTCTCGTTTTCAGGCTTTGGCAATACATACTCTTTATCGGTTACAGTCTGGTAGCCATCGGGGAAATTAGTGAGCTTATTGCGCTTGCAATAGTAGAACAACTGCCCTTCGCCCTGGAATTCCTTCCGATACTCCTTGAGTAACTCCGCTGTTACTTCTGCATTGGACAGTGAATGATCGAGGTCCGCACTGATGCCGCGATGCCGGCGGACTTCGTTCAGCAGATCAATCGCCTCTTCATTATTCACACCGATCAAACATTCCGCTGCTATATAATTCAATTCAGATCTTCTGAACAGCGGGATCATACCCGCATAAGCAGCCTTGTAATTATCGGGCTGATAATATTTATAAAGGACATAATCCCAGCCTGAAAGTTTTGAAGTAAAGAGCAGGCGGTAGTCATTGGCGCCTATTGAATACTTCTCATACATTTCTTCGTAGAAGTAGGAGCCCCTGAAGAGCAGGTTATTGGGCAATGCCGCCATGAACCAGGTGTTGGAGATATTTTTCAGGTCATGAACATTCAGTGCAAAGAGGTTCTCCGTTGAGAAGGTATAATCTTTGTCGCGCTCACTGGTTGCGGAAATATCCAAAGATTGGATCCAGGGAAAGAGGCGGTCGGCATCCTGCAATACTTCCCTGGCCTTCGCGAGTGCTTCCACTTTTTTCCCGGCCCAGAGGCAAGCTCTGGCAGCAATAGCTTTGCATGCATAATAATTCAATCTCTGGTGCCTGTTATTCATGAATTCATCCTGGCTGTAAATATATTTTTTGCCGGATTTGATGGGATCCTCCTTCAAGAGTTCTTCAGCCGCGGCGGCATCCTGGAGGATAAGACCGATCACTTCATTGCCATTGGAAGAACCGATCACTTTGGTGGATAGTGTTTTGATATAGGGAATGGCTTTCAATGAAAGATTGGAGGATGCGAAGAGACGCAGCAGGTCTAGATGCAGGAAGGCGCGGATCGCCAGCGCTTCGCCTTTGATCAGTTCATAATTACCGTTGGTGAAGATGCCTTTATCGCTGTCTATATTGTCCAGGATATTATTCACGTTGGCCAGTATATTATATATGCCCGACCAGATCCCATCTATCTTCGATCTCACTGAGGCTACAGTGGTATAGTTCCACATGGCCACATCGTTATATACCGAATTATTGTAGGTGTCGTATTGTTGAGCCGCAGCGTCCACAAAGCCGAAGGTCAGTTCCCGTGCATACAGCCTCTGGCTCTTCATCAATGTGTAGCAGCCGATCAGCGCATCCCTGTAGCCTTGTTCGGTACGCAGCAAAACATCAGATTTGATGCTGATCTTCGGCTGCACATCCATCCATTTTTTGCAGGATGACAAAATCAGCAGGAACAGGACGGCTACCGAAAGTATATAGCATAGCTTTTTCATGCTTTTCCTTTTATTCAGTTTAAAAATTGGCCATAAGCGTTAGTGTGCAATAGCGTGCAAAGGGATAGGCCGTACCTCTTTCGATTCTAACCGTAGAGAGTCTGAGTATATCGTTCATGTTCATCAGTACCTGTAACCTTTGCATTTTCAATTTTTGCACAAACGCATGACGGTAGAAATCATACCCTATGTTCACCGAGGAGATCTCCAGTTCACTCAGGTCCTGCACAAACCTGGATGTAGCAAGGGTGAGGGTATTGACGGTTCCGATACTTTTGAAGAGCACGTTATCTCCCGGTTTTTTCCAGGAATCATAATAAGCTCGTTTATCCACATTGAAATTCAGTTGTGCATTCTCTACTTTGTCAACGAGTGTCTGATTATAGATCTGGCCGCCGAGCCTGTACCTGGCGATAAGGCCGACGCTGAACCCTTTTATTTCGAAGTTGAATCCGCCGGTGCCCATCAGCTTCGGCTGGTTCACACCCGCCACCACTTTGTCAAGCGGATCCCATTGATCCGTGAATGAGCCATCTCGTTTTACGAAGATCTCTTTGCCGGTGGCAGGATCGATGCCGCGGCTGGGTACTGCCCAGATAGCATCCAGCGACTGTCCTTCCTGGAAACGTACAAGTGGTTTATTGGATCCTTCTGATAATTTATCCTGCTCTTCCGTAAGCGTCTTGAGCGAGTTGGAGATCTTTACGATCCTGTTTCGGTTAGTGATTCCCGTTACAAACAAATTGAGCGACTGTCGATTCTGATTATTTACAAACATTCTGTAGCTCACCCTGAACTCCATACCGGTGTTGGTGATCTGCCCGAGATTGGCTATATAGGAGCTGAAACCAAGTGAAGGAGGGATCGTAATGTCTGTCAGCAGGTTGGTGGTGATCGCTTTGTAAAGATCTACCCTGATATTGATCCTGTTTTGGATACTGGCGTCCACTCCAACATTATAATCGAGTTTCTGCTGCCATTTCAGTTCCGGGTTCCAGAGGCCGTTGAGATAAACGCCGGGTAAGCCCTGGTAGGAATCATCCACAAAGTAATTGTATAGCAGCAGTGCCTGGTAAGAATTGAAATTTTGCGAACCTGTATATCCTGCAGAACCTCTCAGTTTCAGCATCGTAATCTGAGGAAGTTTCTGGAAGAACTTCTCGTGATGGAGATTCCAGCCGGCTCCTGCCGAGTAGAAACTACCCCAACGGTTAGACGAACCGAACTGAGAAGAGGAACTTGTCCTCAGAGAAAAATCAGCGAAGAACCGGTTGTCGAACGAATAGCTGCCGATGGCCAGTATCCCCAGTTCCCTGTTGATGGATTCGGCGCCGGTAGGCTTGGCATTCTCTGCATATTGTTTGGCGAAAAGGATATTATCCATTCTGTCGTTGGGAAATCCGATAGCAGAATACAGGAAGCTTTCGCTTTTATCTTCCCTGATATTTCCTCCCACATTGCCAAATACGCTGTGCCTTCCCCAACTGGAGGAGTAATTCAGGTTGAGGTCGCCACTGACCATCGATGCTTTTCCGTTTCCTTTATTGTATGATCCTCTGCGGAACATGTTTTCACCTGTGAGGCCAATGAAGCTGGTATGGTTTCCCGGCAGAAATACATCTGATCCGTTGACTGTATTGGCAAATCCAAATCTGCCAACCAGTTTAAGGCTCTTCGAGATAAAATATTCCAGGTAGGTATTATTGGTGAGATCTGTATAATTGGTGGAGGAAGTGGTGTTCAACATCGCGTTATAGAGCGGATTGTATACGGGTTCACTGAGAACGGGACCGATGCCCAGGAATTTCCTTACCGAGCCATCTTCGTTGTAAGGCCTCCAGTAAGGGTTCAGGCGGGCGTATTCGCTGAATTCGCCATAAGGTGAATTGGCGGTATTGATCCCGGTATATTGAAGGAGGTTCCTGAAAAGGATTTTTTTATAACGATAGGTCAATTGAAAGGCGCCACCGATCGATTTCCTTTCACTCCCTTTCATAACACCCTGTGTATTGTTCATGAAAAGAGTGAGCCCCGTCCTTAGCCTGTCGTCCCCTACTTCAAATCCAACTGTTTGCTTATGACTGAAGCCAACCCTGGTGGGTTGTGCAAGCCAGTCTGTATTTACACCGTTCTGCACTTCACGCAGGTTGGCGTAATAAAGGCTGTCGTACACCAAAGCGGCGGGTGGTTGTGGCCGGTAGTAGGCGCCGAGTTCCTTTTCCAGCGTGATCTTTTCGCGTGCGTTGGTGAGATTGTAGCTGGATAGATCAGGTATTTCGATGCCATAAGTTCCGGTATAATTTATCCTGAGCTGCCCGGGTTTCACTTTCACTGTTTCGATCACAATCACGCCATTGGCCGCGCGCGAACCGTACAATGCTTTGGCAGAAGCATCCTTCAGGATGGTTACGGATTCAATGCGGTTGATATCGAGATCATTTACTTTTTCTATAGTCATTTCAAAGCCATCCACAATGAACAGTGGCTGGTTGGGATTGGTAGCGTATTGTCCTTTCACATCAGGGAAGGAAGAAGTACCCCTGATCTGCATTTCCAGCATCTTATTCGGATCGGATCCGTTTGCCAGGCTCTCAAAAATATTGAGGGCGGGGTCCATGCTTTTCAGGCTTTGAAAAATATTCCGGGCTCCTGCCTGCATCAGTTCCTGCCTGCTGAAACGGACGGAAGCCCCTGTAAAGCTTTCTGCTTTCCGGTTGACGATCCCTGTAATCACTACATCATTCATGCGCACCTCTTCCTGCTTCAGCCGGATCCTCAGGTAACGGTTATTGCCAACCTTTATTTCCTGCGTGGTATAGCCAACAAAACTGATCACAAGGATATCATCCGGCAATGCATCGAGAGAGAATTGTCCTTTGCTGTCTGACTGGGTGGTTTTACCCGTTCGTTTCAGCATGATAGACGCCCCTTCCAGCAGCAGCCCCTCCGCATCATAAATGGTGCCGTTTATTGTTGCGAATGTTTCTGTTGTCTGCAGGACTGATACTTCCCGGGCAGCGCCAGGACTGGATTTCCGGCTAAGGATGATATCCTTCCCATTTATCCTGAACTGAAGTGGTTGTGATACCATTACTTGCTGCAGAAAATCGGCAAGTGGCATATTCCTGGCATCGATAGTAACGGGATTAGACAACCGAAAGAGTTCATTTCTTCCGAAAACAGTAAAGCCGGTTTGCCGTTTCACTTCTGTAAACAGCTTTTTCAGCGGCATATTGGCCGCATTGATCGAAACAGTCTGGCCCGTACCTGCAGCAGCATGCAGCATAGATACGGTAAGCAGTAGCGTGGTTAATTTCATCACCAACAAAATTTTGATGAAGCCACCACCTTTGCCAGGGGGATAGCGGACGAAGTCCCCTTTCTCCCCAGGGCCTCGGTGGGCGGGGCAGTTTTTTTCATAATTTGCACTGGTTTTGGTTGATTGATTGGAAAAACAGACTCCTATTATTTTCTGCCAAACCTTCGGGTGTCGCCGGCAAGCGACACCTTTTTCATGGCATTCAGCAGCAGGTTTTATTTCATGATCGTTAGTTTTCGTCCTTCTAATTTATATTTCAGTTCTGCGTCTTTGAAAGCAAGCAGGATATCGCCCAGGGAATTGTCGCGACTCAGTTCCCCATAGAATTCGGTATCGGGAACGCCTTCTTCATAAACGACGGTAACATCATACCAGCGTTCCAGTTGTTTCATCACCTGGCGCAGGCGCATGCCTTCAAAATTGAACCGGCCATTTTTCCAGGCCAGCACCTGGTCCATATCCACGGAGGGGTCTATACCGATCCTGGAAGAGGGGTTTACTTTTCCATTGGGCGTCAGTGCCAGTGTGGCCTGTTCACCGGGTTTGATTTTCACAGCATTCGTGCCGGCTTCACGGTTATTTTGTGCGGCCTGTGCTTTAACCAGCAGTGAACCTTCCACCAATGTTACTTTCACTTCTTTTTCGCTGCTGTAACCATTTACATTGAAAGCTGTTCCCAACACATCCAGTTGAATACCTGTTTCCGTGGTTACGATGAATTCCCTGCGGGGGTCCTTTGCAATTTCCAGGTAAGCTTCACCTTTCAGCTCCACCGTTCTGGTTTTCCCGGTGAATGCTACCGGATACCGGATGGCGCTTTGCGCATTCAGCCAGACTTTTGAACCATCAGGTAGCTGGATCCTGAACTGCCGGCCGGCAGGTGTTTCCAGAGTATTGTAGGCAGTTGCTCCATGCGCTCCCGTAGCCCGTGAAGAGCTTCCATAGCGAAGTTCACCGTTATCCCACTGCAGATCAGTTGAGTGCTCACTGGTCCTGAATCCATTATTGACCGTATCCAGCAATACCCTGGTACCATCCGAGAGTGTGAGTACAGCGCCTTGTTGCGGAGCTTTGATATTGAATGCCTCTGCGAGGTTTTCTTTGGGCGCCGGACCGGACGGGTATTTGGATAAGTTCTGCCAGATCAGCCATCCACCGATGACCGCCAGGAAAATGGCAGCAGCAGCCGTCCAGCGTAAAATCATTCTGGCTTTACCATACGTCTTTTGTTCACCTGATATCGCTTGCATTATTTTCCGCTGTTCAGAAGTTTTCCGATCGCTATTCAAAATGTTTTGCAGGATGGTTTCATCATTTTCAGAAAGTGTGGCCTTCACTGTTCCGGGCTGGTGTTCCAATAGCTCCATCAGGTAAATTCTCAGTGACTGGTTGTTCTCTTCCTGCAGCAACACCTCCAATTCATCCCATTCCGCTGTGGTCAATGAATTGCCTTTGAAAGCCTGTATGATATATGCAATACGGTCCTTGTTCATATTGAATGATTGAAGGTTTAATAGCTAAGTGAATAGTAAGACCCGGCACAGAAGAGAACGTACCAATTACATTTTTTTGAAAAGGATATTGAGGATAACGAGTATGTTGATCACGATACCGGCATCTCTTAAATATGACCGGATCTCTTTGAGTGCAGTGGAAAGCGAATTTTTGACGGTGCTAATACTAAGATCCAGCTCGGCTGCGATCTTTGCAGGTTTCATTCCTTGTTCTCGGCTCATGGAAAAGATCAATCGGCGTTGGGGAGAAAGCCGGTCAACGGCCAATTGTATCAGCCGGCGAAGCTCCACCATATCATATTCAAGGTCTGGTGTAATGGCTTGTTGCGCGGGAGAAGCAATAGACGATTTAAGAAGCAGTTGCCTGTAAGTAATTTTCTTCCGCAGAAATCGCATGGTTTCGTTGGCAGCGATGGTAAAGATCCAGGCTTTGAAACTGTTCAGTTCTGTCAGTTCATCCCTGTTCAGCCATACACGCAGGAATATTTCCTGCAGAATTCCATCTGCGGCCAGCTCGTCTGCTGTAACGCGCCGGATATAGTTCCTCAACTGATCCACATATTGCTTGTAAAGCTCATAAAATGCATCCTGATCACCCTCTGCAATATTTTGGAGGGTCAACTTTTCATCATATAGTGTGGAGTGCAGCAATACGGAGGTTTAGTGTAGTAAAGATGCTAAAAAAATCAATGCATCTCACAGGGCCAATAGCCGGCTCGTTATTCCCGCGTATCCAGCCTCCAAAGCAAGATCCAGGGACTATTGTTTGCCAATTAGCTGGTCCAGCAATAATCTCAGTTCAAAGGACGATGCCCTTGGAGCATCACCAAACAACATCTTTCCTGTACTATCAAATATCATGAAACGTGGGATTCCTCCGATCTTGTACATTTTTGAAAAAGGGCTTTGGGGTCCGGCAAAAAGCTGGATGCTTCCCGGCGCTTTTTCCGCAACAAAATTTTTCCAGTAGTCCCGGAACTTTTCCGAGTCCATTGAGATGCCAACAAAAGCGACATTCCTTTTTCCATAATCGTGTTCGAGTTGTTTCAGTGAAGGGAACTCGGCAACGCAGGGCACACACCAGGTTGCCCAGACATCAACCACTACTATTTTTCCTTTCATATCCTGCAACGACACTATTCTGCCTGCCGTATCAGGGAGTGAGAAGCCTTCAACGGCCCATTGCTGCACCGGCAATCTGGTGGTCATGATGGCGAGACGCTCTTTGAATCGACGCTGTTGGGCAGGGTTGTTGATCATGGGGCCGTATCGATCTTTGAGTGCCTTCAGCCCTTCTTTTGTTTTCAATTGTCGCAATGCTTCTATCACCAGTTCTGCGCGCAGAACCGGATGTTGAATATCTTCCAGTCGTTCTTCCATATCGAGTCCGAAAGCAAAGGGTTTTCCCTGAAGGTTTTGTTTCAGGTAATACAGGGATTCGAGCATTTTCATTCCGAAAGGATGATATTCAACTCCTCCTTCCTTTGTGAGTTTTTTGGTATCGATGGTTCGATAAAAAGCGTGCAGACCGGTGGGCTCTTCCTTGGTGGCTTTGGCGAGTGTGAGATAACTGGTTGCCGCGAACACCAGATCGAGCTGCGTAATCATTTGCAAATTGCTGTCGAGTGCATGGTCGCCGGTTGCAGGAATGAGCGGCAGGATATCCCATTCCTTTAACCAGCTCTCAAGTTTTGCATTGAAATCCGTCATATTACTTCTCTCCTGCTGCTTCCTGGCATGTTCACCCAACAATGGCCATATGCGTTGGTGCCATTGCAACAGGAATGTATTCACAGGGTCCGGCAACAGGATGGAACAGGCTGTATCATTCAATTGTAGTTGCACTGTTTTCCCGGGTTGCAAATAGATCCTTTGCTTACCCTGTACCTGGAATTCATCTCCGGCACCTACATAATAAAAACCGGATTTCTTTAATGGTATTTGGATCGAAAAGCGGGACTGTTCAGGATGTTGACGGACCATTGCTGAAGCCACCTGATGCAGACGGCCATAGGCAGCCTGATAGATCCGGGGCTTGCTTTGCTGAGCAGATGAAAAAGTACATTCAATAGTTGCACTCTGGCTCCATGCATGCGAAGCAGAAAAAATTGTCATCAAAAAGAAAACTGCAAACGGGAAAAATACACGATTGAAATCTTTCATACCAGCATTTTAAAAAGCGATAAAGCGCTTGTTATCGGAAGACCCTTGCTGGAAGAAAACGTACTAAGTGAAAGAAAACTATTTTGGTGATGAGGTCTTTAAAATTTCAACGGATTATTGGAAGTTGACAGAAATAAAAAAGCGTTTATGATGAACATAAACGCTGGAGATTTTGGTGGCCCTGGCCGGACAGTTTTCTAACCAATTACTGGTTGATTTAGAGGCTTTTGCTAACCTGCCGGAATGATGCATAAACAGAAGTATCATCCAATAAGGCCCTTACAAACCCTACGTTATTATACCTTTGTTAAATAAACATACAATAGCAGTACACAACAGACCCATTATTGTATTATTTTAGCACATTGATACAATAATCAGCTGGAATTACTTTTATATTGGATTTACCATGAAAAAACACTCATCGCGAAGCGGCCATTATGAACAGATCGGGGAACACAATTACTTCATTCCCGCTCCTTTGCCACCAAACCCTGTTTTGGATTTCGATGGAGATCTCTTAGAGCTTTATGGCGATGCCATGCAAAGCCTGGGTAAATTCATGGAAGCCCAGACCAGAATACCCAGCAAAAGACGATTTCTGGATGTGTACATTGCAAAAGAGGCTATTTATTCAAGTCAGATCGAGAATATCAACACCACTTTAACGCAGGTGCTTGAATACAAATCCAAAGAGAAATCCGAAAACAAGAATGTACAGGAAGTTCTTAATTACATTGATGCCTTGCATTATGGCATAAAACTTATGCATGAGAAAAACCTGCCTGTTTCATCTAGGCTAATACGCGAATGCCACAAAAAACTTTTATCGGGCGTTCGTGGTGAAAGCAAAATGCCTGGGAATTACAGAAAGGTTCCTGTTTTTGTGGGTAATCTCGTACCACCACCAGCCCATTACCTTGAAAATCTCATTAATGATCTTGAAAAATTCATCAATGAGAGCAGCGCATTACCTGCCCTAATAAAGGCTGGGTTATCACATGTCCAATTTGAAACAATACACCCGTTCCTGGATGGCAATGGACGAATCGGGCGGTTGTTGATCGTATTAATGATGATGGATTCCGGGCTTATCAACGAACCTGTTCTTTATCCATCTTTCTTTTTTATGAAATACAGAAGCGAATATTACGACAGGCTGGATGCCGTACGTCTGAAAGGAGATTACGAAGGCTGGATAAAGTATTTTCTGCGGGGCATCAAGGTTTCGGCGGAAGATATTGTTAAGCGAGCCTGGGCAATCGATGCTATGTTGAAAGAGTGCCATGCAGTTATTGACAGCGATCTTTCACGTGTCCGTAAAAACGCCGTTCATCTTCTCGAACAACTTTGCCACACGCCCCTCATGTCAATAAACGATGTTGCAGAGTTGATTGGCAGCACTTATAAAACAGCACAGAAACTGGTTGGGTTCTTTGTCGACCACGAGATATTGCAGCAAGAAGATAGCAAGCAGCGCAACAAAATGTATCGTTTTAATAAATATCTTGATATACTTGAAAGAGAGTTTGCCGAGTAGCCAAGTAAATGAAACAACTTCAATTTTTTATAAGTAATTTTTATTGTGAGGCTCAAACGATGTTTAACGAAATTGATTGCTGAAGTATGTTTTCTAAATTGGCTCTTGAAGTACTCGTGAATTTTTGTCTCGTAATCTTTCCAAGTCATTCTGATGGTTTAATAATATCACTCTAAATGATAGAATAAAATACAATTGGAGAATGTGTTCAAAAACAAAAAGGCCCACACCACTGTGAACCTTTTTCCTGTGGCCCTAACAGGACAGTTGTCTAACCGATTTTGGGACGATTTAGAGGCTTTTGCCTCCCTGCCGGAATTTTCAAAATGCTAAGTAGAAAGTTTCAAAAAATGCGGAGAATAGGCATCTTAATCTCCGCATAAAATGCGGAAAATACTTGACAATGCGGAGAATAAGGCCCCATTTTGACTGGAAAAAAGAAGCGATAACCCAATTGCTTGCAGATGTACGCTATAAGCAAGGAAAACTTGTGGGACGAATGGAGAGCTTAGGCTTTAATCTGCAAGCTGAAGCCACTTTACAAACGCTCACTTTAGATGTCTTGAAGTCTAGTGAAATCGAGGGCGAAATTTTAGACCCAAATCAAGTTCGTTCATCTATTGCCCGTCGTTTGGGGATAGATATAGCCGGATTGGTTCCCGCCGACCGGAACGTTGAAGGAGTGGTTGAAATGATGCTGGATGCAACACAGAATTATAGCAAACCATTAAGCTCCGACCGGCTCTTTGGTTGGCATGCGGTATTATTCCCGACCGGCCGAAGCGGCATGCATAAGATCGTTGTGGGTTCGTGGCGTAACAATACAAAAGACGATCCTATGCAAGTCGTTTCCGGTCCGATGGGCCGTAAAAAAGTGCATTTCCAAGCACCAGATGCAGACAAGCTGGATCAGGAAATGACTCGTTTTATAGAATGGTTCAACACTACAAATGATATAGATGACGTACTTAAAGCGGCTATAGCTCACCTTTGGTTTGTGACAATACACCCTTTTGATGACGGCAATGGACGGATCGCACGCGCAATAACTGACATGCAACTTTCACGCGCGGATCAAAGCGTGCAACGCTTTTACAGTATGTCGGCACAAATCAGAGTTGAACGCAATGGATATTACAGTGTACTCGAAAAAACTCAGAAAGACGATTTAGATATTACGGAGTGGCTGACATGGTTCCTAAATTGCCTTGACCACGCACTGAGCGCAACCGACAAAACACTAGAAAAAGTAATACAAAAAGCAAGGTTCTGGGAAAATCCAAAAACTCATACCGTGAATGACAGGCAAAAGAAATTATTGAATATGCTTCTTGATGGCTTTCAAGGTAAGCTTTCATCTTCGAAATGGGCAACAATTGCCAAATGTTCACAGGATACAGCATCCAGAGATATACAGGATTTGATCGAAAAAGGCATATTGCTGAAAGTACCGGCAGGTGGGCGTAGTACGAGTTATATATTGAATGAAAGCATTCATTAAAAAGTCTTATCTCAACATAATTCAAATTTAGATTAGAATGGAGCCAAATGTTGACTATAAAATTTTTTCGTTTGGTGGCAACGGCGGAGTAACCATTTCGAAGCTCAAGAACATTGATTTACCTAGTGAGCGGTCATTTTATTTCGACACAGATAATAAAGCATTGAAAGAAATGTAGTCTCGAAAATAAATTTCTAACCGGTATCGATTTGCTAAAAGGAAAAAGCACAAATGAAAATAAAAAAACAGGAGAAGAAGCATTCAAAGCTGATTTAGGCGTTTTCGACAACCTTATTCGGGAGGGTAGTTTGCAACTTGTTGAAATTGTCACTTCCATTTTGAAGGAACATCTAGAAGAAAGTATACAAAAAAAACATTACCCTGAAAATCTATTAAAGGTAATAGAGGTAGTGAGAGCTTTCGTCTACCAAAAAGAATATCTGGTAGTTCAGGAAAACTCAAGGATTATCGTAGCCAAAAATCTTAAGACCCTGCTTCGAGCCTTTAAAGAAGGGATTGATATTACTAAAAACATATCACCACGAAAATTTGAAGAGCTGGTCGATTATATATATCGAGTCTCAGGTAATGAGACAGAATTAACTAAGGCTACTCGTGATAATGGTGCTGAATATCAAAGTCTTTTCACTTGCACCAATGAAACGCGATCCATTTCTTACAATTGTACAAGCGAAACAATCCGCCTTCAATAAAAAAGTAGGAGAAGCTGCCATACGAAACCTTGTTGGAACCGTCCAAATACAAAAAGCTGTAAGGGGCCAACTGGTAACGAATTCCGATTTCACTAAGCCAGCCTCCCGTACTGCACGAGTCGTAAAAATTGATCTAATAAAATTCTACGAGCTTGTTCAGGAAGTCAACAAACTAGAAATGGAATAATTTAGTAAAGTTATACTTATTCAACATGAAGCATAGTTCCACACCATTCCTATATCAATATGCAGGCTTTGATTCGATTTAAAAGCCCGGTAGAGATTTTCTTGGAAAACAAAAAAAGCCCCACATCACTGCGGAGCTTTTTACCGTGGCCCTGATCAGACAGTTGTCTAACCAAATTTGGGCAAATAGTTTATTCTACTGCTGTGCGCTACATCACATTTTATTTGTGAGGTAGCGCATTGTATGAAAGTTGTCGATAGTTTACTTTTGGGCAAACAATGAGGCTTCCATAGAATCTTCACGCTTCTGTTCAAACAATCAGCTTTCATGATGATAAAACTGTTCCTGTATTGGTCGATATTCATTGCCTGGTTTCAGTTCAGCATATTGCCGGCAACCGCCCAGTCGAATGCCAAACTTGAAATTGTGACCTCATTCAACAAAGAACGTCCGGGCAATGTGGCTATATCACCAACAGGAAGGGTATTCATTACAATGAGCGATGCAACAGCATCTCCCTATAAGGTGAAAGAAATTTTGCCGGATGGTACTGTAGTGGACTTCCCCGATACTATATGGACAAGGAAGCCGCAAGGGCATTCGTACAAAGGTGTCAATGCCGCAATCGGTATCCAGGCAACTTCAGACAATGTACTTTGGGTGATGGATCTTGGAGACAGGAAAGCCCAGCCTGTACAAGCTCCCAAGCTCATTGCCTGGGATATCTCAACCAGGAAGCTCCTGCATGTTTATCCAATTCCGGATGCAGTGCTCCGGTCAAATTCTTTTTTGCAGGATTTCGTCATCGATGAAAAAAATCATGCAGCAGTGATCGCAGATATGTCGATGGCAGGATTGGTGCTACCTGCAATGCCCGCATTTATTGTGATAGATCTGCAAACAGGTTATGCAAGACGTGTATTGGAAAACCATCACAGCTTTCAGCCGGTTGATGAAGATATTGTGATCGATAAACAAGTGATCAGTCATCTCTTTCCGGATGGCAGCGTGCTGAAGCCCAGGTATCCCCTTAATCCCATCTCCATCGACAGGAAAATGGAATGGATTTATTATGGCGCACTGAGTGGTCGTAGTATTTTCCGGGTACCGGCGGCAGCATTGTCGAGCCCGGGATCCGATGATAGTGCATTATCAAAAAAGATCGTCTACTATGCTGCTAAGCCAAAGTCTGATGGTATAAAAGCAGGCAACCGTGTTTTGTTTGTGACCGATATCGAAAACAGTGCTGTGGTAATGGCAACTCCCGCAGGCTATTCAGTATTGGTGAAGGACACCGCATTGATCTCATGGCCTGATGGGCTGGCAATTGCGCCTGATGGTTACCTTTACCTGGTATCCAATCAACTTCACAAACGGCCCTTCTGGAATCTGGGTAAGGAAGAAAGCAAGCCTCCTTATTATTTGTTGCGTGTGAAGATAACAGCAGCAGAAGGGTATTTCTAAAATGGAAAAAGGATAAACCGCCATGCAGCAGTTTATCCTTCTTATGTTACCAGTTGTTACTGGTCTTTTTTATTCTTGCTAGAAATCGTATCCCGAATAAGCCATCAGAGCTTTTCCTGTACCTGTATTTTCTACTACCTTTTTCCCATCTACAAATATTTCTGTTGTCAGTTTCGAGCTTGTATTGTTACCGATCCCATTACCGGCCACGCTGCCCCTGATTACCCCGGAAGGAATATCCAGTTCATTACTTTCCCAGCTATTGCCGCTAACCGATGTTAGCGTGGTAGTCTTGTCATCAAAACCATAAATAACAGTGCCAATAACTCCATCGGTAACAGTCACTTTGTATTTGATCTTTTTCCCACGGCCATCTCCGCCCGGATCAGGATCATCATTCTTGTCTTTGGAACAGGACACCAATGCGAATACACTCAGGAATAAGGTTCCCAGTAATAATCTTTTTACTTGCTTCATAGCGGTGAATTTATTTTGTTTGCCTACTCTTCAACCAGTTTTCGGCTTCCCTGGTGTTGATCTGAAGCCAAAATTATTCCTGCCGGGCAGGACGCACAATACCGTAATATCGGTTTTTTGCACCTCCTGAAATCAGGTATAAGCAAACTGAATGAAGAGATCAGGTATTCAAAGCAGGTTTTCTTTCACCAGCAGCATTAACAGTTCGGATGTATTCTTTACTTCAAATTTTTGCAGCAGGTTCTTGCGATAAGTATCGATGGTGAATGGACTAAGATGCAATTCTCCCGCGATTATGGTGGTGGTCTTTCCGGCTGCCAGCAACTGTAATATTTGTTTTTCTCTTTTAGTAATGGAGGGCAATTGTTTGGAATGTCTACCACCTGGCCTTGTCAATATCTTTTTCGCATCAGAACTGAATACCATTTCGTCGTACTGTGCTTCCTGTATACATTCCAGCAACTCATCCGCCGGTGCGCTCTTGAGCATATAGCCAGAAGCGCCGCAATCCAGTAACTGCAAAATTATGCTCCGTTCGGCATGATTGCTCAATCCCAGTACTATGGTATCCGGACAGCAGGCTTTGATCTGTTTGCAGAGATCGATGCCGCTCATATCGGGCAGGGTAACATCGAGCAATACCAGGTCCACATACTGGCTGGCAAGAAAACTCATAAAGTCCTTACCATTGGTGAACGTGACGATCTGATCAAATGCCAGGTTCTCCTTCATCAATGCTTTCAGCCCTTCAATCACGATGGGATGATCATCTACGATAGCGAGGGTCTTTTTTATATCAGACATGCAATTCAATATTTACGGTTGTCCCTTCCTGTTGTACAGATTCGATATCGATACTTCCATTCAGGTATTTAACACGGTTCCTGATATTCTGAAAACCGATGCCTTCAGCATCATTCACGGTACTCATCTCGAATCCCCGCCCATTATCTTCCACTGTAATAAAGAAGATTTTTCCATTTTGACTGCATTGCACAATGACCTTTGAAGCAGCTGCATGTTTGACCGCATTTGAGAGAAGTTCCTGAACGATGCGGTAAATATTGGCCTGAACATTCAGTGGAATATCCGGCTGCAAGCCAAAGGAATGGAACTCGATAAGGGTATTATCGCTCTGTAACGATTCACAGAGATCCCGTAAAGCCTCCTCCAGCCCTACCTTTTGCAGGTTTTCAGGCATCATATTCCTTGCAATCCGTCGTAGCTCGCTGATAGAACCTTCCAACTGCAGGATCACTTCACTTAGTTGCGGAGTTTTTTCTTTCTTTTCCTGTCCTGATAATTTTATTTTGATGCCTGCCAGTGTGCCGCCCAATCCATCATGCAGATCGCGCGCAAGGCGGCGCCTCTCCTGCTCTTCACCTTCCAGCATGGCATTGGCAAGCATCAGTTCCTGCTGTTGCTGCAATTCTTTCCATTGCTGTTTTGTTTGCATTCTATTATTGCGATAATAGAAAATAAGGAACAATGTTGCAAGCAGGAACAGGGATGCGGCTACTCCCAGCAACCAGTTCAACAACTGCTGGTTCCTGTGCACCAGGGCAGCCTCCTGCCTTTCCGACTGCAGTTGGATGATCTTTTTTCATTGGTAACAAAACGATACCGGGATTCATTGTCCGCAATTTGTTTTGCAAGATTCTCCTTATAAATTGTATCCTGTAATGCACTGTACCTGGTAACCCATTCATAAGCTTTCGAAATATTGCCCATGGCTTTATATACCCTGGCCATTTCCTTGTAATGCATCACCCTGTTGTCATCAAATTCGTAAGGAGTAATTTGCATCACTCTTTGAAGGGAGAACAGCGCCTGTTGATATCGCGCCATCATAAAATAAGTCTTGTACTCCTGGTACAATGCTTCACTCAGGGAATATTTCCTGCCCATTTTTTCAGCCAGGTTTATACCATCACGGATTACCTGGAGAGCTTTTCCGGGATCGTTCACTTTTCTATAATAAATAGCCTCTGTGATGTTAAGATCTATATTTCGATCGGAATCCGGAAATGGTTTTAAAAGTGCTCTAACATTGTCCAGAAGCGGCTTTGCATCCTTCAGGCTATCCATGAGGCATAAACTCCTGGCCGCGTGAAGGAATGTCATTACTTCATCTTTCAGAGCAGGTTTGTTTATTCTAAAACATGCAAGGGCCTTATTGAAATAGTAGGCTGCCTTTTCATGCAGCAACTGGTTGGAGAATACCATTCCAACATCTGAATAATAATTCCCTGCCAGCGCCGTATCACCAGACTTCTCTGCAAATGGGATCGCTTTTGTGAGCAATGCACTGACCATTTCCGGTTCATTATCTTTTCTTTGCTGGAGTGCGCCATAATTTCCCCAGCATCTTGACTGGAACCGGTAGCTTTCAGGGTTCGTGAAATTACTGAACAGCTTTGCTGCTTCCAGATAGTTTTGCATCGCCTTGTCCTGGTCCAGATCGAAAAAACAGGCAGCTTTGTGAAAAACATGTACAGCCTGCAGGTATTTGTTCTTCCCATTGTATTGCCGGCCCTCTTCCAGGTAATGCCAGGCATTGGTGCTATCATATTTTGACCAGTAAAAGGAAAGCGAATAACATGCACGGGCTTTTGTACTGTCCGATCGGGCATTTTTTAGAATATTGACAAGACTGTCCACGTAAAGACTATCGATCAGAGACTGGGATCGGACGGGTGCAATGAAGAAAAACAAACTGACTATGTAAATGGTCAGAACTTTCATTGCTCAAAATTGAAGAAAATTCATATAGAAAGCATACCGGAATTTAGGTATAAGTGAAGAGACCTGGCAATACCGGGGTACAGGAGCTGGTCAGGGATATTTTTGAAAGGGCAATATTGATATTGGTTTAACGGGAAAGGCCCTCCTATAACCTTCTAAACCCTTTATCAGAAAGATCATATTTTGAAACATCTATCCTACAAATTAATTTCACTTTATTTTGGACCTCACTAATTATACTGGCATCTCTTCTACCTTTGATAGCTTCCTTTGCCATAAAAGCATGCAGAATCATGCGTTGAGCAACCTCCTGCTTTTTGGTATCATTCCAGGTGGCAATCTTTTCGTTTTTTCAATGGAGCGATTACATACAGTCGTTTAGAGATGTGGCCTTATACATGGAGTGATGAAAATAAAAAAACAAAACAAGCGTATGAAAATATAACTATTCAAATATCAACACCTTGGAGATAGCCCTTCACTCTGAAGTAGGCGCAAAAAAATGGGCAGCTTAAAAAGCTACCCATTTTAAAAAATATGTCCTGTGGAGAATACCGGAGTCGAACCGGTGACCTCTTGCATGCCATGCAAGCGCTCTAGCCAGCTGAGCTAATTCCCCATTTACCTGGCTGAATTCAGGAGTGCAAATATAGTAGCATGGCTCATTGTCTCCAAATAAAAAATAAAAGCCGGTGCAGAAAACTACACCGGCTCAACATCTATTTATTGAGAGCATTTACGATTATGCTTTTTTGATCGCTTCCACGTTAATGTGAAGCTTCACTTCATCGCTCACAACAATTCCGCCTGTTTCTGTAACTGCGCTCCAGGTAAGACCGAAATCCTGACGATTGATCTTGCCGGATACTTCAAAACCCGCTACAGTATTGCCGTAAAAGTCTTTCTGGATACCACCATACTCAACATCCAGCACTACAGGTTTGGTTACGCCTTTGATAGTAAGGTTTCCTTTCACTTCATAATCTCCACCACCCTGGTTCACCAGCTCAGTGGATTCGAAGCTCATGGAAGGGAATTTTTCGGCATCAAAGAAGTCCGCAGATTTCAGGTGACCATCGCGACCTTCATTGCCGGTATCAATGCTGTTAATGTCTACGCTGAATTTGATCCTGGCATCAGCGAAATCCTCTTTATCAGATTCTACTGTGCCTTCAAATGATTTGAATTTTCCCGTAACAGTGGAAATCACCAGGTGCTTTACTTTGAAAGAAACTTCTGAGTGTGTTGTATCAATTGTCCATGTTGCCATAAAATCAAGTTTAGAATGTAAAATTAATGTTTAAACATCATTACGCAAAACGTTTGATTGCAATTAACAATCCAATAGCATTGGAAAAAACTTACTACCTACACCGCCGATCAGAGTAAATCCTTTACCAGAGCGAGGTTCAGGAGTTAATACTCTCATCCCCACTAACCTGGAGGCTAGTGGTATTTCCATTAACTACATAAAAAAAGCCCTGACCCGCAAGGGACCAGAGCTAATTTTTATAATGTGGAAAGATGAGTAAGGAAACTAGTCGCCCCAGATCTCAGCTTCGCCTTTCAACCATTGTTTTACATTTTCGGTAGTAACCGATTTTGGCCTTTCGATCGGCAGCGCCAGAGCGCGGTCCCAGATCAGGCTACTCATTACTCCGAGTGCGCGGCTCACGCCAAAGAGCACTGTGTAGAATTCATATTCCACCATTCCGTAATGAACCAGCAAAGCACCGCTATGTGCATCCACGTTCGGCCATGGGTTCTTGATCTTGCCGAGCGACTGAAGAATTGGAGGCACTGCATCATACACGTTCCAAACTGTTTGAACCAGCGGATCATCAGCCAAATGCTTTTTACCGAATTCCATTTGTGCAGTAAAACGTGGATCGGTTTTGCGAAGCACTGCATGACCATATCCTGGAACCACTTTCCCTTCAGACAGTGTTTTCTTCACATACTCTTCGATCTGTTCTTTGGAGGGAGTTTCTGTTTTGAGTTCCTCACGGAGTTCGAAGATCCATTTCACCACTTCCTGGTTGGCGAGGCCGTGCAGGGGACCTGCGAGACCGTTCATACCAGCTGCGAAGCTCAGGTAAGGATCGCTGAGAGCAGAACCTACCAGGTGCGTCGTATGTGCAGAAACGTTACCTCCTTCATGATCTGCGTGAATAGTCATGTAGAGACGCATCAGTTCCTTGAAGCTTTCGTTCTCGAAACCGAGCATATGCGCCAGGTTACCTGCCCAGTCAAGCAGACCATTAGGCTGGATATGTTGATTATTCTTGTACTTCCTTCTGTAGATATAAGCGGCTACGCGGGGCAGACGGGCAATGAGGTCCATTGCATCGTCGAAGATAGGTTCCCAGTAGTCTTTTTTGTTGATGCCTTCCGCATAACGTTTGGCGAAATTGCTTTCTGTTTGCAGGGCCATGATACCGGTTACGAACATGGTCATCGGATGGGCAGTGATAGGCAGTGCATCGATGGCGGCAAACACATGGTTGGGCACATGTGAACGGCGTTGCCATACGGATGTAACATGATGAACGTCTTCTTCAGTAGGTAATTCACCAATCAGCATCAGATAGAACAATCCTTCCGGTAAAGGCTCACTGCCACCTTTGGCTTTCGGGAGTTTTTGTTGTAATTCAGGGATAGAATAACCACGGAAACGGATACCTTCCTGTGCATCCAGCAGGGAGGTTTCACTCACCAGTCCGGTGATACCACGCATACCCTGATAGATCTGCGACAACTGTACTTCCCCGATCTTTTTTGTTCCGTGATCTTTGAGCAAATTCTTGACTTCAACGGCTGATTCATCTGCCTTCGCCTTGAACCTTTCCTTAAGAATACCCATGTTGTAGAATAATTATATAAACAAGCAAAATAAGTGTAGAATCGATGGCTAAAGTTATAACAATACCGCTCAATAGAACAAAAATTGTTGTTTATGGTTAGAAACTAAACCATTATTAATACTGATTTAATTACTTTCTCATCCAATTCTTATTTGGGCGCCTTCTTGTGTAACCAGATAGCAATACATGTAAAAATAATATTGGGTGTCCAGGCGGCCAGTATGGGCGGGAAATTACTTTTAGTGGAGAAAGTGAGGGAGAATTTATCCATCACAACAAATATTGCAGCGGTGATGATCCCTACAGCGAGGTTCAGCCCGCTGCCACCGCGGGTTTTGCGCGCAGCCACAGAAAACCCGATCAATGTCAGCACGAGCACAGAAAAAGGAGTGGCGTCGCGACGGTATCTTTCTACTTTGAAATCGTTGAGACCTTCAGTTCCCCTGTTGGCTTCTGCCTGTATAAAAGCTTTCAGCTCGGAGGTGGTCAATTTATCTTTCAGGTATTTGTCCGGCTTGATCTCGGTGGGCTTTACGTTCAGCGCCAGCTTCATGGTATCGATCTTCTTAATGGACTCTTTGATACCATCGATATGTCTTTCAATTGCATTCTCGATCACCCATGATTTCTTTGCCGTGTCCCAGCGGATATTGTCTGCCCGCAGGTTGTATATTAACTGAGTGCCTTTGATACGGTCCATGAAGAAACCTCCATAGGCCATCTGACGATCATTGTTGTACTCACGGAAACCCGCAAAGGTTACAGAGTCTACTTTGAGATAATAGTTATTGCCTCTTTTGGCCAGCTCGCCCTGCTCATAGGAACTTTTGCTGTCGATATAAGTGGTCTGAAAATTTCCGCGGATGGTGGCGGCTTTAGGGATCCATATCTGTGTGGCCACCCAGAATATTCCGCCGAGGAAAAGTGCGGCAGCCATAAACGGCGCCAGCACGCGGTTGTAACGCACTCCACTGGCCAGCATGGCGATGATCTCGGACCGTGCAGCCATTTTAGAGGTAAAAAAGATAACGGCGATGAACACCATCAGCGGAAAGATCATGCTGATGATGAAGGGCACGAAGCCAAGATAATAATCGGTAACGATCTGCCAGGAACTGAGCCCGCTCTTTACAAAATCATCGGCTTTCTCACTGGTATCGATCACAACAGCGATCACGCTAAAGATCAGTACCATGAAGATGGTAGTGCTGAGGTATTTCTTGATAATGTACCAGTCGATTTTTTTCATACTAAGCCTTTGAGCCGGCGGCCGGGCAAATGTAGCCCAAAAACTGCGATCCTCAGAGCCCGGGGTTCCTAAAACTATTGCAAATCAGGTTAGTTTTTCAGGCTTACAGGCGCTGTTGCAGGATGGCCGCCTGCTCATTCTTCCAGCTGATGAAATCCCCTGCCAGGATATGTTTCCGGGCCTCTCCTACCAGCCAGAGATAGAATGCCAGATTGTGCACGCTGGCAATGGTAAGCCCCAGGATCTCCTTCGCCTTCATCAGGTGACGGAGATAGGCTTTGCTGTAGTAGTTGCTGATATCGCTATCGATACCATCGTCCAGCGGGGAATAATCGTGCTCCCATTTTTTATTATCGATATTGATCACTCCTTTGGAAGTGAAGAGCATGGCGTTGCGGCCATTGCGTGTGGGCATCACACAATCGAACATATCAACACCAAGCGCGATACATTCCAGGATATTCCAGGGAGTGCCAACGCCCATGAGATAGCGCGGCTTTTCTGCAGGCAGGTTCTCGCAACAGAGTTGTGTGAACTCATACATCATGTGATCGGGCTCTCCTACGCTGAGGCCGCCGATAGCATTACCTGCCGCATTTTTGGAAGCAGCATATTCGCAGCTCGCTTTCCGCAGATCAGCATAAGTGCTTCCCTGTACAATGGGAAAAAGATTCTGCGTATAACCATACCTGTCAGGTGTGCCGTTGAAACGCTCGAAACATCTGTCCAGCCACCTGTGCGTGAGATGCATGGATTTCTCGGCGTATTTGTATTCACTCGGATAGGGCGGACATTCATCGAAGGCCATGATGATATCGCCACCGATGCTGCGCTGGATATCCATTACATTTTCCGGCGTGAACAAATGTTTTGATCCGTCGATATGACTTTGGAACACCACCCCTTCTTCCGTGATCTTACGGCTGGATGCCAGCGAAAAAACCTGGTAACCGCCACTGTCGGTCAGGATGGGCCTGTTCCAGCCATTGAATTTGTGCAGGCCACCGGCTTTCTCCAGGGTTTCGAGGCCGGGGCGGAGATAAAGATGATAAGTATTTCCCAAAATGATCTGTGCCTGCACATCGTTCTTCAGTTGTTGCTGGCTCACTGCTTTCACGCTGCCCGCGGTTCCTACCGGCATGAAGATGGGGGTCAGGATCTCTCCATGATCTGTTGTGATCTTCCCCGCTCTTGCCGCGGAATGCCCGTCTGTAGCCTGTAACTGAAATTGTAAACTCGCCATAATATTTGATAAATCGGGCTGCAAGATACGGATTACAGCCAGTTTGAAGGTGAGCGAACCCTTGCTATGGTGATTACCATCAAATTACACACATTACAAAAATCTTTATTTTTCAACAGTTGTGGATGCTTAGATGTATTGCTTTCAGGTGTTACCTTCTTATTTTCGCGCATTATTTCCTTTGCATTGGACCCTAAATTGCAACCTTCATGATATCATTGTTGAAGAGCATAGATTGGTGGTTGATACTTTTCTGTGCCTTTTGCGTAGTTGCTTTCGTTCAATTATTATACTTCTGGCTCCTCTTCCGCAGGGTGGCCTGGTACCAGGCGCCTGTTCGCGAAAAGACGCAACAGCACCCGGTTTCCATCATTATCTGCGCCCGCGATGAAGCGGGTAACCTGGCCCGTAACCTTCCCGGTGTACTGGTGCAAACCTATAGCTCCACACACGAAGTGATAGTGGTGAATCATAACAGCCAGGATGAAACGAGATTCCTCCTGGAAGAATTCAGGAAAACATTCAAAAGCCTCAATGCCGTGAACCTCTCACAGGAGGCAAAAGGCATCCCTGGTAAAAAATACCCACTCTCCATTGGCATCAAGGAAGCAAAGCATGAGATCATCCTGCTGACGGATGCGGACTGTGTTCCCGCTTCCGAATTCTGGGTGCAGAAAATGCAGGACGCCTACGCGCCGGGGATCGATATCGTTCTTGGCTATGGCGCCTATTACAAACGCCCCGGCCTGCTCAACAGGTTAATCCGTTTTGAAACATTCCACTCCGCCCTGCAGTATTTTTCGTATGCGCTTGCAGGTATGCCGTACATGGGTGTGGGCAGGAACCTCTCTTACAAAAAAGGATTGTTCTTTGCCAACAAAGGCTTCTCTGCATTGAACCATGTGCCGGGTGGCGATGATGATCTCTTCATCAACAAAGTAGCCACTCCCACCAATACGGCCATTGTACTGGATCCTGAAGCGGTTACCTTATCCGAGCCTAAGAAAACATTCAGGAACTGGATGCATCAGAAGAACAGGCATTTCACTACAGGGAAATTCTATAAGCCGAAACATAAGTTCCTGCTGGGCCTGTATTCCATGACGCATTTCCTTTTCTATCCATTATTCATAATCACCCTTATCTTCTTCGATTGGCGCTTAGCCCTGGGGATCTTTGCGGTCCGCGCCATCACACAGGCGATCGTGTACTACAAAGCGATGGCAAAACTGAATGAGAAAGATCTCTTTGCCTGGTGGTGGTTACTGGATATCTGGATGTTCATTTATTATTGCATCTTTGCTCCTGCATTATGGAAGAAGCCGAAAAAAAACTGGGCCTGATCACCAAGTACTTTGGTGATTTCAATGAAACACAATTGCAGCAACTGGCTGCGCTGGAAGCATTGTATGCGGACTGGAACGAGAAGATCAATGTGATCTCCCGCAAGGACTTTGATAGTTTGTACGAAAAGCATGTATTGCATTCCCTGGCCATTGCTGCTGCTTTCGAGTTCCAGCCAGGAGCTGTGATCGGCGATCTCGGCACTGGTGGCGGATTTCCCGGCATTCCGCTGGCCATCTTCTTTCCTGAAGTGAAATTCCACCTGGTAGACAGCATTGGTAAAAAGATCAAAGTGGTGCAGGCTGTTGCAGAAGGTCTTGGTTTGAAAAATGTAACTGCGCAACATTCGCGCATGGAAGAAATAAAGAACCGCAAGTTCGATTTCGTGGTATCAAGAGCGGTGGCGCCGCTGAAAGAGCTCTGGACCTGGAGCAAGCCCCTGCTGAAAAAAGCACAGCCGGATATGGGCGTCAAGCCTGGTCTCATCTGCCTCAAAGGAGGCGATCTCACACAGGAAATTTCCGAAAGTGGTTGTAAACCACGCATTATGGAAGTGCACGAGATATTCGGAGAGGAATATTTCAAAGAGAAATACCTGCTCTACGTGTCTGTGTAATTTCCGCAACAGTCCAATTTCATCCATCGAAAAACTACCACAAAGTGGTATTATTGGTGTATTGAAAAGTTTGAAATTTGCTGAATGGACATTACAATTTGTATCGTTGACGATAATAAGGATATCCGGTCCGCGCTCGAACAGATCATTCTCATGTCTGAAGGGTATCGTTTGATCGGTAGTGTGGGCTCCGCAGCGGAAGCCATGGACCAGATACCCAAACTGAAACCGGATATTGTTCTGATGGACATAAATCTTGGTGAAGGTGAAAATGGCATAGATTGTGTACGTCAACTGAAGTCAGAATACAAAGACATTCTGTTCATGATGTGTACGGTCTATGAGGATGACGAAAAGATTTTTGAAGCATTGAGTGCAGGTGCAAATGGTTATATATTGAAAAAGACAGCACCGCATAAACTACTGGAAGCAATCCGCGAATTACAGGATGGAGGCGCTCCGATGAGCAGCCAGATCGCCAGAAAGGTTGTGGCGGCTTTTCAACAAAAGCAAAAAAATCCCACAGAAGTTCCGGAATCATCTACGCTGAACGTACTCTCCAACAGGGAAAAAGAAATACTTGAATTACTGGCCAAAGGCATGTTGTACAAAGAAATAGCCGCCAGCTTATTCATCAGCCAGGAAACAGTTCGCAAGCATGTGTATCATATTTACGAGAAACTGCACGTGAATAACCGCGTTGAAGCCATCAACAAATTCTTCGGCAGATAAGCTTACCACAAAGTGGTATTGCAGTACCTGCAACATCCGTTTACCTTTGTTAACCTTCTGGTATACGCATCGTATAGCCAAATCAAAATATTGATCGGCATTGCTGATCGTACGTTTTTTTCTGTGCAAGAAACCTGGGAACACAGAACATTAACCTTACCTTATCTTTAACCGGAACAGTCCGTCCACCAGGGCGGGCTGTTCCTTTTGTATAAAGAAAAAAGCCGGTAACAGTGCATGTTACCGGCTTGTATCATTCAGGTGTTCAATCTACCATTTGAACTCCAGTTTATTATCGTTCCTGTCTATATCAGCCAACCTTTTGGAAGGATCGATCTCCAGGCTGCTGATCTCTGTCAGCGGCTTATCGATCAACACTTCATAAGTGGGATTGGTCCATCTCCAGGGCTCATGTTTTGTGAAAGATGCTTTTGCATATTCATTTTCTTTGGCGCCGAACATGAGATACATAGGAATGTATGCAAGATGTTTGCTTCCATCTTTGAAAGTTGCCATCAGATCGATGGGCATTGGGAAATAACCTACACGTCTGAGACGCACTTTGGTACCCTTTCCTTCACTCCAGATACTATCGATCTTGTAGTTGATGGTTTTGGTGGTGTTCACGAAATATTCGCGGTACCAGTCGAGCTGCATATTGCTTACTTTCTCAGCAACACGGATGAAATCGTTCACATTGGGATGTTTGAACTTCCAGGTATTGTAGTATTCATGGAGGATCCTGTCGCGTACAGGAGCGCCCACGATATAACCGAGCTGTTCCATGAATACCTCGCCTTTTGAATAAGCAGCAACGCTGTATCCGTAATTGGTTTCGAAGTGATCGGCATGCGTTGTCAGCGGCTCTTCGAACCTGCTTTTGGCGAGATTGATATAGCCTTCATATGAATCGGCGTGTGGATTATCATCGCCATTGAAAATATCTGCGCGTTTGTAGCCCTTATCAATTGCTTTCTTGCGCGGTCCTGTACCTGTTGTGCTTTGCTCTACCACAGTTTTGGAAACACCCCTGTAGTATTCAGACACCAGCGATTCTGCATAGCTGGTGAAGCCTTCGTCCATCCACGCATACTCAGACTCGTTAGTAGCCAGCATACCCTGGTACCAGCTGTGCAGCCATTCGTGGAAAACAGTACCAAGACTGGAGCTTACGATCAATGTAGACATTGGATATTCCATGCCTCCATCGCCGCCATGAACAAAAGAATATTGCTTGTAAGGATAAGCGCCGAAATTAGCTTCGATGAATGGAAGCACGGTCACTGCTGCATCGGCAACGGTTGTCCATCTTGCTTCATAATCCTTTACATAATTTTCATATTTCCCCTGATAGCTGTTCTGTTTTACAGTTTCTGAGAGGCGGTCATATTGCGCTTTCATGAAAGCATCACCGGATTTGTACAACACATGAATGGTTGGACCATTCAGGATCTGGCGGCTGATATGTTTATAGTCAGGATCTGCAGCCCACATGAAATCATGCACATTAGGCGCATTGAATTTCCAGGTGAGTGTTTTGCCGGAAGCGGCAGGTACTTTGGTTCCGGTCGCTTCATAACCATGGCCGATCTGTTGAGCATTGAGCAGATAACCCGTTCCTCCGATCGTATAGTCCTTATCGATAGTGATATTCACATCATAATCGCCCCATACACCGTAAAACTCGCGTGCGATATACGGATCGGCATGCCATCCTTCAAAATCATATTCGCAGAGTTTGGGATACCACTGGCTCATGGAGTAGCGGACACCTGTAGTGGGATTGTCTCTTCCTGAACGGCGGATCTGCAAAGGCACCTGCGATTCAAAGTTCATATCGAACACAACCTTCGATTTCGGCAGGATTGGTTTGCTGAGCACTACTTCCAGGATGGTTTCATGCATGATGTATTCTTGTTTCTCACCATTCATGGTAAGAGAAAGTACTTTCTGATAACCGATCTCATCGGGCTTGAGGTGCTGGATCCTGTCCTTCACGCGCGAATCCCAGTCGGGCCTTTTGGTAGGAGAATTAGTGCCCATTTCGCGACTGCGTACATCCATCATACTGCCGGGTTGAAACGCATTCCAGTACAGATGATAAAATACGCGTTTAAGGGTGTCAGGGGAATTATTGGTGTATTCCAGTTTTTGTTTTCCGGTAAATTGGTTCGTGTTCACATCCATGTTAATGTCCATAATGTACTTAACACGTTGTTGCCATCTGTCAGCCTGTGCCCGGGAAGTGGCCACTGCGCTGAATCCCATGACAAATAAGAGAATGTGTTTTCGCATTGTTTCCTCAGTTTAGATGTTGAAATTTCCCTAATAGCGGGTTAAGGTAGGCAAAAAAGCAAAAAGATGAACTCTGTTCATCATATTGTATGCGAATGGAACACCCATTCCACACCCGGAGCAGGAGTTTTATGAGTGACTTAACAAAGATGATTCATCGTCCACCACCGAGATCAATGAAACTACCTGTTGCATAAGAAGACTTATCTGAAGCGAGCCAGAGTATGGCCTCTGCTATTTCTTCGGGCTGGCCTCCGCGTTTCATCGGCAATGAAGTTTTCAGTCTGTCTACACGTCCAGGCTCTCCGCCATCTGCATGAATATCTGTATAGATCAGTCCCGGCCTTACGGCATTCACGCGTATTCCTTCGGCAGCTACTTCTTTTGAAAGACCAATGGTGAATGTATCGATAGCGCCTTTACTGGCAGCATAATCCACATACTCATCCGGCGAGCCCAGTCTTGCAGCAATCGAAGATACATTGATAATGGCGCCACCTTTGCCGCCATGTTTGGTTGACATTCTTTTGATGGCTTCCCGCGCGCAGATGATCTGTCCGGTGATATTGGCTGCAAAGATCCGGTTCAACCTGTCTGCCGTCATATCTTCCACCCGCATTTGTTTTTCCAGTATGCCGGCATTGTTGACAAGGCAATCCAAAGTTCCGAATTGCCTGTCAGCCTCTTCAAAGAGCCGCACCACTTCTGCTTCTACAGCAATATCCGCCTGAATGGCAATAGCATTGCCGCCACCGGATTTGATCTCATTCACCACATTATCTGCCGCAGTTTTGTTCTTGTTGTAATTCAGCGCTATGGCGTATCCGTTAGCAGCAGCCAGCAAAGCTGTTGCAGCTCCAATGCCGCGGCTGCCGCCGGTAATCAGCATGATCTTCATCTGTGAAGTTTTGATTTCAGTAAGGTAAGCTCACCCAGCAGGCGGGTTTCGCGGACTACATGTTGTTTGTGCAATCTTTGAGCGATGGCCGCCACTTCCAGGTTGAGCGTTTCAATTTCCGTTTCCCGCTTGTTCAGGATATCCTGGTAGGTTGATATCAGCTGACCATCGGATGAACGGCTGATCTGCAAAAGACTTGCTTCCACTTCGTCCGCATGCAAACGAATTCCTTCCGCTGCAGCGATCTCCACACATTCGGCAATTATTCTTCTTGCAAGCGCAAGCGCATTTTCATCACGATGGAAAATTCCATTATCGGTTTCCAGTAATGGACAAATGGAATTGAAAACACAATTGCTGATGGCCTTTTTCCAGATCACCGGCTGAATACTTTTCTCTGCACGGAAAGGAAACTGTGGCGTATTCAGCTGCTCCACCGTTTCATTCAACAACTGCTCATTGCCTTTGACAACGCCTACTGCGGAAGCCGCAACAGGCTTGAATCGAACTAGACCATCCTGAAGGTTCTGGCTGGTTGCAAAAAGCACAGTGCGGTAAATATTGCTGAATCCTTTTTCGATAAATGACCTTTCAACGCCCAGACCATTTTGCATGATCACTATGGGAGCATTTCCCACTTTGGATTGCAGCACTTCGCTTAATCGTGCATTGCCAAATGATTTATTGGCGAGGACGATAATTCCATCTTCCAGCGATCTGAATTGTTGAAGGGAACCAATGTGAATTTCTGTTGAGGGCCAATTGCCGGAAGCTGATTCTACAGTTATTTCCTGCAACTGCGGCGGGGCATCGGCAATACTGCCACGAATGATGCAAACCTCATGACCATTGAGTTTGAGGGCTACTGCCAGCACTTTACCGATTGCTCCATACCCGATAATATAGATCTTATTCATAATGGGGTAGATTTCCGGTGTAAACAAATATATGTAGTAGACTACATAATTCAAAATAAAAGGAAATGCCAGCCGTATGATTCGGCTGGCATTCATTTATGCTGATTGATAATTGTCTATAGCGTGATATTGTCTTTCAGTAATTTTCCCTCACTACTGAAGAGCAGGTTCTTCTTCTGAAGATCACTTTTCTTGATGTGCAAACGGTATTCCACTTTATCTCCGGGCACCTGTATCTTGTAGGCCTCATCCAGTTCCCATTCTGTGAATTTGCTCTTATTGAATCCTTCCTTCACTTCGCCGGGGATATCGGTTACACCTATTTCACTTTCAGTGCTCTTCCATTCTCCTTTATTGGTGAACCTTGCTTCATACTCTGTTCCGCTTTCCTTGAATTCGGCCACAAAAACGGTCATTTTATCTTTCCATTCCACATCCTGTGCGTTGGGATATTTCTTTTTGAACGCCTCTGTTACTGCAGCCGGCACCTTGCGCAACTGAGCAAAGAGGGTATTTTGCGCCACAACCAGCAATGCGATGGTCATGAACAAAGCGATGCTCTTCTTCATATTGATTTTTGTTTTATGAGGAAGATGCAAATATCAAACCGCAAAATGATAAGGGAATCTTAATCCACACCTGCTACAACGATCACGATCTCGCCTTTCACTTCTTTTTGTTTGAAGTGAGCTGCTACTTCCGCGAGTGTGCCACGGGCATTTTCCTCGAACATCTTGGTAAGCTCGCGGCTGACGCTGCATTGGCGGTCTGGCCCGAAATAAGTGATGAACTCTTCCAGTGTTTTCACCAGGCGGTGAGGGGATTCGTAGAAGATCATGGTGCGTTCTTCCAGGACCAGTTTTTTCATCATGGTCTGGCGGCCTTTTTTGAGAGGAAGGAATCCTTCAAAAGTAAAGCGGTTGGTAGGGAGCCCGCTGTTCACGAGTGCAGGAACAAAAGCTGTGGCGCCGGGGAGGCTTTCCACTTTCACACCTGCTTTGGCGCATTCACGCACCAGCAGAAAGGCGGCATCTGAAATGCCGGGCGTTCCTGCATCCGACACCATCGCTATTTTCTTTCCTCCCTGCAATTGATTCACCAGGTGTTGCAATACCTGGTGCTCATTGTGCTGATGGTAAGGACTTATCGGCCGCTGGATCTGATAGTGGTTGAGCAGCTTCACCGTTGTACGGGTATCCTCAGCCAGTATCAGATCCACCTGTTTCAACACTTCCAGGGCTCTCAGCGTGATGTCCTGGAGATTACCGATAGGTGTAGGAACAATGTATAACACTATTGTTGAACGTGGATTTCGAAATATTCCATCACTTGATTGGCCAACAGTTTTTTGGTGGCTTCTTCTGCAACCTGCTTTGCCTTTTCCGCATTTTCAGCTTCTACCTGCAGGGTAATGCTTTTTCCGATACGTACATCCTTGATGGCGGTGATCCCCAGGTTCTGTAAACCTCCTATCACTGCTTTTCCCTGTGGGTCGAGTAATTCTTTCAGCGGCATTACGGTCACCTGAACTGTATAGGTCATTTTGTGCGATTTTAAGGCGCAAAACTATGTGAATTTGGTGATTTATTAAATAGAAAGCAGGATTGCCCTCAAACAAATAAAAAAGAGGCGTTTTTGGGCACCTCTTCAATAAGTTAAAGAGCTGTATCAACTTGAATACTTTTTAACATCAACGGCCACTTCCTGCCAATCACCCCTGTACGGCAATACTTCATTACCATTACCTGTTCTTGGAATGGTAACATGGATATAGGAGGGGGTGTGGCGGGTTCCTGTTTTGGGTGTCAATCCATATTGTCCTTCCCTGGGATTGAAGAACGTTTCAACCAGGTAAGCATCACCGGCTGGTGCGCTTACTTCCACTTTATATTTGCCCAGTGGCAGATTAACTATCTCCATCGATTGGTGCATATTGCCTACCGTTTTTACAATGATGAACGTTTTCTTTTCTGCAGCATGGAACAGGCTCAGAGGTGTGAGTTTGATGGTAAACTTCGATCCCAGCGGCAATCCATCAGGCGAGTAAGTAGCATCCCAAATTTCCCAGCCCAGTGTCATGTTACCGCCAAAATAATTATTCGGGATCCAGGCTTCGGTGGCCAGTTCGGCAGGATCGCCCTGGCCATAAGGAAGCAAAACAAAATTTTCCACTGCTCCCGAAGGGCCGGACCAGGTGGAGAGCTCTCCATCTGCAGGATACAGGCCCAACGCTGCGCGGTTGCCTTCAAAGTCAACCGCTACCCCGGTATTATAGAATTCGGCAACGCCAAATGGAACCTCGAATTCATAATACCCTTTGTCATTGGTTACTCCATATGCAGGAGTACTTACGCCGCCTACTACAGAAGACCTCACTCCGATGGATGCATTCTTAACCGGGCGTCCATAAGTATCTTTCACATATCCTCTCACTTTATTGGATTTTGCCTGCAGGTTTGCAAATTCAGGAAGTTGCTTTCGTTGATTCCCCATTACATTCACATAGCGGGTATTGCCATCTACTGTGAGACTTGTACTGGATGCAGGCAGTTGATCAAAAGGTATCTCGGGTATGATCTTTCCGGGATCATCTTCTCCTCCTGCACTTTCCTTGTCTTTTTTCGAGCATGCATTCAACATGATCATTGCCGTTAGACCGAACAATAATATTTTTTTCATAATTGTATTGATTGCGCATAATTACGGCTGTTATGCCTGAATAACAGCCTGATCCCGATGAATTGCACATTGGTTCGTTGAATGCCCTCCCTGTGTAGATGGATGAAAGCAAACAGGGCATACCCGGTTATGGATATACCCTGTTCCAATTGCGTTATTCAGTTGATTAATGTGCTGCTTCCTTTTTTGCCACTGCCAGTGAGAGTATCACATAGAGCAGGAATACCACAGGCACGGCCAGCCATTTCAAAAAGATGCCGGCAACAACAGCAACGATCAGCAAAATGAATTTCGGCAGGTTGTTCTTTATTGAAAAATCCTTGAACTTAAGCGCCATCAATGGAAGTGTGCTTACCATCAGCCAGCTCAGCAAAATGATCATGGCATACAGTGTCCATTTATTAAGCAGGATGCTATTCAGATCGAAATAATTATAGAGCAGGATCAGCGGCAATGAAGCCACTACCAGGCCTGCAGCCGGAATGGGCACGCCTTTGAATCCGTAGGCCTGCGACTTATCTACATTGAAACGCGCCAGTCTGTAAGCGCCTGCACAGGGGAAGATCACGGCAGGCATGAGCGCCCAGATTGAAACATCCAGTCCATCTTCAGTTCCGATAAAACTGATACGCAGCAGTTGATAGAAGATCATACCAGGTGCAACGCCAAAGCTCACCACATCTGCCAGTGAATCCAACTGGGCTCCGATCTCCGACGTGGCTTTGAACAGCCTTGCCACAAAACCATCCAGGAAATCTACAATGGCTGCAATGCCGATGCATACAGATCCCCACCAGATCTTCTCTGGCAACTGCGCAACCCATGTGCCCTGCTCACTACTCGTAACAAGGGTTTCGCCGGTTTGAAGGATCAGGATAACGGCCATACACCCGAACACGAGGTTCAGCAGTGTAAATAAATTGGGGATCTGTTTCATAAGTTGGTTGGAAGGTTATTTTTTCTTCATCAATGCTTCGATCTCTTCTACAGTGATGGGGATCTTTGCCATCAGGTCTTTATTGCCGGTTTTGGTCACCCACACATTGTTCTCGATGCGGATGCCCATCTGTTCCTGTTCGATATAAATTCCTGGTTCGATAGTGAATACCATTCCTGGTTTGATGGGCGCTGTTCTGGTGCCCAGATCATGCACATCGATGCCGAGGTGATGGCTGATGCCATGATAAAGATATTTCCTGTAAGCGCGATTGTCTTTGTCTTCGTTCTTTACATCTTCCTTGCTGAGCAAGCCGAGTTTGATGAAAACTTTAGTGGCTTCATCGCCCGCTTTCTCTGTATAATCGTTGATGGTGATACCGGGTTTGAGAATGCTCTTGCAGTAATTGTGGATCTGCAAACAACCGTTGTATACTTCTTTCTGGCGTTTGCTGAATTTACCATTCACGGGTACAGTACGCGTCAGGTCTGCATTGTAGCCACCATACTCAGCGCCGAAATCCATCAGGATCAGATCACCGTCCTTACATTCCTGGTTGTTATTAACGTAGTGGAGTATGCGCGCACTGTCTCCGCTGGCGATGATGGAACCATAGCCGGGCCTTGTTGCGCGGCGGCTTAGGAAGCCATGCCAGATCTTTGCTTCGATCTCATATTCCATAACGCCGGGACGAATGAATTTGAGGAGATCGATGAATGTATCTTTTGTTATATCGATGGCCTGCTGCATCACTTCCACTTCCTGCGGAGTTTTGATGGCGCGCAGCTCCTTCATGATGCGGGCGCTGCGTTTGTAGTTGTGAAGCGGGTAACGCTGCTTCATCTCCTGGATATAACGATAATCCCTAACCGGAACGAGGTTCGCTTTGCGGTCGTTCTCATTTGAATTGAGATAGATGGTATCTGCGAGATGGATCCAGGTCTGGAGAACAGCATCGAGTGTATCTAGCCATATAATGGTTTTGACGCCGGAGATCTGACGCGCTTCTTCTGCCCTCAGTCTTTTTCCGTCCCATTTTTCTTTCATTTCATTGGGGCGTACCAGTACAAGTACTTCGCGGAAGCGGGGATCGGGATTATCCGGGAAAAGCACTACCATGGAATCTTCCTGGTCTATTCCACTGAGCCAGAAAAGGTCAGAGTTCTGTTTGAAGGTATGGATGGCATCGCCATTGGTTGGGAGTTCATCATTACTGTTGAAGATAGCGATCGAATTTTTGTCCATACTGGCTACAAATCGCTTCCTGTTCTGCACGAAAATGTCCTGATTTAGAGGAAGATATTTCATTATGTAGTGAATTGAAGGTGTAAATGTAATAAAATGAGTATTTAGTATTTATTCAACCAATTGCATAAGGTTTTGTAAATTGCTACAACGAACAATTGTTAGTTGAATAATATTCAATATAAGCCCCCAAAAACATGAATTTCATTCAATTTTACCGGAATATGGGGCTTTGTTTTGAATTTTTTTAAATTCTACCTTTGTCGTCTAACTTAAACAATGCTTGTTTTATGTCAGTACCAACTGTTAACATTCCCATTCAAGAATTAACCAGGCTTGGATTAAAGGAGACTGCTACACTCCACTATCAACTAAGCCCCGAGGAGCTGGTGCAGGACGCTCTGCGAACCGGTGAAGGCGTTCTCAACGATACAGGGGCACTGGTGATTCAAACCGGAGAATTTACCGGCCGCAGTCCGAAGGATAAATTCACTGTGAAAGATGAGATCACTGAAAGCACAGTCAACTGGAACGACTTCAACCTTCCTATCGAAGAAAAATATTTTCATGTGATCCGCGAAAAGATCGTGGCTCACTTGAACAAGGCCAATGAATTATGGGTGCGTGATTGCTATGCATGCGCCGATCCCCGCTATCGTCTGAACATCCGCGTGGTGAACGAAAAAGCGTTTACCAATCTTTTCGCGTATAATATGTTCCTCCGCCCCACGGAAGAAGAGCTGGAGACTTTTCAACCCGAGTGGACCATCCTCTCCGCTCCCGATCTGAAACTGGATCCCCAGGAATGCGGCACGCGCCAGCACAATGCTGCCGTTGTCAGCTTCAAACACAAAATGATCCTCATTGCCGGCACTGGTTATACCGGTGAAACCAAGAAAGGTATCTTCTCTGTACTGAACTATATCCTGCCTCACGAGAAAGGCGTACTGAGCATGCACTGCTCCGCCAATATGGGTGAGAATGGAGACACAGCATTGTTCTTCGGATTGAGCGGAACCGGCAAAACCACGCTGAGCGCGGATCCTAACCGTAAACTGATCGGCGATGATGAGCATGGCTGGACCAACGACAATATCTTCAATTTCGAAGGTGGCTGCTATGCAAAGACCATCGACCTGAGCGAAGAGAAAGAACCTGAGATCTATCATGCGATCCGTCCCGGCGCACTGGTTGAAAACACAACTTTCTTCCCCGGCACCAAAACGATCGATTTCTCCAGCAAACAGATCACAGAGAACACGAGGGTTTCCTATCCCCTCAATTATATCAGCAATGCCCTGGAACCATCAATTGGTGAGATCCCGCAGAATATTTTCTTCCTTACCTGCGATGCATCCGGTGTACTGCCTCCTATTTCAAAGCTCACGCCTGCACAGGCCATGTACCAGTTCATCAGCGGTTATACTGCCAAGGTAGCCGGAACAGAAGCCGGTGTAACCGAGCCGAAATCCACTTTCAGCGCCTGCTTCGGAGCTCCCTTCCTTCCACTTCATCCCGGCCGGTACGCCGCCATGTTGGGAGAAAAGATGAAAAGGCACCGCGTGCGCGTGTGGCTGATCAATACCGGCTGGACCGGTGGCGCTTACGGAACCGGCAGCCGCATGAAGCTGTCTTACACCCGCGCTATGATCTCTGCTGCACTGGAAGGCAAGCTGGATAAGATGGATTACCACAATCATCCCATCTTCGGCATCGCCATTCCGGAAGGATGTCCCGGCGTTCCTACAGAACTGCTGGACCCACGTAATACCTGGGCCGACAAAGCCGCTTACGACAAGGCTGCTCAGAACCTGGCCGCCCAGTTTGTGAAGAATTTTGAAAAATATGCCGCCGGCGTTCAGGAAGAAATCCTGGCTGCTGCGCCAAAAATTTAGTCGGGGAAAACCTGGTCCATCTCATGTTTTTTCAGGACATTAGATAGCCCAAATTTCCCGGACAACCCGGCCTCCAACGATTTTTGCCAATGAAACTCCATCCCCGGATGGAGTTTTTTTTATTTTCTTAGCTTTACTCTAAATATGCAAACATTCATTCTGATCTGGTTACTGAGCTGGCAATCCGTACAGCAACAGCCACCCTCCATACCCTGGAGTGAAATGCGCAAGCTGAGTTGGGACGACTTCAAAGCGCGTCCTGACGCGGCTTCAGCCAATGCTGCCATGACCAACAGCATCATCAATATCGAATTCAATTTCGACGATACCAGTCTTGATTACACCATCAGTTGCCGCTTCGATAAAAATCGTTCATGGGTAAAGGTTAGAACCGCTCCTGTACTTCAGCATGAGCAGGGGCATTTCGATATTGCAGAGATCTTTGCAAGGAAACTGGCAAAGGAAATGAAGGGATACCGGTTCAATCCCGGCACCGTGCAGAACGATGTCAACAATATTTACGACCGCATTATGGCTGTATACCAGAAACAACAACTACTATACGACCAGGAAACCGATTTCAGCCGCAACAAGGAGAAACAGGCGGAATGGCTCACAAAGATCACCAACGATCTTAGATCACTGGAAGCGTTCGCCGGTTATGGCAAACAACAGGTGATATCCATAAAGAAATAGCTTAGAACAATCCGTAGAGTTGTGAATCGATCTTGCTGATGATCTCTCCCAGGTGCTCTTCATTCTCCGGGAACTTATTCTTGTCTATATCGATCACCAGTAATGGACCTTCCTTGTATCCATCGATCCATTTATTGTAGAAATCGTTGAGGCGCTTGAGATAGTCCAGCCGGATATTCTCTTCGTATTCACGTCCCCGTTTCTGGATCTGTGCTACCAGTGTGGGCACGGAGGCGCGGAGATAGATCATGAGATCGGGTGGCTGCACCATGCTCTTGAGGGTTTCGAAGAACAGGAAGTAGTTATCGAAATCACGTTTGCTCATGAGGCCCATCTCGTGAAGGTTGGGCGCGAAGATATAAGCATCCTCATAGATGGTGCGGTCCTGTATAACGGTTTCGGTACCGCGATGAATATCGAGAAGCTGATTGAGACGACTGTTGAGGAAATAGATCTGGAGATTGAAGCTCCAGCGCGGCATGTCTTCATAGAAATCCAGCAGATAGGGATTGTGGTCTACATCTTCAAACTGAGGGATCCAGCGGTAATGCTTGCTCAGCAGCTCTGTGAGGGTAGTTTTCCCGGCACCGATATTACCTGCAATCGCGATATGCTTTGGTTTCTTGCTCTTTGCCATTTTTGTGTTGAATGATAAGAATATGGTAAATGCCTCATCCCTTGCAGCAGCATGTAACCGCCTTGGCAATGAGAAATTAAGGTATCGATTCTTTTTGGAATTTGGACTTTAGTGCCGGGCTTTTTTAATAATAGTTCAGGCCCATGGCATCTCTCACGAGCAGCATGGTAGCCTGTGCACTTTTGCGTGCTTTGGCGGCTCCTTTTTCCATGATCTCTTTGAGGTATTTTTCGTCTGTGCGGATGGCTTCGGCTTTCTCGCGGATGGGACTGATGAACTTCACCATGTCTTCCGCCAGTTGTTTTTTAAGATCGCCATAACGGATGGTGCCGTTATTATAAGTGTTCATGAATTGCTCAATCACATCGGGCGCGCAAACCAGTTTCATCAGGCTGAACAGGTTTGAAATATTCTCACCCATGGGTGTACCAGGCTCGGGCGTACCGCTGTCTGTTTTCGCTTTCATCACTTTTTTGCGGATCAGTTCATCATCATCGGAAAGATAGATGGTTGCAAACTGATTTTCGCTCTTGCTCATTTTTCCTGCGCCGTCAAGACTGGGTACTTTCACCAATTCATCACCGTAGTTGAAAGCATGTGGTTCAGGGAACACATCACCAAAGCGGTGATTGAAACGGTTGCCGAAATTGCGGCTCATTTCCAAATGCTGCTCCTGGTCTTTTCCCACAGGCACCAATGTTGCGCGATGAAGGAGTATATCTGCCGCCTGCAGTACCGGATAAGTGAGCAATCCTGCATTCACGTTATCTGGGTGCAACCTGGCTTTTTCTTTGAACGTTACTGTTTTTTCCAGCTCTCCCTTGTAAGCAAGCATATTCAGGAGCAGGTAAAGCTCATTGGTTTCGTATACATGGCTCTGACAATACAAAGCAGCTTTATCAGGATCGAGACCGCAGGCAATATTCTCCGCCAGAACGCGGGCTACATTCGACTTCAGTTCTTTTGTTTCTGTGAGAGTGGTAAGGGCGTGCAGATCAGCAACCATGAAATAACAGGTGAATTCGTTCTGCATGCGAACATAATTGCGCAGTGCGCCAAAATAATTCCCCAGGTGAAGAAAACCCGTTGGCCTGATGCCACTCATGACTATCTGTTGTTCTGCTCCTTTTTCCATAAGGGGGCGAAGATAAGAAACGTTGGGGTTTTTAAAGAGTAAAGGAACGGCGAACGGGGTTAAAGGCGGATGAAATTCCTGGATTTTTAATTGATACAACATGTTACCAAATTGGTAACATGTTGTATCTTTGAAGTGCTTGCCTATGAGAATAATCGCTGTGAAAACAATAAAAGACTGGCTTCTTCTGCTTCTTCATACCGGGACAACAGGGATTGTTCCGGTATGAAGAAGCAGAAGAAGCCTGGTGGAATAGTGCCAATGAATTGAAAATACAATTCAGAAGCGCCTCTATTCTGAATAATAAGCGCGTTGTATTTAATATTCATGGGAATTCATTCCGGTTGATAGTAGACATTGAATGCCGGTTAAAAATCGTTTTCATTGTCTGGTTCGGCACACACAAACAATACGACAAAACAGACGCGATAAGAATCAGCTATGCTCAAGCCAATAAAAAATAACAAACAATACGAAGCAGCACTGGCGCGTGTATACGCTTTGATGCAGAAGGATCTTAAGCCAGATTCAAAGGAATCGGACGAAGTTGAAGTGCTTTCCATTCTCATCAAAGAATACGAAAACGTTCAATTCCCTATTCCAAAACCCAATCCATTAGAGGCAATCAGATTTCGGATGGAGCAAATGAATATGTCCGAATCGGAACTTTCCGTTATTCTTGGTTACAGATCAAGAAAATCAGAGATCCTTTCAGGAAAGCGAAAACTGAATCTCACTATGATCAGGAAAATTCATTCCATTCTGCGCATTCCCGCAGAAATCCTGATACAGCCTTATTAAAACACTGAGTATTTTAAACAAACCTTTTATCCCATTCCCCCGAAAAGTCTGGCAAAACCAGTTATTTTTGTTAAGTATGGAAGTAAATGACGCAATGGTAGAGAACCTGGCCAACCTGGCGCGGCTCCAGTTCAGCGATGCAGAAAAAGAAATTATTTCGAATGATCTGCAACGAATGATCGCTTTCGTCGACAAACTGAATGAGCTGGACACCACGGGTGTGCCTCCCCTTTTACACATGACAGACAATTTCAATGTATTGAGAGAAGATGAGGTCAAAGGTTCCATCTCAAGAGCAGAAGGCCTGAAGAATGCCCCCGGCACCGATGGTGTTTTCTTCAAAGTGCCTAAAGTAATCAGAAAAGAAGGCTAAACCGATCCGTATGCAATCAATCATCCACCTCGAAGGTATCCGCAAGAGCTATTACATGGGCAAACAGGAATTACAGGTACTGAAAGGTATCGACCTGGATATTTTGAAAAACGAGTACGTAGCGCTGATGGGGCCTTCCGGCTCCGGCAAAAGTACCCTGATGAATATCCTCGGTTGCCTGGACTCCCCCACAGGTGGAAAATATGTATTGAATGGCCATGATGTGAGCAAGATGGCTGACGATAACCTGGCCGATATCCGTAACAAAGAGATCGGTTTCGTTTTCCAGCAATTCAATCTCCTTCCCCGTCTCACCGCGCTCGAAAATGTAGCCCTGCCACTGGTATATGCCGGTATCGGCCGCAAGCAGAGAACGGAAATGGCCATGGATGTGATCGGGAAAGTAGGTCTGCAGGACAGAAGCCATCACAAGCCGAATGAATTGTCCGGTGGTCAGTGTCAGCGCGTTGCCATTGCCCGCGCATTGGTGAACAATCCTTCGCTGATCCTTGCGGATGAACCTACCGGTAACCTGGATACGAAAACTTCCATCGAGATCATGGATATATTCGGGAAGATCCAGGCCGGCGGTAACACTGTTGTACTGGTAACCCACGAAGAAGATATAGCCAACCACGCAAAACGCATCGTGCGGCTGCGTGATGGCCTCATTGAAAGCGACAAGACGCAGGCAGGCACTCTCCAGCATGCGTAAGCGCAGCACTTTTCAACGCCAATATCATGTCACTCAAGATTTATACAAAAACCGGCGACAAGGGTAATACTTCCCTCATCGGCGGCACCAAAGTTCCCAAATCAGATCTCCGCATAGAAGCTTACGGAACAGTGGATGAGCTCAATTCATTCATCGGCCTCTGCCGCGACCTCATTACGGATGAGCCAGCACGTGAGCTGCTGCAATCCGTGCAGGACAGGCTCTTTGTTGTAGGCGCGGCCCTTGCCTGCGATCCTGAAAAGGAACCGAAAATGAAGATCCCGGATTTACAGCCGGACGATGTTACCGCATTGGAGAAAGCTATCGATACAATGAATGAGACCCTGCCTGTGATGAAATTCTTCATCCTGCCGGGCGGTGCTCCTGCTGTATCGCAATTACACATTGCACGCTGCGTCTGCCGCAGGGCCGAGCGCTGCTGCGTGAGACTGGAACTGGAAAGTCATGAAGTAGAACCCATCATTTTACAATACCTCAACCGCCTGAGCGATTACCTCTTCGTATTATCCCGCTATGTTGGACATACCATGGGTATTGCCGAGATTGCGTGGAAGCCCCGGGGTTAGATGATATTCCCATCTTTCATGTGAAGGATCCTGTCGCTCATCTGCGCCAGTTCTTCGTTATGCGTAACGATCAGGAAGGTTTGGTTGAATTGTTTGCGCAGATCGAAGAAAAGCTGGTGAAGCTCCCTTGCATTGGCAGAGTCCAGGTTACCGGTAGGCTCATCCGCAAATACGATCTTTGGACTGTTGATCAGGGCGCGGGCTACGGCTACACGTTGCTGTTCGCCGCCGGAGAGCTCATTAGGCTTGTTATTGGTGCGGTCTCCAAGGCCCAGGGTTTGCAGGAGATGTATGGCCCGGTCTGCCACTTCCTTCTTTTTTCTGCCGGCGATCCAGCCGGGAATACACACATTTTCCAAAGCCGAGAATTCCGGAAGAAGGTGGTGGAACTGGAAAACGAACCCGATATGTTTGTTGCGGAAGGCCGCAACCTGCCGGTCGTTCAGGAAATTGATGGCCTGCCCGTTGATGGACACCTGGCCTTTGTCTGGCTTATCCAGGGTGCCCAGGATATGCAGGAGTGTACTTTTCCCGGATCCGGAAGGGCCTACAATGCTGGCAATTTCGCCCTGGGCGATATTGATGTCCACTCCTTTCAACACCCATAACTGACCGTAATTCTTCTGAATGCCTGTGGCAGATAACATACGTTGAGGATTAACGAATAAGGCGTCAAGATACTACAATCCATCGGCCCGGAAGCCAGTTGAAATGGGGAGCGGGAAAATTTAAGAAAATGTTCCGCCCAGTTCTCAAAGATTGATTTGGTTTTTTCAATTAGAGGGTTACTTTTGCGAAAAAATTGATACCCTGAGGTATCGTATCTTTTTTAATAATTTCTCTAATTTCCAGATAAACAATTAAAACAGGCAGACATGTTTTGGACACTTGAATTAGCCTCCTACCTGGAAGATGCTCCCTGGCCTGCAACCAAAGACGAGCTGATTGACTATGCTATCCGCAGCGGCGCACCCATTGAGGTAGTAGAGAACCTTCAGGAGTTGGAAGACGAGGGAGAGATCTATGAGGGTATTGAGGACATTTGGCCCGATTATCCCAGCCAGGATGACTTTTTCTTCAACGAAGACGAGTATTGATCCCAGGAGCGGATCCTAAAATTATTGATTGAATGAAGGCTGTCTGATTACAGACAGTCTTTTTTATGCCCGTAATAAAGCTATAAAAAAAATCCCGGCTACAGAGGTAACCGGGACTTATTGTAAAACCTTCAACTATCAATAACAGCGTTTATTTTTCCATTTGTTCAATCACTTCCTGTGTTACGCCGGTGAAAGAGAATCCACCATCGTGGAAGAGATTTTGCATGGTCACCATTTTGGTGAGATCACTGAAGAGGGTCACCAGGTAATCAGCACAATTGTCTGCTGAAGCATTACCCAGCGGGCTCATCTTTTCAGCATAGCTCATGAAACCATCGAAACCTTTCACACCGCCACCTGCAGTTGTTTTTACAGGGCTCTGAGACACTGTGTTCACGCGTACTTTCTTACGAACACCATAATGATATCCGAAGCTGCGCGCCACACTTTCCAGCAATGCCTTGGCATCTGCCATTTCATTGTAATCAGGGAATACACGCTGTGCAGCGATATAGGTCAAAGCAGCAACGCTTCCCCACTCATTCAGCGCATCCATGTCCCAGGCGGTTTTCAGCACACGGTGAAGACTGAGGGATGAAATATCGAGTGTTTTCTGACTGAAATTATAATCGAGATCAGTGTAATGTTTTCCTTTACGCACGTTCATGCCCATAGCAACAGAGTGCAGAACAAAATCGATCTTACCGCCGAAATGCGCCATCGCACCTTCAAACAGTTTCTTCAGATCGTCCATATTGGTTACATCAGCAGGAATTACAGGGGCGTTCACTGCTTCGGCCAGTTTGTTGATCTCTCCCATACGCATGGCTACAGGAGCATTGGTCAACACGAGCTGGGCTCCTTCTTCATGACAACGCAGTGCAGTTCTCCAGGCAATAGACTTTTCGTCCAGTGCACCGAAGATGATCCCTTTCTTTCCTTTGAGTAAGTTGTACGACATAATGGTTGTTTGTACTTTATTATAGGTTTTTCGTTTGCGGGGGTAAATGTATAACATTTACACTTTAGTTCATCACCATTTCACGGGCATTCTCCAACGCAGCAGCGGTAGGTTTCTCTCCACTCAGCATCTGCGCAATGGCAGTGATACGTTCTTCCCTGCTCAGCTCCCTGATATTCGTTTTGATCTGCTCACCGCGGATCTCTTTGTATACGAAGTAGTGTGCATCAGCCTTTCCGGCGATCTGCGGCTGGTGTGTGATACTGATCACCTGGCGCTTCTTTGCCAGATCCTTCATGATGATGCCCACCTGCTTGGCCGCCTCACCGGAGATACCGGTATCGATCTCATCGAAGATCAAGGTGGCAAGATCAAGTGATTGAGCTACCAGCGACTTGATGCAAAGCATCAGCCTGCTCAATTCACCACCGCTCGCCACTTTGCGGATGGGCTCAAATCGATTGCTCTTATTGGCATCAAAGAGGAATTCAATATTATCTGCTCCGTGGTCCTGCAGGTTGGCATAAGGCTGAATGTCCACCTGCAATCTTGCATTGGGCATACCCACCTGCGACAGCAGTTTGTTCACAGTGTCCTGCAAGGGCTTCACTTGTTTCTGACGCTGGGCAGTAAGCTTAGATGCAAGCGCAACAGCTTCGCCCTGCAATTGAGCAGCGGCTTTTTCCTTGCTCAGGATCGCTTCATCTATATTCAGTACAGCCTGTAATTTATTATCGAGCTGATCACGGATCTCCAATAATTCATTGGTGGTTTTAACCCCATGTTTCTTCAGGAGTTTGTAACCAGTGGAGATCCTTTCATTGAGTTGTTCCAGTTGTTGCGGATCGAAATTCACTTTATCATTCAGTCCTTCGATCTCATCGGCAATATCCTGGATCTCTATCTGCGCAGATTGCAATCTTTGAAGGATAACGGGTATGGCTGTGTGAAATTCGGAGAACGACTGCAATTGATGACAGAGCGCCTTGAGTTGCTGTACCATCGGCTGCTCGCCCTCACTCAATTCAAAAGAAACCTTATTGAGTGTGTTCTTGATGCCTTCCGCATTGCTGAGCAATCTTAGATTGGCTTCCGCTTCCTCCAGCTCATTTTCACGAAGGCCTGCTTCCTGCAGTTCATCGAAGAGGAACTTGTTATAATCGAATTCTTTGGTGAATTGATTTTTCTGTTGCAGTAATTCTTCCAGCTCCTGTTTGGTATGATGCCAGTGCTGGAATACAGTTTTGTATTGCTGCAGTTGATCGGCATTGCCGGCCATGGCATCGATCACTTCGCGCTGGAAAAGACTTTCGCCCAGTTCCAGTGTATCGAACTGACGATGCAGGTCAACCAGCACATTGCTGAGTTGACGCAGTTGCTCCAGGTTAACTGGCGTATCATTTACAAATGCGCGGCTCTTGCCATTGGCTGCGATCTCGCGCCGGATCACCAGTTCCTCTTCGGCATCTAGATCATGCTCGCGCAGGAATTGTTTGATCACCTTCCTGCCTTCGGTAGCAAAGGTCCCTTCCACCACACATTTCTTATCCTTATTCAGCAGAACAGATGGATCTGCACGATCGCCGAGTATCAGCGACAAAGCACCCATGAGTATTGATTTACCAGCGCCTGTTTCACCGGTGATGATGTTCAGCTTTGCAGAGAATGCGATCTCCAGCTCATCGATGATAGCGTAATTCTGGATGTGAAGACGTTTAAGCATAGGTGGAGGCAAATTAATTTGAAAAACTGAGAATCGGAAAAATTCAATATCAATTGCCCTTGCATCTGGCTACTCCTGCCTTGGCGCGCTGGTCCAATGAGTTCTTATAATCATGGTCGGGCATCTTCATACAGCGCTCATACCAGGTAATGGCTGTTGCCTTATCTCCTTTCCCTTCATAGAGCATGCCCAGTTGCAATGCCGCACGGGCGGCAAAATATTCTTTACGGAATTCGCCCAGTTTGATGGCTTCCTTATAAAATGGAATAGCTGCCGTGTCTGCTCCCATATCATCATACAACCTTCCAACGCGGTACGACAGCTCCAACTGATCTTCCACTGCATGATAATCGGAAACAGATTTCCCGTGCAGGAGGCGGAGCGCTTCTTTATAATAGCCTCCATCGTTCAACAACCTTGCCTGCAATAAAGTTTTGTTGGGCCACCTGCCGGTCCTGGCTTCTTTCTGCGCCTGCTTGTCTGCTTCCGTATCTGTGTTGCCACGTTTGAGTACTTCAGCCCGGTACCAGCTGGCCTTGTTCTGATCTCCCGCCAGGTAATAATGCCAGCTCAGCTTCTGCAATGCATCCTTAACGTAAAACTTGCCTTTGAAATTTTTCAGGAACTTATCAAAATATTGTGCGGCATCAGGCTCCAGCTTATGCAATTTCACATAGCCCATTTCCAGGTCCCATATTGAAGTGGAAAGATATTCTGATCCTTTATTCCTTTTTTCAAGAATATCTTCCGCACGTTCACTGTCCTGGCTATTCAATGCGAGGTTACTGGCGAGGTATGCAAAGAGATGATTGTTCACCAGGTCCAGCTGCTGACTCTTTATGAACTTCGCCACACCTTCTTTATTGTTCTGAATATAGAATTGAAGATAGCAGTAATAAAAGATGGATTCATCGTGGAAGAGATTTTCCCATTCATCGTTCCCTCTTACAAATTGTTCAACGCTTTTCATTCCTTCTTTGATATTCCCTTTCATACCGAGCAGGTTTGACAACCATTTGTAACCATCGGGGATAGTGCCTACTGTTACCTGCATGGCGCCATGGTACAATTTATTGGGTGAGAACGAAGGGAAACTGGCGAGGTTTTCTTTCGCCTGTAAAAAGGAACGCCGGAATTCCCAGCCTGCATCCCATCTATAACCGAATTTGATCCTGACGGCAGCCCATTGAAAATGGATCACAGCTTTGGAGTACAGGAAGAAAGGGGAATCAGTTGGTCCCTGGTCAAAGAGCGCCAATCGCTGATCGCGGCTCGGAAATCTTTTCTCATACTCTTTCGGGTCTTCATTGAAGAAGAGCACGAAGAAGTCGATATAATTTTCCAGCAGGTAAGGCACCAGGTTATTGGGATGCTTTTGTTTTTCGGCATCCAGCATCTTTTGTCCATTCTGCAATTTGAGGCTCAGTATCTCTTTGTAAGCGGTACGGCATTCGTTATTGAAATCGAAAACCTTTTGCGCATGGGAGGAAAAGGTAAAGAGACAGAAGAACAGGCTTGCAGCAAGCAAGCGAAGTTGTTGGCGATGGGAGGCGTAGAGCAGCACATTCGTCATGCTGCAATATAATACATAAAAAAACTCCCCCCATAAGGGAGGAGTTTACTGCCAAAATATTACTAAGGTACAAAAACACGGAATCGTGCTGTTCGCAGGCCTTACTTCACATCAACTGAATCGAACAGGTCTCTGTCAACGAGGATACGTCCGCAGTTCTCACACACGATCACTTTCTTGCGCTGACGGATCTCACTCTGACGTTGAGGGGGGATCGCATTGAAGCAACCACCGCAGGCATCACGTTCTACCGGTACAACGGCCAGGCCATTGCGGTAGTTCTTACGGATGCGATCGAAAGAAAACAGCATACGCTCTTCCACTTTCTCGCGGGCATCGGAAGCCAGCTTTGCAAAGTGTTTTTCTTCTTTCTCAGTTCCGGCGATGATCTTTTCCAGTTCTGCTTTTTTGGTGTTCAATACACCATCCTTATTAGCGATGTTCTTTTTTGCTTTTTCGAGTACCACCACTTTGTCGGCGATCTCTTCGTTCGCATCGCGGATATGTTTTTCAGCCAGCTTCATTTCCAGTTGCTGCATTTCGATCTCTTTGTTGATCGCTTCGAACTCGCGGCTGTTCTTTACATTCTCGCTTTGCTTTTCGTATTTCTTGATCAGGGCTTCTGCTTCCTTGATCAGGTTCTTTTTGGAATTGATGAACTCCTGGATACCGTTGATCTCTTCCTCAATACGTGTCTGGCGGGCATTCAGTCCAAGGATTTCATCTTCCAGATCGCTCACTTCCATTGGCAACTCTCCTTTCAGGATCTGGATCTCGTCTATTTTAGACTCAACTTTTTGCAGAGAAACCAGTGAGGATAATTTTTCCTCAACAGAATATTCTTTTACGTTCGCCATATTGTTTGATAAAGATTATAAAGTTTTTTTCGGGTCCACCAGGATCAATAAAAATAATTGACCGGGTTGGTTGGAACACCCGATTTAAGGACGGCAAAGGTAGTGAATTTTTCCCGCAAAATATCAACCAGCAGGTCTGTGGTAAACTGTTCGCTTTCAAAATGGCCAATATCTGCGATGATCATCCTTCCGTTGGCATCGAAGAATTCGTGATACTTCATATCGCCGGTTATATAAATATCCGCTCCCGCTGCTAATGCTTTGGAAACCAGGAAGCTACCAGCGCCTCCGCAAAGCGCCACCTTCCGGATGGCCTTTCCGGTGAAAGGTGTATGGCGGATCACATGAAGGTCGAACCGCTCTTTCAGGAGGCTGAGAAATTCCAGTTCACTTTTGGGAGCAGCCAGTTCGCCGATCAATCCGGCGCCCTGCCCGGGATGGGCATTGGCCAGGCTCACCACATCATAAGCCACTTCCTCATAGGGATGCGATTTGATAAGGGCCTGGACCACTGCGGATTGCAGCCAGGCCGGAAAAATTACTTCAAGTTTGGTTTCCTTTTCCTGATGGCGCCTGCCTTGTTCACCCACAAAAGGATCAGTGCCTTCGCCAGCTTTGAAAGTACCAGTGCCCTCCACCCCGAAACTGCATTCGCTGTATTTGCCGATCTCTCCGGCCCCGGCATTGAAAATGGCATCCCGGACTTTATCAGCCTGAGCATGCGGCACAAAAGTGAATATTTTTTTCAGGGTCCCTTCTTTGGGAGCCAGGATGCGGCGGTTGATCAGCTCCAGCCTGTCTGCCATCCGGCCGTTCACACCATCGATCACATGGTCCAGGTTAGTGTGTATGGCGTAAATGGCAATATCATTCTTGATGGCTGTGATAACGGTCTTTTCTACATAATTTTTTCCATTGATCTTTTTCAGCCCTCCGAAAATAATGGGATGATGCGCCACCACCAGGTTGCAGCGCTTGTCGATGGCTTCAAGTATCACGTCTTCAGTGGCATCCAGTGTACAGAGTACGCCTGTACATTGCCATCCGGCCTGTCCGGTCAACAGTCCGGCATTATCGTAGCTCTCCTGCAAAGCAGGCGGGGCAATCCCTTCAAGATAACTGATCACTTGTTGAATGGTCATGTTGCGAAGGTAGGCAACACGGTCGCTTTTAATAATATTATAATCTTTTTAAGCTTGTTTTAATCGCTTTTTTCTTTATTTCGCTCACCAATTCCCCGGAAAACCGCTTACCAGATCCCTGTATCTATAATCCTAAGAAAAAAAATGCTGAACCTGAAACCCGGGACTACTGCTGTATTCCTCCTGACTTTGCTGATGCTGCTGGCATTCCGGCCAGTCATTGCCCATCCGGGCGACTCTTTGGTGAACAAGCTTTCGCGCACAAAAAAGCCGGATCAACAGATCTTCATCCTTCACCAACTCTACCAAATCTCCCGTTACGAAAACATTCATGAAGCTGAAAAATACATGATGTCTGCCATCGACATCGGAATGAAAACGAGCAATACTGCTTCATTGGTGACCAGCTACCGGCAACTGGCAGCACTGTATGAGCAACAGCGCAATTACATGCAGGCACATCTGTTTTACCAGGAAGCACAGAAAACGGCAGTAGAATCCGACATGGCAGAAATCCTTCCTGAACTGAACTATCATATTGGTGTAGCGCTTTGCCGGCTCGACAGATACGCGGAAGCCCTCACCTATTTACAGCATGCATCGCTGGCCAGCTCGCCGGAACAACATGTGATCCGTCCCAAAGCAGCGCTCTTCCAGGCTTTCTGCTATTTTGAAGCAGAACAGGAAGACAAAGCCTTTCAACAGATCGATTCACTGCTTGGCGCAGCAAAGAAACCCGAAGACCTTCCGCTCATTGCCTTCTATAATTATGAACTGCAGTATTTCTGGAATCACCGCAAAGAGTGGGTAAAAGCATTGCCACTGAACGAGGCCGCTATCCAGCTTTTCATGGAGCATAACAATGACCACTATGCGATACTGGCCATGAAAGACAGGGCCGAGATTTACCTGACACTTGACAGTGTAAACCGTGCTGCAGATTATCTCCGCCGCGCACTGAACGGCATCAACAGTGCAGGCAGTTTCAATTATCTCAAGCCCGCCATCCTGGACGGCCTTGCCACCTGTTATCGTAAGCTTAATGATAATATACTGAGCCAGTCGTACGAAAGACAATCAAAAATGCTGCGCGACAGCATGTCTGCTAAAGGGAAAGCCGCTATGATGCCCATCCAGAGCGTATCCTATCCGGGTGTGCTTCCTTATAAGAAAACCAGTATCGGCGGGCTCAACAACTGGCAGAGCAGATTGACTCCATTATTGTTGTTCGTATTCGGCAGCCTGAGCCTGGTGATCTGGTTCCGGTACAGAAAGATAAAATCCAATATCAACCGGGAAAAAGCAGCAGCACTCGAAACAGCAAGGCGTGTAGCTGATCAGGAAAAACAGATCGCCATCCGCGAAGCTTATGAACAACTGGAAAAAGAAAAAGAAGACGCTGTACATGAAGCCAGGGGGCTTGTGGAAAAAGTGAGGGAAGAGGCCAGGACGCTGCAGGCGCAGATTGCCACAACGTCCGTGCTGCTGGCCAATAAAACAGAATACCTTCAGCAACTGCAGGAGAAATTGTATACCAGCAATAATGAAGACTGCCGTCGTTTTGCAAAAGAGATCAAAAGCAATATCGGCGATAATGATTACTGGGGTGAATTCATTCGCAGCTTCAATCTGCTGCATCAGCATACAATCGACAAGATCACAAAAAAACATCCTGATCTCACTCCCAATGAAGTGAAGCTAACCTGCTTCGTTTTAGCAGGGATGAACAACAAAGAGATCGCTGGTGTGTTTTCGGTTGAGCCTGAGAGTGTGAAAAAAGCCAGGTACAGGTTGAAGAAAAAACTGAAACTCACGGAGGAAGAAAGTCTAAGGTCTTACCTCGAGCAACTACAGTAATGTGCAATACCAATGATTTTTGACAGGGGCCAGAGCAATCCCTACCTTCTTTTTTTACGTATATCTACCACTCTATAACGAATGTATATGCTACACTAAGCCGGGATCGAGACGGCCCACCGTAATAATTCAGAAAAACCCGCCTAACGGATACAAACATTCGATCATATATTTTTCAATAAGTATCAGCATTCTCCCATTCCATGTCCCCCTATTGCCTACCTCAAATGGATTTTTTTCCATTGATCTACTATTTGTCCTCCCCCATTTTTTTGAAAGGAATTGATATTTCGCAAGATTTGCGTACCAACAAGAACATCCAAGATCCTATCACAAAAATTACTGTTCCGTTTTCCGCTATAAATTATAGCATAGGTTAAAGGGCAGGGGCACAAGGGCAATATCCATCATTCTATTGAAGACAATCCAGATCTATATCCAATGAGCCCTGGATTCAATGCCTATCAAGACCAATCTGATCGTTGTCCTTGATCCTGTTTAATGGACAGGATTATTTAAAGGGTTTAAAAAATGGCGGTGTTTACCGCCATTTTTGTTTTGCGTATACTTACCTGCAAATTCTTTCGTTATAAAAAGGTGGCGCAACTGAAAAAACATTTTACATATATTAGCGTCTTCTCACCATTAAGCCAAATCTGACTATGACTACGATCAAAGGTTTCATACGCTCCACCAATGCAACCCTGAACAGAGTAGAAAGGAATCAAAAAAGAAAAGCCAGGGAAGCAGCAGACCGCTTCAGGAAACAATTGAAAGAGCAGGAATTGTCAGATGCTACGGCTGCGGTACAGGAATATGAAGAGTATATCGAAGTGCTGAAATCTGTGCACAAAGATGTTTCCGATGAAATGGACTGGCAGGCGCTGGCTGGTTTGCCCGAGCCCCCGGCTCCCGGTCTTTCCAATAAGAATGAAGAAACAGCGATCAACAAACGCAACAACTATCGTCCATCCCTGACCGATAAACTGTTCGGACTCAAAGCCGGGAAGATCAGGAAACTTGACAATGCGATCCCCAAAGCCCAACAGACAGATAACCAGGAATTCCAGGCAGCTCAAAAACAATATGAAAGTGATTTACAGGATTGGAAAACGCTGAACAGGATCTCTAACGGGATTCTGAAGAAACAATTGGAAGCTTACAAAGAAGCTGTTGAACAGTTCAATCCCTTTGGTGAGATCAATGAATTGGGATCTAAACTTACAGCAGAATTTCAAGCTGAGCGTGGAGTTTTGGATCTGCATGTAAACACAGATCAGATCATCCCCAGGTTTGTTTTATCACAAACATCTACCGGAAAATTATCAAAAAAGGAGATGGGTATCACGCGGTTCAATGAGCTGTATCAGGACTATATCAGCAGTTGCATGCTCAGGGTTGCAAGGGAAACTTTCGCTTTACTTCCTTTGAAATCTGTTATTGTCAATGCAAAGGCAGAACTATTGAATAATGCTACAGGAAAAATGGAGGAGCAGATCATTTTGTCTGTTGCCTTTGTACCAGAAACTTTCTCAAGAATAAACTTCGAACTTATCGATCCATCGGACTCTCTCAAAAACTTCGTCCACAACATGAAATTCTCCAAAACCGGTGGCTTTTCAGAAGTGCCACAGGTTGAAGCGCTATCCCATTCATAATACCCGTATCATTCCAGTTACCACCCCTCATCAGGTCAAAATATCCATTTCGCGATTAAATTAAATCTGAACTGGTAATTTGCCCGTATAATCATTTCCGTCCCTTTCGAAAACTGCTAACTCCCCCAACCGCAGTCAGTCCAAAAATATTTTCCGTAGGCGCTTAGTAAAGTAAGCCTGATTTATTGTTTGTATATAAAACACGAATCCCATGTCCAGGATCCTGCCAGCCGAGGTAATGCAGCAGTCTGCATATACCTGGCTACCCCGCATCAAAGTGAAAAGCCAGATCATCTATACCACGGTGCTCGGCGCTATTGTGATCACATTGATCGCAGCCATCTTTATCAAAGTAGACGTTAGTGTGAATGTTCCCGGAATCATTCGTCCCATTACAGAAAAGACCGAACTCAGAAGCCTCACTACAGGTTCCATTGCCAAGGTTCTGGTGAAAGATGGCGAAACTGTCAGGCAGGGACAACCGCTTTTATTGATGCAGCAGGATATCACCAACAGTAAGCTCAACCAGGCCAGCTATGAGCTCAACAAGCGACAGTCCTATATCAATGATCTCCGCTTACTGGCCAGCGGCGCAGGCCATCGCGTAAAATCAGGACAATACCGCCAGCAATACCTGTTGCACCAGGCATCACTTTCAGAGCAAAGGGCGGGACTTGAAAAACTCCGCTCGGATTTCAATATGTACACCAAACTCTATGATGAGAAGGTGATCGCGAAAAAAGAGTATGTAGAAAAGAAATACGCCTACGAACAGGCGAAGGCAAACTATCAGGCAAGAATAGCCGAACAGAACGCCCGCTGGCAGCAGGAACTGGAACAGGCGCGCGTGGAAGCACAGCAATACAGTTCCGGCAAAGACCAACTGCAGCGGGAACGTGACCTTCTGGAGATCAAGGCCCCGGTAAGCGGCACTGTACAACAGTTCAATGGACGATATGCAGGAGGCAGTGTACAAACCGGCGAGCTGCTCGGTTATGTGTCGCCCGATTCAGGGATGATAGCGGAAACATTCGTTTCACCTGCAGATATCGGTTATATCTACCAGGAAATGCCCGTGAAATTCCAGGTAGACGCATTCAATTATAATTCCTGGGGAACGCTGAACGGAAAAGTGATCAGTATCGATAATGATTTCACCATCATGAACGATCAGCCATTCTTCAAAGTGAAATGTGCGCTGAACAATACCTCCCTCACACTCCCCAATGGCGTAGAAGGCAAACTCAAAAAAGGGATGACCCTCCAATGCCGCTTTATCCTGGCAAGAAGAGGCTTATTGCAATTGCTCTATGAAAGAACAGACAACTGGATCAATCCAAATTCCAAACATGGCAGGGAAGTGCCAGTGAAATAACCATCCAATCAAATCCTATGCACCTGAAGAAGAACACCAAAGTAAAGCAACACGATATTACCGACTGCGGCGCGGCCTGTCTTCAATCCATTGCAGCCCATTACAACCTGCAGTTACCCATCGCACAGATCCGGCAAATGGCCGGCACCGATACCAAGGGCACCAATATCCTTGGGCTGGTGGAAGCCGCCCAGAAACTCGGCTTTGAAGCCAGGGGCGTGAAGGGAAGCTATGAAGCCATGCTGGATATGCCTGTGCCCGCCATCGCTCACGTGATAGTGCAGCAGCGCATCGTACACTATGTAGTGATCTATAAGGTAACCCCTGAAGAAGTAGTGGTGATGGACCCGATAGACGGACAGGCCCATACCATCAAAAAAGAAGAGTTCCTGAAAACCTGGACCTCCGTGCTGGTATTACTTCTGCCTGCAGAAACCTTCCGCGAAGGGAACGGGAAAGTATCACATCTCCGCAGGTTCTGGACACTGCTGCGTCCGCATAAGGCAGTATCACTCCAGGTATTGTTCGGGGCCGCTGTTTACACGATACTTGGTTTGTCAGTTTCACTCTATGTTCAGAATATTGTAGACCATGTACTGATCGGCGGCAATACAAGACTGCTGAACCTGATGGGCGTGACCATGATCATGATACTGCTGCTGCAGTTCTTCATCGGCAGCCTGAAAAATCTTTTTGCCCTCAAGACCAGTCAGCATCTGGACGCCAGCCTGATCCTGGGCTATTACAAGCACCTGCTGAAACTGCCCCAGACTTTCTTCGACACCATGCGCGTGGGAGAGATCACCAGCCGGATCACAGATGCGGTGAAAATTCGTGTATTCATCAACGATACTGCCATGGGATTGATCGTGAATGCCTTTATCGTGGTCTTCTCTTTCATCGTAATGTTCATCTATCAGTGGAAGCTGGCCTTTCTGGTGATGGCTGTGATACCGCTCTACCTCATCATGTATGCCATCAGTAATCGCTTCAATAAAAAATGGCAAAGAAGGATGATGGAAGACAATGCCGAGCTCGGCAGTCAATTGGTGGAATCACTCAATACCATCACTACCATCAAAAGATTCGGACTGGAAGAACATGCCAACCTGAAAACCGAATCCCGTTTCATCAAACTGCTCAAAAGCATTTTCCATACAGGCGTTTTCAATGTGCATCTCGGCAATGCCGCTGCATTCGTAAATGGTTTGCTGATAGTGGCCTTGCTCTGGACCGGCGCCTACATGGTGGTAGGGAGGTCGCTCAGCGCAGGCGAGCTGCTTTCCTTCTATGCGCTGGTGGGCTATTTCACCGGCCCGGCCATGAGTATCATCGGCGCCAACAGGAGCATGCAGGATGCATTGATCGCAGCCGACCGTCTCTTTGAGATCATGGACCTGGAGCAGGAAGACAGCACCAACAAGATCAAACTGGAAGCCGGCAAAACAGGCGATATCAGTTTTCACCAGGTGAGCTTCCGCTATGGCACCAGGGTGGATGTTTTCAAAAACCTCAACCTCGAAATTCCCCGTAACAGTATCACCGCCATTGTTGGCGAAAGCGGCAGCGGCAAATCCACAATGATCTCCCTGCTGCAAAATCTCTACCCATTGAGAGGCGGACATATCGCTATCGGGGATACGGATATCCGTTACTTCGATAATGAGAGCCTGCGCCAGCGTGTAAGCGTGGTGCCCCAGCAGATCGATCTCTTTGCCGGATCTGTGCTGGAGAATATTGCCGTGGGAGAATTTGAGCCCGATATGCAGCGCGTGATCGATATCAGCCGGCAGCTGGGCATCCTTGAATTTGTTGAGCAGTTACCCGGCGGCTTCAATACCTGGCTGGGCGAGCATGGCGTGAACCTGTCCGGCGGTCAGCGTCAAAGACTGGCGATTGCACGTGCGCTTTACCGTGACCCGGACATCCTGATCCTGGACGAAGCCACTTCATCGCTGGACCCCATTGCAGACCAGATGGTGCAATTGGTATTGCAGCGGCTAAGAAGGAATGGGAAAACGATCATCGTGATCGCCCACCGCCTCAGTACTGTGATGAATGCAGACAAGATCGTTGTACTGAAGAATGGACAATTGCAGGGGCAGGGATCGCATTCACAATTGCTGGAAGGCAATACCACTTATGCCGAATTATGGCAACACCACCAGGGCATGATGGTGGGAGCAGAAGGATAATCCTTTACAATCTATATAAACCAGAATCTGGTAAACAACATTCTATGTACGAAACCCTCTGAATATGTTACAAACCACTATTTCACATACAGCACGTGTGGCAACAAAGATCCGTACGCTGAGAAGAAACAGGGAGTACTCCCAGGAGTATATGGCATTGCTGCTGAATATTTCGCAGAATGCATACAGCAGATTGGAAAATGGCAAAACACCCATTACAATCGACAGACTCTACCAGATCGGAACCATCCTGCAAACCAATCCGGCTACTTTGCTGGAATCAGAAGAAGCAGCTGCAGTACAGGAATGGCAGCGCGCGAGATATTGACTAACCACCATTTCATACAGACATACCTATCAAGAAATTCCTATGTGAACGAAAGCAAAAGGGCCGGGAGAATTCCCAGCCCTTTTTTACACGTATGCCTGACAGTTATAGTGTCTCCACTACAACCCCATCCAATGTCCGGGATGGTTTCTTTTGGCTGCTCCTTTGCCTATCGGGAGGCAGCCAGTTCATTGAAATTCTTTACAGAGTTGGAAGACTGAGTTTAGAGAGAAATGCAGCCAGTCCACCAGCAACGGTGTTCAGGGCTGTAGATGCTCCTGAGCTCAGGATCAGCAGGCTGGCAGATGTTGCAGCTACTGTAGGCGTCAGAACACTGTTCAGTGTTGCAAGCAGGTCATTCAGACCAGCGCCGCCATTGATTTCCATGAGCTCCTGATTAGACAGAGCGTTGAATTGATCTAAGCTTTTCATGATTACATTTTTAAAAAGTGAAGGAAGATTTAGCTTAATAAAATTGCTCCTATTCCCCTTATTTACCTAACCATGAACTGTTTAAATTATAGATGACTGTTGTATTTGAAAGAAAAAGGCTCCATGAACCTGGAGCCCTTTTACAGTATCTGAAAACCATGGCCAGATACTATATTCCCCGTCCAAAAAGTTTCAGTGGTAAGCATTGCCGGAAGACGTGGAATTCCGGTTATTTGTCACCGTTAGCCTGATGCAAGCAGGCTAAAATTATTTGCCAAGGTTACCCAGCAGGTTACCTGCAATATTTCCAATATTTACCAGCAGACCGCTAATTGCAGAGGATACACTTAAAATTGATCCGCCCAGGCTGGTTGCCAGATTGTTCACACTGGTGATATTGAGGTTAACAGGAATGCCCAGCAAATTGATAGTAACATTGAGGCCGCCATTGATTTCCTGACATTCCTGGTCAGTGAGAGTTTGAAAGTTTGTATTCATGGTTATTGATTGTTGAGATTTACCGGGAGCAAAAAAGACCCGCAGGAGTCTACGGGCCTTCTTGCTGTACGTTAATGGCTATACTTTCCCATTTACATACATTAAAACCCGATACTTGCTGATCAGTTGCCGGGAGCCCCTCGCAGGACTCCCGCAAGTGATCTATCCGGTTACACAGGCAGCGGGAGATTTCCCAGCAGTCCTTTTACCAGATTCAATACAGTGCCGAGGATGGGTCCTACGATCGGAAGAGCACTTACCAGACCGGTGAGTGTATCCAGGATGCCGTCAAGAGCACCACCGCCATTGATTTCCAGAGCTTCTTTCTCTGTCAAGGGAGTGAATTGATTACAGTTTTTCATAACATACTTTTTTTAGAAATGAGGAGGATTTCTGGCATAAAGTTGATGCTTTGAATGGGCATTACCTAACCATGAAAATTCTAAATTATAGCTGTCAGTTGTAGTTGTTTTGATGGTGATAACTTACTGTAGTAATATCAGGGCATGCTAATTGCATAAAATGTGGTAAATTATTCACACAATCTCCAAATCACATGCGTACTACCTGGATCATTCTGGTATCGATGCTGCTGATCGGTGGCATCATGTATTACCTGGCTAAGAAGCCAAACAAAACAACAGTCCATAATACCATAACCTTTGGCGATACTCCTGATTCCATCAGGATGAAAACAACCCTCTATGTTGCCTACAACCCTGCCCAGGTTTATTTCAGAGGTAATGGCTGGACAAATCAGGACTCCACCCCGCTCAAGGTCATTCCGCCCGACAGTGCCCTCAGCGCATTCAACGGACACAGGTCTGCCACATTCTATATTGATTATGATCACCGGTACTTCTATGATATCGAGATCAGTCAGCCAGCCAAAGGACAGCCCTTTGGTATCACACTTGATCTGGAACCCGATCCCGGCAACAGCACAATGCAATTGAACGGAGTGGTGGACAGTCAGAATGGAAAACTCGACTTCAGCGGCCCTATGATGAAAATGTACGGCGCCTTCGTATTAAGTTATAATGAACGCATCCCGGATTCCCTGAAGTCCGCAGACAGCAGCCTGTCAAAAGCAGAAAAACTGATCACCATCATCGATCAATAAAAAAGCCCGGCAATTGCCGGGCTCTTCATAATTATATCTGTGATCTACTCCAGTATCTTTTCGATCCTTGTCATTCTTCCTTCTTCATTCATTCCCTCCACGATCACTTTCAGTTTTTTGGAGATATCGTTATTGTAGAAAGTGAATGTCACTTTTCGGTTACTCTTATCTGTTAACAGGTAAGGCGCCCAGTACAAAGTAGTGCGAACATCCAGAACATCGTACAATGCATTCTCTTTGGAATAATCAGGTGCGTAAAACTCCTTGGGTGCAGAATAGCCGACCATGGTCCTGCGTTCCATACCACCAGGCACATTCGTATTGGATCTTCCTTCCCCACCCTTCTTGGTGTACACCGCAATAGCGCCGCCGGCGCCTCCACCAAACGCACCAAAGAACGGAGGACGGAACACTTTCACATATGCGATATCTGCCACCGGCGTGCCGGACAACATATTCGCATCCACCTGCATTTCGTTCAGGAAGAGCGTAGGCGTTTGTCCGCGCCAGGTAAGTCCCGGTCCATCAGGTCCACCAGCGCCGGTGATCTGCAGACCAGGTACACGGCCCTGCAGGAAGGTGAACACATCACGGGCAGACATCGCGAAGGGATCATCCACCATATCGAATGAATAGGCATCGCCTCCCGAGAACATACCGCTTGTATACCTGTCGTCCATCAACTGCGATTTGGATTTCTGCCTGGCCGTTACAGTTACTGCTTCCAGGGTCTTCACACGCTTCGCAATTTCCGGCCTTAGTCTTTCCGCTTCTGTTGCAATATAACGGCTACGCTTGACCGCATTTGAGTCCAGCGGGTTATAGATACGCCAGAGCGGATTGAAAGTAACCAGCTTTGGCGAAGGCATCGATCCATTATTGAAGTTCACTACAGCAGATTCTGTAAGCTTCTGGTTCTTGTTGAAAGAATAATACAGTTTTACGGTATCGAAGAATACAAGTCCTTTTTCCTCAAACCTTCCCTTATTGTCTACAGGCAACATGAACAACTGCCTGGAAGAATCCTTCGCTTCCATGAACAGGTTCAGCAGTGTGCCCTGTGGGATCTGGCTGGGGTTCAGGCCAGCAAGCTCGCCCTTGAGTGATAAATAATTCTCGATTGGATATTTGATCTGCGGTACTTTACCGGCAGCAAGGTCTTCCCATTTGAAACGGCGCCATCCGTGTGTGAGCATCACCAGTTCCAGGTGTTGCTGTACGGAATCTGCAGTAGAAGAAAAATAATAAGCGGGTTGATAGATGAAACCTTTCAGTTCATCGGTGAGCATGAAACGGCTGAAGATATCTTCTTTTCCTTCATCACTCACTGCCAGGTCTGTTACCGAAACGGAAAGATTGGAACGAAGGGTGTCCGGCACTTCCACACTGATAATATTCTTGCCGCGCTTGCTGAGGTTCTTGCCGAGGTCTACGATATCTGCAAGAAAGAGATAATCATTATTGTTCACGAAAGTGATCCGCTCCGCTACAGCCTGCCAGTTACTGTTGAACAGTGTCACCTGCAGGATGCCGCTGGGAAGATTATCTGTCGGGATCAGTCCGCTGGTCATGAAATTAGTGCCGAGATCTACCGTTGCCTTGTACACCACCTGCGAATAGATATTGGCCACGATGAACACTTTGTTCATTTCCGGGCCTGCGTCCATAGATCGTTTTACTACAAAGGAGCGACGAGGGCCGGTTCCATTGATCTGCAGGATCGCTCCGCTGTTCTTCACAGCAGGTAGTTCCGCTTTATAGGATGTTCCTTTTTCATCTTTCCATTCAGCCGTGTATGCTGCTCCGGCAACGGGCTCCAGTTCAAATTTACCCATGCCATCATGCACGCTTTTGAAGCTGGCCACTGTAGCGCCCTTAGCATCTTTCACCACACCCTGCACTTTAATGGGAAAGCCGCGGCTGTCTGTTCCCTTGAAAGCCACGTTGGTGGCGAGGCCTGCAACAAGGTCGCCGCCTTCCGGGAAGAATTTCAGAATGGGAGGTGCGGCCGCCTGCGCCATTCCAGCATCACTCTTCGTAACAACACGCAATGTTTTGGTATAAAGGAATGCAGAATCGAAGTTCATCATCCAGTTGGTATAGGCGCGGAACACCACTTCCGGAATGTCCAGATTCAGCGGCAGGTCGAAATGAGAAGCCGTGGAGGATTCGTAAACCGGCACCACTTTCCGTTGCAGTAATTTACCATTGGACGGATCGATCAGCTCGGCATAGAAATTCCTGCTGATATTCGAAGGCAGGAATCCGGCCTGGATATAGGCTTTGAACCAGATTGTTTCACCGGGGTTGTACACTCCCTTGTCGAAATGCACGTAGATCTTTTCCTGTGGATATCGCTCTCCATAAACATTGATCATGGAATCCACTTTTTGTGCGTGGGAAGGGATGGCGCACACCATCAGCAGTAAGATTGCCAGGTAAGGAAGAATAAGTCGTTTCATGAGTATCACTTCTAGGCAACAAATTACTGCGTTTATCATTGAAACTCTGCAATTTTTTTTACCTCCGGTCTGTTAAAGAGATGTTGTTATGCAGTGCTCCTTCCTGCGCCTCCATGATTATGGCAAATAATAATGATATTTGGCACTATGATCACATCATCCAATTCAGCCGAACTATACAACCAGTACCAGTCCGCGATGCGTCGCATTGCGGATATTCGTTATGCATCCGCCGTATTGCAATGGGACCAGGAAACTTATCTTCCTCCCAAAGGTGCCGGCTTCCGTGGTCAGCAACTGGCCACACTTTCCGAAATAGCGCATGAGGAATTCACCACAGACAAACTGGGAGTACTGTTACAGGAGCTTTCATCGCGGCATGACCTGGATGCAGAACAGCAACGGAACGTAGCGCTCACACTTGAGGATTACAACCGGAACAAAAAATTCACAGCCGCTTTTGTACGTCATCTCACAGAAGTGATCAACAAAAGTTATCATAGCTGGATTGAAGCCCGCAAGGCCAATAGCTTCAGTGTTTTTGCAGGCGATCTGGCAGAACTGGTGAAGTTGAAAAAAGAAGAAGCAGAGATCCTCGGTTACCAGCACCATTGCTACGATGCCCTGCTCAACGATTATGATAAAGGTTCGAATGTGCAGTTGCTCGACAAAACTTTCGACACCATCCGCGAGCCACTCAAAGTATTACTGCAAAAGATACAGGGCCGCCCGCAGGTGAACAACAGTTTCCTTCAGCAGCATTTTCCGAAAGACAAACAATGGGATTTCGGCATGCAACTGATCCGCGGGCTCGGCTACGATATGGAAGCAGGGCGTCAGGATATTTCAGAGCACCCTTTCACCACCAATTTCAACAGCCTCGATGTACGCGTTACCACCCGCATCGATGTGAACGATCTCGGCAATATGGTATGGAGCTGTATCCATGAGGCCGGTCATGCCATGTATGAGCAGGGCCTGCCTGAGCTGCAGTATGGCCTGCCGCTCGGCGAAGCCGCTTCACTCACCATTCATGAATCCCAATCACGCCTCTGGGAAAATCATGTAGGCAGAAGTATGGCCTGGTGCCGGCATTACCTGCCTGTATTACAACAGTATTTCCCTGAACAGCTGCAGGCTGTGAATGCCGAACAATTTTACAAAGGCATCAACCAGGTAACGCCCTCGCTTATCCGCACCGAGGCCGATGAGCTCACTTATCATTTCCATGTAATGATCCGCTATGAGCTGGAAAAAGCTTTGCTGGAAAACGCCATTACTACCGCCGATATTCCCACCTTCTGGAATGAACGCTACATGAAATACATGAACGTGAAAGTACCCGATGATAAGCAGGGCTGCCTGCAGGATGTGCACTGGAGCCATGGCAGTTTCGGATATTTCCCAACCTACAGCTTAGGAAGCTTTTATGCAGCACAATTCTTTACCATGGCTGAAAAAAGCATTCCCGGACTGGATACACAGATACAAAAAGGAGATGCGCATTCGTTATTATCCTGGCTGCGTGAACAGATCCACCGTTACGGCAGGATGTACAACAGTGAGGAGTTATGCAAAAAGGTAACGGGAGAAACGCTGAACATCAGCTATTTTCTGCAGTACCTGCAACGTAAGTACGAGAGTATTTACGCATAACAATTATCCAATATCTGTATGAAAAAACTTTTACTCCTTATCCTGCTGCCGCTCCTGGCAGCAACAACCGGCTGCAAAAAAATGATCGAAAAAAAGATCGAGGCCGAATTGATGAACGCCATCACCAGCGGCGCCTGGTACGTTGAGCATTACCGGGAGAACGCAACCGATATTACCGCTTCGTTCAACGATTACGAATTCCGCTTCCAGCGCGATGGAACAGTGCAGGGACTTCGTAACGGCCATGAGCCCGACAAAGGCACATGGCAGGGTAATCTCGAAAATGCATCCATCAGCGCCCTTTTTCCAACGGCTACCGATCCATTGAAAAAAGTGAATGGACATTGGAAGATAACGGACAGCTACATGGATTATGTGGAAGCCGAAATGAGCATTCAGGGCGGTAAGAACATCCTTCATCTTCGAAAAAAATAATCAGATCTCCAAAATCGAATTGACTTAAATCAAACGAATAAATAAAAACACTTATAACTCACTAAGATCCTTTCCTGTAGAGGATCTTACTCAAAATATTTTTTTATAATACCAGGCTGTATTTACAGGTAAACCCTTAGAAAAATCCTACCTTCCGGTCTCGGATCATCCAAATATCTTATAAGGGAACACCATCATGACACGTACCGCCTGGCTAAACCTATGCCTGACTGTTATCATGTGTAACAGTGTGGCTTATGCGCAAATGTCTGCTGCCTTCACGGCAAGCGTCCAAAAAGGATGCGCACCTGTTATAGTGCAATTCAACGATGCCTCCAAAGGCAATCCCACCTGGTGGCGGTGGGACCTCGGTAACGGCACCATTTCTTTTCTCCAGCATCCCGCCACTACCTATTTCAATCCCGGCACTTACACAGTAAAACTTGTTGCAGGTAACGATACTCAGAAAGATTCGGTTACACTCACTGGTTATATCACAGTTGATGCATTACCAACCGTGAACTTCTCCGCCTCCTCCACAACAGGCTGCTTTCCGCTGCCAGTACAGCTTTCAGATCTCAGTGATCCCGGGAGCGGTACCATCACCAGCTGGCAATGGGATTTCGGGGACGGTACAATTTCCACTGATCAGCATCCCTCTCACACTTATACAACAGCCGGCCAGTTCAATATTTCGCTCAGGGTGAAGAACTCCAATGGTTGCGAGCAAACGCTTACAAGATCAAATTATATCAGCCTGCAAAATGGAGTAAAAGCCAATTTTACTTTCTCTTCTCCCAACAGTTGCAAGGCGCCGGCAACCATCCGCTTTACCAATCGCAGTTCAGGCACCGGAACATTGAACTATCTCTGGGATTTTGGTGATGGACAAACATCCACCGATCTCAATCCAGCGCACATCTATGCAGCCAACGGCACTTACACAGTAAAGCTGATAGTAAAGAACGCAACCGGCTGCAGCGATTCCCTTATAAAAGTGAATACGATCAATATCGGAAATACCAATGCCGATTTCAATACACCCGCCCAGATCTGTGCAGGTCAACCGGTCACTATCAATAATGCTTCTGTTCCCGCTCCGGTCAGCTCCGTCTGGACTTTCAGTGATGGCAGCAGCTCCACTGCACTGCACCCTGTAAAAGTGTTCAGCCAGCCGGGCAATTTCACCATTAAACTGGTGGCAGATTTTGGTAATTGTAAAGACAGTATCACCAAACCTGTACAGGTGCTGGCCAAACCAGCCACAGCATTCACGGCTACCAATGCTATTGGTTGTAAAGCCCCGCATACCGTGAACTTCACAGACCAGACAACCGGAGCAGTAGGCTGGGAATGGTTCTTTGGAGATGGCAGCAAGGGTACCGGCGCCACTGCCTCCCACACCTATACGTCCAATGGTATGTACAATGTAAAGCTGGTAGTGACCAACGCTGCCGGCTGCACAGATACACTCGAGAAAAAACAACTGGTACAGGTGAGTGCGCCTGTGGTGAAGATCGATAACCTTCCTGTTGAAGGTTGTGTTCCCCTGGTATTTCAACCATCCGTTTCCGTTACTTCTATCGATCCAATCGTAAACTGGCAATGGTATTACGGCGATGGCGGCACCGCCAATCAAATGAATGCACAGCACACTTATACCACCGCCGGCACTTTCACCGTAAAAGTAGTATACACTACCGCTGGCGGTTGTACAGATTCCGTTGTGGTACGGGATGCTGTAAAAGCAGGCCTGAGGCCTCTTCCCGCATTTTCCGCCAATCCGGCCGATGCCTGCGCCAATCAACAGATCTTTTTCAGGGACGAAAGTACCGGCGCGGTGATCGATGAATGGGACTGGTATTTTAGTGATGGCGGATATGCCAATATCCAGAACCCCGGGCATTATTTTACAGACACCGGCTACTTTCACGCAAAACTGGTAGTGACCAGCAATGGATGCAAAGACTCTGTAACCATTCAGAGGATCGTTCATATTCGCCCTCCGATCTCCCTGTTCACAGTTCCCACCAATTGTATCGATAAACTTACCCGCTCCTTCACAGACAAGTCCAAAGGCGCAACAGGATGGAAATGGGATTTCGGCGATGGTCAAACCTCCACCACACAGCATCCTGTTCACACCTACGCACAACCGGGGAATTATACCGTAAGGCTAACCGTTACCAACGGCACCTGCGAGCATATCAGTCAACGGCAGGTGGTGGTGATCAACGAGAAAGCAGACTTCACTATCAGCAATACGGATATCTGTAAAGGCAGTTCCATTACGCTGAATGCCATCACCAGCAATCCGCAACAGATCACTGCCTGGAACTGGACCATCCTCCGCAACGGGGCAACTTATGCCAGTCCAACCGGTCAACAGCCCCGCGTTACCTTCAACGAATCCGGTAACTATACCATTCGGCTGACCATTACCGATAGAAACGGTTGCGGCGACGCCATCACCAAAACTGATGTGCTCAGGGTAAATGGACCAACTGCAGCATTCGCTCCGGCTAATCCCGCTGTTTGCCCGGGCGCTACCATTACCATCAACGACCAGTCAGTTTCCGATGGAACCCATCCTATCAGCAAATGGACATGGAACTATGGCGATGGCACCACTGAAACACGTAATACCGCTCCATTTGAGCACACTTATACCACTCCGGGAGTGTATAATATCCAACTCACAGTTACCGATTCAAAAGGTTGCTCTCACAGCCGCACTCTTTCCAAAGCCGTGAACATCTCAAGGCCGGTAGTAAAGTTCAACGCTCCCGACACACTAAGTTGCGTGGGCGCTCCGGTACGTTTTCTGGATCAAACCACTTCCGATGCGGGGCAATACACCTGGGATTTTGGCGACGGCTCAGGTTCTGCTGCCAAAGCCCCTTCACATGCATTCCAGGCGGAAGGCTTATACACCATCAAACTGGTAGTGAAAGACAGGATCGGTTGTTCAGACTCCCTGATCCGTACTTCGTATATTGCTATCCGTAATCCGAAGGCGGCATTCTCGGTAGATAAGACAACTACCAATTGCCCGCCGCTCGTTTCTGCTTTCACCAATGAGAGCCAGTACTTCACCAGGGCGGTTTGGGATTTTGGCGATGGCACAGGTTCCAACCTGGCAACGCCTTCTCATTTTTATACTTATCCCGGTACCTACCGCGCAAAGCTGCTGATCACAAGTGCAGGTGGTTGTAAGGATTCCGCATTCGCCACCATGGATGTGAAAGGACCTACAGGAAGTTTTACCTATGATAACACATCCGGCTGCGCACCTACCTCTATCAGATTTACAGGCACCAGCGCCAATGCAGCAAAATTCATCTGGGATTTCAATGATGGCACCACCAATACTACTGACGGCGCCATATCCAGCCACGCATATTCAACAATGGGAGTTTATCTCCCCAAAATGATACTTGAAGACCCGCAAGGTTGCCGCGTTCCCATTCCCGGCAAAGACACCATCAGGATCTATGACGTTGATGCGGCATTTAGTAATAATCTTCAGGTGCTCTGCGATTCAGGCAGGGTAATGTTCAATGACCAGTCTTTGTCTAACGATCAGATCACTGGCTATGACTGGAATTTCGGAGACGGCAGCAGCGCCGGTGTCAAAAATCCTGTCCATTATTTTCAGCAGCCCGGGCTCTATCCCGTTTCCCTGAAAGTGACCACCAGGATGGGTTGTACCGATGTAGCGCAACTTCCGCTTCCGGTGAAGATCGTGGCGGCTCCCGTGGCCGATATTTCCGGTGTTGCAGGCGCCTGTATACCGGCTGTGCTGAGCTTTGAAGGTAAACTGTTGCAACCCGATACTTCTTCCCTTCGCTGGAAATGGGATTTCCGGAATGGGAATACCGCAACAGTGCAAAGCCCCGGCTCCATCACATTTACCAATGCCGGACAATATGCTGTTCAATTGATCGTTACTAACTCAACTGGTTGCGCAGATACTGTTCTGAAAAATATACAGGCTTATCCTCTTCCTGCGCTGGACGCAGGTCCTGACCAGGTTATCTGTCGCGGTGCTACTGCTTCGCTCACCGCTTCCGGAGCCAATACTTATCAATGGCAAACCGATAATACCCTGAATTGTCTTCAATGCCCCACACCTTTGGCATCACCTTTGGTGAATACCACCTATCAGGTGAGAGGGATCAACGGGTTTGGTTGTGAAGCCACTGATACGATACGTGTATCCGTAAAACAACCATTCACTGTACAGGCCCATTTGGGAGATACGCTCTGCAAGGGAGAAAGTGTTAACCTGTTTGCGAATGGAGCAGAGCTTTATGAATGGTATCCTGCCACAGGGCTCGACAGAGCAGACGCAGACCGGCCGAAGGCAAGGCCCGATGCTTCAGTGACCTATCGTGTGGTGGGGAAAGATGACAGGAATTGTTTTACAGATACGGCTTATGTACCGGTTGTCGTGTATCCCTGGCCGGTGGTTAATGCAGGAGAGGATCAGAAAATGGGGACAGGGTCAACAGTTATCCTGAAAGGAAGTATCTCGCCCGATGCTACCTATTTCAGGTGGACGCCCGCAGCAGGGTTGAGTTGCACTGACTGCCTTACACCGGTTGCGGCTCCCAGGCAAACAATCATGTACACCCTGGAAGCGAGTAATGAAGGCGGTTGTTTAAGCAGGGATATGGTGAGCTTGCACGTATTCTGCGATAATAGCAACCTGTTTATCCCGAATACGTTCTCGCCCAACTCAGACGGGCATAATGACGTATTCTATCCAAGAGGAAAGGGCGTGTTCAGTATCCGCTCCTTCCGTGTGTTCAACCGCTGGGGAGATCTGGTATTTGAAAGGACCAATTTCCAGCCCAACGATATTACCGCCGGCTGGAACGGAATACATAAAGGGAAGATCGCGTCACCCGATGTATACATCTATACCCTGGAAGTAGTTTGTACCAACAATACAATATTCAATGAGAAAGGTAACGTAACCCTTATCCGGTAGTTGCCCGTTTTTTAATCCGTACCCTGTTGAAAACCCTGTTAGGCTCAGTTACCTTTTTGTGACCATAATACTTCTTGCTTGAAAAGACTCTGGCTTTGTACGTTAGTATTACTGGCTTTGTTGCAGGAGGCTGCGGCACAGGCTCCTGTAGCTGCATTTTCTTCCAACCGCCAATCAGGTTGTGCCCCATTGGGAGTGGCTTTCAGGGATGAATCTTCCAACAGTCCAAAATACTGGAGCTGGGATTTCGGGAATGGACAATTTTCTAATCTGCAAAATCCCAGCGTTACTTATGCCCAGCCCGGTACTTATACTGTAACTCTCACCGTTAGAAATGGTGATGGCACACATTCCATTACAAGAACTAACTACATTACAGTAAGCGAATCCCCACAGGCTAATTTTATTGCCAGCCAGACCATCGCCTGCGCTCCGTCTTCTATACAATTTACAGACAGAAGTGTTCCTAACAACAGTCCCATTACTGAATGGTATTGGGATTTTGGGGATGGCACTACCTCCAATCAGCAAAATCCGGTTAAATCATATACCGAACCAGGTTTCTATACAGTCTCACTGAGAGTTACTTCTGCTTCGGGTTGTGTGGCATCGAGATCTGTGGGAAGAATGATCCGGATTACACCCGGAGTAACTGCCGATTTCAATTTCACGCCGCCGCCTACCTGTCGTGCCCCATTCAATGTGAACTTCAGTAATCAGACCAGCGGCCCCGGCACACTGACTTATCAATGGAATTTCGGGAACAGCACCAGCTCCACAACAACAGATCCTACTGCAATCTATACAGCTACCGGCACTTTCAATGTTACGCTCACTGCAAGAAGTCAGTATGGTTGTTCCAATACTATCACCAAACCTGTTACGATCAGTACACCTGTTACGGATTTTTCAGGTCCGGCAGGGGCATGTCTTAATACACTCGTCACTTTTACTGATGCATCATCAAAAACAGCTATCAGTTCCTCCTGGTCACTTGGGAACGGAGAAACTTCTGATCAGCCAACAGCCACCGCCACTTATACAGCACCAGGCACCTACAATATAAAAATTGTAAACACCTATGGAGCCTGTAAGGACTCGATCACCAAACCTATAGTAGTATCAGATAAACCTGCTGTTGACTTTTCCGCTCCGTCTACAAGTGCCTGCCAGGCACCATTCACCGTTAATTTCAGGGCCAATGCACCTGCTGCTGCAACCTGGTTGTGGAACTTCGGAGACGGCAATACATCCGCCGCACAGAATCCTTCGCATACCTATACGCGGGAAGGAGATTTCAATGTTACACTCTCCATCACTAACGCTGATGGCTGTTCGAATACGATTACGAAAAACGCATTTGTCCGTATCAGGCAGCCTCAGATCAGATTCACTAATACGCCTGCGGGAGGTTGTATTCCCTTTAGATTCTCTCCCCGCGCCAATGTGTCAGCACCGGACGGAGTGAGAAGCTATGCCTGGGATTTTGGGAATGGGCAAACGGGAACCGGCCCCACTCCAGTGGCTAACTATACAACAGAAGGAAAATTCGCACTTACATTAACGGTAGTTACCAATGGTGGCTGCACGCAAACTTATACACTGCCGGATGCAGTTGAAACAGGAACCAGAAAGACAGCAGCATTCAGAGCCAATTCAACAGATATCTGTGCAGCAGCAGAGGTCAGGTTCGCAAACCTGTCTGACGCGGGGACAGATGAATGGCTTTGGGATTTTGGGGACGGCAACACATCCGTTGAGCGCAACCCATCGCACCGATACAGAGACACCGGTAATTTCACCGTTCAGTTGATCGCCTATTATCAAAAATGTCCAAGCCTTCCGGTTACTACAGTGATCCATAACAAACCACCACTGGCATCCCTTCAGTATACAGCTGATTGTTCTGTAGACAATCGATACAATTTCATTAATACCTCTAAAGTTGATAACTCCCTTCCCGTTTCCTATTTATGGGATTTTGGAGATGGTAACACATCCACCGCAGCAAGCCCTCCTGCACGTACCTATGCCGGTCCCGGTCCATACCAAATCCGTCTCCGGGTAACAAATGGATCCTGCACACATACGGCTACAAGAAATCTGGTGCTCGCAGATGAGAGCCCGGAATTCAGGATCTCTCCACAACCGGCCTGTACCAATAGTCCGGTAATGCTCGAGACCATCAATAGCGATCCGGCAAAGATCCACCTTTATTTCTGGTCAATCAATGGCGGCCCCTTCGTTACCGGTGATCGTAATCATGAGGTCAACATGCCTAATCCGGGAAATTACAATGTACGATTACGCATTGCCGACATACATAACTGTATCCGTACCTCACCGGCGCAAACCATAGTGATCAATGGACCAAGGGCAAGGTTCACTCCTTCCATCCGGGGAACCTGCCGTAACAATGCGATCACCTTTACAAACCAAACAACTTCAGCAGTAACAATCAGTCAATGGATCTTCGATTTCGGGGATGGCACTACATCCACTTTCACAGCGCCTCCCTTCACACACCGTTATGCAGATACGGGCACTTATATCGTAAAACTCACAGCAGTTGACGCAAATGGCTGCCAGGGCGTTTACACAGACCCGCTACCTGTTCGTATATCAGGCCCAACAATCGGATTCAGATCAGACTATACCACTGTTTGCCCCCGCACCAATATTACATTCACAGACACTTCCTCCGCCAATATCCTCCGTTACCGATGGGATTTTGGAGATGGCAGCACATCCACTCAGCAAAACCCTGTTCACGCATTCCAGGGAACCGATGGCAATACTTTCAGGATAAAACTGGAAGTGACCGATGCCAACGGCTGTACAGATTCTGTGGTAAGAAACGATTATGTGATATTGAAAACGCCCAAACCGGCCCTCGATATTGAAGACACCACCACTATTTGCCCGCCCCTGCAAACAAAATTCTTCAACAGATCTCAGGATTACGAATCCTTCTATTGGGATTTTGGTGATGGCGGCGCTTCCTCCCTCGATGAACCAGATCATTTCTATAATGGTTTTGGAACTTATACGGCTAAGCTTTACGTGATTGGAATTGGCGGTTGCCTGGATTCAGTCAGCCGCATCGTGAGAGTTATAGATCCCGCTGCCAATACCAATGTAAATTTTAGTCCAACTTCGGCCTGTGATACATTGGTAGTAGATTTCACCATCACCACTCCTGATTACACTTCCTTCACTTTCAATTTCGGGGATGGAGCCAGTGACAATACGCAATCAAAGAACCTGCAGCACATGTACACTGCACCGAATAATTACAGACCAACCATTACCCTGAGAGATAATATGGGGTGCCAGGTGACCAGGGGCTTTGCAAGCACCGTACAGATCCTCGGTGCAGAAGTACTCTTCGGAATGGACAGAAAAAGATTCTGTGACGAAGGACAAATATTCTTCACCGATTATACCCGTCCGCGTTTCGATCCCATCCTTTCACGTGAATGGAATTTCGGCGATGGAATTACATCAACTGAAGATCATCCTTCTCATCGCTATACTGAACCAGGCACTTATTATCCAACACTCACAGCTGTAACAGGAGCTGGTTGCAGCAGCGTAATGGTGGATACTGTGCGCGTTTTCCGTACTCCTGCACCATTGATCGATGGAGGCCCCACAGTCTGCATCAACAGTGAGCTTCCACTGCGCGCAACACTGCAGGTGCCCGATACTGCCATCACCTGGAAATGGGAACCTGGCGGCAATGGAGAAACATCCACGGTGAAGTATGGTGCCAGCGGCACCTACACCGTCAGATTGCAGGCTACCAATCTGCTCGGATGCAGCGGAAACACCAGCACGGAGATACAGGTACCACCATTGCCTGTTATTACAGTTCAACAGGACCCTGTGATACCTGTAGGTGGCAGCATTACGCTTCCGGTAAGTTATACCGGTGATATCGTTTCCTGGAACTGGGTGCCGGCAAAGGACCTGAGCTGCAATGATTGTCCTAACCCTGTGGCCAGCCCGAAATTCACTACCAAATATGTTGTTCAGGTTACTGACCAGTACGGCTGTACGAACAACCAGGGCATCACTGTGAATGTGCAGTGTAACGACAAGAATTATTTCGTCCCCAATACCTTCTCTCCCAATAACGATGGACATAACGACCGCTTTTATCCGCGGGGAAGCAATATCACGCGTATCAACAGCATGAAGATCTTCAACCGCTGGGGAGAGCTGTTATTCGAGAGAAGGAATTTTGCAGCCAATGATCCGGCTGCAGGTTGGGATGGTACTGCCAAAGGCAAACCCGCCGACCCGGACGTGTATATCTATGTGATCGAATTCATTTGCGAAAATGCAGCGATCGTGCCGTTCCGCGGCAACGTGATGCTGTTGAAATAAACCTGAACACTGAACCGAATCCTGTGATGCCATTAATCAATATTGAAATGAATTTCTATGAGAACCCGAATGAAACCGAAGAGAATTGCTTTGCTCATCTCATTGATGTGCGCCGCAGGTTGCTCCTGGGCACAGGACATCCATTTTTCTCAATTCTTTGAAGCGCCACTGCTGCGCAATCCCAGTCTTGCCGGTATCTACACCGGAGATATACGCGTGCAGGGCGTTTACCGCGATCAGTGGAACAGCGTCACCAATGCCTATCGTACCGGCTCCTTCAATGCCGAATACAAAATGCCCGTAGGAAAGGGAGATGATTTCATGACCGTAGGATTGCAGGCGCTGTACGACAAAGCCGGCACTGTTGGCCTGGCCACCACCCACCTGCTGCCTGCCCTCAATTACCACAAATCCCTCAGTAATCAAAAAGTGATGTACCTCTCGCTGGGTTTCATGGGCGGTATGATACGCAAGAGCCTTGACCTTGCCAAGATCACCACCGATGATCAGTATGGACCCGGCGGATTCGATCCCACACTTCCCAATGGCGAACCGCTCAATACACCCAATTTCACCACCTGGGATGCCAGTGTAGGCATGAGCTTCAACACTACATTCGGTGAAAACCAACGGAACAGCATGTTCCTCGGCGCAGCCTATCATCACCTCAACAGACCAAAGAACTCCTTCTACAAGAATCCTAACGTTGAATTACAACCGAAATATGTGATTTCGGCAGGCGTGAAGTTCGATGTGGATGATTATACGTTTTTCACCATACAGGCAGACCAGAGCATTCAGGGAAGTTTCAACGAAACTATTGCCGGCGCCCTCTATGGATACAAACTTGGAGATGATCCGGACAATCCGGAATACGTGATCCATGGCGGCGCTTTCCTCCGGTTGAAAGATGCATTGATCCCTGTGATCAAACTGGAAAGACATCCCCTTTCCATTGCCATCAGTTACGATGTGAACGTCAGCCAGCTCAAGACCGCCAGCCAGGGAAGAGGTGGATTTGAATTAAGCCTTTGCTGGATAGGGTTTCTGGACCGCAACAATCCTGACAGGGATCAGGTGCTGTGTCCAAAATTCTGATTACATTTGAAACCCATCAAAGGATATATCGCATCATGAAAATTGAAACTGGACAAAAAGCCCCGGATTTTGTTTTGTATGATTCCGAGAAAAATAAAGTAGGGCTTTCCGACTTCAAAGGCAAAAACGTACTCCTGTTATTCTTCCCCCAGGCATTTACCGGCACCTGCACCAAAGAACTGTGCAGCGTAAGAGACCATATCGAAGATTACAATAATGTGAATGCACAGGTTTTGGGTATCAGCGTGGATTCCATTTTTACACTGGCCAAATACAAGGAAGAACAAAAGCTCAACTTCCCCCTGCTCAGCGATTTCAATAAAGAAGTATCTGAAGATTATGGCAGCCTTTACGAGAATTTCGTTTTCGATATGAAGGGCGTGAGTAAGCGCTCCGCATTTGTGGTGGATAGCGAAGGGGTCGTCAGATATGCCCAGGTGCTGGAAAATGCCGCAGACATTCCTGACTTCAAAGCCATCGATGCTGTTTTGGCCACACTGAAATAATAATTTTAGTTGACCGAAATCAAATTCGCGTTATTATTATACTCAAACTGCCTGACTGCCAGGTAGTTTCAATTTTGAGCTGATAGCCGCAAAAGATTTGTTAAAGGCCCTTAAAAGACTGATTTGTAGTCAGGCATATAGGTAGAATTGGGAAATCAGTTGTAAATTTGAATAAAAGGGCCTATTTTGGATCAGACGAGAAAAATATCTTGCTGCATGAAGATTTTTTACGCACTATCCATTATCCTGTTCACTACCCTTCAGGCAAGCAGCCAGGCAAGGACTTCATCACCGGAGACACCGGTGACTAAGATCGTTAAGTTCTATCCAAACCCTGCTACTTCTTATATCACCTTCGATATTCAAAAAGAATCCGACAAGAATTATACTTTCCAGATCTTCAATATGCTGGGCAAAAAAGTGTACGAAACCAATAACGTTTCCGCCAGGAACGTGATCAGCCTCTCCGACTTCTTCCGCGGATTGTACATCTTCCAACTGAAAGACAAATCAGGTAAACTGATCGACTCCGGAAAGTTCCAGGTCTCCAAATAATTTAACGGTAACCAGTAATCGCTTAATCCACCTGTATGATCAGGAATTTCAGGTATTGAGTATTCTCCCATCCCCATACGATCGGGTGATCGGCGCTTTGGGTCTGGAAACAAACCTGGCGGATCTTCCTTCTGGCATCTTTGGCCGCCATCTGGATGATCTCCAGGAAAAGATCAGGCTGGATCAGATTGGTACAGCTGGAAGTGACCAGGAATCCGCCGGGCTTCACCAGTTTCATACCGCGGAGATTGATCTCCTTGTAACCGGTGATGGCTTTCTGAATATTCTCTCTTGTTTTGGTGAAGCTGGGAGGATCCAGCATCACTACATCATATTGTCTTCCTTCTTTCGCCCAGAGCTTCAGTTTGTCGAAAGCATTTTCCGCTTCGAACTTCACTATTTTTTCCACTCCGTTCAGCACTGCATTACGATTGGCCTGTGCCACGGCATTCTCGCTGATATCCAGTCCCAGTACGCTTTTGGCGCCATAGGCCGCTGCATGGATCTCGAAAGTTCCCGTATAGGTGAAAGCGCCAAGTACGTCAGCTCCTTTCACGATATGCTGAATGGCGCGGCGGTTATCCTGCTGATCCAGGAAGTAGCCCGTCTTTTGTCCGTTCTCAATATCCACCAGGAATTTCAAACCGTTTTCCATGATGGTGATCTTTGTATCGAAGGGTGCAGAAAGGAATCCTTTCTGCTGCTTCAACCCTTCCAGTTCACGCACGGGAACATCGTTCCTTTCGTATATGCCTTTGGGTTGGAAGATCTTTTCCAGGGCCTTTACGATGGCAGGCTTCCATTTATCGATCCCCAGCGCCAGGGTCTGGATCACAAAATAATCATTGAATTTATCGATGATCAGCTGAGGCAGGTAATCCGCTTCGCCGAAGATGAGGCGGCAGTTCTCGATGTACCCGATCTGCTGACGGTAATGCCAGGCTTTGAGCAGGCGATTGTAAAAGAAATCCTCGTTGATGGTCTCGTTTTTGTCGCGCGTGAGCAGTCTGACCAAAATCTGGCTGGCCGGGTTGATATATCCTTTACCTACAAATTTTTTATCATGTGTGTACACTTCCACGATATCGCCGGGCTCTACTTCTCCGTCTACCAGGTTCACTTCATTGGCAAAGATCCAGGGATGGCCGTTCACCACTACACGCTGACTGATCTTCTTCTTAAGGATCGCTTTTATCATGGCGCAAAAGTAACTCACTTAATTACAAATTATTCACAAGTTTAAATTTTGCTTCCGGGCATTAATCCGGCGTTTCTTAAATTGCACCCATAATGGAAAAGTTTATCGTTTCGGCAAGAAAGTACAGGCCCCAGACCTTCGACACAGTTGTAGGGCAAGGGCATATCACTACTACCCTCAAGAATGCGATCAGGAACCAGCAACTGGCGCACGCCTTCCTGTTCTGCGGCCCCAGGGGCGTTGGTAAAACCACCTGTGCACGTATCCTTGCCAAGACCATCAACTGTGAGAAGCCCGGAGAGGACGGGGAAGCCTGTAATGTTTGCCACAGCTGCGTTTCATTCAATGAAGGCACATCGCTCAACATCCATGAGCTGGATGCTGCCAGCAACAACTCCGTGGATGATATCCGCACCCTGGTGGAACAGGTCCGCTTTGCACCACAGGCCGGCACCTACAAAGTGTATATCATCGATGAGGTGCACATGCTCAGCTCCTCGGCCTTCAACGCCTTCCTGAAAACACTGGAAGAGCCGCCAGGATACGCTATATTCATTCTGGCCACCACCGAAAAGCACAAGATCCTTCCAACGATCCTGAGCCGATGCCAGATCTTCGATTTCAAACGCATCACCACCAACGATACAGTTGACCACCTTGAACAGATCTGTACCAAAGAAGAAGTGAATGCCGATCGCGCCGCTCTGCACCTCATCGCTCAGAAAAGCGAAGGCTGTATGCGTGATGCGCTCAGTATCATGGACAAGATCGTAAGCTTCACCAATGGTACCGTCAGTTATCAGAATACACTTGAGCACCTCAATATCCTGGATGCCGATTACTACTTCCGTTTCATGGAAAGCATGCTGGCACAGGATCTTGGTGGAGCCATGCTTCTCTACGATGATATCGACCGCAAGGGCTTCGAAGGTGATCTGGTATTGAATGGCTTTGCTGAATTCGTCCGCAACCTGCTGGTTTGTAAAGACCAGAAAGTAGCGAACCTGCTGCAGGTGGTGGAAAGTTTCAAAGACCGCTACATCGCAATGGGCAAGCAGGTTTCCGTGGCCTGGCTCATCAATGCCCTCAATATTCTGAATGAAGCCGAGATTGGCTTCAAAGCCGCACGCAACAAGCGATTGCACATAGAGCTGGTGCTGATCAAACTCAGCTACCTGCAACAAGCTATCGAACTGGGCGCCGGCGCAGACGACGGGAAAAAAAAACTAGTTGACACAGCCAAACCAGTAGCGTTTCGCCAGATACCCGTTCTGGGAGCCGCTCCCAAACAGGCGGCAGCCAAACCAAAAGCTGAAGCCCCACAAACCGGGGCCAAACTGATCATCGAAGATCAACCTGCCGCCAGACCTGCATCGCAGGCTGTGGTGCCGCCCGTTCAACCGGTAAAACAGGAACAGCCAGTCTCGGATCAACCCAAAGTGAAGATCGGCGGGCTCGCCAGTATCCGTCAACAGTTTGTAGGCAAAGGTCTCGCCTCCGCCGGAGAAGTGATCCCCCTGGAAGAAGCCAGACTGCATGCCGCCTGGGAAGCATTCACCCAGCAATTGCGCGATACCAAGAACCCAGCCTCACAATCCTTTGTGATGGCCCGCCTGCAAATCAATAACAGCGCACATTTCACGATTGTCACCAATAATAACCTGGAACAAAAGTTCATCGAAGGCGAAAGAAGACCGCTGAGTGAATACCTCTGCAAGGTGTTCAACAACCGGGCACTTCTCTTCGTGATTGAAGTGGATGAGAACGTGGTTTACCAGGAACCGACCGATAAACCAATGTCGAGCCGGGATAAATTCATTGCCATAGCTGAAGAATACCCGTTGATCCGGGAGCTGAAAGACAGACTGAGACTGGAACTTGATCTTTAATACGTTGCGATTGGCAACTTGCCAATTTTACATAATGTATTGAATACAGTTCAATGCGTGTTCCGCATTGTCAATTCCCTATTTTGCTGTAATTTCGGCACTCAATAGAAATTTGAACATCCCAAATTATAAACTGGAATAAAGTTATGGCTGAAGTGATCCTAATGCCCCGCCTGAGTGATACGATGACCGAAGGAGTGATTGCGGCCTGGCATAAAAAAGTTGGCGACCCTGTGAAAAAAGGCGATCTCCTGGCAGAAGTGGAAACCGATAAAGCTACCATGGAGTTGGAGAGTTATAAAGACGGTACCTTATTACATATCGGAACGGACAAAGGCGGAAAACTCCAGGTGAACGACCTGCTGGCCATTATAGGAACACCCGGCGAAGACATCAGCTCCCTGATCAAAGGTGGCGCTGCCGCAGCCGCCCCTGCTGCTGAAAAGCCAGCAGCACCACAACAAGCCGCCGCTCCTCAGCCTCAGCCACAACCTCAACAACAAGCCGCTCCAGCCGCTGCACCTGCATCCGGCGGTTCTATCGATCTCTCTACCGTTCCTGAAGTGATCCTCATGCCACGCCTCAGCGATACCATGACGGAAGGTGTGATTGCAGAATGGCACAAGAAAGTAGGTGATGCCGTGAAAAAAGGCGACCTGCTGGCCGATGTGGAAACAGACAAGGCCACGATGGAACTGGAAAGCTATAAAGAAGGAAAATTATTATATATCGGCGCACAGAAAGGAGATAAAGTTCCTGTGAATGCACTGCTCTGTATCATCGGAGATGAAAGCAAAGTAGATGTGAACGCTATCGTTGCTGCCGCCAAAGGTGGCCCGGCTCCCGCTGCTGCCGGTGCCGCACAACCGCAACAGGCCGAACAGCCACAACAAGCTGCCCAGCCTGCCGCTTCCAGCGCTCCCGCTCCCGCTGCTGCTTCAACTTCTGAAGATGGCCGCGTGAAAGCCTCTCCCCTCGCTAAAAAGATCGCCAGCGATAAAGGCATCGATCTGGCTAAAGTTTCCGGAAGCGGAGACGGTGGCCGTATCGTGAAGAAAGATATCGATAACTATGTTCCTGCCGCCGCATCTTCCAGCGCTCCTGCAGCTGCTGCTTCCAGTGCACCTGCTGCACCGGCCGGACAGGTAAGCTTCGAAGAAGTGCCCGTTTCACAAATGCGCAAAGTGATTGCAAAACGTCTCGCTGAAAGCAAATTCTCTGCTCCTCACTTCTATGTTACCATGAACATCAACATGGACAAAGCGGTAGAAAGCAGGGCAAAACTCAATGAAGTTTCTCCCGCCAAAATATCCTTCAATGATATGGTGCTGAAAGCATGCGCCATCGCATTGAAGAAACACCCGAAAGTGAACAGCAGCTGGCTGGGCGACAAGATCCGCATCAACCACCACGTGAACATCGGCGTTGCCGTTGCAGTGGAAGAAGGTCTGCTCGTTCCCGTTGTTCGTTTTGCAGATACAAAGTCACTGAGCCAGATCGCGGCTGAAGTGAAAGTAGCAGCTCAAAAAGCGAAAGACAAAAAACTGCAACCGGCAGACTGGGAAGGCAATACCTTCACCATCTCCAACCTCGGCATGTTTGGCGTTGATGAGTTCACTGCCATCATCAACCCACCCGATGCCTGTATCCTCGCTATCGGCGCTATCAACCAGGTGCCTGTTGTGAAAGACGGCCAGATCGTGGTAGGAAATATCATGAAAGTAACCCTGAGCTGCGACCACCGCGTTGTAGACGGAGCCTCCGGCGCTGCATTCCTGCAAACACTGCAGGGACTGCTGGAAGAGCCCCTCACTATGCTGGTATAACCCGCACAGGTAAACGAATAATTGATTTATACGAAAACGGGGGCGTCTCAATATTGAGACGCCCCCGTTTCATTTACAGTATATCGAGAATTCCTTCATTCCGGATGATCATCATTCCATGCCTGTCTTCCGTGATCCCCTCCTTCATGCGATAAGTATATCCGGGGATACTTCCCTTCATCACCGTTGGCATAAATCCAAACTGCATATTGGGTTGCACATGCTTCAACGCTTCCCCTACCTCAATGATATGTGTGGATATGATGAAATCGCATTGCCTGTAATTGGCAAATGCAGCAGTAACTGCCAGTGTAGCATCATAAGCATCTTTCACATTGGTGCCTTTGAACAGTTCATCAAATATCACCAGCAATGGCAAACGGGAACAAACAGAACCCGCAACCTGCTTTACCCGCAATACTTCTGCATAGAAATGACTGATACCCTGCTGCAGATCATCAGGCACATTGATGGAAGAATAGATACCCTTCTTCACTGAAAACCGCATAGAATCGGCAGCTACCGGAAATCCCATATGCGCCAGGTAAAATGCAGCACCTACCGACTTCATGAAAGTAGATTTGCCCGCCATATTCGCTCCCGTGAGAAAAAATATATTCTGCCCTTCATTCAGATTGAGATCATTACCGATCGCTTTTTCCAAAGCTGGGTGACGGCAATTTGAGATCTCCAGAACGGAAGATTCCGATCCAAGCGCTCTAGCAAAAACAAGTTTGTTTGAACAAGCCACTTTTCCCACTGCAGCTGCCACATCCAACAGATAAACAAACTCCAGTAAAGACTGCATTTTCCGGTACAGTTTTCCCCGCAACAGATAATCGTACTTCAGTTCAGCACCCAACCCTTTTACGGTAGAATTTGTTAATTCATGATCAGCAATTCCGTTTGCATGTAGCATTGCAAGGTATTCGCTGGCCTTTGCGTAGAGCGGGTTTCGCTGATCCTGCTGCATTTCTTGAAAGAACAGGGCCAGTTGTCCGAGTACCTGCAGTGCAGCCCGCAGTCCCTCATCAAACTCCTCCGCATCATTGTTCAACCGCATCAACGACCATAATTTTCTTCTTCCAGTTCTGAAAAGGAAAAAGAACCATTTATCATCACAGCCATTCAGCAAAAACTGTTCGGCTTTTGAAAATGCTGCTTCATCGAATGGCAACTGCAGTTCCATCCGCTGAAAATAATGGAACACGCTGCTACGGCTATTGATTGCAGTTACATCGGTGAGCGGATGACGGAACATTTCATCCAGCAATCGCTCACCGCCTGAAGTAACAACATGGTTGAATAAGCTGAATAAAGATCCGGTTTTGTATTTGCCCAGCACATTCAGGTCGAGCAAGGTTTGTTTGTCTGCCAGAAATTCCATCGTAATTAATTTCAGGTATGTATTGGTTCATTGAGCGATTGATTTAACATGGAGAGAATGCCTTCATTCTGTATGATGATCATTCCATGCCGGTCTGCCGAAATCCCTGTTTCAAGTTTCCGGGGATACACAGGCAGATTGCCTTCCATGAGCGTGGGCAGGAATTGAAAATTAATCTGAGTAAAGTGCTGCCTGAGCAATTCTGCTGCTTCCATGATATGGCTCGATACAATGAAGGCACTGTTCCTGTACTTAGCAAATTTCCCTGTTACTGCAACGGTGGCTTCCAGCGCATCTTTCACATTGGTCCCTCTGAACAATTCATCAATCAGTACCATCATCCGTTTGCCCTGCTGCAACTGGATAGCCACTTTCTTTACGCGAAGTACTTCCGTATAAAAATGGCTGTAACCGCTGTTGAGATTATCAGGCAGATTGATGATAGTGAGCATGCCGTCCATCACAGAGAACCTCATCTCTTTTGCAGGAACCGGAAAACCCATATGTGCCAGGTAAACCGCAATACCAACGGATTTCATGAAAGTTGATTTGCCTGCCATATTCGCTCCGGTAAGAAAAACCAGCTGTTGATCAGCCGAGAATACAACACTGTTGGCAACCGGCTTTCGGAGATGCGGATGCCATACTTCAGCCAGCTGCAACAGGTTGTTCTCCTGCGGCAATGCAGTGGGAAACACTAACCCCGCTGCATCTGCAACAGCAGCTACGGATATATAAACATCCATGGAAGAGATCAGGGAAAGAAGTTGCCGCACTTCATCGTAGAAACGGAAGCGCAGCAACTGATCGAAAAACACCAAAGAACTGTAACAGGGCGTCAAAGATTTTTTCTCAAAGAACACCTGCCATTCAGGAGTTGACAACAACCTGTTCATGGCTTCATGTTCTTCTCTGAAAGCTGTATTTTCTGTGAGCAATGGCTCAATCTTCTTCAGGAAATCTTTCAGTGAACGCATCAGCTGAATAAGAGACAGTATCCCTTTTTTGATGGTCCTGAATTCAATGTCGGACCGCATCACGGATCTTATCATCCGGCTAAGGAATTGTTCATCATGGTTCAGCTTGCTTCGCTGATCGCGCATGTTGAGATACAGGATTGCCGATTCATACTCGCTATGCTTTGCAACCAATGCCAGTTGGTATTGCTGAAAAAAACGGATCACAGCTGCTCTCCTGCTGATCACTGATGCATCAGACAAAGGAAACCTGAACATATGCTGAAGCTGCTCCGCTCCGCCACTGGTAACAGTCCGGTTAAACAGCGCGTAAACTGAATCCTGTCCTTTTTTGCCGAAGATCTTCAGATCTTCAAGGGTTTGACTATCGATTATGAAATGCAAAGCGGATTATTTTGATGAAGGCTTCGGTTATCTTCTCCTGCGACGTACCCAAACTGTTACTCCTGCTGCCAGCAACAGAAAGGAGACACCCCATTTGAGCAGGAAGGAAGGCAGTTTCCATTGTTCCCTGTTCACGGAAATATCATTATCGATCGGTTCAGGTTTGCTGGTATTGATGGGCGCTTTGCCATCGGAGAGCCAGTAGAAAGCAGTACAGATGAATTCGAAGTTGGCTGCCCATGTATCTTTTCGAAAGGTCTGCAGTTCCATATTGCTCATCCAGTCTGCATCTCCTGTTACCAGTATCTTCTGTTGCTTCTGATTTACTTTTCTCGAAAGTGCCATCGCTGAAGAGAATGGTTCTTTCTTTTCACCTGCAGCAGGATTGAAAACGGGTGGATTATTTTCAAAATCAGTGCTCTCCAGTTCAACCCATCCGGGTGTAGTATCGGTAACGCAAACGGATGTTGCCACAAAACCATTACTGCCGGTGAATTCCAGCGGACAGGCCTGATCCATTACCATCTGCTGCCTTCTGTCTTTCGACATCTTAAGCCAGGGTGAATTCCATTCAGCCGGTATCACCGGTTTTGCCAGCATTACTTCAGAAAGTACATTCTGTTTGGGCTGATAGATAACCCCGGGCATCATATTCACGCCCAGCGGGCCAACGAGCTTATTGGTGATCGCCTGCCGAGTTGGTTCCCCTGCAATGATCAGGTTTCCTCCCTTGTTTACATAGGCTTGAAAATTATTCAATTCAGTTTCAGTGAAATCCTGACGGGGATCTGCTATCACCAGAATTGAAATATGTTCGGGCACAGGTTTGCCCAGTTCCACTTTTTCAAAATCGAACCCATTATTGATAAGTGAATAGCGGAAAGTTTTTTCCTGCGTGAATGTATTGTATCCCCGCTCATTGGTAATATCGAAGCTGCGTTCTCCGTGTCCGGTTACAAAACCTACCTGGGGCAGCGTGTCAACCAGTCTTTTGAATGCAGCAGTGATCTGACCTTCATCCGGAAAAATATTGTTATCGTTGAAGATCCGCAGGAAGGTTTTCTTTCCATTGCCCAATTTGATCTCTCTTACAAACCGGTAATCTTCCCCGGACAGATCAACTTTACCTGCGAGGTTCTGATGTGGAACAATTTTGAAATCGAAATCATTTTGTTTACGAAGAGTATCCATCAACTGCTCATCATTCAGGGTTGGATATTTTTCGGTATAGAACCCTGTAGGCATTTTCTTGTAGTAGTATTCATAATCGAGCTGCATGGTTGGTTTGAAGCGGGTATATTCTTCAAACCGATGTACATCTATCATGTAGCTGTTCGGCAATGCGGTAGCCAGGGTATTGGCATCCTGCATATTGGTGTAGGAAGTAATAAGAATATTATCTTCCACCTTGCGCATCACTTTCTGGCTTTCTTCAGAAATTGTATTTCGCTGCGTATGTGTAACATCGTGATAGAATTTGAAAGATGGCATGGAAGTTACATAACCGGTTATTGCCATCGCCAATGAAGCAATGATGTATTGCATGGCTACCTGCCTGCGGGATCGTCTTGTACGGGCTGCATTCAGCTTGATCACCGCCAGTGACAGCGCAAAAGCGATCACGGCAATAAAATAAATTACATCCTCCGTGGTGATCATCCCTTTGATAAATGTATTTACCCGTCCTTTCAATGAAAGCCAGTAGGTAATATCACGAATGAATTTTGTTCCCTGCCCCCAATGATCTGCAAAATGAAGAAATGCCAGCAGACACATGGTGCTTATAGCTGCCACAATCGGGTAAACAGTGATGGACGACATAAATAATCCCAGCGCGGCATACACACAACCAAGCAGAAACAGTCCCAACAGGCCGCAGAAAATAAGACCCTTGTCTGCATTTGCAATATTGAGCATGCCGTAAAGGCCAAAGATGAAAATGAAGAGCACCAGCAGTAAGATGAAAAGTACAAGCGCCAGGTACTTTCCGAGTATGATCTGTGAATTGCTTACAGGAGAAGAATACAAAAGTTTGATACCGCCAGTTCCTTTTTCGCGGCTGATGGCATTCATGGTTATCAGTGGAATAAAAAGATACATGATGGATGGCACAGCTCCATACATCCCCATCATTTCACTGGAGAACACTGCATAGGTAACATCCTTGATATACATCAGTGCCCCGGCATTTTTCAGGTGAACATAGTACCCGAACGAAGCAGCAAATGCGCCGGCTCCCTGGAATGCAAATATTACCATCACAAACCAGGCGATGGGCGAATAGAACAACTTCCTTAATTCGTTGGAAGTAATATCTAAAATGACTTTCATAATGATAGTTTTTTACAGAACGATTCTTATTTTTTCCGGGACAGTTCGGAGAAAATATTGTCTAGCGAATATTTTTCAAGGGATAGCTCACTGATACGCCAGTTGTTGCGCCCGCTATGCAGAACAAGGAGGTCGGTCACTTCCTGTGCATCTGTATAGCGGATGCGGAATTTATTCCGGTCGATGGCTTCTGCCTGCTGCACGCCTTCCAGCTGTTGTAATTCAGCTAGTGAAGGCGGATTCATCATGGTAACCATCAGTGATGATGGCAGTATGTAGTTATCAAATTCATGGAGCGTTCCGGAAAAAACAAACTTGCCTTCATTGATCATCCAGATATGATCGCAGATAGCCTGCACTTCCTGCAGAATATGCGTAGACAGTACTACGGTCCGGTCTTCAGCGATCTCTCTGATCAGCGTTCTGATCTCGATGATCTGATTGGGATCGAGACCATTGGTAGGTTCATCCATCACCACAAACTCCGGCCGGTGGATAATGGCTTGTGCAATACCAACACGTTGCTGATAACCTCCCGATAGATTTCCGATGAGCCTTCGGCTGAAATGAGCAACATTGCATTTCTGCATCACTTCATCCACTGCGGCTTTGATGGTATTCTTAGGCATCAGCCTGATCCTGGCGCAATGCGTCAGAAACTCTTCTACAGTAAGCTCGGATTGCAAGGGAGGCGTCTGGGGAAGAAAGCCGATCAGCTTTTTGGCAGCCACCGGCTGTGCCAGCATATCGATGCCTTTTATGAATACGTCTCCTTTGGTTTGATTGAGCACACCACACATGATATTCATGATGGTAGACTTGCCGGCTCCATTGGCGCCCAGCAAACCGTATACGCCTCTTGCGGACAATTCAAAGCTTACATCATTCACCGCCCACTGAACATTGTAGCGGTGAGAAAGATGCCGAACACTTACAATTGGTGTTTCCATTGATGTTAATTTTTATGGCAAAATGATCCCCTGCACGCACTGCTGCGTGTATTCAAAAAGTGATTTCCCTTATGTCAGATTATTCTTTGGGGTTCTGCTGGTATCCGAAATTGATTACAAGATCTTCCGGCAATTGCATGGCAAAGCGTGGGCTGCCGGGTAGAAGCACGCCTGTTTTAGTATGATCAGGAGATTTCCTGATGATGGAGATATTCGCTCCTTCTTCATTCAGGCGTTTGATGTCCATCCAACGCAGTCCGCGGAAAAGCAACTCCTTTTTTCTTTCATCCAGAATGATTGTCAGCGCTTCTTCTTTTGTACTGGCTGTAAAGGGAACGAATGTGCCCGATGTCCACCGGGTAATGAGCAGGTCATTGAGATCTTTCATGGCTTTACCTGTTTCCCCTTGCCTGGCATAACATTCTGCGCGTGTGATGTACAACTCATCTGTACAGATACCTGTCATAGGTGTTTCATACATCGAGCTTCCTGCAAACTGCCAGAACTCTCCATAATCTTTGAAGAAGGCCCTCTTCCGCAGATCATTGTTGTGAAAGGATTTGATGATGCCCGTATCTACAGCCACGGTATTGAAATCCAGCGGATAAAAAGTGCTGCCGGAATATACAGATGCATTATTGTAGATCACCTCTTTATTGAACAACGAAAAAGGATAATCATTATCCACCTGCACTTCTGCAGGATTGTTGTAATCCAGGAGTGCATTCAATTCCGCGAGGTAAAGATTGCATTGCTGAAGCGCTTCATCATATTTTCTCATGGAGAGATAAATTCTTGCCAGCAAACCATATGCTGCCAGCCTGGATGGCCTTACCGGATTATCAGGGTATAAGGGAAGATACTTTACAGCTTCCTGCGCATCTTTGAGGATCTGATCGTATGTTTCGGCTACAGTAGACCGTGATAATTTATTGAGGAAATCAGAATCAAGATCAATTACTGCGCCCAGGTCATTTTTCGATCTCTCTTCATGCCAGGTGTTGGCATAAAGCCAGGCAACGGAGAGAAAAGACCAGGCCCTGACGAAATGAGCAGATCCCTTTGCCAACTCCCATTCTTTTTTGTTGGCGGCAGTTACCGGTACTTTGTTCAGTATTTCAATTCCAACATTGGTGTTGAATATTGCATTGTAGGATTCTTTCCAGAAATCCCTCCCCACCATTGCCGTATTGTTATTGGGCAACCAGGTAAAGTAATAGTTTGCGTTGGCCTCCATCATGTATAGCCAAAACGCAGCACTCACATAATATTCATCTGCGCCTATGAATGTGCTTCCATTGGCCAAAGGCTGATCCAGCAGCATCTGCACATCCGCCACAGTCTTTGGGACCTTTCTGGTTGGATCTCCCGGCTTGTCGAGGAATTTGTTACAGCCCGGCAGGATGAATGCTGCAAAAAGTATGAACAGCTGTTTCATGTCATTTTTTTAGGTGGTGTTTAAAATCCGGCGATCAGTTTAAGGCTCCACATTCTGATGGGCCGATTAGGCATCGTAAAGTTCCCGGACCTGTCATAATCCGGGTCAAGCCCTTCTTTATTGGCTCTCCACACAATGCCGACATTGCTGATGTTCAACGCAAGCTGCATCGACCTGAATACCTGGTGCTCCTTAATATCGAAGTCATACGAGAGCTGTATATTCTCGATACGGATATTGTCTGCCCTGTGAACCAGATCGGAACTGAAGTAGGCATAATTCAGCAATCCACCATTTGATTTGGGAATCCTCGTATGCAATTCATCACCGGGCTGCTTCCATCTTTGTTCAAAATCTTTGTGATAGTAAGGATTGGAAGCTGTTGCACCATCTTCTATCAGCAACTTCTTGAAATAGTAACCAAATTTCAACTGAGTAATTACAGCCAGGCTCCAGTTTTTCCAGCTGATAAAATTGTTGAAATTGAAATTGAATTTCGGATCGCTTGGTCCGAAGTAAACGTAGGAGCTTGACTTATCTCCGTTCTGCTCAAAATCCTTGATTACCTCGAGAATATTTGTGGTAGGTTTATCATTCACCAGGTACAGCACCTGGCCTGAGCTATTCACTCCCATGGTACGAATGGCGGTTACGCTGAACAAACTCTGCCCGGGAAATAATAACATGTTATCGTGGATCCTGTTTCCGTTGCTACCCACTGTTTGATTGAAGGCTCCGGCAATGGCCACCTGATTGTGGTATTGCTTTAACTTGTTGGTGATCCTTGCAAAGTTGATCATGGATCTCCAGCCAAATTTTCCATCCAGTATTTTCGCATTGAGCCTAATGTCAATTCCTCTTCCATCCATGGAAGCCGCATTTGCTTTCACATTGATATTGGGCGATTGCGTATAATCAGCAAGTATACTGCCGTACAGGTCCCTGCCATTTTTGATGTAATACTCCACAGATCCGGAGAGCCTGTCTTTCAGCAACGAAAAATCCAGTGCCCAGTTCACTTGTATTATCTTCTCCCATCTGAGGTTTGGATTCGGAGGATCTGCGATGATCAGATATGGATAAGGCACAGTGGTATTGGGCATGCCCTGATTGATATTTCCTACAGGATTGGAACTTCTTGTTACATCCACATTGCCTGAGATGCCAACATTGGTCCGGAAAGTGAGTCCATTCACCCAGGCTGCGTTAAAGAATTTTTCTTTATTGATGATCCAGCTTCCGCCAACTGACCAGAAAGGGCTCCACCGGTCGTTTGTTTTTACACCAAGGATATTCGCTCCGTCTTTTCTCATGTTGGAATAAAAAACATACCTGCCGTCGTAATTGTAAGAGATGCTGGCAGTGGTAGAAACAAATCTCTCAACGAATGTTCTGATACCCATTATGGACTGGGCCTGCAACACGTTGCCCACTGTATTTTCTCCCTCAAACCAAACAGGGAACCTGTCTACCATATTTACAAGGGAGAACAGCAATGGATCTTCACTATAGCCTACCATCAGCTGACCGCTTTTCTCTCTTTTGAAATCAGACAGGTCCAGGCCTCCCATCAGATTGATGCCATGTGCTCCCCATTGCTTATTGTATGTGCCCTGTGCGCGGATGGCAAAGTTGGTCAGTTCAGTATTTTCAACTGAAACGATATCGCCCGGGGGCACTACTCTGTTCACCACTTTGGTAACCGGGTCTATTTGTGAAAACTGGTTGATAACATCGCGCGTATAATAACTTTCCTTATCTCTCACTGTCCGAAAGGTTGCGTTCGCTTTCATTGTTTTTGCTGAGAGCTGCAGGCGAAGATCGCTGATGGGCTTATAGGTCAGAATGGCTTCAAGGGAATAAGTATTGCTTTTGTCGGTAGAGTAATCATGCCGCCAGTCTGTAAGCGGGTAATAGCTGTAATCGAGCAGGCGACCGCCTCCCAGCGTATCCAAAACCTGGCTGTTGTATTTTTTCAGGAGGCTTACCGGTTGTCCGTTCTCATCTGCCAGTTGCAGATAGGGAATGCTTTGCGGCACCATAAAATTCCTGGCTTTAACTGCATTGAATTCCGGAGCGCCTGACTTTGATGAAAGATGTGAGTAGTCCGCAGTGATCTGCAGATCCAGTTTGCTACTGATCCTAAAATCATTACCGATCCCTATCGAAGCACGCTCCTGTTTGTTTTGTGTGCTCCCCGATGTTTTCACATAGTTGCCCCTGATGGTCCAGGCGATATTGCTGGAGCCACCCGATGCATTCATTGAGTAATCCTGCGTAAGTGCATGCCGGTAGACATATTTATTCCATTGCTCACGGCTATCGATAGATTTCAGGTAATCGATCTTTGCCGCGGAGTCTTCTGCACTGATCAATCCTTTTTTTCTGTCTATGAGTACAGACACTACCGGCGTGTGTGCATATCTCTCCTGATAGAGCAGTATTCCGTTCTGATTGGCTATGGCCAGTTCCTGATCTATATAAGCTGCACTTCCCATCAGCGGCAATTTGTACAGGTCAGGTTTTTCAGTTATGTTGATAGTGGAGTTTATACTGAAGGAAGGTTTTGCACCGAACTTCCCTCTTTTGGTGTTGATCACTATCACCCCATTACCTGCACGCGCTCCCCAGATACTGGCAGCGGCAGCATCTTTCAGTATCACGATCGATTCAACATCATTGGGATTGATATTATCGATGTTCCCCTGATAAGGAAAATTATCTACAATGATCAGTGGATCCGTTGGTCCGTTGATGGTACTCCATCCCCTGATAGTCATATTCAAAGTGCTGTGCGGATTGCCGGAAGCTGAGGATGTGGTGATCTTATTATTGAACTGAAGAACGGCCGACAAGCCTTTTAGTCTTTGCAGAATATTTGTACCAACCTGCTTCTGCAGCATTTTTTCAGAGAACACTTCTACAGAGCCCACCATTTCATTGGGTTTGAATTTCTGATAGCCTGTATTGATCACTACTTCTACGTCTTCCAGCTTATTATCTGCCGGCTTCATTACGATGGTTACTTTTTCACTGGTAGCCTTCCATTCCACGGGCTGGTATCCCACATAGGAGATTTTGAGTTTCTGCCCTTTTTCTACCGATATTTCAAACTTTCCAAAGTTATCAGTGAATTCGTAGTTAGCTGTTCCTGCAACGCTTACGCTCGCTCCGAATAAAGGAACGTCATTTACACCCAGCACAACTCCTTTCACCAAAATAGGGGTGGGTCCTGCAGTTGATGAAGGTCTTACAGCATTGTCAGGGAGGCCGGGTTTGCGGAACAGGAAAATAGTTTTCTCTGATATTTTGAAATCGATGGGCTGATCTTTCAGGATCAGTTGCAGCAATGTCTCGAGCGGCATATCCTTTACGTGGAGTGAAACCGGGCTGGCCTGCTTCAGCAGTTCCAGACTGCCTACGGTGAAGAAGCCTGTTTGCGTTTCGATGGCGGAGAATACTTTCAGCAATTCAACATTCTTTCCTGAGAAAGTGACCTGCTGTGAAAACCCTCTCGCATGCACGGTAAGGATCGAAGTGATCAGTAATACCATTGTTAGTTTCATTACTAACATAGTTTGGTTGATAAAACGACGGTCTATCCGCACACCTTCAGGCATGAAGGGGCAGTCCCGCCCATAAACAGTTTTTTGCATACTTTCGCAGTGTTTTGGGTGATGAATACAGTCTTCCCGGACTTTTGCATTTTTGTTACCCAAAACGCCTGGCCAGTTATGTTGTCGCATGCTGGCCTTTTGTTTTGGGAACAATTGATTTATGGTATTATGATCAGTTTGTTTCCTTTTTCAAACCGGTAGTTCACACCTGAACCTTTTAGCCATTCAAGCACTACATTCAGGTTTACGTTCCTGCTCATTTTTCCGAAGAATAACCCCGGCACAATCCTGCCTTCATAGCGCACTTCAATATCATACCATCTTTCCAGTTCCCGCAACACCATAAAAAGATCGGCTCCGTTGAAATTGAATATTCCGTTCTTCCAGGCCATTACCTGCTGAATATCCGCTCCGTCTTTTACTTCCAGTGATCTGCCAATATGGTTTTGCAGCAATACCGCCTGCTGCGAAGGTTTGAGCAAAATGGCCGCTGCATTGTTCTTTACACGTACTGCACCTTCGATCAGCGTTGTTCTCAGCATCTTCTCATTGGCATAGCTATTGATATTGAAACTGGTGCCCAGCACTTCCACTTCCATATCGCTGACGGATACCCGAAACGGTTTCGACTGATCCCGCTTCACTTCAAAATAGGCTTCTCCGGTTATGATCACTTTTCTTTCGTTTCCTGAAAACCGGGTGGGATAGCGGATGGAGCTGGCAGCGTTCAGCCACACTTTGGTACCATCCGGCAGTGTTAACCTGAACTGTCTGCCGGCCGGTGTACTCATAGTGTTGAAAGCCATTTCAGCGGTGCTGCTTTCCGATGCATCATAGATGAGCTGCTTGTTTTGCAGCATCACTTTTGCTCCGTTCTGATCGGCTACATGGCCATTGCCTGCACTGTCGAGTGCAATCTGCCGTCCGTCAGAGAGTGTCAGCACGGCTCCTTCTTTTCCGGGCAATACCTGTGCAGGCAACATTTTGTTCTCGATTGCCAGCTGCCTGTCGCGATCCTGGTGGAGCCAAAGGTAAGCACCCAGTGAAACCAACACCATTATTGCAGCCGCAACAGCAATCTTTGGCAGCATACGGTGGCGATGCACGGGCATGTCAACAACGGGAGCAGCCATGCCTGTAGCTTCCTTAACGTTGGCTAGTATTCTTTTGCCAAGTGCGGTTTCGTGCATCGCAAAATCTTCGGGCAGCATAATTTCATCATCACCTTTGCTGTTGTAGTACTCACTGAATGCAGCCATCTCAGCATCAGTGATAGTACCCTTCAGCCACTTATTGGCCAGTTCATATGCGCGTTGTTGGTCCATATACACAATAGTCTTGCTTAATGAAAGCAGCACCCAAGCTTTTTGAATCTTTTTTTTCTGGAAGGTTAGAAAAGGAGGATAACAGAAATGGGTGAATCGCCCATGGATTTGCGGAGGGAGCCCAGTGCCCGGTTCATATGGTTCTCCACTGTTTTTTCGGAGATATTGAGTTGATCTGCAATTTCTTTGTTGGAGAGCTGGCCTTCCCTGCTCATTCTGAATACCATTCGTGGTCTCTCAGGAAGCGCTTCTACCAGCACTTCCAGCTTCGCCATCATTTGCTGCAGTTCAATGATGGAATACGGTAAAGGTGTATCTGCCGGGTATTCCTCATTGATCTCTCCGGTTGTTTGCAGGTTTCGGAAACGGGCTGAATAAACAGTCATCACTTTTAACTTCACAGCCGCAGCCAGCCAGTGATTCAGCGAACGCGTGATATTGATCCGCGATCTCCGCTCCCACACTTCGATGAAAAGTTGCTGCACCAGATCTTCTGCTTCCTGTGCATTATCCAGTTTTCTGAAAGCCTGGGCAAAGAGGAGATTCCAGTAACGATCGTAGATTGTATTGAATGCCTGCTGGTCATCCTGTTGAAGTAATGCCACCAACTCATCGTCCTTGTATGTACTGTATGCAGTCATTAATCCGGAGGGGATTGAAATTAGGGATCAGTTCTGGAAATAGATGAAGGACAAGATCGGATGGCTGGATTAAAGATAGTATAAGTTTCGAAAAAAGACCTGCTGATCATTTCAAGCCTTTCACAAAATCAACAATGGCAGTCACCAGATCAGGCACTACCGGCAGATCAGGATTGATATAAGTGGCATGATTGGCGCGCTGCTCCGCCTCACTGTGCTTCAGCACATGATTCATTCTATCAATGATCAGCACTTTCGCTTCAGGGTTGGCTTTCAGGAGCATCATGGCATCGGCTTCTGTAACCTGGAGATCTGTATTACCCTGTATGATCAGCACTGGCACTTTTAATTGTTTGATCAATTGCTGCGGATCATATTTGAACCAACTGATCAGATAAGGTTGAACAGAAGGACGGAACAATGAATTCATGCTCGCAGGTGGATTATGAAGTGTATCGCCTTTAGAGAGAGTGTCGATGAATTTATTGGCCATCTCTCTCATATTCCGCATTTGTTCAGCTGCCTGCTCACTGGCAGCTTTTGCCGGATCTAGGCTTGCATCCAGCTGTCTTCTCAACACTTTATCTGCAGACTGTCCGGGACCGGCAATAGACACCATCGCATCAGCACCACCCTGCGCCGCCGCTTTCAACCCGATGGTTGAACCTTCGCTATGCCCCACTACGATCACTTTGGAAAACCGTTTATCAGCTTTCAGCATTCTGATCAGATCCGTAGCATCTTCCACCAGCATATTGAAACGGATATCCGTTTCGATCTTCATGGCATTCTTGCTGGCTGCAATACCGCGCTTATCGTAACGAAGCGTGGCAATGCCCAGTGAATTCAAAGTATCCCCAAGGAATTTGAGCGAATTGTTCTTCATCATAGGGTTATTGCCATCGCGATCGGTTGGACCGGAACCGGCAATGAACAGCGCTACAGGAACTGGCCCTTTTGCAACCGGCACATTAAGCGTTCCGTAAATATCTCCGGTAGTGGTTTTCAACACTACAGAATCCTTTTCCTGCGATTTGGCCGGGAACACGGAAAACACAAACAAAAATCCGGTAACAAAGTAGCAACTCAACTTCATACAATCAGGTTTATGCCAAGGTACAACAATCGATGAATACTGCCATCCTGCTTAAAAAGCATAAATTACAGGTACAAAACATCCCAATGCTGCAACGGTCAACCATTCAATTGCTGCGTTTTCCGTTTTCATTCTTCCTGCTACCGGTTTACCTCTTTGCGCTGGGGCTGGTACCCGTGATCCATTCTACAGATGCATGGCTGATATTTTTCATCCTTCATCTCCTTGTGTATCCCGCCAGCAATGGTTACAATTCATATATGGACAGGGACGAAGGCAGTATCGGGGGCCTGGCCCGCCCTATGCAACCCACCAGGCAATTATTCCACATTACAGTATTGATGGACATTGCAGCCATTGCGCTCAGTGTCTTCATCAGTAATTTATTCGCCATTGGCATTACAGCCTATATCCTCGCCTCAAGGGCCTACAGCTACAGGGGAATACGGTTGAAACAGTATCCCATCATGGGTTATTGCACAGTAGTATTCTTCCAGGGCTGCGCAACCTTCTTTCTGGTGTATCACGGAGGAAGTATGGATAAGACCACTAATGTACCACTGGCAGGCGTTCTGGCTGCCGGACTCCTCATAGGCGCTTTCTATCCTATTACACAGATCTACCAGCACGAGGCCGATAAAAAAGATGGTGTTACCACCATCAGCAGGCTTTTGGGCTATCGTGGCACGTTTATTTTTACAGCTATACTATATCTCGCCGCCATGCTGGCGCTTAGCTGGCTGTTTTTTCAAAGGGAACAGCCGATGAAACTAATGGTAATAGCAACCGTTATGCTACCCGCCCTCGTATATTTTTTTGTATGGGCAAAAGGGGTATGGTCCAATATTTCTGTAGCGGACTTTACCCATACCATGCGCATGAACCTGTTGGCATCCCTATGTTCTAACCTGGCATTCCTCATCATTTTAACCGGGAGGTGGATTTGAGCAAAATAATTTCAATAGGAACAGCAGTACCTGCCTGGAAGCACAGGCAGGAAGACATACTTTCTTTTATGCTTCCGGCCTATTCACTAACAGGTCCGGACACACGAAAAATAAGATTCCTCTATCATCAGAGCGCCATCAGCACCCGGTACTCCGTGATACCGGATTACAGCAGGCCGATAGCAGAATGGAAATTCTACCCGCAGACTGAGAACCTGGAGCCCTTTCCTACATTGGAGACCCGCATGCAATGGTATAACCGCCACGCAGCTCCATTATCTGTGGATGCAGTGCGCGACTGCCTGCAGGGCCCACTGAAGCATACAGCCATCACTCACCTCATTACCGTCAGCTGTACTGGCATGAGCGCGCCTGGACTGGATCTTGAACTGGTGGAGCTGCTGGACCTGCCCCGCAATACCTGGAGAACTTCCGTGAACTTCATGGGCTGCTATGCCGCTATACATGCACTTAAACTGGCAGATGCCATTTGCCACAGCGATCCCGCTGCCAAAGTGCTGCTGGTTTGCACAGAACTCTGCACCCTGCATTTCCAGCGGGAGCCTACCCCGGACAATATCGCCAGCAGCCTGTTGTTTGCTGATGGCAGCGCCGCCGCACTGGTAGTACACGATCAACATGAACATCGCGGACTCGCCATCACAAATTTTTACAGCGAAGTGGTCCCGAAAGGGAAAAAAGATATGTCCTGGGAACTCTCTTCCTCCGGCTTCCAGATGACACTCAGCAACTACGTGCCCTCACTGATAGCAGAAGACTTTGAAGCCCTCACCGGAAGGGCAATGCAACATGCAGGACTATCTGCAGAAGCGATCACGCACTGGTGCATCCACCCCGGCGGGAAAAAGATACTGGAAGTGATCAGCAACAGTCTCCATTTACCGGAAGATGCATTGCAGTACAGTTACGGAGTGCTGGATCGATATGGCAATATGAGCTCATCCACCATCCTGTTCGTGCTGAAGAACATGATGCAGCAACTCCATGCAGATGCCCGCATTTTTGGAGCGGCATTCGGGCCCGGATTGACCATGGAAACTTTCATTGCACAATATCAAACAGTCTGAATGCAACGGTCAGCCGAAAAAGAATTACTGGATATGCCCGGTATTCCGCAGGAAGATATCCGGCGCAATATGGAGGAGCTGGACCTTATCAATAATTGGCTGGGTGGTCACGCCATCACCATTGCTGGTTTGAAGAAACTGGTGAAGCAGCATAAACAGCTATCCATATGCGAAATTGGCTGTGGCGGCGGTGATAACCTGGAAGCCATCGCCAGGTGGTGCCGCAGGAACGGGATTTCCGTTACCCTTACAGGCATCGACATCAATCCTTTTTGTATCAGCACTGCCATGGAAAAATGGAAAAAGGATCCTTCCCTGGCCAGCTTCGCTCCCATCAATTTCATTACTTCTGATTATAAACTGGTACAAGCCGGCGAAAGATATGATATCATTTTCTCCTCCCTGTTCTGTCATCATTTTACCCGGGAAGAACTGGTTGCACAGCTCCAATGGATGCACCAACGGGCCGGCATCGGCTTTTTCATCAATGACCTGCACCGTCACCCCATCGCCTATCATTCCATTAAGATACTGACAAAGCTTTTCAGCCGCAGTTATCTTGTAAAAAATGATGCCCCTCTTTCAGTAAAAAGAAGTTTTGTTAAATCTGACTGGTTATTAATAATGGAAGAAGCAGGAATCGATACATTTTCTGTACATTGGAAATGGGCATTTCGCTGGTTGGTGGTAGTTGGGTAGTCTTTATTAAACCTTATTTGTACCGGTAAATGGGAAAGATTCTTGAATAGAGAAGCTACATATGATGTTGCCATTATCGGTGGTGGACTGGCCGGCCTTGCCTTGTCCATTCAATCTGCAAGGGCAGGATACAAGACCATCCTCTTTGAGAAAGAACAATATCCCTTTCATAAAGTTTGTGGAGAATATGTAAGCCTCGAGAGCTGGAACTTTCTCCAGGATCTCGGTGTACCGCTCAGCGATATGCAATTGCCCATCATCAACCGTGTATTGATCAGTTCCCCCAACGGTCGTTTTGTGGAAAGCAATCTTCCACTGGGCGGTTTCGGTATCAGCCGGTTTACACTCGATCACCTGCTGGCCGGTATCGCCCGAAGGGAAGGCGTTACCTTGCTGGAAGATACCCGTGTGAATGATGTGGTGCACCGTCATCACGCCAGTGTGGTATTCAGCACCAGGGGCGCCATTGAAGCCACTGTAGTGGCTGGCTCCTATGGGAAGCGGTCCAATCTCGATGCAAAATGGAAAAGGGATTTCACGCGCATCAAGCCCAATGCCCTCAATCATCTCATCGGTGTAAAATATCATATACAGACTTTTTTCCCTGACGATCTTATTGCCCTTCACAATTTTGAAAATGGTTATTGCGGAATTTCAAAAATTGAGGATAATAAGTATTGTTTGTGTTATCTTACAACTGCATCCAATCTCAGGAAGAGTGGAAATGAGATTAAACAGATGGAACAGCAGATCCTGCGCAAGAATCCATTTCTCGATAAGATTTTTTCCTCAGCCCGCTTCCTGTACAAAGAACCTGTTACAGTATCCCGCATATCCTTCAACAGAAAGACCCAGGTGGAAAATCACCTGCTGATGCTTGGCGACGCTGCCGGCATGATCACGCCACTTTGTGGTAATGGAATGAGCATGGCCCTGCATAGCAGTAAACTGGCCTTCGAAGAAGCCGATCAGTTTCTGCAAGGCAGGATCAACCGGTACGAAATGGAAACGCAGTATACCCAGCAATGGGAAAAGCATTTCAACCGCAGGCTTCAGACTGGTCGTGTTTTGCAGCAGTTCTTCGGCAACGGCATCCTGAGCAACTACCTGATTGCATCCCTTAAACCTTTTCCGTCACTGGTTTCTTTTTTGATCAGACAAACTCACGGAAGACCCTTCTAAAAAACATGCGATACCATCTGCTGTCTGCTTTATGCTGTATGATCAGCATGGCAGGCACCGGTCAGAACTATCATGCGGTTAATGGCTCAAATTATGCAGGAAGTTTAGGCACCGGCAACAATCCCGCCTCCATTGTGAATACGCCCTGGCCCTGGGACCTCACCGTCTTTGGCGTTCAGGCAAAGGCCACTACCAATATTTTTACCGTCCGCAACTATTCACTCATCACCCCACCCGGCGATGCGAGGTACCAGATCAATCCAAAGAATGAGGAGCGGTATGCAAATGTCAATTTCAATATCAACCTGCTCAATGCCCGCTATTCCATCAACCGGAAAAATGCTGTGGCAGCAGGCATCAATATCCGCGGCTATACACGCAACAAGACCAGTCGCTTTGCCTACCTGGACACGCTCCATAACGTAGACCAGTTCCTCACCATCAACCAGGGCAATATCCCGCTCTCCAATGATGTGATCAGCAGCAATTGGATCGAAGTCTACGGGAGCTATGCACGCACCATCTGGGATAATGACCAGAGCCGCCTTAATGCTGGTATAACAGTGAAGGTTACACGCGGATTGGCAGGCGGCTACAGCAATCTCGTCAGCGGCACCGTCACACCCATTCCCGGCGGCCCCGAACCTCAATACCAGGTAAATGGCCTCGAAGCCTTCTATGCTTATTCAGCCAATTTCGATAAATGGGACAATGATCTTTCCCAATCCACCAATATCAGGAACTTCATCGGCAATGCGCAGGGCGGCATTTCACTGGATGCAGGACTGGAATTTCTTGTAAAGGAAGGCGGGCTCCGTTCCTTCAACGACAGTGATGATGAATACTGGGACTATACCTGGAAGATCGGCCTGTCAGTACTGGATATCGGTTACAACCAGTACCGGTACAGCAGCAACAGCAGGATATTGCGCACACTCAAATCAGGAGTTGCAGCCACCGACTTCGATCAGAAGTTCGGAACCGTTAACGGCATCCGCGGTTTCAACGACAGTGCTGCTACCCTTTTCAATAATGTGCGCATTCCCTCAGGAGTTTTCCAGGTGATCAATCCAACACGTGCTGTGTTGAATGTAGACAGGTTCATAACACAGGCATTCTATGTGAACGGGGAAATATCGCTCAACCTCACGCCGCTTGTTGGCGATCGCAGACTATATACCAAAGAGATGAATTTCATCACCATCACCCCCAGATGGGAAACACGGAAATTCGGATTCTACCTGCCGGCCCAGTTCAATTATGAAAAGAAATTCTGGATAGGCGCAGCCGTGAAAGCAGGCCCTGTATTGTTCGGCCTGCATAATCTCGCTTACATCTTTACGAAAAATAATTTACAGAATGGAGGCGGGTATTTGGCGCTGGTGATCAAGCCGGGTAAAAAGAAAGAAGTATCGAAAGGGAAGAGAGACCGAAAGCTGCGGCAATATGACTGCCCGGTATGGTAAATCGCATACCCTATACCGTGATATCCGGCTCCTGTTCCGTATACATAGCAAGATTCTTCAGGCTGGACATCATTCCTGCATAATGATCTTCAGCACTGATCCCTTCCGGTACCTGCTCTGCCATTATATTCACCTGCGTTCCGCCGGGAGTCTGTTTCAGTGTTGTAGTGATGATCATGTTTCCCGCAAAAGCAGGATCATCGGATTTGAATACCACTTCTTCCACGATCTTTTGATTCGGCACCAGCAGTTTGAATTTCCCCGTGAACTCGTCCTCATTGGCTGAAGTTTTGCCGGAGGCAGCATGCTGCGCATCATTGTAGCGGAACACCATCCGGTATCTTCCGCCTTCCCTGGGATCGAATTCAAATATTTCGCAGCTCATGCCTGAAGGCGGCCGCCAGGAAGCAATGGCATCCGGATCCAGACATGCATCATAGATCGTTTCAGGGGATGACCTGATCAACAGGGATACATTGTCCGTTCTTTTAGAGGAATCAGTCATAGTGGCTATTTTACTGAATGTAAGCCTAAAAAAATTATGCCTCTTTCCCAAAACGAACTTTCACAAAGTTTTGAAAATTCAGAAACAGACATTAACTTTGATAAAAGCAGTTACACCCGTTAAACAGAACATATGAAACTCGCAGACGCACGCAATGAATTTATCAATAAATGGGGCGCATTCGGATCCCACTGGGGGATCAACCGCACCATGGCGCAGGTCCATGCGCTCCTCCTCATCAGCGCTGATCCGCTCAGCCAGGATGATATCATGGAGCAATTGAACGTAAGCCGCGGCAATGCGAACATGAATATCCGTGAACTGATCGACTGGGGACTGGTGGAACGCATCATCATTTCAGGTGAGCGCAGGGAGTTCTTCGTTGCCGAGAAAGATATCTGGAAAGTGGCCACACAGATCCTCCGCGAACGCAAGAAACGTGAATTCGATCCCATGATGAAAGTGGTGGAATCCCTCGAAAACATTGAAGGCGATAAAAAAGATAAGAACCATAAACAGTTCACTGAAACCATCGGCAGCATCAAAAGTTTCGGCAGACAGGCAGACCGGATGATGGATGTAATGGTAAAGGCCGACGAGAACTGGTTCATCGGCAGCCTGATGAAATTCTTTAAATAGCTCAATTCGATTTAAACCTGTTTCATGAAAGCATTTGCAAGATTAGATGTAGCTATACAAGTGATCCTGATCATCATCGGGATCTCAATAGGATTGGCAGTAGCCAGCAATTCCATTCAAAGCGATTATATGTTTGTGCCTTATTTCCTCGTTGGGGGCTGGCAGATCTTCAGTGTGATCGTACATCTGGTAGGCGAAGGTTTTCGCTTTGGCACCATGAGAAAGATCTACCTGGTTACTTTATTGCTCGTGCTGGTGATACTGATCATCTCTGTTCCCACAGAAGCCATCATTTATTCCTTAATGGGGTTGTTGTTCTTTTCTCCGCTGATGGCCATATTTTATCTGGCCACCTGTTACAAAGAATTGCAACAATATAAACTGACTGCTCCGGATCAGACAAACAACCAGCCAACTGCCGGTAACAACGATCTGATCTCGCAGGAAAGCTGATAAAAAACAACTGAACAATTCAAACCGGTCTCCCGGTTTTTTTTAAGACATAAACTTTCAAAACTTTTTGAAATTATGAAAAACAAAAAGATCATCCTGGCTGGCGGAACAGGGTTCATCGGGCAGGAGCTGGCGCGCCATTTCGGGAAGGATAACCATGTGGTGATCCTCACCAGGAAATCTGTCCAAAGCAGCAACAACCGTTACAGCAATAAACTGCTCACGGCAGCGGATGGCTACAATATCACTTACTGGAGATGGGATGGAAAGCATGTAGAAAAGCATTGGGCCAATGAAGTGGACGGAAGCGATATTGTTATCAACCTCGCCGGTAAATCCGTGAACTGCCGTTACAATAAAAAGAATCGTGCAAGGATCATCAGCAGCCGCGTTGATGCAACACGTGCTTTGGGCAAAGCCATTAAACAGGTAACACGTTCTCCACAACTCTGGATCAATACTGCTTCCGCTACTATCTACCGCCATGCGCAGGACTATCCCCAGGATGAATTCAATGGTGAGATCTGTGAAGAGAAAGACATGAACATGCCATACTCTTTCCTTGACCGTTGCCGGAGGAATTTCAACAAATGCGCGCTGACACTCCGCGGTCGAAGGAACTCAACTGCATACAGGGACCTGGAAAAAGATTTCTCCATCCAGGTTTGCCTGGCCTGGGAGAAAGCCATGAATGAAATCACGGTGCCACACACACGAAAAATTATCTTCCGTACCGCGATCACATTGGGAAAAGCTGGTGTAATGGTTCCCTTCCTCAACCTGGCCAAATGGGGGCTGGGAGGCCGCCAGGGCAATGGCAACCAAATGTTCAGCTGGGTGCATATCCACGATGTTTGTGCAGCTATCGAATGGTGTTATGATCATCCCGAAACTGAAGGCGTGTACAATCTTTCCGCGCCCAATGCCATTCCCAATACGGCTTTCATGGCAACACTGAGGAAACTTACCGGACATAAGTTCGGGCTGCCCGCATATGACTGGATGCTGGAGCTGGGCGCAACCCTGATCGGTACTGAGACTGAGCTGATCCTGAAAAGCCGTTGGGTATATCCCGGCCGTTTGCTGGAAACTGGTTTCCGGTTCCGCTATAACCATATAGAAGATGCATTACAAAACATTGTACAGCAAACGCCTCAATGCTGTTACCACCTCTTCCACCGAACAAAGGTGGCGGCAATTTTGTAATATTGGTATTATGAAAACTCCCAAAAAGACGCTGGTGATCGGCGCATCCAATAATCCGGAGCGGTACAGTTTTCTGGCTGTGAACCGTCTTCGCAATGCCGGTCATCCCGTGGTGGCCATTGGTCTCAAACCGGTACAGGTAGCCGATATTATGGTAGAGACCGAAAAGAAACCATTTGAAGAAGTAGATACAGTTTCGCTCTACCTCAATCCCGCCAGACAAAAAGAATACTACGATTATATCCTTTCACTGAATCCGAAACGCATCATCTTCAATCCCGGTACGGAGAATGAAGAGCTGGAAACAAAAGCCAAAGAGAAAGGTATCCAGACGATGGAAGCCTGTACCCTGGTTTTATTGAGCACCGGGCAATTCTAACACATTATTACGCATATCCATTTGATTTATATCAAATAAAAATAATCTGCATACTAAACACATACAATTGCCGTTTTCGCATACGTATCCCCTTTATTTATTATTCCTTATCCGGGCAACAAGGCAGAATCTGATCGTTTAAACTCCATTGTTCCCAAAGCTTGCTGATCGTACCCTAAGAAAGAGTTGTATCCAATTATCATTCGTAAAAACCAGTAGCATGAAACTATTCTACTCTGGCTTAGTGGTATTCCTATTGTCCCTATCATCTGCCACAGCGCAGCAAGCCATCCAGGTGCAACAGCACCGTACTGTCCACCCGGCAGTTTTTCAGCAATTCCCAAACAGTTTTGAAGTTGACCAGTGGCAACTCCTGAAAGCCTTTTCGGCCAGCATTGGCGATACCGTGCGTATCCAGCTGAGCAAAAAACATGCTTTCTCCGGAGTGATTACAGACAAAGTGCAGCAATCTCCCAACCTTCATACACTTAATATCCGTGGGCTTCATTTTGAAGGCGCCATGATGCATATCAGTCATAATACAGCTCCCGATGTGGAACAGGCCATCCGTGCCCGTATCCTCCATCCTAAAAAAGGTGATGTGATGGTGTTGGTGCAGGAAGAAAGCAAATACATCTTCCGTAAAGAGGAACAGCAGTTCTTCCTGGCTGAATAGTCATCCTTGTTGATCGTACCATTTGTTGATCGTACCCCTTGTTCAAAACACTATTTGCTGATTCCAATCCTGCATAACTATGAAAGGCATTTTGTCTGTAATCGCTTTCCTGGGCATCACCTTGCACAGCTTCTCCCAAACCCCTATACTCAACAGCTATCCGCAAGCGAAAGCAACGGTGTTCCTGGATTTCGATGGACAATCTGTTCGGGGCACCGCCTGGAATTGGGACGGCCCTATTCAGGCGGCCTCATCAGGTTTCTCACCTGAAGCTATAACCGAAATATTCAATCGCGTGGCTGAGGACTATCGCATCTTCAATATCAATATCACCACCGATTCCACCGTTTTCTTTGCTGCTCCCGCCACCAAGCGTACACGCGTGATCGTTACGCCCACCTGGGAATGGTATGCAAAAAAAGTAGGCGGCATTTCTTACGTGAGTTCGATGAAATGGGGCGATGATACGCCCGCCTGGGTATTCAGCAGCCTGCTGGGCAATAGAGTGCAATCTGTTGCTGATTGTATCTCCCATGAGGCAGGTCATACACTCGGTCTGCAGCACCAGAGCGTTTGGGATGCAGCCTGTGTAAAAACGAAGGAATATGCTGAAGGAAAGGGAACCGGACAGATCGGCTGGGGACCGCTGATGGGTGTGAGCTACGACAAAAACCTCAGCACCTGGCATACCGGTACCAATGCCAAGAGTTGCACTACCATTCAAAACGACATTGAAGTGATCGCCAAATATATAGGCCTCCGCGATGATGAACATGCAGCTACGCTCAACGAAGCAACCCCTATCACTATGATGGGCAGCGAATTTGCAGCCACCGGCATCATCAATACGGAAGCTGACCGCGATGTGTTTTCTTTCCGTGTGCATTCAACTGCCAGGTTCCGCATCCGCGCCAATCCGCAAAGCATCGGGCCCGCCAATGAAGGCGCCAATCTCGATATCAAAGTCTCACTGCTCGATAATCTCGGCGATACCGTGGGGCGCTACAATCCTGCCGAATTGCTGAACGCAGGCGTTGACAGCATTCTCAATACCGGCAATTATTTCCTGGTGGTGGATGGTGTGGGCAATACCAATCTCAGTGATTATGCCAGTCTTGGTTACTATGCAGTGACCGGCAGTATTGCGCAGGCGCTGCCAGTTTATCGTTTCCATCTTACCGGAAGGATCAGTAATAACCAGCATTTTTTCAATTGGGTGTATGATACAGACGAGCCGATCAAAACCATCAATCTTCAATACTCCGCAGATGGCGTACATTTCAGTAATCTCGTTGATGCAGGCACAAACAAAAAACAATTCAGCTGGACACCATCTTCTCAAGACAGACTGTATTACCGTGCGCAAGCCATTACAGTAGCGGATGAACGCGCCTATTATTCCAACGTTGTGACCTTGCAACCTGCCGCTTCCGAAGACATAAAGCTGCATAGCAACCTCATCGGTAATGCTATCGAAGTAACTACCGGTAAGGTATATGCGTATCAGCTGATGGACGCAACAGGCAGGCTGCTGCAACAGGGCAAGGTAGCGGCGGGGTATAATCGAATTGAGGTTTATGGCACGCAGAGAGGTGTTCTTTTACTTCGCTTGCAGGCTGAAAATGAGGTCCATAGCGAGAAATTAATAAAACAATAATAGATAGCCCTTTTGGTAATGAGCGGGTTTTTCGGTAAATTACACAAACCCGTTTTATTATGCTATGGAGAAAATTTAATGGCGACCCGATTGAACTTCCCATCATCGATGCTGTTGAAAATGCCATCAGGCGTGAATCTGAAAAAGGGTATCACCTGAAAGTATGCATTGGCACTGACTCACAAGTGAAAGGTTCCGAGACTGAATTTGCTACCGTGATCGTTTTCCTGCGTGAAGGACATGGAGGTTTCATGTTCATCCACAACGAAAAAACAAGGCAGCAATACACCATCAAGGAACGTATGCTGGTGGAAGTGGCCAGAAGCATCGAGATTGCGTATGAGCTCTGTAATCTCTTCACACAATACAATGTGGACATGGAGGTACATGCAGACATCAATACCAATCCACACTTCAAAAGTAACGACGCACTGAAGGAAGCGATGGGCTATATCCTTGGGATGGGTTTCGCCTTCAAAGCCAAACCGGAAGCCTTTGCCAGCAGTAGCTGCGCCAATAAGGTAGTAAACTAAAAACCTCCGCATCGTCAGCGGAGGTTTTTAGTTTTAGCGAAGTGATGTTTTCCATCACAGTGCATTTATTGCTCTGGATTTTCGAATGCCTCATTGCATTCTTCGATAAATCCGAGGATCTTGTCGCGTCCCATTTTCTTTTCAGCGCTCGTTACAAAATTCCTGGGAAGGAATTGCCAGGTGGCGCGCATCGCATCGAGAAATGATTTCACATTCTTAGCCACTACTTTCTGTGTTTCCTTATCAGCCTTCGTAAACGTGAGGGCGAAAGGGATCTCCCATTCACCCAGCTTATTGGCAAATTCCAGGTCGATCTTCTGCGGTTCATGGCGGCTATCGATCAGCAGGAATACATTCACCAGGTTCTCCCGCTTACGCAGGTAATTCTCGATCATTTGTTCCCACTGGTTCCGCTGACTCTGGCTCACTTTGGCAAAACCATAACCGGGAAGGTCAACAATGAACCATTTACTGGCAGGCCCAGTCTGTCCTTTTTTATCGCGGTCGGCCCCTTCCTGCAAAGAACCTTTGAGACTCTCCATTTCAAAAAAATTGATCAGCTGGGTCTTTCCCGGCGTACCGGAAGTCTTTGCCAGTTTCTGATGCCCGCTCAGCATATTGATCAATGAACTCTTGCCAACATTACTGCGGCCGATAAAGGCATACTCGGGCCTGTCGCCCGCAGGGCATTGTTTGATATCCGGACAACTGATAAGATAACTTGCTTTTTTGATCAACATGGAACTGCAATTAAGGCTGCAAGATACGGATACTGCGTTCCACCGGACACCTGATCCCGAAACTTACTGTATCTTCGCTGCCTCATGGCAAAGTTTACGCACGATACGATAGTTCCCTATGACCAGTCAAAGGCGGGAAAGAAGCAGCAGGTGGAAGCAATGTTCGATCAGATCGCATGCAGGTATGATCTGCTCAACCGGTTCCTGAGTATCGGGATCGACAAAGGCTGGAGAAAGAAAGGTATCCGTGAACTGAAAAGCATCAATCCAAAGCTGGTGCTGGATGTAGCTACAGGAACAGCCGATGTGGCTATAATGACCCATAAATATTTACAGCCGGAAAAGATCATTGGCATAGATATTTCAGAGCAAATGCTGGCCGTAGGAAGGACCAAGGTTGCTAAACTCGGGTTAAATGACCAGATCGAGCTCCGTAAAGGCGATTCCGAGGCAATAAACTTTCCGGACAACACGTTTGATGCCATTACAGTGGCCTTTGGCGTACGGAATTTTGAGGATCTGGATAAGGGTCTGGCCGAAATGTACCGCGTACTGAAGCCAGGCGGGAAAGCCATGATCCTGGAATTTTCCAAGCCCAAACAGGTTGCATTCAAAGGATTATATAACTTATATTTGAATGTTGTTGCCCCAAAAGCAGGACAATGGCTATCAAAAAATAAAGACGCGTATCAATATTTAAACAACTCAGTAAAAGCATTCCCCGAAGGCGAAACATTTCTACACATTTTACAACAAGCCGGATTTTCTGACACCAGGCTAAAAAGGTTGAGTTTAGGTATATGCACAATTTACTGCGGCAGCAAAAAAGCCGGCTGATACGCCTGGCATCCGTTTCAATTCTGTTGATCGCTTCCCTGAGAAGTGTCGCTCAACGTGAGTTGTACCTCCCCAATCACGACGATAAGAAATATTATCTCGGTATTGCACTTATGTACAATACCAGCCGGTTCAACCTGAGCCACCATCCCGGTTTCCTGGGGCAGGACAGTGTACAGGTTGTTGACCCGGAGAATGCCGGCGGTTTCGGACTGGCAGGCATCCATACCCTTCGACTCAATCATCGCTTCGAGATCAGGGCCATCTTCCCGCAGCTCCTGTTCTCTTACAAGAACCTCACCTATCACCTCAAAACGCCCGACCCTATGAAGGAAGAGCAAAAGGTGATGACCAAGAAAGTGGAGTCCATCCTGCTCGGATTTCCTGTTCACCTGAAATTCCGCTCAGACCGTATCGATAATTTTCGTGTATACATGTTCGCTGGTGGCAAGTTCGAATACGATCTTACTTCCAATTCCACTGCCCGCCGCGCCGAAGACCTGATCAAATTGAAAAAATATGATCTCGGTGTGGAAGCAGGTATCGGCTTCAATTTCTATTTCCCTGTATTCATCCTCTCGCCGGAGATCAAGATCAGCAATGGCCTGATGAACGTGCATTCCAGGGATGCCAACCTGAAATATTCCAGCACCATCGACAAATTGCAATCAAGAATGATCATTTTCTCGCTTATTTTTGAGGGATAATCATTTGCAGCAACATTCTTCCAGCCCGGGGTGTTAAGCAATAACACAACCCCTTGCTATGAAAATAATGCTCCTGGCTACCGGTCTATTTGGTAACAGCACTGGCATGCAACTCATCCAATCAACCCAACCCGGTTTTCAATACCGGTAAAATTACCGTTCAGACATTTACTGTTGATGTAACCAAGGAACAAAGCTCCGCACTTCAAAAGGCGCTACTATCCTGATCCCTGCAGGCGCTATCGATGCAGGAAAAGAAAAACAGGTGGAACTGGAAGTGAAGGAGGCCTGCAGCATGGAAGACATTGTAAAAGCAGGCCTTCCAACTATCAGTGATGGCAAACCGCTTTCCAGTGGCGGTATGATCTGCATCAAACCATCCCGTTCTTCCAAAGCATCCGAGAAGTAACCATTCTATGTAAGTATTCCCACACCTTCTCTTGAGCCCGGAAAACAATCAGCGATACCTGGCGAATCGAAACAATCCCTCAACCCTGCACCGCCACTAGCTACAGACTGGATAGACTCCTGCATCATCAATTTCATGAATGCAGGATACAAAGGCAGGTACGCAGGAAAAGGCTGGATTATCTATCATCCTGACGACCCTGCTGTTGATTTATCCGAGCATATTACGGACACTGCTATCTTGAACAACAATAGCCAATACTACCCTTATCTGGACAATATTCCATTCGACTCTACCAGTAATCTCCTCTCTGAATCAGACAATCTCAACAAGTATTGTTTGCCGGTATTTAATTGGGGGTGGCACAATATAGATAAACTGATGGAGGACATTTTAGGAGCTGAGATTATTGATGTTTCACTTACTGTACCGGGTTACAAAGCATTTATCATTGCAACAACCACAGACAGCACTAAGCTCTATGCAGGCATCTCTGAATTTGTACTGAATAGCAAACACGATCTAACTATCAAGGTTAAACCATCTTCCGTCAAAGCAACAGAAAAGCTATTGGAAAAAATATCCGAAGGGATTCCAAAAAACACTTTTGTTGAACTTTCAAATAACGAATTGGACAGTGCATCGGCTCCGAATGACATTACCAGTTCACCCGACTCAAATAACAAGAGTAATCGAGGCAGTGAAAAAATGGGCCATTGGTTTTTACAGATCGAAAGATAACAGGCTGATCATTTTAAGGAAACCTGAAGACGAGCGTTTGTGTAGTTGTCTTCAGACGCAACCCTAATACCCAAACAATCGTTAGCCGCTGGATTGATCCTGTTCATCCTTGAAAAAGGTTTCTTAACCATACAGCGTATAAAAATGTATACAAAGTGTATAAAACTTTTGTCACAAATATTATGTTGCGAATAAAAAATCATTAATTTTACATCATAGGATAAGGTTTAATGGTTAATGGTATTTGATTAGTGAAGTGCCGCCGAAAAGCGGCACTTTTTTTTGCCCTTACCTGAGCAAAATCCCTCACAAATGATTCATTTTCAATAAAATACTTCCAGTCACAAATTCTTTGCAATTATTCTTCTCCGGTAAAATATAACCATACGATCTGTCGTGTTAGCCCTTTTTTTCCAGTTATGAGACGCAAAAAACCGGAATTAACCATCCGGCCCATCGGCCTCAAATGCTAACTCCGGTTCTGAAAAATTTCAAAAAAGGTTCAGTCCGCCTATTGAACAAACTCAATAGTCGTACTCTCTCCTGTTCATATTTAACCGCAACCCCAGGGTAAAGTAACTGGCATTCCGTTCTGTTATTGCATCGGAGCTTAGCTTCCTTACCAGTACGGAGCCATCCACAAAAAGGTTTTCTTTCAGTTCGTACGACACTAAAAGTTGTGCATTCACACCTGTAGCCCGGGGGCCAGCAGGTAACTTGTATCCGTAATCGCTGCTGCGGGTCGTATACATTTTGAAAATATCAGAGCCTACATTGCTGTTGGCTGTATCTACTCCCTGTTTCCAGAGTATCAGCCTTGCAGACGTTGTAAGCCTTGGGATCGGCTGGTAACGCACTATCCCGATCGCCTCCACGAAATTGGCACCCAGCGGATGCGCCAACGGCTGATTGTAATGTGTGTAGTTGGCTACGGAATCATAGTGCGTATAAGAGAATGGACGAACCAGGTTCACTTCACCCTGCAAATCCAGGTTGTTTACTTTGAACGCATTCACATATTTCGCACCCAACTGCAATCCGAATTTATTACCCCACCAGCCATTGCCGGCCCTGAGCTCCTTCTGCACAAATTCATCCAGCATCACCTGTCCATAGAACTGTAATTTCTTCGCCACATTGGCTTTGAAATCGAATCCTACGATGGCATTGTCTGAGCTGCCATTCTGTTGCTCACTCACACGCAGGAAGATCACCGGATTGAGATAGGTAAAATCGAAATGATTCTTTCTTCCAAAAGTTACTGCCTCGAACAATCCAACATTCAACCATTGCGTGGCCTGCAGACTGAGGTGCCTGATAGCAGCATATTTTTTATCGAGCAACTTGTTGCCCTGATTGATGCGAATGGTCTGCGGTGTAAGCTCCATCCAAACATTGGTATAATTGAACTTCCAGATGCGTGTACTGATCTTCAGGAAAAGATAACTGTTACCAAAATCACTCAGGAAAAGACTACGGTATCCATTCCCTACAAACATCTTATCATATCCGAACTGGAAGTCGAGATAATTTTTTACAGCCGAGAAATTGATAGATCCCCGCGCATCGAAATAATCAACGCCGGTTTCCTGGTAACGTTTGTAGAAACCAACGCCCGGAACTGCATTATACTGCGCGATGCGTTGCTGCATGAACAAAGGACCACGTTCCTGGTTATCCACCAGGTAAGCAGAGAAGCCCAGCCTGTTGGCGATCAGTCCGCGAAAAGCAACTCCCTTCGTGTTCAGGAATTGCCGCTTGCCGTTGTAATCGGTTTCTTCGGATAACTGTCCCTGGAATACCGGGTTCACCGCCAGGTAGAAATCCTTTTCGTCCACCTCAAAAAGATTGGCCTTCGTTTTATAGAAAGTGTTCCACAGACTCTTCCGGCTTTCGAACCCGGACTTATCTCCCTGCACCCATTCACTGCTGTTCATCAGCACGCTCTGGAGATTGTACTGATCAACCTTCGATAACTGCAATGCCCCTGCCTTACTCAAAGAATCCGCATACTCACTCACTTTTACCGCTGTACGCCTGTTCAGTGATTTTGCCGTTTCCACATTCAGCTCCAGGTTACGCTGCAGCATGATCTCCAGCCTGTCCAGAAAGGGCTGGTGTTTGTTACTCTGCGGCAGGTATGTACTTTGAGACCAGGAAATGAGGGGAAAAATTGCAATTGAAAGGCCGACAACGGTTTTTACAATAAATTGCATGTTGGATTGTTTATTAATTGGCTATTGAAATTCAAGTTATGCAAAATTACCTGATTAAGAACGTAATAGTAGTGAATGAAGGCAAATTGGAGGCCAAAGATGTATTGATCTCCAAAGGCAGGATAGAAAAAATTGCAGGAAGTATTCAACCATCTGTGCCCGTTATAGAGATCGATGGAACAGGTAAGCACCTGCTGCCCGGCGCCATCGATGATCAGGTACATTTCCGTGAGCCCGGTCTGACACATAAAGCCACCATCTATTCTGAAGCCAAAGCCGCTGTGGCAGGAGGCGTTACCTCTTTTATGGAAATGCCGAATACCGTTCCTCCGGTCTTCACACAGGAATTACTGGAAAACAAATACCAGATCGCTTCGCAATCATCCCTGGCCAATTACTCCTTTTATATGGGTACATCCAACGACAATGCGGATGAAGCCCTGCGCACCAACGATCGCAAAAATGAGATTGCCGGTATCAAGATCTTCATGGGCTCTTCCACCGGAGGATTGCTGGTAGACAATTATCTTACCATCGACAAGATCTTCCGCGAAAGCGAAGTACTCATTGCCACACATTGTGAGGACGAGAAGATCATCAAGGCCAATTTCGAAAGACTGAAAAAAGAAAAAGGAACACTCGAACCTGCCGACCACCCCATCATCCGCGATGAGAACGCCTGTTTCGAATCGAGTTTCGCAGCCATCCAGATTGCCAAGAAACACAATACCCGCCTGCATATCCTGCATATCAGCACAGAACGCGAGCTGCAATTGTTCACCAATATGCTGCCGCTGGAAGACAAACGTATCACCGCTGAAGTATGTGTTCACCATCTTCATTTCACCAGTAATGATTATGCAGCCAAAGGCAACCTGATCAAATGCAATCCTGCCATCAAGGCGCCTCATAACCGCGAAGCATTGTGGAATGCACTCCTGGACGACAGGCTGGATGTAATTGCCACCGACCATGCCCCGCATACCTGGGCCGAAAAAGAAGAGCCTTATGAAAAAGCGCATGCCGGCCTTCCACTGGTACAACATTCACTGCTGCTGATGTTGCACTATGTAAAACAGGGAAAGATCAGTATCGAAAAAGTGGTGGAGAAAATGAGCCATGCAGTAGCAAGATGTTACCAGGTGGCTGACCGCGGCTTTATCCGCGAAGGCTATCATGCAGATCTCGTACTGGCAGACCTGAACCAAAGCACTACCGTGAGCAAAGAAAACATACTGTACAAATGCGGCTGGAGCCCGCTCGAAGGATTCACCGCACCAGCGGCCATCACCCATACTTTCGTAAATGGTCACCTCGTATATGGAAACGGGCAATGGGATGAATCACAGAGAGGACAGCGGCTTTTGTTTGCCCGCTAACTCTTATATCACCTAATCGCGGCTATGCAAATAGACAACACCACATTTAACGACTTATCCATTATTCAGCACGAAGAGGAATTTTCCATCTTTCACCGCCTCAACTTCACTCAAACCGTGGAAGGAAGAGAATGGTTGCTGAAGTATTTTTCCAATCCCTTCAGCGATCTTCCCCAGATCATCCAGACGCAGCAGACAATCCGGGTGATCCTCGCTAACCTGGACGCATGGCCGAAAGCCATCTCCAACGGAACCCTGATGGTGATGGAAAAGTTCTATGATAGTCATGTTGATGCTATTCCTGCCGCAGGCCCCGTGAATGCTCTTGGTTATCGCCTCTTCCATGTAGCGGACTTCGCATTGGTACGCTATTCCATTTCCCATTTCGCGGACTTCGCGCGGGGTATCGATGCACTGATCAATCTGTTCAATGAAGAAGAAGCGCCCCTGCTGGTACGCAGCTACCTGCACAGGGCAAGACAACTGATCAACAGGCCCATCTTGCTGGAGCTTGCACAAAGAGAGCAGGGAAAGAAACTCAGCGCCACCGAAGTGATCTATTATGGCCGCTTCCTGAAAGATGAATTCAAATCAGCCGCTTTTGAGCTGATCAGCATTTACGGAAGGTTCGATGCCTGGTATTCCATGGCCCGCGCCATGAAACATTTCAATCTCAGCTTCCCTTCGTTCTCCGATTCGCTATTACCGATGATCGATGCGAAACAGTTGTACCATATACTGCTCCCCACCCCCGTGAGCTATGATGTGCAGATGAGTAAAGACAGCAATTTCGTTTTCCTCACCGGCGCCAATATGGCCGGCAAAAGCACTTTCATCAAAGCTGTTGGCTCCTCTGTTTTCCTTGCACACCTGGGCATGGGCGTGCCCGCGGCTTCCATGACATTATCGCTCTTCGACGGTCTGCTCAGCAATATCAATGTGGTGGACAATATCGTGAAAGGAGAAAGCTATTTCTTCAACGAAGTGCAACGCATCCGCGATACCATCATCAAGATCAATGATGGCAGGAAATGGCTGGTGCTGATTGACGAACTGTTCAAGGGCACCAATGTGCAGGACGCCATGAAATGCTCCAGCACTGTGATCAAGGGACTGATCAAGATCAAAAATTCTTTGTTCATTCTCAGTACCCACCTGTACGAGATCGGCGAAGAGCTCAAAACATATCCGAACATTTCATTCAAATATTTCGAAACAACAGTGAATGGCGACCAATTGCATTTCAGTTACCAGCTGAAAGACGGCATCAGCAATGATCGCCTGGGTTACCTCATCCTCAAAAGGGAAAAGGTGGTGGAATTGCTGGAGAAACTCTAACTGGTATTAAACACTTATTCAATGAGAAAAAGCATCACACTGCTGCTGGCTTCGCTTATCCTGTACCCCGCAATGGCGCAACGCCCGGGATCTGCGATAGATGTGAACAATTACATCTTCGAACTGGAATTGAACGACATCAATGATCAGATCACCGGTAAAGCAACAGTGGATGTCCGGTTCCTGCAGGCAGGAAACCTGGTGCAGCTAGACCTCGTCAGCGCCAACAGCAAAGGAAAAGGCATGAAGGTGACCAGGGTTACAGAGAATAACAAACCATTATCGTTTACTCATCTGCGTGATACACTCCTCATTACGCTCGATGCTCCGGCAAAAAAAGATGAATCCCGGTCTGTTGAGATCAGCTACGAAGGCATTCCCGCCGATGGGCTTATCATCAGTAAGAATTTATTCGGGCATCGCGGCTTCTTCAGCGATAACTGGCCCAACCGCGCCCGCAACTGGATCCCCTGCAATGATCACCCGGCAGACAAAGCAGGTGTGGAATTCATCATCACCGCGCCCGATCATTACCAGGTAGTGGCCAATGGCGTACAGCTGGAAGAATCCTCCCTCCCCAATAAAAAGAAACTGACGCATTACAAAGAAACCGTGCCGCTGCCTACCAAGATCATGGTGATCGGCGCCGCTGATTTTGCAGTCCAATATGCAGGTGAAGTGGGATGTGTGCCCGTATACAGCTGGATCTATCCCGAGAACAAGGAAAAAGGATTCTACGATTATGCGATGGCGAAAGATATTCTCGCATACTTCATCAACCTGGTTGGCCCTTATGCTTACAAGAAACTGGCCAATGTGCAATCCACTACCATGTTCGGTGGTATGGAAAACGCCAGCGCTATTTTTTATGCTGAAAAATCCGTCACCGGCACAAGGAAATGCGAGGGACTGATTGCTCATGAAATTGCCCACCAATGGTTCGGCAATATGGCCACAGAGGCCGACTGGAGCCATATCTGGCTCAGCGAAGGCTTCGCTACCTATATGACCATCTGGTATTTCGAAAGAACACATGGACAAGATACTGCAGCAGAGATGCGGGCTAAAGACCGCAAGACCGTTATCACTTTCAGCAGGAAATACAATGAACCTGTGGTGGACAATACCGTTACCGATTATCTCCAGTTGCTCAATGCCAACTCCTATCAAAAGGGTGGCTGGGTGCTGCATATGCTCCGGACGCAGATCGGCGACAGCGCCTTTCTCCGCGGCATCCGCAATTACTACGCAGCATTCGCCGGCAGGAATGCCGTAACTGAAGACCTGCAGCGGGTGATGGAGAAAGCTTCAGGCAGGAACCTGAGTAAGTTCTTCAAACAATGGCTTTATACCCCGGGTCAACCCAAACTGGATATACGCTGGAAATACGATGCAGGAAAGAACATGATCTCCGGTACCATCGAACAATTGCAGCCCACGCCATTCGAATTCCCGCTGGACCTCTCGTGGAAGGAGGCCGGAGAAACATATCCGACGGTGATCACGCTTCGCGTGAAAGAAGGCAGGACGAATTTCAGTTTCCCCGTAAAATCACAACCCTCCAATTTTGAGGTAGACCCCGGCGTGAATTTATTATTTGAAGGAGCGGCGAAAGAAGACAAATAAATTATCCTCTGTTGTTGTAAAACAAATTCCTCAGCGCTAATCTAACCTGAATAGATATGCGAAACGGATAGCGTCCCACTCCCACTTACCTTGCAGCATGCTTGTAAAAACATTCGGCAGCGCGGTATCAGGCGTAGATGCCATCACCATAGAAGTGGAAGTGAATGAAATGGCAGGAAGAGAATACTACCTGGTAGGACTTCCCGACAGCGCCGTGAAAGAAAGCTTCCAACGCGTGGAGAGCGCACTCAAGACCAATGGATATTATATGCCGCGCCGGAAGCTGGTGGTGAACCTCGCACCTGCCGCTATCCGGAAAACCGGTACAGCCTTCGACCTGGCAATTGCTATCGGTATCCTTGCAGCAACAGAACAGATACCCAATCCCGAATCACTGCTCCGCGTTGTATTGAAAGGTGAATTGCAGCTCGATGGGGTAATCCGACCTGTCAAAGGCGCCCTTCCCATTGCCATCAATGCGAAGAAGCATGGCTTCACCGATCTTTTCGTGCCACAACAGAATGCCCGAGAAGCGGGCGTTGTGGAAGGACTGAATGTGTTTGGCGTGGGCCATATCAATGAGGTGATCGATCACTTCAAAGGAGAGAAGATCATCACGCCAACCAAAGTTGATATTGCCGCAGCCTTTTCCTCCAGCTATTCGGAAGCGGAAGGTGATTTCCTGGATGTGAAAGGTCAGCAGAATATCAAACGCGCACTGGAGATTGCCGCAGCCGGCGGGCACAATGCTATCCTTATCGGTCCACCCGGAGCCGGCAAGACCATGCTTGCTTCCCGCCTGCCTACCATCCTGCCGCCGCTTACTTTGGAGGAAGCCCTCGAAACCACCAAGATCTATTCAGTGGCTGGCAAACTCTTGTCTGATGCTACATTGATCACTGCACGTCCATTCCGCGCACCGCATCATACAGCCAGCGATATGAGCCTCGTGGGAGGCGGAAGCATTCCGCAACCGGGAGAAATATCCTTATCACATAACGGTGTTCTGTTCATGGACGAATTCCCTGAATTCCGTAGAACAGCGCTTGAAGTGATGCGGCAACCAATGGAAGAAAGAAAGCTAACGATCTCCCGCGCAAGGATGTCTGTTGATTTTCCTGCCAGCTTCATGTTGCTGGCTGCGATGAATCCCTGCCCCTGCGGATACTATAATCACCCGCAGAAAAAATGCAGCTGTCATCCTGGCGCCGTACGGCATTACCTCAGCAAGATCTCTGCGCCATTGCTTGACCGCATCGATCTGCATGTGGAAGTAACACCCGTTCCCTTCAGCCAACTGGAAAATGAAGAAGACCTGGAATCATCCACGCAGATCCGGGAACGTGTGATCCGTGCACGGACATTACAGGCCGGCAGATACCGGCTGATGCCAGGCGTTTACTGCAATGCACAAATGAACAAGAAAATATTCCGGCAGGTCTGCACGGTAGACAATGAAGGAAAACAATTATTGAGATCCGCGATGGAAAAACTGCAACTATCGGCGAGGGCCTACGACAGGATATTGAAAGTAAGCCGGACCATTGCAGACCTTGCAGGCAGTGAATTGATCAGTTCCGTGCATCTGGCAGAAGCCATTCAATACAGGAGCCTCGACAGGGAGAATTGGGGAGAATGAAAAGAAGCCACCACGTTACCGCAGTGGCTTCCAGTTTTTCATTGGGATGATATTTTCGGTGTAAGTTCTATTACTGCTTCACTACTTTGATTGTTTTACCGCCATCTCCGCCGATCACCAGGTGATAGGCGCCAGGCGTGTATCTCGCGGCGGACCATTCAATATAGTTGTTGCCCGCCTGCAATTTCACCAGTTTACTTTCGATCACAATACCGGCCAGGTTCACCATCTTCAACTCAACTGATTTGGCGATGTTGCTGTGAAGTGTAATGGTGAATCGGCTGGTGAAAGGATTCGGGAATGCTTTCAGTCCAACCTTTTCTGTGGCCTTCAGGTCAGCAGCCAGTGCATTGCCGATGGTGAATCTTTGCAACAGCCTGATGCTTCCGGCATTGATCCAGTTGGACCTGGATTCATCATTGTTCTGAGGCAGCATGGAAAGTTTGCTTCCTGCTTTTCCGGAGAACACTGCCAGCCGGCTTTTGCTATTACCATTCAGCTCATCATCGTGATACTGGAACCTGAGTTGTACAGGCTGGGAAGGCTGATTGGAAGGAATGATATCGAAATATCTTTCGATACTCTTCTCTCCTGCTGCATTGGTCTGTTCACGGAAACCACGAATGATGGTGGTCATGCCCAGGTCTTCATTGCTGGTGATCTGTAATCCAAGATTGCCGGGATTGGCAGCCTGGGGCCTGTTCAGCATCACGGTGGTGATAATTCGTCCATTGTTTCCCGTTAGGCGCCCCTGGGATTGATCCCCAAGCACAGCGCCGGGAAGCAGGTTAATGTCCGCATCGCCAACTGATGCCATATGCCCTGAAAAATCGAAGCGGGCAATGATGTACGCATTGGTTTGTACGGTGAGTACAGCCGTGGGGAAAGTGGTCACCAGCAAATGATAAAACGTGGTAACAGAATCCCCTCGCAGAAAATAATTACCTCCGAGTTTGCTGCCCTCGTTCATATAAACCCTGCTGAAACCCGGCACAAATGTTCCGTTGTTGGTCCAGTGCGTATTGCTCAGCACGATATTCGGAGAGCCGTCCGCAACCACATGCGCGCCGTTGCCGATGATCAGGCCCTGCGCTGATGCACTGCTGCACCAGAGCAGCAATGCCATCATGCCGTACAGGAGCTTTGGCGGATAAATGTTTATCTTTTTCATGCTATGGTATTGTAGTATGAATTATTGTTTGCTGTTCATCATCTGTATCAGCATCTCCATTTTCTTTTCCAGTTCTTCAATTTTCTTTCCCTGCTCTTTGAGCTTTTTTTGCTGTGCAGCGATGATCTGCTGTTGCTCCTGCACTGATTTTACGAGAGGCACTACAAATGCATCATAGCTGAGACTGTAATGGTCTGTTTCTGTTTTTGGTTTGATGATGCCACTGAAATTATAGTGGGCACTGTTGGCGGCGCGCTCCACTTCCTGCGCAATGAAGCCGGTACGGCGGATGGAAGCCGCTTCGTCATATGCCACCTGGTGGATAAGATTGTTCGTTTGAACAGCGTCATACTGTGCATCAAATCGCTTCACATCGAACTGGTAAGTAACCGGCCGCAATTGCATGATAAAATCGAGGCCCTTCACATCTTCTTCCACATTGTATTTGTAACGGCCATCGGAAGGAGTGGTGAATGGCACCTGCCCTTCAATCACAGTGATGGCGCCGTTCCCGATGCGTACTTTGTTGGATGCATCTACCTTTACGCCACTACCGATGGCGATGGCATTGGAAAGTCCATCGCTGGCAACATCAGCCTGGTAACCTATGGCGATATTATTTGACCCTGTAGAATTTTCAAGCAGGGCGGAAGAGCCAACTGCCACATTATAATTACCGGCAGTATTGTTCCTGCCTGCATCCCAGCCCAACACAGCATTATGATGTCCGTTGTTCATGTAAAGCGAGAAACCACCCACGCCCGTGTTATTGGCTCCGGTTACGGCCCTGGATTGAGAATACATGCCGATGGCAGTATTCGCGTTGGCCGTGTTCTCTCTCAGCGCCCAGGAACCAACGGCTGTATTTCCGGCGCCTGTTGTTCCTTTTTCAAGAGTGGCAGCGCCCACTGCTGTATTAAGATCAGCAGCCGGATTGCTGGCGATGGATCGGTAACCGATGGCTGTGCTCCAGCTGCCACTGGTATTGGAAGCCATCGCTCTAAAACCAACTGCGGAGTTTTCATTCCCAGTATTGAAGGCTAGCGCACGATAACCAACTGCAGTAGTGGAATCCTGGTTGGAACTGATCATGGCTTCCGCACCTATGGCAGTATTTCCGAATTTATTGGACTGTCTCAGTGCATTGGCGCCAATCGATGTATTGAATCGGCCACCATCTCCGGTGCCCTGTGCATTGAAGCCCACTGCCGTATTACCCTTGCCGTTAGCAGTGCCGGCCAGTGCATAAGAACCGATGGCAACGCTGGAATCCATTGCAGTGGCGTTCCGCATGCTCTGCTCACCAACAGAAGTGTTGTGTGTGCCTGTTGCATTTTCCTGCGACCTGCTGCCGATGGCAGTATTATGCATGCCGGCAGTATTGTTTCGGAGGGCTGACCAGCCTGCTGCCGTATTCCAGCTGCCGCTCATCATAAACAGCATGGCATCCGTTCCAAGAGCTGCGTTGAATTTTCCGGTAGTGTTCTGAAACAATGCAGTGGACCCCATTGCGGTATTATTGTCGCCAGTGGTATTGTTTGAAAGCGATTTAAATCCTACAGCAGTATTACCGGACCCTGTTGTATTATCTTCCATCACATAAGAGCCGATAGCTAAATTGGCGGTGCCCTCCGTATTGTTCTTCAATGCCCATTTACCAATTGCATCGTTGTTGTGGCCGGTGGTATTATTGACCAATGCCATGAATCCGATACCGGAATTCTCGTAACCAGTGGTATTGTTTTCAAGTACCCGGAAGCCGATAGCCGTGTTGTTGTAACCTGTAGTGTTGGATTTACCACTCCAGTAGCCATAGAATGTATTGGATTTCAAGTGATCGATCCTTCCTGCAAATTGGTTGTTCACGCGGAAGCTCAGAGGCATATTATCCACCGTGCCGAGAAAATTGATACTGTCGATCGTTCCGGAATTACCACCGATCAGCCAGGCATCACCAGCGCCGGATGAAATGGCAATATTCTGCCAGGCTGCGCCGGTATGATACCAGAATGTGTTGGTGGTGGTGTCGTAAACGAGAAGCCCCTGTTTGGTAAGAAGCGTGTTCCTAACGGCAGTGCTCATGCGCGGAATGAGGATACCTTTCGAATTGGAAGAAACATCAAGGATGGCGCTCTGATCAGGCGATGCGCCTGTTGTGTTGATAGCAACGCCGTTGGACTGACCGTAGCCGGATAGCAGTGAACATACCACTGCCACCAAGGATAATAAAATCCTTTTCATAGATAAATGTTTAGGTATTAAAGAAAAAAATGCCGACTTGGCCTTCCTGGTATTGGATAGTGAATGACATGGCAAAGCCTTTACATCAGGATATCAGATGCAGCCAACAATGGGTCGGAAAAGATAATCAGGTGGAGTACAGAGAAGTTAATAGTGAAGAGACACTCATGTGAAGCTGTAGAGAAGAATGTTAATCGGGCATCAACATTTTATTAGCCTTATGCACAGATATTGGGCAGATCGAAAACCAAATTAGTCAATTTTTATTGCAATGCATAAACAGTAAATAAAATTTGCGCTAAAACAACCAAAACTACCGGAAAGTAGTATCCACAAAGAGCTTCAGGCTGTTCAGTTGCAAATTAATCACCATATCTTTCGATGGTACAAACATTGATCAGGCTGACATAGTTCCGTTTATTGTACCTTCGCGCCACATTATTCATCAATGCCGGATTTCTTTTTACTGATCCCCTGCTACAATAATACAGAAGGACTGATACGGTCTCTTCAGAGTGTGCAATATCCCATGCACCGGTACAAAGTGGTGGTGGTGGATGATGGCAGCAGGGAACCGGTATCAGACAAACTACTGCTCGAAAAAATATCTCCGGACCTGCAGCTGCAGGTGATCCGGCAGCCAAAGAACGGAGGCATCACCCTTGCGCTCAACACAGGACTGGAAGCCATTCACAGCCAGGCAACGGAAGGTTTCATCGCCAGGCTGGACTGTGGCGATCTCTGTACCCCCGACCGGTTTGAGAAACAGGTCAGTTTTCTCCAGGCCAACCCTCAGGTACAATTGCTGGGCAGTTGGTGTTACTTCAAAAATTTCACAACGGGAGAAAACTACAAGTACAGAACACCGGTAGATGATAAAGAGATACAAAGGAAGATGTATTTCAAGAACGTATTCATCCATCCAACCGTGATGTGGCGCTTCAATAGCGCATCGCCTGTATATTATCCTTACGATTTCCCTCATGCCGAAGACTATGGGATCTTTTATGAATTGCTGAAGCGTGGCGCCGGCGCAGTGATCCCTGAATTCATGGTCACCTGTGAGATCAACGAAAAAGGCATTTCCATTTCCAACAGGCAGGCCCAATACAAAAGCCGGATGCAGGTTATCCGGAAGTATGGGACCAGCCGGTGGCTAACACTGATGGGCACCATCAAACTCGGACTGCTGATGCTGGTACCGCAAAGGATTCTACTACCAATCAAAAAAGCGCTCTACTCCTGAGTTTCAGGCAATAGCACAATAACAGGTCCCATCGTGAAAAGCCATTCCCGCTTTCGTATATTTGCAACCTGTTTACCCTCACAGGAGGAATATTTTCATTATGAACATTGTGCATGTTGTAGAACCATTTGCGGGCGGGATTGTCGCTTTTCTGAAATCCCTTGTTGAAGACCCTTCCGGGGATAACCATATTATTATTCATGGAGAGCGGGCGCATGTAGTGAAAGTAGCTGACGCGAAAAAACAATTGAAATCGCCCCGTGTAAAATACATCTACTGGAAATCTGCACAAAGAAGCATCCATCCCGTCAAGGATATCAAAGCATTCATAGAGCTGTACAAAATACTGAAGCGGCTGAAGCAACAGCAACTGATCGATGCCGTGCACATGCATTCCTCCAAAAGCGGTTTCATTGGCCGGATGGTCTGTCAACTGCTGCGTATCCCGAATGTGATCTATACGCCGAACGGAGCTCCATTCCTGGTTGGACAATCAGCCTTTTCCAATTTCGCGTACAAAAAGCTGGAGTGGTTCGGTTCTTTATTCAACGGAACAGTGGTTTGCTGCTCTGGTTCGGAGCTGCATGCGTACCAGGAAGCAGGCATCAAAGCAATACCGATCAACAATGGCGTAACCGTAAGCGCTGAGTTTAACATTGACCAGGCATCACAACAAGCGCTGGTCAACAGGCAAAGAAAACTCCGCATCGTAACCAGTGGCAGGATACTGGACCAGAAAGACCCTGCGCTCTTCAACTCTATTGCCAAAGAACTGGAATCCCACACAGATATAGAATTCATCTGGATCGGATACGGACCGGATGCCAATATGATCACGGCAAACAATTTCCATATTACAGGATGGCTCACGCCTGAAGATGCAAAAAATAAAGTAGCTACCGGTGATGTATATATGTCCACGGCGAGATTTGAAGGCTTGCCCTTTGCAGTACTGGAAGCTTTATCGCTCAGAAAACCGGTTTTGTTATCTGATCGGGTAGGCAACCGTGATATGATCGATCATGGTATGAATGGTCATCTTTTCAATACAGCAGCAGAAGCTGTTGAAAGAATCCTGGAATACAATAATAACCGGGAGATGCTCGCCTCAATGGGAAAGCATTCCGGTGATTATTGTTATGAAGCTTTCAATATAGACTATATGAGAAAACGCTACAGGGAACTCTATGCACGGAAAAAGTAATCATTTAGTGGCTTATTCCTTTGCATCGCTTTCTTTCTTTTTAGTAGTCATAATAAAGAACCACTGGAACCAGAACGATACAAATACAAAGTATACAAATCTGAAATCCTGCTCCAGTGAAGCAATGACGAGGGAAAGGACACCGGCCAGCCATGGCAGGAACATGATCCAGGAGAATTTTACATTTCTTCCACTCATATAAACTGCCAGTACAAGCAACAGGATATTTGCGAGGCCCACACGCCAGAGAATGGTAACCAGGCCGTCATGCTCCGATAATCTCAAATATTTCTTTGCCATCTCAACGCCACCTTTCCATGAATGCGATTCCAGTCCGTTATCATTTCTTACAATATGTGTGAGGTAGCGGAATGTTACATATTCAGGCTGGGAAACATTCCATGCAATACTGGAACCAAGGAGTTTATCCCATATGATCAGTCTCGGATTATCCTTAAAACATTCCAGGTAAGTTTTGATCACTTTTTCAGCAGGTACAAAATCGAGCTTATTCAACATCACCCATTTTGTTTTGAACATATACAGGTCAGGAGAATAAGGATTGTATTTATCGAGCCATTCCTGGTGTGGTAAAATCGTATCCATGAATGCTGCATCTGCCGGGAGCTTTCCGTTATACTTCATCACTGCAGCGATTCCTTTTGCCGGCGGCACCAGTTTGATGGATGCGGGATTACCGATCACGTATGGCGTATTCACAAAAAAGGTCTTAAAAGAAAAGATCATCACTACTGAAAGAGCCAGGCCCGCCAATACAGCCAGGTTCCTGTATTTCCATACATAGAACAAAAGGCCCGCCAGGCAAAATACAAATATGATGATACCATTATGCCTGAACAGCGAAGTAAAGAAAAGCGAAATGGCCAGATCAGGTACTACTGCATATTTCTTTTGATAATCGTTACACAGCAGTTTTATGATCACAAGGTTCAACCAAAGAACGGCAGCAGCAAATGGAATGTCTTTCCAGAGCGTCACCATGAGGATACCGTTATTTGGCATCACTGCAAATGCCGTAATGAGAATGTACAAAGCCTTTTTGCTTACTCCTCTTCTATACAGGAAGCAGCCGAACCTCGATACGATCACAGACATGAAGATGATCTGCAGCAGCACCGGACTTGCGGGATTTTTCCAAACAAGCAAGGCAAGTTTATTGAACAATGTATGCAACACAGGGTGCCAGTCGTTCCATTGTTTTGTACCCGTGGCGATCGCCCATTGCACATGGGAATCATCAGACAGGATGCCGGGATAAAAAGTCACCAGCCATAAACACCATGTAAGAAATGGGATCAGGAAGAATTTCCACCAAATCCCCGACTCCTTTACTTCCTCTCCAGTATGTGTTCCGTTCTTATCCATGATATGCCTGCTCAATCGAATGGTAGCATAGATGAATGCAATGGCTGTAACCCACCACCAAAGAACGATAAGCAGATAGCAGGCCACTGCCGGAATACCAATAGGTTCTATGGGAGAGAAGAGAAACAGGGCAGTGCCTGCTGAAGCAAAGGCAGCATAGATTGCAATTAACCATAATCCCAGTTTCTGGTATTTGGAAAAAGCACTGATCGCACCATCCGCAAAACCTTTCCCTGCCCACCATCCAATGATCACAGACAAAATGATCAGCTCCCATCTTTCATCCCTGTGCAATAAGAAATTATTGCTGTATAGAAATATGATCAGAGCAGCCCAGCTCATCGCTCCTGCAATAGCTGCTGATTTTCCGGGTAGCCATACAATCCCCAAAGTGATCATTGCTATTATCAGGAATGCGCACAGGTAGATCAATACGATATTATGAACCGGCCAGGGAGCTGAATGATAAAATGCAGAAGGATCCGTAATATGATAAAGAAAGGTTGTTTCAGCGGGAGCATAAAGGTCCAGCGTGGTATCTTTTTTTCCTTCCTGTATTCGCAATTTGCCAGACCAGGGATGTGTAAGTATCCGGATTGCAGGAGAAGACGGATCATAGAGACGGATTTTCAGGGAAGCAGGCTCGGAGCGATTAAACAGAATTCGCCCGCTCTTCATTTCCCAACCTGTTTTCTCCAGATCGATCTTTGTGAGATCGTAAACGCTTCCCTGGTTGGTAACTTCGGTTATCCATACTTCCGTAGCGTTTGATGCCGGTGATTTTTCAGACAGGGCAGTCAGTGTTACTTCCGCATAACTGCTTTCTTTTGCAGCAACAGGCACCCAGCAATCCCAGGCTGCTACCAATATGATCACACTGAGTGCAAGGCCGGCCAATGTGCTGGCCCGGTTTTGTAATGCCTGAGAAAATTGAAAATTCCTATAAGCATACCAAAGAAAAATCAATACACCGGCCCCCAGGAGAATCGACTGCCATACCGGCAAAATATTTGAACTGAATATACCAAAGCCCGCAGCAGCGAGCAGAAATATTACACTACGAAAGAATAATTTCATGAGTTGATCAACAGGTTGGGTTAAAGTTTGGCAGTCTTTTCAAAAACCGCTTAAAAATAGAACATATTTTGATTTTCCACAGAACGCTATGCCGTCAGCCCCCGGACGGCCTGTGCTTGACGTAATGAACCGCAAAGCATACATTTGCACAATATTTAATAATTCGTGAAATATTGGCTCCTAACAACTGAATATCCTCCTTTTTTTGGAGGCGGGATTAGTACTTATTGTTCTTTCACCACCAGGATGCTGGCTGCTAATGGCCACCAGGTAACGGTATTTGTACCTGATATGTCCATCTCCAAAGATGTTATCAGCGAATCCGGTAACATAAGAGTGATCCAGTTTGCCGCCAATAAAACTGGCATGCAGGCCTGGCTTGGTTATGATGCCTTGCTCAGTTATGAGTTTGCCCATACTGTTGGAGAATACCTTAAAAGAGAATCCAGACCCGATATAGTTGAAGTGCAGGATTATCACGGCATCGGTTATTATCTGCTGATGTATAAGCATTTTGGTTACGAACACTTCAAAGACCTGACTATCCTGACCACCATTCATGCAACAGCGTTGCTTTACATGAAGGTGAATAAAGAAGCTGTTTACGAACTGCCAGCCTATTGGATGGGCGAAATGGAAAAGTTCTCCATACTTGCCAGCGATATTTTAATAGCGCCCAGCAAATACATCACAGATCAACTGGCAGCCGATTTCCGGTTAGGGGATAAAGAAGTAACAGTTGTTCCCAACCCTATCGAAACTTCTGCTTCACTGCCAGACCTTTCATTTGAACGCAACAATATTGTATTCTTCGGAAAGATGGTGTACATGAAGGGAGGCTTTCATCTGATCGAATATTTCAAAACCTTATGGGAAGAGGGCTTCAGCCATCCACTGAAGATCATCGGAGATGCAGATTTTGTGCTGCACTCTGAGGGCATTCTTGCCAAGGATTATATTCAACGCAAGTATAAAAAATACATCAGGGCCGGATTATTGCAATTGACCGGCAAACTTCCTTTCGCAGAAGCACAAAAACATCTGGCCAAAGCGCATGTGGTGATCATCCCAAGCCTGATAGATAATTTTCCCTACACAGTACTTGAGACCATGCAGCAGGGGAAAATAGTATTGGCATCTAAACAAGGGGGCCAGATCGAAGTGATAGAAGATGGAAAAGATGGATTCCTTTTTGATCATGTTTTTCCTGAAAGTTTTTTTGATCAACTGAAAAAGATCCTTGCACTGAGCGATGAAGAGGCCCGGAGCATTGGCAGGAATGCCTATGAAAAGATCAGGGATCGATACAATCCTGCCAGGATATATGAACATAAGATACAGGTGATCGATCTGTTCCTGCAAACAACAAGAACGCCTAATAAGACCTTTCCCTACATCAAACATATTCCCGTCAAGATCTCGCCGGAAACTTTAACTGCGAAGAGCTCAACGAAAGGATTACTCTCAGTGGTGATCCCTTATCAACAAGCAGGAGATCACATACAGCGGGCAGTGGAATCAGTCATCAATTCCAGTTTTAAGAATGTAGAGATATTGGTTGTTAATGGCCTGTCAGATACAGAAAGCTTTAAAACATTGCAGTTGCTGGAGCTGCGTTATCCTGAACTGCGTGTTTTGAATAGCCACGATGCAACGATCAGTCAGATGAGGAATTTTGGGGCAGCGCAGTCCAAAGGGGAATTCCTGGCTTTCCTGAATGCTGACGACAGTGTTGCATCCAACTATCACGAAAAGGCAATAAGGGTATTGCAGCAATTCGATAATGTTCATTTTGTTGGGTCCTGGACAGCATTGACCGGAAGCAAAAAGGGATATAAGATTTCAGTTATGCCTGAAGCTCCTTATTTTCTTCTGCACAATACCCTTAATAGTACTGCCCTTGTTTTCAAACTTTCTTCCTTCCTCAGTACCGGAAATGATGAGCGTATGAAAAACGGAATGGAGGACTGGGAATGCATCGTGAATATGAGCGCCAAAGGGTTCACAGGAGTTGTCTTACCTGAGGCATTGTTCCATCAGTCTATACGAAAGGCAAAGGGTGCCAGAAAGGCTTCAACAAACGGCGCACTTTTTTTACATACTTACATAACACAAAAACATCAGGATTTCTATTCAGATCATATTGCAGACCTGATGGGAATATTAAACGCAAATGGGTCCGGCCTGAACCTGAAGAATCCCACACAGGATAATTTCACCGGCTTATTCAGTTCAGCATTTCTAAATAAGCTGTTTATACGGGCGAGAAGCTTTGTAGCGAAGAACTATTACCTGAAAAAAATAGCATTAAAGGTTATCGGCGCCAAACGATAAAGAATGCAGGAAAGTATATTCGCACTGTTAGCATTCTGTTAAAAAGCGGCCACTTAATTTCGTTTGTGCGTCTATGTTACAACAGGGAGTTTTCCTCCTTAATACTAATGAAGGAAGAGATATTTTTCATCATTTTTTAATGTCGCGTCAAAACAATTGGGGGCGGTCACAGAATCCGCGTCAATACTATTCAATGCAGCAATCAATCGGAAGAATACAATCAACAATGTGTAAAGTTCGGTAACTGGAATTGGGTGAGAATACAATTACATGTGGAATGAAAAGCTACAAAATCTACATTTGCATTATAAAATTAAACAGCTACTGCAGCGGTTATTGAATAAATGGCATCAAGTATGCATGAAACTGAAGATGCCGCTCCATTACCCATATGTAGTGTTCGATTTTCCTGAAGCAGGAACCAGCCCCAACAAAGTAACATTCATTCGGACTGACCGGAGAATTGGAAACTCCCGCATAACAGCATTGTATGCAGGATATTCATCATTCCGGGAGAAAGTATTGTCCGGATCCGAGGTTCCCCAAAGAATCACGAGACAACCGCACATGAGGATTTCAATGATTCCAGGATTTCAAACACGTAAACCTGATAACGGTAATATAAATCTTAAACTATGAAGTATTGGCTCCTTACCACAGAATTCCCGCCATTTTACGGAGGTGGCATCGGTACCTATTGTAATTTCACTGCACAAATGCTGGCTGCCAAAGGTCATCATGTAACTGTATTCGTTCCTGAATGGAACACTCCCACTGATCTGATTTCAGAAACTGATAATATAAGAGTCATCCGCTTTGCCCCCAACAGGACCAAAACACAGGACTTCATGGGCTATATCGCAATGTTAAGCTACGAGTTTGCACATGTGGTAGGGGAGTATATGAAGAAAGAATCCAGACCGGATATTCTGGAAACTCAGGATTACCAGGGAATTGGTTATTACCTGCATATGTATAAGCTCTTTGGTTATGAAAATTTCAAAGACCTGACTGTAGTCACTTCAATTCATGCTACCGCACTTTCTTACATGAAGGTGAATAAAGAGCCTGTTTTCAAACTTCCTGGTTTCTGGATGGGCGAAATGGAAAAGTTTGCCGTACTGGCCAGCGATCTGGTAATAACTCCCAGTAATTATATTGTAGACAGGCTTGCTGAAGATTTCCGGGTGAGAGACAGGGAAGTGAATCTGGTGCGATACCCCATCAAAAGCAATGCTCCAAAGCCTGACTTTTCTTTTGAGCGCAACAACATCGTCTTCTTTGGGAAAATGGTGTATACCAAAGGCGGCTTTCACCTGATAGAATATTTTAAGAACCTATGGGACCAGGGCTTTACGCATTCATTGAAGATGATCGGAGAGACCAATCTGCATCTTCATCTGGAAGACATGAATGCGATGGATTATATCAATTCCAAATACAAGAAATATATAGATGAGGGATTGCTGATATTTACGGGCAAACTGCAATTAGCTGAGGCTCAGAAACATTTGAAGAAAGCCCATATTGTGATCATTCCCAGTTTGATTGATAATTTCCCTTATACTGTAATGGAAACCATGCTGGAAGGCAAGGTTGTACTGGCTTCCCGCCAGGGTGGCCATTCCGAATTGGTGGAAGACGGTGAAACCGGTTTTCTCTTCGATCATACTGAACCTCAGACTTTTTTTACCCAATTACAGAAAGCGCTGGCCTTGACGGATGAAGAAATTTCCTTATTCGGCAAAAAAGCCTATGAAAAGATCATAAATGATTTTAATTTCGCAACCATTTATGAGCAAAAGATGCAGGTGATCGAGCGTTATTTGCAAAAGAAGACTGCATCCAACCGGACCTTTCCTTATATCAGACCTGTGCCTTTGACCGTGAAAGCGGAAGAGTTGGCGCTGAACGGAAGCAAAAAGGAGCTTCTTTCTGTGGTAATACCTTATTATAATCTGGGCGACCTGGTGATAGAAACGGTGGAATCTGTGCTGAAGTCCACTTATAATAACCTGGAGATCCTGGTGGTTGACGACGGTTCCAATGCGGAAAGCCAAAAGTCTTTAGCTACTTTGAAAGCGAAATACCCTGATGTGATCGTATTGCACAAAAAGAATTCAGGGTTAAGTGATTCCAGGAACTATGGCGCTAAACATGCCACCGGGGAGTACCTGGCTTTCCTTGATGCAGATGATCTGATTAATCCGGATTATTACGAAAAAGCTGTAAGGGTATTGCAGCAATATGACAATGTTCACTTTGTTGGTTGCTGGAGCAAATATTTCGAAAACAATGATGGATACTGGTTGTCAGTTACGCCTGAACCTCCATTCATTTTGTTCCACAATACCATGCATTGTGCTCTGATTTATAAAAAAGCATCCTACCTCACAACTGGTAATGATGCTTCCATGAAACAGGGCCTGGAAGATTGGGAATGTATTGTGCATCTGACGTCAAAAGGCCTGGGTGGGGTTTCCCTGCCAGAGGCATTGTTCCAATACAGGGTAAGGACCAATTCTATGATCAGAAAACTGACCAAGGCCAAGTTCCTCGACCTGTATTCATACGTAGCCAATAAACACCAAAGGTTCTATGCAAATTATGCATCTGACCTTGTCAATTTGTTGAATTCGAATGGTCCGGGACTTTACCTTGATAACCCAACGATTGACAAAGCTACTCATGGCATAACCGGTCCTGTGATCATCAATAAATTCAATTCAAGATTAAAGAATATCGTAAGCAAAAACTATTACCTCAAAAAAATTGCTCTTAAAGTAAAAAGACTAATTGAATAGCATGCTCCCAAAACTCATAAAAGACTGGACCAAAAGCAAGAATAAGATCGAAAGGATTTGGTTGCTGGCGAAGATAGAATTCAAACTCAGATATTACGAAAATAGGCTCGGTCTCTTATGGGCGCTGATCAAACCGCTGATGGATATGGTGATTTATTACATCGCCTTCAAAACGATCCTGAAAACGGACCAACCGAATTTCGCCTCCTATCTCTTCATCGGTTTGATCATGTGGAACTTCTTCCTGGAATGCACTACCGGCACCATTCAATTGCTGTATACCAAAAAGTATCTCTATGAATACAGCAATATGAACAAGTTCGAGATCTATATCTCCACCCTGTTCGCCAATTCCATCGGCTTCCTGTTCAACTTTATTATCTTCCTGGTATTCTACAATTTTATTGAACTGAGAACGCTGGCCATCGCCCCCTCAAATATCTGGATGCTGTTCCTCTTTGTGAACCTGTTCATCCTGTCACTGGGCATATCATTGATCCTCTCCAATATTTATATCGTAGCAAAAGATATTTCCCAGATCTGGGTGGCTTTTTCAACCTTCCTTTTCTTTTTGTCGCCTATCTTCTATAAGCTGGAAACTTTCAAGAACTCACTCCCTGCACTTGAATATGCCAATCCCATTGCAGGTATCATCATCAATGCAAGAAGGGTGATGCTGGAAGGGCGCGCACCTGATATGCCTCTGCTACTGGCTGATTTCGGTTATGCGGCACTGTTATTATTTTTCGGATTGGTATTACTGAACAAGCTGGGCGTAAAGGCGGCTGAAAAATTATGATCATGCAGAACAAAGAGCTCGCAATAGAAGCAAAGAACATCAGTAAAACCTTCCGTATCACGGAAGACAGTCACAATACCGTTAAGCATAGATTATTCAACCTGTTCAAACCCGGGCGCGCCAAACGGGTGGAAGCCATCAAGCCGATGGACTTCGATATTTACAAAGGCGAGTGCATTGGCATCCTGGGAAGAAACGGTTGCGGCAAATCCACACTGATCAGGTTACTGGCTGGCGTATATCCCATTGACTCAGGAGAGATCAATATCAATGGCACAACGCTTTTGATGAACCTTGGCGTAGGTATGAGCCACCAGCTCACCGCGCGTGAGAACGTTTATGTATCTGCTTCAGTACTTGGACTCACCATCAAAGAGATAGATAAGATATTCGATAAGATCATCGATTTTGCAGAATTGCGTGAATTTGTGGATACCAAGATCCGCTTCTTTTCTTCTGGTATGGTAGCCAGGCTGGGTTTCTCCATTGCCGTAAATGCAGGCGCAGATATCATGTTCCTTGATGAGATCTTTGCTGTGGGAGATATGCGTTTCCAGGAAAAAGCAGTGAAAGTATTCGAGAGTAGCTGGATTGAAGGGAAGACCGTAATCCTGGTCAGTCACTCGATGGATGTGATCCGTCAGTACTGCAGCCGTTGCGCTTTCATGAAAAATGGCAGCCTTGTTTTTTACGGCGATACGCAAACCGCTATCGATATGTACATTTCAGATAATCACTGATCCTGCCTGCGGCAGCTGACAATGAAAGTGATCAGGAAACCCAGCATATAATTCCCCTGGCTACGATCGATATAGGTTTCAGTGATGCATCCGAATGCGAGGGCCACAATGATACAGGCCCCAAGCCAGTCGCGGCTTTTCAGGCAATACAGCAGTGGCAAAATGATCCAGGCAAGCAGGAATAATATCAGCCCGGTAAATCCGGTTGCCACCAGTACATCCAGGTAAGTATTATGAAGATTACGCCTGGTTTCAACGCCCATCACAAATCCATTCATTTTATACGCTTCCATCAGTTCATCCATCTTATCCCCGATACCTGTGCCCAATACTGGATGTTTCTGCACAAGTTCCCATCCGCATTGCCATACAGCCAACCTGATATTGGCTCCGTTCCACTGATCAGGCTTCACTTCCATATCATAATGGCTCTCCACTCCCCTGCTGGAATAATCGAACTGGCGATACCCCAATTCCCTGAATCGATTGATGGTTTTAGGAAAAAGCAACACCAGCATCAAAGCACCAAGCACCAGGCCGGACATGATGTACAATCCCAGTTTGTATTTTCTTTTCAGCACCATTCCATAAAGCGCATAGAGGAATATGGAACTATACAGTAAGATGATATTCATCCTGCTGGCCAGCAGAAAATGGAAAACCAGGAAGAAAGCACCTATTACAAAACTGATTGCCCGTGAAAAAGGCCAGGCGCCGGATTCGATCAGGTAAACGAACATGTACAGTGTAACGGTGAGCAGTATGGCAAAATAGGAGGATTGCCAGCCAATAGCCACCGTCAGCGAATCATTATAGAACCAGGAGCTCTCTCCTGTTCTGATAACAACTACCATACTGCAGATAAAAGTGACAACGGCTGCCAGTAACATCACCATAACCCAAAGCGCCATCAGTCTCTTCTTCAAAAGATCTCCGATCCTGATAGTACCGATCGCAATGGGGAACATCAGCATGGGTAAGCGCAACACCACCATCTCCAATCCTTCTTTCTTATTGGAGGAATACAAAACACTCAAGACCTGCAGCAGAAAGAAAACGATCATTCCCGCAACAGCCAGGCGACGGCGTAAGAGCCAGCCTTTCTCTCCGTGAGTATTGAACAGGAAACTATAAACGAAAAGCAATCCGAACAGAATATTATTCACCACGGGCATGCCGGGTAAAAAGAAACTGATCATGAATCCGGCGAACAGGGCATACAATCCCTTCTCTTTGACGGGGATTTGCAGTCCTTCCGGATCTGTCAGAAATATGGATCGCATAAGGAAGATTGAGAACTGTAGTAGCGCTTACTAGTTCAGGTTTTTTACCTGTACAGTAGCGGCCCAGTTTGATTTGGGCGCGGGCAGCGCAGGTTGAGGAGCATCTTTTCCTGAGAACTTATGCCAGAAGGTACGGGCAGTCTGAGCTGCCGTCTTGCGCACAATACGCATGTCCAACCAAAAATTGGCATTACGGATATAAAATGCATCGAACTGATAACGATGGAAGATGCTCTCGAAATTCTTTGTGGGCCCTCTGAATCCTTTCACTTGTGCCAGACCGGTAATACCGGGCTTCATCATGTTCCTGAATTTGTAATGAGTGATCACAGAAGAAAAGACATTACAATCAGCATGCATATGCGGCCTTGGACCAACCACACTCATTTGTCCTAAGAACACATTAAGGAACTGGGGAAATTCATCGAGATTAGAAATGCGGAGAAAATTACCTACTCTGGTAATGCGAATATCATCCTCTGCAGCCTGGCGGGTATTGGCATATTCATTCACAACCATGGTGCGGAACTTCAAGCAGCGGAAACTTCTTCCGAAACGGCCAACCCTGCGTTGTACGAAAAATACAGGCCCGGGAGAGTCCAGCCTGATCAGTATTGCAATGATTGGGATCAGCCAGCTTAGAATTCCAACAATCACCAACAGGGAAAGGACAATATCAAATACCCTCTTAACAATAAGGTAGTTACGCTTTTCTTCTACGTAAGTCCTGAAGGCGACAGTATTACTATTAAATCCGGTTTTTCTTTCAAAGGAATGGACCGGCGAAAAGGACGTTATCATCATCGTAATTAAGGCTTTTCCTCAAATCAGAGGGTCATTCAAAAAAATTCCTACTTACGCCTTGAGGCAGCAAAGTAAACAAATTTTATTTATAACCATAAGACTAAACAGTTCTAAAATATATTTAAAACAGTGTTTTCCAACCTGGAAACTCGTTCTTCATGTGACAAAGCGCGCAAACTAAACGTTGCTTCCCGGTATTTATTTTTACACTGCTCTGCTTTAACATCCTCTTTGCTCGGGATTTTGTGTATGAAAGCAACATACGTGCCCAAAATCTGTTAATACTGTCATAATGACTCCAAAACACCTGATTTCCAATAAGTATCATCTACACATTCACGAACACCCGAAAAGATTCATAAAACTTTGGCTAAACAAGACTGCCCCTTGCTTGTTATGATGTTGCAGGCTGTTCGGACATTCATATTATCCATGATATATTTGTACGATATTGTAGAATTGTTGATACATCCTGAAGTATTACTCAATATTTCCCCAAGCTTTGACAGAATATGAAAATTCTTTTTACCTACCTCAAACCATATAAATGGCTGGTGGCCCTAACCCTTGTTCTGGCCGCTATCAACTCAGGTTTTGCATTAATGGACCCGATCATCTTTGGCAGACTGGTTGACCTTACCAACGATTACCATAAGAACACGGGCAACTATACCTGGCAGCAGTTCTTCACACAGGCATATAGTGGCGTGCTCTGGCTATTGCTGGCCAGCATCACCATTGCCATGATCAGCCGCATCGCCAAGAATATCCAGGACTATTTCCTGAATGTAGTGATCCAGAAATTCGGTGCAAAGGTTTTTACCGATGGATTGAAACATGCCATGAAACTTCCGTATCAGGAGTTTGAAGACCAGCGCAGTGGCGAAACACTTAGTGTATTGCAAAACGTGAGGACCGATACGGAAAGATTCATCACCAACTTCATCAATATCCTTTTTGGTGTATTGGTGGGTATCGTGATCGTAATGGTGTATGCAGCCATCAATATTCACTGGACAGTTCCCATCGTATACCTGGCCGGCATCTTTTTACTTACTACCATCACCAATTTACTGAGTAAGAAAATCAAGGCTATCCAGAAAACGATCGTCAGCCAGACTACCAGTCTGGCCGGTTCCACCACGGAATCCCTGAGAAATATTGAACTGGTGAAGAGCCTTGGCCTCACCAACCAGGAAGTGGAAAGATTGAACAAGAATACCTACAAGATCCTTGGACTGGAACTCACGAAAGTGAAGAAAGTGAGAAGCATCAGTTTTGTGCAGGGAACTCTTGTGAATACACTCCGCCAGGTGATCCTTTTCATCCTGATGTACCTGGTGTATCATAAGCACGGCATAACAGGCGGACAGCTGGTGACCATGCAGATCTACTCCTTCTTCATCTTTGGTCCATTACAGGATATCGGCAGCATCCTGCTTTCCTACCGTGTGGCTGAAGCGTCGCTGAATAATTTCAGGGATCTGATGAACAAGAAACCCGAATCACAACCTGCCAATCCAAAACACCTGGGCAATATTCAGACACTCGAATTCCAGCAGGTGGCTTTCAAACACCAGAGCGCGCAAACCCGCGCCATCGAGAATATCAGCTTCACTGCTAAGACCGGTGAGACCATCGCATTTGTAGGGCCATCAGGCTCCGGTAAGTCCACCCTGATGAAAATGCTGGTTGGACTGTATCGTCCGCAGGAAGGACGGATCCTGTACAATGGCATCGATGAGAACAATATCGATTTTGAAGACCTGCGTAACCAGATCGGTTTTGTAACGCAGGACACACAATTGTTTTCCGGCACCATCCGTGAGAACCTCCTCTTTGTAAATCCCTCCGCAACGGATGAAGAACTGCTCATTGCGCTGAAAAAAGCAGCCGTTACGCGCCTGCTCGAAAGAGCTGAGAAAGGACTGGACACCATGATCGGAGAAGGTGGATTGAAATTGTCCGGTGGCGAGAAACAACGTTTATCCATAGCCCGTGCCTTGCTGCGCAACCCTCATCTCCTGATCTTCGATGAAGCCACTTCCTCACTGGATAGCCTGACCGAAGACGAGATCACCAATACCATCAAGGATGTTTCTTCCAAAGGGAGCCAGATCACTATCCTGATAGCCCACAGGTTGAGTACTATCATGCATGCAGACCGCATCTATGTGCTGGAGCGCGGTGATGTGGTAGAGACTGGCACGCATGAGAGCCTGCTGGAAGAGAAGGGACTGTATTATGCCATGTGGCGTCAGCAGATCGGTGAGCGCAAGAAGCCGGTAGCGACCCCGGAGAACGAAGTCACAGCGTGATAAAGGTCAATTTCCTGTAGAAATAAAGTGGTTATCTTTGCGGGATTATGAGCAACCAAGTATCCAGGCCCAATTTTTTTTGGAGCATCCTCACTATGAAATGCCCACGTTGCCGCCGCGGCAATATGTTCAATAACAAAAACCCGTGGAACCTGAAGAAGGTTTTCGATATGCCGGAGACCTGTCCGGTATGTGCGCAGCGGTATGAAATTGAAGTGGGCTTCTGGTATGGAACCGGCTATGTGAGCTATGCTTTGTCTGTGGCGCTCTCTGTAACTACATTCGTAGCCTGGATCGTACTGATCGGTATGTCTGCTCATGATACGCGGTTCTTCTGGTGGCTTGGGATCAATATCTTTTTACTGATCTTTTTGCAACCCTGGCTGATGCGCCTGAGCCGTGTTATCTATCTCTACTTCTTTGTGAAATACAATCCCAATTACAAAACTGAAGAGCCGGTAAGCGAGATCTGATCCATCATTTATCTTTTTCTTCTTTTCCACGCAGGATTTCCACCAGGAAATTGGTGCGGGTCACTTCTTCTATATCACTGAGCGCTACCTCAAGCGCTTTGGTGGAAAGGAATATTTCGATGAGAGACAGAATCAGGCTCACCATAAAAGCAGCAATGCTGATAGCAAAGATCATGTAGCTGGCTTCCTCCCACTGCCTGAAGATGCAGTACATGCATACCACACAGAAAAGAAAGCTAAGCACTCCGAACAATTGCATCGAGCGGATCAACCTGATCCTTACGCGAAGATTTCGGATCTGTTGTACGATATGTTTTTCAGCAGGGTCTTTGCGATATTGCTCCCGGAGATTCCGGATCAGGCTTGCCAGCGCCAGGAAACGGTTGGTATAGGCCAGCATCAGCAGTGAGATAGCCGGGAATAGCAGTGCAGGGGTGGTGATAGACAATTCCATGCGGTTGATTTACAACATAAATATACCCAAAAATAAAGCCCCGCTCAGTAGCAGGGCTTCATCAATCCTATGAAGATGGGTTAGTAAGGACCCATTTATCAACGCTTATTTTCAGCTTTTAGTATGTATAACCCGCGGGGGTAGCCGGTTTCATCAGTTGGTGGTGAAGCTCAGCGGGATGTTCAGCTTCACACTGAAATTCCTTCCCATCCCAAAAACACCTATTCTGCCGGTGACTTCATTTTCAGGTGCATACTTCAATCTGCTCAGGTGGCTCTGCCAGGCAACATCCCCGATATTATTGGCAGAAAAGAAGAGACTGAACAGCACTTTGTTCTTACTCATTACATTACCACCGAAACCTGCGTTCAGCAAAGTATAACCAGAAGTTTTGGTTTCGGTATTGTAACCGGTGAAAGGCTCGTTCTGTGCGAAAGTATTATCGAGTTCAGCTTTCACGTAGAGCTGACTGAAGGTTTTTGATTTTGGGAAGAGGTCAACTTTCACTTCATTGATCAGCCTGGCTGCAGGAATGAAAGGAAGGTTCCTGCTGCCGTCCTGGCTTTCGCTGAGAGTTCCGCGCACATAGGAAAAAGTGTTTTCCAGGTGCAGCCAGTCCAGCGGATGCGGGTGGATATCTATATTCATTTCAGCGCCATAGAGCGTTGCATTGTGCTGGTTATACCGGAAGGCAAAGAGCTCGTCTCCGTCAGCAATGATGAGTGAATCGCCACCGCCAACAGCCTGCAGTTTGCGTGAATAAATGAAATTCTGTACAGAGTTGTAGAAGAGATTGGCCGCCAGGCTTACGTGGGGCGTGGCAAATTCCACTCCGCCATCTACCTGGAAGCTGGTTTCTGATTTCAGGTCGCGCTGCCCATACTCATACCTGTTAGTTCCCTCATGCGCGCCATTGCTGGCCAGCTCAGGAATGCTGGGTGCTCGAAAACCCCGGGCCATATTGAATTTCAGGGTGAGGTCTTTTGTTGCACGGTAGCTGAGACCGATGCTGCCGGAAACGTTATCGAATTTCCTCTTGAACTGTTCGAATTTCAGATCGCCATCTTCATCCATTTCTTTCGAATTCAGGGAGCGGTGATCATAACGAAGGCCGCCGCTGATCGTCATCTTGTTGATCTCTTTCTGTGTATAGATGAAGGCGCCAACATCGAAGAGATCGTATTCAGGAATGAGGGCTTCTTCTCCTTTGTTCTGATTGTTCTGCTGCATGCCATTCACACCGATGGATGTTTTCCAATGGTTCTTTTCAGCGAAATGATATTGCAGGTTGTAGTTGATGGTCTTAAGATCGAAATACAATTCCTGTTCTTTGGGATCGAGCACATTACCGAACTCTTCCCGTTGATTGCGCTGGAAGCCCAGCGTGAAAGTGAGTCGATCATCCCCCAGTCTGAAACTGTTATCTGTAGCCACTTTGAAATGCCTGATGCGCTGACGTGGGATGAATGGATCTGTGGAAGTGAAATCATCATGCGCTGCTTCTTCCTCTTCAACCACACCATCATGATCAACAGGCTTGATAAAGCGGCCGGTTGCAGCGTCTCGCTCCCCTTCCACCAGTCCTACATGCTGATCGAACATACTTGCATACACATGCGTGTACCCCCATTGCCTGTTCAGTCCGAGATAACCACCAAAGGCTTTCTCATTGAATTTGGAATTGAAGACGTAGCCATCGTATTTATTCTTGTAATCTGCAGCGGCTTTGTAAGATCCATAGGCGCCCCAGATGAATCCATTCTGGTTGCCGCCGAGATCTGCATGGAAGCCGCGAAGGCGGTTATTGCTTTGATAATTGCTGAACAGGTTTCCCTTGATGGTTCCTTCTGCTACGGGAACGATGGAAATGATATTCACCACACCTGCCAGAGCATCGCTGCCGTACATGAGGGAAGCCGGTCCTTTGAGAATTTCCGCCTTGCTCACATTGTATTCATCGATCTCAATACCATGTTCATCCCCCCATTGCTGTCCTTCCTGACGGATCCCATCATTCACGATCACTACCCTGTTGTATCCGAGGCCGCGGATGAAAGGCTTGGAAACGGCCGGTCCTGTTGATACCTGCGATACACCGGGCGTGCGGCTCAATGCATCGATCAGGTTGGTGGATGCTGCGCGGAACAGTTCATCCTTCTTAACGATATTAACGGGCACGGGTGTACGCTTCACGGAAGTGGCGGCAGAAACACCGGTAACGGTAACGGCTTCATTCTCCACATAGGAACGGGTGAGGGCGAAGTCTTTCTGGCTGATGGCGCTGAGGTAGATGGATTCGATCAGCGGCGCATAGCCTGTGAAGCTCACCTCTACCAGGTGTTTGCCTCCGGGAATATTCTTGAAACTGTAAATGCCTTGTGCGTTGGTGGTGGCCCCTGTGCGGAGGTCCGGCAGGTAAACGGAGGCGCCGGCGAGCGCTTCGCCTGTAACGATATCGGTGATCTTACCTGTGAGGCTGGCCCTGTCTGTTACAGGAGCAGCTGCAGGTGAATTATTCAGGTTTTGTGCAATGAGGGGATTGGCGGCAAAGCCGGCAATGAATACAATGATCGACAGAACAAATTTCATCTTCGTTCAGATTTATAGAAATACAATCAGTAAATAAGTAAATGCTGATCTGGATATTCAGATCATGTCAATATCGCTTATACAAGCGGGTTAGTGGGATCAACTGATGGCAGGTGGTCCGCGAAGACTGAAATAGAAGGCGGTTATAGAATGAAGGGAACTGTTGACGACATCGTTGAAGCTGATGAATTCAACAGGCGGCTTTGAGATGGTTACAGGATCTCCGCTGGTAAAGGGAGATTCCGCTACGTTGTTGTCTGTATCGCAATGAAAGCCGCTTTTTACGAATCCTGGTGTGGCTGCTGTATGATAACTGATATCATCCTCGTGATGAACGATCAGATCGTGCAGGATCTTCTTGGGGGTGATGCTGAGCGCAAACAAGAGCAGGAGCAGCGTACTGATGCCGCGACTGAGCCATTGTTTTCCATCCCTCAAAAAAATTGCCACCATGTTGCAAATATAGAACATTTGCTTTTAGCGGGTCAAAAATTATTGAAGCGGTGGATTACTTTCTGAGAATCACGGTGAAAAGGGAGCCTTTGCCTGGTTCGCTTTCGCAGCTGATCTTACCATTGATCTCTTCCACGATGCGTTTTACGATACTTAGCCCGAGGCCGTTAGAGTTTTCGCCGTCCGTGGGTTGCGAAGAGATCATACTGTATTTGGAGAAAAGATGGGGCATTTCTTCTTTTTCGATCCCTACTCCTTCATCGCGGACCTTGATACTGATGGCATCCTGTTCTTCGTTTACGCTCACCCATACATTTTTTCCACGGGGCGTGTATTTGATGGCATTGGAAAGCAGGTTTTCGCAGATGCGGCTCACCAGGTGTTTATCGCTGAGGATGTATAATTCTTTTTCGGGAAGTTCCGCATGAAGACGGATCTCTTTCTTATCAGCCATCACCTTGAAATTATCGATCACATCTTCCGTGAGAATGGTGAGATCGAAATTCTCGATGCGCAATTTGTGATTGCCGATATCTTTTTTCTCCACGTCGAGAATACGGCTGATCAGGCCTTCACCATAATTGCTGGCTTGTATGATCTTGCTGAGTGCCCGCTGTTGCTCTGCTGATAAGCGTTCCGATTCATGCATCATCAAATCACCCCAGACCTGGATTGTAGCAAAGGGTGTATTGAGATCATGTGAAACGATGCTGATGAGGGAATTCTTTTCGTAGTTGAGCTCGGCCAGTTTATCGTTTTGTTGCAGGATCAACTGGTTGGTGGCCTGTAAGCGCCTGTTGGCATTTCGTTTGGTGATGAATGCGATGGCGGTGAGTGCGCCGATAATTCCGAATGCAACAGCCAGCAGGGTGATGCTTCTCGCTTTCAGCATTTCCTTTTCCACCTGTTCTTTCAGGAGTTTATTGGCGGCTTCCCTTTCTTTGGCATTGAACCTTTCCTGAAGTTCAGCGATTGTTTGATGGGTATCCCCATTTACGATGGCAGTATCCAGTTCGTACCAGCTTTTGAGGTGATCGTAGGCACTGTAATAATCTTCTTTGTATTCGGAAAGCTTGGCCAGCATTGCATGACTATCTGCCTCCTTGCTTTTGGATCCGAGCTTGCGGGCCAGGTCCATGGTCCTTTCTGCGTACCAGGCTGCCGAGTCGAATTGTTTTTTTTCAGTGAAGAGATCGGCCAGGTTGAGCAGATCGATCCAGAGATCTCCTACATTATTATTGAGCGTATGCGTGTAGAGATTGCTGCGGAAAAAGGGCAGCGCTTCATCATATTTTTTTTCCTTGAAGTTGAGACTGCCCAGGTTATTGTAGGTGCTGGTTATATCTACAGTGTGCTCATATGGTTTCCCGATGCGCAGCGCTTCATCGAGCAATACCCTTGCGCTGTCGAACTGCTTCAGCTGCATGAAGATCACCGCCAGGTTATTATAGGTACTAACCACATTGTAAATATCACCTTTGTAAGCGGAAAGCCTTGCCGCCTGCTGGTAAAAGGTTTTAGCCTGTTGCGGTTCCTTGATATTGGAATAGAGAATGGCGAGATCGCTGAGTGCAGAGATCTCATATTCAATGGAATTTAGTTTACGGGCAGCATCCAGCGATTCCAGGTAGAAATGGATGGCAGATTCGTAATTGCTCATCATTTCTTCATAGATCCCTTTGAGCCGGCAGCTCAGCACATGGCCTTTGTTGAATTTCAGCTTGACCGCTTCCTCTTCGATGAAAGCAGCATAATAGCGGATAGAATCTTTCTTGTCTTCCGAGAAATCGAGACAACGGTCATAGATGCTTTTCAGGCGGGAAGTATCCACCTGTGTGTATCCAGGCATACTGCCAATAAGGAGAGTAATGAGGAGCCAGGGTCTCAAATGATAATCGGGTTGCTTATAGGAAAGATAAGGAATCTGCTACCGTTTTGCGGTTGGCAGCAATTAAAATTCCATAAATCGAAAATGGATATCAGTCGATCAGCCGGTTCTTAAGCGCAAATTTTACCAGTCCAACCGTATTGTTCACGCCTAATTTAGCGATGAGGTTCTTCCGGTGGGTTTCCACGGTGCTTACGCTCAGGAATAGTTTTTCTGCAATTTCGGAGTTGCTGAATTCCTTGCAAATAAGGGTCAGTATCTCAATTTCGCGGCGGGAAAGAATTTCTTCCACCTTCTTGTCTTCGATGGTGATGGTATTGCGGAAGTCCTGTTCCGTATCCAGGATATTGATCTCTTTGCTGAAGTATTTCTCGCCCGTGGAGATGGCTTTGAGGGCTTTCTTCAGTTCTTCCATGCTGGCATTCTTCAGAAGATAGCCCTGGATATCGTATTTCACCAGTTTATGGATGTAACGGGTGCCCCTCATGAGCGTGAGGTAAAGCACTTTCAACTCGGGTTTGATGACGCGGATCTGCTTGAGGAGATCCTCTTCCTCGATATCGGGCAGGTGTACGTCCAGCAGCAGCACGTCAATTTCCAGTTCGGGCAATTGTTTCAGCAAATGGCCTCCGTTCATGGCCGTACCAACAACCTGTATTCCTTCTTGTTTTCCGAGTAACAGGGTAAGTCCTTCAAGATATAATTCGTGGTCGTCAGTAATAAAAACTTTCACCATAGGATGTAATCAATATGGGGCAATTTAAAACTATTTACCATATGAAAGTAAAAAGCCCTGAAAAGGGCTTAAAGATTATTCGTATTAATATGTTTTGAATACTTATCTCACTTTCAGCATCGATCTTACCTGTTGGGTGGTGCCATTCTGAAAACGTGCATAATAAACACCTGCCGGAAGGCCACGGCTTTCGAATGGAAGCGTATAGGCACCGGGGGCATAGACCTTATCCGTGAGAATTTTTGCAACGCGACCGAGACTGTCCATTACCTGTACCATAGTATGACCGCCTTTTGTTTTGAAGGTGATACTGGTGGTTTCGGTGAACGGATTAGGATAATTAATGATAAGTTGATCGCCTGAATTCCGGATCACATCGTCAAGGCCGGTAGTGGTACAGGCATTGTTGTAAGCCAGTGGGATGTTCTGAAAATTTTTAAACATGATGGTCTGCAGATCGGTTTCTTTCACGCAGAACCATTGACTGAGCAGGGAAGCGTAAATACTTCTGAAATCGTATTGAAAAGGCACATTGTCGTTCACCGAAGTGCTGGTAGGGATATTGGGATTGTTTCCTACAATGCCCGGGCGGACATTTTTGCCGAATACGAATACAGGCGCGGCGGCTCCATGGTCAGTTCCGAAGCTGCCATTGGATTTGATGCGTCTTCCGAATTCGGAGAAGGTCATTCCGATCACGCGGTCCTCCACTCCAAGACCTTTAAGGTCATCCATGAACGCTTTGATAGCATTAGAAAGATTGCCGAGCAGTGAAGCGTGCATTCCTGTGGTGGTATCTTTTTCTTCCACCTGGCCTCCGTGTGTATCAAATCCTCCGGTGCTCACCATATAGATCCGTGTTTTCAATCCGCCTTTGATGAGCCTTGCTACAATTTTCAATTGTTGCGCCAGGTCGTTATTGCCCGGGTAGCTGCCCTGTGTTGGTACACGCCTGGCTGCTGCGCGGATAACGGTGGAATATCTCTCCGTTTGTCCGGCGATAAGACGGATATATTTCAGTTCCTTACCCCATGGTGTATCCGGAACAGTATCCTGAATGTCTTCGAGAAAATCATAGAAGCTGTTGGGATCGCTGATGTTCATCGCCATGTTCATGGTAGGTCCCTGTAGTGCCAGAGCGGCCACGGCACCGATCTGAATGGCCAGCGGGTCCGGCATCTGCGAATTGGGGTATCCGTTAGGATAGTTGGGAAACTCGTTGGCGAGATACCTGCCTGTCCATCCTGTAGTGAGCACCTGTTCTGAATCGGAGCCGCTCATCCAGATATCTGTGGCGCGGAAATGCGAGAAGTTGGGTGTGGGATAACCCACAGCCTGAACGATCGCCAGCTTGCCCTCGTTGTAAAGGCTTTGCAGGCCGGCCATGGAAGGATGCAATCCTGTTTTTACCACGCCGTTCAGGGTAAGGACCTTATTCTGAGGGATAGCGATATTCTTTCTTGCATTCTGATAACCTGCGTAGAACTCAACAGGTATTACCATGTTCAATCCATCATTGCCGCCATTGAGCTGGATGAGTACCAGTACCTTATCTGTTTCGGTGGTAGCAAGTAAAGAGTGAATCAATGGCGAAGAGCCGGTATATGCTTTAACAGAAAAACCTTTGAAAAGTCCGGGCAGTGTAATGGCTGCCGGCAAAGTTTGTGAAAAGAATTCTCTGCGTTTCATAGTAATTGGTTGTTCCTGCGGGAGCAGGCGGTTGGGTTAAGCTAATTGGTACTCGGCCAGGTTCATGAAATATTTGTACAATGCCTGTAGCCTGAGGTAAACTACTTCGTATTTCACCATATTGGTGGGATCGGTTTTGTATGCATTCCATGCATTGCTCCAATAGTAATCCTGCGTTTGACCGGTAAGCAGGATCGCATTCTTGATGATGGTTTTGGATGCATCGGATAAGGGTACCCGGTAGAAGAGGTTCAACACATCATTGATCAGCACATCCGGGTTAACTGCATTGGGTAGTGTGTTGGTGAATTCTACGGGATCGATCCTAAGTACCTGACCATTCCTCATATAGCCTGAGCCAATCAATACGTCTGAGAAAATATTTCTTTTAGGCAGGGTATCTGAATTGATCCATGCCTCGTGGAATTGTGGAATCTGATAGTATGCTGGCCACCCGGACACACCGGGAGGGTCGCCGGGATTTAGCTGCATTTCGGCTGATTGGAACCTTACAAAGTCCAGCAAGCCGTAATAAGCTTCATAGTCAGTTGGCGAAGGGAACTGAACATTGAACTCACGGCAGAGACCAATAGTGAGGTCAAGCGGGCTTTTGATCAGGCAGCCCTGTGAAAGCACATCGAAGAAATGTTCGCTTTTGAAAAGGCGTTCGAGCACAGGTTTCACTTCCCAGTTGCTGTTGCGGAACAGCAGGGCCAATGGTTTGATCACATTGGTTTCCGTATTGGCATCAATGGTATAATAAACGAAATAACGATAGAGTTTGCGCACCATGAATTCTGAGACTTCCACACTTTTGTTGAAGATCATGGTGAGGAGATCGTCGAGCTCAGCTTCACCTGCATTGGCATCGCTACGGCCGGCGATGGTAGTACCGCCATAGAAGGAGGAAAAGGTTTTGCTTCCTGTATCGTGGCGATTGATATCGAAGAAAACCTCATCTGTTGCTTCATTGATACACCAGCCGGTGAGCACGCGTGCTGCCGTTATCACGTCTGGTTCAGTATAGTTTGGATTGTTTTCTTTTCCCAGTGTGAAAAGCTCCTGCAATTCACGTGCATAGTTCTCGTCTGGCGCTTCTTTTCGGCTAAGCATGCCATTCAGATAATTGAGCATGGCAAGATCGATGGTTACCCCGCGAACCAATGCTTTGAAATTGCCTGTGGCATGACTTCTAAGCAAGAGGTAATGACGATACGCGTAAATGCCCACTTTATAAAATCCGGTTTCTGTGGCAAAATGATTATGCCAGAAGAGGTTCATCTTTTCACCGATATTCCTTTCCTGGTTGATCATTAGGGAAGTCCACCAGGCTTTCCAGCTGATGATCCTGTTGTAGTTCGCCTGGCCGTCGTTGGTATGTGTATTCACCCAGGTTGCTCCAATGGGGATAGCAAAATCCGGATCGGCAGGGTTGATATCTTCATTGCTATATGCTTTTACCGGAGGAGCAGGTACTGTTGCGGGTACGTTCAAAAGCGCGTCCACAGCGGCATCCATTGACATGGCGCGAAAATAGTCCACATCAGACTTTTTAGCCCCGAACATGGTCCTTTTAAGCAGGTGCGCTACTTCATTGGTAGTCCAGGGACCCGTGTAAGGGTTCAAACCTGAAGTGATCTGGCGGAGCCCGCCGAATGGCGAGGTGGCAGGAGTATTGGCTTTTGGTTTCAGGGCGAAGAATGCTCTTCTATCCATACGGTTATTTTTGGGGTAAGCAGTTAACGCTATTTATGCTCAAAAATGTTGCCATTTGAAAGAAATAGTCCATCAACAAGTAAAAATTCAGAGAAAATCGTAATAATACGGATTGGGGTGAAAAGCGTGCTTCGACAGGGATTTTGAGGAATCAGGAGTTCGGGGGGATGTTGACGTGAGAAGGGTTGGGAGAAAAGTTTGTTCGAAAGAAGTTGTAAATTAGTGACTCTAAATTTTCTCTTATGTATACATGGACAGACGAAGAAAGAGCAAACTATCAGCGAATGATGGATTTAGCGGTAAGTCTGAGACAGAGGAAATTAACTCGTGAAGAGGCGCTTCAAGACCTGGTCGACGCAGGCATCTTTGATGAGAACGGCAACTACACAGAACCCTATAAAATCCTCGAGCAGTACTCCGCTTCTAAATAGCGGAGTATATGTATGATTTTAAGTCGAACCTGGTGTTCGGTTTCCACGGTTGTGAAGCCGCAGTACGGGATGAATTGCTTTCACAGCCCGATAGAATCAAATTTAGCCAAAAGCCATTCGAGTGGTTGGGCCATGGTTTTTATTTTTGGGAGAACAATGAGGAGAGAGCCTGGCTATGGGCATTGGAGAAAAAAGCCCGTGGTGAAATTTCGGAGCCTGCAGTAATTGGAGCAGTGCTTCAATTAGGTTATTGTTGTGATTTGCTGGACAGTGAGTATATCCACCTATTGTCAAATTACTACAATACCATGGCTGAATCTTACTTGTCTACAGGTACCCCACTCCCGATCAATAAAGATTCTAAAGGCGACATACACAAGGACAAATTATTAAGATACCTTGATTGTGCAGTGATAGAATATATGCATGCTAAATTTCAGAAAAGGATCAGTGATGATAAAAGAACTGAAGGTCATACCAGGTTCAGGATTTTCGATTCTGTACGCGGCGCTTTTTTTGAAGGAGGGCCAGCTTTTGAAGGCTCAGGCATCATTTCAAAAACTCATATCCAGATCTGCATCAGAAATCCCAATTGCATTCAGGGATTCTTTAAGCCTAAAAATGAGGGTAATTATGACGATTTTCCGCAGATTTTTCATCCCGATTAATATCGTCCAACAAAAAAGCCTCCGGCTTTCACCGGAGGCTTGCAACTAATCTATTTCAATCTCTTAACTGATATTCTCAATAATCCCCGCAATCCCCTGTCCACCGCCAACACAGGCAGTAACAATGCCATACTTCTTGCCCAATCGCTTCATATCATTCGTGATCTGAATAGTGAGCTTGGCACCTGTACATCCCAGCGGATGGCCCAACGCAATAGCGCCTCCATTGATGTTCACGATATCCGGATTGATGCCCAGTTTACGAACCACGGCCAGCGCCTGTGAAGCGAAGGCCTCATTCAATTCTACCAAATCAATCTGACCAAGATTCATATTGGCCTGCTTCAACACTTTGGGAACTGCTTCCACCGGACCGATGCCCATGATACGGGGATGCACACCCGCTGATGCACAGGCAACCAGACGTGCAATAGGTTTCAATCCCAGCTGATTCACCAGCCTTTCGCTCATCACTACCACAAAGGCAGCGCCATCAGAGGTTTGAGAAGAGTTACCGGCTGTTACGGTACCATTGGCAGCAAACACTGGTCTTAATTTACCCAGCGCTTCCATACTGGTATCCGGACGTGGTCCTTCATCAGTATCCACTACATAGCTTTTTACTGCGCGCTTTCCTTTTTCGTTCACATATACCTGCTCCACATTGATGGGCAGGATACCGCTTTTGAAATAGCCATTCTTGATAGCATTGATCGCTTTCTGATGGCTTTGGTAAGAGAAAGCATCCTGGTCTTCACGACTCACTTCATATTCTTTGGCTACAGCTTCTGCTGTAAGCCCCATGCCGAGAAAATAATCAGGTTCATCCTTCGCGATAGCATAAGAAGGAACAGGCTTCCAACCAGATGTTGGCACCAGGCTCATACTTTCGGTTCCGCCGGCAACAATACACTCTGCCATTCCCATCCGGATCTTCGCCGTAGCAATGGCGATGGTTTCCAGGCCGGACGCACAATAGCGGTTCACTGTCATGCCCGGTACTTCAATACCCAGCGCTTTGGCAGCGATCAAACGGCCCACCTGCAAGCCCTGCTCCGCTTCGGGAACCGCATTGCCCACTATCACATCATCCACCATTTTAGGCTCCAGTCCGGGCACAGAAGCTACCAGCGATTTGATCACTTCAGTGGCCAGATCATCCGGACGATAAAAACGGAATACCCCCCGCTTGGATTTACCAACTGCGGTACGATACCCTGCTACGATATATGCTTCCTGCATAAAATATGTTTAAGTGATTCATTAGTTGTTTATGCAACCTTCTGTATCAAAGTTAATAATCCATTTTCTTCCCGCCAAATAGCTGTCCGTTAAAGTTGCATTATCTTCGCACCCCAATATGTACCAGTTAATTCGCAAATTACTATTCCTTTTCGATGCTGAAAGTGTGCACTATTTTGCCATGAACACGTTCAAACTTGGATGCCGCATCGGCTTCATCCGCAAAATGCTGACAGCGTCATTCAAACCCGTATCAGCAAACCCTGCCACTCTTTTTGGGCTTCATTTCCCTAACCGTATTGGCCTGGCTGCCGGGTTCGACAAAAATGCCCTCTTCCTCAGTGAACTGGAAGTGATGGGCTTCGGTTATGTGGAGATCGGAACTGTTACACCGCTACCGCAAGCGGGGAACGATAAACCCAGGCTTTTCCGCTTGCCGAAAGACAAGGCCCTGATCAACCGTATGGGCTTCAACAACGACGGCGTTAAAGTAGTTGCTGCGCGATTGAAAAAATGGAAAGAGCAACATGCTTCTTCTCCATTGATCATTGGCGGCAATATCGGTAAGAACAAAGTAACGCCCAATGAGGATGCCTGGAAAGATTACGAAATCTGCTTCAGGGAGCTCTATGATGTTGTGGACTATTTTGTGGTGAACGTTAGCTCGCCCAACACACCGGGCTTACGTGCACTGCAGGAAAAAGATTCCCTGCACAAGATCCTTTCGCATTTGCAGACAATCAATCACCAGCTCACGCCGTCCGGCGCTGAAGCTAAACCGTTATTACTGAAGATTGCACCAGACCTTACCGTTGAGCAGATCGATGATGTGGTAGACCTGGCACTTGAGATCCAACTGGATGGACTGGTTGCCGCCAATACCACTATCAGTCGTGATAACCTGCAAACACCCGCCAGCACCCTGGAAGCCATTGGCGCCGGAGGTCTAAGCGGAAAGCCGTTGCTCACGCGTTCTACGGAAGTGGTACGTTATATTTGTGAGAAGACGGGCGGAAAGATCCCGGTGATCGGATCAGGTGGTATCTTCACCGGTGAAGATGCAGCCGCCAAAGCCGCTGCAGGCGCAGTGATGGTGCAGATCTGGACAGGCTTTATATATGAAGGTCCCGCTATCGTGAAAAAGATCAGCAGCAAATGGAAAGCGTAGATCAACTGTAACAAACAGCAACCAACCACTACTAATTTACTTTCAGCTTTTAAAACTTTGACCCGCTCATGGAGCAGTTATTTACGATCGACGCACTGATCAGTTTATTAACACTAACTACACTAGAAGTGGTGCTCGGCATCGACAACGTGATATTCGTGTCGATACTGATGGGACGAATGAGCAAAGAACAACAGCTCAAGGCCCGCCGTATCTGGATGTTTGCCGGCATCACCGTCCGCATCCTTTTACTCATGGCCATCGGTTGGCTGGTAAAGAACGGTAACTCGGAATTGTTCGGATTCGACATAAGGGGTACGCATGTTTCATTCAACCTGCGTAACTGTATCATGTTTGTGGGTGGCCTGTTCCTGCTGTACAAAACAGTGAAGGAGATCCACCACAAGCTGGAAGGCGATGAGGAATCGCTGAATCCGAAGAACAATAAGCCAGCTTCATTCGGTTCATTGATCGCGCAGATCATTGTGATTGATATGGTGTTCTCGTTCGACAGTATCATTACGGCTGTTGGACTTGCGCGCATCGTACCGGTAATGATCATTGCCGTGATCATTGCCATGATCATCATGTTCTTCTTTGCAGACAAGATCAGCAACTTCATCCATCAGCATCCCACGCTGAAGATGCTGGCCCTGGCCTTCCTGCTGATGGTTGGTTTCAGCCTCTTCTTTGAAGGTCTGGAGCCTGTACACCACAGCCATATCGATAAAGGCTATATCTACTTTGCGATGGCATTTTCCTTTGGTGTGGAGCTGCTGAATATGTGGATGCGCAAGCGCGAGAAGAAAAAGAAACCGGTGGAGTTGCGAGAGCCAAAGCTCAAAGAGAACAGTCCGGCAGGGACGAATGCAAGCAGACAACATTGATCAGCTAAATATTCAGGATAGAAGCGGGGCCAATGGCTCCGCTTTTTTATTGCCACTCGCGGGGACGCGAGCTACCGGACAAAATGTGATTAATGAATACAGAGTAATGTAGCAGCCACCACTCCTGCCGTTTCAGCGCGTAAGCGGGTATCCCCCAACGTTACAGGAGTGAACTTGTGATCGAGCGCCAGTTTGATCTCAAGCGGTGTGAAATCCCCTTCCGGACCGATCAAAATAAATTGGGATGATTGGCTGAAGTCGACAGCCGAAGCAAGAGACGTCTTTTGAGTTTCCCCGCAATGCGCAACAAATTTCTGTGAGGCCAGCAATGTATCTTCCAGGCGGAAGAGCTGTTCATAGTGAACAGGCTGATGCAATACAGGCAACCAGGATTGCTGGCTTTGCAGCATCGCGCTGACAAGGATATTCTCGAATCTTTCTTTCTTGAAATGTTGTTTTTCCGTGCGTTCACAGATCAGCGGAATAATTTCGGTTACACCGATCTCGGTTGCTTTCTCCATGAACCATTCAAACCGGCTGGCATTTTTCAACAGTGAAATAGCGATATTGATCTTTCTTGCAGGAGCCGGACTAACGGTGGTGCTCAACGCTTTTACGATGCATTTCTTTTTATGTGCTTCTGCGATGACCACCAGGTGGAGATTGCCTTTGCCATCGGCCAGTTGAAGATGTTCGTCATTGTCCATACGAAGCACCTGTACAATATGCTTTGAAGTTTCCTCCGGCAATTGCACCAGTTCGTTCACTGTTACAGGTTCTGCGTAAAAGAAGATTGGCAAACTCATAGGAGCAGCAACTTAGAACGGAGAATCGTCATCATCCCCGAAAGGCATATCATTCATTTTACTACCGGCCTGGATATACAGCTTGGCTCCACCGCCATCCTGGCCTTGTGCGCCGCCACCGCCGCCATCAGTAGGTACAGGTCTCCAGCTGCCGCCACCGCCTCCGAGACCACCGAAATCATCTTCCTCCATTTCCACGAACTTCTGAATATGAAGCTGGGCGCGGAGTTTGATGGTTTCGAGCGAACCGTTACGGTGCTTCGCGATACGCACGTGCGTTTCACCTTTATTGCTTTCTCCCATTTCATTGGAAGTGATATCGTAGTATTCAGGACGATAAATGAACATTACCATGTCCGCATCCTGTTCGATGGCGCCCGATTCACGAAGGTCACTCAACTGTGGCATCTTGTTCCCTTCCTTTCTCGTTTCCACCGCACGGCTTAACTGGGACAGTGCGATGATGGGGATCATCAGCTCCTTCGCCAGTGTTTTCAGGTTCCGGGAGATGGTACTGATCTCCTGTTCGCGGTTCACATTCTTACCACCGCCACCACTCATGAGCTGAAGGTAGTCGATGATGATCATGCCGATATTATGTTTGTTCTTGAGACGGCGGGCCTTGGCTCGGAGCTCAAATACGTTGAGGGCTGCTGTATCATCGATGTAAATGGGCGCCTGCGCCAGTTTCTGGATCCCCTTGGCATAGAGCTGTTTCATTTCATGCTCTTCCATTTTACCACGGGAGATCTTTTCGAGCCAGATCTCACTTTCGGCTGAGAGTACACGTTGTACCAGCTGTGCCGAGCTCATCTCAAGGCTGAAGAAGGCCACAGGTACCTGTTTGCTGCTGAGTGCCGCATTGCGGACCAGGTTAAGGGCGAATGCCGTTTTACCTACCGCAGGACGGGCAGCGAGGATGATCAGATCCGATGGCTGCCATCCGTAGGTGACTTTGTCCAGTGAAGGAAATCCACTGGGCACGCCAGTGATATCTTCCGTACGGTGGCGCATATCTTCGATACGCTGTACGGTTTTCACCAACACAGAATCGATACTGTCGAAGTTTTTACGAAGGTGATTGTTGGTGATCTCAAAAAGCTTGCTCTCCGCTTCGTCCAGGAGATCGAATACATCCGTGCTGTCTTCATAACTGTCGCTGATGATCTCTCCGCTGATACGGATCAGTTCGCGCTGAATGAATTTCTGAAGGATGATACGGGAGTGCGCTTCGATATTGGCGGATGATACAACAGCGTTGGTGAGACGGGTCACGTAGTACGGACCGCCTACCATTTCCAGCTCTACTTTACTTTTCAGCTCTTCCACCACGGTAAGGATATCGATAGGCTGGTTCTTTTGCTGGAGGCTTTGCATGGCCCGGTAAATACGCTGATTGGCATCCAGGTAAAAACACTCGGGTTTGAGGATCTCAATAACGGTATCGAAAGCGCTTTTTTCCAGCATAATGGCTCCAAGGACAGCTTCTTCAAGGTCTTTAGCCTGCGGGGGTACTTTGCCATATACCATCGTGCTCAGGTCCAGGGAACCTTTGCGCCGATTATTCTTTCGGTCTTTATTAAGGTTAGTCAAGTCCATTCAAGAGGGTCAATAATAAGTTAAACACATTGGTTAGAGCAGCCGTTTCGGGCAGTTTTTCCAGGTATAGGCGTAAAAAGGGCTTGTCACATTAATTGGGGTGACCAACCAATGACTTGCGGGTTAGTATCCAGCCTTGTTGTTACGAAAATGTTACTACAGGGTTATCGCAATGTTACCGCGTCAGTCAGGAGGGCGAATATAAACCCCTCCATCGTCCCGAAAAAAATTTTTTCCGATCTATATTTCATCACCCGCAATCCACCAGTGTACCCACAGGGTTTGATGGGTTATCCACACTGATGCTATACCTATCCCCAATTTACAAAAGTTTGGCACCCGTTCCTAAAAGAAATTCACACAGGCTGTGCGAAAGAAAAAGGCCCTCGAAATTTGGTGAAAACATGCAATAATCAAGATGTAGCAGGAGGTTGTTTTAGCTGGTTTCCGGCTGGTAAAAAACCCGATGCAGTGCGGGTTTGCGGACTGCTGCAAAGCTGAAAGCGGTACCGCGAAGGTATTTGTAATAAAAAACGTCAAACAACCATAGGAAATATCTGTTATTAAACCGAAATTAGCATCAGGCAAAAGCCAGTTTTATGCGGGTGTATCAATTGAAACATTTTGAAGTATTGCTGAACGACAGTCAGTCGAAAGAGCTGGCCCTTCTGGACCATCATGAACAACTCTGTCGTCGCATACTCACATCCGCAGCTATAGCCAAAGGCAATCTTGTTGAAATAGCGCAGATCACTTCCTTCCCCAAAATGCTGCGCAAACCGGTAAAGCTGGAAAGGCTGATGGACATGCGCCGATTGCCTCCCTTCCATTTTCTTATCTCCAGAAATTGATTTTTACTGCTCACCCGCCTGAAATTTCTTCCGGCGCAACTATTTCTGTTCCCCAATAAATTATTTTAGCCTTCATTTGCAATATCGATCGCGTCCGCGCGACTAACCTTACTAAATAATCAAAGATTGTATGAAACAATTCATCGCCATTGCAGCAGTATTGATCACGGGAGCTGCCTCTGCCCAAACCATTACCCGTAAAGCCGAATTCAAGAAAGGCCAGCAGATCGAATCCACCAGTTCCATGAAAATGGTGATGACCATGGAAATGATGGGCCAGTCCATGGATATGGTGAACAACTATAAATTCACCAGCAAAGTAGGTGTAACCGATGTTACCGCCACAGATAATAAACTCAACACCATCCTTACACGTGTTGTGATGGATATGCAGGCAGGTCCCCAGACCATGAGCTACGACTCAGATAAGAAAGAAGATGCCGACAGCGAATTCGGAAAAGCTTTCAGCGCAAAACTCAATACTCCTGTAAATATCACTACAGATAAAAAAGGAATGATCACTGCCAGCGATGAAAAAGCAGATCCAGCCAGCGATATCATGAACGATATGGGCGGTGGCATGGGAGAAAGCATGAGCAAGGTTGGAACCAGCCTCGAGATCATCGCCAACCTTCCTGAAGGCAAGACTTTCAAAACCGGAGATACCTGGATTGACAGCCTCACTGATCCAAAGACCAATGCTAAATATGTACTCAACTACAGAGTGGTTTCTATCCAGGGCGCCAATGCAACTATTTCTTTCGGCGGAACCGTTGGCCGCAGTGGTGAAATGCAGCAGGGCGGAATGACCATGAATATGGACCTGACAGGGCTTCTCAAAGGCGAGTATACCATGGAGACTGCTTCAGGCCTGGTAAAGGCTAAAAAACTCAACATGGAAGGGGAAGGAAAACTGGAAACGATGGGACAGGAAATCCCTTTTAAGATCAAGATAGACTCAGACGCATTGTTGAACCGTCAATAATCCGGCTCAGCTTTCGGAAGACAATATTTTATCCAACATTTTTTCCATGGCGGACAATTGAAGTTCCGATTCATGATCAATCAGCGGCTGGTTTCCGGCCGCTTTTTGTTGTGTGGCATACCAGAGGATCACCATCGCAACATAGTCCTGCATATCCTTCCCTGCAAAATTGGTTTTGAACTCAATGATCTTGTCGTTGATCAGCTTCAGGGTCTTTCTGACCACTTCCTCATCAACAGGGGATATGCGTATCCGATAGGTTCTGTCGCCTATCACAACATTTATTGGAATTAATTCTTCCATTGCTTGCAAATTTGAAATAGGTGCTCTATATTTATCCACACGGTATTCACAACGGACGTTTTCATGTATTAAGGACCAACTCTGGATCGTTTTGGATGGTTAAGGCAAGGACAACCGGATCCCGTATTCTATGATTTCAAATCCCAAAACCAAACGACTACCATGTTAGCTAAAGTCAAGTCTTCCGTTTTCATCGACGTCCTTACGTTCGAGTTAGTAGCTCCCATCCGCTCCAGCCTCCGGGCCATCCTCAGAGATGAAAAAGGCGCAGAATGCAGCCGCATGGAGGCCAATGTTCCCAAAGGCGATAATACTGTTACCTGGAAAGGCCTCAACGACCTGCCTTACGGCGTATACACACTTGAGCTATCCCAGGGCGAGGACGAACAAAAAATGCGCCTGGTAAAACGGGTATAATCAATCGGTCAGTCTCCAAGCATGGCAATACACCGGTCTATCTCCCGGATGTAGAGGTTCAGCTTTTTCTCCAATTCTTTCCTGTCAGTAACTTCTATCTGACCGGCCGTCATCTTCAACGCCGCCACCTTGTTCTCCAGCTCGGAGATCTGTGATACATGCAGCTCCTCCTTCCCTTTCAGATCCTGAAGCTCCTTTTGCAACCGGACATTCTCCCGCTGCATAGCCTGGTACTGTTGCACCACAAGCTGCAATTTTTCATTGAACCGTTTCAATGACTCTGTCTGCGACATGGGATAAATTTTTAACTATTTCCGGATCTCGGCTTTCAGGTCTTTTTCAAGGGCGTCCATGATCTTGTTCATCATGCCATCGATCTCCTTGTCCGTTAAAGTTTTTTCTTCATCCAGGAAAGTAAAGCTGATGGCGAGTGATTTCTTATCGGAACCGATCTTTTCACTTTCGAAAACATCGAATAACTGTATGCGCTGGAGCTTGTCGAGCTTCGCTTTCTTCACTGCATTCTCCACTTCAGCATAAGCAAGGGCTTTTGGAACGATCATGGCCAGGTCCCTGTACACCGGCAACTGTTTGGCCAGTTCTTTCACTTTCAGGTCTTGCTTCGCCATGAACTTCAGCATTTGCTGCCAGTCGAAGTCTGCATAGAAAACGGCTTGTTTGATATCGAAACGTTTCAGTTCTGTATTGCTCACCATCCCCAGTTCAGCGATCACATCCTGCCCGATCAACACCTGCAGGGCATTCACCAGCTTGCCTTTGGCAGCAGTATTGTCTTCCGCCGCTTTCCAGCTCACTTTGCTTATTCCGCAGAGTTGCAATATCCTTGCCACGATACCTTTCAGATGATAGAGATCCGCAGCCACAGCCTTGGATTTCCAGCTCTGTTCTTCCACATTGCCGGTAATGTATACGCAGAGATGCTCGTGCTCTTCATACTTGCCGGAGCCGGAAGTAGAATAGGTTTTACCGAACTCGAAGAACCGGAGGTCCTGGTTCTTCCTGTTGAGGTTGTGCAGAATGGCTTCCAGACCGGTTTCCAGCATGGAGGGGCGCATGATATTGTGCACAGCGCTCAGGTTATTGAGAAGCTTCACTGCATTGCCGAGGTCCGCTTCATCAAAGTAAGCGGCATTGGTGATGGAGTTGGTGAAGATCTCGTTGAATCCAACTGCTGCAAGGTAATTGGAGGCTTTTTCTTTGTAGAGATATTTATACCGGTCGGCTTCCACTGAAGGAGACAGCGTGATCGCGGCAGGGATCTCGATATTGTCGAGCCCGTCTATCCGCATGATCTCTTCCACCACATCTGCCTGCAATGTAATATCAGGCTTCCAGTATGGAGCAGCGATCCAGAGATCGTCCATCCCTTCCTTGATCACTTCAAAGCCAAGGCTGGCGAGGATCTTCTTCACAGAATCGAAATGATAGCTCTTACCACTCAGCTTGCGGAGAAAATGATATTTCAATTGCACCGCCGCTTTCTCTTTCGGTTGTGGATAGAGGTCAACCAGTTCAGAACTGATCTCGCCTCCTGCCAGTTCCCTGATCAACAGTGCAGCGCGTTTGAGCGCGTTCACCGTATTGCTGATATCGATATTCTTCTCGAAACGGACAGCAGCATCTGTTCTCAAACCATGACGGAAAGATGTTTTTCGGATATCCGTTGGGTTGAACCAGGCGCTCTCCAGGAAGATATTGGTGGTAGTTTCTTTCACACCACTTTTGATACCACCGAACACGCCGGCAATACACATCGCTTCACCAGCACCATTGCAGATCATCAGATCTTCAGCGCTCAGTTTTCTTTCTTTCTCATCCAGCGTAATGAAGGGAGTCCCTTCCGCGAGATTCTTTACAATCACCTTATTGTCCGTGATGGCAGCTGCATCGAACGCATGCAATGGCTGACCGGTTTCGTGCAGAACAAAATTGGTGATGTCTACGATATTGTTGATAGGACGAAGGCCAACAGCGCGCAGTTTATCCTGCAGCCACTGAGGGCTTTCCTTTACAGTGATATTTGAAACAGATACGCCGCTGTATCGCTGGCAGGCTTCATTGTTTTCGATCTCCACAGTGATGGGAAGACTGGTGTTATCGGCCTTGAAAGCGTTCACTGACGGGGATTTCACGCGAAAATCCTTTTTGTCGTGATGGCTCATATAAGCACACACATCACGTGCTACACCGATATGGCTCATGGCGTCCATATGGTTGGGTGTGATGCCGATCTCGTAGATCCAATCTGTATACAGCTGGAAATAGTTGGCGGCAGGCATTCCGGTTTTGGCTTCTGCAGGAAGCACCAGGATGCCGGCATGGTTATCGCTCAATCCGATCTCATCTTCGGCGCAGATCATTCCATGACTTTCCACTCCGCGGATCTTGGCCACTTTCATGGTGATGGGATCATGACCTAACGGATAGATGGTAACGCCCACAGGTGCCACGATCACTTTTTGACCGGCAGCAACATTCGGTGCCCCACAAACGATCTGAAGCGGTTCACCGCTTCCGATATTAACAGTGGTAACAGATAACTTATCGGCGTTGGGATGTTTTTCGCATGTAAGCACCTCACCAATTACCAGCCCCTGCAACCCTCCTTTCAGGCTTTCATATTTTTCAAGACTTTCCACTTCCAGTCCAACAGAAGTCAGGATCTTGCTCAATCTTTCAGGTTCAATAGTTGCCGGCAGGTATTCGTGTAACCAGTTATAAGAAATAGTCATCCGTGAATTGATATATTGTGATTAACTCCAATTGGCTTCCCCGCAAAGGTAATGTTTGGCGGTTGAAGTTCCTTGAGGGGCTTAGAGCAAACTCCATCCGATGGCAGTGTTCACTGCATTCCTGATAGCGCCGATGGCTGCATTGAGCGCTTTTTCCACCATCAGGATGCCCAGGCCTTCCACTGCGGTTAGTACTGCCCGGTACGAGTTCCGCTGGATCTGAATATGGATCAGCGCTTCTTCACGGGTGATCTTTCCCTGAAGTTTCAGTTTGGCGATCATCGCAAGGTTTTGCGCAAAAGCTTTGCTTTCCTTTTCAACATAGGGTTTTACTTCTTTCCAATAATCGTTGAGAATGGGTTTGGCTGCATTGAGCATGTCTTTGGCCAGGTTGGAGATATTGAGGTTCATAGCTGATGTAAAGTGATGAATGAATAAGGTTACTGAGCGGCAGCCCTGCTCTTAAGGGCCATCACAAATTTGAACATGGCAGTATACTGGCTCTCGAAAGCACTTTTGAGCAGGCGAACATCATGGGGAGCGAGAAGGCCATCTGGTTTTAGTTTGTGCAGGGAATCCATGAGCATGATATTCTCATCCAGCAGGTCCAGCATGGTGATCATCGGCCTGTTCTTCTCAATGGCGCTGTTGCGGATCCGGAGCGTACGGGAGCTGGTCATCAGCCCTGGTAGAACGCCTGCTGGTTCTGGTATTTCAGTTCCGGGGCAGAAGGTGTGGTTTCATATTTCACAAAAAAGGCGGTGGTGGACTGCTGCATTTCAGACAGCACATTGTCCGTTACCTGGTCATAGGCCGATAAAAGCGTGATCTTACAGGCGGTGAACAGTATCAAAATGGCCGCCAGCAATGTTATACTACGTTTGGTAAGAGCGGGGAATCTCATAAAGGACAGGCATTGGTGTGAAGCAAAATTAATACGAATAGAGCTGCGGCCCTAACAATTATTGCCCTTCTAATGTTCAGTTCCGGGAATCATTCCGTAATTTCCTTACTTTCGCACATTAGCCTCACGTATGGAGAAATTACTATACATATCGGGGTCATATAATATGGTAGAACTAATAAAACATTCTAAACAAAATGGATGCATTAACCTATATAATTGGAGGAGTCTCGCTGGCTGTAGGTATTGTAGCGGGTAAATTCATCTTCGCCAAGAACACTCAGAAGCAGGTAGAAGATGCTGAATCACAGGCCAAAAAGATCTTAGCAGACGCCCAGACCAACTCGGAGAACCTGAAAAAAGAAAGACTGCTCGAAGCCAAGGAAAAATTTGTACAACTGAAAGCAGAGCACGACAAAGAGGTACTGGAAAGAAACAAGAAGATCAACGAAGCAGAAGGAAGGATCAGGCAGAAAGAGCAAAGCATCAATCAGAAAGTAGAACAGACAGAGAAGCAGATCAAGGAAAACGACGCCATAAAAGATAATCTGAACCGCCAGATCGAAGTTGTTAACCTGAAGAGGACAGAACTGGAAAAGCACCAGGAAGAACATATCCGCAGACTTGAAAAGATTGCAGGCCTCACAGCCGACGAGGCAAAATCACAACTGGTAGAAAGCCTCAAACAGGAAGCACATACGCAGGCCCTGGCTTTGCAGCAGGAGATCATCGACGACGCCAAGCAGAAAGCCAACAAGGAAGCCCGCAAGATCATCATCCAATCCATTCAGCGTACAGCAGCAGAACAGGCCATCGAGAACTCCATCACGGTTTTCAACCTGGAAAGCGATGAAATAAAAGGTCAGATCATTGGTCGTGAAGGACGTAATATCCGCGCCATCGAAGCCGCTACAGGTGTGGATCTGATTGTTGACGACACTCCGGAAGCGATCATTCTTTCTTCCTTCGACCCGCTCCGTCGTGAAATTGCACGCCTCAGCCTTCAGCGTCTCGTAGCTGACGGCCGTATCCACCCCGCCCGTATCGAAGAAGTGGTTGAGAAAACCCGCCGCCAGATTGAAGAGCAGGTAATGGAAATCGGCGAACGCACTGTGATCGAACTGGGTATTCACGGATTGCACAAGGAACTGGTAAGATTGGTGGGTAAGATGCGTTTCCGTTCTTCCTACGGCCAGAACCTGCTGATGCACAGCCGCGAAGTGGCCAACCTCTGCGGAATCATGGCTGCAGAACTTGGTCTCAATCCCAAACTCGCCAAACGCGCAGGCCTCCTGCACGATATTGGCAAGGTTCCTGATGAAGAAACAGAATTAAGCCACGCCCTCCTCGGAGCCAAGCTGGCTGAGAAATACGGCGAGAACCCCGCAGTGGTGAACGCCATCGGCGCCCACCACGATGAAATGGAAATGGCTTATGTGATCGCTCCCATCATCCAGGCTTGTGACGCCATCAGCGGTGCAAGACCAGGTGCACGCCGCGAGATCATGCAGCAATACCTGCAACGTATCAAGGAACTGGAAGCGCTCGCAATGGCGTACCAGGGTGTGGAGAAAGCCTATGCCATCCAGGCCGGCCGTGAGCTCCGCGTGATCGTTGAAGCAGAAAAAGTAAGCGATGCCGATTCCGATAAACTCTCTTTCGAGATCGCACAGAAGATCATGACTGAAATGACCTACCCAGGTCAGATCAAAGTGACCGTGATCCGGGAAAAGAGAGCCGTGAATGTGGCCCGATAAAAAAAGATTTAAACAACAATTTTATATAACAACGGGTTGATACAGAGGTAGAACCGAAGCCGTGGCAGTGTGTTGCCGGAATTAATTCAGAAGAAAAAGCAGAATATAGATCGAATTACGGTTTTTCTCATTACCTTTGCCTCCCTTAAATTTAGAAGTCATGAACGCAGCAGTTCAATTTGTACACGAACAGTTGACCGGAAAGAAAGAATTCCCGAAATTCAAAGCAGGTGATAATATCACTGTTAACTATAAGATCATTGAAGGTGGTAAAGAGCGTATCCAGAGTTTCCGTGGTGATGTGATCAAACGCCAGGGAACTGCTCAAACTGCAACTTTCACTGTACGTAAGATCTCCGATGGCGTAGGTGTAGAAAGAACTTTCCCTATCTACTCTCCCAACATTGATTCAATCGAACTGAACAAAACTGGTCGTGTTCGTCGTGCTAAACTGTACTTCCTCCGTGAACGTAGCGGTAAGAGCGCGAGAATCAAGGAAAAACGCGTTCTCACTGGCGCTGCTGCGAAAGCATAGTACCAATAATTCAGCTTATTTTAAATATGGTGGAGCCTGCCCATTGTGGCAGGTTCTTTCTTTTTATTCCTCTGTTGCTGTTTTTGATTAGCAGCAGGGTGATGGTCTGCGTCGGCTGTAAAACATACCGGCGCAGGAGGATATTTATTGGGCTTTGGTTTGGTAGGATTGGGCTTTGGTAATTCTTTTCAACTTCTTCGCTTATGTTTTGAAGGCCGAGGCAGACCATCCCCACTGCTGCCTCGCCACCCGGGAGGTGTAACAAAAAGTACCCCCTGTGACCAACGGCAGTCTGATTATTTACAAAATCAACATAGGAACTGGCTCATGCACTATGACAAGCCAGTTCAAACGGATTTTCCTTGATTAAAAAAGGAGGATGGGAAAAAGTGCATCATTCCCGAGTAATTGCAATCAGGGCGGGTTAGAACTGTATAAATCTCCACCAACTTACCTTTCAGTGTCATATATTTCAACAAATTAATAGGGAATATTGCGGAGGAGCTTCATCATAATGCCCCTTGCAGGGTGGGAAGCCGGGATTGGGAATGTGAAAGCAGGGCCTCGGAAACATAAGCGAAAAAGCTCAGAAGAATTACCTAAGCCCAACCCAACTAAACAAAAGTTAAAAATACATCCTCCCGCGCTGGTTTGTTTCCGCAGCCCTGCTTTCACATTCCCAATCCCGGCTCCGGGTATTTTATTCACCTAAAAGCTGTAATTTCGTAGTTCAAATCACTTAAATAGTTTATCATGTTATTAAATGCCAATTTGTTGCTGATTTCAATGCCGGGGGGTACTGAGTGGATCCTGATCATTTTAGCGGTGTTGATCCTGTTTGGCGGTCGTAAAATTCCTGAGTTCATGCGCGGTATCGGTAAGGGTATCCGTGAGTTCAACGATGCCAAGAACAACGTGAAGAAAGAGATCGAGGAAGGCATGAATGAAAAAGACAAGAAAGCTACCTCTGCTCAATAATTTCTGAACGTCACTCCTATTTCCGGTTGATCCTTTAACCGTTTTGTGCTCAAAACCGGTGGTTTCGCTTGTTTACGTATACTTCGATACAACAATATCATACTGATCTGCTGAATGGTTCTGTCACCTGTACAGAAGCCGTTCAGCATTTTTTATTGGCAATAGCATCACGTCGTCACCTCAATGCCTATACGCAGGTTTTCAGCGAAGAGGCGCTGGAGAAAGCTGCTGCGCTTGACCAATCCCGTAAGGAAGGCAAGCCGATGGGCAGATTGCATGGCGTGGTGATCTCCATCAAAGATGTGATCAGTTACAGGCAGCATGCGGTATCCGCAGGTTCTAAGATCCTGCAAAATTTCAATGCCGTTTACAGCGCCACTGCGGTGGAACGCCTTCTGGCAGAAGACGCCATTATTATTGGTGTTACCAACTGCGATGAATTTGCCATGGGCTCTACCAATGAGAATTCGGCCTATGGGAAAGTGCTGAACGCACTGGATGAGACCCGCGTTCCCGGTGGATCTTCGGGCGGCTCCGCCGTTGCTGTACAGGCAGGGCTCTGTATGGCCAGCCTCGGAAGCGATACCGGTGGCTCGGTAAGACAACCAGCAGATTTTTGCGGAGTGGTTGGACTGAAACCTTCCTACGGGCGGGTGAGCCGCTATGGACTGATCGCTTATGCGAGCAGTTTCGATCAGATCGGCATCTTCGGCCAGAACGTGCCCGATGTGGCCGCTGTTCTCGAAGTGATTGCCGGAGCCGACGACTTCGATTCTACAGCTACATCAGAAGCCATTCCTTCTGCTGCTTCGGTAACAGACGAAACAGCTCTCAAACCATTGCGGATCGCGTATTTCAGAGAAGCCCTGGAAAGCCCGGCCCTCGATCCCGAGATCAGAGAGAATATCCTCAGCCTTATAGAGAAACTCAAGGCAGACGGCCATACCGTGAGCCCTGTTGACTTCGAGTATCTCGACTATATCGTTCCCGCCTACTATGTACTCACTACTGCCGAGGCAAGCTCCAATCTGAGCCGCTTTGATGGGGTGAAGTACGGTTTCAGGGCCAATGTGGATAAAAAACAAGATTTAATCGAATTTTATAAAGCCAGTCGCTCTGACGGTTTTGGCTGGGAAGTGAAGCGTAGAATCATGCTGGGAACCTTCGTTCTCAGTGCGGGATACTACGATGCATACTTTACGAAGGCCCAGCAGGTACGTCAACTATTGGTCAACAAAACAAATCTGGTATTCAACCAGTTCGACGCCCTCATACTCCCCACGGCTCCATCCACCGCTTTCAGAATCGGTGAGAAAATGGAAGACCCCATCGCCATGTACCTGGCTGACATTTTTACAGTTTTTTCCAACCTGACCGGTATTCCCGGTATTTCAATCCCGCTTTTTTGGCACAGTAATGGCATGCCCTATGGGTTGCAGATTATGACAAACCGATTCTGCGAGTTATCTTTGCTCCAGTTATCCCATCAGTGGATGCAGCGGTACAGATTCGCCGGTTAACATGAAAAGCCTAAACGCTCGACCCCCGGAGTTCTCTGCACCGATTTTTTTTCGTCCTATCCTAATGAACCACGTTTATTCTCTATCCTATTTGAAACATCATCTTTAACTCTTGAATCCATACCTGTAGGGTCGCATTTCTGTGCCTCAAACAAATGATGATGAAAAGAAAGCTATTTTTTGCCAGTTTACTGTGTCTGGTATGGTTTACTATGGCTTCAACAACGGATGCCGTTAAGAAGAAGCCACGCTCCAATCACTTTGTATTGGAGACGAGCCTGTTCCTCCCCGGTATGGCTGATTCCACCGCCCCTAAAACCGGAGGTTTCAGCAATCTGTTCGATGAGGAAGCGGCAGGTACCACATCAGCCGAAGTACGACTGAACCCCAGGGCCATTAAGTTCGTGGAGGATTATATGGACAAGCATGGTGAAGACCTGCTGGAAATGAAGGATTGGGGCCGCCCCTACTTCAATATGATGGATGGCATCCTGAGCCGCTATGGCCTCCCTACGGAGCTCAAGTATCTCGCCGTAATAGAATCCAAACTCAAACGTACAGCAGTTTCCTGGGCCGGCGCCGTTGGCCCCTGGCAATTCATGCCGGGTACAGCCCGTGTGCTGGGACTGAAAGTATCCAAGGGCAAGGATGAACGTACCGACTACTACAAGAGCACCACTGCAGCCGCAAAATACCTGAGAGACCTGTACACCGAGTTCGGCGACTGGCTCCTGGTTATTGCTGCTTACAATGGCGGGCCGGGTAACGTGTATTCAGCCATCCGAAAAAGCGGTAGCCGCAATTTCTGGGATCTCCAGTATTACCTGCCTGCCGAATCCCGTACACACGTGAAGAAGTTCATCGGAACGCATTACGTATTCGAAGGTCAGGGAGGCATCACCACCCTCACCAAGGAAGAAGCCAAAGAACAAATGGGCGTAACGGCCACTTATCTGCTGAACCGTAAACTCAGCGCGGATGAACTGGCCAGCTCCAAAAGTTTAAACGTTTCCGGCAAATACCATTCTTCCTGCATCGCCAAACATGTGATGATGGATATGTCCACCTTCAACAGGTACAATCCTGATTTCGATAAAAAGATGGCGAGTGCAGACAATGCTTACGAACTCAAGTTGCCTGCCGAGAAAATGGAATTGTTTATGACCAACAAGTACGTGATCCTGAATGAATCCGTACAGTTGCTCCTGAGCGGCTCCAGTGTATCCAGCCAGGTGAAGTAATAAGGAATTGCTTAATTATTTATGAAAGGTGTACCTGCACAGGTGCACCTTTTCTTATTGCCCTTCCGTCGGTTTGTTCCAGCGGGCTTCCACATCGCGGAAAGATTCTTTCTCCGCTTCTCCAAAAACCTGCCTGATCGCTTTTGCTTTCAACAGGCTTTCTTCATACTCTTGTTGCGGATCACTGTAGAAAGTGATGCCACCGCCGGCAAGCCAACTGACATAGCCCGTAGTTTCATTATAGAGGATACTTCTGATCACTACATTGAAATCAAAGTCTGCGTCGGGAGTGATATAGCCAACTGCTCCTGAAAAGATGCCGCGCTTTACTGCTTCATATTTTTCGATCAGTTCCATCACTCTGCGCTTAGGCGCGCCCGTCATAGAGCCCATCGGGAAAGTAGCTTTGATGGCATCCACCCAACTAAGATCATTTCGTAGGGTGCCGCTGATAGTGGAGATCATCTGGTGTACCTGGGGAAAACTGTAGATACCGAAGAGTTCATCCACCTGAACAGAACCTTCTTCACAAACCATTGCCAGATCGTTGCGAACCAGGTCTACCACCATTACATTTTCGGAGCGGTCTTTCGCACTCTTCTGCAATTGTTCTTTGCGCTGTTCATCCTGGCTGGCGTCAAACTTATGACGGGCCATGGTGCCTTTGATGGGCTGACTTAGCAAACGATCACCTTCCTTTCGCAGATATCTTTCAGGACTGGCGCAGAGCAGGTATTTATCAATGCATTTGTAATATGCTGAAAAAGGATTGGGAGATGCAGCGCAAAGCTCTTCGTACAACCTCAATGGAATGAGCTTCACATTTTCACCGTAGAACTGTTGACAAAAATTGATCTCGTAGCAATCTCCGCGAAGGATATGTTGCTTCAGTTGTTCGATGATCCCGATATACTCCGGCTTCGAAAATCGCTGCCAGGTCTGGAAGGGCGACTGAACCCCTACCCAACCTGCAAAGGGTTGGTTAACGATGGCTTCCCACAGTTTCGCATGATCATCACCGTGAACACCAATATGTATTGCATCTTTTCCAAGCAGTATCACTACTTCGGGCACAAAGAAGAACATATCCGAAAACCCTACTGGATCGGGATGCTCTGAAGTAAGTGGGAATAGTTCGTTCTTGAGATCATAGCCCAGGTGGCCGAAAAGCCAGTCGCCATGTTCGGCATGCATTTGCTGCAATCGCTCAAAAGCATTGCCAGCATTACATTCCAGGCGATGGAGCGCACCGGCGCCGAGCAGGCATTCAAAGGAATGGTGCTCACCCTGGTACTGGTGGTTATCTAAAAAAGCACAAATGTCGAACTGGTAAGTCCAGTTCAACATTTGTGCTTTTGTTAGCCGAAAATCGGTTATTGGAAAAGATTTGAATCTTCTCTTAGAAGTCATCATCATCATCGTCGAAACCTCCTCTGTCATTGAAGAGATCCATGTCTTTGAATTCATCATCCAATCCGAGATCATCGTCATCGTCTTTGGCGGATTTCTTTCCACCGCCGCCGCTGCTGCTTCCGCCGCCTGATTTCTTCGTCTTGGATTTGGGAAGATCGAATTCTTCGAAGTCCGGATCCCAGTCTTCGTCTTCTTCTACTTTATCCCAGTCATCCACCTCATCAACATCATCGTCATCACCATCTTCTTCATCTTCATCGTCGGAGGATTTCTTCTTGGATGCTGCTGCTTTACCGCCTGGTTTCTTGGCGGCTTTGGGCGTTTCCAGCTCATCATCTTCAAAATCATCATCCTCATCATCATCCTCTTTTTTGGGTTTGGAGGATTCTTTCTTAGGAAGTTCCTTAGAAGACTTTGGTGCAGGGTTTCCGCCAGTCTTTTTTTCCTTGTCAGATTTTGCTGCCATTGTCTGGTAAGATTGAGTTGTAAAATTCCGCGAAGTTTTTAATTCGCCAAACTTTTTTTGAATTTTTTTTAAGGTAAAAACACCAGGGATTTCCCCGCCTGTTCACACGTATATGCTGTTAAGATACACATGCAATTCAAACAAAAAAATACCGGCAAAAATAATAATTTAACTACTATTTCATTAGTGGGATACCTGATCGGCTGATCATTAAAAAACCCTGATAAGATTATGCTATGAAACTACTAAATTTCTATCAATTGATCGCGGCCGGGACCATTTGAGATCCAGGCAACTTTAACTCCAAGATAGTCATTGATAAAAGTCACATAGTCTTTCATCACTACCGGCAAGGCGGCAGCAGATTGCAGTGCAGTGATATCGGTTTTCCATCCCTTGAACGACTTGTATTCAGGCTCGATAGCCACGCGGGTCATTTGGAAAGGAACGGCTTTTACCGATTTATCGTTGATCTTATAGGAAGTACATACTTTCAATTCATCAAAAGCATCAAGTACATCAGCCTTGGTCATCACCAGCTTGGTAACGCCATTCACCATGCAGGCAAAATCGAGCGCTACCAGATCTATCCAGCCACAACGGCGGGGACGGCCGGTAGTTGCGCCGAATTCGTTGCCAATACGGCGGAGTTCTTCTCCCGTGGCATCGTGCAACTCAGTAGGGAAAGGACCGCTACCCACGCGTGTGCAATACGCTTTGGTTACTCCAATCACGTCTCTGATCTTTTGAGGAGCCACGCCCAGACCGGTACAAACGCCGGCGGAGATGGTGTTGGAAGAAGTAACGAAGGGGAAGGTGCCAAAGTCCACATCCAGCATGCTGCCCTGAGCTCCTTCAGCCAGAACGGTCTTACCTTCTCTCAGCTTTTGATTGATGAAGTATTCACCATTCACGATCTTGAAGGTCTTCAGGAATTCGATGGCCTCGAAAAATTCTTCTTCCCAGGCGGTGATGTCTTCATGGAAATTCAGGCTGTTGAGCATTTTCTCATGCTTCAAACGGAGCTTGATATATTGAGTAGTGAAGGATTTATCCAGCAGGTCGCCTACGCGGAGACCGTTACGGCCTGTTTTGTCCATATAGGCAGGTCCGATCCCCTTGAGGGTAGATCCGATCTTGTCGTTGCCTTTAGACAGCTCAGAGGCTTTATCCAGCGCCCTGTGCGTAGGGAGGATGAGGTGGGTCCTTTCGGAGATGTAAAGATTTTTGCGGAAGTCAACCCCAAATTGAGCAACAGTATCGCATTCTTTTTTGAAGATCACGGGATCCAGCACAACGCCGTTACCGATGAGGTTGAGGGTATTTGCATGGAAGATGCCGGAAGGGATCTGGTGCAGTACTACTTTTTTATCGTTCACATACAGCGTGTGCCCTGCATTTGGCCCACCCTGAAAACGTGCAATGATATCATACTGAGGAGCGAAATAATCTACGATCTTTCCTTTTCCTTCATCACCCCATTGAAGGCCTAATAATACATCAACCATAACAGAATTTGTGTGAGTTTAGCTTCCTGGAGACAGCCTCCGGAAAACGGGGGCAAAAATAGGCGAATGCCAGAAAAGCGGAAAATAAAAAAGCGCCCTGCTCTGTAAAAAGAGCGGGGCGCAGCAAATATGGGGATAAACAATAAATTATTGGCCTTCTGTAAGGGGAATGGGGAATTTATCGAATATGGTATCCCCGACCCTGGCATTGGGCAGACTAGCCAGTCTGTCGTTCCGGCGAACATCCACCCAGCGGTGCCCTTCAAAGAAAAGAGAGTAGCGGCGCTGGTATAACAGATCCGTGATCAACGCATTCTCATTTGCCAATCCTGTATACACGGGAAGGTTATGGGCCAACCTGATCCTGTTGAGCGCCACGATCGCATCAGGATAGGAAGTGGATCGGATTTTGGCCTCCGCATAGATCAGGATCATTTCCTCATTACGGATAATGGGAATGGGCGCCAGATTTGAAGTATACACAAATACATCGCGATTGCTCACCAGAGCCGGCTGGTCTGCAGATGCAGGATTGGTCCTCAAAGGAGCTTTCGCAAGCCGGTCATCACCCGGAAGAATATCGGCAGCATAAGACGGATGCGCTACCCTCACTTCGCCGGTGGCATTCTGACGGAAAAAAGCCAGGTTGGTCTGATCACTCGGGCGTGTGGAGAACACATGGTAATATCCTTTTTTCAAATCACCATTGAGATCAAAGAATGTTCCATTGAGTGCAGTCAAAGCACCGGGCCAATCTTTCCTGTACAATGCTACCCGGGCGGCTATGGCCCTATTGAACTGGATCATCTGTGCAACAGTGGGCTTTGCCGGAGATGAAGTGCCGTAAAAGAATCCTTCAGACAAAGTATACTCTATCACTGATCCGGTGAAATCAGTAACCGCTTCATTGAGCATGTCCCAGATAGCTTTCAGCGATTCATCGTAATTCAGGAACGGTCCCGGATTATCCGGATCCGCTACATCCACTCTGATGCCATTGCTGTAAGTGAGGTTGAGATTCAGCAGCAACTGGTAAGCCTTGATGGTTTTGGCAAAGCCCAGGTATCCCTTCCTTTGCTCATTAGTGATGCTGGTTGAATTGGTGGCGCCTTCAATCAAAATATTGCAGGCCTTCACCCCACGATAGCGGGCATTCCAGGGATTGGTAAGATAGAAAGCATTATTGTCGAGGCCCTGTCCGTCCTTACCCATCAGGCTTTGCACGTAACGGGGTTCTGATGAAGCAAAGCGATACATTTCGCGGCCCACCACTCCTACTGCATCCAGGTAGAAGTCAAGTGCTGTACGGATTCCTGATTCTGTTCCGATCACCACGTTGTTCAACTGGAACCTGGTAGGATTGGTTGTGAGGTCCTCTATTTCCGGGCCGTTCAAACTGCCGATCTCTTTTTTGCAGGACGAAAACAAACCTGTTGCCAACATTCCTGCAGCGAGATATATGATGAATGATTTTTTCATGATAATCATTTTTTGTTTTTAGAAATCGATGGTGAGATGGAAAGTGGCGCGTTTGGATGCGGGGAAAGGCATTACATCCACATTGGTGGAAAATCCTGTACCGAAGTTGGATACTTCAGGATCATAACCATCGTAATTGGTAATGGTCAGGAAATTGTTGGCGGATACACCAATGCGCAATCCCTTGATCACGGATGTGGGCATCTTACTAAAATTGTAAAAGAGTCCCACTTCCCTCAAACGCAGGTAGGACGCAGATTGCGTGTACACATCAGCATATGTGTCGCCGAAACGTCCAACACGGTTGGGGCCTTTGGTGCCACCATCATCATCATAATCCGGTGAGGTCAGGCTGAGGTCAGTCAGGAGCTGGCTCAGATTGATATTATCGCCGCCATTCTTCCAGTGCAGGAGGAAACGTAAAGAGAAGTTCTTCAGGAAAGTGATTTCATTGAGGAAGTTCATTTGGAAATTCGGCTCTGCATCACCGATAGGTATCACATTATCAGGGGAACCTGCTGCGCCAACTATCTGTGTTGCCGGCCTGCCTTCTTCGATCTTGAAAGAACCAAGACTGGTACCGAACACGCCCAGCACAACAGGATCTACATTCAGTTTGGTAACCCTGGATCTGTTGAACCAGAAATTCACGATGGAATTCCAGCGTACATCCCTGTTGGAAACCGGCGTGGTATTCAGGCTCACTTCCATTCCCCTGTTGCGGAGATTGCCGGCATTCACGAATTGCTGTGAGAAGCCTGAAGAACCGGCAGGCGCACGCTGCAGCAGGAAATCCGTGATCCGTTTTTCATAAACCGTGAACTCCAGGTTCACTCTTCCACCCAGGATACTTGCATCAAAACCTGCTTCCAGTTCGGAAGTCCTTTCAGGTGCAATGTCTTTCGATCCACGCGTAAGAGCCGGATACAGTCCCACATTACCACCAATATTGAAGATGCTCATCAATTCAAAGCGGCTTCCGAAAGCAGGGAAGTTACCTGCCTGTCCGTAAGCAACGCGCAGTTTCAGGTTATCGAACAAAGGACTTTTCCAGAAGTCCATCCTGGTGAGGTTCACACTCAAACCTGCTTTGGGATAGAAATAGAATTTGCTGGCGTCTCCGTTATTCGAAGAGCGGTCCAGGCGTACACCGCCGGTGAGTGTGATGGCATCTATGAGTGTAGCTTCTTCCTGGAGGAAGATGCCATTGTCCTGGAATTGGTTCCTCAATTGTGTTGGCGACAAGGCGCCGGCCTGGTCTACGTTCGGCTGGCCTGCAATCATCTTGCTTGCCACATTGAGGATATTATCGAAATCACCATTCTCCTGAGTAACACCGGCAGAAGATGTGAGATTGAATTTGTCTGACGGAGAGAAATTATTTACCAGCGAAAGGATCACATTATAGTTCAGGCTTTTTGCATAACCCTGAACCGATGTACCTTCTGCTGTCTGCATGAACTGCAGCTCATTGGGAAAATAAGCGCTGGTCTTCAAAGTATAATTATCGAAACCGCCTCTGCCGATGAATCGGGTGGTTGACACATCTGATTTTTGCAGGATCGCATCCAGGGTTACACCCGTGATGAAGCGGCTCACTTTTTCAGAGTTATTGGCCAGGTCTCTTGTTTGTATGGGATTGGACGCCGTGTATTTGTTATCGGGATATCCCAGTTCATTTTTATGCAGCTCTGTAAAATTGGGAGTAGCGGAAAGAGCAACGCCGTAGGACACTGAGTTGTTATCGTTGTTCGTCAATCCGCGATCCGCTTCGGAGTTGATATAGGTACTGGACACACCCACTTTGATATTGTCAGTAATGCGATGGTCCACGTTCACCCGTAAGCTTTTGTATTCATAACCTGTTCCTTTTACAATTCCATCTTCATTCTTCATTCCTCCTGAGAGGAAGAAGCTGGTCCTTTCGTTTCCGCCCACGAGGCTGAGACCTGTATTGCGCGTGAGGCCTGTTTCGCCGAACATCTCTTTTTCATAATCGTACATTCTGCCTGCTGCTTTCGCTTCCTGGAAATCTGCAAGCGCAACTGCACCGAGCTCTGCTGCACGTTCTTCCGTCCAGGACCTCTGTCCAAGTAATTTGCGCACTTTCACAAAACCGAGATCCTGTGAAAGCGTGAGTTTCGTTTTTCCTGATTTACCGCGTTTGGTGGTGATGATCACCACACCGGCAGCAGCTTTCGACCCATAGATGGCGGCAGCAGAAGCGCCTTTCAGTATCTCGATATTCTCGATATCTTCTGAACGGAGGTCAGCAACACGACCGGAAGGATTATCCTGGTTGGATGCATTACCACCTCTTGCTGCAGCTGTAACGGAGTTAAGTCCAGCGGGAGTAGCAGTGTTATCGATGAATACGCCATCCACCACAAAGAGTGGCTGTGTGTTGCCGAAGATGGAAGTAACGCCGCGCAGTTTCACGGAGATGCCGCCACCGGGTGCGCCGGAGTTGGCATTGATAAGCGCGCCGGGCACTTTACCATTCAGCGCTGCATCGAATGTCTGCGCAGGCGCAGTACCAACAAGATCTTTGCTGGACACAGTAGCGATGGCATTGGCAAGGTTCCTTCTTTTTACACTGGTGGCCAGACCGGTGACCACTACTTCATCCAGCCTGCCAGCATCCTCTTCCATTTTGATGGAGAGCGGAGCAGCATTCTCTGACACCTGGATGGATCGTGTTTTAAAACCTACAGAAGAAATTTCAAGTGTGGCTCCTTTGGAAGGAACAGTGATGGAGAATCTTCCCGATACATCGGTGGAAGTTCCGATGTTTGAATTCTTCACCCTTACAGATACGCCCGGCAACGGATTATTGCTGGCGTCGGTTACTGTACCTGTAACGCTGACCTGAGCCAGTAGCAGCGTTGGCAGTGCCATACAAATTATGACAAGCACTGCGTGTTTGAGCAGATGTCTCATGTTGGTGTAACTTTTGTTTTTGAATGTGTTTAAAAAAGGATCACATGCAGGCATAGCAGTGCTGCCCGTGTGATAGCACAGGAATACGGAAAGGGGTTTATGGAAAGATGGGAGTCTTTACGTGAGAGAAAGCCGGTGTTTAGCAGGAATTGATCAGATGTAAAAGTCTCATGTGGAAAGGTTTTTGGATGATCGAATGTGTTTTTAAAAGGATCTCATAATCAGACAAGAAAACAAAGCCTGATGCTGCACTGTACAATCCAGATACTGAACTGCAAAAAATGGCAGTTTAATTATCAATTATCTAAGATATTAAAAAACCCCGCTTCTTTTCAGAAACGGGGCCTGCAAATAAAAGAGGTATCTAAATTATTGAGCTTCCGTAAGTGGCTTTGGCATCCTTTCGAAAACAGTATCGTTGGTACGATCCAGCGGCAATTCCGCCAATCTTCCGTAACGACGCAGATCTATCCAGCGATGTCCTTCATACAGCAGCGAGAATCTTCTTTGTAAAAGATTTTCAGTGATGAGCGCTTCTTTTGTATCATCACCTGCATAAGCTACACCCCCATGTTTGGTGCGGATCTTATCGATGGCTGTTTTCGCATCTGTGATCTCATCCAGGTTTGCTTTTGCTTCTGCATACAACAGGATCAGCTCTTCCTGACGGATGATCGCCATTGGTGAGGTATTGGAAGCAAACAACGCGAGATCGTGTGTGCCCGTCAAATCATCGGAAGATTCCGCAGCAGTGCGGAGCCTCGCTTTGTTTTTCCTGTCATCTGCTGCACTGTAAGCAGTAAGATCAGTGATAAAGGAAGGATGAGTGAGCCTGGCTTCACCAGTGTTGTTGGGACGGAAATAAGATGGATTCGTCTGGTCATTCGGACCAGTTGAGAACACATGATAGAATCCATCCGCGAAATCGCCATCCAGATTGAAGAATGATTCGCTGAGGGCAGACAGCACTCCGGGCCAGTCTTTCCTGTAAGCCGCTACACGCGCAGCAATGGCACGGTTGAATTTGAGCATGCCACCACCTTTGTTATCGAAGCCGCCAGACAACACATACAACGCTTCTCCTTCCGCGATCTCCGTTTTCCCTTCATCCAGCAGTTTGGCAATTTCAGTGAGTGATTGATCATAAGACAGGAATGGCCCGAGCTTGTCAGGATCAGCAACATCCACCCTGATACCATTTGTTTCAGTATAATTCAGGTTCAGCAACAGTTGATAGGCTTTGATGGTCTTTGCAAAACCGGTATACCCTTTCTCCTGTTTGTCTGTGATGAGTGTAGACCTGGTAGCGCCTGCGATAATGATATTGCAATTCTTCACTACCCTGTATCGCGCATTCCAGGGATTGCTCAGGTAGAAAACGTTGTTGGTAAGCGTTAGGTCATTCTTACCCAGCAGCTCTGTAGTATATCTCGGTTCAGCGCCAGAGAAACGATACACTTCACGTCCTAAAACCCCAACAGCATCGAGGTACAATCCTATCTGTGTTCTCATGCCGGCTTCCGAGCCGACTACCATATTGTTCAATTCAAGACGCGACGGATTTGCAGACACATCGTCCACACTGGATCCGTTCAGGCTTCCAATCTCCTTGTTACAGGAAGCAAGAACGCCTGTCAGCATCAATCCGGCAGAAAGATTTATGATGAATGATTTTTTCATAATGCTCATTTTTTTCAATTAGAAATCAACAGTAAGATGGAAAGAAGCACGTTTGGACGCAGGGAATGGCGCAACATCCACGTTGGTGGAGAAGCCGGCGCCGAAGTTGGAAACTTCAGGATCGTATCCCCTGTATTTTGTGAATGTCAGGAAGTTGTTGGCAGATACACCAATGCGCAAACCTTTGATCACGGATGTTGGCAGTTTGCTGAAAGTATAGTAGAATGCCACTTCACGCAAACGCACATAGCCTGCTTCCTGCACATAAGTGTCAGCAAATCTTCCTTCCATTCTTGCCAGACGGGCCGGGCCTTTGCCAGGTCCACCCTTATCTCCATCGTCATAATCGGCTGATGTGCCGGCCAGATCTGAGAGATACTCGCTCAGGTTGATATTATGTCCACCTTTTTTCCAGTGGAGCAGGAAACGGAATGAAAAGTTCTTCATGAAAGTGAGTTCATTCCAGAAGTTCATCTGAAAGTCAGGCTCTGCATCACCCACAGTTTGTACACCGGCAGGCCCCATAGTGCCCACGATCTCTGTTGCAGGTCTTCCTTCTTTGATCTGGAAGGTTCCCAGACCCGTTCCGAATGCACCCAGCACAACAGATGGGATCGACAGCCTGGTCACTTCAGAGCGGTTACGCCAGAAATTTACAGTGGTATTCCATTTGAGATCTTTGCTGGAAACAGGCTGAGCACTCAAGCTGATTTCCATACCACGATTACGCAGGTCGCCGGCATTCAGGAATTCGGAAGAGTAACCGGTGGATCCGGGCAATGGACGTTGCAGCAGGAAGTCTGTGATCCTTTTTTCATACACTGTGAACTCGAGGTTCAATTTTCCACCCAACATACTTACATCCACTCCAGCTTCGAGCTCTGAAGTTCTTTCCGGAGCGATATCCTTTCTTCCACGAAGTGTGGAAGGCAGCAAACCGGTATTTCCTCCGGTATTGGCAATAGACATCAGTGTGAACTTACTGCCGAATGCAGGGAAGTTACCCGCCTGGCCATATGCAGTGCGGATCTTCAGGTTATCAACAAAATCCGCTTTCCAAAAACTCATTCTCGTAAGGTTCCAGGATAAGCCGGCCTTGGGATAGAAATAGAGTTTTTTAGCGTCCCCATTATTGGTGGAGCGATCGAGACGGATACCACCTGTAAGTGTAACCGCATCCATGATGGTAGCTTCTTCCTGCAGGAAGAAACCATTGTCCTGGAATTTATCACGCAACTGGTATGAAGTCAATGCTCCCGACTGGTTAATGTTCGTTTGTCCGCCAACGAGCCTGGTGGCTACATTCAGGATATTGTTATAGTCCTTATTCTCCTGTGTCAGACCTGCAGAGCTGGTAAGACTGAAATTATCAGTTGGCGTAAAACTGTTGACGAGAGAAAGAATGATATTATGGTTCAGTGTTCTGGTAGTGCCCTGGGCAGAAGTACCCTGTGCTACATTCTGAAACTGGAGATCAGCGGGGAAAAACGCATTCGTTCCGAGCGTGTAATAATCGAATCCACCTCTTGCGATAAATCGTGTAGTGGAGGTTTGTGATTTTTGCAGGATGGCATCCAGGTTCACACCTGTCATGAAGCGGCTCACATCTTCTGCATTGGTCATCACTTCCCTTGTATGCAAAGGATTGGATGAAGCATATCTGTTATTGGGATAAAGACCCAGGTCATTCAGATGCAGTTCAGTGAAGTTGGGCGTTTTCAGCAATACTACGCCATGCGTTACTGTATTGTTGTCATTATTGGAGAAGCCGCGGTCTGCATGCGTATTGAGATATGTGGAAGAAACGCTGAGCTTGATATTATCAGTGAGGCGATGATCAACATTCAGTCTGATTGTCTTACTGGAATATCCTGTTCTTTTTACGAGGCCCTGTTCATCTTTCAGGCCACCGGAAAGATAGAAGCTGGTTTTGTCGTTACCACCAACAAGGCTCACTACAGAATTGCGGGTGAGTCCTTTTCTGCCATACATTTCTTCTTCATAATCGTAGATCTTGCCGGCATCACGGGCAGCAATATATTCAGCTTTCCTGGCGGCGCGGGCTGCTGCATTTTTCGGTTCATCCTTTCCACCGAGCGATTCAGCCCTTGCTTCATTCCATTCGCGCTGTCCGATCAGTTTGGTAGCTTCCAGGAAACCCAGGTCCTGGGAAAAAGACAATTTCGTTTTTCCTGTTTTTCCTCTTTTGGTAGTGATGATCACTACGCCTGCAGCCGCTTTGGAGCCATAGATCGCAGCGGCAGAAGCGCCTTTGAGAATTTCAATATTCTCGATATCCTCCGCACGGATATCAGACACGCGATTGGATGGATTGTCCTGTGTGGAAGTGATGGCGCCCGGTACAGCTCCAGTAACAGCACTTAGTGCACCTGAAACGGACGAGTTATCGATGAACACACCATCCACTACAAAAAGCGGTTGTGTATTGCCGAAAACAGATGTTACGCCGCGCAGCTTCACTGAAATACCACCACCCGGCGCACCGGAGTTGGCATTGATCAATGCGCCGGGAACCTTACCGTTGAGGGCGGCATCGAAGGTTTGTGCAGGCGCCGTTCCGGTCAGCTCTTTACTGGAAATACTTACTACGGCATTGGCGAGATTCCTTCTCTTTACACTGGTGGCCAAACCTGTTACCACCACTTCATCCAGCCTTCCTGCATCCTCTTCCATCGTAATGCTGATGGCACTGCTCTCACTGGTCTGTAATGTTTTTGTTTTGTAACCCACGGAAGAGATTTCCAGGGAAGCTCCTGCTTTTGGAACCGTGAGGGAGAACCTGCCGGAAGCATCCGTGGAGGTTCCGATATTCGAATTTTTTACCTTGACAGATACGCCTTGCAACGGATTGTTCTTTGCATCCGTTACAGTACCTGTTACGCTGACCTGTGCCAATAGCACTGCCGGTAGCGCTACACAAATGAAGGCAAGCACTGCATGTTTGAGCAGATGTCTCATGTTGGTGTACTTTTCGTTTTTAATTGAGTTTGAAAAACAGTTCACATAAAGACAGCGGTAGCAATCAATTCGTCCTCTGCTCATGCATGGTATGCAGCAGCTCAGGTAAGAAAAAATGCACCTTGAAAAAAGGTGCATTTAAGAGGTATAAAAAGATGATGAAATGCTGAAGTGTTCAGCAGGTAAATTGATTTCTGTCAAGCTTCGGTATCGTACCTGTCCACTGTTTCGATACCTGGTAATTTTTTGAGCCTGTCTACCAGTTCTTCCAGTTCTTCCTTGTCGTGAACAAATACTCTCACGTTTCCATGAAAGAGACCATCCTTTGCTTCGATGGTCATGGCAGCGATATTGATCTTCATTTCACCGGAGATGAGGTTAGTGATCTTATGGATCACGCCCACATCATCCAGTCCCACGATCTTGAGACCGGTGAGGAAGGAGATCTCTTTGTTCTTGGCCCATTTTGTTTTTACGATACGATGGCCATAGTTGCTGAGCAGCTTGGTGGCATTCGGACAATTGGTGCGGTGGATGGTAAGACCTTTACCAGTAGTTACAAAACCGAATACATCGTCACCAGGAATGGGCTTGCAGCAATTGGCGAGCGTGTATACGATCTTATCGCTGCTTTCTCCGAATATGATCAGTTCTGTTTCCTTGCTGTGCTTCGCCGGCGCTGTGCTGGTCTCCTGTTTATGCTCCACCGGTTTGGGCTTGGGGGGTTCCAGCTTATCTCCCAATACCTGGAAGTCTGCCAGCTCTTTCAGATCGATGGCTTTGATAGAGATCTGGTAGTAGAGATCCAGCGGCGATGCAAGTTTATAGAACGCAGTGAGCACATCGGCATTGTGCTGATTGAATGCCGCGCCCATATGTTCGAGTTTCCGCTGAAGGGTGTATTTGCCTTCATCGGCCACTTTTCTTTTTTCTTCTTTCAGTGCATCCTTGACCTTGCTCCTGGCTTTTGCAGTAACTACAATTTTCAGCCAGTCGTCATTTGGTTTTTGTTTGGCGGAAGTGATGATCTCCACCTGGTCACCACTGCGCAGCTTGTGACTAATGGGCACAAGCTTGTGGTTCACCTTGGCGCCGATACACTGTGATCCCACCATACTGTGAATCGCGAAAGCGAAATCCAGTGCGGTGGAGTTAACGGGTAACATTTTCACATCCCCTTTTGGAGTGTATACATATATTTCTTCTGCCAGGAAACTGGTTTTGAAATCCTGGAGGAAGTCGATACTATCGTTGTCTTTATCGTTGAGAACTTCGCGGATCTGCTGGAACCATTTATCGAAGCGGCTTTCATCGGTTGCTCCTTCCTTGTATTTCCAGTGGGCGGCAAGGCCTTTCTCCGCGATCTCGTTCATGCGCTTGGTGCGGATCTGCACTTCCACCCATTTTCCCTGCGGGCCCATCACAGTGGTATGCAGGGCTTCGTATCCGTTGGATTTGGGATTGGAGAGCCAGTCCCTGAGTCTTTCAGGCGCCGGTGTGTATTCATCGGTAATGAAGGAATACACTTTCCAGCAGGCTTCTTTTTCTTTTTCCTGGGGAACGTTGAGGATCACACGAATGGCGAAGAGATCATACACTTCTTCAAACTCAACGGCTTTCTTCTTCATCTTGTTCCAAATGGAGTGGATGCTTTTGGGACGGCCGTAGATCTCGAATTCAAAATTGGTGAGATCGAGTTTTTCCTTGATCGGCTTGATGAATTCGTTGATATATCTGCTGCGTTCTCTTTTTGTTTCGGCGAGCTTCCTGGCAATTTCCCTGTAAGCTTCGGGCTCCAGGTATTTCATGCTCAGGTCTTCCATTTCTGTTTTGATGGTGTAGAGTCCCATCCGGTGTGCGAGTGGTGCGTACACGTAAACGGTTTCGGAAGCGATCTTGAGTTGCTTCTCGCGTTTCATGCTATCGAGCGTGCGCATATTGTGCAGACGGTCGGAGAGCTTGATGAGAATCACCCGGGGATCATCGGTGAGGGTGAGCAGGATCTTCTTGAAGTTCTCTGCCTGTTGCGATGCATTTACATCGATAACAGTGGAGATCTTGGTGAGCCCGTCAACGATGCGGGCGATCTCGCTGCCGAATTCGCGTTCTATATCTTCGAGGGTGATGTCTGTATCTTCAACGGTGTCGTGCAGGAGCGCGCAGATGGTAGAGCGAACGCCGAGGCCGATCTCTTCCACGCAGATGCGGGCTACAGCCAGCGGGTGGAGGATATAGGGCTCTCCGCTTTTGCGACGCATGGTCTTGTGCGCATCGGCGGCCATTTCAAAAGCGTGACGTAATAGTTCTTTATCGCCGGGCTTGAGTTTGGGCTTGAGGGCTCTGAGCAAGGCACGGTATTCACGCAGGATCAGCTTCTTTTCCTGGTCGTCATTGAGGTTATACTTCGGTATCGCTGCTGTGGTTGCCATAACGTACGAATTTACGAATTAAGAACTGTTTTTCCAGTTCTGGGTCAAATCTCCTACATTTGCTGTCCCTGAAACGATTAGGAGGGTTTGTTAAGATGGAATTTAGGGAATTTTTCCGCACGTGGCGTAATTGGTAGCCGCGCCAGACTTAGGATCTGGTGGAGCGATCCGTGGGGGTTCGAGTCCCTCCGTGCGGACACGAAAAGGGTGCCAAAATAATTTGACACCCTTTTTTCATAGCTATACCTGGTTTATTGGAAAACGATTCAACTCAAGCCAGCATCTCCAATATTCCTTCATTCCTGATGATCATCATACCCTGACGGTCTTCCGTAATTCCTTCTTCTACCTTGTAGGTATACTTTGGTTTCATCCCGTCCATGATCGTTGGCATAAACCGGAACAATATATTGGATGTTCCTTTTAACGCCTCTCCCACTTCTATGATATGTGTAGAAACAATGAACAAACAATCATTGTATTCAGCAAATGCTTCAGTAACTGCCAGTGTACCATCATAGGCATCTTTTACATTCGTTCCTTTGAACAGCTCATCAAACATCAGCAATAAGCGTCTGCCACTGGCTGCTGCTTCAGCAGCTTGTTTTACTCTTACCACTTCAGCGTAAAAATGACTGTACCCAAGGCCGATATTATCAGCCACATTGATAGATGAGTACATTCCCTCACGCACTGAAAATTCAAAGGCTGCTGCTGCAACGGGAAAGCCCATATGCGCCAGATACATTCCTATGCCGATAGATTTCATGAGCGTACTCTTTCCAGCCATATTGGCGCCGGTAAGGAAGATTACATTTGTGGATTGGGTCATCATGATATCATTCCCTATCGCCTTGTCGATACAGGGATGAAACAGGTTAGTCACCTTTAGCGTATTTTTTCCAGGCGCCACAGCCTTTGCATATGTAAACCCTTTCTTTGCAGCCACGCTACTAACGGCCATGTACAGGTCCAGTTCATAGATAAATTGCAACAACTGATCCATGGCCGACTGGAAGCGGGTTTTCAATAAATGATCATACTGCGCCAGTGTATGCACCGGCAGGTCGGCATAGATATCCGTGTTCCGCAGTCTCTCCAATTGTTTGTCGGACAATACCTGCAAAAGTTGATCCACGCGATTTGCCAGCGGACTGCTGAGTTTCTGTAATATTTCCAGCATACCGTAAAAACGGTTAAGAGTAACAATAGTAGCCTGCACTCCCTGTACTGATTTCTTATAACGTTCGTCACGGGTGAGCTTGCTGAGTAATTTCTGCATGATCATACTGCTGACAATAGCAAAATAGCTCCTGCCTGTTCCTGCATCCAGGTACTCACGCATCGTATTGATCTGCTGTACATCAAATGGAAAACTCAAACCCGACTGCTGAAAAAAACTGAATTTACTACTTCGTTTATTGATGGCTGCTTCATCAGTTAGCGGTTGACGAAACATCTGATCCAGCAATTGTTCAGCACCCCTCGTTTTTACCTGGTTGAATAAATGATACACTGATCCCTGCCTGAACTTACCCAGCAGGTTAAGCTCATCTACTGTCTGCTTATCTGTATTGAATTGTATACTGCTCATACTACTAGTTTAGACGGTTGCTGCCAGAGACTGAGCCCTGTCAAATTCTCCAGCGCGTTTTTTCCCATTCTTCAGAATATCGAGAATGCCTTCATTACGGATGATGATCATGCCATGCCGGTCTGCCGTGATGCCATCCTCCAGCGTGTATGTGTATTCAGGCATCCTGCCTTTCATGATAGTGGGCAGGTATTGAAAACCGATACCAGGCTCCTGCTTCAATCGTTCTCCTGCTTCCACAATATGGGAAGAGATGATGAACATACTGTTCTTTTTCTTCGCAAATGCCACAGTGATCTCAACCGTACCTTCATGCGCATCCTTCACATTGGTGCCGCGGAACATTTCATCAAAAATGATGAACAGCGATTTGTTCGCCTCTAATTCTGCGGCTACTTTTTTCACCCGCAACACTTCAGCATAGAAATGGCTGGCGCCGATTCCCAGGTTATCGGGAAGGTTGATAGTGGTATAGATCCCATCGAGTACAGAGAACTCCATCTCCGTTGCCGCTACGGGAAATCCGATATGCGCTACATACACGGCTGTACTCACGGCGCGCAGGAAGGTGGATTTCCCCGCCATATTCGCCCCGGTCAGAAACACTACATTCCGATCTGCATTCATGGAAAAATCATTGCTCACCGGCTTCGACAATTCAGGATGATATACTCCTTTCAATATTAAAGTACTACTGCCCTTTGCTAACGCTGTCGGGAATACGAAGTTTCTGTCGCGTGCAACTTTAGCCACTGAGAGGTACACATCCAATTGATAGATCTGACGCAGTAACTGTTCAATCTTATGGCGCTCTCGCTGACGGAACAACAGGTCATAGGCTGTGATAGCTGCATAGGAAAGCCTGGTATGTTGCTGCTCGCGCAGCACTGGTTCAAAAGCAGTATCGATGAGCAGGGAGATGATGGCATCCCGCTCTGGTGAATACCATTGAATACCCGCTACTTCCCTGGATTCCACAAATGCTTTGACCTGGTGGATCAGTTGGATCAGGGAAGATACGCCTCCGGCAATTTCCTTTTCTCCGAGTACAGCCTGCTGGCTGCCTTGTTTCTTTTGTTCATCGGCTGCCAATAAATATTTCTCCGCCATATCGAACAATGCCGGTTCAAAAGGAAAACGCAGATCTATAGACGAAAATGCCTTGATGATGCAGCTGCGACGATTGATCTCCTCCTGATCAGACAGCGGTCTCGTAAACATTTCTTTCAAAACATTTTCTGCGCCACGGGTATGTGAATGATTATACAAATCAAACAAGCCCTGACTATCGCGTCTGGCGAAGATGCGCAGATCCTCTATCGTTTGTTCATCGGTTAACAGGTACATGGTGATTACTTATTGTCGTTTACGTCTGAGTAGAATAAGTGAGCCCAGTATCAATAGCGCCGCTGGCAATATCCAGACCAATACCAGCTTTTGGGTTCTAGCAGCAGTCAGCGTGATTGTAAGCAGATTATCTTTAACATCTTTCATATCAAATGAAATAGGATAGCTTTCATGTACCATCCATTTCAAATAATCTTCACCGGAGAAGTGTAGGAAGTGCCTCACAGCAGACAAATAATCCGCATCGCCTGTCAGTACAATTCTTTGAGACTTATCACCCACTTTTCTCTCCAGGGCAACTGCAACATTGAATGAATCAAGCCGGTAATCCCCTTCACTGGCTGTAAATACGGGCGCTGTAGAGTCTGTTACAAGCTGACCTGCTTTTGCCCATACTTTTCTTTCAGGAGCAGTTACCCACATCCTGTGCATCCTGAAGCCGCTGTCTGCATAACTTACACCCGCAGCTCCGGGGTTAAGTGAATAGAGAGAATCTCCCTTTCCAATACTTTTCCTGATTTGCTGCATCCTGGTTGAAAAAGGAGTTATCAGCCAGGTATAATCATAAGTCATATAGGGCATCACTTTGTCCGGCGTTTCATCTTTAGAGATCTGAACAAGCGTGCCTGGCATCAGGCTTGTTCCGGTAGACCGGATCAATGGGTTTAAAACATGTTGCTTACCAGGCTCTCCACTGATCAGCATATTGCCACCTTTGTCCATGTATTGCTGCACACGACTCCGTACAGCCTGGTTCAGTTCTGTTTTTGGATCCGCCAGTAACAACACGTTGGCATCCGCAGGAACATCCTTTTCGTTCAGGTTGATGGTGTCTATTTCAAAGCCATTATTGATCAGTGCCGAGCGGCTTAGTTTTTCAATAGTGAACAAATTATATTCCCGTTCTCCTTTTTTGTGGATAGAGCGCTCAAGATTACCAACAGAAGCATACACTTTAGGAATGGAATCGGTAGCCAACCTTTTCAATGCTGCAGCTACATGATCCTCGTCAGGCCAGTACTTCGCATCTTCATACGTCCTCAGGTAAATGCTCTTCCCTTTATAGGTAAGTTTCATTACTGCCCGCATATTCTCCGCATTCAAATCGATTTGCTTCCTGATTGCTGCCGGAGGAAGGAATCTGTTTAGATTAACTTCATACATTTTAGCATATTCCTTAGCAATAGAATCGAGTGTCATATTGGGCATCTGCCTATACACAGCGCTATCTCCATCCTTTACATCATAATACAACACATACTTAAAATCCATGTTCGGCTTGAACCGCATGTATGGATCCCAGAATCCCCAGATATATTTATTCCGGTTAGCCGGCTTTGTATTATGAAAACCCATACCAGGGTCAAACAGGTTGGTATACAGGGTTACCTCGAGTGGCTCTTCCTGCATATTCCTGATGATATCCTGCGTAACCTCGTTAATCGTGTTTATTTTAATTCTTGTAGCATCCCAATATCCTATATATCCAGGCCTGGAGCTGAGGTAGCCTACCACCATCACAGTGATAAATACAAACAGATACCTCGCTACTTTTACAGATTTTGATACGAGTTCTCTTCCATGCCTCAAACTGAGATAACTAAAAGCAACAAACATGTAAGCGATCAAAACATAATACATCACGTCACGTGTAGTAACCAAACCCGCAACCATTCTTTCCGCTCTGCCACTGATCGACATAAAATAGGTCAGATCACGAACGAAATCATAGTTCTGCCAGAGGCCACCAATTCTTTGTAAGGCATACAAAAGTATGAATGTAGCGATGGCTGATACTATCTGGTAGTTGGTGATACTACTCATGAACATGCCAATAGCAGTATACGCACATACTACCAGGTAGAATGCCAGCAGCCCGGCCAATAAATGTCCATAATCGATGTCCTTAATACTGAAAGCACCTACTATCATAAACATCAGCATGATAGTAAGCAAGAACATATTGTAGGCCATGATTGCCAGGTATTTCCCCCACACAATCTGATTAAGTTGCACAGGTGAAGAGTACAATAGCTTTACCGTTCCACTATTGAACTCCCGGTTGATCAGTCCCATGGTAAGCAAAGGAATGAAGAGGTATAGATTGGAGAAAATATTCCCGATAAATCCATTCTCCGACACATTCATAAACAATCCTCCTGTTATGGCAAAAGGAAACCCCTTGAAATTGGGATTTGTTTTCTGTAGCGAGTCCTGGTAATTGGCCATCATGGCAATCGTCTCACCATAATAAATTGCACATATCACCATAAAGATGAGGGCAAGAAACCAGGCTACCGGAGAAAAGAAAAGGTTCCTGATTTCCGTACGTGCTATTTTAAGAATCAATTTCATCCGAATTACTTTTATATGTTTTTATTGGATTGGGTGGATAACTGTTTGAAAATATCATCGAGCATACCTTTCTCCAGACCAACCTCACGAATGCGCCAGTTTTGCTGCATGCCTGCTGCAATAATCCTTTCAGTAAGATCTTCTGCACCGTCGAAGAACAGACGGGCCTGCTTCTCTGTGATGTATTCAACCTGATTCACACCATCAATCTGTTTCAATTCATTTACAGAAGGTGGATTCACAAAACTGACCAATACAGATTGCGGCTGCATATAGTTATTGAAAGCATCCATTGAATCTGAGAATATGATCCTGCCCGATTCTATCATGATCACTTCCTTACATAAAAGATGAATTTCAGACAGGATATGGGATGATAGCAATACGGTTCTATCCTGTGCAATTTCCCGGATCAGTTTCCTTGCTTCGATCAACTGATTGGGGTCTAGTCCGTTGGTAGGTTCATCCATTACTACCAATTTAGGTTTATGAATGATGGCTTGAGAAATGCCTACACGCTGGCGATAACCACCAGACAGGTTTTTGATCAGGCGCTTACTGAAGTGCGCTATACCAGTCCTTTCTTTAGCCTCAGCTACTGCCTCTTTGATCCTGTTCCCAGGAATTAAACGTAGTTCGGCCGTGTAGGTCAGGTATTCATCAACGGTAAGATCGAGGTATACAGGTGGCGTCTGCGGCAGAAATCCTATATGCTGTTTAGCCAGCTCCGGTTCTTTCCGGATGTCAGCACCATTGATGCTAACCTTGCCTTCGGTTTGGTTGAGAACTCCACAAATGATATTCATCGTAGTTGATTTACCAGCTCCATTGGAGCCAAGCAAACCAATGATCCCATGCTCTGCAATCTCTATATTGATATCCCGGATAGCCCAGCTGGCACCATATCGATGAGAGAGATTCTCTGTTTTTAAAATCATGCAATGTATATTTAGTAATATCTTAATAGGCACATAAAATTACCTGGCCGATGCAGCAAGGCTGTATCAACTTCTTCTTATCAGATGCCAGGGCCATCCGGACCTGTTATTTCATTGATTGATTTGGGAACAGCAGAAAAACATGTGACAAAAGCACGGGGCTTGATAATTTACTCATTTCATTTTTCTTAGTAATCCGGGTATTGTTTTTGTCTGCTTCATTAAACAAATGCATCAATCCGGAATTTGTATTACTCTTAATAAAAAAAATATTAAAAAAAACGAAGAGCATTGTATAAACCGAAATGCCACTAAGATTATCCCTAACAAATTGCCTGGCACGGGATAAATGTACTTTGACTGTATTGGGGGAGAGCTGTAGGAAACTGGCGATCTGAGAACGACTCAAACCATTCTCTTTACTAAGTTGAAATACTATTTTTTGCTGGCAAGGCAGTTGGTCGATGACTCTGGAAATAATACGGATTTGTTCCTTGTTCAACACCTGTTCTTCAACTTCCGAATAAGAACTTGCTAATGATTCGCTCAAATTTCTATGTATGCGCGTACGAATATGCTTATCTCGTAAATGTAGCAGTGACAGATTGGTAACTACTTTAACAAGCCATCCAACCGGATTCTCAGGAATTATTTTTCTCCTTCGTTGCCAAAGCAACAAGTACGCCTCCTGTACAATATCTTCCGCGGCTTGCTTATTCTTAGTTATCTGTGAGGATACATACTGAAGATGTCCGGTCCAGCTCTCAACAATAGCATTGAATTGAAAGTCGATTCCATTCACTGGAATATCCATATGAGGATAATCCTTTGAATGAATGGAATGCGAATAGTATTCAGGGTTAGTGCCCATTTTTCAATTATTACACCTTCGTTTGTTCTGTATTATTTACTAACCAGGCATTTTGAATCCTGATCTTTGAGCAAGGTCCTTCACTACACTATATTTCTTCAGCACTAATGGATGGCCAGCGTGTAAATCAGTAAACTCCTGTTCTGTATAATAAAAAAGGGCCGTGAGAAAGGATCGCAGATCAGTAGCTTCAATATGCATGCTTTCCAATATCATACCTGAAAAGTCTACAGTAGGGTATCGCAATACTCCAATGCTCTCTGCAGCGGGAACTGATGCGGGATCAGTCATAAACATTAAGGGTAATCCGATATAGAGCGGGGATGAAAGAGGACCAGGCCAGGCCTTGTTGGTAACATCAAAAAAATCGCTTGTTAAATTAGCCTTATAAGCAGAGGTAAGCGCATTTTCTGCAATTCCTGCCAGCAAAGAGGCTGCATACATTCTCTTCTCCTCACTACTCATCGCTTCTACATCCTTTACAACTACGCCCACAGTTTTGAATCCCCGTATGGCTGTTAATCCATCTGCAAGCTGCGTGTTTACATATTGCCAGAAAAACTCAAAATGATCGATGAATAAAATACTCGGCATACTGCCTGTTGATGGAAGCCCGGGCAGCACCTGATCTTCAATCAAATCAAGAATTGCAGGTATTGGTTCCCTGGACGATAACCTGGCAAAATTAAAAGTGTTCTCGCCCATTGGATGATATGTCAGAGAAATTGTTACATATGCATAACGTTCAGGAAATTCTCCAGGTTTACTTACCAGTTTCTTATGAATTGTATCAGTATAATAACTCGCAACGCCGGTACGTTCGTAAAATTTATACATAGCATGATCAACAGGATCACTGGGATTATCCCTTATAACAAAGAAATTGGTGTCCTCATCGCTGATTTCGAGCGGCTTTTCTTTCCGGCAGCTCAGGGATAATGAAACAGCTGCCAACAGGATAACGAAACCCGATAGCCTTGATGGCGTTGAGCAAGTATATAGTTTCATCATGAATTCAATTTTGGAGTGATTAGTGATTGCATTAATACTTAACCGGACGTACGGGTCGCGGCTCATTGGTAATGGCGCCCTGATTGAAATCGATTTCATCATTGGCGATGGGTACAATATAAGCTCCGGGATCATCCTGGTAGGTGCCCAATTCATAATATCCGTTTTCCTGGTATCCGGTTCCGGTATATTCAATATTTCTATGCCGGATTTTTTTGTTGAAAGGATATTTACTATTCACAGCATAACGGCGCAGATCAAACCAGCGATGCGCTTCCAGGCAAAGCTCCCTGCGACGTTCGTCACGGATAAAACTCATCAGTGCGGCGCCTTCATCAGTAAGCGAAGGCAGTTCATTGGGTTTGAACCTGTATTTTCTAAATGCCTGCAATGTAGTTCTGGCTTCACCAAATCGATCCATAGCAGCAAGCGCCTCAGCTTTGTTCAAATAAACTTCCGAAAGACGGATCAGGTAAAAATCGGATGCCATGTCATGATCAGGACCAAAAGGATCACGCATTTTCGCGATTTTCCATTGTCCACTTCCACTTTTCACGAAAAAAGCATTGGTGCGCAAGTCTTCGGCGCTATACAGTAATACCAGTTCGTCAGAAGGAAGATAGTAAGGCTGATCGGGCACTTCCGCTCCTAATGCCATTTCATTATACAAACTATTTCCTCCCATGTTGAATATCACTTCCGATGAATAACTCGTAAAAACATTCTTTCCTGCCTGCCAGGAATTTAAATCCGTAACACTATACTTTTTATTGGCGATTACCTGATCAGCATAATAATTTGCCTGCTCATAATTTTCCATAAACAGGTACACCCTGCTCAGGAGTGCTTGCGCTACAGATTGATTGGCGCGCAGGGCCGACTTCTGTTCTACGCCAGCCAGGTTTTTAACAGCTTCCTGAAGGTCGGCAACGATCTGGTTGAACACCCTTTGATTGGAGCTTCGCACGGCGAATTGGGAGGTGATAGCAGCTTCTGTTTTCAAAGGAACACTGAAATCATCAGCAGCTGTTGTAGCTCTATACGGTTTTCCAAAAAGATTGGTAAGTATAAAATAATAATAGGCCCTGAGAAAATGTGCTTCCCCTGCGATCCTTTTAAGCTGTCCCTCAGGTTCACCTTTTTCCCTTAAAGCCGGAATTGATGATAGTACTGAATTTAAACGTGCCAGCTTACTATATAGCTTGTTGAACAGGTCGTCTGTACTTAACAGTACCCCATCTGAATTCCGTCTGGGCTCTGACTGCCAATTATGAAATCCCCTATAAGTAGTGAGTTTATAATTACCACCCGGAACACCATCCTTTAGATCGTCATCCATCGTGTACAGTGCAGGAGTAATGGGAGTAGTGTGTATGGTGAAGTAACCATCTCCAACCAGTACTTCATCCAGGTCTGCCGCTGATTCTACAAAGCTGCTGTTCTGAGAATAGGCAGACAGAAATTTTTTGCAGGAAATAAAAGTCAGTGAGCAGGCACTGAAAAGAAGAATACATATTTTATTGAGAGGTGAATGCATAGCAATAGTTTTAGAAACTGATATTGAGATTAATTGCATATACCGGCCTGACTGAAAGGTTGATATTGGCAGAAGTTCCAGACTGGGTAGGGTCCTGACCGCGAAGCGCCTTGTTCGCAATAGTGAATAGATTGTTTCCACTTAGTTGCACAAAAGCAGCTTTACAATTCAGTTTTCTGCAGAGCACATCAGCCAGTCTGTAGCTGAGTGAAATGTATTGCAACTTGAGATAATCACCTTTCACCACGCGCAAATCGGAAAAATCATACATCTGATAATAATCGGTAGCAAAGTTGTAAATGAGGGTTGATCCGCTCCCGGTCCACCAGGCTGTTTCATCAGTATTAACGGAAACAGGTTCACCCTGAATGGCGGGGATATTCGTAAACTTCTCATCACCCGGATAACGCCATCTTTGCGTGAATTCTTTACGAAGATTCTGTTGTGAGGAAGGCCTGAATGTTCCGTAATTACCAGAAGCTATCTGCAGCATTCTGATCTTATTACCTACACTATAGGAGAAGGTTACATTGAGCGTCCAATTCCTGAAAGTGAAAGAGTTGTTCACTGAACCCTGTAATACAGGTTCTCTCCTACCTGATTCTATCATTACAGCATTGTATACATCATCCTTCAGCATCGCATTGTATTTGGCAAATAATGTCTCTTTGCTGGCAGGTTCTGCGCCATAAAATACAGGAAACCCTTTTTTCGGATCGAGTGTTTTGAAACGATAAGAATAAAATGTGTTGACAGATTTGCCATTGACCGGCACACTACCATCCAGGTAGTTTTGAAAATTCATGCTGGCTACATCTACCATCACATTGCGGCTATTCAGGTTTGCATTGATCAACCTGTTGAATACCTGGCCAAGTTGCGGATCGAAACGCCACATGAATCCTTTTTTACCGGCCCCTAAATTGTCGATCACTTTGAAATTCATACTTATCTCTACACCCTGGTTTTCAAGAATACCGCCGTTCACAACATAATTATTCTCCGGCGCACCATTAACCGCCGATACCTTCTTGCTCAGGAATGCATTGGTGGTCCTGGCAAAGAAATACCCGAGCGAACCATTGATCCTTCCATTCAGGATGGAAAACTGGAATGTACCATTGTAATCCTGTGTTTTTTCCCAGGCCAGGTCTGGATTAGGGAAGGACTGGATCAATGAGGAATATTCATCTAAATAAGTATCAAATCCGCCCTTTCTGATCACTACATAGGGTGTTTGTCCGGCAAGCATATTGCCACGGGTACCAAAAGACATAAGCAATGCAGCCCTGTCTATCCATGACACATTTCGCAACAGATCTTCATGAATATTCCAGCGGCCAGACAAAGCCCAGGTAGGAAGAAATTTCTCATTGCTCCTGTTACCAAATGAATTGGAAAATTCCTGACTGGTAGTGGCCGTCAATACATATCGATCATTGAAAATATAGGTTCCGGTAATATACGGACGTATGGAATTTTGCAGGATTTCGGTGATCACATCACTGCTTCGCGAAAGCCATTCGGCATAGCTGGTATATTTACCTAAGTCAATCTGGGCAAAACTTCTGCCACGATCAGGATAATAGCCCCGATCGATAGATTCTACGGACACGGATTTGTTAGATAACAAGTCCATTGCCACTTCTGCGGTCAACTGATGCTTTTTTCGCTGATCGAGAAAGCTGCTGTAATTCAACCTTCCATTGATCATGTAGTTCTCCCTTCTTACAACAGTCTGGCGAAGCTCACCTCCAAAAGGCAGCATATCCATGGCCGGGTAATAATCCCCCAGGGTGTTATACGCATTTATTCTGAGCTGTGTAGCCCATTCCGTATTTTCGGTAAACCAGATCTCGCGATTTGAATTACCACCGGTATAGGCCAATCTCGCATTGAACTGTAATCCTTTCACAATTTCATAACTGGCATCCACACTCGCAGTATATTCATTATTCTCCAGCATTTCACCGCTATTATCCATCTCATTTAAAATGTTCATGGTATTGAAATTGGCGATATAGAGCTTCGATACAGAAGAAGAGATCGTTGGATAAAAGTAATATGAGCCATCTTCTTTGTAGGCAGATATGGCCCTACTGGTCCCATAAGAATAGTTCATTACACCTACTTCAACAGGAGTATACCTTCTCTTGTCTTTGCTTAGCTGAATATTGAAATCAACTTTGAATTTCCTGTAATTCATTTGCATATTCAGCAAGCCTGTATAAAGATCATTTGATTCTTTCTTTATCACGCCGGGCTCATTACGGTATCCCACAGATGCGCGATAGGAAGTGGTACTATTACCACCAGTTACACTTAGTGTATGGTTGCTGGCAAACACATCGCGCATGGTATTGCCCAGCCAGTCTGTGTTCACTGTTTCAGCATAACCAACCCTTTCTTTGAATGTATTGTAGTCTATCAGACCATTATAATATTCTATGATCGCTTTCTCATAGGCTTCAATAGCAGTTCCGCGGAGTTGTAAATTTTTTTCTATCATTTCGCGGGACACATCTACCCGCTCTCTGGAATTCATCATATAAACAGACCTGTCTGTGTATCTGGGTCTTCGTGTAAGGGAAGTAGTTACATTATAGTTTACTGTGGGAGGCCCGGGCTTTCCTCTTTTTGTGGTAATAACGATTACACCGTTGGCAGCGCGAACACCATAGAGCGCTGCTGCTGTAGCATCTTTCAATACATCGATCTGATCAATGTCGTAAGGATTTAAGCCAGACACTGCATTGCCCAGCAGGTTTACAAAATCCGGATCATTGATCCGCTCAGCCGGAATGGGGAATGGACTGGTTCGTACGATCCCATCTACCACCCATAATGGTTCTCTTGAACCCAGGTAAGTATTGGTACCACGAATGCGCAGCTTTGGAGCAGCGCCAGCCTGCCCGGAATTTTGCATGAACGTGAGTCCCGGCACACGACCTTCCAACATTTTATCAACCGTATTCAGGCCAGGCTGAAATATAGAATCCATCTTCAGAGAGCTAACAGACCCGGTGAGGTATTTCTGTTTGATCCGCTGATAACCATTGTTGACGACGGCTTCTTCCAATATCGAATTTGGTTTGAGGGCAATGGTAATGGCCGTGTTATTTGCTTTTACGGTGAAAGACCGGGACTCAAAACCTACATAGCTGACTTCGATCACCTCACCTACCGATGCTTCGATTGCGCATCTCCCATCCGCCTCAGCAACTTTTGACACCTTGTTCTTCTTATTGTAAACAGTAGCACCAGCGAGTGGTTTTCCCTCCAGGTCTATTACCCTGATCAATAATACAGTTTGAGACAGTACTGTCAACTCAGGTGAATGGACCTTCTTTTCCAACACGAAAATTGTCTTCCCTTTTATACTGTATCTAAGCGCAGGCTGTGCATCAAATACCTGGTCTAAAAAAGTACCTAGAGGCAGTTCCTCAGCTGCTATCGTTACCGGCCTGGCCAGTTTGAGGATGGGATCGGAATAGAAGATCTGGTATCCTGTTTGTTCTTTGATGGAAGCAAACACTTCTTTCAGTGAGATGGAATTTGCATGCATCGTCACATTTTGTGCATTGCCAGTAGCATGCACCTGAAGAAAACTGGCAGTGATAAGAAAAACAATTAATCTCATAACCCTTGAAATTTGGGTAAACCATCGCTTCCCCCTGGGAATACCGAATAGGCAATAGCAGTTTTTTTGCATAGATTGCAAATGATTTGGTTTTTAGAATTGGTTGCTGAGACCATTTTAACTGAACTAAATCGTTGCGCTTCCGGAGCCACCCGGAAGCGCTTTTTTTGTCAGTTACATTATTATAAGTTGCTCTAAAATGCTACATACTTTTTATCTTTTTTAATTGCTCAATTCACAACAAGTGTTTTTCCATCCCACTCAAATGATACTCCCATCTCTTTGAAAACTTCCAGTATCTCCGAAAATTTCACATTACGGTCTATGCCTCCACGATACACCATGTCAGAAGGCGATTTCTTGTATACTACCTTAAATTCATACCAGCGTTCCATTTGACGGAGGATCTCCTGTAAACGCAGTCCTTCAAAATTAAAGACCCCTTTCTTCCATGCCATCACCCGCTCGATATCTGCATTTTTTTCCAGCTTCAGTGTTGATATTCCTTGCGCAACAGTCAACTGTGCCTGCTCACCAGGTGTTAGCACTACACCGGTTTTGTTGGTTGCTGTAACCAGCTTGATCGATCCGCTCAACAGCGTGGTCAGTATCTGCGATTCATTCGCATAAGCATTCACGTTGAAACTGGTGCCTAAAACCTGGATCTGCGCCTGCTTCCCAATATTCACCCGGAAAGGAGTGGTTGATTTTTTAGCTACTTCAAAAAATACTTCTCCTGTGATGGAAACATCACGATACCTGCCTGAAAACGCAGTTGGAAATTCTATGGAGCTTTCAGCATTCAACCAGGCAACTGTGCCATCAGGCAGTACTATTTGAAATTGCCTGCCTTTCGGCGTACTCATTGTATTATAGATAAGTTCTCCCTTAGAGGTGGATGCTGATTCGTACACAACTTTTCCATCTACCCAGTTGATAACTGCCCCCTGCTCTCTCGCTATCATACCATTGCTCATACTGTCTAGTACGAACTGTTTGCCATTTGCCAGCGTCAGCACTGGTCCATCATTTGCCGGCAGCAGCTCAGGTACGGAAGCCACCGTAGTTTTTGAAGTCAATTCCTGCTGATAAACAAAATACCAGGTTCCCAGCCCCAGGAGCAATATCACAGAAGCCGCAGCCCACCAGAATTTCATCAACAGCACCCTTTTGCCTGCAGGCTGCGGAAATCTATGCCGGATCTCAGTCATTACAGCATTCGCCAGCCCTTCTGTTTCTGCTTCGGAGAATACTGGCGATCTTTCATTCCAGTATTCCTTTAATAAAGTTGTGACACCTGGTTCACCCGGGTCGTCGAGTAATGACTGAAGTTCCTGCCATTCAGATTCTGTGGCAGTATTCTTTGCACACTTATCTAAAAGTGTCTGGATATGGTTTGTGGTGTTGCTCATAACTGTATGATAATGTCGCTGGCCCACTGAAAAAAGGGGGTATCGAAGTAAAAAAAAATTCCAGGAAGGTTTATAGATGAGAAAAAAGGGACAAGAGAATAAGATGAATACGGGGTTTCACATATTTGACGATAGCCGTATTGGCGAGTTGGATATAAGATTTGACAGTTTCCCGCGAGATATTCATTTCAGTGGCAATCTCCTCATATTTTCTCCCCTCCTGACGACTTAAACGCCAGGCCCGCTGCTGCTGGGGAGGTAGTTGATTCACTGCCTCATCGATCAGGCTGATATATCCATCGCGCTCTTCCGTTTTTTCCTGCTGATACTGTATTTCAGCAAATGCCTGTACCCGGTTACGTTCCCTGATCATTTTCCTGATCGCAGAGATCGCATACCGTTTGGTTAGCACGAATAGAAAACCATTCAGGTTTTCGATAGCAGTAAGGTTGTCCCTTATGGTCCATAACTGAATAAAGATATCCTGTACCACTTCCTCAGTTTGTTCTTTGGACCTTGTGATACTGAATACAACTGAAGCTATGGAGGGGGTATATTGAAGTATGAGTTCTTTAAAGGCAGTTTCATCGCCCGCTATGATGCGCTGAAGAAGATGATGGTTAATATTTGGCAGGGGCGGATGCAATCACGCGGTTTGTACAGAATTGCAAACTAGGTTTTTTTTTCAAACAAATCCATCGTGATAGTAAAATTGACTGGGAAACTGTATCGAAAACGAGAGTTCTATTGAAATCTTTCCATCCTGACACGAAGGAACTTTGATAAAAGTCCCCCTTCTTACCAGGTGAGAATTGAGGTTGAACTTCGTTAGTCCGAGTCCGTTATTAGGATTCGTTTTTAGAAACGTCTGGCATTAATTTGCAGTTGCTATTTGCAATTTATCTACGTTAGCATTCAATGAGGCCCGGCAAACATTTGCCAGCACCTCTTCTCATCAGGTCAAATCAGGCTGAATTCTTATGCAGCTGCCTTTTAATTAACGCGTTTATTATTTTCGCTTCAAATTTTACCATAGTTTGCGAAAATAACCGGAAACAGAACCTAATTGGCTGACGTTCCACCATATAACGAGAAAGAACTGCTTCTCCGCATAACTAATGGCGACGAAGGAGCGTTTGAGATAGTTTATAACTTCCATCAGGGAAAATTGTATTCCGCTGCAATAGTGCTCACCCGGTCAGAGGAATTAGCGGGTGAGTTGGTGCAGGATGTATTTCTCAAACTTTGGTTGAAACGGGGAGAACTAACGCAGATCCAGTCTTTGAGCAATTACTTGTTTATCATGCTGCGTAATGAAGTCTACGACTGGTTTACCCGTGAGTCTCGGCGCCGGAAAATGCTAAAGGCAGGCATTGTTGCCAGTCAATTCCCCATCGATCTCTCCGAAGATTTCTTAGTAAAAAGTGATACGACTGACCTTCTCGAGAAGGGTATCCTGCGGCTCCCTCCCCAACAACAAGCCGTTTTCCGCATGGTACGACAACAAGGAATAAGCCGGGAAGAAGTGGCGGGCATTCTAAAAATTGACCCCAACACTGTCAAAACTCACCTATCGAGGGCACTAAAGAGTTTAAGAGCCTGGTATATGGCGCAAAATATTTTTTTCTGGCCTGTCACCCTTCTGCTCCTTTCAAAAGGTCTTCATTAATAACACAGCAATTCTATCGGATGCACCAAGACAGATTGAGATATTTATTTGAATTGTATGTGCGTAAGCAAATTACGCAGGAGGAAGAATCAGAACTGATAGATTTATTGGCTGACCCTGCCTGCCAGGAGCTTTCCCGGAAGCTACTCGATAGTTTTATTGAAAGCCAGGAAGAGAATCAAAGGATTGGAGCAGATGAATCGGATGCCTTATTGAAAGCAGTGTTTCAGGCAGATAAGGCAGACCTTATACAACCATCTCTCCCCCGCATTCATTTCCTGCGCAGATGGGGCTGGGCCGCGGCCTCGGTTATTTTATTGTTGAGCGTAGGCGCTTACCTCTGGAACTCCCATAAAAAAAATACAGGACCCGCTACTGTAGCAGCTATAAATGTGGATATGGCACCCGGTAAAGATGGTGCTATTCTTACATTGGCCGATGGTCAGCAACTATTACTTGACAGCTTAAAAAATGGCCTGATTGCATCACAAAGCGGTTCAAAACTCATATTGAAAGATGGCCAGCTAACCTATGACTTCAACGGGAATACAAGCGGAGAAATCGTATACAATACCATGTCAACGCCAAAAGGCAGACAGTTTCATGTTACACTGCCAGATGGAACAGTAGTATACCTGAACGCGGCCAGTTCAATCACTTATCCTACTGTTTTCAACGGGAATGAGCGAAGGGTTAAAGTAAGCGGAGAACTTTATTTTGAGGTAGCTCCCAAAAGCAAACAGCCTTTTATTGTTGAAACGGATAACCAGCAGGTTGACGTGCTGGGAACTTCGTTTAATATTAACTGTTATGCAGATGAAAAAACGGTTCAAACAACGCTTTTGACAGGAGCCGTTAAAGTAACACCACGCTTAAGCAGTAAACAGGGAATTACCAGGGAAGGTAAAGCTGAATCGAAAGTACTTACTCCCGGACAGACTGCTATTTTAAACAAACCCAATGACCAGGCCGGATATGCTTTGACGATAACTGACACGCAGAATCCCGATAAAATAACTGCCTGGAAAAATGGCTTATTCAATTTTGACGATGCTGACCTGTATAGTGTAATGCGTCAACTGGAAAGATGGTATAATATAGAAGTCCGATACACAGGCAAGCCAGACAATATAATCTTCAAAGGAAAAATACATCGCAATACCAACCTGTCTAATGTATTGAAGCTACTGGAAATGATGGGAATTAATTTTGAATTGAAAGATAACACACTATATGTAAGATAACGGACTACAAAGGACCTTGCTAAAACAAACCGGAAGTGGTTACGACACTTCCGGTATTGTTCAAGTAATGTAATAACCACATCAGGTTAATGACTGCTTATTTTTTCACTTAAACATTTCGCCCCGGTTAAAGGGCGGCTAAAAAGCAAATCTATGCAAAATATTAATTGCATGCGGGTCCCCTATGGCCGCAAGCACTACCTAACCAAAACCCTGTTAGTCATGAAACTAACCTTCTTTCTCCTTACAGTGGTTCTCTTACAGGTGTCTGCCAAAGGCGTTTCACAGAACATCAGTTTTAGCGGCAAAAATGTAAAGCTGGAAAAAGTTTTTGCTGCTGTAGAATCGCAGACAGATTATGTATTTATTTACAAAGCCACTTCATTATCGTTTGCAAAACCGGTCACCATCATCTCTAATGGAGTTAGTTTGGAAGCATTCCTCAACATGGTGTTCCAAAATCAATCACTCACATACCGGATCATTGATAAGAACATCCTGGTAGCCGAAAAGGAAGTCAAACCAGCTATAGCCAGTCCCTCCATTGAATTGTTCTTAAGTCCTGCAGAAAAAATAACTGTTTATGTTGTTTCCGCGGGTTACAAACCTCTGGGCAGTGCTACCATCAGCAATGTAACGGATAAAAAGAACTATTTAACAGCAGCAAATGGATCTGCACAGGTGCCGATGAAAACAGGTGATAAGATTAAGGTCAGTTATATCGGATATGTTGATCAGGAATTTACTGCTACAGAAGAAATAATGACCACCAAAACGCATAGCATAGAGCTCGCTCTTTCAGAAAACAAACTGGATGAGGTACAGGTTACGGTTTTGGGAACCACCAATAAAAGACTGGGCACAGCCAATATTGCAACTGTAAAAGCCAGAGATATTGAAAGACAACCTGTCGTTAACGTATTAGACGCTTTAGTAGGCCGCATACCGGGCCTGAGGATCAGCCCTTCAGCCAATACGGCAAGTGACAGAAAAGTTGAGCTGCGGGGAAGAAATGTATTGGATGAAAACCTGTTTACGAATCCACTTTATGTTATTGATGGTTTACCCATTGCTACTTTATCGGTGAGTCCATTCGGCGTAGCGACTCCGGGCAGCGGAGGATATTCACCCGGCGAAAGTCCGTTGTATATGATTAACCCACTGGATATCGAAAGTGTCGATGTTTTAAAAGATGCAGATGCTACTGCACTCTATGGATCCAGAGGAGCCAATGGTGTGATCATGATTACAACCAAAAGAGGTAAACCTGGCCCCACCCGATTCAATGTTAGTTACTCAAAAGTATTCTCCGGAGTGCAGCGTTATATGAATATGATGAATACGGAGCAGTATCTGGCAGTGAGAAGAGAGGCTTTTCTGAATGATGCTGCTTCACCTTCCAGCGAAAGTGACCCGGATTTGACCATATGGGATCCGAATGCTTATACCGATTGGCAGCGGACTTTCTTCAAAAATGAAAAGTCAGATGATGTACAGCTAAGTATGGAAGGGGGTTTGTTGCAGAATACCTACCGCGTTAGTGTAGGCTATTCTTCCACTACTGAAATGTATAACCAGGGGAGGGGAAATGATCGTTTAACAGTGGGGTTGTCATTTGATCACCGCAGCCCAAACGGTAAATTACAGGTTAATCTTTCATCCAGTAGCGCCTATTCAAATAACGAAACGGCTGGTGTAATGGACCTTTTTTCATTACCACCGAATGCGCCCGGTATTTATAACGAAAACGGAGGGTATAATTTTGAACCGTATAGAGGACAGTATTCATCGGGTTATCCATTTTCCAGTATTAAAAACTGGAGTGAAAATCAGACCTTAAGAAGTCAGACCAATGTCAGCTTTAGTTACGAAGTTGTCAAAGATCTGACGGCAGGCGTACGCATATCCGGTGAATTTTTCACTAATAAGTCTGGTGCTTATATTCCGAAAGCCGGGAAAGATCCATTATTTTCCCCGATAAGTTCGGCATTTTTCATGAACGGCTCCGGTAAGAATTTTTTAATACAGCCAAATATCAATTACGTAAAATTGCTGGGTGGGGCAAGGATCGCTGTTTCAGTGGCAGGCGACTATAGCTATACCGATCAGGATGCTGCGGCAGTATCGGCAATGATGTTTTCAAACGATAACCTGATCAAAAGCTATTCCAATGCGCAGATGGTCTCTTCGGCCAACAATTATGCAGAAGTAAAAGTGACTTCCTTATTAGCATCCATAAATGTTGACTGGGAGAATAAATATATAGTCAGCTTAAACGGAAGAAGAGATGGTTCATCACGGTTTGGAGATGGAACACGTTTCGGAAACTTTGGCTCCGCCGGACTGTCATGGATCATATCTAATGAAGAATGGTTTAAGAAGGCTGATCTGAATTGGCTTTCGTTCGCAAAAATCAGATCTACCTATGGTGTAACGGGAAATGCTAATCTTGCCGACTACCAGTACCTGTCCCGCTGGTCGAATGTTGCTACCAGCATCTCGTTAAGCCTGGCAAACTATGATGGTCAGACAATCTACACACTGATTCAACCAGTGAATCAGAAATATAGCTGGTCGAGTGCAAGCAAGTTTGAGGTGGGGCCAGAGTAGGATTATTCAAGGGTAAGCTCAACATAGAAAGCAACTATTACATTAACAGAGATGGTAAGCAATTAACCAATATTACTACGCCCGACTTCACCGGATTCTCTTCTGTTGTAGGGAACTGGCCTGCTGTAATTGAGAATAGAGGGATAGAATTGATGATAGATGCAACGCTCCTTAATACTTCTACCTGGGGCTTATCCGGTCGCTTTCAGATAAGCAAGAACAGCAATAAACTAGTGGCATTTGAGGGGCTGGAAAATTCTCCCTATAAAGATACGTATAGAATTGGATCATCCGTTACTGCCAAATCATATACACACTTTATTGGTATCAATCCAATGAAAGGAACACCCGCGGTTGAAGACTATAACGGTGATGGTAACACTACACTTGGAATGGGTTCAGGTAATTTCCCGGATCTGGAGTTAGACGATCGCTATAAAGAAATAGATATAAATCCAAAATACTTCGGAGGATTTGGCTTTCGGGTAGATTTCAAACGGGTATTATCGTTAGATGCCCAGTTTAGTTTTGAAAATTCATTAGTGCCGGATATCCTTAGTAACCAGGTTTATGGAATGGGCAAGAACATGGTGTTGTATAACGAAATTGAAAGAAGGCATTGGCAACAACCAGGTGACAAAGCCCTTTACCCAAAATACTCCGCCAGAACCGGGGGCTCTTTGACGGGCGTAGACGCATTCTATACTAAAGGCGCTTATATAAGCCTGGATAATTTGAGTTTGTCTTACACATTGCCTGCCGCATGGATGCAAAAACTGAGAATGAAACAAGGGCAAATTTCCATCAACTCTTCCAAAATTTTTAAAATCAGCCAGTACAGACTGACTGATGCTGAACTGGGTACTACACCGCAGATCAGAAGAATTGCGGCTAACATAAGATTAAGTTTCTAAAATAAATTTCATGAAAAAAAATTCTTTTTATATAACTACAATGGTGGCTTCCTTGCTGGGTTTGCTGGCAATGGGTTGCAATAAAATGCTGGATATTAAACCTCCCGTGAATTCAATTACATCCAGCCAGGTTTTTCAGAACGATGAGCAGGCTGGTGTTGCACTAAATGGTTTGTACTCGTATTTAATTAGTGGCGGGGATAAAGAAATTAATTCACGGGGTACACTGGGAACAGATTTGTACAGCGCTGGAGGGGTGACTATAGCTGCTGCTCATTTAGCAGACGAAATGTATAGTCCAACGTTCAGTGGGCAATACCCTTATTATGTGGAAACTGCTGCAAAAATTACACTCCAGAATGCCGGCTTTTCCTCCAAAATATGGAGTACTGCTTATAAGGGTGTTTTTAACGCCAACGCTTTGATAGAGGGCACCAATGCTTCTTCATCAAAAGAATTTACAGAAGCTGCCAGAAATCGTGTAAAGGGTGAAGCATTAGCCGTGCGGGCAATGAGTTATTTTTATCTGGTTAACTTTTTTGAGAAAATCCCATTGGCATTGTCCATTGATTTTAATAATACAAAAGGGCTTCATTCTTCTGATCCGGCTGCTGTGTATAAACAAATTACCGATGATCTGGAAGCAGCAGTAGGATATCTTTCTGAAAAATACGATGGCAACAATGCTGAGCGAATCAGAATCAACAAGTGGTATGCGAAAGCACTGCTGGCCCGCGTATACTTATTCACTAAAAATTATGCAAAAGCATACGAGCATGCCAATGATGTAATTAACCAAACCGCGCTGTTTAAACTGGAACCCTTAAATAACGTATTTGCCTATAATAGTGAAGAAGTCATTTTTCGGTTGAAGCAAACGAATGATATATACCCAACAGGAAATGCAACTCCTGAAGGATATGCTATTACAGGACTGTATTTGACTCCGTCGCTCATCAATAGTTTTGAAACAGGAGACAATAGAAAAACAGCCTGGACATCAGCAATCGGAGGAACTATTAATTTTCCTGCCGGCTTTACTCCCGCGAAATACAAGATAAATGCACTGAATATGACTTATGAAGGCTTTAGATCCCAATATTATGTAGTAGCACGCCTTGCTGAAATGTATTTTATCAGAGCAGAGGCAAATATGTTGCGAAGCTCTGGTAATAAAAATAGTGCAATCGACGACCTGAATGAAATAAGGCATCGTGCCGGATTGGGTAAGCTGCTATATACACTCACCGATCAGCAGGTAATAGACACTATTGCCCACGAAAAACGTGTTGAATTGTTTACTGAGTGGGGACACCGCTGGCTCGATCTGAAAAGAACAAATAAAGCTAATCAGGTACTTTCTTCCATCTTTTACAAACAGCCTTGGGACCCCAATCAATTGTTATACCCGATTCCTGTCAGGGAAATCCAGTGGGACAATAACCTTTCTCAAAATAATGGCTATTAATAAAACTGCTAACAGTTAAATCAGGAAAGATGTTACAATTAAAAAATAAAAAATATTTTACCATCGGGTTTCTTAAATCACTTTTGCTAACCGGATCTGTGCTATTGACTTTCTCAGCATGCAAAAAAGTTTTAAAAGAAGAAATATTTCCGGCATCCCTTACAGTGGTGAATGCTATTAATGACAATACTTCTTTTATAAGGGCGTATTTTGGAGAAACTAACCCGAAAATCTATGATAGGCTTCCTTCTATAGATAATGGAAAATCCTGGGATTATGCTACTAATAAAACAGATCAACCGTTGACGGTATTTCTAAACAATGATACGCTGAATAAAGATGAACCACTAATAAAAACCCGCTTAAGTCTGGAATCTGCTGGCATTTACACGCATTTTATATATGGAAGTCCAACGCAGGTAAAAGAGAAAACAACTAAGGATGATCTTCCACGACGCAGCCAGCAAGACAGTTCTGCTCAATTGCGGATTATTAACCTGTATGAAAGCAGAGCTATCGATGTGGTTCAATTAGAACCAGCCGGAGGAACAATTGTTTCAGATTTGAAGTATGAGCAATTGTCTGCATTCATTAGGGTTCCCATTGATCGGAATTTTCAGGAATTCCGTTTTCAAATAAAAGACCACGAAACCGGAAGTACTCTTGCCATATTAATAGACGTAAACATGAATTGGGACGGGGCTCTTAATTCTAATTGGTTATTTAAGGCACGCACGATGGTGGTGAACGGGAAATGGACCGGTACGGGAAATTCGTCTGCTAAAGTTACTACTATAGGTCATTTTTAATTTTTACAATAACAAGCCACAGCGTATGAACCCAATTTTAAAGGTGGAAAACCTATCGCATAAGTATGCCAGTTCCTGGGCCATACGGGACATTAATTTTGAGATAAATAGTAACGGTGTGGTTGGCTTACTCGGTTCTAACGGAGCTGGAAAGTCTACCACCATGAACATCATCTGCGGCGCTTTGTTACAGACGGAAGGAGATGTAAGGGTAAATGGAATTAACATCCAGGATGATCCGATCGCCTATAAAAAACAGATCGGTTTTTTACCGCAACAAGCTCCTCTGTATTTGGATTTTACGGTGCAGGAATACCTGGAATATTCTGCGCAGTTGCGCTTAATGGAGAAGCGGTCTATCAAAGCTGCTGTAGAGGAGGTATTGGAGAAAACCGCCATTACGCAAATGCGTTCGAGGTTAATTAAGAATCTGTCTGGTGGTTTTCGTCAAAGGGTAGGTATAGCACAGGCTATTATTAACAAACCCCGTTTAGTTATTCTGGATGAACCTACGAATGGGTTGGACCCCAATCAGATTATTGAAGCCCGTAAGCTGATAAAAAACATTGCACAGGAGCATGCTGTGTTGTTATCGTCACATGTACTGTCGGAGATCAATTTACTGGCAAGAGAAATTATTATGATAGAAGCCGGGCGTGTAGTGTTCTCAGACACGTTGGATGCCTTCAACAATGTTCTACAGCCAAATACATTAATGGTCAGAATGCTAAACATGCCGGGTGTAAATGACTTGTTGGCAATAGACAATGTAGTGAAAGTTGAAATGTTACCTGATAATAAGTGCAGATTGCATTTCACATCAAATGATGATTTGTCTGAACGGATTGTAAAGAAGAGTGCAGACCTCAATTGGAGACTAACGGCTATCCATGCAGAAATTACCGTTATGGACGATGTTTTCAAACAATTATCTTCAAATTTTTCTCAATAGTACAGTAATGCGAGTAATACTAAATATAGCAAGGGCCGAATTACGGTATTTTTTCTATTCTCCGGTCGCCTGGTTCATTTTGATTTTGTTTTTAATGTCTGGTTCAGGTATTGTATTAGGGAATTTAGTGAACATGGTTACTCAGCAAGAGAGTCTTATTGAATTGCAGGGTGATAAGTTTGAGGGGTTTATGAATTCTCCGCTCACTACAGCCATCATCGGTTCCAGTTTAGGTACAGTAATGACGATATTCTTCACGTTTATTCCGCTATTAACGATGGGCGTTATTAACCGGGAGTATGCGGGTGGAACAATCAGGTTGCTGCATTCTTCTCCGGTTAGAATGCGCCAGGTTGTAATAGGTAAATTTATAGGTGTGTATGCTTTTGTATGCATGATGATTTTATTGCTTGCGGTGATTTTGTTTGTTTTAACTTTCTCTGTTAAGAATGTAGAAACACCGCATATATTATCTATGCTACTGGGGTTTTTCTTATTGGCTGCCATGTATGTTGCCGTTGGGGTGTTTATTTCGAGCCTTACGGCCTATCCAATAGTAGCAGCCATTGGTACATTTACGGTACTGACTTTGTTTACAGCTTTTGGGGGTATTTTTCAGGGTTATGATTATATCAGGGATATCACTTATTTTCTATCCAGTTCAGGCAGGGCTGAGGTAATGTTGGGTGGGTTAATCACTACTAAGGACCTTATCTACTTCTTTTCTATTATTTCGCTCTTCCTGATATTCACCATCATTAAAATGAAGTCTGTAACAGAGTCGAAGTCCTGGCGCATATCAGCGGGTAGATATTTGATGGCATTAGCTGTAACGGTAGTTATACTTACTGTTACATCGATTCACGGATTCATTGGATACTGGGATGTTACCAGAAGCAAGCTCAATACGCTTCATCCAAATACACAGGCGGTTATTAATAAGTTGGATGGATCTCCGCTTAAGGTAACCTTGTACACGAATCTGTTGGGATACAATTATAGTAATGGCGCGCCTGAAGCGCGCAATGCGTACCTATGGGGTTTCTGGTCCAAGTATCGTCGTTTTTATAATAATATGGAGTTCAACTACGTGTATTATTATGATGTGGACAATGGGGATAGTTCCATTTACAAAATGTATCCCGGAAAAACGCTTAAGGAAATAGCCGAGAAATATGCCGAAATATATAACACCGATCTTTCTATTTATAAGAAACCGGAAGAGATCAGTAGCATAATAGACCTCAGGTCGGAAACGAAGGGATTGTTAATGCAGGTGGAATATAAGGGCAAAAAGACTTTCTTGAGAACGTACCAGGACCCTTCTGTTTTTCCTAACGAGATGCACGTTTCTGGTAGTTTGTTGAGGTTAATGAATGATACAACTCCTACTTATAAGTTTCTTACGGGCCACTATGAGCGTTCGCCTATGAAATTCGGCGAGCGGGAGTACGGGGGGCATACCGTTAATAAAGGTTCCAGAGGGGCATTGATCAATATGGGCTTGAATTTCGATACCATCTCAGAACCTGATTTCAGTGGATTTACACAGGATGAAGTATTGGTTATATCCGATCCAAAAACGTTGTTGGATAAGGCTATTATAGATAGCGTCAATAAGTATATCGACGGAGGAGGCAATGCCATGTTTTATACAGAGCCAGGCAAGCAGTTCATCATGAATCCGATCCTGAATCATGTGGGTGTAAATGCAGATCCGGGTACCATGGTGAAGGTGAATCCTCACGATATGCCGCATAAGTTCGGCGGACTGATCACAAAAAAAGGAACTGAAATGGCGGATGAAGGAAAATTCTTCTTATTTCGGAATGGCATCATAAAGGCTTGCTATACCGCTATAACGGGAGCCAGTCCATTAAGCTATTCCGATTCAACCGGATTCAAGACAGAGCCGATTACAACGTTAAAAAATGAGAAGAATACCTGGGTAGAGAGAGGCGTATTGGTAGTAGATTCTGCAGCCCCTTTGTTTAATGCATCAGAAGGTGACTACAGATTAGATACTCCTTACCCCGTCGGCCTGCAGCTTACCCGCAAAATAAACAACAAAGAACAGAAGATCATCATCTCCAGTGACGCTGATATGATGTCTTTTGGCAAAGGGAATGGGATGGACTACGGCAACGCGTTCTATAGTTATACGGTAGATAACAGATACCCGGTCTATCATAATTTTAAAGTACCTACGGATATCTGGCTTACTATAAAGAAAGTGCCGGCTCAAACGCTGAAAACATTACTGCAATATGGTCTGCCAGCTTTATTGCTTGTTGCAGGTATTGTGATTTTAGTGAGGAGAAAGCGTAAATAGCAGTCGATCATTTTTTATTAATATGCAGCGTATGTATTTACAGACAGACACACAGACCATAGAGGACCTGCGCTTATTTTCCAAAGCAGACACACAGGGTATATATGATATATACAATCATTCCTTTACCCGGGGCGGACAATCCATCATGGAATCCATGTTCAGAAAACCGCTAAGCGACAGGGACGCTATCATCAAACGCATCAGTATTATTTCCGGTTTTCAAAAACAGCAGGCTGCATTTCCTTTCGATGGTGCTACACTTGACAACGTAGAGAAGTACATTTCTTTTGATGATAACCAGGATGGCGGGTCAAAGATCTCTCTCAGCGAAAAAGAAATACAGAATGGAATTGTTGCTGTTATCAATCTTTTCCATACACTCATGCAATATGCAGAGTCGGAGGGTCTGAAGCAGGTGAAGGAGTTGGAGGAAGAACGGCAGGAAGTAATCGCCCTGTTGACAGATCGTGCTTTTGTACCGGTTTTTAATGAAAAAAAGAATGCCAGAATAACTTATGCTGCCGCTACTGCTTACGATGTTTTAATTCGTATTAACGAAAAACAGAAACTACTCTGCCTGCTGAAATTTATTTATCATATCGATGTTTATATTTCCGTGGCGCAGGTGGCGATAAAGCATCGCATGGTATTCCCGGAGGTGTACCCCAAAGGAAGTAGCATTCTGAAAGTGGAGGGCGTATATCATCCGCTTCTGAAAAACGCAGTCCCCAATAGCCTTCAAATGGGTCCTTCATGCAATATGGTTTTCCTTACGGGGGCCAATATGGCGGGAAAATCTACCTTCCTGCGCTCTTTCAGCACTGCCTTATATATTGCGCATATGGGCTTTCCAATTGCCGCTTCAGCTATGGCGTTTTCAGTGATGGATGGCGTTTATACTACAATCAACCTTCCGGACAATTTAGATATTGGCGCCAGCCATTTTTATGCAGAAGTTTTACGGGTAAAGAAAATGGCACAGGAGCTCAGTAATGGAAAGTCGCTTTTTATATTATTCGACGAACTATTCCGGGGCACAAATGTAAAAGATGCCCTGGAAGGCACCCTGGTTGTATGTAATGCGTTCACCAACCGTAAAGACAGCAAGTTCATTATTTCCTCCCATATTACAGAAGCTGCAGATGAGCTAAGAAAAAAAGAAAGCGCGGCGTTTTACTTTCTTCCTACAGTTATGAAAGGGACTGTACCTGAATATACATATACGCTTCAGGAAGGAGTAACGAACGACAAACATGGTATGCTTATCATTAATAACGAAGGCATATTAGACATTCTGAAACAGGGGAATAAAGGCGGTAAAAGCATAAATAAGAAAGTATGAGTTTTAAAATAGACCGGCAATCGGTGGGGGAGCTGAACCTTATGGGCAAGTTCCGCCAGGGTTCTGTGTATTACTTATTCAATAAAGTCAGAACGCGCATTGGAGAGAAGCTGATGGACGACATGTTTTCTCATCCATTAACTGATTCATCGTCCATTAACCGGCGGGTATCGGTGTTTCGATTCTTTCAGCAGCAGCATATGCCTTTCCCATTCGAAGCCGGTCAGGTTGCCCTGATGCGGGAATATATCGAAACTGCAGGCAGGAAGTCCCAACTCTCAACAACCGCAAACATCTATATGGTGAAGATTCTTGCTGGTTTTATTGAAGACAGTCGTTATAAAAACAAGCTCCTGCGGCTACAGGCAACGATGGTAACATTGAAGAAATGTATTGGTTTTCTGCAACTTCTGCAATCTGAAAATGGTCCTTTGCAGGATCGAGTGGAAGCACTGCTGGCCGTAATGACCCATAAGGATATCCGTAAGATCCTCGAAAGCGACATCTACAAGTCTATGTCTGTTGCAACGGTAGCTGAATACGATTTCCTGTTAAGCAACAAACACAACCAGTCCATGAAGGAGGTGCTGCAGTTCATTGCGGAAACCGATGTGTATATCACCGTTAGCGATGTAGCGCGTGAACACAGTTTTTGTTATGCGGAGGCATTGGAAAAAGACGAAAACGTTTTTTATGCGAAAAACCTTCACCATCCCTGTATGTCAAAAGCTATAGGCAACGATATTCATATGAAGGAAGGGAGCAATGTATTATTCCTTACAGGAGCCAATATGGCCGGTAAGTCTACCTGGATGAAATCGATTGGCATCTGTATCTATATGGCGCATATTGGCTTTCCCGTGGCTGCAGATGAAATGCGTTTTTCGATACGCGAAGGCATTTTTTCCAGCATTAATGTAGCCGACAACATAACAATGGGCTACAGTCATTTCTACGCAGAAGTGATAAGGGTGAAACATGCTGCCCTGGCTGCTGCTACCGGCGAACACCTGCTGCTGATGTTCGATGAGTTATTCAAAGGAACCAATGTCAAAGATGCTTATGATGGCACCCTGGCAGTTACACAGGGTTTTTCCGGCTATAACAATTGCCTGTTTATTGTATCAACGCATATTATAGAAATTGGAGAGGCCCTGAAAGATCTTCCTAATGTTCAGTTCCATTTCATGCCTACTGTGCTGGAAGGGAACATCCCCAGATACACCTACACGTTGCAGAAGGGCATTACCGAAGACCGTCAGGGTATGATGATCATTAAGAACGAAGGGATCATAGAACTGATCAATAATATATAGCCTGGAAAGATGTAACTATATACCTGCTCGATTGAGGCCCCTCCCTCCGGACTCTTCAGATGATCAAAGGGGCTTTTATTCAAAGTCCCTTTGATCATTATGTAATGTCAAGTATTGATGCGAGTGCAAAAAATGTGAGCAAGATGGCAAGATTCAGAACTGTCGCCCTACCTCCTGTATTCCTCTTCAGATACAGACTCCAGCCAGATAGTCTCTCCTTTTTCCCTGCCGGTAATAGCAACCTGCACAAATTCAGTTTCTGTACTGGCTCCATGCCAATGTGGAATACCAGGCGGGCATTTCACCACATCCCCCTTTTTCACAATAACTTTCGGACTTCCTTTCTCCTGGTAATAACCTATGCCACCCAGTGCCAATATAATTTGTCCGGCCGGATGCGAATGCCATTTGGTTCTGGCTCCTGCAGCAAATGTTACGCTACCCACCGCAGTTTGATTGAGACTGTCGGCCTCTACCAGCTTATTCAACCATACCATGCCGGTAAGATTATCATTGGTTATTTGTTTGCCCTTTGAAAAAACAGGTGCTTCCGCCAGTTCTGAAGAAGTTTTCTGTAACGGTTCATTTTGCTGATTACAGGAAAATGAAACCACGCTCAGAAGAAGTATTATAGCTACGTTATTAAAGTTCATAATGATTGGATTTAATAGACTGGACTGATAGAATTTCAGCCAACCGCCCCTTCATTCTCATAGGAAGCAGCAGTATCTATCAATCTATAGCCCACTTGTAATGCATCCAATACACTTCTTTCACATTCATCAAGATCATTCGCCTGGAAAACTCCGAAACCCAGGATGGGCATTTCTACTCCATTGTTCAATTTGATCTTTTGCATATTGTTCCTTTTTATTGTACAAAGGTCATTGGTTTCCTTCGCTAAAATGGCAGACAGATCACTGGTATGCTTATCCAGATTACTGATTAACATTTTTTAAGTACGAAGAGCGTTAGAGAGGAGCCTTACAAAGATGTTATACTTTATCTCAGGGAGCCTTATACCAATTACTGGTATGTTATCAATATTACTTATCAGGCAATGAAATCAGGGAAGAAATGGAAAATGTATTAAGATTCAATACAATAAGCGAAAATAACGCTTTCAATAAAAATGAAACGCTCCACCCGTTGGTAAGTGTAGTGGATCTCTCGAAAGCAGATCCAAGAAGAGGATCACGCATGTATTTTGGATTTTATACAGTATTTCTGAAAGAAGTTAAATGTGGGGACCTGACCTATGGCCGCAATACCTATGACTACCAGGAAGGCACACTGGTATTTCTTGCCCCCGGCCAATTTGCAGGCGTAACAAACAGTGAACTATATCAGCCAAAAGGATACGCATTGGTTTTTCATGAGGATCTGATTCATGGCACTGCACTTGGCAAGCATATGCGTGAATATTCTTTCTTCACATATGAAACACGTGAAGCGTTGCACTTGTCAGACCGGGAACGACAAATTGTTTTGGATTGCTTTGAGAAAATAAAATATGAGCTTGAGCACTCCATCGACAAGCATGGCAGGAAGTTGATCGCTTCCAACATTGAATTATTCCTGAATTACTGTCAAAGGTTTTATGACCGCCAATTCATCACACGCGAAGTTGCCCATAAAGGAATATTAGGAAGATTTGATGAACTGCTTAATAACTATTTCAAATCTGAGCAAACACAGACTATCGGACTACCTTCTGTTGCCTGGTGCGCGAAAGAACTGAATCTATCTGCCAATTACTTTGGAGACCTGGTGAAGAAAGAAACCGGAAGATCAGCACAGGAACTTATACACGCAAAAATCATAGACCTTGCAAAAGAAAGGATCTTTGATCTGAGTAAGACTGTCAGCCAGCTATCGTATGAATTAGGGTTTAAACATCCTGCACACTTTACAAGACTATTTAAGCAAAAGGTGGGCGTTACACCAAATGAGTTCAGATCATCCAATTAGCATCAAAGGATCGGATTATATGAACCGAAACTCAAGAAAAAACGGAAGCCTTTCAGCTCCCGCTTTTTCTAAAATTTCCGCAGGCCATCCACTGCATTCTTTCTCAGATGGATAATCTAATATTCAACAGAAGTCAAAAGATTCACTTCGTCTTTGGCAACTACTCCCTTTACAGCAACTGCCTCTACAGGATTCTTCTTTCCCAGCATTACATACACAAACCCGCGATGACGTAGTGTCAAATATTTCTCTTCCGTGAATTTGCCATAGAAATAGTTTTTCATGGAAGGGTTATCGGCAATTCTCTTTCTTAATTTTTCAATACCGCCTTCCCATTCCAGCATACGACCGGGATCCTTTCCGGGAGCCTGCAGTCCAAAATCTTTCAGATAACCCCATGAAGCCAGGGAATCGATCTCATACCCATTCAAAGCAGGGAGTGACAGACCTATCACCAGGTCTTTCACACCATCATCATTGTAATCGGTAACAGCAATATTCGGCTGGCATCCCGGAAAGGTTTTGTATACGTCCGGCACCGTGAACAAAGATTTCGCTTCTTCGAAACGCAGGCCTTTATCAGTTTGCACACCCCGGAAGAACACAACCGGATCTTTTGTTTTTCTCTCTCCGTACAAGTGGGTCACCAGCAGGTCAAGCACACCATCCACATCCCAGTCTACCGGTGTTACAAAACTTTTGATCACTCCTGAATAAGTGAAATATGAACCGCGTTGGGATTTAGCTTTTTGAATTTCCTCTTCCGATGGCCTCATCACAGAAACAGGCAGCCCGTCCAGTCCCAGCAGGTATTTGCGCAGTCCAAACTTTGGAACTTCTTTCGTTCCCACATTCAAAGCCACTTTCATTTCACCGAAGCCACCTACAAAAAGATCCGTCAGGCCATCACCGTTAAAATCCGCAAAGCCTGCAGAAGTATAGTTCCAGTAATTATTGCTCCTGGGATCGAGCTCTGATGAAACGCCTGAGAAACCAAGATTACCTTCAGTATATCCTTCCTGGTCTACGAACTGCCTCGCCTGGAATCCATCTTTTCCACCTCTCCACCAGTTGATCTGACCGGGATTATACTGACCAGACAACATATCCATATATCCATCATTATCCAGATCGGCAAAACGCGGATGCGTACCAATGCAACACCACTGATAAGAAGTCATAGTGTCTCCTTTTGCATCTTTAGCGTAGAAATATTTACCGGAGAACTTTGGTTTTTTGTTTGACCCTTCATTGAGGTACACTTTGATATCGGATCCTGTTTTTCCGGTTTCAAATTCACCCAACAGCAAATCCATTTTTCCATCTTTGTTCCAGTCGAAAAAAGCAGGATAGGCAAGCCCGTGCTTTTCAGTTCTGATCTCCTGCTCAGTTCCTTTGAGCAACTCAGGCTGATCCAGCACAGGCGCACCGGGAATATTCGTATTTATGATTTTTCCAATCACAGGAAACCCGGAAGATCTGATCCTGTCATCCGCAGACTGCGCCAGTAAGGAAGCTGGCAGCATTGAAAGTGATAATATCCTGAATATATTTTTCATCTTTTACATTTTTAACTTTTTTAAAATCAGTTTCCTTTGATCATTTCAAGTATCCCTTCATTCATTACGATCATCATACCATGACGATCACTGGTGATCCCTTGTTTCAGTGTATACGGATATACAGGGATATTTCCGCTCATTACCGTAGGCATATAAGCAAACTGCAGGTTGTGATAAGAGGCCAGCGCTTCACCTACCTCGATGATATGCGTCGAGATCACGAAAATGCAATTATGGTATCTGGAAAAAGAAGCCGTCACAGAGAGCGTGGCATCATAAGCGTCCTTCACATTCGTTCCCTTGAACAGCTCATCAAAGATCACCACCATATTCCTGCCACTGCTTACTTCTTCAGCCGCCTTTTTAACCCGCAGCACTTCTGCATAAAAATGACTGTATCCCATATTCAGGTTATCTGAAACATTGATACTCGAATAAAGGCCATCGCGAACAGAAAACTGCATGCCGCGGGCTGCCACGGGAAAACCCATATGAGCGAGATACACCGCAATACCCAGGGATTTCATGAAAGTGGATTTACCGGCCATATTGGCGCCGGTAAGAAAAAGAACATTGCCGGCACTATTAAGATGTACCGGATTGGCAACCGCCTTATCCAGTGCCGGGTGCCATAAAGCATCGGCCTGCAACACAGACCTTGTATGAGGAAAAGCCATGGCATAATCCAGCTTACTTTCCTGTGCCGTTGCACTAACGGCAATGTATACGTCAATTTCATAAACAGCATTCAGCACCAGTTGCATTTCTTGACGGAGCGTATGCCTCAGCAAATGATCGTACCTGATCAATTGCAGGGTGGTAACCGGTTCACCCTCATGTTGCCTGACCCACTCCAGTCTGGTATCCGCAAGCACAAGGCTTACACTTTCCAGCTCCTGTTTCCAGGGATTTTTTTCGCCGTCTATCAATGCAATCAACCCAGACAATTGCCTGAGCATTTCAATAGCAGCCTGCATGCCAGCAGACAGAACCATAAACTGCTCATCGCGCAGGAATATGCCCATCGCTTTTTTTCGCATAACGGAGAAGCCAGATCGAACCAGGCCTGGTGCAACGCCTCCGCTCAAATATTCCTCTGCCAACCTGAATGCTGCCGGCTGAAACGGGAACACCAGCTCCTTTTCCTGAAAATACCTGAACAGGCTGCTCCTTCTGTTGATAGCAACCGGATCAGTCAAAGGCTGCTGAAACATAGCATCCAGCAGTCTTTCGCCTCCGGGTGTTCTCACTTTACTGAACAACCCGTAAATGGAATTCGGCTTATACTTCCCCAACAGGTTCAGATCATCCGTCGTTTGTTTGTCTGCAACAAAACTCATACACTGTTCAGGTTTTAAGAGCTGTTAAAGAATGAATGGTTTTCTTTCCTTCCAGTTTTTCCAGGCCGGCTTCCAGTATCTCCAATATCTTTTCATTATTGATGATCACCATACCATGCCGATCGTTGGTAATGCCCTGCTCCAGGGTATAAGTGTATACAGGGCGGGTACCATTCATCCTGGTAGGCAGGTAGAGGTAAGCGATATTATTGCAGCGCTCTTTCAATACATCACCCGCCTCGATGATATGGGTAGAGATCACAAAAATGCTATCCTTCCTCTCTGCAAATGCAGTAGTAACAGCAATCGTGGCGTCATAAGCATCTTTAACATTCGTGCCCCGGAAGAGCTCGTCAAACACCACGTAAATTCTCTTCCCCTGCCCCAGTTCATGCGCAACTTTTTTGAGGCGCAACACTTCTGCATAAAAATGACTGGCCCCCATTCCAAGATTATCAGGAAGATTGATGGTTGTATAGATCCCATCCAACACGTGAAAACGCATGCTTCCTGCCGCAACAGGAAATCCCATATGGGCCAGGAAAATCGCTATACTCAGGGATTTCATGAATGTTGATTTACCAGCCATATTGGCGCCGGTCAAAAAGATCACATTGTTCTCCTTCGTGATATGGATATCATTGGGAATGGCATTCTTAATGGCAGGATGATACACACCCTCCAGCTGCAATTCACTATTGCCAGCCGGTAGCGCTACCGGGAACACATATCCGTTTTCCCGTGCCACACGGGCAACAGAAAGATATACATCCAGCAAATAGATATGCCGGAGAAGTTTTTGTATTTCGTCACGAAATTTAAAACGGAACACTCCATCATATTCCGCCATCACAGCCTGCGTGAGCTTCACTTTTCCCTGCAGTTCCCAAACCTGTTTCAAGGCAGGCATATTGAGCAGCGCCTGTATCGATTCCTTATCGGAACAATACAATTCAGCATTCATCATTTGCGACGACGCAATGAAACCCGACAGTTCCTTCAGCATGGCAGCCGTGGCGGCAATGCCTTTATGGATGGTGGCTGTTTCTGCATCCGCCGCAATCATATTACTCAGCTTCCTGGTAACGGATTGCTCATGTGCAGAAAGCCTGGTGCGTTCATCAGTATTACTGAGATAGGGATCGATAGCTTCAAAATGTCCACTTGTCAAAGGAAACTCAATCCGCTGCTCTGAGAAGTAACGGATAATACCACTTCTCTTATTGATGGCTGCTGCATCTGAAAGCGGATGACTGAACATATCTTCCAAAACCATTGCACCACCCCTGGTGGCGCAACGGTTGAACAACTGGAAGATCGAATCATCACCATACCTGTCGAAAATCTTCAGATCTTCCAGTGTTTGTTTATCAGTACTGAATGCCATGATTATTTCCTTTTACGTCTGATCAGCAATACAGCACCTGCTGCTAATAAGATCGCAGGAAGCACCCAGAGATAAAGTATGCGCAAGAACTTTACTTTTTCGATGCTTGTGTTCACTTTCTTATCCTTCGCTTCAGGACGACTGGTATCGATCGGGAAGTCGCCATTACTCATCCACCGAAACAAAGAAGTACTGAAAACGAAATTTGCGGTACGCTGACGCCCCATTTCTTTATTGCTCAGAAAGTCTGCATCACCGGACACTACAATGCGCTGCTCTTTGCCATTGATCTTACGGCTCAGACCAACTACCATTGTGAAAGGACCTTTCACATCCCCGGCAGCAGGCTCATAGATTACAGTCCCCAGGCTATCACGACGGGTACGCTTTTGTTGACCTTCAGCTTCATTCACTGTGTAATAGATCATACCGCCTCTCCTGTTATCCTGTTCCTCATCTTTTTCATCAAATGAAACCCTGGCGTTGATCATCGTTTCGAGATCTATCGGCCGCGTTCGGCTCCAGGTGTTTTTGGGATTGGTCTTTACCAGCGCTGTTACAACAAACGGCCCATTATCCGCATAGCTCAGACTGGCAGCACCTGGCATGGTAAGCCTGAGACTATCTTCAATAGTGGATTCGAGCAGCTTGTAAAAAGGCTTTGCCTCCTTTTGAACGAAGGCCGAAACGAAATTCGGCGCATCATTTCGGCTGGATTGAATAATGGTTCCTTCATTCAACTGAACACCCAACTCCTGCAATAATGGGTTGAGCACAGCTTGTTTTCCCGGCTCTCCTGCAATCATGAGATTGCCTCCATTACTGATATAGGTTTTCAATTTCGCGAGCGCTGAAGCAGACAGTTCAATTTTCGGGTCAGCCAGCACTACCGAAGAAATATCCTTTGGAATATCCTGTGTTTCCAGAGACACGTTCATCACATCAAAGCCCTGGTTGATCAGTGAGTAACGGAAGGTTGGCGTATTGGTCAGCGTTTTATAATCGCGGTCGCCACTCTTATCGATCTCGCGTTCCAGCTCGCCTGTAATGAAGGCGATCTTCGGCAGGCTTGCCTTTTGAAGGCGCAGCAAGGCAGCCGCCACTTCTGTTTCCGAAGGCCATACATACATATCATCAAATACACGCAGCGCGGTGGTACGTCCTTTCCATTTAAGCTGCATCACAAACCGGTTGCTCTCACCACGGAGATCGATCTGTTTACGGATTTCCTGTGGCGTCAGAAGCCCCTTCATATCCACATCCCGGCTTTTGGCAAATTGCTCTGCTACTTCTTTCAGGCTTTTACCGGGATAACGTTTCATCATGGGACCAGGCACAGTATCGTAGTAGCGAATGATCTTCAGATCAATATTGTGCTTGAACCTGCGATAAGATTCCCAGCGGGACTCATTGTTATTGTATGCGGTAGGACTTCCCAGGTAAAAGAAATTATCCAGCAGGTTGGCATAAGCAGTTACCTCCAGCGGTTCATCACCCAGGTCTTTCACAATTTTCTGTACCCGGGGTGTGAGTGTATTGGATTTATCCAGGGTAGTGTCCCAATAACCAACAAATCCGGGAATGGAAGAAACATATCCAATGAATAATGCCGATGCAACCACAGCCAGATAACGCATAACCTTAACCGATACCGGCTTGGATTCCATTCCTGATCTGATCCTGAAGATACTCAGTCCTAAAAAGATGTATATGATGATAATGAAATAAAGAACATCCTTTGTAGTGATGAGGCCGCCCAGCATTTTTTGGGTGCGTCCATTGATTGCGAGATAATACGTGAGCTCTCTTACAAAATCAATATCCTGCCACAGCCTGCCGATATAACTGAGAATGCCGATCATTACGAAAGTGCTGATGGCAGCCACCACCTGATAGCTGGTTAAACAACTCATGAAAAGGCCGATAGCTGAATAAGCCAGCAGCAACAGGAAGAAACCGAACATCGCAGATAGCAGCATGCCGGTTTCAGGATGCTGGATATGAAACATTCCAGCCACCATAAAAAAACCAACAATAACCACCAGTATCAGGCTATACGCCATCATGGCAATGTATTTCCCAAATACGATCTCATATACCTTGATGGGCGATGAATAGAGCAGCTTGATGGTTCCGCTGTTCAGTTCGCGGCTGATCAGGCTCATCGTCAAAAGGGGCATGTAGAGATAAAGGTTTTGCATGATGTTGCCGAACAAGCCCTGCTGACTCAGGAAGATCCAGTTGGTAACACTGGTAAAGAATTCACCCACGTTGCCTGACATTTCGATATTGCGGGTTACCATATCCAGCTGTCCCAGATAAACGATGCCACACTGGATCAGGAATACGATCATCAGGAACCAGGCGATCGGAGAATAAAACAAAGTACGCAACTCTGTTTTCGCTATTTTAAGAATGACTTTCATGGTTTAATAATTATAGGAAGAACCGGACTATTTTTTTTGAGTGGATAGTTGTTTGAAGATCTCATCAAGCGCAGTTTTATCGAGACTGATCTCGCGCAGGCGCCAGCCATACTGCACACTGGCGGTTACCAGTCTTTCCGTGATCTCCTGGTCTCCGCTGAAATACACACGCACCTGTCGTTCTGTGAGATAATCCACTTTTGTTACACCCTGCACCTGCTGCAGCTCTGATGCGGAGGGAGGATTTTCGAAATGAATGAGCACACTGTGCGGTTCCACATAATTATTGAAGGCATCCATCGTATCGGCAAATACAATTCGCCCGCTTTCGATCATCTTGATCTCTTTGCAAAGCAGTTGGATTTCCGAAAGGATATGAGAAGAAAAGATAACTGCGCGATCACGGGCAATATCCTTGATCAGTGCACGCACTTCGATGATCTGATTGGGATCGAGGCCATTGGTAGGCTCGTCCAGCACCACCAGTTTGGGTTTATGAACGATGGCCTGCGCAATGCCTACACGCTGGCGGTAACCGCCGGAGAGATTCCGGAGCAGGCGATGACCGAAATGATCGATACCACAACGGAGTTTCGCATCTTTCACAGCTTCGTCCACTTTTTGATCAGGCATCCTGCGAAGGCCCGCACAATAGTAGAGGTATTCATCCACCGTAAGGTCCATGTACAATGGAGGGTTCTGCGGCAGGAAGCCAATCTCCTGTTTCGCACGCTCAGGATGTTCACGCATATTGATACCATTGATGAACACATTGCCTTCAGTCTGATTAAGCGCGCCACAGAGAATATTCATGGTGGTGGATTTGCCTGCCCCGTTGGAGCCAAGCAATCCCACAATTCCACTACGTCCGATTTCCATATTGATGTCGCGGATCGCCCAGCTATTGGTGTAGCGGTGCGATAATTTTTCTATTTTAACAATGGGGTCCTGCATCCTGATAAATTGATTGGTTTAATAATTACGCATATTTATTTTTACGGCCACTGTATCAGTTACGGGAGGAAGGCATTTCTCTTCATCACATGTCTGGTAATGGACTGTTACATGGATGATCCTTTCTTTCTGGTAAGCCAGCTTCCCATCCTTTCCCTTGCCCGTGTATTTCACCGGCTGCACAAACTTCACTTCATTACCTATGTATACATCAGTACCTTCTTTGAATACTATTGGTGGCGTGATAAGCCCTCCGTTCTTTTCAAAGCCATCAGAGAATTCAAATTCAACTTTGGTAGGTAACCAACCAGCAGCCATATTGCCATCGGTTTCAGCGTATCCATACCATCCTTCTTCAAAACTGAAAGAGATGGTGATGCGGCCGGAATCATTGAGCCCCATGGATCGTGGTGCTTTGATGGAATATTTCACAGGTCCTTCCGCATTGCCTGCAATAACAAGTTCGTTATCCATCTTCACTTCTTTTTTTGCAGGCTGCTGCGCACCAGCTTCTGTTATCAAGAGCAGCGCAATGGCCAACAAACAAATTGTCTTCCTCATTTTTGAAACTTCATTTAACTGTAAAGGGATCATATTTTTAGTTGTTCATGGCAATAGGGAGCGTAAGCCGGGGCCAAGCCCCGGCTCCGGTATAAAACACATGAGAGTAAAACAACTTGAAAAGTCAGCTACATCAACTATAGCCCTTTGATATCTGCATCATAGATCTTATTGAAACCAGTGTATGTAGTATAAGAGATCACATCGCCTGTTGGTTCATCAAGTTTCAGGCTGTACAGCGTACCCTGGTTGTTCTTGTACACAGCCACCAGCATGATCTTATTGTGATTGTAATAATTCACCATCAGTGAACCTGAAGGATTCTGATTCGGCTTCAGGATCTTCATCATAGTGATATCGCCATCGAACACAATGGGATTCCCATTCTGCAATCTCAGTTCATTGGATTTTCCGGCGAGTGTTTCATTGTTGTTGGCCGTGTAGCGATATACTTTTGTTGGGGTAGCATAATAGCACATCGCAACCTGGTTATTTCCGAAGGCATGGAATATTGCATCATTGATATTGGGCAATACCTGCATATCATATTTTGCAAATGGGATGTCCACGTCATTGCTGGCAGACCAATCGAGCTCCGCCAGGTATTTATTGCCATTCGCTTCTTTCATCACTGCCAGGTAATGAGCCTGCCTGGCTCCCCTGTCTACATACACAAGGTCCGCATTCATGGCAGCCATGTTGAAATACTTCGCTGTAACAACCTGGCTGATACCGCTGGTAACCTTATCTGTAAACTGGACGAAATTATTCGTGTTGGTGCATGTTACAAACCCCCGTGTATTCTTATCGAAAAAGAAACCCTGCACACGGGCATTGGTGCCTACTTCAAAGAAAGGAGTTGCAGCATAATATCCTTGCGCTGCAGGCAGCGGAACAGGGAATACTTCATAGCTACCGTTCACTCGTCCGAATAGCTGACCACCATCTACAGCATATACAACCTGTCCCTGCGGCTGGATACTCTGCGGTTGTCCCGCATTCACACCCGGCATGAACATATCATTCCAGGTACCAAGTTTTGAAAAATCAGCATAGCTGATCCAGGCTGCTCCTGCATCGGTAAGAGCCACCACCCTGGCCCTGTTGATATCGTAGAGGTAAGCAGTAACTGTTTGCACAACGGTAATACCCTTGCCTGGTATCTTCTGATTGTTATTGAGGGATGAATAAAGATGGGGGATCGAAACGGTTGGCATCGTTCCTTCGGTGACCCGGAAATCCGTTGCCTGGAGCAGACCGATATCACTTTGAGTGTCGTCTCCGTGAAGCACCATCAGTCCTGTATACTCAGATGTGATCCTGAGAGCGGTAACCGGCGAATAAAATTCCCTGCCACTGGATATTTGCTTGGCATGAAGGCGAATACTGTAGGTACCTGTTGATGGCATCAGCCCGTTCAAAGAAAATACATGATCGAGCTTCTTACCTTCAGCAAACTTGTAAAAGCCGATATAACTGTTGGATGGTGTGAAGTTCACATCCCATTGCCATTGAATGTCCGACTCGGGTATTGCTGTTTCTATTATAGGCTCGATGGTCAATTGCTTTCCTGCTCCCACTTCATAACTGGTGAAAGGGAGGGAGATATCCATTTCTTCCAGGTCAGAATATTCATAATTGCCTTTGTCTTTGTAGCATCCAACCAGCAGCAGCACTGCAAAAAGATAATATATAGTTCTCATAATAGTTTGTACGCTTTTTCAGGTTAGAGTTTGGGGTTACTTTCCGTTGGCAAACCGGAATGGCAGGCCATTCTGTTCACAATAGGTATTCAGTTTCCAGAGGTTGTACAATGCGTCTACATGTCCCCAGTTGTAGCTGTTTGAATACGTAGTTGCTCCGCCTCCCCTGATATCATCGTCATTACCGAACACGGTAAACAGCACTTCATGTTTGGCTTCGGAATAAGCACCACACTGGTTATCGTACCACCAGGCAGGTTTGGTGTATTTATTGGTGATGATCACAGTGCACCTCAGGTTGGTGGCAAGGCCGGTCTCGAATTCTCCCGCGGAACGCAGGATAAAGGTGACAGTATCTGTTTCAGTAACCAGGTTGGGCGTTTTTGTGATCTTCAGTTTGAAAGCGCCCCTGATAGAATCGGCAGGCACAACAGGATCATCTATCTTGTAGGATGTTTCAGGATTTCGTTTGTCTTTCAGCACTTCAACAGTGAACTTACGGTCATGATCAGCTGTTTTTCCGGCCATTTGCACAGGCACCTTCACATTGAACTCGTTCTCATTTGCCGGCAGTTTCTTAAAGGATGCCATCACCAGGGTATCCACATTGGCGAACCATAATTTATTGGAAGTATTCCACAGGTCAAGCGTTTCCTTGCTGCATCCTGCCAGGCAGGCGCTCAAAGTGATGATCAGTATATACTTGATATATTTCATAACATCATTTCTTAAGTTGATTAATTACCGGTTACCGTCTTCATCATCCGGGCGATCCAAAACGTAAGCGTTCTTCAGGAACATGGCAGAAGTTTTATAGATCGCCTGGTTAGCCGCAGATGCGAGGTCCAGGTCCTTTCTTTTCTGGAAGAACCATAGCCTGCCTTCACCGATGAACTCTTTCTGATACTCCTTCCTGATCTCGATATCCAGATCTGTACGCGTAATGGCTGGACTGAGCGGCATATTGGCGAGACCACGTTTGGAGCGCACAGAATCCACATACAATCTCGCTACTGAAGGATCTGATTCACACTCAGCAGCTATGTAATAAATTTCAGCAGTGCGTATCAATGGTACACGCTCCTGGAAGAAACTATACACAGATGTGATGCCGGTTACCTGGTGGAATTTATTGCTGACCGCAATGCTGCCACTGTAGGAAGTTGCAAGGTTATTCTTTCTCAGATCGGTACTTCCTTCGAATATTGTTCCGGAAGTACTGTATGCGTGAGGGCAGAGGGCAAATGAACTCAGGCGTTTGGTTCCCTGGTAAATAAGCCCATCCTGGTAATCATTTATCAGTTTGATATTGAGTGCAAAGATCGTTTCGGTTGCATAGGTCTTGTCCTGCTCTGAAGTGGCAGCAGTCGGCGGCACTACCCTGGTGCTTTTCACCCAGGGGAACCGGGCAGACTGATCAGCCATGATCTCTTTGGCCTGTAGTAATGCGTTCACCTTATCGCCCTTCCACATGTAAGCGCGGGCCAATGTAGCAATGGCTGCATAATAATTGAAATTGAAGCGGCGGTTATGATAAGACGCCACACCAAAGCTGGAATAGGAAGAACCAGGCAGTGGTGCCAGCACCTCCGGAGGTGTTGTTCCCATGTGCATAGGGTCGTTCACCAACAACTTTTTGGATGCTTCAAGATCCCTGATGATCAGCCCCATTGCGCTGTCAACCGTTAACATCGGGCTGATCATGGTAGTGAGCTTATCAATATAGGGAATGGCGGGCGTATTGGCGCCACCGGAAGCATAGGATGGACCATATAAACATAACAATTCAAAATGCAGGTAAGCTCTCAGGCCAAGCGCCTCACCTTTGACGATATTGTAATTGTCGCCACTGAATATGCCTTTATTGCCATCGATGGTTTCCAGCAGGGAGTTCAGGTTGGCGATCTGTTTGTACACACCAGTCCAGATCGGATTGAAAAACGTAACGATCCCGGTCCAGTAATTAGGATTGGTCTTCTTGTAACCATAAGTGGCAAAGGTCCTGTAGTTACCAGCCATACCTGCTCCGTATGTGCCTGCCATACATTCCACAATTCCCCAGGTAGTTTCCCGGCCGTACAATTCGGGTTTGGTGAGATTGGCATACACGCCGGTGAGCGCCTCCCTGTACCCACGCTCAGAAGAGAAGATCTCCGAACGGTCGAGCTCAGAAGTGGGTTTCACATCCAGCCATTTCTTGCAGGAAACTGCCGTGATCACCAGGAATGCTATCAGAAAATATTTAGATGATTTCATTGTTCTGTACAATTTGAATATGACTAAAAAGAAGCCTGAACCTGGAATGAAAAGTTGCGCGCAAACGGATAGTCTGTACCACGCTCGATCTGAATGCTGGAGAGACGCACCAGTTCATTCATATAAAAAGTCAATCTCAGGTTGTCCATTCCCGCTTTCTTCAACCAGCGCTGCTGTATAAAATCGTAAGCAAGATTGAGAGAAGAAACATAGAGCTCATTATCGCGCTGCACAAATCGGGAAGTAGGCCGGGTATTGACATCAGAAGTTCCTCCGGTAAGCGTAAGCACCCTGTATTGTGCAATATCACCGGGCTTGCGCCATGATTCCAGGATACGTTTGTCCAGGTTATCCATTCCCGTTACATTCTCAACCCTTTCAACTAGGGTGGAGTTGTAGAGATCTCCTCCATAGCGGTATGTACAGGCAACCGAAAGTGAGAATCCCTTGTAACCTGCATTCAGCCCCAGTGTTCCGTTGAGTGTTGGATTCTTGTCTCCAATGATCGTCTGGTTGGCTGTACTCCATAAGAATGTATTATTACCATCTTTGTCCACAAACATTTCTTCGCCGGTAAGCGGATCGATGCCCAGGGAACGTACACCCCAGATAGCATCCATCGATTGCCCCTCGATCAGGTACACAGCGGGGCGGCGGTAAGTATCCCTGTTGAATCCGGTTCCGCCGGGATTAATGTTCTTATCCGCATCCTGCTTCTGGTTCCAGGTAGTGAAAATGTCATATACTTTCTGCAACTTATTCTCGAAATGAGCGCCGGTGAAATTGAAAGTCACCCAGGCTCTTTTGCGATCATCACGCCAGGGCGTTACCCCCACTGAAAATTCATATCCTTTATTCAGGATCTCTCCCACATTCTCTTTGTAAGTATTGAATCCCATAGATGGTGGGATGGTCATATCCACCAAAAGGTCTGTAGTAACGCCTCGTGAATAATCGAAACGGAGTGTAAGGAAGCGCTTCACCATCATATCGAAACCAGCATTGAAGTCCATCTTCTTCTGCCATTTCAATGAATTATTAGGCAGCCCCTGCAATTCAGCACCCAGGCTATTATTGTAAACGATGCTGCCAAAAGTGTAACGGGCCCTTCCCTGGAAAGGATTGAAGTTCTGTGCACCGGTATAGCCATAGGATGAACGTAACCTCAGCTGGTTGATCCAGGTAATATTATTCATGAATGGTTCCTTGTGCAGGTTCCATCCAACGCCCAGCGACCAGAATGCGCCCCAGCGGTTATCAACTCCAAACATGGATGAACCATTTGAACGGATGCTGGCATCAAAGAGATAACGGTCCTCATAGGAATAACCAAGGATACCAACCACCCCTATTTCACGTACACGGCTATCCGAACCCGTTGGTTTTGTGTTCAGCGCATATTTGGTGGCGAAAGTAATATTGTCCACATTATCATTTCCGAACCCTTCCGCAATCACCGTAGTAGATACATCTCTTCTCGTGTTGAGGTTCCAGGTGGCATTGGCCAGGATCTGATGGCCGCCGATCATCTTATTGTAATTGATGCCGATATTGGAAATAATGTTCTGATTATAGCCGTCACCTTTCGTATATGTCCCTTTCCGGTCAGACATTCCATTGGCATCGTAGTTGATGAAACTGGTATGGCTGGGAGGCAGGAACACATCAGAGCTGCTTTCATTCCGTGAATAGGAAATACTACCGGTAGCGCGTATTGCAGGACTGATCCGCCAATCGATATAAAAGTTGTTGATCAGCTGGGAATAACCACTTTCCGATTTCACATTGAGGCCTGCATTGTAAAGCGGATTGTACACATTACGGTCCGGGCCGTTGTAGAAAGGATACAGCCCCATCACTTTCACCAGGTTTCCATTGTCATCAGTAGGCTTATAATACTGGTTGAGTTTGGCATACTCCGAAAATGATCCGTAGGGCGAATTGGTGGAAACATTCCTGTTGAACTCCAGCTGATTCCTGAAGATCAGGTTACGATAAGTATAGGAAAGTGTTGTAAAAAGCGCCATGGTATTCCTTCCTGAGCCTTTCATCACACCGTCGATTTTATTGTAGGTGATGCCTGCCTGGTAGCGCATATTATTGTCGCCACCTTCCAGGTTGAGCGCATGTTTGGTAGAGAGGCCGGTTTGCAATGGCTGACTCAGCCAGTATGTGTTCACCCCGCGCAGTACATTTTCATAATTGGTTTTATAAATAGCATCCCTTTCCTGTACATCGGCAGCACTGAAGGTGAAGCGACTGTACATGCCGCGTTCCTTTTCAAACGCCAGCTTATCTGCTGCTTCCATCAGGTTGTAGCCAGAGAGATCGGGAGCTTCAATGGCCGCATCGCCGGAGTAGGAAATACGCAGCTTGCCTTTGGCAGGCCTGATAGTTTCGATCACCACCACACCATTGGCCGCCCTGGAACCATAGATGGCTTTGGCAGCAGCATCTTTCAGCAGGGTTACACTGGCAATACGGTTCATGTTAAGATCGAATACCCTTTGCAAGGTTGTTTCAAATCCATCGAGGATGAAGAGCGGCTGATTGGGATTACCGCTGAAATCGCCCTGAAGATTGGGTAGGGAGCTCTGGCCACGCATCTGGATCTCAGGCAGACGGTTGGGATCGGAGCCCAGGCTGAGATTCTCCATCACCCTGAATGAAGGGTCCATATTTTTTAAACTCTGCAGTACATTCTTGTTACCGGCCTGCAATAGTTCCTTCTGCGTATAGGTAACAGCAGCCCCGGTGAAACTTGTTTGTTTTCGGTCTACCATCCCTGTTATAATCACTTCTTTAATGGAAGTCTCCGATTTCTTCAGGGAGATCAGGGGGGCATTGTTTGACCTTACACGGTGCTGGAACTTTTCAAAACCGATGAATGTAATTTCCAGCAGATCATCCATTCGGGCCTTCACGGTAAACATACCATTCTTGTCTGTAGCAGATCCTTGTTTTGTTCTCAGAACCGTTACATTGGCGCCGGTAACAGGGTCATTGTTCGCATCCACTACCCTGCCTCTCACAATAATAATGGTATCCGCAACGGGCGGTATTGGATCTACCAGGATGGAAGGGGAAGTGCTGAGATAAGACTTTGAAGAAACTACAATGGTTTTGCCTTCGATCACATATTTGAGCGGCTGATCTTTGAACACAATGTCCAGCAGATCCTGCAATGGCATGTTCTTCACAGAAAGGGATACATCCTTTGCCTTTGCCAGCAGTTCTTTGTTATGTAAGGTTACATAACCGGTTTGCTTTTTGATCACAGCAAACACTTGCTTAAGGGGAATTTCTTTACCCGATAAAGTAACCGACTGCGCCCGGCCTGTTTCGGCATGCACCGTGAGCAAGGCAACGGTCATCAATAAAATGGTCAATTTCATAACCAGCAGGGTTTTGGTAATTGTTCTTTTCCAGGCATGCTTTTTCAGTTCCATAGCCTGGCAGAACCCAAAAGGAGAATTTCGCATACCTTTGGGTGAGTTTTGGTTGAAAAAATGGTTAGACGTCATTTGAATCGGCCAAACTATCTGCCGGGAGTGGTTCCAACACTTCCGGTTTTTTATGGCTTTATCTTCTTTATGTATACGGATCATCGATCCGGGATATCAGCTGAAATTCTTCACTTTGCCAGACGATATTATTTTTCAGACAATACAATCCTGTAGCAGCGTGTTTCACGCGTCCTGCAATTTGATTTGAAATGATAAGGTGGGATAAGTTTTCTACTCTCAGGGAAGTATTGTAAGTTTTCTTCCTTCGAGTTTGTAACGGACGCCAAGCTCTTTCAATACATTCATCAATCCATTCAGCGTAATGTCTTTCGACATCTCTCCTTCCAATTCTATATTCGGTATGTCTTTTTCGTAAATAACCTCGATATCGTACCAGCGCTCCAACTGACGCATAGCTTCTCCGAGTGATACATCTTCAAAGTTGAACAATCCAGCCTTCCAGGCCATTACTTTTTCAAGGGCCACTCCTTTGGTAATGCTGATGGTTTGTTGTACAACAGCCTGTTCACCGGGTTTGATTATCACACTTTGTGCGCCTTTGCTCACCTGAACTGCGCCTTCGAGAAGTGTAGCCCTGATCTCAGTTTCATTACTGTAGCTATTCACATTGAAGCTTGTTCCCAATACTGTTACTTCAGCCCTGTTATCTGCGGAAACAATAAAGGGCCTGATATCTTTCTTGACTTCAAAGTATACTTCACCTGTGATCTCCACTTTTCTTTCAGCTCCTGTAAATGAAGTGGGGTAGCGGATAGAGCTTGCCGCATTCAACCACACTCCTGTTCCGTCCGGAAGGGTAACCTGGAACTGTCTTCCCTTGGGAGTGGACATCGTGTTGTACAACATCTCCTGTCCCTGCCCTTCATACATCAAAGCGCCGTTCACCACTTTGGCTCTCACACCACCCTGCAGCGCAATCTCACCGTTTTGAATGGAGTCAAGTGAAACCCTGGATCCATCGGCAAGTGTGAGAATGGCTCCGGTTTTGCCTGGTTGTATCTCGATGCTGTCCGTGTTAGCAATACCCTTATCCTGATTGAGTTTCGAGGGCTTCAGGTAGAAATAAACAACAGCGCTCAACAACACAATGATGCTCGCAGCAGCCCACCATTTACGAAGGAAATGTACACGGTGAACAACAGGAGCCGACTCAATCCTTTCCTCAAACTTATCCACGTTAAAAACCTTTGTGAGCACAGGTTCCCATCTATCTGCATCATAAGTCTGCACCTGATCTTCCACGAGCAGCAATTCATACAGCGCATCAGGAGTCAACTCCTGGTTGGTGACCAGTTCATTGAACCGCACACTTTCTTCAGCAGTCAGTTTTTCTCCCTTGCGGTGCTTTTGAAGGATCGCTATGATCTCGTTTTTTGTCATACAGGTTACTAATTGTGTATTGAGCGTGGCATTAGGACTATGGAACCGGAAAAAAATTTACAAAAAGATCCAGCATAACAGGATACTGATAGTAAAGCCTGCTTTTTCTGCAGATTCCCGGATGGATTTCAGGCTGGCTACAAGCGTATTCTTCACTGTATTTGGGGAAATATTCAATTGTGCAGCGATCTCCGGGATCTTCAAGCCGTCTACTCTGCTCATCCGGAATATTTTCTGTTGCGCTGGCGTAAGCCGTCCGATAGCTTCCTGAATTGTCTTCTCCAGGTCCCTGAGGGTAAGAAGCTCTTGAATTTCATTCTGCGAGCCCGGAGCAGTTTGTTCCAATTGTGCTATTATCTGTTGTCCTTTTGTTTGCCTGCGGAGATAATGGAAAGTTACATAGGAGGCGGTTCGATAAATATAAGTTTGAGGGAATTCAACATCAGTCAGCTTTTCCCGGCTGATCCAAAGGCGGGTGAAGGTTTCCTGGATCACTTCGGTTACCAGGGACTCGTTTTTAGTGATACTTCTGATAAATGGCTCAAGGCGGGGAACATAATGACGGTAGAGTTGAGCAAATGCCTGCTCATCTCCATCAGCTATCTGTTGCAGCAAGGCCTTATCCGTATATGTCTGGTCAATCGACAATCAATGCAATTTCGGAAAGACGCAAACTATAATAAAAAAATTGATTTTTGGGATCGCGCTTAGAAATAAAAGGGGCTACCCCCGAAGTCAAACAGAAAACTTCCCGCAGCAATTGCGTAAGGATCAACCGGATTCTAAAAGGACCCCAGTGGTAATAACTGTATATCATTATGGATACTCGCTACATCCTCCGGTTTACAGAGTGTGGTCCCTGGATTCATAATAGCGGCCGTTCCGCAGGCAACGCCCATACGCAGAACCTCTTCCAGATCCGCACCTCTGCCACCGGCATCGTAAGTATAGAGCCCCCGCCACCAATCACCCCCAGAGATATGCCGATCAACAGAGAAGCGATATAGCCGAACAAATGTATCATTTATTTTTAGCAAAGGTCGTTGCCCTTACTGAGGTTGTTGGTGATAATAGTCACTAACTGCTATATAACGCTCCGCCTCGTTTTCCTGTAAAAAAATTTTACAATTTCCACCCAGAACGTTGAAGCCAACGCAACCATTGCACAGACACCTGCCATTGCAGACGATATCTTATTCAATGAAAAAAGCTCCCTTACAGCAGGAACATATAACAGGCACACGATAAACAATAAGGTAACCAGGGCCACCAGTGGAACCAGTATATTCCTGTAGCGAATGGTTTGAAATACGGAATAAATGAACGACCTGTTCAATTGTGTAAGAAAGATATTGCAGAAAAGAAGTGTAATGAAGATCACTGTCCTTACCGTCTCCGGCGCCTCCCCAGCCTGCAGATAATGATATCCAAGACCAAGGCATCCTATGGTAATGGCAAGTCCCTGCAGTATGCTAAGGAACAATTGCCGGAAATTGAGGAAACTATAACTGATCTTTCTTGGCGGCTGGTCCATTATCCCCTTTTCCACTGGTTCATTCTCATAGATGATGGAACAGGTTGGCCCCATAATGAGCTCAAGAAAAATGACATGAACGGGAAAGAAAATATCAGTGAATGACCAATGCAGTAACAAAGGAATTGTTACAATCGATATGATTGGGATATGGATCGAAATGATATACCTGATGGCCTTCTTCAGATTATCATAGATTTTTCTTCCAAGAGCGATGGCATCGGTCATGCCATCCAGTTCATCATTCGCCAGAATTAAAGAAGCTGCATTCTTTGCCACTTCGCTGCCCCGGTTTCCCATGGCAATACCGATATGAGCTGCCTTGAGTGCAGGAGCATCGTTTACACCATCGCCCGTCATCGCCACTATTTCACCGTTTGCCTTCAACGCATTCACGATTTTCAATTTGGCTTCCGGGAACATTCTTACAAAAATGGAAGTTGTTTTTACCTTTTGCTGCAGTGTTTCCGTTGGCATGCTCTTTACTTCTTCACCGGTAAGAATGTCTCCGCCGGTATCCAAACCTGCCTGCCCGGCAATTGCCAATGCCGTACCTGAATAATCTCCTGTTATCATTTTCACCTGAATACCTGCCTTCCTGAACGACTGTATAGTTTGTGCAATTCCAGGTTTGATGGGATCTTCAAAAACAAGCAGGCCGAGAAATTGAAAAGTAAAATCCTCCTGTTTTGCCGGCCAGGATTCATAATTACCATCTGCCTTTCCTACTCCCAGTACCCTGAAACCTTTACTGGCATATTCCTGGTTTTTTTCCAGAAAGAATTTTCTTTTCTTTTCATCGAGATCACTGCATTTCAAAACAGCTTCGGGCGCTCCTTTCACAGCAATCACCGTCCTGCTTCCCGCATCATTCCTGAATACATGCGTCATCATGGGAGGAACACCACCCAGTGGATATTCGTGCACCTGGGTGAAAACCGGGCGCAGGTCTGTTTTTGTTGTTGCTTCATACAAGGCATGAATGGCTTTTTCCATGGGATCGAAAGGAGTGGTTTCGCTGGACCACATGGCGTATTCCAATAATTCTGCAGGCGGCAATTCTTTATCATTTACCGAAACTTCATTGTCTGCCTTTGCATCATACAAGGCAACTATCTTCATCTTATTCTGTGTAAGGGTGCCAGTTTTATCCACACAGATCACAGTTGCCGTGCCCAGGGTTTCAACATACTGCGGCTGTTTTACAATCACCTTCCTTTTTAACAAACGGTATGCACCCAGCGCCAGGAAAGTTGTGAAGGCAACAGGTATTTCTTCGGGCAGGATGCTCATTGCCAAAGTAAGGCCCTGCAAAAAAGCAGCATTGAGATCCCCTGACAAACTATAATTGAATCCTATTACGATAACAAAAGCAACAATACCAGCCATCACCATCAACTTAACGAAGCGTCTGATCTGTTGTTGAAGCGGAGTTTTCTCAACTGCCACTTCCTGTAAGGATGCACCTATCTTACCAAAGCGCGTAGCCGGCCCTACCGCAGTTACAAGCACCTTACCTGCCCCTGATGTGACCAGGGAACCTTTGTACACCAGCCTATCGTTTTCAGGCGATTTGGCAATGGAAAAAGCTTCACCTGTGAGCACGGATTCATTGATGGAAAGATCATTCGATACAATCAATTCTCCGTCTGCCTGGATAATGATCCCCTCTTCCAGCAGCAATATATCTCCTACCACAATTTCCTCTGAAGGAACCTGAGTCAACTTTCCTTCCCGGATTAATTTTGCACGGGGAGACGCCAGCTTGTTCAATGCCTTTACAGCATTGGCACTGCGGTAATCCTGGAAGATGGAAATTCCACTCACCAGGCAAATAGCGGCGAGCATAATAATTCCATCCTGGTATTGCCCCAAAGCAAAATAAATGATACAGGTTATCAGCAATAACAGGAACATCGGTTCTTTCACGATACCCCAAAGCACATCCCCAAAAACTGATCGTTTCTCGCTTTGAGTAATATTACTGCCATGCTGAAGCCTGCTCTGCTTCACCTGAGCTGGTGAAAGCCCCTGATCTGACGGAGTGTTTTCCATCCAATCAATTTACAGATAATTATTGCAATCTGATATTCTGTTCTTTGACAGATTAAGCCCCCGGATAACAACCTGCTGACTTTTGGTCAGAGCATATAAGGCTGATCATTTTCTAAATCCAGGCGGATTGTCGATAAGAGATTCCAACTTGCGAAAAGAATAATGAAAATTATACGGATCATCCGATGCATTGAATTGCCCTCCATCCCTGACAGTTGCCTTACCTGGTCTGAGTAAGATACTGTTGCTGTAATTGGGATCTTCCAATATTTCAAAATCATAAATAACCTTTTCCAGTTTATGATTTTCCGATCTCTTAAAACTTCCCCACTCATTATTTTTTAAGCTTTTTGGTTTGCTCCAAAATTCAGTACGACCTTTCTTCGGCGTGATGATAAGCTGATTTCCAATAACAGCATAAGTGCCGGTTTCATAAACAAAATATATCTCTGTTGCACTTGTTAGAAAATTCTTTTTGCGAAAACTGTATGTACCATCCGCATTAAAGCTGTATTCCTTTCTCAGGTATCCGGCTGTATACTGCTGCCAGGCATTTTTTTCCAGGCCATAATCTACCCATAGGCCTGTCAAAGCCGCCACTGAATTGTTATTGGCAGTATTTGCTGTGCCGCCATTTGTATTGCCGGTTTCGTTCTTTCCTGCTTTTGAAAGTGAGAGTGAATGAATCAGGGCTACCAGATCTTTCTGAAATTTATTTGTATTGGTCATCAGCACCACGGCCGTGGTTTGTCCACCACCGGAAGCAGATAACAAGGTAGCATTCCCGGCATTGGCGCCATCTGTATAATCTGCATTACCGGAAACGATCTCCCACCCATTATCATTCACTGTATCCTGCATAGTTGGTTCTCCGGAAACATTTACAGTAGCTTTTACCATTTTATTCCAGTAATAACCAAAATTATCATTCACAGGCCCCCTGGTTGCTGTTGATTTGATGAGTAACGCTATGGCATACCCGCCAGTGCTCTTATCTGCCACCATCAATTGTTTCCCGCCATTTACTTCCTTTTGTTGCCAGCCTTTGGGCAGATCGTACGTCAATACATCATAAGTTTGCCTTTGAGCAAAGGATGTGATGCAGGCCAGCAGGATTATTGAGAAAGAAAAAAATTGTTTCATCTGAATGATTTTTAGCAGGAACAGTTCCTACAGAATATAAAACTAGGCTCATTTTAAGGCACCCGGAATCCCTTAAAAAGGCCATTTTGAGGGCAAAGAGAGCAATACAACCCACTGTGTACTTTCAGCACATCTGTAAGGTCATAACAGACTCTCCACTTCCTTTCTACACGTTATGTCGAAAATTCTATATTTATTTGCTTTTTACCATTTTCAATGCTAAACCACCATCTCCATTCCTATTTAAGAAGAATGCAAAAAAGCAGGCTGCTTTTCCTATGCTTTCTTTTTCTTCAGACCCTGGCATATTCACAGAAAGGTAATTATGTGATAAAACAGTACACTTCAGAGAACGGATTACCCCAAAACAGTGTGAAGGCCATCAAATTCGACAAAAGCGGATTCTGCTGGCTGGCTACAGAATCAGGCATTGTCAGATTCGACAACAATAATTTCAAACCTTATGGAAGCGATATCGTAAAGGGGCTCAAAAGTGAAAGGATCGTGGCAATGATGACTGATACGGCAGGAACCATCCTGGCACAGGGCCTCGATTTTCAAAACATCAAAATTGGCTCATCCTCCTCCCAGTATTCTTTTTTACCTGTATTAACTGATACCAACATTAGTTTTGTTACTACAGGATACCTCACCCAAAGCCTTGCTTTGGATAGCCTATGGCAATCTATTTATGATACTAAAACCATTCCTGCTGTAAAAGAGCCGGGAGGATTGAAAAACGGAGATATTTACCTTTTCCTGGGAGAGGACGCCTGGTTTATCCGAAAATCAGGGCCAATGAAACTGAAGCCATTTGCCTCAGAGCCTACTGGCAGTATGGTAATCAATGATAATTATTTCCTGCAAATATGGCCAGGCAACAAGATTACATGCTGGAATAACGGAATTGGTCAGGCAGGACAAATTGATGGAGAATTAGCCGGTAATAAAAATTTTCTCAGAGGTGAGTTCAAGGCATTATGGTGCGAGCAAGGTTCATTCATTTATGCCGGTGGAAACGTCTATGAACTTTCTTACAAAAATGGAAAAGTGAGCAGCAGGCTGGTGATAAGCAATCTAAACCTTGAAATGCCTCTTTGCATCGCATACCGGCCGGATCTCAACACATATTATATTGGCACTGGCACTCAAGGCCTATTCACCATCAAAATATCAGATTTCATTTATTCCAACATCCCCCCCGAATCAGGCCCGGAAAACTATTATACTGTCGGAAAAACATCCAATGATGATATTATTGTGATCAATGCAATAGTGCATCCCGATAACACATCATTCCATGTACCGCTGTTGAACAACCATAGCCGGGCCATGTATACAGACAGTGAAGACAGGGTTTATTATGAAAGTGAATTTCAATTATTCCGCTATAATTCCAAAACCCGCACCCTGGATAAAAATATCCTTCAGCTTGATAACCGTGCAATGGCAATCATACCAGTTGTTGAAGATAATACCTTATTGTTGTGCACACATTCCACTTTATATAAAACAACTTTAGAGGGAAAAATCATTTGGCAAAAGAAATTGCCGGAAGGCACCACTGCAACAGCATTATTGCCTTTAAGAAACGAAGAATACCTGTTGGCAACTTCTGAAGGAGTAAAATGGTATGATCTGAAAGATCAAAAGATCACGCGGTCAATTCTGGATTCATTTAATATTCGAAATGTTTACCAGGACAATCAAAACAGATTGTGGATCGGTACAGATGGTAAAGGCTCCTATTTATTTTCAAACAATAAAGTATATTCTCTGTCCTCAGGTCCGAGAGGAGCGTTTAGTTCAATTCACTCTTTTATAGAAGACAAAAACGGCAATTTCTGGTTACCTACCAATAATGGATTATATAAAGTAGCAGTGAATGAATTAGCTGATTTCGCAACAGGTAAATCAAAGTCGTTTTTCAGCTCTGCTTTCAATAATACAAACGGATTAAGAACGAATGAATTTAACGGAGGCGCTCATCCTAATTTTCAATGGCTAAAGGATAGTGCTTTACTGTTGCCTTCCATTAACGGTTTGATAAAATTCTACCCAAACAGGCTTACGGCGGATTTTCCTCAGGAAAAGATCTATATAGATGAAATATCGATAGACGGACAACCTGTAGTCTTAAGCAAGATCAATGAATCAATTGAACTTAAGCCAACATTCCAGGCGCTGAATATCAGGATCGCCTGTCCTTTTTTCGGTAATAAAGAAAATCTAAAGCTTGAATACAATATCGGTAATGATATTGATCAGTGGATTCCGGTGCCTTCTTCCGGGATCATTTCAATCAATACATTACCCGCCGGTGATTACAAACTGATGTTTCGTAAAGCTGGCAGTAATAAGGATACCCCCAATGCAAGTATTGCAATCAATATCATAGTTAGCCCCTTCTTCTATCAAACCGGCTGGTTCCTTGCAGGCATAGTGTTGTTAATGGCTTCCCTGGGTTATTTGTATTCAAGAAGACGTTTGGCCAAACTGGAAAAGGAGAAACTCAAAATCGAAAAAATAGTAGAACTCAGAACAGAAGAGTTGAATGCCGCCATTGTACAACTGGAAAATTCAGAAATAGCCTTAAAACAAAGCAATCATGTAAAGGAACAGATCGTAGCAACGGTATTGCACGATATCAAGTCGCCGTTATTTTCCATGAGAATGGCAGGAAAATCACTGGTTAAGAACTGGAATAAAAGTAATGACGAGAATTTAGATCAGGTGATAGGCCTTAATCAGTTGATTGGAGAACTAAGCCGTTTCACCGATCAGTTCTTCTCCTGGGCCGCAAGTCAGCAGGAGCACTTTAAAGTAACAAAGACAAAGTTCTCCCTGCAACAAATTTTCGGGGATATCGAGGCATTGTTCAAAGAGATCCTGCAGGTTAACAACAATAGATTCTCTATACCTGAAACAGATATCCAATGTTTTACTGACAAGGAAATACTGGTGTTGATCCTGAGGAACCTGGTAGACAATGCCAATAAGAATACTGAAAACGGGATCATCAGCATACAGGCAGCTTTCAAACCGGAAGGTTTGCAGATCCAGGTATCGGATACAGGAAAGGGGCTGAATGCTTTTCAGATTGAAAATTTCCTGAACAGGGATAAAGCCGTAAAGAACGGCCGGATGGGAAGCGTTATTATTCTGGAAATGCTTGATAAAATTGATGGAGCATTACAAGTGAATTCAGAGCAGGGAAAAGGAGCTGTTTTTACGATAACGCTAAGGGAAAACAAATCTTAAATTGATAAAACAACGGCTGCCTGAATGAGCAGCCGTTATCCTGAATATTTATACAGAAAGGGTCTCTCCGATTCCAGGCAATAACAACCTGATCCCGGCCTCTTCAAATTGCTTTACAGCCGCTTCCTTTTCGATCCTGATAAAACCAAAAGTATCATAGTGCACGCCAACAACCGTTGATGTACCTACCAGGCGGGCAGCCTCAATGGCATCATCAATACCCATGGTCAGCCAGTCGCCGATCGGGAAAACTGCAAAATCGATCGTCGCGAACCTGGCAACAAGCTGCATATCCAGTGTAAGACCGGTATCGCCACTATAATAGAAACTACCTTCCTCTGATTTCACAACAAAACCGGCAGCAACGCCTGCATAACTTCCATCCTGGAAACTGCTGGAATGCTGTGCTACCACAGCTTTCACCACGCCG